>CAVOYH010000003.1:0-1535000 GCA_963700635.1 uncultured Bacteroidota bacterium | reverse complement strand
GGGATTGGCTCCACCTTGCGGTTTTGCAGCCCATTGTAGCGGCCATTGTAGCACGTGTGTTGCCCCGGATGTAAGGGCCATGAGGACTTGACGTCATCCCCACCTTCCTCACTACTTGCGTAGGCAGTCCACTTAGAGTGCCCAGCTTGACCTGATGGCAACTAAGTGCAGGGGTTGCGCTCGTTGCGGGACTTAACCCAACACCTCACGGCACGAGCTGACGACAGCCATGCAGCACCTGTACCGGTGTGTATTGCTACAAAACCGACTTTCATCGGCTGGTCACCGGCTTTTCAAACCCGGGTAAGGTTCTTCGCGTTGCATCGAATTGAACCACATGCTCCACTGCTTGTGCGGGCCCCCGTCAATTCCTTTGAGTTTCAACCTTGCGATCGTACTCCCCAGGTGGGGTACTTAATGCGTTAGCTTTGGCACTGAACCTTGCGGCCCAGCACCTAGTACCCATCGTTTAGGGCGTGGACTACCAGGGTATCTAATCCTGTTTGCTCCCCACGCTTTCGCGCCTCAGTGTCAGTAACGGACCAGGAAGCCGCCTTCGCTACCGGTGTTCTTCATGATATCTACACATTTCACCGCTACACCATGAATTCCACTTCCCTCTTCCGTACTCAAGGCCCCCAGTATCGACGGCAATTTTACAGTTAAGCTGCAAGATTTCACCACCGACTTAAGAGCCCACCTACACGCCCTTTACACCCAGTAATTCCGGACAACGCTTGGATCCTACGTATTACCGCGGCTGCTGGCACGTAGTTAGCCGATCCTTATTCGCAGGGTACGGTCATCCAGCGCTTATAGCGCCGTCGTTCATCCCCTGCAAAAGAGGTTTACATCCTAACGGACTTCATCCCTCACGCGGCGTCGCTGCGTCAGCCTTTCGGCCATTGCGCAATATTCCTCACTGCTGCCTCCCGTAGGAGTCTGGACCGTGTCTCAGTTCCAGTGTGGCTGATCATCCTCTCAGACCAGCTACCCATCGTTGGCTTGGTGGGCCGTTACCCCGCCAACTACCTAATGGGACGCAGGCCCATCCATAGGCGCCTTTGCGGCTTTTAACAACTGTCACCATGCGGTGCCGCTGCATCATCGGGTATTAGCCCCGATTTCTCGAGGTTGTCCCCGTCCTAAGGGCAGGTTGCCTACGCGTTACTCACCCGTGCGCCAGTTTACTAGGGATATTGCTACCCCGTTCTCCCTAGACTTGCATGTGTTAGGCACGCCGCCAGCGTTCGTCCTGAGCCAGGATCAAACTCTCCGTTGTAAGTTTTACTTCAAAACATCGTCGAGTCTGAATCTTGGCATTCACCCGCCTTACGGCGAGATGGATCGCCAAGGTTGAATGCTCAGCATCATTGACGTTTGGCTATGCACACTATTTTTCAAAGAACAACAAGCTTTTTAAGGCTTTCCGCAATCTGGGCGGGCTCTAAATATACAACGAATTTATCGCGAAGTCAAGTACCAGAAGAGGCTACTACACGAAATTCTTTTTGCGCCCGAACCTGCGGCCCTGCTGAAGGGATTTAAACATACGAACTTCCCCCCTCACTGTCAACTCCTCCATCAATAAAATCTTCCGTCCAACATGTAGACATGCCACCCCCCCGGCGCAAACGTGTCTACCATCCCCTCCCCTCCCCCTACCCTCCATTCCCGTCGACGATCCTCAACATCGACAACACGATCCACCAGCCCCGCCCGAAATCGGATGGTGATGACCGCATCGTCCCCCGCCGCACACCGCCGATTCACCACAACAAGATACCCCCGCTCCCCCCGCCGCAAATGCCCCATCTCCACCTGCGGCAATCCGTCCTGATAGCCGCGCGACGTCGTTACCGTGCACCCCTCCACCAGCCGCGAATCCCAATGCGACGTCCCCTCCTCCATTGGCACCCACACACCGCCACGGGTCGTGTGCGTCCAACTCCTCGCCCCTACCCACGTCAACCCGACCAGCGTGTCCCCAAGACCCCGACGAAGCCGCCGGTGAATGGACGCAACCTCATTCCACTTCTCCCGGTAACCACACCAGACCTCCTTCCCAAACAACACCCCAAGATCACTCCCGTGGTCCACCAGCGTCGCGTCCCGCTCGCGCTGCGGCACAAGCCCGACATTCGCCGTCACTCCGATCCCCGCGAGAGGCGTGAATTGCGTTCCGTAAGGATAGGCAAGAAATCCCTTCACACCATACGCAATCCCGATACCGTATTGCAGCCGTATCTCCGAGGGCGACGGCGGCCGGAGCGTCGGCGTGACATCCGGATCCCTGTCGACATCATACACACCGGTGGACTCATACAGGACACCGTGGAGCTGCGGAACAAGGATCAAGGGCACGGGGTTCGTTCCATACCGGGCCGCTTCCGCAGCAGGGCGGATCCGCTCTCTCAACACCTGATTCAGATACAATTGCAGATTGCCGAAATACCAGCCCGTGCGTTCGCGCTCGGGGTAGTCTTCCCACGCGCGAATGCCTGCACCCCGCGCCAGCGCCGGACGCCCCTCCAGACTCGGATGGGGAAGCGTGTTGAAAATGAAATACGGGTCAATGATCAACTCCGACGGCCGAGCCGTTGTGACGAAGTCGCTGATATTTTTCCCGGTATCGGCAATGGCTCCGACAGACAGCGCCCGGTCCGACGCCACACCGCTCGTGCGCACGAGTTCCCGGACATCCCACCATGATCCGTACGCACCACGCGTCGGTTCGTCCCGCAGGTAGAATCGGTACACCGATGCGTATGCGCCAAGCGATCGTACAAGTCGCCGAACACGGTCGTCATGCGTCCGCGCACGGAGGGAACGCCGGAGTCCCGTCCCCTCCTCCGCCCCCGAGAGGGAAGCCATCACCGCGTTCTCCTGGAGCAAGACCTTCATCCCTCTGTTGTTCCTCAGGAAAAAGGCATCCCGAAGGTAGGCCCCCTCGAAGGTCCGCACCTGATACAGATTGACGTGCAACGAGTCGGCAAGTACGTCGAAGAACCGTTTCTTGCTGGAGGCGGTGTCAAGCTCAAACAGATAGACACCGCGCCAGAAGAAGGGGGACTGGGAAAAGACGGGGGTGGTCAGGAAGAACAGCATGAGAGGCAGCAGGCGTCGAAAGCGTGGCATATGTTCCTCCGTTCGACTTCGGGGTGAAAAGGGAATGACGCGTCCGACGGCGTCGAATGGAAAGTCGGCCTCAGAACCGGGAGAGGTCCCAGGACTTCATCTGTTCGAGCTGTGCGCTGTTTGTCAGCGCGTAATGAATCGGGGTCACCGAAATGTACCGGTCGCGGATGGCAACCTGGTCGGTTTCGGGGTCCGTGTCGGTAACATGCATCTTTCCGGTCAGCCAGTAGTACTCACGGCCGGACGGATCTTTGCGGACATCGAATGTATCGTCCCACGACGACCCCCCCTGCCGCGTCAGCTTCACTCCTCTGATCTCATGTTCCGGCACCGCCGGAACGTTTACATTCAATAGTGTGCCTGGGGGCAGCCCGCGTTCGAACACCTGCTCGGCAAGCGTCCGGGCAAACCGCGCGGCCACGCCAAAATCCCACTCTTCATACGTCGTCAGAGACATCGCAATCGAGGGAATTCCCAGAATGGTCCCTTCCGTTGCCGCCGATACCGTCCCCGAATAGATGATGTTGATTGCAGTATTTGAACCGTGGTTGATGCCTGATATCAGCAGGTCCGGTTTTTCCTTGAGCAGGCATTTGACCCCCAGCTTCACGGCGTCCGCCGGCGTTCCTTTGACCGCATACCCGAACAACCCGCCGTCTTTGTAGAAAGGGACGACACGGAGTGGGTGCTGCATGGTAATCGCATGACCGACGGCACTCTGCTGCCGATCGGGGGCTATGACGGTGACCCGGGCTATCTGCTGCAGTTCCCGTGCGAGCGCTTGAATGCCGGCCGCATCAATGCCGTCATCGTTGCACACGAGGATGTGTCTCATGCCTAGTAGCTCTCCTTTTCCCCGGGGAAGTCCCCCGACCGCACATCGTCAATATACCTGCGAAATGCTCCCCGCATCTCCTCCGCCATCTCGCCGTACCGCCGGAGAAACCGGGGGTGAAACTCCTCTGTCAGCCCGAGCATGTCGTAGACGACCAGCACCTGGCCGTCGCAATCTGCTCCCGCGCCAATGCCGATGGTAGGCACCGGGATGCCCTCGGTGACCTTTTTCGCCAGCGCCGACGGAATCTTTTCCAGAACGAGGGAAAACACACCCGCCTCCGCCAGGATCGCGGCGTCTGACAGGAGTTCGGCGGCCTCCGGGTCGTCCGTCGCACGCACCTCGTACGTCCCGAATTTATTGATGGCCTGCGGTGTCAGGCCAAGATGCCCCATCACCGGAATGCCGATCTTGACCAGATGGCGGACGATATCGGCGATATGCGCCCCGCCTTCGAGCTTGACGGCGCCCACTCCCACCTCTTTCATCACGCGCCCGCAATTCCGGACCGCGTCATCGACGTTCGTCTGGTACGACATGAAGGGCATGTCAACAACAATGAGAGCGTTCTTTGCCCCCCGGCGGACCGCTTTCGCATGATAGATCATGTCATCGACGGTCACGGGAAGTGTCGTGTCATGCCCCTGGACGACATTCCCGAGGGAATCTCCCACAAGGATAATATCAATCCCGACCTGGTCGAGGAGGCGAGCCATGAGAAAATCGTAGGCGGTCAGGGCCGTGATCTTCTCCCCCGTCCGTTTCATGTTCATCACCGAGCGCGTCGTCACGACACGCTGCCGATGATCTGCCTGGGCTGTACTCATGTGCATCCTCTTTTCGTGATTTCCCATCCCCCCCTTTTTTTCCTTCGTCCGAGTTCCTTCTCACGCTCCGTGGACCGCTCTTCTCTCAAAGACCATCCCCCACGCCTCCTCGAAGCCCCTGCCGAGGCAGTCCGCGAGTCGCCCCCGGTCGACCGGCCCGCCGGTGATTTCATTCAGATCGACGGTCTTTTCCTCCATCTCCTTCCGGATGCGTTCCCGGACTCCGGGGTCCTGATTCGCGAGATAGTCGCTCAACCGGCGGTGTGCGGGGCCGCACAGAATCGATCCGTGCTGGAGAACCACATCGACTTCCCCATCGGCATACCGTCGCTGCGCGCTGCCAACGAGCTTTCGCCCGTTCCACTCGATCTCATACCGTGCCGAGCTGGTAAAACAGGGAACAGACGAGGGCTGACGGTACACGTCTGCAAAATTCGGTTGACTCTTCTGGAGAGCGACTGCAACGCCGAAAAGCCGGAGGCCGTGGACGAGTGCATCGCTGATGGCATTATACACCTGGAGGATGCTGCGGCGCCCGGCCTCCATCACCACGCAGTAGGTCAGCTCTTCAGCATGGAGGATGGCCCTGCCGCCTGTAGGCCGGCGGACGATGTCGATCCCATCGCGCGACAGCGCCCGGCGATCAAGGCTCTGTTCGTCCTGATGATGTCCGAGGGATACCGCCCATGGACGCCACTGGTAGAGCCGCACGGTGGGGTGAGTGCCCGTCATCCGCCGTGAGAAGCGGCGGGCAAGAAGCTCATCGCGCTCCATATTGAAGGCCCCGCTCTGCTCGCCGGAGTCTTCCAGAGCCCATTGTCCGGCCTCCATGCCGGCCTCAGCCGCGCAGCCTGGGTGCGCCGATGATGCCGCGTTTGCTGGCCTTGATGAACTCGACGACATGCCGGACTTCTTCGCGCTGCATGAGGGCTGGATCAGCGAGGATTTTGTCGATGGCCTGCGAGACATTCAGTCCGGACCGGTAGATCGTCGTATAGGCGCGGTCGAGGGCATCAATCGTCTCTCGTGAGAACCCGCGGCGGCGGAGTCCGATGGAGTTCAGTCCTTCGAACACCAGAGGCGCGTTGCCGGCGAGGGCATAGGGAGGGACGTCTTTCGGCACCCGCAGGCCGCCGCCGATCATGGCATGGCACCCGACCCGCGTAAACTGATGAACCGGGGTAATTCCGCCGATGATCACAAAGTCTTCCACCACGCAATGGCCGGCAAGCATGGCGGCATTGGCCATGATCACGCCGTTCCCGACGACACAGTCATGGGCGATGTGGACGTATCCCATCAGGAAACAGTCAGCCCCGATCACCGTGCGCCCCGTGTCGCCCGTCCCGCGGTGCAGCGCGGCATACTCCCGCACCACCGTCCGGTCGCCGATTTCGCACGTCGTTGGCTCGTCTGCGTATTTCAGATCCTGCGGTGCATGGCCCACCACCGCGCCGTGGTGAATGCGGCATTCCCTCCCGATTCGCGCTCCGCACGCGATCAGCGCATTGGCAGCAACCGTGGTCCGATCGCCGATCACGGCGCCGTCTTCGACAATCGTGAAAGGTCCGATCGTTACATCCTGCCCGATGACGGCGTTCGGACTTACCACTGCCCGGGGATCGATGGAAGTGCTCATGAGTATGCGTGCAGAGAGGTTACTGGGATTGGGCGCCGGCGCGATCGACGATCGATGCCAGCAGTTCGGCCTCGGCAACGAGTGTGCCGTCGACGAACGCTTTGCCGGCCATCTGGCAGATCCGGCTTTTGCGTGTGACCATTTTCAGTTCGAATATAAGCTGATCGCCGGGAACAACCGGGCGCCTGAACTTGGCATTATTGATGGACATGAAGAAGACGAGCTTGTCGCCGGGATTCTCGACTCCGTTCAGGAGCAGGATGCCGCCCGTTTGCGCCATTGCTTCGATGATCAACACCCCGGGCATCACCGGCTGTCCGGGAAAGTGCCCCTCAAAAAAATGCTCGTTGGCGGTGACGTTCTTGACCCCCACCACACTCTCGTCGATTTTGAAATCGATGATCTTGTCGACGAGCAAAAATGGATACCGGTGGGGAAGGATCTTCTTGATGGCGTTGACGTCGAACACCACCCCTTCTTTCCTCTCGTGCTGGAATTTCCGGATCAGCTTCTTCTGCTGGTAGAGCTTCCGGATCATCCGGGCGAACTCGATATTGCTTGCATGTCCCGGCCGCGCCGCGAGGATCTGGGCCTTCAGAGGGACCCCGATCAACGCCAGGTCCCCCATCAGATCGAGCAGTTTGTGGCGGGCGGGCTCATTCCGGAAATGGAGGCTCCGGTTGTTGAGAACACCGTTTGTTCCCAGGATCACGGCGTCACTGATGCCGAGTTTGCCGGCAATGCGTCTCAACTCGTCGTCCGGGAGATCCCGGTCCACGATCACGATGGCATTGTCCAGCGTCCCTCCTTTGATCAGTCCCTGGCTGTGCAGCATCTCCACCTCGTGGAGAAAACAGAAAGTGCGGCACGGGGCAAACTCGGTGACAAATTCTTTTTCCAGGTTGAAGAGGCCCGTATGCTGACTCCCGAGGGCCGGATTGAAATAATCCACCATGACCGTGATGCGATAGTCATCCAGGGGCAAAGCGACAATATCGACCTTCTTGTCCTCGTTATGGTATGTGACAGTCTGGTCGATGATGAGATAGTCTTTGGGGGCGTCTTGCCGTTCGAACTCCGCCTTGAGCAGGGCGTCCACATAGGGTTTTGCGGACCCATCGATGACAGGGGGTTCATTCGCATCCAGATCGATCAACACATTGTCGACCTGCAGGCCCACCAGGGCTGCCATCACGTGTTCCACCGTATGGACACGAGCGTCGCCGATTCCGATGGTGGTTCCCCGTGAGATATCGACCACATGATCGACGTCAGCGGGAATCTCGGGCGTCCCTCCCATATCGATCCGCCGGAATCTGATCCCCGAGTCCTCGGGCGCCGGACGGAAGGTCATTGTGGAGATGCTGCCGGTGTGGAGACCGACTCCGCTCACAGAGATGGGTTGCTTGATGGTGCGTTGTTGGACGAGCATAAGCGCTTCAGGCGTTGGTGAGTGGGCACGGGGCGCGCGGTGGTCTGCGACCCGATGGACTTATCCGGAATGTGCGCCGTTGAGTTTCTTTTCCAGCTCCTCGACCCGCTTCTGCAGGCTGCGGATGGTCGCCAGGGCTTCAGGGAGATGGGGAAATGCGCCGTAGATCCTCAGCGCCTCCCGCTGCGCAAACGCCGGAGTGCCGAAATAGGTTCCGCCTTCCGTCGTAAGCGACCTGTGAACTCCCGATTGTGCGCCGATTTTCGCCCGGTCGGCGACGGCGATATGGCCGGTGAATCCAACCTGACCTCCGACCATGACGTTTTTTCCGATCCGGGTGCTGCCGGAAATTCCGCTCTGCGCGGCCATCACCGTGTTTTCACCGATCACCACATTGTGGGCGACCTGGATGAGATTATCCAGCTTCGTTCCCTTCTTGATCCTGGTTTCCCCCAGCGTGGCACGGTCGACGGTCGTGTTTGCTCCGATTTCGACGTCGTCCTCAATTACCACGATCCCCATTTGAGGGATCTTTTCAAATGTACCATCGGCCTTGGGCGCAAACCCGAACCCGTCGCTCCCGACAACGGCGCCGGGCTGCAGGATACAGCGGTCTCCAATCCTGCACGCTTCGCGGACCGTGACGTGAGGGTACAGGATGCAATCGTTGCCGATGACCACATCGTTACCCACGACGGTCCCGGGGCAGAGGATCGATCGCGCCCCGATCCGGGCGCGTTCGCCGATGACCACCAGCGGTCCGATGCGGACGTCCTCTCCGATCGCAGCATCGTTAGCGATGACTGCCGCGGGGTGGATGCCGGGCGGAAGCGGAAGCTGCGGGGGATTGAATCGTGCAAGGATGCGGACGAAACCGACATAGGGATCATCCACGCGGATCAGGGTCAACGGAGGGGCATCAGCCGGCCGGTCTTCGACGGCCACAGTCTTTCCCACGATCACTGCGGAGGCGCGTGTGACAGCGAGATACCGGGAGTACTTCGGGTTGGCCAGAAACGTCAGGTCACCGTCCCCGGCCTCTTCGATTTTGGCGACACGCCGAATCACCTCCTCGTCGTTCCCCTCCACGACAGCATCCAGCAGGCGTGCTATTTCCCGGACGGTCATGGGATGCTCCGGCTACTTTCCGAAGGATTGCATGCGCTGGATGACCAGCGACGTCAGATCACGCTTTTCGTTGGCATAGAGAAGGAGGATCTCGCCGCTCTGATCGAAGATATAGTCATAATCGTCGTCCTGCGCGATCTCCTCGAGGACCTTGAAGATCTTGTTCTGGATCGGCTTCATCACCTCATTCTGTTTTTGGAACAGCTCCCCGTTCTGTCCGAATTTCTTGTTGCGGAAGTCAGCGATGGCCTGGTCCATATCGCGCAGTTCCTTTTCCTGGTCGGCCCGGGCCTGATCCGTGAGGATCAACTTCTTCTTGTCGTAATCGTCGAATTTCCGCTTCCACTCGGTCTGCATCTTCTGCAGCTCAGCTTCCCACTGGGCCACCATAGCATCCAGGGATTTCTGGGCATCGATTGCCTCCGGAAGCGCCTGCATGATCGCTTCAGAATTGATATGACCGATTTTGGTCTGGGCCCCGGCTGCCGCAACACCACAGACGAGCAACAGCGCCAATGCAAACGATTTCATACCGGATCCTCCATCGTCGTGTTCCCGGACCAGCTACTTGCCGCGATTCAGGCGGTCAATGACCTTGAATGTGACATCATGAGCCGGGTCGCCATAGAGCAAAATCTGGATCGCGTCCGTCTTGTCGAAGATAAATCCGTACTTCTCTTCTTTCGCGATGGCGGTGATGGCGGCTTTGATGCGTTCCCGGAGCGGAGCGAGCACTTTCTCTGTTGCCCGCGCAAGGTCGCCGTCATTTCCCAGCTTCTGGACGCGGTATTCGTTCATCCGGCGTTCCGCGTCAATCAGCTTCTGCTGCTCGGCCTTCTTCGCCGCGTCATTCAGCAGTGCTTCGCGTTTCTGATAATCCTCATAGCGCGCCTGGAGGTCAGTCTGCATTGCCTGCAGAGAGTCCTGAATCGGCTTGCTCATGGCGTCGATCCGGCGCTGTGCGTCCTGCGCGGCCGGGAGTTCCTGAAAGATTTTCGAAGAGTTGACATACCCGATCTTCTGTGACTGGGCGAAGAGCGCCGGGACCGCCAGCAGTGTGATGAGGGTGAGTGATAGGAGCACAAAGGGGGTCTTCATAAGTACATCCTCAAATAGAATGGTTTGTTATGCTGCGATAGTGGTACTCAGAAACTCAGAATCCGCGTCCGAAGACAAAATGAAACCGCCATCCGTCAGCCTTGCCGTCCCTCGGATAGACATCGTCAAAACCGTATCCGTAGTCGAACCCGATCAGGCCGATGGGATTGATCTGCAATCGTGCACCGAACCCGGCAGAACGCCGAAGATCGAAGAAGTCGGCCCGCGAAAGGCTCTCATACACATTGCCTCCTTCTGCGAAGCCGAGGATGTAGATCGGGATTGGATTGATCGCCACGGCGTACCGCAATTCGAGGGTCTGTTTGGCCATGGCCCGGCCGCCCAGAATCTCGTTGTTCTCATTGCGCGGGCCGACCGACTGATCTTCATATCCGCGCAGAGGGGTCGTCGCAATGAACCCGAGGCCGGTCCCACCCATGAAGAAAAGGTCCACGGGCTGGATATACGAGTCTTTGTAAAAGGTGGAAACATACCCGTACGTCGACCCGAGATACAGGGCGAACTTGCTGGACCCGAACAGGGGGAGATACCACTCGGACGTGAACATCCACTTGTGGAAATCAATGCTGCCGGGAAGGAACGGACCGCCCGACACCTGCACGGACAGCGAGACATTTGATCCGCTGGACGGAAAGATCGGATTGTCGACGCTGTTGCGCGAGATGATCTGGGTGATGCTGAACTGACTTGATTTTCCCTCGCGGTAGATCCCAAGTCCGTCACGCACCTCATTGACCTGCGCATCCACGATCCAGTCGCCGCGGAAGTAGTCATCGGGCCACTTGAACCGGCGACCGATACGGACAGACCCGCCGGTGCGCTGGTAGTCGAACGTATAGATCTGCCGCGTGTCGAACAGGGTCACACCAAACAGCGTGGGTGTATCGAAGAGCCATGGTTCGGTAAATCCGAGGGTGAACGTACGGTAGCGCGATCCTTCGCCGAACATCCACTCAAAATTGAGGACCTGCCCCGCCCCGCCGGTCAGGGGCTCCGCGATGGAGAAATTCGTGATCGTGAACCCGAGGGCCCCGGTCACGCCGAACGCGCCGCTGTACCCGACCGACGCATTGACATTGTCGCTGGATTTTTCCTCCACTTCGAATGTCAGATCGACCGTCTTGTCGTCGACCAGCACGTAGTCGGGCTTTATCTTCTCCGGGTTGAAGTAGTTCAGCTGGGCGAGCTGGCGGATGCCGCGGACAATGGCCGCCCTGCTGAAATAGTCGCCGGGCCGGCTGTAGAGCTCGCGCCTGATGACCTTCTCATACGTCTTGGTATTCCCCTTGATGTTGACATGCCCGATCTTGAACTGGTTCATTTCATAGACTTTGACCTGGATGTCGATGCTGTCCTCAGCGACCCGCGTTTCCCGGGGGTCCAGGTTAAAACGGAGGTATCCGTTGTCGAGATACAGGGCGGCGACATCGGTCTGCTCCTCGTTCCCCCGGAGATTCCTCTCGAAGCGCTCGGCATCATAGACGTCCCCGGGCCTCATGTCGAGGCGGGCATTGAGCACCACATCGGGATAGACGGTATTTCCCTGCCAGGTGATGTTTCGGATCTTGTATTGCGGTCCTTCATGCACGTTCATGAGGATGAACATGTCTTCCTTGTTGTCGCTGTACCAGAGCGAATCGGAGAGGATCTGCGCGTCGCGGTACCCGTGTTTACGATAGTACCGAACGATCTTCGTCTTGTCTTCGTCGTATTTTTTCCGGTCGAATTTGGCCGAGGACCAGAACTTCCACCACTTGCTTTCCTCGATCTCATCCATGGCGCCACGCAGGTCGCTCGCGGCGAAGGCCGTGTTTCCCCCGAACCGGATGCTCCGCACAATAACTTCCTGGCCTTCGTCGATCATCACGACAACAACACGCCGTCCGCCCGCCACCGTATCCGAGGGATCGGACCTGACGTCGACCGTGGCGAGCAGATAGCCCTCTTTATCGTAGAGCTTTTTCACCTCCCGCTGGATCTTCTTCAGGTCGTGCGGAGAAACAACCTGTCCGCGGACGAGCGGTATCGCTTTCAGGATGTCGTCCGTATCGATTTCGTCGTTTCCTTCGATCTGGGCTTGTTCGAATCGGGGGAGCTCCGTGACCTTGATGAGCAGATAGATCCCGTTGCCCATCTTCCGGTCGATGGAGACCTGGATATCTTCGAACAGCCGCAGGGACCACAGTTTGCGGATAGCCTGTGCAATCTGATCGCCCGGCACAAGGATTTCATCGCCGACCTTGAGACCTGAATTGGCGATAACAGCTGCCGGGTCGGCCAGGGTATTCCCTTCCACGGAAAGACCGAGGATCTTGTAGACTTCCTGCGGGGGGGATGTTTGTGCTTGCAGATGGGGCGGTGTGGTCAGGAGGATACCAGCGGCCAGCAACACCAGCACTCGCTTCGTCATATCACGGCCCTGCGACACTCTTGAGAATTGTACTGAATGTACTTTGTTCGCCGGTGGTTTTAGGAACCTGCTCGCTCACCATACCGAACCGTCGTTCGCGCCGCTGATAATCCGCGATGGCGGCATACAGGTCGTTTCTGCGAAAGGCCGGCCAGAACTTCGGTGTGATATACAGCTCCGTGTAGGCCAGCTGCCACAGCAGGAAGTTGCTTATCCGCAGTTCGCCGCTCGTCCGCACGAGAAGGTCCGGATCCGGCGTATCATGCGTCACCAGATGACTGGCGATGCACTGTTCGGTAATATCCTCCGGGCGGGTTTCACCCGACTGGATTTCACGGGCGATGGCCCTCACTGCCTGTGTGATCTCCCACCGACCACTGTAGCTCAGGGCGAGGGTAAGGGTCAGCCCCGTATTCGCGGCAGTTTTCAGGGCCGCCTCGCGGAGTTCAGCCTGAACCTCATTCGGAAGCGCGTCAATTTCGCCGATTGAGCGGAGCCGGACGTTGTTCGTGTGAAGACGGTCCGTCTCGTCGTGAAGGGCGGTCAACAGAAGCCGCATCAGAAGGGAGATCTCTTCCTGCGGGCGTTTCCAGTTTTCCGTGGAAAACGCATACAACGTCAGATGACCCACACCCAGCTGGCCGCACGCTTCGACGATGTCTCGGACTGATTCGACACCTTCCCGGTGACCAGCGATGCGCGGGAGGCCGCGCCGTTTCGCCCAACGCCCATTGCCATCCATAATGACGGCAACATGCCGGGGGACTTCTCCGGCTGCGCGCAGACGCTGCTGGGCTTTCAGATCAGCGCCGGACGCTTCTCGCGGACCTCGTGCCAAAGAATTCATTCTCCGTCAAAAATAGCTGTTCCCGCTGAAATGTGAATGGTGCGGGAACAAAAATGTAACGGATTTTCACCCGAAAGTCAAATTTGCTTTTCCTGACCCTTTCCGGTATATTTTTCCATTCCATTCAGTCTTTTTGTGAGGAACGTATGACGGGTCTCCCGAACATGGCGGGGATGATGAAACAGATCCAGAAGATGCAGGAGAAGGTGAACCAGGTGCAGGAGGAACTGGAACACAAACAGGTGACCGGGGAATCGGGAGGAGGCATGGTAAAAGTGACCGCCAACGGAAAACAGCGGATCACCGGTCTCGTTATTGAGAAAGAAGTCATCAACCCTGAAGACAAAGAGATGCTGGAAGATCTCGTCCTTGCCGCAACAAACAAAGCCATCGAAGAATCCCAGAAACTCTCCCAGGAAGAGATGGCGAAAGTCACGAGCGGACTTCTCCCAAATATTCCGGGATTGAATCTGCCCGGTTTCTGATCGCGCGTTCAGCGCCCGGTCCTATCCGGAGCACCCCCTTCGATGCTCTACACATCAGAAGCACTGCAGCAACTTATTGAGGAATTCGCCCATCTCCCCGGGATCGGGCGCAAAACCGCCCTGCGCCTCGCCCTCTATATAGTGAAGCGGCCCCGTGAAGAGGTCGTGACCATGGCCCGGTCCCTGGTGCAGGTCAAAGACCGGATCACCTACTGCTCCATCTGTTCCAATATCACGGAGGGAGACCCCTGCGCGATCTGCGCCAGTTCAAAGCGGGACACATCGATACTCTGCGTCGTGGAAGAACCCAGTGACGTTCTGGCACTTGAAAAAACGAACGAGTACAAAGGCCTGTACCATGTTCTCGGCGGTGCACTCTCACCGCTCGACGGCATCGGTCCCGACGACCTGAAGGTGAGGGAGCTTCTTGCACGACTGCCGGGGGGCGTGGCCGAAGTGATCCTTGCCCTCAACCCGAATGTTGAAGGTGAAGCGACAACGATGTATCTGACCCGGTTATTGAAGCCGCTGGGCATGAAGATGTCGCGCCTTGCCCGCGGCCTGCCGGTCGGCGGGAACCTCGAATTCACGGATGAAGCAACGCTCTCCCGCGCGCTCGAGGGAAGGATTTCGTTATGAACCGGCACCGCTGTCTGTCCGACCGCGCGTCCTGCATTCTCGGCGTCTTCCTGCTCCTCCTGGGAACAGGCGCTGCGGGATGCGGCCTCTTCGAACCGCGGGATCCCGAAGACCCAACGCAGTCGAGTCTGAATTACCGTCCCCCGACCGACCCTTCCATTCTCTTGGCCAATTTTCAAAGCGCCATCGAGCAGAAAAACGTCGCAAACTACGTCAGCTGCTTCGCCGACCAGGCCCGGGGGGCTCATCCGTTCGTGTTTGTGCCCTCGGCGGACGCAGCGGCACTGTACGGCCCGGTATTCTCGAACTGGTCGGTAGCCGAAGAGCAGTCGTATTTCCAGAACCTCATCGCACGCAGCAGCACCAAGGCCTATGCAACGCTCTCGTTGACCCTGCAATCAACCACCGTCGCGGCCGATTCGATCGTCTCCTCCTACGATTATGTCCTCGTGTTCGAACACAACGAAGCGGGGTTCCCGAAAACCGCACGGGGGCGTCTGCAATTCACTCTCAGCGTCGATGCAAGTAACTTCTGGACGGTCCAGCGGTGGGCTGATTTCGCCACAACCCCCGATATCTCATGGAGTCATTTTAAGGGAAAATTCAGCAATTGAGGAGGGCCTCCGTCATCCTGCCGGGCCTCTGCGCCTGCCTGTCGCTCTCCTGCATCAATCCGTTTGCACCGGGCTGGGACTCGACGCCGGCTCAATCGACCTGTGATCCGAGCACCATCGAGGGCGTTTTCCAGTGCTTTCAGACCGCCTATACGTTTCGCGACACTACCGTGTACGGACAGCTGCTGGACTACGATTTCGTATTCGTGTATCGGAATTACGATCTTGGGATCGATGTCACCTGGGGACGGGACGACGAGATGCGCACAACCTTCGGCTTGTTTCAGAACGCCCAGAAACTGGATCTCATCTGGAACAATGTCATATCCTCGTCTGCCGAATCCACGAGTGTCAATGTTGTCCGCGGTTTCAACCTCACGCTCGTGTTCAACCCGAGCGACATTGAGAGAGTGGATGGGTACGCAAATCTGACGCTCCGCCGTGCGCGGATCACTGACCCGTGGCGCATCACGCGCTGGCGGGATGAATCCAATTTCTGAGGCCGGTCACCTGTGAGTCTGTCCTATACCGTTCGGGAGAGTCTTTCGGGCTTCACGCGCACGAAGCTCTCCAGCATCCTCTCCATCGTCACCATCAGTATAGCCCTGGTTCTCCTCGGGCTGTTCACGGTGATTTCGGTCCACGCGACGCGCTTTCTCAATGAGCTCCGCAGCCGGGTTGAACTTGAGGCGTTCCTGCAGGAGCCTATCTCTGCTCCGGAGATCGAGAGTCTGTCCGAAGCCGTGTCGGCTCTGGAAGGCGTGGCACACGTCACCTTCGTATCCAAAGAGGAGGCCGCCGCCCTTTTCCGTAGAGAGTTCGGAGAAGACATCCTGAGCGTGCTGGACTTCAATCCGCTTCCACCGTCCCTGAAGATTGCCTTGAAAGAGGAGTACAGGACTACGGTTCGTGCGCGCGCCCTGGAAGAGCGCCTGGCGGCACTCCCCCGTATCGAGAGCGTCATGTACCGGAAAGCCCTGCTGGAGGTGATTGAGCAGCGGTCGGACATGGTGCATAACATCACCCTCACGCTCGGGATTCTGGTCGGCCTTTCAGCGGTTTTTCTCGTTTCCAACACCATCCGGCTGGCCATCTCGGCAAAGCGGCAGAGCATCCGGACGATGGAACTCGTCGGCGCCACACGGGTCTTCATCCGTCTGCCGTTTCTCCTCGAAGGGATACTTCAGGGAGTATTGGGGGGGATCCTCGCGGCCGGCATCCTGTTCGGCATGCTGGTGTATGCACTGCGGTTCATCGCCCCCGAATTGAAGCCCTACGTCAGCATGGAGCCCGTGTTTTACGCCGGCGTGGTTGCGGCGGGGGCGCTGCTGGGCATGATCGGCAGCAGCATTTCCGTGGCCCGGTTCATCCGGACGGGACCCCGACGTTGAACATGTTCGCGGAGGACGTTGCACAAATCGTTCCTGTTTTGTAGATTGATGACGCAGGGCTCCGCGCCCGCCACACCAGCAAGCCATTCCTTGTTCTTCATTCTCACCGACGTTCCTGGCATTCACTACTGCAGAGAGCGGCATCTATGAGCACAAAAACATCTTTCCTCACCTCGTCCGTCGGCCGGAAACTCATCATGGCCATGTCGGGGCTCTTCCTCTGTTCGTTCCTCATCGTCCACCTCGTCATCAACTTGTTTCTTTTCAAGGATGATCACGGTGGGACGTTCGACGTCTATTCGGAGTTCATGGCCACCTACCCGTTGATCCGGCCAATTGAGATCCTTCTTTTTGCCGGGTTCCTTCTCCATGCATTTGTCGGGATCTGGCTATGGCTCGCGAACCGGCGGGCCCGGCCAGTCCGGTACCAGAAGATCAAGTCCTCCGAGAGCAGCGAGCTTTCTTCGCGGATCATGTGGGTCACTGGACTCGCCGTCACGGCGTTCCTTGTGGTCCACATCAATGCGTTTTTCGTCCGCTCGCGCTTCTTTCCCGACGGAACGACGATGTACGAGATCGTGAAAGAGGCGTTCGTGAACCCGTGGACTGTCGGGTTGTACGTCATCGCACTTGTCTTTCTGGGTTATCATTTACGCCACGGGTTTCAGTCGGCGTTTCAGACATTCGGCCTCCGCCGGACGCGCTACACCTGGTTGATCGAGCTGGTCGGCCTTGCGTTCTGGCTGATTATCCCGATTGCGTTCGCCGCCATACCGCTGTATTTCCTCTGGGCTCATTAAGGGATCACCATCATGACCGTCGATGCCAAAATTCCCTCCGGTCCCATCGAAAAACAATGGGACACACACAGATTCAATCTGAAGCTGGTGAACGCAGCAAACAAACGGAAGTACACGATCGTGGTTGTCGGGACGGGACTGGCGGGTTCATCCGCCGCAGCCTCCCTTGCCGAACTCGGGTACAACGTCATCTCGCTCTGCTACCATGAATCCGCGCGCCGCGCGCACAGCATTGCCGCACAGGGGGGCATCAATGCGCCAAAGAATTACGCGAACGACGGCGACAGTGTGTACCGGTTGTTTTACGACACCGTGAAAGGGGGCGACTACCGCGCGCGCGAAGCCAACGTCTATCGGCTCGCCCAGGTGAGCGGCACGATCATCGACCAGTGCGTCGCCCAGGGCGTCCCCTTCGGCCGTGATTACGGCGGGTTGCTGGACAACCGTTCCTTCGGCGGAGCCCAGGTGTCGCGCACCTTCTATGCCCGCGGACAAACGGGACAACAACTCCTCCTCGGCGCCTACGCTGCGCTCTGCAGACAGATCGATACGGGCAAAGTCAAGTACTTCCCGCGCCGCGAAATGCTCGACCTGGTGCTGGTCGACGGCCAGGCGCGTGGCGTCATCGCCAGAAACCTGGTCACCGGAGCCCTCGAAACCTATACAGGCCATGCGGTGGTCCTTGCCACGGGCGGCTATGGCAATACGTTCTATCTTTCCACCATGGCGAAAGCCAGCAATGCAACCGCCGTCTGGCGGGCGTACAAGCGCGGCGCCCTGTTCGCCAACCCCTGCTTTACCCAGATCCACCCCACCTGTATTCCGCAGAGCGGCTCGTATCAATCGAAGCTCACACTGATGAGCGAGAGCCTCCGGAACGACGGCCGTATCTGGGTGCCGAAAACCAAAGGAGACACACGGAACCCCGCCGATATTCCGGAGGCGGAGCGCGACTACTACCTCGAACGGATGTATCCGTCGTTCGGCAACCTGGTACCGCGCGACGTCGCATCGCGACGGGCAAAGGAAATGTGCGATAGTGGATTCGGCGTCGGGTCGACGGGCCTTGCCGTGTACCTGGATTTCGCCGATGCCATCAATCGGAACGGCAAACACTGGATCGAGGAGAAATACGGTAACCTCTTTGACATGTACCACGAAATCACTGCGGAAGACCCGTATAAAAACCCCATGCGTATCTACCCCGCCGTCCATTATACCATGGGAGGGTTGTGGGTCGATTACAATCTGATGAGCACCATTCCGGGACTGTACGTCGCCGGCGAGGCGAACTTCTCCGACCACGGGGCCAACAGGCTCGGAGCCAGCGCACTGATGCAGGGCCTGGCCGACGGATATTTCATCCTTCCGTACACCATCGGCGACTATCTCGCTTCGGGCACATTCAAAGCTGTCAGTGAAGACGATGCACCCTTCCAGCGCGTGCGGACGGAGGTCCAGGAAACCATCACGCGGCTCCTGGAGATCCGGGGGAAACGGACTCCTGACGATTTCCACCGGGCGCTGGGGGTCATCATGTGGAACAAGGTCGGCATGGGCCGCACCACGAAGGGCCTCAAAGAGGCGATGGCAGGCATCGCGGCCCTCCGCAAGGAATTCTGGAGCGATGTGAACGTCGTCGGCACCGCGGACGATCTGAACTGTGAGCTCGAACGGGCCTCGCGCATCGCCGACTTCCTCGAACTCGGCGAACTGCTGGCCCGCGACGCGCTCCACCGCGAAGAATCCTGCGGGGGGCATTTCCGCGAAGAATACCAGACCGCCGAGGGTGAAGCGAAACGCAACGATACGAAGTTCGCCTATGTCGCCGCCTGGGAATATGCGGGCGAGACCAAGGCACCGAAACTGCACAAGGAACAACTCAAGTTCGAATACGTGAAACCTTCCCAGAGGAGCTACAAGTAATGAACTTCACGCTGAAGATCTGGCGACAGAAGAACCCGAACGCAAAGGGGAAGCTGGTCACGTACACGGTGCGCGACATCTCTCCCGACGCCTCCTTTCTGGAAATGCTCGACGTTCTGAATCAGGACCTGGTCCGCCAGGGGGAAGAACCCGTCGAGTTCGACCACGATTGCCGCGAAGGCATCTGTGGCAGCTGCGGCCTTATGATCGACGGCCGCGCGCACGGACCGAACCGCGGGACCGCGACCTGCGAACTTCGCATGCGGAGCTTTCCCGAAGACGAACCCATCCTCGTGGAACCGTGGAGGGCACGGCCGTTCCCGATCATCAAAGACCTGGTCGTGGACCGGACCGCGTTCGACAGGATCATGCAGGCCGGAGGATATGTTTCGGTAAAGACCGGCCAGGCCCCCGAGGCCAATGCAATACCCATTCCCAAGGAGCTGGCGGACGAAGCCATGGATGCAGCCGCCTGTATCGGCTGCGGTGCCTGCGTCGCGACCTGCCCGAATGGATCCGCGATGCTGTTTGTGGCCGCCAAAATATCCCAACTGGCTCTGCTCCCGCAGGGTCACGCGGAACGAACGGAACGGGTCGAACGGATGATCGCCCAGATGGATGCGGAGGGATTCGGCGCCTGCTCGAACACGTACGCCTGCGAAGCCGAATGCCCGAAACAGATCTCCGTCGAACACATCGCACGGCTGAACAGAGAGTACATACGGGCGAAAGTGGTGTAGCAGCAGAGTACGCGTACAGGAAGCACGGGGGACTGGCAGTGCACCACTCCCCCGGTGCTTCTCCTTTCATCGATCCGCTTTCTTCGTCACGACCCTGCCACCCGCTTCCCTCCCCCCCACGTTCTTGCAAGCCAGCGAATATTCTCGTACGTTTGAGGGATATCCCACCACGGATCCCGGAGATCCCCCGAAGCATGCAACAAACGACAATGGCCTCTGGTATGGAAAACGGCAAGATAATGCTCCGCCTGGGGCTGGCCCTCCTGACGGTATTCTGGGCAGCTGCAGGCGTAGCACAGAATACCAAAGAAAACGCCGATTTCAAGCTTGCCATCAATCTCTACAATGACCGTCTTTACGACCTAGCCCAGGAACAGCTGAAGCAGTTCATTGCAGCCTACCCCGCTGCGCCCCAGGGGATCGAGGCGAGATTCACGCTGGGATTGACCCAGCTCCAGCTGAAGCAGTATGATGAAGCGCGGTTGACATTTCAGACGTTTGCGCTCACCTACCAGGACAATCCCCGGGCACCGGAGGCGTGGTGGAATGTCGGGGAAGCTTATGCCGCGATGGGCAACAACAAAGAGGCCGCCCTGGCATTCGAACGGGTCAAGGTATTTCATCCCCGGAGCAAGATCGCGGCCGATGCCCTCCTGCGCGCGGCGGCATACTTCCGGCGGGCGGGTGAACGCGACAATGCCCGCAGGCTCCTGCGGATCATTCTCCAGGAGTACTCTTCCAGCGGTGCCGTGGTCGAGGCCCGCACGCAGCTCGCACAGATTTATTTCGAAGAAGGAAGCCTCGATCTCGCACGGCAGGAGCTCAAGCGCGTCATCGACGGCGATCCGTCTGCAGAAGCCCGCGCTCAGGCACTGCTCATCCTCTCGAATATCCATCAGGATATGGGGAGGGCGGATCAGGCTCAGGAAGGGTATCAGGAAATCATCACGCGCTACAAAACGTCAGGAGCTCTCCAGGGAGCGCTTGTGAACCAGGCGCGCCTGTTTGAGGCAACAGGAAAACATGCCGAAGCCATCGAGAACCTGAAGAAGGCCCTGGCCGTTCCACAAGGGGCCGACAGTGCACTGAGCAAAGAGGCCCTGGTGCTCATGGGCGACGCGTCCCTGGCCGCAAACAGTCCGGCAAATGCCGTGGCCAGCTACCGCCGCTATGTCGAAAGCTTTCCGACGGATCCGCGGGTCCCGGACGTCCTTCTCCGACTGGCCGCCGCCGCGTCCCGCACAGGTGAGTTGCGGAGATCCGATGAAGCCTCCCAGCGCATTCTGAAAATGTCCGCTCCTGATGACGTGCGGCAACAGGCGTTGCTTCAGCTCGCCGACAATGCACGGAAGCAGGGCGCACCTGCACTCGCCGCACAGTTCTATGCACGGTACGCGGATTCCTTCCCGGACGACCCCGCGACTCCCGCAGTCCTCTTCGAGAATGCCCGGGTTACGGAGAAGGAGATGCGGGATTACCGCAAAGCCGGATCACTCTTCGATCTGCTCATCGTCCGTTTTCCCAACTCCCGCTTCGCAGATGATGCTGCCTTTGGCGCAGCGCGGTGCCGGGATCAGCTGCATGAGGTTGACCGCGCACTGGAAATGTACCGTGATTTCTCGCGGAGCTACCCGGCGTCTGAACTGCGCGCAGCGGCAGAAGAGCGTGCGACTGTCATCGAAACCTTTGAGGCGAAGAACAAAGATGCAGGCCTCGAAAAACTCGCCCTCCTGGTCGGCGATGTTGTTGCCGACAAAGACCGTCCGGCGCTCGCCCGCCGCCTCGGGGAGATCTCGTTCCACGATCTGAAGAACTATGAATCCGCGGCAGACCAGTTTTCCCGCGCCATTGCCGCCGGAGGGAATGACCGCGACATGGCGGAGATGTTCTTCCTGAGGGCCCGCGCACTCGAGTATGTCAACTGGACCAAGCCCGACACCCGCGGTGCGGCATCGGAGGCCTATCAGGCTTTTCTTGATCGCTTTCCCGCCGACAGCCGGAGTTCCGAGGCGTCGTATGCACTCTTCCGGTTGCAGGCAGGAACGCTGGCAGCAGCCCGGACTGCGTATGCAAACGCCCTGGCCCGTCATCCTGCTTCGGAGTATCGCGATCGGATGCTCCTGCAGATGGGCAGGCTGTACAGAGATGCAGACAGCACCGACGACGCCCTGTCGGCGTTCAGTCAGGCCGAACGCGTGAATCCCGGCTCGGAGACTGCAGAAGAAGCCACGTATTCCCGATGTATGCTTCTGCAGGCTCGCGGACTCGCGGACTCTGCGGCAGCGGTCGGGACGTCATACCTGAAGCTGTACCCATCACATCGGCACACCGCATCGGTGCTTTCCGTGCTGGGCGAACTTGCACAGTCGCGCGGGGACGCAGCGCGTGCTGTGGGGCTCTTCCAGGAGCTTACGACCCGGTTCCCGTGCACGGAGAACGCCCTCAAGGCCAGGCGGCGTCTGGCCGACGCCCTGCTGGCTTCCGGTGAAGCAACGCAGGCGGTCGCGCTCTACACCGAGCTCCTGCACGATCCATCCGCGTCCCCATCGCGCGCCCAGCAGCCGCCGACGTCACTTCTTCTGGCACTCGGCAAAGCAAGTGCGGTGTCCGGCGACACACGGACCGCCAAGAGTTCTCTTACCGCCCTCCTGGTGCGTGAACCACGGGGCGTCCAGGCGGCGGAAGCGCTGACTACACTCGGGATGATCTACAAGTCCGAAGGCACCCCGGATATCGCGACGACTTACTTCCGGCAGGCGGGCGCAGCATCTCCCACGACAGCCGCAAACCGTGAAGTCGCCGACATACTATTCGATTCAGGTGAATACGCAGACGCGGTGCGCCAGTATTTCTTTCTTGCCACATCGGCAAACGACCAAGCCGCCGGGCGATTCTACCGCATGCGCGCAATCGTCGCGGCCCTCCGGAACAACGAACTCACCAGGGCCGACAAGGACATCCCCGCCTTCCTCGCGGCATACAAGGACACCGACCCGGAAGCTGCGCAGTTTGAACTTGAACGGGGAAGCGTGTTCTTCAGACAGGAAGACTACCCGCGCGCGCTCAAGTCCTTCCAGACTGTGGCATCCAAGTATGACGACACCCCTTCCGCTCCGGCGGCGCAGTACTGGATCGGCAAAGTATACGAGGTCACGAACCGCCCCCAGGAAGCTATCGGTCAGTTCGGACGGCTTCTGAAAGAGTTCCCGTCGGACCCCTTCGCCCAAAAAGCGCATTTCGCTCTCGGAAACATCTACTACCGGGCAGAAAAGTGGGACGAGGCGACCAAGAGCTATCGGCAGGTCACCGACAACCCGCAACCCGACCCCGCCCTCCTGCCGTATGCCATGAGCAATCTTATTGAGACCTATGAGACAGCAGGAATTTTCGATGCCGCGCTCACGCTGACCCGGAAGTATCTTGAACAGTATCCGAACGGCGACGATGCATTCGACAAGCGGATAAAGATCGGCATTCTCTATCAACGTCTCGGCTACTATGACCAATCCGTTCTCCACCTGCAGGCCCTGCTGGATGAAGCCGGCAGCGATCTTGAGGGGGAAATCCGGTACTATATCGCCGAAGCGAACTATGGGAAAGGGGACTATCAGCAGGCGATCCTGGATTTTCTCAAAGTTCCGTACCTTGTCACGAAGAAGGGGAAAATCGATTGGACTGCAACCTCACTTTACATGAGTGGCCAGGCGTATGAGAAGATGGGACGTCCGGACCAGGCCCTGACCATGTACCGTCAGATTCTGGAGCGCTCCGGCATCGATCCAACGTTCAAGGCCGCGGCGCGAAAGGAAATTGACCGCGTCAACGCCATTCTCAACAAGACCCCCAAATAGCCATGGCGCACCCAGACTCCGATTTGATGCTTCGGACGCTCCTTGAGTACACGATCGCCGACCGTCGCGAGATCCCGATGAGCGACGTGCTGGCCTCCGTTGTCCCCGCTGGCGTCAAGGCCTACCTGCGCGCAAGCGTGCGCGATCGGTTGCGAGCCACTCTTGCCGAGACACCGGAGTTTTCGCGCGTTGCGGACGAAGCCCCTCTCGCCAACCGGATCCGCGATGTGTTCCTGCGTCACTCGGCGGACGCGTACGTGTTCACCCGCGATGATTTTCTCCCCGATCTCGAAAACGCCCTGCACTTCACGGAGAACTATGTCTGCCGCCCCCGGTGGACCCTGCGGAGCTTTCTGTTCCACACTTCCATCGTGATCTCTGCCCGGGAACTCATCGGCAAGCTCGAGTACGTCACGGAGTACTCCTATCTGCCCCAGCTGCTCCGGCGTACGATCATCGAGCGCCATCTCACCGAGGTCGACAGCTCGACCGTCAGCACCCTTATCCGGAGAATCGACTCGGCCGTTGTCCGTGAACACACGCCCCGCGAACTGGCACTTCTCGCGCGGCCGATCTTTGAGTTCTTCCTCCTTGAACCGGATCACCCCGACGGACCCATCCCGCTCCGTCCGCTCCTTCTCTTCTTCGAAGACAAGGAGCTTCATGGACTGCACAGCTATCTGACGGGCGTCTGCCATTTCCGCAAGCTCGAGGCGCTTACCCTCCACGAGCTGATCAGTCTGAGCGAGGACTTTCTTTCGGGCAAACCCGTCGAGGCCCAGCATCCACCGCCCCCGCTGGCAGAGCCGGCACAAGAAGAACTGTCGTTTGGCACGGCCGAATCGGATCATCCCTCCGAACCCGAGCCTGCCGGTGAAGCGGAGAGCAATGCCGAACCGGAGCACATCCCTGAGCCCGTCCAGCCGGATGGGACAGATCCGGATGTAGCACACTCAGGGCCGGCAGAAGCGGATCACGAAACATCCGCAGACCAGGAACCGCCGGTCTCCGGGACCCGGGCCTTTCCCGACCTCAACGAATTCATTGCGCCGGAACAACGCAAACGATTCATTCAGACAATCTGCGATCGGGATCGTGACTTCTACGACCTGATCATCGCACGTCTCAATGAGATTCATAGCTGGAAGGAAGCCTCCGGCTATATCCGCGAACTGTTCGAGATCAACACTATCGATCCGTTCCACGATGTCGCCGTGCAGTTTACCGACATCGTGCAGCGGCGGTTGACAGGAGAGACACGGGATCAATCATGAAATTTGTCGATTTTGCACAGATCCAGGTTAAGGGTGGGGCCGGTGGTTCAGGATGCGTGAGCTTCCGACGGGAGAAGTTTGTGCCCAAAGGCGGACCGGACGGAGGGAACGGCGGCAGAGGTGGTTCCGTCATGCTCCGCGCAAACCGTCACCTTGCCACGCTGCTCGACTTCCATTACAAGCGCTCCTATGCAGCGCCGCGGGGTGACCACGGACAGGGGGCGAAAAAGACCGGCAGAAGCGGCGCCGACATCACCGTCGATGTTCCCGAGGGAACAATCATTCGCGACATCGCGAGCGGAATTGTCCTGGCGGACCTGGTTCAGCACGGTGATGAGTTTCGTGTGGCCGCAGGAGGGAGAGGGGGACGCGGAAACGCCGAGTTTGCCACGTCCACCGATCAGGCCCCGCGCCGGTACGAGCCCGGAGAAAACGGCGAGGAGCGGGACATCGATCTGGAACTCAAACTGCTCGCTGACGTCGGCCTCGTCGGTCTTCCCAACGCCGGAAAATCGACGCTGATTTCCGTGATCTCAGCGGCCCGGCCGAAGATCGCCGACTATCCTTTCACCACCCTGGTGCCGAATCTCGGGATCGTGAAAGTCGACGACGGGAAGAGTTTTGTTGTGGCGGATATCCCCGGCCTGATCGAAGGAGCACATCTGGGGAAGGGCCTGGGGGTCCAGTTCCTCCGCCATATTCAGCGCACGCGTGTGCTCGTGTTCCTCCTTGACGCCACGCGCAACACACTCAAGGAAGACTATGACGTTCTGATCAACGAACTCCGATTGTTTGACCCTTCTCTCGTGGACAAGCCTTCGCTGATCGTCGTCACCAAGATCGACGCGCTCCCCCCCGGTGAAGCGAGCGCGTTGCAGCGCACCCGCATTGCACGAAAGCCGATCATCCCCATTTCCGCAGTCGCGGGTACCGGTGTCCGCCTCCTCGTGGAGGCAATGTGGAAAGGGCTACACACGCCGAAACGCCAGCGTGCACCGTCGTCGCGTACATCCAGACGTGCCGGCGCCCCATGAAAGCGCTCTTCCGGCAGAAGCATCAACCGGTCACGACCCGACGTTTTTTTGTCGTGGTCTTCGCGCTCATCCTCGTCCTGGCAGGATCGTCCCTGCTTGCTCTCTCAGTCGGCACGGTATCGATCCCCCTGGAAAAGGTCATCAACGCATGCACCGGGATAGGCCCGGTATCGGAGACCGAGCGTCTCATCGTTATCGATATCCGCCTTCCCCGCGTTCTGCTCGCCCTCTTTGTCGGAGCCGGGCTGTCGATTGCCGGGGCGGTGCTCCAGGCACTGTTGAGGAATCCGCTGGCCGAACCGTACATCCTCGGCATCTCCAGCGGAGGAACGATGGGGACAATCCTCGCCATTGCGCTCGCGTCCGGGATCAGTTACCTGATCGCGCCGCTGGCATCGTTCGCCGGATCGGCGTGCGTGATGGTCCTCGTCTATACCATTGCGCACCGGCGGGGACAGCTGGACCCGTTTACGTTGTTGCTGTCCGGCGTCATGGTGGGGGCGTTTTTCAATGCTGCGGTGCTCATGACCGTCGCGCTCTTCAACCAGGAGTTGCGAAACGCATTTCTCTGGCTGATGGGAAACCTGAGCGGTGCCCGCTTCGTGTCGGTGGCCATCGCGGGAGGTGTGACGACGGTGGCGGCAGTCCCGGCACTGCTGATGGCAAAGCAGTACAATCTGATCGCCACGGGGGATGACGCAGCGGCACAGCTGGGCGTCGATGTCCGTGTGCTGCGCCGGCGTTCATACGCACTGGCATCCCTCATTACCGGAGGGGTGGTTTCAGTGAGCGGTGTTGTAGGGTTTGTCGGTCTGATTGTTCCTCACATCACCCGCATGATCTTCGGGGCCGACCACCGCCTGCTTCTGCCGGCGTCCTTCCTCCTCGGGGGAAGTTTTCTGATTCTTGCGGACACGCTGGCGAGGACGATCATCGCTCCCGCTGAGATCCCTGTCGGGGCCGTGACAGCGATCCTCGGCGCTCCCATATTCGTCTACCTTCTCCGCCGCACATAACCATCATCGACCCTTTCATCGTCCTTTCGCCTCTTCTCCAGCCTTTGCCTCATTGAAAAACGGAGTCCAGTTGCCTTCCTTCTCCCTTTTGCGTAGATTAGATCATTGACAACACACGAGCCCCCGTTCCCCTGTTCTACGAAAATGCCCGTCCTCACCGCCGATACCGTCTCCTTCAGCTACATCGCCGGCATTCCTACGCTTCAGAACATCTCATTTGCGGTGAACCGCGGGGAGTTTCTCACGCTGGTCGGTCCCAACGGGTCCGGCAAGTCCACCCTGCTCAAACTTCTCGACCGGATTTTCCTTCCGGACGCGGGCACGATCACGCTTGAAGGAAAGCCCCTGGGGACGCACACGCGGGCCGAACTCGCGCGCCGCATCGCGTACGTTCCGCAGGACCGGGACACCAGCTTTCCGTTCACCGTCGAAGAAATTGTTCTGATGGGACGCGCGCCACATGCGGCAGGGCGGTACTTTGAAAACGAGGCCGACCGGGAAATCGCGCAGCGCATGATGGTGAAGACCGATATCGCACACCTCGCATCCCATCCGATCCATCAGCTGTCCGGCGGTGAACGCCAGCGTGCATTCCTGGCCCGGGCACTTGCCCAACAACCATTCGTGCTTCTCCTTGACGAACCGACTGCGCACCTCGACATCGCCCATCAGGTGGACATGTTCCGGCTCATCCGGTCACTCAATGTCCAGTCAGAACTGACGGTCGTTTCGGTGTCGCACGATCTGAATCTCGCCGCAATGTACAGCGACAGAATTGCGATGTTGCTCTGCGGCCGCATTGCGGCCCTCGGGACGCCGCCGGAGGTATTGACAGTGGACCGCATCCGCGAAGTATTTGGCGCCGACGTTGTCGTGGATCGCCACCCGGCCTCGGAATCGCCTCGTATCACGGTGTTACGTTAGGACAGAAGGGAGAGCCGCACTGTGAGACGCCGAATAATCAGAGAAAAGGTCGTTCAGGCTCTGTATGCCCACGAGATTTCCGAAGATCCCGTGGATCATGTCATCTCCTGCGTGCTCGTCGGCCTGCAGTCCAACAAGCCGGCCTATGAGTTTGCGCGCAATCTTGTTATCCAGACGGTGCAGCACAGCGAAGACATCGACAAAATCATCAAAGCCCGTGTGGCAAACTGGGATTTCAAGCGCATCGCCACTCTGGACCGGCTGATCCTCCGCATGGGCATTTGTGAGCTGCTCTACTTTCGTGAGATCCCTCCGAAAGTTACGATGAACGAAGCAATCGAGCTCGCGAAGCTCTTCAGTACCGAGAGAAGCGGACAATTTGTGAACGGCGTCCTCGATGCGGTCCTGAACGACATTAAGCTCAACGGACCGGAGCGGCTGGGTGACGGCGCAGTCACGAAGGCCGGCAGGGGCTTGTACGAAGGCGAACCTGTGGTGCGACCCCCCAGGGAAAAATCCTCTCCTTCATCGACGTGACCTTCATGAAGCCGGAGCCACCCTCCCGCAGCCGCATATTCGCGTGGACGCTCTTCGACTTCGCCAATACGGCGTTTTCCGTGGTCATGGTCACCGTCATCTTTCCGCGGTATTTCATCAATCATGTCGCAGGAGGACAACGGTGGCTCTGGGGGCTTGCGGTCAGCCTCTCCATGCTTCTGGCGGCCCTGCTTGCCCCGCCTCTCGGCGCTGTCGCAGACTTCGCACGCCACCGTAAGCGATTCCTCCTCCTGTTCACCCTTGCCTCGGTCCTCTGCACCGCACTCCTGTTTTTTGTCACCGAAGGGATGGTCCTTGCCGGCATTGTCCTCTTCGTGATCGCCAATATCGGCTTTGAGGGTGGAATCGTCTTCTATGACGCATTCCTGCCCGGGCTCACCACCACGAAGAGCTATGGAAGAGTCTCGGGGTACGGCTTTGCCATGGGATACATGGGTTCGCTCGCCGTTCTGCTCATCGTCGGCGGTCTCCTCCCGGGGGCAGACGACCCGACGTATCTCACGTGGGTGCGGGGGACGTTCGTTATCGCGGCAGGGTTCTTCCTGGTGTTCTCTCTCCCGCTCTTCTTCGTTGTTCCGGAGCCTCCTCTCGCAGGGACCCCCCCGGCCGATCTGCTGAAAGCAGGCATGCGACGCTCGGCGCGGACGCTGAAAGCACTCTTCGTCGAGCGCTCCCATCCGTCATTGGCCCGATTTCTCATCGCCTTCTTTCTCTACAACGATGGGATCCTGACGATCATCGCCTTTGCCGCCATCTTTGCCCAGCAGGTGCTCCAGATGAGCGACACCGAGATCATCGGGTTTTTCGCCGTCGTGCAGACCAGCGCTGTCATCGGCTCATTGTTGTTCGGTATTCTCACCGACAAGATCGGCCCGAAGCGCACCATCAGCATCACTCTGGTCCTCTGGATCGCCATTGTCGTAAGTGCGTTCTTTGTCCAGAGCGCAGCGCAGTTCTACATCGTGGCCCTTGCCGCAGGCGTTGCTACCGGTTCTTCACAATCGTCCAGCAGAAGCTTCATGGCCCTCCTCACGCCACCCCAGCGCGAAGCCGAGTTCTTCGGGTTTTACGATGGATTATGCGGAAAGGCATCCGCCGTGGTCGGGCCACTTCTGTACGGGATCGTGGCCGATCTGACCGGCGAACGTGAAGCCGCGCTGGCAATCGGTGCGTTTTTCGTCGTCGGACTGATCCTGTTACAGGGTGTCGTAGAGCCAAAGGTGGTGGCGGAGAGCGCGGCATCCGGCACATAAGGGGCAGACACTCCCCCATCCCTGTTTACTTTCCTCCCATCTTTTCCTAAATTGTGTATATGCCTGTCTTTTTCATCTCAGATGTTCATCTTGGATTGGGCGAGCGAGAAGAGGAACGCCGGAAGGAATCCCGCCTCCTTGATTTTCTTGCGTGGATTCTTCCTCAGACCGATCAGCTCTGCATTGTCGGCGACCTGTTTGATTTCTGGTTCGAATACCGCAGCGTGATCCCGAAGGGATATCACCGAACGCTGGCAGCACTGCAGGCCTTCACAGACAGGGGGATTCCTGTACACTATGTCGCAGGGAATCACGATTTCTGGATGGGGAATTACTTCCAGGATGAACTGGGCATCCGGCTCTATCTGGACCCGTGCTCGCTGGAGGTTGACGGAAAGCAGATCTATCTGCACCATGGAGACGGTCTGGCTCCGCGCGACCGGGGCTACCGTATGATCAAGCCGGTCCTCCGGAATCGGCTCGCAATCCGGATGTATCGCCTCCTCCACCCCGACATGGGGGTCTGGCTGGCCCGACGATCGTCACGGACCAGCAGACAGTACACGGCACAGAAAGACTACGGCGAAGATGAAGGGATGGCAGCCTTTGCGGCACAGAAAATCCGTGAAGGGATGGATATTGTCGTCATGGGACACAGGCACCAGCCGCACATGGAGACGATCGGGTCGGGGATCTATATCAACCTTGGCGACTGGATCACGTACCACACGTATGCCGTGTTGACCGGCGGCACGATTACGCTCGAAAGCTGGAACGGACGGTAGGACGCACCACCATGACACAAAAGAAACCGGGTCCCTATACTGCCGAAGAGATGGAACGCTATTTCAATGATCCGGAGTACCGCCGCCAGCATGCGCAACAGGGGGAAGTCCCCCACCGCACAACGCGATGGCGCCTTCCTCTGATTCTGGGCACCCCCCTTCTCCTGCTGCTGACCGTCTACACCATCTATCTCTTTTCAGGCCTGCCGGGCCTCGAGAGAATCGAAAATCCCAAACCCGAGCTCGCCACAAAGGTCTTCTCGGTTGATGGCGAAGTCCTGGACCAGTTCTTCATCAAGAACCGGTCTCAGGTGAGCCTTGCAGAGATCCCCTCCACCGTTCAGGACGCTCTGATCGCCACCGAGGACAAGGACTTCTACAGCCACTGGGGCGTCGACGCCGTCCGTTTCATCAAGGCGATGGTCAAGAACACGCTCCGCCTGTGGCGCGTTCGTGAAGGCGCCAGCACGATCACGCAACAACTCGCTCGGAATCTCTATCTCGGTCATGACGACCGGAACGCCTTTGACACGGTGACCCGGAAGTTCCGCGAGTTCATCACGTCGATCCAGCTTGAACGTAACTTCACAAAAGAGGAAATCCTCGAGTTCTACTTGAACGTCGTCTATTTCGGTCGCGGATCGTACGGTATCTCTTCTGCCGGTCAGGAGTACTTCGGCAAAACGCCCGCGGAGCTTACCGTGCCCGAAGCAGCCATGCTTGTCGCGCTGCTGAAAGGGCCGGCGATCTACGATCCGTCGACGCATCCCGACAGGGCGCTTGCCCGCAGAAACCTGGTAATCGGTCAAATGCTGAAGTACGGGTATATCACCAAGGAAGTCGCGGACGAAGCGAAGGCGGAGCCAATTCAGCTGAAGGCCACCGATGCATCGACGCGGACAGGTATTGCCCCCCACTTCGTGGAATACATCCGCCAGCGTCTTGCGGAGAAGGCGGAGAAATACGGGTTCGATGTGTATCGCGATGGTATCCAGGTATTCACGACTCTCGACAGCCGCATGCAGCGTCAGGCAAACCGTGCAGTCGAAGAGCACCTCACGATCTATCAGGCCCTTTTCGACAAGGAGTGGAACTGGTCACAGGAGCGCGAGGCCCTCAGCTTCGTGATTGATCAGGCAATCCGCACGTCGCCCGCCTACCGCAAGGCAGTGACGTCGCATGACCGCGACAGTCTGTATGCCGCGCGCAAAGACGATCGGCCCTGGCTCGATTCCATGATGCACGTTGCGCAGCAGATCGAAATCGGCTTTGTGGTCCTCGATCCAACCACCGGCGGCATCCTTTCGCTTGTGGGCGGTTCGAACTTCAGGAATTTCAAGTACGGCCTCAATCACGTGACCCAGATCCGCCGGCAGGTAGGATCGGCTTTCAAACCCTTCGTCTATACTGTCGCCATTGACAACGGCTACGCGCCGACGTTCGAATTGCTCAATCAACCGGTTATTCTCATGATGCCTGACGGGAAGCGCTGGGCCCCGTCGAATTCCGATCTGACGTTTGGCGGCAAGAGTACGATTCGCTATGCAATTAAGATGTCCATTAACCTGGTGGCGGTGCGAGCCATAGAGGAAATCGCCCCGGTCAACCAGGTCATCGAATATGCAAAGCGGATGGGGATCACCTCCCCGCTTCCGCCATATGCGTCACTGGCGCTCGGTGCGGGGGACGTGTCGCCACTCGAAATGGCTTCTGCCTTCGGCGTCTACGCAAACCATGGCGTGTATGTCGAACCGGTCTCCATCCTTCGCATCGAAGACAAGGACGGGAATCTGATTGAAGAGAACATTCCGCTTCAACGAGAAGTCCTGAGCGAGGAGACGGCATTCATCATGACGTCAATGCTGGAGGGCGTCGTGAATGGAGGAACGGGAAGCCATGTGCGGGATTTCTTCCAGCTTCCCGCGGCCGGAAAAACGGGGACGACATCGGAATTCGCCGACGCATGGTTCGTGGGATACACACCGCAACTCAGCGCATCGGTGTGGATGGGCTTCGACAATAAGAGCGTACACTTCAAAACATGGGACGGACAGGGAGGGCGCGCCGCTGCTCCCATCTGGGGGCGGTTCATGAAGTACGTCTATGAAGACCCCAGCATCGGGATGCCCCTCGAATACTTTGAGAAACCACCGGGTGTTCTGCAGGAAACCATCTGCGTCGACACAAAGAAACTTGCAACGCAATACTGTCCCGTCACCACCACCGAATACTTCACGCAGAAGACTCTGCCGGGACGATGCGACAAACACACGAGCTCAAAGTGGAAAGAGGGAGAAGAAGGACAGGGGACGATCAGTTTCTAGCGAAAAGAGGGATGCGTCCGAAGAAGGGCCAACGACAGTAACGATCGAGGGTTGAGGTTCAAGGAGTGACGAAAAAAAATGGGCAACAGGGTGAAGCTCCCACCAACGGTCCCTGGTGCCCTTGATCCACCACGAAGCGAAGAGTCAGTCTTCCTGAAATTCCCACTCAAAGATGTCGTTTGCGTCACCCGCCACGGGGATGACAACTTTCCTCTTCGAGGTATTGGTTGCGAGTAAAATGGGAATTGCAGCAACTGCCAGCAACGCCGCAAATGTCCAGATCGATTTCATCATATCCCCCGGGTACTGTATGTTCTGAGTCAACATAGGCAACCGCCTGGTCTCAATATGTGACGATTGTCACTTGATAATACGAAAACAGACACGCGAATGTTACTTAAAAGATTTTAACCTTTACTTGAGATGCGACCCGACAAGACACAGCTATTAGCCACGCTACGGCGTCAACCCGCGGACTATGTTCCCAATGCAGAGCTGGGGGTTCACCCCCGGATCAAGGAACGATTCCTCGGCAGACCACTTGAAACGTTGGCAGACGAGATCGATTTCTGGTACAGGGCGGGTTATGATTATGTCAAGCTCCAGCCCATCGTCGATTTCAATCCCGGGAAGGTCGGGGGAGACGGAAACGTGACCTACAATCCGGACGGAACGGTCTTCAGGAAATGGGCCTCGGAGAGTACCGGAGTAATCACCAATCGAACGTCCCTGGACCATTACACGTTTCCCGGGGTTTCCGACATCACCTATGGCCGTTTTGATGATGCTCCGGCGCATCTTCCGCGCGGACTGGGTGTGATCGGCCAATACGGAGACATTTTCACCATGACCTGGGAGATGATGGGATTCGAAGCATTCTCCATGGCGTGCTATGAAGACCCGGGTCTTGTCGGGGAGCTCAATGAGCGCCTCGGCACGATCGTCGTTGCGATGTTCAAACGGATGGCGGAGCACCCTGCCGTCGACGCCCTCTGGTACAGCGACGACATTGCGTACGCAACAGGGCTGATGATCTCCCCGGCAATGCTCCGCAGGTACTTTTTTCCCTGGCTGAAGGAAGTTGGTGATATCGCACGGCGGGTCGGAAAGCCGCTGATTTATCATTCAGACGGGGTTCTTTTCGACGTTATGGATGAACTGATCGATTGTGGGATCGATGCACTTCACCCTATTGAGCCCAAAGCGATGGATATCGCCGAGGTCAAACGGCGCTACGGAGATCGTCTTGCCCTTATCGGCCACATCGACGTAGATCTTCTGGCCAGGGGGACTCCGGAAGAGGTACGGGAGCAGGTCCGGCGGAACATCGCGGCGGCGTGGAACGGCACCGGATACTGTGCCGGGTCGGGGAACAGTATTCCTGAATACGTCGCGTTTGCGAACTATATGGCCATGCTGGATGAAGTGGGAAGGAGCAGGGTCTAGGAAACGAAGGCCTTTCTTCGTTCGGGGAAGCAGAAGCAACCTTCAACAATCCCGGGAAGAGGGAAACACTTTTGTCTTCCACGGTGTTCTTTGATAGGGGATCACTTGATCGGTCGGACCGGCATGCCAACAAAGTTGGAAGTTATCAAGAGCATAGAAGGATATGTCGGCGAGAACATCGACACACTTCTCAAACCCGTCGAAAGCAGCTGGCAACCTACGGATTTTCTCCCCGTACTGACTGACCCGGGGTGGAAGGAGCGGGTCGACGCCCTACGAAACGAAGCAAAGGACCTGCCGGACGAGCTTCTGGTGGTTCTGGTCGGGGATATGGTAACGGAAGAAGCACTCCCCACCTACCAGACCTGGCTCAACCGCCTTGACGGGCTTACGGATATGACCGGTACGAGTGATACGCCATGGGCACGGTGGAGCAGAGGATGGACGGCCGAAGAAAACCGGCACGGCGACCTCCTGAACCGCTATCTGCTGCTGACCGGCAGGGTGGATATGCGTGCGGTGGAGGTGACCATCCATCATCTCATCAACAGCGGATTCGACCCTCAGACAGAAAACGACCCCTACCTCGGGTTCATTTACACATCGTTCCAGGAACGAGCCACAAAGATATCCCACCGAAACGTTGCCACGCATGCATTACGAGCAGGAGATGAAACCCTCCACCGCATTTGCGGCGTGATTGCCGGTGATGAGGCGCGGCACGAGAAGGCCTACAAGTTGTTCATGTCCAAAATCTTCGAGGTCGATCCTGTTCGTGCAGTGCTGGCGTTCGCGACGATGATGAAACGTAAAATCGTCATGCCTGCAGTCATGATGCGCGACGGGAAGGACGACAATCTGTTTCTGCGTTTCTCGAAGGTGGCCCAGCGTACGGGCGTCTATACGGCTCTGGACTACGCGGAGATTGTCGAGAGTCTCGTGAAACACTGGAATATCGAACACATCCCCGGGCTCTCCGACGTTGCCGCCAAGTCGCAGGAGTACCTCAGCGGATTGGCAGATCGTTACCGGGCGCTCGCGGAGCGCGTCTCGCTGACCGGACCCGACCGTTTCAGCTGGATCTTCGACAGACAGGTTGGCTAGCATTCCAGATTCTGCCCCCGGCCGGAACCGTCCCGATGGTCCGGCCCGTTACTTCAGCATATCGTCGTTTACCTCGATCGTCTTGAACTTCTTCGGCATCTTCTTTTCGATGAGGAATTTCCTCTCAAGCGTACCGCTCTTCGCCGTCGCGCTTTTCAAGTGAAACAGCGGTTTGGAACAGCGATCGGGGATCTCCAGCCTTATTTCGAGAGCGGTCCCTGATTCTTCCAGCTTCCGGAACTCTACCGTAATGGTATTCTCTCCTTCTTTCAGGATGAAGATACTCTGCTGCTCCGGCGCCGCATCCTTTTTCATCGGGTGATCGGCGGAAAAGAGCCGTGTTGCCTGTTGCCCTTTCCCCTTGATGACTGCCATGGGCGTCCCGTTGATGGAGACCTTCACGTCATAGCCGTAGCCGAAGCTATCGATAAACCCTTTGATCGGGTCTTTTGCCGTAGCGGACCGGGGTAGCACAATACTCAGGCAGAGGAGGGGAAGCATGATGGTGAGGTGAAGAGGTCGTGTGCGTGTGAACATGGTTCCTCCTTGAGGAGTTTGGCCGCTGGCCCTGCCGCAGAGGCGGGTGTCGGCATGGTGCATCAGCGGAGTATTGTTATGGGTAGCAGAGGCTTGCGTTTGGGAATTTTGCATGGAGCAGATTCATCATTTGAGCGAGTGCATTTGCCGTGAAGTAGGGTTGCGGGCAGATATTGTCGTTACCCTTCCAGACGTCGAAGTGAATCCCGGCTTCGCCGGCGCTCAGGTCGCCGTGCGAGAGGTCCAGCTGGCGTCCGAGAAGGTCTCCCTTGTGGACCTTCTGTCCAGGGGAGATCGGGATAGCTGATCGTTGCAGTGCATTCTCCGATTCCGATGGTGCACGTGGTTCGAACAGGACATGGTAGACAAACGTGCTGTTGTAACGGACGCGGACGTTTACCTGCCACTGGTTATTTCTGGGGTTCATGTAGACATTGACTTCTTCGACCGTTCCATCTGCCGGAGCGAGCACGCGCGCCCCGCTTTGAGCGGCGATGACGTCGGTTCCCAGGTGGGCGAACCCCCAGGGAGCTCCGGAGGTATCGCTGCAGGCGAAGCCGGGGAAAATATACTTGAACTCCTGCACATCGGCGAACAACACGTCGAGGACGATATCTCCTTCTGGCATGGGGTCATCAGACTCCGCTGTGCTGTCGTCTTTGCAGCCGGGAAGAAGGGACTGCAGGAGGAGGATGGCGACGATCCATCGCCGCAGCTTTGGGGCATCGTACGAAAGGGCTTGGCTCTTGAGGGCGGGGTGTGTCACCGGGGATTCCCTCTTGTCGTGCGTGGGGCGATCGAAGATCTCTGCTTCTAATGTCGCATCGCCCTTGCATATTCGCAAGGAGAAAACCGAAATGGTGGTAGATTTCTTCCTTGAAATGTTCAGCGGTTTCTGGTATATTGGAGGGTTGTAGGAGTTACTGCTTGCCCGGATGGCGAAATTGGCAGACCTGCCTGCCGGCAGGCAGGCGCGCTAGCTTCAGGTTTTCGAGATGGCGGGGAGTTCTTGAAGAAGATCCTGAATCAAGTCGAAACTGATCGTGTTCTTTGAGTTGCGTGGTTGAATTGCCCGGATGGCGAAATTGGCAGACGCGCTAGCTTCAGGAGCTAGTGGCCGCAAGGTCGTGCAGGTTCAAGTCCTGTTCCGGGCACAGCAGCTGTGCGAAGGGATATCGGTGATTTCGGAATCCCTTTCGCGTTTTCTATCCTGTCAACGAATTCCCCAGCTGGTCCTTAAGTGGCACTGGTCTCAAATAGCACCGTGCCTGTGGTTGCCACACCTTCTGCTCATCGATTCCGAGAAGTGCCACGAGGAGGCTCGGTAAGTTGAATGCCGCTCACGAACGTGTCAACAATCAGCTCACACGTTCGCATCCTTACATGCGCCTCCCTGACCGGAGGTCTCAATTTGGATTGTGGAATGAGCAATTCCGAACTTGCTCCGTAAGCCCATCGCGCTGCTGGCAAGAAGCCTCTCATCGCGGCCAGGCGATCCCATCGGGACAACCAGATGGGCAGTGAGTGCTATCTGCGTTGTACCTATTGCCCAGACATGAATGTCGTGGACCTCTGCAACTCCTTCAAGCCCTCCCAGGTATTCCCGCACTTCGTCAAGGACCACAGCCTTTGGTACAGCATCCATTGAGAGATGGAACGAATCCCTCAGCAAGCCCCAGCACATCACCAAAATTGTGGCCCGCATCAGCAAGCAACGCGGCAGAGTTTACAGCAATGCCGAAGCCGGCTTCAGCGATGACGTAGGCGAGGTTAAGCCCTATTCCGAGACCAAAAGCCCTGGAATAGCTGCGTGACCCGTGCGACTGATCCTTATCCTGATTCACTCGATTTCCTATATTGCCCATTCGCCCCGTTCGTTCGATCGGATCTTCACGACTTCCTGTACGTCATAAACAAGGATCTTACCATCGCCAGGGTTGCCCGTGTGTGCGCTCTCCTGGATCGCACTGATGACGCTCTCGACCATGGTGTCAGGCACGACGATTTCCAGTTTTACCATTGCGACATAGTCGATAAGGTCAACGTTGCTCCTCTGTTCCCAGCTTTCACCGCTTGATTTCCCAAAACCGTGAACGTGCTCATCCACGGTCATTCCCGGAAGCCCCCCGATCTGCTTCAATGCATCGATCACAGCAGATCGTTTGAAGGGTTGAATGATCGCCTTGATCTCTTTCATCGTCGTGTCTCCGGATTGTCACAGTTCTGCTTCAAGTTCCCTTCGTTCAAACCACTGATAGAGCGCGGGGAGAACGACCAGGGTAAGGAATGTCGAGGTGATGAGTCCCCCTACTACGACTGTTGCCAGGGGCCGTTGAACTTCGGAGCCAGGTCCAGTAGCGTACAACATCGGGATCAAGCTGAAAATGGCTATTGAAGCTGTCATCAGCACCGGCCGCAAACGGTCATGACTTCCCCGAATCACCGCATCCTTCACCGGGATACCTTCCTGCCGAAGTTGGGAGATATGCGAGACAAGGACCACACCGTTCAACACAGCGACGCCGAACAAGACGATGAACCCAACGGAGGCTGGAACCGACAAGTAGAGTCCCGATATGAACAACGCAAACACCCCCCCAATAAGAGCAAACGGAAGATTTGTTAGCACAAGAAGGGCCAGCCGTAATGATCTGAACGTCACGAAAAGGAGGAGAAGAACCAGTCCTATTGCAACCGGACCAATGATCATCAATTTGTTCATTGCACGCTGCTGGTTTTCGAACTGTCCACCCCATGTTGTGTAGTAGCCCGGAGGGAATGAGACGTTCTTTCGAATCAACTCCTTCGCCTCTGCGACATAGCTGCCAATGTCCCGATCCTGAATGTTGATCTCGATACCAATGCGGCGCAACCCATCTTCCCGGCTCACCTGTACCGGGCCTTCGACGACGGCGATCTCGGCGACTTGGTTCAGGGGAACATTATACCCATGGCTTGTAGCGACAAGTGTGTTACTGATCGATTCGACGGAATTCCGATACTCAACGGGGTACCGCAGCGTCACGTCAAACGACCTGTTTTCTTCGTAGAGCTGTGTCGCGGCTTTGCCACCAACAGCGATTTCGATTACCCTCTGGACATCGCTCACGTTCAGTCCATGTCGCGCAATCTTGTTTCTGTCGATATCGATCGTAAGGTACGGCTGGCCTGCGATGCGTTCAACCACGAGATCTGCCGTCCCCCCAATTTGACCAACGACCCGTCCAATCTCATCTGCTTTGGTCTTCAGCACTTCCATATTGTCGCCAAACAGCTTGATGATTAGCTGTGCACGGGTGCCGGCCACGAGCTCATCGATGCGACACTGGATCGGTTGGCTGAAACTGAAAGCCAGCCCGGGAATGCGCGAGATCTCGCTGCGCATCCTGTCGATCATTTCGTCCCGATCCCGAGTCGTCTTCCACTCTGACCTGGGCTGAAATATGCCAGTGAATCCGGTCTTGTCGATCCCCCTTGCTTCGAGGGCGACACCGGTTTGCCCCGTCCGGGAGACGACCGTGACGAGTTCAGGAAAATTCTTCAGCTTCTTCTCCACAAGGTTGGTGATTTCCAGCGACTTGGCCAGCGAGATGCCCGGAAGAAGCTGCACGTCCATATCGAAAGCGCCTTCATCCATAACCGGCATGAACTCCGTGCCGAGAAACGGGAATACCGCGAGTGCGGCGGTGAGCAGCACCGTTGCCAACGAAAGTACGAGTCTCTTCTTCTGCATTGCCCAATCGAGAAGGGGAGCGTATATCCTCTTTGCCCAGCGCATCACCACACTCTCCTTCTCGGCACCCGGCTTCAGTACCAGGGCACAGAACACCGGTATGACGAAGATCGAGAGCAGAAGGGAAGAGAGCAACGCAGTGGCCACCGTAAGAGCCAGCGGGGCAAACATCTTGCCCTCTAATCCTTCGAGAGCGAGAATTGGAATGAACGTCGTCGCTATGATGATCTCGCCGAAGATGCTGGGCTTGCGAACCTCAAGCACGGCCTTCAATACGGTGGCGAGTTTATGGTCGGAACCTCCAGAGCCACTGAGATGCCGCTGGACGTTTTCCACCTGAATGATCGTCGCATCAATGATCATTCCGATCGAGATCGCCAGCCCACCTAACGACATGAGGTTAGCGTTCAACCCTGTGCCCTTCATGACGATGAAGGTAAGCAGGAGCGACAACGGCAAGGCGATAATGACCACCAGGGCGCCACGGAAACTCCGGAGCATCAGATACAGAATGATGACCACCAACACCGATCCTTCGATCAAAGCCCTGGTCACCGTCCCGATGCTGCTCCTAACAATATCGGACCGGTCGTAATACGGGACGATCTTTATACCTTCCGGAAGTATGTTATTCTCGTTTATCTCGTCAACCTTCTCTTTCACCCGCTCGACGACAACGCGGCTGTTCTCCCCCCGCAACATCATCACGATGCCGCCGACGACTTCACGATTGCCATCGATGAGTGCAGCGCCCTGACGAACGGCCTGTCCCACATTTACCTCGGCGACGTCACGGACAAAGACCGGAGTCCCGTTGGCAGAACGCAGGACAATGTTCCGGAGATCATCTTCAGACTTCACGAGCCCCACTCCGCGCACGATGTACTGTTCGGCGTAGCGATCAACCACGTTCCCGCCGACGTTCTGATTGTTCTCTTCGATTGCCCTATAGACCGCATCGAGCGTGAGATCATAGGCGAGCAGTCTCCCCGGCTTCACGACAACCTGATACTGCTTGAAGTATCCCCCGAACGAGTTGATCTCATTCACGCCAGGGACGCTCTTCAGTAGGGGTGTCACCACCCACTCTTGCAGCGTTCGAAGGTCCGTCAGCTGGCGTGCCCGCCCCGCGGAATCGTCAGGCATCGGGATTTCAAGCGTATACTGGTAGATCTCACCCATGGCGGTGGCAATAGGCCCCATGGCGACTTCCACGCCACGTGGCACATTCGACCTCGCTTCCTCCAGTCTCTCGAAGACGAGTTGACGGGCGAAGTAGATGTCGACGTCGTCCTCAAAGACTATCGTGACGACGGAGAGACCGAACTTCGTTATCGACCGCATCTGTACGACATCCGGGAGACCCCGCATTGACATTTCAATGGGGAACGTAACGAATCGCTCGATTTCCAGGGCGGAGAGACCAGGCGCGGTGCTCAGGATCTCCACTTGAATATTGGAGACATCGGGAAAAGCGTCAATCGGGATCGTCAGATACGAATGGATCCCGAGCACCGTCATGATGGCGACAGCCAATAACACAAAGGTCCTCTGCTTGAGCGTGAGTGCAATGAGCCGTTCCAGCATGGCTATTCTCCTCCCTCAAGTGTTTCCTTCATCAACTCGGACTTTAGCTGGAAAGATCCCTTCGTCACGACCTTCTCTCCGGGCGTGAGTCCCTTCTTCACTTCAACCAGCGAGTCAAACATCACTCCGAGCGTGACCTCTCGTCGTTCAAAGGTGGTGTCGCTTGTGGCAACAAAGAGGTACGTTTCCTCGTTCTCTTTCTGGATGGATTCGGCCGGGATGAAGAGTCCTTTTGCACTTCCGCCGATCGGGACGTGAAGCTCGCCGAACATCTGGGGCTTCAGCCTTCCATCGCGGTTGGGGATCGATGCCCGGATCGTGATTGTGCGGGTACGTTCATCCACAACGGGCGATACGTAGATGACCTTCCCGGGGACCTCTTCGCCCGGAAATGCGGTGACGGTAAGTGTGACGTCCGGCTTTCCCGAAAGCGCAGGAACATCCCTTTCGTACACCTGCCCATCGGCCCAAAGCGAGGAAGTATTCACGATTCTGAATGCGGTCGTCGAAGCATCGACGAACTGACCGATGACGACGTTTCGTTCAACTACGGTTCCTGCGATCGGGGCTTTGATGGGGAGCACGCCACCGCTGTGATCGTTCTTCTGGAGTGATGCGTGCTCGACGAATGTCAGCAGGTCCTCGTCGGCAAGCCCGATGGAGTGAATCCTCTTGTCCTCCGCATTAAATTCCGCCTGAGCCTTGTCGTACTCCGACTGGGCCTCGAGGAAAGCCTTCTGCGAACCGACTTTCTGCTCTACGAGGGTTTTCTGCCGTTCGTAGTTCGCCTCAGCAAACTTCAACTGTGCTTTTGCCTTGATGAACTTGGACTTTATTTCTCCGACTTCGAGGCCTTCGATGTGCATGAGCTCCTGCTCTGCTTTTACGAAGTCCCCTACCTGGACAAAGACCTCCCGCACTCTGCCTGAAACGAGCGAGCCAACCTGCGCTTCGAAATCCTGATTCGGGAGTAGTCTTGCCGGAATGGTCATCTGGCCAACGATCGGTTGAACTTCAGCCACGGAGGTTGTCACACCGATCTCCGCTGCCATATCGGCCGTCAGTCTTAGAATGTGTGCCTTCCCGCTTTGAGGCTCTGACTCTGCGGGCTCTTTCTGCTCCTGATCGCCGGCACATCCGGTCAGCGCGAGCGCTATCGCCCAGGAAAGCGCGAAACAAGAAGCTGTCAGTCTATTCATGATCGTTGATTTCTCGTAATGAATGTGAATATCAGTCGACTAGCGACCGCCCGACCGACTTCTCCAATCGAGCCAGAGCAGCATTGTAGTGGAATAAGGCGTCGATGTAGCCCGAACGGACGGAGATCAAGGTTTGTCTTGCCTGGAGAAACTCGAGATAGGATATTTCCCCCGCCTCGTAACTCGTTGCTGCTGACCGATAGACCTCCTGAACCTGCGGCAACAAATCACTCAAGTAGAGCTGCACCTGGCGTTCATCGTTGGTGAACTCCAAGTATGAGTTCTTTACATCCTGAATGACGAAGTTCTGCCTGGCAAGGAGGTCGGATTCTGCCCTGGCGTATGTCGCCGCCGCTTCCTCAACTTGTCCCCGCTGGTCGAACAGAAACCAGATGGGCAGAGAGATGCCCAACGCCATCCCGTAGAGATTAGAATTTCCCGCCAGCGCCTGATGAGAGTACGATACGGACAGACTCGGCAGGATGCTCGACCAGGCGATTGTGCGATTCACCGAGGCGGCGCTGACTCTGAACGACGCAGACTGGACCCGGGGATTCGACCTGTACGCCTCCTCCACAATTGACTCCAGGGCGAATGAGGCAGGTCGATACGCAAGGCTGTCCGTCAGAATGAAAGCTCCGCTCGTGTCGTTCTTCCCACGGCCGAGAGCGAGGTTGAGCACACCTGTCGCTACCCGCAATTCGTTCCGGGCGGTCTCAACGGCATTCCGTGCCTGCGTCCGCTGCACTTTTGCGGTCAGCCATTCCAGGTTTGTACCCTCACCGACGTTGTGCCGAATCTCAGCCTTGCGTGCAAAGTCATCGGCTATCGTGAGGTTCTCCTCCGCAAGGCCGAGCCTCTTTTCCCTTGCGAGAAGCCCGAAGTAGGCTTCCTTCACCTGCAGCGTTACGGCCAGTGAAGTGTAACGGTAGTCGGCGTCAGCGGCATCCGTCTCGGATGAGAGAGAAGAACCGCGGAGGACAATGGTTGTGGGGAAATCGATTGACTGTGTGATCTCGATTTTGCGCTCGCTGTAACCACTAATACTGCTCCCGGTCGGAATGTAATCGTAGTTCCAGGAAAGTGATGGGGGAGGCGGTGATATCCCTCGCCAGAAGCGTCCCTGAGCGGCGTCAATGCCGCGTCGGGCACCTATGACCTCCGGATTAGCATGTAATGCTACTGTAATAGCTTCTTTGAGGGAGAGTCTTTCGTTGGTCTGAGAAAGTGTGAATGCATGGCAGACCAGAAAGAGCATTCCCCCGAGTGATAATAGTCTCACCACGGCGGGCCTCGCTGTGCCGATTTCAGAATCTATGAACTAGGGGTCCCGAGAAATCGGGAGGGAAAACGGAGGAGTTACGCTTTCGGAGGCTGGTCGATTAACCGGACTGGTGAGGCAGGGATGGGAATTGGGGGATCGAATCGGACGTCCTGGGCAGTCGGAGAACATCCGGCGTCCAGAGCCGAGCCAGAAACCGCCGGCATGTGGCAGATGCAAACGCAATCGGTTGAGAGATTGTTGCTCTGGCCCTGGCTTGTATCGGCCTCCTTGGCGAGAAATGCGCAGACCAAGGAGGTGCACTGGTCATCGCCGCCACCTGTCCAACAGGCGACGTCCGGGCACCAGACCAGGGATATGGCAAAGAGAGCAACGAGCAGGAGCCCTGCTGGCCGTACCGTGTATTTCTTGACCGAGCAAATCATCTGGACTAAATATACGTTTTGGGGCCCACTGAAGCAAGCGCCTACTTTCGGTGGTGTTTCTGGTGATCCAACGGAATCTCCTTGAAGATCCACGAGGAGCCGATCTCACCGTCAATTGACTTCGCAATGTTGACATGTCCTGTTCCGGGCACTCGGTTTCCCAGAAAAATGCAGCCTTTGTTTTGCCAAATTGTTGAAGAATGTAGAGAATCTTTCTACACTTTTTCAATAATTTCTTTTTCGTGGTGACTCATTGACAGAGCATTGAACAGAACCAGAACCGCGCTGCGTCGCGATGTCGTGAAACGGAGGTTGAAATCGTTAAAAACAATTCTTCAAAAACTCTGCAGCCAGATGCTCGCACCAGCAAGGCAGACTTTCAGTTGTTCGTACTGGCGGCTTGATTATCTCCTCCGGTTATCGTTTCTTCGGTGAACCAGCAATCACTCAACTTCTCCTCGCCCCCCATGAAAACTCAGAAGTATGCGCTCCGGTTCAAAATCACTCTCCTCGGCCATTCTCCCCGTGTATGGCGACGAATCGAAGTTCCTTCGACCTATTCCTTCTGGGATCTGCACGTCGCAATTCAGGATGTAATGGGATGGCTTGACTATCACCTGCATAACTTCAGGTTTCAAGTGGGGACAAACCTGATCGATATTGGCACACCGGAAGAAGGGGATTCTGAGACAACCCAGTTACCTGGGTGGGATGTCGATATGACTGAATATTTCACCGAGGTTGGAGTGGTCGCTCAATACGAGTACGATTTCGGTGATTCCTGGGTCCATGAGGTGCGCTTCGAGAAGTACCTCCCGCAAGTGCCCGGCACGAAGTACCCGCGGTGTACAGGCGGCGCAGGAGCCTGTCCTCCGGAAGATTGCGGCGGTGTTTCCGGATATGCAGATCTTCTTCGACTTCTTCGCAGACCTTCGCACGAAGACTACGAGTCCACCGTCGTATGGCTGAACGCTCAAACCCGGAAGAATTGGCCCTACGATCTGAAAGCATTCGATCCCACCAAGGTGCGCTTTGACAACCCCAGAACGAGGTTTCGTAAAGCGTTCTGGTGAGGAGAGCGAGAAGGCCGCTCGGCCCGCGTCGTTGTCGCACCTCCATGAAGCCGTGATGGGGAAGAATCTGACAGACGTCCGGCCGGAGAGTATGCGGAGCTTAGGCAACGGCTATCTCAAGCACCCGGCACCCTTGTGAGTGTTCGATTTATCTTGTTCCGGGCACCGATTCCATAAGAAATACATCTTCTTCCGAAGCCTGAGTGCTGAGGGGTTTAACCACCTCTCAGCATTTTGCGTTTTGGAAATGTCACCCCACCTTCAGCTTTTTAGCCATGTCCTCGTCCGGGAGGAATACATAGGTCCGTCCCTCCTTCACGGTTTTGAAGAATCCCTTCCTTTCCAGGTCAAAGAGATCTGTCCTGGCAGTCTGATAGACAATGCCATGGGTATTCATGTGTCTGCGAATGGTATACGTGCTGTCCGGATGTCTCAGGGCGTGCTGCAAGATTTCCACCTGGCGGTGGTTCAACCCGGGAATTCTGCGCAGCTCCGATTTCGCCTTCTTAAGTGCGAACTGTTTCCTCCCGATGTATAGGTTCAGGTCTTCTATTGCCAGGCGAAGAGCCTTGACGTGAAAGGAGATAAAATAGGTCAAGTCTCCGCCGTCTGTCTCCGAGTATCGGAAAGCTCTCAAATACTTCGAGGGTGCTTTGAGAATGATCCTGGATATCGGTAAAAACTCTATCAGCCAATATTTCTGTTTTAGCATGAACCAGTAGAAAAGGGCACGTGCTGTTCTCCCGTTTCCATCCACGAAAGGATGTTCGTATGCCAGCCAAAAATGAAGGATGATGGCCTTGACGACGGGATGAATGAATGTCGATTCCGGGGTGTCATTGGCAAATTTGCAGAGTTGTTTGACTCTCCGATCGAGTTCACCTGCCGGCGGAGGTGTATGCAGTATATGACCATCCGTCATGTCAACGACATGAACCTCTTCATCTGACCTCCTGAAGCGTCCAGCAGCACTTGCGTCCTCAAGCGTGCCGGCAGCCATGGAGGCCTGCAGTTCGCATAACATTTCAGCCGATAACTCGCGGTCAGCCAGACCCTTTACCATACTCATGGTGTTGTAATTATTGTATACCATTTGTTCGCCCCTATTGCGCGGCTTTCTTTCCTGCCGTAACATCTCCTTCGCTTTCTTGCGGGTGGTCGCAGCCCCTTCAAGTATGCTCGATGCAATTGCCTCTTCCATCAATGAACTCAATATATACCTGTCTCGATCCGTTGGTCCCGCGATCGGTTCGTCTATCAATATCTGACCCGTTGCGTTCTGATCTATTAAGTGCAATTCTCGCTGAATCCCATCCGGTAACCAGTAGCCGAATGAGGTCCCATCCGTGCTCACCAGTCCGACGGGTCTGTTCTGGCCAAACCTCGACATCTTCAACAACGACCAGCCCATCTCAGGTGTTATGCCTCCTGGCATTGGACGGAACCGAAAATCGTCCCAGTGCAAGTACTTCTCATTGGCTCTCTGTATCAGATCCCGGGTTTCCTCCTGTGAGAACAATGAGACGATTCTTTGTGGATCACTAAGGAAGATTTTGGTGAAATCAGGTGGTATCGCTGTGGGTTTCATGGGCATGGTGACTTTTATACTAAACTATACTGGATTAGTATAAAAGTCAATACTAATTTAGCATTGATTAGCATTGATTAGCATAGGTTGGGCTCGGTGATCTCCCCGTTTGAGCCAAATCAACTCTCCACGAGATCCGAGAGCCTTCGTGAAACCGTCCACAACGGCAAATTCCAGCGGGAATCTTCAATCAAGTGTGCACCCTGTTCCGGGCACACTAAAATCTAGAACTATCAGCCACTTGCGAGCCTCGGTTTTTCGTCAAGTGGCTTTTCGTTTTCTTCAGAGCTCCGTGTAAGCATTTTGTAACCATTCCGGCCGATGCTCTCAAGACTCCTTATTGCATCTCGCAGCAACTACGGTTTTGCCTTGGAATAGATCAGGGTGGTCTTTACGACCTGCCCCCAACAAATCGGTCCAATTCGTATGTTGGGATTGGACGCAAAAAAAAGGGGGGGGGGTAAATGAAAGGCAAGAAATCGACGGCAGAGTTGTGAGGGATCGACAACGCCCTCAATTCATTTCGGAGTTATAGAGGGCTGCTCAGCCACCCAGCTTCTCCAGCAATCCAGCCAGGGGCGGGAGGCCGTACCCACGGTCATGAAACCAGAGCACACGGCCCTCCTCATCGAGAAGAATGACTCGTGCGTTGTTGGGGTTCTCTGTGCCTGTCCACTCCGTCAGCTTTGCCCCTTCGCTCCCGTACATCGTGATGACGTCTTTCCATGACTCCTTTGGGATTCCCTTCTTCATTCCTTCGTCGATACTCTCCTTGAATAGTGAAGGAATCAACCCCGGGATTGTCGGAATCTCGTAGATGGGCGGGAGTGAGAGATGCGATGTAAAAAAACCAATACCCCATCGGTCAACGTCGAACTGCGTGTTCTGTTTGTAAGCAAGCACGAGGATGACCTTCTTCCCTTTGAATACTTCCGGTATCATCGTGTGCTGTCCGTCCAGAGATTTCCCCTGAACTGAGGGGAAAAGCTCCCCCACGGGAAACCTATTCGGGACGGTGGATCCGCACCCGGCCAGGACACCAATGGCGAAAGTGCATACAATTGTATTGATGGTCATGATAATTTATTCCGATTTTGCGTTTGATGAAAGGGGATCTATCTCCGGCGACTCCAGCCGCGCAACGCCCGACGATGCGTGCGCGATGAATTCCTTCCAGGAAAAAGAAAGACCCGACAGTGCGACGGGTCTTTCCTGCAAACACTCCTGAAGAAGGAGGTTCAGTACAGTTTCTCGCCTTTCGGCGCCGTCTTCTTTTAGGCCGGCGGCATAATGACACCGTCGAGTACACAAATCACGCTATTGCTAAGTACAATGTCAACCGTGACGACTTTGGCCGCATTGATCATGTCGTCTTTGCCCTTCACAACAGTCTTCACATCGCTCTTCTGGAACCGGTGAATCAGAAAAGGTCCCAGTTTCGCGATCCCACGCATGGCAGTTGGGTCCGTTCTTGCCCCATCAGCTCGAAATCGTTACCTTCTCAAAGAACCGATCACACCCGGAGACTCCTATGACACGACCGCTGCAATCCTGCGCCCTCCCGACTTTCATTCTTGTGAGTATCGTTCATTGCCTCACCTTCACAACAATAGGCCGGGCGGAAACAGTTCCCGACTCTACTTTCTCCCGGTATGTTGTAGAGCTCGAGGCCGGCCCGGTATGGCAAGGCCGCAACACCGTTCAGATTCCCAACAATCAAACCGGCACCCGTTATTCGCTGGTCGATCTGGTCGGCTCCGGACCACTCCCGGCAGCCCGATTGTACATTCTCTGGCATATCAACGAACGCCATGGCCTCCGTGTGTTGCTTGCACCTCTCTCCTACACGAAGAGCGGTCAGTTTGCTTCGTCCGTAAACTTCGCCGGAGAAACATTCCAGCCCGGGGTTCCCACTGATGGCACGTACAAGTTCAACTCATGGCGACTGAGCTACAGGTACAATATCTACCACGGCACTGAATGGCGCTGGTGGATCGGCTTCACGGCCAAGGTGCGCGATGCGAAGATCAGTTTGGAACAGCAAGGCAGATCAGCAAGCAAGACAGACCTGGGTTTCGTTCCCCTTCTCCATCTTGCGGGACAGGTCCGGTTTGGGAACCAATGGAGTACAGTCCTTGACGTTGACGGGCTTGCGGGAGGACCCGGACGTGCTGTGGACGCATCGTTGAAACTGCGCTATGGTCTGAACAGCTCCTGGAGCATTGCCGCCGGGTACCGGACAGTGGAAGGTGGAGCGGACGTGGAAGAGGTGTACAACTTCGCGTGGTTCCATTACGCGACCGTATCAGTGGAGTATCAATTCTAGCGAAAGGGTCGCGAATGGCACGAGTGCGTTCTTGATGGGAGTTGAGGGAATCACGCCGGTCAGGTTCGCTGAGCAGCTCCTGAAGCAGAACATCGTACTGCCGCACCCGCAGAGGGCGGCAAACAGCTTCTGGATGACCGGGTTCAGCAAGAGCAAGAAGGGCCAAGCATGAGACGACGGTCATTGTGTCGACTGACAGAAATAGAGCCTGTGCCTACCGTCAATGGTCATCCGGGCCGATCATCTCGACCCGGCATGTGGTGCGAACGGCTCGTTGACAGCGAGCGGAAGGAATAGCGACCCTTTGCAAATCGCTTCAGATCACCTCTCGAGAAACAAGGACCTGTATCCACCCTCCGGGCCTGCTTGGAGAGCATCGTTCATGGAAAACTGCGATTTCCCGGATCGGGAAAACTTGTTGTTCTTCCATACATGCCAATCCATTTGGCTTTGACCAAGACGAACCGCTTCGCCGGAGGTGTCAAAGATCACATTGTCTTCAATGACAAAGCCTTTGCTGCCTTGATCCAAAAAGATACCATTGTTGGGTGAGCCACCGGCATCGGCCGAGCGTCTAATATCGTGAATGAGATTCCCTTTGAGTACGGTTCCCGGCTGAAACCCGAGGGTATATATGCCACCGCCATCAGCCAAGGATTTCATGACGCTGTGGATATGATTGTACTCCACGGTACATTCGCGTTGACTGGTCGGCGTGTCATCCCAGCGAAAGCCGATCGATATGCCGGTATACGGCAGGTTGTTCAATAGATTATGACTGATGCGCGACTTCTCCGAAAAAGCCTCGAAAATGCCGACAGCGCCCAGGTTAACTGTTCCGCAATCGTGTACATAGCAGTTCGAGACAAGATTCCGTCGCGGTATTTCTTCCACATCTTTCCAGTCATTCTCGAACCACAATCGAGGCGGGTCATCGGCTCGAGGACGCCAGCCGATCATGATGCCATTTCCACCGATATCGCCGAATTCACAACCCAGGACTCTATTGTCGCAACACCCGGCTCCCATGCCCAGTCCACTGGAACCCAGGTGTACGAATCTGCATCCGATGAAACTGCAGTTTTCTGCAAACTGCAGACGAACAGCAAGAGGCATGGCAAACGTGGGTTCAACGCTATATTTCGTGCCATGATGGGCCGCTTGAATGCCGCAGTAGCCTATTTCCGGAAGTTGCCAGGATGAATAGGCAAATGTCAAGTTCACAAAGTTGAGATTTCGCACGCGTGCGCCTTTGCTCCCCTGCAGAACGAGTAATTCCGCAGTACGGGGTGCAATGAATTCCTCAAGATTCGGATCTTCATTTTCACCAGCCTGATAGTAGAGAATCCCGTGAGTACGGTCGAGATACCATTCGCCGGGCACATCAATGAACTCCCTTGCATGCTCCAGGTAGGCTTTGCGACCCACGCGCGCCGTCGTCCACTCATGTCCAATCCATCCCATCGCAGTTCTAGTCCCGACACTGCCGGGGCTGACCTCGGAAATGAGTCCCCGCGCGATCGACCAATCATGCAGGACCACCAATTCCGTGTTTTGTGCAGATGGAGAAAATGCGGGCAAGTTGATTTCAAAAGCAAACTTCTTGACATCACTCGTCACTGTTTTGATCGTCAACATTTCGGGTTGATTCGGATAGCGGCTACGAGGTAACGCGCGACCGTTGACGAACAATTGTCTGAACCACCATTTCCCATCTCTGACATCCGGCAATTCGGTTGTCCACAGGTTCTTCTTGCCTTTTCGCCAGCCGTTGATGCTTCGACCGCCCATAAAAACCGGTTGACTGCCAGGATAGGCCGTGACGGTGATCGAATATTTTTGGCTACTTGCCTCTTTATCCGTAAATACAACGGCACGATCCAGAACATAGACACCTTCCCGCACCAGAATCCGCACATCGTGCTGCCAGGGGCCCTTCTCACGAATAGCATCTGCAGCGCGTTGAAGTGTAGCGAAGGGCTCTGCTCGAGTGCCATCATTCGCATCATTGCCATCTGCTGCCACGAAAAATTCGGTCTGCAGCATATTCTGCTGTCGACACCCTTGATAGATGCCGATCAGAAAAACGATCACGAGAACAGAACCAATGGCTCTTTTCATGAGAAGTCCTTTTGATTTGCTGGTCTACGTTACGGTGAGTGTCTTGGCAAGTTTGCAGCAAGATACTGTACAAGCAGGCTCGAATCAAGAAAGATTCCTTTGGCCGCCAGGGCTCGCCGAGTTCCTGTCTGTTCCAGGAGGTGCGGTGTGGAAGATCGTTGCAGAACACGCTATTCTCCTCCCCCGATGCCCCAGGCGCGGCATCAGGTACAGGCGCTGGCTGGGGCACCTGAAATGCCTATCCTTCTTCAGCAGGCCCTTCGCCAGAAGATGGGCCAGCTTTCGGCTGTCCTTCCTGTCAGTCTTGACGTGATTGCCGTAGTCGTGAGGTATCAGACTCGGTGGTGTCACGACACAACGTGCGCCGAATTCCTCCAGATGATCGTGGAGCCAGAAGCTCCTTCACAACCGTGATTTCGTAGCCGAGTGATATGAGGTACGTCCCGTAGGTATACCTTCGGTCCAATCCCGGTACACAAATTGGTTCAGTCTGAGGGAGCTAGGTCAGCGGGGTTGGACGGCGTTTTGGACTTGCTTTCTTTCCAATCTTGTTTACTTTTCAGTACTGGTGACCACAAACTGGACGACCAGACGGCGTTGACCCTCGCCAATGGTGAGTTGCAATTCCCCGCATGATCCGGAGGTCTCACATGCACAATACGTCAGTCGTCGCACTCCTCCTGATGTTGGAGCTGACCTCCACCGCGGCCCAGCTGCGGGTCCGGGAGCTGGGCATCCCGGTGAAGGGAGTCAACTGGGTGCGCATCCATCCCGGCTCGCTCGCGGGCCGGCCGTCGGTGCTGCTGTCCATGGGCCAGAATAACGGAGGCCTCTTCGTCTGCGACGTGGACCTGACGACCGGACACTGCCGGCAATTCCCCGTCGGCTCGGCGCAGGCCGATTTCCCGACCGCCTCGCTTCGCAGTCCGCGCACGGGTATCCTGTATATCGGCTCTGCGTGGCTGGGGCATCTGCACCGTTACGACCCTGCCCATCCAGAGCGGGGGGTGGAAGACCTGGGCGCGATCGATCCCGGACACGTGACCTTTCCGTGCGGGATCCAGGAAGCGCCGGACGGCTCGCTCTACATCGGCTCCTATCCCGAGGCAAACCTGACCCGGTTCGATCCGGCCACCGGTCAGTTCACCCGCTTCGGCCGGATTGACGAGACCGACAAATACCTTTATCCGCTCGTCGGCGACGAAGGCACCCTGGCGATGCAGGTGAAGATGACGCGGTTCTTCGTGGTGGCGATGGACCCGAGGACCGGCGAGCGCCGCCAGGTGGGGCCGGTGGTCAATGAGCCCTCCGCCTCGGGCGTGCGGTTCCAGTTCTTCAAGGGTGAGGACGGAAAGCTCCACCTCGACACCGATGCAGGTGGATTCCGGATCGAAGGGCTGCAAGCCACGCCTGTATCCACGCTGCCGGCACCTCAGGCGGGCGTGCCCGCCGTCTACAAGCATGATTACCAGGCACCCGTGGTGATGCCGGGCGGTTGGACGGCCGGCATGCCCGACTACGAATCCTCGGTTTACCGGACGCTCCGACTGCAGCGGGCGGGGGAAGCGCCGCAGGACCTTCGCCTGGACTGGGCGGGCGCCGGCTCGGCGTTGTTTCTGATTCATCACGGACCGGACGGGAAGATCTACGGTTCGAGCTACCTGCCGGAGCACCTGTTCCGCTGCGAACTGGACGGCTCGGGCATGGTGGACCTCGGCCAGTGCAGTATTTCGCTGGGAGAGGCGTACTCGATGGAGAACTTCGAGGGCAAGCTGGCGATCGCGTCCTATCCATCCGCGCGCCTGTCGCTCTACGACCCCGCGCTGCCATACCGGTTCGGCACCGGTCCGGGCGCCAACCCGCTCGACGTCGGGCCGATTGACGACGGCATGATCGGCTACCGTCCGCACTTCACCGTGGCGCTTCCGGATGGGAAGTTGTGGATCGGCTCGGCGCCGAACTACGGCCTGCGCAGCGGGACGTTATCGTGGTTCGATCCCCGGACCGCGCAGCGCGGCTTCCACCGTACTGTAATCGAGGACCTGACGCCCGTGTCGGCGCTGTGGCTGCCCGGCATCCGGCGCCTGCTGATCGGTTTGAGCACCGAGCCGGGCTCGGGCGTGCAAGTGAACCGGGACCATGGGGCCTTCGCTTTGTGGAACCCGGTGCGCGATTGTCTGGACTCTGCAGGGAATTTCGGGATCGCAGAGCCGCGCGATGTGGTCGCCCTGGTACCGGCAGAGGGTGGCCTGGTCTATGCGCTGCTGGCCCGCCCGGCGTTCCTCGTCGAGCACCACGGGGCGAAGCCGGCATCTGCCGCGATTGCCCTCATCGACCCGGCACAGCGGCGCGCGAAAGAGGTGAGAGAGTTGCCAGCGGAATACGGTGAGTTCGGGGAATTCGGCTTCAAGTCCCTGCGGGCCGATAGCCGGGGCCGGGTGTTCGGCGCCACAGCGAAGGGCATCTACCGGGTAAAACCGGGTACCTGTGAGACCGAATGGTTGGGGGAGAGCCCCGTCAGCATCGACGTGGTGGGCCCCATCGTGGACCGCACGCTCTATTTCGGAAGTACATGGAAGCTGATGGCAGTGGATCTTCCGTAGTATCTCCTGAGTTCCCCGGCATCACGGCGAGGAAATCTTCGAGCCGGAAGGCGGATTGCAACGGCGGTCACGACCCCGTTCCGGGCACCGTGCAGTCAGCCTGAACGACTGACCACTGATTCACAGTCGAATCGGGACTCTGGCAGCGGGGGGTTAGACCCCGCCCTTGAGACGCCGGAGTCTCGATTTTGCGTCCGGCAACTCAGTGCGGTTCTTTTCCGCATCCTTCCAGACCTTCACGAACTTCTCGTACTGCTCCACCGCTTCATTCGGACGACCCCTCTTCTCATACAGCCGTCCCAGCCTGTATCGGTACAACGGATTAATGAGCCGCCGACTTTCACCTCTGGGATCGAATGTGATTAGCTGTTCGTATGCAGCGATTGCACTATCGGTTTGCCCCTTCATCTCATAGGCACGCGCCAGCTGATCGGCCTGGAAAGGATGATTGTGAAACATCGTCTGGAATGGGTATATGTTTATCAACGGGACTACAGTTGTCGTCTTTGATAGCTCTATGCATTTGCTGTAATCCTTTTGCACCAGAAACATCTCGCTCAAAAGCAAGTCACGAATATCATAGAACTCATCCCTGTCCTGTTGCATCCGGGGGAGAAGCGACTCCATCGTCTTCAGCCTGGCACGTGCAGAGTCTTCCTTTCCTTCCTTCATGTCGAAGACGGCCCGTGCAGTGAGGGTGTATGCCAGCCACCATGTTCGGCGTTCGGCGTTTGCCTTTCTCCTGGAATCATTCCACGAGTCCAGGAATCTGCGTCCCTGCTCGAGCTCATTTCGTTCATAGTGGATCCATGCCGCCAGAAGATCTGGATAATGAACCAGGGACGTCCCAGCCTCTGCAAGTCTCTTCACCTGATGCATGTGATCGAATGCTTCCTTTCTCCTGCCGAGCCAATAGCTGCAAAATGCCCTCCAGAAAAAACACACTCATCTATAGGCCGGTGATTGTGCGACGGAGAGCATCGTGTCAATCAAAGCCATCGCCTCCCCATACTCTTCCCTGAGCGCGTGCACATAGGCAGCTCTCATGTAGGCAGGGTAGAAGTCTCGTCTTACTTCAATTGCCTTTTTGAAATTGGCGAGCGCGTTATCTAACCAGCCCATTCGGAAGTACACCTCACCCTTGGAGTCAAACGGGTTGGGGCTATCAGGAGTGAGGGAAGCGTTCCGTCCAATGTATTCCAATGCCTTTTCGAGGTTCCCCAGGTCAACATACATATACCCTATCGCATTGAGGATCTCTGCATTCTCCGGGTCGGCCTCGAGCGCCTTCTCGAAATGGAACAGAGCTCTGCGGGAATCTGAATACGAGAGGTATTCTCCAAGTGCAAGGTGGATTCGCTTGTCATTTGGATGACTCTCCAGAATCTGTTCGTAGATCCGTATACACTTTGCACTGTCCTTCTCTACGCGGTCGGCATATGCTGCATCGATGTACAGCCTCTCGATCTCACCTGCTCTATGTGAATACCGCTTCGCAATCTCAAGCTCGTTGTCCGCTTCCTTTCCGAGTCCCAGATCCGCAAGTGAGATTCCAAGCCATAAGTGCGCGGACGCAAATGTGCTGTCGAGTGCAATCGCCTTCTCAAACATTCGGCGTGCTGTGGTGTGATCCCACTGTCTCTCCTGAGCATTTCTTCCCTTGAGGTAATACTCGTAGGCTCCCAGGGATGAACTCGTAATGTCCGCGACCGGTCGGGCCGTCTCTGAAATCTGATGCGCCGAGAGTCCCATTCCCTCGGCAATCTTACGGCTGAGCTCATCAATCTGATGTTGCAGGATACTCCCCGCTCCTTCCCCCTTGGAGCTTGCGCTTTTCAGAGTCTCTTTGGTTTCAATGTTGATGACTTTCACGTTGGTGGCGAAGATGTCGTCCCCTTTTGTGAAACTTCCGATCACAAGGAATGGGACGGTGTCTCTGCGGCAGAGGGCGAACCCGAGGTCCGGGTCAATGACTTGAACATCGTCTTTTCCCGCCCGTGACGTGTGTTGGGGTGCTAAACAAAAGGCTCAGGATTGCTCCTGAGCCTTCTGCTCTATCGTAATTGCCTCACCGTGGTACTATTGCAGCACGCGGAATTCGATCCGCCGGTTGTTTGCGCGTCCGTCATCCGTCTCGTTTGAATCAATCGGCTCAATCTCGCCTTTGCCTGTCACACTCATCCGACGCGCCGAAATGCCTTTGGCAACCATCCAATCCTTGACTGCTTCCGCCCTGCGGAACGAAAGTTTCTTATTGTACGCGTCAGATCCAACGGCGTCAGTGTGACCGACAATGAGAACCTTGATATCCGGCTGGGCAACGAGAGCATTGTATGCCATTTCGAGAGTGTTTTCCGAATCCATCGTCAATGTTGCCTTGTTGAACTCAAAATTGACGCCCTTCAAAATGACTGTCTTGCCCTTCTCAAGTATGATCGTCTCTTTCAGCACATCATCCTTCGGATCGAGAGGATTCGTCCCTCGTGTGACTTCCTCGCCGTCCGACATGCCACCGCCATCTGTATCCGACTTCAACGGGTTGGTCTTATGCTTTGTCACTTCATCGTAGTCCGAGAGACCGTCGGTGTCGGTATCTATCTTAGCCGGATCGGTTCTGTATGTCTGAACCTCGTCAAAATCTGACAGTTTGTCCCCATCCGTATCCACCTTCAACGGATCACTTTTGTATTTTACGACTTCATCGCCGTCGCTCAAGCCGTCCCCATCGGTGTCAGTTTTCAATGGGTCGGTGTGATATTTGAGGACTTCGTCACCATCGCTCAAGCCGTCTCCATCGGTATCGGCCTTGGTGGGATCCGTATGATATTTGAGGACTTCGTCACCGTCGCTCAGGCCGTCGCCGTCTGAATCAACTTTGAGAGGATCGGTTTTAAGTTTGTGGACTTCATAGCCATCCTTGAGCCCATCACCGTCTGAGTCGGGGTTATCAGGATTTGTTCTGATTGTTTTTTCGTCACCGTTTGTGAGCCCATCCTTATCCGCATCACCTAAGTCGCTTCTGCCTATGTAAATATTCACTCCTACTTTGGCCGTGGCATATCCATCGGTCTTGCTTAATTTTAGTGCATCCGTATACGCATCCGTTATGCGATAGCCTGCGTCAACGATAAGGGAGATATTTGAGGAAGGATACACCTCGAGGCCGATTCCCAAAGGAACATGGATCGTCGGAATGAGTTTGCTGTCAGGAATGTTTATTGCTCCGCTTGATCGTTTATAGTACATCGCGCCGATGCCAGCGTAGAGATAGGGATTGACGGGTTGGCCGGGAGCGAAATGGATCCATCCGACGAATGAAGCCGGTATCGCATGGAGTTTCAGATAGCCGTATGGAGAGATCAGCGGGGGGTCTTGCGTGGCCGTCAGTTCTTCGTAGCCTATAAGCAACCCGGCTGAAAATCCACGGCTAATGCCGTATCGCAGCATAAACTCCCCACCCGCTCCGAGAACGCGATGGTTGTAGTCGTTGTACCACGTATTGAGCCCGCCGTGAAATCCAACCGCCCAGCGTCCTTTTGTCTCTTGTGCGATACCCGGCTGCAGCGCAAAAAGCGCCACTAAAATGAAATACAGAGTAATGCGAATCTCTTTCATGATCGTCTCCCTTCGAGACTATGACTGTTGACTATCTGTCTCACCGCGATGTATTGCTAGACTATCCTCTTTCCAACGTCTGCACTTCCCGCTTTGTCAAATGCCGGCTCCAGGGAATGGGCTATGCCTCTTTGGCCTGTAGATAAGTATGCTGAAGCTGCGCATGGAATAGAATCGACCAAAGAGATGAAAGAGTAGCTAATTCCTTTTTGTCCTCCGAACTTGACTATCCGAAGGTGCGATGCTATCGTGTTTTCACGAGAACGCATCCAAAAGCCTGTTTTTGGCTTCGAGATAGTAGCAGTAGTTGCTGTATGTCACATCCGGTGGTACCCGGTGATCGACGCAGGGAATATACCGCCCCTTGTCGATGTGTCGGGGACCGCATATATTCCCCAGTGTAGAGGGCAACGAAAACATCTCAACGGTAAAAGCCGTCTACAAGCAGCAGGGGTTACCATCCCATCTCAGGACTGGGTAAAGGCCACCCTCAAAAACTGACCAAAATCAGCAACCGTAGATTGGACGCTTCCAGACATTGGCGGCTTGACTATCACCTGCACAACTTCATGTTTCGAGTGGGCACAAACCAGATTGATATTGGTATACCGGAAAGGGGGGACACTGAGACAACTCAGTTACCTGGGTGGGAGGTCGGTGCGACTGAATACTTCACTGAGGATGGCTCGGTCGCGCAATACGAGTACGATTTCGGTGACTCTTGGGCCCATGAGGTGCGCTTCGAGAAGTTCCTCCCGCAAGTGCCCGGCACGAAGTACCCAAGATGTACAGACGGAGCAGGAGCCTGTCCACCGGAAGATTGCGGCGGTGTTTCCGGATATGCAAATCTTCTTCGAGTTCTTCGAAAACCTTCGCACGAAGACTACGAGTCTACCGTCGAATGGCTGAACGCTCAAACCCAGAAGAAGTGGCCCTACGATCTGAAAGCATTCGATCCGACCAAGGTGCGCTTCGACAATCCGCGGGCGAGGTTTCGCAAGGCGTTCTGGTGAGGAGAGCGAGAAAACTGTTCGGCCTACCTCTCGAACTCGCTTGTGGGCAATTGCGACTGGCGGATGATCGATTTGAGCGTTCCACGCTTGATCTCAGCGTGGTTGGGGACGGGGACAGTAATGGTCGAGCCGGACATCCTCTTCTGCATGACAATGTGACTGCCTCGTTGTCGCACCTCCACGAAGCCGTGATGGGAGAGAATCTGACAAACCTCCCGGCCGGAGAGTATGCGGACCTTATGCAACGGCTATCTCAAGGCGGGTTATAAAGATTTCGTCATGAAGCCGTTCACGAATTTCCTCAGGAGAAGCGGATTCGAAAAAAAGCTCTATCGCTTCCTTGAGGTTCAGGCGCGCATCTTCAACGCTTGCTCCCTGACTCGCGATGTCGAGTTCGGGACACAGAGCAACGTAAGAATCGTCTTCCCGCTCAATGATCGCCGTAAACTGATGTGCTGTTGCCATCGCAAGCCTCTCTCTCGTTCGTTCATACTCCCATTTCATATAAGCTACGGTAAAAAATCATCATTCTCCACAACGGAGAAAGGCCGATTTCCAGGTGAAATTACTCATATTACCAGCTCAAAAGCCTGGCACTATTGTGTGAGTGACCTACCCCCGGTTCGTGTACCAATGTTGAGTTCGATCTTTTCCACCGTGCTCGTGGTTTTCGTCAGTTTCAACGGACCCTTCAGCTTCGCCAACCCGAAGTCCATCACGCCACCTGGTTCTTCGCGTTGACCATGATGTTTTCTGCTTTGATGTCCCGATGCACGATCCCTTTGTATAGATGGTTCAGATATTGGGGTGGTTGAGGGCGGAAGCGGTCTGGGCTTCCTGCAGGAAGCGCGCACGCTCGGGTTCGTGGGATTCCAGTCCGAGACGGAGGAACTTCACAGCGCGACAGTGCGATTGACGCGGGTGTCTTCGGCCTTGTAGGCGACTCCCATCCCTCCTTCGCCGAGCTTGCCGAGGATTTTGAAGTGGGAGAGCATCTTGCCGATCATGGGGATATCCCGAGAGGATTACCCATTATTCATAATACACTCTCCATAGATAATCCGGTCCTATAAATGCGGGACTGCGATTCCTTTGGAGTAAGGAGCTCACTTCAGCGCGCTAAGATCGGCAAGGGGTGACGGAAGTCAATCAAAATACCGCCCAGGCGGAAGCCACAACCGCTCAGGTGGGAACAGTTCAAATTGGGCAATTGAAATGGGGCAGTTCAAACGGGATTGCCCAAATGGCAACTCTCATGTCCGCGGTTCCGCGAACGACCTTTCGATCTCCTCCAGGGTCCGCCCGCGCGTCTCGGGGGTGAGTCTCCAGAAAAACACCGTCGCCACTCCGCATATGGCAGCGAATGTGAAGAATGCAGCGTGTACCCCGAGCGTTGCGACGTACCATGGGAACACAAACGCCACGAGAGCGTTGGTGCTCCATGTGACAAAGGTGGCAATTGAGGAACCGCGGCCTCGCACCCGGTTGGGAAATAGCTCCGGCGTCATCACCCAGATCACCGAGCATATGGACACGGCGAGACAAGCCATATAGACGCCAATGGCAACAACTATCCAAACAGCTGGTGCGCCAAGAAGCATCAACACAGCCATGCTCGCCATGGCGATTGTGACAAAGACCATCCCGCCCACGAGCAGAGGACGCCGTCCCCAGGAGTCGATTTTCCAGACGGCGAAGAGCGTAAAAAGCAAACCGATCGCTCCAAGAGCTACCTGGTAGAGAAGCGCACTATCACTCTGCAGCCCCGCCTCCCGAAGGATCGTCGGCCCGTAGTAGATAACGACATTCACGCCCGTGAGTTGTCCGAAGAACGCCAGACCTAAGGCGAGGAGCAGCGCATTCCGTAGTCCGGGGCGGAAAAGCTCTCGTACAGTCCCTTCCTCATGCTGCAGCGCCGTGCTGATTTCCGAAATGACCTGTCCTGCAGCGTCCGTTCCATCGATCCGGCTGAGCACGGCAAGCGCTCTCTGTTCTTGTCCCGCCTTCACCATCCATCGGGGACTCTCCGGAACGGTGAAGAGAAGCACCGTGAAGACGGCGGCGGGAATCATCTCCATGCCAAACATCCCACGCCAGACCTCCACGACGAGGAAATAGTGCAGGAGACCGCTTGTCTCACCGGTTGCTATGGAATCCTGCGCATGGGTGAGGAGGAGATAGTTCACGAAGTACGCGGCAAGTATCCCGATGCCGATGGAGACCTGATACAGCGCCACCACGCGTCCACGCACGCGGGCAGGGGAGAATTCGGATATGTACATCGGCGCGAGAACCGATGCCATGCCGACACCTACCCCGCCGAGGGCGCGTGCAGCGGTGAGGACAGGAAATGATTCAGGAAGTGCTGTATAGAGGGCTGAGGCAAAGAAGAAAACACCCGAGACAATGAGAACCCGCTTCGGCCCATACCGGTCGCCAAACCAGCCGGCGACAGCTGCCCCGACGAGACACCCGATCAGGGCTGCGCTCCCGAACCACCCTACCTCCACCTTGGACAGACCGAACTGCCGTTCGACAAGTTCAAACGTTCCCGAGATGACGGCGGTATCATAGCCGAAAAGGAATCCGCCGAGCGAGGCTATGAAGCAGATCCAGAAAAGAAAAAGAATACTTCCCTGCTGTGTGGAAGAGTCGAGCCGTGAAGGGGTCATGGCGCCGGTTCTTTCTTGGTCGTTTCCGGGCATCAACGATGGCTGCGTGGCTCAAATGTGAGAACTCCCGATAAGGGAAGCAACCCGTAAGGGGGACTTATTCCATTCCTTACCCCGCCTGTCTGAAATAGTGGTGATGCAGCCCACCCAGAACAGGACTCATCCAAACAGGACCCCCTGTCTTCCCCGGTTCACCCGTCTTCGGAATCTGTTGCTGAATCCCCTGATGCGGTCGCTGACCATCAAGGTGCCGAAGAAGGTTATCATGTCTACTCTGAAAGTGGGGGATGCTTTCCAGAGCAAAAGATCGGCACTTCAAGCGTCAGATGAAATAAGTCCCCCCTACAGGACCAAGATCAGGAGAGCAGACCCGCGTGACGGCAATTCTTTTCTCGCAGAGGATTAACTACTGTTTCATCCCTCCGGGCTATTTCTTTTCTCACGTTATCCCCTAGTTTCCAATAGGATGAAGTGTTCGCTCCACCGGGTTCCGACAGCATTCCCGTCGTCCTAATCCGCTGGAGTGCTGAAGCAGACTCCCTGTGGGAATTCCCGAGGGGGATGAGACACCCTGAAAGAGTTTGGTGCCTAATGCACTCAACAATCAGATTGCACCGAGGATCGCAGCGGTAACGTCGAGCCACGCAAACACTTTGTATGTTCATCAACAACGCGGAGAAGTACACATGAACCATTTACGAGCCGTTTGGGTTTTCAGTGCGATTCTGGTCTGCATCTTGTCGGTCCCGGTTCTCTGGGCCCAGCACATTGAAACCAGAGTCGAGAATGCAGAGATTGTGTACGCCGAGGGGAACGATCTCGTCCTGAAGTTAACAAATGGCGACATCAAGCAATTTGAGATCCCCGAAGGCAACACATTCACCATCGACGGCAAGGATATGACCGTGCACGAACTGAAGCCGGGGATGAAGTTGACGGCAATGATTAGCACCGCGAATGCTCCCAGATGGGTCGATGCGGTAAACATCGTCGAGGTGGGGACGGTGTGGAAAACGATGGGTAATAATCTGATCATCAGGACGCCCCAGGGGGAAAATAAGATGTACCGCGTACCTTCGGGCGGGAAGATCACCCTCCAAGGGAAAGAGATAGCGCTGGATCAGCTGCGCGAAGGAGATAAAATAACAGCCACTGTCGTGACAACGAGACCGCCATCGGAAGTGGGAAAGGCAGCCGCACGTGTGCTTCAGGCTCCTGCAACACCGGCGCGGGTGGGCGTGCTGCTGATTGACGAAGGCGCCAAACCGGATGAGCCTGCCGGGATGTGGGGAACCCCTGCCATCATTACTCTTATCGTTGTGATACTGTTGGTCCTGGTCATCTTACTGCTGGTGTTCCGGCACAAGCGAAAGGCATAACCGAAGAAACGATCGGTCGCTACAACAAAGTGGGTGGAAGATACCCCACGCCCCCCTCCGGACGGTAAGCAGCAGTCAAGATTGTCAGACCGAGTTGGGGGGCATCCGGTCAGTATTCCAGGAAAACGCCCCGCCCCCTGAACTCCCGAAAGCACCACATATAAACTGCCTCACCGCTGGCCCGACACCTGCGAACGCGCAGAGTTTAAGTGCCAATGTGAATGTTAAGAAGAGAGTCAAGCAGCCCAAACTCTCTCAGCAGCCACAGCACCACCGCAATCACCACAACGGCATTCAGGATCTTCTTTATCGTGGCCTGCATCGGTATGTAGCTATTCACGAGCCACAAGAGAACACCCACGACAACCAGAATGATCACTACTTGGAGTAGAGGCATCGTAACCTCCTCGCCTGTTGGTTTGGGTTTCTTTTCTCCTCAATGGTGAGGAGCCAGCTAGTCTGCAACCGCCTCAGAATTCTGTTGGCTTGAAGACTGTGATCGTCTCTCCCTCCAGCATTCCCATCCTGAATGGTCCTGTTTGTCCTTAGATCGCCCAAAGCGCGCCGATCGGTAGAACACATCAACCCCGTCGCTCATCGCGGGTAACACGTACGCAGGAAGTTCACCGCAATCGCAGTGCTCGAACATGGCCAGGGGTTGGGTTTCTGCTTTTACGAGGGTCAACGTATAACTGTACATACTCTTGACCGAATCCAGGAATCCCTGTATCCGGTTCACATCGTACACTGCGACACTGACAGCCGTCTGGACAGCCCCTGTCAGCCGAGCAAATGACTGCTGGGCGAATCGTTTGGTGAAGGCGCGCACATCTCCATCCGGCAGACTGAGATCCAAACGATCCAGCAAGTGGACATCGAAGTACGACAGGTGAAGATTGTCGGGAGAAGCGATGATGTAGCGCGCAAACGATCCCAGCGCGCCAATTGTGTACGGCGTGCCGCCAAAACAGGTGGAGAGGACCAGGAAATCAAATCGCGCGGAATCACCTGTGAAACCTCTCAAGCCACCCGCGAGGTCAAGGACGGTGAAGGGACGATCCGGATACGATCCATCGTAGCCCTCGCCACCGAATTCGGGGATTTCCTCACCGTAGTAAAGGAACACGTTTACCAACTCTCGATGATTGTCCGAGTGGAAACGGCGATACAACCCCACTTCGGGGTCGAAGTGTGCTTGTCCGTGATCGCGCCAGTATGATTCATGTGCGATAAGCCGTCCGTTCCGGTAATAATAGAACTGTCCATCGCGAACAGGAAACAGGAAGAGGATTTTTTTCCTTGGTTGCTGATGAAAGATGAACACCTCGGCGCACGGGTTACGGAGTGCGACCCTTTTTGCCCCGGCTAAAGCCTCCTCGTCCGCTCTGTATTCAGAGCCGCTGGTATCATGGTAGAGATAGTCGCCGTCACCGTGGATGACGAACACGATTGAATATGCCACCGCGCTCACAGCCTCCTCGGCCGGTTGAGCTTCACGCTGAACGGGAAGGTCCGCGCTGCACGAGGACAGCAACACGACGAACGCCACACCACATCCGCCCATGAAGAGCCGCGAATATAGGTCGCCTCTCACCGATTGCTTCTGTGGACTTCGCATATCGAACGCCAGCAATACTCACTCATGACAAGATTATCACAGCAGGAGCACCAGCAGGATGACAATCAGAAGCAGAGAAACAAGACTTATGGATATCGTCCCGTCAGCTTGCTCCACACTCTGCATGACGTAGTTAGAAAAGCTGTTAAGTTGATCATCCGGCACAGGCGCGAAGCCATTGATGCCTGCGAGTTCATCTTGGTTTTCGCGAAGTGTTGCTTTGAAGAGATCAAGGGCAACGCCATCGTCTTTCGAAATCAACTGCGACCGTTGAACCATATCCAGAGCTTCAAGCATGGTCCGAAATGATTCATCGAGGATAACACGCTTCTCGGTTGGCTCGTCCGTTGCTTTCACCTTGGTTGCGACATCGTTGAAGTGTCTTTGAAGTTCCTTCTTCCCATCCGCATTTGCCGGGAAAGCCAGAAGAAATATCATAACGACAAACCCAAAAGCTATTCGTGCTGACATGGTGCACCCTTTCATGAAACTGAGTCGACAGAGGATGTTTGGAGCCTATCAGAGGCTCTTGTGCGTTTTGAGGTCCACGATCCATCCGAAGCGTAATACTTCTCCGTAGGCGGGCAGACGTTGAGTATCGCGGATCATTAAAAGAAATACCTCACCCCGATGCCCGCATCAAGGCCAAACCCTGTTGAGGGTGTGACCTGGAGTGACGGCGCGACCTCAAGAAATACATCGATTGGAGTCTTGTGTGGCAGCCATGCAATACCGAACACACCACGAACGGCCACAGCAGCGTCATAGCCAGCTCCAGTGTTAATACGTCCGCCCAAGCCATAGTACAACGGAAATCGTTCGGACGAGTGGATAACGTTGAAAGCATGCCACAGGTAATCCATATGAAAATGAATGCGGTTTTTTGTATAGTAATTTCTGTCTTTCCCGATCCGTTCTCCTCCGATTGACCAGCCGAGACCAAAATCGAAGGCGTTTACATTTGAAGTCCACAGTTTCGCGCTAATTCCTGTAGGCTCCCCGATGATCACACCGAGTCCAAATCCGCGGTCTTGAGCGACGGAATTCTGAGCAGCGAGGACCAAAAACAGTGCGACCAGGCAGTACACGAAGCGTTTCATCCGTATATTTTCCTCTCATAAGGCTGTATTAATTGCATGGTCCATCCACAACGGATGAACAGTTGGAAGCATTTGCTGTTGCCAGAATGCCACTCCCGGCGCCATATCCCGCATGCCTGGCCTACAATGAACCCAATGAGGCGGTGCATTCCCCTTTGCTCAAGCAAAACATTGCGCTTGGATCGCTCCGAGGCGTCTGTTCACGGTATTACATCTGACTCAATTCTTTGTCCCAAACAACTTCTGACCGCGAATGACTCTAAGCAAGACAATCACAACGGCGATTACCAGAAGGATGTGAATAAAACCACCCAGGGTGTAGGAACTGACGAACCCCAGGAGCCACAGTACAAGGAGAATCACAGCGATAGTATAAAGCATAGCCTGCCTCGTGTTTGATTGGTGTTGTGCTGCCATCACTATTAAGTATCAACTATCCGGACGCTCATCGAGGAAGCACCACAGACAGCGCTTATTGAAGTATACCGGGTTTAGCCCTGGCATGAATCAGCCAAAGGGATGAAAGGGGAGCTAATCCTTTGGGAATGGGTCTGTTTCCTGATCTTGGTCCATTTCGGATGAGAGATTTTTTTGTTGATTGGCTCATCGGAGAGGAGGACCGGATTGCCGGCTATGCGCCAGCAAGGGTCTGGCCTTGCCGACAACGGTGATCCTGAAGTGAGGACATGTTGATTCTGGATGCGCTATCAGGTACCTTAGCCTGACATCCGCTTAAACTCCCCGGAGGATGAAACAGTCCCGATCGAGGACCTCAGACCATGCGCATACACATTCTTTTCCTCCTGCTGGTTATCGGACTCATCCCGGCCCGATCACAGCTGACAGTCCGAAGTGCGAACGCCGACAGCCTGATCACGGTGATGACAACCAGCGTGAATCCGGACACAGTACGCTGGTTCATCGAGGGGCTGACGAGCTTCGGCTCACACCATTACAGGTCAACGAACAGGCATGCGGTTGCGGAGTGGATCCAGGCTGCGTTCCGGAGAATGGGTTTTGCCGACGTCGTGCTGGATACATTCATGGCAAACGGCTATGAGCAGACCAATGTTGTCGCCACACTGCCATCGTCCACCGCAACGGAGGATGTTATCGTGATCGGCGGTCACCATGACACGGTGGGGTGGCAAAACTTATCCGGCGTGTATCCCGGGGCAGATGACAACTCAAGCGGAACCGCCGCCGTCCTGGAATCTGCACGTGTGCTGACACGGACAGGCTATGCACCCAGAACAACGCTCCGGTTTATAACATTCGCGGCTGAGGAGGCTGGACTGCTCGGGAGCCGAAGTTATGCACAGAGAGCGTCCCAGAACGGCATGAAAATACGCCTTATGATCAACCATGACATGATCGCCAACTCGCCGTATGCGTTGGGAGAGGACACTGTGCGGGTGTACTACTACACCGGAGCGGAACCCTACCGTGAGCTGGCAAAAACGATGACCAAGGAATACACAAGGCTGACCCCCGTGGACGGAAACAGGAACTCAAGCGGCTCGGACAGTTACGCGTTCCATTCGGTCGGGTATCCTGCGGTTTACTTCTTCGAAAAGACGTTCAGTCCGTGGTACCACTCCCCTTCAGACGTGATCGCCAACTGCAACATTCCGTACTGTGCTGAAATCATCCGGGCCTCCGTGGCAACACTTTTGTACACGGATATTGCCGGACCGATAACGGGTGTCAGTGCTCCGAATGTTACAGTGCCGGGTTCGTATGCGCTCCTGCAGAACTTCCCCAATCCGTTCAATCCGAGTACGACAATCGTTTACGAGTTGCCGCAGCCGTCGCACGTGACGCTGAGTGTGTACGACATGCTCGGACGTCAGGTTTCGGTGCTGGGGGATGAAGAGAGGGATGCAGGTCGTTATGAAGTCAGGTTCGATGCAAGGAACCTTTCGAGTGGAGTGTACATCTATCGATTGCAGGCAGGTAGCTTTGTATCCGCAAAGAAGATGACGATTGTGAGATGATGCGATCACGACACATTCAGCCGCACAATGTCAAATGACAAAATACAGGGCCCTTCGATCCGAGCATTCGCACGAAGAATGCGACGTATGATACTAGTCGTAATATCTCTGTTGTTGGCCTGCTCTCTTATTCTCCTGGTTGTGCTTCAAATCTGGAGCTACCCCGGGAAACCCAGACCTTTTGTAGATGAGAACGGGAAGCCACTACCGCGCAGCTTATCAGAGAAGACATTTGTAAGCATCAATGGGGTGGAACAAGGAATGTTTATCAAGAGCAAGGATGTAACACATCCGGTAGTACTGTACGTTCATGGGGGATTGCCTGAATACTTCCTTACTCAGAACTATCCGTTAGGTCTTGAAGATCATTGTACCGTTGTATGGTGGGAACAACGCGGTTCAGGCCTTTCGTACAGGGCCGACATCTCACAAGAAACCATGTCGGTAGAGCAATTCATATCAGATGCAATTGAAGTGACGAACTATTTACGCCGCCGCTTCAACAAGGACAAGATTTACCTTATGGGGCATTCGGGGGGAACATTCATCGGCATACAAGCGGCTGCACGAGAGCCGAAGTTGTACTTTGCCTACATTGGCGTTGCTCAGATCTCGTGTCAGCTCAAATCTGAAATACTCGCGTACCAATACATGCTCGGTCAGTTCAAATCAACTGGAAACACAAGCATGGTGCAAAGACTTGAGTCATCGCCAGTGTCGATGACGGCCGGTACACCAGATATATACCTTTCAGTGCGAGATGAAGCAATGCATAGTCTTGGTGTCGGAACGACCCACGATATGAAATCGGTATTCAGCGGTATCTTTCTGCCCTCTCTTCAATTCCGGGAGTACACAGTAGGTGAAAAGATCAACCTGTGGAGAGGCAAGGCTCGGTCCGGTGTTAGCTCACTGTGGGCTGAAATGATAGCCACTGATCTGACCAAAAAGGTACCAGAGCTTGACCTTCCGGTCTACTTTTTACACGGAATACATGACTACACGGTCTCCTATGCGGAGGCAAAATCCTATTTTCATCAACTCAAAGCGCCTATGAAGGGATTTTATACGTTTGAACAATCTGCCCACAGCCCCATATTTGAAGAACCCGAAAGAACTCTAAAGGTGTTGTTACAGGACATACTGGTTGGAGCAAATCACCATGCAGACGCAGAAGAGTAGCGACGACACCGGAAGGTAAGCAATCAGTTGTGCCGCAAAAACCCCTGTTTCTCGTCCCCCCAAAAACTTGGTCCAAGACTTTGTAGACAAGAATGTTATCGGGTCATATCCCCTTGTCACGTGTTTCTGGCTGCCCGACCGGGAAAAGTATCATCTGGTGAGCCCGAGAAAGTCTGGCCGATGCGTACATTGAGGCATCCCCCTAATTCTTGGAGACACCAATGCAAAAGTTGAAAAGAGAGACATGGGTCCGCACCCTGCAAGAAGATTTGAGAATGAGCTTCTGGCTCCTCTGGAGGGCGTTTCTGGCATTTCTGACATTCGAATTCACCACCATGCGCCTTTGTCTGCTTATGGCCTGGCTCCACATCCGGTATGAACACACAGTCATGGAAGAGGAGCAATGAGGATCGGATTGGTTGGCAGGGATTTGAAACACCGGAGGTTCAATCGCCAGAGATGATCCTGGAACCGGGGGTCCGGGTGAAGATTTTCCCGATACCGGTAGGCGCCAAGGCGCCGCCGTGGAGATTCCAGGTCCTTGTAAGCCAGTCGATTTTGTGCTTTTTCCCTCGTAGATTGTGCTCTGACCGTCACATTCTCTAAATTCTCCCTGGTTCAAGCCCCAGCTATGACACGACGCGAACGATTAATGGCAACTTTACGCGGCGAACCGGTTGACCGGCCGCCGGTGAGCTTCTACGAAATCGGCGGGTTCAGGATGGATCCGTTCGATCGGGATCCCTACAACATCTATAACTCGCCCGACTGGCGGCCGCTCATAGAGCTCGCGGAGGAGCATACAGATATCATTCGCCTGATGAGTCCGGTGAGGGACCGCTCGATTGACCCGACCGGTTCAGCCATCAGCGCGCGCTGGCACGAGTTCTTCCGGGAAGATATAAAGGACGACGGCCAAACACGGATCACGCGCACCGTGTTGAACGTCGCCGGCCGGACGCTGACACAAGTCACAAAGCGCGAACGGCAGATCAACACTGTGTGGACCGTCGAGCATCTGCTCAAGGACGCCGGCGACGTCGAAGTTTATCTCACCATCCCGGACGAGGTGTTCTCAGAGCGAATCGATACCGCCCCGCTTGAAGCCGAGGAAGCCGCGCTCGGGGATCGGGGAATCGTGATGGTGGATACGGAAGATCCGCTCTGCGCTGCAGCGGCATTGATGAGCATGGAAGACTACACGGTCCTGGCGTTCACCGAACCCGCGCTGTTCCACCTACTGCTTGAGAAGATGGCTCGCCGCATCCAGCCACGCACTGCCGAAGTCAGCCGCCGGTTTCCCGGCAGGCTCTGGCGCATTTATGGTCCGGAATATGCCTCCGAACCCTACCTGCCACCACGATTGTTTGAGGAATATGTCGTCCGCTACGTCGCCCCCATGATTCATGACATCCATGCGCACGGCGGTTACGCACGCATCCACTGCCATGGCCGGGTGAAGAATATCCTTGATATGATCGCCGGCATGGGCGCGGATGCGCTCGATCCGATCGAACCGCCCCCGCACGGTGATGTGGCCTTGCGTGAGGTCCGGCAACGTTATGGCCGGCAGCTGGTGCTGTTCGGCAATCTGGAAATCGCCGACATTGAAATGTTGCCCACGGCCCAGTTCTCGGAGCTTGTAAAACTTGCCCTCGATGAAGGTACCGCGGGCGAGGGGCGCGGTTTCGTGCTGTTACCGTCGTCCAGCCCCTGCGGCCGCGCCATTTCACCTTTAACCCTCCGCAATTACGAGGTCATGGTCCGTTTGGTCGGGGCCTGACTGCCATCACCCTGAAGTGTACGGCAAACAGAAATGACACCATCTCGGGAGTCACGATGAAACATCCTTCCTTCAAGCAGATTCTTTACGGTGCACTCCATACCTTTTCTCGATTTCCCCTAGTCCTTTGTTGTGCAGTCGCCGGAACTGCTTCTGCCCTGATTCTGGACGATTACGAGGGTCCCGAGAGGGCCACCGTCCTTTACAATGTACTCTTTGCTTCAATTCTGGGAATTCCCTTTCTGCTTGGTCTGACTCTGGTGGCAGAGAAGAACACGTGGAGGCGAGCACGTTCCCTTGGAGCGCAATTGGCCGGTATCATCTTGTTGATCGGCTACGCGTTCACCGTTCCTTCGACTCTCGACTCCGGTCCCTCGTTTCACGTCCAGCGACTCCTTGTCCTCTCCCTGGCGATGCATCTGTTCGTATCGGTAGGGCCGTTCCTTGGCTCTGGTGAGTACAACGATTTCTGACAATACAACAAGACGCTTCTTTTCCGCATCCTCGGAGCCGCGCTGTTTTCCCACATTCTCTACCTCGGGCTCTGTCTCGCGCTTGCTGCTCTCGATCAGTTGTTCGCCATCGATATCCCTGGGAAACGGTACGGTGAGCTCTGGATCATCACCTTTGGCATCCTGAACACCTGGCTGTTCCTGGCAGGCATTCCCGAGGATTTGAAGGGGCTCGAGCACGTGACCGAATTTCCGAGAGGCCTGAACATCCTTGTTCAGTATATTCTTGCTCCGCTGTCGATTGTCTATGTGATCATCGTCTACTCGTATGTGGCAAAGATCGGTCTGTCTTGGGAGTGGTCGGAAGGCTGGATCAGCAAGCTTATTCTTGGTTTTTCCGCAACCGGATTGTTGTCGCTTCTCCTTCTGTATCCCATCCGTGATCAAGAAGGGAGCCGATGGGTGAAAGCAGCTTCCCGTTGGTTTTATGTCATCATGGTCCCGCTCGTTATCGTATTTCCCCTGGCGGTCTGGAGACGAGTTGCTGAGTATGGAATCACCGAAGCCCGCTTTGGTGCCGCTGCCCTTGCAGTGTGGCTGATTTTCATCGTTGCGTATTTTCTTCTTAGCAAGGCAAAGAGCATCAAAGTCATTCCTGCCTCGCTTGGCATTCTTACGCTGGCGACGTGCTTTGGCCCATGGGGGATGTTCCCTGTTGCCGAACAAAGCCAGACCGAGAGGTTGCGGGGGCTGCTTGTTCAGAATTCGCTGCTCGTTGATGGGGCAATCCAGAAGGCTTCAGAGCCCGTGCACTACGAAGAATCGAAGCACATTAGTTCGATCCTCGATTATCTGCATCAGAATCACGGTTTGGAAGGAATTCAGCCATGGTTTCGTGAGAATCTCCGGAAAGACTCCGCGGGCTCATCCTTGGGATGGAAGGATGGGGCATATATCGCAGAAATGCTGGGAATAGAATACGTCAGATTGAGGCCGGGTAGCGGGGGGAATGTGGCCACATTCACTATGAATCAGGATGGTTCGATCGATATCCAGGGCTTTGATCGGATGATCCGCCTCCAGTACATCAACCGTGGAGGGACGAAGAAAGAGGTCTCCGGTGAAGGGCTCATAGTTGAGTTGAATACAAGTCTTGATACGTTGACTATCAGAAGCAAGGGTGAGGGGAACGAGTGGAGGTCATTGAAAATCGAGTTTCGCCCGTTGGCTGCCACCCTGCTTGAGGATTATACAAATGAGAGTGTCGGAAACGTCCCTCCGGAAAAAATGATCGTGGGTGGCGCGGCCGAAGGCATCAAGGCAAAAGTGTTTTTGCGTAGCATACAGGTTCGACACCGAGGAGAGGCAATCAGGCTTTGGATAGCAGTATCCTGCTGCGCTTCAACAAAAGCTCTCCGTAGTCTGTCTTTGCCGTTTCGGAAAGAAAGCTCATTCTGATAACTGATCTCCATTCGCGTACGGCATGTTCCAGTCTACCAAGTATGTCATCAACAACGCGATCTGCCAAGCCAAGCCGTTCCTTCCCAAAATACCCAATGAGGAGTGACCGGGAGAGATTCCTCTTTCTGCCACCTAGGGGTAGTGCGATCTCCTCTTGGACTCCTCGCAACACAATAGTTGAATTTACAAGATCGTAGGCAGGCGAAAGTTCAATCTTGTCGTCCCTCCTTATAAGTGAGAAGTTCTTCAAATGCATATCTTCGTTGCCTACCAGATAATTTAAGAGGGTGAGCCGGAACAGTTTCACTTTCTCGACGAGCGGGAAAGTGCAGTGAGTATCGATAATGTGTATCACATGTTCCATGCTGGAATCGTATTTTGTATCTCTTGCCTTGCCCGAAAGCTGCGCGAAGTCCTCAACAGCTATCTTCCCTCGGCCTGCGCGGTCAAAACGTTTGATGAAGTATGTGAGGGAATCGTCCGTTGAGCACAGTAAGCCATGAAGAGGCACCTCAACTCCAATTGATGCCGCAAGCCTCATCGTCAAATCCTCGTTCTCCGGCACCTCGGGAAAATTACTTTGTGGTTTGAGTATGTACTCTCCGCCCGAGTCGACAATGTCGAATTTCCCTTCGGTGACATTGAGTCGAGAGCTGAGCTTTGGTTGTACCCCCTGGATTGACATTTTCGAGGACCGGAGAAAGGCCTCATGTCTCTGTTGCTCTGCAGAATATGGAAGAACCTGAAGGCCTTTAAGCTTGCGCGACAGGAGCCTTAGCCCCGCTGCTGAGTATCGCGTCCCGGAAGGAATTTCTTCATACGTTATTAAACAGCGGTTCATGGCATTTCATCGACGGTGACTGCACCAACAAGGTCCTCTCCGACAACAATGAGTTGACCGAAGAAATCATCCTTGTCTAATTTCTGCTGAACCAAGAGACCTTTCAACATGGTTCCTTCCGGAAGAACCCCATCAAAGAAGGGTGGGAAGCCATCAAATCGTATCTCTTTCAGCTTGACCGGCATGGTCAGTGAGACTGGGTCGCCACGATAGTTTTCAAGATACTTGAACACGTACACCGTCCCTCGCTTGAGTTCTTCAAGTACTCCCGCTTGGACTCCCTTCACAAACACCCTAGCCTGTCTCACCGAGGGCCTCCTTGGAATATTTTTCCATGAGAGGGCTTTCAAGCTTGATTGTAATATTCAGAACCCGAAGGATCTTCCACAACGTGTCGAGTTGGATCGATTCCTTCCCTTTCTCAATGTCGAAGACGGCCGTCTTGCCGATTCCGGCAAGCCTGGCAACCTCTTGCTGACTCAAGCCTGCCTTTTTCCTGTGATATCGTGTAACCTTGCCTATCTCTTTGATCGAGTTCATTATTTACCGTTATGGCAGTATGGATGGACTTCTATACAAAAATAATACTGCTTTAGCAGTACTATGTCAAGCATAATCTTCTTATAGCAGTAATTCCGACTCTCAATGCATTCATTTTACTGCTAAGACGGTAATATTGAAACTCATTGGAGATTCCATCATCTATCCCCCGAAGATCCAGTCGAATTGGAACAACAACTTTGGCCACACTTGGCTGAGCGAAAGTGAATCCTCCTCACTCCATCGGCCCCCTAGACAGCTTCTGTCGGATTAAGAATCACCTTTCCCTGGATTTCATCTTCGATCAAGTGCCGGAGAGCCTCGCGAACCTCACTGAGGCCGTACGTGCTGTCGATGATCGGTGTGATCTTCCCGATTTGGAGGAGCTCCCTGAGGACGGCAATCGCTTCCTTTTGGGTGGGTATCGGTAAGCCCGGATCTCGCAGCTGCTTCACGAAGCGTGAGAGGACCGTAAGCTTGAGAAAATGGGGGATGAGTCCGAACATGCGCTTGCCTGAAGCACCAAAACGTTCATGCCCGATGAGTACGTATCTCCCGTCAGGTTTGAGGGCACGCCTGCATGCGGAGAATGGATAGTTCCCCGGAACGTCGAAGACGAGGTCATAGCGAACGCCACGCCGGGTATAGTCTTCCCGTGTGTAGTCGACGACCTCTTCTGCCCCGAGTGAGCGGAGCATGCCCAGCTTGCTCGTGCAATCCACAGCGGTCGTGTGCGCGCCGTAGGCCTTCGTGATCTGCAGGGCGAGCGCACCTACCCCGCCCCCAGCACCGTTGATCAATACCTTCTGCCCCGGCCGCCACTGACTCAGGCCCCGGATGTTCTGTAGAGCGATGCACCCGGATGTCGGGACGGAGGCGGCTTGCTCGAACGTGACGTTGTCCGGCTTCAGCGCCAGCAGGTCTTGATGGACGGACACATACTCGGCGAACGCGCCACCGTGGATCCATTGATGGGTGACAGTCGTCTCGCCAAATACCGGGTCGCCCGGACTAAACTGCGTCACGCTCTTGCCGACGGACTCGACGATGCCCGCCATGTCTGTACCGGGAATTGGGTTTTGGGGTTTGGAGAATCCAGCTCCCATCAGGCGGAGAACATAAGGCCGCCCACTCACGACATGCCATACATCCGGATGGATCGAAGCCGCTCGTACGCGCACGAGGACTTCATCATCCCCGACCACCGGCTTGTCAATCTCCTTGATCTCGAGGACGTCCGGTGAGCCGTATCTGTTTTGAACGACCGCTGTCATAATAATTCTATCCTGCTCCCGGGATGCCGGCAACACGATTCGTACAGGCACACTCCGCCTGCGTCACCCGGCCTTGCTCGCCGGAAGGTTCATCCGCCGCAGAAGATCCTGGAACCGCGGGTCCGGGTGAAGCTCATACCAATCCCAGTAGACGCCGAGGCGCATCATGGGAGATTCTCTGTCTTTGTAAGCCCGTTCCAGCCAGTGAATCGCTGAATTGTTGTTTCGCGCGTGGGAAAACATCCTTGCGATACGGATTGCCGGGACGTGCCTATCCCTGGATCGAACCGCCATGATCTCGCCGGTGCGCTCCATTTTTTCGCGATACGTCGCTTCATCCCCTCCTGCACCAAGCGAATCTGCGAATTCTTTATCACCAACCGCAAGAAAGTACCCCCTCGCGGCAGACAGGGCTTCACCATACATCTTCTTTCTGTAATAAGCGCCCCAGAGACCAAGATAGTTCGACGCCTTGTTCGGACCTTCAGACAGAAGTTTCTGGAATATCGGGATAGCTTCGTCGTACCTGCCCACATAATTCAGGTGCCAGCCGTAAAAACATCTCTTGAAGTCATCCAGCGGGTCAAGTTCAAGCGCGCGCTGACTTTCCACCTCCCATTCCCCGGACCGCCCGAGCGTGATGAGAAGATCTGCGTAGAAGAAATGCCCATCAGCAAGGTTGGGATTAATTTCAATGGCCTGCCTGAACTCCTGTTCGGCACCCGACGTGTTTGTTTTCGCCAGTAGAACGCGCCCTGGAGATACGCTTCGTAGGCTTCCGGGTTTACCGCGCGCGGAACCCGGAGGCCAGTCTGCTCTTTTTGCGTAAGCCGCAATTGGATTTCCCGGGTCAACCCCTCAACAATTTCTTTTTCCAGGGAGAGGAGGTCTTTGAAGGTACGGTCGTAACGTTCAGACCAGATTGTATTTTCTGTTACACCATCAATCAGATGCGCCGTAATCCGAATATCACTGCCCGAGCATAACACCGTCCCTGTCAGAATCGCCCTTACCCCGAGTTCATCTGCAATCCGCCGGGGGGACAACATCGTATTTTTGAACCGTTTAACCGACGACCGGGCGATCACCCGCCGGAATCCGCTGAGCCTTGCCAGGTCACTGATCAATGCCTCGTGAAGACCGTCGGCCAGATAATCCTGATCGGCGGTGGCGGAGAGGTTTTCGAGAGGAAGTACGGCGATCGAATCAATCGCTGTTTCGGCGCCCGGGAATAATCGGGAGATTCCGACAAGCGCGGCAACGATGATGAGGGCGGCAGCGGCTGCCTTTGTGACCCATGAAGACCAGAGACGACTCCTTGCCATGCTCCAGGCAAGTCTCCAGCCGACAGGAGTGCCCCGCAAGCGAGAAAAATCTGCGAGGATCTCCTCGAAACTCTGATACCGGAGCTCCCTGTCTTTTTCAAGGCATTTCTGGATGATTCGTTGCAGCCCGGGTGGGATTTCGCCCCGGCACGGGGTTGCAGGCTTCGGCACTTCATTCAGGATCTGATAGGCAATGGCCTCCGAAAACTCTGCATGGAAGGGCAAATTCCCGGTTATCATCTCATACAAGACCACACCGAGAGACCAGATATCCGAGCGGTGATCCACTTGCTCCCCGCGCAACTGCTCGGGCGACATATACGCCGTCGTACCCATAGTCGTGCCGGTCATGGTCATCCTTGCCTGCCCGGTAAGCTTTGCCAGACCGAAATCGACTATTTTCGCCTGTCCCCCCTTGGTCATCAGAATGTTGCCAGGCTTTATATCCCTGTGGATAATCCCCTTCTGATGGGCTAATGCCAGTGCATCAGACAGTTGTATGGCGATGTCAACAGCCCGATTACAATCCTCTATCCCACGCTCGATTTCCTTTTTTAAGGTATCGCCTTCATAGTAGGCCATGACAATAAACATCTGACCGTCCTGGGTCTCGTCAATTTCGTAGACGGTGCAGATATTCGGGTGGTCGATCGCTGAAGCGGCTCTGGCCTCATGGATGAACCGCTCATTCGACGATTTGTCGCCGGTGAGGTTTGACGGGAGGAATTTCAGCGCGACGGGCCGTTCAAGACGAGTGTCCTCGGCCTTGTAGACGACACCCATGCCGCCCTCGCCCACTTTCTCGAGAATCTTGTAGTGGGAGACTGTCTGACCGATGAACGAATTCACAGCTATTCCCCGTCAACAGTGAGGATGGCTTGTTCCCGGACTATGGGTCGGGTCGCGCTGTGGGCCCTTCAGGCACCGAAGTGTGTGCCGGAAACATACGCCAGAGAAAGTGTATATGCAAGATATTCACCGTACGGACCATGTTCTGTACTCGCATTCCTCAATTCTTTCCTCTATCTTCCGACAGCCACGATCTCCGATCTTCCCTGCTGCACCCATACAGGACCATACGATGCCAACACCGTCACTCTCATGCTCCCGCTCCAGCATGCTCGGCTATTCCATAGGTGAATGCGCCAATTCTATCGTCATGAATTCGCTGTTCGGGTTCGCCATGCTCTATTACACCGACGCCCTGGGTCTGAAGCATGCCGATGCCGGCATTGCCATGGCCGTAGCGGTCTTCTGGGATGCGATCACCGATCCGGTTATGGGGCACCTGACGGACAACACACGAAGCCGTTTCGGCCGGCGCCACCCGTACATGTTCTGGGGGGGGCTCGCCATGATCGCCACATATTTCTTCCTGTGGTACGTTCCGTCCGTCTTCACGAGCAACGTGCAGTTGCTGTTCTGGTACCTCGTCGTGATCAACCTTCTCCAACGGACAGCAGTCACAGCGTTTTATGTCCCGTTCGTCGCCCTGGGCTTCGAGATCTGTACCGACTACCAGGGGCGTGTCACCCTCCAGGGGATCCGCTCGGCAATGAATATGCTCGCGAACACTCTCGGCCCCGGACTGGCCTGGGCGATCTTCTTCTCGAACAACGACCTTGTCCGCGCAACATCTGTCGAACAAAACTACCTGACCATGGGCACGAGTTTCGCCCTGTTCGCGCTCCTCTGCGTCCTCGTGGTCGTGGTACTGACACGAAAACATATCAAAGACAGCCGCCTCATGACAGTGGGGGAAAACACTATCAAGGGGCTGGTCAAGGATTTGCGGGAGATCGTCACCGATCCCTTTCCCCGCATGGTGTTCGGATTCGCCGTCGTCGTGACCATCGGGGTCGCGCTCGTCAGCTCGCTCCAGATGTACCTCTACGAACACTTTATGCGGTTCGGCGGTGTTGAGAAGACCATCGTCCATAGCGGCTCAATGATCGGCTTTGGTATCGGATCGCTGGTAGCATCGTCCCTGTCAAAGAGGTTCGATAAGAAGGGGGCAGTCGTGTTTGGAGGACTGTTGAGCGTCGGATGTAATTTTCTACTCGCTGCTCTCTTTCTTCCGGGGATACTTGTCCCCGGACAGTCCGTCATGGCCTTCTCGTTTACCGTTCCGGTTGCGTTTATCGTGTTTGCGATCTTTCACGGACTCTACTGGATGGGGAACGGCATAATCTTCCCCACGTCAACCTCGATGATGGCCGACGTGTCCGAAATCAACGAACTCAGGACAGGGGTAAACAAGGATGGTGCGTACGCGGCAGTGTTCAGCTTTTCACAGAAGCTCGCCATCTCACTTGCCGTGCTGGCCAGCGGCTACACTCTTGCGCTCATCGGGTTTGAACCGGGGAAGGAGATCGTGCAGTCGCCGGAGACGCTGTGGAGGCTCTGCGCCGTGACCCTGCTCGTCGGACCGCTAATCTCGCTGATATCCCTCGGGCTGATCCGCCTTTATCCGGTCAACAACGAGCTGCTGGCCGCCATGAGGTCCGGGCAATCCCCATTCAGCGAGCACACGCCATTCAATTCGTAGCCTCACGGCATCCTCCCGGCTCCCTTGCTGACTTCCACGTGCCCTGGGACGATCCTGGGCCTTTTCAAAGTATCACGAATGTACGTCACATTCACATAACAGAATTGTAAATGTACACCAGGAGGATGAAAAACAAGATCGTGCTGAATATCTCTTTGTTATATTTTGCGACGGTTCTTGGAAGATAAATGTCGAAGTTAGGAGTATTCTCGTCAGTATAACGTTTTGCAATGTTCGTGAGCGGACACCTCCAGGAATTTATCATGATGACGAGGCTTTCTCCGACAATCAGGAACAGCGATATATAGAACAACGTATCAAACTTCATGCTGAACACAGAATATCCGATGTACAGGACTGCCATCGTCATGACGATCCAGATGACCGTATGAAGGGTTTTTATGAACGTAATCATGCTGGGAAATGTTCCGGATGAAGAACTGGGGATCACGTACGCCGCTCACATCAATTGACAGAGGCCGTCCATCTGTCGGAGGAACCGGCGACGCGGGAGATGCGCAACCCTCAAAAGATACTGCGGGGATTCGTGACAATCAAGTGGATATATGCTGACTCTGGCGTCCGGTGGAATTCGCGTGATCGAACTCACAACACGACGATTAATGCAATACGACGAGCTTGCGTGTTTGAACAAAATCGTCGGCTATCAGTCGATAGAAATATACACCGCTTGGAAGGTTCTTTGCTTCGAACGTGACTTCATAATTTCCGGGTACCTGCTTTTCGTTCACCAGCGTTGCCACTTCGCGACCCAGGATATCAAATACTATAAGGCGCACTGCACAGTTTTCCGGTAATCGGTAGCCGATGACTGTACCGGGATTGAACGGATTCGGGTAGTTTTGCATAAGCAAGAAAGAACAGGGCGAGTCCGGTTTCTCAGGAACATGTGAAACCGTTGGTTGAGCGCTCATAGCGGTCCAAACCAGCGCTCGTGGCGAACCATATTCTTCCCTTCGCATCCTCGTAGATCTGATTAATCTCTCTCCCGCTTACTCCTGACGGGTTTCTTCGCACACCAACATCATCGGCAAAGGTGTTGTTTGCCTGATCATAAGAGAACAATCCACCCCCATGACTGGCAACCCAGAGGAGCCCGAATGTATCTTCGTAGATATAATAGATACCCTGTTTCACTTTCCTGATTTCTGTAACACCCCGGGTCTCAGGATCAAAAAGATACAGACCACCCCCGTGGGTTCCGACATAGTACCCCCGATGGGTCTTCCAGCCGAATGAAAACGAGTGATTAAAGCTCCTGGAAGACGGGCCCAGCGAGAATGTCTCTTTCCCCAGAGTATCACATATATAAAAACTGCCGTCAGTTTTGAGAAATGATAGATCACCTCCGGGATATGCATAGTAAAGGTAATCAGTTCCGAAAGCGTATGGAACGAATTGTGAGGTTTTCAGATCAAACCGTAGCCACCCTCCTTTCTTGTAGGCATATACCCATATGATCTCCGCATTTCCGTTGACGAGGGCACAGGCGATGTCACCCATGGGGACCTTAATGAACGAGTGTCGCGGACGGTTAAGCTTCCTGATCCCCGTATTCATCCCCACCCAGAGCGTACCGGATCGTTCGCCGCAGACAGAAGTCACTCCTTGATCGAGCTGGTGGGTGAATGTCTTTGATTGTCTGTCAAACGAGAATAGCCCGGAACGGGAACCGATCCAGAGTGGTTCCGAAGGACCAGTCTGGCACATCGAGATGATACGGTTTTCGGGATGTTGCGGATTAAGAAGATCCGCCGAGCTATAACGGTATGTGAGAAATGTGCGTTCCTTGAGGTTGTATTCAACCAGGCCCCCATTTGTCCCTAACCACAATCTACCGTTTTCATCTCCGCAAATTGAATTGATCCAGTGCACGGAGGGACTATTGATCCACAACTTCTGCCTGTTGCCTGGATCACTCCAGCAGTAGATGAACGTTCTGGTTGTCGTATCGTACCTGGCCAGTCCTGTGGCAGTTCCGACCCAGAGCGTCCCTTCATTGTCTTCATAGATACTCCCTACAGGAACGCTTCCGGCATCAGAGGTATCCTCTTTCAGAGGTAAAAATTCTCCACTCCTCCTATCGAACATGCGTAAGCCAAATCCTGTGCCGACCCAGAAAGCACCATTGCGCCCTTCATAGACTTGCGAAATCCTGTTACTTGAGTCGTTTTCTGCAATGGACGGATTCGGGGTATAGTGCTTGAATCTGCCGGTTGCCTGGTCAAGTCTGTCAAGTCCAATGGGGCTACCGATCCAGAGGACGCCCGCTTTATCTTCATAGAGTGTGAACACCGCATTGTGTGCCAGACTGGAAGTGTCCGCAGGGTTGTGCTTGTAGGTCACAAAACCGTACCCATCGTACCTATGTAATCCACTCCATGTGCCGATCCACATGTAGCCGGTTCTATCCTGGAGTATACAGGAGACGTGCGTGGGGGCGCCTTGATCAATGGGAAGAGTTTCGAAAGAAAGGGCTGATTGTTGGGTGTAAACACAGGGGGGCATGGTTGTCAGAAGCAAGAAGAGCACAAGCCCGAGTATTACGCTGGATTCCCCTGCAGGCATATCGTGCGACCTCGCCGCGGTTCAACGTGTTTCAAGAACTCACCGGGGGGGATGACTGGCCTCTCCCTCCCGGACCTTCTGGTCCCGGTTTCAGAGGGGCATCAGGACATTGTGTGGCTCGGGGCCATGGGGCAGTTGGAGGGGCTCTACGACGGGGAGTTCTGGATCAGGGTCCACAGCTGCGGCGCGCAGTCAAATGTAGCCATCAGGCACCGATGGCACAACATAACACAGCGCAAGCAAAGGCGCAAGATCCCTGAAGAGGGTCATGGTCAAGGTGGGCTGTCGGCCCAGGCTCAGTATGGAGTGAATGCTGAGTTTCGTCTTTACCCCACCGATGGCGGTCACCTCACCAGCAGGAACCTGCGCGTCTCCATAAAACCCTCTGCCTGCATCCTGTAGAAATACACTCCACTGGATAACCCGCTCCCATCGAACCTGACCTCGTGATATCCTGCCCCCTGTTCCCCCTTAACGAGCTGCGCAACCTGCTGCCCGAGGGCGTTGAAAACGGTCAGCGTTACGTGCGATTGAGAGGGGAGACCGTAACGGATTGTCGTCGACGGATTGAACGGGTTGGGGAAGTTCTGCAACAATGTGAATGTCGTCGGTACGCCCGGTTCGCTCCCCGCATCCGTTAACCTCAAGTCGACCAGTACAGCATCAAACACATGCACGGTGCCATCAAGGTCAATTTGTTTTAACCTGTACGCCCATCTCCCCGAAGTGGCGCTGCTATCGATAAACGTGTACGTGTGCGGCACCAGCGTTGTTCCGTGTCCCCGGATGAAACTACCCGGGATTATGGAAAACACCTGTTGAGCCCGTACGGTGTCTTTTTCCATCTCAAAACCAAAGTTGTTTATTTCTGAGACAGTCTGCCAGCGTAAAGTCACTCCAGAGCCTTCGGTATTTGCGGTAAACGAGGCAAGCTCGACCGGCAACGGAGCATTACCGCGCATGACAACACGCACGGCAATATCGTACGGAGCCAGATTGCTGAAGGTTGTCCCGTCACCGGAATAGTAGGAATCCCCGGTGGCCGGAGGCGTAGCATCAATTGGGACGGCATGTCCGCCCGAGAGTTTCTGAAAAAACATCCTGACGTAAACCGGCACGTTCTGCGTTACATCGATTGCTGGTGAGAAGTTTATCTGGATAAAATTATCCACACCCGCCGAGGCTCCGCTGGCCGAACTACCCACCTGCGTCGACAGTGTATTCGAGCTAAAATTGGCAAAGACTTCTGCAGTCACGGCTGTATAGGTATTTTCATAACTGAACACCCTGACTCCCACAAGCTTGCCGGTATGAGTGGGGGTACATCTGACCATTCCGTACCCGGACGTTGATGATGAATTGCCGTACGAATCTCCGGTCAACTCCCTGTAGAACTGCCGGTTGTATCCATAATACGCCGGAAGTACAGCGGTGGCCGTCATCGTCGCCGAGGACGCGGAAATACCGGTAATTCCCACGCCGCTCGGATTCGTATTCCAGAGTGCCGAGTTGGGGGTCGTGCTTGAGGATAACGATGTGTTTCCGGTTGAGCCGGGATACGGATCTCCCGCATTACCTCTGTTCATACCTCCTGCCATCTGCTCCAGACCGTCGGCCTCGTACACCTTAACCCCCAGGTGTGTGCTGGTCACATTGATGTCATTTGAGGCCGGCCAGATATCAGCGAGATTCTTGTCTACATGGTACATCAATAATCCCGAACCCGGCAGATTGAGGTCAAATCCGGTTTGCTGTCTGTTCTCAATGAGCATATACTCATCAGACTGGTTATCATCCATCCATATTTTGTAGGAAAAGGAATTTGTTTCCGCCAGAGGAACGCTCAATGCCTGACTTGCCTCAACAACCGTGGGGGTTGTGTACCCCAGGAGTTCTTTGCAGTACGCGGACATGTGTGAAGGCCTTTCGGGAGTAAAGCCGTTTCCGCCCCAACTCCCGGTAGCCATCAGGCACCAGTTGCCCATACCTTCAGATCCACCATCGGTAGCTCCATTGGTATCATACAGATCCGGCAACCCCAGCATGTGGCCGTACTCGTGGCAGAATACCCCTATGTCAACATGATTGGACCCGTACAATTCCGGCATGATAATATACCTGCTTACGGTTTTCCCGTCGTACGATCTCGCATACGACGCACCCAGACTGCCCTGATGAGACCAGATATATTGTGTCTGGTTGCCCTCCTCGGCACCCTTTCCGGCGTGAACGACGAACAGTCCATCAACAGCGCCATCGCCATCGTTATCGTAAAGCGAAAAGTCCACCCCACTTGCCTCTGCTGCGTCAATACACTGACTTATAAGTTCCTGCATGTGCGTGCCGTACAATGGGTTGTTATACGCATAATACGACGATGTCCCTGAAGCGGTAATCCAATCCTTATAGTCCGCCTGTACTGAAACGGTGTTATAGGAGACGTCCTTGTAATACTTGCTCATGCCGCCAATACCGCTCTTCCAACTATCATTATTTACCATGTCCTGAAAACTTGCACTTGTTTGAGTCGCCACTAAGTCTGAAAATTGTACACACAAAATCAGGACACGCTTTACCGCACTCTCTGTGCGTTGTACCCCGGGAATACTTTTGTAAAGTGTATTATCAAAAATCCTGTGATTCACGCGGTAGGTCTGCCTCTTTTCAGCAATTACCTGCTTTGACTCTACCAGATGCCGGGGAATATTCATCACCGTTTGATTCCGCGGCTGTATACCGCTGCCCGGTATTTTGAAGCTGCTGGGGATAAATCTTCCTTCGGGACTCAGTGTTGCATAGTACCAGGTGTTATCGCTCCCTTGAATGACGACGTAGCCGTCCAGAGTCTCCGCATAGTTGTAATACTCATCCCCGAAGCCTACCACACTGAACTTCGACCCGTCGGGTTGTGACACAACGGTTGGGGTCCGCTTTGCGGGCATGGAGAACAGGGAAGTGCTGCAGAGCATTAAGAGCAGTATCTTCTTCATACCAATCTCCCTGGGATGTTTTGAATTAGCCCTTTGATATGACTACATCTGCAGAAAATGTCCGTCCGGGACTAAGGAGCACTCTGGACCCCGGTTCCCTGATCTCTGCCGGAAGGCCGGCAATCCGATCCATCCTGGTAATTTTCCCTACTCCTTCGGCTTCACATCCATCTGCAGGGTCAGGGGGTACGTCAGCACCTTGCCGGCTCCGACAATGAGGTTCGACACATCATAGGTCACGGTTAACGGCCCGGTTAATGACAGTGAATCCCTCCGGGCCCTGATCGGTATCAGAGCCGCTCGCCCCGGATCCAGCTTGAACTCCCCGGGGAACTGAATGTTGGTGTCCTGAGCAGCAAGGACCAGCCTGTACGGTATATCAGAACTGTTCGTCACCCGGAGGAATTTTCTCTCCCGTCCCCGGAGGGACACGGTATTCGTATCAAACAAAACCGAGTTCTCGAAGATTTGCCTTAGCCACTGATCCTCACCGATCAGATCGTGCCCCCGCATTACCGCGGTCCTCCTTGCAAGAATGGCTTCCTTGATCGCCGCGGCGCTCCGCTCCCGGGCAAAGACCAGAGTCATCGCACGCGGCCGATCCGGGCTGTCGCGGTATTCAAACTCTATCGGACCATGCGTGTCGGAATTCCCCAGGATGGCACATTTTTTCTCCAGACACCAGGTGAGAACTTCAGGGTAGTAGTCTTTGGCGTTTACGACTTCCATACCGGCAAGTACTCCCTTTTCGTGCAGATACGTGTGCTCGCCGTACCATTTCGCCACCCTGCCCGGCTGCTGCCCCTCCCATCCGGGGTGGTTCCAGAAGATGACCGCACCCTGTCGTGCCGCCTCGTTGATCGCGTCCTTCCATTCTTCTTGTGCCAGAGCGTTGGCATCCTCCACAAAGATGGCATTAAGGTGGCCCGGAGGCATTGCCCTGGTTATCTCCGCTCCCGGGATAAGGATTAAACCCGCATCGGCCGCAGCCTGCCGCGCAATTCTGTAGGCGGCGTTCCGATCTTTTGACACGTACTCCCCCTTCGGCTGATACTCCACATGGTCGGTAAGCGCGATCGCATCGAGTCCATCAGCCAGGGCCTCCTGCACACGAAATGTGGGCCAGACATCACCGTCGGAGAAGACCGTATGGATGTGGAAGTCACACTTGAGGGTTACGTACCCGGCCACATCGGGGATGGATATCCGGTTGACATATGCTACCTGCGCGAACGTTGTGACCGTTACGACAAAAGCAACGACAAGAACGAATAACCGTCTGTACATCTTCATGCTCTCCTCTTAATTGTCTCTACCCTCTAATCTAACCCTCCTCGGAACAAATCGCCAATCATTTGATCCCTTGCAACATTTTACGTTTCGCCATATATTGACACACAATCGAAAGGGCTCACGGATTATGGACGCACCCACATCCCGCAGGTCGTTCCTGTACACCCTCGCCGGTACCGGCACCGCGGCAATCCTCGCAGGATGTACTTCCGGCCGCTTTACCGCCAGGCCGGGCCTGGATCTGGTGATCCTGAACGGCATGGTCCTGGACGGAACAGGGACGCCCGAGCGCCGGCTGGACGTCGGAATCCGTGACGGAATGATTGCCGCCCTTGGTAATCTCTCCGATGTTTCTGCCGCCCGGGTGATTGATGCCAACGGACTGAAGGTTGTTCCCGGCTTTATTGACATCCATTCTCACACCGAACTGGACCTCTTCAAGAATCCCTACGCGCAGAGCAAAGTACGGCAGGGGGTGACAACGGAAGTCGCCGGACAGGATGGCGACTCTGTCGCACCCATCGGTGGATCCGGAGGGTCAGAGTCACTCCATAACTTTCGGGAAACGTTCGGCTTTGACTGTCCATACCGCGATATGGACGGCTTTTTCACCGCTCTCGCCTCACATGGCATGGCCCAGAATTTTGTCTCGTTCGTGGGTCTGGGAACACTCCGGGCGGTATTCGTGGGTTTTGATGACCGCCCTGCCACCGGCGACGAAATCGTGGCAATGGGAGACGCGGCACGCAGGGCCGTGGAACAGGGATGCCGCGGCGCCAGCACAGGACTCGAATACACTCCGGGGAGCTTTGCCTCGGAGGCGGAACTTGCAGAGGTGATGCGTGCGCTTCCTCTGAACCACCGCTTGTACGCCACGCACATGCGTAATGAAGACAACCGGGTTCTGGAGGCGCTCACGGAAGCCATTACGATCGCGCGGACATCCGGGGCGCGGCTTCAGGTCTCCCACCTTAAGGCGCAAAACAAGGTCAACTGGCCGAAGCAGGAAACCGCCCTGCGTATGCTTGATGCCGCCGTCAATGCGGGACTGGACGCGCATGCCGACCGGTATCCCTACGTGGCATTCAACACGGGACTGACGAATCTTTTCCCGCTGTGGGCCCGCGATGGAGGTACAGACAGGTTCCTGGAACGATTGAAGGATCCCACCCTGGCCGAGCGCCTCCGCGACGAGGTTCAACGGAAAGTCGACGGCCTGGGTTCATGGGACTCCGTACTCATCTCCAGCGTCAAGACCGGGACGAATAAGAAATACCAGGGGAAAACTATCCAGCAGATTATTACCGAGGAATCCGCGGATCCATACGACTTCGTTGTTGCCCTGCAGCTTCAGGAGAATGCCGGAGTAGGCATGGTGGGATTTGGCATGGATGAGGCAGGTACAGAAATGGTGCTCGCGTGGAAGAATTCGATGGTGGCCTCGGATGCAGGTCCGCACTACCCCGGAGATGGTTCCTGGCCCCATCCGAGATCATACGGCACGTTCCCCCGGGCCATAGCGCACTACCAGCGCACGCGGCAAATTACTACGCTGCCCGACATGATTCGGAAGATGACCTCTCTCCCGGCCGAGGTGCTGGGACTGCAAGACCGCGGTACGATCGTTCAGGGGAAGGCAGCGGATATCGTGCTCTTTGATTATGCCGGTATTGCCGATAGGTCGGAGTTCACCGATCCACACCACTTCCCCGACGGCATCCCGTATGTCATCGTTAACGGCGTGCTGGTTGTGGACAACAACGTGCAGACCGCGGCAAAGCCGGGAAAGGTTCTTCGAGCATAAAATGTCGTCCGGCGTGGGCCGGATTCACCGTTCGTTGCTGAAAAGACGACCACATCTCAACTCCTCCACTCTCCGAGGTGCCCGTGAAGTTAGGTCTGACAATAGTCTTCCCCGTACTGATCCTGACAGCAGTGGTCGCTCAATTCTCACCGCTCGGGGCGCAACCAGAACAACAAACATCAACGGAAAGACATGGTGGCAACGCGGATACTACGGCCTGGACGTGGGCCCGCTACGAAGGAAACCCCGTTTTCCCTGCCGTCCCCGGAACATGGATGGAATCCCAGACCGCCAACCCGGACCTTCTTCGAAAGGGTGATACGCTTTATATGTATTTCCGCGGCCAGCGGGACGGACATGACCGTATCGGAGTCGGCACCATACCGGCCGACCGCTTTGATGGTGTGACATGGCAGATCGAACCGGAACCGATCATCGACGTGGGCGGGCCAGGGAGCTGGGACGAAAACCATGCGCTGGACCCGGCCACGGTGCTCGTCGATGGAAAGGTATTCCTCTATTACACCGGTGTCAGCCCGAAAGCAGATCGATCCGTGTGTCTTGCCGTTTCCGATGACGGAACACATTTTACAAAGTATCAGAAGAACCCGGTCGTCATCGGTGGAGCACCCGAAGTGGTGTACCACCAGGGAGTATTCTATCTGTATTTCTGGAAGAAGAAGCCGGCCGGACCGGGATATCAGATCCATCTTGCGACGTCGGACGATGGATACAACTTCAGTGAAGTGTCTCCTGAACCCGTCATTCCGGTCGGACCTCAGGGCTCCTGGGACAGCCACACAACCGAAACACCCCGGATCTTCTCTGAAGGAGGGGCGTATTACATGATGTACTGTGCATCCGACCGGCACAACGACTACCCTGCGCATGCCGGCCTCGCCTCCTCCAGCGACCTCATTCACTGGAGAAAATATCCGGGCAATCCCATCTTTTCCCGTGGGCCCGCCGGGGCGTGGGACGAAGGTGCGATATGGTTCACGACTGTCGAGAAGATCAACGGCAGATACTACATGTGGTATGAAGGATACGGCGGCGGCACTGCCAGGTCTGAGCCGTACGGTTCCTACCTGAAGGGGGGAAAGTCGCAGGTAGGAATGGCGACGCTGGAAGCGCCATATTTCTACAGAGAGCCCTCGTCGATCAAATAACCACCCATCGACGGGTCCGGGCGCACGTCTCCCCGCTTGGCTTCGTGACATCCATCCCCGGCATGGACTTGATGCCGGCTGCTACTTGAGAAGTTTTTCCACCTCGGCACGATCCAGGTCACTTCATCAAGAGCAGTTTGTTGACCCTGGTGTAGTGTAGTTTCCCGCCCTCACCCGTCGCCGTGAAACGGGCATAATAGGTTCCACTTGCGGCTGATCGCGCATCCCACACCACCGAGTGATATCCCGCCTCGCGTTCACCTTGCGCGAGAGTGACAATCTCTTTTCCGAGAACGTCGTAGATGACCAGCCGGATATTCGCGTTTTCCCGCAACTCGAATTGTATCGTCGTGCTGGGATTAAATGGATTGGGGAAATTCTGTCGCAACGCGTATTCCCCCGGGATATCATTCGATACCGTGTGTATGGCAGTGATGATACTTGTTGTCCGGAATGTGAAACTATCCGGTGAGGTGATTGTGGCGAATCCGTCTGTTACCCTGACCGTCCAACTATATGTCGACAATACCTGCAACCGGGGCATGATATTCAGACTGACGCTCGTATCCTGCAAACCGGCAACGGTTGTGTCCAGACCGGGCCCCAGGACGCGCACAGAATACCTCAACGTATCTGTCGCATCACCATCAAATGAGCCGCGCCATGTAAACGTGACCGGCACCGGTGTGGGATACAGACGTACTGTATCCGCATCGGCAGGTACGAGCGGCACAGGGGCCGTGGGTAGCGCGTTGAGATAAAAACCGGCACTGATCGTCCGCCTGGTAGTAACCTTGGCGAAGGTATACCTGGCCATCTTGCCGACGGAAACACTGTCCACCAACACATCAGCAATCCGGTATCCGCCTGCGACCCGAGTACGCGAACCACGTCTGGAGTTATGATTTTGTGACTGAGCGGACCACAGACGGAAAACCGCTGCGGATGTTGAACATCATGGATGAATACACGCGGGAGTGCCTCAGAATCCACATAGGGCGGTAGCTCAAGGCAACAGATGTGATCTTTGAACAATCGGAACTCTTCATCGAACGTGGAGCGCCGGACTACCTCAGGTCAGACAACGGATCAGAGTTTACAGCTGACCTGATTCGGGAGTGGCTGGGGCGGCTCGGTGTCAAGACACTGTTCATCGAACCGGGGAGTCTGTGGGAAAACGGGTACATCGAGTCGTTCAACGGCAAGCTCATAGACGAGCTGCTCAACGGGGAGATCTTTGACACGGTCCTGGAAGCGAGAGTAGTGACGGAAGACTGGAGGCGGCTCTAGAACACAATCAGGCCGCACAGCTCTCTGGGCTATCGTGCACCAGCCCCGGAAGCACACTCCCTGCACCAGGTTGCCAATGCCTGAGACAAGGGAAAACCGAGATCAACATTGGCACACGAACCGGGGGCAGGTCAGTTGCTGAGGGTGGAATGGTAGATGTTCAACTGCTCCGCATGGACAACTTCCTCCTCCGAGTCGTAGTGCATCACATGAATCGAGGTTTGTTCGACCTTTTTGGTGCCGACAAAAATCAGAGAGCCGGGGACCTGCCCCTGCAACTGATCACGTTTTCGGACGAATCGGGCCATAGGCGTGCGATGGGAAGTGTGTGATTGGATGAACCTGGTGCCGAAACACCATCTCGAGCATGATAAGACCATTGGCGGCCAATGGCAAGTGATTACCTGACTCAACGACCTGATCCCTCTATAGTATCCTGTCATGAATCCGAAATTGCCACCCGGTACACTTGAAGTTTGAACCGGGGGTGCGTACCTTGTTGTCCAACATTTCTTGAGTTTATCACCTGACCGTGAGAGAACAAATACTGGCCGTGCTCAGAGGCCAGAACACAGACCGGATTCCAAACGTGGAATTCGGTTACTGGAGCGAAACCCTCGCCGCCTGGCACTCGCAGGGTTTACCGTCGGCGGTGATGACTGATGCCGCCGCCGAGGAGTATTTCGGCCTCGATGGTATCACCCTGTTCGAAGAACTCCCGGTACGGAACGGTCTTTTTCCACCCTTCGAGCGGATCCTCCTTTCCAGAGAAGGGGACCGTGAGATGATCAGAGACGAGGAGGGGAACACCTGCGAGATCTTCTCCAGCAGCTCGTCGATACCACGGTATGTCCGATACGGATTGGAAACCCGGGACGACTGGGAACGTCTCCGCCGGGAGCATCTTGATCCGGATGCGGAGGGAAGGATCGGGGATGTGGAGACATTCCTCCGGCAGGCACAGCTGACGGGCCGCCCGGTATTCTTCTCTGCCGGATCACTCTACGGCTGGTTAAGAAACTGGATGGGGGTAGAGGGCTTTTCGGTGGCCCTGATGACCGACCGGCCGTGGGTTGAAGAGATGATGGACCATCTCACCGGCTTAACCATCAACCTGATTGATCGGGCGCTGCCGGCCCGGGGCGTGGACCTTGCATGGTGGTGGGAAGACATGTGCTACAACAGAGGTCCGCTCCTTTCCCCCCGCCTTTTCAGGGAACTCATGATCCCCCGGTACAAAAACATCACCCGGGCGTTGCGCGGACGCGGGATCGACATAAACGTGCTGGATTGTGACGGCCGTATTCACGAGCTCGCGCCCGGCTGGCTGGAGGCTGGCATCAACTGCATGTTTCCCCTCGAGGCCGCGCACACCAACGCATTTACGCTCAGAAACGACAATCCGTCTGTCTTGCTTTTCGGCGCCGTGGATAAGCACGCGCTTATCGCCGGCCGACAAGCCATCGATGCAGAGATACAACGCCTACGCCCTCTGGTGGAGCAGGGACGTTATGTCCCCTGCGTCGATCACCGTGTCCCGCCGGATGTAACGTTTGACAACTATCGTTACTATCTGGATATCAAGCAGAAACTTCTACAACCGTAGTCCGGCCGGAGTGTGTGCCCTCAACCCGGGTCCGCAACGTCAGGATCGACCAGAATCTCGAACTCACCGACCGCGATCCCGTCAGGCCTTCTCCCTTCCCTCTTTGTCAACTCCCACTCAATGATGTTGTCACCCGTCCGGAGGGGTGGCGAGAGGATTACACTCTCCCAGACCCGAACGTCCGAACCGGCCGTGCTTCCCGGCTGAGCCGACTTGCTCCGCAGCGTTTCCGGCGACACGATACTACCATTCACCCGGACGATGATGTTTTCATTTTCGGACATGTGATTGAATACACACCGAAGAGTCGTTCGGACATCCGCTGTCCGGGTTGAAAACCGGAATGGTAATTCCACCCGATCTCCGACCCGTTCCAGCAATGGACGTTCGAAGGCCACACCCGTGTCAAATGTTTCCCGTTCGTTGGCGTGGTACATCAGTCTCCGGCAATACAGATAGTGTTTTGACATCTGCGTTGTCTGTTGCGGATCTGTCCACGTTCGTAAGTGCGGATAATATGCGCCAAAATCGAATGTGTAAAAATTATAGAGGGCAAATCCATCGGGATTCTGGGATATCAGGTTGTCAGCCAGAGCGCGAAGTTTGGGGGGATCAAGGATTTTGTTGTCACCCAGCAGAGATGGCTCGCCATATTCAAACTCCTGGTAGGGGGACACATTCCCGGGTGTGAACGGGTAGAGTTTGCAGTGTGAACCCTGCGTTATGGCGCGCCAGCGATCCAGGGGAATATTCCAGTCAGCGTAGTACCATTCTCCAGGCGACACATAATCTATCAGTTCCTGCTCAATCCAGGCCTGGACCTGCAAGCCCTCCTGCGTACAAAAGTCGAGATCCCATGGCACAAGAACTCCCAGCAGCATCTTCTCACGCTGCCGCGTACGCGCAGTTGTGTCCAGAAGGTGACGAATCCTGCGTACATACTCTGTCATGAGCCGTGCGTTTTCACCCTTTGGTTCCGACAGAAACGGAGCGGTCCGGCCAAAATCAAGTTGTAACCCGTCGACATCGAATTCTCTCAGAATCTCTTCCAGTATTGAAAATCGGTAATTCCGGACGCCCTCGATGGCATAATCCATATGCCGCAGTGCGCCGATCGATTTCCAGTCACGGGCACCGGTGTCTTTTGCCAGCGACCATTCCGTGTGTGCCCGTTCCCAGGGGGTCCATTGTTCCGGTCTGCCGTGATGGTCGTTCATCCGCACATTGGCCAGCACCGTGATGCCATGGGTACGCAACGTGTCCACCATCATGCGAAATGGCTCGAGTCCGGCTTCCAGCAGGGCGTCAAAGTTGCCTCCGGGAATCAAAAAGCCGATTGTACTCTTGTAGTTGACGAGTCCGTTCGCCGTAGCATCCAGCGCCATGATATCCGGTTTGGCGGAAATCATTATCCGTGCGACGGCAATAACCTCTTCCGCAGTCTTGCATCGCCGCACGCTGCCAAAATCGCTTGTGATGAGCAACGTAGGCGGAACATGGGTGTCGGTCCTATTCCAGTCCGCCAGCGCACCCGCGACAAGCAGAGTTATTACAATCAGTATTCTCATGTCCTCTTCCTTATCAATACAGAAGCTTTGCCGGATATCACCTAGGCATCTTCCAGCTTGTCATACCAGTTCTTTTTTAGCAGCACCGTCGTCACAATCACCAGTCCCACCGCGACCCACATGGATGTCAGTTCAAATACAATCAGGAACACGGGAACCAGTCGTAAGGAGGTTTGCCAGACAATACCGATGGCGACGTTGCTGAGGTCGCGGGCGGCCTGCGTGTTCTTCTTGAACTGAGGGGTATCAATGATCACTTTTTCATAGATCGGCTGCCAGAATCCCCACGGCCGGACCTGTTTGTAGAAGTGTATCAGGGTCGCTTCGGCATCCGGTTTTGTAAGCAGGCTTGCCCCCACGCTGCACAGCGTAGACACTGCGAGAATAAGGGGAAAACTGTTGACGGCGGAGATGCCCGGGAAAATCTGTCCAAATGTAAGGGCAAAAATGACGCCGCTCATCATCCCCCAGAAATAACCATAGCCATTAAACCGCCACCAGTGCCACCGGAGAATATTGGGAGCCGTATACCCACCCGCCAGTCCAAACACAATCCATTCGGTAATGGCATTGATGGAATTGGGAAGGAGCCCGAACAACACACCCGTGACCACCAGCAGAATAGATGCAAGATAACTTGCCATGATGTATTGTCTGTCTGTGCCCTCTGGGTTGATGTATTTTTTGTAGATGTCATTCACGACGTACGCCGCCCCGCAATTGACCGTCGAATCAAAGGTGGACATAAACGCTGCGAGCAACCCCGCAAGCAGCAGCCCCGTCACTCCCACCGGAACAAACTTGTTGATGACATGCGGCAGCACGAGCTCGAAGTCGATATTGTTTCCCATCGCATTGAGTTCGGGGCCGAAAAACACCACAGCGAGCACTGCCACGGCGGGCACCATGATCCAGCGGGGCACCAGCGCCACAGAGACGATAGCATTCATGAGGCCGGCTTCTCTGGGGGTCCGCGCTGCCAGCATACGCTGCATGTCGTATGTCGGGACCGGGCCTGCCATACTGTTCAGTATCCCTTTGAACACAATCATGAAGAAAAAGATAAAGAACAACGAATAGCCGTCGGCATGGATCTGGTCGTTCACCGCGGGGATGAGCTTGGACCAGTCAAGGTTCAGATGCCACCCGATCGAGAGGTCAAGCCACCCTTCAGGCACAACCGCTGCCAGCATTTCGGGCGATACCTTGGTGAGTGCAATAACCCCGATAATCACAGAGGTGATGCAGAGTAATATAAATTGCAGCAGATCGGTGATGACAACACTGTACATCCCCCCGAGGAGAACGTAGATCGTGGTAATTCCCATGAGAAGGATTGCGTACATATTGGCCGAAAGATCCCAGGGGAGAAACACCGTCGCAAATTTACCGATCCCCTGAAAGGTATAGGTGAGGAGTCCGATCACGCTGACAAGTGCAAAGATGGTGACGCTCAGGCTCGAGAGCTCACTCCCCCGGCCCGGGCCAAACCGGGTTTTTATCCATTCGGCGCCCGTCAGGACATTGGAGCGCCGGACCCAGATTGCAATATAAATCATAAAGAAGATCTGGTTGAATGTGGGCCACATCCAGGGCATCCAGATGCCCTTGAGTCCGTACACAAAGACCATATAGACCAGCCACATGGTTCCGCTGATATCAAACATGGAGGAGGCATTGGAGATGCCCAGCAGGTACCAGGGGACCGACCTCCCCCCGAGGAAGTAATTGTCCAAGTTTTTTGACGCCCGGCGGGAAAGAACAATTCCGGTTGCGATAACAAGAACCAGATAGACGGCGATAATACCCTGATCAATCAGGTGCATGGTGATGTCCTTGTTTCAGTATTGGAGTGCCAAAAAAGAAGGCCTCTCCGATCCTTTCGGACAGAAGAGGCCCACGACTCTGCTCACCCACACGTCTCCGTTCCAGGACGCATTCTTAAGATTTTACGATAGCACCGTTCAACCGAAGATGGTGGAACCCTCCTAATCGAACACTATCGTTTTCCTCCCATGGACGAGGACCCGATCTTCCAGATGAAGGCGTACAGCCCGGGCCAGAACCAGTCGCTCAAGATCACGGCCTTTCCGGACAAGGTCCTTGATAGAATCCCGATGTGATATGTGACTGATGTCCTGTTCAATAATCGGGCCTTCGTCGAGGTCTTCCGTCACGTAGTGACTTGTCGCCCCGATGATCTTTACGCCTCTCTCGTATGCCTGCGTATAGGGGTTGCTTCCGGCGAAGGCAGGAAGAAACGAATGGTGAATGTTAATGATCGCGCTCGGGTATTGCTCAACAAAATGAGGAGAAAGGATTTGCATGTAGCGGGCAAGCACCACTGTGTCAATCGCCTCTTTCTTCAATAAAGCGAGTTCCAGTTCTTCCTGATGCACTTTATTCTCAGGGGTTTTCGCAAAGACGTGAAACGGCACATTGTAGCGTGCGCAGAGTGGCGCCACCCCCTCGTGATTCGAAATGATCAGACAGATATCAGCGTTAAACTCCCCGAGCGTGTACCGCCAGAGGATTTCCAGGAGGCAATGATCATCCTTCGAGACGAAAATTGCCACCCTGTGTCTCTTGTGATTCAGACTTATCTTCCAGCGCGCATCAAACTCTCTCGCGAGGGGTCCGAAGGCATCGGTGAGGTCGTCCGCCGTGATCGAAAAACCAGACATGTCCCAGGCAACCCTCAGAAAGAACTGCCGCTCGTTGGAGTCCACATGCTCGCTCAAATCGACAATATTCCCCCCGCGCTCGAAAATGAAGTGCGAGATTCTCGATACGAGTCCTCTCCTGTCAGCGCATGATAACAGCAGCGTTGCGGTCTGCCTGGTTTCTGCCAATCTACTCTCCCTGCAAAAACATGATCTTACTCAACAATCCCGTTCTCCCCGAAATGGTTGCCCGGGACACAGTGGCTGCAAGACCAACATTTCCGCGATTGCACACATCAGGCCGTGAGTACAAACGTCACCTTCATGTTCACGCGGTATTCGGTGATCTTGCCGTTTTCCACCACGATCTTCTGATCCTGGATCCAGGCACCCTTAACATTCTGCAGAGTCTTGTTGGCACGGCTGACGCCGACCTGGATTGCATCCTCGAAGCTTTTTGTGGACGCTGAAGTTATTTCCGTAACACGTGCGACGGACATGGTTTGTTCCTTTCGAAAGTTTTGGATACCTCGAGAGGCGTACAGCCTCTAAAATAAAGTAACTGATCTGTCCGCCCAATAGCAACATGCAACCACGGGAGCACCTTCCTGCCTCAACGTATGTCTGCGATATCATATTCTCCCAGCCTCAACGGATATGTTCCGTATTCGCGCAGGAGGCGTATGACGTAATCGTAGTTTTCTCCCGACACATTTCCCGGCACAGAATGATCCGATTGAACGATATAGCCGCCACCTTTTGCGGCGTTCAATTTGGTGAGGACCATGTTCTTAATCTCTTCCTGCGTGCCGAAGGCCCAGGTAAGGACATCCAGATTACCGCAGAAGCTGATTGTGTGTCCGTATTGACGGCGCAAACCGATGACGTCCATTCCGGCTTTCGCCTCCAGCGGGTTGTACGCGTCCACCCCGATCTCAATGAAGTCCTGAAAGACCCTCCTGACATTGCCGCATCCATGGTAGATCACGGGGAGTCCGTGCGCGTGGCATTCTTCAACAATTGCTTTGACAACAGGTTTGAAGCACCTTCGCCAATATGCGGGGGAAAAGAACATGTCTCTGGTGTAGGCAATATCGCCCCATATGACCATTCCATCCAGTCTGCCCCCGGCCGCCTGGATCTGGGCCCTGGTGATCCCCAGGGCAAATTCCCCAACACGCTCGATGAATCCGGCGAGCTCATCAGGGTAGAGACCGATCCAGAGCATGACGTTTTCAGACCCGATGATACGCCATACCATCTCCTGTGCTTCGCAGACACTTCCATACACCGGAAAGTCCGGATGAAGCGACTTCACTCCTTCCACCCAGGCCGCCGAATTCCTCACAAAACCGTCACCAACCCCGGCAATCTGATTGTCACCGGCACGATGATATCTGCGTTCATCCCATGGGTCATCAAACTGGAATGCCTTCATTTTCTCGATGGTATCGGTCTCAAACCTCAGAAATGCAGGCATCGGGTCGGCGAACTGTTTCCTGACCACCGCCTCAAAACCCGTGCGCACGACAACATGACCGTCGGATTCCTCGAGCAGCTCGAACTGTTTGACATGAGGGTCCATATTGGGGATCGTGACAACCCAGTCAAGATCATAGTACCGATAGATGTCCGAGTCCTTCGCCAGCCCCAGTTCACGACGCCAGCGATCAAGAAAACTCCCCCAGAAGAAATCACTGACTGGAACACGGTCGGCTTCTTCATGCCGAAGCGTTTTGGTCATTCTCTCCAGCTTCGCAAGACACCCCGGACTTCGTTTCACGGTAGGTTCTCGAATAGTACATGAGGAGTTTCATTTCATAAAAACGAGCGGCTTCGTTAAAACGTACGGTCCCGCCTGCAGCTTGTAGAAGTACACACCGCTGGAGAGCCCGCTCCCGTCAAACCGGATTTGATGGCGTCCGGCATCCTGGACAGCATGATGCAGAACCGCCACCTGCTGGCCATAGACGTTCCAAAGGGTCAGCGTCACCGGCAATCGGGCCGGTACAGTGTAACTGATCGTGGTGGATGGATTGAAGGGGTTGGGGTAATTCTGCAAAAGCTCGAAGGACAACGGCGCAATTTCCCTCACCCCCGTTGTCGCGCCAACCTGAACCGGGTCAGAGAAAAACAAAGCCCCGTCGAGGTCAACCTGCTTCAGCCGGTACCAGAGAACTTCCGCACTCCCGGGATTGTCAACATAGCTGTATTCCTGCCGGACAACGGTGGTGCCATGACCTGCTACAAACGAGCCCGGCACATCGACGTACTCCGGGCCATGCGGAATTTTCCGTTGCACGGTGAATCCAAAGTTGTTGGTCTCTGAAAGGGTCGTCCATGTGAGTGTTACGGATCCTCCGTCCCGCCGCGCAGCCGTGAAACCGGCCAGTTCAATGGGGACCGGGAGATCGCTCCCGGGGGCTGACCATTGTACATCAGTCACGGCCACCGTGCCGCTGGTGGCGGAGGTGTCGATCACTGTCAGTGTAACCGTCGAGCCGTTTTTGGCCAGGAAGATGTATCCGGCGCGAACTCCGATGGTTGTGCCACTCATGAACCGGTCCATTTTTCGGATTCGGAGGGCTTCCTGCACCTGGCCTCCGGGAAGATTGAGTGTGCCATAGGCATCAACGGTGTACGTGATCGTATGGTGTGTGGTAATGGGTCCGAATGGAAACGTGATGCCACTGACGAAGGCGGTGCCCGCAATGGACTCTGTGTAATCGGCGATCCAGCTTGTGGAGATCTGGAGCGGGAGGTCGTACTCCACGGATGCCGGCGCATTGAGCCACTGACCCTGAGCGGGATACGGACTGCCGTAGATGTACGCGTCCCCGGTTCCCTTTAGGCCGTAGCCGAGCAGATCACCCTCCACACCAAAGTATCGAATTCCCGTCCCCACCAGCGTCACTGTCGTTGCAAGGGAAGCGGAATAAAAGGAATATGTGAATGTTGTGTCGCGGAGGGCGTGAGTCGCCTGAGGAAAGTCGGTGGCGTACGGAGTGGAACCCACAGGCACGCTCCTCATCCGTGTTACCGACGTTGTAGAAAGACCGCCGAAATCCCAGGACGTCTGGCCCGGCGTACCGATGTTCGCCACTCTGGTCATTGTGTCGATGGTGGTGGTGATGGTATTCCCGACGGCGAACAGAGATTGTACATCTGTCGTGTCGAATACGATGCCCTGGGATCCTGCTCTGTGCACTCCGAACATCAGCAGCATTGCGCCCAAACCGGTCCAGACCGTTCGCTGCATATCTCCTCCTCGTGGCTCAGTTTTTCCTCCCCCACAAGAGCGGCACCCGCACAAGCGCACCCGTCTCAACCGAAATATACCTTTGGACCGGCCAAACAGCAAGGTCGCTTTTCTTCCACGCGATGATTCCGTCAACGATGAATCAGGGCCCCTTCCGGGAGGAGATTTCCGTTGCATACAATCCGGGAAGTTCGCTCTTTGGGATCACTTTGTTCTTTCCCAATTCCGGAGGACCTGTGGCCGAAAAGAAGGCGGTTCGTCTTAATTCCGTCGATCTGCTCCGCGGAATAGCCATGGTGATCATGGCCCTGGACCACGTGCGCGACTACTTCCATACAGCACGTTTTGATCCTCTGGACCTCACACAAACCACGTCCCTCCTGTTCATTACCCGGTGGGTCACGCACCATTGTGCGCCCGCATTTGTCTTCCTGGCAGGAACCGGGGCGTTCCTTTCACTCTCCCGCGGCAAAACCAAATCAGAGCTCTCCCGATTTCTGCTGACACGCGGATTCTGGTTGGTGTTTCTCGAACTCACCGTCGTTCGCTTTGCCTGGTTATTCAACTTCGACTATTCCTTCATGTTTGTGCAGGTGATCTGGGCGATCGGCTGGTCGATGGTGGTGCTTTCGGGATTGGTGTTTCTGCCGCGAAGGGCAATCGCTGTGCTGGCGATCGGCATGATTGTGCTGCACAACAGCCTCGATGCGGTGTCCCCCGCTTCAATGGGTGTGTTCGGATGGCTCTGGCAGATCCTCCATATCCAGAGCCCTATTGTGTACGCCGTGGACAGAGTATTCTTCGTTGCGTACCCCCTTATTCCCTGGATCGGGGTGATGGCTGCGGGATACGTTTTCGGCGGGATTTTACAGAAGGAAGAGCACACGCGTCGCGCGACACTTTACAAGCTTGGCTTAGCTCTCGTCGGTGGGTTCGTCGTGCTGCGGGCTTTGAATCTGTACGGTGATCCCCATCCCTGGAGTTCCCAGGATACTGTGCTGAAGACCGTACTCTCCTTCATCGACACACACAAGTATCCACCCTCACTCCTCTACCTGATGATGACTCTCGGCCCAGCCATCCTCATTCTCCCCCTTCTCGAACGGTGGCACGGGCGGTTCGCAAATTTTCTTACCGTCTTCGGGCGCGTGCCGCTCTTCTATTACGTTCTGCACCTGTATCTCATTCACGGTCTCGCTGTCATTGCCGCCTCGCTGACCGTACACGACATCAGTTTTCTTTTCTCCAATGTTCTCTGGGACCAATGGCCCGCAACGTACGGGTTCAATCTGGGGATTGTGTATCTGGTGTGGGTCTCGGTTATTCTGCTCCTCTACCTCCCCTGCCGGTGGTTTGCCGGGGTAAAACGCCGGCGCAAAGAACCCTGGCTGAGCTATCTGTAGAGGGTGGCCGGCTTCACAAACACCGGCAGCTTGTACACCCCGCAGCCGGTGCGTTACTCACATCGTATCCATATCAGGGATGAACTTCCCGGGCATCAAGCATATCCTGAATCGCGTCGAGGGCTGCGCGATCATCTTTGATACCGCTCCAATTGTAGATGCACACATACCGGCATGCCGGATCGGACAATGTCCGCCCGAGTGCGTTGAGCCATGCCTGCTTGTCGTTTTTCCCCATCAATAGCCATTCGGCCGCGGCCCAGAACGGGGCGTTGCTCTTCCGCAGGGCCTTTTGTACCCCCGCGTCTTTTGCGGGATCTTTCGCATGCCTGTAGAAGCTCCATCCGGGGCATGAGTAATCATTCAGGGCGCCCTCGTAAAGAAGTTCTTCTTCCTTCCAGCCGCCCACATGCGTGAACAACTTCTCGCGGGGAACGCCGAGTCCGGCAGCCAGCGCACAAAGGTCGGCCAGGTGACGTCTGACGATCTCCGCCAGGTGCTCTTCCTGCAGCACTCCCCTGTGGGCCAGACGGGCAGTCGATACTGCGGCATACCCGATCGCTTTGACACCACGACCGGGTATATCGTCACCCTTGAGTTCGGTACGGGGGTCATCAATTTCGGGGGCGTCCAGGAGCGCATTCCCGTTCGGGTAGTAGAACGAGTTTACGCCGATGGCGGTTTCCCAGCCCAGCTTGACTCCAATCAGCAGGTACTTTTTCTCATCAGGCAGGTTCGCCCACCACCGCAGAATCAGGGGAATATGTATCCGCATTTCTTCATGACAGGCTTTCCGGTAGCGGGGGCTCATAAAGTTGGGAGGCGGCAGAACCCGTATCTGTTCACCCCAGTTGCGCCAGGCTATCTTCATCGCGTGTTCGGGCCCCCATCCCGACCACTCGACGTTCAGCCGGTTCTCTGGATCATAGCCAGGGAGCCCGGGATCCCACCAGTTCCATAAATCCGGACGGGCTTTCCACCATTGTTCGCCGTCAAGCTGGACAACAACCGGTATGTCGTAACGCTCTGCAAGCGAAAGGAACTCGAGCAGCTCCTCCGTGCACCGTTCCCGCGATGTGTCGAGGTATGAAAAAATGGCACCGACGCCCAGGCGAACATGATCGGAGGGGCTCCGCTTCATGGTCTGCCGGATCTGCCCGACAGCAATCGCTGTTTCTTCCTCAGGGGCAATATTGATAACGAGATACTGCTCCTGTGCGGTGACTTCACTCGGCACTAACATTACCGGAAACAAAAAGAGGAGCGCCGCTGATCTGATTCTGAAGTTCATCCCAGTCGCCAGGAAATTGACAGATGAAACTGGTTCTCGAGAAGCTAGGTCAGCATCGGCCTGCACAGCACCCATCAACCTTCCTCATTTCATTTTAATGACCATCAGCGTAATGTCATCATCCTGCGCAACGCCGTCCATCCATGTCTCCCCTGCCGCGAGGAAATATTGCACAATTTCTTCCGGACTGCGCCGGGCAACCTGGCGGAGCCCCTCCTCCACGCGGTCATATCCGAACATCTCCCCCCCGGCATTCTTCTGCTCCGGAAGGCCATCGCTCAGGAGCAGGATCACGTCGCCCGGATTCAGGTGGTGTTCCTCCACCGCATACGGAAAATTCTTCATGGCACCCAGAGGCATCCCCTTCAGGAGGATTTCTTCGATCCGGGAGTCCTGACTCCTGTAGATGTACGCGGGGGGCATCCCTCCCGATGTGAAACTCACCTTCCGGTCCTGAATCTTCAATACGCTTAACGCCATCAGCAATCTCCCCAGCCGTATCCCCTTGAATGAGCGGGTGCAGTGACTCATAAACTCCTTCAAATCGAGCCGGGTTGCATCGGATACAAACATCCCCTTCATCAAGGCCACAATGGTGCCTGCCTGCATACCATGGCCGGTCGCATCACCGAATGCCACATGCAGCACTCCATTTGCCTCCTCGTTAAAATCGTAGTAGTCCCCCCCCACTTCCGTGGCCGTCTGCATATGCACGGCGATCTGGAGATGGGGATGTTCAGGGAGTTTTGCCGGCAGCATGGAGAGCTGCAACTGCCGGGCCTCCTCCAATTCCTTTGATTTCCGCTCGTTCTCCGCCTCAAGAGTTCGTTTTTCTGCCTCCATCGCCTTCCGTTGAAGCTCTGATTCCCGGATCTTTGCTTTCTGCTCGCGACGGTTGATCTCCACCCGGCGAACAAAAAACAGAAGGCTGAACCCAAGGAAGGCATAGATGGCGTACGCCCACCGAGTTTCCCACCACGGGGGAGTAACAACCAGATTCAGGGAAGCTCCCTCAGTGTTCCACACGCCTTCGCTGTTGGAGCCCTTGACCCGGAGAACATACTCCCCGGCATCCAGGTTCGTGAATGTTGCCCGCGGCTCGGTCCCGAGCTGAATCCAGTTGTCGCTGAACCCCTCCAGCTTGTACGCATACTGATTCTTGAAATTGTTATAGAAGCTGAATGCTGAAAACGACAAACTGGCGACATTATCCTTGTAGGTAAGTGTGATAAGCGGGCGTGCTTCGATTCCCCGCTCCTCGATCGGTTTTCCCTCTTCATCGTCGGTGTTGTAACGGACAAACGAACTAAAGGCGACAGGGGGCACGTACGTGTTATCGAAGATACTGTCGGGATGGAACAGTGTAAACCCGTTTGTCCCGCCGAAGAACATCTCTCCCGAACGGGGGTCGAGAGCGTATGCCCCCTGGTTAAATTCATCACCCGGGAGGCCGTCGTTATAGTCGAAGTTCCGGAAGGTTTCCATCCGCGGATCAAACTTCGAGAGACCCTTGTTGGTGCTGAGCCAGAGAATTCCGCCCGAATCTTCCAGGATTCCCAGCACGACATCATCGGGCAGTCCGTCTTTCACATGGTATGACCGGAATGTGCCGGCTGCACGGTCCATCCGGTTCAAGCCGCCTGCTGTTCCAATCCAGAGGGTTCCCGCACGGTCCTCATACAGACACGCGATCAGATCGTTGCTCAGGCTGCTGGAATCTGCATCGTCGTGTTTGAAGTGGGTGAACACCCCGCGCTCCCGGTCAAACCGGTCCAGACCTCCGCCGAACGTCCCTACCCAGAAATCTCCCGCCCTGTCTTCCAGCAGGGCGAAGACACCGCCGCCGCCGAGACTCCCGGGAATGGAATCCACATGGTGGTAGTTTGTAAACGTGCCTGTAGCCCGGTCGAACCGATCCAGGCCCGTGTTAAACGTCCCGGCCCAGATGACACCGCTCCGATCCTCATAGAGCGCATACACCTCATTGCCGCTCAGGCTTTTCGGGTTGGACGGATTGTGTTTGTAGTGCGTGAAGGTGCCGCGCTTCCGGTCGAATCGATCAATCCCTCCGCCGATCAATCCTATCCACATCTCCCCGGTTTTGTCTTCAAGGAATACGTGGGGCATGTTTCCGCCAAGACTCGATGGTCTGGCAGCATCAGGTCGGAAATGGTCAAACTTTCCCGTCCTCCGATTCAGGCGGCTCAGCCCTGCTTTACTGCCTATCCATGGGACACCAGATTGATCGACGTAAAGGCCGACGACATTATTGTTCAGAAGACTCGCTGGATTCTTGGGATCATTCATAAAATTGTTGAACGCACCAAGGTCCGGGTGAAACCGATCCACTCCCTGGCCATCGATGCCAACCCAGATCATCCCCGATCGATCCTGGTTGATTGAGAGGAGTTGATTACCATTAAGACTCCTCGGGTTGGCTTCTTCATGCAAATACCGGGTAAATGTCCCGGTCTTCCGGTCGAACCGGTTCAGTCCGCCGTTGTATGTCCCGACCCAGAGGATACCGGCCTTATCTTCGAAAATCGGCCATACCCAGCTGTCACTGAGGCTGTTCGGATTATTCGGCTGATGCGTGTAGTGAGTGAATGTTCCGGTCTCATCATTGAACCGGTCGAGCCCGATGCGGGTTCCGACCCAAATAGTTCCCCCGCGGTCCCCGTAGATATAGTAGATCCGATTGTCAATGAGGCTGTGAGGATCAGATGGGTCATGTTTGAAGACAGTGGTCGTGCCGTTCCGGGGATCGAACCGTGTCAGACCAGAGCCTCTTGCTGTACCCCGCCACTGCACGCCGGAAGGTTCGTCGTATTCCTGCCGTGAAACATTTTTTTGGGCATGGAGAAGATTAACGCTGTCACCCGGGACCTGCGTGAACGATTCTGTCGCGCGGTCAAACCGGTTGAGTATGGTTCCGCCCTCGTTGGTGCGGATCCAGAGGGTCTGGTTGGAATCTTCGGCGATGGTGAGGATATAACTTCCGTTCAGGGACGTGGAGTCTCCGGGGATATTCTTGAAGACCTTGACGTGGTACCCGTCGTACCTGTTCAGCCCATCCTGGGTGCCGAACCACATAAATCCCTTGCTGTCCTGAAGGATACAGAGCACACTTCCCTGCGAGAGTCCGTGTTTCACCGTCAGGTGTTCGAATGTGTACTTCCGCTGGGCGGAAGAATCCTGCACGCACAGCAGGGCAAGGAGTACCAGGCCGACCGCAGGCACTGCACGCAGCCAGCTGGTTGTATATCGTGTAAATTGGGTTTCGTTCATTCCCGTTCAGGCAGAAGGAGCATAAAGGTACCACGTTTACGTACAAAAACCAAGCTACCGCAGACACAGTATCCGCGGTAGCTTGGTGTTACAATTGTCCCGCCGTGCCTCCGGGGGATTATTTCAGCAGCATCATCTTCTTGATATCGACAAAGCTGCCCGCCTGCAGTTTGTAAATGTACACCCCGGTGCTCACGGCATACCCGGCCTGGTTCTTTCCATCCCACGTGAGGGAATAGTTTCCGGCCGGCTGCACCTCATTAACCAGCGTAACCACCTCTTGCCCGAGCGTGTTGTAGACGGTGAATGTAACAGCACGCTGCGCCGGCAACTGGTAGTTGATAACGGTTGTCGGATTAAACGGATTCGGGTAATTCTGATCCATGGCAAAGACGGTGGGGAGTGTAGCACCCGCCGCTGCGTCGCCCGGCTCCCGCGTCCATGGAGACCGTTCTTCTTTCTGTAATCCGAGGAACGAGGTTGCGAGCGTAAGGTCCACCTTCTCTCCGAGCACGATGTCGCGTCCGAACAGGGCGCCGGTGAGCTCCGTCTTTCCGCCGAGAGAAATCGTCCCGTTCGGTGCATAGAAGTTCGCAAACAGCGCGGTCTTCTCACCTGCCATTACCGATGACGCAAAATCGCTGCCTGAACCCGTTCCTCCTACATAGATCACTATACCCGCCGGATCAAACGTCGTACCCTGTGCCGGTCCGACATACGAAGCTTCGTCTGCTCTTACGGCGAGGAGGACCCTGACATGTGTCGGACCGTTGAACACAAGTTTCGCTTTTTCTTTCACCCAGAGTGTCTTGAAGTTGTAGACGCCGCCATTGGAAAATACGAGGCTTGCCTTGGATTGTACCACGACGTTGCCATAGTTACCCGGACTAATCGTGGTCACTTTTTTCTCAGCCACGGTGAGGTTGTTCGTTCCTACGGTCGCCGTTTCGAATGGAGGCAATGTGCGCACAACCGGTAACGACAGTGGCGCCTGTTCCGTGCCACTTATGGTACCACCGTTCGTGAGTGAATTGTAGAAGACGTCGCCACCAATACTTGCCTTGTCACGGATCAGTATGCGCGATGCCGCAACCTTGTAATTTTCGGGCGTTGACGCTTTTTCTCCGATGGTGAGTTCAGGCAGGAGCGGATCCGGCGATGCTGACCGCTGGTTGTTCACGACGATGCTCCCCGAATGGATCGTGGACTTCTCTCCAATAACGGCGCTGTTCGTGGCGAGCATGACGGTATTCCAGCTGAATGGAGTCGCGACATGCACCGACTGCTTATAGTTGCGGGTGTAGGGTTCGGTCTGACCGACCAGAACACCTGTTGCTGTGACGCTGAAGTCATACGATCCGGCAAACGCCGTGTTCGTAAAGGAACCCGTATAGACCCCGCCGCCCATGTGTGTCATGGCGATCGTTTCCGACGAGCCGCCTCCGGGAGGTGTCACAACCGCTTGAACAGTCGCATTCGTAACCGGGCCTCCGCCTGTTGAGCCGCCGGGATTTCCTCCGCCGTACTCATCAACCGCCTGGTTTCCGTTGCCGCGCCCGTCCTTGAGCACCGCAGAGACCGTGACCGAGTTACCGAGCTGGTACGAGGACCTGTCAAACGTGACGCTCATGTTTACATCTCGGATGGCAGTAACGGTGAGCGCAACGGTAACCGGGGCAGTCAGATCATTCTGAGGATCGCCCGCGGTGATCAGACTCCACATCCCCTTTTTGGGGTTCTTGATGACATAGTAGGCGAACTTGTCCCCCTGAACGTAGCTGATATCAGAGAAGAACTCGGAAGGCCTCTGTTTGATAAACGGAATACTCTCCGGCAGAATGACACCCCAGACATAGAACAGATAGTATGGGGAGATGATAATCTGGCCGGAACCCCCATCGACGAACTGTGAGGGCGCCGTTGCCGGATCAGGATATGCTCCGCCCGGGACAATCAATCCCAACTGGACCTTCGAGTCTCCAACAGCGGTCGTTGCGTTCGCCTTGCCCAATGGCACAGACGCACCGCCGACAGTAGCCGCAGGGACAATAATCGTGGTCCCCTCGTCCACAATTGCCGGCTGACCGCTCACAAAGCCAGGCTGACCGCTCACAAAGCCGGGTTGACCGCTCACAAAGCCGGGTTGACCGCTCACAATACCCGGCTGACCGGACACAAAGCCCGGTTGACCGCTTACAAAGCCGGGTTGACCGGTGATGATACCCGGCTGGCCGGTGACAAACCCGGGCTGGCCACTCACAAAGCCCGGCTGGCCACTCACAAACCCGTTCCCGTACTCAAAGGAACCTGAAGGGATGGAGTCTTGATACGTCAGATGAAGGCCGGAAAGTCGTGTCCACATCTGATCCACAACGTTGATCATCATCGCATCGGAAGTAGCGATGCCACCCGGTGCACCGGGATCGCTGGCGATATAATACCCTCCACCAGAATATTGCGCAAGGTTGGCTCCCAGCGCCTGCCCGAAACTCCCGGTGAAGCCCATGGTATACACCTGCGCTCCTGCAGCTTGCACCGTCGAAAGCACACCCGGACTCAGAGCTCCCGGCGTACCGGTTTCTTCGCCCGCACTAAAAAGGAGCATCGCCCTTTGATTCGTAGTCTGGGTTGCACCGGTCAGGAGTCCGCTTGCAACCTGCAGTCCCTGTCCGATCCCGCTTGTTCCCCCGACCGTCAGTCCGGTCAATGCCGCCAGAACTGCATTCTTCCCGGTGTTCACAGGCGTCAGGCCCAGAACGGTGGTGCTTGGGAGTTTCACAATGCCCACCCGGTCACCGTCCCTCATGTTCAGAACGAGGTTCCGTGCACCCTTCAATGAGGGGGAGAACGCGTTATAGGTTGACGAAAACGTGGTCGAGCCGTCAATAAGAATGACGACATCAATTCCTGACGGTGGCAGGCTGCCGTAGATAAAACTGATGCCCGCCTTATCAGGGGCCTGAATGACACGCTTTTTCGTTTCAACGACACCCGTGACCGAGGATCCTTTGATAATGCCGTACATGGCAACATTCTCATTACCCGAACCCATTTCGGCGACATACGGGGCATCGCCAAGATTGTAAATGTCTCCCATTCCGCCGAAGTGGCCCGCCTCATGGGTGATCACATTCTGCAGATCCAGAAAACCGAGTGTTGAGCCGTCGGTTTTGTATTGAAAGAGCGGATTGACGGCATTGATGGCGATGTCAGCATCCGTAATCTCACCGTTCAGGGTGTTGTAGCGCACCCTTGTCAGTGCGATCACGTTCGGATCGGCTCCGCCGGTTGCTGCGGTCCATGCGTCGGATGTGGCGCTACCCGGCCACAGTGTCGCGTTATCCGGACTGACATACACGATGTTGTTGACGCCGTCGACGTTGCCGGCGAACACATGATAGTCAGGATCAACCAGCGTGTTTTCGGTGAAGTTCGCCGGCGGGGCAAGCGTCCATGCTGCAAATGCCTGCTGGATTGCACCGACAAAATTATCCGTGGTTGTGGGTACGGTGCTCGAAATGTGGTACGTCGCACTTCCTCCGCGCCAGTGCAGCGGAACGCCGGCCAGTGTCGTGTTAACGACAAAGTGGTCGCCGTAGTGTTTGGTCAGTTCACCCACGCCAACTGCACCCGAAAATTCCGAACTGTTGTTGTTGGGATCAGTCGAGGTAGCGGTAAGATACGTCCCCGCAGCCAGGCCGGGGAGGGCCACGGAAAACGAGGCATTGCCCAGTGCGTTCGTAGGGATGGGTGCGGAGCCGAGGAAAAACTGGCCCTCAGCCAGATCGCCCCCCGTATTGGAGAAGAACTCGGCCCGTATGTCGTGTTGGGCGTCCCCTGGAGGCTCCCCTGTATGGTGCCCAGCTCCAGCTGCGCGGAGTTGAGTACCGGCGCGAGCTGTCCGCTGTTCACCCCTGAAGAATTCCCCACACCATCACCGCCGAGATCGATGCCCAATCCGCCGTTGGCAAAAATTGAATTCCCGAATATCGCATTGCGGATCGGGATGTATTCTGTGATGATTCCGTCATTGTCCACCGTTCTTGTGGCGAAACGAACGCCATCGCCCGCATTGGACGATATCACGTTTCCTGCTCCGGCCACCTGGCCACCGATAACGTTGTCGACGGCATCGCCGGCGACATACACCCCCGTCCCAATTTCATTGACGGGAGGATTCGGCTGACCGTTATAAGTAATCTGGTTCCCTTGAATCGTGTTGAATGAGACCGCGCCGTCAAGGAAGATGCCGACATATCCGTTGTAGGAGATCGTGTTGCCCTGCCCGACACCTGTTCCGCCGACAGTGTTGTACTCAGCCCCCGGTCCGAGATACACACCGGTTCCGCCGACATTCCCCAGGGCAGTTGAGCCGTTGGCGCTGACCCCGATAAAATTCCCGCGTACGACGTTGCCGACCGTTTCGTCTCCCCCGGCCGCCAGGAACGCGATACCAGTCCAGGCGTTTCCGGAGATAACGTTCTGCTCAAACGTGTTGTTTAGTGGACCGGAAAAAACTTCAATGCCGTCCCCGGAATTAGGCCACGCCGCGAGACCTGTTTCATCCGTGCCGATATAGTTGCCAATAACATTGTTGTTCGTCGATACGCCCGTGAGGGCAAGCCCGTGAGCACCCTGTCCCAGAAGGGCAGGTCCCGCGCCATTTCCAGAAAAAACATTCCTCTCGTTCGCTGCGATCCCTCCGACGGCGGAATTGCTGCTGTAGTACAGGACAAGACCGTGGCCGTAATTTTCATGGACCCTGTTTCCCTTTATGACCGCCGCGTTCTGATTCGCTATGAACAATCCTCCAGCGCGGATTGGAGAGAAGGTGTTCGAGTTAAACGTGTATGCCCCGAAGTTGTTGTGATGGACGACGTTCCCGAGCACGCTTACCCCTGACCCGGAATACACCACGACCCCTTCGGTATGGTTGTTGGCGATGATGTTCCCTTCGCCGGCTCCCAGCCCGCCAATAGTGATGTTCGTCGGGTAGTTCCTGAGTGAGATCCCGGCAGCGGCGTCCAGCTGGTTGGCATTGGCGAAATTGCCAAGAGGCCCTGTTCCGTCAGCTTGCACGCCGATGTAGTTACCGAGGATACTGACCTGATCGACCGCTCCCCACATCGCGATGGCATCACCCTTGTTTCCCGAAATGATGTTCCGCGCAGAGGCAGAAGATCCTCCGATTGTCGTTCCCGAGCAGGGCACGTCCATGAATATGCCAGAGTACTGGAACCCCGCACCGGCAGTGCCATTCGGTATGGAGGCAAGACCCGAAAGATCCGTACCGATTTTGTTTCCCTGAATGACAGCGTTGCTGCCCGTTACGTAGATCCCGTCATACAGGTTCCCGGAAACCAGGTTTCCCTCGCCGGCGTTCGTTCCACCGATAATCGTGTTGATCGGGGTGCCGAGAAAAATGCCTCTGCTGTTGGGCAGTGCGGCAGTTCCGTCTGCCCTCGTCCCGACACGGTTTCCGCGGATGATATTACCATCAGGAGCGGAACCATCGTTATGGACGTATATGCCAACATTACCATTTCCCGAGACGACGTTTCCCATTCCGACTCCGCCGACAACATTGTTGTCGGAATGATACGCAATGGACCACCCGGATCCGCCTAACGCGCCGCTCACGAGGTGGATGCCATTCGCGCCATTGCCGAGCCCGGCGCTGCCAGTGGCATTCGTACCGATGTAGTTGTTCTGAATTGTGTTAGAGGGAGCCTGCACGACAATACCATCGGTGGCATTTCCTGAGATGACGTTGCGGGATCCTCCGGTGGGTCCGCCAATCGTGTGCCCACCGTATACAAACGCCACGATGCCGGCGTCGTCGTTTCCAAGGGCCCCGGTTCCTGCCGCGTTCGTCCCGATGTAGTTGTTCTCAACCGTCGCATTGGAGGTCTGATCAAACGTCATCCCTCTTCTGCCGTTCCCTGAAATGACGTTGCGGGCGGCCGGGGTCGGACCGCCGATGTGATTAAAATTCCCGGTGGCGAGATAGTTCGCAATGAACACACCATCGGATGAATTCCCCAGATCAATCGTTCCAGTTGCGTCCGTTCCGATAAAACACCCCTCCAGGGTGTTGTTGTCGCTTCCAAGCGAGATCCCCGCCGTATTGCCGCGGTTCACCACAAGCCCGCGAATGATGCTGTTCCCACCTCGGATATCCAGAACTCCATCGCCGGCGGTCCCGTTCCCATTGATCTCGATCAGGATCACTGCATTATTGCCCACCGTCAGGGAGTTGGCAGACGAACCCGGCTGGGTGTAGCCGTCGATCACAGTCTGGCCCAGCACTTGAGGGAGTGGGGTGACAAGGGTTATGGTCTGAACACCTGCACCGGGAATGGCGAATGTAATATTATCCGTCCCGGCGGCAGCATTGGCGTCAAGAATGGCCTGGCGGAGAGAACCTACCCCCCAGTCATTCGTATTGGTGACAGTGAAGGTCGCCGCAAGTGCAACGGCAGGAATGAGTACGCTAAAAAGGGTAAAAAAGAAAATACGTTTCTTCATGAGAACTCCCGGAGAATAGATTTTTTGTTTGACAAGGAACGATGCAGCGATCTGAAATTACCACATTGATCGGGATCTGACTTCGTCATGGGCCCATTCCGTCAAGTCGACGGCTGGAGCGTTAATCTCCCTTGTATTCCAACGACGCAGCCCGGACTTCATTCTTCAGTTGCTCAAGGCTCATTGTTTCTGTCACCATCCGGTTCCCCGTGGTTTCGTCGCGCCTCACGGAGAACTTCCCTTCCGATCCCCCCGAGACATTATAGATGCCCTGGAAGTTCTTCGCTGCAAAGACAACAACTTCTTCCTTGCCCTTAAATTTCGGGGTATGGCTGTACATTTCTCCCACCGTGCCGATTTCCCCCCCGGGCACATACAGTGTCAGCGTGCCTCCAGGCTCGTTTCCTTTGACAAATTCATCAACGGAAACCGTCACGCGGGTCCGGATCATTGTCTGGTCCGCATTCCATTCTGACTGGACTCCGGTAACTTTGCCGACCGCAACGACCTCGGCGCGTCGGGCGAGCTCATCAGTTGGCACGCTCTTCACCTGTGCGAACACCCCGGTGAAAGGGGCAGCCGCCAGGAGCAGTATGCCGGTACCGACGAGAATGCTGAATTGCCGCAATGGGGTTTGCATCAGGAGTTTCTCCTAAAGTTTGAGGGTTTACCCATAGAGAGAGGGGCGTGAACGCCACACAGGCGGGCTCATGATGAACGCCGCCAAAGAACTGGTGCATGTTTGTACATTCATGGTAGCCTAATGGCGGGTGGATTTCTTGACTTCCTTGAGCTTTTGTTTGCCATTTTTGTGCATATCTCTGTCATGCGCGTGTGAATATCCCCATTGTACGCCGAATTCCAGCATATCTGATCGGGGAGAAGAGCCCTTGTAAGACCAGTGCACTCCCAGAATCAGCAAAAGGGATGGACGGAGCTTGCGCTGGCAGAAGTCTGGCAAAGAGGCGTTGCTGGCGGATTGACAAGGCAGGGGCTGATCTTCATTCGGGTCCGAAATGGTGGATTGTTGAACAGTGTACACCTGAGGGGGGATATCTATCATCGTTGACTCTCGAAAAGAAGAACAGTATCATCTGGTACTCTCTCTTTTTTCCATTCGGACTATCTACCGTGTCCATTTACTCGCTTCCCGCTTTTTTCGCGTTTGCGATAAATGTATCACTTGTGGTCATTCTGATTCTGAATGACCCGAAGAGCCGGACACATCGGCTCTTTGCCCTCCTTATCGGATGTTTCGCCCTCCTGAATGCAGCGGATATCGCCATGGTGAACAGCCGAACACCTGACGCCGCGTCGGCCGCTGGCGCTGTTATCGGTGCGGGCTTGTTGTTTTCCACAACGTTTAACCTCATTCTCTCATTCTCTTTCCCCCGGGAGATAAAATCGACCTTCGGCCGATGGCCCGTTCGTCTGATGTTTCTCATCCCGCCGGTCACTCTGGTCATTCCACTCGCCCTCCAATGGTTCCATCCGCTTGAGATTCGCCGATTAGCCGACACCGATGTCTATTCTTATGTTGTAAGTCTGTACGGAGGACCATGGAACGGCGTTATGTATGCGCTGATCTTCGTGTATCTTGCCTGGGCATTGGGAAATCTGATCACGCAGGTTCGAGGTTCCCGGGTCAGGGGTGAACTCCTCAAGATCGTCCATCTTCTTCTCGGGACGATCGTGTTCGCGGCATTCATTGTCGTGCTGGATGTATTGCATACTACCGAGAAGCTTCATTTTTACGCGTCGAGAGTGCTCCTGCTTCTCATCAGCCTGTTTTTCGCCTATGTCGTCCTGGGGAGCCGCCTATTTGTCCTGCGGCAGTTGGGGAAGCAAGGATTGGTTTATTCACTGGTGACCGGGACGATTCTCGGGTTTTATGTGATCATCATTACGAACGTGGCCGACGTGGTTGGCCGCCAGATCGGCGTCCGGTCATTCGTCGTCGAAGCGTTGTTGATTCTGCTCCTGGCCCTCTTCTTCAGGCCGCTTATTGTCCAGGTCCAGAGGCTCACTGAACAGCTTTTCTACAAGCATCTATTCCGGTACCGGCAGAGGTTCATCCGATTCACGCGTGAAGCGTTTGCAATAACGAACGTCTCCAGTCTTTCCCTTGCCGTTACCGCATTCCTCAGGGACACCCTCTTTGCAACAGACGCTGAGGTGATGCTGCTTGCGGACGACTCTCAACGGTTCACCGGAATTCTTTCACCCGCGCGGCAGGTTTCGGCAGATGGATGTCTGGGGCGAATCGTGAAACAGGAAGAGAAGGCACATGAAGTGAGCGCATTGATTCCCGTCTGCTCTGGAGAGGAGCAGACGCTTCTCGCCGCCTTTCGGGGAGGATATATCCTGCCCCTTCTTGGAGAGAAGGATCCCACCGGAGTCCTTCTTATCGGCCGACCCGCGGCAGCGAAAACCTATACGCTGGATGAGGTGGAATTCTTCTCTATCTTTGCGAATGAGGTGGCAATCGCGCTCGAGCGGAATCTGCTCATGGCGAAGATGCGCAGAGAAGAGGTGCGTACGGCGCAGATGGAAAAACTCGCTGCACTGGGCCGACTCACCGCGGGCATCGCCCACGAATTCCGTAATCCTCTCAATATCATAGCAACGTCGGCTCAACTTATCATCCGACGCCCCGGGGAGGAAGAGTTACACCGTGAAACTGCCCGCTATATAACAGAGGAAACAGACCGCCTCGCCCGAACCATCGACGCGTTCCTTGAATTCGCCAAACCGCACTCGCCGGTCTGGGAACGTGTCCACATAGGGGACATCTTCAAGAGTGTCGGAGAACACCTTCAAGCTCGAATATCCGGTGGGATGATTTCGTTGCGGACATCCGTGGAGGACGGCGCCGAGTGGCTCATGAGCTCTCCCGATCACCTGCACAGGATACTCACGAACCTCGGCCTCAATGCCATTGAGGCGATGCCCTCGGGCGGAGATCTGTTCTTCGCTGCCAGGCGAAAAACAGATGGAAGACTGCTCCTCGAGGTGCGTGATACGGGAGGCGGCATTTCTCCCGATCATCAATCCAGATTGTTCGATCCCTTTTTTACGACAAAGCCGACTGGCACCGGGTTAGGGCTCCCCATCGTGTACACGATGGTGGAACGACTTCATGGGACCGTCACGTTTACCAGTTCCCCTTCCGGAACAACGTTTATTATCGATCTACCAATCCAGGGTGAAACACGATGAATAATCTCACCCTTCTCGTCGCGGACGATGAAGAAAAAACCAGGCGCCTTATGGAGATCTCCCTGGGGAATAAACACACCATTCTGCTCGCAGAGTCCGGACAAAAAGCACTGGAATATCTTCGGTCCGGCCGGATTGACATTGTCCTCACGGATCTCAAAATGCCGGATGTCGGCGGCGCGGCAATTCTGGCCGAGGTGCGGGAACAGGGACACGGTGTCCCGGTTATTATCATGACTGCATTCGGAACAATTGAGAATGCCGTCGCCATGATGAAAGAGGGCGCATTCGATTACATCGTCAAGCCCGTAAATCTTGACCATCTGGATCTGGCCATCGGCCGCGCGAGCCAGCATATTCTGCTGGTCCGGGAGAATCAACGGCTCCGGGCAACGCTTCAGTCGTTGCAGGGGGTCAGCGCTATCGTCACCGCAAGCCCGAAGATGCAGGAAATCCTGGAATCGATCCGCCAGATTGCCCCAACAAATTTTGCCGTCCTGATTGAAGGTGAAACGGGAACGGGAAAAGAACTCGTTGCCAGATCTCTCCATGATCTCAGTACGCGGGCCAACGGGTCATTTGTCGCAGTCAACTGCGCCGCGATCCCGCGCGAACTGCTCGAGAGCGAATTCTTCGGCAGCGAACGGGGTGCTTTCACCGGGGCTACAGCCCAGAGACCCGGAAAATTTGAACAGGCAAACGGCGGCACGTTATTTCTTGACGAAGTGGGGGAATTGCCGGTCGACCTTCAGGTGAAGCTCCTTCGTGCTCTGGAGGAACACGCGATTGTACGCGTCGGCGGGAGCGAACGGATTCTGCTTGACGTCAGGATCATCGCCGCGACAAACCGCCGAATGCGCCAGGAGGTTGAAGCCAAACGGTTCCGGAGCGATCTGTATTATCGCCTGAACGTTGTGAATATTTCTCTCCCGGCACTGCGAGAACGTCCCGAAGACATCCCCCTCCTCGCGCAACACTTCATACAGAAACACGGTCAGGCTGTCGGGAAGGAGTTGAAAGGATTTGACGAACGCGCGGTAATCCACCTGAAGTCACACTCCTGGCCCGGGAATGTGCGCGAGCTGGATAATGTGGTGATCCGCTCAATGGTGGCTGCCCGGGGCGAATATGTTACCATCGAAGATCTTCCGGCGGATCTTCATCTTGGAACTCCCGGCGGGGAAGATGCACTGCCGGTTGATTATCAGGATTTCCTTTCCGCCAAGAGGAAGTTCAAGGATCGGTTCGTGAAAGAGCTTGAACGGAACTATCTTCTGGAGCGGCTACGGGAGAACGGCTGGAATATTTCTCAAACTGCGCGGACAAGTGGTATGGATCGACGGCTGCTCCACGCACGGCTCAAGGCCCTTGGACTGAAGGTAGAATCTCCCTCAGACCCGGAGTGAGACCGGGGTTCTTCTCTCCCATTAACAGACTGAAACCCCCTTCCTTCTGACAGAAGCAGGTCTTTGCCGTTTGCAGGACACAGACCATCCCGCAAACCATCCCCGGCAGCTTGATATTCGCAGCTGTCATGCCCTCTCCGACGTCCATCGTGTGTGCACTTTTTTTGTACACCTCTAACCTCCCTTCAATCAATCAGATACAGAACTTCCGGATCACACCCCGCGCAGATTTTCTTCACACCCGGCGGTTCGTCGGCGCAATATTCTGCACGTGAGAGCGGTATTTTTACTGGCACGTAATGTGGATGAAGTGTATCAGAACAGGAACAAGACTACTGGAGATCATCATGTGGACCGACATTATTTTCTGGAGTGCTCTTCTGACGGCTGGCATTCTTCTGCTCGCCTACATCGGAGCCGAATCTGCCTACCGCAAGCATGAACAAAACCGTTATCGTCATCCCGAGAAACGAGGGGAGTGAGGATGCATTCCATGCATATGTACTCGGAAGTCCCGAGCCACATCCTGGATGTTGCACAGGAGAAATTCTTCGCTCATGGCATTACACGGGTGACCGTAACAGAAATCGCCTCCGACCTTCGCATGAGTAAGAAGACACTCTACAAGCATGTTGGGAGCAAGGATCGACTGGTTGCAGCGGTTTGGGAGCGGCAGATTATTCGAGCCATGAGGCGTTACTGGACAATCACACACTCCGCCCTTGGCGATGCCGACAAGTTGAAAAACATCTTCTCCCTGATAGGACACACCATCGTCCCGATCAGCGGGGAGTTTCAGAGAGATCTACGAAGACTGCGACCGGATCTCTGGGTGCAGACTGGAGAAATCCGACGCCAGACGGTATTTGCAGATTTCGCGCGGATGCTCGAAGCCGGCATCACGAAGGGAGCCGTACGATCCGACGCACCCCTCCACGTTGTCGTACCGGCCTTCATAGGAGCCTTGCAGTGGGCAGGCGAAGCTGACGGGGTTACCCCGGGATCTATCCATGCAGGTCAGACACTCCAGGCCGTAACCGACCTGTTTCTTCATGGCATTCTTACGAAGCATTCAACAGACCGGATGTCTTAACACCAGACTATTGAGAGAGGACACACAATGAAACCCCTTATCACGTTTGCTCTTGCACTGTTCATTGTCGGATGTGCAAGCAATGATGGGACAGAAATCACCGCCTCCGGCACCATTGAAACTACCGAAGTGACCGTCAGCGCCAGAGTAGGGGGAGAGATCGTCACGCTCTTTGTGGACGAAGGCTCGCACGTGGCAAAGGGAGACACCCTCGCGCTTGTCGACCGCACCGACATTCTCATCCAGCTTAAGCTCGCTCACGCCAACGCAGCCGCCACGGAGGCCCAGTATAAGCTCATCCTTCGCGGTTTCCGGTCAGAGGATATCCTGCAAGCAGAAGCAACGTTCAGAAATGCACAGACCGATCTCCAGCGGGCGGAGGAACTTTTCAAGGCACAAACCGTCACCCAGAAAAACCTCGACGATACACGCACAAGATTTATTGTAGCGCAGCAGGGCTACGAGAAGATGAAACGCGGTTCACGGACCGAAGACATCGCTGCGGCAAGGGCAAGGCGTGATGTATCGCTTGCCCAGGTTGAGGCAGCCCAGAAAACAGTTGCCGATGCGTTTGTGGTGGCGCCGATGACAGGAGTGATAACCCAGAAGGCCATTGAACAGGGTGATGTGGTCCTGCCAAACGGTTCCCTGTTCCGCATTTCCCGGCTCGACCGTGTACGTCTGATGATCTACGTGTCCGTAGTGGAGCTCGCCGACGTGACATTGGGCCAGGAGGCAGACGTGTTTATTGATGCCTATCCCGAGAAGCCGTTCACCGGAAGGATCATCTTCATCTCGGATAAAGCAGAATTCACACCGAAGAACGTGCAGACCAAGGATGACCGCACCAAGCTCGTGTTCGGTGTCAAAATCGAGGTTCCGAATCCGGATCAAATGCTGAAACCCGGCATGCCGGCGGATGCCAGAATTCCGATCACCCGAAAACACTAAACGGCAGACCTGATCATGAACCCGGCAATCGAGATTCATACTCTGACAAAAAGATTTGATACCATCACTGCGGTGAACGGTCTGGACCTCACCATTGACCAGGGTGAGATGTTCGGCATCGTGGGTCCGGATGGTGCAGGCAAGACCACAACATTCCGGATGCTGACCGGGATCCTGACGCCGTCATCGGGCACGGCCACGATCCTCGGACATGACCTTGTAAAAGATTCGGACGAGATCAAGAAGGACATCGGCTACCTGTCGCAGCGATTCAGTTTGTATGGCGATCTGACGGTTGATGAGAACATCGGATTTTTTGCAGGAATAAATGAAGTGTTTGACTACACACAGCGACGAGACGAGTTGCTTGACTTCACCCGGTTAACCCCGTTCCGCGCCCGGCTGGCAGACCAGCTCTCAGGCGGCATGAAGCAGAAGCTTGCACTCGCGTGCACACTCATTCATCGACCCAAGATCATTTTCCTGGATGAACCGACAACTGGCGTTGACCCGGTTTCAAGGCGTGATTTCTGGAAGATTCTTTCCAGCCTTCTCAAAGAGAACATTACCATTGTCATGAGCACACCGTATTTGGACGAAGCAGAGCGTTGTGGCCGCGTTGCCCTCATGAATCAGGGAAAGATCATGGTTGTCGACACGCCCCAACACTTGAAGGGATTGATGGAAGGAGAAGTGATCGAGGTGGTCTGCGACCATATCCGTCGTGCGGCTGGTGTGCTGCTCCATCATCCCGCGGTCAAAGATGTTCAGGCATTTGGCGACCGGCTGAACGTTGTCGTTGACGATAGCAAGCGTGACTTTCCCATGGTTGAGCGCACGCTCTCAGAGGCGAATATCCATATCTCGGAGTGGCGTACGATCAATCCATCCCTGGAGAATATTTTCATCTCAATGATGTCCCATGATCGGAACTGATAACCCGGAGTTTGTCATGATAAAAAAGCTTCTTCTCATATCGTTACTTCCTGCACTTGCCATCGCACAGGAGACACGCACTCTGACCATCGACGAAGCGCTTCACCTTGGATTGCAGAACAGCAACCTGCTGCACATCTCAGAAGCAAAGTCGAAAGCAGCAGAGGCTAAATCAAGCGAAGCGAATGCGGCGCGGCTTCCTTCTCTAAAGCTACAAGCAGGCTATACGCGCCTCAGCGACGTAGATCCGTTTGCAGTCACCCTGCCGTCATCACCCGTGCCGGTCGTGATATCACCCACAGTGTTGGATCAGTACATGTCGAAGGTGACTCTGCTGCAGCCGCTCTTCACGGGGTTCAGACTTGAACAGTCGGCCGCAGCTGCAGACTACGCAGCCCAGGCATCACACCTTGACGCTGAAAAAGACCGCGTGGACATGGTCTATACCATAAAGGCGATGTACTGGGGCCTCTACAAAGCCCTGGAAGTGAAGCACGTCGTCGAGGAGAATATACTGCAGATAAAAACGCACGTCACTGACGTGACGAACATGATGGCGCAAGGATTGGTGACAAAGAATGACGTCCTGAAAGTGGAAGTACAGCTCTCCAACGCCCAGCTTGCGCAGATCGAGGCAGCACACAATGTGACAAACGCCATGATGGCATTGAACAGCTTGATCGGGCTTCCGCTCGACACTGATGTCCGAATTCTGTCGGTGGCAAAAGCCCGGGCCGGACGGTCGCTGCTTGCGGATACTCTCGCACAACGTGCGACGGCGGACCGCGCAGACGTCAGGGCGGCGGAAATGCGAATCAACGCGGCGAACGCGTCCGTCTCCGCTGCCAACGGTGGCTGGTGGCCGCAACTTGGTCTGTTCGGCAATTTCACCTACTCGCGGCCGAACCAGCGCGTCTTGCCGACCAGAGACGAATTCAAAGATACGTGGGATGTCGGTGTGAGTTTGTCGTGGGACATCTGGAACTGGGGCATGACAAAACACCACAGCGACCAGGCTGAGGCCGTCCGCGCACAAACACAGTATGCACTCCGGCAGATAAAGGACAATGTTTCGCTGGAAGTGAATCAGAGCTACCTGACGGTTGCTCAATCGGAAAAGAAAGTCGCTGTCGCTACCCAGGGAGTCAGCCAGGCTGAAGAACACTATCGCATGACGAAGGACAAGTTTCTGAGCGGCACAGCCACCAATACCGACCTGCTTGACGCAGAGGGTGCCTTGCTCCAATCCCGGTTGCATTACACAGTGGGACTCGTGGATCAGGAGCTCGCACATGCGCGACTTGAAAAAGCGCTCGGACGATGGTCAACCGATAATCTTTGAGGAGTACAAGAGAGATGCCAGACTACGCGATCGACGTTCAAGACCTCACCAAAATGTTCGGCAGCTTTACCGCTGTGAACAAGGTGAACTTCACGGTAAAACGGGGAGAGATATTCGGGTTTCTCGGCGCAAACGGTGCCGGCAAATCTACGACGATCCGGATGCTGATTGGATTGCTCGAACCGACAGCCGGTTCTGCAACGGTCGGCGGATTCGACGTTCGGACCCAGACGGACCTTCTCAAAAAGAACATCGGCTACATGTCGCAAAGGTTTTCCTTGTATGAAGACATGACCGTCGAGGAAAACATCCGATTCTTTGGTGGTGTGTACGGATTGAGCAAGGAGAAAGTCCAGGAACGCATGAAGTGGGTGCTTGCGATGGCAGGACTCGAAGGACGTGAAAAGAGTCTCACGCGGACACTCTCCGGTGGATGGAAACAGCGGCTTGCACTCGGATCTGCTGTGCTGCACGAGCCGAAGATCGTTTTTCTGGACGAACCTACCAGCGGCGTTGATCCCGTTTCACGACGGAAATTCTGGGAACTCATCAACCAGCTTTCTGAAGCGGGCATCACCGTGTTGGTCACGACCCACTACCTCGATGAAGCGGAATACTGCAATAACATTATCCTGATCAATGCGGGAAAGCTGATCGCCACGGGAAGTCCGAAAGAACTCAAGGCGAAATACATTACCTATCCGATTCTCGAAGTCGATATTGACGACGTGGTGACCGGATTGGAAGTCCTGCGGACGCAACCATGGGTGGTTGAAATCTCGTTGTTCGGCACCTACCTGCACGTCGGTGTGCGTGACGAACAGGAAGGACAACAACTGATCGCGAAGACGCTCTCTGCACACGATATTACAGTACGACGGATGGAACGCATCGTGCCGTCACTGGAAGACGTGTTTTTGCATCTTCTCGAAGAAGACATGAAAAAGAGGGCCGCATGAACATCAGACGCATTCGACCAATTGTCATCAAGGAATTCCTGCAAATACGGCGCGACAAACGCTCACTCGGCGTGCTCCTGGTCTTCCCGGCACTGCTGGTGTTGCTGATCGGGTATGCGCTCAATTTTGACGTAAAACATATTCCCGTTGCCATCTTCGACCAGGACAGGACTCCCACCAGCCGTGAGTTTGTGAGGAGCTTTTCACATTCCGAGTACTTCGATTGTTCATACGCTGTTGACAACTACGATGAGATTGGCAGGCTGCTGGACGAGGAAAAGATTCTGATGGCCGTTGTCATCCCTCCGGAGTTTTCCGGAAACCTCCTTGCCGGCAGAAATGCAACCCTGCAGATTCTTGTTGATGGCTCGAATTCCAACACCGCCACGACCGCCATCGGTTACATCAATGCAGTCACGCAAACATACTCAGCACATGTGGCGACCACAACACTTGCGCGTTATGGCAAAGAGCCGTACGTTCCGGTAAGCCTTCAGCCAAGGGTGTGGTACAATCCCGAACTCCTCAGCGCAAAGTTCCTCGTCCCGGGTTTGATCGGGTTTATCCTCATGCTGAGCGCTGTGGTTTCCACATCGCTTTCGGTGGTACGGGAAAAGGAACGGGGCACCATGGATCAAATGATGGTGTCACGACTGCAGACAGTGGAGATCATTCTGGGCAAGACGATCTCTTATCTCATTATTGCATTGGTCGCGTCAGTTCTCGTGCTGTTCATCGGCTACCTCGTTTTCGATATATCCATACGGGGCAGCATAGTCTGGCTGTATGTCGCCATCTTCATTTTTCTCCTGGCCGCACTCGGCCAGGGGCTGCTCATTTCTACGGTGGCGCAGACACAACAGGTGGCGTTCATTATTTCGGTATTCACCACACTGCTTCCGTCTCTCATTCTGTCCGGGTTCATCTTTCCTATCCGTAGTATGCCGGTAGCGTTGCAGGTAATTTCCAATCTCTCACCCCCGAAGTTCTTCCTCATCGTTCTTCGCGACATTATCCTGAAGGGCGTCGGGCCAGCGGCATTCTGGGACCAGCTCGCGTATATGTCCATATTTGCGGCAGTTACGCTCGGCATAAGTTCGGTGCGGTTATTAAAAAAGGCAGACTAACATGAAGACGCTTTACCACATCGTTATCAAGGAATTTATACAATTCCGTCGCGACCGCCGGATGATGATGCTGTCGTTTATGGCACCCGTTCTCCAGCTGATTATTCTCGGCTATGCAGCAACAACAGATGTAAAAGATATTCCGATCGTAGTGTACGATCAGGACAAGTCCGTTACCAGCCGCGAGTATGTTAGTCAGTTTGTGAACTCAGGGTACTTCGTCATCGAGCATAGCGTGGACGCTCTCGCCGACATTGACCCGCTCATTGAACATGGGAAGGTATGGATGGCGTTGATTATCCCGCCCGATTTCTCCAACAACCTCCTTGCCCGCCACCCCACGTCGGTGCAAATTATTGCCGACGGCAGCGACGCCAACTCTGCCGGCATCAGTCTGAGCTATGCTTCACAAATCACTGCGAAATACTCGCAGACGATCATTGCAGAGGCGTTTGACCGGTTGCCACAGGGAGTTCGACCGGCAAGCGTGAATCCGGAAACCCGCGTGTGGTATAACCCGGAACTCAAAAGCCGTAACTTCATGGTTCCGGGCGTGCTGGCGATGGTCCTGATGATTATTACCATGACCCTGACATCGCTCGGCGTCGTGAAGGAAAAAGAGGTTGGAACGCTGGAGCAATTGCTCGTCACCCCCATCAAACCGTATCAATTGATTATCGGTAAACTGCTGCCGTTTGCAATCATTGGCGTGGTGGATATTGTTCTGGTTCTTGGGGTCACGCGATGGTGGTTTGCTGTGCCGTTGCGGGGAAGTGTTCCGCTGCTTTTCGGACTCAGCGGCCTCTTTTTACTTACGACTCTTGGTCTGGGACTGTTCATTTCGACCATCTCCCGGACTCAGCAACAGGCAATGATGACAGCGCAATTCTTCTTCTTCATGCCGTTCATATTCCTGTCGGGCTTTACCTTCCCGATTGAGAATATGCCACAGACAATACAGTATCTCACATTGGGCATTCCGCTGCGCTACTACATCGTCATCATCCGCGGTTTGTTTCTTAAAGGGGTCGGCATTTACGAACTGTGGCCACAGGCAGCAGCACTCATCGTATTTGGCGTAGGTATCCTTACGCTCAGCGTTTTACGATTCAAAAACAAACTCGGATGAACACAACCATGGGACACATCGCTACGAAACGAACACTGGTGAGGCGGATTGCAGCAGCTATTGCTATTACGTTCAGTCTGCTCACAATAGCTGAAGGCTCCGGGGTGTTGTTGGGCATACGCACCCCCGATTACGTTGTGCTGCCGGCGTTAGTGCTCTACAACGTCATCATGGGCGCCGTTGGCCTGGTGGCTGGAATAGGAGTCTGGGCAAACCGTCGGTCAGCGATCTTTGTTGCCGGGGCGGTAAGCGGAGCACATGTCCTTGTCCTAATCACTGTTGCTGCACTGCATAGTGCAGGCGGCCTCGCGGCAATCCACAGTGTGCACGCCATGCTTTTACGTTCCGGCATATGGATACTCGTCACGTGGATGGCGTGGCAATCAAGAGAAAAGACAGTCCCGATAGAACAAGAGGAATGATACTCCCCGGAGGAGCATATGTCAAAACATAAATCGACAACCGTCGGCCGGTCTCTCTTCCTGGCCGCACCGATTGTGCTCGCTCTGTCAGTCGGCACGGCAGTCGGGCAATTCAAAACACAATCGCCACACTTCTCCATGGCGAGAGCCGACACATCCCGGATAACCGAAGAGATCCTCCCCGCGCAGAACCAGGCATTGCCCGAAAAGCGATACTGGCTGGCTGCGGGGGAGGTCGTTGGAATCGATATCGGCGTATGGGCATTCAACAGATACCTGACGAAAACGGGTTGGTCCGAAATTAGCATTCAAACAATCAAGGACAACATCAAGACAGGATTCGTGTGGGATAGGGATGGGTATCTCATGAACCAGTTCGCGCATCCGTACAACGGAGCTGCCTATTTTAATGCGGCCAGATCAAACGGATTGAACTTCTGGGAATCTTCGCTGTACTCGCTGGGTGGCAGCGCAATCTGGGAGATTGCCATGGAAAATGAGCCGCCGTCATATAACGACATCGTAAATACCCCTGTCACCGGAACCATCCTCGGCGAGATTTCCTTTCGTGTATCCAATCTCATCATCGATGAGAGCGCATACGGTTTTGAACGTGTGCTCCGTGAATTCTCCGCCTTTGCCGTTGACCCTGTCTACGGCTTGAACCGTCTTTTTCAGGGCGCGATGTGGCGGGAAGGTATGCCCGCCGACCGACCTCCTTTTTCAGTCTGGGTATCCGTTGGCGGCAATAATGTCTTCCTGGATCGCACGCTTGTGCGTAACAAAGGATATGGTTTCGTGGGATTTGACCTGGAGTACGGCGATCTGTTTGCGGCGAACAAGCACAAAGATCCCTTCGACTATTTTACCGTCCATGCAGAACTGAGTCTCTCGGAAGACGACAACATCACTGCCGTGTACGGAAGTGGTGTGATCTGGGATACGAAGGTCAGGCTGTTCGGTACCCCGACCAATGTTGTCGGAGTCTACAAAGAGATCGACATGATTATTAATACCATTTACAAGCTTTCGGGAACAAGCCTGACTTCCCGCCTGACCAATCAGTTCCAACTCTCACCCGGTGTCACAATAACAAATTCTTTGAGTGTCTCCGCAATCCTCATGGGTGCAACAAATTCCGAGTACGCATCGGAGGATGGAAAGGACTACAATATCGGCCCCGGTGCGAGTGCCCGGATCGGGACGCATTTCCAGATAGACAATTCCGGAGGTATCTCCTTCGACTACAAACGGTTCTGGATCCATACCCTGAGCGGAGCAGAGGGCGAAGAATTTGTCGGGCTCCTGAAGATCGGAGCGGATTACGCCCTGCACCATGCGGCAGTCCTGGGAATCGACTTCATGTTGTACGAACGGTATGGCGATTACAAGTACTATCCGGACACTCATAGTGCGAACTCGGCTGTCAGACTTTATGTGAGATTCACTGTGTGAGGGGAGGCAATTCTGAAATAATTTCTCTCACATACTTCCTCATGAAAAAAGAAAGCAGTATATTGGACCGGATCCTCCTGGACCCCGAGTTATTGCCTTCAATACCCATTCACGTTTCACACTGTCCTATTCCACACAACTCTCACGGAGCAGATTATGGTTGACTCCTCTGTTGTCCTCGCGGGGCAGACCATCGCGTACACCTTGTATGTCATCGCGATGATGGCGCTCATGGCGTGGTTTGCGTACAAAGTCACGAAAAAGGGCACATCCAGTACCATCAGAACTTCGCTCTTCTATTCTTTTGTCGGCTTCCTGGTCGTCCTCGGCGTGTCTCTGCACATCATCACATACAATACGATACCCTGGGCGCCGATGGACCTCAATCGGGCGGACATCAAGCCTGACAGAACCTTTTCCATCATTGTGGCCGATCACAAATTTCAATTGCCCGCCGAAAAACTGATCGCCAGATGTGAGGAGATCGTCCAGTTCGACGTCACATCCAGGGACCTTACCTATGGATTTGGCCTGTTCAGAGAAGACAACTCGATGGTCTTCCAGATGCAGGTCGTCCCGGGTCATGCCAATGACATCCTCTGGAAATTTGACAAACCCGGAGTGTATTCTATTCGTTCGACGGAATACTCCGGACCCAGGGGTATCCACATGATTAAGAAGGATGTTTTCGAGGTGGTCGGCGATCACATCAACGCTCAATAACTGTCCATCCGTACAACTGTGAGGTTACTCCAATGAGCTTTCTTCAGACACTGCTGAATGGCGAACAAGGTGCCTTCCGCGCCGACTCGCTGACTCCCATGCAGAAAATGACATTACGCTTCGTTGTTGTTGGATTGTTGTACTACGGTTTTGCGGTCACCGAGGGGATGATCATGCGTGTCCATGCGGTCACCCCGGTCCCCACCGTGACCACGGATCAATACTTTGCCATCCTGACCGCCCATCCCCTCGTGGGCATTTTCGGTTCAACCTACTCAATTGTCTTTGGAGCTTTCCTGTTTCTGGTCCCGTACCTCATGAAAAAACCTCTTTGGAGCATCCCCATGGGGAACTGGACCTTCGGACTGATTGCAGTCGGAACATTCGTTTTCTGGGCGGCGGGGTTTCTCTCACACTATGCTCCACTGTACACCTTGTACTGGCCCCTGCCTGCGGACTTCACGCAGTTCAGTGTGATCGGTGGAACGGTGTTCATCCTGGGCATCGCTCTGGTGATGGTTGGAACGGCACTGTTCGTCGTCAACATTTTCAAGACCATCACCTACACTCCGGAAGGTTGGGAGAAACAACCGGCTGGTCCCCTTCTGCGCTCCGCGCTGGGTCTCAGCGGCTTCTCCCGGATGTTTTCCAAAACCAAGAAGGAACACCTCGTCTCCCTGCCGGTGGCGGCAGTCGCACGGGGAACCGTGGATGTGGCGCTGAATGCAGCTATCATCCTCTTTACGGGAGTGCTGATTCTGGTCTACATGGTCGCGGCTCTGATGGGGTATGACCTGAAACACACAGCGGTGGATGCGTTGCTCTACAAGAACTGGTTCTGGTGGGGATTGGATCTTATTGCCGATGGACTCGTCCTCATCTTCGTTGCCGGGACCTGGTACCTTCTTGCCATGATGATCACCGGAAAGAAGTTGTACATGGAGAACGTCGCCCGCGCCGCCCTCTTCGTCGAATTGGTCGTATCATGGACCGTATGGTCGCACCACTTGCTCTCCGACCAGGCGCAACCGGGCTTCCTCAAGGTGGTCTCGGGAGAAATGGTCACGGCCTTTGAATTGATCACACAGGGGCTGGCCTTCTTTATCACGCTTGTTACGCTGTGGAGCGCGAGACCGTTGACGATGAGCAATCCGTTGAAGTTTCTCCTCGGGGGATTACTCGGGTTTGCCCTGGCTGTTCCTGCAGGTATCATGCAGGCCGATATCGGACTTAACAGGATTCTCCATAACACGCAATGGGTTGTGGGTCCGCATGTGCACGTGGCGATTCTCGTAGGATTGTCCATGACCCTGTATGCTGCGATCTACCTTCTGCTGCCCATACTCACGAACGGCGCTAAACTTTACAGCCAGCGCCTGACCACTGTACATTTCTGGGCACACCTGGTAGGGGGAATCGGCATGGGTGCGTTTATGGGCATGGCCGGACTTGGCGGAATGTTGCGACGCACGCTGTATGTGGACGGGGAGTTTAACACTTACATGGTCTTTGCGGCATTGGCCGGATCGTTGCTCCTGCTGGCATTCCTTGCGTTCTTCTTTAATATCGTGATGAGTGTCGGGTTGCGCGGTGTGATCGGGATTTTCCTGCCCGCAAAACTTGACACCAAGGATACCGTGCCCGCCACTGCGTGATTGCGGTGAGATCCGGTTTTGGTGAGGCGCGGAAACGCCCATAATCGTGCACAACGGCCACAACTGCATCCGGGGCGGCAGCCGGGTGCAGTTGTGGCCAATGGGCATGCAATATCCTGACATTTTCAGGAATGCGGTAATTCGCCTCGAATATTCTTGCTATTGTCCACCTGATAGCGTATATTGTTATACACATCATTAGAACATCGTTGTGGCTTTACGTTGGCTTCGGGAAACCGAAGCGGGGTTTGTTCAAGTACATCAGACAGGCCCATAGCTGGACAGCTCGAGATCGCAACCATGATGCAGTATAAACCTGGTTGCGATTTTTGCTTTCATGGCACACTTCTGGATGTTGATGGCCGTGTCCGCCGGCAGCGGATTTGTATTTTTTGAAAGGAATTGTTCCATGGAAGAAGGAACAGTAAAATGGTTCAACGGAGCTAAAGGCTACGGTTTTATCTCACGCGCAACTGGCGAAGATGTCTTTGTGCATTTTAAGGAGATCGTCGGTGACGGTTACAAAACCCTCAACGAAGGTGACAAAGTTGGTTTTGAAGTCACCAACGGCCCGAAGGGTCTCCAGGCCACAGGCGTAAGAAGGACGTAATTCGTCCACAGCGTTAGAGGCCGTTGTAACCCCGGTCGCCACACGGCGGCCGGGGATTTTTTTTGAGAAGACCTCAGCAGCGGTCGTTTGATACCCCTTCACCGGATGTGTTGAGTGGATATTCTGTGACATTTCCGTACATTAGGGTTACAGTACCCTGTTTGTGAATCACCCTGCGCATTCCCATGCCCCAGAAATCTATCGGACAAATTGAAGCTCAGATTAGCGAAGCAATGGTCACGTTCGAGCGGGAACACATGGGACGTGGACCCGCCCGCACGAGCACGCACTTCCTCGACGATATGATTATTGTCCGGCTGGAGGGCGTTCTGACACCGGCAGAGATTCAGCTGGCAAAAGACCCCGCGGGGATCAGGCTGCTCAAGGAAGTCCGGCAGACGCTGATCGAAAACTCAAAGGATATGCTCATACGTCTCATCAATGACATCACACGCCGCGACGTAACGAGTATGCATTCCGATATCAGCGCCAGGACGGGGGAACGTATAATCGTATTCACGCTGATGAAGGCGCCCTGATTTTTTCGCTGCACCGCCGTGCTCTTTTGCGCAGACCCGATTGTGCCGATTGTGCTTGACAACGCTGACGTCTTGCCGTATATTTGACATGAAGCTGGTACATACCGGGTAGACGGATCACGAAATATTCCCTGCGAATTGCTGCAGGGGCGATTTGGTGGTTGGTAAACCAACACGAGTCATCACGAGCGATGACCAGTGTTGGTTTCTTCATTCTGGTCGACCGGTTCTCATTCCCTCTCTTGCGTCATCAGGCATGGAGATTCTATGGCGGAAACCTCGGCAGGAAGTCTGGCAATTGGAGTCAATCTTATTGTGAAGAATTTCCTTGTCACACATGTTGGAGAAACTCCCACAGACATGAAGACGGAACTCACCGAAGACATCGCCGTGGTGATCATCCGGAATCTTCTTTCACCTGCGGAAAAGGATTTGCTCGACCGGAATGGCTCCACCGTTTCGTCGTATCAACAATTGCGCGAGCAGCTATTCAAACAGTCAGAGCACGTGTTGCGCGGAAGGGTCGCGGACTTCCTGCAAAGAAGCATCAGAAGCATTCACTACATCTTCGGCACTCAGCCGGAGGATATGAGTATCGTGATCTATTTGGGACCGGTGACGGCGAAATGAAGGGAGTGATGACCAATGACATTCACGCCAAGTGTTCAGTGCAGACGGTGCACGTCGCGCATGGCCTTTGTTCAGCGAAGGGGCAGCAGCGAGGGGCTCTGGATTTGTCCGGTGTGTACTTCAGGTCGCAGGATCACTGATGGCAGGCAGGATGACGGGAGGAGTGGTTCAGATCACTTTTCAAACACGCATAGTCCCGGCCCCGAAACATGGGACCCGGCAGGAGGATAAGACCATGCTCACAACGCTGCTTGACACATCCGGAGGCGAATATGAAAAGCATTAAGACCATCCTCTTTCCGACCGATTTCTCCGGCAGTTCTGCTGTTGCCTGGAAACATGCTCTTCTCCATGCCAGCAAACAGAAGGCCAAACTTGTGGTCGTGCATGTGGTGCATCGCATGCCACAGGACTATCAGTTTCTGGTCGTAGCGATGACTCCCGCACAGATTTACGGGGCTCTAAAAGAACGCGCGGAGCAGAAATTGGCACGGCTGAGAAGTGAAGCCAGAGGCAAGGGAATCAAATGCGACGCTGTCATCCGGGATGGACAGCCGTTTGTTCAGATCATCAGGTGCGCCAGAGACGTAAAGGCGGACATCATCGTCATGGGGAGCCATGGACGCTCCGGGCTGGCGCAAGTCCTGATTGGCAGCGTCACGGAGAAGGTCATACGCAAAGCTCCGTGCTCGGTGCTGATTGTCAAACATCCGGCACAGAAATTCCGGAAGCCCTGACCTCATCTGTTGGTCATCGGAGTGTTGCACCGCCGAGCGCCGCTGCAGCCCCGATGTCGAGCATCCACCGCACTGTCCCATCCGCCGGCAGCACTCCCGAGGCGGGTATAACAGGCTCGAACCTGCGTGAGCTGAGCACACGTTGGACAATCGCGGCTTTCTGAATTCCCGCGACCAGGAACAGCACCGCGCGGGCTCTGTTCAGCAACGGATACGTCATCGTGACACGCCAACTCGTCAACTCTGGCACGAAGACCGCGCGCACCATTTCAGAGTCCTCATCCAGAACATCGGTACCCGGAAAGAGCGATGCAGTGTGCCCGTCCGCACCCAAACCAAGCACGACAAGATCGAGACGATCAGACTGACCCCGCAGGAGGTATTTCATTTCTTCTGCATACGCCTTTGCCGCCGCATCTGCAGACCATTCTCCGTGTATCCGGTGCACGTTCGTTTCCGCGAGAGGAACCCGGGAGAGTAATTCCTCCGTCGCCATGCCGAAATTACTCTGTGGATCGTCGGGTCCGACCACTCGCTCATCTCCAAAGCACACATGGACGCGGCTCCAGTCTATACGATCACGGTACGGACTCGTGGCAAGGCGCCGGTAGACACCCCGGGGTGTATTGCCCCCCGCAAGGGAAATAGTAAACACACCCCTGTCCTGGATCGAAGCCGTTGCATCCGTCGTGATGTATTCAGCCGCAGCGTCCTCGAGAGCAGAAATCGTCTCATATACCTCGACCGTTGGTGTCATACGATATCCGGATCAACTTGCTGATGGTTACTGTTCATGCGCTCCGCAGTCGTGCATCCACCACCGCCTTTCGCGGCCCAGAAGTTTCTCCGCTGCTTCTGGTCCCCATGACCCCGGCTGGTATGTCTCCAGCGGGGGAGCTGTTTCACTCTCCCATCCGGTCCGGATACCGTCGACCAGTTTCCACGCAAGTTCGATCTCATCACTCCGGGCGAACAACGACGCATCCCCGCGGAGGGCATCAAGAAGCAAACGTTCGTACGCTTCCGGGATGACCTCCCCACTGAACGAATCTCTGTAGTGAAAATCCATGTCAACCGGTCTGGTTGTTATCCCCTGGTCGGGAACCTTGGCGATGAACCGGAGGTGTATTCCTTCATCCGGCTGAATGCAGATGCTCAATCGGTTTGTAAAGAGCTCCGTGACTCCCGCCTGAACATCGAAGATCTGGGTGGGAGGTCGCCGGAACTGAATCACGATTTCCGACGTCTTTTCGGTCAACAACTTTCCGGAACGCAGGTAGAACGGAACTCCCTGCCAGCGCCAGTTATCGACATACACCTGGAGTGCGGCGTACGTTTCCGTTTCTGACGCCGGTGCAACCCCCTTTTCAGAGAGGTATCCTTCATACTGACCCCGGACGGTATACCGCGAAACATGTTCCGGCACGATATCCCGGATTGCCTCGAGGACTTTGACTTTTTCATTCCGCAGGGCATTTGCTTCCACTTTGGCTGGAGGTTCCATCGCTACCAGAGTCAGAAGCTGCAGGAGGTGGTTTTGAAACATGTCCCGGAGGGCACCCGTGACGTCATAATACCCGGCCCGGTGCTCGACACCGACGGTTTCAGCGACGGTGATCTGAACATGATCGATATAGTTTCTGTTCCAGAGAGGTTCGAAGATTGCGTTGCCGAATCTCAGCAGGAGAACGTTTTGTACAGTCTCCTTGCCGAGGTAATGGTCGATACGATAGATCTGATCCTCAGAAACGACCTTCAGCAGCTCCTGATTCAGAGCACGAGCCGAGGGAAGATCGCGCCCGAACGGTTTTTCAAGAATGATCCTCCTGTATCCTGTCCGGTTCCCTTCGTCAACCATGTGTGATGCACCCATTCGCGCCAGCACTACCGGAAAGAACCGTGGCGCGACGGCAAGATAGAACAGGCAGTTGTCCGGTTGACCGCCGGTTGTCTGAATCTTTCTTGCCAGTGCAGCAAAATCCTTGTCATTCTCAAACTTCCCCGGTTGGTAGTAGAGGTTCGGCGCAAATGCGCTCCATTCGGCTTCATCGAAATCTGCCGGTGCGAATGTCTGCATCGCCAGTCTCATTTTCTGACGGAACTCATCGTCTGTAAAAGTGGAGGACGAGAATCCAATAATTCGCGTCTGATCCGGCAGGCGCTTTTTCTTCAGATTGTTGTACAGGGCGGGAATCAGCTTCCTTGCCGCAAGATCACCGGAAGCCCCAAAGATAATCACAGCAGTACTCATTGTACGAAGTCCCTTCGTTCATGATCGTGTACGGAGGACATCTCCGGGCAGATCGGGAATGGGAATCTCTGTTTGTTGGCGAGTATGCTGGCCTTGACCGGTGCAGGCAGATACTCTGCCGGCGCAATGAGAGTATCCTTTTGCGAATTGTCAAGCTCCGAATCACACACGCTGAAGATTTGTCCGCCAGCCGACAAATATTGACTCTGGAGTGTGGATTCCCTACTATACGCACCAGCATTCGCCCAGCCGCCAGCCAGCACCTGTCACTCCATCCAAGTCATCACTACTATGGCAAACAAATCCAAAGTGGCAGGCACCCTGGCGGGGACAGTAAAAGCCTCGGCGATGATCCTCTATACAATAGCAAAATACCTCGTAAAAAAGGTCTAGTCGTGTCCAGACTTCATGGTATCACGCTTGGCGTCCTGATGGAGCTCTGTTACATCGGGCTGTACATTGTGCATGACCCGCTCCAGGATATTGTCGCGTTCATCGTGGTGAACGGCCTGACATTTCTCCTTCTCGTCGTCGCCGTTATTGCGTCTCCGGCGTACGAAGCAACCCGCCACGGACCGGAGAAGCTTGGTCCCGTTGATTGTCGGGTTTGGCATTCTTTTTCGACTCACCCTTGTTGCCCATGATCCTGTCGGATCCGATGATATCTACCGGTACGTGTGGGACGGCAGGGTTGCCGTGCACGGTATTAATCCCTTCGCTTTTTCCCCCTCTGACCCCACACTGAAGTCCCTGAGCACCGACACCTTGCCGGGGAAAATCAATCACCCCGGCATGCGTACGATCTATCCTCCGCTTGCTCAGGGCCTCTTCGCCTTCTCGACGCTCCTGTTCGGGGATTCTCTCACGGGACTGAAGTTCCTGCTGGTCCTGTGTGATATCGGGTCTTTGGGAATACTGCTCCTCCTCCTTCGTCGCCTTGGTCTGCCGCCGGAAGGTATCCTGGTGTATGCGTGGTCCCCGCTTCCCGTACTGTACTTTGGCCTCGACGGCCATGTGGATTCTCTCGGGATACTCTTGATGCTCCTCTTTGTGCTGCTGCTCGTGAAGAACAAACGCGTCTTCGCCGCAATCGCTCTGGGAGGTGCAGTGCTTACGAAACTCGTCCCACTGGTCCTCGCACCGCTCACCATGCGGTCCCTTCGACACTGGAAGAGCATCTGGATACCAGGTGTTACTGCCGCACTCGTCGTTGCCGGGTACTGGCTCTACCGTGAGCCTACGGGCGGATTGTTTGAATCCCTTGCTGTATTCAGTTCGCGATGGGAATTTAACGGCTCGGTGTTCGCACTCGTGTATGCCCTCGTTGGATCGAACGAAATGGCGCATCTCTACTGCGCAGGAGCAACACTGCTCTGGGTGGCAGGGGTTCTTTCTATTGATCGCCCCATCCCGGAAAAGGTTTTTCTCATATTCCTTGGCATGATTATTTTCGCACCGGTCGTTCACCCGTGGTACCTGACGTGGATCGCCGCGCTCATAACCCTGCGATGGTCAACTGCGGTATTCGTCTTCCTCGGGTTGTCAAACATCAGCAATATCGTTGTCTACCAGTACCGCCTGACATCAGTCTGGCAGGAGAATACGCTGTTGCTCCTTATCGAGTATGTTCCGTTTTTTCTGGTTCTTGGCTGGGAAATCGCAAGAGGTCAATTCGGCAGGAAGGCGGCCTCAGGTCGGTGGAAAACGGAATCGGCATCTGAGACGGAGTGGACCGCCCGATGAATGCGCCGGGAACCGAAAAATCGAGGATTCATTCCGTCTCCTTCAAGAACATCAGGCAACCGTCGTTTTGCTGCGAGAACTGTCGGACATCGATACCATAGAGGACTACCTTCAGTACCGGGCCCGACAGTTCCCCTAGCAGGAGTCAACGCATCAACACCAGCCGATTTGTTTGGACGAACGATCCTGATTGAATCCTGTAGAAGTATACACCGCTGGCCAGACGTGAACCGTCGAATTGCTCCTCGTGATAGCCTCCCCCCTCTCGCCGTTGACGAGCTGCGCCACACGCTGGCCCAGACTATTGTAGATCGACAGCGTGACGTGCGAGCGACGGGGCAATCCATAACGGATTGTGGTCGAGGGATTAAACGGATTGGGATAATTCTGCTCCATGCTGAACCCCTCCGGCAGCGAACGGTCTGCATCGCGCGGCGTGGATGTGACCAGTTCTGAAATGGGCCGCCTCCATACTCCTGAACCACTTGAGCCTGCATACAGATCCCCACCTGCGACCGCCAGGGCCTGGAGTTGCTTCGAGACGAGTCCTTCATTCACCTCGGCCCAGGTGTCCCCTCCGTCTTCCGAACGGAACACGCCATAGTAATCTGTAGCGGCAAACATTGTCGTCCCGCTGGTTGCGACCGCGGTGACTCCGCCCAGGGGCCACATGGTCGTAGACGCCTGCCAGCCCACGCCCCGATTTGTGGACCGGAATATACCCTCCCCGAAAATACCTAGGAGGAGTGTAGTTCCTGAAACAGAGAGTGACCGGACGCTCAGATCACCAAGGCCTGCATTGGCGGTGTTCCATGTCTGCCCTCCGTCTGTTGACTTCAAAACGCCAACGCCGTAGATCCCGGCAAACACGAGTGTGTCCAGCGTAACCAGCCCGTACACCGTCGCCCCGGTGTGACCGATTGGGGCCGTGGACCAGACCGCCCCTTCATTTGTGGAAATGAACAATCCGTCCAATGTCCCTGCATACGTGGCAGCACCATTACTCGCCAGTGTGAGAATGTTCATCATGGTAATTCCCGCATTCCTCGGATTCCACGTGAGTCCGTCGTCCGTGGAACCGAATACGCCGTTACCATTGGTCCCGGCAAGGAGAGTCGAGCCGGCTTTCGTAAGAGCATACACTGACGGATAGGTAATGCCTGTGCCGGCAGTATGCCATGTGGCACCCTTGTTGATTGTAACCGCGACTCCCGTGGTGTTCGTTCCGGCAAACAGCCCTGAAGGTGTAGGATAGAGTGCAAGGACGGCGGTGGCCCAGATGCCGGCCGAGATATTCGACCAGGAGGTACCCTGATCGTTTGATACATACGCGCCACCAAGTGTTCCGAGGAATACCCGTCCGCCGGTCACCAGAACGGACCGCACCGCACCGTTGGTCGTACCGAGACCGACCCTCACCCATGTGGCCCCCTGGTTGGTGGAACGGTAACAGCCGTTAAACCAGGTTCCGGCGAAGAGAACAGCCGGGTCGCCTGCAACCGCGCTCACAGAAAGGTTGAGCAGTCCGTCATTGACCGCCGTCCAGGATGCTCCGTCATCGGTGGATCGAAAAACACCTGCGGATTGGGTGCCAATGAAGAGAGTCCCCCCTGCCAGTACCGAGGATGTGATCACCGAATCGGTCAACCCAGTGTTTATCGGTATCCAGAGTCCGCCCTGATCGGTGGAACGAAACATACCTGCGCCATCCGTTCCCGCAAAGAGCGTATTATCAGCTGACAGGAGGCACCGCGTGCGCGTTTTGGTCAGCCCCGTGTTGACGGGAAACCAACTTGTTCCGCCGGTGGTAGAGCGGTAGATTCCTCCGGCACTCGTTGAAAACACGCCCGAGTCCGTCGCGGCGAGTGCCAGTATGCTGAGATACGCGAGCCCTGTATTGGAGGACGCCCAGGTCACCCCTTCGTCGGTGGATTTGAACACACCCCCTCCGGCGGTTCCGGCGTAGAGCATGCCCTTATCCCGAAGCAGTGATTGTACACGGTCCGTTGTGAGCCCTCCCCCGAACCAGCCCCAGGATCCACCGGCATCAGTTGTACGATAGATCCCCCCGCTGGTTCCGGCATACAATGCCGCGGAATCACCCACAAAACAATCTACCGATCCTCCATCGGGTCCGTTCGTTTTCACCCATTGCCCTTCACCGGGTAACGCGACGAGGAGTAGAAGAGCTGCTCCGAGTAACCGGACAAAAGTCTTTCTGTTCATGCCACCTCCCTTAATGGTCTCGTGTGATACTTTCAGCGAGGTACGGGTCCTTCGCCGGGACGAGTTTGTGCCTGGCCAAAGTCCTGAATGTCAACAGGAAGAATCCACCGATTGCAGCAGCTATGGGACCGATTTCCCAGAAGAACAACGTGGGATTCCCTTTCATAAAGGGAGGAAGAATCATCCAGAACAAATCAATCCAGTGACCGATCATGAGAATGATGCAGACGCGAAACAGAACCGCTTCGTTTTTCTTCGTCCAGGCGGGGAGCAGGATGAGAAACGGTATCAACCAGTTGAAAACCACATTCACGATCGTCAATACCAGCCACCCTCCCTGTGAACGCGTGGTGTAGTACCGCACTTCTTCGGGGATGTTCGCATACCATATGAGGATGTACTGGCTGAACCAGATGTACATCCAGAAGGTACTGAAAGCAAAGAGAAGTTTGCCGAGATCATGCAGATGCGCATCGCTGACAACCCCCGCCAGAAACCCCCACCGGCGCAGGAGAATGACACTCAACGTGATCGTCGCAAGACCGTTCAGAAACAGACCGCTGAAATTGTACACGCCGAAGATGGTGCTGAACCAGTGGGGTTCCAGCGACATGATCCAGTCCATGCTGGCAAGCGTGAATGTCAAAGCAAAGACAACGATAAATGCCGCCGAGAATTTTCTGTTCCTGAGCGTGTGCACCACCCCGCCATCCAGATCCTGTTTTCGGGACAAACGGACGATGGCGGAGGCAAGGACAACCCATACCGTCAGATAGAGAACGGTGCGGACGGCAAAGAAGGGGATATTCAGCCACCCTGCTTTTGCCTGCAGCACCCTGCTCTGCTCCACGGCCGACACGTGGCTCCATTCGTAGAGCGCGGGAATGCCGAACAGGATAACGAGCATCACCAGTCCGGAGACCGGGATGGTTGTTATCATCGCTTCGGGCACACGCCGGAATGCCGTCGGCCAGCCCGCATTGGACACATACTGCAGCGCGACAAAGAACACGCCCGCCAGTCCGAGACTCATCAGATAATAATTGGCCAGGAGAATATTGGGCCACGTACGTTCGGGTGATACAATGACGCCAAGCGCCGCGATGGACAATCCGGCAAGGGTGACGCCGAGAAGGGTCTTCCGGAGCCGTTCCGACATTCGGAACGTGGTATGCGGGATGTGGGGTTCGGGTTTCATTGTGCGGCGAGGGGAGTCGGTTTTGAATGTTTCTGCAGCGTCCGGATAAAGTTCACCACACGCCACCGATCGTCGCGCACCACTTGCCCGGCAAGGGCAGGCATAGTGCGCTGACCATAGGTGATGATATGGAAGATCTGCCCGTCCTTCATGGTGACGGCATGCTCTGCAAGGAGCGAGGGCGGGGGCGGAAATCCGCGCTGGGGAATCAGGCCATCGCCCGCTCCGCCTGATCCATGGCAGGGTGTACAGAATGTGTTAAAGACAAACGCCCCGCGGGCAAGATCCCCGGTGCTGTCTTTCGGATCCAGCGAACTGCCTAACTCCAGCCCGGCCCGAAGCGCGCCTTCCGGATCCGGGGTGTACAGCAGCGGTTCAAACCCCCGCGCCACCGTTCCTTTCACCGGCATCTGAAGGGTCTTTCGATCCTGAAAAATCGGGTTGGCGGATTGTGGTCCGTACGCAACACCGGAAACCATCCCCGGCAGGAATTCCACGTTTTTCGTGGTGTAATCCCGGCGAACAAGAAAGACCGTACCCACCATGAATACGAGAATGACGAACAGAACACGGTTCAGGGCCTTGCTCGACATGCGCTACTCCTGCAGCACCCGCTCCTCCATGTGGAGCGGGGCATACGGTTTGAACATGAGTTCCACTTTCCTGACGTCAAACGAAGCATCCTTCTCGTCAAGCACAAGAACAAAATGATCGTCGGTCACCCGTGGAAACACCACCTTCGGTTTTTTTCCCGGAAAGAGCCGGCTCACCAGAAAGAAGGCCAGAACGGTTCCGACGCCGGCAAACAATACCATGACTTCAAAGGTCACCGGGACAAACGCAGGGATTGACACGAGAGGCTTGCCTCCCACATTCACGGGCCAATCCCATGCCGACGTCCAGATCTGGAAACCCAGTTTGGCTACTGCGCCGGTCAGGCCCAGCGCAAAACACACGTACGCAAGACGTGTGGGGGTGATTCCCATGGCCGCATCGAGTCCGTGCACCGCATACGGCGTATAGGTATCAATGATGTCATAACCGCGCTCTCGTGCCTGCGTTGTGGCGCCGAGGATATCCTCCTCACTCCCGAACACACTTACCAATACGCGGCGGCTCATGCTGAATCCCCTTTCGGTGTACGGCCGTACCGGAGAACCCCCTTCACTTCACCGATGGCAATCATCGGGAGAAACCGGGCAAAGAGCAGGAAGAGAGTAAAAAACAACCCGAAGCTTCCGATCAGCGTGCCGAGGTCAATAAGAGTGGGTGTAAAGCCGGACCACCCTGCCGGGAGATAATCCCTGGTCAGGGACGTCATGATGATCACGTACCGCTCAAACCACATGCCGATATTGATGAAAATGGAAAGAATAAAAACGGCAACGATGCTCCTTCTGATCTTCTTAAACCACAGGAACTGAGGTACCAGAACATTACACGAGACCATCGTCCAGTACGCCCAGGCGTACGGTCCGAGGGCCCTGTTGATAAAAGCGAATCGTTCGTATTCGTTCCCGGAATAATATGCCACAAAGATCTCGGTGGCATAGGCCAGCGCCACCATGCCTCCCGTGGTGAGAATGATCTTGCACATCTGTTCAACATGATGGAGGGTAATGTAGGCTTCCATTCGCATCACCGTGCGCACGATTAGCATCAGGGTGAGCACCATGGCAAAACCGGAGAACACCGCGCCTGCCACAAAATAGGGAGGGAGGATGGTCGTGTGCCACCCGGGGATGACCGAGGTTGCAAAGTCCCAGCTCACAATCGTGTGTACCGACACCACCAACGGTGTCGCCAATCCCGCGAGCAGCAGATATACCTTTTCGTATCGGTGCCAGGTGCGATTGGATCCATCCCATCCGAAACTGAGGAAGCTGTAGAGCCGTTTTTTCAGACCGGACGTTGACCGGTCGCGGAGCGTGGCAAAGTCAGGAATGAGCCCCACAAACCAGAACACCGCAGAAATCGTGAAATAACAGCTGATCGCAAACATATCCCACACCAGCGGAGACCGGAAGTTCACCCAGAGCGGTCCGCGGAAATTCGGATACGGAACCAGCCAGTACGCCAGCCAGGGACGCCCCGTGTGGATGATGGGAAAAATGCCCGCGCAAATCACCGCAAATATCGTCATCGCTTCCGCCGAACGGTTAACCCCGGTTCTCCACTTCTGGCGGAAAAGAAACAGGATGGCTGAGATCAGCGTCCCTGCGTGGCCGATACCAATCCAGAACACAAAGTTGGTGATATCAAACGCCCAGCCAACGGTGTTGTTCAATCCCCACGCACCGACGCCGGTTGCGATTTGATAGGCAACAGAGACCACCCCCAGCAGCAAGACGCAGAGAGAAATCACAAACGCCGCCCACCAGGCCGTGGATGCCTTCTGGTCCAGAGGCGAGCACACATCTTCCGTGACATCACCATACGTCTTGTGCCCGAGAATGAGTGGCTCTCTCAACACAGACCAGCCAGAGGACTTTTCCTCGTGTGCGGCGGGGAACGTGCGGGCAGCCACGGGGGTCTTAGCCATGATGCGTCTCCGTGCGTTGTGCTTCCCGATTTCGCACCAGCGTCAGGTAGCCGATCGACGGACGGACGCCAAGTTCTTCCAGCACCCGGTACGCGCGGGGATCGGACAATCGCTTCGATATGTCACTTTCCGGATCATTCGTATCCCCAAAGACGATAGCCTGCGCCGGACATGATTGCGCACATGCGGGCTGCACATCCCCATCCCGCACCACCCTGCCGTTTCGTTTTGCCTCGATCTTCGCCCCCTGGATGCGCTGAATGCAGAACGAACATTTTTCCATAACACCCCGATCACGCACGGTAACATCAGGGTTGAGTACCATTTTATGCATTTCATCACCGTGCCGGTATTGAAACCAGTTGAATCGCCTCATCTTATACGGACAGTTATTGGCACAGTACCGTGTTCCGACACAGCGGTTGTAGATTTGCTGATTTAGTCCCTCTTCACTGTGCACCGTGGCCAGAACGGGACAGACGGTCTCGCATGGAGCGTTGCCGCAGTGCTGACACATCATTGGCTGATGGGCAACAGAGAACCCGCCTCCGGATTCGTCGTAATAACGGTCAATCCGTATCCACGCCAATTCCCTGTTACGATGGACCTCATCTTTGCCGACCACCGGAATGTTGTTTTCTACCTGGCAGCCGAGCACACACGCGGAGCAGCCTGTACAGGCAGTCAGATCAATCGCCATTCCCCAACGATGTCCTGTGTAGGTGTGATCCTCCGGCCACATGGAGTCGAGCTGTTCCTTGTGGAAGCTCCCCGCCGATGGGTCCTTGATAAAGGACGCGAGCGTGGTTTCCTGAACTATCGGCCGGCGTGGACCAGTTGATCCGCCGAGAAGCTCGGGCTCGTGAAGCGAGTTGTACTCCTGGGTCATGGCAAGTGTTTGCTTGCGCCCGGTGGCAACGAGCGTAACCCTGCCTCCAGAGGAGGAAAGACACCCCTCGGCCATCCGGAGAAACACCGCGGCATTCTTGCCGATACGTTCACCCGCTGACACCGTGGGCTGTGACTGAAGCCAATGCGGACCAATATCCGCAAACCGGTCCGTGCCCTCCCTTCCGTACCCGAGCGCAACAACCACTACCGTATCGTGCTGACCGGGTTGGATATGGACGGGCAACTCCACCGAGCGGTCATCCGCCTCAAGGCGGAGCACATCCCCATCATGCACACCAAGTGCTTCTGCGGTCTTCCGCGAGACCGATACGACGTTGTCCCAGACCACTTTTGTGACGGGATCGGGGAGTTCGTGCAGCCAGGGATTGTGCGCGTGCCGTCCATCCAGCATGGTCAATGAAGGATACAGGAGAAGCGTGTGCCCATCGGTATCTGAACCGGGAGGAACAACAGGTGCCAGTGTACCCCGGAGTGCCGCGTAGTCGCACGACCGTGAAACACCCGGCCTGGAGGTAACCTCGGCGTACCCTGAAGCCAGGGTTCGATCCCAGAATCGTGGAAAGGAAACTTCCCCCGATTGTCGCGTGAACACAGACCGTTTCCACTCGCGCTGGATCAGACTGAGCGCAGGTTCTTTTTCACCGCTCCAAACACCGAGGCTCTCAAGGAGATGCCGTGTGTCCATCAGAGGTTGTACGGCGGGCTGCGCCACCGCAACAATTCCGGCGACCGGTTCGCGATCGGTCCACGATTCGAGCGCGTGAGGCTGCGGGCAGACGTACCGGGAACAGGCGGCAGTTTCGTCAACCCGTTCCGCAAAACTTACCACCAGCGGAATCTTCTTCAATGCCTCGCCGAGGGCCGGCCCGTCCGGAAGTTCATAGACAGGGTTCACGCCTGCGATAAACAGGGCGGCGATATCGCCGGAGAAGATTTCCTTCAACAGTTCTCCCAGCCCGGCATCATCGCCGCCATACTGGTACGAGGGGAAGGTGAGATCAACGGTCTGGCCGTAATTCCCCAGCATGTCATTGATGACATTCACGAGCAACTGACACCGGAGAGTGTTCACCCCGCAGAGTACGAGCCCTCTGCCGCGAGCGGACCAGAGCCGGTCGGCAAGGCGTCCGATCGTTTGGTCCAGCTCCGGGGAGAGAGTGGTCTGAACAATGGGCTGCTTTCCTGATCTGTACGCAATCAGCTCTGCCAGTTTCTCCAGACTCCCGCGCATTTCATCCGGAGAAACACAGATTCGTTCGTCTGCATTGCTGCCGGTGAGTGAGACACGCGACTCGATCTGGGCATGAAATGAAAAGCGAGCAGGATCGCCTCCGAGTGTCCGGCCAGAACGATATCCCTTCGTAAATTCAACCGGCGAAATCCAATTGCCAAGAAAATCCGCATCAACACTGACGATGACTTCCGCTCTATCAAATCGATAGCGCGGCAGCACCCGTTTGCCATGCGTGATATTATGCGCATCAAGAATGGCCGAGCAGGACATCGAGTCATACTCGATATGTCGTGCACGGGCGAAGCCGGCCAGGAACTTATTGATCATGGCCCGCGTCGTCGGACTGTCGATGGTCCCGGTCAGGAAGCACACGGCACCTCCCGTGCTCTTGATCCGTCTGAGTTCCGCCCCCACTTCCTCATCGATCTGACTCCAGGTAGAGGGCTTTCCTTGAATGAGGGACGTATGCAGTCGCCGGGAATCGTACAGTCCCAGCAGTGAGGCCTGACCCACCGCGCACAGTCCGCCGCGCGAAAGTGGATGCTCCGGATTCCCCTCAAGCTTGATGGGCCGTCCTTCCCTCTCTTTCGCCAGCACACCACATCCTGCAGAACACCCGGCGCATGTGGTGGGATACCAGGAGGCAATGCCCGGCGTGGAGTCTTCCGGTTGGACCAGAAGTGGAATTGCCTTTTCCACGCCCCCCTTCTGGCATCCGGCGATCATAACTCCTGCGAACGAGAACCCGGCAACTTTGAGAAATGAGCGCCGGTCTATATCGAACGGCACCGGGCCTTCCGGTCGTTGATGGTCGTGACTCATTGGCACCTGTCGTTCATCAGCAATACGGTGATCGTTTCTGTTCAGTGGTGACACACTACGCAGTCGGTCGAAGCATACACCGTTTTCCCGTTAAGACCCAGGCGATTGACATCACGATGGCAGTTCACACACCACCCCATCGACAGGTCGGACACCTGCCGGATACGTTCCATGGTTTCCACCGCACCATGGCATGTCTGGCATTCCACTCCGGCAGACACATGGATGCTGTGATCAAAGCGCACAAAGGCAGGCACTGAGTGCACCTTCACCCATTCGATGGGCCGTGGCGTATGCGCCTGGTCATTCTTCATTTCAGCATTCAGACCCATGGCACTATAGAGTTTTTCAAGTTCAGGAGACACGAGACGCAGCGGTTCACGCTTCTCCTTTGTGGCACGTTGGTCCTCGGCCCTCACCTGCACCCACGGAGCTGAGATATACTTGTGGCAATTCATGCACACTCCAGCGGAGGGTATCCCCGCAGTGCCGCTCCGCTCCGCGCCACCGTGACAAAACAGACAGGGAATGCCGAGTTCTCCGGCGTGGAGTCTGTGCGAATACTGGATCGGCTGGACCGGTTCATAACCCTGATGGTTGTCCGGCAACTTTATATTAAACGTGAAGGACGTCACGAACACACTAAACGTCAACAGTACGGCAACGCCCAGGATGACGGTGAGAATTCTGTTATCCGGCAATTTCATACAAATTCCTCACGAACGTGGTGTTTCACATCCCGCTCGCACGTAGTACCACCAGTTGACAGCCGTGGCAATGGCGTAGTACGCTCCCACTCCGGCAAAAAACGGGACGGGAGATCCGGCGTGCGTGATGGCCGAACCAATCAGGGTTGCAAAGACAAACGGACCGTATGCAGCGACCGTGGCCGTCCACCCGATGACCCCCGCCGCCTGCCGGGGAGAATGCGAGAAAATAATCGGGTATTGCCTGAACGTGGAGGCATTCCCGATCCCCGACAGCAAGAAGATGATAAGCATCAGTGCCAGAAAGTACGGGAACATATCTGGCGAATCCGGTGTCAGCAGGCCGGTGGTTGCCATAATTCCCACCGAGACTATCAGTCCGATACCGGTCACGTGGGTCAGAATCGCACCCCCGACCCTGTCAGCCAGCGGTCCCGCCGCAACACGCGCAGCGGATCCGACAAGGGGTCCGAGAAAAGCATACGCGAGTGGGTCAGGTGCATCCGGGAATTTCCCGTAGAGGATCTTGATAAGGAGTGGAAAGGCCGCGGAAAACCCGGCGAACGAACCGAACGTCATCACGTAGGTGAGCGTGCAGAACCACGTGTGCTTGTTCTTGAAGATGTCAAGCTGTTCGGTGAACGAGGCACGCACGGGGATACTTCGCAGATACCTCCACGCGAGCGCCCCCATCAGGAGCAGCAGGGGGATATACCAGAGCGCGGCATTCTGCAGCCAGACGGGAGTGGCTTTCCCACCCAGCAGGAGCGTCTGAGACACCCCGTAGCCGGAAATCCCGATGATCCATGGGGTCACAAATTGCGCAAGGCTTACCCCGAAATTCCCCACACCGGCTTGAATGCCAAGTGCTGTCCCCTGCAGCCGTTTTGGAAAGAACACACTGGTGCTCGACATGTGCGAAGAGAAATCACCACCTCCGAAACCGGCCGCAAACGCGAGCAGCATGAACACCCAGAACGGGGTCGCGGGGTTCATCACGGCAAGACCGATGCCAAGGCAGGGAATCAACTTCAAAAACGTGGCCGTCGAAATAACCGCACGCGTACCGAAAATCGGGATGAGGAACATATGCACGCCTCGCAGCGTCCCTCCGGCAAGCCCCGGCAACGCCGTCAGCCAGAAGAGCTGCATTGTATCGAAGGTAAAGCCGGCCTGCGGCAGGCGGACGACGATGGCGCTCATCATGAACCACGTCGAGAAGGAAAGGACAAGAGAGATGGTGGTGATCGTCAAGTGTACGCCATGCGACTTTGCGCCCGGTCTCCTCCCAGAACCTGGTGTTTTCCGGCTCCCATCTGGAGAGCCATGTTGTGGACTGTGTCATCAGGAGCTGCTCCTCTTTCCCAGATGGATACGCAGGGGTACTTCTTCGGCCATCTCCTCCATCGGTCGATGATCTTCTATCTGGCGATCCAGAATGGGAGCCTGTTCCCGGAGCAATCTTCTAACCGTAACATGCATCCAGAGATGACTTGCCAGGGTAACGAGAAAGAGAAACATCCAGGCCGTGGTCCATATGCCTGTCGCCTTCAGAAGATATCCGAAAATGATGGGGCAGACGAACCCGCCCAGTCCGCCGATCACCCCGACGATTCCTCCCACGATACCCACTTCATTCGGATAGTATTCGGGGATAAACGTATAGACGCCGGCTTTTCCGATGCCCATCATGATACCCACCAGAAACACAAGGCCCGTAAAAATCCATACATTCGCCTGGAAGTAGATGTGGGTGACCCCTCTGGCAAGCAGTTGTCTTTTTTCAACCCTCTCTCCTACCTGCGCCACAGGTTCCTGCCAGAAGGTAAACGTAGGCCACACGAGCGTTCCCTCATCCCACATCGTGTTGTCTATTGCCGGTCTGGCGAGAAGCGGATAGACGTTCCCGGCAGCAACAACTCTCTCTGAAGTTACCTCGGTCACCAGGCCTGACTTTTCAGCCATCACGCCCTGACCGGGCGACTCGATATCCATTCGCGGGACACAAAGCAAAATAAAGCAGACAAGACACAGGCCAAACACCCAGTACATGACAGCCCGCGCTCCAAAACGATCCGATAACCACCCGCCGAGTGCACGGATGACTCCGGAGGGAAAGCTGAAGATGCTCGCCATGATTCCTGCAAGAGCGACCGTCATGCCATAGGCACTGACGTAGTATGGAATAAGCCATTGGGCAAGCGAGACAAAACCACCAAACACGACAAAATAGTAGAGACCGAACCGCCATACACGGGTGTATCGGAGCGGCGCGAGGCGCTGGGTCAGGGTGAGTTCCTGGCCGTGTTGGACTTTCTTCGACTTTGTAAGCAGAAAAAACAGGATGGCCATGACAATCAGTGCTCCCGCATAGAGCCGGGGCATCGTCCGCCATGCGCCGAGATTTTCGCCATTGTCTGTCAGATACAGCAGGAGCCATGGAGCACCAATACTCGTCAGTGCGGAGCCGGCATTCCCTGCACCGAAGATGCCCAGCGCTGTCCCCTGCCGTTCCTTCTTGAACCAGAGGGATGTGTACGCGATACCGACGGCAAACGAAGCCCCCGAAAGGCCGAACCCGAGGCTTCCAAGCAGAAAGCCGGTGTAACTCGTTGCGTAGCTCAGGAAGTAGGTCGGAATTGCCGAGAGCAGCAAGAGCAGCCCGAAGACAATCCGTCCACCGTACTTGTCGGTCAGTACTCCGACAGGCAGCCGCATGATCGATCCTGTCAGGACCGGGATGCCGATCAACCAGCCAATCTGACTCTTGTCCCAGTCAAACACCCCTTGCTCCACCAGGAACGTCACAAGCACGCCGTTCATCATCCAGACGGCAAAGCAGACGGTGAACGCCATCGTGTTCATTGCGAGCACGATGAGGCCCTGCCGATTATTCGTCATGCTTGACCCCTGCATGGAAAAATTCCTGGCATCGTGGATGTGTGGCTAACTGCGACGCGGAGACCACTTCGTGTACCATCGCACCACCTGCGGTTTTCGCCAGAGATAAGGATTCGGAACGACAAGGATGTGCACCAGACGTGTGAACGGTGCGAACGCAATCATCAGCCACGCGCTGGCAATATGTACTTTAACCATCCAGGGCATGGCAGTGACGAAGGTGATGTCGGGAGTCAGTGTAACGAGCGACCAGAGATACGGCGCGGCCAGCGCCGCATACCAGGAGGAGCCCCAGCTATGGAACACTGCAACATACAGGCCGCTGAGGATCTGCACCACAAAACTCCCGAGCACAACCCAATCCGCCCCGCTGGTGACCTTGCGCACCCTGGGATCGGTGAACCGGCGCAGGAGTATCGACGTCAATCCAACCAGCGTGAGCAGCGATGCAACCAGGGCTGATCCCTCAAGAATATAGAGGCGGACGGGGTGGCTGTTCCACGCGAGGATTTCCCGCGGGATCAGGAATGCGATAAGGTGTCCGGCCAGGACGGTGATAATGCCGAAGTGAAACGGAACGAGCCCCCAGAAATGGTTCTGATTCTCGAGGAACTGGGACGAGAGACTGGAGAATGTGTAGGCTTCCGTCCTGAATCGACGGATCGAGACCAGGACAAACAGGATGACGGCCACATACGGGAACACAACAAAAATAATCTGGTCGAACATAAACGGCCCCGGGGTCACCATGGTCATACCTCCTGATGAACAGTCTGCGTACGGATCTCGGTCAGCACGAGCTTTGTTGATGTTAACACGTGCTCATAGGGATTCCCTTTGTCGGCAAACCCCTCAAGCATTTTGTCAATGGCCTTCAGGAGATGGCCGGAAACGAACTTACCGGCTTCCTCTGCTTCCATCCTTCCGACGGCAAGCACGGTATGGGTAAGATGATCGGGCAGCTCGCTGGATTCCTCGATGCCACACCGCCGCAGGAGATCTCTCATCTGCACAAGAAAAGCTCCCCGTTCATAACTTTCACCGTACAAATGCCAGCCAACTTCCAGACTGCTGACCGGATTGATATCAAAGGTCCGGGTATAGAGCTCCTCGCGTTCTCCGTCCGACAGATCATTGAGTGCGTCGGAGAAACTTCTCATGGCGCTCACGAGCGCCCGGGCGGCAACTGGGTCTTCCCACTTCACCGCACCGCAGAGCTCCACACACCGTGCCACATGATGTCCGTACTCCTCGCCCGGATAGGAGAGAACACGGGCAAGCGTATCCAGAATGTCCTTCTGGGTTCGCCATCACAGTCCCCTCCGGGGGGCTCCATAAAGCCAAACCCGACTGATCCCTTGTGCTCCATCGGGTCGCGCATTAATTCAATTGCTTCTTCACGGTGCATGGGTGGAATGACGAAGCGATCCTCAAACGTACAGAGGGATGTCAGTGCGTACACAGCTTCGGCTTCTTGCGGCGTGCAGTCGGCTTCACGGAGCATCGCCTCAGCAACGTCCATGGTAATATCCCCGACCGTCTTCGCCCGCCGGTAGGTCCGGATCGCTTTTTGTTTTTTCAGGGCATACAGGACCTTCCCCTGATGGCCCGCGCCGAAGAGATTGGCCAGAAACTGAAGGGGCACGCGAGAATCTTCAATATCATGGAAGAACTCGCCGGACACGCCGCTGACCGTGTCGTCCCCGCGTTGCGCCATAACCGGAGACATGGGGGGGACATAAAACAGCATCGGGAGAGTCCGGAATTCGATATGCGGCGGAAGGGCAAGTTTCCATTCTTTGACGAATTTATAGACGGGTGAGATCTGTGCCGATTCGATGACCGTGTCATGAATACCGCTCTTCCGCGCGCCTTCTATCACGGCGGGATCGTGGGGATTGAGAACCATGGACCGGTGCGCATCGATCAGCTGGTCGTCTGGAAACTTCGCCACTTCTTCAATGCGGTCGGCGTCATACAGCAACACCCCGAGATAACGGATGCGGCCGACACACGAATGGAAGCAGGCCGGCGCCTGGCCCGTTTCAAGCCGGGGATAACACAACACACACTTTTCGGACTTGCCGGTCGACCAGTTGTAGAACGACTTTTTGTAGGGGCATGCGGCGACACACGCCCTCCAGCCACGGCACCGTTTCTGGTCAATAAGGACAATACCATCCTCCCCGCGCTTGTACAAAGCACCCGAGGGGCATGACGCCACGCAGCTTGGATTCAGGCAGTGGTTGCAGATGCGGGGAAAGTAGAAGAAGACCAGGCGCTCAATGGCGAACAACTGTTCGCGCTGTTCCGGCGTGAGGTTCTTCAGGTTGGGATCATTCTCCGCGTACACGGGAGAACCACCGAGGTCGTCGTCCCAGTTCGGTCCGGCCTCAACATTGATGTATTCACCGGTAACCAGTGAGATCGGCCGTGCGACGGGCTGGTCGGCGCCTTCGGGGGCATTAAAGAGGTCGCCGTATGTGTAAGTCCAGGGCTCGTAATATTCATCCATACTCGGCATGGATGGATTGTGAAAAATGTTGGTGATGGTCCTGGCCCTGCTCGTGGATCGAAGCTGCAGTTTGCCGTCCTTCAACTCCCACCCACCCCGGTATTTCTGCTGGTCCTCCCATGCCGTCGGGAACCCTGTGCCGGGTTTCGTCTCCACGTTGTTCCACCACATGTAGTCCGTTCCCTTCCGGTCGGTCCAGATATTCTTACAGGCAATGCTGCATGTGTGGCACCCGATACATTTGTCGAGATGAAACACCATCGAGATTTGAGACCGAACGTTCATGCTGAGTTCTCCTTGTTCACCGCATGGTCACCAGATCACTTCCGGGCATTTCCGCACCAGCACATGCGTATCACGATTACACCCGACGGGACCCCAGTAATTGAAGTGGAACGTAAACTGTCCGTATCCACCCACCATCAAGTTCGGTTTCAGACGGGTACGGGTAAGACTGTTGTGCCCGCCTGCCCGCCGGTTGTTGCGGAGCGGGGACTTCGGAACCGAGTACGTTCGTTCCGGGGAGTGATAGATGATGCAGATGCCGCGGGGGATTCGGGCGCTGACCGCGGCGCGGGTCACCACAACACCATGGTCATTGTACACTTCTACCCAGTCATTATCGTTCACACCGATATCTGCCGCGTCTTTGTCGTTAATCCAGAACGGTTCCACCCCGCGCGAGAGAGTCGTCATACGCTGATTGTCGCCATAGGTCGAGTGGATATGCCACTTGCCGTGGGGGGTCAGGAAGTTCAACATCATCGATGCGCCGGCTTCCTTTGTGAAGCGGAGGTCGGCATAATGCACGGGTGCCGGCTTGGGCTTGTACGTGGGAAGATGTTCGCCGAATTGAATGTACCCTGGATGATCGAGATAAAAATGCTGCCGGCCGGTTAATGTCCGCCACGGCACCAGGGCTTCCTTGTTGTAGGTGAACGGCGAATAGGCCCGTCCGTTTTCCGTCAGTCCCGACCACATCGGACTGTTCAGGAGCCGCATGGGCCGGCCCTGCAGCTCCCGGTAGGAGATGCGCACGCCCCGGTTCTTTTCGGCAAGCTGTGCAAGCGGCAGGCCGACCTTCTCCTCCATGTTCTTGTACGAGCGGTATGCAAGCTCGCCGTTCGTCACGGTGGCAAGCTGCAGGATGGCGTCACACACATCAACGTCCCTGAGCAACGACGGATAGGATGTTCCATCGATGGACACCGTCGGGCCTGTCTCGAGCATATGATCGTAGAAGTCATCGATGGCATAGGCCGTGCCATGAGCGTTCAGCCCGTTTTTCTTCACCAGAGGGCCGAGCGCGATATACTGGTCGTAGACATGCTTGTAGTCACGCGTCACGACCGTCAGTTTGGGCATACTCTTGCCGGGAATCGCTTCCACCTCACCCGTTATCCAATCCCTGATCTGTGGCTGAGCGATCTCCGCGGCAGAATCGTGGGCCAGCGGGGTGGCGACGATATCTCTGACAGGATGGGGAAAGTGATTGGCTGCAAGCTCGGAGAATTTTCTGGCGATTGCTTTGAAGATATCCCAGTCGCTTTTCGACTCCCAGCACGGAGGGACAGCCGCCGAGAGTGGATGGATAAAACTGTGCATGTCCGTCGAGTTGAGATCGGCCTTCTCATACCAGGTCGCCGCCGGCAGGACGATGTCAGAATACAGTGCGGACGTGTCCATCCGGAAGTTCAGGTCCACCACAAGATCCATTTTACCATGTGGTACTTTATCGTGCCAGGTTACCTCTTTTACGGAATCTTTCGCCATGTCTTCGGCGACAGCATTGTCATGGGTGCCCAGATAATGGCGAAGGAAGTATTCATGTCCTTTGCTGCTGGCCATGAGGGCGTTGCCGCGCCAGATGTACCAGACACGGGGCCAGTTTTCCGATGCATCCGGATCCTCAACGGCGAACTTGAGTGTGCGGTTCGTAAGCTGGTTGACGACCTGGTTGACCATTTCGTCCGGTTTCGTCAGACCGCCGGCTTCCATTTCACGCGCGAGATCCAGGGGATTCCGGTTAAACTGCGGATAGAACGGGAGCCATCCGTTGCGGACGGCTTTCACCTGCACATCCATCGTATGACCCTGGGCGAGCGAACCGGGTGATTGTTTCGCCGGCACCGTGTGATAATCGGTGAACCCTCTTTCGTACCGCCACTGGTCTGTATGCACATAGTGCCAGCTCGGTGCATTTTGCTGGCGGGACGGTCCGTACCAGTCCTTGGCAAATGCGATGGCGCCCCAGGGTTCTCCGGGTGCAAGTTTCTCCTGCCCGACGTAGTGCGCGAGGCCACCGCCGTTCACACCGATACATCCGCAGAACATTAGTGCATGGATTCCGGCGCGGTACATCAGGTTGGCGTGATACCAGTGGTTGATCCCTGCCCCGATGATGATGGTGCACTTGCCGTTGGTGTGCATGGCGGTACTGCCCCATTCCCGCGCAAACTTCAGAAGATCCTTCCGGTCAATACCTGTGTACTTCTCCGACCACGCAGGTGTGAAGGGTTTGTCCCTGTCATCGTAATCGGCGGGGTAATCTCCCGGCAAACCGCGGGGTACGCCGTACTGAGCCATGAGGATGTCATAGACGGTGGCAACAGCAACCCTCTTCCCGTCTTTCGTTGTGACAAATTTCACCGGTACATGGCGCGTGTGGCTTGTGGCATCGGCAAAGTTGTCAAAACGGACCGGGAGCGTCGTTTCAGAATCTTTCAGAAAAGTCAGCTGGGGATCGATGGCGGTGCCATCAACACCATCACGGAGCAGCAGATTCCATTTCCCTTTTTCCGCTCCCCACCGGAAGCCCGAACTGCCCATCGGCATCTTCATCGCCTGCGACGTCTCATCCCACATGAGGAATTTCCATTCACCGTGTTCGGCGTCGGCGTATTTCTGCAGGCGGCCGGCGCGAAGAAGCTGACCTGCCTCATACACCCCCCCATCGTCAGTCAGCTCGACAAGATACGGCGCGTCGGTAAACTTCTTCGTGTAGTCAAGAAAATACGGAGTCTGCTTGTCATGGTGGAATTCTTTGAGTAGTACATGATTGACGGCCATCCACCACGCACCGTCCTGTCCGGCGTTCACCGACACCCAGTGGTCGGCATATTTTGCAACCTGGCTGAAATCGGGGGAGAAGACGTACATTTTTGTGCCGTTGTGACGCGCTTCCGCCGCGAAGTGGCAGTCGGGCGTCCGGGTCATGTTCAGGTTGGACCCCATGACGGCAAGCAGTTTGGCGTTATACCAATCGGCCGATTCCTGCACATCAGTCTGCTCTCCCCACGTTTCGGGTGATGCCGGGGGAAGGTCGCAGTACCAATCATAGAACGAAAGGGAGATGCCGCCCAGCAGTTGCATCAGACGGGCGCCCGCCGCGTAACTGACCATGGACATCGCGGGAATCGGGGAGAAACCCGCGATACGGTCCGGGCCGTGCGTTTTGATGGTGTGAATGTTTGCGGCAGCCGTGATCTCCAGTGCCTCCTCCCAGCTGGCACGGCGGAATCCGCCTTTTCCCCGTGCGCGTTGCCAGCGGCCGCGCGATTCAGGATCAGTGACGAGCGATTTCCACGCTTCCACGGGATCTTCGTGTTCTGCCCGTGCCTTGCGCCAGAGGTCGAGCAATGCGCCCCGGATGTACGGGTACTTCACGCGCAACGGACTGTACAGGTACCAGGAAAAGGAGATTCCGCGCTGACATCCCCGAGGTTCATACGGGGGCAGACCGTGTTCCAGCGAAGGATAATCAAGTCCCTGCATTTCCCATGTCACAATACCATCCTTGACATGAATCATCCAGGTGCAACTGCCCGTGCAGTTCACACCGTGAGTGCTCCTCACGACTTTATCGTGCTGCCAGCGGTTGCGATAAAATTCTTCCCAGCTCCGCAGGTGTACATCTTCTTCGTCTTTGATCCAGCTTACCTTGTCGTTGTTACTCATTGACAACCTCCAATCGTTTGTCTCTCACCATGGCGCGGCGCACGGAACGAAGGCGTTTGCTCCAGACGATATCCAGAAGACCCAGGACAAGAAGTGTTCCGACCAGACCGATGAGGATGAAGTTGAGCCGGGCCGGGGAAACGTCGTCGGGATTACGTGCGAGGGTACTCTGGAAATACGCAACAAGTGCGAGCACTTCATCACCCTGAAGCGGATGTGTTTTATAGACCGAACTCATGGTGGGTGTTGCAGGTGCTGAGAGCCATGTAGAAAGGATCTTCCGGCCCTGATATCGTTCAAGCACAGTTGTCAGGTCGGGGGCGAGTGTGCCACCGCCGAAGAGCGCCAATCCCTGCACGGCATGGCACGAGATACAGGAGGGGCCGCCGTTGATAAGCGAGACGGAGCCCTCGAAGATGCCGCGTCCCAGCTCCACATCCCGCGGAGTAAACGGCCGTTCGCTGATCTGCAGGCCGGCAAACTGGGATCGGGCCAGCATCGACTCTGCATCGATCAGATCGAGCAATGCCCCCGCCCGGGCATTTGTCATCCCCTGCAACGCGGGCATGATCACACCGCGTGAGTTCCTGAGCAACTCAAGGGCGTACGGATCGCCGGCATCGATGCTCGATTTAGGATCTTGTATGAATTGCGTCAACCACGCACGGTCCTTACGTTGCGTAACGTGTTGAAGATCCGGTCCTGTAAGCCGGCCACCACCGATGGTATGGCAGCTCATACAGTTGGAGCGGAAGTCAGCTGCGGGATCCTGGGCGAACGCCGGAAGGGTAAGAAGGAGAGCAGACGGAAGTATCCACGCGAGGCGGTGAACACGCTGCCCTAAGCAGATGCTGGGGAACAAAGTGGTGGCAGACACAGCGCTGGCCTCCTTTACGGATAATCAGACCGATTAGTCTGAAATAAGGAACTTAAAAGACACTGGTATCAAACACCCGCCCGGCTCAACAAAACCGGTCCAAATTCAGATCTATATATCAGACTCTTTTGTCGGAATATAACGGACTCATAGATAATTGTCAAGGGGATAATGAAAAAACTTAGAGGTACTGCTGGAAAACCCGCCGGAAGTGGAACCCGTAAATGGCAAGCGTGATGGCAGTCGAAAAATGACGCGGCCGACGGAACAACGACCAGAAAAAGAGCTTCCAATAGTAGACCCGCTCTTTGCCCATGATACCGAGCAACAGCATCGACTTTGACAGCGCGTGCAGATGCGCAAAACGAAAAGGAGCCTCGTGGTGCCGGAGTGGTTCATGGGTCTTCAGAAAATCGGTGACCCGCTGGTAGTACTCTTTCGGTGAGTAGATCGTCCCGAGGATTTTCCGGTACCCGTCGAGAAGAGCCTGACGGTTCATTTTCGGGACAAAATTCATCGAAAAATCTGTATTGTTCCCCGTAAACACTTTCAGCAGCCTGTCCTCCTTCCGTAACCGGGCATACAGGCGGGTGTTGATTGGTGCGTTCAGAAGCCCCACCATTGCAACGACGATACCACTTTCCTTGACAAACCGGATCAGGGTGTCAAAAATGGAGAGCGGGTCATTATCAAAGCCCACGATAAAACCTCCCTGAACCTGCAGGCCAGCCTTCTGGAGCGTCTTCACACTTGCGATCAGGTCCCGGTTCTTATTTGGAATCTTTTTGCATTCCTCCAGACTTTCTGCGTTCGGGCTTTCGATCCCCACAAACACCTCTTCAAATCCCGCACGGGCCATCAGTCCCAGAAGTTCCGGATCATCAGCAAGGTTGAGTGAGGCTTCGGTCCCCAAGGAAAACGGATAGTGTGTCGCTTCCATCCACTCGATCATGAGGGGCAGAACTTCCTTCTTCAGCTTTACCCTGTTGCCGATAAAATTATCATCCACAAAGAACACGTGGCCGCGCCACCCGGTCCGGTACAGGGCATCCATCTCCGCAATCACCTGCGTGCCGGATTTTGTGCGCGGCTGATGCCCGTACAACACGGTAATGTCACAGAACTCACAATCGTACGGGCAACCCCGTGAGTATTGGATATTCATCGTGGCGTATTTGCGGCGGTCGAGAAGTTCCCACATCGGGAGAGGAGTTGAGCCCAGATCCGCCCACCTGTCAGTTGTGTAAAGCTGTTTCGGCCGGCCGTGTCGCACGTCATCCAGAAAAAGCGGCAGTGTGATCTCCGCCTCATTCAAGACAAAGTGGTCCACGCCCGGGAATTCCTCATGCCGGGCCGTGAACAACGGTCCACCCGCGACGACCGGCGTCCCCATCTTATTACACTGTGTGATAACGTACCGGGCAGATTCTGCCTGGACCGACATCCCCCCGAGAAAGACATAGTCTGCCCACCGGAGATCCTCATCTGAGAGTCCCGTAACATTAAGATCGACCAGTTTCTTATTCCACGCCGCCGGAAGGAGAGCTGCAACGGTCAGCAACCCCAGAGGGGGTTGACCGACCTTTTTGGAAATGAACCGGAGCGCGTGTTTGAACGACCAGAAACTGTCCGGATATTCCGGGCAAACGAGGAGGATGTTCATTCTGAAGGACCTTTACGTAAGAAATAGCGCAGACTCCCCCCGCTATAATCTAACCGGGGCGCCCTCCCAATTCAATCACCCAAAAGGATGGAAAAGGAGTTAATCCCTGCGGAACCGATTCCAGCGTCACCGCAGGAGTACCATCCGGCGCGTACGGTCGATTCCGGCGGCAGTCAGCGTGTACAGGTAAATTCCGCTCGAAAGTCCTGCAGCGTTAAACGTAACCGTGTGGGAGCCTGCGCTCTGGGTCTCGTTTACCAGAACCGCCACCTCCTGGCTGAGAAGGTTATACACCGCGAGTTTCACCCTGGCAGGCTGCGGACCCTGGAGTGTATAGGTAATTGTCGTGGTGGGATTAAACGGATTGGGATAGTTTTGCCCGAGCGCGTACTCCCCGGGCTGTCGTGATCCGGTGTCTCCGTTTAGACTACTGACAGCGGCGGTGAAGGATCCGCTCATTGATGGGCCATGGAAATCGCAGGTGTAGTTGTACGTCCCGGGAAGGGGCACAATGTAGATGAACGCCGTTCCGGAGCCGTTGGACCAGCTCTCAGCGCCTGCCGGTATGATCGTAGAGCGGACCGGATGAGAGTCGAACGTCCCCTGCCAGCGGATAGTGTCGCCGACCGAAACCGAGAGGATGTTCGGTGAATAGGTGTTTCCGAGGACTCCACCGAACTCGATAACGTGCACTGTTGCTCCAGTTTCCACAGGCAGGAACAGCATCATCAGAATGCCTGCTCCGGGCAACACTGTGGAATACCACGACTGAACTCTTCGCCTCATCTGCTCCTCCGTCAAGGTTTTTGCCAGTCTGCGGGAAGATATCTCCCACCGATACCGTACTACCTTAACAGGAGAAACCGAAGATGGGTTCCTGCTGGGCAGGATCCCTCTTAAGGGGAGACAATGGAGTAACAGACCCGGAAACCGCCGGGAAACAACTCAAAAGAGCAAGCTGAGTCCAAATGCAAAGAGCAGGAGTCCGCCCTTCGTTTCCTTGTTCAGACTGGTAAGATAGTTGACGCTCAGGTCGGCGGCTGCCCTTTTTGTGAAAAAGAACTTTGCGCCACCATTGCCGCCAATCCACCCGCGGTCAGCACCATTGCTGAAATCGCGTTTGTAGTAGGATGCGCCGACATACGGAACCGTCCGGGCGTCAGGGAAGAGGAAAGAATACACCGCAAATATCGTGCTGCCAAATGTCACATTCGTTTTGGTGGTTGTGACCAGCGGGCCCGACGCCACTTCACGGGCTGTGGAAGTGTTTGTGGCAATCGTCAGCGTTGGTCCGATCCCGACCTGTATGTTTGCCGTGATATATGGGCCGACTTTCCCGGCAATCGTGCCGACGCTGTTCGTGATGTCTGCACCCACCGTGGTGAAGAAGGAACCCTGCAACTGCAGCTCCACATCCCCTTGCTGCTGTTGCGCCATAGAACTACTCATCAGACCCAGGTGGAACAGAACAACCGCCACAAGAAACGTTTTCGCCGACATGCGTCCTCCTCGATGCTCAGATGTGTTTTCCATGGACATTACCCTGCACCATCACGCCCGGAAGACGATCACAAAACGTGTTCCGGCTGACTTCTCGAGGGTAAGTGTACCCGACAGTTGCTCAACAAGATGCGTCACAAGCGTCATTCCCATCGATCCCATCCGGATAAATTCCTTGTCCGGGGGGAAACCGATGCCGTCGTCCTGGACGCCCATTTCCACCTCCCCGTCGTTTCTTCGCTGGATGGTCACTTCCACCCGGCCATTCTCTTTTCCAACAAACGCATGTTTGAGAGCGTTTGTGACGAGTTCGTTCAGTATCAATCCGCAGGGAATTGCGGCGTCAACCCCGACAAAGGTCTGGCCGCCCTGGACCCGTACATCGACTCCGGCACGCCTCCAGGTCCGTGCAAGGTGTGCAAGAAGGCTCTGGCTGTACTCAAAAAGATCAATCCGGGCAAAATCCGCTACGCCGTAAAGACGTTCATGGATCAATGCCATGGAAAGGACGCGGGCCTGTGCCTCCTGCAGCGCTGCGCTGACAGCGGCATCCGCGACCTCTGATGCCTGCATGTTCAACATGCTGCATATAACCTGGAGATTGTTCTTTACCCGGTGGTGGATCTCCTTGAGAAGAACTTCCTTTTCCTTGAGTGAGCGCACAAGCGCATCCTCCGCTCGCGCGCGATCGGTGATATCATGCGCCACTCCCTGCAGACCGGTCACCTTTTCGTTCTGAATGATGGGATGTTCATAGACCTCGAGCAGGATCCGATGTCCTTCGCGGTGTTGGATCTCCACGAGCTGTCGACCTTCAGAGCTCTCTCCGCGCAGGCGGGCGTGTGTCTCCCGGATTGCCAGTTGGTTCATCGGGGCATCCGTGATGAACCAATCCCTCCTTTTTACCCAGACATCCGGCGTATATCCCGTGATTGCTTCGACCGTTGGTGATACATATGTTGTGTTTGCTTCTTCATCCTGGGTATAAAAGAACAACTGCGGCGTCCCCTCAATGATCGCCCTGATCCGTTCCTCGCTCGCCCGCAGTTTATCCTCATCCCGTCGGCGTTCAGTTACGTCCCGCAAAATACCTTCGTGATACAACACGTTCCCCTTTTCATCCAGCACATGCCGTCCATGGTCTTCCACCCACACCTCCGTTCCATCCTTCTTCCTCAGTCGGAACACGGCCATTTCTTCCAGCTGCTCTTCCAGCGCCGCACTTTCCCGGTCTGTCGGTGCAAAATAGAGCTGGGTGGGAATGTGGATGGCCAGCAGTTCTTCTTTTGAAGAGTATCCAAGGATCGTTAACATGGCAGGATTGACTTCAAGGAATCTACCTTCATGTGTGCTCTTGTACACACCGTCCGGCATGGTCTCAATAAGGTGCCGGTACGCCTCCTCGCTTCTGCGCAGAGCCTGATCGGTCCGGTTCCTCTCGGTGATGTCGCGTGTGACCGAAAAGATGCATGGTTCATCGTCAAAATGGATAACCTTCGCAGAGATGAGTCCGGCTCTTACATTTCCGTTCTTAATCCGGAATTCCGCTTCAAACCCGTTCACTTCCCCCTGTTCTTTGAGACCGGCAACAAGCCTGTCACGATCTTCCCTGTGGATCCAGATCCCCAACCCACCGGGGAGCGATGAGCGTCCGACTACTTCGGCGGGGGTATAACCCGTTATCGTGGTAAACCCGTCATTAACCGCAAGATAGACACCGTCAGCCAGCCTGTTAATATTCACGGCATCAGGACTGAGATGGAACGCCTTGGTGAATTCTTCTGCCGTCAGGCGGAGTCGCGCCTCGAGAGCATCACGGGTCTTCAACGTTTTTGTGACCTTCCCGGTGCTGCGACGCGTGTGGACCATCGGCTTCCCCCTCTTTTTTCCCTGGCCGTTTTGCGTGCCCCGGGGGCGCTTACTCCGACGCGCCGCTGTTTTCTTTGCAACCATAGAGTATTCCTGACTTTTCTATTGTGCTCGCAAGGTAGTCTGAAGCGGACCAAGAGTCAACAAGGCAGGGCGGCTATTATCACCCTTCCTTCATCCAGTGTGCCATTTTGGAGACTGCAAGTGTGCCCTTCTTCAACGCATGAAGCTTCATGTAGGTAAAAAGAACCGGTGTAACGACAAGGACGTGAATTGTCGAGGTCAGGAGCCCTCCGATCAAGGGCGCCGCCAGCGGTTTCATGACGTCTGCCCCCACGCCTGTGCTCCACATGATTGGAATGAGTCCGATCAACGATGTTCCCACGGTCATAATTTTCGGGCGTAACCGGAGTACCGACCCTTCGATGGTGGCGTCAAAGATGTCCTTCGGCGTTATCGGCCCCCGCTTTCCGCTCTGGTGATCACGGATTCTGTTGTCAAGAGCTTCATGCAGGTACACTACCATGACAACCCCTGTTTGCACCGCAACGCCGTACAGCGCAATAAAGCCGACCCAGACAGCGACCGAGAAGTTGTATCCCAGCAGGTAGATCAGGTACACCCCTCCGATCAGCGCAAAGGGCACAGAAAGCATAACAACACCGGCCTCGGCAAAATCTTTGGTGGTAAGATACAGCATGACAAAAATGATGACGAAGACAAACGGCATGACCACCGTCAGACGCTCTTTTGCCCTGATCTGATTTTCCCACTGACCGCTCCACTGCACCGAATAGCCCGAAGGGAGTTGTAGTTCCCTTGTAAGAACTTCCTTCGCTTCTTCAACAAACCCACCCATGTCGCGCCCCCGCACATTGAGGTACACGATGGAGCGAAGTTGCGCATTCTCGCTGGAGATCATGGGTGGTCCCGGAGCAATCGCGACCGTCGCAAGCTGGGAAAGTGGAACATACCCCTGTTTCGTTTCCGTTCCGCCTTCCATCCCGGACGCTCCCATGCCCGGCGTCTTCTCCATGCCGGTTCCGATGGCCGCCTGGATGGGAGCCGGCGACCGCCGGGCGCGCATGGTGTTTACCGGAATGAGCAGGTCTTTGAGTCGCTCGACATTGTCTCTCCATTCTCTTTCGTAGCGCACGCGGATCGGGAATCGCTGGCGCCCGTCGAGTACGGTCCCGATATTCTGCCCCCCGATTGCGATTTCAATGATATCCTGCACGTCACCCACAGTGATGCCGTATCGTGCTACTGCGGTTCGATCGATCGTGATGTCAAGAAAGAGGCCTCCCTGCGTCCGTTCAGCGTACAGATCGACCGCTCCCCGGATGGTTCGTAAAATGTGCTCAGCCTCAATGGCAAGTGCTTCCAGGGTATCAAGATCCTTCCCGAAGATCTTGACCCCCAGATCGGTCCGCACGCCTGTTGAGAGCATGTTGATACGATTGATAATGGGCTGCGTCCACCCGTTGCGCACACCGGGGATCTGGAGCTTCGCATCAAGTTCGGAGATGATATCGTCCTTCGTCATCCCCTTTCTCCATTGATCTTTCGGCTTGAGCAGCACGATGGATTCAATCATGCTGATCGGGGCAGGGTCCGTGGAGGTTTCGGCCTTCCCCACCTTTCCCAGTACCTGCTGTACCTCCGGGACAGTCATGATGATTGCATCCTGAACTTGCATGACACGGTTGACTTCAGTTATCGATGCCGACGGAAGTGTGACCGGCATGAACAACAGACTCCCTTCGTCCAGAGGCGGCATGAACTCGGAACCGATCTGCATGATCATCGGAACCGTTAACAGAAGCGCAATCACATTGAGTGCAATCGCGGTCTTTCGCCATTTGAGTACCCATGTGATCACCGGCGCATATAGCCAGTGCAAAAATCGGGTGATCGGATTCTCATTTTCCCTGCGGAATTTCCCCCTGGTGAGCATCACCATCAGTACGGGCACCAGGGTGATGGCAATGAACGCAGACCCCCCCAGCACAAACGTCTTTGTAAACGCAAGCGGACGGAAGAGCTTTCCTTCCTGCCCTTCAAGCAGGAATACGGGAAGGAACGAGATGACCATAATCGCCACCGCAAAAAAGATCGCCCGTCCCACCTGCTTCGCAGAACGGATCGAGATTTCTACAAAATCTTCCTTCGTCAGCGTACCCTTTTCTTCCTGAGCTTTCGCCACATTCCGATACGCGTTCTCCACGAGCACGATCGATGCATCTACAATAACGCCGATTGCAATGGCAATACCGCCCAGCGACATAATATTCGAGGAGATGTCGAAGATCCTCATACAGATAAAGGCGATCAGAACGGCCACGGGAATCTCGATGATGACTCTGAGGACACTGCGCACATGAAACAGGAAGAGGAAGACCATGATGCTGACGACGATGGCTTCCTCGATAAGTGCCGTCTTGAGAGTGTCGATCGATGCCATGATGAGGGTGCTACGGTCGTAGGCCGGCTTTATTTCCATCCCTGCGGGCAAACCGGGCGTGATCTCCTTGATCCGCTCCTTCACCCTGTCAATGACCGCTTTGGCATTCTCACCGTACCGCATGACAACAATACCTCCAACCACCTGACCCTGCCCGTTCTTTTCGAGGGACCCCCGGCGGATGTCGCCTCCGATCTGTACCGTTCCAATATTCCGTACAAAGATCGGTATCCCGTTCGGCCTTGTCCCGACGACGATGTTTTCGATGTCGCTGATGGATTGTATGTATCCCTGTCCCCGGACGAAGTACTCTGCATCGGAGAGCTCGATGATTTTACCCCCGACGTCATTGTTGGACCGCATAACCGCATTGCGGATTGCGTTCAACGTAATTCCGTATCCTCTCATCTTGCCCGGATCCACGTCCACCTGGTACTGGCGCACGTAACCGCCGATGGACGCCACCTCCGCCACACCCTCCACACCCTGAAGGTGGAGCTTCACATACCAGTCCTGGGTGGCACGTAATGTTCCGAGGTCATACTTCCCCTCAAGAGTGTACCAGTAGACATGTCCGACACCTGTCCCGTCGGGACCGAGCTGTACTTTTGCGCCGTCAGGAAGGGTGGACTGCACGGTTGACAGTTTTTCGAGCACGCGGCTGCGCGCCCAGTAAAGATCTGTCTTCTCGTTAAAAATGATATAGATGAAGGACATACCGAACATCGACTGGGCCCGGATGGCCGATACCTCCGGCACACCCTGGAGAGCGGTCACAAGCGGGAAGGTGATCTGGTCTTCCACAAGCTTCGGCGAACGGCCCATCCACTCCGTAAACACGATAACCTGATTTTCAGAAAGGTCAGGGATGGCATCCAGCGGGGTGTGCGCCACGGCCCAGATGCCCCAGCCAATCACCCCCAGATAAAAAAGGATCACCAGAAACTTGTTGCGTGCGGAAAAGTCTATTATTCTCTCAATCATGGGAAACTCCTTTGTTCAGAATCAGTCTTCCGGACTTGCCAAGGGATCAATGCGCGTGAACCTGTCCTGAGACCGGCGCTTCATCCCCTGCCTGATCAGCATTTTTTCCGGCAGGCTGCTGGAGCTGGCTTTCCGAGTCAAGCATGAATCCTCCCCGGATTGTCACCAGCTCTCCTTCCTTTAACCCGTCGAGAATCTGCACGTGCGCTCCGTCATTGACCCCTGTCAGGACATTCCGGGGCTCGAACAGATTTGATTGTACTTCGACCCACACCACATCCCGTTTGCCCGTGGAGAGGAGTGCAGAAGACGGAATGACCAGCGCATTGGAGAGAGGGATACGAGTTTCGGCACGAACATACATCTGCGGCTTGAGCTTGCCCCCGGCGTTGTTCAGTTCAACCCTGACTCCTGTCGTGCGCGTCTGGGGATCTATCACGGGATCGATAAAGGTTACACGTCCGGTGAATTTCTCGCCGGGATATGCCTCTGTGGTCATGCTGACCATCTGACCCTTCCTGATAAAACGGATGTCCTGTTCATAGACATCCAGGTACACCCATACGGTGGAAAGATCCGCAAGCTGGTACAACAGCATTCCCTCGTCAACATACTGTCCCTCCTGAACCTCCTTTGCTACGACCGTTCCCGGAATCGGAGAGGTGAACGTCATGCTGGAACCGGTTTGCCGCGTCGACACAATCGTTTCAACCTGCCCGGCGGTCATGCCGTAATGCACGCGGAGCCGGTCTCTGACAGCGTTCACCATCGCCTCTGCCTGTGCCCTGACCGGCGAATCTACTCCGGCGCCTGACACCCCATCGAGAGACTGTAGTGCCAGGACGAACTCCCGCTGTGTTGATATCAGATCCGGGCTGTACATCTCAAAAAGGGGCTGACCCTTGCGGACAACGGCGCCGGTGAAGTTGACATGGAGTTTGTCTATGCGTCCTCTGAACCGCGCAGAAACTATCGCCTGTAAGGGCTCTGCATACTCGATCACGCCAACCGCATCGATGATGTGCATGAGCGTGTGGCGGCGGGCCGGCTGGGTGGCGACATTGGCCATGACACGTTGTGCAACCGAAAGGCTGACGGCCTTGAGATCACCAATGTCTCCTTCGGAAACCGGAGCCTGCTTGACACGCTTGACAAGTGACATACCGCAAATGGGACAGGCCCCCGGCTTGTCAGAAATGACCGACGGATGCATGGGACAGGTATAGTACTCACCCTGCGCGTTCAACAAGACATCTTTGGCGTGGTCTGCTGCCGAATGACCGTTTTCGTCCGATGACCGTGAACATGCCGGCGCACTAAGAACGACACCAAGAAGAAGTAAGACCAGAAGATTCTTCATCACCGTAATTCCTTTTTTGTGTGGAGCAAGCACTACCTGTGTGATTCATCCTGCCGGAGATCCTCGCCGACCGCGCGTTCAAGCTTCGCAAGGGCAATCGCATAGTCGCCGACGAGCATGGCGAACTCCAACTTTGCCCTTTGCAGCATCCGATAACTGTCCAGCAACGAGAGAAAGTCCGTCCGGTCGGTTGTATAGGCGGCAAGGATGGCGCGCATCGATTGTTCAGAGTGCGGAAGGATAACCTGCCGGAAGCGTTCTATTTGGTGCCATCCAGTCACGGTGTTTGTCCAGGTATCCCGGACCTCCGCCTGGATCATACTCTGCATGTCTGCCAACGACTGTTCGGTGGCCCGGGCGACGAGCGTGAATTCCTCGATCTTCCCTGCATACTTTCCACCGGACCAGGGGGCAAAGGGAAGGTTGATGCTGACCATAGCACCCCACCGGTCCTTGCCTTCCGCCATCTGCATGTACATGCCCCGCACCATCAGATCCGGCAGCGCTTCTCGCCGGGACGCCGCGAGTTCGGCCCTGTTCATCTCGAGTTCATAATTCATGCCGCGTAGTTCGGGCCTGACCTCCAGAGCCCGTGCCGTAAGCTCTTCCAGAGTTCCCTGTACCGCTGTCAGTGGAACGTCAGCGACGCGGCCGATGTGCGTTACCGCCGGAAGTCCGCGCAACATATTCATCATCGCTGTCGCGTTGACCAACTCTTGTTCGATCCCCGCAAGATCGTTTTCCAGTCTTGCATATTCGACCTGTACCTTGAGCAGATCACTTTGCGAAACCTGGCCCGTGCTGTACTTGGTGCGGGTCGATTCAAGGATTTCCGCGAGCAGGCGCCGATTCTCGATCGTCACACCAATCCTGCGCTGCGCCGAGAATATCATCGCATACGCCTTCTTCACATCGGCACGCAGCGTGCGTTCGACGGCATACGCAGTCTGTTCGGCCTTGAGGGCGCCTGCTGATGCGGCATCTCGCATGAGCCCCTTCTTGCCGGAGAGGGGGATCATCTGTTGAATGAAATAGTCGGTTTCCATTCCGTCCCTGAATGGATTTATGGAGGTGATCGGCGTCCCCATAATCTCAACACCAACCTGTGGGTCTTCCCACGCTCCTGCCTGATCGACACGACCTTCCGCGCTCCGGGCCCGGGTCTGTGCGGCCTTCAGACGCGGACTGGCCGCGCGGGCCTGCGTGAGAAAGACGGCAAGGGTGGCTTCGCTGTCCGCCCGAGCGGCCGTCTGCAAAACCTCCATTGCCGCCCCCGTAGAACCTGCAATGCCACCCGCGGCGTTTTCCTGGTCTGCCATGAGTGTATGGCAAACCGCCGTGACGAGTGAAATGAGGATAAGAAATCTGATGGAAACCATACCATGTACTCCCATGATAATGTCGCATCCGCACGGCTCAGAAGAATCTGTGATTCTTCAGAAAACGATGTGGTCGCATTCCAAGCGGGTGCAGTAAACAGTGAATACAACAGAAGAATTGAATCGGGTCGCGGGTGAAGTGCTGGACCGTCAGACAGTCCTTTCCTTACACCCCTAACGCAGAGGGAATCTCAGAGTCGGAGATTGGAATGGAAGAGATACGTCCCCACGGAGGGTGGAGACACGGCAGAGAAACCAGAGGAGAGTCGGACGTACTCCGTGTGGCCCATCCCGTCGGGTGCCGGGGATACGAAGTGTGCTGACACCGGATTTGACTTCACCAGGTGTCGAGCTGTCGATTCCTGTTCGAGAATGATTGGTTGATCTTGAAGCCCGCCTGCAACAGCAACAACACGGCACGGCAGAGAATCTTCTACGACCGGGCCATGCTTCATCACAGACCCTTCCGTGTCTCCGCATGCGTCGGAGCACATCCCTGGATCCATCCCGCAGCAGCACTGCATACTATCCGTGTTTTCCGCCATCGTGCAACGCTCCAGCACAACCGTGAAGCCAGAGTTGGCAATGACAAAGAGTGCGAGAAAAGCGCGGCTCAGGAAGCGTATTTTCTTAGTCATAACGTGCATACATCTGCCAGAGAGTGCCCAAGAGTGTGAACTGTAAGATTTTTACGTGCCAACGTCACAGTGCCCCTCTTGCTACAACGTGCGCGAGGCTCCGCTTGTTCCCCTGATACGCTTCAGCCGGAGCGAATTGCTGACAACACTCACAGAACTGAACGCCATTGCTGCCGCGGCGATCATGGGGTTCAGCATGCCAAAGGCGGCAAGAGGGATTCCAATGACGTTATAAATAAAGGCCCAGAATAAATTCTGCTTGATAACCCGGAGGGTGCGGGATGACAGATGGAAGGCACGGACGACTCCGCTGAGATCGCCGTTCATGAGGGTGATGCCTGCGGTTTCCATGGCAATATCCGTTCCCGTTCCGATGGCTATGCCAATATCCGCCTGCGCCAGAGCAGGGGCGTCATTAATGCCATCACCGACCATTGCGACAATCTTCCCCCCGGCCTGAAGCGTTTTAATGTGCTCCGCCTTCTGTTCCGGCAGGACTCCAGCAATAACAGTGTCAATGCCGGCCCTGTCTGCTATGACGCGCGCCGTCGTCTCGTTATCACCCGAGAGCAGGACTGTTTCAAGCCCCATCTCGTGGAGTGCCCGTATGGCCCCGGGAGAAGTTTCCCTCATCGTATCTCCGATCGCTATCAGCCCGGCCACCGTTCCGTCTATCGCCACGAGCACCGAGGTCTCTCCCTGCGCTGCGATACGGGCAACGTCTTTCGCCATGGTCGTCAACCTGAATACCGTATTCCTTCATGAAGTGCGGACTTCCCGCGATCACGGGAATCCCTCCGACTGCGCCGGCCACGCCCAGCCCAGTGACAGATTGAAATGCCTCAGACTGTTCGGGGTGGATTCCTTCACGCTCTGCGTAGCGGACGATTGCACCTGCCAGGGGATGTTCTGACAGTCGTTCAATGGACGCGGCCATCCTCAGCACATGTGTCCGGTCACTCCCGTTCAGAGGAAACACCGCGCTCACCTCCGGTTTTCCGGTGGTAACCGTACCGGTTTTGTCGAAAACCACCGTACGCACGTGGTGTGTCCTTTCCAGACTCTCCGCATTCTTTATCAGGATACCCATCCTGGCACCCGCACCTGTCCCGACCATAATTGCCGTGGGAGTGGCCAGACCAAGCGCACAGGGACACGCAATAATGAGGACCGCGATGAAGTTGACAAGTGCGTGGGTAAAGGGCTGTCCGGCAAGCACATACCAGAATACAAACGTGAGTAAGGCGATCCCGATCACCGCAGGCACAAATACCGACGCGATCTTGTCCGCAAGGCTCTGCACAGGAGCTTTTGATCCCTGTGCCTCCTCCACCATGGCAACGATTCTCGAGAGCACGGACATCTGTCCCACCGCGGTCGCCTCGAATTCAATACTTCCATTGAGATTGATCGTGCCGCCAACGATATGGTCACCGGCGCGCTTCTCCACCGGAAGACTCTCGCCGGTGATCATGGACTCGTCGAGCACAGAAAATCCGCGCGTAATCGTGCCGTCAACGGGAATTCTCTCCCCCGGACGCACAAGAACAATGTCACCGGTCTGAACCTGTGCAACGGGCACATCGGATTCTTGTCCATCCCTGATCACCCGGGCACTGTTTGGCTGAAGATCGAGCAGCTTTCTGATGGCATCCGAGGCTCGTTGTTTTGCCAGTGCCTCAAGAAGTTTGCCGAAGAGTATCAATGTGATGATCGTCGCCGCCGTGTCAAAATAGACTTCGGGCGTGGCCCCGTTGACGGAAAGCAGGGCAGGGAAAAGCACCGCGATGGAGCTGTACAGATATGCAACGCCCGTACCAACGGCAACCAGCGTATTCATGTCGGCATTCAGATGCCGCACCGTAGTCCAGAACCCTTTGAAGAACCTCCGGCCCGGGATGAACATGACCACTGTCGTGAGGAGAAACAGAATCATGTTGGTCGTCTCCATGGACAGCGGGGACTGGCTCATATACCAGTCTGACAAGCTGAACATGCTCAGAGCCATGATCGGCAGTGCAAACAGCGCGCTGATGAGAGTCTCCGTTTTCAAGCGCTTTAGCGCCGCCTGCCTGCCAGGCGGTTCACCGGCAGGACCATCCGATCCGATCCTGACCGGATCCGGGCCCACAAGTTTGTACCCCGATTCCTCGATAGAATCCTGGAGTTCCTGGATTGATACGCGCGATGGATCGAATGTGATGCGCGCCTTTTCAGACGCGAGATTCACGGCCGCATCCTGGACTCCTTCGACCTGCTTTAATGCCTTCTCCACGCGGAGAACGCAGCTGGCGCAGGTCATTCCCTCGATGGGGAGGGTCATCGTTTTAGTCATTTTATCCACCGCCGGTGCCATTGTTTCTCCTTGCATTCTTCACACCTCAATATACGGGTGAGGAGTCCCTCTGGCGTTACAGAATTCCGGAAAATTGTTATAGCTGACCATGATGGGGATGCGGAGATGGGCAACGGCGTGCCGTTTTACTTCAGGCCGGGGAGACCTGGTCGAGGGGTTTTCTGGTGTTTGCCATCATCTTCTTAAACTGGCTTGGCGTCAGCCCGGTAACCTTCTTGAACTGATTCGAAAGGTGCTGAACACTGCTATAACCCACCTTATAGGAGATTTCACTGAGGGTAAGCTCGCCGTACTTCAGAAGTTCTTTGACAAGCTCGATACGCTGCAGAATGATGTACTGCTCGATGGTGACGCTTTCCATGGAAGAAAAGAGTGCGCTGAGAGTGTGGTACTCCTGTCCGATCTCCCGCGCAAGTGATTCCGAATAGTTGCGGAACCGTGTCTCGTCCCGGAGTCCGCTTCTGACGAGTTTGAGTACGGCGAGTTTGATCTGCTCGATGGTGTTGATCCGTCTGTCTTCGATCAACTCAAACCCGTTGCGCTGCAACATAGCTTTCACGCTGTTGGTGATGCTGGCGCTGATCTTGCCGGAGACCACCGCTTCGCCGAGGCTGATGCTCCGGACGTCAAGACCAAGCAGGCGCAGTTCTTCGTGTACCACCTTTATGCAGCGGGCACAGACCATGTTTTTTATGAGAAATGTGGTGCTTGTCCGCTGTGCCGGTGAGGGCCGACGTTGGTGCTGTTGATTCCGGGACGTCAAGAGCCCTCTCCGAGGGGTGAGGTTATAGGTTTCCGGACCGGCATGGTGTCGCAAAGATAAGAACATCGCCGATGCCGCGCAAGATATGCGCACGGCTACGCAATGACATTCTGCGGTTTCGGCGTGTTAACGATCCGATCATCGGTGATGCCCGCGTTCTCATGCTCCGGCGCATCTCCCCCTGCCTCCACGGCCTTTGTGAACCTCGCCAGCATGGAGTACAAGACAGGGACAAGTATGAGTGTCAGGAACGTCGAAAAAAGGACTCCGCCGACAACGGCCAGGCCCAGCGGCCGCCTGGACTCGCCTCCGGCGCCGAGTCCGAGCGCTATGGGCAACACGCCGAATACCGTCGAAAAAGAGGTCATCAGAATCGGCCGTAATCTGATTGTCGCAGCCTCAATCACGGCACTGTACACGGATTTGCCTTGCGTCCGCAGTTGGTTGGAAAATTCCACGATAAGAATCGAGTTTTTTGTCACAAGGCCCACAAGCATGATCAGTCCGATTTGAGAATAGATGTTCAGGGTCTCCCCGAAGAGGAAGAGCGTCAACAAAGCACCGAACACTGCAAGCGGAACGGCCAGGAGGATGGTAAATGGGTGAACGAAGCTCTCGAACTGTGCGGCAAGCACGAGGTAAATGAAGACAACGGCGAGAACAAACATAAAATACAGACTCGCGCTGGAGCTCTTGTATTCCAGCGACTGGCCAGCGAATTCCCTTTTCACCCCTGCGGGAAGTTTCTGCTCTACGATGCGGTCAAGATCGCTTAAGGCCTGACCCAGGCTCACGCCCGGGACAAGCTGGGCCGTGAGTGTTGCGGAACGGACTCTGTTGTAATGGTTCAGCTCTTTCGGTCCGAGGGTTTCATTCACCCGCACCACATTGGCAAGCTGCACAAGCCCCCCGCTTCCCCGGACATAGATCTCCCGTATCGCATCAGGCCTTGCACGGGCTGACGGTTCCATCTGGACAATCACATCATACTGCTTTGTCCCACGCTTGAAGTTTGTGACAGCGCGGCCACCCAGAAAGGTCTCCAGCGTAGTCCCGATATCCGTCACCGAAACCCCGAGTCCCGCCGCACGCTCCCGGTCAATGACAAGGTCCAGCTGGGGCTTGTTTAATCGTAGATCCGTATCCAGATTCAGCAATGTGCCGAGTTTTGAGGCTTCACCCATCATGATCCCGACTGCCTGGCTCAGCTCTTCGTAACTCTCCGCCTGCAGCACGTACTGCACGGGGCTTGAGCTGAACGATCCTCCGAGGCTGGGCGGGTTGACAACAAAGGCAAGCACGCCCGGAATCGACAGAAGCTGCGGAAACAATTCCTGAACGATCTGTTGCTGTGTTTTTTCCCGCTCATTCTGCGGTTTCAGGGCCAGGAACATAAAACCATTTGTTACTCGGCCCGGCCCGCCGAAGCCCAGCCCGACAGCAGTAAACAGCCCCCGCCGTTCCGGCAATGCCATAATACGTTGTTCCGCCTGACGCATATACTTATCCGTGTACTCGAGCGTCGCGCCCTCGGGGGCAATGACAATACCAAATCCGATCCCGCGATCCTCAACCGGTACGAGTTCGCTGGGGATGTACCGAAACAGCACCACACTCAGGATCACCGTTGCGCCTGCGGCAGCAACCATGACAACCTTGTGCTGGAGGCTGAACCGCACGGTCCGTTCATAGATTGCGGTCAGCCAGTCAAAAAATGCGTCGAAAGAGCGTGACGGCCATCCAGAACTTGTACCGTGAAGCGGCCGGAGAATCTTCGACGAAAGCATCGGGGAAAGTGTCAGCGCAACGAATCCGGAAATCAGCACCGCAACTGCAAGCGTCATCCCGAATTCATTGAACAGACGTCCCACAGAGCCTGTGAGGAATGCAACCGGCACAAACACAGCCACGAGCGTGATGGTGGTGGCAATAACGGCAAATCCGATTTCCTTGCTCCCGTCCAGTGCTGCCCGCCACCGGTCCTTTCCCATTTCCATGTGGCGGTAGATATTTTCCAGCACGACGATAGCGTCGTCCACCACAAGTCCGATGGCAAGTACAAGCGCGAGAAGGGTCAGGATGTTGATGGAGAAACCGGCAAAATAGACAACCGTCAACGCACCGATGATGGAGATGGGTATTGCAACCGTTGGGATTGTTGTTGCACGCAGACTTTTAAGAAATGCGAGCACGACGAGGATAACCAGACAGATGGCGATGATAAGCGATTCAACGACTTCGTTGATCGATTCGCTGATAAATGTTGATGAGTCATAGGCAATATCCAGCTTCATACCGGCGGGAAGCAGTGCCGTTAAATCTCCGAGGCCGTTCCGCACCTCGGCCGCGACATCCACGGTGCTCGCTTTTGACTGTTTTACAATGCCGAGTCCAACCGCTGCTTTTCCGTTGTACCGTGCGACCGTCCGCTCGTCTTCGGCCCCCACCGTCACTTTCGCAACATCACGCAAGCGGACGATATCATTGTTGCTCTGGGATATGATAATCGCGCCAAATTCTTCCGGAGTCGTAAGCTCTCCGCGCGTGCGGACCGCAAACTCCCGCTCTGCTCCTTCCACGCGGCCGCCCGGAATTTCGGCGTTTTCCCTCCGGATTGAGGCCTCAACATCCTGTGTCGTTAGCCCGTGGGCAGCCATGCGCAGGGGATCCAGCCAGACCCTCATTGCATAGCGCCGTTCGCCGCCTATGAACACCGACCCCACACCGGTAAGCCGTTGAATCCGTTCTTTGAGTACCCTGTCGGCAACATCGGTCAATTCCAGACCGTTGTGCATATCACTCGAGAGGGCCAGCCAGACAATCGGCTGGGCGTTTACGTCAACTTTTGAAATAACTGGGTCCTCGATTTCGCGGGGAAGTCTGCCACGCACACGCGAAACCCGGTCACGCACATCGTTCGCTGCTTCGTCCACCTTCCTGTTCAGTTCAAACTCTATCGTGATGACCGAGCCCTGTTCCCTGCTGGAGGAGGTCATCGTCTTGACGCCCTCCAGCGTGGCAAATTGCTCTTCCAGGACATTTGTTATTTCGGTCTCCACAACGTCCGGACTCGCACCGCGGTAGAATGTCACGACGGAGATGATGGGGGGGTCAATGTCCGGATACTCACGGACCGGCAGACGGGAGAACGAAATGATCCCAAAGAGCAGAATCCCGAAGCTCATAACGGTGGCAAAGACCGGCCGCTTGATGGACGTGGCGCTGATGTTCATATGCGCTAGCCCCCGCCTTGCTTCATATCGATCCCGGTCGGCCGTTCGCTGAAGATCGGGAACACTTTTCCCCCGTCAAACAGTTTCTGATGACCTGCCTTCACCACAATCATCCCCGGTGCAAGCCCTTCGAGCACTTCCACGTATTCCGATGAGCGGGTCCCGAGCGTGAGCACTACGCGCGCGACCGTGCTGTCGGGGTTCATAACAAACACAAACGACTGATTGCCGCTGCCGAACACGGCTTCGTTGGGAATCGTGATCGCATCCGGACGTGTGCCCAGGACTGCCGACACATTGGCGGACATGCCGGGCCGGAATTTCTGCCCGACGTTTTGCACCCGCGCCACAACCCGCGCACTGCGTGTGTTGGGGTCGATAATAGGTTCCACGACCGCAATCCGTCCGTTAAGTCTGGTCCCCGGGTAAGCCGGACTGGCGATGCTCACCCCGGCACCCGGTGTAAGCCGGGCAAGAAACCGTTCCGGTGCAGAGAAGGTGACACGAATCTCGCCGATGTTTGCCAGGTCTGCGATGGCCTGGCCGGCCCTGAGGAATGTTCCAACACTAACCCGCCGGGCACCGATAATACCCTCAAACGGCGCCACGACTCTGGTCTTGGCAAATCGTGCGCGGGCCAGATCAAGATTTGCCTCGGCAACCTTCAACCCGGCGGCAGCGTCGTCGAGATCCTGCGGCGCGCCAGCTCCCTGATCGACCACACTTTTCACCCGTTTGTACGTAGATTTGCTCTGGGCCAGGAGAGCTTCGGCACGGGCAACTTCGGCAGCAAGCTGCGCATCGTCGAGCCGGGCAATCAGTTCATCCTTCCTGATGGTTCCCCCCTCCTTGAAGGGAAGACTCTTGATGGATGCATCAATTTCTCCCACTACGGTAATCGCTTCGATTGCCTCCATGGTCCCGATAGCCTCAAACTTATCTTCGACCTTCTGCACCACAACGGTGCTGACCTCAACAGGCATCGGTGGCATGGAAAAGCCCCGACCATCCGCGTTGTTGCCGCATCCTGAAAGGAACAGGGAAGTTGTGCCCGCAGCAGTGAGCAGCAGGACCCATGTGAACATCACGTTTCGTATGTGCATCCGATGATTCCTTCTTTCTGAACTAAAAAAACGATCACATCCACGGCCTTTACTGTTGTGCCGGGGTGGGATCATACGCACCTGAAGTGAGCTGGCGTAATGTAGCGGCGGTCTTCGCTCCCGCGCACCAGTGCCTGTGAGTACCGTTGCTGTGCAATCGCAAAGTCGGCGCCCAGACGCACCAGCTCGAACGCGGTAGACCGGCCGTTCTGAAATTCGATAAGGCCAATGCGTATCTGCTCCTGTGCCGCTGTGACCCCCTCACGCGCCGCATTCAGCCGTCTCTGTCCATTTGACAATTCCCTGTAGCTCGACCGGACCTCCGCCTCCAGAATCCGGCCTTCCTGTTCGTACCGTTGTTCCGCAATGATGACTTCGGCCTCCAGGCGATCCTGTTCACCCAGTCCGCTCCTGAAACCGATCGGCACCTGCACTTCAAGACCGACGTGCCAGTTGGGGAAGTCGCGGTTGACTGCCTGACGTAAGGCATCGCCCAACCCGCCTCCGACCGGTGTCCGCAACGTATCCGCGCCGAAAATCACATCCCGTCCGGTCCCGGCAAGCCCGGTTCCACCGAGGGACCCGATAAGATCAACGCTTGGCAGAGCTTCCCACCCGGCAGCACGCGAAAATGTCCGCCGTGCTTCAATCTCGGCCTTCACCGCACGCAGTCCCAGATTCCCGTTCAGCGCTGCCTGTACGAGCGCATCGGGTTCTCCCGCAGAGAATGTATCCCGCGGTTGGTCCATGGTTTTAAAACGTGCCTGATCCGGCCTGACACCAAGTACCGCAGCAACATGATCTGAGAGCCGATCAACTTGTTCTTCCCGTTCGAGCAGCAGAATCTTTTGCTCGGCAAGAAACGTCCGGGCATTTGCTACCTGACTTGGACCGATCAGCCCCGTTTGTGCCCTGAGTTCGGTTTCTCTCAGGAATGCTGCGGCGCGATCGAGCGTGAGTTTTTGTACTGCGTAGTCCCGCTCTCCGGCATAGAGGTCCCAGTACAAATGTTCCATAAGGGTGCCGAGCGTAAGACTCTCCTGCTTCAGACGCGCCTCCGCGGCCTCCATCTGCTGTTCCGCATTCGTAAGCCCCTTCCGTGCGGAGATGGTAAATCCCCGCAGCAGCGGCTGCCGCAGAGTGAGCGTTCCGGCGGTGGTGTACTGCGGAGTGAGAAATGCAAAGGAAGAATTCGTGTTCAGACGAAGGGCATCCAGCGTGGCTTCGACCGTCGTCCCCGTGGGGAGACTCCACTTCAAGCCGGCACTTCCGGCGGCCGAAAGGGTACGGAGGAGAGATGCGCCTGCAAAAAATGATGCGGTTGGTTGTTTCTGGTCGCTATAGTGCCACGCAAGGGAGAGTTCCGGATCAAACGTACCACCCTCCCGGCGCACTACACCACGCGCACCCTCAACTGCGGCCGCGGCGGCAAGGATGGAAGGAGACGTTTGCAGGGTGTGCCGGATGGCATGGTCCAGCGTAAGCGGTGTTCCCGCACGCTGATTCAAAATGCTGAGGAGAAGACTGTCCGGATCGGAGGGCTGGAGTTGAGCTGGACTGTTCATGACGCAGCCGAGAAGCATGGCCGGCAGGCACAACATTGTTCGAATAAACGACATACGCCCTGGATCGGTTTGTTGGTACATGGCAGTTTGCGCCCAAGAGCCGGTGGTGCTCTCCCGGAAAGGACAACATATTCAAAGAACGGAGCTATCCGTCGTATCTTACAGTAAACCCTTGAAATGCCGTAATCGTTCCTTCGGAGGAAAATTACATCTGCCAGACGCCCGGAATCCCGGTGCCGCAGAACCCACATTTCCCTTTCTTGAGGTTGCTGGAAAGTATAGAGTAGCCGCGCCGCTTGAAAACTATCTTCTTGCAGTGATGACAATACGTATGTTCGGCCGGATGGCCGGGGACGTTCCCAATGTACACATACTGCATCCCTTCGCTGACGGCTGCGGCATGGGCTTCTTCCAGCCGTTTTACCGGCGTTGGCGGCAGCTGGTTCAATTTATAGATAGGGACAAAACGGCTAAAATGAAGGGGGGCGTCGGCAAGGCCGTTGCTGCACAACCAGGCGCACATGCGGCGTATCATGCTCACATCGTCGGTCCACCCGGGGATCACCAGATTCGTGATCTCCAACCAGACACGCATTTCACGGAACACCCGGAGCGTTCGTAATACCGGAGCAAGTGTGCCCGCATTCAGACGGGCATAGAGAGTATCGTCAAAACTTTTCAAATCGATGTTTGCCGCATCCATCACACGACCGAGCGTGCGCAACGGAAGTTCTTCGATGTAACCGTTCGACTTCCAGACATTCCGGATCCCCTCACGACGCGCGATTTCAGCAGTATCAAAGGCATATTCATAAAATGTTGTTGGTTCTGAATAGGTGTAGGCAATGGATGCGCAACCTGACTGCCGGCATTCATCCACAACCGCGCGCGGCATCAGATCATGATTGCGGGTTTCCTTCGGACTCACCTGCGAGATTTCCCAGTTCTGGCAGTTCAGGCATGCCAGGTTACAGCCTGCCGCAGCGATGGAAAATGCCCGGGTTCCGGGCAGAAAATGGAGGAGTGGTTTTTTTTCGATTGGATCAACATGAACGGCACACGGATTGCCGTATGCAATGGAGTACAGCTTCCCGCGAACGTTCACGCGGTTGCGACAGGTTCCGGTTCCCCCGGCTGGGATAACACAACTGTTCGGACACTTCAGACAGTGTACGCCGTCGCCGGCCGGTTCTACAAAGAGCGCTTCCTTGCTCCATTTCCAGAGTGTGTCGTCAGCCGGCTCTCCTTTGGTCCAATCGGTGAACTCTGCTTGCAAACGCCGTGGAATCGGAAGATGAGCAAAGGCACCTACCGCACCAAGCGCGCAGCATTGTAGAAATTTACGCTTTTTCATACATCCTCCACGCCGGAGACGAGAGTGAGACATAAGCTCCAAAGAGCACCACTGCTGCGGCAGAACCGGCAACCGCGAACACACCGAACAATGGGAGTAAGAAGGGACCGACGAAGAATGCCGCCATCGCCGATCCCAGCAGATCCACGCCATAGAGCCGCGACCCGGAAGTCACAGGGTTTTCCAACCCCAACCGGGAAGTAAGCGCAAACACGGCGCCTGCACTCAGTGATCCCAGGAAGAGGCAGGTCATCAGTCCGACGACGGCGGAAAAGGAACCCGCCGATACCCCGGGTTGCAGCAGCGCGGTGCCGACGAGCGTAAGCGCGAGCCCACACTGCATCGTTGTATACCACCGTGATCCACGCTTCAAACGTCCGGCAGCAAACGCACCGACACTCATGCCTGCCATGTACAGACCAATGAGTCCACCACTCACTTTGTAGACATTGCCAAAGCCAACCTGCACGATCATCAAGACTGTCAGCTCCAGGGTAATTCCGCCGCAACCGGCAGTGACCACGCCCAGGGATAGGCGGTCGGTGTGAATGAACAGGAAGACAACACCAACGAGACCGATCAGAACCGGGATCCAGAGTTCGACATTAAACAGGCGAAGCCAGTATTGCATCTGCGCGAGCATCAGAACAGGATGGGCGTCCGTATTTATCCCACTGCTTCCATTGATCGACGCACTCAGGCGCTGAGCCCGGGCCGCAAGCAGATCATCCTGAATGTAGTAGGCATTAACATACGATGTCTGCACACCGGTCTCCCCGATTGCAGCCCCAATATCCATCCGGAGTGTGGAATCAGAAGCCAGAAACACGTCACGGCCTGCGGGAAGAATCCGGACCTGACCAAACGATTCCAAAAGCGTATTCCGCAGGATCGCACGGACGCTCCGTGCGTCACCGCCGGCATACTCGGCAGAAGACGGAAGCGCCAGACAGAGCACCCCGGAACGTTTGAGAGCGCGGTACGCGAGCTGAATCGATTCGCGGGTATACAGCCGGTTTAGCTGAAGTGTCGAGGGCTCGGGGGCGACCACGATAATCACATCGTACTGCTCCGGTGTACTAAGGAGATGACGCCGGAGATCCCCGAGTACGTACCGGACACGCGGTTGGTGCGGAAGCAGAAGATACCTCTCCTCCACCTGCCTGAGCCAGGGGTTCTCCTCGATACAATCAACCGTGCTGCCGGCGTACCGGAGAACTTCAGGAACAAGATCTGACGGATTGCCCCCGGCAATCAGTACGGCCGGGGAGTGATAACGCTGCACCAGCGCGAAGTGGACGATCTCTTCGGTTCCCGCAATGTCACCGCTGACGAACAGGGGAACATTGTTTGCATACACCGTCGTTTGCTCGCCGAGCCGGGTAACGGTCAGGACACCGAAAGGGGTTTCCTTATGAGCGAGAATCACTGCCCGGGATATCGGAGCGCAAAAGTCAGCGTATCCACGTCGAACGAAATCCGTGCGTAAACCAGCAAGAGGACACCCACCGTAAGTAATGCCGCAGCGCGGCGGACTCCTGACTGATATGCGAGCACAGCTCCTGCAGTTCCGGCTCCCGCGCAGAGCAGCACGAGAAGGTCCTGGGAAACAATCAGATCAAACAGGAAAATCCCGAACAAGACTCCCCCGCCAAGACTCCCGGCCGCTTCCAGGGCATACACGTTGCCGGCCGGGTTCGCTGTCCCGCCGGATACGGAGGCACCCACCAGCATGGAAAACACCGCTCCCGAAATCAGACACACGGGACTCAGAACGAGAATCGCGCCGACGAGGAAGATCCAGATCTCGAGCATACTTCCGGGAGGAGCGACGACAAGCGGAAGGATGCGGAAGCCGAGAAACGTGAGGGGAGGCAGGAGAAGAAGGGCCCCTAATACTATAGAAGGGACTACGGAGGGACGCAGACGTGGTGTCCAGCGCCGGGCAAGCACCGCGCCCAACCCCGTGAGCGCCAGCCAGTCAAACAGGAGGATTCCGAAAACAAGCTCGTTCCCCAGAAAAGCCGACAACACTTCGCGCAGCAACACAATCTGTGTTCCAGCGGTAATGGCTCCTGCCAGAACGGTGGTGATGCGCCACCCGTTAGCGTTGTCCGGCATGGTCGGGCTCACCGAAGACAATTGCCTCGTACACAAACAGTTCTGCATCTTTCCACCCATCCCATCCGATCCCGGCTTTGTCCCGTGCACAATGGCCAAGAAATTCATCCAGAGACCATCCGGTTTCCAGTGCTACCTGAGGCAGAAATGTTCCGGTCCGATCGCCCTTCCTGATATAGATACCGTGCTTGCCCAGCGTTATCTCCTTCGGTGAGACGACCCTTCGCATCGGCGAAAGCGCTGAGATTTCGATAGAGAGACTTTTGAGTTCACCGGCAGTCACGGGAGTAAAACGATGATCCTCGGTCGCTGCGGCGACCGCCAGCTTCTGGACTGTGCGGGCCAATTCTTCCATGCCGGAGAAATTTCCGACACATCCCCGAAGTTCGCCTTGTTTCCTGAGGGTAACAAAAGCTCCACAGGGGGTGCGAAGAGGCGCAGAAAGCCGGTCGCCGGACAGGTCCGGCAGCCGACGATGTTGCAGATATTCGGCCAGAGTGGATCGTGCAATGACCAGGAGCTGGCGCTTATCGTCGGGTGAGAGAAGAAACGATTCACTCTCCGGCCGTGTCACGACGATCGAGGCATACCCGACAACACGGCTTTTTTCGCCCACAGCCGCATCACCGGAGTTTCTGTATTGCACCAGAGAAAACCGTCCGCCGTTGTCCGTCCCGACTATTTCCTGAAGCAGGAGCACTCCGCCCAATCCACACATGGAAGTCGCCAGATGGCTGATCCCCGCCCGTTCGTTTTGCTCTATTGTCCGGAGCAGTTCTCGGGTGGAGCCCGACAGGACAGCTTTAATCGTTCTCCGGTCGGTTGTCACAGCCTCCCGGTAGGAGGGATAATGCGACAGGTCGGTGCTGATAACAAAAAGATTTCCGGCGGTACAATATGGTTTGAGCACCTGTGCGATACGGGTACACAGTGCCAGGTCCGACGTGCCCAGCAGGATGGGCACGATTCTGAACGGCTTCTGCAGGTGGAACTGGAGAAGGGGGAGCTGGACTTCGAGCGAGTGATCAACCGCGTGGGCCCGATCGTTCTCGAGAAACAGGTCACGCTGGTTCAGAAGTGTCCGGGCAATGTTCATATTGACGGGGACGCGGCCGAGCGGCGTGAGAAAATCGCCCGCAGCATACACCGCGGCGCCACTGTATGCCGCATGGTGGCTTACCCCGATCAGAAAGATGTTGTCAATCTGTTGCCGGGGATTCACCTGCGCAACCCCTGCGGCAGCCACCCCGCCGGAAAAGATGTAGCCGGCATGAGGGAGGATAAGGGCCTCTATGTCCCCTTTTTCCTGTTCCCGTGCCGCATGACGAAACAGCTCTGTGAGAGTTGCTCGTAACTCGGCCGGCGATGCCGGATAGAACTGCCCGGCACAGGCGGGTGCCCGGTCTGTCGCGGTGACGACCGGTCTGCATAGTGCCAGGAGGAAAGGGATGAGAAGGAGCAGGCGGGTGCATGGTGTCGGCATGGCAGGCCTCCCGGAAGATTACTCTCACTCAAAGTACTTCGGTACGTGCAAAAAGTCAATGTATCGTACCTATGGTATTCCCGGGCTCTTCGGGGAAACGGGCCCGGGCGTCTTTCATTTCATGATATTTCTTTTGATATTTCGCCCTACCTTTTCACCCGCTCTTCTTCAATCCATCAACGCATGTTGCCGATACTCCGCAGAGGAGACATCCGTAATGCAGGTTCAACCCATCGATCTTTTTATTGTCATCGTGTATCTCCTCGCAACGATGTCCATCGGTGTTGCGTTTCAGCGGCGTGCCACAAAGAAACTCGACTCATACTACCTGGCCGATCGTAAGGCCACGTGGTGGATGATCGGGCTTTCGGGATGTTCCAGCTATGTGGATATCGGCGGGACCATGCTCATCATCGGCCTGATGTTTTATCTCGGGATCAAATCCGTCTGGGTTATCCATTTCGCCTGGGGATTTTTCGGGATGGCGATGTTCATGGCCTTCCAGGCAAAATATATCAGGCGATCGGGTGTGATGACCCCCGCCGAGTGGATGGAGACCCGGTTCGGAAAAAACCGTGAAACGGAGTATCTGCGCACGATCGTTGCGGCCTTCGTCCTGCTCTCCATGATCCTGACTCTGATTTACGTCGCGGTGGGCACCGGAAAATTTGCCGAGGAGTTTGTCCCTCTCCCGCGATGGGCGTCAACGCTGATCGTGTTTGTCGTGGTGGGCATTTATGTGACGCTCGGCGGATTTTTCGGGGTTATCTGGACAGACATTTTTCAGACTGTGTTGATCGTAATCGGTGCTGCCGGGCTCTCCTTCGCCGCCCTCCAGCTTCCCGATGGACTTTCCACGCTTGCAGCCAGGACTCCGGGATGGGATTCGCTCGCGCTGTCATGGCACCTGTGGCCTGAGTTTCTAACCACCGTTCCCGCAAATTACCATCAGTATTTTGCGTTCGGACCCCTGATCGCAGCCAGTGTTCTCTGGCTTGTCTTGAAGTTGCTTATGGGTCCGCTCGGGTGGGACTTCGCCTTCTTCCTGACGGCCAAAAGTGCCAGAGAGGCCTCCCTCTCCGCCGGCATGTGGACGCTGGGCCACACCGTCCGCTGGTTTATTGCCGGTTCGTTCCTCTGTTTTGGAGTGTATTACCTTGGCACGGATACCACCTTTGACGCGGAGAAGATCATGCCGCTGGTTATCAAGAACCTGCCCAGCGGCGTCGCCGGACTCATGATGGCGATACTCCTTGCCGCGCTGATGTCAACGCTGAGTGCTATCATCAATGTCACGAGTAATGTTGTCCTCAACGATCTGCTAAAACGTTCGGTGGCCCGCAACATGTCCGAATCCTCGCTTGTCCGCCTGGGCATGATCGTCTCCAGCGTGGCCATCATCCTGGGATTTGCGATGAGTTTTATGTACGAGAGCATTGTATCGGCGTGGGAGATGCTCCTCTATATTATGCTCACCATGATCCTTGTGCCCGGGACATTACGCTGGCACTGGTGGAGGTTCGGCGCACGCGCATTCATCTGGAGCATGGCTGCCTCAACCTGCGTGGTTCTTGTCCATAAAATCTTCCTGAATGCGCTCCCGTTACACTGGGCCATTGTGTTTCTGATGAGCTCGTCAATCATCCTGTGCGTTGTGATCACGTTCCTGACCCGGCCCGCAGACATGGACACGCTGGTCAGGTTCTATACGAACGTACGCCCGTTTGGATTCTGGAAACCGGTCCGGGAAGAGGCGGTTCGCCGGGGCCTGGTTCCACGGAACGACCATATGCCAAGGATGGACGTGATCAATGCTTTTGTTGCGGCCTTCTTTCAACTGTGCCTTGGTATCGCTCCGTTCTACATCTTCCTGAGAGAATGGACACACGCCGGCGTATGGTTCGGATTCGCCCTCCTCACAGCCGTGGTCCTCTACTTCACCTGGTACAAACACCTTCCTTCGCCAACCGAGGTATAAGCCATGTTCTCAAACGACAAAGCGGGAGCAGCAAAAACACCATGACAAAGCCGGTTCTGCACCTGATCTGCAACGCTCATCTTGATCCTGTCTGGCAGTGGCGATGGGAAGAAGGCGCCGCCGAAGCGGTGAATACGTTCGGGATCGCCGCACGGTTGCTCCGTGAATTTCCGGAATTCCTGTTCAACCACAACGAATCCATTCTGTACCGGTGGGTGCAGGATCTTGATCCTCCGCTGTTTGCGGAGATTCAGAAGCTTGTACAGGAAGGACGGTGGTGCATCAGCGGGGGCTGGGATCTGCAACCGGACGTCAATATGCCCGGCACTGAAGCGTTGATCAGACACATCGCTGAAGGACGACGCTATTTTCGGGAATTTTTTGATGCAGCTCCCCGCGTGGCGTACAATTTTGATTCCTTCGGCCACAGCGGTGGGCTCCCCCAGTTGCTGGCGCGGGCCGGTTACTCCATGTACGTCCATATGCGCCCGGAACAAAAAAACCTTGATATACCCTCCGATCTCTACCGCTGGCAGGGCACGGACGGAACCGAAATCGCCGGCTACCGTATTCCGTTCCCGGCATACAATACGTTTCCCGGTACGGCTGTGGACCGGATTAACCAGGCAATGGACATTGCGTTACGACTCAAACGTGATACCCCTGTATTCTGGGGACTGGGGGACCACGGCGGAGGTGCGACAAAGGCGGATCTCGAACAGATCCGCGACCTGATGCGCCGGGAAACCCGCGTGGAGATCATCCACAGCTCTCCCGAGCGCTACTACCAGGCAATCAAACACTGTATCCCTTCTGCACCGCTTGTCCGCGGTGACCTCCAGAGAGTCTTCACCGGCTGCTATACATCGATGGCCCGTCTCAAACGGAGAATGCAGCGGAATCTGGGAGAGGTCCTGCAAACGGAGGGCGCTCGTACAGCGAGTTGGTGGTTATGCGGGCAGGAGTATCCGGAATGGCAACTCCGGGACGCATGGCGTGACCATCTCTTTAACGATTTCCACGACATCCTTCCGGGATCGTCCATCGAACCTGCCGAACTCGACGCGCTTGATCTCTACGGCCGCTCCTCCGAAACGCTTCGCCGTCTGCGGCTCGGTGCAGTGTCCGGATTTACCCGGGGACCGGCACAGCCGATCAACATCCCTCTGACCATCCTGAATGTGAATCCTGGAGGCTCCACGCTGCCGGTCGAGGTGGAATATATGATCGATCACCTCCCAAAACTTGAAGGAGCGTGGCACGCTCGATTATTCACGCTCGACGGCGTTGAGGTTCCGGCGCAGGAAGAGACAGCCGAGATGCTGTTGATCGCCGATCAATGGCGCCGCAAGCTCTGCTTCAGCACCAGTCTGCCGCACGTCGGCGCAACGCACCTCCGTGTGGAAATGCACGAGGGACCCCGCACACAACTCCCGGGGAAGCCGGCTGTCCATCACAGCATTCACCCTGTAACAGGCCGGGTTCGCTCGATCCAAACCGGAGATGGCCGGGAGCTTCTCGCCGGAGAACTCTTCCGGGCTCTTGTAGTTCATGATGATGCGGATTCCTGGGGAATGGAACGATGGAACTACCATGACGTGATGGGAGAGTTTTCTCCTGTGAGCGGATCTCTTACCACAATTGAGTCCGGCCGGGTGAGGACGATCCAGGAGGCCGTCTTTGAGTATGGAAAAAGCAGGATCACAACACGGACGATCAGCTATACGACGACCCCATTCCTGGAGTTCCGGTTCCGTATTCTCTGGAACGAGGAACGTATGCGGCTGAAACTCGCGCTTCCCACCTGCATCAACGCATCATCGGTGTTCTGCGAAGTCCCGGGCGGCGCCATACACAGACCGGCGGACGGCGAAGAACATTCCCATGGCCGCTGGATGATTCTCACCGGAGACGTGGAGAACAAACCCGCAGCCCTTGCCATTGTGAACAACGGGCAACACGGTTTCGATTGCAGGGACGGTGAGGTCCGACTGTCGGTCCTGCGGAGCGTCCCGTACTGTTACGAACATACCTATGCTCCCGGCAAAGGGCGGCAAACAAAGGTCATGGACCTGGGCGTTCATGAGGTACGGCTCCTTGTGGCGGCTGGGGTGCAGGAGGATCTTCTGCCCCAATTGTCGGCGATGGCTGACTGGCTCATCACACCCCCGTTCGCACTCGCTCACTACCCCGCCGGCGCCGGGACTCCCGCCCATCAGGAGCTTCTGAGTCTTTCGCCTCCCTCCCTCCGACTGCTGGCATGTAAACAATCGTGGGATGGGCGGGCGCTGATCGTCCGTATTCATGAAACAACAGGCGCCAACGTCCGGGGGCTGCTGGCTCTCCGGCAACCCGCCCTCCAGATCGGCATAGATTGCTCGCCATTTGAAATTAAGACTCTGAGGATTGAAACAGATGGCAGATGGAAAGAAGTTAGTATGATCGAAGAAACCTGAGGTGATTCTCCGTTTGTCGGAAACCTTTCGGACTCTTCCGGGGTTTTCTCTATTATTATCATCTTCCCATTTTTCCGGAGGTCGTTATGGAAACGCGGACACAATCATGGACAAAGTTTCTTCCGTCGAAGTTATTCCTCTTCGCGGTACTGTCCATTGCCGGTCTGTCAGCCGCACACGCGCAGGACCCTTTTATCGGTGAAATCCGGATGTTCGCAGGGAACTTTGCCCCCAGGGGATGGGCCTTTTGCGACGGTCAACTACTCCCGATTGCTCAGAACACCGCTCTCTTTTCACTGCTCGGCACAACGTATGGGGGAGATGGACGGACAACCTTTGCTCTGCCTGATCTCCGCGGGCGTTTTCCGCTACATGCCGGAAGCGGGCCCGGCCTGACCAACAGGAGGCTTGGCGAGAAGGCAGGCGCCGAATCACATACGCTGACGACGAATCAGATTCCGAGTCACACTCATCGCGCATGGGCCGATTCCACAGTGGGAGTTGCCGGCGGACCCGGCGACTCACTTCCTGCACGTAATGCGGCAGGTATCCCGCACTATGGGAAGAACCCCAACACCACCCTCGCTCCTGACTTCATTGAGTCTGCCGGCGGGAATCAGCCCCATTCCATAATGCCCCCCTACACCGTGGTAAACTTCATCATTGCCCTGCAGGGCATCTACCCCTCCAGGGATTGACCGCCGAACCTCCACTGGCGTTCCAGCATTCAGGGAGAGTATCCGATGAAAAGAATCTTTTATGTATCCGCTCTGCTCATTGTCCTTTTTCCGGCCATAGGCGTCCGCGTCCAGGCCCAACAAATTTGCTGGCTGGAAGAGGCGTTTGGAGCTGCGCTCTTACGTTCGGCCAACCTTGATGGCTCGGCTCAACGCACGCTTGCTCTGGATCTTACGTCTCTGCCTGAAGGTCTGACAATCGATGAAGCGGGGAATATTTACTGGACGGAATTGCAGTTTGCCGGCGCACGCCTGCATCGTGCGGGTCCGGCCTTCCAGAGCCCGACCATCCTCGTGACGGACGGCTCAGCGCTCCGTGGGATCGCGGTCGATCAACAAAAGGGGAAACTCTACTGGGCATCATCGAACCTGCTCACCGGCCCCGCCATATTCAGTTGTCCAATTTCCGGGGGCGCAGTCGAGACACTCGCCGTGCTCGGGCCGCGGAGTAATCCGCGGGGCATTGTCGTTGACACAACTGCCGACAAGCTCTACTGGTGTGAGTACGAAATGGGGTCCGTCCGTTCGCTCCAACGTCAGCCCGGCGGCGTACCAACAGATCTGATCACCGGACTCGACGGACCGCATGGACTGGCGCTTGATGTCAGCACGGGAACCGTGTACTGGACGGAGTTCGTCGGGAATCGGATCCGCAGGATCAACCGGAATGGGAGTGGACTTGCATCGGTACTGGAAGGACTTTCACGCCCCGGTTACATCGCGCTGGACGTGAACGGAGGGAGGATTGTCTGGGCTGAACTGGAACCGGGACGAATTCGTGTTGCGGGGATGGACGGATCAAACCCAATGGTAGTGCCCGTTTCCGTGACAATTCCCGGTGGTGTTGCTTTTGCTTCTTCCTGGACAACCGTGGTGCGGCAAGACGAGATACCACCTTTAGAGTTCTTTCTCGCCCAGAATCATCCGAACCCATTTAACCCATCCACGACCATCAGGTATACGCTCCCGCATGCAGGTCCCGTGCGACTCGAAGTGTTTACGCCGCTCGGGGCGCTTATCACCGTGCTGCAGGACGGGCCCGCTGAGGCAGGACACCATGCTGTGGAGTTTCCGGGGCCGGGCCGCACCATCGCCAGCGGAACATACTTCTACCGCCTGTCCGCCGGCGGCCATGTTAGCACCCGGCGAATGGTGCATGTAAAATAAGAGCAGGTCAGTCTATTTTGATGGCAGCTTGATCTTCTGGCCCACCTTGATCATGTCCGGATTTGTCAGGACATCTTTATTGATGTTGAAGATCTCCATGTATCGCATCGCGTCACCGAGATGCGCTTTTGCGATTTTGGAGAGGGTGTCACCTGAAACGACCGTGTAGAAGCCATACACGTCGGTATGCTGGACGTTGATGGACGCTTCTACTTCAGTATTCCAGTTCGCAATCGTCTTCAGCTTGTCCCAGAAGAGATCCTTGTCAAACTGGTACGGAGCTGTCGCTTTAACTTTGAGTTTCCCGCCATCTTCTTTGACGTCTACCCCCGAAAAACCGAGTTTCCTCGCAAGGTCGATCGCTGGGCTATATTTTCCTGCTAACATGGCAGTCCTTTCGTGCAGTTAATGAATTCATGACGGCGCCCCGCCGGGGTTAGCCTTACACGTGAACGACGACGGAGTTCCGGAGATTGACCTGCGGTGAGAGGTCTGGCTGGATGCCGATACACTGCAGGGCGGCGAACCAAAAAATCATGGTGCGCCCTGTTTCTTGTATTCTAATATACGAAATTCTCCGGAGAGGTGCAAGGAAACGGGGGAGAAACGAAGACTCCTGCGAATATTCTCAATTTTTTTTCGTCGCGACGAAACTATTTCCCGGAGTGAGGTTCAAACGGACTTGTCCCGAGGACAATCAAAGGATTTTTTTCTTCGAAATAGCTTAGCGCCCAATCACCGGGAAACAGAATCACCAGCTGTCCCGCCGCATCATCTGCCAGCAGAGATCCGGTGGGAAGTGCCCCTGTGGTGAGCACCGAACGGTCGGTATCGGGGTGAACCCAGCGAACAAACTTCCAGTCTGCAGCGCTGAGTTGCACCTCCGCCCCGTATTCGCTTTCCAGACGAAACTGGAAGACCTCAAACTGCAACGGTCCCACGGCAGCGAGAATGGGGACCTGTTGAGCTGAGACACGGGGATAGAAGCCCTGCACGACGCCTTCGCGCAGCAACTGATCCACGCCTTCGCGGAACCGTTTAAATTTGGAGGGATTGGGATTACTCAGGATCGAGAAGCACTCGGGGGGAAATCTCGGGATTTCTTCATACACAATCTTCGGATCTTCCGTAAGCGTGTCCCCGATACTCAGGAGGGACTGCCCGACAAACCCCACGATATCTCCGGCATAGGCCTCGTCAACAGTTTCCCTGTCGCGTCCGAACAGTTTTGCCGCATTCGAGAGCCGGATGCTCTTGCCGCTCCGCGAGTGAATGGCCGTCATGTCTCTGGAAAACTTTCCGGAACACACACGGAGAAACGCAATACGGTCTCTGTGGCGCGGATCCATGTTTGCCTGAATCTTGAACACGAACCCCGAAAACACATCGCTGTCCACCGGAACCGGTATGCCATTACTCGTACGCGCACGAGGAGGTTCGGCGTACTCCAGGAAACCGTCGAGCAGTAATTGAACCCCGAAGTTGTTTCGTGCGCTCCCGAAAAAGACCGGCGTAATTTTCCCCGCCAGAACCTCGGCCGTGTCAAATGCCGAGCCTGCATGATCCAGCATCTCAATCTCCTCCACAAGACGCCTGTGGTCCTCCCCTGCGAGCCGATCGGTAACCACCGGGTCTGAAAGCGAACCAATTTCCACCGGTACCCGGTAGGCCCCGCTCACCCCGAACTCAAAGAGGTGGGCTTGCCTGGCGAGGCGGTCAAAAACGCCGCGAAATAAAAATCCCGTGCCCAGCGGCCAGTTCATCGGATAGGCCGCAATTCCCAGGACCTTTTCGAGCTCGTCAAGCAGTTCCAGGGGATCTTTGGTGGGCCGGTCGAGTTTGTTCATAAACGTAAAAATCGGAATATGTCTCCGGCGGCAGACTTCAAAGAGCTTTTTTGTCTGTGTTTCGATTCCTTTTGCGGAATCTATCACCATCACGACAGCATCCACAGCAGTCAGGACCCGATAGGTATCCTCCGAGAAATCCTGATGACCCGGCGTGTCCAGAAGGTTGATCCTGAAACCATTGTAGTCGAATTGCAACACGGTAGAACTGATGGAGATACCCCTTTTGCGTTCCAGTTCCATCCAATCCGACGTGGACTGTCTCTGATTCTTCCGGGCTGTCACGGATCCGGCAAGCTGGACGGCATTGCCATGGAGCAGAAACTTTTCGGTGAGTGTTGTCTTCCCCGCGTCGGGGTGGGAGATGATAGCAAATGTGCGCCGGCGCAGGATTTCTTCTTTTAGACCCATGGGATTCCGTTCTTCTCGTGTAGATGTATAATATACGAAGATCCGTGTCTCACTGCCAGCGTGTAGACATAATCTCTTGCCTCGAATCCGGAAAAGACCTACCTTCAATCACTGTAATCCAGGTGCATAATCATCATCAGGAGGTCGTTATGGTTTCTATTCTCTCCCTCTGGCTTCCCATTTTGCTTTCTGCCGTGTTTGTCTTTGTGGTCAGTTCGCTGATCCACATGCTGCTCGGCTATCACGCCAACGATTACCGGAAACTCCCTGACGAAGACGGGGTGATGGATGCCCTGAGGAAGTTCAACATTCCTCCCGGTCAGTATCATTTTCCGCGCGCGGCAAGCATGAAAGACATGAATGCACCGGATTTTCAGGCGAAGGTGAAAAAGGGGCCGAACGCCATGCTCACCGTTTGGTCGGGAGCAAACCCCTCCATGGCAGGCAACCTGCTGCAGTGGTTTGTTTATTCTCTTATCATCGGGATCTTTGCTGCGTACGTGGCCGGGCGCGCTCTCGGACCCGACGCACATTATCTGGCAGTCTTCCGTTTTGCGGGCGTCACGGCATTCGCAAGTTATGCGCTGGGTGGTTGGCAGGAAACAATCTGGTACAAACGCCCCGTTTCCGTGGCACTTAAAAACACCTTCGATGCGTTGCTGTATGCTCTGGTGACAGCCGGAACGTTCGGATGGTTGTGGCCCCGTGTATAGGAACAACACCCGTCATGTTACCGGGGCTTCAGTATCCCTGGTGGGGTAAGGGGAGAGCGGGCGGAGTTCGTTGGGTCGGGTAAACAGTCCATCACCGGCGAATGAGATAGAGTGCCGTGATATCGTCGGCCTGAGGGGCATCGGCGGTAAAGCGGGCCACATCAGCAATGAGTTCACTGATAAAATCGCTGGCGTTGCCGGGGACTACACGGGCCATAAACTCCTCCAGCGGAGCCTGGTCTTCGTAGAGTACCTCGGCGTCGTTCTGAGCCTCGGGGATTCCGTCGGTGTAGAGAAGGAGGCGATCCCCCGGCTGCAACGTGACCCGGGCGGATTCATAGGGAAATTCCATATCAAGCATTCCGAAGGGAATTCCGCCTTCGGTAAGGCCCTGGAGTGTGCCGTCAACCCTTCGACAGTATCCCACCGTGTGCCCCGCATTGACATACTCCAGAATGCCTGATTGTGGGTCAAGCAGCGCGATGAAGGCCGTGATAAATTTATCGTCCGTTGAGGCCCGATGAATCATCGTGTTGATCCGGGTGGCCATTCCCGCAAGCGGCATCCCGCTCTCGAGATACGCGGAGAGATACGCGTGAAGCGTGCTCACCAGGAGCGCTGCCGGGATTCCCTTTCCGGCCACATCAGCCATGACCAGTGCGTACCGGCCTTCCGGAAGAGGAATACAGTCGTAGTAATCACCCCCCACGGATTTTGAAGGTATATTGATCCCCGCTGCATCATAGCCTTCGATGACGGGAAGGACCGACGGCAAAATCCTCTGCTGGATGGACGCTGCTACCGCAAGATCCTGTTCCATTTTCTGCTTCTCAAGAGACTGCTGGTACAGAAACCGATTCTCCAGGGAAGCATGCACCTGTCGCGAGAGTGCATCAAGCAGGAGACGGTCTGTCCCTTCAAAAGATGCAACCCCATCACGACTTTCCTTCTCCAGCAGCGAAAACACATATCGTTTCTGACCGAAGACAAACTCCGCTGTGATACTCGTGTCATCCCCCTTTCCTCTGTGCTCCGGCACCTCGCCCGGAAATGTAATCCGTTCGGCGATACTGTCCCCTTCATAAACGATAACGAGTCCGTAAGACGCATCGGTCAACGCCACGGCACGCTCCAGTGCGAGGTTGCAGGGATTCACCGCTCCATCCAGCGTCGCAATATCGATCCCCGTGTCAATCAGGCTGTTGAGTTGTAACAATCGCTGGTTCAACGAAAAGGCAAGGTTTTTTTCATGTTGCCGGTGAAGCAGAGCTCTATACGCTGCATCAAACACGGCAACCGCAAACCGCACCGGAAGATTCCCGGCCTCTGTACTCTCGCCGGACAGCGATCCACCGGTAAACGTAACGCGTAATTCCGATCCGTCACCAAGCCGGTGGACGGTGTCCGTTTGTGCACTGCTGTCTGCCAGTTGTGCGTTAGTCCCCTTTTGCTCCGAACGGCCACCGGGGTGCGAAACGCCGGGAGTATCCCCCCCCGCAAGGGACTGCCATTCGGATTCTCCAGCGGCACGGTAATCCAGCGATACGTTCCCGCCTCCATCCCATTCCTGAAGGAAGACTCTGAAACGCTCCGTGAGCTCCCGGATGCTGTTACTTTTCATAACGTTACGGTACGCCTTCGGGAGTAACTCCATCGTTGCAGTCTGATGACCGGTCAGGACTTCCTTGGACATAATCTGATTCCACGCCTTCCTATGTTTGGTTTGCAAGTACGCTAAGGGCATCCTCAACCGTGTTCTCTTTGCCGGCATACGAGAAGAGGCCCATGATGGACAGCATCTTCTCGACTGCGGGGTCAAGATTCGTGAAGATCAGCCGTCCGCCAGCCTCGCTGAGGCTTTCGATGATTTCAATCAGGAAGGACATGCCGACGGAGTTTACGACTTTTGACTCGGCGAGATTAATAATAACGTTGCGCACGCCCGTGCCAAAGTGTTTCTGAAACTCCGTGGCAATTGCCTCTCCCCCGACATTATTCACATACCCGGAGGTGGCGATGATCAGCCGCTCGTCTTTGACTTCTGTTGTCAGGTTAAATGGTTGTTCCATAGTATTTAACGCATTCGTTTGGTGATTGTAATAGTGGTGCCCGTCTTCCCTGAATCGATGCGGAAACCATCACTCAGTGATTTCATAAGCTTCAACCCCCATCCGCGCTTGTTCTGCGATCCCATTTTTTCCTTAATATCAGGGTCTTCGACCTCCGAGGGCAGAAATCCTTTCCCGGCGTCGCGAACAAACACCACAAGCGTATCATCCGTGATGGTAAACTCCACACGGACCGGTTGATTTCCGGATCCCGAATGTTCGAAGGCATTGATGATGGCCTCGGTAACCACGATACGGGCTTCCCCGATTTTATCTTCTGCGATACCAAGGTGGCGGGCAAGGCGCTCGAGTCCCTCCAGAGCGACAAGTTCAATATCGGGAATACGCGGGAGCGTGATCTTCAGAGCTACGGCTTTGCTCATAGATCACCTCGTCGAACACTCTGAACGGGGAGAGAATTTGGGCGGGTGACGGGTGTGGCGTCGTGAAGGGCATGCGGCGAGGCGCCAAAGGGGGATATGGAGACATCCGAAAGTACCACCCGGATCGTTGCCATGGCGCGGAGTTCCTCGCAAGAAAAGTGAGCATCAAAAGAACAGATCGTGTTAAAATATTCTAGATAAACAGGTCGTCAATGTCAATCATGTGAGCATCCGGGCACGCATGGATAGCCCGTGCACATCGTATCGGGTTATGCAAAGAGACCGTCAATAGAGAGATAGCGCTCTCCTGTGTCATAATTGAATGTCAGAATTCGGCTCTTCGGGGGAAGGTCTGGCAGCTTTTTTGCCACCGCGGCAAGCGAGGCCCCGGAAGAGATTCCAACGAAGAGGCCCTCTTCTTTTGCTGCACGGACGGTGTACTGGTACGCTTCTTCCTTTGTGACCTGAATGGTTCCGGTGAGGAGATCCTGCTTGAGGATTGCAGGGACAAATCCGGCACCGATTCCCTGAATGGGATGTGCGCCGGGTGTGCCTCCGCTCAAGACCGGCGAAAGAGCCGGTTCCACCGCGAATGAGGCGAGCTTCGGGAACTTCTTTCGCACCATTTCGGTCACCCCTGTAATATGCCCGCCAGTGCCAACGCCTGTGATAAGGACATCAATCCCTTCGGGAAAATCTTCAAGAATTTCCCGGGCAGTTGTCTTCCTGTGGATTTCCACATTTGCTTCGTTCTCGAATTGTTGGGGGACCCACGCATCAGGTATCGAGCCTGCCAGAACTCCGGCCCGTTCGATTGCACCTTTCATCCCTTTCTCCCTGGGAGTAAGATCAAATTCGGCTCCGTAGGCGAGCATCAGCCGGCGCCGTTCAACAGACATGGATTCCGGCATGACGAGGATGAGACGGTAACCCTTCACCGCGGCCACCATCGCCAGACCGATGCCGGTATTGCCGGATGTGGGCTCGATGATCACACTCCCCTTGCGCAGAATGCCCCGCCGTTCCGCATCTTCGACCATTGAAAGTGCAATACGATCCTTGATGCTCCCGCCGGGGTTGGCCCGTTCGAGCTTCATCCACACTTCCGCCCCGTCTGCATAAAGCCGGTTCAGTCTGACCACCGGAGTCCGCCCGATCGTGTCCAGTATCGTCTGCGCTCTCATTCCATCCCTCATTTTGATGTAGTGGATATCAGCAAAGACCCCCCGGAAGAACGCGAAAAGCCCTTCTTGTTACGGAAGGGCTCGCACCGGACTATGATTATCCGTTCTGTCACATAACAGCCTGCCGGCAACCGCCCTTCATGTCGTGCGGAAACCAACAATATCCTGTTAAACTCCGGGTGACGGTCCGTCTCATTACCATGACCATACCATTGCCACGGTGCGGGGGAACACTTCCGTGCGTACCATGTACAACGTACGGTCCGGCAAGGAGGTTCCCCTCACGGTGCTCAAAGAAGAGTGATCTCCCCGACCATGTAGGTGCAGGCCCGTCCTCCAATTTCCACCCTGTTTGCCTTCAACACACATCGCAGATCACCCCGCCGCTTCGAGACCTGGGTTGCAAGGAGGGTCGTTTTGCCAAGGCGTTTTGACCAGTACGGCACCAGCGTTGTGTGTGCGGAACCTGTCACCGGATCTTCGGCAATACCCGACTGCGGACCGAAAAATCGTGACACGAAGTCAACATTGTTTCCGGGAGCCGTGACAATGATGCCACGGCAGGGGATCTTTTCGACCCGGGCATAGTCGGGCCGCAAGTTCTCAACAACCGTCTGATCCGTGTAGATCGCCAGAAAATCATCCTTGCCTCGATACACCTCCAGGGGAGGAACACCCATCGCTTCGGCAAGCCCGGGAGGAGATGGCACGGGTACGGGATTGTCGGCGGGGAAATCCAGAATAAGATTCTCACCTTCTTTCCGCACCGTAAGCCTGCCGCTTCTGGATGAGAAAGTGATTGTCGGACCGGCGTAGTTCCGGTGATGGAAGAGCACATACCCCGTTGCGAGTGTTGCATGGCCGCACAGGTCTACTTCGCATATCGGCGTGAACCATCGAATAAGGAAGTGGTCACCTTCCGGGACATAGAAAGCTGTTTCTGATAAATTGTTCTCTTCAGCGATTGCCTGGAGGAGTTCATCATCAAGCCAGGCCGTGAGCGGACACACCGCAGCGGGGTTGCCGTGGAACTGAGTATCAGTAAAGGCGTCCACCTGGTAAAGGGTAAGTTTCATCATGATGCCTTCAGGGTGTAAAAATGATCACGGAGGATACAGAACGATCCATAGGATCGGCACAGCGTAGATGTCGGAGTTCTCACGAGGGAGCAGAAGCGAGCAGCGCGCCCAGCGCTTCCGCCATAGCCTCACCGAAGGCAACGCCACGCTGCCGTCCGAAGAGCCACGCGTTACCCCCGTGTTTGACTTCCTGCCATTGCACCTGTCCTTCAGGATTCACGGACGCAAGAATAGGATCCAACCTCCAGGGCCAGCAATCCTTATCGGTCCATGCGGAGCCCGGAACGAACCGCCACCCCTGAGGGGTCTTTGCCAGAACACGCCCGGCCGCCATAACGAGCGAAGCGGTCGCCCACATGTTGCGGGATTCCTTGAGAAGGGCATCCCACACCTCAGGTTCCCCTTCCTCTCCCAGCGCGCGAATCACATCACTCCTCATTTCTCCTGTCAATCCAAACCGGAACCAGGCACGCAGAGGGGGAGCGAGATTCCCGAAGAGCGCCCTATGGGTCGTCTTCCAGTATGTGCCGCGCTCATGGTCAGGATTAAAAGCGCTCCGTTCCGTAGCGCACGGATACCAGTGAATCGGAAGGCCCGAATTCCATAGCCCTGCGTACGCCGCAGGATCCAGACCCACATTCCACTCCCGTTTGGGGCCCGCGGTTGATCCTGCGTTGAGAAGGACGCTGAGTGTCTTTGAGCGCACCAGCTCCGGCTCCCTGTTGAACGCGGCCGTCAGGACACGTGCTGATCCGACCATGGAGAGCACCACCGGCTCAGGACTCTCTTCAAGGATCGTGAGCAGCAGTCTGATCCCGCCCTGCTCAGAAAGAGGGCGATCTGCGGCAGTATCAGACGCATCGGTGAGGGGGCGGAGCGGACCGGTGGCGACCGGGATGGCCCGCCCGATGATGGCAGAAAGCTGGGCAACAGGAACATATCCGGGATCACGGGCGATGTCAAATCCGTCCGGTGCAGCATCCAGAAATTTCCGGGTGACATCAAGAATCACCCCCTTGAGATCGAATTCTTCCAGTGCGGCAACCGTGGCCAGATCGATGTGGTCATCCGGATCCTGAGGAGGATGATACAGGTCAGTGATGTGCACAAGGGGGATCCGGCGGGACGTTGTCCCCTTTGCAGCCCGTACCGGCTGGAGGTGAAATGACGTGTTCAATCCGGCAATGGCTCCGGCACCTGTCAGGATAAATTGGCGGCGTTTGAGCATACCAACAATAAAGAAGAGTGACAATATGAAGCAAATTATTCCGATTTCTCATGATATGCAAGGCGGTGCGCCGGGTGACCACTTGACTTTGTTTCTTTTCCACACTATATTCGTATAGGCGAATATAACAGGGACCGCGTATGCACGAACTGGCACAGCTGTTCAAGGCACTCTCTGATGTCTCACGATTGCGCATCCTCAACCTCCTGATTCATTCCGGGGAATTGTGCGTGTGCGATATCATCTCGATAATGGGAGTCCCTCAGGCGAAAGTGTCGCGGCATCTCGCCTACCTGAAGCGGACAGGGCTGGTCACTGATCGCAGGCAGGGACTCTGGATGTTGTATTCCATCCCCCGGCCGAAAGACGAACACCACCGCAGGATGATTGACTGCCTTGGCGTTCTCCTGAAGTCCAATCCGGTTGCGCAGCGTGAAACCCGGCACCTGGCGTCCAACATTTCAACCGGGTGTTGTGCAACCTTCACACGCATTACACCGGCACCCCGACCCGGCCGCCGTACACTGACGAAACATCAAAAGGAATCTATCCATGACAAATGACGAGATCAAAGATTCGGTGCGGAAACAATATACCCGCATTGCATCACAGTCCACCTCCTGCTGCGGACCGTCGTGCTGCGGCACCACCGAAGCCAAGACCCTTGTAAAAACAGGGATGAACGAGGCCTACACGGATGTGGATCCGCAGGTCGTTTCCACTGCCGATCTCGGCCTCGGATGCGGAACCCCCACGGCATTTGCCGGACTCACAGAAGGGATGACGGTGCTGGATCTCGGATCCGGCGCCGGGATTGATGTGTTTATTGCTGCCCGCGAGGTTGGTCCCACCGGCAACGCCATTGGTGTGGACATGACTGATGCCATGCTCGAACGGGCGGAGCGCAACCGCACAAAGCTCGGCATCACCAACGCAGAATTCCGGAAGGGAGAAATCGAACATCTGCCGGTTGAGACCGGTACGGTTGACCGGATTATCAGCAACTGCGTTGTCAATCTGGTGCCCGACAAAAAACAGGCCTTTGCGGAGATGTTCCGCGTGCTCAAATCCGGCGGGAAAGTAGTCCTGTCCGATATTGTGACCATCGGAAGTGTCCCCGACTCGGTCCGCGCAGACATGCAGCTCTGGGCTGGGTGTATCTCGGGAGCTATCGACAAGGAGTCCTATCTGGAGATAGTGCGGAATACCGGCTTTTATGAAGTCAGCGTTGTCGCAGAAAAGCCCTTTGGTTTCACCGAGCCGCTTCCGTTCGGAGTCGTCAGCATCACCATGGAGGCAACACGATGAGAGCGGGGCATATCGTCGTGCCCGGGAACACTCGGTGATTCGGATTCTCGCCCTCTGTACCGGCCACTCATGCCGCAGCCAGATGGCCGAAGGGCTCCTGCGGTCATTCGATCCTGCCATCGAGGTCCGGGACGCGATTCATGAGTCATCCATGAAGTTGTAGACAATCACCCTTCAGTCTTACAGAAGAAACTCGTGACGACAATGGCGAGCACCAGCCGAAGACTTTCTTTTCTGGATCGGTATCTGACACTCTGGATCTTTGCCGCCATGGCACTGGGTGTCTTCTGGGGATACACGGCACCTGGCATAGTCGGATTCTGGAACAGTTTCCAGTCGGGCACGACAAACATCCCCATCGCCATCGGATTGATTCTGATGATGTACCCGCCGCTGGCGAAGGTGAAGTACGAAGAGCTCGGCGAAATCTTTCGCAACGTTCGTGTGCTTGCTCTCTCCCTTGTTCAAAACTGGCTCATCGGACCCGTCTTGATGTTTCTGCTGGCGGTCATTTTTCTTCAGGACCAGCCGGCGTACATGGCCGGACTGATTCTGATGGGTCTTGCACGGTGTATCGCCATGGTGATTGTCTGGAATGACCTTGCCGGCGGCGATGCGGAATATGCCGCGGGCCTGGTTGCGTTAAACTCCATCTTTCAGGTCCTCTTTTTCTCCGTGTACGCATATCTGTTTCTCACGCTGCTGCCCCGGTGGCTCGGCCTGCAATCGTTCGCCGTGGATATCACCATCGTTCAGATAGCGGAGAGTGTGTTCATCTATCTCGGTATCCCCTTTCTTGCCGGAGTGATCACCCGATTTGCCCTGCTCCGGGTGAAAGGGAGAATGTGGTATGAGACACAATTTATCCCGCGGATCAGTCCGTTGACGCTCATCGCACTGCTCTTCACCATTCTTGTCATGTTCTCGCTCAAGGGGGAGTATATTGTAACCATTCCGCTGGATGTGCTCCGGATCGCCATCCCTCTTACGCTCTATTTTTTATTGATGTTTCTTGTCTCTTTCTTTATGGGGCGAAGGCTCGGGGCGGACTATTCAAAGACAGTCACGCTTTCCTTTACCGCTGCAAGTAATAACTTCGAACTGGCGATTGCAGTCGCCGTGGCCGTATTCGGGATCAACTCCGGGGAGGCCTTTGCCACGGTAATCGGCCCTCTTGTGGAGGTGCCGGTCCTTATCGGTCTGGTCAATGTGGCCCGGTATTTTCAGAAACGGTATTTCGCCCCCCACTTCCCGTAGTTTCATCCATTGCGCTTTGTGCCGCAGGAAAGTATCTTAGAAGGACCGGACTGAGTTTCAAACCCGGGCCACCGGACCTGTTTTCGTGTGTCTGCCCCCCAAGGTATCATGTGAGGAACCCACAATGGAAGTTGTTGCGAGCCTGATTGTCGTTGTTGTTGCCATACTCATCTATGAATACCGGGTGAGACGGCCGGACCAGATTGTCGTCGCAGAATCCCGCGACGGTGTTAAGGTTCGCACAGCACGCCTGTACCCGCGGCACTTTAGCACGCCGATCGCCAAAGTCACACACGCATTCACCCAGACGATTGAGGCCTCCGCAAAAGGAAATCTGGATGTCAGGGTGCGTCTCGCTGTCACTGTCACCTCCGCCCCGGCGCACCTGCCGGTGTTGCTGAACGTTGGTGGATGGAGAAACGATGCAATCGCCCGGGCGGCAAAGGAACTGGAGACATTACTTCTGGGGTACGTCAAGGCGTTCACCGAACAGCATGAGATCGAAGATCTCTCCTCCAACAACATCCGGGAGCACCTCCGTCACCACGAGGGGGATTGTATGGCCATTCTCGGCATCGAGATCATCGCTCTGACTGTCATGTCGTTCGAACCGGTTAACCCGCAAATTGCCGAGGCCATCCGCCAGCGGGAACAGGCACGTATCCTGGAACACACCGAAATGCTGCAGCAACAGGCGCGCATCGCCGCGGCACGGACCCGTCTTAAGGCGGACGAAGAGATCGCATCGCTCGAAAACGTGCTCGCCATGAAGAAGTTCGCACTCCGTACGGAACAATTTGAAAAGGATGCGACTCTTGCCGCCCGGCGTGCGGAGCACGAAGTGCAGCTCAAGCGCGTTCAGCTGGATTTTGACAGGGAAGAAATGCGGCTCCTGAAAGAGAGCCCTGAACTGCTCCTCCTTACTCCTCAGGCAGCCCGTCTTGCCGAAGCGAGTCAGACAATGAAAAATGCGCGTACCGTCGTCACGCTGGCTCCGGGAGAAACCGGACAGGGTGCTGAACTTCTCGGGATGTTCCATACGCTTGTACAGAACGCACTTGAGGCGTTTCAGAAGCGGAAGAAATCGTAGTGTCCAACGTGGCCGCAGGTGTGCCATCACGATTTCGTCTCCGACCAACGCGGGCGGCAAAAGTCTCGGAGATCAGCGAAGCGACGGCGGCTTCGTCCGTTGTATCCGAGGATCGCGTAAATTTCCATATCGGCAATCCGGTTCAGGATTCCCGCCTCTTTTCTGCCTTACTTCGCGCGGTGCTGGGTCTGGATATCCGCGCCACAACCCTCACAGACGACAACCCCGACCGTCTCCTGCAGGCTCTCGACCTGGACGAGGCAGACCGCTCTTTTCTGGATTTCTACATCGGGGTTATCCGGCGCAGTGCGCCGTATCTACCGAGGGGCGGATTTGCACGGACCCACCCGTCACCCCTGGTCACGACGATCCATGATTGGTTGATGCACCAGCAGGAACCGCTCACGTACGATCCCGGAACAACAACCGGACGCCGTGAGATAATCCTGTCGTCAGGGGGAGTTGTTGAGACATTACGTGTGTTCTTTCATGCCATTGCGTCCTTCCTCGCACACCTGCCGGCACGCGTGGTGATACATCGTTGTCCCCTCCCCCCCCATGTAACGTCATTCGACCAGCTGCAGTTTGTCACGCTACCGGATAACGAACAATCGGCGATTGTCTCGCTGCAGAAGTTGCTTCGAGAAGATACTCCAATTCCGACGTTTCTGCTTCTCGGCTCCGTCACCAGTGAGCAGACACGGCGGACACTACGAACGATGAGCCAGGAATACCCGCTGTTCTTCCTGGAAGCAAACGATGCGCCGAATCATCTTTCTCTGGCACGCGAAGCCAAGCTTGTTGACCGTGTCCTCCGCTTCCTCTCCCCGGGAATTTTTTCCCCGCGGTTGACCCGACTCCCCATCGTCTTCGTGGCGGGGAATGCCGACTACCTTTCGCTCCTCGAAACCCTGCACTTCCAGCTGAAGGGGACCCCCTCAGCTTCAGAAGTGGAATTCTTGACGTTCATACTTCGACGCGACATCCAGCAACATGAAGACGCCAGCGCGCCACCCGCGCTGACGGTGGGTCCCCCGCTGGAATCACCAGGGTGGCATGACGGCGCAGAAACATCTCTGGTCCGGCTCGCATCCCGTATCGAGCGCCGTCTATCCGGACTGCTGGCGCCGCGGCTGGATAGCTATGACGCCGGTGCGGAGACCATCGGCAAGCGAATTACTGCAGCAGCCGAAGGTGCCGCGGCCGGAACCCGACTCCCGTCCCCTGAACCATACGCCGGATACACGGCTGTGTCTCTGCTTCGAGAACTTGTCAGCGGTCCCGGCGCGGAGTCGCTCATCACCGGGCTGAACGACAGCTTTCTCCAGCAATTCGTGCGACATCACCCCGAATATGATCTTTTGGGCTCCACCGTGGTCAGCGGATCCTCCCGCACGGCGCTCGGTCTTCTGGGTTTTCACTGCGGAATCCGTGACGTGGTGTGCCCGGACCTGAGCTGGACATATGAACACTGTTTCCCAGGCGTCACTGCTGTTCCCCTCACATCCGGTTTTGATCTCGACGTTGATGCTATCCTCACCATCGTGGACCGGAAACTGAAGGACAACGCTGATTGGAGGGAGTATGGCGCGGTTGTTCTGAACAATCCTCACAATGCCACCGGCAGGATTTTTTCGTCCGATGCCGTAACGGGCCTGCTTGAACAGCTGCTCACCCGAGGCATCAGGGTGATTGATGATCTTTCATACCAGAATGTGGTTCCCCATGATGACCTCCCGGAGATACCGACGTTACGCCAGATTGCAGGGAATCTTGTTCGTACCGGCCGTCTCTCTTCCGAGCACTCTGCACGCATCATAACCGTTCATTCACTTTCAAAGACAGACTGTCTTGCCGGCGCGCGTCTTTCCGTGATCGAGATTCTTCTGCCGGAACTTCGTGCCCGATTCCGACTGGCCAATGCAACAATCCTGCCGAATGTCGGCGCTCTCCTTGTGGGTTACCTTCTGTACCGCAATTCGCGCGAAGTCGTGCAGGCATACTGGCGGCTCCGGAACACCATCTTCGCTGAACGGATGGATGCCATCTCCGCGGCATACCACAACCTGCCCGCTGATCGGAATCCGTTCGGGATCGAGATCCGGCCTCCCACCGGGAGCATGTACCCTCTTCTGCACATTCACAATCTTCCCCCCGGCCTTTCCCTGGATTGGGTGGCCTCAGGGCTTGCCCGGCAGGGGATCGGGATGATTCCTCTCTCTGCCTTTGCCCGCACGGAGGAAGGGTATGAAACCGGCCGGAAGGCATTCCGGCTGACCCTCGGGGGGACTGATGGTGCGGCTGCGCTTCTCGGCAAAACACGACGGGTGTTGATTGACCTGAACCGTCTCATCGCCGATGAAGCAGCCCATTACAGCAGGAATAGCTTTCCGATCCATCATAAGATGACACCCCCTGAAGGGGTTGAGAAAATATGGAAGAGTCTTGAGGAACAGATCCGCGGCGCTATTCCCCTGGCATTCCGTAACGGCCACCCACTCCGGCGAAAAGGACCCGGCACGGAAAAGCTCCAGCATAGTCTGACAGAAAGATTTCTCCCTGAGCGGCTGGAGGTCTACCGGCAGAGGTTTTATGATAGAGAAATGGTGACACAGGAACTGATGAAGGCAGCGCAGGCGGACAACGGAAAAGGCCTTGCCCTCACCCTTGAACGTGAATTGTACCGCGATGATCTTACCCGACGGTCTGCGGCGTTCCGATCGCGGTCATTTGACCGCACGGTCCATCCGACTCAGATGTACTCTATTCGGACAGAGGCGGCATTTGACTTAATCGCGCGGGCGATGCGGACCGGTGGGAATATTCCGTCACATCTGGTCCAGAATGTATCCCGTGAGCTCGTGGCTGAATTCTTCGGGATGAACGTGGCCATCAATTCGAGCGAGGAAGCCGAAGAGATTTGTCTTGACCTCGACGCGCATATTACCGCCGAACAATTTGCCGGCCTCCAGAACTCCGGCATGCCGCCCACCATGCTTTCGTTCTGGGGTGATTGGGATGGCAGCAATCGACCGTCGGGCCAGGGGCACAGGCTTGTCGCTTCCGTACTTCTCCAGAATGTCGGCCGGCTGTCACATCTGGCCCGTCTGCTTTCAGCGCGGAATCCGGCGGCGCGTATTCAACCGGAGCTTCTGACAGAGATCGAACGTCTTCCCGGAAAGGTCGCACGATTTGTGCGCCTTCTGAACGAAATCACAACGCTCACGCACCAGCTCGAGCACCGGTACCGGGGCATTCTACCCTTTCATGCCAAACCCGGCAGACTCCGGCAGCTCGGAATGGCCCTGCACCTGGCGCGTGATCCCGTCACTTCACTCTGGTATCACAACGACCGGCTCGAGCACCGGATGCTTGAACTACGGGGCCGGCGGCGTGACGGCCTTGAATACTATTTTGCGCTCAATAAACGGCTGCGCAAAGAACTGCACCGGCATATTCCGTTATTGGTTCAGTCGCTGCATGACCCTGTCCTGCTGCGCGAGGTGGTGGTCTATCGAGACCTGCTCCAGCGTTTTGCGCTTACACCGCGTATTCATCAGAACATGGTGACGGCGCAGGATCCTTTCGCCATTGACACTACGGTTTTTAACATTCTCGAGATAAACGAAATCGGCGCCCGTTACGGCAACCCCGGAATGGCCCTCGCGCTTCAGGTCAGCATGTCCACCAGGCCGGAAGCACTCATCGATCTGGACAGGAAGCTGAGTGCACGCCGTGAACATGTGCTCCGGGACCACCCGGATACCATCCTGCCGCCCGTCTGGCTGGTGCCCCTGTTTGAGGATCCTGTTGCCGTCGGTGCGGTGATTCCCTATGTCAACAAACTCTGGGAATATGCCCTCCAGAGCCGCCGGCTGAATCAGGAGACTCAGGATCGGTTTGAGGAGATTAGCACGGAGGTATTTATTGCCGGGTCAGACCTGAGCCAGCACGTGGGTCAGGCCGCGGGCGCCCGTCAATTTCGTCAGGCAAAAAATGAACTCCTGCAGTGGGTCGCCGCGCACGGACTTACGGGTCGTGTCCGATTAAAAATGGGAAGTGGTGAACCGATGCAAAGGCAGGGTGGATACCTTGGCGAACTGAGTGGGCTCCCGGCATTTATTCAGGCGGGGGGCGCCGACAACCGCTTTGCCGCACACCTGCGCTCCTCGGCAAGAAGAAGCACCCTCTACGCCACAACACCCATGATGGGTGTGTGTGCCGGAGGGGATCTACGGACATTCCAGAGTGCCCTTGCCGAACGGTTACGATATCTGCCGGTCGAAGAGTTTGCACAACTCCTCTTTCATGTCAAACGCGCGCAGGAGATATCCGACCGGAGTATCATCAGGGCGAGTGAAGAACTGGCAGACAGTCGACTGACAAGCACCACCCGGGGGAGGCAGGCACTGGAACGGCTTACGATCGGTGCGCCGGATCCCGCCATCGGTCTCTTCCTTGATATTCTCACACAGAATTTCCGGCAGATTCTCTACGGCCGTGATGAAGACGTGGTCGGAATCCACATCCTCTCCTACTTTATCGCCAGAGCAACACCCTCTCTACGCGACAGGCCCATGATCCGTCCGGTTGCCGGCGGGAAGGACCAGGGTAACAGGATATTGGAACGGATCGCGGGCACCATTCCACTCTCCCGATATGGCAGTCTCTTACGGGCCATCGCACACAATCAGGCACAATCCACGGTGCTGGGGATTCCACAAATTTCCACCGGCCTCTTCCGCGCTCTGGATACATTTGCCCGTCATGAGTCAGTGGAAGGCGACCCTGAAACGTATCTGGCGGACAGAATCCTCCCGTATCTGCCGGTCCACGAAATCCTCCAAAATCTCCGCGTCTATCTGGATGCTCATGGCCAGTATCTCCGGGCAGTGGAACGTGCCTTCCCGGCAGGCAATGGTGCGCTGTTGGCCCTTCGTGAAGATGGTGATGCCATGACACGCTTTATCCCGCTTTTTCAACAGGAACTCCTTCGGCGTCATGGCGTCGATATCGGGGACTTTTTTGAGGGAACAAGATTTATTCCCGATCTGCTGCCGACCCTGAGACCCGATCTTGCCGTATTGCTACAATCAGATCTCTTTAATACAGATCCTGAGCGGTTGGCGGAGAGCCTGCAGGGACCCATCGATCGCCACTGGCTTGCCTCTGTCACCCGGCTTCTCCGCGTTCCGGAGGAACTTCGCACCTGGCGCGCGTTGATCTGGGAATTGGTTGAACGCCCCGTGTTTCAGCGCGTTGAAGCATTTGTCGAACTCGCAGTTTCGCTCTACGCCATCTCATCAAAACATCAGTCGCCCGACCTTCCGGCTCCGGGGCGTTCACTCCGTCTGCCCGCCAGTCTGGACACCTTCTTCCGTACTTCCCGTTCAGATGACGAGATGCACCGGTTCCTGGCTGCCGCAATTGAATACCTCGCTATCGCCTCTGAAGGTCTGGTGGAAGTCCCTGCTAATGTGATCCGCGCGATGAAAGAAGTTGAGCGGATCGCAAAGATCGAGGACCAGGCCCTTACGGGAGAGGAGCAGGACAGGTTGCGTTTCTACCTTCTCCAGATCGCCCGGCTCACGGGTGAGAACGGCTGAGACAATTCGAGGGCGTGGGTATCGCGTACCACCTCTGCGCGCCTTGCATCCGTTCACGTCAAGTGCTATACTTCCTCATATGAAAAACATACTGTCTCTACTCTGTGGGCTTCTCGCGGGAGCGTTGATTCCTCTCCACGCTCAGGTGTCGTCAGACTACCGTATCCGGATGAGCGACGGTGTACATCTTGAGGCTACGCTTGTCACACCATCCACCATCCCGCCACAAAATGGATATCCTCTCGTCATCTTCATTCATGGTCTGGGAGGTAACAAGGCCGACATTGCCCTGATCAGCACGCTTCTGGCGGGAAGAGGGTATGCCTGTGTGTTGTACGACGTACGCGGGCAGGGGGTATCGGAAGGCCTCTCAACCATTATGGGGGATCGGGAAGCGCAGGATCTCAGGGAAGTCCTGGCCTTTTTTGATACCGTGTCCGGCATCAACCCGAATGCCATCGGGATTGCAGGTGGCTCGCAGGGAGGAGTCCATGCATGGCTGGCGGCAATACATCGGATGGCAGGCGTGCAGACAGTTGCCACCCTCCTTGCACCTCCCTCCTATTCCACGGACCTGCTGCCGAACAACTGTATAAAACAACAACTCTGTTTTGAGCTTACCCTGGGGTCTGTGCGTTATGATCCTTTGCGCGATCGGCTGCGCGACTTTGTGGTCCGGGAGGAGTACGATAGCATCTCTGCGTTTCTGGTGGCGCGCGATCTTAGTCCGCTTCTGGACAGCATTCAAATCCCTGTCATACAGAGTCTCGGATGGGCGGATGTGCTGTTTCCGGCTAACAGCGCAATCCGTGCGGTGAAACAACTTTCGGCGCGTTCGATACCGATCTGGTCATACTTCGGAACCAATGGCCACGGTGAACAGATCAATTTCCCGGAATACCTGTTTGTCATCGAATTAATGTTGGGGTGGTTCGATCACTGGTTGATGGGTTCGCCGCTGGAGAACGCACGGGTTCCCCGGACGATTCTTGCCGATGATCGGCCGGCATGGCCTCATAGAGAGATCTTGGGTTGGCCCCCTGAACCGGCCGGAGAGGTCCGGATGTATCTTGCAGGCACGGCTCTTCAGACCACACCGCCGGTGATTTCCGAGAACAAGCCCTTTTCTCTCAGGTACGATTCAACATACGGTTCCCGGCAGGCCTGGGATGAGAAATATCAGGGCGCTGCATTCGGGCGTGCGTTCCAGACCACGCCGGTGCGGTTTGTCTCAGAACGATTGTTAGACACGCTCCAGGTTACCGGAATTCCCACTGCGCGGTTACTCCTGAGAAGTGAAACCCCCCGGTTCCAGGCGCATGTGCGCCTCTTTGATGTTGCCCCGCATGACACGGGAAGCATATGGACGCTGGTGACGCGCTGTCCAAACGGCGTGCGCGGCTCCGCGCCGGGGGTTACGGTCGAGAAAACGATTGAAGGTCATGCTCTGTCGCATCACTTCCCACCGGGACACAGGGTGGGCGTGGAGATTTCCTCGCTGGATATGTGGGACAGCACCCGTGCCCATATTATTCCGTATTTCCAGTCAGCGGGAGCGGAACTCGTCCTCCATCCATCGTCTCCATCATACATTGATCTCCCGATTGTCGGGACCGCGAACTTTACAAGCGTTGGACTGGCCCCCCGGGACATTCCCTCTGCATTTACCCTGTCGCAGAACTACCCCAATCCATTCAACTCTTCGACGAGGCTGCACCTGACCGTCCAGACGGAACAATATCTCTCTCTAGAGGTGTTTTCGATCACAGGCCAGCGCGTTGCCACATTACTCCAGGGTGTAATGGGTCGGGGTGAGTACCAGGTGTTGTTCCATGCCCGCGGCCTGGCAAGCGGAATATATTTTGCCCGGGTGACGATGGGAGGGGTCTCGCGCGAAGTCACCATGCTGCTCATCCGCTAGGCCTGAACCCGGCGCATCTCCGCACGGGAACGATACGTTCCTTCAGCCTACATCAATCCGAGTCGTTTCTCCGCGTCAACACCCGCTTCTTCGACACTCCGATGGTCCCGATCAAGCCTGCCGTACAACTCCACGGGCAGTGTGCCGCGGGGATTGTGGTGATATTCGTCAACACCCCTGCAGAGGTAGGTCGTAAAGTGAGGATTGATGGCAAGATCACATTTTACATTGGTCCGCGAGAAGCGGATAGTCAACCCCGCCCGTCGGGTATCTGAAGGATTGGCGGGTGACCCGTGGACGAGTTTATCGTCGTGAATGGACACTTCGCCGGCGCGAAGTGTTACGGGCACGGCCGTATCTTCCCGGAACTGACCCCGTTCACATTCAAGCATGAGCACAGAATCGGTCTCCCGCACACGGACATGCTTCAGCAATCCGGCAGCGTGTGATCCTGGTACGACGGTCATGGCACCGTTTTCGGTCGTGCTGTCGTCAAATGCCAGCCACACCGTGAGAGATTCATGGGGATCGAGGGGCCAGTAGTACGCATCCTGGTGCCATCCGACGGTAGAAAGGCTACGGGGAGATTTGATGAAGAAGTTGGAGCCCCAGAGAAAGAAATTCGGACCGAGGAGATCTTCAACATAGTCCAGAATGGTGGCGTTCATGCATATATCGTAAAGGAACCGGCTGGTTTCGTGCCATTCACGGATTTCCTTGGAGGTCTCCCCTGGACGGAGCAGTTTGAGCACTTCCTGCAGCCCGGTATGAAGAGTTTCGACTCCCGCTCTGGAATATGCAGGCGGAAGGCCGTGGAGGTAGCCGCGTGATCTGAAGAACTCTTTCTGTGCGGCGGAAAGGCGTCCGGGCCCTGTCTTCATCATTGTCTCCTGGTATGGGGTTTCTGGGATCTTCCTTCCTTGCAACACCGTTCCGCTTCGGGATGTTCCGGAAGTGCCGATCCGAAGGCGCCAGGCGGCGGCAGGAAGAGTATGTAATAAAAGGAGGGGTGACCCCTGAGGATGCCGCCTCATTTGGTCACCCCTGATCTATTCCGGAGGACGCCCGCGGGGGGCTATGCCTGTCCCTTAATCCAAGACCACCACCAGGTAATTATCCTTCCAGAATTTTTCCGGCTCAAGTATCGTCAGTTCGGTTTCATTCTCCCCGACCTCTACGGCAGCAAAGAGATTGGCATTCCGGAGCGGGAGGATTTGTGAGATCTTCCCGGGGATATGAATCGTTTGTTCACGGGTTCTGTCGAGCGGGGAGAGCGCTGACAGATCCCATCCGCTCGCCACGACCGTTGTTGATCCAAGAAGCCCCCAGAGGAACCCACCCTCTTCAGTGATGATGCCCTTCTCCTCTAGTTCCTCGCGGGGGGCTGCAACATAATACGCAGCATTCATTTTTCGGCGTTGCGCATCCAGCAACTGGTCTTTCTCTGCCAGCTGCATGGTTTTGCTCTGGACTGTTTCTTCCAGGCCGACGACCTGTGCCTGGAGCTGGGCGATGGACTGTTCCCGCTCCAGAATAGTGGTTTGGAGGTTCTCGACCAGCTTTGTCAGACCGGCGATCTCTCCCTGTGACGTCTTCAACCGTGCACGCAGATCATTCACACGTTTCCGGCTCTCCTTGAGAGCATCGCCAATCGAGGCGATGTTTGCAAGCAGCTGTTTGCGTGTGTCCAGATCAACCGCGGTGGTCTTCCCTTCGGCACCCGCCGGCTGTGCCTTCAGTCTTCCTTCCTTGATTCGCGTGGACTCAAGATCAGAATAGATGTCGTTAATTTCCTTCATCACTCCCTCAACGTACTTGTCACGCTCGTTCAGGAGAGTCTGATATGATTGACGATCGGTTTCCGCCTGGGTGAGCTGCTTTTGCAGCGCTTCCTCTTTTTCGCGGTCCGCGCATCCGATTAACACAGTGCCTGCGAGCACGCAGGCTAAGACGACCTTGTTCATGGTGACCTCTACCTTTTGACTGGTACACCGACGCTGGTGTACGGGGTGATGAACAGATGAACTGTTCCAGGATAGGCAGAGGCGGTGCGGATCTCAATCGGGTAAACACTGTATATCTGAAACTACAGCATGTACCCGATGCTCACTTCCGGGGAGGGGGATCGGACGGGAGAAGGCCGAGTGTCATCGCATAACGGACCAGACCTGCCGTATCGTGAATGTCCAGTTTCTGCATGAGATTAGCCCGGTGCGTATTGACAGTTCGAAAGCTGAGGAAGAGCGTTTCCGCAATCTGACGGTTGGTGTATCCCATCGCAATGTATCGTAACACTTCTGTTTCGCGCCGGGTCAGCTGCGTACCTGCTGTTTCAGCAGTCTTCTCGGTCTTCTTCTGTTCCTCCGCCCGTTTAAGGAAACCGTCAACGATCAGCTGCGACACGCCCGGACTGAAGAACCGCTCGCCGGCGCACACAGCTTTGATGGCATCGAAGATCTCTTTTTTTCCCGCGTTCTTCAGGACGTAACCGCTGGCGCCTGCCTGGAGAATCTGATACACATACTCTTCCTCTTCATAGACAGTAAGCACGATCACCCGAACGTCAGGATGTTGCTGTTTGATAAGACGGGTTGCACCGATGCCGTCCAGTCTAGGCATGGAGATATCCATCATGACCACGTCGGGCAGAAGCTCATCGACCCGGCGCACCGCCTCTTCGCCGTCGGCGGCTTCTCCCACAACGGCGAACTCGGACGAACTCCGGAGCAGGGCCTTTAGCCCGCTGCGCACAACATCATGATCGTCCGTTATGAGGATCCTGGTTTTTCGCATTCGCGTATTCTCCGCCCCGTGGAATGGTAATCGTCACCAGTGTTCCTGCACCTGGTGTACTTGTTACATCACAGTGCCCACCCAGCAATTCCGCACGCTCCTTCATGCTGATGAGCCCGAGTCCGTGGCCCGGACCCCGTTTCTTCGCTACATCCTCCTGTATAAAACCTCTGCCGTCATCCTGGATCTGAAGGCGGAGAAGCATATCTTCCCGGCTGAGGTGGATTCTGACCCGGGTTGCGCCGGCATGTTTTGCAATATTATTCAGCGCCTCCTGGGCAATACGATACAGCGCGATTTCATTGTGGGTGTCGATGTCCCGCCCGATATCCTCGGCGACATCGATGGACGCAGGAATGCCGTGGGCACGGTGGAATTCGGAACCCAGGAGACGCAATGCCGCCACAAGACCAAAGTCGTCCAGCACGCTCGGGCGGAGATTGAAGGATATTCTCCGTACTTCGGTGATGGACCGGTCCAATTCCGTCATCACGTCCTCGAGCTCATTTGCCATGCGGCGATTGCCGGGGAACAGCTGGTCATGGAGCACTTCAACCTGGTACTTTGTTCCAGTAAGTCGCTGGCACAGATCATCATGAAGCTCGCGGGCGATTCGTGCGCGCTCTTCTTCCTGGGCACGCTGCATCGAGGTCGCAAACAGGCGCAGACCGGCCGTGCGCAGACGCTCGGCCCTTTCGATGCGATCGGTCATCTCGTTAAACGCCTCACCGAGAAGCCCGAATTCGTCGCGCGTGGTAATGTCCACTTTCTGTGCAGTATTGCCCGACGTGATAGCATGCATCACCGTGGTCAATTGCTGCAGTGGTCTGCTGATGCTCCGTGTTGTCGCATACGCGACGGTGACACCGACAAGAACGCTCAGCATGAGAGCGACAAGGATCGTGGTGTTCGCCGTCTGACCTGCAGCAATAAGTTCGTCCTTGGCATGTGCGAGAGCCTGCTGGGTCTGCGTCTGGAGTCCTTCATTGAGGAGTAATCGTACTTCACGGTAGAGGGACAGGAATGAGGCGCGTTGCTCTCTACGCTCCTGTTCCAGCTTCAACACCGTACCCACATAGCCAAGGACCACTTCGGACCGGATACGGAGCTCAGCGGCCCATGATTTTTCTTCAGGCCGGAGCAGAAGCACCCGGTACGCACTGAAAAATTCGCGGAACAACATATCGGCTTTCCTGATCGACGAAAAGAACTGTTCCTCCCCGGTCAGGAGGTACGAGCCCATATGTTTTGTGATGGCATTCATCTGGACCTGCATCCCTAGGACCACCTGTAACCTGCGGTACGCAACGGGATCGTCAACGCGTACCGACCGTTGAATCCGGTCCGTGAGGAGCCTGTCAAGAGCCTCGAGGTGACGGTGCAGCGTATCAACCGTTCGCGCCTGACGCATTCTCAGGAGAATATGCTCGCGCGATGCCGTCTCCAATCGATGGAGCCCGGCACGGACCGGCTTGCTCAGCCGGGAGGTGGCCTGCAGTGCTCTCGCCGTGATGTCTCCGCGCCCGGCGCTTCCGGAGTCTCGTGAGAACATGGCTCCGGGCGGAAGAGTATCCTGACTGCCCGTCGCAGAGTAGCCGAATGCTGCAAAAGCACTTTCGACCATCCGGTTTTCCAGTGCATAAACGGCAGAATTTGCGGGCTCACGTAACTGCGTAAGTTCTTCCAGCTTCTCCTGCACGGTACCGGTCTGCGTATACGACACCAGGCCGATGATGACGCAGAGGGCCAGGAGAACACCGATCCCGAGACCCAGTTTTGTGCCGATCTTCAGCATGTGTGGTTTCCTTCGAAAATCCTCATGGTGCAATGAACGGAAATAGAGGAACAGGCGAAAGCCCTGATGTTTTAATCCCGGAACATTGCATAATCCCATTCGAGGTGTTATACTTCTATGTCCCTTCGCGGAATTGCAATTTCCCCTCGTGGCGCCGGTTGGAGCGGTCGGATTGGGATACGCGCGTCCGCGACACCCGCATTCCCATGTTTACATTACCGTAGGAGCCATCATGAGACATTCCATCGGCCGCCTCGTTTCTGCCATGACGATTTGCGCCTTTGCCATCAGTCTTACCTTCGCCGGCGTCATCCATGTTTCAAAAACAAACGGAAAGAACAGTAACCCCGGCACCAGGGAGAGTCCCGTCCAGGAGATAGATAAGGCCATTGCGCTTGCCAAGGCCGGCGATGAAATCCGTGTCGCGGGAGGCGTGTATAGCGGCACATTTGGCATTGGATACCTCGAGAGCTCTAATCCGATCAAGCTCTTCGGCAGTTTTGATGAAGGGTTCTCCAAACGGGACATCGTCAATACACCCACCGTGTTTCAGCCCGATAATGCCAGTGGCGGCAAGAGCAGAAAGGCATTCCTGAAGTTCACCAAAAACGTGAATGGGACTATCATCGACGGCATCGTATTCGATATGGGCCTTCGTAACGCCTATAGCTCCAATGATGGCATGGTCCCCGGCGTCCCGACCGGCCGCCTGTTGCGGTCAACAGAAAAACCACCGAACGGCAACAGCACCGCAGAAGAACCGATCATCCAGTTTGCCAGCGCCTGTACCGGTGGCGATGTGACTATCACCAACTGTGTATTCGCCAACGGCGCAAGTTTCGGCCTGCAGGCAGGGCACCGGAAGGGAACGTTCCGCGTTCTCAATAATGTCTTTGTGGGAAACCGCATGGCCGCTATCGAGATTTTTGGAACCTGCGCAAGCACCGGCGGGCCGGGTTCACTCTCCCTGTGCGGCGACGTGGAGATAGCCCACAACACCATCCTCTTTACCTGGAGCCGACTCAAAGATTTCAAAGACATGGGATACGGTGTACGGGTGATGACCAAGTGCAATTACAACATCCATCATAACATCATCGGAGGCAGCGTTCTCGCTGCCATCGACCACACACGGTTTAACAAGAACGAATGGGTAAGCATCGACAACAACACGTTTTTCGTGAACAAACAAGCCGACCTGGAATACAGCCCCGCCAGCAACACAAAACTGAACCTTATGGCCGAGCAGTTCGGGGACCTGGAAATTGCCAGCGCCAAAGGCAATACCAGCGGAATTCCTAAACGGATCTCTGTGAACAAGGCATATCTCGAAGGATTCCTCAGTGCACGGTACAGCGAAAAGGTCGACTATGACCCGAATTCACCGGCAAACGTGTGGCGGGAGGTTATGGGCCTGAACAAGCAGGGAAAGATCACGTCTAAGGTTACGATGTTCATGAACCGATATCCCATGAAAGAAACCCTTGCCCTGTTCGGAGCCGTGGCAGGATGTGGCGCACAGGCGGTACAATAGCTGCGAACGAGGACTCCGGCAGACAGACAGCCACCAACTGCAGCGCAAAAACTTCTGACCTGATGAGCGCTCTGTCTGCCGGACGTATTTCTATGACACCGATGTCGCAGCACCTTTTCCACGTAGTGATTCACATGGAATGATTCACATCTTCGCCGCAACGATCAAAAGGCCGGCGATCAGAGCTCCTTCAGCCAGTCTTTGGCAAAGGTGCGGGCAGTCTCGATAGTCTCTTTCCCCGCCCGGAAGGCCATCTTCCAATTCCTGTCTTTTTTCTCATACGCAGGGTTCGCGAACTCCCACGTATCACCTTTCTTCACGAGCTTGGCTGTAAAGTCGACAGTCGCCGTGGATTCGAGAAATTCCCGCAGGCGCCGTTGGAGAAGTGGTTTGGGATTTCCCGCCGGATATTCTTTTTCGAACGTCTCCAGCTTTGCCTTATACTCCTGCGACGCAGTGGCGTTCGCCTGCCGGATATACTCATCCATCTCGGCGTCTGCGCTCTTCTTTTGATTCTCAAGCTCTTTCAGCATCGAACGAAGAGCTGTAAGCACGTCCTTGTAGATGGCTTTCTGGTCCGCCGGTGCGTCCGCCTGTGCCTTTTCCTGTTCCGCAATATTCTTTTTGAACTCCGCGATCTGCATCTTTCTGCTTTCTGCGCTCAGCGGGAGCAGGTCGGGTTTTGCCGGCCTCCGACCTTCCCGGAAATCTTCATACCACTTCTTGAAGACTTCTGTTTTCACAAATGCCCGTCCGAATTCTCCAACCGCTTGTACCAGGGCCGGCCTTTTTTGCATCGGGATGACACTGCATGCGGAGGGATAGTTCAATGAGCCATAGCCGATGCTGCTCTGAACAAAGTTCTGGACAGCCGACTTGGTGGTCTTCATCTCCTTAAGGTAGTCATCAAGACTGGAAACCGGGGAAAGGACAAGAAGTGCGAGAAGACCCAATAGCGCGTGGCTCATAAACGTACCTCCCTTTCTAGAGCTTCGTGGGATGTGACAAGTGCATGATGGAGGACAAGATACAGCGACGGAGGATCATTCGCAACCACGTGCGCACCAGTCCCCGCGGCCGGGGACGCTCGGAATACTTCGATGGACTCGAGCGTGGCTGGAAAAGAACCTGCCCATGGTCGGCGCAGGCTACTCGTACCGAAGTGCATCGATAGGATTTAGTTGCGCTGCTTTACGCGCCGGATAAAATCCAAAAAAGAGCCCTATCACAATCGAAAACCCGAACGACAGGATGATCGAGAATGCGGTCACAATTGTCGGCCACTTTGCAAATCCCGAGATGGCCATTGACCCGCTTACCCCGAGGACAATGCCGATGATTCCTCCCAGAAGACTCAGCACGAGCGCCTCAATCAGGAACTGGGTGAGGATATCCCGGCCCCTGGCACCCACGGACATACGTATCCCGATTTCCCGTGTGCGTTCCGTGACGGACACAAGCATGATGTTCATAATTCCGATGCCACCGACCAGAAGGGAGACCGATGCGATGCTGGCGAGAAGAATGGTGAGAATCTCCGTCGTCGCGGTGGCTGTTGCGGCCAGATCCGATTGATTCCGGATGGTGAAATCGTCCTGGTCGTACGAAGCGATTTTATGGCGCATGCGCAGAAGTTCTGAGATCTGCCTCTCGGCCTCGCGAATGCTTGTGGGGCTCGTGGCCGAGATGAGAATCTGCCGCAGGTACGGAAAATGCGACAGGCGCCGGAGGACGGTTGTGTAGGGAACAAGCACAACATCATCCTGATCCTGCCCCATGGCATTCTGGCCTTTTTTGGTCAGAACCCCGATCACTCTTGCCGGCATGTTCCGGATGCGTACAGACTGGCCGACCGGTGAAGATTCGGGGAACAGATTCGTGGCCACGGTCCAACCCAGCACGCACACCTTCGCAGCCCCCTTCACGTCCTGTTCAGAATAGAAATCACCGTATTCAACCGACCACTTTCGGATTTCAAGATAGTCGGCTCCCGTGCCCTCAATACTTGTTCCCCAGTTCAAGTTCCCCGCGACAATCTGTCCGCCTGAACGTGCGCCGGGAGAGACATATGCAACGGCGGGACATTCTTTTTCGATGGCCCAGGCATCATCTTCTGTCAGGGTGGTCATTGAGCCCGCTCCGACACGGATTCCACCCTGTTGTTGGGATCCCGGAAGCACAATCAACACATTTGTGCCGAGCGCGGAGATCTGCTCTTTCACAGAATATTCCGCCCCCTGACCAATCGCAAGCATGGCGATCACGGCTGCCACACCGATGATAATTCCCAGCATGGTCAGGAACGAGCGCATTTTGTTCCGCCGCAGAGCTCGGAACGCCGACCGTATAACATTAAGAGTCTTCATCCCTTGTTATCCTCTTGTTCCTCGTCTTCATCGACAATCACCGGCATTTCCTTGAGAACCTCCGTCGCCACCCGCTGTCTGGAGTTGATCTTGTCAGCGCGGATTTTCCCGTCGCGGAACGTGATATGCCGTTGCGTGAATTGCGCGATATCCGGTTCATGCGTCACAATGATGATCGTAATGCCAAGGCGATTCAGATCCTGGAAAATCCCCATCACCTCGACGCTTGTCCGGCTGTCAAGATTGCCGGTAGGCTCATCCGCAAGGACAATACTGGGATTGTTGACCAGAGCGCGTGCAATGGCCACGCGTTGCTGCTGTCCGCCGGAAAGCTGATTGGGATAGTGGTGGATGCGGTCTGCCAACCCGACTTTTTCCAGGGCCCAGACTGCCCGCTCATGTCGCTCGGCGTTTGACATCGCGCAATACAGAAGCGGGAGTTCGATGTTTTCCAGTGCGGATGTTCTTGACAACAGGTTGAACCCTTGAAACACAAAACCGATTTTTGTGTTCCGGATATGGGCAAGTTCATCCCGGGTTAACTTGCTGACGTCGATGTCTTCGAGAGTATAGGATCCTTTGGTTGGTGTGTCAAGACAACCAAGGATGTTCATGAATGTTGATTTTCCAGAACCGGAGGCGCCCATGATGGCCACAAATTCACCGCGGCGCACATCCAGCGACACGCCGCGGAGTGCATGGACTTCAACTTCACCGAGTTGGTAGTTTTTCGAAATATGAGAGATGCGGATGAGCGTCCTGTCCTGTTCAGGATGTTCCGCGTGCTGTTGCGCGCTCATCGTGGCCCTCCACCGCCCATCGAACGCTGTCCTGACGGAGCCAGGGGGTTTGCCGACTGGCCGCCAGACTGTGCCGTTGTATTCGCCCCGAGGACGACCTGGTCACCATCGCGTAAACTGTCGGCGATAATCTCCGTGTACCGCCCATCCGAGATTCCCGTCATGATGTACACCGGTTCCAGCTTCTGGGCGGCATTAAGAACCCAGATGCGTCCGCGAAGGCGATCACGCTGACGTGCACCCGAAGCCGCGCTTTTCTGATACTCAGGGAACACGTTTTCAATGCCAAAGCGAGTGTTCTGACCGGCACGGGTGCTGGGTTTGACAACAACCACCGTGGAGGGTCTTGCTCTCTGACCCAGCTTTTCAATCACCTTGCGCGCCTCCGCACGCAAATCCTCCTCCGCCATCTTCCCACCGTGCGCAGCCTGAATAGAATCACGGATCCTGCCCATCATCGCACGCCGATCCCCCATCCCTCCCTCTTCTCCGGGTGCGCCTCCGCCTCGCCCTTCGCTCCACCGGCCGCCCTCTCTCCCCATTCCCATCCCCGGCTGCCGCTGTTCTTTCACCTTTGAGCTGTCAATGAGTTCTGCAGGAGGCTGGAACCGAAGGGCCATATTGGGAACACGAAGCACATTCTCGGCATTACCGACAAGAATCTTCACATTCGCCGTCATCCCCGGCATCAGCTTCAGTTCTTTGTTGTCAAAGTCCACTATCACCGTATAGTTTACAACATTCTGAATGGTTACCGGTGCGAGCCGAATTTGGGAAACTGTTCCCACAAAACGATCTTCGGCATACGCATCGACAGTGAACGTTGCTTCCTGTCCGACACTGATCCGCCCGATATCGGATTCGTCTATCGTCGCCTGCACCTGCATCTTGTGAAGATCGTTGGCAATCGTATATAATGTTGGTGACGAAAAACTGGCAGCGACGGTCTGCCCGACGTTAACTTTCCGGTCGATCACCACACCATTGATCGGCGTGTAGATGGTTGCATAGGCAAGATTGATTTTGGCCCTGTCCAGACTCGCCTCGGCCTGTTTGAGCACTGCCTGGTTGGACTCCATGGTGGTCAACGCAGCATCATAATTTACCTGCGATTCCAGATTCTTCTCAAAGAGCGTCTTTGTCCGTTCAAAAACACGCTTCGCGTCGTTGTGCTGCGCCCGGGCCCGTTCGAGACTTGCAGACGCATCTTTGACCGATTGCTGGAGGAACGTGGGATCGATCTGGGCGATCACCTGTCCTGCCTTCACAATGGAATTAAAATCAGCGTACAGTTTCGCAATAATGCCGGATACCTGCGTACCGACTTCGACACTTATAACGGCGTTGATGGTGCCGGTGGCCGTGACGTACATGGTCACATCACCCTTCGTAACCTTATCAAACCGGTATTCGTATGTAGTTTTCGTACTCCGAAAAAAAAGAAAATACCCCGCAACGATGCCGACAAGCACAACCAAGGCAATCATCATCCAGCGCTTCATGAGTTACACCCCACAAAAGAATGTCAAGAAAAGGAAAGGACCCGGCTCTGGCCGGTCATCTGCTTAGACACAGAATCCTGCCTCCGGGCTTAGTGATTCAGAAAAATTGTTGTAATTATGTAATATACAAAAATGACGCGAGAATTGCCTGTTTGGGCATCTTGTGGGTGCCTTGCATGTCAGGAGCCGCCCGGCTATCTTGCATCTTTACCGGGAGACCTATGGCAATTCTCAGTATTGCACTTAAACCACGCATTTCTTTTCTTATAGGGATGAAAGGGCTGCCTCATATAGTGCTCGTATCTTTGTACCTGCTGGTCACGCTCGGCATGACGGTCTCGACGCACTTCTGCGCCGGAGTACCCATCAATCTCGAGCTGGGTGGTGCAGAGAGAGCCGAACCCGAGTGGTGCTGCGGAGAAGAAGAGCCGGACACCGGATGCTGCACGACGACCGTGACCCATCTTCCCATCACGGATGACCACACCGTGTCGGCCCAGACGTTTCTGACTCAGTTCACCGATCTGCACTGTGTGGCGCTCCTCACCGCACAGGCCCAATTTGCCTCAAGCCCGACCCACTCCATCCATGCGCTTCCATCGTCCCCGGGTTCATCCCCACCGCTGACAATTCTCCACCGTAGTCTCCTGATCTGATCCGGTATGGCCTCCTCAATCCCGGCACGGCAAACCGCCGTAGCGGGATTACTGGTTCCATACAGACAGACACCACGTATCAGGAGAATCCATGAAATCATTACTGCTCTCGTTGGTCTTCCTCGCCGGGCTTTGCGTTGTTGACGCTCAGGAATCATCCGTCCAGGAAACAGAATTCAAGGTCTTTGGCAACTGTACCATGTGCAAGGCCCGCATCGAAAAGTCCGTTTCGATCAAGGGCGTCCGGTACGCAAAATGGAATAAATCAACAAAAATCCTCAAGACCGCTTTTGAGACCGGGGTCGTGACCGCCGATTCTCTCCAGCAACGTATTGCCGCCGTCGGACACGACACGGAAAAGTTCACGGCGCCGGATAGTGTCTATACGAGACTCCCGGGTTGCTGCCTCTACCGTGATAACCCGAATACCCACTAACCCCGGCACAATATCTGAGAGATGGTCATGAAAGTATCCGTGTTATTGATGGTGATCTTCATGCTGCCGTACTCGACTCCTGCGCAGGAGGTTCTCCGGGGGGTGGTTCTTGCACGGGAGACAGACGCCACCGAGGCCCCGGTGGCTGGTGCGTCGGTATACTGGATGGGCACAACACGCGGGACAAGTACCGATGCGGCCGGGGCGTTCTCCCTTCCGTTCGCGGACGGATCACATTTCCTGGTCATTCGCCATGCAGCGTATTCAGCCGATACCCTCGAGGTGCGGCACCCGCAACCGATCAAAGTATACCTGACCCTTCTCGCTCGTGAAGTGGAGGGGGTCCAGGTTGTCGGAGAACGATCGGGAATTGTCATTGACTACCTGAGTGCAGAGTCCGTTCAGCGTGTGACCCAGAAGGAACTCGCCAAAGCGGCCTGCTGCAATCTTTCCGAAAGTTTCGAAACCAATCCGTCCGTTGATGTTTCGTTCACGGATGCCATCACCGGGACACGACAAATCGAAATGCTCGGTTTATCCGGCATCTATACCCAGACTACACTGGAGAATCTTCCCTATATTCGGGGTCTCACCGCCAACGTTGGGCTCACGTTTATACCGGGTTCATGGATAAAATCCATCAATGTCTCCAAGGGAATAGGCTCGGTTGCCAATGGTTTTGAGTCAATCACCGGACAGATCGATGTTGATCTGCGCAAACCCGAAGACGCTGAGGAAAAACGGTTTTACGTCAACCTCTACGGCAACGCGGAGCAGCGGTTCGAAGGGAATGTGAACATCCGGCAGGCTCTCGGCGAACAATGGTCTTCCATGACGCTTCTCCATGCGAGCTCACAGCAGCACACGATCGACAGAAATGCCGACCGTTTTCTGGACATGCCGATCTTCACGACACTCAATGCCATTCAACGCTGGAGCTATTTTGACCAGGACGGCTGGGAGGGACAGTTCATGGTGCAGTTTGTCAAGGAAAACCGGGAGGGCGGGACACACGAATCTCCAGGCTCACATTCCCTGTCGTCGTTTCCTTTTGGCACGAAAACGCAATATCTCCGGCTCAACGGAAAGTTCGGCCATGTGTTTGAAGGCCGACCGTATCAAAGTTATGGCTTCCAGTGGTCGCTCGGTCGATATCAAAACTCGGCATTCTACGGACCGAGATCGTATGAAGGCATCGGTGAGACAGCGTATATGAATTTTCTGTACCAGTCAATCTTTGAATCGACCATACACACCTTCAGAACGGGGGCGAGTATGCTGATTGACCGGTTTGACGAACGATTTGAACGGTCGCCGTACACGCGCACAGAACGTGTTCCCGGCGTCTTCTTTGAGTACACGTATGCTCCGGTCGATCAGGTGACGGTGGTGACGGGAATACGGGCCGATTACCATAACGCATTCGGCACGATGATCTCTCCCCGCCTCCATGTCCGGTACAGTCCGTCAGAGGACTGGGTACTTCGCGGTGTGGCGGGACGGGGATATCGTACCGCAAACATCTTCGCTGAGAACGCAACTGTTTTTGCCAGCTCCCGCCTCATGAGCATCGAAACGGCCAACGGGTTCGGATACGGATTGGATCAGGAAGTTGCATGGAACGTGGGCGCCAATCTTACTCACTACTTCCTTGTTGATTACCGGGAGGCAACGGTCAGCTTGAGCCTGTACCGGACAATGTTTGAGACACAAACTGTTGCAGACCTGGATACATATCCGCGGGAAGTCCGGTTCGTCTCGATAACAAACGGATCCTACGCAAACAGCGCTCAGCTGGAACTCTCGATGGAGCCGTTTGATCACCTGGAAACGCGGATTGCATACCGTTACCTGGATGTCCGGCAGCGGCTGGGCGGCGTCTGGTTACAACGTGCGCTTAATGCGCAACATCGCGCACTGCTTACTGTTTCCTATGCGACTGAGCGGGAATCGGAGGAAGAAGTCCAAATGACCTATGACCTTACCGTCCAGTGGTTTGGTCCGAAACGGATTCCTTCAACACAATCAAACCCGGAAGGCCTGCGGGCCCGCAGTTCGTCCCCCTCATTTGCCACACTCAATCTTCAGGTGACCAGATCATTGTTCGCCGGCCTTGATCTGTACATCGGAGGGGAGAACCTCTTCGATTTCCGGCAGGATAATCCGATCCTGGACGTTGCGAATCCGACAAGTTCGTTCTTTGACGCCGCCCTGATCTGGGGTCCCCTGGGGGGGCGGATGGTGTATGCAGGCCTGCGGTGGGGAGTATAGGAACGTTCAACCGGAAGGATGTGTATCGGGCAGAATCATGATTTTTATGACGCCCCTTCCGTACTTCTCGTTGAGCGCATAAGCATCGGCCGCGGCAGACAACGGAAAACGGTGTGTCACCAGTGAGCCAACATCTATTTCTCCCTTCCGGACGTGCGTTATAGCCCCGGGATAGGTAAACTTCATACGCCGGGAGAACATGATGGTGAGGCCCTTGCGCCGGGCTGTGGAATGCCGCATGGTCATCGTATCATCGCGGGGAATCCCGACCAGAACAACACGGCCGCCGAACCGGGCACAATCCAGGGCCTGCTGCACAAGCTCGCCGGCCCACCCGACCTCAAACGCCAGATCCACTCCCAGTCCACGCGTGTGCGAGAGAATTTGAACGGACGGCAAGATATTCTCTTCATTCAGGGGTATCGCGCCCAACTCCCTGGCCCTGGCCATCCTCCACGGAAGCCGCTCCACAACGAATACCGGGTCTGCCCCCGCCAGTCGTGCGAGTTGTACGATTAGTAAACCTATTGGACCCGCTCCGTGCACCGAAACACTCTGCCCCTCGCGAAGGGCACCGAGGCGAACTGCATGCATCGCAACACCCAGCGGTTCGAGCATCGCTCCGGTCGTGGCGTCAATCGTTTCGGGCAGGGGGAAGCACGTTGATGCCGGCACATTGATCAATTCGCAGAGCGCCCCGTCGTCAGGATATAAACCGCAGAATCGGAGATGGAGGCACAGGTTGGGGTGCCCCTGCAGACAGAGCTCACAGTCCCCGCAGGATTGTGATGGGTCCACGCCGACTCGTGTTCCTTCCTGTAATGGCTCTCCGCAGCCGTCACGTGCATCCGCACCGGCCTTTACCACCACACCTGCAAATTCATGTCCCGGGATCCAGGGAGATTCCACGACCGTTGTACCGATGCGGCCTTCCCGGTATGTGTGGATGTCACTACCGCACAGTCCAACCGCCTCAACGCGGATCTGGACTTCCTTCGCGCCCGGCACGGGCGGTGCGGCAACCTCATCGATCCGCACATCCCGCACGCCATGGAGTCTGGCCGCGATCAAAAGGGATGCTCCGTTGGATAGAGTGTCCCTTTGGGGAGATTAAAACCGATATCCTGAATTCCCATCATCTTCATTGCCTCGAAGAGTGGTTTGCCTGCGTGGGCGAATGCCACAGCGGTGTGATGCGGGAATCGTTTTTCGAGAAGCACGTGACGGTAGAACCGCCCCATTTCCTTCACAGCAAAGACGGCGATCGATCCGAACGATTTGGGGTCGATATCCAGAATCTCACCTTCGGCAACATACGCACGGAGTTCCGCATCGGATGTGGACTGAAGACGGAAGATTGTTACTTCACCGGGCCGGATACGTCCTTCGAGTGTTCCCCGGGTGATGTTCGGTTCCTTGCCGGGTTCCATCAGACGGTGCATGATCAATTGATACTTCATCATTGATGTTGCCATACAGGAGGAGGAGGTATTTCCGCAGTGGAATCCCATCCAGAGATCCTGCGGGGCATACGTCCCTATCTGGTCTTTCGCTTCCTCGATCATGTCATACGGCACGGTGTTGTTGATGTCGAGGATGGCGGGCGGCAACATCGTGGCGCAGGATGCGCAGTATTCGCTCAGCGCCCCGTACATGTCTGATTCGCAGGAGATAGGGATGCCGTGTGCCGCAAGACGGCTGTTGATAAAACATGGAGTGAATCCGAAGTACTTCTCAAACGCGGGCCAGCATTTGTTTGCAAACACTGCAAACTGCGATGCCCCGATATTCTTCTCCATAAAATCCAGCAGCGCGAGCTCAAACTGAGCCATCGGGTGAAGCAGGTCCGGATACGTGTTCCCTTTCCCAAGCTCTTTTGCCATGTCGGCCGCGACAGCCGGGATTCTGGAATCACCTTTCTTGGACTGAAACAGATCGTACATGTCCAGTTCGCTGTTTTCCATAACTTCAATGCCGAGATCGAACAGCGGCTGGATTGGCGCATGGCAGGTGAGAAAATCGAAAGGGCGTGGGCCGAAGGAGAATATTTTCAGATTGCGAATCCCGACCGAGACGCGTGCAACGGGCGTAAAATCGCGGATCATTCCGGCCACTTCCGGAGGGGTCCCGACAGGATACGGGGGAATGTGCACCTTCAAGCGTCGGAGTCCGGCATTATACGATGCGCTCAGGAGCCCGCAATATGCGTCACCGCGACCTCCATACAGATCTTTACCCGAATCTTCCGCCGCCGCGACAAGCATTACCGGTCCGCCAAACTTCTGTGCAAGAAGCGTCGTAGGGCCTTCCGGACCAAAATTGCCGAGGTACAACGTCAGCGCATTCACGTTCTTTTTTTGGATCTCCTTCAATGCGCGAACCACATCGTTGTCATTCTCGACGATTGTTTCCAGCTCAACCACCCCGATCCCGAGTTTTACGCACTGAGCCGCCACCTCCATCCGTCGCTTCCGGGATAACTCAATGGGAAAACAGTCCCTGCTCACTGCCAGCAGTCCCATCGTGATGATCGGCAGATTCTTCATTAAATATTCCTCCTCGTGAAGGGCTTACTTCTGGCCGTAGTATGCAGCAGAGCCGTGTTTACGTTCAAAGTGTTTCCGCAGCAACGTTTCTTTTAGTCGTGGTGTATCCGGGTTGATCTGCAATGTCAGGAAAGCCATGCGGGCAATCTGTTCCAGCATAATGCTGTGTTCGATCGCTTTTTCGGGCGAAGCACCCCAGGTAAACGGACCATGACATGCAACCAGGACCATCGAGACCACCGTGTGCGAGATGTTCTCAAAGGTGTGCAGTATCTGGAGCCCCGTTTCTACTTCATAATCTCCTGCAATCCGGTCATCCCCCATGACGGCGGTACACGGAATATCCTGCGCAAGATAGTCTGCATGTGTCGTTCCCAGAACCGGAATGGGTTTTATGGCCTGTGCCCATGCAACAGCATACGCGGAATGGGAATGAACGATGCTGCCGAGGTCGGACCAGGCATCATACAGCACGGCATGGGTACGCGTGTCAGACGAGGGCCTGAGGCGGCCTTCCACGACCTTCCCCTGGAGATCAACCACAACCATATCCTCCGGTCGTAGTGTCTCGAAGGGGACGCCGCTGGGCTTGATCGCAAAGACCTTCCGTTCCGGGTCCAAAACACTCGCATTCCCGAAGGTCTTTGTGACGAGCCCTGCCCTGGGGAGTTCCAGGTTGGACTCCCAGGCCTGGTGTTTAAGATCCGCGTAGGCGCTCATAGAGGTGTGGATTCCGTCATAATGTCTTGTTCAATAAACGCACCCAGCCGCTTGTACCGTGCGTACAGGGTATCATAGTGGGCTCTTCGGGTCTCGTCGGGAACATACTCGCGTTCCAGTCCACTCTCCATCGCCTTCGCCGCGTCTTCGATGGACCGGTACAGTCCGGCCGCCGTCGCAGCACACATTGCGGCCCCCAGAGCACAGGTCTGTTCAGAGCGTGGCACCGCGATCTTCATTCCCAGAACATCAGCAACGGTCTGCATGATAAAGGGAGACTTTTTTGCCACGCCTCCCAGTGCAATCACCCCGTCGATGCGTACACCTTCCGCCCGGAACCGGTCTACAATCAATCTCGCGCCGAATGCCGTCGCTTCAACCAGCGCCCTGAAAATCCGGGGAGCGTCACTGCCCAGACTCACTCCCGTGATGGCCCCTTTGAGGAGTTGATTTGCATCGGGTGTCCGGCGACCGTTCATCCAATCCAGTGCCAGCACGCCTGACTCTTCAATCGGAAGGGCTGCTGCCGCGGCAGAGAGCGCTGCAATAATCCTGTTCTCCGTGTCATCCACAAGTTTCGCGCTGATGGAGGGATCCAGCAGCGGTGACGAACTCACCAGTTGATGGACAGGCCAGAGCAGAACATCCTTGAACCATGCATACACATCGCCGAAAGCCGATTGTCCGGCTTCCATGCCAAGCATTCCAGGAATGATGGAGCCGTCCACCTGACCGCATATGCCTCTGACCAGTTTCTGGTTCATCTCTTCGTTCGGAACGATGATCATGTCACAGGTCGACGTACCCATTATTTTCGTCAGAACATACGGTCGGATTCCACCGCCGATCGCACCCATATGCGCATCAAACGCTCCGATACCTACAGGGACTCCTCCCGGCAGACCCAGCCGGGTGGCCCAGGAGGTTGAGAGTGTTCCGGCGCGGGTGTCACTTGTGTAGGTCTCGGTATACAGGCGGGAGCGGAGACCGTTCAGCAACGGGTCAAGGTGAACGAGGAATTCTTCGGAAGGAAGGCCGTTGAATGCGGCGTGCCACATGGCTTTGTGCCCGGCTGCACATCGACTCCGCTTCAGAGTGCGCGGATCTGTGTTGTCAGTCAGGACGCCGGGAATCCAGTCACAATGCTCGACCCATGAGTACGCGGCCTGCCGGACACGCGGGTTGGTGCGGAGGATGTGGAGAAGTTTTGCCCAGAACCATTCCGACGAGTACACTCCCCCCTCGTACATCGTGTAGTCTGTCCCGCCCCAGGTCTTCGCTGTACGATTAATTTCGCCGGCCTCGAGCACCGCACTATGATCTTTCCAGAGAACGAACATCGCATCGGGATCTTCCTCGAATCCCGGCGTTAACGCAAGCGGGGTCCCCCTGCTGTCTACCGCAACAGGTGTGGACCCCGTCGTGTCTACAGAAATGCCACGAATCCTCTCAGCGGTTCCGGCAGGCGCCCCGGCAAGGGCTGCACGAACGGTGTGTTCCAGTCCTTCAAGATAGTCCAACGGATGCTGCCGGAAACGATTGGCCGACGGGTCACTGTACAATCCCTTCCCCCAGCGGGGGTAGTATTCCACCGCCGTGGAGATTTCTGTCCCGTCCGATGCATCGATGATCAAAGTCCGGACAGAATCAGTGCCGTAGTCAACGCCGATGACAGCATCACGTGGGATCATTCGGGCCGTTCCTGGTTGGGTCACTACAAGTTATGTGCTTGCCTACCACTCACCGCATGAGAAGATCCCGCTCGATGCTCCGGCTATACTTTAAGAAGGAACTTAATGGCCAGAAGCAGGATAACAGTGCCGAATATGAAGACAAGGATATTGAGGAGTACGCGCTTCCCCGACTGCGTCGACGCATCGTATTGCTGCATGTGTGAACTCTCCATGAATGTGAACAGGTTTAAGAGAACAACGAGTGTGTACCTGTCTCATGGAGCGTCACAAAAACGAAGAGGCGTGGGCATTGATGAGGAGGTGGCGCGTGGGATGCGGCAACTCCTCAAAGGTCAACACCCGGGCAGGGTACTGCCGGGGTATCTCTGGACGATACCCGAGATTGCTGCCTGAGGCTTGATCGCCTGAATAACCGTCTATGGGTTTGGGGCTGGTAACACCCTGCTCAGCAAATACCCGTTCGGGTACAAGCTGCGCATCGCGCAGATGGTCCAGCTCCAGCGTCGGTGCGTACCACGCCGGAGCAAGCCAGGGACCGGCCAGCAAAGCCAGAATGCAGAAAACGGAGCGCATGCAGTAATGTATAGACAAAGAAGCTTATTTGCAATCGACGGATACACCCCCGTCGAAACTGCGACAAAGGGGTGTCTTTCCCGGCCTCATTTTGGCCTGGCGGCTGCAGCCTGGGTCGGAGGATCGAGAAGCTGGATGACATCCGGCCGCAAAAGCACGTAAATTGTATAGACGCCAAGAGCCGTTCCGAACGGGATGTCGATGAGCTTGAGGGCGCCAAGGACAATCATAAATATCCGAGACCAGCCTGCATAGCGTAAGAGCGCAATCCCTCCGATGATTCCGGGGATGGCTACGAAGAACATGATCACAATCGCCAACGTCCCCAGGATGCTGAGGACGAGCAATGCATCCGTATCATTTGTGAATATCCCGATCCCCATCAAGAGCATGAACAAAAACAACCCGACCAGCATTAGCAGTCCGCTGTGTACAAGAGTCAGAATACCAACGAGTGTGATGTGGCTTTCCGCTTTCATGGAGACCTCCGGGTCGTTTCGAATGTTCATATGAGACAACGTCTGTGGGGCTCTCTGTGGCCGCCCCGGACTACGACACGTGTGGGTGTCACGAATCCATTGTTACCAGATCTGTGCACGCACAGTGTCTTCCCGCCACAGCCGATCACCTGGCTTGACATCAAAGGCCGAATAGAATTCGGGCATGTTGGCGACGACGCCATTGGCACGATACTCACTGGGAGAGTGAGGATCCGTGAGCAGACGGCGGCGCATTTCATCATCGCGGTATTTGCGCGCCCATACTTGCGCCCATCCCAGGAAGAATCGTTGCTCACCGGTGAAGCCGTCAATGACTGGTGACGGCGCATTGCCCAGCGATTTGTTGTACGCGTAGTAGGCGATGGTGAGCCCGCCAAGGTCGGAGATATTTTCGCCCAGCGTAAGCGGGCCGTTCACTTTCATTGTATCAATGGGTGAATAGCCGGCGTATTGCGCTACGACAACGTCGGCTCGTTTCGTAAACTCACGGGCGTCACCTTCGGTCCACCAATCGGTCAGGTTTCCGTCGCCATCGGACATCCGGCCCTGGTCATCGAAGCCGTGCGTCATCTCATGTCCGATGACCGCCCCGATCGCGCCATAATTTACGGCGTCATCTGCCGCCAGGCTGAAGAACGGCGCCTGGAGGATCGCTGCGGGGAAGACCACTTCGTTCATGTTCGGGCTATAGTATGCGTTCACTGTTTGTGGCGTCATGAACCACTCTGTGCGGTCGATCGGATTGCCGATCTTTTTCATCTCCCTGGCATACGTCGCGTGTGCCGCACTCCGGATGCTGCCGACAAGATCATCTGCTTTCACCGAAACCGCGGCATAGTCTTTCCAGGTGTCGGGATAGCCGATCTTCGCGTTAAACTTTTCCAGTTTCTGGAGGGCTTTGGCTTTTGTTTCCGCTCCCATCCACTGCACGGTATTGATGCGTTCGCGGAAGGCCTGCTTCAGGTTGCCGACAAGGCCCAGCATTCTCTGCTTCGCTTCCGGCGGGAAATGCCTCTCGACATACAGTTTGCCGACAATTTCTCCGAGATGGTTTTCCACAAGGGCGACTCCCCGTTTCCAGCGCGGCCGGTTTTCGGGTACTCCCTTGAGTGTGGTCTCAAAGAAAGAAAAATCTTCGCTCACGTAGTCGGTGCTCAGATACGGCGCCCAGGACGTAATCGTATGCCACGCGAAGTAGGCCTTCCAATCGTCCAGAGGCAACGTGTCGAAGAGCGCATTGAATGCCGTAAAGTAGGATGGCTGATACACAATCACACTGTCTGTACTCTTCCATTGCGCCTCGGAAACAAAAAGAGGCCAATTAAAGGATTGTCCGAGATCGGCGATTGCCAGTTTGTTATAGGTCTTCACGCGGTTGCGGTTTTCCACGTTTGTCCAGTGTGCCCCGGCCAGGGCGGTTTCGATCCGCAGCACCCGTTCTGCGGATCCCGCCGGATCGGCGCTCCCCGCCATGGTGAACATCTTCTGCACGTGTGCACGAAATTTCGTCCTGAAATCCGCGAAGCGCGGCTCCTGCCTTAGATAGTAGTCTCTATCGGGCATACTGATGCCTGATTGATAGAGATGAATTGCATATTTTGTGGGGTGTTTTGCATCCTGGTTGATAAACACGAAGAAGGGGGTGTTGGTCCCGTCAAGGCTCTTCTGTGCGGTGATGCGAACAAGGTCATCACGTGAACCGGCTGACCGGATACGTTCCAGATCAGAAGTGATGGGCGAAAGCCCGAGGTGGTCTGCACGGACGGTATCCATAAAGGCTGCATACAGATCACCCACTTTCTGGGGGTCTGAACCGGGAGATGCCTGCTTTGCCGCCGACTCCTCGATGATGGCCCGCAGATCTGTCTCAGCCTTGTCCGCCAGCTGGGAAAACATCCCGTAGTTTGAACGGTCAGACGGGATGTCAAACTTTGCCAGCCACGCACCATTCATGTAGCGGTAGAAATCGTCTTGAGGCCTGACGGAGGTGTCCATCATCGAAAGATTAATACCGGATTGTTTGATCGGCGCATTGCAGGCAACGAGGGCTATGGCCAGGGCCAGGACGGCGATTGGTCTTTTCATCGAAAATCCGTGCTCGTGGAACAACCGTGTGGGGAGATAGTTCTTTATATACGAAGAAACACGTGCCGAAGTTGCATGTGAGGCACACCGGAGGCAAACCGGGATCTCTCTCCGGATGAGGGGAAAAAAGAGCCAGGGGGCCAGCGGCACCAGGCCTGGAGTGTCTGGCCCGCCGGGCCCCCTGAAGACGACCAAGCAACGTACGGTGTCAGGCTACGGTTTTCCTGTTGAAGAAAAGGAAAAGGGCGCCTGCGACAGTCATGATCGCTCCCCACCACACACGCGGATGCAGCTCGGCCAGCACGGTTCGATGGGGTTCCTGGGACATCAATCCATACAGCCCTGCGCCCAGGACCAGCACACCCAGAACCAGCAGAAGGATACCGACAAAATACCAGATGGGTTTCATAAAACAATTCTCCTACCAGTAAATGATATTCACGATGACAAGGACCACAAGCGAAAGCAGGGCATAAAATGCCGGCCTGCGGATGAAGGGGATCCCGAAGTCGTGTTCCTCGGGCGTGAGCCATTTTACCAGCCCCACAAGCTCTTCGCGAGGTTTTTTCTTGGTGACAAAACTGATGAGGATGGTAACCACAAAACAAATTAACCATGCCCACCAGGCCCGCCAGAAGTTGACCGCCATGTCACTCGAGTGCTCTGACATTGTGAAGAGACTCCCCTCGACCCAGTGGAATTTTGAAGCCAGGAACATAAAGAAGGATGATCCCATACCTGCTATGAGCCCCCAGAATGCCCCGGCCGGGGTGATCCAGACAACGAACATGCCGAGCAGCATCGTCGCAAACAGCGGTGCGTTCACCCACGAGAAAATTGCCTGCATATAGTCCATGATGCTCGGGAAACTTTTTGCCCAGTAGGCTGTGCCGACGCTGATGATGATGCCGACAACGGTCGTCACCCGCCCCATCCACAGCAAATGATCGTCACTTGCGTCCTTTTTGATGAGGGCCTTGTAGATGTCGTACGTCCATACCGTGTTAAAGGCGCTGACATTTCCCGCCTGTCCGGCCATAAATCCTGCAAGCAACGCTGTGATGCCCAGTCCCATAAGCCCCTCCGGATAGTACCGGGCGATGAGCAGCGGAAGCGCGGAGTCATAATTAATCTGTCCGCCGTCTTCCAGCAACGCAAAACCGGTCATGGGATCATGGGCCAGGATGTAGGCAACAAGTCCGGCGATGATCACGATAAACGGAACGGCCATTTTGAAAAATGATGCGATGATCGGGGTCATCCGTGCTGCCCGGAGGTCTTTTGCAGAGAATGCACGCTGGACGACAAGGAAGTCTGTGGTCCAGTATCCGAATGAAAGGACAAACCCGAGTCCGAGCACAATTCCCCCCCATGTTATCGCCATTCCGTTCTGGGTCGGATCACCCGACGTTGACCAGAGGGTATTGTAGGCCTCCGGTACGCGGGCGAATACTTCATTCACACCGCCGATTTCGATGATACCCAGGACCGAAACGAGAAACAGGCCGAACCAGATCAGGAAGAACTGTACTATTTCCGTAAAGATGGCAGACAACAATCCGCTCATGGTAACATACACCGCAACCGTCGCCGCCGAGATCCACATGCTGATGTCCCAGTTCCAGCCGAGGAAGGTATGGAGAACAAGAGCCATTGCATAGAGGTTGATGCCGGAGACAAGCACGGTCATCACCGCGAATGAGATCCCGTTCAATACGCGTGTCTTCTCATCGAACCGGAGTTTCAGGTAGCCGGGCACGGAGTGGATCCGGCTGCTGTAGTAGAACGGCATCATATAGATGCCGAGAAACAGCATGGCAGGAATGGCGCCTATCCAGTAGAAGTGGGCGACGTACATACCATACTTGAACGTGTTCCCGGTCATCCCCAGGAGCTCGAGTGCTCCCAGGTTTGCCGAGAGAAAGGCCAATCCCGCAACCCATGAGCTGTTCTTCCTTCCCGCGAGGAAGAAGTCTTCCTGGCTCTTTGTGAAACGCTTGAGATAGTACCCCAGTCCGATAATAAAAGCAAAATAGATGGCGATGATCAGCCAATCCAACATGCTGAGACCGATTGATGCCATAACGGGTCCTTTCCGCGGGTAGTGGGAGATTGCCGGTGAGCAATCCGGGTCAGTGCACGGTGAGGGTCCGCGATTGATACTCTGCTGAATGCGGACCGACCATAATGGTGAACGTCCCGGGTTCTACACGGTATTGCATTGAATGGTCATAACACTTGAACTGTTCCTGCATGAGCCGGGCCCCGCCCCCACGTACTACGAATCAGATCTGCTGTCCCTGCCCGGATTCGCGCGAGCAGATACGCGCGGCGTACAGGCCTGTCGGTGCTGCGCAGAATCGCTGTCCAGATCAGGATGCCGGCGTTACGCATCGGGGGTTCTTTCACGCTGGTGATGGATCCCGGAAGAGGTCACCCAATATAGAGAATCGCCTCACCATGTACAATAGAATGGGGAAACAACCGTTTGTTTCATCATTTTTCAGGAAGATTGACGCGAGGTGCCTGGGACACGGTTCATCGCAGGCAAATCCGCCCGTTGGTTCTTAAACGATATTTAATTATATTGAAAGATTATGGGTCTGTTGAACGTGGCAGAGGCAGGCGTGTCCGCCCCCACGGCAGGCCATTTTCATCATGTGAAAGGGAGTCCCATGCAATTCATCGTGGCCACCATGCTGGTGGTTGGTCTCACCGGATGCCAGTCAACAGGAGAAAAAGAAGTGAAGCTCGAGACGCAGCAGGACAAAATAAGTTACAGTATCGGGCTGAGCGTGGGCAACAACCTGAAGCGCGATTCCATTCTCATCAACACCGACGCGTTCCTCCGTGGAGTGCTTGATGCAAAACTGGACAGCGCGCAACGACTGATGACCGAAAAGGAGGTCCATGAAACTATGACGGCATTCCAGCGCGACATGCAGACCAAGGCCGAAGAACGTGCACACTCAGAAGCCATCAAGAACAAACGCGAGGGGGAAGCGTTCCTTCTTGCCAACGTCAACGCGCCCGGCGTCAAAGTACTTCCCAGCGGACTCCAGTACCGTGTAATCACAGAAGGAACGGGAAAAATCCCTCTGGCAACATCCACAGTAAAGACAAATTACCGCGGAAAACTCATCAATGGAGAGGAATTTGACAGTTCCTACAAACGCGGCGAACCGGCGGTGTTTCAGTGTGGCGGCGTGATCAGCGGGTGGACGGAAGCTCTGCTGTTGATGAAGGTTGGTTCAAAGTGGGAGCTCTTCATTCCGCCCCATCTTGCATACGGTGAGCAGGGAGCAGGCGGAGTTATTCCTCCGAATGCAACACTTATCTTCGAAGTGGAATTGCTGGAGATTCAGAAGTAAGATCCTCCCGAAGCATCACGACAAAAACAGAGCGGGATCCCGTGCGAACATCGGGATCCCGCTTCGTGTTACCGGACATCTGTTCAGACCATCACGATACCTTCAAAGCCCCACGCGCACCCTACTTCACAAGCATCATGCGGCGCGTCTGGGTTGAGCTACCCGCCTGGAGTCTGTACAGGTACATGCCACTTGCCAGACCCGAGCCGTCAAACCGGACACTGCTCTCCCCTGCCCCCACTGTCTCATTGACAAGCGTAGCAACTTCCTCACCCAGAAGATTGAATACCTTCAGCGTGACCGGCCCGCTGGCAGGCAATGTGAATCGGATGGTTGTCGATGGATTAAAAGGGTTCGGATAGTTCTGACCCAACGCGAAGGCAGCAGGAACATTGCTCACCGACTGAACGTGTGTTGTGGTTGGTGTGGTCCACTGGACGGCAGTCACAGGGATTGTTCCGCTGGATGGTGAGAGGGTATCCACGGCGGTAAATTGAACTGACGCGCCGTTCCTGGCAATGATCATGTAGCTCACCCGTACTCCCTGCGTAGTCCCTTCTGAGAACCGGTCAACCTTGCGAAGACGCAACGCATCCACCGCACCGGACCCCGGAACCGTAAGGAGGCCGTACGCATCGACGGTGTACTGGACGGTATGTGCCGTGACCGTCGGACCTACTGCGATCGGAGGCGCCGGCGCCGCAAAGAGCTGTGCGCTTCCCGCGAGCGTTTCGTTATACGTCGTGGTCCATGTCTTGGACATCTCCAGCGGCAGACTGTAATAGACCGCCGGCGGAGATTTTACCCACTGTCCCTCAGCGGGGTATGGGTTCCCGAAAAGATACGCGCTCCCGGCTCCCTTGAACCCGTAATCAAGCAGATCCTGTCCCAGCGTCATATAGTTATAGCCCGCACCTCTCAGGGTGACTGTCGCGAAAAGATCAGCATAATAGAATGAGTATGTAAAGGCGGTATCGCTGAGCGCATGGGTCGCAGCGGGAAAGTGGCTGGCATAGTAGGGTGTCGTTGCAAGCGGAACACTTCTTAATGACATCCGCGTGTGCGTGCTCAGCCCGGTAAAATCCCACGAGGTCGCGCCAGGCGCACCGATGTTCGCTGATGTTGTAAGGGTGTCACCACGGTATGTTGTCGTGGTGCCGATGGCAAACATCTGCCTCACGTCAGCCGTGTCAATCTTGATGCCCTGAGCCGGCACAACCGTCACACCGGCGCTGAGTATAGCGGCACACGCAACAATGCGTAGACTCGTTTTCATATGTCCTCCTTCAGTGTTCACAGTGTCTGGACGGGGCTCTCGCGATATCTGAGAGAGATCTCCCCGCCCCTTTTACATTCGTACATCCAGCGCCAGCACATACGTGCGGGGCGGCATAATATTTCCGATCAACTCCACATAATTGTACTGCAGCGCGTTATTCACACTTGCGGTAAGGGTGAGTGGGACGCTCCCCAGAGAAAAGTCCGCTCCCAGCCGGAAATCCGTAACAAAAATATCTGTTCGTACGTCACCGTCAAAGACGATGCCCGTCTTGCTCAATACGTCATCCACACGATCCACACGGCTGATGAACCTGAAATCGGAGGAGGCATGGAACATGCCGACCCGGCCGGAGAGGGTTGTGTACAAAAGATGTCTCGGACGGTATTTCAAAATATCGTTTCGCGTCAGGTCCTCCGGATACACGTATGTGTAGCCGGTGTTCAACTGGAGTCCACCGTCAAAAAACACCAGCTTCACGGACGCCTCAACCCCCTGGATTCGGGCTTTGGCCACATTGCGCCACTGGAAAAGAAGCGAATTCTGAGCCGTATCCACCACATCCACTTCAATCAGATTGTCATAGTCCGACCGGAACGCCGAAATATCAAGTGTCCCGATCTCACCCAGCCGTTGTGAAAGACCGACTTCGAAGGACCAGTTACGTTCAGGCTTCAGATCTTCGTTGGGACGGGCGACGATATTGCTGAATCCGGCCATAAGAAACGCTTCGGCAACAGCAGGCACCCGGAACCCCCTGGCTACCGACGTGCGGAACGTGGTTCCACCAAAAGGCGTATAGGCAAGCGCTATTTTCGGGTTCACCTGACCGCCAGGTGTTGTCACTCCCACTGACGAAAAATCATACCGCGCCCCGAGAGTCAGGGTAAGCGGATCTGCAAGACGGATTTCATCCTGGCCGAAAACGGCAAACCCTCCGATGACCCGGTTGCTGATCACATCCCCGCCGATGACGTCCACGTTCGCATCCACCCCGGCGGTAACCGTGTGTCCGTCGCCGGGCAGGATTGTTGCCACTGTCTCAAATCTGAAGTCGTCTGCAATCGATTCCGCGCGGCCGATGCCGCTCCGGGTTTCAAAACCCCAGTCATTGTGAAACCACATCGCGCGGGTTGTGAGCTGGAAATTGTCGTTCACCACGGTACTGTATTGTCCGGTGGTGAAAAACCTGATGGACTTTATGTTATCATCCTGTTGTGCGAGCGGAGGAATAAGGGCAGAATCAAGACTGCGCCAGTACAGATACTGACCGCCATACTGGTACAACAATCCAAACGTCATGGTAAGGGCGCTCTGCTGCGCGAACTCTTCCTTCAATTTAAGGTAGAAGTTGTACCGGCGACGGTAGTCGTTCTGCCGGTATCCATCGTCGAGCTGCCGCGAGAGAAACACGGCGACGCCGAGATCTCCGACGCGGTACGCATGGCTCACCGATTGCCCCTGGACAAACCGGGATTTTGAAGTCCATTTCCATTGATCATGAGACGGCTGATCGTAGACCCCGCCGAAAAGACGAACGTGCGTGCTGGGCCGTTCCGGGATCTCCTTGGTGATCACGTTGATCACGCCACCAAGAGCGTTTGAACCGTACAGAGCGGAGCTGGCCCCTTTTACCACTTCGATACGGTCAACCTGTCCGACCGGGATTGTCTCGAAGTTCAGCTCGCCGGTGTCACCGGTGATAAAGGGTATTCCATCCAGCAGCATAAGAACCCGGCTTCCCGCGCCGCGGCTGTAGCCGCTGGATCCCCGTATGTTCACCTGAAAACCCGTCATGTTGACACCGGGAATGTATCGTAATGCATCATCCAGCACCAGGGCATTACGCTGGCGGATTTCGTTCGCATCCAGAATGGAAAGGCTGATCGGGACTTCCTCAAGCGACTGCGGCCTCTTGCTTGCGGTGACGACAACCTGATCAAACTGGACGGGTGATGATTCCAGGGAGAAATGAGCGGTGGTTTCGCGTCCGTCTTCCACAACAATACCTGACCGGGTAAAACGCTGGTATCCTACCAATGAGACCACAAGAGTATATGTTCCCGGCGCGAGGCCGGCAATCCGGTATTCTCCCTTGATGTTTGTTGTGGTGCCGCGGACCGATCCCTGCACAAAGAGTACTGCACCCACGAGTGGTTCAGACTGGCCATCGGTCAGTGAGGAGACACGACCTGTGATACTGCCGCTTTCCGCAAATCCCTGTACAACAATCCACGGCAGCAGCAGGACGAACAGTTTTAAACGGTTCATTTCCATGGTTTCGGCGGTAGATTGTTGAAATCAACTTTAATGTCGACGTCTTTTCTCATCCGCCGGTCGCGCACCACGACGGGAGCGGGTTCAAAGGTCCCGGGCTTCTCCGTGTACACACCGACAGGTTGCCAGTCCGCGAAGTAATTCGGTCCGTACCGCCATCCGAGAACAACATAATTATATGTTCCCTCCTTCAAGATCGTCCCCTCTGTAGTAAACGAATAGTGCACCGTGTCAGCGGTCTTGTTCCCGAGAATCTCGAGCGCGCCGGCAACGCCAGTGGTGACGTGGGGATAGATCGCAGCGCGTTGGTCCAACAGTGCCGCAATGATTCCGCTGCTATCAGACGGATAATCCCGGAAGGCGACAAGACGCAGTTCCAGCACCTGTTCCGGTGGTGGCCAGTTCGCAAAGGTAATCACACCGCTAAACCCTGTTTCTTCCGTAATGGGGCCTAATCCCCTGTCGCAACCGGAACAGAAACCGAGCAAGCCCGCGACCAGTGCTGACGCGATAATCCTACTTCGCATAAATTGCCTCCAAACCACTAACACCGAAGAGAGTGAAATGGTTCTCTACGATATTTCTCTTCTTTCCGGGCATGCAGAAACAAAAACTTGATAAAGTGTAGATAACAACATAGATTTATGCAGGAAAATTGGCTGGCCACAACCGACGCCAGCGCTTGTGCACATCAGCACCCAATAACCATTGTGGAGGATGTATGAAACGCTTACTACTCAGTTGTGCCCTGTGTGTAGCAACAATAGCCTCGGCGCAGACAGTCGGATTCGGCGTGCACGGAAATATGATAAATTCCAAGATAAATGCAAAGGTGAAACAAATCGCCGGAATCACGCCGTCCACCGGCGTTTTACAGGTCGCCCTGGACGAGGTGTATGGACTCGGGCTGGGTGGGGGTATTCATTTTGATCTTAATTTGAGCATTCTGAGCATCCGCATTTCCGGCGACTATGTCACTCTTTCCCCTGAAAAGGAGAAGTTTACGGCGTATGTACAGCAGGTCATCCCCGGCCTCCCCGTTCAATTTGTGGAAGGCGGCAGAGTGGATATGATCTCCGGAAATGCCAATGCGAAACTTGTCGTGCTCCCTCTGCCGGTTTTCAGACCGTATGTGACAGGAGGCGCGGGACTTGTAAATGTCAAAGCCACCGAAGTTACACTCTCCCTGGGTGGCACCAAGCTCGCACCGGTTTCAATTCTGAAGACGCAGACTGTCGGCGCTTTTAACGTCGGCGCGGGAGCAGATCTTCAATTTGGCGGCGTAGCGATTTTTGCCGAGTTAAAAGTCAACTGGATCATGATCGAAGAGGGCACGAGCACGTACGTACCGATTGTCACTGCCGGTATCACTTTCTAACGTGTCATGAAGCCCGGACGGTAACGGATACGGTTTCGCTCCAACGTAAAAAAGGGCTCTCACCAGGAGAGCCCTTTTGTTTGCGGGGATGACGGTGTTCACGCCGGAAACTCCGCGCGCGAGTGCACCGGTCATGCCGGACTCTCGACCGCTTCCAGAGCCTTCTTGCTCATCCGCTTGCGGACGTCAGCATTCAGATGCCGCTTGCGTAAACGAATACTCTGCGGAGTAACTTCCACCAGCTCATCGTCTCCGATCCACTCTATGGCCTGCTCAAGAGTCAGAAGCCGGGGAGGCTCCAACCGGACGGCCTCATCGGATCCCGAAGCTCGCATGTTGGTCAGCTGCTTGGTCTTGCACACATTTACCGTCATGTCCTGCTCGCGTGAGTTTTCGCCCACGATCATTCCCTCGTACACCTTCGTCCCCGGTTCAACAAAGAAGACCGAACGCTCCTGCAACTTCCACATCCCGTATGCCACCGCTTCTCCGGCTTCCATAACGACAATTGCGCCTTTTGTGCGCTGCGTGATTTCGCCTTTGTAGGGGTCGTAGCCGTGAAAATTGTGGTGCAGAATTCCGGTTCCCTTTGTCTGCGTCATAAACTCCCCCCGGAATCCGATCAACCCCCGCGCCGGGACAATAAACTCCAGCCTGGTATTGTCATTCGACGAGATCATGTTTTTCATCTCCCCGCGCCGTCGGCCGAGGTTTTCAATCACCACTCCGATAAACTCATCCGGAACATCGATGATCACATGCTCCATCGGTTCCGAGAGGACGTCATCAATTCTTTTGAGAATAACTTCGGGCCGCGAAACCTGGAATTCGTACCCCTCCCGGCGCATCGTCTCGATCAGGATTGCCAGATGTAACTCACCGCGTCCGCTCACCTTGAACCTGTCCGGAGAGTCTGTCAGTTCAATTCGCAAGCTGACGTTCGACCGCAGCTCCCGGGTCAGACGTTCGCTCAGATGCCGGGTCGTGACATACTTCCCATCCCGTCCGGCGAACGGGCTGTTGTTCACGATGAAATTCATGGAGAGTGTCGGTTCTTCGATGGCAACGAACGGCAGTTGTGTCGGATCGGACGCATCGGCGATCGTCTCGCCGATATCCACATCCTCCATCCCGGCGATCGCGATAATGTCACCCGCACCGGCCTCTTCGACCTCGATTCGCTTCAGTCCGTCAAAGGTGTAGATCTTTGTCACGCGCGCATCCTCAACGGCACCATCACGGTGAACGATGTTCATGGGTCCGCCGAGCCGGATGGTCCCCCGGTGAATACGTCCGATACCGAGGCGCCCCAAATAGTCATTGTAGTCTATGGTGGTGACGAGCATCTGAAACGGCTCGGTGGTGTCGCCCGGAGGGGGTGGCACATGGTTGACAATGGCATCGAGAAGTGGAACCAGAGTGGTGCTGTCCTGTTCCAGTTCGTTTTTGGCAATCCCCTGCTTTGCGATACAGTACACTGTCGGGAAATCCAGCTGCTTGTTGTCCGCACCTAACGAGAGAAAAAGATCAAAGACCAGATCCAGCACCTCATGCGGCCGGGCGTCTTTCCTGTCGATTTTATTGATGACCACGATGGGTTTGAGCTGCAGATCGAGGGATTTCTTCAGAACAAACTTCGTCCCGGGCAACGGACCCTCCGCCGCATCCACGAGCAGCAGAACACCGTCCACCATGGTCAGCGTCCGTTCCACCTCACCGCCGAAATCCGCGTGCCCCGGCGTATCCACAATATTGATTTTGACTCCCTTGTAGTGGATGGCGGTGTTCTTTGCCAGGATGGTAATTCCCCGCTCCCGTTCGAGATCATTCGAGTCCATGACGCGGGTAACGAGCTGCTGGTTGGCCCGAAAAATTCCCGTCTGGCGGAGCATATGGTCCACGAGTGTTGTCTTGCCGTGGTCCACATGAGCGATGATTGCGATGTTGCGGATGTCGTCTCTGCGTTGCATGGGTGTCCGGAGTAGTGTCGCGTTTATTGGTTTGACCAGCCGCCACCGCCGCCGTGGGAAGAGAACGAATCCAGCTTCTTCAGAGGGGTTCTTTTCCGGGCTGCAACAACAGGCGTACGTTTCTTTTTCTGGGGACCACGTTTCTTCCAGGGAGAGACCGAGGCTCCGGGGCTCCGTTTGGCGCCAGCGGAATGTGCCGGGCGCCCCTGAGATCCGGAATGTCCGGAATAACCCTGCGATGGGTAGTTTCCGGATGGGTTTTGCGATGCGGAGTTCCCTGACTGACCCCGCGATGCAGAGTTCCCCGATTGACCCCGCGATGCAGCGTGCCCCGATTGGCCCCGCGATGCAGAGCTTGCAGGGTGTCTTTGTGATCCGGAATGCTTGCGCGCTCCGGGATGTGCGTGTGTCGCCGTACGGGGAGATGGTGGTGGCGCGACGAACCCAGGATAACTTTTTACCTGAACACGCTTGCCGGTAAACCGTTCGATCCGCTGTAGATACTGCTGATCTTCGCGGGCAACGAATGTAATGGCGTCTCCGTCAGCCCCGGCCCTGCCGGTCCGCCCGATCCGGTGGATGTAGTCTTCCGCCTGATGGGGGATATCATAGTTCACAACATGAGAGATGCCGCTCACGTCGAGTCCGCGGGCTGCGATGTCTGTGGCGACAAGGACTCTGATCCTTCCCTTCTTGAACGCCTCCAGCGCACGATCACGTTGCCCCTGTGACCTGTTGGAGTGGATGGCTGCAGTCGTGACCCCACTGCGCTCCAGTCGCCGGGAAATCTTGTCGGCGCCGTGCTTCGTCCGTGCAAAGACCAGGATACTCTCCATACGCTCGGTATCGAGTGCATGCAGCAATAATGCTGTTTTTGCATCCTGGCTCACCGTGTAGAAAAACTGTTCGATCGTTTCGACGGGACTGCGCCGTTCTCCAACTTCCACCGTTTCCGGATCACGCAACACCTCGGCAGCAAGGGAGCTGATTTCATCCGGCATTGTCGCAGAGAACAACATGGTCTGCCTGTCGGTTGGAACGCGGGCAATAATTTTCCGGACATCCCGGATGAAGCCCATATCGAGCATCCGGTCTGCTTCATCCAGAATAAGGACCTTCACCGATCCCAGATTAATGGAGCCCCTCTGGAGGTGGTCGAGCAGCCGGCCCGGTGTTGCGATCGCAATATCCAGACCGCGACGGATGAGCTTGAGCTGTTTGTCCATATCCACGCCGCCATAGATGGCCGTGGAACGCAAACCGACAAACCGCCCGTATGTCTCTACTGCGGTGTGGATCTGTTGCGCGAGTTCGCGTGTGGGAGTCAAGACCAGAGCCCTTGGACTGGGGTGCCGCTCTTTCTCCTTCTGGTCCGCTGCAAGCGTGTGCAAAAGAGGGAGAACAAAGGCCGCCGTCTTTCCGGTCCCTGTTTGCGCGAGACCGATAATGTCTCGCCCTTCAAGGGCGGGACGAATAGCAAGTGTTTGAATCGGGGTGGGCACCGTATAACCGGCTGCCTCAACACCCTGCATGACAGGGCCTGAAAGACCCATGCTTGAAAAACCCATGTGGGATACCTGTATAGTGAAGGTTAGTTCACTGCAATCCCAGATCACAACAAATCTATGCGAAGTTCTGTTGGCGATGTGCCAATGGGAATGAATCGTTCTTGAAGACGATACTTGGTGGGGATCAGCGAAAAGCGATCAACAACACCCGTCCCGACAAAACCCTGCGCATCGATACCGGAGAGCGAAACTCTCACGTCCGCTTCCGATACGATGACCGGTTACGGAATGTCGCTGGTTTGCAGTGTTTTAAGATACCCTTTTCCCGGACCATTTCCTAATGGTTTTGTTTCCTCCCAACTTTTACCTATTCTGTCCCTATTGTGCCACTGCCTCCTGCACTCAACGTATACTCCGGGAGTTTTACTCATGAACGTGCTCTCTTCTTTCACAACCCAGAAGCTGACGCTCTGTGCTCTTTTTCTCTCGATGAATCTTCCACCATTAGCCCAAATCGCCATGTCCACACCCCAACCTTCCCGGCCGCCTCTTTCGTCCGAGATTCGTATGCACAACAACCGACCCACAATCTTCATCAACAACAGACCGGAAAGCCCCGTGATATATGCGCTCACGGATGTCCCGGGCGGACGATGGTCGTGGGAAGAGTTGCCCCAGCACAATATCCGCCAGTTCTGCACTCAAGGCATCCGGCTCTTTCAGGTGGATCTTTTTTTCGATCATTGCTGGCAGCCCGACGGGACAATGGACATATCCGCCGCGAGACGGCAGATCGCAGGAATCCTCTCGGTGTGTCCCGATGCATCTGTTTTTTTCCGGTTTCACGTGACGGCGCCCAAATGGTGGATGCGGGAACACCCCGATGAATGGGTGCGGTACGCCGACGTTGAACCCCGGGATGAAAGCTCAGAGGGTATGCCCCGCATTATTGAGGAAGACAACGGACCCGTGCGCCGCGTCAGCATGGCATCGTTGCTCTGGAAATCGGAGGCAACGGCAAAACTGCGCGAATTTCTGTTCGCGCTCGCCGCCACCCCGGAGGGCAATGCCCTGGCGGGCATTCAGGTGGCAAACGGGGTCTATGGCGAATGGCACAACTGGGGATTTTATCACAATGAACCGGACGTGAGTCAACCGATGGAGCGGACATTCCGTTCCTGGCTGCAGAACCGCTACGGCACCGATGATGCTCTTCAGAAAGCGTGGAGAAAGGCGAACGTCACTCTTGCCTCCGCCACGCTCCCCGGGCTTGCAGATCGCGGCACGACGGCCGGCATCTTTCGCAATCCGGTGACTGAACAGCGCACGATCGACTACTATACATGTGTTCATGAGCTTGTGGCAGACAACATTCTTCATTTCGCCCGCATCGCCAAAGAAACCTGGCCCCGTCCTCTGATCACGGGGACATTTTATGGATACTACTTTTCGGTGTTCGGACGGCAGGCAGCCGGAGGCCATCTTGAGCTCCACCGTATTCTCGCATCCCCCTTCATCGACTACCTCTCCGGGCCACAGGCCTATGAACCCGAGGCACTCAAATTGGGTGAAGCATATCGGTCTCGCAGTCTCATAACATCCATTCGTCTGCATGGAAAACTCTGGCTCGACGAAATGGACGCCGAATCCACCATCCCGATCCCGCAGGCCGGCAACCACGACCTGATTCTCGGGAACGGAGTTGCTGCGGCGCGCCGCAATGTCCTGCATTCCGCCTCCAAAGGCATGGGGCTCTGGTATTATGATTTTGGCGTTGCGGGTGTGGACCTGGATAACTTTCGCTATAACCAGCGGGGCAGCCGCGGAAACTGGGACCACTCTGTGATCCTGGAAGATATCCGGAAGATGAAACTGCTGGTGGACACCAACCGCGAGAGACCGTATAAGAGTGAAGCGGACGTACTCTTTGTGTATGATACACAGAGCTTCTACCATACGGCGAGTCTCCGTGGCAGCGATCCCGTCACCAATGTGCTGATCGATTACAATTCGCTCGCGGCATTCAAAAGTGGCGTGGTTTTTGACCCTATCCATGTCCATGACCTCCCGCGCATCGATCTCTCTCCGTACAAGGTCGTCGTGTTCGGAAATGTGTATGTGCTTTCGGCGGAGCAACGTCAGTACATCCGGCAGCACGTAGCAGGGGACGGACGAACACTGGTCTGGTTTTATGCCCCGGGATACAGTGACGGAAAGACGTTGTCGGCAGACTCGATTTCTGACCTCACAGGCATCCGGGTCGACGCTGCAACCCTGTCAAAACCCCCGGAGATCGACATGAATCTCCCCTCCGACACAGCCTCGGCGTATGTCACGGGAACACAGGTCGTCTCGCCCCTCTTTGCGATCCATGATCCCGGTGCAGAGGTGTTCGGGCACTTCCGTGAGACCGGAGAACCTGCCATCGCTTTCAAGAGGTTTGCACACCACAACGCCTGGTATGTGGCAGTTCCCCATGCCGGACCAGATCCACTCCGGTTTATCCTTCGGTCGTCCGGCGCACACGTGTATTCGCGCCAGGGCGATATCGTTTATGCCGGCGGAGGCATGCTCGTTGTGCACATGAAGGAGGGTGGGACGCATGAAGTTGTGTTGCGCTCGGGTAAAAGGCTGACGTTCGAGCTCCCCAAAGGCGCGCATACGCTGGTTCTCGATCCGGAAACGGGAACACCACTCCTGCCCGTCACACCCGGACACAAAGAAAACTAATCTCGTTAAGACAATTCCCCGTAACCACGCAGCACATGGTATTACCCGGAGGAGCGTTTCGGCATGAACATCCTGTTGCTTGAAAACATTCACCTCCGGGCCCACGAGATTTTCCATTTTGAAAACCATACAGTCAGAATAGAGGCAGGAAGTCCCGGTGAAGACGAACTGATTGAAACGCTTAAGGACATTACGCTTCTCGGAATCCGGTCACACTCGCACATCTCCGCGCGGGTCCTTGCCCATGCGCCCGATCTTCTGGCCGTCGGTGCCTATTGCATCGGAACTAATCAGATAGATCTTGATGCTGCCGCGTCAAGGGGTGTTGCTGTATTCAACGCGCCGTACAGCAATACCAGGAGTGTCGCGGAACTGGTCATCGCGGAAATTATCTTTCTGATACGGCAGCTGTACCCGAAGATTGTCCGGGCACAGGACGGCACATGGGACAAATCAACAGACCGGGCCAGAGAGATCCGTGGAAAGAAGCTTGGTATTGTTGGTTTCGGCAATATCGGATCCCAGGTCTCGACGCTTGCCGAAGCCATGGGAATGGATGTGTACTATTATGACATAGTGGACAAACTGTCCATTGGCAACGCTACACGCATGAAGTCTCTGGACGACATTCTCCGGATTGCAGATGTCATCACCGTTCATGTGGATGGGACTCCGGCCAATGCCAAGCTGATCGGTGCACGGGAACTGGATTTGATGAAACCCGGCGTCTGCTTCCTGAATCTGAGCCGGGGGCATGTCGTGGACATCGATGCGCTCGGGGCAGCGATACGTTCAGGGAGGATTGCGGGCGCCGCGATTGATGTTTTTCCCTCTGAACCGCAGGATAACAAGAGTCCGTTTGTTACGCCGTTGCACGGGCTTCCCAACGTACTCCTGACACCGCATATCGGGGGGAGCACAGAAGAAGCGCAGGAAAATATAGCGGAGTTTGTGTCCGGTAAGCTTCTGGAGTATGTCTCCACAGGAGCGACAGCAGCCAGTGTAAATTTTCCACGGATTGTCGCGCCGCGCCCCGACGGCATCCCTTCACACAGACTGCTGCACATCCATCAAAATGTGCCGGGGGTGTTGTCCGAGATCAACGGGATCTTCGCCAAGAACAATGTTAATGTTCTCACACAATATCTGCGGACCAACGAGCATATAGGATATGTGCTTGCCGATGTGGACGCGCACTATAAAGATGAACTCTTCGCGGATCTTCTGAACGTGAAACACACGATCCGGGTGCGCATCATCTGACTGCTCTTACCCCGACATGGTGGGAACGTCAGGCAATGGAAGGGACCAGCGATGTCAGTGCTGCCTGGATCTCACCGAGGGTAGGGATCGACTGCTGGGCTCCCCGGCGCATCACGCACAACGCGGCAGCTGCATTTGCCGCACGTACGGCATCCAGAACGGGGCACCCCTTGCTGCAAAATGCTGCCAGCACACCGTTGAAGACATCTCCCGCACCTGTCGTGTCCACCGGTATCACCGTAAAAGCCGGGATGAGTTCGCGTGTCGTGCCGGAGGCGTAGTACACACCCCTGGCACCAAGAGTGATAATGGCTGTACGAATTCCCTTCGCAAGCAGGGCGTCTGCAGCAACCGCAAGATGCTCGTCATCTGTGACGGGGATGCCGGTCAGCATTTCCGTTTCAATCGCATTCGGGGTGAGGATTGTCACAGAACGGAGAAGTTCGGGGGGTAACGGACAGGCCGGGGCAGGGTTCAGGATGACGGGCACTGAGTGTTCTGCAGCGATGTCCAGAGCCGTGCGCACTGCATTGAGGGGGCATTCCAGCTGTGCGAGCAGGATGTCTGCCCCTGCAATGATGTCACGTGCCCGGACCATATCATCCGGCGTCACATCCGCATTTGCCCCGGAGGCTACAACAATGGAATTCTCGCCATGCTGGTCAACCAGGATCCACGCGGTTCCGGTGGGAGAGGAAGGGTGCTTCAGCAGGTGGCGGGTGTTGATCCCTTCAGAAGTGAGGGCATGGACTGCCTCATTCCCGAAGTTATCGGTACCGACCCGTCCTATCAATGAGACCACCGCACCAGCCCGCGCCGCCGCGACGGCCTGATTCGCTCCCTTTCCCCCATGGCCACTCTCGAATGCACCCCCAATGACGGTTTCACCGGGACGCGGGATGTGAGAGGTGCGCAGTACCATGTCCCTGTTGTAGCTCCCCACAACGACTACACGGTTTGGCATACGCTACCTGTTGACTCCGGGCGGTGCGACGGATTCACGCACGATAAGGCGGGGTCCAAGGAGAACGTGCCGGGGCTCGGCCGATGGATCCAGGAAACGTCGAAGCAGGAGTTTGACGCCCATCTCACCCATTTGTTCTATTGGCTGCTCTACTGCTGTCAGCGGCGGAGAAAGGTGAACGGCAAAACCGGGATCATCAAAGCTGATGAATGCCATGTCCCTCGGAATGACAACATGTTCTTCGCGCAGTGCATCAAGTGCCCCGAGCGCAAGAAGATCGCCCGCAGCAAAGATGGCCGTGGGCGGCTCCGGCAGGTGGAGTAAATGTTTTGTTCCGAGAAAACCATTACGCGTCCCAAAGTCCTCGCCGACAATGTATTCTTCCCGAACCTCGATGCCTGCGTTCTTAAGCGCCTCCCGGAACCCCGTCACACGCCCCGTACTGGCGTATGTTCCGGGAAGACCCTGAAGGATCGCCACGCGCTGGTGTCCGTTCTGGATCAAATGCTGTGTTGCATCATACGCGCCTTTTACGTTGTCCACACTGACGGAGTCAACCGGCAGTTCATCATAAAGGCGATCCAGGAAGACGAACGGGACACCCTCTGCCATGTACCGTTTAAGGTGGGCGCGTTCCAGGCCGACGGCAGCGATGAGCAGACCGTCAACGCGGTTTTCCAGGAGCGTCCTGAGAGACTCTTCTTCGAGGCGCGTGTTCTCATCCGAATCACAGACCACAATACTGTACCCGGATTTCCTTGCCTCTTTGGAAATACTTTTTACCATTGTGGCAAAGAACGGGTTTGCAAGGTCGGCGACAATGATGCCCAACTGGTGGGTGCGGTTCAGACGGAGCCCCCGGGCAATTTTGTTGGGGGTGTACCCGAGGGCATGCGCGACACGCCGGATAGCCTCTTTCGTGTCCTCCCTGATTTTGTATCGGTTGGAATTATCGTGGAGGACGCGGGACACTGTAGAGACAGAAAATCCTGTTTCGCGCGCGATATCGCTAAGTGTGCAGGCCAATTCTAATAGGTGCAATCGTTTGCATTAATATACTTTTCACACCTGTGAATGTCAAGACATTATTCAACATGCTGCCGGGAATAACATCCTCATTTCTCAATAAATACCCTAATCTCGTCAAAAAAAGTGTCACCCTGATTGCTTATACTAATAAATATTTGCATAATGACATAATTGGAGTACGACACAATGGAAACCTCCCTACCGGAAACGCAGGCAGCTGATGTCGCGGATCTTACATTCAAGCTGCTCTCAAGCTGTCAGAAAAAGGAAGAGAGAATAGCCAAACAATTCGGGCTCACCGTCACCGAATTCAGGATCCTCCGTGCATTCCGGACCTCCAAGATCAGACAGGTTAAAGATGTCATCGATGAGAGCGGGGTTGGAGGGAGCAGTTTTAGCAAAATTGCGGCAAGCCTTGAAGCAAAAGGATTTCTCATCCGGGCCATCGAGCCGCAGGATAGGCGTAGTGTGCGCGTATCCCTTACACCAAAAGGAGCTACCCTGTCCCAGCGTCTGGAGTCCCGCTATATCGATATTCACAAAGAGATCCTCAAGGACATCCCGGCAGAATTGCACCAGCCCATCGTCCATGCGCTGGAACAGTTATTCGGTTCACTGGACAGATGGTTACACGAAGACACGTAGTCCGTTCCCGTGGCTCGCATGGGAACATTTTCATCATTCATTCCCGGAGGTGACATGTCAGAAGCATTGTCCCGCAAGCAGTTCCTGCAGAATAGCACAAAAGCTGTTGCCGCTATGGCCGTCGGTGCCGGAGCACTCAGTCTCGTTTCCCGTTCGCACACTACCGCAAGCCAGGTCTATGCCACATGGCCCTACCCCTATCAGACTCTTGACGTCGAGGTGGTACGGAACTATGGACATCAGGCCTTCTATTCCGGCAAGGGGTGCAGCTATGGCGCATTCTATGCGCTCGCTCGCGCTCTGGGAGAGACCGTGGGCGAACCCTACAGTTCTTTTCCATCGGAGATTATGGTGTACGGGCATGGCGGTGGGGTAGGATGGGGTGGAACCTGCGGTGCCATCAACGGCGCTGCCGCCTTGATATCCCTTGTGTGCCTCAAAGCCCGCTCCGACGTCCTCATCAACGAGCTGTTCGGCTGGTACACGCAGGTGAAATTCCCCTCAGATATCAGCAATGACAGGGCCTCCAATCACACCTTCACTGAAAACAGATGTGACAAGGTCCTCCCCCAGAACGTGAGCGGGTCAGTGCTCTGCCACGCTTCCGTCGCCGACTGGGTAAAACTCTCGCAGTACAAGACCGGATCAACCGAACGGAAAGAACGATGCGCCAGGTTGACCGGCGATTGCGCCGCATACGCTGCAAAGATCCTGAATGACGAGCTGGCAGGCACGTTTTCACCACTGTACGTTGTCCCTGCTTCCGTCACCGGCTGCATGACCTGCCACGGTTCGGCAGCCACTGACACTGTTGCGGCCAAGATGGAATGCAAGCAGTGCCATGGAGACCCGCACGTGCAATCAGCGGTTGCGGCTCTTACCGGTCCGCCGGCAACGTATCACCTGTCACAGAACTTTCCAAACCCGTTCAACCCCGAAACCCGGATCCAGTTCTCCCTTCCGCAGGCACAACGGGTCGATCTGGCCATTTACGATGTGCACGGCCGCCTGGTCAAAGAACTGATTGACTACAGGGATTATGCCCCCGGCACATACACTGTAGACTGGGACGGCACGGACCTTGACGGGAAAAAAGTTGCCTCCGGCGTGTACTTCTCCCGGATGCAGGCAGGGGTGTATTCTTCAACACGAAAGATGTCACTCGTGAAGTAGACTGCGCCAACACACTATGCGTGTATGAAGAGCGCACGCAGACGTACCCGGAAGGCCGTGGTTCTTTTGACCACGGCCTTTCGTTGTTATCCTGTATCAGACGGGGGCCGCCGCCTCGCGTCCGACCCCGAGTTCCTCGCGCACCGCCGCTGCAAGCCGTCGGACGCCTTCAATAATGCGCTCCTCCGGCATGTTTGAGTAATTCAACCGCATGGTGTTCTTCCTCCCGCTCGTCGGAAAGAACGGCTCGCCCGGGACAAACGCTACTCCCCGGTCGAGCGAACGAACCAGGAGACGCCGGGCATCCATCTTCTCCGGCAGTTCCACCCACAGAAACAGACCGCCGCTGGGACGCGTGAAGCCTACCCCTGGCGGCATTTCAGCTTCGAGAGCCATCGCCATGGCATCACGCCGCTTCCTGTAGACTTCGCGCTTGTGCGTGATATCTTCCTCCAGATCATACGTATCCAGATACGACGCCGCAACCATCTGATCCATCGTGGAGGTGTGCAGGTCGCCGGCCTGCTTCAGGACCACGTACTTGTCAAGAAACCGCCTGTGTGCGGCGACCCATCCGAGACGAAGCCCCGGGCAAAAGATCTTGGAGAATGTTCCGAGCGAAATCACCAACCCGCGCGGATCCATTGCCTGGATGGCCTTCGGAGACGGACCTTCAAAACAGAGTTCACCATAGGGGTTGTCCTCGATCACAGGGACTGCATACTTGGCCGCAAGATACACAAGCCGTTCCCGCCGGCCGTCAGACCAGCTCCGGCCGGTCGGATTCTGGAAATTCGGCACCGTATAGATCAATTTTACACGGTCATTGCTGCGTAACGCCTCCTCCAGTGCCTCCATCTCCATCCCCGCATCGTCGGTCGGCACTTCCATCCATCGGGGTCTGAACACATTAAACGCCATGATGGCGCCGAGATAGGTCGGACTCTCGCACAGCACAATGTCCCCTTCATCCAGAAACAGTTTGCCGGTCAGATCCAGACCCTGTTGCGATCCCGTCGTCACGAGAATCTCTTCCGCCATCAGATGCGTCTTCCAGAGCACATTCATCCGGTCTGCTATGATCTGTCTGAGCCTGAAAAACCCCTCTGTGGGAGAATACTGCAGGGCGATTTCTCCCTGAGTCGAGAGCACGGTAACGGCGCATTCGGCGATCGCCGCGGCAGGAAACAGCTCGGGGGCAGGGAGCCCCCCCGCGAACGAAATTATGGAAGGATCCTGCGTTACCTTCAAAATCTCACGGATGTCGGATGCCCTGAGAATTCCCATGCGGGCTGCAAACCGTGTATCCATAGTGACACTCCTTCACATTGTCGTGTGCTACACAAGTGGCCTGGTTGCTGTATGATGATGCGCCCCCACTCCGCCGCTGCTGCCGAGCACGTCGCGGACCGCATGAAGCAAGCGGGGGATGCCGTCCCGTATCTCTTCGACGGTCGGGAACGTAAAGTTCAGCCGGATCATGTTCGCGGGGGGTTCTTCGGCGAAACATGCGTGTCCGAAAAGAAAGCTCACGCCGCGTTCTGCCGCCACTGCACTCAGGCGGGCCCGGTCGACGGCGCGGGGTAATTCAATCCAGAAGTAGAATCCACCTTCCGGGACGTGCCAGCGAATGCCGTCGACTGCGGCGGCCTTCAGAGCGTGGCCCATGGTGTCTCGCTGCAGGCGATAGGCTTCCCGCACTGCCGCCAGATGTCTCTCGAGCTTGCCCTCGCGGATCATACTCTCCAGAATCCACTGCCCGATCGTGCTTGAGTGGAGATCGTCGGTTTGTTTGGCAAGTGCAAAACGGCGGATCACCGGGCGTGGCGCAACAAGCCAGCCGAGCCGCAATCCGGGGAAGAGCATTTTCGAGACCGTGCCGAGGCTCATGACGATCCCACCGTCATCCATCGCCTTGAGCGACGGGAGTGGTGTCCCCTCGTAGCGGAGCTCCGAGTAGGTGTCGTCTTCCAACACAGGAATACCATGCCGGCCGGCTACCTGCAACAACTGCCGGCGTCGGTCCAGACTCAGCACCGATCCGGACGGATTCTGAAACGTGGGCAGAAGATACAGAAGTCGTGGCCGGTGGTGGCGCAGCAGAGAAGCAAAAATGTCGACCTGCATTCCCTCAGCATCCACCGGCACGTCCACGATCCGTGCCCCTGCTCTGCGGAAGGCTTCAAGGGCACCAAAATATGTGGGAGCCTCGACGATGACGGTGTCGCCCGGGTTAAGGAAAAGCCGCGCAGCGAGATGGAGGCCCTGTTGGGAACCGGAGAGAATCAGGATTTCATCGGCCGAGCAAACTACGCCCCTGGTGGTGAACCACTTGCAGAGCGACTCCCGCAGCGGAAGATGGCCTTCGGTCGGGGTCTGGAGAAGAAGTTGCGGCCCCACATCGGCGAACAGGCGATGCACCAGCTGCTGGATATCCGGTATGGGGAGCAGTCGCGGAGAAGGGAGACCTACCGCAAAGGAGATCACGCCCGGGCGCATGCTCGTCTCAAGGAGGTTTCGTACGAGGGGGTCTGGCGGACGTTGCCCCTCATCATGAAAGAGATGCAGCCAGGGAATACTCCGACCGGTCTCAGCGTGGGCCTCACCATGGCGCGGGGAAAGCACAACTGTCCCGCGACCTACACGTGCATCCAGAAGCCCTTCTGCCTTGAGCTCGTCATAGGCGCTGACGACAGTCGTCCGGGCCACGTCAAGCGCTGCCGCCAGACGCCGCTCCGGGGGGAGGCGGAAACCCGGCGGAAGTTGTCCGGAAATAATCAAGTCCCGTATCTGCCGGATGATCTGTCGGTAGATCGGAGTGGAACTCTCTCTGTCAATTGACAGGTTCACTCTCTGATTTCCTTATCCTGAAATTGGACCCTTCCAATACATTATACAGACCAGTAGTTTCATGTACAAGCGCCATCTTGAGCGAATTGGAGCGATCCAATATGCAGAATTGGCCTCATAGTGAATATAGTCAAATATCTCTTCGCACTCCCTGGAACCGCGAATCTTTGAGTCTTTTCAGGAGATTCCCTCTGTACGTGATTGGCGTCCGGCGGGATTTCTTACTATCTTCATCCCATAGTCTGGAAAGATCACTCGGAAGGTCAGAATGGATACCCCACGCCGCATTACGATGATGGAACTCACCCTTACCCGGCAGCTTAAGACCAATGTCGCAGCCGACAACAAAGTGGCCACCCTGATAGGGATCAATACGACCATGCTCGCGGTTCTGGCAGCGTTGATTACCCGACCCGAGGGGCTCTCAATCTGGCTGATCCTGCTTGCCGCCGCTTCGGCGTTCGGTCTGTTGATGGGACTCCTGTTTTTGTCTTTGAGTTCCGTCCCGCGAACATCCCGTGGAAGTTTCTCCATCATTTTTTTCGGCAGTATTGCAAAGCAAAAACGAGATGCCTACGCGGAAACAGTAAAAACGATGTCGCAGGAAGATTATCTGGACGATCTGATCCGGCAGACCCACCGCACTGCGGAGATTGCATCGCAGAAGTACCGGTGGATCCAGCGGGCACAGGTCGCCTGGTACGCCAGTATTCTGCCGTGGCTCCTGACCGTGTACGGATTGTACAAATCGTGATCCATGCTGTGACCCCCCGGCAACGATTCATCGCCGCCCTGGAACGGCGACCCCTGACAGGACGTGTCCCCCACTTCGAGCTTGTCTTCTATCTCACCATGGAAGCATTCGGACGGGTGCATCCACTCCACCGCTCGTACACCCAATGGGATCAAATGGAGGAACGGGAACGTGAGCTTCACCGGATCGATATGGCGGATATCTATCTGAAGACAGCGGAGAAATACGACCATGACGCCATCTTCCTCCACCCGAATCCGGATACTCTTGAGGAGGCACAACGGCTTATTGATGTGGTGCGGAAGCGCAGCGGTGATCGGTATTTTCTGATGATGCACGGCGACCCCACATTCGAGATACCAGAGGGGGAACGCCTGACCGAGTTCTGCTACCGCATTGCCGATGATGGCGGCGCGATGCATGAGGAGGCACAGCGCCGTGTTGAACGGGCACTCCGCAGGGCCGAAGTACTACAACGCCATGGCGGACTCGATGGTTTTGCCCTCTGCTCCGACTATTGTTTTAACGAAGGCCCATTTCTCAGTCCGGCCATGTTTGCCGAATTTATCGCACCCTACCTCACCAGCACAATTACAGCGTATCGTGCGCTCGGATTCTACACGATTAAACATACCGATGGTAACATCCGGCCGATCCTCGATCAACTGGTGGACGCAAACCCGCATGCGCTCCACTCACTGGATCCGCAGGCGGGAATAGACATCGCTGATGTGAAGATGCGGTTTGGCCATCGAGTCTGCCTCATCGGCAACGTCAATTGCGGACTGCTGCAGTCTGGAACGCCGGAAGAGGTGGAAGAAAATGTGCGGTACGCGCTCCGTCATGGTATGCCGGGCGGGGGATATGTCTTTTCAACAAGTAATTGTGTGTTTACCGGCTTACCACTGTCCCGTTATGAGCTTATGCTAGACATCTGGAGGCGCGAGGGCACCTATACACCCTGATCACTCCACCGGATGGCTCATTCACTCCCAGGCTTTGAACACCGCTTCGATATTTTCAGCAGGATTGTCCTTCCCCCACTCACACTGCGCAATGACCCCTCCTTTTCCACGATCAAGGGCTGCGCGCACGCGGTTCACCGCACCGGCCACCTCGGCGGGTGTGCCGAACGGGAGCACATGCTGACGGTCGATTTCGCCCCAGAACGTGAGTTTTCCCCTGTACCGGGCTCCCAGGTCTTCGATGTTCATGCAGAAAAGCTGTGAATTGAGGACATCCACCCCCACCTCGATGAGATCGGGATAAATCGCCTCGATATTCCCGTCTGAATGAAAAAACACATACTTGCCCGCACTATGGATGATCTCACAATAGTCCCTGTACAGCGGCTTGAATACCGCTCGCCACATGTCCGGACGTATCAACAAGGACGTATTGGACCCCCAGTCGTCCATGAGCATGACACCGTCAACGGAAGAACGGGACCAGAGTGCAACTTCTTCACGATAGTACTCATGAACCATGGTGATCAGCGCGCGGACTTCGGGGGAATCGTAGGCAAGATCCATGTAGAGATTTTCCGTGCCGCGCAAGAACTGGAGCCGTTCGAAGGGCCTGGCGCACACACCGGAGAGCACAAACTTCTCAGAACTCTCGCACGTTCTGTTGACATGGTCCCAGTCTCGTGACCGGCCAAAATCCCGGGGCGGTCCGAAATGACTGAGGCGGCCCCAATCAGAGAGAATGGGATCCTTGACTTCGCCGACAACCCCCGGTTCTGCAACATGCCACACGCTTCCCCACTCGTCCGTGTAGGTCCCCACCCGGGCAAAACGCTGGAGATCCCGGTCATTCGAACCCGGGCTAAGCTCCGGGCTTTCAAAATCCATCGGACATTTTCGCAGGAGCGCGTTGAGTTCCGTCGTCCGAAAAAGAGAAACATACGGAAGCACCCAGAGGTCGCGCGGAACGCGGTCGGGCGGCGTATGGGTCAGTGTGGCATAGACGCGTTCACGGGAGTTCATAGTGGGGATTCACCTGGAATTCTAGAATCACTTGAAGTTCAGCACTATCACAGCGGATCCGACACGGAGGAGGTTTCGGACACTATGATCGTAAGGTAAGGAAAATCAATACGAATGCCAAGTGAGCGCTTCTCAGGCGTACCGTGCGTTTTCTGCTTGACATTCTCCCCTCGTTTCGTAGAATTGAATAAGAGAACGTCATACGGTCGTATGATAAAAACACTCCAGAGTGCCTCCTGCATCCTGCTTGCGCTTCTCCAGGCGATGACGAGCTGCGTACGTGTTCTCCCGTCCCTCGCCCTGCTGAGGTGCGGAGGCTTCCGCCCTGCGTTCTCGGCGACTGACGAAAGTTACGCTCATCTTCCCTCGCCTTGCACTTCCCCGCCATCCTTTGCCGGGGGGGGCGTTTCTTACCCGCATGAATGAGGAAGTGCCCCATGAAAGAAAAGCGCTCAGAATCATCGCAAACCCCGGACGGTGTCTCCTGGGAGTTGGTGCTCGTGCTCGGGATCATTGTGTTCGGCCTGATCGGCCTTGTTCTGAAGTCATTTGGAGTGTTCTGAGGTTGCCTGATCTTCACACCAGCATAAACGGCAAGGTATCATGACCCCATTCGTATTCAACACAAAATATGACCAGACAATTCTTCTCGGCCGCAAGGCAAAAAACCTGCGGACGCTGCTCGATGGTATCCGGGCTATTCCGGACTCATCATTATACTACCACACGCACCGGTTCCTCCTCCAGCATCATTTTCTTTCGCCTGAGCCCCCGAATGACTTTGCCTACTGGGTGACGGATGTCGTGAATGATGAGACGCTGGGCGAACGACTTTCGAGTGTTGATGTTGTTCAATTTGAGTCGCTCGGTGAATTGCGGGCATTCTTTGTTGCTGCCGTCGAAGACTCTCTGCACCATTCGGAACGCCTCGCCGACTGTCCACGAGGGCAGGAATTTCACTTCATGGCGTCCAGGATATTCGTCTTGCCGACACCCTATGCGGTGGAAGGGCTTGGCGATTTTGCTGCGGTCCTGGAGCATATCAGCATTAGCGCCCTCTACTACCACATCTTTGACGCAAAACTGCGCCTGGGCCGCGGGGACAACGATTTTTCACGCTGGTTCGCCGATCTCGGCCATACATCGCTTGCAGCACAGATGCGCACGCTTGACCCGTACACGCAAACCATGGAAGGCTTACGTTCACAGATTATCACAATGGTCCGCCAGCATGACACACATTAGCGAATACGGAGAAATCACAGGCAGGGGCTCCGTTGAGGAGCTGTTCCTGCTTGCAGACCGGCTGCAGGGCAAGGTAGTACAGAATATCAATTCGACCGCTGTCGGAGGGGGCGTGGCAGAAATCCTTACCCGCATGTTGCCCCTGCTTCGCGACCTCGGTGTTGACGCCCGCTGGGATGTCATTAAAGGAAACGAGCGCTTCTTTTCGACAACCAAGAAGATGCACAACGCGCTTCACGGCGTCCCGGTGGAAATCTCCGATGATGAATTGGCCGGCTTTCTTGAAACCAACAGGGAAAACGCCTCGGGCATGACCTACGGGGATATCGTGTTCGTTCACGACCCGCAACCGATCGCGCTCGTGGACAAACGTAGTCAGGTCGGCGGACAGTGGGTGTGGCGGTGCCATATCGACTTCTCCCGCCCGGATGAAAGGGTCTGGAAGTTTCTCAAGTCGTATGTTGACCAATACGATTCGGCCGTGTTCTCTGCCCCGGCATTTGCCCGGGCACTCAGTATCCCCCAGGTTCTCATTTCACCTTCGATTGATCCCCTCAGCGACAAGAACCGGGAACTCCCCGAGGAGACCATTGATGCCATCTTCACGCGGTTTGGCATTGACCGTTCCCGGCCCATCGTGACGCAGATTTCGAGGTTCGACTTCCTGAAGGATCCCGTCGGGGTCATCAAAGCGTACAGGCTGGCCAAGCGCCATGTAAACTGCCAGCTCATTCTGGCGGGCGGCGGTGCGACGGACGACCCGGAAGGACCTGCGATCATGCAGCAGGTGAACGACGAGGCGGCACACGACAAGGATATCCACGTCCTCTACCTCCCCCCCTCCAGTGACATTGAGATTAATGCCCTTCAGAGAGGCTCCACTGTTGTCCTTCAGAAATCTCTCCGTGAAGGGTTCGGACTTACGGTAGCCGAAGCCCTCTGGAAAGGAAAACCAACAATCGCGGGGGCCGTGGGTGGCATCCCTCTCCAGATCAAGCACAAATACTCAGGCATCCTCACTCATTCGATCGAGGGCACGGCACACTGGATCAAACAACTTCTGCAAGAACCTGCCTTTGCCAACCGGCTCGGGGAGAACGGGCGCCAACATGTCAAGAATAACTTCCTCATTACCCGCCATATCAAAGACTACCTTCTCCTGTTTTTGTCATTGTACCACACCGAGGACATCGTGCAGTTGTAGAAAGGAATATGAATGAAAGATCCCCGGGGAAGTTCCCCCGCATCCGGAACACCGGACGGGAGGACCGGCCTTGCATCACAGATGGCAATACCATCAGCAAGCAAAGGTACCCGCAGCGGCACTCAGGGGCGCAGACTCATCGTCGTTTCAAACCGGCTCCCGTTTACCATCTCCGAGGTTGAGGGAGAGGTCCGGTTCACCGAAGCCACCGGCGGTCTTGTAACAGGGATGAGATCATACCTGGCCGGCGCTGCAGAACCGGAAATGGATTCCCTCTGGGTTGGCTGGCCCGGCTCGACACTCGCACCGGAGATCCAGGAAGCCGCGCGGAAACGCTCCTTCGATGAAGCCGGTGCACTTCCCGTCTTCCTGACCGAAAAAGATATGGAGCACTTCTATCATGGCTTCTGCAACAAGACCATCTGGCCTCTTTTCCACTACTTTGCGGTGTACACATCATACCTCGAAGAGCACTGGGAACAGTACTGCCGGGTGAACCAGCAATTCTGCGACGTCATCGCCGCAACGGCGCGCCCGGGTGATATTATCTGGGTCCATGACTATCACCTGATGCTCCTCCCGAAACTGCTCCGTGACCGTCTGTCTGATGTATCGATCGGCTTCTTCCTGCATATTCCGTTTCCGTCCTTCGAGATCTTCCGGCTGCTCCCCGGCCGGTGGCGGAAGGCAATACTCGAGGGATTGCTCGGAGCCGACCTTGTCGGGTTTCATACCTATGAGTACAGCCAGCACTTTCTCCAGTCTGTCCTCCGTATCCTGGGTCACGAGCATCAGATGGGCCGCCTTGTGCTTCCAAGCCATGTGGTGCACAGCAAGACGTTTCCCATGGGCATAGACTTCGACAAATTCGCGACCGGGGCGGGCGAGCCGGCCGTCGAGATTGAACGGAACAAACTGCGCGAGGAGATCGGCAACCGCCGCCTTATCCTTTCCGTGGACCGCCTTGACTACACCAAGGGAATTCTTAACCGGCTCCACGCATTCGAACATTTGCTGAAAACCGACCTGGGCTACCGCAATGCCGTCGTACTCGTCCTCATTGTCGTACCGTCCAGAATCGGCGTGGACCAATATGAACTGATGAAGAAACAGATCGAGGAGGCCGTCGGACGGATCAACGGACGGTTTGGCACGATCGGGTGGACGCCGGTTATTTACCAGTACCGGTATCTTTCGTTCGAACCCCTTATGGCGTTGTACAGCGAAAGTGATGTCACGCTGGTAACGCCGCTGCGTGACGGCATGAACCTCATCGCAAAGGAGTACATCGCTGCGCGTGCCAGCGGTACCGGTGTGCTGATCCTGAGCGAGATGGCTGGCGCGGCCAAAGAGCTTGGTGAATCCATCGTCATCAACCCTAACGATCGTATCGAGATGGCCGATGCAATGCGCGAGGCCCTGGAAATGCCGCCGGAGGAACAACTGCGCAGGAATCAGATCATGCGTGAGCGTCTGCGCAGGTATGACATCCATCGGTGGGCACATGACTTCCTTTCCGAACTGGAGGCAATGCATGATGTGCAACAGCACTACTATGCAAAACTCCTCTCTCCGGCCGCAAAGGAACAGGTACGTCTGGCCTATCATGCGGCGGAATCACGCCTCCTTCTCCTGGACTACGACGGCACGCTTGTTCCCTTTGCACGCCGACCACAGCAGGCACGCCCCGGACAAACGCTTCTTAACCTTCTGACACGTCTTTCCGCCGATCCCCGCACGACACTGGTTATCATCAGCGGCCGGCAGCGCGCAGTCCTGGATGAATGGTTTGGTACACTACCCATCGGACTGGTCGCCGAACACGGATTCTGGATCCGCGAAGCGCACCAGGAATGGTTCAAGGCGCAACACCGGACGAGTGCCTGGAAAGCACAGCTGCAGCCAATATTCCAGCTCTATGCTGACAGACTTCCGGGAGCTTTTGTCGAAGAGAAGGAACATTCCCTTGTCTGGCATTGCCGGGCAGCAGACCCCGATCAGTCCCGCCCGATCGAAGCCGAACTGGCCGACCATGTGATGACGTTCACGGGAAACATTGATGTCCAGGTCCTCCGGGGAGCAAAAGTGATTGAAGTCCGGAACGCCGGAGTGAATAAAGGGGTCGGTGCACGCCATTGGACAAACCGCTCCTCCTATGGCTTCACGTTCGCGGCGGGAGACGACTGGACAGATGAAGATCTGTTTACAGCGCTCCCCGCGGCAGCCTACACGGTGCGTATCGGCATAACCAATACCCAGGCGCGGTACAACTTCAGGGACCACCATGAAGTCCTTGACATGCTCTCCTCGCTCTCTCCCTGAGAGGAAAGGCCCTCGATTACCCAATCCGGATGGAACATTGCCATGAGACTCTCTCTACAGGCCAGCACCACTATCATCGGTCTGGCTCTCTGCATCTTCTTTTCTTCTTCGTGGGGTCAGGTTGATAGTGTCGCCGTGCGGGTTGTGACTGCACAGGTATTTTCCTCACTGCTCACCGAAGAGGACACTGACCATGATACCCGGATCACGGTCCTTGATGCGCCGATCCGCGGGACCATTCGCGGTGACAAGAAGTTCTCCATCCCGCTGACCGATGGACGGTCATTCGACGTGTTCGGCATCCAGCCGTTGTCACATCTGCTTCAGGAACTGGCCCTGGAGAAGGAACGGGGAAGAGACACCGCGGATCTCTCATTCCGCCGGATCTACGAGCCTCCCTCCTCCCGGATTACCCGGTTGATCCGCGAACGGTACTGGGACGGCCTGACCAGAAACGTGGACTCAGCCGGTCTCCTGAACATCGTGGCAGATTCCAAAATGGCCGGCCGTGCAGGTCCCGCGCATGTGTATGTGCCTCACAGTGATAGTCTGGCGCTCGACTATTTCCGATCGTTGTCCGGACGCCTGCCCGAACCGGGCATTATCGTCCACGCCCTGCCGTCTTCATCCCGTATCGCTTTTGCGGAAGATGGGGGACGAGAACACGGGCTCCTGACTCTCGCTCTCCGGCGGCATGCTGACGGGCGTATAACCGGGCTTCCTTTCGTGGTCCCCGGTGGCAGATTTAATGAAATGTACGGATGGGACAGTTATTTTATTGTCCTGGGACTTCTCGCTGACGGCCGCCTTGAGCTGGCTCGCAGTATGGTTGACAATATGGCCTATCAGATCCGTCACTACGGCAAGATTCTTAACGCCAATCGAACATACTATCTGAGCCGATCCCAGCCGCCGTTTTTGACCTCTATGGCAACCGAGGTGTACCGGCGCATGCCCGCTGGTGCGGCCGCGCGTACATGGCTTGCAGAGATTCTGGCTGCGGCTATTGTCGAATACGATACCGTCTGGATGGGCAAACTCCGGCTTACCGATACCGGACTCAGCAGGTATCTCGACGAGAGCAGCGGCGTTCCTCCAGAAGTCGAACCCGGTCACTTTGCCCCTGTGTTCCGGCACTATGCGCCTCGATATGGTATGACCCCGCAAGCCCTTGAACAGGCCTATAAGGGGGGCACACTGAAGATCCCTGCACTCGATTCGTTCTTCGTCCATGACAGAGCGATGCGTGAATCAGGACACGATACAGGTTATCGCCTGCTCGGGCGCTGCGGAAACCTTGTTACGGTGGATCTGAATTCCCTTCTCTACAAGATTGAGGATGACCTGGCTCAGATGATCACCTCTGAATTCGGCGGCACACTCACTCTGCCAGACGGACGCACTTCGACGGGGGCAGAGTGGCGCCGCCGGGCACAGGATCGAAAAACACGAATCGATTCCCTGCTCTGGGATACGGAGCGGGGAGTGTACCTGGATTATGACATCGTCGCGCAACGCAGGATCCCCTATACCAGCGCCACCGGGTTCTATCCATTGTGGGCAGGGTGTGCATCACCCGGGCAGGCCCGAAGCATCGTTTCCAATCTTCTTCCGCTGCTGGAAGAACCGGGGGGCATCGCATCCTCCGGCGAGATCTCCAGGGGACCGGTGACTCCCGAACATCCTCTGCGCCAATGGGATTATCCATATGGCTGGGCGCCCCACCAAATGCTGGTGTGGGGTGGGCTCCAGCGTTACGGTTTTTCTGCGGCCGCCCAGCGGCTTGCCTATCGATGGCTTTTTACCATTACCGTCAATGCCGCATACTATGCGGGAACAGTAACGGAGAAGTACGATGTGCAACTTCGTTCTCATCAGGTTTTCGCAGAATACGGCAATGTGGGTACAGACTTCTCCTACATCACGCGTGAGGGATTTGGATGGACCAATGCTTCATACCAGGTCGGTCTCCTGCTGCTTGATCCTTCACTGCGCGATCACCTGAACTTGCTCCATCCGCCTGAATGGTTGTTCGTGCCGCAGGCAAAAGAAACAAAACCCTGAATGTCTTTTCCCCGGAACTCCCGCTGCCTGGCCGGACACATCCCGGGGTCTTTGCACCACCGTAAAAAAACCCGTACCTTGTGGGTTGTCATCCCGTTCACAAGGAGAGGACGTATACATCATGAAGAAGCTGGTCTTATTGCGTCACGGCGAAAGCACATGGAACAAGGAGAATCGTTTCACCGGATGGACCGATGTAGGGCTGAGTGAAAAAGGGCTGCTGGAGGCACGTGAGGCCGGAAAGACACTACGAAAAGAGGGGTATACGTTTGACGTCGCGTTTACTTCTGTGCTCTCCCGCGCCATCAAAACACTCTGGGTCGCACTCGAAGAACTTGACCAGATGTATATCCCGGTGTATAACAGCTGGCGCCTGAATGAGCGTCACTACGGAAGCCTCCAGGGTCTGAATAAGACGGAAACCGCTGAGAAACATGGACTTGAACAGGTGAAGATATGGCGCAGGAGTTACGACATTCCGCCTCCTGCCCTCACTCCGGACGACCCGCGATATCCCCTGCGCGAAGCGCGGTACGCCGGACTTAATCCCGGGGATCTCCCCCTCACTGAATCACTTAAGGATACGGTTGCCCGCTTTCTCCCTCACTGGCACCAGACCATCGCTCCCGCTGTCCAATCAGGAAAACGCGTACTCATCGCAGCACATGGAAACAGTCTTCGCGCACTGGTGAAATACCTGGACAATATCCCCGAACAGGAGATCGTTGAACTCAACATCCCGACCGGCATTCCGCTCGTGTATGAGTTGGACGACCAGCTGAGACCCATCCGTCACTACTATCTTGGCGACGAGGCCGCGATTCAGGCAGCGGCAAAAGCGGTCGCCGATCAACTTAAGAAAAAATAGATTCCCTGGATGGCAGTGCAGACACAGCCCGGCGTATCATTCCGGGCTGTCCTGCTTTAAAGGGGTAAGGGAGGAATGCGGCGGGTGAGAATCATCTAAGGCAAGCCGTTTTTCTGCAATCAGAAAATACGGCACCGCCAGACCTGCAAGTGCCGCGGTGGAGAGAAATGCCACCGTAAATCCGTACCGCTCGATGAGGAAGCCGGTCATCATTGAACCGGTCCCTATCCCCGTGTCAAATGCCGCAAGAACACTCCCGAATGCCGCACCACGACGTTCGGCCGGGATCCGTTGAATGATGTATGCGGAGAACACCGGATAGACATTGCCGATTCCCAGCCCGTACACGGCCGCCGCCACAACAAACAGGGTCTTTGAAGTGCTGAAGGCAAGCAGGAGCAAACCAATGAAGATGAGCAGAAGACACGGAACCAGCACTTTCCGGTGCCCCAGGCGGTCGGCCAGCATCCCGGAAAACGGGCGCGTCAGAAGAATCATCACGGCATTTACGGTAAAGAACAGCCCCGGCGGGTCAATCTCCAGCGCGCGGGCATACACTGCAGAAAAGGATGTTGCACCTCCGTGTCCGACCGCGTACATAAACAGTGCTATGGAAAGTACAAGAACCTTCCATTCAACCAGATCACGGAGATGAAGTTTTGGTCCCTGTACGTTTCTGGGTGGAACAGTCTCGGGAAGCTTGTAGGCGATGGCAGCCATGAGGAGACTCAGCGCTGCTATGGAAACACACATCCATTCCCAGCCATACTCATAAATCCATAAACCGAGTGACGGTGCGACCGCAATGGCCAGTACACTCGACATCCCCCAGTACCCGATGCCTTCGGCCCTTCTGTGAGCAGGAATAATATCCCCCATGTACGCCGAAGAGGCGGAAAGGAGGCCGGACCAGAACAGCCCGTGGAAGACAACAAGAATCAGCGGGATCTGATAATTCGGGCTCAATCCGTACGCCACCGCAAAAAACACGAGTGCCCAGCTGCTCACCAGCAACATTTTCCTGCGGCCCAGCCGGTCGGACAAAGCGCCGGTCAGGGGAGCGGAAAATGCAGAGGCATAGGTCAGCAGTCCGAGGAAGAGTCCTGCGGTGAATGTGCTGCCGCCCAGGTCAATGATCCGGAATGGGGCAGTGGGAAAAAGCTGGAATGCCGAGAGGAAGACAACAAAGGTGAACAGGCACATCACAAAAAAACGGCCTGTGAACAGGCGATCATCCCGAATTGGCGTGTCGCCGGAAGGTTTCATGGCAAGGTCCCGCAACTTCCCTTCGTTAACGGGTGTTCATTCATTGAAACTTCGTATTCCGGGAGCCAGATGGTGAGTCTGGCGACAACAACCCGCGCAAAGTCCCTATATCATGGGCATCGGTCAGATCGGGAACATGCTCTGACAGAGGGATTGTCTGCATCGTGTGTGCGTCGGTCGAAAGTAGTGCTGCAACAGCGGCGGGAAGTTCCTTTTCCTGTCGTTGTGGATGCATCGGCACCTTCTCGAGCAAGCCGAAGATCACATCATAGCTGAAGCGGAACAGGTTCATACTCACCCCGATCCGCCCGGTCCGGTCGCGGGCTGCTTCAAGATCTTCAGGCGAGGGCTTTTCAACAATCGCGCGGAGGTAGCCGTCCCTGTCTTTCAGCAAGACGGCAAAGCTCCTGATCCGTTCCTGACTGAACTGCAGGGCTGCGCGGTCGTAGTCGATGAGGGCGTTGGGAGCCTGGGATTCGCGGAGAAGGCGCAGGGCTTGCGTTGAATACAAATTGTCGCCGTTACACACGGTACAGTGTTGTCCCTGCCATGACGGCACGGCCCGCAGGGCGCACAATAACGCAGCGGCTGTGCCTTCAGGCTTGCTGCGTCCGGGAGGGATGGGTTGTGTCACAAATGTCCACGTTATCTGTTGAAGCTCGCCGCTGCCGGTCTTCTGTTCGAAATAGTCGCGCAGCCCCTGATTCTTTACACCCAGCAGGAGGGCCACGTGATGGTAGCCTGCCGCTGCTGCGTTCCGGACGATGTACTCGATGAGAGGTCGGCCGGCTGCATCAACGCTCACCATGGTCTTTCCCCCGCTCAGAATCTGGCGACGGGTTTCTTGATCAAGTCCCTCCACGCGCGCAGTCGATGACTGCATGCGCGAAGAGCCTCCGCCTGCCAGAATCACCAGGTTCCCTTCATTCATGGTGTCCTACGCACCTTCCTGGCGAATCCCATCAGTCATATGGACGATGAAGGCTTCACCCCCCACCTCCGTTATGGCTTGCGCAATATTCGAAGGATTCTCGGGCGCATACACAAACATACATCCTCCCCCACCGGATCCATTAATTTTCCCCCCGTAGGCACCTGCCGCAGATGCCGCGTCAAGCATACGGTCAATTTTCGGTGTAGAGATGCGGAGTGTGCCGGAGAGCACGGCGTGGTGTTCGTTCAGCAGCACACCGAGTTGACGGTAGTCGACCGCCGCGGAGCCGAGCAGTGCGCGGGCTTCGCGCGTCAGCTGTCTGTTCTTGATCGTTCCGGCGAGGAGAAGGGCATCATCAGAGGGAAGTTCTGCTCCAAGGTCCGCGATGGTGCTTTCTGCCGCGGTCTGCAACGAGAACCCCGGATGCCTTTGCTCAAGTATCCGGGTAATGTGCTGCACTCTGTCCCGTACACGCCTGAGAATACCGGTGGTGTCTTTGGGCTCGCCGGAGTTACCCAGAACAAAGGCGCCCGGCGACACGGCCAGTTTATCAATACGCAACGCAGGGGCGAACTCTATGGCAAGAATCCCTCCTAGCGCGGTCGAATAATGATCCATCTGCCCGCCCGGCTCTCCAAACTCCAGCACTTCTGCCTCATGGGCATACCGGGCGCACTCTTCAGGAGAGAGGGTCTTTTCCTGATCGCTTAATCGAGCGAGGAGTGCGACCCAGGTTACCAGCAAGGCGGATGAACTTGAGGTCCCGGCATTGATCGGTATCGCACTACGGACTGAGGCGCGGATGCCCCGGTTGAAGGAATGACCATGGCGCCGCATCACATTCAGGCCACTCCGAAGATAGTCTCTGTTGTGCCTGTAGGGAGCCGGCTCGTCGAGAGCCAGGTCCTCCTGAGAACTGATATCGGGCAGCTCGACAGTTATGGACCGTTCGTTTTGATGCTCACCACGAATGGTGATACGCAATGAAATTGCGCACGGAACGACAGGAAGTTGGAGGTAATCCTGATGTTCGCCAAACAGACACACCCGGCCCGGGGTTGAAAAACGTGCAGTCGCCATTCCTCAATGAGATTAATTCCGCACAATATACGGGATTATGCCATGAGATGCTTTGTGTGAGGACGATCAGGCGGAAAGAACAGCGAGTGTGCTGCGGGTGGTAAGCAGGGCAGTGCTCACGTAAATCTTCCCCGATTGAATTGCCTCGATGGCTCGGAAAAGGTCTTCATCGGCACGCTCCGTCAGAACAACCGCGTGAGCCCCTGCAGCAATCGTACAGAGAACAAATTCAGATTCCAGATGGCTGCTCAGCACTACGATGGGGACATCCTGCGGGAGTAACTGACGAACCTCTTTGAAGACGGTGAGACCTCCGGGTCCAGGCAGCGAAATATCAAAGAGAATGAGATCGGGAATGGACTGCTTTATCGCTCGCACCAACGACTCTGCGTCGGCAACTTCTCTTATGGTGGCCGAACCTAGCGCATCGATGATAATCTGGCGGAGACCACGCCTCACAAGAAAATGAGCGTCGGCCAGGATGATGTTGCAGGGCGTTGTCTTGGGTTTGGGGGGCATTGATGGCAACGAACAATGAGCAAGGCCAAGGTACCAACCTGCCCCGATCCAGTCAATTCCAAATCATCTGATTTTCGTGTAGGAATCTGCCTGAAAAGAAAGCGGTCTGTGTCAGAATCTCTGGAAGGCCTCGTAGGAAGAAGTGGCAGTCATATTGGCAGACGGAGTCTTACTTTATGACATAGCCATTCACAATAGCATAATGTATCAATTCGGCATTGTTTTGCACGTTCAGTTTCGCCATAAGCCTTGCCCGATAGGTGCTTACCGTTTTGATGCTCAGGGAGAGTGAATCCCTCATTTCGGCGAGGGTCTTGCCTTGAGCAATGAGGCAAAGGATCTGGACTTCCCGATCAGAGAGTCCGACAGGTGATGGAAGATCTTTCGGATATGTGATCGATTCCAGCGCGAGCCGGCGCGCAAGGGCGGGGCTAAGATATTGCTGCCGTTTCAGCCCTAATCGCACTGCCGTGGTCAGCTCATCCGAAGCGCTTTCTTTTGTGACAAATCCCACGCCACCTGCACGAAGAACCCGCACGGCAAACTGCTCTTCCGGATGCATGCTCAGGACGACCACGGGCAGAGCAGGGAATTCGAGCTTGAGGTCCTTAAGAACGTCCAGACCGTTCCGGTCAGGAAGAGAGATGTCAAGCACAACGATGTCCGTTTGCTCTGCGCGGACAAAGCGCACGAGTTCTTCGGCGTTCTGGGCTTCGACTACCTCACAATCCGGAAATTCATCCAGCAGTATCTGCCGGACACCCCGTCGCACAACCGCATGATCATCGGCAATAAGTACCCTCATACCATGCCTCCGGGATTACGTGGAACACAAACGCGTGCCACGGTTCCACCTTCATCGCCCTGCACAAGGGTGAGTGTACCGTTAACACGCCTGGCCCGCTCTTCCATACCGAGAATACCCAGCGATGAAGGGAGTCGGACATTTTCCTCCTGGATTCCCCGGCCATTGTCACGCACTTCGAGAATAACGTGTTCTCCTTCCAGATGGAGAGTGACATTCACCCGTGATGCATGGGCATGCCGGGCCACATTGGTAAGGAGCTCCTGATAAATCCGGAACAGTTCGGTCGCCTTGTCACGCTCCATCTGGACTTCCTCCGTACCAAGAGATATTTCGCAGGCTATACCCGTCCGGTCTCCGAAGTCGCGGGCCTGCCACTCGATTGCCGGCACAAGCCCCAGATCGTCCAGAATGGCCGGGCGCAGTTGTCCGGCAATCTTGCGAACCGTTTGAATCGCATCGTCGAGCAGACCATTCATCTGGACCATACGCTGGGACACCGCGTCGGGAATTTCGCGGCCCAGATCCACGACCTTCCGCCGGATCCACGCCAGATCCATTTTCAAGCCCGTCATAAGTTGTCCCAGCTCATCATGGATCTCCCGCGAAAGCATCGTCCGTTCTTCTTCACGGACAGACTGCAAGCGTGCCGCCAGGGCACGTAATTGCTCACGGGATTGTTTCAGATACTCCTCGCTCAGTTTTCGTTCGGTGACATCTTCGGTGTGTACCAGGACAAAGTCGGGAGGGACGAATGCAAATGTCACGGCGAGATCCACCCTCCGGTTTACCGATTGATATTGATAACTGTAATCCGTCCGAATAGTGGAACTCGTTCGGACACACTCCTCCAGCAGGTCTTTCGCATCACTCGCATGGGGAAGGATTTCATCAAAACGTTTTCCCAACCATTCACGGGAATTGCCGAGCGTGATTACCTCTGCGGCGTCATTACAGTCGTTCAAGACAAAATCATCAGCAAGTCTTCTAAAAGTAAAAGTTGGAATGGGATTCCCCTTGTATTGTGCCCTGAACTTCGCCTCGTTTTCCCGAATCGTCCGGTTGTAGGATTGACGGCGCAGCCATCCGACAAGCGCCAGCGTGATCACGAGCGTAAGAAGGATCACAATAGGCAGGGCCACAACCGGGCGCAGGTACAGAGGGGGAGGAATGGTAAAGGTACGTACGGCCGACTGTGATCGGACTTGTCCAAGGGGACTTTCTGCCTGGACTTCACATTGGTGGGTCCCTGCGGGCAGGCCACGTATGGTAACGGCATGCTGCAGGCTCCAGGTGGACCACGCAGTGCCGGAGAGCCGAAAGCGAGTCTTGATACCCATCGCGGGAAGATCCCCCCAATACGCATGCGGGGTCCATGACAGCGAGGCGTCATCACCTTCCACCACAGGTTCGGCAATGACAACTCGGGGTGGTACCGTGTTCAGACTGTCAAGCCTGAGAACGGCCACACCATCGCCCAGGGTGCCGACGAGAATTTCACGACCCATCGGCAGAATCGGCCACAGTTTGTCATTGGGCAAGCCTGCATGTGAATCAAATCGAAACCACTCAGAACCAGTCCAACATCCAAGGCCACTGCTCGTAGCGACCCATACCCATCCGCGTTGGTCCACGTCCACTTCCCAAACCTGGTCTCCGATCAGACCATCGGCATTACCAAAATAGTGTACGCTGTCGTGTGCATCAAAGTAACCCAGTCCGGTGAACTGATGACTAAAAAAAACACGATCCGTTGAGTCCACGGCGAGAGTCCAGACCCGTGATTCGCGCAACCCACGATCCCTTTGCCAGTACGTCCACTGGCCATTGTGAAACCGGCTGAGGCCCGACCATGTTCCGAACCAGTACGCACCCTTTGCGTCTTCAACAAACGCGTACACGCGGCCATCGAGCAGACCCTCCTCTTTTCCCCAGCGGATAAATGTTCTGTCTTCCAGGACAAAAGCACCCGGTTCGTCGACGAGACCCGGGACAAGCCGTCCCGTGTTTAGACCGAGAAACCACAATCGCCCCCGCCGGTCTTTTGCAATCCGATGGATGCGCGGAGCAGCTAATCCCTCCTTCACACCATAGTGGTTCCAGGTCCGGCCATTCCAGCAGAATGCACCGGCAAAGGCGGCTCCACTGCCAATCCAGATATGGCCGTCCCGGTCTTCACCTATGGCAGTCACACGGCCCAGAGGTATACCGGACAACTCCCTGATTCGTTGTGTTTGACCGTCGGGCTTGCGTATCTCTATTCCATCGCGTGTGCCAATCCAGAAGGTGCCATCCCGGGCCAGGACAATTTCGTTGATCATATTCGCGAGGGAAGGGAGTGGTTCTTTCCAGTTCAGCCAGCGGTCCCGGGAGATACGGCAGTAAAAGAGACCGTCATCACCTCCCACCCAGAGATCGCCTCTGGATCCGAACTTGAGAAACCGTGCCTGTGCAACCGGGGGCGGCAGAGGGGGAAGCCATGACCAGTGTCCGTTATGGCGAAACCGGAGTTCCCCGGAAGTATAAAGCAGGAGAAAACGCCCGTCGGGATCGACCGTGAGTGATTGCACGAGGTCACCGCTTTCGCCGCGAAGTTCTTGAAGCGGTCCGGAACGGGACCATTCGAAGATGCGTACGTCTCCGGTAACGGGTTCGAGTATGACCATCCCCGATCCGGCCTTGTTTTCCACAAGATGGTGAAGGCGCAGGAAGCCACCGGGAGAGTGATACATGTTTTCCCAGTTTCCCGACTCGTACCGGAATAGAGCCGGTCCGGCTTTGAACCAGAGCCCCAGATCTGAAGGAAAAATGAAGTTTGCCGGCACGGGTGGGTACACGTTTCGGATCTGAGAAGGAGCAAACGGAGAGGGAAGGGTAGAGACATTCGTGCCGGTAATGCGGTACAGTGCCGTATCTCCCCGAACGACCAGCGATCCACCCGGTTCCCGCCACGTCGCATACGTGGCAAGAGGACCCCGGGAGTCAGAAACCGGAATAGCCACAACGGTGTCTCGCCTCACAGCATAGATCATGTAATCATAACTCAAGAGAATGCCGGCTGTGTCGGGGGAGATGCGAAGGTCATGGACTCCCTCCACCGGTATGTTCGGCACTTTCACCGGAATCCACTGAAATCCATCAAACCGGTTAATGCCGCCCGCCGTGTACACCCATACTTCACCATTCTGGGATTCATGAAGCTGCAGGATCTTCTCGGAAGACAGGCCGGCTTCCTTCCCAAACCGGGCCCACCGCCAGCTGTCGTACAGTTGGGGCATCTGGGCATAGGCAAAGACGGGAATCAGAAGGGTGAAAATGAGCAGCCGGGGCAAGAGGGAGATGGCAAGCATACGGTGGGTCTTTGGTTTTAATATCGCACTTCGAAAGAGAATAAGCAAGCTCTCTCCTTCTATCCGGTTTGCGCGCACGATCCCCCGCGCAAACGAAGCAGTATTCAAACGGTGCGGGAGAAGATGGGTTTTTCTTTGCTGAGGCGTTCGAGATATGCGTCAAAACACATCGCAATATTGCGCAGAAGTAATCGACCCGGACCGACAATCACTATCCGGTCAGATGTACACTCGACCAATCCATCCTGTTCCAGTGGAACCAGGGCTTTGAGTGCCGTGGCAAAATACTCCGCAAACCGGATTCCGAACTGCCGTTCGACCGATCCCATGTCCAGCTCCAGATCGCACATCAGGCGCATGATGACATGCTTGCGCAGATGATCATCCGGGGTCATCCGGTATCCGAGAATTGTTGCCAGCGTCCCTGCATCGAGAGCTTTGTAGTAGTCAGGGAGGATTTTGGTGTTCTGTGCGTAGACGTTCTGGAAGTGGCTGATGGATGACATGCCAAAACCGTAGAGGTCCGCGCCGGCTTTGGTCGAGTATCCCTGGAAGTTGCGGTACAGCGTGCGGCTTTCCCGCGCCCTGGCAAGTTCATCTTCAGGTTTGGCAAAGTGATCCATTCCGATGTACTCATAACCGCCCTCTGTGAGGAGCTCGATCGTCATCTTCAGTATGTCAAGTTTGGATTCGGGAGATGGCAGCATATCCTGCTGGATCAACTTCTGGTGTGGTTTCAGCCACGGGACGTGCGCATAGTTGAAGACCGCAATTCTGTCGGGGTTATAGGTGATGATTCCCCGAATGGTGCGCTCGAATGAATCCACCGTTTGATGCGGCAGGCCGTACATTAAATCGATATTGATACTCGAGAAACCGAGTTCTCTCGCCCACCCATAGACCTGGCGCGAGATCCACTCCGGTTGGATCCGGTTGACTGCGGCCTGCACTTGCAGTTCAAAATCCTGCACCCCCATGCTCATGCGGTTGAAGCCTGCTTCTGCAAGCGCCTCCAGATGGCGGCGGTCAAGCTCCCGCGGGTCAATTTCGACACTACATTCTGCATCCGGCGCAAAAACAAATGCCGAACGGAGTGCTCCGGCGATATCCAGAATCTGATCCGGTGAAAGATGGGTTGGCGTACCACCCCCCCAGTGCAGTTGTGTTACGCGCCGGCCGGGAGCAACAAGCTCGGCCACACGCGTAATTTCTACCTTCAGGTACCGTACATACTCATCGATCCGGTTCCGGTCCCGTGTCACCAACATCGTACATCCACAGAAAAAACAGAGGGTGTCGCAGAAAGGGATATGGACATACAGCGAAATGTCGTCACTCGCCCCGGGAGGGTTTGTGGCAAGGATTTCATCCCGAAAATTTGCGGCGGTGAACGTGGGCTGGAAGATGGGGGCGGTCGGATAACTGGTGTATCGTGGTCCCGGCCTGTCGTACTTCTTTAGAAGGTCAACATCGATATTCAAGAACGGTCGTCCCATAAACTTATTGCTCACGCATACAGTATACCATATTGGCGGGGTAAAATCAAATCACGGATTCGCCCGCCGAAGTCATCCGGGCTGAACGACAATTGTCGGATTCACTTCAACGATCGACGCAATCGAATTCGCGACCAGGCAGTGTTTTTCGGCCTCACGCAGGAGGGTATGGACCTCTGTCTCCACCACCGCGTTCCCGACCGTGATCGTCGGAAATATCACGATGCGGGTGAATCGATAGTCTCCGTCAATGAACTCCAGCACACCATTGGCATGGCTCTTGTACGAGAGGACGTTGATCTTTCGCTGCCCGGCGAATGCGAGAAACGTCGTCATATGGCATACTTCCACAGCGCCGACAAACAGATCCTCCGGCGTCCATACGCCCCGTTCGCCCTTGAATTCCGGCGGACTTGATATGCGGAGGGTGGGCTTGCCTTCCGACGCCAGCGTCCCGGCACGTCCATCCGTCCACGTCGTGCCGGTCTTGTACGTGAAAGATTTTGTTCGGACAGTAGGGTGTTCAGCAGCTTCCATGATATCCTCGTCAGCCTCGTGTCGGGGGAGTGAGAGTGGATCCTTCAACGAGTCGCTTGCGTGTATACGAAATCAGACCGCCTGCATCGACGATCGCCTGCCGTGCGCGGGGAAGACGCTCGATTGTATACCGCTGGCCTGTTGTCCGGTTGACCACATGCTCCTCCGCCAATTCGATGTCGTCACCCGCGGACGCTTCCCAGCCGGGTGCAACAACCAGCCGTAGTCCCAGGTTGACCGCGTTCTGCATAAAAATACGCGCAATGCTGCGTGCCACGATCACAAGGTCATATCCCTTCAGGGTGGATACCGCCTGCTCGCGGGAAGAGCCACATCCAAAGTTCCCGCCGGCGGCAATGATACTTCCCGGAGGAATCTGTTTGTTCCTGAGCTGGTCGTTGAATGCGGCATCATCGGCAAACGCAAACTGAGGGGTTTCCGTTGGCAGTACGGTTGCCATGTAACGGCCGGGATAGATAACATCTGTCGAAATATCGTCACCGATGGAGTACACCACTTTCGCCATGGCCTTTACGCCCCCTTCCTTGGATCGGTTATTTCGCCGGCGATCGCCGATGCAGCCGCAACGGCCGGAGAACAGAGATACACTTCCGCGGTCGGATTTCCCATCCGTCCCTTGAAGTTTCTGTTGGTTGTGGACAGGGCCACTTCACCATCGCCTAACGCACCTTCATGAATGCCGAGACACGGGCCGCATCCCGGATTCATCACGACGGCACCGGCGCCGATGAGATCGGCCACATACCCGTGCTCCAGGGCCCGTTGATATATCCTGCCCGAGGCCGGAAAGACCAGCATTCTCGTCGTGGACGCGACACTTTTCCCCCGGACGATCGCGGCGGCGGCGGCAATGTCGTCCAGCCGCCCGTTGGTGCAGGAACCGATGACCACCTGATGGATGCGCGTCCCGGAGACCAGCTCAACGGACTTCACATTATCAACCGTATGAGGACACGCGACCTGCGGTGTGAGTTTTGAAACATCGAACGTAACTGTCTTTTCATACACCGCATCCGGATCGGGCAGCACCGGAATTATCGGGTCCTGAACTCCCGCCTCTTCGCGGAGATAGGACTCTGTTTCCGCGTCAGCCGGAACGATACCGGAGGTCGCGCCTGCTTCGACGGACATATTACAGATCACCAGACGGCCGGACGTGGACATGCGACTGATTGTCGGGCCATGAAACTCGATGACGCGGAAGTTCGCTCCCTGGGCCGACAGTGTGCCGATCACATGAAGAATCAGGTCTTTCGGACTGACCATACGGGGAAAGTCACCCGTCACTTCCACCTTTATGGTTGCCGGGACCTCAACGTTCACTGCATACCCCAGAGTCCATACGCTGGCCATCTCCGTCGCTCCGATGCCAAAAGCAAACGCTCCGAGCGCACCATGACTCGTGGTGTGGGAATCGGTGCCGACCACCACGGAGCCCGGACGCACGTATCCGCTTTCGGGGAGGATCTGGTGGCAGATCCCACCCCTGTCGCCCCGGATGTCATGAAACTTCTTGATCATGTGGCGTGCAACAAATTCGCGCACCTTCTTCTGGTTGGTTGCCGTTTTCGCCGATTCTGCAGGCACCCTGTGGTCAAAGATGATGGCCACACGTGAGGGATCCCAGACCGTCGGTTCAAGCCCTGTGCCTTTGTAGATCTCAAGAAACTGATTGATGACAAGTGCGGCATTCTCATGCGACATTGCAAGATCAACACGCGGTTCCAGGACGTCACCGGCCCTGACCGCTTTTTGTGCACTGGCGCGCGCAAGGATCTTTTCAACAATTGTCATTCCCATACACGACCTCGTGGTGATGTTTCCAGGTTCTCTCCTAAATGACGTTACGGCCTTTGAGACCGGCAATCTGCGCTTCCTCATAACCAAGAGACTTCAGGATCTCTCCGTTGTGCTCTCCAAGTTTTGGAGGCGGGGTTACAACCATCCCGGGCGTCTTTTCGAATTTGGCAGTCAGGTTGAACAGCGGAATTGTGCCGATACCTTCCACGTCGACCGTTCCAAATGTCTTGCGGTGTTCGACCTGAGGCTGATGCATTGATTGTTCAAGAGTTAATATGGCGCCGGAAGGAACATCGTGCGCATTAAGAACTTCCACCCAAAATGCGGTGTTGTGGTCCTTCAGTTTTTCCTCGAGCAATGGTGTCAGGGCCTTGCGGTTCTTTTTGCGAGTATCACGTTCCTGAAACCGGGGATCTGTTTTCAGCCCGGGGAGGCCGAGCACATCCGCTACCGCTTCCCACTGCTCCTGCTTGTTCGCTGCGATGTTGATGAATCCATCCTGAGTCGCGAACACACCCGATGGTGCAGCCGTAAAGTTGTCATTCCCCATAAGAACCGGTTGTTGACCGCCGATCATAAGATTTGCCACGACCCACCCCATCAGCGGCATGATGGAGTCCAGAAGTGCCACATCAACCGATTGGCCCTCGCCCGTGCGCTCGCGCCAGAAAAGAGCAGCCATGATGGCAAATGCGGCATTCAATCCGCCTACGGTATCACAGACCGGGAAGCCCGCGCGCAGGGGGCTCAGCCGCTCGTCACCGTTGATGGCCATCTCACCGCTTAAGCCCTGGATGATCTGGTCATATGCAGGTTTTAGCGCGTCCGGGCCATGCTGTCCGAAGCCTGAAATCCCGCAATAGATCAGCCGGGGATTGATACCACGAAGCACATCGTACGACAATCCCAGCCGGCCCATAACATCGGGGCGGAAATTCTCCACAACAACGTCCGCTGTCGCCACCAATTTCTCGAAAATCTCTTTTCCTTCAGCGGATTTGAGATTGAGCGTCAGAGACTTCTTGTTGGCGTTCTGGGCAAGAAAGCTGGTGCCCATGAGCATCTGGTTATACTTTGGAACACAACCGAGTTTGCGCGCCAGGTCTCCGTCTTTTGGATTCTCGATCTTGATCACTTCCGCGCCGAGCAGTGCAAGATGCAAGGTGGCAAATGGCCCGGAGAGAACGTTCGTGAGGTCCAGAACGCGGATACCGGCAAGGAGTGAGCGGTGTGCGGTCATCGTTACGACCTTATTGGTCCCGTCTTGTAAACCATCCCGGGCATTTCCCGATTGAAAAAAGATGCCACATCCTGTGCGACCGCAATCAATCCCTCAAGCCGCACATCAGTACGCATTCCCATGCGGTGCAGCATGTGCACAAAATCTTCCGTGCACACGTTTCCACCGGCAACCTTTGTGAACGGACAGCCGCCGAGGCCGGCGACGGACGACTCGAACGAGCGTACCCCCGCACGTCTGGCGGCAAGACAATTGGCGATGGCCATGCCGTATGTATTGTGGAAGTGGCAGGCAAATTCAGCAGCGCCGTCGAGTTTGCTGATGGTTGTAAAAAGTGTCTCCACCAGATCCGGTGTTGCATGGCCGGCGGTATCGGCAAGACTGATATGCACGAACCCGTTTTCGATGTAGCGGCTCACGATAGACACGACGCGCTCCGGGGTAACGTGGCCTTCGTACCCGCAACCGAACGCCGATTGCACGGAAACCTGTACTGAGCGGTTTTCCTGCAACGCCAGTTTTCCCATCGCAAGTATCCGGTCCGTCGCTTCCGATACCGACATGCCGGTGTTTTTCTTACTGTGTGTCTCACTTGCCGATACCCCCATGCAGAACATGGGGACGCCGCAGGTCAGTCCGCGTTCGAGTCCCTTCTCGTTCAGCACGAGGCCGGAAAGAACCACACTCGGGGGCATCATGCCGGGCACCATCAGCTGCCGGAAAAGCTCATCCGTGTCAGCCATCTGCGGAACCTTCGTCGGATGGACGAAGGAGCCTACCTGGAGGACATCCAGTCCGGTTGCTGCGAGCTCTCTGACCCACTGAATCTTTTTTTCGGTCGGAACGGGTGTGTGTTCCATTTGAAGTCCATCCCGGAGTCCGACCTCGTGCAGTATGAGCCCTGTTGGACTCATAGGTGTGCGTTAATGGCTTCTGCCATCTCCATTGTGGAGCTGGACCCGCCCATGTCGTATGTACGGACGCGGCCTTCCTTGATGACGGCTGCCGTTGCGCGCTCGAGTTGAATCCCCTTTTCGGTCTCCCCCAGCCAGTCCAGCATCATTTTTGCCGCGAGGATGGTGGCGATCGGGTTCACTTTATACTGGCCTGCATACTTGGGGGCGGAACCGTGCGAAGGTTCAAACACGGCAAGTTTCTGGCCGATATTCCCCGAGCAACCGAAACCAAGCCCGCCGACCATCTGGGCGGCCAGATCGGAGATGATATCGCCATAGAGGTTTGGTGCGACGAGTACTTCATAATTGAACGGGTTTTTAAGCAACCACATACAAATGGCATCCACGTTGGCTTCGTCAAACTGAATGTCGGGATACGCACGGGCGACCTTCCTCGCTTCTTCCAGAAAGAGCCCATCGGTCGCCCGGACAACGTTCGCCTTATGCACGACGGTCACTTTGCGGCGCTTGTGTTTCTTTGCAAACTCGAACGCCGCCCTCACAATCCGTTCAGATCCCTTCTGGGTATTCACTTTGCAGGAAATAGCATACTGGTCGGAGGGGATATCTTTGAACACATGAAACGGCTTCGAGAGCTTCTCCAGCACACCTGCGAGTTCTTTGGGAACGGGATGGAATTCAACTCCGGCATAGAGGTCCTCGGTGTTTTCACGGAAGACAACCAGATCGATTCCGTCTTTCAGGTTCAAGGGGTTTCCGGCATAGGCCTTACACGGACGAAGGCAGGTATACAGATCAAACATCTGCCGCATCCGGACGATGGGAGAGCGATAGATGAGGCCTTTTCCCCTGAGTTCGGGCACGAGTTCCGCTTCCGCGGCTTTTACCGGCTTGGAGGTAATGGCGCCGAACATGGCGGCGTGTACCCGGCCAAGGAGCTCGGTCGTGCGCTGCGGGAACGCCTCTCCCTCTTTACACCAGAATTCCCACCCGATATCCCCGTGAATATATTCGGCGTCCAGATGAATACGGTCCAGAACAAGCCGGGTAGCCTCCATCACATCATTACCAATCCCATCACCAGGCAGCCATGCAATAGTGTATTTGCTCATAGATCGATCGGGGCTCCGTTTCGTGATTATGCTTGAGGGTGACTATGGGGACGTTCGTGCCGATGATACCGGTACGGCTCAGTCAGCCATTCCCGTTTCCAGATCCCGCTGCAGCCGGAGGTCTTCCAGCTCCTTGCGAAGCACATCGGCATGTCCCTGCTCCATCCCGGCAAGCTCGAGCAACATGCGCCGGGTGTTGCTGTCTCCTGCGTGGTCGGCCGCAGTCGTATAGTAATCGCGTGCCTCAATTTCGTCCTCGATAGCGAGCTCGAGAATATCCTGGATCGACAAATCGGTCCAATTCAGTTTATCGTGCGGTGGGTGTGCCATGGGTCACGCGAAACTGTCGTTGATACGATCAATGACTTCGAACTTCTGGGCAAGGATCTCCCGTTTTTCTTTGAGCATGACCAGCGTTTGCTCACGCTCGGCAACGAGTGAATCCAGGATCTGCTTCACCTCAGGGTAGTCACACTCCGCAGCAAAACGCCGGTATTCAGCAAGATTCTCTTTTTCACGGTGTTCAGCGGCTTTTAACGCGTTACACAACCCTTTGCAGGAATGTACGCATGGTGGGGCCATAGAATCCTCTCCTCCGGACGAATCCACTTCGTGAGTACGTTGTCTTTTCCACTACCCCCGGCCGCTTACGCTGACACGGGTTGACCTGAGAGCTCCACGCCACGCCGGAGCGCCTGCTCATTGACCGGAAGGAGATGGTGATACCGTTCCGGAAGAACTTTGCTCAGGGCTTTGAGAATTGCCGACATATCCAGGACATGCGACCGGTCGAGGAAGGCCCCGAGCACGATCATGTTCAACACCTTCGTGTTTTTGAGTTTCACCGCTTCGTCGCCCGCCGGAATGCCGAGCAACTGAATATCCGTCCGTGTTGGCGGCGTGATCGTACTTGTGGAATCGTACAGAAGCAGTCCACCGGGTTTTACAGCCTGTTCAAACTTGTCAAGGGACGGCTGGTTCAGTGCGATGACGGTATCGAACGTTGTGACGATCGGCGAATTAATCCGTTGATCCGACACAATGACAATACAATTCGCCGTACCGCCGCGCATTTCGGGACCGTAGGAAGGCATCCAGGTGATTTCCTTCCCTTCGATCATGCCGGCATAGGCGAGAGTCATTCCCATCGACAACACACCCTGGCCGCCAAAACCCGCAATGAGCATTTCATGAGTCATAACAGATCCTTTGTTCTCGGTCAGCTTGATAATCGTCCTTATTGTGGTGTCCGGAGATCACCGGGCGGATAGACTGGAAACATGTTTTCCACGAGCCACGTATTGGACTCGGCGGGCGTCATTTTCCATCCCGACGGGCAATTGGATACGACCTCGATGAAACAGGTCCCTCGTGATTCTTTCTGATATTGAAATGCCTTGGTCAGAGATTTTTTCAGCTGACGCACGGCATTGGGTGCGTGAACCGACTGACGCGTGACATAGGCAACGCCGGGGAGCTGTGCTACCAGCTCGGTAATCTTCAGCGGGTGACCGGCCGTTTCCACGGTCCGCCCTGCCGGCGATGTGGATGTCTTCATCCCGAGCAGCGTCGTGGGTGCCATCTGACCGCCGGTCATCCCATAAATCCCATTGTTGATAAAGATCATCAAGATGTTTTCGCCTCGGTTACACGTATGAATGGTCTCGGCTGTGCCGATGGCGGCGAGGTCGCCGTCACCCTGATAGGAAAATACAAACCGGTCCGGGAGAATCCGCTTGACGGCGGTCGCCACAGCACTCGCCCGTCCGTGCGCGGCTTCCTGCATGTCAATACCCATGTAATGATATGCCAGAACCGAACATCCCACCGGTGCGATACCCACGGTCTTGTCTGTAATCCCGAGCTCCTGGATCACCTCCATCAGGACACGATGGACAACACTGTGCCCGCAACCGGGGCAATAGTGGAACCGCGTATCCAGCAGCGTTTCCGGACGTTCGTACACACACTCCATCCCCTCGAGATCAGGTGTTATCATCTCCTGCAGAATCTCCTGTGCCATGTCAGTTCGCCTCCACGGGATGTGTGACGGTTTTGGTGATCATCCGGTCCAGAGCATCGGCGACTTCGTTAGGAGACGGGATAACGCCTCCCATCCGCCCGTAGAAACTGACCGGCGTACGTCCTTCGACGGCCAGGCGGACATCCTCCACCATCTGGCCGGCGTTCATTTCGACAACCAGGATTCCCTGTAGACGTGCTGCAAGAGACTGCAGCACCGTACTCGGATAGGGAAACAGCGTAATCGGACGGAGCAGTCCGACCTTGTGACCCTTCGCCCGGGCAATTTCCACGCCGCGGTGTGCGATCCGGGCCGCCAGCCCGTACGCAACGACGAGGTACTCTGCATCCTCCGCTTCCAGGAGTTCATATCTCACTTCACGTTCCTGAATCGTCGCGTATTTCTTCTGAAGTTTCCGGTTCACTTCTTCCATCTTTTCGGCTTGCATATGAAGAGACGTAATCACATTCGGCGGACGGGTAGAAGGTTTTCCGGTGGTCGCCCATGGCTTGGGGTTCTTATGTTGCGCAGGATCATACTCCCGGAACTCTACCTTTTCCATCATCTGTCCGAGTGCGCCGTCGGTAAGAATCATTACCGGATTCCGGTAGGTGTCCGCCAGATCAAACGCCTCATACACAAAATCCGCCATTTCATGCACGCTGGAGGGGGCAAGCACGATCAACCGGTAATCACCATGGCCGCCTCCCTTCACTGCCTGGAAGTAGTCGCTCTGAGAAGGCTGGATGGTTCCGAGACCCGGTCCCCCTCTGTTCACATTCACGAGCAGACACGGCAATTCAGCGCAGGCGATATACGACACCCCCTCCATCATCAGGCTCATGCCCGGACTGGATGATGATGTCATGACTCGTGCTCCTGCACCGGCGGCGCCATAGACCATGTTGATAGACGCCACTTCGCTTTCCGCCTGCAGGACAATCATACCGCGCTTACGCCCTTCATCGGCGAGGTACTCCAGCACCTCTGATTGTGGCGTGATGGGATAACCAAAATAGGCCTGGCAGCCGGCGCGGATGGCGGCTTCTGCAAGCGCCTCATTTCCTTTCATGAGTCGAATGTCACCCACGACTATTTCCTTTCGTCGGTCAGTGTCACGGTAATATTTTCCGTCACCTGTGAAATCCGTGCAACAGGAACTTTTGCCTTCTTGGTTTCACGGTACACGGTAATCACGGCATCGGGGCACACAAGTGCACAATTCGTACAACCGGTGCAATTGTCTTCTATCAGGACGGCGTAATGATACCCCTGGGTATTAATCCTGGGAGAGATCTGAAGACTTCCCTGCGGACATGCGTCGATACAGAGTTCACATCCTTTGCAGGTTTCGATATCGAATGTCACCGCACCTTTAGCCATCGGCTCTGCTCCTCGCGTTCGTTATTCAGTAGTGCTGCGCGCCATGCGAGCAATCACGTTGTTGCGTCAAGAGAAAACGCCAGATCCTTGATGATATCTTCCGGCTTCTCCAGCCCCACCGCGAGCCGGACACCCCCGGGTTCAAGGCCCTTCCCGACCTGTTCTTCCGCCGGAATGGCGGAGTGTGTCATGGAGCCGGGGTGTTCTATGAGTGTTCTGATATTTCCGAGGCTCACGGCGAGTGTGATACAATACGCTTCTTGTGCAACGTGGTCGATAAACCGTTCGGCCCGCTTGAGTGCATCACGGGCGGTTTTTCCCTTCATGACAAAGTAGATCATCGAGCCCGGCGCGAAGAGTCCGTCAAAATCGACCATCTGCCGCCTGGCTAAATCCGCCTGGGGAAAAGACTGCAGGCCTGGATACAGAACCCTCTCGAATTCGGAACGTTGTTCAAGAAACTCCGCAACCCGTTGAGCGGTCGCCTGCATCTGCCGCATCCGGACTGCGAGGGAAGGGAGCCCGACTACAAGCACAGGCCAGGCGCTTTTCGCCGACAAAATTCCGCCAAAGTCCTTCCGGTACAGCATCAGTCTGTCATGGCTCCAGCGGGGCCCAATGACGACGCCTCCGACATCAGTGCCAAAGCCCCCGATCGCTTTTGTCAGAGAATGTACTACAAAATCAATCCCGAGGGAGATCGGCCTCTGGCAGAATGGCGAGGCAAACGTGTTATCCACAACGGTATGCAACCGCTCATCAGCAGCCCGGTTCTTGTTTGCCTCTTCCGCAATCTGGGTGATTGCACGGAGATCCACCAGACGCATCGTGGGGTTCACCGGAGATTCCATATACAGCACGCGGGTATTCCGTGTGATGGCTGCGGCCACTTCAGGCGGATTGCTGAAATCCACAAACTTGACATTGATCTTCAAACGGGGATACCAGTTTGTCAGCAGCGAGTACGAACACCCGTACAGCACCTTGTGGGCGATCACTTCGCTGCCTGAACCCGTGAGGATGCCGAGGATCCCGGAGATCGCCGCCATACCGCTTCCAAATGTGACGGCGATGTCACCGCCTTCAGCGCACGCCAGATTCGCCTCGAGCATGTCCTTGTTCGGTTCGCCCAGGCGATCGTAGATATAGATCGGGGCTTTGCTCTTCACCTGCACTTCGTCAGTGCGGTGGGCGAATTCGGTGAATCCCTGGGCACCGCGTTGCGCGCTATCCAGCCGGAATGTTGCGGACGAAGACATCGGCGGCAGGAGATGGTGGCTGTAATCCCAGAGAGGGTCATCCATCTGTCCGTAAATCAGTTGTGCTTCCACCGAATGGTGCTGCTTGTCTGTTTTTGTTTCCTTGTCCGGTTTTGATTCCATGGAAACCATCCTATCGTTTGTGCACTCTGTGGCGTGGCTAGACCGTGAAGGATGTCGGGACCGCTGATCAATCAAACTTCACGGCAACGGTTTCTTCTATACGAATAGCATCCACCGGACAGTCATCCGCCGCCTCCTGCATATACTCTTCTTCTTCCGCGTTCCGCGGCTGGCAGCTGACAAAGTATGTGTTGCTGGCCTTTTCAAAATCAAAGTTTTCCGGCGCGATAGAGGCACAGTAGGCGCATCCATCACACTCTTCGGTGGTGAAATATCTACCCGCGACATTGTTTGGCAGGCGTTGTGTTATTTGCGTTTGCATTGTTATTCCTTCCAACGTTTCACTATGGCCAATCCGAAGCCAATCATCATTAACACGGTACCTGCCCAGAGAAGGCTTACAAAGGGTTTTACACTTGCCTCAACGACCAGGACATCAGGCCGGGAACTCTCTCCGCCACTGTGCTGCAGGCCGATCTGTATGACGGACGGGGCGCCGCCCATGCTGACATTCATGGTGAGCAGCTGGACCCCACCGGCCAGCAGCTTTGAAACAACTTCGGGATGGACCGGCCCTTGCTCCGAAAACGACAGGGTCGGCTTCAGCGTTTCACGCTCGGGCCCCTTCTGGAGCTCAAGAACCGCCGCAACGCTCACCGTTCCCTCCCCTCCCATCATTTTCGAATCCCCGTGATCACCCGAGGCGAAATCCACAAACGTGACAGTCACGCCGTCGATGACCGCTGACTTCCCCTTCTCCAGTGAGGCCTGCTCAAGAGGGCTGCCGTCCTGCGGGGGCTCCAGAGACTGGGGAGCCATGTAGAAGTCACTCGTGATGGCCTCCACGATATCAGGATTGCGCATGATACCCTGTTCCCCCGCTTCGAACATCACCGGCGAAAGGACAAACGACTCGGCGCCTTTTTGAGCGCGGACGCTAAAGACATACTTCTGATCCTCCGTAACGGTAAACCCCTCATAGGTCAGCGTATGGTTCAGGGCCTGAACCGGGGTACCCCTTGGTAATGAGACGTGCTCTTTGGTGCTGTATTTGCCGGTGGCAACCACACCGAGAAAAAACACGGCCAGGCCGATATGGGCAATCTTGCCGCCGAGAAACCACGGATCGCCCCTCGCAATGCGGATGCCGATATCCACATTCACGAACAGTGCAAAGAACGCGGTAAAGACGAGCGCAACCGTCGATATATCGTTCATGCCGGCTATAAAAAAGACTGCCGTAACAAGGATCGCTGCGAGGAGCATCTTCCATGACCGTTGTGCGGTGAAGCGGAAGTCATGGTCCTCCCATTGCGTATACAGACTCACGCCGATGAGCATCGCCATCAGGACCGCAAGGGGGAGATTGGTGGTATCGTAAAACGATGGTTCGACCCGGATTGTGGAAAAGATCGGAAGACTTGTTCCAAAGAGCACAACGGCAGCACTCATCAGAAGCGCAATCGCCCCGCCGGCCAGCATGGTTTCTCGGGTAAGCCAACCGCCCGTTCCGACCGCCGGTTTGAGATAACTCCGCCGGTTCACAAGGAGTGCACCGCCGGAGATCAGAATGGCACTCATAAGACCGACCAGGAGCCAGTATACTTCGGCGCCTGAATCTGTGAACGCATGAACGGATGCATCACCGAGGATACCACTGCGCGTAAGAAATGTGCTGTAGATGACGAGAAAGAACGAGACAACAGCCAACACGAAGTTCGTCCGGATATATTTCCCCGTCCTTCGCTGGGCAATCAGGGTGTGTACCATGGCAATGCCTGTCAGCCACGGGACCAGCGAGGAATTTTCCACAGGATCCCATCCCCAGTATCCACCCCACCCCAGGACACCATATGCCCAGTAGGCACCCAGCATGATGCCGAGACCAAGCACACACACCGCGAAAAGAGTCCAGCCGATTGCCTGCTCCGCGAGCAGGTTAAATTTCTTTTTCCACAGCGAGGCGATCGCCTGGCTGAACGGCACGGCCATGAGGGCAAAGCCGACAAACAACACCGGCGGATGAATAACCATCCAGAAGTTTTGCAGGAGTGGATTAAGGCCGCGTCCATCGGGCGGAAGTTGACCCAGGGGGATCCCCGGGTACATATCCCACACAAGGCGGAACGGCGACTTGGCAAGGGTGAGGGCAATCAGGACCGTCTGCACAAAAAGGAACACGGCCATAACCTCTGCCTCTGCATCGCGCTTTCGCGAGTATCCGGAAAGGCCTACTGCCACCAGAGAAGAGCAGAGCACCCAGAACAGAAAGCTCCCCTCCTGTCCGGCGTAAAACGTGGACAGAAGGTAGTGCAGCGGCAGCGCCCGATCGCTGTAGCCAAAAACATACCCGTTTGAAAAATCATGTGAGAGGAGAAGTGCATAAAGCAGTGCCGAGGCAATCACCACCAGTGCAGTGCTGATGACCATAAGCATGCGGGGTGTCTCCAGCGGACGTTTGCCATGAGCGGCAGCACGAAGATAACTCACGGCAGAAAAGAGGGACAGCGCGCCAGCGAGTACGAGTACCCATTGTCCAAGAACAGTCATTCCAACTCCAGAAGTGCTTGATCACTTTTTATGGTTCAACATGCGTGCCATAGGTGGAAGGGGGAAAATACGCGAATAGGATGAATAGAGGGGGGTTTGGGCGGGCTGCACCGGCGATCCCGCTGGGCCTTTCCAATCTGTAAGAATAGGTTTGCAGGAGTGAAAAAACGAAAAGGGGACGTTGCCGTCCCCTTTCCGTTCACTCAGAACGGGCGCTCTGAGGCAAACGCGTTAATCTTCCCGTTGATATGCTTCAAATTGTCAATAATGCTGCCGGACCCATTAACAACACCCTGGTGACAGTTCACACACGTGGCCAGTGTGGCCGGCATGTGGCCTGTGGGAGGCAGCCCATGACAGCTCCCACACGCAGCTTCAGCTGTTCCACCCGTCCATGTCGGCGCATAGTTCGAACCCACCATGAACGAATCCGTGTAGGCAAACGCAAACGCTGATGTCGCCCTGCTTGCTTTCCAGTTGCCGTGACAATACGTGCCGCTGCAGCGTAATGTGATCGCGCTATACGATGGCGCAGGAGTAAATGTTCCGGCTGCAGTCTTCAATCTGGCAAGCGTGTCATTAAACATGACCTCCGCAGGCAGTCGCGTATCGAAGTGCTCCGAAGCCACCACTTGTACCGGAACCGTGTGACATTCTGCACATTTTACATCCTTACCGAGTGCGCCGGAGACAAGGTGTTTCTGATGCGCCCCGACAGAGCGGGACGTTATGGAAGAATCGCCCAGAACACCTTTTGGGGGGGCCCAGGATGGTATGTTCAACGCGAGAGCACGGAATCCGCCGTGACAGGTGTTGCAGGCTTCCGGTGATTTTTTCTGTCCACCTGCATCAACATGGCATCCTGCGGACATGCAGGATACGGACACGACCGTGCCGCCATCATAGGTTGCGCCATGGCAAACCCTGCACTGTTCCAGGGGATATCCCTTGTCAACCAGATAGGCTGGGTGACCACCCGCTGTTGTAAACGTGGTGTGAGGATAGGAGGCGTGACAGGTGAAGCAGGATTTTCCACTGGTCCCACCGCTGAAGTCATCTCCGTGGCATCCCGTACACTCGCCAAGTTGCCAGGCTTTCTGCGCCAGGTACCCACCGTGTGATGATGCAGGGAGAACGCCGGTCCACCCGCTTTTGTGGGGGTAGGATGCGTGGCACGAATAACATGATGTCCCACTGCTTCCGCCGTCAAATGCGGCACCGTGACATTTTGCGCACTCGGCGAGTTCAGACATTCCGAGTCGGAGAAATCTACCGTGGAATTGTGTTGAAACGGTGTCACTCCAGCCCGTTTTGTGCGGGTATGATGTGTGGCAGGTGAAACAGGATTTCCCGCTGGTTCCGCCCGTGAACGCCCGGGCATGGCACGCGATACACGCGTCGGCTTTGTACTGTGTCTGTTTCAGCACGTTCCCATGAAACGCTGAGGAGGCAGGATCATTCCAACCCAGATCGTGCACTCCTTTTTGCGGCCCGGGGGCCGGGAGATCAGTCTTAAGTTCCCCGCAACCGCCGAGGAACAGCACCGCGCCGACCACCAGGAGTGGTGCAGCACAGTGAAGGAGGGTTCGTCTCTTCATCATATCGTCCTTCTTAGCCATGGCAGTACCCACAGAAGTTTCTCCCCTTTGTGCCGTCCGGACGCGCGTTCATGTCGGTATGACAGTTATAGCAGGTTGATCCGGGTTGAGCATGCCACGGACCCCGCTCTGTCTTCATATAGCCCGGCACGTGGGTCCGGGGATCCGTGCCGCGAATACCGTCGGGATCACTATGGCAGGTGATACATGTCGGATCACCGCCCTGCGCGTCGTGGCATGCAATGCAGCTTTCGAGATCGCGGCGTGCAAGATCCGCGTGGCGGCCGCCTCCGCTTCCCACGCCAAGTGTTGTAAAACCTGCCCCAAGATGCCAGGCCGGTTTGAAACCACGGGTGGTGGTGATATTGTCACCCGTTTCATGACACGTTGCACAAAAATCCTGTGCGGAATGGCAGGAGTAACAGTCCGACCCTTTTGCTTTTGCGTCGATGCCATGGATAAAGCGGTAGTTCAAATCATGCACCATCTGAAGCGTCGACGTCCTGGTTGTGGCTCCCGGAAATGTGCGTGGAGTCGGGTCACTCATCATTGCTCCCTTGCCGAACTGCATCACTTCTGTGGCGCTGTGGCATTCCGCGCAGAAACTCTGCGAATGGCACGTTGAGCACGACGCATCCAGCTCGCCCAACCTGGTCAACTCGCGGTGACGGCTCTTAAAATTCGCGGCAAGGTGATCGGGAGGCACCAGATTGGTCACATTGGTGTGGCATGCTTCACACTGGTTGGTTGCCTTCCGCTCATTGTGACAGGTGGCGCAGGTGGCCATGGCAGGCATGTGCTTCGCTCTGGCATAGTCAGTTTCGTCCAGGCCGGCGTGGCACGTGGTGCACGCCACATCGGACATCGTGACATGTTGCGCATGGGAGAACACAATTTCTCTGACGGGGGAAGGCGGGGGCTGAATGTCATCTGGATTTACATGACAATACCCGCATTCATTCGTCAGTTGTTCTTCATGACAGGAGGTGCAATTATCGTGTGTTGGCCTGAGAGAATCCGAGGCCTTTTTGCTGGTGGTCGCGCCGTGACAGGAGACACACTCAATCGCCACACCCTGTATGTGCGTCTGATGCGAAAATTTCAGCTGCTTGCTGTCGTCGAGCTCAGGCCACCCCTGCTGGCTCATCGGACGGTACGCGACGGCGGTCAACAACGCCACGACAACGACCGCGAGGAAGAAAAAATAGCGGCGGATCATGGTGTCCCCTCCTCTTTGCTGGATGAGAGCCGTTGCGCAAACCAGTAACTCAACCGCACTTGAACGCGAAGATCACGCTGCATCAGCTTGTTCGTCAACCATTGCCCCTGAACGTCACAGGAGAAGGTGGACGTGGGCCGGACCATCGCGCCCAGCAGGAGACTCAAGGCATTGTCTCGCGTACTTTCCCTGCTGAGCCGGTACGAGGCATACGAGATTCCTGCTGTCGGAACGACCGTGCGGCCGAAGAGCGGATAGGATCCCTGCACACTGAACGAACTCAACTCGCCGGCATATCCGTCGCTCCCCGCATACACCACCGTGGCATATCCTGTGTTCAGTCCGAGCGTCCAGCGGTGACTTTTTTCGTCGGTATACGAAACCCATGCCATCCGTCCGAACAGCCGAAGCAGCGGCGTGAAACCATACTCGAGACCGCCCTCAAATTCGTTGACGGCATTGGTGACAAACGCCGAGAATATGGAATTGTAGAACACACGGGGCACCCGGTGAATATAATCGGCGTTGACGGAAAGTTTTGGAGTTACCTGGACCCGCGCACCACCCTGAGCCCGTGACGTGCGCTCATTCAGGAAATCATAGTCATAACGCCCGTACACGGAGAAACGGTCACCGTACTCATACCGGGCATCTGCGCTCCCGAGTTCTTCCGCCGGAGAATCGTTGGCCACATAGTAGGGCACGGGCGCATACGAGGTGTCCCGGGCGCGAAGGGTCCAGTAGGGGTCCCGCTCTTCGTGACGATTCATGTAGCTTAACCCGATGCGCGTACCCGGAAGGAGGGAAGTAACCACCTGGCCTCCGTAAAAATAGTTATCCCCGATGTTTTCGCGCACTCCGGTAAACTCAGGACCAACCGTTGCACCCCCGTATCCGGTCAGGGTCACTCTGTTCTGAAACAGCCGCGCTTTTGCGGAGAGTCCGTCGATGGTGCCTACCCCCGCCCCGGCAAAGATTCCCTGCCGTCCCAGGTGAAGGTCGACAACCTTACCGATGTTCGTCCAACTCAGGTAGAGATTGTAGAAGCGAACGCGTCCCGAAGCGCCGAACGTGCCGGCCAGGTTTGTGGTTCCCTGGAGAAATGTTGTCAGTGATACATCACCGTGGGCGATGCTTAACTGCGCCGTCTGGTAGGCACGGAGGTATTGCTGGGATGTGCCAACCGTATCAAATTGTTCCCACGCGTAGAATGCCGTCGAGAGGCGGCCCGAGACATATTGTGCTGGAGCCGCCGCACTCCACGTCAGAAGTAGTGCGAGCGGGAGAAGACGAGATCCGTTCATTCCATATTCCTTTCCTTGCCGCCTGTACATGATCTGCGTTCCCTCACCGACCGGAGTGGCACTCAACGCAGTTCATATCATTCCAGATGTCGCCGATATCTTCGGGATGTTCGAAGGGAAGACCTGCAACAGACAGTGTCTGTGGATTCGGTGCCGTTCCCTGATACAAAATTGTGTGACAGATGTTGCAATCCTTTGAGAGTACACGTCCGTCAGCAGTGCGGTGATTTCCATCATGGCATCGGAAACAACCAAGATCGGTCATATGTCCGATGTTGTCGGGATATGCGCTCCACCGCACCTTCATGCGCGGGAAGAAGTTGAGACGGAATTGAGCCTGAAGCTCCTTGCTTGCGGCGGCAATCAATGCGGGTTGTGATTCTGTGATTGCCGGGTACTCCCTGGCATAAAATTCTTTCAGGAGCATGTCAATGCTGTCGACGGCCGCCTGGGTGCTCGTGTACTCAAACTTCAGCAGCTCCATCGCCTGTTCCCGTATCCGGGGAAGATCGGAGCTGATCCGGCCATGCGCAAGACTTTGGTCAATGATACGGGCAGGGGGCCGGTAGATGTGTGAAGGTCTGTTGTGGCAATCAATACAATCCATCGTGGCCCTGGGGAGGGTGCGCAGTGTCTCGATGTCATCAATGGCATCCTGTGCGATGAACTCAGAAACAACACCGGTACGTCGGTTCCTGATGCTGATCAGCGGAATCACCTGACGTTGAGAATCTGTCGCCGCATAGGTCACTTCGTTGTCAATGTTCATGTGCCAGTGGATTCCGCCTGACGGGCCGCGTTCTTCACTGCCGCCGCCGATCTTCATCAACAACGCAATCGTCCAGCGTGTGTTGGCCTCATCGGACTTGAAGTACGTATTGACGTATTTTTTCTCGGCAGAAAAGTGTGAGGGCCAATGGCACTGCTCGCAGGTTTCCTGTGCCGGACGGAGGTCTTTGATCGGGGTAGGAATCGGTCTCGGGAATACATTGGCGATCACCGCGTACACCTGATAGGCGCCGGAAAGTTTCGAGCGGACATACCACCCGGCCCCGGAGCCCACATGACAGTCAACACATTTTACGCGTGCATGCGGCGAATGCTGGTAGGCCGTATGCTCGGGTTCCATCGCTTCATGACAGATGGTACCGCAGAACTCCACAGATTCTGTCCATTCAAACGTCCGGTAACTCCCGTACGCCGTAAGTAGGAGTATGATAACGGATACACTGCTGAAGATCGTCAGGGCAGCCTGCTGGCGCGGCACCGCCAGGTCCACAGAAAATGCAAGCCGGCTGGCCGGCTGACCTCTGCGTATTCGCCAGCGTTCGCGCCACGCGCCGGCAGGAATCAGCAGGAGTCCCATGACCAGCGGGAGCGGAAGAATCACGTACGAGATAATGCCGATGTAGGGAGGAGAATCGTGCTGCAACCATTCAACAAGAATGAGAAAAACGATCGTCACCAGCGAAACGCTGGCAAGCGCCGCGCCGCCGATGCTCAGCGGATTGTAGAAGATGTCAGGAAGTTTTCGGTTCGACATACACGACGTCGGAGTGAGTGACAAAAAACGGCGGAGGTAGTTCCTTCATCCCCCGCCGTCGTACAAATGTTCCTATTTCTTGGGAAGTTTGTGCTCGATCTTGGACCAGTACTCGTCGTACTTGAATCCCTTGAATGTCGGACTCTCTTCGTTGTGGCAGGTTACACACAACTTCGCGGACGCTTCACCCGTGATAAGGCCTGCCGCGACTGCCTTCGCCTTGTTCTCTGCCTTTGCATGGAGGGTCTTGTATCCCGACGCTGCGCCATGGCATGCTTCGCACGTCACACCTTCTTTCATATCGAATGACTTGTCGACATTTTTTGCAACTCCACCACCGGTGACATGGCATTTGAGGCATTCGGGAGATTCGGCCGGCGGTTTCGACAAACCCTTCTCCTTCGCAATCTTCTTTGCCTGTTCGCCTTCCAGCGTCTTGAAGGCATTTGCGTGAGTGCTCTTCTGCCAGATGACAGAGGCCTCGCCTTTGTCCTTTGCCTTATGGCACATCGCACACATCTTCGTACCCACAAACTTGTTCTCAGCAGCGACCGTGCCGGTAAGGAACACGACAGCAACGACGACTGTGACGACCGTCAGAGCGATTCTCATAAACTCCTCCTTCTAAGGTGTAATGATACTGTAATGTACGGGAAACAAAAACAATTTGCCACTTTTTGCCATGGCTGAGGGCCGGCCATTAAGCCCTCAAGAACAATCCGGTTACCGATATGAGAATACCATGGCATAAATGATCCAGACCACGATGCTGAATCCGATCCCCAGCGCTATCCAGGCAAATGTCCGGATCGCACGAATCACGATAGGCTGATACGGTTCCACGAGGTTGTTTTCCAGCGTCCCAGCTGCAACCTGTTTTGCATACTCCTCCGGCTTATCCTCCGCAAGCTCCTCAACCGGCATTCGTCCGGTAAAAATCACCATATCCATGGGAAACTTTTCGGGACGGAGATGGGTATTGAAGAAATGTACGGTGAAGATAAACCCTGTCGCAAGCAGGGCTTCATCACTGTGAATGATTGCCGCCACATTAATCATCCAACCCGGAAACACCAATGTGAAGAACTCCGGGAACCAGAGCGTAAACCCGGTGGATCCGATGACAACCATCCCCCAGAACACTGCAAAATAGTCAAATTTCTCCCAGTATGTCCATCTCCCGTAATTCGGACGCGGCCCCATGCCCAGGAACCACCGTAGCGAGTCCCGGGCGTCGGTAAGATCCCGCCTGGTGGGCATCATGGTGTCCGGCCCGGTGAGCATACTTTTCCAGCTCGTATGTCCTCGCCGCTTGCGACGGACGAGGTCCACAAGATGCACGATGAAGATTCCTACCATCACGACTGCGGCGAGACGGTGAACGTAGCCCGCCGTTTCGTACCCGCCGAAGAGTCTCGACAGAAACGCGGCCCAGCCTGTATAGGAGAATTTGAGCGTCATGCCCGTCAACGCCAGGCTGATGAAGCAGACGATCATGGTGGCGTGGAGTAGGCGGTTCAGCCGCGTGAACCGCAGGTACTGACGCTCGTCGGGTTTATTGTGCTGGTGGTTCATTGTCCTTTTCTACTTCATCCGCCTTCGGTTTCGCCTCGACGGCTTTTTCCCGCCGTGTCCGCGCCCTTCGCATCTGGATCGCCCGTGGCAACCAGAGGAGTGTGTGCAAGCCGCTGACGACAAATGTCACCACTAACAACCCGGTCATCCCCCAGAAAGTCCAGAACAGGAACGGGTACTTGTCGGGATCATGGTGCGTGGCATGGGTGAGATATCCCGCGAACCTCCGGTTTGCGCCGGGATGGCACTTCTGACATGTTGCGACGACATTTTCTCTGCTGAGATGTGAGCGGGTATCCGTAACCGGAAGGATATCATGCGCGCCATGGCAATCGTAACATTTTGCAGTTTTGGTGTACCCGAGCTGTGACACCTTCCCATGGTACGTATCAAAGTACGTTTTGGCGATATCCTCATGGCACCTGCCGCACTGGTTCATGATCGTGAGCTTGAATCCCTCTTCGTCAGCCCGGCGGATCGTGTGGGCGCTGTGGCAATCATCACAGACCGGCAGCTTCTTCCCTGAGGTGGTGTCGATACTTGCATGCACACTGTGACGGAATTGGTCTTCGATCCCGTGGTGACACCGTCCGCATGTTGCAGGGACATTTTTCGGGTTGATGCTGGACTGGGGATCTTTCCGCGGGAGCACGCCGTGTGCGGTGTGACAGTTGGTGCACATGGCGGTCACCGTCAACCCGCTTCGTGTCAGGCCCCTACCATGAATACTTTCGCCGTAATGCTCCACGATGTTCGTTTGATCCCCTGTATACCGAACCGCGGCTTTCTCACCTTCGCGATGACAGCGGGCACACAGTGTCGGGACATTTGTGGGAAAGCTGGGCGACTCGGGCTGGAGTTTGCCAAGCACCGCATGTGTTCCGTGGCATTCTTTGCATGTCGGGCCATTGGGATCCTGACGCGCCACCAGCTTACCGTGAATGCTGCCCGCATACTGCTGCGCTACCTCGGCGTGGCATGATGCACAATCAACTTTCTGTGTGATGGTCTCGCACGGCCGCACCTTGGCTGCATTCACACCCGTATGGCACTGGCTGCATGACGTCCGTGCGTGCTTCGAATTTCCCAGATGATCCTGCGCGACATACATTGACCGCCGGTCTCTGGATGCAACAAGATCGGGCTTGGCGTGACAGCGCATGCAGTCCTTATCGGCCATACCCTGATCGTAAAACACCTTGCGCACCTTGTGTGGCTGGTGGCAATCCACGCAGGCAGGCAGGACATGGGCTTCCCGTTCCCACAACTCGCCCTTGATCACCTTCCGGTGCACCATCTCAATTTCCGCATGACATTGCGTGCAGGTGGCCGCGATATTGCGCCTCGCTATCGATGATGCGGGATCGGTGTGAGGAAGAATCGCGTGTGCGGTGTGGCAGGAGGCACACGTTGCCGAGACGACAAGCCCTTTGCGGAGAAGTCCTTCGCCGTGAATACTTTCAGAGTAGTTTTCGACGATATGATCTGCGTGGATTACCCGTTGCCGTTGAACCGGAGCCCCTTCCGTGTGGCACTTCCCGCAAAGAAAGGGAATTTTCATCGGGGCAACAGGTGACCGTGGATCCTTTGCAGGAAGAATTCCGTGTGACCCATGACAATCCGCACAGCGTGGCGCAAGGGGATCTCCGCTCTTCACCGCCTTGCCGTGAAGAGATCCCGTGTGGAGAGCTTGCACCCTGTCGTGACAGTCACCGCAGACCGCCGGCGCCACATCGTCCGCATGCGGCATTTCTTTCCCCGAAAGATCGGCATGACAGGTAACACACGCGAGGGTCCCATGCACGGAAGAACCAAACTTCTTCTCGTCCACAAAGACGCTGATCGATCTCCCTTTCCGCGTCCCGCGCAGATCCCGATCGCTGTGGCAGAGGAGACACTCTTCCGCATCCTGTGCCTGCACCGTGCCGGGGAGAAGGCAGAGAAGCGCCAGACAGAGCATAACACTCCACCGCCACAACCATCCTCCCCGGTGCATGTCTGTCCGTTCTCTTTTCATGAGGTTACACACTCTCTGCATCCGCCGGAAGAAGCCGCTGCTGCTCCTGTAGTTTCTCCAGTTCCAACGGATGTTCTTCCTCCATCTCCTCTTCCGTCAGCGTTCCTTTCCAGAACGCCAGGTTGATGGGGTAGGTATCCGGGTTAAAAATAACAAAATAGAAATGCCAGACAATAATTGCGAGGGTCGCAAGCCATGCCTCGTAATAATGCACCGTTCGTGCAACATCCCACCAGAGTTTGGTCAGCAGGCCAAGAAAGAGGTTGTCGAACCAGAGAATCACTCCCGTGACTCCCATGACGATGGTTCCCCATACCAGCGCCCAGTATTCGCTCTTTTCAATGTAGCTGAACCGGCCGAATCTGGGTTTCTCCGGTGAGAACCCCAGATTGTAGCGTAACACTGCGACGGCATCGGTAATGTCCTGCCTGCGCGGGAGAAGATCCTTCAAGAGTTCTTTTCCCCGCGTCACGAAGAACAGATAGTACACATGGTACAGACTCGCCCCCACCATCACAACCGCCGCAACCCGATGGAGGATACCGCGCAGTTCAAACATCAAGGGACTCAGGCTGCGCAACGGCGCGACCCACCAGGCGTCCGGATACCGGAGCGCAAACCCGGTGACGACGAGCGCGATAAAACTGACCACCAGTGTGCCGTGTTGTATTCGCTCGTTCAGCGTCATACGTACGTAGAGCCGGTGCGCAACATGTTTACGGGGGAGATCACCCCTGCGATACTGAAGCTGCTTCCGGGATTTCCTCAGGAAGTCCAGGATGTTGTGAAAGAGCATGCCTCCGATGATGACGAAAATCAGAGCCAGATACCCGTTGGATACAAAGTACAGGATTTGCTCGCCGCTTTCCGTCGCAATCACGTGCACCGAGCCGCGGGTAAAATTTTCGTTGGCACCCGGATGGCAATCCCCGCATGTCTGTATAAGATTTGCGGGAAAAATCCGCGAAGTGGAATCCGTTGACGGCTTGATATCGTGCACGCCATGACAGCTGGCGCAATTTGCCACTTCCACAGATCCCGCCCTCGTGGCAAGACCATGGAAACTGTCTTCGAAGCTCCGGAACCGGTCGGAGGCAAGACCATATTTTTCCGTCAGTCGGACGGATTCATGGCAGGGGGAACACACTTGTGCGGAGACGTTGCCGGCGGCAACCGGGGAGCGTGCGTCTTTGGGCGAGAGGATGTTATGTTCGCCATGGCAGTCGGTGCAGGTCGGCGAAGCGCCAATTCCCTTTGAAAGCGCTATGCCATGAATACTCGCGTCATACTGCTCTTTGATATCGCCATGACAGGCTGCGCACGTGGCCGCAATGTTCTTCTTGGACACCGTCGACCCCGGATTCGAGCCCTTCCGCATATCATGGCTCGTGTGGCAATCGGTGCAGGTGGCAGCAGCATCATTGCCGTGTGCGATTGCCTGCCCGTGGACACTTTGCTCGTAGCTGCGGATGAACCCAGCCGAGGGTCCCACGCGGGCGCGTACTTCCGGGTTGTCAAGATGACAACTTTCGCACATCTGCGCCTGATGCGCGCGGTGCGTGGTTGACTCTGTCGTTGCCGAGGATTGTACGCCGTGCTCACCATGGCAATCAATACAACTCGGCGCACCTTTTACTCCGTTTGCGAGTGCGATCCCATGGTCCGATTGCACGTACCGTACACTTACGCTCCCATGGCATTTCGAACACATCCGTTCCGCAAACGCTTTCCGCTGCTGGGGCTCCAGGTCTGAGACTTTGCGAATCGCGTGTGTTGTATGGCAGTCCACGCAGGCAGCCGCACCCTTCTCCTTCGCTGCCCCACCGTGAACGCTCTGCGCATAGGTGTTGAGGTGGTCGCTCTGATGACACTGCGAACAGTCGACCGCCTTGATTTTCCGCGCGTGCGGGAGTTCAAAAGGACGGAATCCGGAATGGCACTGCACACATCCCAGCTTTCCATGTGCCGAAGAGGCGAACTGCTTCCCGTCCACAGCGAGGGAAACCGTCACCCCTTTACGTTCCATACTGATCGATGCATCAGAGTGACAACTGAGGCATTCCGTATCGGACTGCGCAGCGAGGCGGGGAGTAGAAAATATCCAGACTCCCAGTAGTATAAAGAGAAACCGTTTCACAAGACTTATTCTCCCGATTCGGGCTAGATAACTGACTTCAGGGTCAATCAACATGCCAGATTCAGGCGTCGAAATTGTTGAAATTTGCCACATATTCTCAAGCATGCTCTGAAAATATTCCTAAATATGCGAGAATTTCGCGCCTTATTTGCAGGGTTGGGAAACAACAGGCCATTCTGGCGGGGGTGTTCAAGATGTCCGGGAGAGCAGTTCTTCAACACGTTTGGAGATTGAGAGAATCTCTAACGGTTTGTAAAATACTGAATCAACATGTTCACGAATGGTACGATCCAGGTCCACATCCCTGGCATTGTACACATAGAGGAGGATGATCGGGAGGGCATTGTTCAAGCCGCGCAGTGCTCCCAGCCGTTCGATGAGTTTCTCGGAAGGAACTGCATCAACCAGCACGAGGTCTGCTGAATAGTCAGCAACCAGCTTGTCCAGCATACCAAGATTTGTTGTCGTGATTACATTATAACGATCCTGGAAAAGCATTGACAGGCTAAAACAGAAGTTCAGGTCGGGACTGTAGAGCAGTATCGTCTTTTTCCCGTCTCCGCCTTCCACTTCAGAAGTGGTTTCCGTATTTTTATGTTTGGTGTCTTGTTGCATGTTTCTGTATTTACATCCATGACCTGCTTACCGCAGGTGCAGTTCCTTTTCGATGTCCTCCCTCCGGAGAATCGTCTCCCGGAAGGGTTGGGGTTTAATGGTCAACACCGGCACAGTGCAAAGCCGGACGATTCGTTCTGCCACGCTTCCCATTACCATGTGGCGCAAGCCCGTTCGTCCGTGTGATGCTATGATGATGAGGTCAATGCCCTCCTCCTGGGAGAAGCGATTGATTTCCTCCACGGGGACACCCTTTCGCACTACCTGGACAAGCCGCGTGTCACTTGACACGTTCGTGCGGACAAATTCCTCCAGGGCCTTCCCGGCCTCCTCTTCGGTCTTCGGTTGTGCTTGTCCCTCCTTCCCGTCCGGCACGTAAAGGAGATAGATCCTCGAAGAGTAGAGTGTTCCTAACGACGTCGCGTACTCCATTGCTGCCAGAGAGAACGGCGACAGATCCGTTGTTACGAGTATCTTCTTGAGAAATATCATCCATGACCCCCGTTGTTTGATGGGGGTTTTTCAAGAGTTGTGCCAATAGTCGAGGCCTGAGGAGGGAAAGAAGCTGCCGAAAACACCCCGATTTTGACTATGTAGGCGTGGGCCGTTGGCAGCTGATTCCGAATTGTGGGAATGGGGGGGCGAAATTCCTAACCCTGCGAAGGGATATTTAACTCCTCGATCTTCCGGTAGAGAGAAGAAAGGCTGATCTTCAAGGCTTTTGCGGCGACTTCCTTGTTGAACTGGTTTGTCCGGAGCACATGTGCAATATACTGCCGTTCGAAGTCGTCCACCGCCTCCTTCATTGAACGCCGGGCGTCGAACGAGTACACCGCATCAGTTCGTTGATCAAAAAACGCGGGCAATTCCTTTTTGGTCACAATATTCCCTTCGGCAAAAATCACCGCGCGCTCGATAATGTTCTCGAGTTCCCGGATTTCCCCCTTCCAGGAGTGTCCCACCAGACATTTCATCACTTCATTGTCCACCCCTCGCACATCCTTGCTCATCTCCTTGGCGTATCTGGCGACAAAATGTTGAACCAGAAGGGGAATGTCATCGACGCGTTCCGTCAGCGAGGGGAGAGGTATTTCTACGATATTAAGACGATAGAAGAGATCTTCCCGGTAACGTCCCTCCTCGACTTCCTTCGCCAGATTTTTGTTCGTTGAAGAGATGATCCGAACATCCATCGGCACCGGCATGGAGGTGCCTACCGCAGTGACCTCCTTGAGTTCGATTGCGCGCAGGAGTTTTACCTGCAGGTGCATGGGGATTTCGCTTATTTCATCCAGGAACAACGTTCCCCCGTCGGCTGCCTTGAAGAATCCCTCCTTGTCCATCGCTGCCCCGGTAAACGCGCCCCGCTTATGGCCGAAGAGTTCACTTTCAAAGAGATTTTCCACGATGGCACCGCAGTTGACCGCAACAAACGGCCCCGCGGATCGCTTGCTGTTAAAGTGGATTGCGCGTGCAACCAATTCCTTGCCGGTCCCGCTTTTCCCGCTGATGAGCACAGTGCCGTCGGTGACGGCCACTTTACGGATGGTATCGAACACGCGCTGCATCGCGGGACTCTGTCCGATGATCTGATCAAACGTGTATTGACGATGGAGTTCCCCCCGCAGCAACTTGTTTTCCAGGCTGATCCGGCGGGTCTGCAGCAACCGGGAGATCTTTACGAGCAGCTCGTCAAACTCCACCGGTTTGAGTACATAGTCCACGGCACCCTTACGCAGGGCGGCAATCGCTGTATCAATGGATCCATAGGCAGTGATGATAACGACAAACGTCTCCGGGCTTAACTGCGTAACGTGTTCCAGAAGCTCGATCCCTTTCATCTCCGGCATCTCGAGATCGGTGATGACCAGATCAAACGAGGTCTCCCGGATCATGTCCAGTGCGATCCTGCCGTTCGCCGCATCCACGACACGGTATCCCTCCTTGGTAAGCACAAAGGAAAGAGACTCACGAATGATCTCTTCGTCGTCAACAATCAGGATCGACTCAGCCATGCATATAGTCCTTTGGTTGTAACGGCAATGTGACACAGAATGACGTTCCTTCTCCCCGTTCACTGCGGACCGTGATATCACCGCGGAAGCTCCGGATAATGCCATAGCTGACCCAGAGCCCGAGTCCGGTTCCTTCACCCACACGTTTTGTCGTAAAGAACGGTTCAAAGATTTTCGAAAGGTGTTCGGGCGCAATGCCGGCGCCGTCATCAGCAATGGTCACCCGCACCACATCCTCATCACGTTCAAAATCCGTCGTGATGGTCCCCCGCTTACCCTGCAGCGCGTCCACGGCGTTCAGAAGAATATTGATGAAGACCTGGGCGACCTGATCCGGCACGAGAGAGAGGATTGGTACCTGGTGGCGTACATGCGTATAGAACGTGACCTCCTTCGCTTTCTTGCCCATCTTCACAATCTCGACCGAATTAGTCAGAACTTTTACGAGGTCGGTGGGCTGAATCTGGTAGTTGGATGGACGCGAAAAATCTACAAGGTCACGGATGATTTTTGTGATCCGATGCACCTGGGATTGCACCAGAGCCAGTTTGTCCCGCGCAAGCTCGTCGCTCATGGTGCGCTGCAAGACCTGTACAATTGAGGAAATCGAGGCCAGCGGATTGCCCACTTCATGAGCGATCCCTGCCGCCAGGGTACCGATACTCTCCATTTTCTGTGAATGCATGAGCTGTTGTTCGAGTGCGCGCTGCTCGGTTACGTCCCGATGTGAACCGAGAAAACCTACCACATTCCCATCCGCATCCATAATGGGGGAGATCAGCAGCTGTGTGTAGAGCGGTTGACCATCCTTCCGCCGGTTTTCAATCTCGCCGTTCCAGACCTTCCCGGCGCTGATCCTCGTCCATACTTTCTCCCAGAATTCTTTGCCATATTTCTTGCTCGAGATGATGCTGGGGTTCCGGCCGATAAGTTCTTCCTTGGTGAACCCGGTCGTACGTTCAAAGGCGGGATTCACATAGATCATCCGTCCCTGTGCATCGGTGATCTGGATAGGGTTGACCGTATAGTGGACCACATTGGCAAAGCGGAGCAGATCCAGCTCCCGCTGTTTTGAACCCGAGATGTCCCTCCCGAAAATCACGTACTGCCGTTCCCCGTCCACCTGTATGCAGTTCACATAGACAAGGACATCCAGGTCTCTGCGTCCGTCCAGCCGGAAGCGGACTTCGGTTTCGCACGAACGAGTGGTTTCATCGAGGGAATCAAAAGGCGGACGCGAAGATTCGGAGGTGAGCACAGAGGCAAAAGGAATGGAGCCATCGAGCTGGGCAGGGAGACCGGTCATTGCCCGTGCCCGCCGGTTGCAGTCCAGGATCTTCAGGTCCGCAGAAAGCACAAAACACATGTCGGGAACGATATCCAGAAGACCGCGGAGAGAGTCAGCCGCAGACGTGGAAAGAGCCTTCATCGGTTCATAATACCAAGAAATGGAGTGAGGTTCAAGGCAGGGGGGGGCACCACCGGAGCACCAAAACAAACGGCGGATTGCATGTGCAACCCGCCGTTGTGTCTTACCTTCGCTTCATACGAAGATCAGGTCCCCGCACTGTAATCTTCGTTATACTTGATTTGCGCAGGAGTCAGTTTGTCAATCTTGATGCCATTCGTCCCGAGCTTTACGCGGGCAATTTCCTGGTCCTGCTCCTCGGGGATATCGTGCACCGTATTCTCCAGGCGCACACCCTTCTTATGAAGCTCGGCCAACCGGAGTTGCGACATAAACTGATTCGCAAACGACATGTCCATGACTTCCGATGGATGACCCTCCGCCGCCGCGAGGTTCACCAGCCGCCCCTGCGCAAGAAGATAAATCCTCCGGCCGTTTCTGGTCACGTACTCTTCATTGTTCTCCCGGATCTCCCGCTTTCCCCTGGTCACGGCAGCCAGATCGGGGATGTTTATTTCGCAATCATAATGGCCCGTATTAGAGACGATCGCACCGTCTTTCATGGACTGGAAGTGCCGCTTGACAATCACATCTTTGACGCCCGTAGCGGTCACAAAAATGTCGCCGATCTTTGCTGCATCATCCATCTTCATCACCCGGTACCCTTCCAGCGTCGCTTTCAGCGCCGCGGTAGGTTTCACCTCAGTGACGATCACATTGGCACCGAGTCCCTTTGCGCGTAGCGCAACACCGCGTCCGCAATGACCGTACCCGGCCACGACGACGTTCTTCCCCGCGAACAGGACGCTCGTTGCGCGCAAGATGCCGTCGAGCGTCGACTGGCCCGTTCCGTACACATTGTCAAAATCCCATTTTGTCTCGGCATCGTTCACAGCAATGACCGGATATCGCAACGCACCATCCGCAGCCATCGCGCGGAGCCGGTGCACGCCGGTGGTGGTTTCTTCCGTCCCGCCGATGACATACTTCTGTGCGAATTCGGGATGGTCTTTGTGGATCGTGAAGATCAGGTCCGCACCGTCATCCAGCGTAAGGTTGGGATGGAACTTGAGTGTTTGATCGATACACCAGTAGAACTCCTTGACGTTCATCCCGTGCCAGGCGAATATCGAAACTCCCCTGGCAGCCAGGGCGGCAGCCACTGCGTCATTCGTGGAGAGAGGATTGCAGCCGCTCCAGCTGACTTCTGCACCTGCGGCAACGAACGTGTCCACCAGAACCGCAGTTTCTTTTGTGACATGCAGACATCCGGCAATCCGGTAGCCCTTGAAGGGTTTTGTTTTTTTGTACTTTTCCTTAAGCGCCATGAGGACGGGCATGCGGGACTCGGCCCACTCGACGAGCCGGGATCCTTCTTTTGCCATTTTCAGATCGCGTACTTTGAATTTGCCAACTTTCTGATCCATGTGATCCTGTACCTTCTTGTGAACAATGTGTTCCGGGATATTCCCGTTATTTGATCGCCTTGAGTATGGTATTCACCAGGTCCAGTTTCTCCCAGGTGAAATCCTTCTCGTTTCTTCCGAAATGTCCGTACGCCGCGGTCTTTCTGTAGATCGGACGCAGGAGATTAAGGCGTTTAATGATGCCGCGCGGCGTCATGTCAACTTCCTTGATGATAACTTTTTCAAGCTCCATGTCCGGAATCCTGCCCGTACCGTATGTATTCACATGAATGGAAACCGGGTCTGCGACGCCGATCGCATAGGCGACCTGGATCAGACATTCATCCGCCAGACCTGACGCCACGAGGTTCTTGGCAAGGTGCCGCGTGGCGTACGCCGCGCTCCGGTCAACTTTTGAGGGGTCTTTTCCGGAAAAGGCACCCCCACCGTGAGGCGCCCGGCCACCGTATGTATCCACAATGATCTTTCTGCCGGTGAGACCCGTGTCGCCGTGCGGTCCGCCGATTTCAAAACGACCGGTCGGATTGACATGAATCACCGTGCTCCTGTCCACCATCTCCGCCGGAAGCACCTTCCGGATTACGTGCTTAATAACATCTTCGCGGATCTGCTTCTGGGTAACACCCGGGTCATGCTGTGTGGAAATCACGATGGTGTGCACACGTACCGGCTTCCGGCCATGATATTCCACCGTAACCTGCGACTTGGCATCCGGACGCAGATACGGCATCAGTTTTAGTTCCTTCTTCCGGATGTCGGACAACCGCTTCACGAGTTTGTGTGCGTACATGATCGGCATCGGCATGTATTCGGGGGTCTCGTTCGAAGCGTACCCGAACATCATACCCTGATCGCCCGCACCGCCGGTGTCCACACCCCGGGCAATATCCGCCGATTGCGAGTGAATGCTCGAGATAACGGAGCACGATTCCGCATCGAAGCGATAGTCCGCCTTTGTATACCCGATCTCCCGGATCACCTTGCGGACCACGTCCTGTACTTCAATATAGGCATCGGTCGTAATTTCGCCGCCGACGAAGGCCAGTCCTGTCGTCACAAAACTCTCGCAGGCTACACGAGAACGTTTGTCTTGATCCAGGATTGCGTCCAGCACTGCATCGGATATCTGGTCGCACACCTTGTCAGGGTGCCCCTCGGAGACGGACTCGGACGTGAACAGATAAGACATGACTTACCTCAATTGTGAACGGATCGTGATGATTGTGTTATTCAAATTCAAGTTCTGATGCATCACCGACATTAAACCGCTTAAAACTCCCTCTGACCAGAGCCCCGTTGCCGATGATGGAATTCTCCAGAAGCACACGGCTTACGCGGGACTGGGATCCGATGATGGAGTTCCGGATGACGGCCTCACTGATTTCCGCGCCGTCCCCAACGGTAGTATTCGGGCCGATCACACAATTACAGAGAACGGCGGTGGGCGCGATGAACACCGGCTCGGCAATGACCACACTTTCCATGGGGCGGAAGGTGGACTGCTTCTCCAGCAACGCCTGATTCGTGGAGAGCAATGTCTCAGGTTTTCCGCAATCATACCACCCCTCAACGGGAAATGTCTCCATCCGCTCGCCGCGATCAATCATCATCTGCAGAACATCCGTCAGCTGGTATTCCCCCTTCGTCCGGATATCTCGGGAGACGACCTCCTCCAGACAGGAGCGCAGCAGCGGGGTATTGTGGATATGATACAACCCGACCACGGCCAGGTTACTTGTGGGACGTTCGGGTTTTTCAATCAGGCGGGTGATGGTGCCGTCAACCATCTCCGCAACCCCGAACCGGCGCGGATCCTCAACGGTTTTCACGCCGAGAGCCGTGACGGGCTTCTTTAATACCGGCCGGAGATCCACCTCAAAAATCGTGTCGCCCAGGATGATGAGTACAGGTTTGTCCTTTAATGCTCCGCGTGCTGTGTAGATCGCATGGCCGAGACCAAGCGGCATGTCCTGTTCCACAAAGTCAACCGGCAGTCCCGGATAAGAGGCCTGCACGTATTCGATGATCCTCTCGCTCATGTGACCAACAACGATGGTCGCCGATGTCACACCCTCTCCGATCAGCTTGTCCAGTATGTGCGCGAGAATTGGTTTCCCGGCAACGTTTAGCAGGACTTTGGGGTGCGTAAAAGTATGCGGTCGGAGGCGCGTGCCGATGCCCGCAACCGGTATAATCGCATGCATATAAGGGATTCCGGTTCAAAAATCAGTACATGGTACACAACTCCCGAGAGAGAAGCAACACACTGTGTGAGCCCTGTGACCCGCATCACGGGATTGAAATTCGCTCGCGAATTGTGTATGTTGCGGACAAGCAACCGGAGCACAACGCCACCGACCTGCATGCCCAAACGATCCCCTCCCCGTAGTACCATTGCCCGCAAGGCTCAGCATGTGGACCTCGTCCTGAAGAAGAACGTGACTTTTCGGTCAAAATCAACAGGCCTCGAGGAGTGGGAGTTCGTGCACAACGCCCTCCCGGAGCTCGACTTCGCAGACATTGATTGTTCCACAGAATTTCTCGGACACGTGCTCAGAGCTCCCCTCATGGTCTCCTGTATGACCGGCGGGTACGCAGGGGCAGGACGTATCAATCGTGAACTCGCCGCCGTGTGTGAACAGACAGGGATCGCCATGGGAGTCGGGAGTCAACGACAGGCCCTCGAAGATACAACCTACCACAAGACGTTTTCGGTGGTACGCGACGTTGCGCCGGGCATCCCCATCATCGGCAATATCGGTGCTGCGGAGGTAGCCTCCATGAAAGACGCCGGTGCGATGCTGCGCCTCATCGCCCTCACCAGGGCGGACGCCATGGCCATCCATCTCAACCCCCTCCAGGAACTTCTCCAACCGGAAGGCACACCCCGGTTCCGCGGCGTCCTGAATGGGATAACACGTATGGTGCGCGAGCTCCCCATTCCGGTGATTGTCAAAGAGGTGGGCGCGGGGCTTTCCCGTGACGTTGTCCGGCAACTGCTCGAAGCCGGCGTCCGGTACGTGGATGTGGCAGGAGCCGGGGGAACAAGCTGGGCGGGCGTGGAGATACTCCGCCGGCGTAAACCGGAGCGCCGGGAGCTGTTCTGGGACTGGGGGATTCCGACAGCAACGGCCGTGCGGGACGCTGCGTCGTTGCGGCCCGGCGCGCCACCGTTCACCCTCATCGCATCGGGCGGAATCAGTTCCGGATTGGATGTTGCGCGAAGTATCGCGCTCGGAGCAGATCTTGCATCTTCGGCGCGACCGATGTTGAGCGCGCTTAATGCCGGCGGAAAAACAAACCTTTTGCGATTGATTCAGCAATGGACCGGGGAACTCCGGAGCGTGATGTTCCTTACAGGCGCGCGCACGATTGCCGACCTTCAGACAAAACCCCTCCTCAGGAGGAGCGCCTCGTGACCAAGAACCATTTTTATCCCCGGTATGAACGGTTGCGTCGCCGGGTAGACCGCCATCTGGCGGCGATCATCACCCCGGGGCCCCCCCGGCAACTCCGCAAAGCGTGTGCGTATGTTCTCACCGGAGGGGGAAAGCGCCTGCGTGCCATTCTGGTGCTCCTTTCAAGCGAGGCGGTGGGCGGGTCAGTAACAAAGGCACTGCCGGCAGGTGCCGCCGTCGAAATTATGCACAACTTCACATTGGTCCACGATGACATCATGGATCACGCCCGGACGCGGAGGGGGCGGGCTACGGTGCATGTCCGATGGGATCTGAACACAGCTCTGCTTACGGGTGACACGCTGCTCGCCGTCGCCTATGATCGTCTGCTCAAGACTGCAGCAGAAAACCAGAAGTTTCTTCTCCAGCTGTTCACGGAGAGTGTCATCAACGTGTGCGAGGGGCAGGCCCTCGATCTTGAATTTGAACGGCGGGAAGACATCACGGTGGCCGATTATTTTGCCATGATCGAGCAGAAAACCGGCCGGCTGATCACGGTGGCAACGGAACTCGGCGCCAGGATCGGAGGCGGATCCCCGGCCGAGGTGAAAGGGCTGCGCACATTCGGCCGGTATCTCGGCCGGGCATTCCAGTTGCAGGATGATCTTCTGGATGTCATCGGCGAAGAGAAGTATTTCGGGAAGAAGATCGGGGGGGATATTCTGGAAGGCAAACGTACGTACCTCCTGCTCACGGCGATGGAGCGTGCACGAAAGTCCGACAGGGTCCTGCTCGAACGGGTTCTCAAGCGGAAAACAAGACCTCCGACACGTCCGGAATCCCCTGCACAACGCCGGCAGCTTGTGGCCACCGTACGATCATTGTACGATGTCTATGGCGTCATCAACGACACACGCACCGCGGTGCAGCACAATACCCGGCGGGCAACCCAGGCTCTTCGCGCGCTCCCGCCAACCGCGGCGCAAGAGATGCTGTCCTGGCTGGCACAGAAATTAATCCACAGGGTTTCCTGAGCAGCGCATGGTCGAACGCACTGTCACCATAGTGAACAAAGCAGGCCTGCACACACGTCCCGCGGCTGCGATTGTAAAGACCGCTTCCCGGTTTAAAGCTGACTTCTTCATCAAAAAGGGAATCTTTGAAATCAACGGGAAGAGCATCATCGGAGTCATGACGCTCGCCGCCGAACAGGGGTCGTCAATGAAACTGATCTTCAACGGTCCCGATGAAGAGCAGGCGGCCACGGCATTGGTGGAACTGTTCGAACAGGGGTTCGGGGAGAACTGATATGACGCAAGAAGCTGACACGCACAATGAATTTATTATCAAGGGTGTCGCGGCCGCCCCCGGCATCGCGACGGGCTCCGCCTATCTCTATTCCAAACTGATACCGGAAGTCCATGCACGCATCATCACTCCCGAGGACGTCCCCGCCGAAATCGAACGCCTTCGCAACGCAAACGCCCGTGCGGAAAAGGAACTCCGGAAAGTTCATGCCTTCGCCGAACAAAAACTTGGTTCTGACAGTGCGACGATTTTTGAAGCGCAGATCATGATCCTCGGTGATACCATCCTCATGGGCACCATAGAACGCAGGATTGTTGACGAACTCCGGAACGCCGAATATGTCGTGTCCGATGAGATCAGCAAGTACAAACAGTTGATGATGGCCTCCACGAATGAATACATGCACGAACGCGCGCATGACGTGGACGACGTGATGAACAGAATCATTCGTAATATCCAGGATCAGAAACTTTTTTCCCGTCTGGAAGGTGCATCAATCATCATTTCGGAGAAGCTGGCCCCCGCAGACACCGTAATATTCAGCAGGAACAACGTTCTCGGGTATGCCACCGATCTGGGCGGTGTAACATCACATGCTGCCCTGCTCTCCAGAACCCTCAAGATCCCGGCTGTGGTCGGACTCAGAAACGCAACGCGTGTGGTCAAAACGGGCGATACGGTCGCCATCGATGGCTACGCCGGCCTACTCATCATCAATCCCTCCGGGGCGACACTGCAGGCCCTCGACGCTAAGGCCGGCCGGTTCAGGGCCTTTGAAGAGAAACTCGCGGGTATCGCCGGATTGCCGGCAGAAACCCTCGACCGTAAACACATCGAACTTTCTTCCAATATCGAATTACCCGATGAGATCGAGTTTGCAAAAGTCCAGGGATCGGAGGGGGTTGGCTTGTTCCGTACCGAAAGTCTGCTGATCGGGCGGGCGGAATATCCCAGCGAAGAGGAGCAGACTCAGGTGTACACGCAGGTCGCAGATGCCGCTTTCCCCCATCCGGTGATTTTCCGGACGTTCGACGTCGGGGGCGACAAACTTTCTCCCAGTGCACATCATGAAGAAAATCCGTTCCTCGGCTGGCGCGGTATCCGCGTCCTGCTGGACCGGCCTGAGATCTTTCTTGACCAGCTGCGCGCTATTATCCGCGCGAGCGTCCGACGTAATGTGCGGGTCATGTTTCCCATGATCGCAACCATCGAAGAGGTACAACACGCCAGGGCCTTCATCCGGCAAGCCCAGGAAGAACTCCGTACGCAGGGCGTTCCCTTTGACGCAAAAATGAAAATCGGCGTGATGATCGAAGTCCCGAGCGCCGCCCTCATGGCCGAACAGATTGCCGCGGAAGTGGACTTTCTCAGTATCGGGACAAACGACCTGGTACAGTACATGATGGCCGTGGACCGTGGCAACGATGCGGTTGCCGCGTTGTACCAACCGTTTCATCCTGCAGTGATCCGCACCATCCATCAGATCGTAGAGGCTGCGCACAAAAAAAAGAACTGGGTGGGTGTCTGCGGCGAAATGGGCGGAGATCCGATCGCAACCGTTCTGCTCGTCGGACTGGGCGTGGACGAGCTCAGCGTTATTCCTCACGTCCTTCCGGAGATAAAAAAGATCATCCGGTCCATCAAATATAAAGACGCCCGGCGGGTGGCGGAAAAAGTCCTCGGCATGACCCGTGGTCCTGAAATCCGTGAGTACCTGTCGTCCATTATACGAAACAAAGTGCCCGAAATTCCCTTCGAAGAGTAACCCGACTACAGCCCATGTATCCCCAAAAGAGAAAGAAGAACATGATTTCCGAGACTCTTGCAGGTATCGATAAAGCCAATATGTTTTCGCTTCTCCGCGACTTCCCCGCTCAGGTTTCTGAGGCGTTGGAAATCGGCCGGAACGCCCAGGTTCGCCTCCGCACAACTGGCATACGAAACATTGTTGTCTGCGGACTCGGGGGATCGGCCATCGGAGGGGATCTGCTTCGATCATACCTCGCCGATGAACTGCCGGTACCATTCCTCGTCAACCGGCATTACACGCTCCCGAAATTCGTGGGCCCGAACACTCTCCTGTTTATCTCCAGCTACTCCGGCAACACGGAGGAGACCAATGCCGCACACCGGGAAGCAGTAAAGCGGAAGGCCCGCATCGTTTGTATCTCCTCGAACGGCTTTACCGAAACACTGGCGCACAAGGCCAGGTCCCCTTTTATCAAGGTTCCCGGCGGGCTCCCCCCGCGCGCGGCACTCGGATACTCCTTTTTTCCACTCCTGTTGACGCTGTCAAAACTCGGCCTCATCAGGAACAAGCAGAAGGAAATCAAGGAAACGCTTTCATTATTAGCCGCCAAAGCGGATGCGTACGTTTCTCCCGACCCCGTCTCTAATCCTGCGCTTGCGCTTGCTATGAAAATGAAAAACCGTTTGGTCGTCTGCTACTCCTCGACCGAACGATTTGACACCGTGAACACCCGCTGGCGAGGACAAATCGCCGAAAACGGTAAATCCCTCGCCTTTGGTCACGTGCTGCCCGAAATGAATCACAATGAGCTGGTGGGATGGAAGGTTCTGGAGAACGAGATGCGCGAAATGCACGTGATATTCCTCCGCGACCGCGCCGATCATGCCCGTGTGCAGATCCGGATGGGGATTACAAGGGAAATCATCAAAAAATATACAACACATGTGACAGAAGTATGGAGTGAGGGGGATGGATTGTTGGCGCGGATGTTTTCATTGATTTATCTGGGGGATTGGGTGAGTTATTATCTGGGACTTCTGCATGGTGAAGATCCGACGCCGGTCGCGGTAATCAATTATCTCAAGACTGAATTGGGAAAGGTGCAATGAAAAAACAACACTATGTCGCCGCCGGTGTCGCGGTTCTTACGCTTGTGCTGATTCTCATTGCGACGGTCTTCCGGAATGGAACTGCCTGGTAGGCGTCGAGCCCCCCGCCGTGACCACGGCGGTTGAGGAAGAACACCGGAAACGGAGTTGTCCTGACCGCCGCTTTTTCTGACACAGCGGCAACAGCTTTCTCCTTGCGCGGTGAGATTCCTCCCTTTCACCTTTGTGCCCACCCGGGCGGCTAACGTTGAATGCGCGCCGAATTTCCGTCTGCAAAAGCGTGGACCTGCTCGGCTGTCGCCATGGTCGTGTCACCCGGGAATGTTGTCAGGAGTGCCCCGTGTGCCCACCCCAATTTTACGGCCTCGTCGGGAGTCTCACCGGAGAGCAGTCCATAGATTAAGCCGCTGACAAATCCATCTCCTCCTCCAACGCGGTCGAACACATCGAGTTCGACTGTCGGTGCAGCACATCTTCTCCCGTTACACCATGCCACTGCGCTCCAGCTATGCCGGTTCGCCGAATGCACTTCGCGCAGAGTGGTCGCGACACAGTGAAGATGGGGATGTCTCTTCAGAACGGTGTTGGTCATGGAAAAGAACGCGGCCGGGTCGAGCGGGGATGTTGCCTTCACCTCCGGACCGGGGATCCGGAGACACTTTTGGAGATCTTCTTCGTTCCCGACGAGCACGTCCACATGGTCAACGATCCGCTTCATCACCTCGACGGCCTTCTGCTGTCCGCCCCGGATATGCCACAGTTTCTCCCTGTAGTTGAGGTCAAAGCTGGTAATTGCGCCCTCCTTCCGGGCCGCCTTCATCCCTTCAACGATAACCTCAGGGGTTGTCTCGGACAGCGCGGCGAAAATCCCTCCGCTGTGGAACCACTTGACACCACCGCTGAAAATGGCAGGCCAGTCGAAGTCACCCGGCTTCAGCAGCGCGGCAGCTTCATTGCTGCGATTGTAGAATACCACGGGGGCGCGCACGCCTCGTCCGCGGTCACTGTACACGGTGGCCATGTTCGGCCCGGTTACACCGTTGTGTGTGAACCTTTTGTAGAATGGCCGTACACCCAGCGCGCGCACGCGCTCAGCGATCAGTTCCCCGATTGGGTAGTCCACGATCGCAGTCGCAATACCCGTGTTCATCCGGAAACAATCCGCCATGTTTGCGGCGACATTAAACTCTCCACCGCTGACGTGAATACGACAATCCATTGCTTTTCGAAACGGGGTGATTCCCGTATCCAGCCGGTGCACCAGGGCACCAAGAGAAACAAGGTCCAGGGCGGCATCCCTGCGAAAGGATAGTGCTGTGCTCATGACTTGCTCCGTGTTCTCCCAAAGGCGATTGTGTGGAAGACAATATCGCTCCCGGTGAACCGATAATCAACGTTTCTTTTACGTGGAAGGCGCGTCCGCGCGGGTCCAAGGGGACGAGTCCTCCTGGTTGCAACTTCTCCGGAAACTTTCTACCATAAAATGAAGATGTTGTGCATCTGGAATTTGTCGGGCCGGCCATGAAGCGTTTTTCCTTCAGAATGTTCCTTCTTTTCACCCTTGTAACGATCGGTGCGATTGCGCATGCACAGTTCTTCTACTTCGGGCGGAACAAAGTGCAGTATACCGATTTTGAGTGGCACGTCCTCAAGACCGAGCACTTTGACATTTACTATTATCCCGAAATGAAGGAGCTGGCGGAGAGGGGGGCGTTTTTTGCCGAAGAAGCATACCGCGGCCTCGAAGTCCGGTTTAATCACTCCCTGAATACACGCGTCCCCCTGATTTTCTACAGTTCCCATCTCCATTTTCAACAGACGAACACGATCGGGGGATTTATCCCCGAAGGCGTCGGCGGTTTTTTTGAATTCCTGAAAGGCCGGGTTGTCATTCCCTCCGACGGTTCCACCTCCCAGTTCCGCCACGTCATCAGACATGAACTGGTCCACGTGTTTATGCACAGCAAGGTGAGTCGAGTTCTTACCGATCATCGGAAGACCCAGGACCGGTATCCACCACTCTGGTTCGTGGAAGGTCTCGCGGAATACTGGTCGACCGAATGGGATTCACAGGCGGAGATGGTGATGAGAGACGCTGTCCTGAGCAATATCATTGTCGGACTTGAGGACATGCCACGCATTTACGGCTCCTTCCTTATGTACAAGGCGGGGCAGAACATCCTGATGCACATCGGCAAGCACTATGGTGAAGAGAAAATCCTTCTCCTGATGGAAAACTTCTGGAAAGAACCGTCCTTTAATGATCTCCTGAAGACAACCATCGGAAAAACATTCAAGGAATTTGATGAAGAGTGGTTATACCAGCTGAAGAAACAGTATTACCCCCTGCTCGCGTCAAAAGATCAACCCAGCAAGGTGATGCGCAAGGTCGCCATGGAAGGCTTTAGCAGCAAGCCCGTGGTGTTCGAGCACGACACGACACGCGAGGTGTACTTCATCGGGAATCGGACCGGATATACGGGAATCTATCGGAAAGCTCTCCGTGAGAAGAAGCCGGGGGACAGGGACGAGGAGGACGCCGAGAACGTCGTGGAGGGAGAACAGACCGACGAATTTGAGGCCTTCCATCCCTTCCGGAGTCGCATTGACATTTCGCGTCAAGGAACACTCGCGTTTGTTACCAAAAGCGGCGAACACGATGCCCTGCATCTGTACGACGTCCTTGCCGATGACCTCGTTGACACGTTCCGGTTCCGTGATATTGTCAGCATTGGTTCCACGTCCTGGGCAGCAGATGGCATACGTGTCGCTTTCTCGGCCATTGACAGGGCGGGACAGAATGACCTGTACATGCTCAATACCAAAACCCGCGCGCTGCAACGGCTGACCAAAGACTACTTTGACGATCGTGATCCGGCCTGGTCTCCAACCGGCGATCAGATCGCGTTCAGTTCCGACCGGACTCCGTATGGCCAGCAGGGAAAATACAATTTGTTCCTCTTCGACCTCACCAGCAACGACATACGGTACATTACATGCGGTGCTCAACTCGACGCATCCCCCGCATGGTCCCGTGACGGCTCCATGCTGGCATTCACCTCCGATGTTGACGGCACCAGCAATATATGGATCACGGACCCGAACAAAACACATCCGGGCGGAATGCGCACGATGACACGCGTCACGTCGTTTGTCACTTCGGCTTTTGACCCGGCGTGGACGTCATCAGGGGACCTCGTGTTCGCCACCTTTGAACGGTTCAGCTTCCGGCTGCAATCCCTGCAAAACGTACGGTCGGTCCGCGACACGTCAACCACGGTCCGCATCATGGACCTGTATGACAGAGAACGGCCGTGGGAGGCGCGCTCGATTTCCGGGGAGTCCGGCGTGGAACGACTCAAATACCGGGGAGACTACAGTCTGGATATCGCCCAGAGCGCCATCTCCACCGATCCGGTATTCGGCACGTCCGGCGGCGCTTTTGTGGCATTAAGCGACCTCCTTGGCAACGACCAGTACTACTTTCTTCTCTATAATACCGCCCAGTCACAGGACGAGCTCCTGTCAAGTTTTAATATTGCCATCTCGCGAATCTCACTGAGTCAGCGCACAAGTTACGCATACGGCATTTATCGCTTCACGGGCAGGCGCTACGATCTTACGTCAAAGGATGAGTTTTACTACGAACGTGTCTTCGGAGGGTACTTTGCGCTGAGTTACCCCCTCACGAAATTTCAGCGTATTGAAACGGGGATCAGTCTGAGTAATTCCAACCGTGAAGTGGACGGAACCATCGAACAACGGAAAGCGCTGCTCGTCTCCAATTCGATATCCCTGACACACGATAATTCCCTCTGGGGGCCCAGCGGCCCGCTGGACGGCAGCCGGTTCAATCTTACCCTTGCGTACACGTCGGATATCCAATATTCAAACGTCAACTATTTTACCGTCATCGCCGATTACCGTCACTACGCACGCCTTTCACAACGAAGCGCGTTCGCATCCCGTTTCTGGGTCTTTTACAATCATGGCAAAGAGTCGCGCCGTTTTGTGATGGGGGGAAGCTGGGACCTACGCGGATTCGATCGGTGGACTATCCGGGGGGAGAAGCTCTGGCTTACCAGCCATGAATTACGTTTTCCGTTCATCGACGAACTCGCAATCCGCTTTCCGATATTCGGGCTAAGTTTCTTCTCCATTCGCGGCGCGTTGTTCGTCGATGCGGGCGGAGCCTGGGACCGCAGCTATGTCGAGACCCTGGGGAGCACCGGAGCAGGGCTGCGGATGAACCTGGGAGGATTCCTCGTCCTGCGGTATGACGTGGGAAAACGTATCGAAGACAATTTTTCACGATTTCAGAACGGCATCTTTCATCAGTTCTTTTTCGGATGGGACTTCTGATGTCAAGCACCTCTTGCTATGGCGACGTGACCTCGCTGTCACCTGCGGCTGCCGGACGCACTGCGGCAGCGTCCAGGGTGACCATCGCCGCGCTGCTGATCGGTGTTCTCGCAGGGTGTGGCGGACTCCGGCTCCCGTATCCTCTGCGGGACCAGGAAGCAGACATCCGGACGTTTAATGGAAACACGCTGCGCAACAATGACCGGCAGCCCATCTCGGACCCCCCGCTGTTTCTTGAATGGGAACAGAATCTGACCGCAGGCTTCGGTGAGGGCGCACCGTTGCTTGTTGATAGTGTGCTCTTTCTCGGCAATCTCCGCGGTGAGCTATACGCCTTCGACGCCCGCACCGGCAAACGGTATGGATGGGTGGGCCTTGGCGGAGCGATCCATGGCGCGCCGGTCATCGACGGCAACCTTGCCATCGTCCCTCTCGTCGGGTCGCGCGAGTCCCTGGTCGCCTATGATCTGCTGGAAGGAAAGACCCGCTGGCGCCAGATGCTCGGCGACATCCACGTATCTCCACTCCTTCTGGAATCCCGGATCTTCATCGCAAATACCGCTGGGACATTCTACTGCGTCTCCCGCGAGGATGGAGGAGAACTCTGGAGGTTTGATCTTCCGGACAACACGACGATGAAAGGAATCCGTTCGTCACCGGCGGGATTTGATCAATCCGTTCTCTTTGGAGCAGATGATGGGTTTCTCTATCATCTGGTTGCATCATCCGGCACATTGCGGTGGCGGTTTGATGCCGGCGCAGCAGTGTATGCACCAGCGGTGATCCATCAGGGCGACCTGTTTGTCGGAACGCTGGAAGGCAAAATTCTCGCAATTGCCATGACGACCGGAACTGCACTGTGGTCCTATGACGCGGGAGGGTCGATCTATGGTTCCGCGCTTGTCGATTCTGCCCTCGTGATCGTCGGCACAACAGCAGGGCGCGTCGTCGCGATCAATCGCGCGACAGGATTGCTGGTGTGGGAGACGGACGTCCGTGCCCCTATCAATTCCGGAATCGTCGGTTCCGGCCAATACGTTTACGCAGGAACACTCAGAAAGGACCTTCTGGCACTCCAGCGTAAGACGGGAGAGGTTGTATGGCGCGGCACGACCGGGGGCAGAATCAAAACGACACCGATCATTGGGGTGGGGCGTATCTTTGTCGCCGGGGATAACCGGATCCTCCAGGCCTTCCGGGAGGGGAAAAAATGATCAGCGCTCGCACAACGATTACATGCCTCGCCCTCCTGGTGTGCTGCGGGGAATATGCGTTCACCAGGCCGTCTCCTGATGATTCTGTTACTGTCAGTGAGGTGGCAGGGGTGAAGATCTTCGCCGACATCGACAGCGCACTTGTTTTTCTTGATGGATCCTATGTCGGGCGAACTCCTTTCGCGGCAGACTCCCTCAGGCCGGGAACGTACATCTTCAGGATCAGCCATCCCCACATTGAAAGCTGGCTTGGAACCACGGTCACGGACTCACTGGTGCTGGCCCCGGGCCAGACACAAACCCTTCACTATGCTGTCCGTTCGTATGTCTCGGTAAACAGCCAGCCCTCGGGTGCCGGCGTGTATCTTGACGACTCGCTTGCCGGCACAACACCCTTCCTCTTGCACCCTTCACTTCTTCACCCGGGCCTGCGCGTTGCATTGAAAAAAGAGGGTTTTGAGACTGTTTCTCTTGGTGCTTCTGAGCTTTCGGGAAGTGTGTTTCAAACGGCGCTCAAGGCCGGTTGGCAGCGGCTCCCCCCAGACGAGTCCCAGCTCTTCGTCTCTCCTGACGGGTGGTCCACCCGCCGTATCGGATTGTACGTCAGTGGGGGTGTGTCTGTGCTTGCAGGCATCGCTGCTGCATACTTCAAAATTGCCGCAGATGAACGGCAGGCGGCATATTTACAGAGTGGTACTCCGGCCTTGCTCACCGAGCGGCGTCGGCTGGACACGTGGGCGGGGGTTTCGTTTGCACTTACCCAGGTCGGGCTGGCCTTGTTCTGCTACCTGCTGATCTCGGAATAGGAGGAATCGCCGTAACCTCTTGCAAACCTTGACTTTCACGGTTGCACGACCTATATTTGACCATTGCGATCGGTCGTATCGCCTGGACACGCGCCTTTACCACATGCCAGCCCCCCAATGAAGGACGACCTGGAATTCCTTAAGAATGTCCCGATCCTCAGCGATCTCGAGGCGATGGACCTTGATACGATTTCCAAAGTCGGGGTTCGTAAAAAATACAAAAAAGGGAGCATCATCCTGCTCGAAGAAGAAGCCGGAGCAGCCCTCTTTGTCATCGTAACCGGCAAGGTGAAGATTTTACGGATGGATGATGACGGACGCGAGGTAATCTTATCGATTTTGGGGGAAAGTGACTTCTTTGGCGAAATGGCCATCCTGGATGGTCTGGCCCGCAGTGCCAGCGTCGTGGCGACGACCAAAGCTGAATTGTTTATGATCCACCGAAGGGATTTCCTGAAGTTGCTGCACGATTTCCCCTCCGTGGCTATTGCCCTCCTCAAGGAATTGACGATGCGTTTGCGCAAAGCAGACGCAATGATCAAGAGCCTGTCTTTGAAAGATGCTGCGGGACGGGTCGCAAACGTGGTGCTGCAGCTTGCCGATGATATCGGAAAGATCCGCAAGGGTCGGGTCGAAATTGATGAGCTTCCCCTGCAACAGGATCTTGCAAATATGGCCGGTACCTCACGTGAAACCATCTCCCGGATGATTCACTCGTTTATCCGGGAAGGCCACATTGAGATCGAGCGCGGAAAGCTGATCATCAACGACTACGAGAAATTCAAAAGCAGGTATCTGTAGGCCTTTCTTCGTTCTTTCTTCCCGACAGGAACGCCGCGAAGGGAAACCGGACCGTACCCTGCCCCCTTCCAGCGACGCTCGAGGTGACCCGCACCACCTCCTTAAAACCCTCCCGCGTGTGTGTGCGAACACTTGACGCTCTGTCGGAGATATCCTGACGGAGTCCCGGCGGTGGCAAGGGAAGAATACGGCGGTCGGCAGAAAGCCGGGTTGGGCCTCCATCGTGGATCGGCCCTGGGGATGACGGATGTTTGTGATGAATGTTGTGATATAAGGGAAGAATTCCATGCGCACTATTCAAGGTCAGATTACCGCCGAGGGATCCACCTTCGCTCTGGTTGTCAGCCGGTTTAACAGTCTGATAACCCAACAACTTGTGTCGGGCGCCGTTGACTGTCTGCTGCGACACGGCGGCAACGAGAACGCCATTACCACGATCTATGTCCCAGGTGCATTCGAAATCCCCCAGGCAGCACTCCAGGTCGCCCGCACAGGTACCGCCGATGCTGTCATTTGTCTGGGCTGTGTCATCCGGGGAGACACTCCTCATTTTGAATATATTGCATCGGGGGTTGCTCGCGACCTCGGATCGGTGGCTCTTCAGACAGGAGTTCCGTTGACCTTCGGCGTGCTCACGACAGAGACCCTCGAACAAGCGCTTGAACGCGCCGGTGCAAAAGCCGGAAACAAGGGGTGGGATGCCGCCTTAAGCGTCATGGAATTGCTCCACGTTCACAGACAACTGCACAACAAAAAGAAGAGAGCGGGGGGGTAGGCACATCGCAATGAAGAGAGGGTGGTATGTCTGTGCGGCTGTTCTCCTCGCACCACTGTGCGCTCTGGGCGCATCGGGGACGTGGCGCAATTACACATCAATGAAGGACGTCCGTGCTGTCGTCCGCGACGGCACAACCTTCTGGGCTGCCACCTCGGGCGGCCTCTTCCGCTGGACACCCGCTTCCGAACAGTATCTCCTTCTGACAAATGCCGAAGGACTGCGGACAATTGATCTCACCGCCGTGAATGTCGATCGGCAGGGCGACGTGTGGACCGGAAGCACCAACGGCACGCTCCATGTGTACACCCCGTCAACGGGTACCATCCGGCCTGTTCTGGATATCGCCTCGTCAAATCAGACCAACAAAAAGATCAATGCGATCACGATCGTCGGCGACACCGCCCTGTTTTCCACCGAGTTTGGTCTGAGCCTTTTCCACATCCGGCGTTTTGAATTTGGCGATACCTACTCACGCTTTGGTACAATACCCGCAGGAACACGGAGCGCGGTGACATCTGCCGCAATCCATGCCGGAAAAATGTGGGCCTGTGTTTCCGACGGACAGTCCGTCAACCGCGTTGCGTCCGCGTCGCTTGCCAATCCAAACCTGCTGCCTCCGGAGGCATGGACACTCCAGATTGTGGGCGGGACCGCAACGATTCCCAGGGTCCTGGATGTTTTTGCGGGCAAGCTCTACGCCGGCACCTCCGCGGGACTCTACGTCGAGGAGAACGGCGTGTGGACCGAAGTATCGGCACTCAGCGGGAAGAGTGTGGTTGCTCTTTCGTCCTCTGCGACACAACTTATCGCCACCACACTTGACAAAGTTGTATTTTCCATCTCACCCTCGAACGTCGTCACTACCGTGGGTCCCGCGCTGCCCGTCACGCCGACCGCCCTGACCATGAGCAACGACGGGAAGGCCGTTGTGGGCACCGCAACAACGGGATTACTCACCGGGGAGACCACGTGGTCAGCACACGTGCCGAACGGACCAAACTCCAACCAGTTTCTTAACCTCGTCGTGGATCCCGACGGTATCCTGTGGTGTGCATCAGGCGATCTCTCCGGCCGCGGTTTGTTCAGATATGACGGGTCGCTGTGGACAACATTTACGACCGAAAACAGTCCGCTCCCCACCAACGACATTTACCGGATGTCCACCGGATGCGATGGCAGGGTATGGGCGTCGAGTTACGGACGCGGTGTTGTTGCCATCCCGCGGGGAAGCACAAAGCTTGATTCCCAGTTTGTCTATGGCCGGAATGTCGGCATGATCGGCCTGGATGCCGATCGCAACTATGTGGTGGTAAGCAACGTTGCCTGCGACAGTCGCGGCAATGCATGGATGAGTGTTGTGCTGGCTGCGGACAGGAATGTGTTCACCGTGCGGAAACCTGACGGAACCTGGTCGTTTTTCCCTGCCATGATCAATGGCATCAAGATGACCAGCCTGATGGATCGCCCGGTGGATCGCTGCATCGCCATCGATGCGTTCGACAATGTCTGGGCAACTGTTCGCGACCCTGCGTATCGCGGGTTGATTTCTCTGGGCAATGCCGGAACGATTGACAGTACTGCCGCCTTTCTTCTGGGAGCCTCCAACGGACTGCCCAGCAGTGAGGTCAAAACCCTCCTTGTCGACCGCGACAATGACATCTGGGTGGGCACCGATCGTGGTATTGCCATCATCCTGGAACCTTCCAATCCAACCCGGACAGGCGCTATCGCCGCGTACAAACCCCTGAACGGACTGGTGGTGAACACCATCGCACAGGATCCCCTGAATCAGAAATGGGTCGGGACAACGGAAGGCGTGTTCCTCCTCTCTCCCGATGGGACGCAGACACTTGCTTCGTATACCGTTGAGAATACGGCCGGAAAGTTGATGGATAACGACATCAAATCAATCGGAGTGGATTCCAGGACGGGAACCGTCTACATTGGCACGATGTCAGGATTGGCAAGTCTCACGACCCCGGCCGCGGCGCCGCGGGCGGCATTCGACGGACTGACCGTCTATCCGAATCCGTTTATTGTCCCCTCTCCGGATCCTCTCACGGTCAGCGGACTGGTAGCCGGATCGGAGATGAAGATTCTGACCGTCGACGGCAACGTCGTGCGCAATATTACCACACCGGGCGGTTTGATCGGCACGTGGGATGGCAAGGATGTCAGGGGAGAAGTGGTTGCCTCGGGTGTGTATATCATCGTGGCTTATGCAAAGGATGGCAGCACGGTTGCCGCTGGAAAAGTCGCGCTCATCAAACGATAACGGAACACCCTCCGCACCGACGGGGAGAACCGGTAGGCAACTCACTTACTGTACAAGGAGGAGTTAACATTGGAGAACGATGGCTACAAAGATGAAATCTTCACGAAACGCGTGAGGGCGGGGAAACGGACCTATTTCTTCGACGTAAAAGCGACAAAGTCCGAAAAAGACTTCTACATCACGATTACGGAGAGCAAACGTGTCGGTGATGACGAATACGAGAAGCACAAGATCTTCCTCTACAAGGAGGATTTTGAGAAGTTCAAGGAGGCCCTCGCAGAAACGGTTGAGCATGTCCAGACACAGCTTCTGGATCATAGCGTAGAAGTCCGCTAACTTTCATCGAACTCCGCGCTTCTCTTGCGACTCCCCGGGGTAACCACCAGCCCGGGGGGCCGCGTCTTGCTTCCTTGATCCTCCCTGCTCTCCGCCCACCGGAATCTTGACTCTCAAGAGATTTCTCGGTACATTGTCATACTTTTTCGGTTCGAATTGAGAATGGGGCTAACGAGCCCCATTTGAGCGTCTGGCAGGAAACGATGAGAATTCAGATCGGGAGTCTTTCGGAGGGTACACACGAGTATCATTTCGAGGTAGACGCCGCGGACATTACACTGGGGGACGGACTTGTCAACCCGGTCAAGATAGATGCTACTCTGGACAAGACCGGGAAGCAGCTTTTCCTGCGGGCACGGATACAGACGTCGGGTGCGTTTTACTGCGACCGGTGCACGGCGCAGTTCGACCTGGTCCTGACCCCGGAATATCGGATGAATTATGTTGCGGACGAAACTGATGCCCAGGGCTTTGATCCGTCGGAGGTGCAGATTCTTCCTCCCGGTTTACCGATCATTGACCTCGCAGACGACGTCCGGCAGACTGTTCTCCTTTCCATCCCGCTGAAGCTTCTCTGCAGAAAAGAGTGCCGGGGGCTTTGTCCGCGATGCGGGAAAGATTTGAACAGCGGACCCTGCGGTTGCCCGGCTGGAGAGACTGACACGCGCTGGGACGGGTTACGAGACTTCTTTCAGAAAGAAAACTGAGCATACGGTAGTAAATTACAGGAGCGTGTACCATGCCGAATCCAAAACGACGCCATTCAAAGACCCGTGGACGCAAACGCCGCACACACTACAAGGCCACGGCACCCGCGGTTTCGGAATGCCCCAATTGCCACACGCAGAAACTCCCCCATCGGGTATGCCCGAATTGTGGCTTCTACAACGGCCGTTCCATCATCGTCCCGAAATCCTCCTGATTCGGTTATCCGGACAGATTCCGACAATCAGTAGTGTGCTCATTGACCTCCCAGGCTAAGCACATAACTATTGCTGTCGATGCAATGGGTGGGGACTACGCTCCGGCGAATGTCGTGACCGGCGCCTGCCAGGCCCTCCACGAAACCGGAGGACGTTTCCGGATAGCCCTCTTCGGCCCAGAGGCAACACTCCAGGCTGCAGTCCGTGCGCAGGGAGCACTACCCGGAGGGTGTGTTCCTTCCGAGGAGCACTACTCTATCATCGATGCCCCCGAAGTTATTGATATGCAAGATTCCGCGATGGCGGCGCTCAAGACAAAACGCCGGTCATCCATCAGCGTCGGGCTGCATCATCACCGGGATGGCGCGGTTGATGCCTTCGTCAGCGCGGGCAACACCGGCGCCGTGCTTTCCGCGGCGACATTGATCCTCGGGCGGATCAGTGGTATCGGACGCCCAACGATTGGCGCGCTTCTCCCGACGGCCAAGGAACCCTGTCTGTTGCTCGATGCGGGAGCCAATGTTGATTGCCGCCCGCAGCACCTGCTGGAATTCGCTATCATGGGATCTATTTACGTGGGGGCCATACGAAACATTGCAAATCCTAAGGTAGGCCTCCTGAGTATCGGCGAAGAAGACTCCAAAGGGAACGAGGCAAGTCTGGCCGCTCTCAAACTTCTCCGGAAGAGCGGACTACATTTCGTCGGCAACGTCGAGGGACGGGATATCCTGAGCGGAGAGCTGGATGTGGTTGTGTGCGACGGCTTTGCCGGCAATGTCCTTCTGAAGTTCGGAGAAAGTGTGCCGCACTTCTTCAAGGCAAAATTCCAGACCTTTGCGAAAGCCAGTCTCTGGAATTCCATGATTGCCCTGCTCGCCAGAAACGGCCTTCGCCGCGTGATGAAAGAGATGGACTACCAGGAACATGGCGGCGTTCCTCTTCTCGGTGTGAATGGCGTCGTCATTATCGGCCATGGCAAGTCATCACCCAAAGCCATCAAGAATATGATTTTCCGGGCCGAAGAAATCATCCATAAGATGGTCAATACACACATACAGGAAAAGCTGACGCGCACCGATGCCTAAACGCCGAGCAACAATAACTTCAGTCGGGCACTACGTCCCGGATAAGATCCTCTCTAATTTTGACTTTGAGAAGATGGTGGATACCACCGATGAGTGGATCCGAACACGAACGGGTATTGAAGAACGCCGCATCCTCGAACAGGGTGCAACGTCTGACCTTGGCGCTGGCGCCATTACCGCAATGCTGAAAAACAGGGGGATGGCCGCCGACGCCATCGACCTGATTATCGTGGCAACGGTCACTCCCGATATGTTCTTTCCGTCAACGGCATGCCTGATACAGGAAAAAGTCCAGGCAACAAATGCGTGGGGTTTTGATCTCTCGGCTGCCTGCTCGGGGTTCCTCTTTGCACTCATGACCGGAGCGCAGTTCATCGAAACCGGTGCCTATAAACGGGTTGTTGTTGTGGGTGCGGACAAAATGAGTTCCATCACGGACTATACGGATCGGAATAACTGCATCCTCTTCGGAGACGCTGGCGCAGCAGTGCTGCTGGAACCGACGGATGATGAATCCGGCGGCATCCTGGATCACATACTACGCTGTGATGGTTCCGGCGAACGGTATTTGAACATGCAGGGAGGCGGAAGCCTCAACCCGCCTACCCATGAAACCGTTGACAAGCGGATGCACTATTTGTATCAGGACGGGAAAGCCGTCTTTAAGGTGGCCGTCGTCGGTATGGCCGACGTCTCCGCTGAAATTGTCGAACGCAACTCCATGACCGGCCACGATGTTGATTGGCTTGTTCCCCATCAGGCAAATCTGCGCATCATCGATGCCACGGCCTCTCGTATAGGGATCGACAAAAGTAAGGTCATGATCAATATCAATCGCTACGGCAATACCACAGCGGCAACAATCCCTTTGTGTCTCTCTGAATGGTGGCAGGCCGGAAAACTTCGTAAGGGCCAAACGGTTGTGCTTGCTGCCTTCGGCGCGGGCTACACATGGGGATCGATACTAATACGCTGGACCGCTGAGAATAAGGGATAACACAGCAACAAAACCATGTCCATGATAGCCTACATATTCCCCGGTCAGGGATCCCAGTACGTCGGTATGGCACGGGACTTCTATGAACACGACGACCGATCCAAAGCCACCATCGCAGAGGCGGATCGCCTGCTTGGCTCGTCGTTGAGCAGTGTCTGTTTTGACGGCCCTGAGGATCTGCTCCGGCAGACGAGCAATACGCAACCGGCTATCTTCCTGCACAGTCTGGTTGCCGCCGGTGCAATCGGCCGGCATACTCCCCGTATGGTGGCCGGCCATTCTCTTGGAGAATACTCCGCGCTTGTGGCCGCAGGTGCACTGAGCTTCTCAGACGGACTCCGCCTCGTGCGCCTGCGCGGCGAACTGATGCAACACGCGGGTGAAGAACAGAAAGGCACCATGGCCGCCATTGTGGGATTATCGCCGGAGGTGACGGAAGAAGTCTGCCGCGAAGCAAGCGCGTCCGGAATTGTTCAACCGGCCAATTATAACTCTCCCGGACAGATCGTGATCTCCGGATCTCTGGCGGGAGTACACGCGGCAATGGAACTGGCCCGCACCAGAGGCGCAAAGATGGTGAAAGAACTCGTCGTCAGCGGTGCGTTCCATTCTCCGCTGATGCACAGTGCAAAAGTAGGACTGAAGGCCGCACTCGATGCGACATCCATCAACGATGCCCGCGTTCCCGTGTATGCGAATGTCACGGCTGAACCGGTGACCAAAGCATCCGATATCCGGGATCTTTTGTATCAACAACTCACGAGCCCTGTTCGCTGGGAACAGACTATTCGAAATATGGTGCGTGACGGCGCGGATGTTTTTTACGAGATCGGGCCCGGTAAAGTGCTCCAGGGACTCGTTAAGCGTATCGCCCCCGCCGTGCAAACAGGAGGATTCGACAAGTGGTCGGACGTTACTGCTCTCCGGGGGGACGTGTGAGCGAACAGTCTACCGTGCAGATCGGGCCCCTCACGTTCTCCAGCGAAATGTTTGAAAGCGGGTTTCCGGCAGGCCATAGCCCGTGCTCATGCACATCCGAATGCTGCACAAGCGGTGTATACATTGACATTAACGAGCGGGACACGATCCTGGCACACAGGGACGCAATCGCCGGTCAAATGGATGAAACACAAACCCGTGATGTCTCCGTCTGGTTCGCAGATGACGAACACGATGACGCTGATTTTCCTTCCGGACGGGCCATCGGCACGCAGGTCCATGAGAACAAGTGTGTGTTTCTTGACAAAATGGGCAGATGTGCAATTCAACTGGCCGCCGTTGAAGCGGGGCTCGACCGCTGGGCCTGGAAGCCCATGTACTGTATCCTCTTCCCCATCGAAATTTCCGATGGGGTTGTCGGGTTTGATCCGATGCTCCAGGGAGAACAACGATGTTGCTCGATCAAGCCGGAATATGAAGTTCCCCTGTTCCGGGCATGCCGGGCCGAACTTGTTCACCTGATCGGCGAAGATGGATATGCCATTCTGGAAGAGCACTACCAGGGTCTTGAAAAAGAACTTGGTTCTGGTAATATTACTCATTAACGTTCAGCTTTGGACCAAAAAGACAACTGGAGAAGTATGGACCAGCTTCGAGATCAGGTTGCCGTTGTAACCGGCGGAGGCCGCGGTATCGGGCGGGCTATTGCCCGGGCGTTTGTGGAAGAAGGCGCCCATGTAGCGATCTTCGATAGGGCCTTCCCTGATGATTTTCAGGGTTTTGTCGATAGCCTCAAGAGTTCGGGATGTACGGTGGTATCAAAGGCCGTGGACATTACAAACACCCCTGCTACAGAAAAGGCATGTGATGAGGTGGTTGCCGAGCTGGGCCGGATTGATGTGCTGGTGAACAATGCCGGCATAACACGTGACAAGCTGCTGGTACGTATGTCGGATGAAGAATGGGATGCAGTCCTGACAGTAAATCTAAAAGGCTCCTTCATCACGACGCGGGCCGTAAGCAGGATTATGATGCGGCAGCGCAAGGGAAAAATCATCAACGTGAGTTCGGTGGTCGGACTTATGGGCAATGTGGGGCAGAGCAATTATGCGGCATCCAAGGCAGGTTTGATCGGTCTTACAAAATCAGCGGCGAAAGAACTGGCCGCCCGCAACATCACGGTAAATGCTATTGCCCCGGGATTCGTTGAAACGGAAATGACCGCGGTGCTCACGGAAGATCAGCGTACGGCCTTTCTGAGCGTCATCCCGTTGCGCCGCGGATGCAAACCGGAAGAGGTTGCCGGCGTCGTCACGTTTCTGGCTTCCTCACGGGCCGATTATATCACCGGACAGGTTCTTGCAATTGACGGCGGGATGACGATGTAATCACCCGCCGCCCGAGTATCATTAATGTTGCTGTAATCCCACAATCACACAGGAGGTTGCATCATGGCAGATATTGCTGCAAAAGTCAAAGAAATCATCGTCAATAAACTCGGCGTGGATGACGGACAGGTCACCCCCGAGGCGTCATTCACGAATGACCTGGGCGCCGATTCTCTCGATACGGTTGAACTTGTGATGGAGTTCGAGAAGGCGTTCAACCTCCAGATTCCCGATGAAGACGCGGAAAAAATTGCCACCGTCGGGGATGCCATCAAATATATTCAGGGCAAATCCGCTTGATCCAGCAGTCCCACCCCATTGCGGCCGGGATGTGATGAATCGCGATGAAATCAGAGAGTGATTATGAATGGTAAACGCAGAGTTGTTGTTACGGGAATGGGCGCGTTGACGCCTATCGGACTCAACGCGGAGGAGTATTGGGATGCGATGATGCGCGGCGCCAGCGGCGCCGCACCCATCACGTATTTTGATACAAGTGCATATGACACCCATTTCGGATGCGAGCTGAAGGGATTCAAGGCCAATGATTTCCTTGACCGAAAAGCAGTGCAACGGATGGATCCATTCTCACAGTATGCGGTGATCTCTTCTGATATGGCGGTTCGCGACGCGGGCCTTCTGGCAAAGGATACAGACCCCGACCGCATTGGCGTGGTCTTTGGTTCGGGCATTGGGGGCATGACCACCTACGACGCACAGTTTACGAACTACATGGAGGGTGGACCACGGCGCATCAGTCCGTTCTTCATCCCCATGCTCATCCCGGATATCGCCGCCGGCAACATCTCCATAAGACATGGCTTCAAGGGTCCGAACTATGCCACCGTCTCGGCGTGTGCCACGGCATCCCATGCTATCGGGGATGCCTACCGGATCGTACAATACGGCGATGCGGATGCGATGGTGTGCGGAGGATCGGAAGCCCCGATTACCCCCATGGGCCTTGGCGGTTTTAACAACATGAGAGCTATCTCGGCACGCAATGATGACCCGGCGAAGGCCAGCCGTCCTTTTGACCTCCAGCGGGACGGCTTTGTGATGGGCGAAGGAGGCGGAGCGCTTATCCTGGAAGAACTCGAATTCGCCAAAAAAAGGGGTGCGAAGATCTATTGCGAAATGGTCGGTATCGGATTCACCGCAGATGCCCATCATATCACCGCACCTCCCGAAGGGGGCGAAGGCGCGGTCCGGTCCATGCGGCGCGCAATCAAGGATGCCGGCATCACCCCGGACTTCGTTGACTACGTCAATGCGCACGGCACATCAACACCGCTCAATGATGCAAGCGAAACCGCAGCGATCAAGACGACCTTCGGCGATCATGCGTGGCGGATGAGTATCAGCTCCACAAAATCGATGACCGGCCATCTCCTCGGAGCCGCCGGAGCAGTCGAGGCTATTGCCGCCATTCTCGCCGTGAAGTACGCCATCGTCCCGCCGACGATCAACTACGAGTTCCCGGATCCGGCATGTGATCTCAACTATACGCCGAACACCCCGGTGAAACGGGATATCCGTTATGCTCTGAGCAATACCTTCGGCTTTGGCGGACATAATGCTACCCTGTTATTCAAGAAGTACACAATGGACTGATCCCTGGAATGCTGCGTGCCGGACGGTTTATACGGGATCTGTTTAGCCGCTCCCGCACCACGAACCCGGAGGTTATCAATGACCATCCGGCGTCCATTGATGATTGTACACTCCGAAAACTGGAGCGGACTCTCAACTACCGCGTCCGCCGGAAAGAGCTTTTTGTCCAGGCGCTCCTGCACCGCTCCTTCCCCCAGCAGGCGGATCTGCCATCCCCTTCGAACGAACGACTCGAATTCCTTGGCGATTCAGTGCTGAACCTCATTGTGGGCGAGTACCTCTATCGCAAGTATCCCCGTGCTCCCGAGGGTGATCTGACAAAATACCGGTCGCGCCTGGTCAACCGCAAAGCCCTTGCCGCGTACGGACGGGAGCTCCAGCTTTCCACCTTCATCCTGATGAGCCCCAGCGCAGCGCAGTCCGTGGGCAAGGGATACGACACCATTGTCTCGGATACGTTCGAAGCCCTTGTGGCGGCTATTTATCTTGACAGCGGGTTCAATGCAGCTCGAGAGTTTGTCGAGCGGCAGGTGATTGCTGCGCTCTACCGCGGTTCGGTGGCCACAGCCGATGAGAACTACAAGAGCCGACTCCTGGAATACGCCCAATCCCATGGGTTCGGCGTTCCGCGTTATGTGATCATGAAGGAAGACGGGCCGGACCACGACCGCACGTTTACCGTCGAAGTGTTTCTCCGGAACGAGCGGCGGGGAACCGGATCAGGCAAAAACAAAAAGGAAGCCGAGCAAGCTGCGGCCAATCAGGCGCTCGCCGAACTCGACTTATAGACCCGTACGCATGGTCGCAACAATCCGATCCGACTTCAGCCGGTGGCTGCTTTATTGTGGTGTCGTGCTGGGAGGTATACTCCTCGGCACATCCGTCAGGGCACAGGATGATCCAGAGAGGTTTTTTCAGAGCCTGGGAACAGTCGACTCGGTGGTCGTCTCCGGGAATACCTCCACCAAGGAATATGTTATCCTGAATGAGATGACGATCCGTCCGGGAATTCCCATCACGCCCTATCTCCTGCAATACGATCGCGCCCGGGTATACAGCCTGGGTCTTTTTACGTTCGTCGACCTTTCCCTTGATACACTCGCACACGATCGGATCCTCCAGGTCTCCGTGCGTGAACGCTGGCATTATTTCCCTGTTCCGCTTTTCGGTTTCCGGGACGGCGACCCGAAGAGGGTTTATTATGGCGCCGGATTTCTCCATAACAACTTTCAGGGACGTAACCAGAAACTGTTTACGTCTTTCATCTTTGGTTATGATCCGTCAGCACGCATATCTTTCAGCGAGCCTCTCATAGACACCAAGCACCGGCTCTCGTTCTCCACCTCAGCATCCTTCAGCCGGGCGCGAAACAAAAGTGAGATCGAGGCGGAGGCAACCGGGAACTTCAATGAGCTGCAATACGACTTCAGGGCGGGTGTTGGAAAGCGGTTTACCATTTTCGAAAGCGTTAACCTGAGTCTCAGCTACCAGGTTCTGGAAGTGTCCTCCTACCGGCCCCTGCGAACCGTGTCCGGCAGCGGTATCGACCGTTTCTTTTCCGTCACCGCAAGCTACCTCTTTGATTCACGTGATTTGCGCGAATACGCTTCCCGCGGAAGACTTGTTGGAGTGTCTCTCACCAAGTATGGTTTGGGTACTTCTGATGTTAACTTCGCCCGGCTCGGACTGGATCTGCGCGGGTACCTCCCGTTCAGTTCACTGTTCACTCTCGCGGGAAGGGTCACCGGAAGTGTGGTCTCAGGCGGTGTGGTGCCCACCTATGCACGGACGTATTTCGGGTACGGGGAACGAATTCGCGGATACTTCAGGACTGTTCTGGAGGGAGAAAACCTGCTCGCGTCAAGCATGGAGCTCCGTTTTTCGCTCCTCCCGACCCGGGCATTCAGGTTACCCACGGATCTGCTTCCGGAAGAGTTCACGATGTGGCAGTTTGGCATCAGTCTCGCCCTTTTTGCCGACGCGGGAACCACCTGGTTCCGGCATGACCCGCTCACTTTCAGCACCTTCTTCTCCGGATACGGTGGCGGTATCCGGTTTCTTCTTCCATACGGAATCGTGGCGCGAACGGAATACGCGTTGAACAACTACGGCAAAGGCGAGTTTATACTTGATTTCCGCACCCCATTCTGACAACCCTGCTCCCATCCAACCACCGCACGGGCTGGAATATTTCTATGCGCCTCCTTCGGCGGTTACGGCGGACACCGTGTATATTGACGGAGACGAATTCGCCCATCTGACGCATGTCATGCGCAGACGGGAGGGAGACGTTGTCGGTGTGATCGACGGGCAGGGAATGGCATACGTTGTGGGAATCACCGTTGTACAAAAGGACCGCGCAATCGGGTCGATCCGGTCCACACATCCCCTGCTCCACGAACACTCCACTCCGGTCATCCTGGCCGCAGCCATATTGAAGAACCCCTCACGTTTTGACACGTTGATCGAAAAAGTCACGGAGGTAGGGATTCGGTCAGTAGTTCCCCTCTTTACCGAACGAACGATTCCACGTCACGCACGCACGGAACGATGGCAGAAACTGGCCCTGGCCGCAGCCAAACAGTGCGGTCGCTCCATCATTCCGCATATCCATGCGCCTATGCCAATCGCTGCATATCTCCAGGAGAGCACACTCCACGGGGATCGTCGATGGATCCTCCACGAAGAAGCGACAGAAGAAATGCCACCCGGCAATACGGACAATCCGCAGCAGATGCACAGTCTTATGATCGGTCCGGAGGGTGGCTTCACCGGGGCGGAGGTATCGCTGGCGGCGGAACACGGCTACTGTGCCGTCTCCCTGGGGACCCGCAGGTTGCGGAGTGAGACGGCAGCCATCGCAGCTGCCGTCCGGGTGTTGATGTAGTTACTTTTTCTGCAGATGTTCTTCCACAATCGCCTGGATCTCTTCGAGCATCAACGCACTGGTTGAACGAAGAGACTGCACTTCATCTTCCTTCCACCCGACGAACTCCGGATCATCCAGACTGTTCAAGTTGATCCGGACGTTCAGTGCCGCACCTTCGACTGCCGCGTGCAGCATCAACGCACTGACCCCGACATCACTCACTGAATTGACATTGCCTTTCGTTGCCACTGTTTGCGCCAGCGCGAGCGCATCGATGCAATGCTTCATTACCTCCAGCGGAACGAGTGTTGCCTCTTTTGTCGCTTCGCGGATCGCCGCAGCACGGAGTGCCTTCTGGGGATCGGTGTCTTTCGGAAGGGTTATGGCCTCCATGACCTTATTGAAGGCGTGAGTGTCCCGGTCCACCAGTTCGGTAAACTGCTTACGAAGGTGCTCGGCCTGTGAAAGCACTTTCTTCAGTTCACTTTCCACATCCGCATATTTCTTCTTGCCGATGGTCAGATTGCACACCATGGACGTAAGGGCCGATCCAAGCGCTCCGGAGAGTGCCGCAACACTTCCTCCTCCCGGTGCCGGAGACGACGAGGCGACTTCATCAAGAAATGCGTGCAGGGGTTTGGGCATGGGTCTACCACTTCCTTCCGTCAAGAAAGTTGATACTCGATAACTTTTTTTGCGGGATCAAAAAGCTCAAGCTGGCTCAGGCCGAGCCGTTCAACGGCGACAGCCACTAATGCCCGGTCGTCGGTCACTGCTGGCGCATAGTATCTGCCGGCCATAAGGAGCGCTTCACGTGGAGTGAGCCCGATGATTTCGCTTCCCGTCACTTCCACGCCAAGTGTTAATGCCTGCCGTTTAACTTCTTCAAAAGCTACATGGGGAGGTGTCACCTGGAAATCTACAAGATTTATCGACACCTGAGCGATTTGGTGAGCCTCGAGGAGCACTCCCATTGCCTTCACTGCTTTGAGTGTTCCGGACACGGTGATCTTCCGGCCCTTGGAATCAAGTACCGGATTACCGTCATCGTCTTTTTTAACGCGGCCGCTCTCCCGGATACGGAGGGCGATTTCCTGGGCGATTTTCGGATCGTTGGTATTCAGATTTACATTGTATGCAACGAGGAAGAGCCGCGCGCCCGTGACGGTCGCGCCCGACTTTTCATTCATCACGGCAGGACCAAAATCCGGAATCCAGGCCGGGTCCTGCAGCTTTTCGGCAAGTCCTTCATATTCACCCTTCCGAACGGTGGCAAGATTTCTCCGTTCCGGACGGGTCGCCGCTTCTTCATACAGATAGACAGGTATCCGCAGCTCCTCGCCAACACGGCGGCCAAAATGACGTGCCAGCTGAACGCATTCGTCCATGGTCACCCCCGAGACGGGTACAAATGGGACAACATCCGTTGCACCGATACGGGGATGTTCTCCGTGGTGATGGCGCATGTCAATCAATCGGGCGGCGGTCCGGGTAGCTGCATAGGCCGCTTCGCCAGCCGCCTGCGGCGTGCCCAGAAGCGTGATAACCGTGCGGTTGTAGTCCTTGTCCGGTTCCGCACTCAACAGAGTCACCCCCTTCACGGTGCGAATTGCCTCTCCTATCGCACTGATAACATTCAGATCCCGGCCTTCGCTAAAATTCGGAACACACTCAACAAGAGCAGGCATAATTTCTCCGGTTACGGGATTTCAAGAAGGGTTCCATTTTTAATGGTGTGACGGATATGGTTGGCGCCAAAGTGATAGATCAGATGCCGGTAATCCGGAATCGCCGCGACAAGGAGATCTGCCTGTTTTCCCACTTCGATGCTTCCGTGGGTGGCGGAAAGATTGAGGGCCGCCGCACCATGCAGTGTGGCCGCCGTAAGTGCTTCTTCCGGAGTCATCTTCATCTGGGTGCACGCAATGGTCATCATCAGGGGCATCGAATAGGACATACACGAACCCGGGTTGAAGTCCGATGCGAGCGCTACAGGCACTCCACCGTCGATGAGCGCCCTCGCAGGGGCATAACCGTGGTTCAGAAAAAACGACACGCCGGGCAACAGTCCGGCAACAACTTTCCCCTCGCGTAATGCCCTGATACCCGCCGGTGTAACATGCTCGAGATGGTCTGCCGATACGGCACCAAGTCTGGCTGCCAGTTCAGCCCCCCCGAACGAAGTGAGCTCCTCCGCATGAATTTTGGGAAGCATTCCCCAGGACTTCCCGGCAACGAGGACCTCCTCGGCCTGCTCGGGCGTGAAGTATCCCTTTTCACAGAACACGTCACAGAAGACCGCCAGGCGTTTCTTTCCGGCATAGGGAATCATTCTTTCGACGACAAGCCGGACATACCCTTCGACGTCTTTCTTGAATTCTGGCGGGACTGCATGAGCGCCGATGAAGGTGGGAACGACCGTCGCCATTTCCTCCTCGCTGAGCTCATGAATCGCTTCCAGCATCTTGATCTCGGTGTCCATGTCAAGACCATACCCCGTCTTGATCTCCACCGTCGTCGTTCCATGTTTCATCATCTCCCACAGGAATGCTGCGGTCGATCGTTTGAGCTCCTTTTTAGAGGCGGCGCGGACATGGCGTACCGTATGCAGGATGCCTCCACCCTGTTCGGCGATTTCCTGATACGACGTTCCACGCGCACGGAGAGCAAACTCCTCCGCTCTGTCTCCCGCAAACATCATGTGCGTATGCGAATCGACAAATCCGGGTACGACGATTGCCCCGGACGCATCCAGCTCGGGTATATCGTCCGGAAGCCGCCCGGCAAAAGAGGCCATCGGTCCAACCCAGGCGACCTTGCCCTCCCGGCAGAGGACACCCGCATCTTCGATGATCCCCAGGTCCTGGATTTCCTGAGCAGACCGCGTCGGGTTGCCATGGGCGGCAACGGTGACAAGTTGCCGTATGTTCTTGACAAATAGGTTCACAGTGACCGAAAGATACCAAAACTCTTCAGGAACTTCAACCAGAGGCGGTGCTTACGGGGAGCGGCGGGAGAGTTCTTGCTGAACAAGAGGAGAAAGTTGCGGGAGACCCGAATCCCGTTTCATGAGGCGGATGTAGGTCTTGAAGAAAGCATTCGGCCCGTCGCGAAGAGTCCCGACAAGTGCGACACGTCCAAGTGTCTGATCAATCTGCCGGGCGACGATCATTCCGGTCATGGACCCGAAACTTTCCCAGTACCCTGATGTATTCGACGTGCGGAGCAGTTCGGCCTGACGGTGGGGCCCGATCCGGGGAGAAACAAGTTCGGCGGCGGCACTGTTAAATTGTGTAAACGCAGTCTGTGCACGAGACAACCCGTCATGGGGAAGACGTCCCTGATTCTGCTGTATCAGGGAAAGATAGTATGCAACGCCCTCATTCTGCGCAAGATCCAGCAACTCGTCAAGCGGCTGGAGGGCAGAAGCATAATATGCCCGCCATTCGGGCGTGTTGGCTTTAAATTCTCCGAACGCCGCGTGAAACACCTCGTGTGCAACCACGCTCAGCAACCCGATAAACCGCTCATCAACGGATGATCCGTAATGTACGGCTTTGGCCAGGTTGACAACGATGACCGGTTCTCCCTCGAGTTCACCAGCAGGATGTGGTGTGTTGCCATTCCACGTCACCCGCACGACAAATGCATCAATGTTCTGATGCCCGAAGGCGACGACATACATCGGTATCCGGGCGTTCACACGCGCATCCGGTGGGAACAGCTGTTCAACAGTGCTCACGACCCGTTGTCCGAAGTTACGCCGGCGGAGTTCCAGAAGCAGGTCTCTGATGGCGGTCACATTGGCGCGTGCGTGACGCATGCGGAAAAGATCGTCCCCGTCACTCTGGTTAAACTTGGCAGACTCCAGACTCCGTTCGAGATCGGCGGTCTGGAGGGGCTTCCGCGCAAGCATCCCCGTGACAGCCAGAGCAAGCTGGCTTCCCCGGAGTGCAGCCACTTCGGCGGGACGGCCGGAGAGCCCTGCATAGAGTTCCACAGCCTTTTCCGCTGCAGCATCGTTGAGATCCAACGAAAGGGAAAATCGGGCATGCGGCTGGGAAAACCCGGACAGGGCATACACAATCGTAAGACAAAAAAGTGTGGACGCAACTCGCATGTCAGTGTACCTTCAGGACAACAAGTGTCATATCATCATGCTGCGGTGCTTCGCCTGTATGCTGTCTGACGTCGTCAGTGAGACGGGCAATGATATCCGGCGCCGAGAGGGTATTAAGATCCGCCGCGCCAACAAGACGCTCCAGACGATCGTATCCGTACGGCTCCCGGGTGATGTTCATCGCTTCGGTAAATCCATCGGTCAGACAGAAACACAATGTCGCCCTTGCGGAGATCTATCGCATATTCTTCGTATTCGGTGTCGGCGCGTATCCCCAGAGGGAAATGTACTCCTTTGCCATCCAGCCAGCGGAGCGTCTTTCCGCGGCGCAGAAGCGGTTTCGTCTGACCGGCATTGGAAAAAATGAAACGTTTTTTCCGTGCCGTGATCCTGCCGAGAAGAAAAGCCACAAACTGTCCACGACGCGAATGTTCGAAGACTGCGCGGTTCAGGTGCGTGAGAATACGGGCAGGCGAGTCGGATTGCCGGATTTCACTCGCCAGCGCGCCACTGGTAAAAACCGCCGCCATGGCCGCCTGCATACCTTTCCCGGAAACATCCACCACAGAAATACAGAGTTCGCTTTGACTGTTGTTGTGGCAGGAGAAATCATACAGGTCTCCACCAACCTCCTGCGCGGGCAGTGACATTCCCGCAATGTCATACCCCTTCACAACCGGTTGTTCTTTCGGCATCAGGGACACTTGCACACTGTGCGCGAGGCGGAGCTCCGTCTGCAGTGTCTCCCTGCCAACACGTTCGAGTGAGACGAGCCATGTCAGGAGATTCACCCCTCCCAGCACAACAACACCCGAGATGACCAGCGGCATAAGGCCGGTTCCGATCTTGACAAATGCCAGGACAAGGCCTGCGGCAATGATGGTGATGGCAGTGATCACAAGCCGGCGCCGGTCCTGCGGAATTTCCTGAATGATCTCATCGCTCCATAGAAGCGAAAAGATGAAGGCGTCCTGGATCTTAAGATTCTGTCCTGCTGTCTCAACCCTTCGCCGTGCATGCTCCTTACGCCCGCGGAGCACCATGGTGATACGTTCCCAGGTGACATACAGGATACCGGCGATGATGAGGTCTGTGCCGAAGCGACCCCACATATCCAGAGTCAGCCCTTCCAGAAACGCGCTGATCAATTCGATGATGATCAGGAGTTTCAGGATCTTGATCAGAATACGTTTAAAGCGAACCGGATCGAGCATGGTGTTGCAGATGTATACGGTTGATTGTCAACAATGTTCCTCACCGGCCCCGGATTCACGCGAGAACCCGCTGCAGCTCTGGACCGGAATGCGGGGGTATCTGGGGTATGATGGGCGTGTCCGGGAGAGGGCACACAGCACGAACACTGACCCCCGACCGGAGGCATGCATCTGCGCATAAACACAGGAGGCGCACAATCCTGAAAATTCCGGTACCGGTCGCCGGGTCAGTGTTTCGTTCAAAACGTGTTATCCGACCGTCGGGGAACCGCTTTCAAGCGATTGTGCGGGACCCGCCTGCCAGAGGGAGAGAAAGCAACCATCGGGAGTTGCAAACTGGGCAAACCACCCCATCCCGCCTATTTCCGTTTTCTTCACCAGCACTTTGCCCCGGGCCTTTTTGATCTCCTTCAACTTGGAAACAATATCCTCCACTTCGATGTAGACATTCACCTGCCCCTTCTTGGGCATCTTCTTCACCATAAAAAAACCCCCGTTCGGTTGTGTTCCTGCACGGAAAAGCACATAGTCCATTTCAGGAATATCCTCGAATGTCCAACCGAACACCGCACCGAAGAACTTCTTTGTCTTCTTCAGATTTGTCGAGGGGATATCAACATGACCAAAACCGTGCATACGGACCTCCGTGATAATGTGAGTACACTGTGGGGGTGGAGTACAGGGCCGCATCTCAGAGCATGGGCATATTCAGGCCGTGCTCGCGCGCATTTATTCTTGCCCGTTCATATCCGGCATCGGCATGGCGTACGATCCCCATCCCGGGATCGTAGGTCAGCACGCGCTCCAGCCGTTTTGCTGCTTCGGGGGTACCATCGGCCACGACAACCATTCCGGCATGCAACGACAGTCCCATCCCGACACCTCCGCCGTGGTGAACACTCACCCAGCTGGCTCCACCGGCGACATTCAGGAGTGCGTTGAGGATCGGCCAATCGGCAATGGCATCACTGCCATCCAGCATTTTTTCGGTCTCCCGGTTCGGAGAAGCTACCGATCCGCAATCCAGATGGTCTCTTCCGATGACGATCGGCGCCCGAACTTCCCCGCGCGCTACCAGATCATTGAAGATGCTGCCCATAATCGCCCGCTCACCATAACCGAGCCAGCAGATTCTTGCAGGAAGACCCTGGAAGTGTACGTGCTGCCGGGCCTTTTCGATCCAGCGACGTAGGCCGGCATTCTCGGGAAACGCCTCCAGCAGGGCACGGTCAGTACGGTAGATATCTTCGGGATCGCCGGACAGCGCAGCCCAGCGGAAGGGACCCTTCCCGTCACAGAAGAGCGGACGGATGTATTCGGGAACAAACCCGGGAATCGTAAAAGCCCTATCGAGCCCCCCGGCAAGGGCTTCACCGCGGATGTTATTGCCATAGTCGAAGGTCACGGCACCGCGCTCCATAAGGCCGAGCATTGCCTCCACATGTTCCACAACGGACGCCCGCGCGAGTTGGGTATACCGTGTGGGATTGGATGCGCGCAGTCCGAGAGCTTCTTCATAGGGCATGTGCGCAGGCACATATCCGTTGAGCATGTCGTGCGCGGAGGTCTGATCGGTCAACACATCCACAATGATACGCCGGGCAAGCAGTTCGGGCAAAACTTCTGCGGCATTACCGAGCAGGGCAACGGAGCGCGCTTCCTTCAGTTCCTTTGCAGTCTGTAGAATGAGTAACGCTTCGTCAAGGGACTCGGTCATCGCGTCGACATAACCGGTCTTGAGGCGTCGTTCGATCCGGGAGCGGTCCACTTCGACGGCAAGGCACGCTGCCCCATTCATGGTTGCGGCAAGGGGTTGCGCCCCTCCCATACCGCCAAGTCCGGCGGTCACGAGCAGCTTGCCTGCCAGCGATCCGTTGAATGATCGGCCGGCAACAGCCGCAAAGGTTTCATACGTTCCCTGGAGGATTCCCTGCGTGCCAATATAGATCCAGCTGCCTGCCGTCATCTGGCCGTACATCGTCAGGCCAAGTGCATCCAGCCGGCGGAATTCATCCCATGTCGCCCAGTGTGGGACGAGCAGTGCATTGGCAATGAGCACCCGTGGCGCATGGGGGTGGGTTTTGAACACGGCCACAGGTTTGCCCGATTGAATCAGCAGGGTTTCATCGTCTTCGAGCGCACGTAATGTCCTGACAATCGTGTGATAACACTCCCAGTTGCGGGCCGCTTTTCCTACCCCACCATACACGATCAGGTCTTCCGGCTTCTCTGCGACCTCGGCATCGAGGTTATTCATCAGCATGCGCAGCGCCGCCTCCTGCACCCACCCTTTGCAGCTCAACTCCGTCCCGCGGGGAGCGCGTATGGACCGAGGATCAAAGCCCTCAGCAGGGTTCACACTCACTCCTTCACTGCTATAACCGCAATCTCTACGTTTGCTGACTTTGGCAGATTGCTGACCTCCACGGCCGCGCGCGCGGGATACTTGCCTTCCGGAAAAAAGGTGCCGTAGACGGCGTTCATGCGCTGGTAGTCGTTCATATTCTTGAGATAGACCGTTGCGCTGACCACATCCGACGAATCGCATCCCGCCGCAGCAAGGACGGTCCGGAGGTTATTGAGCACCTGCCGGGTTTCCGATTCGATATCGGACTGGATCATCTGGCCCGTTTCCGGATGGAGGGCAATCTGCCCTGAGACAAACACAAGCGATCCGATCTGCACCGCCGGGGTATACGGACCGATCACCGCGGTGGGTGAGTAATATGTTCTGGCGGACCGCGCGAGCATCTCGTCGCGGACCAGACGACGCACATCCTCATCGCGCGGTGTACATCCCACCAGAAGCAGCGTACAGACAAAAACTCCCAGTACTTTCATCGTGACCTCTCTATTGCAAACGGATATCAAGTTTGGGAGAATCCTCCTCATCGGCATCTTCCTCCACCTTGAGAATTTTGATCCACCTGATCGTGCTGATAGGATGCACGACGGGCTTGCCATCCTCTTCGGCGATAAAATAGTCCGACTCTACCTGTGTAAGGACTCCGAGCGACGTCAGTTCGCCTTTATACTTCACGAGCAGGTCTTTTATGGTGCCTCCCAATCTGACCGCCGAGGGGGAAGGAGCTGGTTGGGCGGCGGGCGCAGCCGTTTGTTCCGTTGGTTTGGCGGGAGTCTTTTTCTTTTGCGCGAGGGTTTCGCCAGTGCCCATCAGGAGGAGCACTGCAAGGGTGGCAAACATCGCGACGGCAAATCGAGAATGTTTCATGGGGCTTCTCCTCGTTAATCGTTACACCGTGAATGAACTGTGCCCGCTTCTCCCGGAACGCAGGGAGAGTGGGTTTACATTTTATAGCCGATGGTACGGAGGAATTCTTTCCTCTTTACAACGTCATCGGGTGTTTCCACACCGATGGGCTTTTCTCCGTCGATGACACCGAGAATACCACGCCCCTGGTCTGTTTCCGCGACCAGCACCTCCGTGGGGTTGGCTGTAGCGCAGAATACCCGGCACACTTCCGAAACATTTTTCACCGCATTCAGAATGTTGATCGGATATCCCTGCTCCATGAACACGATGAATGTATGTCCGGCAGCAATCGACACCGCGTTCTTCTTTGCGAGTTCGATCAGGCGTTCCTCATTGCCCGCGGCGCGGACAAGGCGGGGACCTGAAGCCTCACAGAAGGCAAGACCGAACTTCATCGCCGGATTTGTTTGCACGATCGTCTCGTACAGATCCTCAACAGTCTTGATGAAGTGTGCATGGCCGAGGAGGAAATTCATGTCAGCCGGTTTTTCAATGCGCACGACCGAAAGCTGCATTTAGGCCTCCGTCAGAGTTCCGGGGAGAGTGCTCGGACAAGGTCCGGGGTCAACAGCCAGCGCAGACGAGCGCTGTTTAGTGCGTTGGCCGGTACGAGGCTGACACACGCCATTGAACCGGTCTTCATCGCAATTTCCACAGCGGCGTCAGCCACGAGGTAGGCAACCAGAATGGTGATGTCGGGTTGATGCCCGACCAGCACCAGCGCTTTCGCCGACGTGGTGGTCAACCGCGCCACAATGGCCTTATGACGCGCGCCGGGTGCAAGATCTTCCCAGATTTGTGATGCCGGATGTCCCGGAAGCCCCTCGCTCATGAGTGCTGCGGTCTGTGTAGCACGGAGGAGCGGACTGCACACCAGCTCCATCGGGCGTGATTCGATGCGCGCCAGTGCGCGTCCCATCAGAAGCGCATCCCGTTCCCCCTCGTCGGTGAGTGGCCGGGCGGCATCCGTGGTGATTGCTCCGCCGACAGGTTTCGCCTCGGCGTGGCGAACAAGATAGAGTTTCATTATTTCTTTCTTGACAGACGCCGGTGTGCAATCGCAAATCCGGGCTTGATGACATCGTAAATGATCTGGATTCTGCGGTTGTAGGGCAGAAACGCGCTCTTCATTGCATTGATAGTCAGTTTCTCAAGATCCTCCAGCGAGAGCTTAAACACCTGATGCGCGATCCGGTATTCTTTTGTCATCGTGGTGTCACTCATCAGCCGATCGTCGGTATTCAAGGTAACCCGGAACTTGTACTTGTAGTACAGACCGAACGGGTGCTCTTCGAGATTTTTCACCGCGCCCGTATCCACATTGCTTGTCAGACATATTTCCAGCGGAAGGCGTTTGTCCAGAACATACTGGGCGAGGTATCCCATGCGGATGATTTTTTTGCGGTTGTGCACGTCCAGACCGATATCTTCCACCAGACGGGTTGCATGACCGACGCGGTGTGCGCCACACCACTGTAATGCCTGCCAGATGCTTTCTTTCCCAAAGGCTTCACCGGCATGAACGGTAATGTTGAAGTTTTCCCGCTGGATGTAATGAAACGCATCCACATGTTTCTTGGGAGGGTATCCCCCCTCTTCGCCGGCAAGGTCAAAACCCACGACACCGCGCTGCCGGAAATCCACGGCAAGTTCTGCGGTTTCCAGTGAATTTTTCATGTTGCGCATGGCACAGAGAATGACCCCGTATTCAACGCCGAAGTCCTTTTTTCCCCTCTCGAGCCCTCGAAGAACTGCGCTCACAACCTCGTCCCAGTGAAGTCCCTTTTCGGTGTGGAAGACCGGAGCGAAGCGGGTTTCAACGTATACCACGCCGTCCTCCTTCATGTCCTCCATCATCTCGTAGGCAACCCGTTCGAGCGCCTCTTCGGTCTGCATGACCGCCGTGGTGTGGGCAAATCCTTCAAGATACAACGGAAGACTCCCCCGCCGGGCCCCGCGGTGAAACCATTCAGCCAATTTTTCGGGATTGTTTGTCGGAAGTCCCCCGTATCCCTGGTCCCTCGCCAGCTCGATAATCGTCATCGGACGCAGCCCGCCGTCCAGATGATCGTGGAGAAGAACCTTGGGGAGTGTGCGGATGAACCGTTCTGTGATGTGCATAGGGGAGCGAGTGAGGTTTGACATTAGAAAAAATACAAACTGGCGGAGTTAAAATCAATCAAAGGTTGATTTTGACTGAGCTTTTCTCTATATAGGGCTGAGACAAAATGCCCACGACCACGACCAAAAAAGACTCCTCTATCCTCGTTGTTGATGACGAAGAGACCTTTCGGTATCTCCTGTCTTCACTCATAAGCACGGCAGGGTACTCGGTCGACACCGTTATGGATGGTGTCTCGGCAATTAATGCCGTCCAGACCAAGCTGTACCATGTCGTCCTGCTCGATGTGAAGATGCCGAAGGTCGACGGCATCGAGGTGCTCAAGTTCGTCAAGAATAACTACCCCGGAATCGAAGTGATCATGTTAACCGGGGCATCCGACGTAAAAACGGCTGTCGAATGCATGCGTCTTGGCGCATATGATTACATTTCCAAGCCGACAACGGCAGACGAGCTGCTTTCGACCATCGGGCGGGCACTCGAACGCCGGCAGCTGATGATCGACAATTTCCTGATGAAAGACGCTCTCGACCGGCTCCAGGGCACCCAGCAAATGGTCGGAACGAGCGAAGCCTTCCAGAAAGTCCTGGAAATCGCGGCCAAAGTGGCTCCGACCGAATCAACGGTGCTCGTCCAGGGCCCGAGCGGGACAGGCAAAGAACTTGTCGCCAACTTTATCTACAAAAACAGCCTCCGTGCGGATGCACCCTTTGTCACCCTGAACTGCGCGTCCATCCCGGACACGCTCATCGAAAGTGAGCTGTTCGGGCACGAAAAAGGGGCCTTCACTGATGCCCGGGCAACAAAACCGGGAATCGTCGAAATCGCCAACAACGGAACACTTTTCCTGGACGAAATAGGCGATATCAGCCCCGTCGTGCAGCCAAAAATCCTCCGGTTTATCCAGAGCGGAGAATTCCGGCGGGTCGGCGGCAATACACCGCTTAATGCGGATGTGCGCATCCTCTCCGCCACAAATAAGAATCTCAAGGAAGAGGTCCGGGAGGGACGCTTCCGTGAAGACTTGCTCTACCGTCTGAATGTGATCACTATCGAGATTCCTTCCCTGCGCCAGCGCAAACAGGACATTCCTTTGCTGGTTGCGACGTTTCTTGCCAATCGGATGAAAACGAAGGTGCAAACCACGATCTCCCCGAAGGCAATGGAAGTCCTCATGGGATACGACTGGCCGGGCAACATCCGGGAACTGGAGAATGTAATCGAACGTGCAGCGATTCTCTGCCGGAACGGAGTGATCGAGCCGCAGGATTTTTCTTTGCCGAATGCGTCACTGTCACTGTCCGCCGGAGGGGGCGGGGACCAGAAACTGGGCACGGCAATGGCTCTCAAAGAAATCGAACACCTCCATATCGAAGGAGTCCTGAGGAGCTTCAGGGGAAACAAAGCTGAATCAGCAAAAATTCTCGGGATAAGTCTGAAAACCCTTTATACCAAGATCCAGCAGTATCAGATCAAACTTGGATAGAGATCGATCGTGAAGTGAGAGTCCCCCCTCCCCTTCAGGTTCGAGTAAAACGTCCCCACGCCCACACGCCGAGACTCACCGCCAAGCCCGGATACATCGGTTCAATCCCGAGCGGATAAAATTCGGAGATACCGAGTTGTTGTGTCCATCCCGCAAGCAACCATGCCGTTGAAGTAAGCCACCCCAGGAGCATGGCCCAGAATCCCGTTCGCGCGTTTACCCGGAGTCTCTCGAAGTACGTACTGACGAGAGGGATCAGCAACCCGGGAACGATAACCGTCCCGATCGTGTACCACAGTTTAATCACCGAGGGGATCAGCAGCGCCAGGACGATAGCCAGAACACTGCTGATAAGCAGGCCACGCTGCACCCAGACTCTCTCCCTTTCTTCATCTTCGACGCCTTCCTGACCTTCCGGTCGGTCATTCGCCCTCTCCGCGGGTCCAGCCGGCACACTGTCACCATAGCTCACCATCCCGGCTTTCCTCTTCCGCATCCGCATGACCAGATCCCGTCCCAGCGTCGTCCCTGATACAAACGCAAGTGTATTCAGCGAAGACATTATGGTGGCAAGCAAACCGACAAAAAAGAGGCCCTTCGCCACAGGAGGGAGGAGACGTTCTGCAAGCAGGGGAAATGCCATCACCGGCTGATCCAGCTGCGGCAGAATGGCGCGCGCATAAAGTCCCACGGTGACAGTCATCGCATCAAACGCCAGCCAGAACACCACCGACCAGAGGATCCCTCTGCGGGCAACTTCTCCCGAAACCGCAGCTGCACAACGCTGATAAAAGGCGGGGTCAACAAGTGTCCACAGCGCAATAAAGAACCACACAACGATAAACTGGATGGAATTCCCTCCATGCCACGACAGGTGGAGCGGTGGGACATGGGCCCGAAGGAAATCCCAGCCACCATAGCTGCTCACGGCAAAGGGAATGATCAGACCAAATCCTGCAAACATCAGGACAAACTCCAGCGCATCGGTGTAGACATCGGCTCGAAAGCCGCCTGCAAACAGATACGCTGTCGTGGCAACGGTACCTGCAATGACACAGACGACCAGACTCCACCCTGTGATCAAGTGGATCAAAATGCCGAGCATCAACACATAGGGAGCCGGTGTCATGAGAAAGAACGTGAGCCCCGCTCCCAGAAGCGCCGTACGACGATCGTAGATCTGTTCGAGACGGTCCGGAATTGTGATGAGCCGGCTTGCGCGGATTTTTCCGGCAAGCAACACGGCAAACACCACAGCGAACACGTAGTAGGGGATACCCTGGATCACCCAGTTGGCCAGTCCGTACGAATAGGTAAACTCTCCGACACCCAGGATGCCCCCGTACCAGGTGGAAACGAGCGTCATGACAAACATGGGGGCTGTGAGCGACCGGCCGGCCAGCAGGTATTCCGCGGTGCCCTTTCCCCGCTGCCTTCGCACCGCAAACCAGCCGAGTCCCATCACGGCAAGTACATACATCACAAGAACGCCGGCGTCCGCTGGGGAGAAATGGAGTATGGGATCGAAAGAACTCATTGATGGCTCATCGTGTGTCGCCAGACCATGTGCCAAACACCACGACGAGGAGATTACCACGTTCGACAGTAACGCTGAACCGGCGGGAGCGGACGACATTGCTCACCGCAACTTCACCCACACGCAGCCGCCCGCGGATCAGCGGGAATCGTAACCCCCGCACGGTAATTCCCCCGCAAGGTCCAAACGGGACAAGACTCACCCTGGTTCCTGCCGGTGCTTCAAACGTACGCCTTCCGCGCAGAGGCACGGCATACCATCCGTCATTGGCAATGATGATATCAAGCACGGAAGTGTACCGCCAGCACACCGAAAAATTGGCTAATGTCATATCAATGCGGCGCCCTGTCGCGCCAAGCACAATCACGCTCCCCTTCCCGTCGGAACGGATATGATCAAGCGCCTTTTCCATGTCCGTATTGTCCTGGCGGCGTATCCGGAGTGTCCGGACACCGGCAAACGCACGCCGAGTGGCCGGGGTAATCGAATCCAGATCACCTATAATAAGGTCCGGCGTCAAACCAAGCTGGCGGGCCAGATTTGCCCCGCCGTCGGCGACAACGACGCGGCTCGCCATGCGCTGAAGCCGACGGGCGAACGGACGGGAAGGGGGCTCTCCATTACACAGGAGAAGTGTCGTCATACTGTGCACCTTTCCGGTTACAGGTTCAGGGAGAGCTGAACGTAGACGCTTCGCTCCGCACCTACGAAGAACTGATTCCCTTCCCCGTGGGCCGCATACAATACGTTGAAAACGTTTTGCACCTGCACCCTGGTTTCAACATCGACATTATCAAGAAGATCAGCAAACGTATACGACACAGAGGCGTCGTTCACGAAGAATGGGTCAACGGTGTTGCGTTCATCCCGGAAATTGTCCGTGAATTGTTTGCCGACATACCGGCCTGACAGTGACAGGGCAAACGCATCGTGGCGGAATGTCATCCGGACATGTGCAAGCAGATCGGGGAATCCTGCGATGGGATTATTGTCAAGAGCAAGCGGGCGTCCGGTGGAGAAGTCGGTGTGCCGGATAAACCGGTTGTGGCCGAAAGTGGCATTCGCTGCAATGTCCAGGGCGTTCGTCAGGCGCACCGCTCCGCTCACCTCGATGCCGAGATGGCGTGTACGATCCGCATTTCCGGTAACCGGCTGTCCGAAACGGTCGACCTGACCGCTCTTCACGATTTCATCCGTGAATTCCATCCAGTACAGATTGCCGGACACCCGGGCGATGTCCGATATGTAGCCGCATCCGAATTCAACATCGAGGAGCGACTCCGGTTTCACCAGGGGGCGCCGGAAGTCGGGTCGGCCCGATGGATCCGTCGCAAATTGTGGACTCACCATTCCCCATGACGCGGGAGTGCTGGCTTCGGCAGCATCATACAGGTTCTTGAGCCGTGGTTCACGAGTGGTATACGCGATGCTTATGTAGGTGTTCCAGTGTTCATCCAGATTGTAGTTCACCCCGAACCGGGGGTTCACAAAATGATACGGAACCGTAAAATCTGTCCCCACAAATTTTTCTTCGAACAGGCGGTAACGGTTAAACGCATAGTGGAGTGAAGCCATCACCTTCACCCCCTCAGAAATTTCCTGGAGCGCATGGGCATAGGCAGACATGATGTCTTTTGCTCCCCGGTAGTCGTAGTAACGATAGTCAAAAGGCACGCCTGCGGGGAGTTCCTGTGTCCACTGCAAACGCCCCCAGTGTTCTGAACGGTGAAGTCGGAATTCTCCTCCGACAATGATTTCGCCGCCGGGGTGTCGCCAGGTCAGTCGGGGCAGAAATCCCCATTGCCGGTTTGTCACCTGAGCCCGGATGAGGGCACCGGGCAGGTACAGAGTATCGGGATCACCTGTAATGGCGAATCCATTTCCTTCAGTGATGCGATAGTAGGAATACGGAGCCCAGGACCCGTCATAATCAAAAAAGCCGTCTCCCAGAATAAGAAAAGCGGTGGTGTTGAGCGTCAACCCTGCCCCCAGACGCCACTCGTGAAGAAGCTCGAAGTGGGGTTGGGAGAAGTTTTCGATCTCTTCCGGACGGGTGATGGGGTTGCTGCGCCGCCGGTCCGGATTCTTCACATCCTCTTTGGGAATGCCGTAGTACGCAAGGCCATCGGCGATGGGGCCGCCGTAGACGTGCAGCTGAGTGGTCATCGATTCGTCGTAGCGCGCGAATCCCAGAAAATAGCTGCTAAAATCCACCCATGATCTGTCGCGGTATCCGCTGCTCAGAAGTTTCGAAAGGCGGGCGTGCATGGCATAACGTTTCTCCACCAACCCGGATGAGAATGATACGGAGTACTTGCGCGTGTTGTTGCTGCCGACGCCTGCAGAGACCTGCAGGGAACGTTCGCGGCCAAACTGTGAGGTTACAAGATTTACTGATCCCCCGATAGCCGGGGCGCCATAAAAGGCACTCCCTGCGCCCCGCTGTACCTGGATGTCTTCCGCGCTCGCCGCGAGGTCCGGGAAATCCAACCAGTACACATTGTGATCCTCGGGATCGTTCTGCGGAACGCCGTTCACAAACACAGCGACACGGCGTGCGTCAAAGCCGCGTATGTTAAGATAGGTGTACCCGATCCCGTTGCCGCTTTCCGAGTAGTACGTGGTGGACGGGAGTTCGGAGAGCAATACCGGGATATCCTGAGTCGGATGCCGTTCGCGGATTGCCATGCGATCCAACGTCGAGAACGTCGCCGGCGTCTCGCGGTCACGGCCCCGGGTTGCCGTGACTGTTATCGGCTGACCGGGAATGACGGCAGGTCGGAGTGTAACGCTCACGCTGGTGATCACACCCTCCGTGATATCCACGTGACGTGCCGAAGGCGTGTATCCTACAAACGACACGCGAAGGAGTGCGGTGCCGGCAGGTACTCCGGATAACACGCACACCCCGTTCGTGTCAGTTGAACCCCCCGCGGTTGTTCCCGGAATGCTCACGTGCGCGCCGGCAAGCGCCCGGCTGCTCTCCCCATCGATGACGGTAACGTTAAGTATACCGCCTGTCGCACCAGAAACATGCGGCACGGTGACGCCCAGAATGAGGAGAATGATCAGGTGTTTCATGTGTTCCTCCTGCCCGACAAAAAAAAGGCCGTTTCTCCGTGGGGGAATAATCTGGAGAGACGGCTTGCATGAGGCGAACACATCGTTGTGTCCGTTTCCCTACGCTGGCATAATCCAGATCAGGTTCCAGGGTCTACTCTCAGTCCTGCAGGTCGTGCAGGACACCCCTAACGGTATGGTGAAGTATACACTTGTCGGGAGCAAAATGCAAGTACGCAACAGTCCATGGCCTGCCGTTGACATAAACGATCTTTCTTTGCAGATTACATCAGGGTTCGGGATCATCAACCAGAGCCGGAGGATGAAAACCATGCACCCGATCAACGAACTGTGCTTCAGCTATTTCGCCGAGATCGTCCATACCCTCAAAGCCACAACACATTACGAGCGGGTTCTTTCCCTCGTGGTGGACCGCATCGTCCGATCCTATAAGTGCCAGACCTGTGCCATAGCCCTGATCGATCCAAACACCGAATACCTCCGGATCGACCAGTGCCACAATCTCTCCCTGACATTCTGCAATTCATTCCGTCGCCGCATCGCAACAACCGCCATCGGACATCTTCTCTGGACGGGAAAGCCCATCGTCATCCCTGACAGCAGCGCCGAACCGTCGCTTGCGGGGGAGGTCGCGCTTGAACATCCGTTCGGATCATGTATCTGTGTCCAGATTACGGTTGATCAGCGTACACTCGGATACCTGCACGCCGACAGCGCAGAGCCGGGAACATTCTCTCAGGCCGACGTCGAAATGCTTCAGTTGTTTGCGGACATCGCCGGTATCGCGCTCACGAAGTCCCTGCTCCGTGAAGAAAATATCCGGCTTGACAGAACTGACCGGGAAACCGGTCTTGAAAAGTATCCCCCCTTTCTGGAGAAGGTCAAGGCCGCGATACAGCGTGCGGATGAATTTGGTGAAGGTTTTGCAGTCCTCATTCTGGACGTGGACAATTTTAAGGACACCGTAAACACGTTCGGGTTTGAAGCCTCACGCCAGCTGCTCAAAGAGCTGGGAAGCCTGGTACAGGTTCAACTCCGTCCGATCGACGCCGCGGCCCGCTACGGGTTTGATGAGTTCATCCTCTTGCTTTCAAACACCGGTTTGGAGGGGTGCCGGGACTTCGCTGATCGTCTGTGCCGGCAGATTCACGACCAGCAGTACACGCCACACAACATACGGACAAGCGTCAGTATCGGGGTTGCAGCATATCCACGCAACGGCAACACCATCGATATACTTCTCGTCACGGCAAAAAAGGCGCTCTTTGAGGCACAGCGCCTCGGCCGGAACGCGAGCTACGCTTTTGAGAGTGAGTGGTTCACAAAACCGGCTGAAACGCTGGATACAAAACAGCCCTGATACACTGGACAGACCCTCGACACCATGCCAGAACTTCCCGATCTCCTCTATACAAGGGAGTATCTCCGCCACACTGTGGTGAACCGCACCATCACCGAAGCGGAGCTGCGCCAGCCGGTCGTGCTCAGAAACGCCGTCGGAGATCCGCTCGAACACGCGCTCAAGACCCTCACGATTACCGGCATCAACATCCACGGGCCCTTCGTCCGGGTAATCATCAGTTCAACTATTGAACTTGTGGTGCATCTGATGCTTTCCGGACAGATACAGCATCAGCGTAAACCCGACCGATCTCTCGGTCACATCTGCCTGGCCCTCCATCTCCACGACGGCACCCGCCTGAACATCTGCGATGAACATAAGATGGTCAAGGTCTATCTCGTGCACACGGGAAAGTACGACCCCATCCCGGGATTCAACTCTCTGGGTATCGACATTCTTTCCCCTGAGTTCACGTTTGCAGAATTCCTCCGCAGAGTGCAGGAACACCCGCGCAAGCAGGTGCGCGCCCTGATTAACGATCATACGATTCTGAACACCATTGGCAACGCCTATGCCGATGAGATCCTCTTTGCGGCACAAATCCATCCGAAGACTTTTATGAACACCCTTGAGCCACATGAGCAGGAGCGGTTGTACGCAGCGATACACGACGTCGTCGACAGGGGGATTCAGGCGGTGGCACGCGCACGTCAACCCATCCACGTGAAGGTCCGCGATCACATGCACGTGCGCAATCGCAAAGGCGCACCCTGTCCCCGGTGCGGAACCATCATCCGGCGCGAGGGTGTGCGCGGACATGATGTGTTTTTCTGCCCGGCCTGCCAGCCGGCGCGCCGGGTCGGCTTCATAGATTGGACGAAAAAGCCGGAGCCCTAAATCCGGATACTGCGCCGGAGGATGTGGCGTTGCGAAAGAGCGGGATTCCGCGTACCTTTTGTCATACTCCCTTCATCTACTTCACCACGGATCACCACATGGATATTCACACGCTCTTGCATAATCGGTCGGCCGAAATCCTTGCCGACGCCGAAGAAGCCATTACCCGCGCACGCCTCCACACCTATGCAAAAGCCGGATCGGAGAGCACACACCAACGGTTAAAGGCGCTTTTTGTACTCACCACCAGGGCCGCAAAAGAACGTAATCTCGGGCCCATGATCGCGCACGCAGAGTCCATCGCACACGAACGGTTTGAAGCCGGGTACGACCTGTGGGAAGTGCAGACAGCATTTAACGTGCTGGAAGAGGCAATCTGGATGAGGATACTAAAAGAACTTCCTCCCGCCGGGTATGCAGAAGCCCTCGGACTTGTCAGCACCGTCCTTGGTGCCGGCAAAGATACCCTGGCCCGGCGGTACGTTTCGCTGGCAAGTAAAACCCGCGTGCCTACGTTGAATCTCGAGTCGCTGTTTACCGGTACCTAGGGCAATGCCCTATTCACACAGTCCGACACTACGTGCAGAAAGGTCATTATGCGCTTGTCTCAAATAGCTGTGATCGGCACGATTCTCGCGCTCACGGGAATCTTCACTCCAGCCGCTATCGCGCAGGGTACTATCCGTTCTCAACTCTTCGGCGACACAGACAAGATCCTCCAGGCCGCAAAAGAACAGAATGCCCACCTGTATTCTCCCCGGCACTTCGAGAAAGGCCTGGATGCGTACCAGGATGCAGAGGACGCGCTTAACAAGGGAAAGGATCTGGACAATATCCGTTCGTTGCTGGCGGATGCAGGCATTTCCTTCAAGAAGGCGCTGGACGGGTGCAAGCTGGGTGAAATTACCTTCACGTCAGTGATGAAGGCCCGGAACGATGCAGTAAGCGCCGATGCTCCGCAATTTGCACCAGAGTTGTGGACGAGGGCCGAAGAGCAATTCCGGTCGGGGGCGTATGATCTCGAAGACGGCGATGTGAATGATGCAAAAGCCAGAGCCAGCGAAGCCGAAGGCATGTATCGTACGGCCGAACTTGAGGCAATCAAAGGCAACTATCTCGGGCCTGCTCGCGCCCTTCTGCAGAAGGCCGGAGAACTGGACGTTCAGGACAATGCGCCCGGGACCCTTGCCCGCGCGGAAAAACTCACCACCCAGGTTGAAGAACTTTTGAAGTCCAATCGGTATGACACCGACGAAGCCCGCCAGGTGGCACAGGAGGCCAAATACGAAGCGCAACACGCCATCACCGTACATCAGCAGATTGAGAATTTCAAGAAATCAGAACGGACGCTGGAGGACCTGATTCTCGGATACGAGAATCAGATGACAACTCTTGCAAAAGCCCTGGATATCGCCCCCCGGTTCGACAGTGGTCCGGAAGCAGTGACCGAGGAACTCTCAGCGGAAATCCGTCAGCGGGAGGCAACGTCGCTCAAAGACGCTGCCACGATCACACAGCACGAAGAAGAGATTGCCAATCTGAAGCAGCAGGTTGCTTCCATGGAGGCCCGCGTAGGAACTCTCACCGAGGCGGAGCGAGAGCTCAAACACCGCATTGCAATCCAGAAACATCAGGAAGCAACGTTCGCCGATGTGACGGCCATGTTCACCAAAGAGGAAGGGATGGTGGTACGCAATGGCCAAAACGGGATTATCCGGCTCTATGGACTGACATTTCCGGTTGGCAAGAATACGATTGAACCTCAATTCTTCGGCCTCCTGACAAAGGTGCAGGTCGCCGTGCGGAAATTCGGGAAGTGTCAGATCTCGGTGGAAGGCCACACCGACTCCCGCGGCAGTGATGAACTGAACCAGAAACTTTCCGAGAGCCGGGCACGGGCGGTGGCCGAATACTTGAAGGCCAATATGGGCGGGGATTTCCCCATCGTCGCCCAGGGATACGGCGAAAGCAAACCCGTCGCCAGCAACGATTCGGAAACCGGACGGGCAAAAAACCGTCGGATCGATATTGTCATCATACCGGAATGGGCGGTAAAATAGGACATTTGAACCGTTGCCAGAGAGACTCACAACGAGCCCACAACATGACAGGGAGCCCGCATGATCAGGCATATTGCCGACTTTGACCGCCTGTGGCAAGCAGAGATGGAGTCCACCCAGAAAATCTTCAAGCATATCACTACCGGCACGCTGCAGAAGGTCGTCCATGCGGACGTTCGCACCCTCGGCCGGATGGCGTGGCATATCGTAACGTCCATCCCCGAAATGGCCAGCCGTACCGGGCTGCAGTTCACGGGACCTGCTGAGAACGCTCCGGTCCCCGCAACAGCCAGGGTGATTTTTGATACATACAATACTGTTGCCATCTCGCTTCTCGAACAGGTGAAGGCAGGCTGGGATGACGCGACGCTGTTGATCGAGGATGAAATGTATGGAGAAACATGGGCGCGGGGTCTGACGTTACAGATTCTCGTGCATCATCAGATTCATCACCGGGCTCAAATGACGGTGGTGATGCGACAATGCGGATTGAGCCTCCCCGGAATCTACGGTCCCACAAAAGAAGAATGGGCATCCTACGGGATGCAACCTCCTGCAGTGTGAAGCGCGCACACGTTCCGGAGCTCCGTCGTCATTCACAAACGGTTTGCGCCGAAGGGGACTCCATGGTTCTGCTGAACATTCCGCGCGATTTCTCATTCCGACGTACCGCGTACAGCCACGGATGGTGCGATCTTGTCCCTTTTGCGTTTGATCCCGACCGCGGAGAACTTTCGCGCATCCTCGAGCTGCGGGATGGCACCCTTGTGCGCTGTGCCATGCGTGAAAATGTACGTGGGGTCCGGGTTACATGCACAGGACCAGCTTCGTTGAAGCCGGAACATCGGAAGGAAATATCAACACAACTCCGTTCATGCCTCCGCATCGACGAAGATTTTGTTCTCTTCCACGAAGAGATGCGAAAGCATACGGCATACCGCTGGATCAGCCGCCGGCTCGCGGGCCGGCTGCTGCGCGCTCCGACCATGTTTGAGGATACCGTGAAGATGATCTGCACCACCAACTGTTCCTGGCATCTGACGGTCGTGATGGTACGGGCGCTGGTGGAGACATTCGGACGCCGTGGACAGGGTCTCTCGGCATTTCCACTGGCCTCTGCAATTGCGGCATCCTCTGAACAGGAGCTCCGCAGGACGTGCTCCACGGGCTACCGTTCACGTGCGCTCGTCGAATTGGCGGAACATGTTGCATCAGGATCCCTCCCCCTGGAAGAATGGCGTCACTCCCCTCTTTCCACTCCGGAGCTATATGAGGCGCTGTGCGGCATCCGCGGAGTTGGTCCTTATGCAGCAGGGAATCTCCTTAAGCTCGTCGGCCGCTACGAGTACCTCGGGCTTGATTCCTGGGTGAGAAAACAATGGTCACAACGGTATGCCCGTGGCAGAGTCGTCGACGACGGCCGCATAGAACATCACTACAAACCATTTGGCCGCTGGCGGGGGTTGGTGTTCTGGTTAGATATGACGCGGGATTGGCACCAGGAATCAGATTAGTCTCCCAGGCACGTTCCCACTGCACGTGCCGCGAAGACAAGCTGTGAATTCGTGGGGACCAGACGCTGGCGACCGACCGCATCTCTGAGCGGCACCGTCACCACCTCATTCTTCTGCAGACTTGTCATCACATCAAACTCGCTTGCCGAGGCAGCCTGAAGGGCGGCCGCGCCAAACCGGGTAGCAAGAATCCGATCAAATGCTGTCGGGCTGCCGCCACGCTGGACATGCCCCAGGACGGTAACCCGCGTCTCCACTCCGGTCTCATCCTCAATTCGTTTTGCAACCAGCTCTCCAATACCTCCGAGGCGGATTGGATCCGTCCGTTTTTTGTCCATCTCTTTCACCGACACATCACCTCCCAGGGGCTTTGCACCCTCGGCGACAGTGATAATACTGAACTTTGCCCCGCGGCTGCGCATGAGAACCGTTTCGAACACCTTGTCCCACGAAAATGGAATCTCGGGAATAAGAATGATGTCGGATCCGCCGGCGACTCCTGCACCGAGTGCAATCCAACCCGCATAGCGCCCCATGGTTTCGAGCACGATGACGCGATGGTGAGCAGACGCCGTGGTTTGCAGGCGATCGATCGCCTCGGTGGCAACCGCACGGGCCGAATCATGGCCAAAGGTAATATCCGTGGCTTCCAGATCGTTATCAATCGTTTTGGGAACGCCGATCACATTCAATCCCATCTGGGATAGCTTGTGTGCGATGATCTGCGTGCCATCGCCACCGATGGTGACGAGCACATCCAGCTTCATGTCGCGGTAATGATCGATGACCTGTTGTGATGCGTCCACGATCCGGACGTTGTTTCGTTGTCCCAGGGGGAAATGAAAGGGGTCACCCTTGTTGGAGGTTCCGAGGATCGTGCCCCCCATATTAATAATGCCCGTGACGTCGAGTGGTGTGAGTTCCCTGTGCCTGCCCTCGACCATTCCCTCATATCCGTCCAGAATACCGATCACCTTGGCATTAAAGTGACGCATGGCGGGCTTTGCGATGCTACGGATCACCGCATTCAGGCCCGGACAATCGCCGCCGCCTGTGAGAATACCGATGCGATTGAGCTTCATCGCGCTTTTGTCTTTCCTCGTGGATGTAAATACCTAACCTTGAATATACGCATAGCAGAGAACATTTACAATGTCGAAGCCTTTTCCAGAAGTCAGGGAACAGCATCTACCTTGCGGCAAAGATCTCAACGTCGCCTGTCTTCATGGTCAGGACGTGTGCGGTGGACGGCTCCCCGCCCTCCAGCCGCCGCATCGGCCGGGGAAGAGTGAGTGTTCGCCGGCCCGTATCCGTAGCGACGAGCATTGCCGCATCGTGTGTGGCAGATACAATGTCCTGCCGGGTGCTCCACATCCTGACGCCCGCCTCTGTTGCCAGATCACGAAGAATGTCCGCCGGGACGGGAGCTGTGCCGACATAGATCGAGGTAAACCCCTCGTGCGTTGTCCTGGCAAACGCCGGTCCCGCCCCGTCACTCCATTCTCCCAGAACTTCCGCCCGTGGTTCAGTGACGACGAAACGGGGGAAATGCTTCTCGTTCACTCCGAACAACCGGGGGGGGCCTGTTGTGCCGCCGGGTTTCGTGCTCCTGATGAGCATCGGCGCCGGCGTCTCGTGGACCGAGAACGTAAAACCCGTTAACTGCTCCATCTGCCGGAGATCCAGGCGGTCCGGAGTAACAAACCCCGGCGCATAATACCAGACCACGGTTGTCCCGCTTCCGCGTAATGCCGCCTGAAGCCTCTCCCGTTCTTCGGCGGACAGCAGAAATGTATTCACAACGAACAGCATGCGGTAACGGGCTGCATCCTCCCGGTTCAGATCAAATCGGAACAGTGAATCCATCGGCGCACCCATACGCTGAAACGCACGCGTCTGGGTATTTACGAACCAGTGGTTGATGTAGTCCGTTGACTTGATACCATAGTTCTCCCATGGATCACCGGCAAGCCAGTGAGTCGTGGCGACAAAACTCTGCTGGTCAAACAGGACGGCCATCTCTCCTTCGCTGCTGATATCAAGATCCGGGCGGTGGGCGCCGAAATCAACCAGGCGTCGAATCTCATTGACAATGGGTTCTCCAGAGTACCAACCCTCCGGGGCTTTGTTGAGCGGACCAAAATCGAGCAACCAGCCGCCAACACCGTGGGAGATCACCCCGCCGAGATCCCGTCGCAGAATCTGCAGAGATCCCTCCACCGTTCCGCTTCCTAAACCCCCGAGACCCCCGATGACATCATGGGCCTGCGCGTCGCGATAGGTACTCGGGTCGAGTTCGGCGATGAAGAGTTTTCCCCTTCGATGCAAAGATCCGGTGGGGAGACGATACGCACCGTCCCCCGCAACGCCCCGTGCATGCCCCAGCCTGTTTCCGGCACCGTCGACCATCGTGACTCTGACTCCGCGTTCATCGGTGGCGTTTCCCGGTTGATACGAATAGGGTGAGGCGATGTAATCGATATAGGGTGAGCTCAGGACTTTCTCCGCGGCCAGGTAACCTCCCTCCTGTATCCGTGGTTGCTCCGTGACATACCCATAAAACACTCCACACAACACGTTGCCGTGCGTGGCCTCCTTGATTGTTTTGCAGATCGTCAGCACCGTATCGGCAATGACGTCATGGAAGCGCGTATAGAATTGCATGACGTCAGATTCTTTGCGCGGATCGCGCAGGAGGCCATAGGTCGACCGGATCCGCGATTGGGCATCAGGCACAGGCCCGACCGCCCGTACCATCGGTCCGCTGTAATCCGGGAGATACGACTCACCGAAGTAATTCCACTCCGCCGTCCGTCCGGTGGTCGGATGATATCCCATCATCCTGCTCCGCAACGGAGATTGTTCAATGTGTGACAGGAAGTTCCGGATCATTGACGAAGTATCTTCCCTCCACACTGTCGATGCAAAAGACGCCTCGCGCAACTCCGTTCCGGCCTGCAAATCGTAGCCGCCTTCGAACTGAGGAATATTTTTCTTCTGCAGGATCCGGTAGTCCTCTTCACGTGTTGGGAGCCCGTAGACGATAAGTTCCTCCGGATGAGCATCCTTCCACCATTCCGGAGTATCCAGTTGGAGTCGCGGCAGGAAAAATGCATCGGGATGCAGCTTCAGAAGGCGGGATAGAAATGTATCAACGCCCGACCAATCGTACTGTCCCGGGCCGAGCCACCCCGATTCAAGCCCCAGGACAGGATGGATAAGGCGAATATGGGCATCACGGTAGTTCGTGATTGTGGCGAGAAGATGCAGACTCGATCCCCAGAATGGATAAACTTCTTTCCCATTGAGATAGAGCCGTGCTCCACCCCGTTCCATCCGGATTGCCGCATGAGCGGCCGGTTCTCCGCGCAGGTGTGTGAAAGGATCTTCATCGTGAATAATCTGTTCCCCTGCAGGTGTCTGATAAAGATCACGCATCGTCACCGGCGTCAGTGAAAACATGCCGGTGGCCAGACCGAGAAAACGGGTAAAGTCGCGTCGGTTCAAAGGAAACTCCTGGTCAGAAATTGATTAGGCGCGGGACAGCCGGAGAGATGCGAGGATGTCGTTGTGGTCCGATGGGCGGACGTTGAATTTGGCCCGGAAGTTTTCAAGGGCCTTCGTATCGCCGGGGGAGAACTTTCCCTCTGCGATTCCGTTTTCAAGAGATTCCCGATAACATTCGAGCTGCACCTGAGAATCCAGGAGAGCGTGGTCTGCTTCGTCGAGACCCAGTAAATCTCGGGCCACATCGAGCATGGACCGGGAATCACGGGACGGACTCCCATCCGTCCATGCTTGTTTGAGCATGCCCCGGTACATTTCCGTTGATTCCCGCTTGAGCTGATCGCGGTTTTCATGGGTTGCACGTTCCCGGCGGGCCTCTTCGCGCTGGAAATGTTCGCTTTGCTCGAGCCTCCTGTGTGACACCGCCTGAACGTCACCCTTGCCTTTTTGTTTTTTCAGGATGGAAATTTCAAGTTCCCGGGCTTCGGCATGGCCCGGACTTACGGCATACACGATCTCAATTTCGCCGAGGGCTTCATCATACGATCCCTTCTGGTAGTACTCCGATGCGCGCTGAAGGCTCTCCTTCATCTGCTGCTCGCGCACGGCAAGCCGGCGGATCTGGTCATGCTCGGCACGCGCCTGATCCTGGAGCCGGATCTGGATCGCCTCGAGTTGACGACGCTGATCTTCCTGCATCCGCTGGAGTTCTTCGCGACGCCGCTGATGTTCGGTGCGCGCCGCATAGATTGTCTGTTCCAGTTCACGGGCTGCAATATTTTCCGGTTCAAGCCGGAACACGCGGGTCACCTCGCTCAGTGCCTCTTCGAACTGTGCCTCTGACAGATACAATTTTGCCTGATCAATGTACGAGAGGATCTTCTTGGCCTGTGCCAGGCGTTTGCCTTCTTCGATGGCAGCGCGTACCGCTTCTTCGTATTTACGCGCATCCTCTTCTTGCTTTTTCCGGGCGGCCTCTTCCTCGGCAAGCCGCTGGGCATCTTCCTGTTCACGCCGGATTCGAAGTGCTTCTTCCTCTTGTGTGCGTGCAGCTTCACGGCGGCGTTCGGTCTCCTCGAAGGCCGTCCGCAGTTCGGCTTCCACCCGGGCACGTTCGACCTCCAGCGCACGCGCGGTTTCCTGCTCCAGACGTATACGTTCTTCCTGGAGGCGTTGCTTGATGGCCTCGGCGGCCGCTTGGTCTGCAGCAATGGCAGCCTGGCGCCGGGCTTCGAGTTCGGCATACTGATCCTGGGTGCGGATTTCCTCGAAGCGGCGACGTTCTTCGGAGAGGCGTGCTTCCAGATCAGCGCTCAGCCGCGCCTGAATCTCCGCCACACGGCGGGTTTGTTCTTCCTGCAGAGTCCGCGTGAGTTCTTCCCGCGCGGTGCGGGCCTCATCAGCCAGGCGCTGGCGATCCTCCTCGAGCCGGCTGGCAGCCTCCTCTTCCAGGCGCTGCCGGAATGCCAGGCTCTCTTCCACGGCAGTCCGCTTGACGTCATCGACGCTGCGAAGTTTGTTGTCCAGCATTTCCCTGTCCTGACGCACGAGTTCGCGCTCACGTTCTATCGCTGCGCGTGCTTCATCGTTTGCCTGCCGCCGCGCCTGTTCTAGAATCGTGTTCCGTTCGGTACTTGTCTGTTCTTCAATCTGGCGCCGTGATTCATCCGAAGCCCGGAGGTATTCCGCAGTCACGCGCGCCTGTGCCTCATCTTCCCAGCGCTGGCGATCGAGACGATGCGTTTCTGCGAGCCCCTCGAGTTGGGCACGGACCTCGTCGCGTTCACGGCGAAGATCTTCAACCTGTGTCGACTCCCCGGCCAGGCGCGTCTGCATCTCCACTTCCATACGTTGCCGTTCTGCCTCGTGGGCAGCACGTTCATCCGCGAGGCGCTGGTCGGATTCGGCCAGAAGTTCCTGGCGAAGGAGATCCAGTGTCTGTTGCTCGCGTTCCGTCCGGATTTCGTCAGCCGTGCGGTACGCCTCTTCCAGGCGTTGCTTTTCGGCGGCCAGACGTTCCTGCATCTCCTGCTGCAACTGCTGCCGTGCAGCGACCGCTTTCCCCTGCACATCACTGAGGCGCAGGGCCAGTTCTTCGTCGAAATGGCGCTCCAGTTCCTCTTCCATGGCGCGCCGTGCTTCCGCCGCGACAGCCTGTCCCTGCTGCCGGGCCTCTTCATGACGTGCATGTTCTTCCTGGAGCCTGCGCGCCAGCTCTGTCTCGTACTGGCGCTTGAGTTCTTCTTCAGCCTCCCGGTGCATCGCCAGCGCCTGCTCCCTGGCAAGGTGCAGTTCCTGATCGCGCCGGGCCGTTTCTGCAGCAAGCTGCTCCTGGAACGATACTTCCAGATGTTTCCGTTCTTCCTGCATTTCCGTCCGGAGTGCCTGCAAACGATCCTGAAGGTCGCTCTCAAGTTCCGGGTCGGGTTTTTCCAGACGGTCCTGGAGCGCGCTCTCGAGTTCCCGGCGAAGGAGTTCCTGTTTCTCCCCCGCCTCTTCAAGTTCCCCCTGGAGAGTGCGGATGGTTTCCTGGGCTTTTTTCAGCTCGGCCGAAAGCTGGGGAGCGGACGTCTGGGCTTTGCTCTGTTCCTGTGCAAGCCGGGCCTGGGCCTCCTCGAGCTTTTTCTTTATCTCTTCCTGGGCTTTACGCTGGATTTCTTCGGGCTTTGCTGTGGTGCCGGCGGCGGAAGGAGTTGATTCAGAACCTGATGCTTTTCCGGCGGCCCGGTCCGCGGCGGAGACTTCCAGAGTCTGCAAGTCCCTCTGTTCAATGGCATACTTGATCCGCTCCTGGTATGCCAACGCATACGCATTTTTCGGATCCGTGTCCATGGCCATCTGCACAATGCGGGCTGCTCCCTCGAAATCGCTCCCCTTGAAGAGTTTGTCCGCCATCTTCAAGAGATCCCCGGCCTTCTTGCGCCGTTCCTGCCGTTGTGCGTCGTCTATTTCAGCCACGAAGTGTACTCCTTGGTGCGGTAGCTCACCCTACCGCGTTACCGAACGCAAAAATTCCGCGTCGGTGCGAAGATTAAACAGGTCCATATCCACGATCTTCCGAAGGTCGTACCGGAGGTCAATTGCCTGCGATAGGTATGCCATGGCAGCTTGTTTGTCCCGTTGTAACGCATACATCCGGGCCGTGTTGTACACGATGCGGATGTCACGGGGAGCCAGTGTGATCGCCTTTGTTTGTGCGGCGATCGCATTGCGAAACGCCCCGAGCCGTGTTTCTGTCAGCGCGAGCAGCGAGAGCGCAAGGGCGCTGTCAGGTTTGACGCGTAGTTGCTCTTCAAGCAGTCCGCGCGCGCGTTCAAATGCTGCCATCCACTCCTGTTTTGGTCGGCCGGCGGTCTGGGCTATTCTGCCGAGCCGGTAGTATGCCGCTGGATCAGTCCGGAGACGGGCAGCGATGTCGCTCACGCCGGCCAGAGCGTCATCGGCACGTTGCAGGTACACCAGCACCTCGGCGTGTAATTCCAGCGCGTCGGGATGTTCACGGTCTTCTGTAAGCGCTCGCCGGTATGCGGCCTCTGCTTCGGCAAACTCGCCGCGAAATTGACGGACGAGACCTGCCGTCACGTGCGAGGCCGCATTCAGAGGATCCACTTCTACCGCGGTGCGGGCCGCGTGGAGGGCCTCATCGGTGAGACCCCGTAATGTAAGCACAAGAGCCAGACGGCGGAGGGCTTCCGCATCGCTCGGCGAAGCATTCACCGCATCATGGAGACGCTCGGCAGCTTTGGCATAATTGCCGCTCATCATCTCCACAAGTCCCCAGGCGCGAAACGGTTCCGATTTCTGCGCGCCGAGATTCAGAGCCCGCTCGACACAGGCAAGCGCCACAGGAAGACGTGTCCGGACAGGAACAGGTGTGCTTTCACTTGCCAGAACATACGTCCACCCGAGCGCAGCCCAGGCATCACCATCAGATGAATCTTCAAGCACAGCATGCTCAAAGGCTCGCATGGCTTGACCGATGGCATCGGGAGCACCGGACTGGAGAGCTGCGCGTCCCTGCAAGTACGATCCGTACCCCGCCCGGGAGGAGGCAGAAAGTGTCCTCGTAAGCGGGTGATCGGGCCTGGGGATCTCCACCTCCATCGCCCGGAGGATATTTCTGGCAAGCTCGAGGCGGCGTTGCGGCAGTTCCCGAATCGGATATTCTACTGTCGATTTCCAGATGGCGGTTGCCTGAAGCGTGTCCATCAACGTAAACGTGCTGGAAAAAGTATCCCCACGTATTGCCGCCGTCCAGAGAAGAAAATGGCCCGCGCCGAACAACTGCGCCATCCGGATGGGCCGGATTGAGCGTTGACGGGTGGCAAACGACGTCTGAGCAGCCACAACCTGTATGGCGGGCACACTCCCGAGATCTCTGATCAGGTCACCGGCAAATGCATCAACCCATTCCCGATCCCCTGCCCCACCCTCCGTGAGCTCGGGGGGGAAAACACAAATGATCCTGTCCGGCGGCACCACAGCATTCACCACGGCGTCCACAACCAGATATCCAACCACCGCCACGGTGACGATGCCGAGCACGGTGAGTACGGGTTTGACCGGAATGCGGATCTTCGAAATGCGCGCCACAATCTGATCAAGCAACGGAGGTTTCGGGGGGTGTGCCACCGTGGGGCTATGCGCGGCAATAAATGCGTCGTCACCACCTTCTTTTGTCTCGGTGGGGCCCCAGAAATCAGAATCCTTCCCGCTCTGCGGGACCTTCGGCGCTTCAACCGGAACAGGCGTCGGGTTTTCAGCCCGGTGTCTCTCTTCTTCTTTCTTGATAAGCTCGGCGAGCCGCCAGGCACGCTCAATCTGTTGATGTAGTGCCAGCGCGTCTTCATTCGCACTGTCCATCAACAGAAATCGGTCGAGCTTCGCAAGTGCCTGTTCGTATTTTTCCTTTTCATATAACGAAACCGCATCGTCGTACAATGCCGTCCGCTCGTCCTCTTCAACCTGCGACGGAGGAAAGACCGGCGGTGGTGGCGGGGGAGAGGGAGGAGGCTCCGGTACGGGCGGCGGCACCTCGGATTCAGGCTCACTCGCCATTTCCTCCACCTGCGTCAGCCGGGCGCGAAATTCATTAAGATCCGGATCAAACGGATCAAGCAGCTCCAGCTCCGCAAACAACTCCCGGGCATTGTCGAGGTTTCTTCTGTCCAGCGCGATCGAAAGCCGTTCACGCAGAACCATGCCACGTTGCGCCTTCTGGACTTCGTAGGAGGGAGAGGATGGAAACGGCGGTGGAAGAGTAGGAAATGGCGACGACGCCTCGTCATCCTGAGGACGCTCGGAACTCATTCCGGTCGAGCGATCCTCATCTTCGATGCGTCTTAATTCCGCTTCCTCAGCGCGGCGCCGGATTTCATCCAGCAGCCGCTCGCGGTCCTCATCGTGTTGCTTGTTTGGATCATCATGCACCATTGCGCAAAAAATATATCCAAATCACTCAAGAATGTCAACAAATCAGGCATTATGCCTACGAATTGGCTGAGGCCAGGATGCTCAAAATGTCCCCCTCCAGCGTGGAACGGGGCAATTCGACAATCCGTCCGATCTCCTTGCCGTCACGAAGGAACACGAACGTAGGAACCAGCGTAATCATGTACTTTTGCTCCAATCCTCCGGGACTGGTCTTCTTTAGGTCAAGCGAATACAGTGTATAACAGTCCGGACCCATCCCAACACCGTCGGCAATGCGCAAGAATCGCGGCACATCGCGTTTGCTGTCTGAACACCACGTACCGAGGAACACCAGCACTTCGACTCCTTCTTTTGCCTGACGGATCATTTCGAGGAAGGGTGGTTCGATGGGTGGCTGATCGTAGGCTGACAACCAGCTCTCCGAAAGATCCGCGCGAGTGATCTTCCCCAGGGGAAACGACTCCTCCCGTATCACGGGGCCGGAGCCACACCCGGCACAGATCAGAAGACCGACCAGCCAGCCGGCCAGAAAACGTTTCATGCTCTACTCCTTCAGTTGCATTTCGACCTGAATGCGCTATATTGATGATAATTTACACACATATACAGGGATAGACAAGGGCAGCAGAACTTATGGCTCAACCACTTGACCGCCGGTACGATGTGCAGGATCTTTCGGCAATCGATGTCACCGCACTCGAGACATTTCCCTATGAGTACCGCGGGAAGGACATCACAATGACGATCGAAACCGACGAGTTCACGGCTGTCTGCCCCTGGTCCGGCCTCCCCGATTTTGCATCCCTCCGGATCGATTACATCCCTGGAAAGGTATGTATCGAATTGCGGTCGCTCAAATACTATCTTTTGAGTTATCGCAACGTGGGAATCTATCAGGAACATGTCGTCAACAGGATACTGGACGACCTGAAGAGGTGCGCGAAGCCCAAGTGGATGAAAGTCTCTGCTGACTATCGTATCCGTGGCGGGATACACACCGTTGCCAGCAGGGAGTTCACCATGCCGGGGAGGCGCAGGCGGCCGGGGAAGTGAGGCTCATGACCGGTACGTTTCGCCGGCCGGCTCGTTCAGCGGATCCCAAAACCCCGCGGAAACGTTAGCCGGCTGAGTATCACCGCGTCATCCACATACTTCATCCGCGAACGCATTTCCCGCAGCAGCGATATATCCAGTTCCACGACATGGTGCAGAAGCTCCGGCTGTGTTCTGTTTGTAAAGATCAGTGTTCCGGCCGGGTCGAATACGTACGAGTACCCTCCTTCGTTACCGAGTGCATTACACCCCACAACGAACATCTGGTTCTCGATTGCGCGTGCCTTGAGCAGGCTCTGCCATGCCTCGTCGCGCACGGCAGGCCAGCGAGCGGGCACACACAGCACCTCAACCCCATCGCGGGCGAGAAAACGTGTCAGCTCTGGAAACCGCAGATCGTAACAGATAATCACGGCAGCACGGAACCTGGCGCCGGATGCGCCGATCAGAAATGAACTGAACTTCCTCCCCGGCCGGAAAAGTCGAAATTCATCAGCCGGCCGGAACAGATGGATCTTGTCATAGCGGTGCATGAACCGGCCACGCTGGTACACCAGCGAGCTGTTGGTCGCGCCGCCCTTCCCATCACGGAGCGCAACCGATCCTGCAATGATGGTGGCCTTTGAAAGACGTGATCGGGTGCGAAAGAAACGGAGCGTCGGATCTCCGGGGATGTGAACTCCTTCCCCCCTCCGCAACGCTTCGTACCCCCCGTCCACAAGTTCGGGAAGAAGGACAACACCGCCGGACTCTTCCACGGAAGAGAGAGTGGCGATATCATACACGAGTGAAAGCCGGACGGTCATAGTATTCTCCTGCAACAAAAAAACCCCGGCGCGTGGGCCGGGGCTCTTAGAGATCGACTGAGTACCAGGTGGTTAGATCTTCGAGACGCGCAGCGCCTGAAGTCCTTTGGGCCCTTTCTCGACGTCAAACTCTACCCGGTCACCCTCGTTAAGGGTCTTATACCCCTCACCGACGATGGCCTTGTAGTGCACAAACACGTCTTCCCCGGTTTCGCGCTTGATGAAGCCGAAACCCTTGGCTCCGTTAAACCATTTGACGACTCCCTTTTCCATGGGAGGTCTCCTTACAGATGTTCCTGGTATGCGTACGGCAACGCCGCCCGTGACGGGCACCTGGTTTTTTGCCTCTTAATAGCTCTCAGGTCGGGTAGCGGGGTGCCAGGCCTCGCTCTCTCCGCTGTGACAAGCGCGTGCTGAACGACCAGGAGAACATCCCTTGCAGCAACGGAACCATTAAAGGGCGCAAAAAACGGTGTACAGTTATTTGCGGCAGTAAGATAGGATTTTCAGAAACGAAGGTCAATACAAAAAGAAGAGCCCCCTTCCCACCACGAGGGCTCCGGTACCGGCCCGTCAAAACCGGTTATTGCACAGTGAAGAAGATCTCTCCGCCCATCAGGATGCTCACGGATACAGCGTACCAGCTCTGGATTTCCACTTCCTCCAGGAGAATCGCCTCGAGCGCTGCTCGTTCTTCGCTTGATAGTCTCTCAAAAAAGTACCGGATTCTCATGTTCGATCCTCGTGTACCGATCACTTATCATGCTATCCGTTTCTTGAGAGGGGTTACAGCGAATTGTGTGCCAGACAGGAAGTGGCGATTAGAGGGAATTTGAGGGAGGTCTGCTGCCCAGTATTCAATACAGTGTTGTAATTCCTCCACGGATACAATGGAGAAGAGGTATTTTTTTCCTCTTTGACTATTCCTCGTGTAACTCGCTTCGCATGAGCATCAGCACGGCCGACTGAGGCACAATCAGGTACTTGATCTCTTCGAATTCAACTTCAATTCCCTGTTCTCTCAGGAATACCGCGTAGTCTCCTTCCCGGGCCTGGAGGGGAATGTAACGCATCGGCTCCCGGTTTGTCGCCCAGGGTTCGTCTTCCGTGTAGTTTGGGTTCGGTATGGGATACCCGGGACCCACCCGGACCACCCGCCCGCTTGCCACCTTCTCTTTTTCCCGGACCGATGCCGGCAGGTAAAGACCGGATTTCGTTTTGTCCAGCCCCTCGTCAAGAGAAAGCAGGACACGGTCGCCAACGACGATGAGTTCTTTTTTCACTCGAATCATCCTGCTTATCCTCGTTTGCTTGTGTACTGTTTGTAGTATACCAATTCAAGCCATGAACCTCAAGACCCGGATCTCTTGCGGGATTCTTTCCAACTTCGTACATTACGGCAGCACAACGTCCTCTTTCCGAATATCCGTAACAACCCCACACAACCTATGTCCATCTCAGCGCGAAATCTCACAAAATCGTATGGTGAGCAGAAAGCGGTGAATGATATCTCTTTCGATGTCAACACCGGCGAAATCCTCGGCTTTCTCGGTCCGAACGGGGCCGGGAAAGACCACCACCATGAAAATCCTCACCTGCTACATGCCTCCCGACACAGGGAGCGTGGAGGTGGACGGACTCAGCATCGATCAACATTCCCTGGACGTCCGCAGAAAAATTGGCTATCTCCCGGAAATGAATCCGCTGTACCATGACATGAATGTGCTGGACTACCTTGAATACTCGGCTCAGCTCCACGGCCTCCGCAAGGGAGCCATCGGCCACCGGATCAAGGAAATGGTCAAAGTCTGCGGCCTTGAAACGGTCCGGCACAAAGATATCGGCGAGATGTCCAAGGGATTCCGTCAACGTGTCGGACTTGCCCAGGCAATGATCCATGATCCGGAAGTGCTCATCCTGGACGAACCTACAAGCGGCCTGGATCCGAATCAGATCGTGGAAATCCGCAATCTCATCAAGGAACTCGGTCAGGCCAAGACGGTCATCCTCTCTACCCATATTCTTTCGGAGGTTCAGGCCACCTGTGATCGTGTTCTGATTATTAATGAAGGAACGATCGTCGCAGATGGCACCCCGAAACATCTGCAGCACGAGTTTCACGGTGCGGAGACTCTCACCGTAGAGCTTAGTGCAGACAGCGGTGATCCGCTCCAGACCATCGCGCCTGCGCTCCGGACGTTACCGGCCGTGAGCGGGGTAACTCTTCTGAGCCACACCGGTCAAACAAGCCGGTATGAAATCCATGCCGACAAGGGCGCTGACATCCGGGAGGCGATCTTCCATCTTGCCGTCCGGAACAACTGGATTCTGCTGGAGATGCACCGCGAGATCACCACGCTTGAAGAAGTCTTTCATAAATTGACCACGACATAATCCGCAGGTACCTCTATGCCCGTTCTCGTATTGCCCAACATTGCCCCGATTTTCCGGAGGGAGGTTCGTTCGTACTTTAACTCTCCGGTCGCCTATGTCGTGATCGTTGTCTTCCTGGGCATCATCGGTTGGTTCTTCACGAACAACATGTTCCTCATGAATATCGCCTCGATGCGTGTTCTCTTTGAACTGGTTCCGCTGGTGTTTCTCTTTTTTGTCCCGGCTGTGACCATGCGGCTCCTGGCCGAGGAGAAGAAAGCGGGCACACTGGAGTTGCTGACAACAAAGCCTGTGCGCGATGTGGAAATTGTTCTGGGAAAGTTTTTTGCCGCATGGGCTCTCCTGGCCGCGGCACTCGTGCCGACAGTGCTGTATGTGCTGACGATCGGAGCGCTCGGTTCGCTTGACCTTGGTCCCGTTGTCACCGGATACGTCGGGCTGCTTTTAATGGGAGGCGTGTACATCGCTATCGGCATCCTCGCATCCAGTCTCACCGAGAACCAGATTGTCGCATTTATCGTCAGCTTCCTGCTGATTCTTGCACTATTCCTCATGGACAAGGTGCTCATCTATGTTCCGGAATCGTTCGCGTCAACGATGGAATTTCTTTCTATCGACTATCATTATTCGAACATCGCCCGTGGGGTAATCGACTCACGGAATATCGTGTACTTCATATCATTGCTCGGATTCTCACTCTACCTCGCAACAGTGTCCCTGGAACGTCGGAAGTGGTAAAGACATCATGATAAAAAGAACCCGCAAAACCCAGTCATTGATCCGCCTCGGTATTGTCCTGGCGATTCTGATTCTCCTGAATTTTGTGTCGGTGCGGTGGTTTGATCGGATCGACATGACCCGCAACGGGCAGTTTACTCTGGCGGAGGCCAGCAAGCGCCTTATGCAGTCACTCGATGACAAAGTCACCGTCAAAGCCTACTTCACGGAAGACCTCCCGGCTCCGTACAATAATCACCGGCGTGTGCTGCTCGACCAGCTTAACGAATACCGGGCCTTTTCGAAGGGCAATCTTCAGTTTGAATTTATCGATCCAACCGGAGAGAAAGAAGAACAGGCGGCCCAGCAGCAGGGCGTCGCCCCCGTCCAGGTGCAGGTGGTCAATGAGGACAAGTTCGAGGTCAAACGGGCCTACATGGGCATGGTGCTCTTCTATGAAGACCGCAAAGAGGTCCTGCCCGTCATTCAGAACACCGCCACGCTGGAATATGAGATCAGCAGTACGGTACAACGCCTCACCAACCGCACAAAACGCCGGATCGGCTTCCTCACCGGGTCCGGTATGCCGGAACTCCAGGAACTCTCCCTTGTACAGGGACTTCTTCAAAAACAGTATGAGCTCGTTCCGGTGGATGTGGCCGGAGGAACGCCGGTTCCCCCCGACCTCGGGGCGCTCTTTGTTCTTGCACCCTCATCCCCGCTGCCTGAACCGGTCAAGTTTCACATTGATCAATATCTTATGCGGGGCGGGAAGGTGGCGTTTCTGCTGAACCGTATCGATGCAAATCTCCAGAACCGCTTTGGAAGAGCCCTTGACCTGAATCTGGACGACATGCTCCGGCAATACGGCCTCCGAATAAACGCCGATCTTGTGCGCGACCTGCAATGCGCGAGTGTTACCATCGTCCAGCAGCAGTACGGCTTCAACATCCAGTCACAGGTTCCCTTCCCCTATCTCCCGCGGGTGAATAGCTTCAGCAAGGGGAACATGATGGTGAAGGATCTGCAAAATCTTGTCCTGTTTTTTGTCAGTTCGATCGATACGGTCGGCGTCGGTGCAAAAGGACTTCATGCGGAGATTCTTGTGCGCTCCTCGAAGCAAAGCGGAAGACAAACAGGGATGTTTCTTTTTGATCCTCTCCAGCAATACACCCGGGAAGAATTTCCGGAAAGCTCTCTTCCCCTCGGCGCAGTTGTTGAAGGCTCTTTCACAAGTCTTTATGCGGGTAAACCCGCTCCGGTGGACACCACCCCTGGTTCAAAACCTCCTTCCACGAACCCCGCTACGCGCAGTCCGGACACCCGCGTGGTTCTTATCGGGGACGGCGATTTTGCCCGGGACCAGTTTATGGGAGGTAGTCGCGACAACGTGACCTTCTTTGCAAACATGGTGGACTACCTGGTGGATGAAAACGGACTCATTACCATTCGCACCAAGGATGCAACATTGCCCCCGCTGGAACAGCTTGAAGACGGGACGAGAAAGATCATCAAGTATGCCACCCTCGTGACCCCACCCCTTCTTGTCCTCGGGTATGGTGCCATCCGCTGGCGTATGCGTAAGGCACGAAAGAAAGCTCTGGAGGTACAATGACACGCAGCACATGGATCCTCGTCGTAATTCTCCTGCTCCTCGTCGTCGCTGTGGTAGTTGTTTTGCGCTTACCGGGGGAGTACAGTGTGTCGCCAGGAGAGGGAGATCTGCTGTTCACGTATGATTCCGTTTCCGTGGACCGTATCGACATCGTTGCCCCGACGGGAAACATTGAGCTCCGGAAGGAAGGAAGTGGCTGGATGCTCACCGCGCCTCTCCGGGCGCCCGCAGATATCAGAGGCGTTGAGGCAGCCGTGGGCAAAGGAAAGTCCATCAAACTCTCGAGTCTCATCTCCTCCAATCCGCAGAAGCAGGAACTTTTCCAGGTCGACTCGACCGGCACCCTGGTCCGGATATACGGGGCAGGCGCCGAACGTGCCGCATTCTGGATTGGAAAACCCGGCTCGCCCGCTACAGACACCTATGTGCGGCGTGAAGGTGACACTGATGTGTTTCTTGCAGAGGGTATGCTCGGGCACTTTTTCTCAAAGCCCGTACGCGACTGGAGGGACAAGGCAATCCTCTCCCTCACCCCGGAGGCCATTCACTCTGTTCGCTTCCACTACGGTGACACCACCTTTACCTTGAGCATGCAGGACACGGTATGGAGGGTTGACGATGCGCCGGTGAAGGATGATGTCGTGCGGAGTTTCCTTTCGTCACTCGCGACGTTGCAGTGTGACGAATTTATTGACACCCCGCTCCCGGCCATCCCACCGCTTCTTGGCGTGCTGGATGTCGATGGGGTTCAGCTGGGCTTCCACCTCACTCCTGGCAACACTATGGTGACCGTCATCACTTCCCGCAACACCCAGGTTTATGAAATGTATACATGGCGTGCGGAGCAGGTCTTGAAGCGGAAAAAGGATTTTGTTGCAGGGCAATAGGCCGGCATGCGGCCTTTTATGAACCTCAGTCACACACGCTTTCCGTTAAGGGGCGCTGGCAGACTGCGTCCGTCCTATGTTATTCTATCGTTGCCTTCCACGTGTCGGGGAGCCCTCGGTCCCGCGTCCGCCGGATCTCCCCGTCGATTGACCTCCCGAAGGCCGGTGGTCCGCCGGACGTTCAATCCGTTCAGGCGAACGGCGATCCTGCGATCGTGGAGCGCTCCCCTCTGACGTCCTCTGCGTAGGCCGCTGCGTCCGGCCTTCCACACTCGAACGTTCTCCTTCGCGGCGGTTTTGTATGTCCGGCTGCGGCGGGCGTTCTCCTTCGCGGCGGCTCCGTACATCCGGCTGCGACGAGCGTTCTTCCTCCCGGCGGCTCCGTACATCCGGCTGCGACGAACGTTCTCCTTCGCGGTTGTTACGGGGGGGAACTTCGAACCAGCCAGTATTACCTTCTGAAGTCCGCGGATCACCCGGCCTTGCCCTTCTCGGTTCCATTCGTTCGACTTCTCGCCCCTTTTCACGCGACACATCACGGCTCCGCACATCCATCTGGCGGGCATCGAGAGAAGGCATACGCTCCCGGTCGCGGATGTTGTCAGGCCGTTCACTATGGGTGTCCCCGCGACGTTCTTCAACGCGCGGACGATACACGCCAACCCGGTCGCCGGTCCGCACAGAACGAAGTTGATCATTGTTCTGGACTTCGACAAGTTCCGTGCGGGGGATGCGGATATCTCCACGCCGTTCGACGTATCGTGTCTCGGGACCGCGGCTTACAATACGTCCGTTGTCCCACCGGACACTCCCCGCCGTGCGCGTCCGCCCTATGAACCGGGTGTTGTGATCGGTCCGATACACGTACTGGCGTACATCCTGGCGGTTGATATAACGGCAGTCAACAAAAGACCAGTAGTGGTAGGGTGTAACCCAGTGGCGCGTATAATGGATGCCAAAATGCGTGTTGAATACGGCATACGGACCGAGAGGCGCCCAACCAACGTAGTCGCCACCGTACCGCCATTCCACCCAGGCGGGGGCCCATTCGTATCCGGGAACCCAGATCCAGCCATAGTAGTCGTCAAAATACCACCGGCCATAATGGTAGGTGGCCCATGCCCACGGTTCGTCGGAATCCCAATACCAACCATCATCGGTCCACATCCAGCGACCGTTCCAGTATGGTCTCCACCCTGTTGCCACGCGCATGGGACGCCACGCATACACGCCGGCATCGACAGAGATCCATTCACCATGTGAGCCCAGCGATGAATAGAACACTCCGAACGTGATCCCGAAGCCCGCATGGGCTCTGGCGGGTCCGATTGTCAGCAGGCCGAATGCCAGCAGGGTCGCGAGTAGAAGTCCCAGTCGTTTCATAAGTACCTCACTACGTTATGATACACCTCATCTACCAGAGAGTGCACCAATACGTGTGCCAGAGCAGAAATTGGGGTTTTAGGCCCGGTTGCAGAGAGGTTGGTATGCCGAATCGTCTACATTCGTGGGCATTGCCCACTATTTCAGACAACCAGACTCAGGCGCCGAGAAGGAATGTCATGATGCCTTTTTGCACATCGAGCCGGTTACGCGCTTGTTGCACGATAACGGACTGGGGGCCGTCCAGCATTTCACCGGTGATCTCCTCCCCTCGGTTGGCGGGAAGGCGATGCATGACGACACACTCCGGATGCGCGTGGTTCAGAAGCGTGCGGTTTACCTGATAAGGTTTGAAAGCGGCCAGGCGCCGTCCATCCTCTTCACCAACCCTGGCCTGCGGCCAGACGTCCGTGTAGACAACCCCTGCTTCGCGCACAGCACGGATGGGATCAACGATGAACTCGATAGTACTCACCCCGGCCGACTGCGCTTCTTCTACAATTCGGGGATGGGGTTCGTATCCCGGCGGACATGAGAGCACGAGGTGGAGGGGGATTTTTGTGGCGAATTCGAGCCAGGAATTCGCAATGTTGTTGCCGCCGCCCAGGAAGACAATCTTCATTGACCTGGAGAACCGGTCGAGCTCCATCAGTGTGAACACATCAGCCAGCACCTGGCAGGGATGGAGAAGATCGGTCAGCGCATTGATCACCGGTACCGAAGCACTTTCGGCAAGCTGGACACACGTCTGATGATGCACCGTACGGGCAACGATCAGGTCCGTGTACTGCGAGATGATAGATCCGATATCGTGTACCGACTCCCGCGTTGCCATCCCGATGGACTCCTGATGGAGAAACACCGGATGGCCTCCGAGCTGGGCAATCCCCACTTCGAACGAAACGCGGGTTCGTAACGATGCCCGCTCGAAAATTAACGCCGCTGTTTTTGTTGCCAGCGGCTGGCGGTGAGCATGTGTATCATTCTGCAGCTCACGTGTCAGGGAAAATATCTTCTGGATGTCTTCGGGAGTCCAGAGGGCAAAAGAGACAAGATCTCGTTTCATGGCCGGGAATGTGCACAACGATAGGTGAAGGGGAAGGCAATGGATGCGGCACGGCGCACCGGTGCGACGATGGCATCAGTTCAGCTTACTGCATCGGGGACACCGATAAACGGATCTCCCGTGCCATCACATGACTGTAGAGTCGTTCACATCGGGAACAGAAGCGGTGTGTTGGATCTGCGTCGAGAAGATCCTGATCGATCGGCTCTTTGCATGCAAGGCACTGACCGAACGTTCCGCACTCGAGTCTGTCCAGCGCACCCCGGAGCTCATCCAGACGAGGGTCGCTCTTGAAGGCAAGCAGTGCATCAATATCCCGTATTGATGTCTTTCCCTGCACAAACAAATCCTCAGACAGCTCCAGTCCGTACGCATCCGCAAGATGCGAGTACAAACACGAGAGGATCGAGCGTCGCATGATACGCTTGCTTTTTTTCATGAACCATTCCCCCTCTCTCACGGATCTCTACCGTGGTAGTCGACCGCAACAACTAGATGACACACGACGTGGTTCTATAAGAACAGTACACGTGCCTGATATAGGGTAGTTAACGATTCGCAAAAAGTCAAGTAAAACCGCCGGATTCAACCACACTTTGGTCGATTTTGCGCACGGAACCGAATCCGTGACAAAAAGGTTTAAGAAGTAGTGCTAATGGCATTACAGAAATTCATTTAGAACCGGAGTCACAATGTTGAAGGTGCTTGGAATGAGTCTTATGGCATTCATGATGATGGCGGGGACGGCTGAAGCGCAGGGTCAAAAACAGGCGAACACAGCCCAGGGGGTGTTTGGGTTCAGCATGGTGGACATTGACGGCAAGCAGGTTCCTCTCTCCCGATACAGGGGAAAGGTGATGTTACTCGTCAATGTTGCATCCCGATGCGGAAGCACGCCGCAGTATGCTGAACTCGAGAAGCTGTACCGCGCATACCACGACAAAGGATTTGTCGTGCTTGGATTCCCCGCCAACAATTTTGGCGGACAGGAACCGGGATCTGACGAACAGATCAAGGAGTTCTGCACCTCGACCTATGGCGTCACGTTCGATATGTTCTCGAAGATCTCGGTCAAGGGAAAAGATCAGCACCCGCTCTACCGGTATCTTACATCACCAGACTCGACTTCTGAGTTCGCCGGTGATATACAATGGAATTTCACGAAGTATCTGGTGAACCGGAATGGAATAGTAATCGGGCGGTTCGGCACCAAAGTAAAGCCGATGTCGGAGGAAGTGATCAGCGCCGTTGAGACAGCGCTGCAATAGAGAGTATTGCGGGCCTATTCCTTCTTTTTCGTCACGATGTGTGTTGCGTGTCCGTAGAATGCTTCAGCGCATTCCATCAAGGTTTCCGAAAGCGTCGGGTGAGGATGTACGGATTGTGACAGGTCGAAAGCCGTCGCACCCATCTCGATCGCGAGGACTCCCTCACCGATCAACTCACCTGCACCAGCTCCAGCCAGTCCGACCCCCAGGATTCGTTCCGATTCCGGATCGATAATCAGTTTCGTCAACCCGTCGGTCCGGTCAAAACTCAGCGCCCTGCCTGACGCCGTCCATGGAAACTTCGCTACTTCCACCGGGCGGTTGGCGGCCCGCGCTTCCGTTTCCGTTAAACCCGCCCAGGCAATTTCCGGGTCGGTGAATACCACGGCAGGAATGATCGCACCGCCGGCGGCAACCTGCTCTCCGATAATGGTTTCTACAGCGATACGGGCTTCCTTTGACGCCTTGTGTGCGAGCATCACTCCACCGACCACATCGCCGATGGCCAGAATGGCAGGGTCTGCGGTTTCCTGACGGTCATTCACCACGATAAACCCTCTGGGGTCACGGGCGACGAGGGTATTTTCCAGACCAAGATCGGCGCAGTTGGGAGTCCGCCCGACCGCAACAAGCACCGCATCATACAGCTCTTCCCGCTTTTCCCCGTTCATCTCCATAACGACGTTGATCCGTTTCCCGGACGTGGCCATCTTCAGTACCTTAACACTGGTGCGGATCTCTTTGAAGAGTTGTCCGGCCCGACGGAGGACCGGCCGGACCAGGTCCTGATCAGCCCCCGTAAGCACATGTTCGAGCGCTTCCACCACGACGACCTTGCTGCCGAGTGCAGCATAGACTGTCCCCAGTTCCATCCCGATATAGCCGCCCCCGACCACAAGAAGTTGTTCGGGGATAGTCTCAATTTCCAGTGCCTCCGTTGACGTCATAACACGCGGGTTGCCCAGATCGAAGGTTGACGGCATTGCGGGCTGTGATCCTACCGCCACGATGGCCCGGCCGAATTTGAGGAATTGCTGCCCCCCCGGAGTTTCCACACGGAGCGTGGTGGAGTCTTCAAAGAGAGCCTTTCCCCTGGAGAACCTGCACACCCCTTCGCTGCGCCAGCGTGCTGACCCCGCCTGCGAGCTTTCCGATGATGCCGTCTTTCCATGCCCGCATTTGTTTCACATCGAGACGTGGCGCCTCAAAGTGTATCCCTCTGAAGGCCGACTCTTTTGCTTCCTCAAGCAGTTTGGCCGCATGGAGCAGGGCTTTGGACGGGATACACCCCCGGTTGAGACACACGCCACCAAGGCGATCATCCCGCTCGACGAGCACAACACTTTTCCCTTTGTCCGCCGCATAAAACGCAGCAGCGTACCCTCCGGGTCCCGCGCCAATTACAACGACATCTGTGGTCATGGTTTTCACGTTATCCCTCTTCAAATCTTAACATCATCTTCGGAAAACTGTTCGAACTCGCTTACCAGGTCAACGATAAACCGCGCGGCATTCGCACCATCCACCAGCCGATGATCGTAGGAGAGTCCGAGCGGCAGCAAGGATCGCTCGACGATCTTGCCTTCGCGGACGACGGGCCGCGCAACACCCCGTCCCATGCCGAGGATCGCAACCTCGGGAGTGTTGATGATCGGCGTGAAGAATCCTCCGCCAATCCCACCCTGATTGGAAATGCTGAATGTGCCTCCCTGCATTTCTTCAATGGCGAGTTTGCGTTCGCGCGCCCTGTCGGCCAGAAGTTGTATGTCAGCAGAAAGCTGGACGAGGGTCTTCTTGTCCACCTCACGGATCACCGGAACCAGCAGACCAAAATCGGTATCGACGGCAAGTCCGATATGGAAGTATTCTTTGTAGACAATTTCGCCCGTCGCTTCCTGGATACTCGCGTTGAAGACGGGATGCTTCCGTAATGCATTGACGACAGCACGTAAGGCAAACGACGTCAGCGTAAGCCGGACGCCCTGCTTCTCGTACGCCTTGCTGTACTTCTTACGGAGTGCAAGGATCCCGGATATATCTGCCTCATCAAATTGTGTCACATGCGGGACGCGGGTCCACGCTTCCACCATCTTCGTGCTGATCGTTTTGCGGAGAGTCGTGATTCGACTGGTACGCACAGGACCCCAGCGTGAGAAGTCAATCACAGGCGCTGGCACGGCGGGCGCAGGACCGGCGCCTGTCTTCGGCGGAGGCTGTAAAGCCATCTCCTGCAGCCATTGCACATAACGCCGGAGATCTTCAAGCACCACGCGTCCCCCGGCTTCACTGCCTTTCACTCTGCGAAGGTCTATGCCGAGATCGCGCGCAACTTTCCGGATCGTGGGGGATGCGGGAGGCAAAGGCCCGCTCACGGGTGCGAGAGCGGCAGCCTCCATACGAACCGGTGCTGCCGCCTGCGGGACTCCGGAGTGCCCGGGCTGTGGTGACGGTGCAGGTTCTTCGTCACCACGCGTCTCCATGGAGGGTTGGTCCGGGGTTACTCCGGATCCGTCGTTTACGCTCACCAGGAGTTGGCCAACCTTAACAACATCGCCTTCTTTCACGTGAATCTTGCTGACAACACCTCCGGCGGGTGAAGGTATTGACGCAACGGCTTTTTCACTCTCAAGTTCGAGAATCGCCTGGTCTTTTGTCAGGCGATCTCCTTCTTTGACAAAGATTGATGCGACGGTGCCGGAATCGGTTCCTTCACCCAGCCGCGGAAGTCGAATGTCCATTCCTGCGCCTCAGACTATTAACGGAAATTGTTTTTCCGGATCGATCCCAAGATCCCGAATCGCTTTCGCCACCGCCGAATGTTCGTACTGACCCTGCTCCGCAAGGGCGTACAGGGTCGCCATGACAATACTCTCAGCATCAATCTCAAAGAATCGGCGCAACGCGGGCCGAGTGTCGCTCCTCCCGAACCCGTCAGTCCCGAGCGTCATGAGTCCGCCCGGCACCCACGGCGCAATCTGATCCGGCACGAGCTTCATGTAGTCCGACACGGCCACAAACGGTCCCTGTTCGGCTTGCAGGGTCTGTTCCACGTAGGATATCCGCCGCTCCGCTGTCGGGTGCAGCATATTCCACCGCTGTACATTAAGAGCTTCGTTCCGGAGCATTTTGTAACTTGTTGCGCTCCAGATATCCGCTGACACGTAAAATTGATCCCTGAGGATTTCCTGGGCCCGCAAAGCCTGCCGGAGAATCGGTCCGCTGGCCAGAATCTGAGCCTTGTATTTGCCCGTCCCTTCGGCCCGACGGAAGCGATAGAGCCCTTTCAGAATTCCCTCCGTGACACCTTCGGGCATGGGAGGCATCGGATAATTCTCGTTGTACAGGGTGATATAATAAAAGACTTCCTCCCCTTCCGTATACATGCGGCGCAGGCCATCCTGCACAATGACCGCTGTTTCGTATGCAAAGGCAGGATCATAGGTGCGCAGGTTGGGAACGGTAGTCGCCAGCAGGTGGCTATGTCCGTCTTCGTGCTGCAGGCCTTCACCGTTAAGGGTAGTCCGTCCCGCAGTTGCGCCAAGCATAAACCCCTTGGCTTTCATGTCGCCTGCGGCCCAGGCCAGATCGCCGATACGCTGGAACCCGAACATGGAATAATAGATGAAGAACGGAATCATATTGACGCCGTGGTTTGCGTAGGAGGTCGCCGCGGCGATAAATGACGACATTGCTCCGGCTTCGGTGATTCCCTCTTCGAGGATCTGTCCATCCTTGCTTTCGCGGTAAAACAACAGGGATTCACGGTCCACCGGCTCGTACAGCTGTCCTTTGGGAGAATAGATGCCGATTTCCCGAAAGAGCGGATCCATCCCGAACGTACGCGCCTCATCAGGAATAATCGGCACAATAGTCCGGCCGATGCTCTTGTTGCGCAGCAGCATTCCGAGCATTCGTACGAATGCCATTGTTGTGGATACTTCGGTATGACCGGTGCCTTTCAGAAATTCGCTGTAACTTTCCAGTTCCGGCATCTCCAGTGGCGGCACCGTAACAGTACGTTTGGGCAGTGATCCACCCAGCGCATTGCGGCGCTCGCGAAGATATGCCATTTCCGGACTGTCGTCGGGCGGTCGATAGAAGGGCGTGTTCACCACTTCCTCATCGCTGATCGGAATGCCGAACCGCACCCGGAACTCGCGGAGCTCCTTTTCGTTCAGCTTTTTCTGCTGATGGGTAACATTACGCCCTTCCCCCGCTTCACCCAGCCCGTATCCCTTCACCGTCTTCGCAAGGATTACCGTGGGGGCTCCGCGGTGTTCTATCGCAGCTTTGTATGCCGCATAAACTTTTTTGGGATCGTGGCCACCGCGCCGCAGTTTCCGGATCTGATCGTCAGTCAGGTGGTTCACCATGGCAGCCAGCGCGGGATGCTTTCCGAAGAACTGTTTCCGGGTGTAACTTCCGGGCTCCACGGAGTACTTCTGATACTCACCGTCGACAGCTTCTTCCATCCGCCGGATCAGCAGGCCGTCAGAGTCCGCTGCAAGCAGCGGATCCCAGTCCGAGCCCCACACAACCTTGAGCACATTCCATCCTGCACCCCGGAACGCGGCTTCCAGTTCCTGGATGATCTTCCCGTTTCCACGCACCGGCCCGTCAAGGCGCTGCAGATTGCAGTTCACAACCCAGATGAGATTATCCAGTCCTTCGCGTGAAGCGAGGGTGAGCGCGCCCAGTGTTTCGGGCTCGTCAGATTCACCATCACCGGCGAAGCACCAGACCTTGGACTCTTCACCTTGGAGTAACCCGCGTGCTTTCAGATACCGGTTGAACCGCGCCTGATAGATTGACATGATCGGCCCGAGTCCCATGGAGACCGTCGGGAATTGCCAGAAATCGGGCATAAGATACGGGTGCGGGTAGGAAGAAAGACCCCCGGTTCGCGCCAATTCCTGCCGGAAATAGTGGAGTTGCTGGACGTCGATCCGGCCTTCCAGAAACGCCCGGGCATAGATGCCCGGCGAAGCATGTCCCTGAAAGTAGACCATATCCCCTTGCCGATCAGCCGTAGCACCGTGGAAGAAGTGATTAAACGCCACTTCATAGAGTGTTGCCGACGACGCATAGGTGGAGATGTGCCCGCCAAGTCCGCTGTGTGCTCGATTGGCATTCACAACCATTGCCATCGCATTCCACCGGATATAACTTTTGATACGCCGCTCAATCTCCCGATCACCGGGATATGCGGGCTCATCTTCAGGCCGGATAGTATTCAGATAGGGTGTGTTGACAGAAACCGGGATGCGCAGCCCGGCCTGCCGCAGCCGTTCCTTGAGTCTCTCAAAAAGCAGCGGCAGCTTTTCGGCGGGTTGATCCCTGAGCACTGACTCAAGAACCAGTTCTATGGAATCCAGCCACCTATCCTGGCCGTTACGATCCGCTTGCGGCGGAGTCTCTTGTTTTGTATGTTTTGTTTTCACCGGAGATTCACCTGTCAAAGGACAGCTCAATGTACGTGTTTCCTGACCATCACACAACCCGAAAACGGCGTGCGCTTTTTTGATTATGCCTTCATGACGCCTGCCCTGCAGCTGGCGTGTGACGACGTGTTGCTGGACGCCTGCGAAGCCGATCCTGCATACGAGACCCTTCGTATCTGGCAGCCGGAGACATATTTTGTCGTCTCCGGGTATACCAATCGCATCATGCAGGAGGTGAATATTGATACGTGCGTGACACGGGCGATCCCCCTCTATCGTAGAACAAGCGGAGGTGGCACTGTAGTTCAGGGTCCCGGCTGCCTCAACTATTCGCTCGTCTTACGTATGGAACGTGATCCTGATCTGAGCGCGATTTCCACATCCAACACCTATGTTCTCCGGCGTATGGCTGACATAATCGGACCCCTTCTCAACACTCCCGTGGATCTCCGCGGTCACACGGACCTTGTTTGCGACAACCGCAAATTTTCGGGTAATGCACAACGCAGGAAGGAACATGCGCTGCTGTTTCACGGCACGTTCCTTCTTGCCTTCGATCTTTCCATGATCGAAGTCTTGATTCCCTTCCCTTCCTCTCAGCCGGAATACAGGTCAGGCAGGTCGCACGCAGACTTCCTGACGAACATTCCTCTCGGGGCGGCCACTCTCATCGGGGCACTGCGCAAAGGGTGGTCTGCCGACACCGCGTATGGCCCGTTCCCCCTCGAAGCTGTTCGTTCACTGGCTGAAACCCGCTATCTCAACCATGACTGGACGTACCGCTTCTAATCTCCCCTTCTTCCTCCCGGCCTCCGGGGTAGGCACTTCATGCGTCTCAAATTCTCTCGGCCATTTCCAGCTGCACCCACCCTATTTTCCCATCGGCGAGGCGTATACGCACCCATTCACCGATGGATTCCGTAATCCGCACTTTGACGCCGGCATGGAGGACAAAGGCGTCACTGCTCTTGGGATCGGGGGAATTCTTGACCGTCACAATCGCCGCCGTGATGACCGCATCATCGGCCCGGCTGACTTCTGCCGCTTTGCCGATAAGAATGGAGGCGCTGACGAAAAGAAGCACCCCGCCCGTCAGAATCCCAAGCAGTCCTGCTTTGCGAATGGTGTAGCTCCGTGCCAGAATTACAATCGTACCTGCAGCCGCGACAAGCACAAAGAAGAGATACGTCATCCATGTGATGCCATCCAGGGAAAACGCGTCCTTGACATCATCCCACATATCCCAGAGGAAGAGCCGCGGTGCAGGTTCAATCTTGTCAACAATCTGCATGTTCGCAAGCTCCAGATTGTGGCGGACATCACCGTCTCCGGGAAGGAACCGCAAGGCGCGCTCGTAATACAGTATAGCCCTTCCCATCTGCCCCTGCTTATAGTATGCGTTGGCGAGATTGAATGTGAGCTCTCCGCCTGTGTATCCCGCCTGGAGGATCTTCTCGTAGGCGGCCGCAGCGGCGGCGTAGTCGCCTTGCTGATAGAGGGCATTCCCCTGCTGAAATTGGTGTTCCGCTGTCTGGGCAAGAAGGAGTTGCGCGGAGAACAGCGCGGCGGCAAGAAGGATCAGTTTTCTCATCGGGTTTTCAGCGTCCGTTCCAGCTCCACAATGACACGGCGCGCGTCATCATACGTCTTTTGCATCGCTGACAGCTCAAGACTCGTTGGTGCAAAACGCGCAAGATCGCAGATTTCGAGAATTCCACGGAGGTCCGCGACGAGGCTCTCCTTCACCCCCCTCGATTGAAGCTCAGAAACCGCTCCGTCCACCGAAAATAATGCCTGCGGGATATTGAGCTTGTCGCTGAGGTACTTCCAGAGCGCACGGGAGACTTCAGAATAGAACCGGAGCCGTTGTTTGGCTGTCGGTTCTGCGGTTTGCCGGGACTTGTCTTTCAAGATATACTCCGCCTCGCGCAGGCCTTTCTGTGCGACCTTTATCGCCTTCCGATAACGGTATCCGGCCTGATCCTGCATGACCACCTGCCGCTGCCGTGCATACAGATAGGCACCACCGAGACCCAGCAGTGGCAGGAGCACGAGCACAAGGAAGAACGGACGCGAGTACAACTGTTCACCGCCCCGCACAAATGCCGGAGTGGCCACCTTGATGAACCGGATATCCTGGCTCAGCAGGCGGACATCTTCCCGTGAGACCCCCGCGACCATTGGTGCGAGCGGTGCGGTTCCCTGCTCCACGTTGAGTTCGATTTGCGGTGAACGGAGCCGCACGTATTCCCGTTTCTTCAAATCAAAGTACGACATCGTCACCGGTTTGATCACCTTTAACCCGGGATAACGCGGGATCAGAAGATACTCAAATGTCTTGCTCCCGCTGATGCGTCCCTGACTACGATTGATGGATTCCGTGACCTTGGGCGTGTACTGTTCAAAATCCGGCGGCATTTCAAGAGTCGGGGCTTCAAGGAGTTTTATGTTCCCTGTCCCGGAAAGCGTGACTTTGAGGCTGACGGGCTCGTTGGTCCGCGTGGTTTTCCTGTCAACCGCCGTGCTCATGGCAAATTGACCGATGGCTCCCTTAAAATCTGAAGGTGCAGTTCCGGGCAGGGGTTCCACCTCAATTTTGACTGCCGGACTTGCCGTAGCGTAATTCACATTCCGCCCGAACGGATCGCGGAAGAACGACTCAAAAGGATCACTGGATCTCGCCTGTGGAAGTTGAACGGTGGCCTGCACTTCCATGGAACCGATTTCCAGTGTCCCGGCCTGCGTCGGGAAGAGTGCAGCTCTTTTGATCACCCCCACCCGGTACGCTTTTCCGTTTATTGTTTCTGCTGTGAGCGTGATGTTCTTGGGGATTTCGACGTCCTCACTCCAGAATCCGGTCATGGCAGGATTCTTGGTAACGGCATAATTCACGACGGAAACACGCGTGTACAACTTGAAGACAAGGTTTATTTGTTCTCCCCGCGACACACGTGACCTGTCCACCACGGCGCGGAGGAACAGATTCTCACCCATGTCCGCTGAAGCCGGCTCTCCCGTTGCAGCCTGTGGGCTTTGCCGTTGCGCCGCTTTGACAACTTCAATGGTCAGCGGTTGTGTCTTATGGACGCCCCCTCCCGCCTCGATGCTGGCCGGTCCGATAGCAAATCGGCCTATCTCCCGGGGTTGTAGCACATACGAATACGTCGCAGACGCGGAGACCGCACCATTGATAATTTGCATGCTGCTGGATTGATTCGGGCCCGCCATGATGTGAAATTTACTCAGGTCGGGGAGTTGTATGTTTTTTCCACCGCCCACGGTTTGCCCGGTAAGGGTAAGCGAGAAGGTGAATTGCTCGCCGATGCCCACGGTCGTACGGTCCACCGCAGCTTCAAACACGATGTTCTGACCATTGCTGCCCGCGGTTCGAAACACGAGCATCACAACAATCCAGAGGAATAGTCGCGCGTTCATCCTACCAGTCTTTTTCTGTGCGTGCCCGGACCGCCTGTTTTGCCTGCCGCTTTTTCTGGATATCACGTTCGTTGTTCTTCAGCACATCGAGAATACGTTCGGCGTCGGCCTTGGAGATCTGTCGCTGCTGCTGTTGCTCTTTTTTCTGTTGCTGTTGTTGCTGCTGGTCTTGCTGCTGTTGTTGTTGCTCTTTGTCTTTTTGATCCTGATTCTGTTGCTGTTGATCTTGCTGTTGTTGCTTGTTCTTTTTGTTGTCCTGTTGTTTGTTCTGTTGCTGATTTTGCTGCTGCTGTTGTTGCAACAGACGAAGTGCGTGCGAGAGATTGTACTTTGATTCGAGATCGTCAGGATCCAGCTTGAGTCCATCCACGTACGCCTGGATCGCCTTCTGGGGGTCCTGCGCCTTGAGATAGGCATTACCGATGTTGTATGACGCATCGGCCCTGGTGCGCACCTCTTTTGTTTCCTGCCGGGCCGCCTCATATGCCCGGACGGCTTCATCGTACTTCCCCTGCTTGTACAGCGCATTTCCCAGATTAAAGTGTCCCTGTACAAGCTGGTGTTCCTGCTCAAGCGCCTTGCGGTACTGAATTTCCGCGTCGGCATACTTCAGGTCTTCATACTGATTGTTTCCATCGTTGACCAGCGACCGCACCGATTGCGCGGAGGATTCCCCGGCGACAATCGCACACAACGCTGTAAAAAGCACAAGCCAGCGGATCATGCCTCCACCTCCTCCTGTTTCCGCAGCACCCGGCCGAACGAAAGCCATGGTGTCTTCTTTTCCGATAAAAACAATTCCAGCATCAGGAGCACAAACGCAGGCACCAGAAAAAACTGGAACCTGTCTTCAAAATCGGTAAACTGTTTTACCCCGAATTCCTTCTTTTGTAGAGCGCTGACGTCCTTGTAGATGGCATCAAGCTCGTCCTGGGTGGTGGTTCCGCGGAAATATTTTCCTTTTCCGATGACCGCAATCTTTTCCAGCGATGTTTCATCCAGCCTTGAAACCACGACGTTCCCCACCCGGTCACGCTTGAAATCGGTCTGGCGCCCGGCGGCAGTGTACACCGGGATCGGGGCCCCGGTGGGCGAGCCCATGCCGATTGTATACAGCATTACTCCTTTGGCTGCCGCAGCCTCGGCCGATTCAAATACGTCCCCGTCAGTATTTTCACCGTCAGTGATAATGACGATCACTTTGCTGGTCTGCTCCTTGAAATCGAACGAGTCCGTGGCACGCTCGATGGCGATCCCGATAGCCGTTCCGGGGAGAGAGACGGCATCAACATCCAGGACATCCAGAAAGAGATTGGCGGCGCTGTAATCGGTTGTCAAAGGGAACTGCGTGTATGCCTCACCGGCAAACACGATCAAACCAATCCGGTCACCGCCCAGACGATCGATCAGGTTGCGAATTTCCAGCTTGGCTTTCTCCAGCCGGTTCGGTTTGATGTCCTCCGCCTTCATGCTGAGCGACAGGTCCAGCGCGATGAAGATATCGACCCCCTCCTGTTTTACTTCCTGCAAACGGGTGCCAATCTGCAGATTTGCGAGGCCGAGCGTGAGAAAAGCTGCGGCAAGGAGAAGGAGCCCGAACTTCACGGGGCGTTTGACCGTACTTGCACCGGGTGCCAGGCGCTGGAACATCGTTGTTGCTGCGAATCGTTCTGCCGCATTCCTGCGTATGCTCCACATCCACCATGCGAGCAGGAGTGCGGCAGGGATAACCAGCAAAATGTAGAGATACTCCTCGTTGACAAACCGGACCATTACGGCAATTTCCTTAGTATTGTCCCCGTGAACAGGAGCTCCAGCATGAGTCCGGCCAGACCGAGCCACACCCAGGGATAGAACTGTTCTGCATATGACCGATAGGATTTTACCTCGATGCGGGTTTTCTCCAGCTGATCGATTTCCGTGTAGATGTCTTTGAGCGCCCGGTTGTTTTTCGCACGAAAATACTTTCCGCCCGTCAGGTCCGCGATCGTATTCAGGGTCTTCTCATCAACATCCACCGGTACATTCTGATAACGAATACCGAATGGGGTTTGCACGGGATACGGCGCTTCGCCGACGGTACCGACGCCCACAGTATAAATCCGGATTGCGAACGTCTGTGCGATCTGGGCAGCCGTCACAGGGTCAATCTCCCCCCGGTTGTTGACGCCATCGGTCAGGAGGATCATCACCTTGCTCTTCGCTTTCCCGTCCTTAAGCCGGTTTACACCCTGGGCGATGGCCATGCCGATGGCGGTACCATCTTCCACCATCCCCGGCTTGACCTGTTTCAAGAGTCCGTTTAAAACCCGGTAGTCAAGGGTCATCGGACACTGGGTGAAACTCTGTCCGGCAAAGATCACAAGGCCGATACGATCGTTGGCACGCCCGTTCACAAATTCTTCGGCGACCGCTTTCGCCGCCTGAATCCGGTTCGGGTGAAAGTCTTCGGCGAGCATACTGCCGCTGATATCCAGAAGCAGTGCGATGTCGATTCCTTCGGTATAAATATTTTCACCCTGGGAAGTCGTCTGCGGGCGGGCCAGCCCGACGAGAATCGATCCGAGGATGATCATCCTGAATACCATGGGCAGGTGGCGCATGCGTTCACGCCACGTCGGTCTGGCGTTTTCAAATGCCGCAAGCGTGGAGTACCGCAGATCACTGCTCATCCTTGCGTGGCGGCGCACATACCAGTACACCAGCAGGGGTATCAGGATCAACCCCCAGAGGAATTCAGGATTCGCAAAGGTGGTGTTAGGATGCCACATGCTTTCCGTCCTTCACCGCCGGGGCTTCCACCGGCGTCATCTCCACAATCTTTGTCCGGTCGACAAATGTGTACACCGCCGCCAGCGACTCTTCATGTTCGGTCACGGCGGGATGATGTTTTGCAAACTTGACAAGATCGGCTCTGCGCAGCACTGTTTCCGTGCTGGTGAGCAGCTCCGGACCGGGCCGCAGTCGCTGGAGTCCGGCCATGATCTCATCTGTTGTCTCTTCAAGAGCCGGAAGTCTGTACCGGTTCTCAAAATACCGCCGGAGGATTTCCGTCAGTTCTGAATAGTACTGTTTTACTTCCCCCTGCTGCCAGAGTTTTTTCGTTTTCAGCCGGCCCAGTTCTTCCATGGCAATCATGTGCGCGGGCCGCGCCGGCGGAAGATAGCCATCGGCCCCACCTCCGGTCTTCCGCCGCTTCCAGAACCAGTACGCGGCGTACCCCAGACCAATCACTGCAAGAAGGATTCCCGCGTACAGAAGGATATCTTCCCAGGTCAGCGGGAGCGACATCACCGGCTTGACGTCTTTGATGTCTTCGCCTGTATCAGGCGGCACGGTATTTACCAGGACGCGCAACGGGTTTGATGTTGCGACATGTGACGCTGTATCTCCCGGCATGAAGTAAAGGAACGGAAGCGGGGGAATGACTGCATCGCCTGAATCGTACTTTGCCAGCACAAATTCCGCCCGACTGGTGGAATCTGTGACTCTCTGAACACCGGACTGTCCCAGGACCGTAAATCCCCCGATGGTGTCGCTCACCAGAGGCGAAATGGTGAGTCCGGACCGATGGCGTAGATCCACCCGGACCACAATTCTGTCACCGAGCAGATACTCGGTGGAGTCCAACCGTGCCCGCGCAGACACCCCCTGTGCGTGAACGGACGCGAAGGAACACACCAGCAACAGTGCGGCGACAATCTGAAGACCTGCACCACGGGATCTGCGCATCACAACCTGCTCTCCCGGAGTTTGAAGAAATCGACAATCGGCTTAATGTACGGACGATCGATCCGCACGGGGATTGCGTCGACCTTACTCCGGAGAAAGAGACTACGTCGCCGTTCTTTTCGTTCCTTCCAGTACTGGACAAATGCTGCGCGGACGGCATGATCGGCGGTATCCACCCACCGTTCGTTGCCGGTTTCTGCATCTTTGAACTTGATCAACCCGGCATCAGGAAGAATCTCTTCCCGTGGATCCACAAGCTCCACCGCGATCATATCGTGCTTGCGGCTGATGATGCGGAGGATCTGGTCGTACCCCTCGTCAATAAAATCGGATATCAAAAAAGCAATAGCGCGCTTTTTGTGGACGTGATTCAGATATTCCAGCGCACTCCGTATGCTGGTACCGGTTCCGACCGCTTCGAAGGAAAGGAGTTCGCGGATAATACGCAGGATGTGTGCACGCCCCTTTTTCGGAGGAACAAACTTCTCGATCCGGTCGGTAAAGAGGATAAGACCGACCTTGTCATTGTTCTTGATGGCGGAGAACGCCAGCACCGCACAGATTTCGGCCGCGATCTCGATCTTCATCGACTGCGCGCTGCCGAACTGACCCGACCTGCTGAAATCCACAACCAGCATCACCGTCAGTTCCCGTTCCTCTTCGAAGATCTTGACAAAAGGATGGTTGAGGCGTGCCGAGACGTTCCAGTCGATGCTCCGGATATCGTCGCCATACTGATACTCGCGCACCTCGGAAAATTCCATCCCCCGTCCCTTGAAGACGGAGTGGTATTCGCCGGAGAAGATCTGGTTCACAAGACCGCGGGTCTTGATCTCGATCTGCCGGACCTTTTTGAGAAGTTCTCGTGTGTCCATGGGGAAGACCGGGCTGAAAAAGACCGCCTGTTGCGTCTCTCGGCCCGTCGTTATTCTCTTATGGCACTTCGATTTTGTTCAAAACTTCCTGCACCACCTGTTCCGACGTCACTTCTTCCGCTTCGGCTTCGTAAGTCACCGCCACACGATGCCGGAGGACGTCGAGACTCACGGCACGCACATCCTCAGGGATGACGTAGCCGCGGCGTTTGATGAATGCGTAAGCCTTCGCTCCAAGGGCAAGATTGATCGACGCCCGGGGTGAAGCACCGTAACTGATAAGCTGCGTCAGGTTGGCCAGGTTGTACTGCTTGGGTGACCGTGTCGCAAAAACTATGTCGAGGATGTATTTCTCGATTTTCTCATCCATATAGATCTCACCCACCGCAGCCCGTGCGCGAATGATGTCATCGGTCTTCACAACCGCCGTGGGCACTGCCACAAGTCCGCTCACATTCGTCCGCATGATCTGCAGTTCCTCCTCTTTCGACGGATATCCAATCTTCACTTTGAGCATGAACCGGTCCACCTGCGCCTCCGGAAGCGGATAGGTCCCTTCCTGTTCGATCGGGTTCTGTGTGGCAAGGACAAGAAACGGCTCCGGAAGTTTGTAGGTGTTCTCGCCGATTGTCACCTGGCGCTCCTGCATTGCTTCGAGAAGAGCGCTCTGGACTTTGGCAGGCGAGCGGTTGATTTCATCGGCCAGAATAAAATTGGCGAATATCGGTCCTTTTTTGGTCTGGAAGGAGGCATCTTTCTGATTGTAGATCATGGTGCCGACCAGATCGGCCGGAAGCAGGTCAGGAGTGAACTGAATACGCTGGAATTTTGCGTGGATGGCGGCGGCCAGGGTTTTGACGCTCAGGGTCTTTGCAAGCCCGGGCACCCCTTCCAGAAGAATGTGGCCGTTCGAGAGGAGCCCGACAAGGAGGCGTTCAACCATGTATTTCTGGCCGACGATGACCTTCCCGAGTTCAGCCTGCAGAATGTCAACAAAAGCGCTTTCGCGCTGGATTTTTTCATTGATGGCCTTGATGTCGAATGCCATGGAGCCTCCAGGTGTCACAGGGAATATGTTGTACAATCGAACGTGAAATTTACAAAAATGGCGGGTGAAATCAAAGAAGCCACGCGTCGTGCAGGTATCCCATTTGATCCACCGGTACACCCATTAGACACACCTACCGCCATTTTGGTTAACCCGCGTGGAATCCCTTTTGAACATTGTTGTACATTTATCGGTGGACTCTGGCCGCCCGGAACAGTATCCTGTATTCACCCCGCTGGCTCAGGGCCGATTGTTGGTCTGAACATCAGCGGGGTTTGCGGCCAGGTGCCCCGTTTCAGAACTCAAGGAGAGAGAGGTATGCCAACACTGCCAACACGCCCGGAAATGAAACGCGCCTATCTGCACAGCGACGTCACCTATGATGGTGTCTTTTTTCTCGGCGTCCGCACCACGGGAATATTCTGCAGACCATCCTGCGGAGCGCGTAAACCCCTCCCGAAAAATGTCGATTATTTTGCCACGGCCCGCGAAGCCGTGTTTGCCGGCTATCGCCCCTGTAAACGGTGCAACCCGATGAGCGCCGCAGGCGAACCACCCCACTGGGTCCGGCGACTGCTCGCGCGCGTGGACCGCTCCTCCAGCCAGCGTATATCAGACGCGACCATACGCACCCTGGGCCTTGACCCCGCCCGCGCACGGCGCTACTTCCAGAAAAACTACGGTATGACGTTTCAGGCATATTGTCGGGGGAGAAGGCTGGGCAATGCGCTCGAACAAATACGGAAAGGCCGGAGCCTCGACGACGTGACCCTGGGCCATGGTTATGAATCCCACAGTGGATTCCGGGAGGCCTTCTCCCGGACGTTCGGTGCACCGCCGGGAAAAGCAAGGCGGACGGAATGTCTTCTTGTCACATGGATCGAGAGCCCGCTGGGCCCGCTCATCGCCGGGGCGACTGACAAACACCTGGTCTTGCTTGAATTCACGGATCGCAGGATGCTGGAAGCCCAATTTGTATCCCTCCGGAAGCTCTTCAAACGTCCGATTGTTCCCGGAGACAATCCGATACTCCGCTCGGTGCGCGATGAACTCGTCCGGTATTTTAGCGGCACGCTCAAACGTTTTACCGTCCCCCTGGAGTTCCCGGGCAGTGAATTTCAGAGACGCGTGTGGAAGGGACTCCTGAAGATCCCCTACGGCAAAACGATTTCCTACGAAGAACTTGCAGACCGGATCAAGGCGCCCCGGGGCCAGCGCGCGGTCGGGCATGCAAACGGCCTCAACCGCATCGCCATAATCATTCCCTGTCACCGCGTGGTTAAGAAAGGCGGAACTCTCGGTGGCTACGGCGGAGGCTTGTGGCGGAAACAGCGATTGCTTGAACTGGAAACGGGGGAAACTTCTCTGCAGGTTCCGGCGTACGGTTCCCCTATGCCTCATCCCAGAATGCATCCAGTTCCCCCGCCCTCTGCATAAACGCTTCCATTCGTTCCCGCTTTTCGCGGGCGAGCGTCTCCAGAAGGGGTAACACGGAAACACGATTGCGGATTGAGGGTGTTGAGGCGAACTGCTGCACACTGGCGATCTTCACCTCACTATCCTGTACATCCCCCATCGAAGTCTGATAGGCCTGCATCCACTTGCGCCGGCTCCGCGTTATCCAGGGGAGTAACGGTGCAAGTACTTCGGACGCATAACGGACTTTTTTGAATGCTACACGAAGCCGGTGCACACTTGAAGGATCGGACGCCGTCACAGCCTTCTGCAGCCGTACCGCATGTGAAAAGTCCCTGGCCAGAGTGCCTTTCATGATTGCAGCAGCTGCCGCATCAAGTACCCGATCCGTGCTCATCACCAGCAACGACTGCTGGACTGCGGCAAGTTCACGGTCGATGTCCTGCACGTTCATTGACCGGAGAAATGCAGCGCACTCCCGTAGTAACGTCCGTTCTTTCCTGCGCAGCGAGAGACTGTACGAGCGGACGGGCGGCGATGGGCGCTGGATTCTTTTTATCGCGAGCAGGGCGATGTGCACATCCCGGATCGCATTAAACTGCTTGAGCGCTCTGCGGAGAGATCGGCGAACTTTGGGGATGCGGGTACGCGGCACGACCTCTTCTGCAAGATTGATTGCTGCAATCAGGCGGCGCAGCGCAACACGCAGATCGTGGATTGCCGTTTCACCCGCACGGCGGCGCACCTTCACCAGCTGGCGGTAGAACACGTCACGCCGCTCCTCCATTGCCCGACTCAAATGCACACAGACGCCGGACGGGGGAACGGATTCCCGCTCCGTCTTCCCGGCGCTCCTTACGTGCGCACCGGCCGGCCGGACCCTGCGCGCCAGGCGCTTATTCCGCAACGGTGAATTTGACACTGAACACCTCCTCGAACATCTGTGCTTTTTTGGCCAGGGCCCACTTCTCCAGCAGCAGATCACCCTCTCCCGACAAACGGATGCTGAACCGGGGTTTCCGGTATTCCACCTCGAATTCTGATACCTTCGATGCGTGCTCATTGTCCAGCGCATCAGCCAGCCGGAGCAATGCAGCCAGCTTAGAAACAACGACTTTGTCACGGGATGAGAGCATGCGGTAATATTCGTGTTGTGGCTTCGGCATCGATTTCCGGTGGTACCGCGCGATATTCGCCACAATGACAACCTGATCACGCGTAAGGCCAACGATGGGTGAAGCCAGGAGGAGATACTGAGAATGCTTGTGGTGGTCCGCAGCCTCCACGAAGCCGCCGATATCATGCACCAGCGCCGCGACCTCCAGAAGCAATCGATGTTCCAGACCGAGATGGTGCAGTTCGCGCGTCCTGTCAAACAGTTGTACCGCGAATCGTGAAACCGTTGTGGCATGGGGTTCATCAAACTGGTACTTCCTGCCAACCTGTAATGCAGAAGCCACCACCTGATCACGGCGTAATGCCTTCCGTTCGCCGTACAGCTCTTCCACCATGTCCGCCAGCAGCCCATCCTTCAGCCCCACACGGGGAATCGTCAACTCGGTTACATTCGCAAGCTGCATGATCTTCTGGATTATCAGAGAAGCGGGAATGATCACATCAGCGCGGTCCGGACGGAGGTGAAGCTGTTGTACGCGCTCTTCGTACGAGAGACTCATCAGACGTTTAAGCAGGGCCTTCAGATCCTGTGCAGGCAGGACGTTGTCCCGATCGCGGCCCAGCTCCTGGCAACGCAGATCGCCCAATGCCTCCATATTCCCCCCTGTGCCGATACACAGGTCTATCTTCCTCCCGCCCAGCTCCCTCCGGATACGTTTCTGTGTACCCTCTACGTACTCCTGAATCAGCTGATGGATGTGGTGTTCGCCATGCGCGTGTTCTCCGAGCGTGCGCATAAGGCGCACTGCCCCCATCCGGTAACTTTCCGTAGAGAGAATCCCTTCGTCGGAAGCAAGGGTGATTTCCGTGCTTCCCCCGCCGATATCCACAAGCACCGCCAGCTTGTTACGCAGATTCACACGCGCCAGAACGGCAGCATAAATAAGCCTGGCTTCTTCCTCCGGAGCAATCACCTCCACGTCGATGCCTGTCGACTGGGAAATCCTGTCGACAAACAGTTCCTGATTGAGCGACTCACGCAGCGCGCTCGTGGCGACGGCCCTTGTCCAGCGGGCATCATGGCGTTTGATGACTTCACGGAAGCGCAGAAAGGCCTCGGTGGCAGTCTCAATCGTCTGTTCCGCGATCGTTCCTGTAGTGAAGACATCCTGGCCGAGACGAACCGGTTCACGTACCATGTCGAGGATCGTGATATTACGTTCCGCATCGACACTCGCAACGGCCAGCCGCATTGCGTTGGAACCTACATCAAGTGCAGCCAGAATCGCCATGGGGTGTACCTTCCGTGATGAAGAAATATACATAAGACACCGGAAAGATGCATGGAAGACCATACGCCCGACACTTGCATACAAACGACTTTTGATCTACCATACACAAACAACAACTACCTGACGGGACGACCATGAAGCGAGAACGACTTTCGGAAGAGCAGATTCAAGAATCGCTGAAAAAGCTCCCTGACTGGACTGTGTCTGCCGGCAAACTGCACCGGACAATCCATTTTCCTTCCTTTGTAGAGGCATTCGGATTTATGAGCAGTGTCGCGCTCGTAGCCGAAGGCCTGAACCATCACCCGGAATGGTCAAACGTTTATGGACGGGTAACGATTGATCTTTCCACACATGATGCCGGAGGCATCACACAGTATGACGTGGAGTTTGCTGGCCGGGTGAATACGCTTCTCGCTGCCAGAACAAACAGGTGAACAGCGCTGCAGACTCGCCCGGACGGGCATACGCCAGCGCACTGTTCGCAGTCATTGTCTGGGGGGCATCATTCATAGCGACAAAAATCGCTCTGTGGGAGCTCAGTCCGCTGACCGTCATCTGGCTCAGAACAGGGATGGGCGTTGCAGTGCTCGGCATCGCTGTCCCGCTGCGCCGGGAGTTTTTTCTCCCCAAACGGGATGACCTGCGCTTTTTTATCCTCCTCGGCGCTCTCGGGATTACCCTTCACCAGTGGTTGCAGGCGGCCGGACTCGTGACCGCACTGGCATCCACAACAGCATGGATAGTCGCGGCCATACCGCTGGTCATCGCACTCGTGAGCAGGATCGTCCTCGATGAGCCTCTCCGCAGAAAACACCTCATGGGCATCGTCATCGGGGCGCTTGGCGTTCTGCTCGTCGTTTCCCGCGGCGATTGGCATCTGCTCGCACGGGGTGCGTTCGGGGCACCGGGAGATATTCTTGTCGGACTCAGCACCATCACGTGGGCCCTGTTTTCCGTATATTCGCGGAAGGGCCTGTACCGCCACCGGGCTGCGCCCATGATGCTGTATGTGATGGGAAGCGGCTGGATTTTCTGCACGATTCCGTGGGTGCTCACGGACGGACCCGCGGAGATCACACGCCTCAGCGTGGAAGGGTGGGGTGCAATGCTGTTTCTGGGGATACTCTGTTCCGGACTCGCGTACATCTTCTGGTACGATGCACTCAAGGCCCTGCCGGTGGCTCAGGTGGGGAGTATGCTCTATGTCGAACCGCTGATTACCATGTTCGTTGCGGCGTCCATACTGGGAGAACCGGTGACCTTGGCCGTATTACTCGGGGGAGGTGTGACTCTGCTCGGTGTGCGCATCGCGACTCTGCGGTAAACCCGGGAGGTTTTGCACTCCCTCCCGGGTTCTTCACTCTACAACTTTCGGTCCATCAGGCATGCCCGGATCTCCACGATCGATACTACTTCGCGAGAGACCCGACCAGCGTATCAAATTCTGCCTCAGCTGCTGCGATGCCCTTTGCCGGACCGGTCAGTTTGAAGAACACGGATCCCTGCGGACCGTCAACAATGGCACCCAGAAGACGGAACCCTTCTTTCTTTCCCATTGACTGCATCATCGGTCCGGAGGGATTCAGGTATGCTCCCCCGATCTGCACAATCGTGACCTTCATGCCGTGCACTTCTTTCGTGGATTTATGTGGTCCGTCCGTGGGCTCAAACTGTCCAACCCACCGGTCGATATTCGCATCGACCAATCCTCCCTGGTCCGGACCAAAATAAAACACCCCGCACTCGGCGCCTTCCGTATCACCCTCTGCCGCCGGAATTGTGTAGGTCGCCACGCGCATCGGACGCTCCGCGGCTGCAGCCCACCGTTTCGGGACGCCCCATGTCACTCCCGCAACACTTCCCTTAAGTTCACCCAATTCGGCTGTTCCGGTCGTGTCTTTTGTACATCCCCCGAACACAAAAAGCCCTGCAGCCAGAGCGATTGCTGTGAGGTATTTCATGCATACACCCTTTCGAAAAAAAATGTGTTCCCTCTCGTTACTCCCACCGCGCAACCCGTCGTGGGATTGAAGTGGTACATGATACGATTCGGGAGAATTGGAGTCAAGCAGAAGGACCATCGTCTGTGCGCCGGTGTCGGTCCACCCAGTACGCCCACAACACGAACAGCCAGCTTGCATTCGCCGCAACACCGATCATCTCAACATTCGGGGGAGGGGGCCCGAAGAGATTCGCCAGATAAATTCCGGCAAGCACAAGAACAAGCGCCCACAGCCCGTACACGCCTATCCCGTCCTTCTTCTCCGTTGAGCGGAGATACAGCGCCAATCCGCCGGCAAACATCCCCAGCTCCACGATCATCGTGAGTGGAAGTGAATTCCAGAGTCCGAAACCGGCGCGCGCGTCACCGGAAAAACCGAGAGGCAAATCAGGACGGTGCGTGAGCAGGTCCAGTACCCAGTGGCTCAGCACCGCTCCCCCCAGTACAAGGGAGCCGCGCCACGAACGGCGGATTCCGTAGTACACGCCACCAAGCGCCACGGACCAGAGCACCACGCCGAGTAGACTATGGGAGTAAGGATAGTGGTAAAAATCCAGGGGAGTCACCGCGGTATTGCCCGGATCCAGCCGTACGTGTTCCACACCGGCGAGCAAGAAGATGGGCCACAGCAGATCAATAAACTGGGCGCCGATGAAGAGTGTCCCCAGGGAAGTTTGGGGTGCTGCTTTTTTTGCCGCCAAGGCGACTGCATAATGACCGAGGAACATGTGCCGAATCTCCTGAACAATGATACAGAACGTAACGAAAAATGGGCGCAGAAAGTTGCGCATGGACAGGATAACTCAATTCGCACACAGCGCCCCTCTCCTCCCCAGCATAAATCCCGGCAATTTTGTATCTTGAGATGTTCCCCTCCATAAAACGAGCTCTCTCATGCAGATCGGTATCGTCGGGCTGCCCTTTTCCGGCAAGTCCACCCTGTTCCAGGCAATTACGCGGACTCACCTCGATCCGGCAGCCCTTTCACGGGCTGAAACGCATCACGGGGTGGTAAAGGTTCCAGACGCCCGTCTGGACAAACTCACTGAGCTGTTTTCGCCAAAACGCACAGTCCACGCCACAATAGAATTTGTGGATGTGATAGGATTAAAAAAGGGGGAGTCCGGGTCGACACAATTTACGACGAACTTCCTTGGCAACGTAAAAAACAACGACGCGCTGATCCAGGTGGTCCGGGGCTTCACCGATGAGACTGTCGCACATCCCGACGGCACAGTGGATATGCTCCGCGATGTCAGCTCCTTTGAAACAGAATTTATCCTGGCCGACCTCGCCATGCTGGAGACCCGCATCGACAGGATCCGGAAACAGCTGATCAAGACGCAGGACGAGACCTTAAAACGGGAGCTCCCTCTTCTGGAGAAATGTCTTCAACTGCTCGAACAGGAAAAACCTCTCCGGGACGAACCCTTCCTCAAAGAAGAACTCCACCTGCTGAAAACCTATCAGTTTCTCACAATGAAACCGATGTTGATCGCTCTCAATCTTGATGAAGATCAGCAGGACATCGCTGCGGATGCGGTTGCCGCGGTGGCGCAAAAGAAGGCCGGACCCCAGACCAAGGTCCTTTCATTCTTCGGAAAGATTGACATGGAAATGTCCGAACTCCCGGAAGAAGAGGCCAACGCGTTTATGGCGGAGTACGGCATCAAAGAGTCTGCGCTCGACACGCTTATTCGCGAAGCCTACCTGCTCCTCGGATTACTGTCGTTCTTCACTGTTGGCGAGGACGAATGCCGGGCATGGACGATACGCAAGGGCATGAATGCCCAGGAATCCGCCGGTGTCATCCATTCTGATTTTTTCAACAAGTTTATCCGCGCAGAGGTTGTTCACAATGATGACTTCGTGCTCCACGGAGGATCCTTTGCAAAAGCAAAGGACGCCGGGCAGTGGCGGCTGGAGGGGAAGGAATACAGCGTCAAGGACGGAGATATTATTTCGATACGGCATTCATAAGGAAGACCGGCGCCGTCCCCGAAACAACAAGGAACTTTCAAGGGTGCAGGGTGTAAAGCAAAGACCCCGGCAGATGTCGCTGCCGGGGTCTTTGTGTACGCGGCCATGCCCTTCATGCCGCAGACATGGATTCTTTCGGCCCGCTACATATCCGGTTCTTTCTCGCTGATCGTCACATTGTCAATAAAATATTTTCCCGCTCCGTTTTTTTCTTCGTTATAGAGCATATAGAGCGTCGGGCGTGATGTCGCCAGCGCCGCGCCATTGAGCACTGCCCGTGGACCGATGTTGATTGTCCCGCCGCCGCCCGATTGAATTATGCCGACGGTGTACTGGGATGTCGCCTTGTCCACCGTGATAAGAATGAAGTGGCTCTTGTTCGGGACATACGTCCCCGCCTCGACATAGGGTGATGGCGAACCAGGCCCGGTTTGATAGTACACTTTGCCGTCCTTGAAGCGAAGCAGCGCAAGCGCCATGAAGTGGGAATTCCCCAGCCAGATTTCCAGTCCCGAACCATTGACGTCGTTCACAATATACCCGTTCCAGTACGCATAGAGCTTGGCATTGGAGGAGAGGCTCACTTCCTTTGATAAGAAGCCGACATACCGGTTGTAGAGGGGGACATTCACATTTGCGTAGCGCATCGTCTTGCCCGGGAGTTCGCCCGAATTAGAGACGGCCACGATGCCATTCAGCGTTGATGTGGATAACCAGATCAGATCTCCGGCAGGATCGCCGGGTGGATTTTCAACCGGAAGGCCGCCCACAGCATCAGCTTCAAAATTGGCAAAGAATATTTTTGACGATCCGCATCCGACGATCGCCACGGTGAACGACATCACGCACACAAATTTGCCCAAATTCACCACAATTCGTCTCCGCATGGCACTTGTCCTCCTGGGTGTGGGTGTGTGATAGTTGAAGATGGCTCTCTCTTCGTCGGGGCGGATAACAATCCTGTTCTATCGTAACCCGCGATGGGCTTGTGAAGTTCCTGGCCACCGAAGCAGAGGGAGGGGATCAGACAGGATTCAGACGGATTTTTCCGGAACAGGAATGTACGTTATCGCAGGTGGAGGAGGCGCCGGACCTGGCTCCGGCCAGCATTGTGGAGCTCGTAGAGATATACTCCGGTGGCCAGATGACCCGCGTCAAACCGTACTTGATGCATCTCCCCCGCAGTCGCAATGCCGTCATACAACACGGCGATCTCCTGCCCGAGAAGTGTGCGGATGGTAATCCGGGTGGGGCCGGATTGTGCCACGGTGAAGGGAATGCTGGTCGAAGAATTGAAGGGATTGGGATAGTTTTGCAGAAGCGTGGCCGTCCCCGGCAACGTTACGGCGCCGGTCACCGCCAGAGGGTCGATGAGTCCTGCCTGCATCCACGCGTACTGCCAGAGAGAAGCAACAGCGATCGTCGCGTCCTGTACCAGTTGCGCTGTCATAGGCCCGACCCTCTGCCATAACGCCGCATAGTACGCGGCTGGCACTGTCCCGCTGCCACTCCATCCCGAGGCGACTTTCGCGGCATTGTCCGCTCGCAGGATTGAATCCACCAGAGCATTCGACCCGATTATCAGATTGCACACATACACATACGGATCTGCCACCAGGTGGAGCGGCTGGGCCGAAACGCTGAGTGCCGTTTGATACTGGTTTATCATACTCGATTCATACCGGGAGTGGATTCCGTCGTTGCCCGTCAACTTGCCGTCATAGTTGATCGTGCAATGAAGGGGCTGGAATGCGTCTCCGATGTAATGACCGATGTCGGCGGCCGTTTGATACACCTTCGTCATGTCCCCCCGCCGCGCCTGGACTACCAGTGAGTCAACAGCCCATGCAGTCGCCCACGGAAGGATACCGTTTGCTTTGACCGTACTCCAGCCGTACTGCTGGACAACCAGCCCAAGCTGGGGTGGAAGCTGGCTGAAATCAGGATAGGTTTCGAGATCCAGATAGTGTTTCGGATATTCGGCAGTATCGGACGATTTCCGGTAGTCGGCATCACTGGCATGATCGGCGAGGTACGATCGCTGGTTGACAAGCTGTTGCATCGAGGAAGGCAAATGGAGCACAGCGTCCCGGTTGATAATTCTGTGCGCAGTGTTTCCCCACCCGAAGGCGTGTTCGTTCAGCGGGCCGGCATAAAAAATCCAACACAGGAGAAGCCATAGTCCCGTGGAATGAGTCATAAGGCCTGCCGGGAGATGGATGGGAGAATCTTGCGTGCCCGGGCATGGAACGACCCGGGTGCATAGGGGAGTTGCTGCTCAATCACGAGGCGCACTTCTCTAGCGAGGTCAGGCTCACGCCGGGCAATCCGGGCAAGCACACTCATTGCTGATGCTTTCACGGCGGCCGGACTCCCACCCGAAGTAAGTTCGTCGAAGCATACTGCCGCAACTGTTCCAAGCTGGCGCGGGGGAATCTCCATAAATTGAAGCGCGCGCACCACATTCCGGCGAACCGCATTGTGGACGCCCGGTTCCTTCATTTTGCGGATCATCTTCCCGAGCCAGGGCTCCAGCATCGCGGGGTGGTGATCTGCAAGCACACCCACGATCCAGGCAGACCGCTGCGTCAACAGGGCATCACTTCCGAGAAATATCTTCATCACCCTGGCAAGCCGTCGGGGATCCCGGCCCACCCAGCGGACAATACGGTCGGTGTTGTGCCTGCTGTGTTCTGCAAGAAGTTGTTTTTCAAGTTCCATGTCGCACGTGTCCTGTGGTACTGCCAGCCTGTAGGTAACCATCCATCAACATTCATCCCTGCCCTGCGGGCTGTTGCTGCGTCAGGCAATGCAGCGTACCCAGCCCCAGCACAAGATCCACCGCATGGATTCCCACCACGGGCCTGTCAGGAAAGAGTTCTCCAAGAATACCCAGTGCGGTGCGGTCGTTCGGATCATTGAACGTAGGCACGATCACAGCCGCATTAGCGATGTAGAAGTTGGCATAACTGGCCGGCAACCGTTGGCCGTCAAAAGTCAGCGGCGCCGGCATTGGCAGCGGCACGATCTCAAGAGACGATCCATCCTGGAGTCGCGCACTCCGAAGCCGTTCGATATTGTCACGGCAGGCATTGTAGTTGGCGTCGGCGGGGTTCTTCTCTTCCACGATCACCACCGTGTGATCGTTGACAAATCTGCAGAGGTCGTCCACATGTCCGTGTGTATCATCCCCCGCAATGCCGTTCCCCAGCCAGATCACATTCGTGGCGCCCAGGTAGGTCCGGAAGACGTCCTCGTATGACTGGCGTGTGAACCCCGGATTGCGGATCTGTATGGTCGGGTGCAAGAGGCACTCTTCGGTAGTCAGGAGTGTGCCTTTTCCGTTGACCTCTATACTTCCCCCTTCGAGTACGACATCCCGGTTTTCGTGTGTCACCGGAATAAGATGCTTCCGCAATTTCTCTGCGGCACGGAGTGGCACCGCATCGTCTTTTTTGTAATCCGGATACTTTGCCCAGGCCGTAAAACGGAACCGGACAATTGCGGTCTGGCCGGTTTCTTCTGAACGGACGAACATCGGTCCCATATCGCGTGTCCAGCCACGGTTTGTCGGCACTCTGAAAAACGATACCTGAGCGAGATCGACGCCGGCACGCAGAAGCACTCTCCGGGCCCTGGTTTCGTGTGCGGGGTTGTTCACGAGAATGCGGAGGTGTTCTCCCGGCGTAATTTTCCGCGCCATCTCTCCGAACACCCAGGAGATCGGGGCGAATTTTCCGGGCCAATCCGTCACGTTGGCGGGCCAGCCGATCCAGGTGGCTTCGTGCCGGTCCCACTCAGCAGGCATGGTAAAGGGCTGTGTCATGCGGGGTGTCATGGTGTGCCAAACCGGTTCAACAGATCTCCGTACATGTCAATCCGCCGGTCCCGGAAAAACGGCCAGTGCCGGCGGACTGTTTCAAGATGATCAAGATCCACCTCCGCCAGGAGAATCTCTTCCTTGTCCGCTGACGCCTCAGCAAGTATGACGCCCTGTGGATCGCAGATGAATGAGGATCCCCAGAACTCAATGCCGGCGCCGTCGGGACTCTCTTTCTCGATCCCTGTACGGTTTACCGCCGCGACATAGATGCCATTGGCAATCGCGTGGCCCCGCTGGACGGTTTGCCAGGCATCCTGCTGCGTACTTCCGTGTTTCTGTTTTTCATGCGGATGCCAGCCGATCGCCGTCGGATAGAACAGCACAGAAGCGTTCTGCATCGCGGAGAGTCGTGCCCCTTCCGGGAACCATTGGTCCCAACAAATCAACGTGGAGATTCTTCCGAAGGCCGTGTCCGAGGCCCTGAAACCCAGATCACCCGGTGCAAAATAGAATTTTTCATAATACGACGGATCATCGGGAATATGCATCTTGCGGTAGAATCCGACAATGGAACCATCGGCATCGACTGTTGCGGCACTATTATAGTACACACCGGCTGCAACACGTTCGAACACGGGCACAATGACGGCAACTCCTTTCGCCTTCGCCACTTCACCGATCGCCTGCGTTGAAGGTCCGGGAACAGATTCCGCCAGATCAAAACGCCCCACGTCTTCGCGCTGGCAGAAATAGTGCGACCGGAAGAGCTCCGGCAGACAGATAACCTGCGCGCCTTTTGCTGCGGCCTGTTTGACAAACGTAACAGCTCTGGCAAGATTGACTGCGGGATCCGCAGACATGGACATCTGCACCAATCCGATTCGAAACGACCCGGGATGTGACATGGCGTGCTGGCCTCACTATGAAAGACAGGAAACGATATAACATAAGGAAAAGAGAGGAGAGGGGAAAGAGCCGGTTGTACATCCTCCTTTTTGCTCCAGCGGTCGGTCCTGCAGGACTTCTCTGATCCGGAGTATAGCAGTCACGAGATTCTGTCTTACGATCGCACGTTCGCCGATGCGGGGGCGGATGAGGTTTCCGTCACGACAAGAATCGTACTGAGGGTCGGCGCAGATGTCAGGCCCGCCCTCTCCGCCTGCACAATCTACGATGGTTCGATGGACCACCTGAAACACTTCGAGGCGCAGGTTTTACAGGCCGAGGCGGTCGGAAGACTTTCGGCAGAAATGACCTTGTCTGGAGCAGTATCTTGTCTCACGAACGCAATCGTCAACGCCGGCATACGCTCTCTGCCGCCCGCGCGGGCGTTTCGCGAGGGAGATCTTCTCGAGGTCCTTACCATCCACCGTCGATCACTGGGCGGACTGGGCGTTGTATTCTCCATCGATGAACCCGGCCATAACGCTGCGCACGTCAGCTGCACATTTGCCATTCCCAAGAACTGTACCCTCCAGTACCAGGTTGTACACGACAGCATTTCGCCTGAGATAGTAGATTCACAGCTGATACGTCGGTACATCTTTCGCTGGCGCAACACGGTGCTGCCCAGATTCACTCATACGTTCAGTCCCCGGAACAACGCGCCGGCAATTCTGGCCGTCATGCCCACGACGGGTATCACAACTTGGGAATCGTTTGGCACATGGTACCTTTCACTGATCGCCGAGAATGTCACCATCACCGATTCACTGAGACTGCTGGCACAGCACGTTGTCGCCGGTCACACGGACCAAAAACCCGGATGGATGCGCTATTCAGGTATTGCCAGCAATTGTTGCGGTATGAACAGGTATATCTTGAACGCGGGGAGTTTGTTCCAAATCCTGCACCGATCACCCTGCAACGAAAATACGGGGATTGTAAGGACTACGCAAGCGTCCTGTATACGCTCGCGCGGGCGGCGGGCCTGGAAGCGCGTCTTGCCTTGTGCCATCGGGGACGTGGATACCGGTTCTATCCCGAGGTACCCGTTTCCCAATTTAATCACATGATCGTCTACTTCTCCGATGGGGGCAAGGACTACTGGTACGACGGAACGAACCGATCAGGCATTCCGGGGATCACGTCTGATGATTTGCTCAACGCGCCGGCACTGATCCTTGATTCGGTTCGATCGCGGATTCAGACCATAGCAGAGTACCCCCGTAATCTTCTGGCGATCGACGGACAACTCACCTCCGACGGCACCTCGTTGCAGGGCAACCTGGTGTTCCGGCTCCAGCATCAGTACGCAATGCCCTTCCTCTACCTGCAGAACTACGGAAACACTGTTACGATTCATGAAGCCTGTGTACGGTGGCTGGAGCGGTCGGTGAGCAGCAGGCTCCGCCCATCAAAGGTCTCCTGGGGAAGCACCGACTCCTCGTTCCTTCTCGTTGTGAGCTGTGAATTACCGAACGCACTCACGTCAATAGATTCTGCAGTGTACCTCAGCTTTTCGCGTGTTTTTCCGGAACTTGTGCCCGAAGTGCCCCCCCCAGGGCAGGAGAGCGAGATCTTCTACAATCCCTATTACAGCAGGATACGAATCGCTGTGCATCTCCGCGACGTTTTCCGAGCGGAGAAAAACCCGGGGGCCGGATCCGACTGGGCCATTACCGTTTCCCTCCCGTCGGGTCCGTTTGAGAAAGACACCGCCACTCAATTTCTCCTTGATCACATTGATCTACGAAGACGCTGGATCCATCTGGACACATTTTACAGGACCGACTCATGAAGATTCTCTGGCTTATCCTCGTTGTCTGCGTGTTGGGTGTGGGATTAATTTATGCCGAAGGCGATTTCAAACGGGCGATACCCGGCGATGCCCTGCTTTCGCAATTAACGCCGGAGAAATTTCCGGCGTATGACGCGATTATCGTGTTGCGGGAGCGTGGATTCCAGATGTTACGCAGTGAGGCCGAGCGACTCGACATCACGTATACCGGACTGAGTTCTTACAGTACGAATATCCTGATCGTCAAGCTTCTCACGCATGCAGCAGTCGAGCGCTACGGCACATTTTCCTATACGTATTACGAGCCGTACGGAGATGAATTGCCGAACGGCTTTGTCGCGCACATACGGGTGAAGAAGCCGGACGGTTCCATCATCACCGTCGATGAGGAATTGCTGGAACCGGTCACATCGCGGACTAACGATGAAGGTGATCCGATTGAACGCAGGGTACTCTTCAAGATCCCGGATCTCGCCGCGGGGGATGTGTTGCAGATCGAATACGATGCGCAGGACAAGTTCACCGTGTCGCCCAGCGAAATCTTCTTCTATAACGAAGAAGACCCGGTTCTTTTCTCGAATTTGTTCATTACCCTTCCGGCCGCAGCCGATGTGCGATACATGAGTGAACCTCTGGAGCGGGTAGGGGAACCGAAACTGCAGCGTATGACCAACTCCTACGGTGCGGGCGATTCCCGGGTGTGGAATCTGCAGAAGATACCCGATGTTCCATCCGAGCCCTATGCTCCACCGCGGGAGGATCGGAGCATGTTCACCGCCTTCGTTGTCGAAAAATTCGGGATAAACAGAACATCCATCGGGAACTGGGGATGGCTTGCCGAGACGTTTGCAAAGAAATATCTTGACGGTGACAATGTCGCGGGATCCGACATCGAGCGACTGGGGTTCCCGGCATCCGGTCCGAAACCGGTCACCATGGATATAGTGGACCGCCTCTACACCGCCCTGCGTAAACAGTTCACAATCGCGATGACGAGTTCTATCGTTCCTCTCAGCGACGATGTGCGATCGTTGTTTGAAAAACGTAAGGGGGATGCTTCAGATCTGGCATATATTCTACTCCGTATCCTTCGGAAGTGGGATGTGCGCGCCGATGCGGTGTGGATACGGGACAGCCGCGACGGCGTGTTTTACGATGATATACCGACACTCAGTTGGTTCGACAGAATCGGTGTGTGTGTGCAGATAGGCGAAACAGAGAGAGTCTATGATTTCGAACCTACACTCCCGACGGCATTTGAACCCCCGTGGTTCCTCGTGGGCCAGAGACTTCCTCTTGTCCGCGAAGCCAGTTCCCCGATCCTGACGTTCGCGCCTCCGCCGGCTTCAATACGCGAGCAACTCACAGAACAGCATCACATCCTCGCCGGTGGCATGACCGACTGTATGACGCTCAGGTATAACACATCGCATGCCAGTACCCTCCGGAAGCGACTCCAACGCGTGGGGACAGACAAAGTCGAAAATGAGATCGTTAACTTGTTGACGACACACTGTCTCTCGCGCGTAGACTCAATCATGCAGAAGGAGTGGCTTGACAGTACCCATGTCACCATAACATCAACCGGTCAACCCAGGGCCGGCGTTGATTCGGTTGACCGTCTTCTTACCGTCAATTTACGGAACCATACGATCCGTCAACTCCGGTCAGCATTCAACAAACCGATCAGGCAGGCCGATATCCGCTTCCCGCTGCCCTGGACTCTGGACCTCAGCTGGGATATATCAATCCCGCCGGGATACACCATCGCGCGGACTCCTCCTGAAGGAATTACGAGTGGTCCGTCATCATCAACGTGCACAACCCGCATTGTTAAAAAGGGGGAGAGCATTCGCATCGAGATGACCCTGCAATTTCCGGAGCAACAAATCCCGGCTGGTGAGTATACGAAGTTGACCGGCTTCCTTGATACCATCCTCGAAACGGCAGAAGGATCTCTTGTACTGAAGAAGTAGAGCAGGATACCCTATTGTTTCCTGAACAGCACGAGTAGGGTTGTTCCGTTCTCCGTTGTCACCCGGGGAAGCCAGTCGGTGCCTCTGTTCCAGCCCGTCACGGCAAATGCATAGGTGCCCGCTTCCAGGTTCGTGTACGAGATAAAACGTTCGCTCCCTTCCCTCTCGATCGATTCCCTCCGGCTGTCACGGAAGAGAATCTGGAAAAAAGAACCGGACGGCTGTCCGGCATATGCCCTCGGGGCAGTATGACCGAACAGCCGTATGCACGTGCGCATGAGTCCAGCCGTTCACGCGGCCGGCCACCATCCCGCTATTTCTGTTTCTGCGTTTTGTAATTACGGTACTGGATCTCCTTCTTCGCTTTTCTACTGTCTTTATCCTGATCGAGTATCTCCTTGTACTCCTGCAGGAGTCGGGATTGAGCATGTACCGCTGCTCCTGCTGCGCCGGTACTCGCCGCCGCGGGAGACGCCTGCAATGCCTGGTCTGCCGCTCCGAGGATTGCCTCGGCCTCCTCCTGTCTGCCCGCGTCAAGCGCCTCTGTCGCCTTTTCCACGGCACGTGTCGAAACGGCTACGTCCGCTTTCCCCTGAACATCCATGTCCCTCCGGTTCTCTACTTCTACTTTGTCGGATGAATACCGGGCGGATGCGGTGAACGACGCAAGCCGGACCGGTGAGGCATTCTCTCCTGTATGCCGGAGCACGCCATCGGCAATCTGTATTGACCCGGCGCCCCGCGGGACATGAAGTTCAATCGTGATGTCCCGATTGTCACCCCCGTAGAGATCACCCAGTTCGATGGAGCATGTCCCACCCTGCACACGCCATTCGTGGCCGATCACGTCGGACACCCGCACCTGCGCGCCAAGCTGAATCTCGACCGATGCATGGCGGGCGTACAGTGTTGACAGGAGATCAAATTCCCGCCCCATGATATGGGCAAGTCCGTGCGGACTCTCGATAAAGTAGTAATTTCCTCCGCCATTCTCCGACAGCGCGACCATGAGATTCTCGTTGTAGTCGAGTCCGACGCCCATGCTGGTCAACGAAATTCCCTTGTGCCGGTAACGTCGGGCAATGCGGCTCAATTCCCTGTCGTCTGTGATGCCGACATTAGCAAGCCCGTCAGACAATAATACGACGCGATTTACGTATTCCTTGTCCACGTTCCGCTCGACCTGCTGATACCCTTCGACCATCCCCCCCCCGAGGTTTGTGGAATTGCGGGGTTGGATCCGGCGCACAATCCGTTTGATCTGCTCCTTGTTGCCGACCCTCCCGGCCGGACGAAGCACATCAATAACATCGTCATAGATGACAATGGACAGGATGTCTTTCTCATGGAGCCGGTCAACCAGCGTACAAAGCGCCTCTTTGGCGTACTCCAGTTTTCCCTGATCGCTCATGGAGCCGCTCCGGTCCAGCACAACCGACACATTCATGGGCTTCCGTTCGCGGCTCGTGACGCCGGGCACACAAACAGAAAGTTGAAGGTACACCTGACCACCCCCCGCGAAAATCGTGGGAGAGTTGAGGCGCGCGGTAATCATGGAGGTCGGACCACTGCAAGCGGTAACGGTCAGGCCTGACAACAGCAACGGGACCACAAAGGCGGCGATACGCATGATAGATTCCTCCCGGTAGTGTGTTGAAATCCGATTAGTGAATCGGTACATTTGTTTACCTTCTGCCTGTTAATGACATTAACCTGTGAAAAGTAAATGGCCTCTCCGCTGCTCTTTTTTGACAAGGATGCCCGACTCCTGGATCGGCTCCGGAATGGGGACGAGGAGGCCCTGGTCGATGTTTTTCACGAAAACCGCGGCATGATCGAGGCATATATCCTGCGTAACAACGGCAGTCAGCCGGATGCCGAGGATATGCTGCAGGAGGCAGTTGTGATTCTGTGGGAGAGGGTCAGAAGCGGACGGTATGAACACACGGCAAAAACGTCAACGTTCCTCTTCGCCGTCGTCAAAAACCTCTGGTCCCGGCGCCTGGCACGGAAGAAGCGGGAACAGTCCGGCGGCACGGATCCCGATGAACTTGTCGACCCGGGTGATTCGCCGCTCGATGCGCTTGTGGAAAGCGAGCAGGCCGGACAGGTGCAACACGCACTTTCGAAGATCGGTGAGCCATGCCGTACGCTGCTCCTGCTCTTTTACTGGGAGGAGCGCTCCATGGAGGATATTGCCGCGCAACTGGGTTTTGCCAATGCCGACACGGCAAAGGCAAAAAAGTATCAATGCAAAAAAGCGCTTGAACGCGTGCTGAAAGAGGTGGCCTGATGCCACACGAACACTGGACACATGACGGGGACCTCCTCGAGCATTTTGTGCTCGGCCGACTCCCTGAAGATCAACACACAACCTTTACGCGCCATCTGCAATCGTGCCCTGATTGCAGGAAACGAGTGGAGGATGAACGGATAATCGCCGCAGGTATACGCCGGTCAGGCAGAGCGGACATGAAGGTCCGGCTACGGCAGCGACTGGGCCTGACCGCAGACCAGCAACACGCGGATGAGAGAGTAGCAGCTGCGACAGAGAAACCCGCCCGCTCACCTTCCCCCCGCCGGTCCGGACGGGCATGGATGTACACAGCTGCCGCCGCGGCCTGCGTGGTGATCATCACCGGAGTGGGACTTCTTAATCGCTGGTGGTCATCTGAGGAAACTCTCCTTCAAACGTCCGACAAGGATGTTGCCATTGCAACATCTCCGGCGCCGAAGGACGATCGCTCCGGCGTGACCTACAAGGCACAGGCAGAAGCACAGCCCGTTGGTTCCCCCATGCCCACGACAGCGTCCCGCCCCGGCACTCTTTCACCACCTCCTGCTGATGGTGTACAAAACGAACCGCGACCTGCCGCTCATGGCGCGGAAGAGAAGGAGGTGCAGATTCAAGAAGAGATGCTGCTCGCTGACATGGATGACTCAAAGAAAAAAAATGAAACGGATCTTGGACAACTTGCCGGCGGGACGTATGCGATTGAAGGAACGTGGGTAGTTGGGGAAACTTCTGCATTACGAAACGAGAAGGCAGCCAGCAGTGTTCGGGATGAGATCAGCATTGCAAAGCGGCAAAAAACTGACACGGCCCCGTCTGAAGAAGGACTACAGCGTATCCGTGCAACGATTTCACAACGCGCACTCACCGACGCACCCGTCCTCCGCCAGCAACAGCGCAGGCAGGCAGCGCAGACTATGCTTACCAATGTGCAGCAGACCGACAGCACGCTCCGGTTGACGCTTTATCCGGACTCTCAGCTAAGTGAACGCGACCTGTCCCGGGCTCAGGTGTACCGGTTGACTGCTGACTCCATTGTTGTCGTGCTGCCCGGTCAGATGATCCGATACCGCATGGAGTCCTCCGGACTTACCCCCGTACGGTAGAGCCGGCGCGGTCAGAATTTTTCATCGTACTTTGTCCAGAGCCGGTCTCCGAGCTTCCACGCCTCTGTCACCGCCCGTTCCGCCCATCCACTGCTGTATCGAGTCAGATACGCACGCCCTTTCTCAGGGGAGTTCTTGAACAGCTTTAATGCCTCCTCCTCGGTTTTTGCCTGCTTCTGGAACAGCTCGGCCTGAAGGGGTTTCCAAACGGTTTCAACATCACGGCGCATGTCGCCCCAGCGCTGAGAAGCAAGCGTGGAAAGATGGTTAAAGGCCCACCACGCGCACCCGCGGTCGTAGCCCGTTACACGTCCGTCGATCTTGAATGACTCCGGCAGGTCGGTGACCCCACAATAAACCGGCGTGTACAGGGCCGTGGCGGCGTTGTCCCACGCCAGCCAGACGACACCACCGATTGGATTCGGGAGCCATTCCCTGGACTGCGTGATGGTCGCGTAGACCGTAAACCAGCGTGCAATAGTCCTTTCCCCTCTCCATCCCCATCCGCCGTTCACTTTGAAGAGTTGGAGCATGTCATAGGGCATAAACGGGCAGGCGAGAGGGGAAATCTCCGTCTTCCCCTGCGGATTGACCCACGTGATATTCTTCACAGGATTAAAGTCCGTGCCTTCATAGTAGTCCTGAAAAATCGTTACCAATTTCTCCAGTGATACCAGGGAATCCGGTTTTACGGAGAATGGGTAGTTTTCGGAGTTGGGGTGAAGGTGCAGCGACCCGGCCAGCAGGTCCAGCACACGCCACTCGCGGCGACGACTGGCGAATGATTGCCTGCCATCGGGGTCATAGGCGTAACAGAATTCAAACGGACCGTTTTCAGGATTCCACCAGCCGCTGTCACGCGCAACGGTGGCATAATTTTCGGAAGCCATGAAGTAGTCAGGATTCTTGAGATCCACAACACGGATACGACTTGCGTTGGCGTTGACTGAAACATGTCCGTCGGGGACACGCTGTGCTGCCCAGATCGACCCCACACGTCCCGCCCCCGGTCCGACAATCTCAAAATGCCAGACCTCAGTCTTGTCCGCGATTGTCAGGCACTCGCCGACATCCCGCCAGCCATACCGTGCGGTAAGCTCCCCGGCCATCCGGATCGCTTCACGTGCGGTGGAAGCACGTTCAATCAGAATCTTGACCAAACGCCAGAGATCGATGAGCCCCTTGTCAGACACCAGCGACTCCCTGCCGCCAAACGTGGATTCACCGATTGCCAGCTGCTGGTCGTTCATACACGGCAGGGCACTATTGATGTAGCCGTGGGTGGAGGGTGGTTGCGGAATCTCGCCCACAGGCACATTCCGGTATGCCGGCATGGCTCCTGATTCGTCGTTTGTAATTTTGAATAGCGGAAACTTCGAATCCTTGGTATGGCTGCGCGGAGTCTGGATGTCGATGGTTGTCCATGATCGATGGTCGTCAAGGGTGTGTGAAGTAATCACGGAACCGTCCGCGGAGGCAGCCTTCCCCACAGTGATCGTGGTACAGGCTTCCGGACGATCTTCCTGGGCCCGGGACGGAGAAACCAGAAGTGTGAGAACAAGAATCCAGAACCATCGTGTGTCACAGTATTGGCGCATGGTGAGAATTTCCTCGATTGTCTTTGGTTGACGGAACGGGGAGGCAAGGCGGCGAAACTGGTGTAATATCATGAACCACGGAGTGACATGCAATCACACCGTGCGCCGTATGGCAAAAGGCCCGGGCATTTTGTATCTTGCAGGCACTTGCGTCGCGCAATCCCATCAACACCCCTTTCGCCGTTCTTACTGTTCCAGAGGAGAAATTATGAAATCAGCAATCTTGTCCATTCTCTGCTTGTTCGTCTCCGTGTTCAATTCCGGAGGTGCCGCTCCTGCGGGATCCCCGGACGGCAATCCGTTCTTTGCCCCGTACGGCACCCCTTTTGAGACACCCCCGTTCCAGCGGATATTGCCTGAACACTACATGCCAGCATTTACAAAGGCGATGGAAGAACAGAAGAGTGAGATTAATGCCATTACGGCGGCCCGTTCCACGCCGACGTTCGAAAACACGATCGTCGCGCTGGACCGGAGTGGCAATCTACTGGAGAGGGTTGGCGTTGTGTTCGGCTCCCTCCGCGGAGCCATCACCAACGACCGGCTTGACAGTCTCGCGACAATTGTCACTCCCCTCCTGACGGCACACAGAAACGATATCGCGCTGAATGAACAGCTTTTCCAGCGAATCAAAGCGGTGTATGATACGCGTTCATCGCTGACGCTGACTCCGGAACAATCCATGCTGCTGGACAACACATTCAAAGATTTTGTCCGGGGAGGGGCGAACCTTGCACCGGCGGACAAACAACGCCTGCGCGTCATTAATGATGAGCTGTCGATGGTTTCGCTGAAGTTTAATCAGAACCTCCTCAAAGAAACCAACACCTACCGCATGGTAGTGGAGAAGCAGGAAGACCTCGATGGGCTCCCTCCTGCAGTTGTAGAGTCTGCGGCAGAAGCAGCCCGGAAGCTGAAACTGGATGGCAAATGGGTCTTCACGTTGCAGAAACCAAGCTGGATTCCTTTCCTCCAGTATGCGAAGAACCGATCGTTACGTGAAACGTTGTACAAAGCGTACTGCAACCGCGGTGACAATAACAACGCCTCCGACAACAAGCAGCCTGGCTCCCGCATGGCCGCCCTCCGCGTGGCACGTGCGCAGTTGCTGGGCTACCCCACACACGCCGCGTATGTGCTCGAGGAGAATATGGCGAAGACTCCCGGCGCGGTGTATGAGTTCCTCTACCGTCTCTGGGAGCCCGCGCTGAAGGTCGCGCAGAAGGAACGTGATGTTATGCAGGCGATGATCAAGAAAGAAGGGGGCACATTCACACTGGCCCCGTGGGACTGGTGGTACTACGCCGAGAAGGTAAAAATTGCGGAATTTGACCTGGACGAGGATGCCTTGAGGCCGTATTTCAAAATGGAGAATGTCCGCCGGGGCGCATTTGACGTGGCCGCCCGCCTTTTTGGTCTCCAGTTTATCGAACGGACTGACATACCTAAATATGCCGACGATGTCCAGGTATTCGAAGTGAAGGGAATGGACGGAGCCCACATTGGCATTCTCTACACCGATTACTATCTGCGTGGAGGAAAACGGCCGGGGGCATGGATGGGATCATACCGTTCCTATGGCAGATTTGGCGACAGTATCGCCACGCCGGTGGTGTACAATGTCGGCAACTTTTCGGGCCCGACAGGTGGAAAACCCGCACTCCTGAGCCTCGAGGAAGTGGAAACACTGTTCCATGAGTTCGGCCATGCCCTGTACGGATTGCTGTCGCGCCGTTCGTATGACAACATCGGGTTGCCGCGTGACGGTATCGAATTACCCTCCCAGGTCATGGAGAACTGGGCGCGTCATCCCGAAGTCCTTCGTTCCTATGCGCGCCACTATGCTACCGATGAACCGATTCCTGAATCCCTCATTGAGAAAATCAATAAGAGCGAAACGTTCAATCAGGGATTTGTCTCCGTGGAGTATCTTGCGGCTTCGATCCTGGATCTGGACTGGCACACACTCAGCGACACGACTTCACGGGATGCAACGGCATTCGAACGCACGACGTTTGACCGTATCCGACTGATGCCGGAGATCATTTCGCGGTACCGCACCCCTTATTTCGCACACATCTTTGCGGGGGGGTACAGCGCCGGATATTACAGTTATATATGGGCGGAGGTTCTTGACGCGGACGCGTTTGAGGCGTTCAGGGAGAATGGGCTGTTTGATCGCGCGACGGCGGATTCATTCCGCAGGAATATCCTGGAGCTCGGTGGAACCGAAGACCCGATGGTTCTTTATGAACGCTTCCGGGGCAGGAAGCCGACTCTTGAGCCACTCCTGAAAAAACGAGGTCTACTCTAAACCGGGGACGGGCTCTATGCGAGAACTTCACCCGTAAAGCACATCCCCGGCGGACCGGCGATCAGCGTTGTGGAGGGCTGACGGCTCCTTTCCGGTTGCGCACGGCAAAGAAGATCCAGAGCAACAGACTTGCAAGCATCCCGAAAAAGAGTGTGCGCCTGAGGAAATACGTTTCCCCACCTTCGGTCGGGTAGAACGAATAGGCGAGCTGCGGTTTGAACAGATAGCGCTCGAGATTCCCCAGCAAAAACGTCCTGTCGCGTACAAAGCCGGTGTAGATCTCTCGAACATCCTCCACATTCGGCGGACGGCGGTATTTGAGGATGGAGTGTTGCGTAAACTCACTGCGCACTTCCGCGTTGCACTGGGTGAATGGCAACGTCACAACGGTGTCGGCCATCTGGAGCCCCAGACGTCCCTGCCATTCCCAATCGACATACACACGCGCGTTCGTGCTGTCGAATGCGTTGTGCTGGTTCAGATGGAACAGTTCGGCCGTGTTCAGCACCAGCCCGTTTTTGTCGGTGATGTAGATATGGGCATGTGACAGGTCAACAAATGCCCACCGGTTTTGTTCCCGGATGTAGGATTCCGCAAAGGCATGGCCCGTATAGACGATGGTGTTGTCCTGCGTACGGGCGCCGAACACAAACCGTGTCGGGATGCCGGCACGGTTCGCCCAGTACACATAGATCTGCGCATGCTGGGTGCACCAGCCCTTCCCCGTACCATTCACCATTTCGTTATAGAGCACCCACGGGTTCATCCACCGTTCGTCGTCTTTGGGGACGCCACGCGCATCCTTGAGTTTGATACGCAGATAACGGGTCAGCTTTTCCATCCGCGTAAAACTTGATTCGCCGTCCCGGATCCCCACCTCCTCATGCAGCAACCGCCCGGTCTCGGCAAGTCCTTCCTCCCCGACATACGCGTAGTCATCAACCCAATCTTTCACTGTCAGCTGGTCGAACTCGCCGCAGGGCACACTGGAGCGCACAACATACACATCGGTATGTTTCATCCCCAGCGATCCGTAAAACTCGGTGGAATAGAACCGGATGGTAATTTCCACGGGGGGGCAGGCCCCGGGCGGGACCGGCACGAGGCGGTACGTATGAAGCTCGCTGAACGTTGTATCAATTTTGAATGACGGGGTCATGCCGCTCGCGCTTTGCGGATCAGCTCCGTCTGTGAACACCTGCCATTGCGCAATCGTGGTAGTACCTTCCAGATTAAGCTGCAGGTGATTCCGGTCAACGACCTTCCATTCACGGATCGTCGGAACGTCAAGCGGATAATACAGTGTCGCATACGTTGTCGGGTAGAACGAAGATTCCCACTCCCGGTCAAGAAACACATACAGATTGGCAGCGAGAAGGAGCAGAAACAGCAGTCCAACAAATCGGGTACTCCACGTGTGTCGGGTCATTGCGGGGGCCAGATGTTTTTCTTGATTTTGTCTATGGATTCCTGAACTACTTTTGTAAATCCTTTGAGATCTTCGGCAATGTGCGGACCGACGTTCTCCTGAAAATTATCCTTCTCCAATTCGAGGATGTACAGAGCCACTTTTCTCCGTTCTCCCGGTGTCAGACGGCGTACGGATGATTTGACATCTTCCAGTGTCATTCTGCGGTTCTCCTCATCCCCTGTGAATCTGTCGGCTCTTCCTGATATTGGATGATCAAGCTTTTTCATGACAGAATCAACGGATGACCGTTTTACAGGTGAGCGTGATACGCACCGGAACACGAATGGCCCGCTCCGGCAGTTGACAAATCGTGCAAAGCCTGCCATATTAGGCATACGGTGGAAACACACCACAAAGGAGATCGTATGACGAAGCAGAGTGCAGCAGCAGTCCAGGATTTTTACCCGGAAGATTTTTCACATTGTTACGGGTGCGGGAGGCTCAACGGCGACGGACTCCAGATCAAGACGTTTACGGACGGGGATGAATTTGTCGCCACATTTGTTCCGCGTGCCCATCACACAGCGCTCCCGGGTTTTGTGTACGGGGGATTGATTGCATCACTCATCGATTGCCACAGTATGGCCGCCGCTGCTGCCGCTGCCGAAAAAGCAGCCGGACGGGAGGTCGGTGAGGCACCGTCACCCCGGTACGTTACCGCTGCACTTCACGTGAATTACCTGCACCCGACCCCGCTCGGCACCAAGCTGCTGCTGCGCAGCCGCATTACAACCTTCACCCTCCGCAAAGTGGTAGTCCACACGGAACTCTCCGCCGACGGCGTCACCACGGCGAACGGTGAGGTCGTCGCGGTACCGCTGCCGGCTTCCATGGCGCACCAGCAGACCTAACAACGGAGCACGATCATGGCGTGGATACAAAAGGAATTCACACTCAGGGCTCGTTCCCGGGGTTTCCACCTTGTCACACCGGAAATCCTGGCCTCACTTCCCGAAATCAACACAGTCCGCACCGGACTTCTGCATCTGTTTATCAAACACACCTCGGCCTCTCTGACACTAAACGAAAATGCCGACCCCAGCGTGCGTGAAGATATGGAACGACATTTGCGCATCGTCGCGCCCGACGAAGCCCGTCACTACACACACGACACGGAGGGGCCGGACGATATGCCCGCACACATCAAATGTTCATTGATGGGAAGCGGGCTGAGCATACCGATTACCGACGGACAACTCAACTGCGGCATCTGGCAGGGGATCTATCTTGGCGAACACAGGCAGCATGGAAGCGGTAGACACATCGTCGCCACCATCTGGGGCGAAACGGCGTTGACCCCTTGAAGTTGGCGCCGCAGAGCAGTATGTTTTGTATGAATTACTCCCGCCGGCATCTTCACGTTTTCAGCGGGACGTCCCTCAACCACCCGACACTCTCGTGAGGGAAACACATGAACCCGCACAGGCCGCTCCGCTACCAACTGCTGTCCCTCTTTTTGGTTGTTTTGTTTTCTGCCCACGTTAACGCGCAAGACTATGTCCTCATCGGCTGGAGCAAGTACGGGATGCACAGCTCCGGCAAAGACTATTCAAAAGTGTCGTTGATGCCTCCATCATGCACCATTCGTGCCCAGCTTGTGTACCGCACTCCTGGTGCCCTGCCTAAAGCAGTGACTCACAATGTGACGATCGAGTATCATATCCCATCCAATACCACTTCGAGTGGAAAGACAAACTTCTGGACATACGCCGCCCAACTTTTTGGGCTCACTCAGGCACTCCCGGCTGACGTCGGACTCACCGGCAAAGGACTTTCCGGCGTCCTTGATACCACAGGCAATGCGTTCGAAGCAAGAGGGATTCCTCTTACGCCGTATCCGGACTCCACGCTGTCAAAGGAGAGTCCATTCCAGCTCATTCAGCTTGTGGCCAGGGTCAGCGGAAGTCAAACGGTCCTTGCCACCACCGAAGTCGTAATTCCGGTAAGCAATGAAGTAGGGTGTATCCAATCCGGTTGTCACGGCTCGGACCAGGACATTCTGAACGATCACGAATCGATGACCGGCTTCAACAAATCCGGACCCGTGTTGTGCGCGCAATGTCATGCTTCAGCGGCACTCGGCACAACAGGCATCACCTCGGCAAAAACTCTCTCCTTTGTGCTGCACGATAAGCATAAGAACCGCATTGGGCCCGCGGGGACGATGACAGCCTGCTACCGGTGTCATCCCGGTCCGAATACCCGGCACCTGCGGGGCATCATGGCAATAAACCAGACGAAGCCTCTGATCTGCCAGGATTGCCATGGCTCAGCCGCCACGGTCGCGTCCACAATCACTGCCGGGCGGAGGCCCTGGCTGGATGAGCCTACGTGCAGCGATTCAACGTGCCATGGAAAGACATATGCACAAGAAACGGGGAAACTCTTCAAGGACTCAAAGGGCCATGGCAAAATGTTCTGTTCGGCCTGCCACGGGAGCGCACATGCAATTCTCCCCTCGCGGGAGGAGAATGACAACCTTCAGAATATCCGCCTGCAGGGCTATGCCGGGGCACTCAGAGATTGCCGGGCTTGTCATGCCCTGCTTATCCCTGTCTTCGGCCCTCACGGTCTGAACTACACTTCGGCTCCAGAGATCGATGAGCAGATACCCCGTTCCTATTCGCTTTCACCGAACTTTCCAAATCCTTTTAACCCTTCCACCACGATCTCATTTTCTCTGTCACGACAATGTTTTGTTACCCTCACGGTCTTTGACCCGCTTGGCCGCGAGGTGCGGACATTGATGAAGGACCTGCGGGATCCCGGAGTCTGGTCAACACGTTGGGATGGAACGGACAACAACAGGTCACCGGTCACCAGCGGTGTATATCTTTACCGCCTCACCGCCCGCGAAGCGTCGGGAGGTTCCGTCGTGTTTGATGGGACCCGCTCAATGGTATATCTCAAATAGCAGGCGTGCAGGGCCGCCGTATTTACCCCTGCTGTGTGCCCCTCCAGAATTAATCCGCCTGGACTTGCTTTTCCGTCGGGAATCCGACATTTTATTTGTATACCCATTCTTCACACAAAACACGGTAAACCATGACGCACTATAAAGAACTTGGACTTGTTAATTCAAAGGATTTGTTCCAGAAGGCCGTAAAAGGCGGTTATGCCATCCCGGCATTCAACTTTAATAATCTGGAACAGCTTCAGGCAATCATCGGCGCCTGTGTCGAAACCAAATCACCCGTTCTGTTGCAGGTTTCCAGCGGCGCCCGCAAATATGCCAACCAGACGCTCCTCAAGCATCTCGCCAAAGGCGCCGTTGAATATTCGCATGAACTGGGTTACCCGATCCCGATCGTCCTGCATCTTGATCACGGTGATACCTTTGACCTGTGCAAATCCTGCATTGAATTGGGGTTCTCGTCAGTTATGATCGACGGTTCGCATCTCCCGTACGAAAAGAATGCAGAGCTTACACGGCAGGTTGTGGAGTATGCTCACAAACACGACGTGTCCGTGGAGGGCGAACTGGGTGTGCTGTGCCGGCATTGAAGACGACGTTTCCAGCGAGGTGACGCATTACACGCGACCGGAAGAGGTGGAAGATTTTGTCAAGAAGACCGGCGTGGACTCTCTTGCCATCTCCATCGGCACGTCGCATGGCGCCAACAAATTTAAGCCGGAGCAATGCACCCGTAATGCAGACGGCGTCCTTGTTCCTCCCCCTCTGCGGTTTGATATTCTGGAAGAGGTGGAACGCCGGATTCCCGGATTTCCGATTGTGCTGCACGGAGCATCATCGGTTGCGCCCGACCTCGTCAAGATCATTAACAGCCATGGCGGCAAGCTGAAAGACGCTGTGGGGATTCCGGAAGATCAGCTCCGGCGTGCGGCGGCATCATCGGTGTGCAAAGTGAATATCGATTCGGACGGCCGGCTCGCCATGACCGCGGCAATCCGGAAGGTCTTTGTGGACAGTCCGGCCGAATTTGATCCGCGAAAGTATCTGGGCCCCGCCCGGGAACAGCTCAAGGCGCTCTACAAACACAAAATCATCAACGTCCTGGGAAGTGCCAACCGGGCCTGAGCGCGCACCCAGCCTCAGAACATATAGCCCACTCCCATGGTGAACACGGTGCCGTTGTAGTTCCTTCGCCCTCCGATCGGCGCGGCAAAATCTGCCATCATGTGATGCCCGAGAAGCGCCGCAAGCGTAAAATGTGAACCCAGGTGGAAATCTATCCCTGCTCCCACCCGGCCTCCAAAAACAGTCTCGGTCCGGGCTTCCTGTACCAGCACGGCGTTCTTCACCTCCGAACCGGTGTACGTCCCCACAGCAGCAGAAAGGAATGGCCGCACGCGCACGTCAGGCGCCGGAGCCGGCACATAGTACCTGACTCCGAGAAGAACCGGAACGACCGAACTTACATGCTGCGATACGGAAAACATGCTGACAGCAGAGGTGGCCCTGACGGCGAGGGCCCCGGCACTAACAGTTACCGCGAGGTTCTCTTCCAGACCGTATGCATATGTCAGCCCCCCCAGCAATCCGCTTCCGTTCACCTCGGAGATGATCCCCGAAGTACCGATGCTGTGTGAGGCACCAATCCCTCCCCACAATCCGAACTCCAATGCCAGGGAAGACCTGCCCTTGGTGTTCAGATCCTGTGCAGGCAGTAGCAACGGAAGAAAGAAGAACCCAAGACACAACATCCGCGACAGAACACGAAGATGGTTCATGGATCCTCCGTGGTGAGATGTAGGACATCGTACATCTGAAGTATACGGATACGACGTATATCGGTTACAGATTACGCTTCCAGAACTCCAGCATGGTGTTATACAAGTGAATCCGCGCCGGACGGTCTCCAATCCCATGCATGCGCATCGGGTAGAGCATCATTTCAAATTGCTTGTTCGCCTTGATAAGTTCATCCACAAAGGCATACGTATTGCCAATGTGCACATTGTCATCATATGTGCCGTGCACAAGGAGGAGTCTTCCGTGAAGATCCCGGGCATAGCGGAGAAGAGAATGCTCTTCAAAACCACGGGCATTTTCCGTCTCCGTTTTCATATACTGCTCGGCAAATTTTGTATCATAGAAGCGGAAATCCGTCACGCCGGCTACCGCAATACCTGCCTTGAACTCCTTGGAACGTGTCATCCCGAGAAGGGTGTTGGACCCTCCCCCGCTCCATCCCCAAATCCCGATTCGTGCGGAATCGACGTATGGCTGATGTTTTATCCAACGCACCACGTCCACCAGATCATGCAGTTCAACCTCCCCCAGGAATCGGTGAAGCAGCATGGATTCGAGATTCTTGCTGATACCTGTAGCGCTCCGGTTGTCACACCGTACCACCAGATATCCGTTTTGAAGGAGCAGATTTTCCCACAATGATTCTCTCTGCCACGAATCCACAACGGTGGGCGCAGAGGGACCTCCATACACGTAAACGATCACCGGATACCGTTTCCCGGGTTCGGGGGATTCGGGTTTCAGGATCTGCGCGGGCAGCGGGAATCCGTCCCGCGCGGGAATCGTGAACAACTCGGGCGTCCGGAGAACAGACACCGCCTTCTGCCCTCTTTCGCCGGCAGAAACAACCCGCACGGGCATTCCGTTGTGATCATACACGGTGAGTGATGGGACGTGTCTCGTGCTGGAATATCGATCAACATAATAACTGGCCCCCGGACTGAAGGTGATACTATGCGATCCTGGTTCCACGGATAACCGCTCAAAGCCCGTTCCGTCAAAACGGATCCGGTACAGGTGCCGCTGGATTGGCGAGTGTTCCAGTGCGGTAAAATATATGCAGGCACGTTTCTCATCTACACCGACAATTCCACCCTTCAACCAGGCCACCCCTCCACCCGCCTCCCGGATTGTCCATGGTCCTTTCGTTACCTGATGCCGCAAAACACCGCTCATCGTGTACAGGTAAAGATGCTGATACCCATCCCGCTCCGACGGCCAGAGGAAGCCGCTGCCGTCCTGCAGGAATGTCAGACCATCAAGAACATTCACCCAGGCCGAATCGGTTTCGCTCAACAACGGCGTCACGTTGCCGGTGACGGCATCCGCAAGGAGAAGATCAAGCCGTGTCTGGAGACGGTTGAGCGTCTGAACGGCCAATCGTTTGCTGTCCGGCAACCACTCCGTCCGTACCACATACTCATAGGATTGTTCAGGGAGCTGAAGCCATGTGGTTGTTGTATCACCGAGCCGGACGACGCCGACCCGCACTGATGGATTTGTTTGACCAATTTTCGGATACCGTTGTGTGATCAAGCGCGGCGTCCAGGGCTTGAAGTCCACGTAGTGCTGGAGGCTGACAGCACTTTCATCGCTCTGGAAGTACACGATCGAACGGGAATCCGGTGACCACCAGTACCCTGTGTCATGGCGTCCGAATATCTCTTCCCAGTACACCCATGAGAGTGTCCCGTTTAATGTTGTAGCCGACCCGTCGGTTGTGAGCGCTGATTCCCTGCGTTGCCGGATGTTGTACACATACAGGTTGTTATCCCTGACAAACCCGATGTTCTCGCCGTCCGGCGAAAAGGTCAAGCACTTCTCTTTGGCAACGCTCTCGCAAACCCGGATAAATTCTGATGTGTCAAAATGGAGAAGAAAGATGTCATCCGCAAAAAGGTACACGCCGCGACGGCCGGTGTTGTCGATTACGACAGGGAATGCCAGCGACCCGGGTGTCTTTTCACCCAGGAAGGAACGGAGTGTTGCCATCGCCTTCAGCGGATCAACGAGTGGAGAGCGCGCACCGGTTACCACATCAAGGAGCTGCAGCGTTCGTACCTCGCTGGTATCTCCCCTCTCCAGGAGGACCAGACGGGTATCATCCAGCCACGCAAACATAGGTGTCCCCTGGAGTGCCGCCGCCGCAGGCGACTGTATCCACTCCACCGTCAGCGGTTGCGGAATCTGGGCGTGGACTACTGCACAAGAGGCCGCAAGCAGAAATGTCACGCAGCATGCACCGAGCCGACTCATCACGTTGAGAGCCGCTATGCGGGGGAACTTCATGATACCCTCATTTCTTGTTACTCTTTGGTGCGCGGGGACGTATGGTCATGGTGCCGGATTTTGAAAAATGTCGATAGGCAAGATAAGCCACTCCTCCGAGCTGGATCGAGCCGAGTATCTTGCGGAATGTCCCGAGCTGCGCTTCGCGTTCCCATTGAAGGCGAAGCGGTGCAAGCAAGTCCGGGTGAACCTCAAAGGGGCGTTCGTAGACGGGCGCGGATGATAAGGAGGGGATTCCTGCAAAAAAGAAGGTCGGAGATTCGAAAAGCAGTTGCCGTTCAAGATGCGGGGGAATAAGAAATATCAAATTCCCCGGAGCCATCCCGGGTTCCACGAGCACGATACGTTCCCCGTGCGTACTGTCCCGGTCCCCTCCGGCAACGGTGCTCTGGGGAACTGCCCGCACGGAACAGAGGAGCACACTCAAAAACAGGACCAACGTCTTCATAGCGGAAATATACGGTCGTGCAGGCACGAAAGCAATCCTCCCGGCGTCGCAGGGGATCCTGGGAGGTCCCTCCACATGAAGGGTTTTCCGGGTTTAGATCATTTCGCTCTCGAGTGCTCTCACCCACCGCCGGTACCCTTCTTCAGTCTGCTCTTTCTCCCGGGCAAGCGGCTCTACCGTGGTGATCTTCCGCAAGGAACCAAACGCATCCTGTACCGATGTGTACTTGCCGGCACCCACGGCAGCTCCGCGGGCTGCCCCTGCTGCACCATCGGTGTCAAAAAGTTCAATGTGAGCACCGGAGATTGTGGCAAGTGTCTGGCGGAACACTGGACTCAAAAACAAATTGGCATGACCGGCCCGGATGACCTCGGCGGGCATGCCCATCGAACGCATGATCCCCATCCCCCACTCAAACGCAAACGCAATTCCTTCCTGCGCCGCCCGCACGATGTGACTGCCGGAGTGGCGAACAAGATCCAGCCCCTTGATACTCGCACCGACGGTGCGGTTTTCCAGCATCCGCTCCGACCCGTTGCCAAAGGGGAGAACCGTGACGCCATCCGATCCCACAGCGATCTGCGCAGCCCGATCGTTGAGTTCATGGTATGTTAACGCCGTACCGAGTGTCCGGCGTAACCACGAAAAGAGTATCCCTGTTCCGTTGATACAAAGCAGGATCCCTAATCGCGGCCGGGCTGCAGTGTGGTTCACGTGCGCAAAAAGATTCACGCGGGAACGCGCATCGAAGGTGGTACGCTCGGACACGCCGTAGACGACACCCGATGTTCCCGCTGTAGCGGCCACCTCTCCCGGATGAAGCACATGAAGGGAGAAGGCGTTGTTGGGCTGGTCTCCGGCCCGGTAGGCGACCGGGATCCCTTCCGGCAGCCCCAGTGCGCGGGCCGACGCCCGCGTGAGATGCCCCTGAATACCCAGTGCGGGAACAATCCGGGGGAACAACCCTGCATCGATCTCAAACTCCTTCAGCAGGCGCGGATCTACGGTCTGGTCGCGGAAATTCCAGAAGATCCCTTCTGAAAGTCCGGTCATCGTTGTAGTCGCTTCGCCGGTCATCCGGAGCGCGATAAAGTCTCCCGGAAGAAGGATATGCGCAATCCGGCTGTACCGTTCCGGTTCGTTTTCCTTCACCCAGCGAAGTTTCGATGCCGTAAAATTGCCGGGTGAGTTGAGCATGTTCGAAAGACAGTATTCTTCACCAAGCGAACGAAATGCCCGCTCGCCAATCTCCACCGCCCGACTGTCGCACCAGATGATAGATGGCCTGAGGGGGTTGCCGTCTGTATCCACGATAACCAACCCGTGCATCTGGTACGAGATACCGATCGACACAACCCGGCTTGGATCCACACGTCCCGTCGAGAGCAGCGCTCTCGTAACCTTCTGCACACACTCCCACCAGTACTGTGGATCCTGTTCGGCCCAGCCGGGGTGAGGGGAGCTGATGGTCATTTCCTCGCGCGGGAAAAAATCAGAAGCAAGTGTCGCCCCCGACTCAATGTCGATCACCGCGGCTTTTACGGAAGAACTGCCGATGTCATAGCCAACAGAAAGCATGGCTGAATCCAGTGTATGGGTGAGGAGAGCGCGGACTGCCTACAGTGTGTAAGGCAGTCCCGGACGGACGTTATCCTTTGATAAACTTGCTTCCCAGGACTCCGCAGATCGGGCATTTGTCGGGAGCCTGGCCGAATTCAATGTATCCGCAGACCGGACAAAGGAAAAAATCCGTTTCACCGAGATCTTTTCCCCCCTTGGCCGCATCCAGGGCCAGCGTGTACAGACGGGCGTGAACGGCTTCAGCCTCCACCGCATACGTGAACATCCGCTTTGCCTTGTGCGCATCCTTTTCGGCCTGTTGCACCATCGGCGGATACATGTGCGTAAACTCGTAGGTTTCACCTTCTATTGCCGCCTTAAGATTGTCCGCGGTCGAACTGACACCCTCCATACTTTTGAAGTGTCCGTCTGCGTGGATCATCTCCGCCTGAGCAGTTAAACGGAACAACTTGGCAATATTTGGAAGGCCATCCTGATCGGCCTTCTTCGCAAAAGCGGAATACTTCTGGAATGCCTGGCTTTCGCCCGCAAATGCCTCTTTAAGATTGTCGAGAGTGGAAGACATAGTCATACCCTTCAGCGTCTAAGATGATTGAGGAGAGTTGAGGTTTGCTACAATGAACGGAGAATACAACGCTACCGCTATCGCGTCATGGCCCGGGCCTTTTCCAGGATTCCTGGTCGTGCCGCCTCCATGATTTCACGGAAATCCTCGAGCCGCATCGTGCGCTGTTCAAAGGTGCGTTTGCTGAGCGCTCCGAGGAATCGTCCTTCAAATTCGCGGAAATATGAGCCGTAGATATGATAACTGTCTGCAAAATGACAGTATCTTCCCATACGGACCTGTTTTCCTGTTGCTGCCGAGATGTTTTCCGCAAGCTGCTTCTGCAGGTGGACCAGAGCAAAGATGTTCATAAAAGCCGCTTTGTATGCGTCGTTCGAACGGAAGCGCACATTCATGCTTAGGACACGAAGACCTTCCTCCTCCGTAATTCTGCACCAGATACTCTGCAGACATGGGGGATCGTAGCAGTCGTTGTCTTCCCAGACCTTCCACGTGATCGCCTGCGCACGCCTGGAATACGGCGTGGCAGAGAGCTTCCGGGCAATGGTGTCAATCTGGTCGAACACGCCGCCTGACGGCCCATCGTACTTGAACAGACGCTGGTGGTATGTATATTCCCACCGTGTATCCTCAGGATCATCGGCCCTGCGGACAAGATGGTCCTTGATCCCCTCGCATACTTCCATCGTATATTCCTGCAGATCCTCCGGGCCACCCGGGAAATCTTTGTGAATCATCGGTTCTTTCATCGGATCATGGATCGTGATAAGCATCGAAGCATCGATGCTCGGCGGATCTTCCGGTTTGTCGTACTCGGTCTTGATCCGGCATCCATGCGCGTGGAGTTCAATCAGGGCGTTTTCCCACGCACGGGAAACACAGTCTCCTTCGGCGTGCAGAACCGGTATTCCGTTCATCGGGGTTTCTTCCAGCATGGGACAAAGATCGGGTTGGGAATGCCCGGGTAAGGTAAGAGAGGATTCTGACAAAGGCAATGAACCGCTCAAATGAGAAAGGGGCGGCGCACCCGTTGGACAAACCGGCTGTTGACTCATTCCTGTAAAATCGTTATCTGATATGGCAATAGGTATTCTCCCACGCAATGTAGGCCAATGCCATCACGACTTCTCATCCGCAATTGCCGGCTCTACACATCCCCGGACAGCCCGCCCACCAGTCTCCTGATTGAAGGATCCCGCATCGTCTCACCGGGCAGCGAGCCGGGGAATGGTGCGGCGTTTCTTGATGCCGGCGGACGTATTGCCGTGCCCGGTTTTATCGACCTGCACATTCAGGGAGCCGGCGGAGCCGACGTGCTTGATTCTTCGGCGGATGCCCTGCGTACCATCTCCCGGACACTCGCCCGTCTTGGCACCACAGGGTTTCTGGGAACCACGGTGTCAAGGCCGGACGAAGGAAATACTCATTTGCAGCTGATGCGCGACTGGACCGCTCAGAATCTCGGCGGGGCGACGCTCCTTGGTATTCACCTTGAAGGGCCTTTCCTCAACCCCGCGAGGAAAGGAGGGCTGGCCCCGGAATCCATCTACCCTTCTTCGTCCAACGCTCTTGATCAACTCTACGCCGACGCCGGGAGTGTCTTGAAGATGATGACCATCGCGCCGGAGATGCCCGGCAATCTCGATCGTATCCGGACCCTTGTGGCCCGCGGCACTGTTGCCGCATTTGCCCATTCGGAGGCAACATACGAAGAAACACAACGGGGATTTGATGCGGGAGTTTCCCATGTCACGCATCTGTTTAACGCGATGCCTTCAGTCCACCATCGTGCCCCCGGTCCGGTCACGGCCATCTTCGAACATCCTTCGGTCAGCGCACAGATCATCAGCGACGGCAAACATCTCCATCCGGCAATTGTCAGACTTCTCTGGCGTAATCTCGGACCGGATCGATGCGTCTGCATTACCGACGGCGTTCAGGGAATGGGACTTCCGGACGGACGGTACATCTACAACGGGAAGGAGTATGTTTCCACGGAAGGCACCGCGCTGTACCCTGATGGCACGTTGATTGGAACCACCATGAGTCTGGGCACCATTGCCTTACGGTTCAGGGAATACACCGGCTGTTCCTTCAGGCAGGCCATCGACACCGTCACCGTAGTGCCGGCGAAAGTCCTGGGTTTGGAAGCCACGAAAGGATCCCTGGACGCCGGCAAGGATGCTGACATTGTGGTTCTGGATTCCGACTATTCGGTGTATTGCACAATTGTTCAGGGAAAAATCGTCTATTCAAAAGGAGAAAAGCCTTCACCCGGTATTCCGGACCGGTGAGGGGGGCGCAGATGAAAGAGGCGGCATTACCGGGAAAGGTTGAACTTGTGTCGAAAATGCACGATGTTATAGAGATGAACCGTGTCCGCAGATGTCGCATTCTCTTCAGGAGGCTCCATGTTTGAGCAGTTTACCTCCGCGGTTACGTTCTTCCAGACTGCGTGGAATTACCTGATTGTCGTCCTGCCTCAACTGTCCGCTGCACTGCTCCTCCTTGTCGCGGGGTGGCTTGCGGCAAAACTCATCCGCAAGGTAATCATCAGGGTCCTTAAATTCGCCCGGATTGACGTTCTTGCGGAGAAGATGGGCATCGAAGATTTCCTGCTGCAGGGTGATGTAAAGTACACGACCGTCACCATCATCGCGAATGGCATTTACTGGGTTATCATATTTGCGGTCATGCTCGCGGTGCTGAACGGACTCGGATTAAAATCCGCCGACAACCTCCTCGCCAAGGTCGTTCTCTACATTCCGAGTATCATCGTGGCCTTGCTGGTGCTCATCTTCGGAACTCTTCTTGCGAAACTCTTCCGCGGATTCACGTACACCTACCTGAACAACATCGGCATCAGCGGGGCTGACATTGTCAGCCACATAGCCCAGTGGACCCTTCTGCTCTTTGTGATTTCTCTTGCGCTGGAGCAGCTCTCCCTCGGTGGTCAGGTGCTGGTTTCGGCATTTGAAATCGCCTTCGGTGCCTTCTGTCTGGCACTGGCGATAGCATTCGGCCTCGGCGGACGCGCATGGGCCGAACGTATTATTGAAAAAATCTGGAAGCCATAGACCCCATTATGATCATCGATTGCCATACACACGTCAATAATTATCACAACGAAGATGTTGAGTCTCTCCAGCAGTGTATGGATGACCTCCAGCTCGCCATGAAACGGAACCGGGTGGATATCGCGCTCGTGTTGACATCGTACAAGATCACCGCCGGCCGGCCCTCGACACGCGAAGTCGTAAAGATCACTTCCGGCATGACCAATGTGTTTGTTGTGGCAGGTATCAGCTACAACGCGTTTGTACCCGATCAGTTGACCGAACTACGCGAGTTTATCCAGGATGGTCTCGTCCGGGGGCTGAAACTCTACCCGGGGTATGAGCCGTTCTACCCCAATGACCCAAAATGTGAGCCAATCTACCGGCTTGCAGCCGAAATGAACGTACCCGTGATGCTTCACTCCGGCGATACATTTACGCCAAAGGGGAAAATAAAGTACTCCCACCCCCTCCATGTCGACGACGCTGCCGTTGATTATCCCGACGTGAACTTTGTCATCTGTCATCTTGGAAGTCCCTGGTTCAGAGACTGTATGGAAGTGGTGTACAAGAACAAGAACGTGTACACCGACCTTTCCGGTCTTGTGCTGGGCGATTTTTCAGACCGGTTCGAAAGTTATATGCGGAAACAACTCCAGGAAATGCTGGTCTACGGCGTGGAGCCGGACAAAGTGTTGTTCGGGACTGACTGGCCCATTTCCTCCATGGAATCGTACATCGAGTTCATCGAGGAACTCAGCATTCCGGAAAAGGACCGAAAGAAACTGCTGTACCAGAATTCTGCACGGCTCTTTCATTTTCCGGCCAACGACGATCCTGGAAGCATCGGAGCCCTGCTGCAGAAGCTGCGGTAATCTACTCCGTCCCAATCGTGTCACCCCGGATTCCCGGTCCGGGGTTCAGTTTTCCTAACCCTCAGGAACACGAGGTTTGCCTATGACGAAGACCGACTTGAGTTCCTTCGAAAACAGTCTTGTCGTCCGCCCTATTACGATAGCCGACTTTGATCGGCTCGTCGATCTGCAGCACCGGTGTTTTCCCGGGATGAAACCGTGGAAGCGCGCGCAGATTGAAAGCCAGCTCAAGATTTTTCCGCAAGGCCAGATCTGCATAGAGTACGCCGGGCGTATTGTTGCATCATCCAGCAGCCTTATTCTCGATTTCGCAATGTACGCTGAATGGCACGACTGGCGGGAAATCGCTGACGCCGGTTTCATCCGCAATCATAACCCTGAGGGGAATACGCTGTACGGAATCGAGATTATGGTGGATCCCGATTACCGGGGTATGCGGCTGGCCCGGCGTCTCTACGATGCGCGCAAGAAACTTGCACGTGAGAAGAACCTGATGCGCATTGTGCTGGGCGGGAGAATCCCCGGCTATCACCAGCACAAGGATACGATGAGTTCACGCGAATACGTGGAAAGGGTCATCAACAAATCGCTCATCGACCCTGTCCTCACCTCTCAACTCTCCAATGGCTTTGTGCTGGTTCGATTGCTGAAGTCCTACATGGATTCGGACAAGGAATCGGAGGGGTATGCGACCCTGCTCGAGTGGACAAATCTGGATTATAAACCCGATTTTACCCGCGCCTATGTTCCTTCAAAAGCGGTGCGTATCTGCGCCGTGCAGTACCAGATGAGAGTGATCGAGAGTTTCGAAGCGTTTGCAAGACAGGTGGAATATTTTGTTGATGTCGCCGCTGACTACAAGAGCGACTTTATTCTCTTTCCAGAGTTGTTCACCATGCAGCTTCTTTCGTTTGCGCAGAAGGAGCGGCCCGGACTTGCCATCCGCCGTCTGGCGGAATACACACCTCAATACCTTGAACTGTTCGGCAAACTTGCGGTCAAATTTGACATCAACATCATCGGTGGTTCTCTTTTCAGCGTGGAGGGGGATCATCTCTACAACGCCGCCTATCTGTTCCACCGCAACGGCGGCATCAACAAGCAGTACAAACTGCATATCACTCCCGACGAACGTAAATGGTGGGGGGTGGAAGCCGGCAATACGATCGAAGTCTTTGATACCGATATGTGCAAGATATCCCTGCAGATCGGCCACGATATTACATTCCCGGAAGTCAGCCGGATTGCCGTGGAAAAAGGAGCACAGATCATCTTCGTCCCGTTTAATACGGATGAACGGTACGGCTACCTTCGCGTACGGTATTGTGCTCAGGCACGATGCGTGGAGAATCACGTGTACACGGTCATTGCAGGGACGGTTGGCAACCTGCCATTTGTGGACAACATGGATGTGCAGTACGCCCAGTCGGGGATCTTCTCGCCAGCCGACTTACCGTTCTCGCGGGATTCGGTTGTTGCGGAGACGACGCCAAACATCGAAACGGTGATTGTGGACGATATCGAACTGGAACTGTTAAAACCTCACCGGCAGAGTGGCACGGTGCTCAACTGGCGGAACCGCCGGACAGACCTCTACGAGGTCCGTCTTAAGACCGAAGCAGAAAAGCCGGTTCAGCGTGAATCCGTTAAAACACACTCGTCCGACAAGAAATCGTTCTAACGCCGCCCTCGTACACCGGCCATCCAGCCGGAGAGAGTCTCCAGGACCCCGGGCGCAAATTCCTTCTCCAACTGCCCGTACTCCATCGGGCTTCCCGTTTTCGCGGCCTGAAAGAGATGGTTGGCGCCGGGTATAACTTTGCAGATCGCCTCCCTGTTCCCCGATTCTCTGAAGATGGTTTCCATGACCGCGTAATTCTGCGCAGGTGGAACCTGCATGTCCAGGGAACCATACAGCGCAAGAACGGGACAGGTGATGCTCTTCAGGTCTTCTGCCGGGTCGTAGAGGATAAACCGCCGGAACCAGGGCAGCCTGAGCGCGGACATCTGTATATCCACACGTGCCGATGCCATTGAATCGATATTGCCGAACGCTTTGCGTTGTTCGGGTGTAGCGCGCTCAACGCCCCGTTGTAGTTCCGCGATAAGCATTACACGAAGAGATGACCAGCCGGTGTCAGCCCGGACGGTCTCAAAGACCCGTTCCTGCGAATGGAGCGCCCGCTGCACTTCTGCTTCGGTTGCACCGGAAGAGCGCACCAGACGCTCGACCTGGCCGAGGATAAGGCTGTCACCCCGCACGGATGGCCCTGCAAGCAACACCGCGAATGCAACGGCCGGCTGCAGGCGGCAGGCAATCGCGGCTGCGAGCGCGCCTTCACTGTGCCCAATGAACCCGACCTGCGATATCTGGATGTCCCTGCGTTCGCGCAAAAAACTCCACTGGGCAAGTGCGTCCGCCGCAAAATCCTGCGTCGTGGCAGCGGCATAGCTGCCGGTGGACCCTCCGACTCCCCGGTCATCACACCGGAGCACGGCAAATCCGTTTCGGGTAAGGTGATCGGCAAGCTGGGCAAAGATGGGGAACCCAAAGATTTCTTCGTCACGGTTCTGTGGACCACTGCCCGTGAGCAGAATCGCGGCCGGATGCGGACCGGGTGACGGCGGGATGGTCAGCGTTCCCTCGAGCACCACGCTGTCCGCAGTGACACGCACCTCCTCCTGTCTGTATGGTGGGGGTACAGGCTGAGGCAAAACTTTTGCGCGCCGGAGCATAAACGGACAACGCACGGTTGCCTGAGCGAAGGTTCCTGAGATGGAATCACCTGTGTGGACACCCTCAAAGCGGGCAATCCCCGGACCCGCCTGCAGTGAAAACCGGACCGTATCGCCGCCGGTTTTGATATCATGAAGCGTCAGCCCTTTTGCCATCTGCATTGGAATGTCAATTGTACCCCGGAGTGAATCTCCTGCCGGCATAAAGTTCACGTTGATACCAAGGTCCATCCCGGGCAGATTAATCGCTCCCTCCCATCGCCCGGCAACAGGCGGTTGGGCATACCCCTGCACCGTGCACACGAGAACCAGTGCCAGCAGGGGCATGCACGCGGAAAGTTTTACAATCCGATTCATGGTCGGTCTCCTCTTACGAGTTATTCTCAGATGGTACAACGCCGTTTTCCTGTTCCCGGGCCTGTATTTTCCGATAAAGAAGGAAAGGATACAGGAACCCCGTTATGATCACCGTTGGCCCCAGGGTGAGGGCAACCACGATGTGGAGCGGACCACCCTCCGGCCCCGGTTGCGCTGGGATCTCCCGTACCCGGTCTTGCATCGCCTGTACTGCCTTTTTGCTCACCCGGCGCTTTACCACTTGTCCAGAGGTCACCCAGAACGAGTACCCCAGGAGCTTGCGGCGTCGCGCCAGATCGATCGCGCTTTTCGACTCGTTGACGCGGAGTTTTAGCCCTGCGTATAGAGCTTTCGGAGCAGACGCATGACCCGCTCGCCCGCACGGCGCGATTGCATGTATACGTTGCAATCATCCGCATACCGGACGAAGCGGTGTCCGCGCTTCTCCAACTCCCTATCTACTTCATCGAGCAGCACGTTGGCAAACAACGCCGACAGAAGGCCGCCCTGCAGCGTTCCGTCGTAGCGTTCGATCACCACCCCCCTTGGAAGTACCCGCCTCCAGGTAGCGACGGATGCGAAAGCACACGCGGTCCCATGCGCGGAGTTTTCGGCAGATAGTGTTGACCCGATCGAAGAATGCCCAATCCGACTCCCATCGCCACGAGAGAGACGCTTGCCTTCTTTTGCAGCGATGATGCTGGTTGCAAACAGCATGACAAGAAAGCCCACAACAAAATCCGCAGGAGCAAAAGGATGTGATCGCGTGTTGGATCTTCTTCCAGAACGGTCGGATGAAAGGTAGCGCACCCCGCCCCCGCTATTCGGAAACACTGACGACGCCTGGGATCACGATCCGAAAGGCCGTGCGCGACATGGTATCGTCAGGTCTCCCGTCCAGATCAAAAGCGAAGGCACACGCATCCGGCAACCCCGGGCCGAATACCAAATGCCAGGATGGCCTGACGAGCACCATTCCATCGGGACGATCTCACGCCTGAAATTCCAGGTCATTGTCTCAACTCCTTTTCTTTGATCTTCACCAAGTACTCCAGCGCCATGTCCAGGACTGGACATTGACATGTGCATTTAGTCGATGGTTTCCTTTGCTCTTCTTTCTGTTCGGCCCTTCATACTACCCCTGGATGACGGCCTCTCTGACTTCTCGCTCCAGCATCGTCCGCCCGTTTCAGAATATCCAGATGGTGCGACAGGTTCGGTTGCGCGATGTGCAAGTGTTCAAGGAGCTCGGAGGGAGTCCGGCTCCTGTTACGCAGCAACCTTACGATTTCGAGGCGGGTTGGATCGCCCAGAGCTTTAAAGATCTTGTTCCTATTTATATATCAATATATATACCTATATGAAATTGTCAAGACAAATCGAGCATAGGCTTTTGCGGGCGGGAATCGGGGGACCTGCACCTAAGGGAATACGCGTAGAAAACGCGAAAGGGCCTGCGCAATCTGTGATACGCAGGCCCTGAACCGGTAGAACCGGAAACGTTGCAGAGGCTACCGCCTTTTTTTCCCAACATTCGTACGCGTGCGCGTGGTCTTCACCTTGGTCGCCCCTGTTTTCGTTTTTACGGTCGTGGTCCTTGTCACCCGGTATCGATTCACCGAATTCTGATGCCGGGTGCGTACGGTTACTGATGTGACGCGTGCCGGTGCGTACACCCGGTGTGCGCGGGCTACCCGGTGGGTATGGACGACCGCAAAACCTGCATGGTGGCGAACCCTGAAGGGATGGAAGACACGCCAGGCCAGCGGACGCCAGGGGCGCCACCAGGTCGGATACACGCGCCACCGCCACGGGGAGACCCACGCCGTGTAACCGGGTGCGTACACAAACCGGACGATAGGCCAGGGCCACACATTCACCACAATTCTGGCCGCAGACATTCGTTCGAAACCCGGTGCCGGGGCATACGGTCCCTTTCCCTCCATGGGAGAAACGGTGTCCTCTTCCTCATCCTCTCCACCGTCCGGTTCGACGATGGTCTGTTCGCCATAGATGTCCTCGTCGCCAACAATCTGCAGAACTGCGTGCGCCTCGCCACCCTTCTCAAGCTCGATGGCGGCAATGTCCTGTGATTCATCCCCGGAAACCGGCACCTGAAGGACAAAAACATGCACATCGTTGTCCATTTTTCCAACCACCCGAACATAATCCACATCCCCGTCGCCGTTCAGATCCAGGTTGTTCACATGATTATCCCGGGTGTTGAGGAGTTTTTCGAACTCCTCCGGGGATCCGGATTTCTTGAACATCTCCAGGGCCCCCTGCAGGCTGAAATTGTCCCCCGGCAATCCGGTAGAATCCTTCACAGATGAACCCTGTGCCGACAGCTCGGCCGTCACAAACCCCGAGATTATCATCAGACACAGAACGCAGACCGCTGCTTTCATTATGCTCTCCTTCTGAGATGTGATGGTAGATAGTATACTAAAAACCCAAATACCGTCAAAAGGTTCCGCAGGAGGTAGGCCCCCGGTGGACTGTGAAGATACGGCCATGACGTCCACGGACAAAATTTCAGGCACCGAGACGGCATATGCGACCGCGTCGTGTGGGCAGGGCTCTGTGATGGCAGGCAGTTGACATTTGATGGACGCGGGAGTATCTTCATCATAGTATCATCTCCCCATTGCGGTCGTCTGTTGTCCCTTCAACCATGGAGGTTGACCATGCGACTTTTTCTGATGATGTTCCTCGCCTCCCTTCTCACCGGCTGCGGCACGAAAGAGCCGGATCCCGTCAGCTATCGTGATCAGATTCAACCGATTCTGAACGCACGGTGTCTCTCCTGCCACGGAACCGAGAAGGCCGAAGGCACAATCATGCTCACTTCATACGAAACCCTGATGGGTTCACGCATCCTCCCCGGGAAGAAACCTCTGGTGATACCGGGAGACTATGTAAAGAGCTGGCTCTATATTCTCTGCGCCACGGATCAGGAACACTACCGCATGCCTCCGGACTCGGCCGATCTGACCTTGCTCCCGAAGACCGAGCTCGCGTTGATTGCAGAGTGGATCAACCAGGGGGCGAAGGACAACTAGGGTAGTTACGTGTAGAGCATTTCAACAGTTGCGTTTGGCCGCTATCCTCATTAGATTTATTCAATCGGTCTGCTTGCACAAGATTTCCCCTTCCCCCCCATGCTTTCAGAGGTAACCGATGCCCGCGACCTCAGAAGGAACAGCAGTTACTGAAATCGTTGAACGTCTGGCCCATCTTGAACGCCGCATCTCCGGTATCGAGGCCCGGCTAAAGATCGGTGTGGAGAACCAGCCTGAACCATCCCCGCCCGCACCTGCCACTCAGGACGCGGAACACCGACAGGAGGATCTGGAAAACCGGATTGGTGAGACATGGTTCCCCAGGGTGGGTATCATGGTCCTCTCAATCGGTGTCGCCTTTCTTCTGACATTTCCGTACCGCGGCCTCCCACCCGTATTGCCGGCTTTGTTCGGATACCTGCTCGTGGGGGGCGCTCTGGCACTTTCCAGTCGGTGGCGCAACGCCTTACCCGACATATCAAGGTATGTGCTGGGAGGAGCCCTGGTGTTGTTGTACTTTACGACATTACGCCTCTATTTTTTCAGCCCTGACCCTCCGATTACCGACAAGACCGTTGAGCTCGTCGTGTTGTCGCTTGTTGTCGTGTTCACCATGGTCACGGCCCTTCGCAGGCGATCACAATTTCTGGTCGGGATCGGTTTGTTGACCGGCTATATCACGGTGTTGATCAGCGGAGATTTCTGGTTTGTGGTTCCGGCAACCATCATGCTGGCGCTTGTGACAGTTGGCATCGCGCGCTGGCGAGAGTGGCCAACGCTGCTTTTCTTCGGCACCGCACTCACCTACCTGGCCCATCTGCTCTGGGTGCTGAATGACCCTGTCCTTGGGAACGTCGTCACGCTTGTCCCCTTCTTACCGTGGAACACGCTCCCTCTTCTGCTGTACGCCGTGATCTATGCGGCCGCCATTTTCCTGCGCAAGCACCCTGCAGAGGAAGACGGAATGGTCATCGCCAACAGTTTTGTGAATACCCTTGGCGCTGGCGGGCTGTTCCTCCTGCATACAGCCGTACGCAGTGGCGACGCACTTGCATTGTATCAGGCCATTGCTTCAGTCCTCTTCCTGTCTCTTGCCATTGCCTTCTGGAAAAAAGAAGAGAGCATGTATTCAACATTCTTTTACGCAATGCTGGGATACATGTCAATGAGCGTTGCGATGATCGCCCGGTTCGATCGACCCGACTACTTCGTCTGGCTTGCCTGGCAGAGTCTGCTTGTGGTTTCCACGGCAGTCTGGTTCCGGTCGCAGTTTATCGTAATTGCCAATTTCATCATCTATCTGATTCTCTTCGCTTCGTACGCCATCCTCGTCGACACCGTACATTTTGTAAGTCTGAGTTTTGGTATCGTCGCACTCTCAAGCGCCCGGATTCTCAACTGGCAGAAAAAGCGCCTGGCGTTGAAGACCGAGATGATGCGGAATGCATACCTTGCCTGCGCATTCTTCATCTTTCCCTTTGCGCTTTACCACGCAATGCCCGCGGGATACCTGAGCATATCCTGGGTCGTCGTGGCGCTGTTCTACTATGCCATGAGCATTCTGGTGAAAAGCCGAAAATACCGCTGGATGGCATTCCTCACGTTGCTGCTGACCATCGGGAATGTGTTGTTCGTGGACAGTGTGAGTCTTGAACCGACATACCGCATCCTGTCGTTCCTTGTCCTCGGCACTGTGTTATTCCTGATCTCGTTACGGTACGCAAAGAAAAAGGCCCGGGGCACACCCCCGGAAGGGCGCCAAGAACCGCACAGTTGATCTATTACGGAAGGGTACGCTCTTGAATGCAGGAGGCGAATCGACCACAACGGTGAGCACCAAGCAGGGATTTTTTGAAGTATGTACTGGGAGGCGGACTTGTCGCCTGGGCAGGCGCATTGCTCTATCCGATCTTTTCCTTCCTCAATCCGCCGCGGCAACCCGAAGCGGTGGTCACAAGTGTAAAGGCCGGCACACGCTGGCAGACATTCCCAGAGATAGCGGCATGATCGTGCGTTTCGGAAACAAACCCGTTCTCCTTGTGCGGAGCCCAACCGACCAGTTTCGGGCTTTCTCTGCGATCTGCACACATCTTGATTGTACGGTTCAATATAAGAGTGACATCGGGATGATCTGGTGCGCATGCCATAACGGCAAATATGACCTCAGCGGCCGAAACGTCGCGGGCCCTCCACCCCGACCTCTGGAAGAGTACCGTGTAGTCCTACAGGGTGATGAGATCCACATAACGAAAACTACATGAAGAACATGATGAAACGGCTGTATGCAGGGTTCGCCGAGAGAGTCCCTCTGGCGGAGATCATCGAGTTTATGGGGAAGAAATACGTTCCCGTCCACCGCGGATCCGTGTGGTACTACTTTGGCGGGGTGTCTCTTCCTTTTTATTGTCCAGGTTATCACCGGGATTCTTCTGCTCCTGTACTATAAGGGGAGCGAGCAATTGGCCTGGGAAAGTATTCAATTCATCATGTCGAAGGTCCAATTCGGTTGGCTGATCCGCTCGATCCACACTTGGAGGCGAATCTTTTATTCTGGCAGCCTTTATTCATATGTTCAGCGTTTTCTTCGAAAAGGCATACCGCAAGCCGCGCGAACTCACATGGCTGACGGGCATGATCTTGCTCTTTCTCGGAATGGGACTCGGCTTCAGCGGATATCTCCTCCCCTGGAATGAACTCGCCTTTTTTGCAACAAAGGTAGGGACAGATATTGCCGGAGTTCTTCCCGTGATCGGAAAACCGCTTATGATCTTTCTCCGTGGCGGAGAGGATGTCACGGGCGCCACGCTTTCCCGTTTCTTCGGATTCCATGTCGCGGTCTTCCCGGGGTTATTTACCCTCTTCCTGGCTATCCACCTGATCCTGGTGCAGGGACAGGGTAAAAACCAGCCATGCTAGTCACGCATCATCGACCGACAAGAAGGTCATGCCCTTCTTCCCGAATTTCCTCCTGCGTGATCTTCTGCTCTGGCTCATCGTGCTGAATGTCCTCGCCATCCTTGCAGTCTTCTTCCCTTCGGAGCTGGGAACAAAGGCGGATGCATTCGCGCCGGCACCCGCCGGGATCCGTCCGGAATGGTACTTCCTCTTCATGTTCCAGACCCTGAAGTACTTTCCCGCACACGTCCTGTTTCTGGAAGGTGAGATACTCGGCGTGTTGTTGTTTGGTATCGCCGGAATTCTCTGGACGTTTGTGCCGTGTCCCGGCAGACACACTTGTGGGTGAACCACGTAGGTCGATCAACTATATTGGTCTCGGCGTGGTGATCTACATACTCGTGTTCACGATCCTTGGATGGGTATTATGAACGCAGACCGGCTGATCCGCCCTATACTCATTGTACTGATTCTCTCATGGTGCACCTCGAGCGCCGCCACGGCCGACGACAAATGTCTGGCATGCCACCAAGCGCTCGGAGGAACAATTCCGTCTCTCTTCAGGCAGGATGTGCACTTCGCAAAAAACATTGCCTGCTCGGGATGCCATGGAGGAGATCCCACGAACTATGACATGGAAGAAGCCATGGACAAGTCGGCAGGATACGTGGGCGTTCCAAAGGGGGATGAGATTTCGAAGATGTGCGCCCGCTGCCATTCAGATGCCGGCCGCATGAAGAGTTTCGGTTCCTCCCTCCCCCTTGAGCAATGGGAAGCGCTGCAGGTCAGCGTCCACGGAAAGTTATCGGGAGCCGGCGCGGAGCACGCTGTGCAGTGTGTGACCTGCCACAACGCCCACGGCATTGTCCGTGCGAAGAGCCCGTTGTCCCCCGTTTCTTCTCTGAACGTTGTGAGGACATGCAGCAACTGCCACGCGAGTGCGTCATTCATGCGCACCTTTAACCCGTCGCTTGCGGTAGACCAGCTCGACAAATACCGCACGAGCGTTCATGGTGCACGCAACGCGAAAGGAGATTCGAAGGCCGCCCAGTGCGTCAGCTGTCATGGCAGCCATTCCATCCTGCGGGCGGCCTTCCTGGAGAGATCCTGCGCCAATGTCAGTAATCTTACACACTCCCGGCTGTTGTTCATCTTCATCAACAATGAGATGGAGTTATCGAGGGCGACTTTCAAAGTCCTCCTCTCCCGCAGACTGCAGATGAGTGCAGCGAAACATCCGGCAGCGAGATAGCCGGTCGGATGACCGTGTGTCAGGGCCGCGAATTCACACCCCATCTTGAAAGCCATTGGTGGGGACTCGACAACGAGGCCGACCGGGGCCATCCGCATGACGCCACCGCAACCCTTGCTGTCATTCAGTGGTTTCTCCATGGACCCCATACGGCTGTCCTGGAGGGCGGCCAGGCACGTTAACCCCGGTGCTCTCTCATCATACAACTCCTTCACGTTCCCAAGCCATCCATTCTCTTCCTTTTGGACGGCCAGCCTGTATTTCTCTGACGTATTTGTTTTGCCCTGGGTTTTCAACCACCTCAGGTAGGCTCCATGAACGACCGATGGAGAATGACAGCTTAAGGTAACCGGACAAATTGATTATGTGTTTGAGACGGTTACAGTTAGAAAGGTTCGATAAGTAATACCGTTACTGCAACAGGAACATTAGAAGCAACAAACACTGTGATAGTCGGAACACAAGTATCAGGGGTGATACAAAAGCTCTATGTTGATTTTAACTCAAGGGTTAAAAAAGGGCAAATGATAGCCGAGCTTGATAAGTCTACTTTGCAATCAAACTTAGAAAATGCCGAAGCTGATCTTTCGCATGCCGAAGCAGAGCTTGAATATCAGATATCGATCTTTGAAAGGAACAAGCAACTCCTTGAAAAACAAATGATCTCCGCAAATGATTACGATTTGAGCAAGTATAATTACAAAAAAAGTGAAGCATCTCTTAAATCGGCTAAAGCAAATCTCAATAAAGCAAAACAAAATTTGAGTTATGCAAAGATTTATGCCCCTATTGATGGTATTGTTACGAATAGAGCCGTTGAAGAAGGCCAAACTGTTGCTGCAAGTGTGAGCACTCCCGAACTCTTCACTATTACAAATGATCTTACTGAAATGCAGGTCGAAGCTAATGTTGATGAAGCGGATATTGGTGTGGTGAAAGAAGGTCAACGTGTTGAATTTACGGTTGATGCATTTCCGGATGAGAACTTTTCCGGTAGAATCACTCAGGTGCTTAATATTTTGGGCTGTCTGGAGAAACCAACCAGCGGTGATTATTGGCTTGATGGGAAGAATGTTAATTCAATGACACGAAGTCAACTTGCGAATATCCGAAACACACAAATTGGGTTCGTTTTCCAGTCGTACAATCTTTTGCCCAAAACAACGGCACTGGCAAATGTAGAACTACCATTACTTTATAACTCGAGCGTAAGCAATACACTTCGTAGAGAAAAAGCAGAACATGCACTTGAAGCTGTCGGGTTAGCGGACAGAATGAAACATCTTTCCAATCAGATGTCTGGTGGACAGCAACAGCGTGTCGCGATAGCCCGTTCATTAGTAAATGACCCTGTGATAATTTTAGCCGATGAAGCAACCGGCAATGTGGAACCAAAACATCTTATGAGATTATGAGCTTATTCCAGGCATTGAATGAAAATGGAATAACGATCGGATTTGTAACTCATGAACCGGACATAGCCGGGTTTACAAAGAGACATATTGTCTTCCGTGATGGAAGGTTGCTTAAAGATGATGTAGTTAGGAACCTGTCTAGTGCCCAACAAGCTACTGAACGATTAGAAGAAAAGGAAACTTCACTGGAGAGATTAGGATTCACTTACGCCGGATTAAGATGCACATAGCACAATATCTGCATTATGAACACATCATGTATAGAAAATGAACTGGCCAAATTTAATTAAAGTCGCTCTCTCAGCAATTAAGAGAAATACAACCCGTTCGTTCCTGACAATGTTGGGGATAATAATCGGAGTTGCATCTGTCATTGCAATGCTTGCAATTGGAGAAGGTTCAAATGCCAGCATCAAAAAGAAAACTGCTACAATGGGCACAAACCTTATTCACGTCCAGCCCGCCAGCAGAAATAGCGGCAGTGTTCAGCAAGGCAGAGAAATGTCTCAAACTCTCGAAGTGGCTGATGCCGATTATATAAGAGAAAACTGTGATTTGATTGGGGCTGTATCCCCTGAAGTTGATGGTTCTGGTCAAGTAATTTTTGGCTCGAATAACTGGCCGACACAAATTAAAAGTGGTAATGAAGAATATACTTATATAAAAAAGTATCCAGTGTCACGCGGCAAAATCTATAGCTCAGAGGAGATAAAAAGTGCTGCAAAAGTATGTTTACTCGGACAAACTGTAGTTGATAATCTGTTTGAAGATGATGTTGATCCGATTGGGCAGACTGTACGATTCAACAAAATACCATTTAAAGTAATTGGCGTACTCGAAGAAAAGGGTGATAATACTTTTGGTCAAGATCAAGATGATTTAATACTCGCACCATACACAACAGTTATGAAACGAATAACGCGCCACACGCATCTACGCGCGATTGTTATGTCCGCTATATCGGAAGACGAAATTGACGATGCGAGTGCTCAAATAGAAAAAGCAATGAGAATTTCACACAAGTTGAAAGATGCCGATGAAAATGATTTTGAAATCAGAACACAGCAAGAGTTAATAAGTACCTTCGGATCAATCTCGGAAATGATGCTTGTGCTGCTTGGTTCCATTGCAGCAATATCTTTGATCGTTGGCGGCATTGGCATCATGAACATCATGTTATGTTTCCGTTACAGAACGAACCCGAGAGATAGGTCTACGATTAGCAATCGGCGGTCAAGACAAGGATATTCTAATACAGTTTCTTCTCGAAGCTGTTTTACTCAGTGTACTGGGAGGAATTATTGGCGTCGCAGTGGGCGTATTTGCCTCAAACATGGTTGAAAGTATGATGTCCTGGCCTGTGCTAATTACCACGAAATCCATACTTCTTTCTTTCCTGTTCTGCACGTTTATCGGAGTGTTTTTCGGCTGGTATCCGGCTCGGAAAGCATCCGCATTGGATCCTATCGAAGCGCTCCGGCATGAATAATGACAGGTGCGGCCTCCGGACGTGCCCCCTGAAAGTCGGCCCAAGGTTTTGTAGACGAAAATAGTGTTATCGTGGGCCAGAAAGAGGGAGATATGGGCAAGCAGCGGCACACGGCGGAACAAATCATTGCAAAGTTGCGGGAGGCGGAGGTCCTCCAGGGCAAGGGGATGTCTCTTGAGGAGGTTCTGCGGCAGATCGGGATCAGCGAGGCGACGTACTACAAGTGGGATACGAGCGGCTTCGAGGCATCGCTGCATGGAGTTCACGTTGAGACTGTCAAGATTCTGCTGACAGCTCCGACCTGAGCTTGCTGCTGCAATTTGCCTTTGCGTTTCTCCCCCGTTCCGAGTATCTTGTTGGGTAATGATCGAGGTCGCAACGAGTCCCCGGTTCTTCCATGGCATCAAGTCCCTCGAGCCCGGCAAAGCCATCGCCGAACTGCAGAGTGAACCCGGTCTCACCCATGTCATCACGTTAGCATCCTACGAGAGCTCGCCCGGGGCATCCCCGCGCGCACTGACATGATCGGCAGGAACCTCTTCCTGAACAACGAGGGACTCCTGTGATCGGACGACTGATCCTCTCACAGAAGGACAAGGTCAGGCGCCAGGAAGAGTCTCGAGGATCACGATGTTACTGTATGTTCTATGTCTGTTGTTCCCGCTTTCCGTTGCTGCAGAAGACAATAATCAAGGAGTTTTGAGAATGGATTCGAAGCAAGAAGGTGATCTTTACCTGTCCCACCAACAGTATGGAAGAGTTCCGTCAATTGGCCAGGCAGGCGGCCGAACTGGGCGCCACCCACGTGTCGATCAGCGACCTGCCGAAAAGCCGGTGGCAGTGGGAGCTGGATATGAACGATCCGTATCCCAATTGGGGTATGCTCGTCACATCTCTGTTTAAAGTGGGGGTGCCGGAGGAATTGAAGCCATTCCTGCCTGCCAATTATGCGAAGAAGAATCTGCAGATCGTGAAGGAACGATGCGTCATACTGAAAAAGTTGGGATTAAAAGCGGCGTTCTTTGGCAAAGAGCCAGCGTGGCTGCCGGAAGCGGTGTATCAGGCTCATCCGGAATGGCGAGGTCCACGCTGTGAACATCCGCGACGCGCACGCCATACCTACTACGCACCCTGTATCGACCAGCCGGAAGTGCTGGCCATGTATCGCAAGGCGGTGGCGGAGTTGTGCCGCCAGGCACCCATTGAGGTCTTTTCCCTTCTGACCAACGATTCCGGTGGCGGTATCTGCTGGAGCGTCAGCCTCTATCCCGGCCAAAACGGTCCGTCATGGTGCGAAAAACGGTCGTATGCCGACCGTGTCGTCGGATTCATGTCGACCATACAGGACGGCGCCAGGGATGCCGGCCTGCAGGCCGAGGTCTCCATGCACTATGGCTCCGGCTATATCTCGCAGGCCGAAGTGGCATCGGTGATCCCGCTGCTCAAATCCGGGCAGGCACTCAATTTTAAGACCCGGGACGAATCCGTGCCAACACGTACCATCGGCTACAATTTTTACATCAGCGGTGTCGGTCCCGTCCTGGGGATCCCTCAAGTCTTCCGGGTCGCGGAGCAGTTGCAGGACGCCTCGAGCGATCAGACGACAAACCGGACGTTCATGATGGATGAGGCCAACGCGCCGGAGTACTTCGAACTGGTGCATCAATTCCGCAACAACCCGGCCACAACCATGATCGGTCGTATGCAGAACATTCTGCGCACTGCGGAACATTTCGCCGGTCCCGAAGGTGCACATCACCTGATGCAGGCATGGGACAAGATTGGCCGGGCAGCGTTGATCGTGCACAATCTATCCGGCGATCCGCTCATGCTCGTCGGCACAGTCAACCAGCGCTGGATCACCCGTCCACTGGTACCGTTCCCCATGGAGCTGACGCCGGAAGAAAAGGACTATTACCGCAAGTACCAGTTCCAGTCCAACTCCGAGGAAGAAGCAGCGGACCTGATGAATCTGCAGGGGTTCGAAGTGATCAACGGCTTCTCCGGTACGATGATCACCGGCACCCAGTTCACTCTGGCGATCGGACTGCTGCAGTCGGCCATTGACGATCTCGGCAAGGTAACAAAGGCACCGGACGATCAATGGGCAGTGTTGCAGAACAGAGTGCGGACGTTGGTCTGCTTCTATCGCAACGCGCATTACACCAGCCAGTACCAGGACATCCTGGACCGGTCGGATTATTCAAAGCCACCTGTCGAGCAGAACATCTATCCCATGGATGGTGATCAGCTCCTGCGGGAGATTCAGATCGTTTCCCGGCGTGACATCGACAATACGAATGATCTGATCCGGTTGCTGGAGGCCAGCCGTGTGCCGCTCGTGCTCACGGCACCGACCAAAGCGGAAGAGGACATCTTCATCCTGGGCCCGGATCTCATTGATCAATTAAAGAAGAAGGTGGCGATCACACTGAAGCATCAACTGGAAGTGCATCGGTTGTATCATCGCCGTCAGGGGTAGTGAAGGCGGCGCGACGATGAGAGTCTTGCTCCCGCTGATGCGCGCATCACATGTGCGGTCAGACGTCTTGCGCGCGGTTGGAATTGAGACGGGGCACACCTACAGCAGGCGGACGACCTGGTACACTGCCACACCCGCCACCAATGAAATGACCAGCATCAGTGCCACGCTGGACGCTGTCCACCCCCACGATTTCGTTTCCTGACGGATCGCCGCCATGGTAGCCACGCACGGAACAAACGTCACCTGCATCACAAGGAACGCAAGCGCTGCTGCCGGTGTGACTGAGGCGACAAGAGCGTGAAGACTGCTTCCGTGATACAGCACCGCCAAGGTGGCAATGGTATTCTCCTTGGCGAGGACGCTGGTCAACAGCGCCACAATAATACGCCAATCCAGGCCCATCCAGGCTCCGATAGGGGAGAAGAACCGTCCGATATCCGCTAAATAGCTTGTCTCCAAATCGCCTCCGGGAAGAGCCGAAAGGAGCCAGACCACTATCGAGACGACAACGATGATGCCTCCGGCCTTTTTCAGGAACTCGAGGGAGCGGCGCCAGACGGACAAACCGATCGTGCGTACGCTCGGCATGTGATAGAGAGGCATTTCCATGATGAAGGCGACATGCTCTCCCCCCAGCACCAGTTCGTGGAGAGCGAATCCGGTCCCCATGAGCAGGAGCAGATTCAAGCCGACCACACCGGTGGCCACCCACACAGCTGCGGAGCCGAAAAAGTGCGGCGTGAGCACCGCCAACGCCGTGAGGCGGGCGGTGCACGGCACCAGAGGAGTAAGCAGGATCGTCAGGATGCGGGCGCGGGGTGACTCAATGATGCGGGCGCACAGCACGCCCGGCACGTTGCAGCCGCAGCTTAGGCAGAGCGGCAGAAATGACTTGCCGTGTAACCCCATCCAGTGCATGAAGCGGTCCATGAGATACGCCGCGCGTGCCATGTAGCCCACTTCTTCAAAAAGTCCTAGCAGGAAGAAGAACACGACCAGGATCGGCAGAAAGGTGAGCACCATCCCTGCCCCTGCAACAACGCCGTCGGTGAGCAGGCCCACGAACCACCAGGGCGCACCGGAAAGGGCTACGCGCAGAGCGTCAGCCCCGGCCTGGACCAGGTCCTGGTTCATCCAACGCTGCAAGGGCGCACCCACGCCGTATGTAATCCCGAAGACAACAGCCAGCACTCCGAGGAGCATCATGAATCCCCAGACGGGGTGTGTGGCGATTCGGTCGATGTGCTCCGTTACCGTGATCTGTCCGGCATGAGGCCGCATCACTGCCGCGCGCACCATCCGCCCGATCCAGTCATAGCGGCCCCCGGCGATGGCAATCACAGCGTCCTCATGTGCCTTGAGCAGGACCTCAATCGACTGCACCAGTCTGATTTCAGGTGCCAGGATCGTGCCTTGTCGGTGACTTCCTCGTCGCCCTCAAGCAACTTGAGCGCGATCCATTCCGCCCGATACGGGGCGGGAACATGCTCGATCAGAAGGGTCTCACGGACTTGCGCCAGCACCGCTATCGGTGACGGCTCGCGATCTCCGGCCGTACCGGGCGTAAAGCTCCCCGGCTCTCGCGACGGTGCTCGACCGTCCGAACAAGTTCTCGCACCCCCTCATTCCTGGTCGCAACCATCGGTACGACGGGCAATCCGAGGGCAGCCTCCAAGACGTGGGCTTCGACCTGATGCCCTGCCCCTCGGCCACATCCATCATGTTCAACCCCAGCACGACCGGTGCCGGCAATACCAACAATTCCGCCAGCAGGTAGAGATTCCGTTCCAGGGCCGACGCATCCGCGATCATCACGACGACGTCCGGGCTCGTCAGGACAATGAAGTCACGCGCAATGCGCTCCTCGGGCGAATTCGACGTCAGACTGTATGTCCCCGGCAGATCCACGATCTGGAATGTGGTGTTCCCGGATTGATGCAGTCCGCACATCTGCTCGACGGTTTTCCCTGGCCAGTTGCCGACATGCTGCGCGAGGCCTGTCAGCGAATTGAACACCGTGGTCTTTCCCGCGTTCGGCTGTCCTGCGAGCGCGACCCTCAGCGTCCCGTGAGGGGCCGCGGGTTTCCCCTCGGCGGTCGTTACCTGTACATGCACCTTGGCGGCCTCGCCGTACCCGAGCGCGATCTGTGTCCCGCGGACTGCGACGATGATCGATCTCTGGCTGAGGCTCCGGACGATCTCCACTTCGGCGTCTGCCACAAAACCGAGCGCAGATATCCGGCTGATGAATCGCTGTCCGCCCCCCAGATGTTTCACGATCCCCGTGTCCCCGTGGGAAGATCACTCAACGCCGGCAACGAGAGGTTCCTCCCCGCGGCGGGGCTTTTGCCGGCTCAGTGACCGGGATCAGCGTTGCTCGTTTGGTCATCAATATTTCTTTGAACTGCATGTAACAATGCGAGAGAACCTCATACCCAGCTCCGGACCATCGTCTGCTCCATACTTTAAGGACGGGCAGCAGCCGAGGGAGGATTGACAAGGAGAACACCGCTGCCTACGGGGATACCGGAGCGTTCTGCAATGACCTCGCATTTGATCCTGAAGATGAAGGTTATGGCGCGCGTCTCATCGATTAATGTTTCATAGTTCCCCTGCCCTTTGGCGATCACAATGTCGGCCTCATGGTAGAGCTTCAGGAATTCGGGCGAGCACGTTTTCATGTCTGTCCCGGCGATAGTGCTGCCGCTCTCGATGACACGACAGATGACATCGATCCCGATCCTCCGCGCATCGTCAAGGGTAATATCGTTCAGGATTGGCCGTGAGCGGACGGCGAAGACCACCTTTCGCGGCAACAACTCGGACAGGAGGAATTTGTCGAACAACGCCTCTTCATAGTTGTCGCCGATGTACAGGACCACTCTGGCCTCTGCCAGCTCCTGTTTGAACCGTGGAAGCATCGACAGGTCGATGAAGTCTGACTCCAGGCGATTGACCTCACTCTCGATGTCGAACGTCGGACTCGCGCCCAGGTCGATGATGTTGCCGACAATCGCGGCTCGAACGGCAACCTCAAGCCGGTCCTCCGCCCGATCCATCAATCCTTTGATGTACGGTAGGTATGCCTCGACCCTTCTCCTGTTCTGTTCTTTGATCGCGCCGTATGGATTCACCATCCCCGTATGCCGTTCCACGATGGACTGTATCCTCGCAGAAAAAAGCGGTGCAGTGTACGCGCTGTCAATCTCCTCTATTTCCCTGCAGACCTCTTTGATGATCGCCAGTTGGCGTTCCTTGTTTCCCTCTGCGAAAAGGGCGGAGGCACGGGTGGCCTGGTTCACTATGCATGGAATACATCGCGGGTCGAACACTATCGTTCTCTCACGGTAGCTGGTTGTGACATTGGTCTATGTATGTGTTCTCAGCGTTCGGACCGGCACGATAGAGACAATCAACGCGAGCAACGCATGAAGACAAACCAGCGTGTAACCGGTGGGGAAATCGAAATTGTACGAAACGAAAATTGCGGCAACGTTGACGACCGTGCCGATGATCCATGCGTTGATGATGGGAATCCCCCTCCTGATCTTGAGCGCAATGAGTGCGGGGGCTACCAGCAGGGCGAATACAACGAGTACTCCTGCCAGTCGTACCGCAACGGTCACCGTAATCGCAAACGTGATAAAGAAAAGACCTTCTTTGACGAGTCCACTCGATCTGTTGTAGAAAAGAAGGAGGATTGTGCCGAGGACAGCATAGATCCCGGCGGTTCTAAGGACTTCCGATAGCGGTGTGAACAGGATGTCTGATGCCATCAGCTTCTGGAATGTCTCCATCCCATGGGGGGACTTCGAAAGAAGGATGAAGACAGCTGAAAGTCCAAACGCATAGAGAAGTCCAATAAATGCTTCGTGCGTGTATGCGCGTGGGGTAGTAAAGGCAATGATGGCGCCAGCAACGAGCGCGAATCCCAGGGAAATCGGATCGAGATAGTCACCGTCGAGAAAGAGGATCGAAACGGCGCCTCCTACGGCAGCCATCTGTCCAATTGCAAGATCGGTGAAGATGATGCCCCTCTTGATGATCTCGAGGCCGAAAAAGGAATGAATGCCGAGGAGCACAACCGAGAGCAGAAAAGCGGAGAACAGAATATCCGTCATCATTCGGTGATCCTCCTAACAAGCTCGTCAAAGAGGGAGACGATACTGGTGGTTTCTTTGACAGCACCCACGTCATGCGGCAAGACGACGAGTTTCATGTTTAGCTTTTCGGCCAGGTGGCGGGATGCGTCGTCGGGATTGTAGACATCCTGAAGGACAAACCGTGAGGGTGCGGCGTTCAGGAGAACTTCGAGATGTTCCATGTGCTTGGATGTTGGAGGAATCCCGGGCAACGGTTCCACCGTCCCGGCAATCTGCAACTTGTAGCGGCGGAGAAAATAGTCGTAGTTCTTGTGGTACTCTACAACCCTTACGTTTTTGAGATGGGCCATTTTCTGGGTCCATTCAACGAGTTTCTTCTCCCACAATTCAGAGAAATCACGGTACCTGTGCTCATAGTACGAGGCATTTCGCGAATCGAGTTGCACAAGCTTGTCTTTGATTGCCCGGGCAATAGGCGGGATATTCTCCGGATCGAGATAGAAGTGTGGGTTTCCTTCAGGATGCACATCACCATGCTCGCGGGAGACCGAGGTCGGGACATCAATCAGCGTGACGTATTGCGAGAGATCCAGGAACCCCGGTTCACTGGTTTGTACTGCAGGGTTGTTTGCCTGCCGCAGCAGCGGGGGCATCCATCCGATCTCGAGCTGGGCCCCGTTGATGATAAGAAGGTCTGCTCCTCGTACGTGTGCGATGAATGACGGCCGCGGGATGATCACATGCGGATTGTAGTCGCCGCGGGCGAGAGAGAAGACCCTCACGTTACTTCCTCCAATCCTTTCAACAAGATCGCCGATATACGGATAGGCCGCAACAACGTGCAGAGGTTTGGCAGATGTCCAGGAGGAGAGAAATGCAGCGGGAAGTAGGAGAGCGGAAAACCACTTCTTCATAGTCGTGATCCCTTTTCTGTTGACAATGCGTGTGCGCCGTGAGCGCCGATCGCGAGATTGATCTGGAGGCTCAGTTCGTGGACTGCCATTCTGTTCAGTTGTTCATTCGTTTTCGTGTAGTGCGAACGGTCATAGTTGTACTGGAGCCGGATGCGAGAGACTAGTGGGATTGAACTCGAGCATGGCACTATAGCGTGGAAGACTTGCGGGGAGATCGCTTCGCAGCCCGTTTTCGTAACCTGGTTGCCCTGAAGCATGTCGAATCGGAGCCCACCGCGCATCTCGAAGGCCAAATTTCACCACGGCCTGTGCGTAAAATCCTGACTGACGCTTCTCCAGTGCCGACTGGTGCACTTGCTGTGCCAGGTCGAGGGCGTAAAATGTCCCATCGCTGTGCCTCCAAATACTCGGACTGGAAGAAAATGTAGCGAATGGCATCGAACGTATGTTTCACCGTGAGGGCACCGCCCAAGACCGTAGTGCTTCCGGAGAGGGCACGACTGTTCGGTGCACCGGATGAGCCACCCTCATCGCTGCGGGTTGTGCCTTGTGCCCCCGAGAGACGCATTAGAACCGATGCATCACCGATGTCTACGGATGTTTCAAGATACCCTACGAAGAGACCAGGACCCCTTACGCTGCTGACATGAATGTTCTCCTGGGGTAGTAGAAATCCCGTCCTGCCAAAACTTGCCTCATTCTCTCCCATCAGAATACTTCCGTGCCGAGAACGAGATACACCTCCGTCGTGTGACCACGTTATGCGCGCACCAATTTCGTTCAAGCCCTCGTCTCCGAACATCGCTTGATGTACCAACGGACGATCGGCAAAATCCCAGTAGTGGGTGTGGAGTTCGTTGATTCTTCCAAAGCTTGATAGGAACTTTCCGGCTTTGAGTTGGAATCCCGCGGCGAGTTTCTTGGTCAGCCAGTAAGCCTCCTCAAGATGGAAGTGCTCCTCTGAAAGGTGACAGACTGCAAAGAGTTCAAAGTATGGATCTATGACGGAGTAGAAGGTGATTTCGGCATAGTTGAGGTTCACGCCCTCGCGAGGGAGAGAGTGCTCGCCCGACTCGACAAATCCCGGCAGGAACAATCCGGAAGTCTGCTCGTCCGAGATATTCCGGTGAAGATAGGAGCAATCAAGAATGAGGGAGATCCCTGGAGGTCAACTTCGCCTGGCTGAAGGGGGAGCCCTGTGCAGGTGTGCCCGTGTCCTGTGACCGGGCGGGGATGACACGATGAGAGACCACAGCAAAATCACGCGTTGCATGGTACGTCCTTCTTTTGTCACTTCAGAGTGCTGCTGCGATGCGAGGATGCGCCGCCTCAGACATCTCCGGAGGATTTCTTTTCTTGTTTTTCCTTCAGGAGCTGGTCATGGTGTGAGCCCTCGCGGAGCATCTTTGCGCCACACACGGGGCATTTCTCTTCCCCTGACAGGGAACTCCACGTCGATGCGGAAGTTTCTGTCCACATTTCGGCATAGGTATGGTCCGCCAGCTCCTACTCTTCCCCTGTTGCGCCTGTTTCATAAGTGTTCCTTGAGTTGACAGTGTATGCCAAGGATGCTGCTGTATTTTGGTTAGGTATACCGGCTCCCTGCGCGTGTTCTCATCTGTTAGTGTCGGTGCTATGACCGTCTTCCACTCCGGGGAGTCCCATGTGCCCAGCTTCATGTGGGTCTCGAAATAGCTTTGAGGGATCGGATGCGTTCCCATGACAATGTCGATTCCGTACTTGGCCTTGATGGAACTCCCGGAAATGGAAGAGATACGGGCAGGGGGGATATCCGACAACGAGACCTGTGGCGAAGTGAATGACCTGGGCGCCGTTCTTCTGCATTTCGGCCGGCGCATACTTAACATTGCCTCCCGGGCATCCTGCGCAGGTGGTGTACCCGACAAGTTCAACGTTCTTGTCCTTGTAGGCTCGGAATGCCCCTTCATGGTTGTGGAACGCTCTCAACCATCTTCCACCGGCACAGGTATGATAGCGGTGACAGATGGTGATAATGCCGATCTTCACGGGATCTTCCATCGGTGTTCTCCATGTGTGTTCTTCGAAGGCCGTTCTCTGCAAGTGAGCAGAACACTTAGTTCTTTTTTTGCAGCGCAAGCAGTTCCCGTAGAATTGGATCTCATGCCCCACAATGTGAAACCCATGTTTCTTGGAAAGCACCCTCTCCACTCTCTTCAGGAGCTCAAGTTCTTCGTCGACGAAATCGTCATAGTCGATGACGCGTTTGCAGTTCGAGCAAACGAGGTGATGGTGATGGGGTCGATTTCGTGTGGCCCTCAACAAGTTCGTAGCGGCGGCGCCCGTCCCCAAAATGCAGTTTCGCAACAATCCCCATGTGTTCCAGTACACCGAGGTACGGTAGACCGTTGTCAGTCCGACATTCGGGTAGGCCTTGTACACCTCCATGTAGACTTCCTCGGCCGAGACGTGTTCCTTCGTACGGACCAGAACATCGATGATTATTCTCCGGGGTGCGGCGAGGCGCAGTTGGCCTTCTTCCGGAGAGTCGCGTGCAGTGCGGGGGTGGTGGAGTGGTTCACGGGAGCCTTATTGACAATGAATACCATTTACAATATACAAACGCCGTGCCATGAATGCTGCGGCGCGGCACTCGGGAAATCAGGCCGTTCTTCACCGGCGTTCATGTGCCCAAAGGGCGCGCTGGTGCAGTCTTCCTGCATTTGCGAATGTGTCTTCCAATTCTCGGGAGAGGTTCTCGATGGCGGAGTCCCCTTCGTCAGTTGATTCGTTGTTCAAGATCTGGTGGTTTGTCTATGCCGGGCTGATCCGATGTTGCGGTCTGCCTGCTCCTTGAGCCGGTCTGCCAGAGGAACTATCTCCAGGAGCGCGTTACCATGAGGGGTACACAAAGCAAGACGCCGCAGGTCACTACGCCTACCGAAGCTATCCTCGAGAGCAGCTCGGAAAGTGTTCACGGTGGATATGGAATGGCGCGTCACGTCGTTCAACCGGGCCGCCGAAGAGATCACGGGTGTGTCTCGTAATGAGGCGATCGGCCGACGCTGCTCGGATGTGTTTCGTTCGAGCACGTGCGAGGTGGCATGCGCGCTACAGGAAACCCTGAAGACACGCAAACCCATTATCGGTAAATCCGGGTACATCGTTGATTGACGGAATCGATCCCCATCAGCATTTCTACGGCAATGCTGCGGGACGGCGATGGGCGTGGTAATCGTCGGTGCAGAGACAATCCTGATCTTTCCGAAGTCGAGGCGTTGCGACAGGAACTGGAGGGGAAGATTCCGGGTCGGCGACCTGACCAGCAGAAGCCCCTTGATGCAGCGAGTGTTCGAGGTTCTGCCTGCCATCGCCGCCAGCCCCAGCACGGTTATCGTGGCAACAAACAAAGACCGGGCTGACCAAATGCGCCAGGGACATTTTCGGGATGACCTCTACTACCGCGTGAACGTGGTGCGCGTCGAATTGCCCCCGCTGCGCCGACGAAAAAAACAAGACATTCCCCTCCTCGTGTACCAGATCGTCGTCCGGTTTAACTGGCTGCAGCAGAAGTCCCCGTGCCTAGACAACCGCGGGAGGCCGCCCCCTCCCTCATGGCTCACGATTGGCCGGGTAAAGATCCCGCGAGCTGGAAAACGTCATCGAGCGTGCGTTCGTCACTTTCTGTGGCGACGGGACAGTAATTCGTGCACTCACCCCGGAGAATTGACAGCTCGCGGCGTAATGGCGGGCGCGGATGCCGATATGCGGTCCGCCCACAATGTTCTCGATGCTCAAGCCATCCACGCCGCACTCGAACGAAACGCCTTCAACCGGCTGGCGGCAGCTCGGGAGCTTGGCATCCACAAAACCACGCTTTTCCGCAGGATGAAAAAGCTGAATATTTCCCTTCCCGAACAGGACGACCGCACCCGCCGGAACCAGTAGCATTACTGCACCCATTGTACATAGGCTTCAGTAGCAATATCGCTACACTCGCCCTCCCACCCGATCTTTCCACATCGCCATATCTCCTGTGTTTACAATACGTTGCGAGTGCATTCTGACCGGCTTCTGGCGTTTGGCACTCCTCTTGCAGAATGCACAGGTGTAAACGATGGTCAGGACTCGAATGATGAAAACGGCATTGGCATACCGTAAGAATCGGATGGCGCCGGTCTTTGCCACCGCGCACCAGATTCACGTCGTCGAGGCCGAGGCCTTGCAATCGGAGTTGGACTCTATAAAAAAGCGGCTTGGTGAGATAGAACCGAAGAACGCTGCGGAATACACGTGGCCCGCCCGCCGTTAGCCAGATCAAGCGCAAACCATTAACTTGCCGTGTCGGCCCCTTGATCGTCGTGGCTGCTGCGTGGGCGGCGGAGGACTGCAACCGACCGTTTCTCGAGGAGAACATCGAGCCTGCGTGACCAGACTGTTCAAAAATGAAGGATCATGAAAGTCGTCTTCACAACCTCAGGTACAACCCGCCCTCCACGCCCCATTAGACCCTCGGTTCGGGCGTGCCCCGAAGTTTCTCGTCTACGATCTGGATCGCGAAACATTCGAGGTGGTCGACAACCAGCAGAATCTCAATGCTGCCCAGGGAGCGGGCATCCAGTCTGCGCAGAGACCGTCGCCAGGGCGGGCGGGAATGCCTCGTTACCGGCCACTGCGGCCCAAGGCCTTCCGTGCTCCGGCTGCCGGAATCACGATTTTCCATACACGATGCCCCGCGACGAGTGGAGGAAGCTCTCGAACTACTTAAGGCACGGAAAATTCATAGCAGGCCGGCACGCCGACGTTGAAGGCCACTGGATATGAACGAACCTGTCAATCCTCTACAAGCCCATCGGTGTATCCGGAGCGAACACGTATCGCCGAGAAAACACCCATCCAGCCGGTGTATGCGTCCGACTGCCTGGTGGAGCCAAGATCTTCACGGAATTCGCAGAAGGACTCCGCGATCTCGGAGGGTTCTCGCATGTCTACCTCATCTACCACTTCCACCAGGCCCTGCACCACCAAGCTGATGGTCAAGCCGTTTCTCCAGGACATCAAGCGCGGCGTATTCGTTACACGAGCACCGTGCCGCCCGAACGCCTTCGGCTTAAGCGTGGTTGAACTGGTGCGTCGCGACAACAATGTTCTGGATCCCGTACGGCGTGGACATTCTGGACGGAACACCGCTTCTCGACATCAAGCCCTATACCTCCAAGTTCGACTACGTCAGGACCTCCCGCAACGGGTGGCAGGATGGTGTCGACGAGGAAACGGCTCAACGACTGGGCCGGCGGGGTTACAGCGGCGGAGGTATCTCATGATTTTCGCCGTCGCTTCAGGCAAAGGCGGCACTGGCAAGACGACCGTGTCAGTGAACATGGCCCGGATGTGGGGATCCGATGTTCAGCTACTCGACTGCGATGTGGAAGAGCCAAATGCGCACCTGTTCCTGAACGGTGACTCGATCAAGAAGGAAATCGTCACCATTCCGATTCCGGAGGTGGACGAATCCCTTTGCGATGGTTGCGGCGAGTGCGGACGTTTGTGCGCGTACCACGCCATCGTCTCGTTCGGAAGCAAAGCGATTGTCTTTCCCGAAATGTGCCACGGTTGTGGGGGATGTGCGTTGGTTTGTCCGAGGGTATGCAATTCACGATGTGGAAAAGCGCATCGGTGTGGTGGAAACGCTGCAGGCGGAGAATATCACCCTGATCCAGGGCTGCATGGACGTCGGGGAGTCATGGCTCCACCCCTTATTCGCGACGTCAAGGCTCGGTTCAAAGCGGCCTGCCCGCCATTCTGGATGCTCCTCCCGGAACCTCGTGCCCGGTCATCACTACCCTCAGAGACGCGGATTTCGTTCTCCTCGTCACGGAGCCGACCCCCTTCGGGCTACACGATCTCAGGCTCGCCGTCGACACGGTGCGGGAGTTCGGATTACCCTTTGGGGTTGTCGTCAACCGGGTAGGAATCGGGGACGACCGGGTGCATCTGTTCTGCAGGCAAGAAAGGATTACCATCCTTCTGGAAATCCCCGAAGACCGACGGATTGCAGAAGCCTACTCCAGAGGAGAGCTGATCGTAGAGGCGTTGCCGGAATACCGGAGACTCTTCGAGGGTCTGATCGAGAAGTTCAAACGCCTCGAAGTGTTGATCGCTGCCGGAAAGGCAAACTCGGTTTCTCCCGACCGACAGACCTTCTACGCTGCAGCTGGTCTGGAGGATACTCCGGGGGGGTATCGCGATGAAAGAATTCGGTTGTTGTCAGCGGGAAGGGTGGAACGGGTAAGACCAGCATCTCGACCGCCTCGTTCGCCGTTCTGGCGAACCGGCCGGTCATCGCCGACTGCGATGTGGACGCATCAGATCTGCATCTGGTTCTGAGGCCGAAGAACACCCGGCGGAATAAGTTCTTTGGAGGGGAAAAGGCCAGGATCATGGCCGGCCACTGTATCGCCTGCGGTAAGTGTGAGGAGCTATGCAATTTCGGCGCGATATATTTCGACGGGAACGGTAATGGCCGAGTGAGCAGGACCTATCGCATTGACCCGATTGCCTGCGAGGGCTGTGGCGTCTGCGTACGGTTCTGTGCAGAAAATGCCATCGAATTCAAGACAGTGGTGAGCGGCGAATGGATGATATCGGAAACCCGCTGCGGCCCCATGGTTCATGCCAGACTGGGCGTTGCGGCCGAAAACTCGGGCAAGCTGGTTTCCACGGTCCGCCAGGAGGCCCGACGGATTGCGGAGGAAGGGCATCATTCCCTCATCATCGTGGACGGTCCCCCGGGTATCGGCTGTCCGGTGATCGCTTCGGTGACCGGTGCATCGCTCGTGTTGGTGGTCACGGAACCAACGGTCTCCGGCGAGCATGACATGGAACGGGTTCTCTCCCTGACGCGTCACTTCAACGTGCCGGCGGCGGTCTGTGTAAACAAGTGGGACCTTAATCCGGAAATGACGGAGCGAATCGAGGACAAGGCGCAGCGAAACGGCGCACGGATTGCGGGCCGCATTCGATACGACCGCTCTGTAACCCTGGCCCAGATGCAGGAGCGGGCTGTTGTGGAGACCGGGGCCGCGTGTGCAGAGGACATTCATCATATATGGCGACAACTTTCTTTGTAGGAGGGAACAAGAAATATGGGATGCGGTCATCTTAATGGTTTTTCCGCAGTGCCCATGGATCACGCGACGAACCCACGAAATCATGGGCCGTTGAAGGATTTCGACGCCGTCGCGAGAGTTACCGGACCCTGTGGAGACACCATGCAGTTCTGGTTGTCTGTTCGAAACGGCAATGTGGAAAAGACATCATTCATTACAGATGGATGCGGCTCTTCCCTGGCATGCGGAAGTATGGCAACGGTCCTGGCTGAGGGTAAGCGCGTGGAAGATGCGGCAGTCATGCGGCAACGAGATATCTTGGATGCTCTGGGTGGGTTTCCACCAGAGTCCGAGCACTGTGCCCTCCTGGCTGCGATTACTCTCAAGGCGGTGTGCGAGGAATATTTGAAAACAAAATCATCGTCATCGAAAGAAGTGCGAAAACCATAATACGTAAGGAAAGAAACAGATGAAAATTGCCATTCCACTAGCGGACGGGAAATTGTCGATGCATTTCGGGCACTGTGAGTGTTTTGCCCTCGTCGATGTGGACCCCGCGACAAAGAAGATACTCAAACGTGAGAACATCGACGCCCCTCCGCACGAGCCGGGACTCTTGCCGGGGTGGCTTGCAGAACGGGGTGCGAATCTGATTATCGCCGGAGGCATGGGGCAACGAGCACAGAGCCTTTTCACCCAACAGGGGATCGAAGTTGTGGTGGGCGCTCCAGCCGAGACACCGGACGCACTGGTGGCAGCCTATCTGGCAAAGACGCTGCAGGTGGGGTCCAACGCCTGTGACCACTGACCTCCCCCGTTGATGCCGGAACGCGGGTAGGTATGGAAGCTTCCATGACGACTGCTCATGTGCAGGTAACGATTCTGGTCGACAACCAGGCCGGTGAAGGGCTTGTTTCCGAGCACGGTCTGTCGATGTGGATCGAAACCGAAGACTAGCGCATCCGTGTGCGCTGTGGTGCCATGAACAAATCCAAAAAGATGACATGCTGACGGTCGTGCAAGAACTGGTGCTGGAAACGCTTCAGATCACCATACTCGTTGCAGTGATGATGATTCTGGTGGATCTCCTGAATGTCTGGACGAAGAGACGGGTTGCATCGTTCTTTCAGGAGAAGACCACACTCCGCCAGTACGTTTCTCCTCACTGATCGGCACCGTCCCGGGATGTATCGGAGGATTCACGAATGTGTCCCTCTATATGCATGGGCTGATCAGCTTCGGGGCATTGGCAGGTTCAATGATCGCCGTGTCGGGTGATGAAGCTTTTGTGATGCTGGCGATGTTCCCGCGAGAGGCTCTGCTTCTCTTCGGGGTTCTCTTTGTGATCGGTGTGTTTGGAGGGTGGGTAATTGATATCGTGGTGAAGAGACTGCATATCAAGACGTGTGAGAATTGCAATGAAATGGTGACGCATTCCACAGAGCGGAGTTTCTCGCACTATGTGAAGGTGCACGTCATCGAGCACATTGTCAAGAAACATCTCTGGAAGACTGCGCTCTGGACGTTTGGTGCGCTGACGATTGTTGAGTTCGGCCTTCAGTACCTGCACATGGAAGCGTTCACATCCGAATACCGGATAGCGTTTCTCTTCCTCGGCGCTCTGGTTGGGCTGATTCCCGAGTCCGGGCCGCATCTGATCATTGTGACGTTGTTCGCCCAGGGGCTCATACCGTTTTCGGTCCTCCTCACCAGTTCCATTGTCCAGGATGGCCACGGCATGCTCCCCATGCTTTCGTTTTCACTGAAAGATTCCGTGAGAATCAAGCTTTTTAATCTGACGTTCGGGCTGATCATCGGACTGGCGCTCTTTGCAGTGGGGTACTAGAGTCAGAGAGAATGCGCAACACCTCAATTCTGCCGCCGGATCCTGCGTGTAGTATCCGCATGAGATGTCCAATCCTTGCCAGAGGGCGGAGAACACCACGATGGTGAACACATTGAGCATGATCAGGACCAGAAGGGAACTTCCGCGTACGAGCAATCCGAGAAGAAGACCTTCACGTTAGTGAATCCTGACTCGTAGAGCCGTTTGGGAGGCTCCACGCTTGAATTGCAGCCTTCGCCGTCGCAATAGGTGACGAGCAGGTGGTTCTTAGGGAGGGTTGAGAGGACCGGGTGAGTGGTGGCACTGAATTCTGAATACACCTTTTGCTATTGCACAACAGGTTGTTCCTTCGAGTATCTTCGCCTCTGCCCAGAACGTGTCTCCGCGTTGGTTCAAGATCGACGCATTGACGGTGAGCGGTCTGTGCAGGGGTGTCGGTGTAAGAAATCGAATATCCAGGCGGCCGGTCATGGGATTGCCTCCGTGGAGTGCACGCAGCAATCGCACCATGGCGGAATCCAAGATCGTGGCGACGATGCCTCCTTGAGCGATGTTGTCATATCCCTGAAAACGCGCGTCGATGACAAGGGTGCCTGTGTTCCTTTTCCCTGTGGTCGTGAACTGCAGGTGCAGCCCATCGGCGTTGTCCGCTCCGCACGCAAAACAACTTCCGTGATATGCCGGCGCAGCCTCGCTCTTGCTTGTCTCTGAAGCGTTCGTTGCCTGACTCATGATGCGCCCCCCACGGCGTGCTCGGCGAGGCATGCCTGCCTCTCTACTAAAAAAGTGTTAGCAGATTTGTTAACAGGTGAACTGGAGCAGTTGTAAGTCGTGTGCCCCCAACGAGATTCGAACTCGTGTTACAGGCTTGAAAAGCCCGTGTCCTAGGCCTCTAGACGATGGGGGCGGTGCTTGTATTACCTGCGGCGCCATGCCGAAAGCGTGTGACCCCGCCGCGACTCGAACGCGGAACCTACAGCTTAGAAGGCTGTTGCTCTATCCGTTGAGCTACGGGGCCGTGATTCCAGGCGCACAACGGGGGCCGGCCTTGACCGACCGCACAAGAGTATTAAGTATAAGAAATTCCCGAGAAATTTGCAAAAGAAGCGGGTCGCATTCCGGCATCCCCGGGTAACCCTACTTTTTCCTGCAGTGAACAAAGATTTCTGTCGAGAGCATTGGGATACGGGTCACATCATTCCTGAAAACCGTCTTGCGCAGCAATTCCTTCACCATTGGCGATCTGACAACATCCATCGGAGCCGTCATGTAGTACGTATCAACGATCTCAAACCCGTGCTCGCTTAATCGGGTTGTGATCTCATGCCTTGTATAAATTCTCGCTTTTGCGAATCTGGCGTGTATGTTTTTCGGGAGCCATGAAAAGAATGGTACCCGATTCCATGGCAGAAGAGGTAACCGGGCCCCGTGAGTTTCAAATATCCACCATTTGTTGGGGACGGACATGACCAGGTGTCCCGAACTCTTCAGAACACGAAACATCTCATCAAGCGCATTGTTTTCGTCCTCGACATGCTCCAGCACTGCATAGCTGACAAGCGCATCAAAATGTGCATCCGGAGCAGGCAAACGTGTTCCGTCGTACAACACGGTCTTAACCGAGGCAACCTTGTTCACTGCGGCATACCCGGCAAGAACCTCCAGGTCAGCGGGATCGATGTCACAGGCCACGATCTGGCATCCATGTTTCGCCAATTCGATTGTTTGTGCACCATTGCCACATCCAAAATCAAGGACCAATCTGTTGCGTAACGAAACTAACGCGGCCGTGATCCGCGCCCGCCGTTTGACGAGTTCCTGCCCGTACTCGGCAGGTTTTCCGCGTTCCACGATCTGGTCCATGATTCCCGATTCCTCTTATCCCGTTAGACCGAATCACGTTCGACGACAACACAATAGGTTTTGCGTTCGCCATTCTTGTGTTCTCCCCTTAGTGTGATCTGCATCGTGCTACCCTCCTTCAATTCGGCACGCAAGGACTCCAGATCGAAGAGAGAACTCAAATCGCCCAGGGCCACCATCAACGTAGCTTCTACCTCTTTCTCTGAGCTCATCTGACCAGGGCTCAACCGTGCTGACATAAGATTATCCCGAACACATAACGACAGGAGCTCGCACACCTTTGCGTGATCGTATGAGAATCGTCTCCAGTCTACGGGATGGACGATGAGACTTTCGGGAAGGAGCACTGTGTAGACCCGGGTGTCTCCGTCTGTGTGAGTTGTTATCCGGCAGGCTGCAGCCGGATTGGGCGATCCTTCCGTAGAAATATTTGCAGGTAGGAGCTCGACAACCTCGTGCTCGAACCTGCGTAGCACCAATGACCGCGGCGGGTGTTCAGCGTGTTCCATCGCGCAGGGGGATCTGTCTCTCGCTGTTGGATGACGCACAGTCTGTGCAAAGGAAGGTACCCAGCCCAACACGGAAAGTCAATTGTTCGTCCGGTGGAGCTGGAGAAGTGAGCGGGAGTGTGTAGGAGGTTCTGTGGGATCAACTTGAAGTAATTCGTCGGGGCGACAGGATTTGAACCTGCGACTTCTTGCTCCCAAAGCAAGCGCTCTGCCGGGCTGAGCTACGCCCCGATTCTCATCAGTCTCAGTTCCGACTGAAGAACGCTCTAAATATACACAACTTTCCCCCCCGTTTCAACTCCACCGTGTGCCCGCGGTCACGGTTAAGCAGGTGCTCCAGCCTTATCTTACCTCCACTCAACCCACATCCGACCTGCACGCATGATGAAACTGACCTTGAGCACCGTAGAGACATCGGTTCCACCCGCTGCGCCTCTATGGAAGTACGCCTCCAGTATCTACCTCCCGCGGCACCACTGCGTGATCTACCGGGATAATGTGCTGCGAGTCCAGAAACAGGTCATGACAAGGCGTAATCCGATTCTCTTTGCCGCCAGAGAGAGAGAGTTCTACTTCATCGACGGCGATCGAAGGACGTTTCGTTCCGAAGAACGTCTGATGAGGGCACTATTCCGCTCCCGGCGCAACGGAAACGGGCGGGACAACGGAGCTCAGCCGAACAACGGAGCCGGACCGAACAACGGAAACGGCGGGAACAATAACGGGGGAACCTAGCCGCACCACCTACCGCACCAGCACCATGCGCTTCGTTTCATCATGGCTTCCCGCTTTCAACCGGTACACGTACATGCCGCTTGACAAACGGGACGCATTAAAGACTACTTCGTGCTGTCCGGGAACCAGCGGTCCGTCCACAAGAGTCGCTACTTCCCTGCCTGCAACGTCGTAGACCTTGAGCGTCACCCGCCCGCCACCCTGTGCATCACCGCGATTCACCCCCGCCGGCAGATCAAAACCAATTCTTGTCTCCCCGTTAAACGGGTTCGGATAGTTTTGTCTGAGGGAATACCGCTCAGGAAGACCATCCTGCTGTACACCCAGCGCGATGTCGGCTCTGATGATCGGCAACGGCTGATGCCCGGGCAAAATGGTCGAGAGCTGTGTCGCCGTAGCGCCAAACCAGTCCCGGACGATGGCCGCATACACCCGCCGATAATCGAACTGCATGGGGATGTTATCGCTGGTGGTTGCCGACGCCGGAAGAACCGGATTGGACCCCAGGATACCCCCCTGCACACCCGCACCGAAGACAAACAGCGGCGCCGCAGCACCATGGTCGGTGCCCGTGCTCGCATTTGACTTGATCCGCCTCCCGAATTCAGAAAACGTCAAGCCAAGCACCTTCTGTTCATACCCCTGCAACTTCACATCATCCATAAATGCGGCGATAGCCGTTGACACACGCCCCAGCAATGTCGCATGGGTGCCCGTATCGGTTGCCCCGCCAACCACCTGGCCCGAGTGGGTGTCAAAACCGCCAAGACTCACCACGTACACACGGGTTTTGAGTCCGCCGGAAATCAACTGCGCCACAATCTTCATCTGATCGGCCAGGGAGTTGCTCCCGGCCGCGGGATACAATGCCGACAGATTTTTCCCTTTGCCTGCCGCAGTCTTTATCACCGACGCATACTGGGAAGTCTGCTGTGCCACTTCCCGGACAAATGCAAGTTCATGCCCTGCGGGCGTGGGGGGCGGTGTGTCAGCTCCGCCGGGAAGGATGTATGATGTATTCGGATTCGTGATCGCCAATCCCATCGAGGTGCTTGGCCCGTGTAATGTCGGCGAGACGACCGACCCGATTTGAATCGCCAGCGGGTCGGGCATGGCAGTCGTCGGATATCCCGACGGGAATCCGGGATACTCTTCGTTGAGATACCGCCCGAGCCAGCCGGTTGTCAGGATCTGATTCGAATCGGAACCGGTGAGCCAGATGTCGGTCGCCCGAAAATGCGAAAAGTTCGGATTAGGGTAGCCGACACTCTGCAGCACCGTAAGCTTTCCCTCCTGATACAACGCATGCAGTCCGGTCATCGATGGATGCAGCCCCGTGACGCTCGTAAGCGGAAGGACTTTTGCCTCCGGTATCAAGATATTGGACCGGGCCGCGGCGAGCGCCTGATACTGGTCACGCGGTATCACCATATTCAACCCGTCATTACCGCCGTTTAACTGTATCAGCACGAGCACACGGTCTGTCTCCGCGGCAAGAGCGGTCAGTTGATCCAGAAAAGGAGAACGCCCGAAGGCATGAAGGGAAAAGCCGCCAAGCAGAAACGGTACAGTGCTGACGGGCACAGCGCGTTTGAGAAACAGTCTGCGATTCATGAACATTTCGCTCATTGAAGTTGGAACTCGGGCATGGAAAGCATAAATGCATAGAACGTCTGGAGCTTTGATTTCACCGGTGCCAGTTTCTGCGGGTTGCCGGGATCGGCGGTGTAGGCATCCCATTCCACCGTCCACTCATAGTCCGGCAGCCCGGGCAACAATGTCTGCAGGAGGAACGTCTTCTGGCCAGGCGTAATGGGTATGGCGAAGAGAATCCGCGCACTCTCCTCCACAACAGCGTTCGGATCACGCGGGTTCGAGAGATTGAGCACGAATCCCAGAGGATCAATCATGTATGTAAACCCGCCGGTCTTGTATCCCGACCTGACCAGAGTGTTGCTGAAGTTCGTCCGCCGCGGCAGGGTATCCGAGTTGATCCAGATCTGGTTGAACTGCGGGGTCTGGTGATAGGCGGGCCAGCCGGCGACATTGGGTGGATCGGCCAGATCCTGCTGCATCGCCGCCGCCTGCGTCGCCATGTAATTGAACACCCGGTATCTGACCTCCAGGTCGGCAGGATAACCGAGACCGAATAGCCTGGCAATGCCCGCAGTAAAATCGAGCGGACTCTTGATCATACACCCCATGCTCAGTGGATCATAAAAGTGCGCGCTTTTAAAAAGCGCCTGGAGAACAGGGATTACATTATAGTTGTTCGAACGAAAGATGTTGGCCATCGGCACAATGATATTGGCCTCTGTCCACTCATCAATCACATAGTACACAAACCAGCGGTACAGCTTTCGGCAAAGATGTTTTGCCGTCGCCTCCTGCGCAAAGATCATGTCCAGGAGGTCGTTGAGCTCGCGCAGTCCGTCGGTTCCTCCCGGTATCACCCTGTTCCCGTACCGGTGCGAAAATTGTTTGTCCGTTGTGTCGTGCCGGCTTGATGTGAATTTCCAGGGCGACGATCCCGGAGTAGTGAGCACGGTCGCATCGTCCTGCCATCCCGTAAGGACACGCGCAGCGGCCTTGACGTCCGTTTCGGTATAAAACGTATAATCACCCGGAGCCGCTTCAGGCCCTTTGCCAATCGAAAAAAGCTCCTGGAGTTCGCGGCTGTAGTTTTCGTTCGGACTGGTTTTTGTGCTGGTGTTGCCGTTCAGATACCGCAGCATCGCGCCGTCCGTCGTCATCAGACGTGTAAGGTCCTTCCAATTGCCCAGGGCATTGCTCCGCAACAACGACAGATAGCGCCAGGTAAACCGCGGATCACCCACGACATCCCGTTCCGTGACAAAATGGTTGTGCCAGAAGAGGACCATTTTTTCCCGGATGGATACCGGTTGTGTGAGCAGGAGTCCCATCCACCATGACTTGAGGGACGATGTGCGAATACTGGTGGGAGTGAATGTGGAGGCAGGATCCTTGTAGAGTGCATACGCCCAGGTCTCCCCCACAGGAACGAGGTCACGCGTGTCCGTGGTCAACGGCATGGACGCTTCGGGCTGCGCCGAGAGAAGGAGATCAACTCCTTGCTGCATGCTCATTGTCCGCAACGCAAGCACATCTCCCGGCGCCGGACCGAACGTTGTTCGTCGTAACAGATGAGACACCTGCACAGCACCCCAGAAGCCCGTGTACGGTTCGAGACCGGCGCCCGAATGGGGCACAGCGGGAAGTGTGGTGTTCGCAAAAGAGTTTGTGGATGGATCCGGAGGTGGATCTTCGGGACCGGGGAGGGTGGCATCAAGGATGCCGGCAACCGCAGAGCGTCGGTTCATGGCGAAGTATGTCAAGAACAGTTGTGAACGAAAGTGACAGGTGCAGAAAACAGTGCGAATATTCCGCACGAAATGCAAGAACCCCAGATGCCTTGACAAACCCTTAAAATCTCCTATATTATGTTGCATCCCGACACACCAATCACGGTTTTCTCACTTAGCGGAGGTCTTATGAAACACGTGCTGCTCGCACTGTCATTGGTCATTGTTGTGGCCATCCTCCTCGCCGGATGCGGGAAATCAGAGGAAATGAAGAAGGTTGAGACCGCCATCAATGCAGAGGTCATGGCCAAACACGATGAGCTGATGAAATCCATGTCCGGTCTGGATGAACTGACGGCCCAGATCACCGCCGCAACCGCCAGACATGACGAACTTGTTGCCAAATATCCCAAACTGGTCACAGGGCACACGGGTGCGGACCTTGTTGCCGCTCAGGCGAAGATCGCCGCGGCGAAAGCCGCGATGGAAAACTGGATGGCCGGATTTAAACCCTACGACCCCGAGGGGAAGCATGAGGATGTCGTGGCAGGCCTCACCGTCAACAAGGATGCCCTCGGCGCAATGCAGACACAGTTCGCCGATGCCATGACAGCGGCAAAGGACGCGCTCGCCGGACATACAACAGCCGCAGACGACCTGATGGCAAAAGTGTCAAAGAAAAAACGTTAACCACCGTATCTCCACTAGTGTTGAGGGGATCATGCGTGCCATGATCCCCTTTCGTTTTCCATGGCCCGATTCAAATTCCTGATCGAATATGAGGGGACCCGCTACCGCGGGTGGCAGCCCCAGAAGAATGCCCGGACTGTAGCCGGCGAAATTCAGCGTGCGATCCACGATGTCTGCAGCACAGCTACGTTCGAGTTTCAGGGCTCCGGCCGCACGGATGCAGGTGTTCACGCACTCGGCCAGACAGCCCATCTTGAGATCTCTACGATGCTGGCTCCGGAGATTCTGCGGATGAAATTGAATGATGCCCTCCCCGCAGACATCACCATCCTGGATATCCGCAAGGCCGACCCCCGTTTTCATGCCCGGCACCATGCGGTGTCGCGCAGCTATCTCTATCAGATCTCCCGGAGACGCACCGCCCTGGGCAAACGGTATGTCTGGTGGGTGAAAGACCCGCTGAACCTCAAACGAATGCAGGACACTGCCGCGCTCTTTTCCGGCATGCACGATTTCCGCTCGTTCACAGAAGACGACCCCGACGAAAAGTCCACAAAGGTCCAGGTGGAAGAACTCCACATTGCCGATGCAGGAGACCTTATCCTTGTCCGCATGCGGGGTTCCCATTTTGTCTGGAAGATGGTTCGGAGAGTCGTCGGCATTGTAGCGGAAGTGGGGAGGGGTTCAATGACAAAAGAAGCCGTGGCCTCTTTGCTTACGCAACACTCTTCCGAACCCGCACGTCATACGGCTCCCCCTTCCGGGCTCTTCCTTGAGCGGGTGTATTATCCCGGCGATCAAATTCTCAAAAACCTCCAACCAGTGATGACTATTACGCATGAGCGATAACAAGATCATTTTTTCCATGGTGGGCGTGGGCAAAGTATATCCTCCCAACCGCCAGGTACTCAAAGACATCTATCTTTCTTTTTTCTATGGCGCCAAGATCGGCGTCCTGGGCCTCAACGGCGCAGGCAAGAGCAGTCTGCTCCGCATCATCGCGGGGATCGATACAGACTACCTCGGCGAGATCTCTTCACAGAAGGGTATCACCTTCGGGTATCTCTCACAGGAACCGGAACTGGACCAGTCCAGGACAGTAAAAGAAATCGTGGAAGAGGGAGTGGCGGAAACAGCACAGATGCTCAGACAGTATGAAGACGTCAGCAATCAGCTTTCCGATCCTGACGCTGACTTTGACGTTCTGCTCGAGAAACAGGCGGCGTTGCAGGAGAAGATCGACCACGCCAATGCGTGGGACCTCGAAAGCCGTCTGGAACAGGCGATGGATGCCCTTCGCTGTCCCCCGGGAGATACGCCGGTGAACGTACTCTCCGGCGGTGAGCGCCGCCGTGTCGCACTCTGCCGCCTCCTCCTTCAGAATCCGGATGTGCTGCTCCTGGACGAACCGACAAACCACCTGGATGCCGAATCCGTCGCATGGCTTGAACACTTTCTTTCACAATATCCGGGCACCGTTCTGGCGGTCACACATGATCGATATTTCCTGGATAATGTGGCGGGATGGATACTCGAACTGGACCGCGGTGAGGGTATTCCCTTCCAGGGGAACTACTCATCCTGGCTTGAACAGAAAAGGGCCCGGCTGGCCGTCGAGGAAAAACATGAGTCAAAACGGCAAAAAACTCTGGAACAGGAACTTGAATGGATTCGCCTGAATCCCCGCGGACGGCATGCCAAGAGTAAGGCGCGCATTTCGGCGTATGAGAAAATGCTGGGAGAAGAAAGCCAGAAACGTAATGAGGAGATGGAGATCTTCATCCCGCCTGGCCCGCGTCTCGGCACCGTGGTCATCGAGGCACAGGGAGTGTCAAAAGCCTACGGCGAAAATGTGCTGTTCGAAGATCTGACCTTTCAACTCCCGCCCGGAGGGATCATCGGCGTGATCGGTCCGAACGGTGCCGGAAAAACAACTCTGTTCAAATTGATAACCGGCGAGATTCTCCCTGATGCGGGATCCTTCAAGACCGGCGATACGGTAAAGCTCGGATATGTCGATCAGAACCGCCCGCTGGATCCCGAGAAAACGATCTGGGCGGAAATTTCAGGCGGCCAGGATCTGTTTATGTTCGGGAACCGGGAGGTGAACTCGCGCGCCTATGTTGCCCGTTTTAATTTCAGCGGGACGGATCAGCAGAAGAAAACTGTGGCGCTCTCCGGAGGCGAACGAAACCGGGTGCACCTGGCAAAGATGCTGAAAGAAGGGGCGAACGTACTGCTCCTTGATGAGCCGACCAATGATCTGGATGTGCACACGCTGCGCGCGCTGGAAGAAGCACTGCTGAATTTTGCCGGCTGTGCGGTGGTGATATCCCACGACCGCTGGTTCCTGGATCGGATTGCCACGCACATCCTTGCTTTTGAGGGAGAGAGCAAGGTGAACTGGTACGATGGGAACTATACGGAATACGAAGCGGACCGCAAGAAACGTCTGGGCATCGAGGCCGACAGACCCCACCGGATCAAGTACAAGCGGTTGATACGATAGAGACAGACCCCGTCCGTACCGGCTCAACCACAGATCCCCGCGGCCTCAGGGTCCGTACCGGGGAAGCAGAATCTGCCCCTCGTCACTCAACAACGGCCAGAGTGTCTGATCGGTGAGAATGGACGCAGCCGTCACCGGTACTCCATCCAGCATCATGGTGTCCTGCACGAGTCGAATCCCGTGGCTGTAATCCGCGTACGTTTCACCGTGACCGTTGTACAGCGGCTGAATGGGAACACCATCAAGCTGATGCCACCCATAAATCACGACCGGTTTCGGGGCAGCGGGCCGTACACCTGAGACGATGGCGTTGGAGATGATGACGTCCTTTTTGTGGCCGCCCACCAGCTCGCCAAGAGGATGCTGTTTCAGCAACGCCGTACGGCGGATACGGATGCTATCGTTGTGTTGCGTGAATACGCGGAGCGTTGTCATCGCTTCACCGGGTGGGATCGGCTGAGGGGCGAGTTTTACCCTTGCGTGCTTGTAGATCGTATCAACCATGTTCCGCGTCGGGAGAGTACAGCGGAGGGTGTCGGCCAGCCGTTGTGCGAGCACCGGCGTCATCGGCATCAGGATGTAGTTATCGTCTGACCCGATGGCGAGATAGTCAGGAAGTACATGCCACACCAGCGTGTGTTCGGTTCCGCCAATGGACGTCCGCGATGTGATCGGAACCAACCTTCGGAGAAACTGCGGGATGTTCCCCTTCATCACCTCCTGAAAAACAGATTCCTCGCGTTGCGCGCGAGGCAGGGATACAACCAGCGCGCCAAATGAATCACCATCGGCGGCATCTGAGGGACGCGGTGAAATGGCAAGAATCTGCGATACGGTCGGCAGAGAAGCTGTCAACAGGCACGCAAGCAGTGCAGAACACACCATGGGGCTCTGGAGCATGCCCGGTCTCTCATGCGCCCTATTTCCTCAGGGCTGCGATGCGGTTCTGCAGTGATGCCTGTTGCGCCGGCGTGAGGCCCTCGAGCCGTGTCATCGCTCCGTATTCCGCAATGGCCTCTCCCTTCAGATTGGCCTTTTCCATTGCTTCCGCCAGAAGCAAACGATGGTCAAATCCTCCTGCCAGCGAAGGAAACAACCGGAACACTTCCATCACCCGTAAGACTCCCGTTGCATAGAACCCATTTGCAAAAAGCACTTTTGTTCCGTTCAGCAGGAACTGTCCGACCTGAGGGTCGTTCTCCGAATAAGTTCCTTTGCTTCCGGCATCGGTTCCGTGCACCACGGCCGCGTTGGAGATGTGAAGCTTCTCCTGTGTTGTCGGTTGGGGTGAAGAACGGACTTTCTCCATGGTCAGTTTCAGCATCAGCTCTTCCTGTGTGAGCTCGCGGATATCCGACATATCGACAATGACCAGGGGCGGAAGGGTCAGGCGTTTAACCGGATTCCCCGTTACACCCTGAAGCACGAGCACCGTGTTTCCGTCTTTTCCCGTCCGCATGGTGTCATTCGGGCGTAACACATCACCCACGGCCACGGTCGTCCAGCCTTCGGTGACACCGTGCCGGACGCTGACCTCACCGCTTGCCTTCTGAACGACAATTGAGCCCGCCATGGCGAGTGTCGCAACACAGCAGCACAGAACTAATCCCCAGAGTATTCTCATAGTAACCTCCTTCAATGCACATCCACGACCCGCACCCAGCCGTGCGCGAGTCCAAGTCCGATCTCCACATCGTCAAAGTACCGCTGCGCCCCGCCGGTCCAGGCCTGATCAAACCCCTGAGCGATTATGGTTGTTTCAATAGGAATCCAGAGTGTTTCCTTTCCCCGCGGATTCCGCCGGCTTACAACACGCTTGGGATTCCCTGCGAGCGCCGAGCCGAAACGGGGTTCCACGCCGGTATCAAAAAGCAGATAGATGTGGGCCTGGTCCGGTCTGCCGGGAGGAATAACATCCACGAATGCCGTCGCGATACCAATACTGTTTAACAGCGCCGAAAAGCAGACAGTCATATCATCACAATCTCCGCCACGAAGGGTGAGCGTCTCGCCCGGGTATTGAACAAAATCAGCAGTGAGGCGGGGATCATTGACATACTGGAGCTTGCCGGCAAAGGAGGCGATCAGCAGCCGGGCCTTTGTGAATTGTTCCAGCATTCCATTCACACCCGCGAGACTATCACGCTGCTCCAGAAGCACGTCGCGGGAATATTTCAGCACCAGCGGATCATCCGGCGTCACGAAATACCGCAGGGAATGCACATCACCATCCCATGCATTCTTTCCGTGAAAAAGAACCCGCGTCTGGACCTTGTCATCATACTGTTCAGCCGGCGTGGCATTAACAAATACGTTTCCCTCTTTGACGGTCTGACCGGCCATCCGTTGTATCTGTTCGTTAAAAATTGCCGTCAGTGGAATCTCCGCTTCGCCACCCGGAACAAGATACACCGGTTCTGATTCTGTAGGCGCGTCCATGAGACGCTCGACAAAAAAGCTCGCCCTGGCGTGAATGGGTTGTGAAGAAATGTTGCGCACCTTGACCATCCCGAGCGGTTTGTACGCAAAGATTTCATGGGACGCTGGATACACACCGCTGAACAACGTGACACCTTCGATCCGCGCAAGGCTCGAGCGTACATGACCGAACATCGCCTTGGCCGAAAGCGCAATCCGGGACCGGCTGTACGGATTCACTGTAAGATTGACGATGTCATCGGCGGAGAACATCGTAGCGGCGGTGCTGCCACCGTGGTTTTCCGCACTCAGGAAACGGAGATAGGCGGCATCCACCGCAAAGAACTCATAGGACCACCCGACACCAATGGCAGCGGCATTGATCAGCCGGCTCTCAGCCCTGTTCGCCAGCACGCTTCCACGGAACGAAAAACCGGAACCCGGCGACCACTCGGCACCGAGTGCGCCCATGCCGACAGAGCTCGCTGAGGCCAACAGGTGAACAGCGCGTACCGGCGTATATCGTATCCCTCCCTCGATATACGCTGCCGCAGGGAGGCGATATTCTTCAAGCACCTCCTCGGCGTCTCCCGAAGAGAAACGGAACATATTCCGACCGATCACCGACAGTCCCCACTGTTCCGAAGGGTTCCACTGCAGGGCCAGATCGGCGAGCCATGTGGAGCGGCTGAAGGTTTCCTGGGTCGCAGCCGGATACGAAATGGTGTCGCGGATAATAATCTGATACCGCGTATCCACAACGCGTTCCTGGCGATTCCGGAATCCCACTCCCGCTGAAAAGTGATCCGAGAATCTGTGCGCGAGGCCAAGAGCATACGGTTCACGATATTCGATCTCTCTGTCAGCCGACTCAGGGAGGTTCGACTCGCCGAAGGAAAGAACCGATGGAATAACGAAGGTGAGGCTGGAGCCAGGCGTATACCTGAACGCCGCAGCTTCGCGGTCAAAAAACCGTTTTCCCAGCGCAAGCCCCTGAAACACAAAACCGCTCCGGCTGTTTGAAGGTTCGGTGTACGTTGACAGGCTCAGGTCCCAATCACGCATCTGCACGAGTCCTGCCGGATTTGATGAAAAATCACGCGTGTCGCGAATTGCAGCAATCGCCCCCCCGAGCGCGAGCGACCGGGCATCGGTAAATGATTGTGCATTGAGCGGTGAGCCCATCATGCATACACCTATAAGAAATATTCCGACCCTGCGCACCGGCATCTCTATCGGAGCTCGATGAAGCTGCTGTACACGGACGCTGCCTGCGTCAGAATCTTCCCCGACAGAGGGTCGGATATCTGGATCTCTTTCCTGTTCGCCAGCACGAACGTCAGGACAAAGGTGGTGCCGGTGGGCAGTTGTGTCAGCAGTTTAGCCGGAATCACACCTCTGCCGTTGTTCGCCCGCGCACGGAGCTCGAGAAGCGGTTTAGCCTTCTTCTGAAATGGATCATACACGCTTACAATGATGGACATCTTTCCTTTACCACCCACCCAGCGCACCGGAAGGTCATCTTTCCTCGGATGGATGGTTCCACCACGGGGTAACACAACGGTCAGATTCTCAGGGGTTTCCGCCGTCACCGTGAGCACCGGCACAAGACGGGAAATCACCACCCAGGAGTATTGCCAGTCGGACCGGTACGAGCTGGTGAGATCGGCGAGGTACTCGACGCCGCGAACGACCGAGGTGTCACGCCCGATGATATTGCCCACAGATATCCGGTGGGGGAGTTTAAACATGATCGCATTGTTGAGCGTCACCGTCCCGACATCCTGACCCATAAATCCGACATGGCGCCCGAGAACGCGCACCACGCTATCCGCAAAGAACACTCTCGAATACGCGAGGGTTCTGGGCACTCCGCCTGCATCCCAGGTCACGGAGTTGATGACAAACGTCCCCGCATACCGCACCTGATCCTCCGGCAGAACGCCGGTCGAGTCAATTGAGCTGGTGACGATGTTCGTATCGGGCAACGCCACAGGGAATACTTCAAGATTCGAGGCGTCCTCGTCAGGCACCAGCTCAATATCGGATGGCTGGCGACAACCGGCGACCAGCAGAGTCGCATACAAGAGGATTAAGAAAGTCTGTTTCATACGTTGCCTCAATCTTGTCAAGCCCGTGTACTGAACAATATAGGAGAATCTTCCCTTGAAATGCCACATGCTCTGGAACACACCAGCCCCCCACTCCGACATCTGGAATGAGGGGCCTGGCGCTCCCACAGAACACTGCTTAAAACACCCGGTACGGGATCCCCCACCAGCTCACACTGTACGGTGCAACATCATCAAGCAACGTTGTACGCGTTATTGCATCGATGCCCAGATGGAAAAAGCCGCGATGGAAGTGGACATATTGTGGGGCTGTTCGCGCGATTTCGAACACCCTGGTATACGTTCCGTTTCCATTGTTCAGCTCGGATGTCATGGCCAGCCGGACACGTTTCCGGTGTGAAGAGCCCATGCCGTAGCGCAGCGCGACAAAATCAGTATCCGCCGACGCTGACACCAGCGTTACCTCGAGTTTTAACGCCTGTCCGGAGGCAAGCTCGGGAACGTCGTTCCGTCCGCCGTTGAACAGCTTGAGCCAGCGATAACGCAGATAATATGCGTTGGGGTCCGTAATTGTGATCGTATCATTGTTCGCCAGGTAGAACACGACCTTGGTAATCTCAATCTGATTGTTCGGAGCTACTGTTCCACCCTCAACAAGTGACGTCGCCACTGGAACCCAATTCAGCCAGTATCTGTCGGTGTTACGATTGACACGCTTGAAGATAACATTACGCGTGGATTTGTCGTTAAACGGCTTGTCTATGGTCACCGTATCACCGTTCTGTGCGATTGCCCGGATTTTCAGTGTTCCCATGATGTTCTTCTCGACAAGCGTGACGGCGATGGTATCGCCGGGTTGAATGGTGGTGGTTGCCGTGCGGGTGACACTCGACACGAGCCGGCCCCAGCGTAATGGTGTTATACCTGCCTCAACCTTGCCGAACGTACCGTAGTCAAACGGTTCAATGGTCTTGTCCGTGAAGGTCTCTTCATCATTCGCAACAAACTCGTCGTTCAGGGCAAAGTACTTCATCGCCTGTTCTTCATTCGTTACGCCGATCGGTGCAACCTCTTCGGGCCCCGAGTCTTTGTTACATCCTGCGATAAACAGACCGGTCAGCATGAAGACTGACAGCAGTTTCACAAATGATGCTTTCATCCTACCCTCCCTACGGTTTGTGTGGTTTGTGATTACGCTATTGTCGGACATTTCCGTTTCCTTCGTTTGTTCTGCCAAAAGTAATTCAATCGCTGTGCCAGATCTTGGGGGTCAGAGGAAAGACTGGTTAACCGCCTATAGAACAACCACTTAACGGGATTTGTGCGGGAGGCCAGGAATAATTAAGATTGCGGGAAGTGCGGGAACCGCAGATAGAAGTGCGGGAGTGGACAGGTTCAGGCAGTCGGGGGTAGACTCCAGAGCCTGCGGAAAAATGCCTCTGCAACCTGTTCCAGGAAGAGATGATACCGTTGAGGAAGATTTTTTGTTTTGGGTTTCAAGCTGCCCCGGACATCCTCCCAGGGGCGTGACGTTTCCATACCCTCGGCTATGTTCCGGAGGTAATCAACATATCGTTTGCGGACCCGTTCGTTCACAGCAGGATCTGATGAGAGTGAAATGTGCAATACCGCCTTTTCAAGGTCAAACTGATGTTCGGCAAACGCTTTCAGGAACTCCCCCCGGAGATATTCTGCAACCGTCCCGCGGTTGAGACCACCCAGTCCGGCGGCGGTTTCCGATACTGCGCTGCGTGAGAAGCCATACTCCCTCATCGTGTCCAGAATCTGTTCCTGCACCGGAACTTTTCCTTTTACCGCCTCGGCAACTTCTGGCGGCAGGTCTTGGAGATGAATCAGATCCCGCCGTTCCGCCTTCGCCAGCACACTCCCCCGTCGGATGACACTCTCGAGCTCACGGACGTTTCCCGGCCAGGGGTGCTCCCGCAGGGCCTCCATCACATTTTTCGAAACGCGCAGGCCTTCTCCCTCGCGCGCAAGGAAGTGTGCAAGAAGGAGGGGAATGTCATCCTGGCGTTCTTTCAAAGGGGTTAAAGATACCGTCAGGACGTTCAGGCGATAATAGAGGTCTTCACGGAATTTCTTCGCCTTTACGAGTTCGCGCAGATTCTTGTTCGTCGCTGCTACAACACGCACATCGAGGCTGAGTGTGCGGGTCCCGCCTACACGCTCCACCTCCCCCTCCTGCAGCACGCGCAGCAATTTCACCTGAAAACCGTCGGATACTTCTCCAATTTCGTCCAGGAAGATTGTCCCGCCGTCGGCGAGTTCAAAACGCCCCATTTTGTCTTTGACAGCTCCCGTGAAGGATCCCTTCTCGTGTCCGAACAGCTCGCTCTCCAGAAGACTCTCTGACAGAGCGCCGCAGTTTACGGCAATAAAGGGTTTGGTCGATCGTGCGCTGCGGCGGTGCATCGCACGGGCAACAAGTTCTTTTCCTGTTCCGCTTTCCCCGAGGATCAGCACGGGCGCATTGCTCGACGCCACCTTCGCCACAAAATCCACAACGGAACTCATCGGTCCGTGCTTCGCAAACACCATTCCTTCAAACTCCGCGCGTTCGTCAGCCGCCTGGTGATGCGCAAATTCCACCATGTCGTCGGCCCGGGATGAAAGGGATCGGATTTCCGCTTTGTGTTTTCTGATCTCTTCAAGCAATTCCTGCGTGCGGTCGGCACTCCGTACCTGCCGGTAATCAAGAAGCTCACGTTCCAGCATGTCGAGTCTGGCTTCCCTGTCACGGAGATCGGCCAGTACGGCATCTTTTTCCGCAGCAAGGGTATCCACCTGACCGCGGACTATTCGATGTCGGGCGAGCAGACCCGAGAGCGATGCGGCACCGCCCACCACAAGAAACGGAAGCACCGGGAGGATGATGCTGAACCAGGCAAAGAGCGCGAACGACAGTGCCACAGCACCAGCCATCAGAAGAAGAGGAACCACCTTGTCACGGGGTGCAGGCAGGAGCAGCACTGCCACAGCGCAGAGAAACGCAAGAAGACCCGATGCCAACAGAACGATCCAGTTGCTCACCGGGTTCAGGAATCCGGAGTGCAGTGCATTGTCCAGGAATGTTGCATGGAGTCCGAGGGAGGGCAAACGGGGATCCACGGGTGTATCATAGAAGACTCCGCGCCCTTCAGCCACAACCCCAACCAGGACAATCTTGTCACGCAGGCGCAATACGGGAAGTGGAGCGGGGAGGCCGGTTCGCTCCATGTCATACGCGCGCAGAACTTCAAGAAAAGAGATGGCCGTGAACGAGGAAAGGGGTCCGGCATAACAAAGCGTCACCTCGCCTTCTTCGTTTGTCTCAAACGCTGTGAACGCCGTACCATGGCGCATAGTTACGCGCCTGCCGTCGAAGTGTACGCCAGCGCGCGCGACATCCGCACTGACACGCGCCAGCTCGGTTCCGAACGACGGCACTGCAGCGCCCTCCCAGCCCACAAACGCCGGAATCCGGCCCGTTGCTGTAAAGTTCACATGTCCCATACCTGCCGCATTCGCTCGAAACTGGCCAAGGGGAAGATGTAATCGGTGCCCATGCATCACAGGGGCCACAACTGCCGGATACGATGGCACGGGAAGGGAATCAAGGATTGTATCCGGGTGCGGCGGGGAAGTCCCGAGCGAGTCGAAATAGCAGGTAAGCACGACGGGTGATGAGGTGGACAGTACCGATGCAAGCAGATCGTCATACTCCGGGTATTCCACGCGTTGATCTTCGAGCAGGAGTTCCCAGCCCACGGCCCTGACGCGCAGATCGGTGAGGGCCTTCAGCATCAGGGCGTGGAAGTTACGCCGTACCGGCCAGCCCGTCACTTTCACCGAGGCTTCATCAATGTACACAAGCACAATATTGGTGTCGGCAGTGCGGTCGCCGCGCACCAGGTATCGGAGGGTAGTCACCTCGTCTTCCAGCACCGCCATAGGTGTCCGGAGGAAGATCACCAGGAGCAGAGCCACAGCTGCTGTGGTGGCGACAGTCAGGATGGTGCGTCGTGTTATTGTCGCGTGAGCCATTGTTCCGGATTCTGTTTTTCGCGGTCTTTCCAGACTTCAAAATGCAGGCGGGGCCCGTCCAGCGCATCACCACTGGCTCCTAACATCTCCCCTTCAGCAATGGTCTGCCCTTCCGCGACGTTGATTTCGGCAAGGTGCGTATAGACCGTCCGGTATCCGTCCTGATGATTCAGGATAATCAGGTTGCCGTACGAGGGAAGCCACCAGATGGTGGCCACTTCGCCGGATGCGACGGCGGTGACGGGAGAGCCCGAACGGACAGCGATATCAACACCCGTGTTTTGCGTCACCGTGCGCAGTGTCGGATGGCGCTGAGGACCGAAGCGGGCAACGATACTCCCTTCTGTCACAGGCCAGGGGAGTTTTCCTCTTTTGAGTTCGAACGGGCCGGTTGTGCGCGGCACTTCGGGAGTCCGCGGCAGCTTTCGGTCCACCGCCGCGTGCTCTTTGCGCACACGTTCGGATTCTACAAGCCGTGCTATCAATTGTTCCATCTCGCGGGCGGCTTTCATCTGGCGCTGGATCTGCCGGGCGATCAGGTTCTGGTCTTTGCGAATCCGCAGAAGTGTCTCGCGGCGGTCGGCCGTAAGAGAAACCAGCCGGTCCTCTTCGGCGCCTTTTTCAGCGAGGAGTCGGCGTTCTTCGCTCAGCTCCTTTTCCGCGCGGGCCTGCACTTCTTCATACTCCTTCTGTTTCGCCCGGATTCGCTGCGCGTCCTTTACACGCTGTTCACTAAAACGCCTGAGGTATTCGTTCCGCGCAACAAACTGCTCGAGGGATGAAGAAGCAAAAAGCAGTTCGGCGTCATGGCTCCGGCCGGCTTTGTAGACAGATCTCACATACCTGGCAAAGTGATCTTTCAGAAATGTGAGCTGGGCTTCCAACGATCGTGTGCTGCGGCGCGTGGTGTCTATGCGGGACTGCAAACGGCGCTCATCTGCTTTAAGGCGGCTGATGAGCTTGCGCAGAAGCGTCGCTTTATGATCGTAGGTGTCGAGCAGCTCAAGGGTTTCCGTTTCATTCTTCTGCTGTTCCTTGCTGCGCGCCTCCAGTTCGCGGATCCGTGTGCGGAGGGACTCGAGCTCATCCTGATGCTTCTCGAGCTCCCCCTGGGCATACAGCGGCTGGCCTGCCGCGACAAGGAGAACCAGAATCAGAAACCAGAAAAGGGTCAGTACCTTCATCGGTGTCCGCATCTATGGTGATGTTGCGGAACGGGGAATACCATGGGCAAACGAGACATGCCCGGGATTCACGGTGAGGGAGGAATAATACACGGACAACCGCCGGCCCGATTCGGGAAATACCAGCGTAATCTGACGCGGTATGCGGTGGTTTTCCTGTTTTTCGGGGAGCGACGTTTCCGCCACGACTCCGAACGGTGTTCCCGACTTTTCGTACCGGGTCACCAGTGATGTGGCCGGATCAACCCAGAAAGACTCCGCGCCGGAGGAGTGGTTGTACGTCAGCCGGAAGTGGTCGCCGTCAATCACGTACTGCGCGGGCGGCATGGTATGGGGAAACGTGAAGGTGCCGGTGAACGCGTCAAGAATCTGATCCACCGTCAGATCCAGCGGAATTCCCCACCGGATTCCCGCATCCGAGGGCACTCCTGAGATCACCCTGTTTTCCATTCTATTATACATCACGTATCGCGCCCGGCTGAGGAAGAGGAAACCGGCATCCAATCCGAACGGTCCTTCGAACCGGATCAGCATGGAATCCGGTTTGCGCATCGTCACGGTAAAAAAGACTGATCCGGCAAGTTCCGGACTCTCGAAACTTACGCTTCCCGAGCCAGTGAGCGTTACAATGCCCGCGGTGTTTTCTGATACACGGCGGATCAGTTCCGGTGCGGACACCAGGTTCGTATCCAGTGGCAGGTCCGGCCTGGTTGACGCACATCCGGCAAGGATGGTACCGGAGACAATAAGAATGCCTGTCCGGAGCAAGGCTCTCATTGGGTGCCGCGTGCGATCTTGTCGCGCAGGGCGGTATTGTTCTCGTCAAGCTTGAGTGCCATGTTCCAGTGTTCGATCGCAAGGTCTTTCTGGTCGAGACTCAGGTAGATGTCGCCAAGGTGTTCATACACCACGGCATTCGCTTCACCCTTGCTGATCGCCTGTTTGACGTACGATTCCGCCTCGTGATACCGTCCGAGGCGGAAATAGATCCAGCCTATCGTATCAAGATATGAAGCATTCTCGGGCTCCGCCTCGACCGCTTTCCGGGACATTTCGAGAGCACGTTCCAGGCGGAAGCCGCGTTCGGCCAGACTGTAGGCATAGTTGTTCAGCACAAGATGATTCGCCGGATCCAGCCGGAGGGCTTCCTCGTACAGTCCGTCCGAGTCATCAAACCGCTTCATGGTATCATACACAAGGGCAAGTTGCGCGACCGCATCAACGTCCTTGGGATTCAGCTCCCGGGCTCGTTCAAGAACCCGGACCGCTTCCGTATTCCGATTGAGCCGGCTGTACGAGATGCCGAGGAAGAAATTTACGCGGAAATCATCGGGGAGCACTTTTACTGCCGATTCCAGGATACGAACCACTTCGGTGAAATTGTTCTTTCCGAGAAAAACCGAAGAAAGGTACACCCAGGCGTCCGGGTTCCAGCTCGCGAGCTCCGTGACGCGCTTAAAACTGTTCACGGTAAGCGAATCGTCGCGCGTGATACTCCCGATCGCGCCGAGAAACCAGAATGAGCGCCAGTCGTCGGGATGTGCGCTGGCGATACGCTGGAAGATTGATCGGGTGACCGGTGCCAGCGTGGAGTCTCTGCTCATCTGCGCAAAATACATCTCGCCGATATGGACTTTCACATCGACAGCCACAGAGTCGCGCACCAGCACGGTATCAAATTCCCGGGCCGCGCGGGTGTAATCGCCGCGTGCGAGGTACACGCCCGCAATCTCCGCCTGAATCGCAAGGTCGTCCGGATGAATCTCGCGCAAATCCGAATACACAGCAAGCGCGGAGTCAAATTGAGAAGCACGGACATACGTCTGGGCCAGTGTCTTTTTGAGTTCCTTGTTGCTCGGATCGAGCTGGGTCATCTGCCGTAACGCCCAGGCCGCGCGATCCATCTTTCCCATCTTGTTGTTGATTTCCGCGATCTGCAGCAAGACTTCCCATTCGGGTCCAAACCGAACCACAATCCGCTCATAGACCTCAAGCGCCCGGAGAGGTTTACGCATCTGGTAGATGCGGGCCAAGTTGTACCAGGCATCAACCTGCGAAGAATCGCGCTTGACAATCTCTTCAAACTGTTCCGCCGCGGCATCAAAATCGAAGGCTGCGGCAGACACATCGGCAAGATTCCGGCGGTATGTCAGCTCCTCCGGACTCAGGCGAACGGCCTCGCGCCCGGCCTCGATGGCAAGTGAATGTTTGCTGAGCTGAGAGTAACACCGGGAGATCGCAAAATAGATCGCGGGATCCTGGTCGTACCGGAGCGCATCCTGGTATTCCAGAATTGCCTTGGCATGCTCGCCTTTCATTTCAAACGTCGAGCCATCCACAAAGTGCTGCAGAGCCCGCCGCTCTCCTTCTTCAGAACCGGCCCTGGGTGCGGCCGCCGATCTGGAGCGGGTTTCCGCTGGATCTGTCTGTGAACCCATCCAGCAGCCGGGCAGAACAAGCAAAATCGTCAAAAACCATACAAAACAAGCATTCTTCATAACCACGAACCTCCTCAGCCATCGAATCACTCAATGCAAAAAATATACCCATTGCCTCTCTGAATAACAAGTTGCCGGAGTACGGGTTCCCTCCCTGACAAGACGAGAACGACACATTTTTGCGTATCCTCCCCTTCGAACGGTTTGCTTGACATTGCCTCCCTTGTTTAATACATTTACGCCACACCGGACATATAATCCTTTAAGGAGGAAGCCCCATGAGGAGCAACGTACAAAGGTTTAGCGGTTTGATCGGTCTCTTGCCGGCCGCCATTCTGGTCTTATCTCTGACCATGTTCGGCTGTGGTTCATCGGAGGAATCGATGGAAGAGTGGGAAAGCGCCCCTGAGGTTTCTCCCACGGCAATGATGGAATACCGCATCGACAGTCTCCAGAACGAGAACAGGCGCATGCAGGATCAACTGCAAGCCGTCTCAGCCGAGAACAGAAACCTTACGGCGCGGAATGCCGAATTGGAGACAAAGCTGGTAGAGGCCATGGCCGCCCCGAAGGTCGAGACACCTGTCGAGACAGCGGTTGACGTTGCGGGAGGATATGATGGCGCGCTGGCAAAATTCCGGGCACGTGACTATCAGGGAGCCATTGCCGATTTTCGTGCGTTGCTGGATAGTGGCATTGAGGCAAGTCTTGCCGATAATTGCCGCTACTGGATCGGCGAGTCCTATTACGGGCTCCATAACTATAGCGAAGCGCTGAAGAACTTCCAGGGTGTCAACAATCTTGAACGTTCTGGAAAAAAAGCCGATGCGACGCTGATGTCAGGAAACTGTTATCTTGCGATGGGGAACAATAGCGCGGCGAAAGAGGCCTTCCAGAAGGTTGTGTCTGATTTTCCGGCCAGTCCGCTTGTGGAAAAAGCCCGTGAAAAGCTGGCAAAGCTGAACTAAGCACCCGACATTCTTTTCAAACATACCGACACCCTGCTGCAGGACTCGACCCCTGTAGCAGGGTGTCTGTTTTACACCCCCTCGATACAGCCCACCGACCCTGACCTATGCTTTTCCACCCTTCAAGAATTCCTGCACAACACGCACATCTTCCCGGCTGCCGATAAACAGCGGGGATCGTTCATGAAGACTGGTCGGTTGAATATCCAGAGTCCGTATCACCCCGTTTGTGCTGGCCCCGCCCGCCTCTTCCACAATAAAAGCCAGCGGGTTGTTTTCGTACATCAGACGGAGTTTCCCGTCGCGATTCTTTGTATCGCCGGGGTAACAGTAGATCCCTCCGTACAGCATCGTACGGTGGACGTCCGCAACAAGTGAGCCGATATATCGAGCAGAGTAGGGACGGCCGGTCTTTTCGTCCTCCTCTTTAAGATAGCGGATGTAACGCTGCATCTCAGGCGACCAGCGGCCGACATTTCCTTCATTGGTGCTATAGATCGTTCCCTTCTCCGGTATGCGTATGTTTTCATGGGAGAGAAGGAACTCCCCTACGCTTGGATCCAACGTGAATCCGTGTACACCGTGACCGGTACTGTAGACGAACATCATGCTCGAGCCGAACAACACATATCCCGCCGCAACCTGCCTGTGGCCGGGCTGAAGCACATCTTCCATCGTCCCCGGACCGGACGGTGAAACACGGCGATAGATCGAGAAGATGGTTCCAATGGTGACGTTCGCGTCGATGTTTCCCGATCCATCCAGGGGATCGTAGAGTAGTGCATACTTTCCGTTCGGATAGTCGTCCGGGAATGTGCAGCAAGTCCTCGTTTTCTTCGGACGCCATCACGCAGAGATGGCCGAGATGATCCATCGCCTTGTAGATAATCTGGTCGGCAAATTCATCCAGTTTTTTAACCACATCGCCGCTGATATTCATCCGGTCGGTCTTGCCCAGGATGTTCACGAGGCCGGCTTTTGTCACTTCCCGCCACACAAGCTTCGCAGCAAGGGAAATGCCGTGCAGCAATCCGGAGAATTCACCGGTCGCCCCGGGATGACTGCGTTCGCCTTCGATGATATGACGCTCGAGCGTCATAAGCTTGACGGGGATTGGAGTTCGCGAGTTCATGGTTGCCTTCCGAATGTAAACACTGGTGGGAATCTACCGATCCATGGGGTGACATGCAACCCGGCGCATCGAGCCGGGCCGGATGGAGCCGTACAGGTACTACCGCCCCGGAAGTTCCTGATCCTTGTACTGCAATTGATACAACCGGTAATACAGTCCCCCGAGGGCAAGAAGCTCCTGATGTGTACCGCTCTCGCGGAGCTCGCTCTTATGCATCACAAGGATCTTGTTCGCCGACTGAATAGTGGACAGACGATGGGCGATCACAATGGAGGTCCGTCCGTGGAGAAGTTTTTTTATGGCACTCTGCACGAGAAGTTCTGTTTCGGTGTCAACGCTGGAGGTCGCTTCATCCAGCACGAGAATGCGGGGGTGCACCGCCAGCGCCCGGGCAAACGAGATGAGCTGCTTCTGGCCGACCGACAGCGTCGCTCCGCGCTCTTTTACATCCGCATGGTATTGCCCGGGCAGATCCTTGATGAACCGGTCAGCCCCGACGACCCGCGCGGCCGCACGGATCCGGTCATCCGGGATAACGTCGTTCCCTAATCCGATATTCCCTGCGATGTCCCCGGAAAAGAGGAACACATCCTGAAGCACCACAGCCATATGCCGGCGGAGGTCGGCCTGCGTCACCTGCCGGATATCCAGACCGTCCACAAGAATCTGTCCGCGTTGAACATCGTAAAACCGGCTCAGCAAACTGGTAATCGTGGTCTTGCCCGCGCCGGTATGGCCCACGATGGCCACGCTCTCGCCCGCCTTGATCGAGAAACGATACATTTTTGAGAACCCACTCCGGTTCCTGTCCGTCGACGACAGGTGCGTACGAAAACCATACGTTCCTGAACTCGATGTCTCCCCGCACGGTCGGGAGTGGAAGGGGATGTTCCGGGTCGTGGATCAGCGTACGATCGTCCAGAAGCCGGAACACCCGCTCCGAGCTGGCCATCGCAGTCTGCATGATATTGTATTTCTCCGAAAGATCCCGTATGGGCCTCCAGAACATCTCGTTAAACTGCAGGAAGGCCATCACCGTCCCGATCGTCACCATGCCATCCAGCGCATCCACCCCCGCGTACCAGATAATGAGTCCGATGGCAATGGCGCCGATGAGCTCGACCCCGGGATAAAACAGCGCATAGTAGAAAATGGATTTGATGTTGGCATCACGGTGCTTTGCGTTGATGTCTGCAAACTGTGTGAACGCCTTCTTCTCCCGGTTGAAGACCTGATCCACCAGCATGCCGGTGATATGTTCCTGCATGAAGGCATTAATCCGTGCAATGTGAAGGCGAACCTCCCGGTATGCCCCCCGGGCTTTTTTCCGGAAGAGAAACGTACCATAGAAGAGCAGAGGGAGCACGCTGAGCGAGATCAAGGCCAGCTGCCAGTTCATGGAAAACATAAAATAGAGAATGCCGATGATGGTGAAGACATCGCTGAACACCATCACAATACCGGAAGAGAACATGTCATTCAGGACTTCGATGTCATTCGTGACCCGGGTGATCAGTCGTCCGATGGGGTTCCGGTCGAAGTACCGCAGTCCCAGCCGCTGGAGATGTTCAAAGACCTCCATCCGGAGGTCGAAGATTGTCTGCTGGCCTATCCATTGTGTCAGATACGTGTTCAGGTACTGCACAAAACCGCGGACCACCATGATCGCAAAGAAGATGAGCGTCGTGACCAGCAGGCCTTCGGGGTCACGCTGGGCGATGTTCACGTCAACCGCAATTTTGGTGAAGTAGGGGCGCACGGCTTCCATGCCGGACACCGCTACGCTGAGCAGGATGCCCGCTATCACATGCCACCGGTACGGCTTCAGGTAGTGCAGAAGACGCCGCATCAGGGAGCTGTCATATGCCTTGCCGAGGACTTCGTCTTCCTGCATCAGAGGTGCTCGATCTCTTCTTCCAACAATTGTTTACGGTGCAGCTCGGCATAGATGCCGCCATCCGCGACGAGTGTGTCGTGCACGCCGCGTTCGACGATCCTGCCCTCATGCAGCACGACGATCATGTCGGCATCTTTTACCGTGGAGATCCGGTGACTGATCAGGATACTCGTGCGTCCCTTCATCACACCCCGGAGCCGTTTGAGGATTTCCTCTTCGGTGTAGGTATCCACGGCCGACAGGGCATCATCCAGAATCAGGATCGACGGTTGCCGCATGACTGCCCGGGCTATACTGGTGCGCTGCTTCTGCCCACCCGACAGCGTGATGCCGCGCTCGCCGAGCATCGTGGCGTATTGCTTCGGAAAGTCTGCCACGTCTTTACTGAGCTGGGCGACCTCTGCGGCGTCACGGATGGTCGGCTCATCACTCGCATCAACACCATACCGGATGTTGTCTGCGATCGTTTCCGAAAAGAGAAATGTCTCCTGCGGAACATACCCGATATGGGAACGGAGTACCGAGAGGGGGATCCGGCGGATGTCCCGATCATCAATAAACAATTCCCCCCCCGTGACATCCAGCAGGCGGGTGAGCAGATTGACAAGCGTACTTTTTCCTGAACCGGTGTACCCGACAACGGCCAGCGTGGAGCCGGCGGGGAGTATGAGACTGACGTCTTCCAGCGTATTACGAAGGGCGTTCTCGTGCCGGAACGACACATGCCGGAATTCCACTTTGCCGTTGATGTGCGTGATGCTGTGATCCGTGGCTGCGGTATCTCTGATCTCCGGTTCGGTATCCATGATCTTCCCCAGCCGGTTCATCGACGCGGACCCCTGCTGGAGCAGATTGATCACCCATCCGAAGGCAATCATGGGCCAGATGAGCATCACCAGATATCCGAAAAAGGCCGTCAGGATGCCGATACTCATCTGACCGTTGATCACCTTCAGGCCGCCGAAGTAGAGCGTGAGAATCAGAGAGAACCCGACAAGCAGAAACATCAACGGCCACATGATAGACTGGACGCGCGCGAGGACCAGATTTTTTTTCAGGTACTCCCGGCTCAGCGACCGGAAGAGTCCGGTCTCATACTGTTCCCTCACGTATGCTTTCACCACCCGGATACCCGAGAGGTTCTCCTGGGCGCGCGTTGTCAGTTCCGAGTACTTTTCCTGCCGCTCTTCGAACTTCTTGTGTACGAGCTTGCCGAGTCGATAGACGGCGAACGACACAAACGGCAGCGGGACCAGTCCCAGCAGCGTCAGCTCCCAGTCCAGCGTCAGCATCATGCCTATCACCATAACGAAGGTCATCAGGGTATCCGTGGGATACATGATCCCCGGACCCAGGACGCTGCGCACGGCGCTGATATCATTGGTGGCGTGTGCCATCAGGTCGCCGGTGGGGGTTTTCTGAAAGAATGAAAGGGAGAGTTTCTGGATGTGGGAAAGGAAATCGTTCCGCAGGTCGTACTCGATGTGGCGGGAAACAACGATAATACTCTGCCGCGTCAAAAACGAGAAAAAGCCGGAAATAAGAGAGAACCCGACAACGAGAAGTGCATACATCAACAGATCCGACGAATCAAGCTGGCCGGTTTCAAGTCCGGTCTTGAGCACGTCAATGGCCCGTCCGATAAAGAGCGGCTGTGCCACGGTAAACAGGTTGCTGAACACAACAGCCAGAATTCCCCAGAGCAGAAGCTTTCGATACCGTCTGAGGTATGGAAGAAGGCGGAGGAGCGATTTCACCGGCTCAGCCTATCACGCCAAAACCGGTGTACGGATGCAGAACCGAGGGAAGAACGACCTTTCCTTCCGGGGTCTGGCAGTTTTCCAGGAGGGCCGCCACGATACGCGGGAGCGCAAGGGCCGAGCCGTTCAGCGTGTGAACGATTTCGGGCTTGCCGCCTCCGCCGGGACGGTACCGGATATTCAGGCGGCGCGCCTGATACGATTCAAAATTGCTCACCGAGGAAACCTCCAGCCAACGTTGTTGCCCCACAGACCAGACCTCCAGATCGTACTTCTTCGTCTGGGTAAACCCCAGATCCGCTGCACACATTAGTAACACACGATAGTGCAGTCCAAGTTTCCTCAGGAGTTCTTCTGCATGTGCGCGCATTACTTCGAGCGCTCCGGCGGATGCCGAAGGGTGCACCAGGTTCACAAGTTCTACTTTATCAAACTGGTGTAACCGATTCAAACCACGAACGTCCTTGCCGTACGATCCAGCTTCACGGCGAAAACAGGGCGTATATGCGCATAAACGGACCGGAAGATGTTCTTCCGGGATTATTTCGTCGCGATAGAAATTTGTCACGGGAACTTCCGCCGTCGGGACAAGATACAGCTGGTCCGCCTGGGTAACGTACATCTGTCCCTCTTTATCGGGCAGCTGCCCGGTTCCGGTGGCACTGACCTCATTGACCAGAAGCGGAGGAAGGAGTTCGGTATACCCCGCGTTCACCGCATAATCCAGGAAGAATGAGATAAGCGCACGCTCAAGCCGTGCGCCTTTTCCCACATACACGGGAAAGCCGGCGCCGGTGATCTTTGTGCCCCGGTCGAAATCCACAATTCCCAGCGACTTGATCAAATCCCAATGGGGCTTCGGAGCAAAGTCGATCACGGGCGGTTCGCCCCACAACGAGATCGGTTTGTTGTCAGCCGGACTCGTGCCATCAGGGACCGAAGGATCGGGAAGATTCGGAATCTGGAGCATCACCGATCGTAACGATTCTTCCGCGACCCGTAACTCATCGTCGAGCGTTTTGATCTCATCCGCTACGCCGCGCATTTCCGCAATCACGGCTGCCGCATCTTCCTTTTTCGCTTTCATCGCAGCGACCTGCTGGGAGGCGGTGTTTTTCCGGCTTTTTAGCGTTTCCCCCTTCTGCAGGAGATGGCGCCGCTGCTGGTCACATTCCAGCGCCCTGTCAACAAGGGAGGGATCTTCACCCTTCCTCCGGACGCCGGCACGGACGACGTCTGATTGTTCGCGAAGAATCTTTATATCGAGCATAACATGATACTTTCCGGTGTGCGAGAGTACACGTTCACCGCGCGGCCCTGGCAAGCTGTGTTTTTAGAACGGTCAACCCTTGCTCGGCCGATGATGCCTTAAACCCGAGGTCCACCTCCGCCTTGAGTGTGAGCAATCCCGAGTTGAGCGGGCGTGCCGCCGGTTGCTTGAGTTGGGAAGTTTTTATCGGATGGATCAATTTTCCATTCAGACCGAAGACACGCGCAAGAATCGTGGCAAATTCATACCGGCTCTGGATGTCGAGCCCGGCCAGGTGATACAGGCCCGTTTTCCCGAGCTCCATCGCCCGCACCATGCCAAAGGCAAGATCGTCAACCAGCGTCGGATTACCGATCTGATCGTCCACAACCCGGACGGTCTTCCCATCCGTAAGGCTCTTGATCAGCCACAATGCAAAATTGTCTTTGACGCCTTCTGCATGTCCGTACAGCACCATCGTCCGTGCAATGAAGTACCGCAGCCCGGAAGTCCGGACAATATTCTCGCTGGCCAGTTTGGACTTCCCGTAGTAGCTCAGCGGTTCCGGACGATCGTCCTCACTGTACGGTCCGGCTTTGCCATCAAAAACATAATCACTTGATACATGAAGGATCATTGCGTTGTTTTTACGCGCCGCCTCGACCAGATGCTCGACACCTCCCACGTTGACCTTCCATGCCATCTCCCGTTCGGTCTCGCATGCGTCCACGTTGGTCATTGCTGCGCAATTGATGATCACTTCGGCATTCACCGCGCCTGCAACATCCCGCACCTGCTTGCGGTTGGTCATATCCACGGCGATATAGGGAGCCGCGGCAATGGTCCGCACAGGATTGTCTTCGATCGAAACCAGCGTGACGTGGTAGTTCGAGCCCCGGACGAGTTGTTCAGCCACCTTCTGGCCGAGGAGCCCGTTGCTGCCAACGACGAGAATACGTTCAATTTCCATGAGCGGTTACGTTGTTCCCGGGGCCGCAGCCACCGTGTGAGCATAGTGTGCTGCAGCAACAAGATCGTGGTTTCTTATAGAGTGGTAGAGGAATGCCGCGCCGAACACATCGCCCCTGCCGACATGCGACACGGGGCTGCCGTTTTCCGCGCCCGGGATGTCTGTCCGAACCACTTTTTTGAGTTTGTTGACATACACGGAAGCTCCGCGTCTGCCTCGGGTCACAATCACACCTTTTACACCCAGCGTCAGCATGTGGCCGACCCTTTGCTGTTCCGTCATCACCTCTTCTGAAAGCCCCGCCACTTCTTCCTCATTCATCTGGATCGTATCGATCATAAACGCCCACCGGCGCCAATCAGGAAGCGGCCGACGGAACCGTTCGTGCCGGTCATTAACGCCGAGCGTAAGCGAATGGAAATCCAGATGGATCGGGATTGTTTCGCCCCGGACCGCCATACGAATCTCATCGAGCGTGTCGAGCGTGATATCAACCCCCGAGATCATATTAATCAGGATTCCATCCACATGCAGATGCGGCCGGATCCTGGTAAACGGAATCGGCGGGGCAAGCTCCTTCGCACACTCAACAAAATCCTCAGTATTGCGGAAGTAGTAATGAACACGATGGACGGGTGTATCATTGACAAAGATACCATCGGTTTCAACCCCGGAGAGTGCGGCAAGACGTTCGCGGATCGAAGGTGCTTCCTTTTTTCCCACGCTCGCAACCGGGAAAAACCTGTCGTTTTTTTCAGCTCCGGCGGAGAGTGTGGCGAGAGCGCGAAAGAGGCCTCCCCCTTCTTCGTGTTCATTGCCGTCGGGGGTATGCAGGACATCAAGTGAGAGGTGGCCGAGAAGAAGCAGTTTCATGTCAGAACTTTGCGCCTTTTGCGCGGAATTCGCGCACCTTGTCACCAAGAGCGGAATCGGAAAGGGCAAGAATCTGCGCGGCCAGAACCGCCGCGTTTTTTGCCCCCGCGGACCCAATGGCCACTGTCGCAACGGGGATTCCAGCCGGCATTTGTACGATGGAATACAATGCATCCACACCGCGTAATTCAGATCCGGCAAGCGGGACGCCGATCACAGGCAGCGTCGTATATGCCGCAGCAACCCCCGGCAGATGTGCCGCCATCCCGGCGGCGGCAATGATGATCCCATATCCGTTCCGCTCTGCATCCTTGACAAATGCCGCGGTTGCCTCCGGCTGCCTGTGCGCCGAAGAAATCTTAAGGTCGTACGGAATACCAAACTTTGTCAGGTACTCGGTGCACCCTTTCATCACCTCTTCATCGGAGGTACTGCCCAGAAGAATGGCTACTTTTTTCATGTCAGACCTTTGCTGTGTACGGGTAATCGCGTGCCTCGCACATTCGCCAGAGCGCCTGGCAGGAGAATTTATTCTGATACAATGCCCGGCCGATGACCACAGAATCCACGCCGCACGGCTCGAGCTCCTGGATCTTCAGCAGATCTTCAAGACCACCCACACCACCGGATGCGGTAATGCGCAGTCCGGACTTTTTCGCCAGCGAACACAGCGCGGGAAGATCTACACCGCGCAGCGTGCCGTCCAAACGGATATCGGTATACACCATCCGTGTGAATCCGAGCGCTCTGGCATTTAATGCCACCGTCATGGCTGTCAATCCGGACGATTCCACCCACCCGTTCGTCGCGACAATGCCGTCCATTGCGTCGATACCGAGGATGACCTTGCTGGGCCCATAGAGGTCGATCAGCTGTTTTGCTTCCTCCGGATGCTCGATGAGCATCGTCCCGACCCTCACGCGGTACACACCCAGGTCAAACGCCTTTTTGACCTCATCGACGGTCCGTAATCCGCCACCGAGCGCAATGGGGATATCCACACGCTCTACCATACGTTTGATGGTTTCAATATTGATCAGACGCCCTTCTCTCGCGCCGTCGATATCCGTTACGTGCAGCGCCTTGGCGTTTTCGAGCCGGCACAGGCGTGCCATTTCAACAGGATCGTCGGAATACGCAAACCCTTCCACGCCCTGCACCATCTGGACAGAGCGGCCGCCTTTTATGTCGACTGCAGGAATAACGAGGAGCATGGCAGTAAATTGCGGAAATTCCCTCTGATATTCAAGTTCCGCGGCGCTGGTCTCTCGACTGGATGAGGGGGGGGAAGAGGGGAAAACATCACACGGGGCAACTAGCTTGCGAATTTTTTCCTTCTGTTGCGGATGTAATCCACAAACACCATCTCGCCCAGGTTGCCAAGGTTGGAGTAGTATGCCCGGCCCTGGTTTGCCTGCGTCAGCTCTTCCACAAAGTTGATGAGATAGGGATCCCGTGCGACCATGAAGGTGGTGATGGGGATTCTCTCCCTCCTGCACGCGACGGCTTCATCCAGCGTCTTGTTGACCACCCGCGGATCCAACCCGAACGCGTTCTTGTAGACTTTTCCTGAGGGTAATGTGATGGCGGAGGGCTTTCCATCCGTCACCATAAAAATCTGTTTGTTCACATTCCCCCGCCGCCGGAGGAGATTGCGGGCCAGCTGCAAACCCGCGCGCGTGTTTGTGTGAAATGGACCGACCGTGAGAAACGGCAGCTCGTTCACGCTCAAGAGTTGTGCGTCGTCCCCGAAACTGACGAGGGCGAGATAGTCCTTTGGAAACCGGGTCATGATCAGTTCGGAAAGCGCAAGAGCCACCTGCTTGGCAGGTGTAATACGGTCCTCGCCGTAGAGGATCATACTGTGGCTGATATCGATCATCAGCACCGTCGCGCAGCTGGTCTGATGTTCGGTCTCGTAGACCTCGAAGTCATCTTCTTTCAGGGTAAAATCATCAATGCCGTCGCGCCGGAAGGCGTTGGTGAGGGTGGACGTCAGATCGATATTGGTGGGCTGGTCGCCGAATGTGAACTTCCGTGTTTCGCCGAGCCGGTCTACACCCTTTCCGGTAAACGGTGATTCGTGGGATCCGAGGGTGTCTTTCTTCAGCGAGCTAAAAATTTCGTTCAGGGCGTCCTGCCGGATGCGCCGTATCCCTGTAGATGTGAGTTCGATTCCCGTCGGTGCGTCCTCGATCAATCCCATCTCGCGGAGTTTGTTGATGAGATCCTCAAGGGTCATCTCCTCGTCGAACAGGCCATATTCTTCCCCGAGCTGTTTGAGCCATTGCAGGGCTTCTTCCACATCGCCACTGGTATGTGTGGCGAGGGCGTTGAAGAGTGAGATCAGTTGCTTGAGACGTTGTTCGTCCGTGGCCGATTCAGGACGCCACACACTGTACCGGAATCGCATCGCCGTTATTCCTCCTCCTCCCGCATGCTGTTATGCACCGAGAAGATACTCCCCACCATGTCTTTATAGGCCGTGGTGTGGTCTTTTTCGTCTTTGGCAATCCTGGAATTCTGGTGCATCCCGTCGAGCACGAACTCCATCACCACAGGCATTTCGTACTCCGGATTCAGGTCCGGCATATGTCGCCGGACGAACTCACGCAGACCCTTCACCCGTTCAAGAGTGCGGCGGTATTCTGCGGAAGGCATATCGTCGCCCACTTCAATTCTGTTCCCGGCCTCGAACCAGCCGACAATCTCTGTAAACTCGTTCACTTCCTCGTGCTGGCGCGCAGGGTCCTTGTCCGGTGTTTTGCGCACGCGCTTGCGAAGAGGATCGGGGAAATACTGTTTGAACACCTCGCGCACAGCTTTCCCGACGAGCGCCTTCCCGACTTTTACGCTTCCTTCCTGTTCACCTTCAAAGACCAGTTCGATTTTTCCGGTGAGACCCGGGAGCACATGGGGGAGATCGCACATCCGCGGAATCGCCACGGATTCCCCGCGCAGGATGGCGCGACGTTCGGCATTGCTGACAAGATTCTCCATGGCAGCGATGGTCAACCGTGCGCTCACGCCCGATTTCTGATCCACATACTCGCTCTTGCGCGCTTCGAATGCAATCTGTTCGATAATCTCCTTGAAAAATCGGGGAATACGGATTTCCCTTCCATCACGCGAGATATGTGCTTCCTGTTCCGTGATCCGGATCGCATCATCCATCGATCGTGGATAGTGAGTCAGGATCTGGGAGTCGATACGGTCTTTCAGGGGCGTGATAATGTTTCCCCTGTTTGTATAGTCTTCAGGATTCGCCGTAAACACAAGGACGACGTCAAGCGGGATACGGACGTTGAATCCGCGGATCTGGATGTCCTTTTCTTCAAGGATGTTAAAGAGGCCAACCTGGATCCGCGGTTGGAGATCGGGCAGTTCGTTAATCGCAAAAATCCCCCGGTTCGTGCGAGGGACGATGCCAAAGTGTATTGCCCCTTCATGGGCATAGTGTAATCGCTGGGCTGCCGCTTTGATCGGGTCGATATCGCCGATAAGATCAGCGATCGTCACGTCCGGGGTGGCCAGTTTTTCGCCGTATCGCTGGCTCCTGTGGAGCCACTCAATCGGGGTTTGATCCGCCATGCCGGCAACCAGATCAACCGCGTATTTGCTGACGGGTGCGAACGGGTTATCGTTGATCTCGCTGCCCCTGATCACGGGCACATATTCGTCCAGCAGCGTGTACAACTGCCTCGCAATCCGGGACTTCGCCTGTCCCCTGAGCCCCAGAAGAATAATATCGTGTTTTGCCAGGATGGCGTTGATCAGTGCCGGAATCACGGTGTGGTCGTAGCCGATGATGTCCGGAAAGAGAGGTGTGCCGGAATGGAGGCGGATGATGAGGTTTTCCCGGAGTTCATCCCGAACCGGTCTTACCTGGTACCCGCTTTCCCGGAGTTCTCCCAGAGTGGGAGCCAGCCGGGGTTCTTTCCGGATACCGATGGGTGGTGCCTGTGCGCGTGGGTTCATTGCAATTGCTGCAGAAAAGTGGTACAATTGTCAAAAGCCGGCATGGATCGCATACTGACTACAACATTAATCATCCGGTTTAGTTCCGTCGGCGATATCATCCTCACGTCACCGCTCATTCGCACGCTGCGTGCCCGGTATCCGCACAGCCGCATCGACTTCCTGGTCAAAGAGGAATACGCCGACCTCGTCCGGCACAATCCGCATCTTTCGCAGACGCTGCTGTTTCCAACCGGCGGCACCTCTGCAGATCTGCGGCGAATCCGCACGCAGATTCAGGCATCCCGGTATGATGTGATTCTTGACATGCACGACAGCATCCGGAGCCGCGTGCTGTGCTGTGGCCCCACCCCCGTCCTCCGGTACCGCAAACGACGGCTCGCCCGTTTTGTGTTGATACACGGCAAGACTGACATATTCAAATGGACCGGAGGGGCCCCTCCAATCACCGAACGGTATCTGGAGCCGGTACGCACACTTGGCATTGTCAATGACGGATTGGGGGTTGAAATTTTTGTTCCGGATGCCGCTCAAACATCACTTGGCCAGGTGCTGAAGTCTGCGGATATACCTCCGGGCGCCCGGCTGCTGGGGCTCTGCCCTTCAGCGCGGCACGCGACTAAAATGTGGCTGCCGGAACGATTTGCCTCCGCCGCCGCAACGCTGGCCCGCACATACGGTTTGCCCATCCTTCTGTTCGGATCTGCCGCTGAACACGAGCGGTGCGCAATGATCGGTTCACAGATCAAGAAGGTTTTACCGGGCACACCGGTGTACAATTGCGCGGGAACGCTTTCGCTTCTGGAAACGGCGGCAGCAATGGATCGTTGTGCGGTCGTCCTCTCCAATGACACCGGATTAATGCATCTTGCATCAGCCCGGAGACGGCCGGTGGTTGCGGTATTCGGGCCAACCGTTCGTCAATTCGGTTTTTTTCCCGCCGGAAAGGAGGCCCGGGTGGTAGAGCACCCCGGACTCCCGTGCCGGCCCTGCACCGCTATCGGACAGGCGTCCTGTCCGCGCGGACATTTCCGATGTATGCAGGATATTCGTGAATCAGATGTCGTCACTGCAGCACGCCTCCTCCTGGACCGGAACTGAGCATTGTATGCGCACTCTCTGGATGATACTCTATAATGGTCTCTTCATCCCGCTCTTCTGGGCCGCACTGCGTCTTCTGGGTACGGTCAATACCAAAGTCCGGCGCGGCATCCGGGGACGCGATGGCCTGTTCGACCGGCTTGAGCGGGATATCGATCTCCTGCAGCCGGGGCCACGCGTGTGGTTCCACTCTTCGTCCATGGGGGAATTTGAACAGGCCAAGCCGATCATCGCCGCCCTGAAGGAACGTTTCCCCGGGACGCGCGTCATCGTTACCTTCTTTTCGCCGTCGGGATACGAACATTCGCGTACATATCCGCTGGCGGATATCATTACCTACATCCCCTTCGATTCACGGCGTGGCGCACGGCGATTCCTTGATCTCGCGCGCCCGGACCTGTCCGTGATGGTACGGTATGATATCTGGCCGAACCATATCTGGGAACTCCGCCGACGCTCCATCCCCGTGATCATCGCCAATGCCACGATGAGCAGACACACATTACGCCGTCTTCCTCTGATCCGATCGCTCCACAACACCATTTATGATAGTATAAATACCATTCTTACGGTGGCACAAAGCGATGTGGATGCCTTCAGCGTGTTTTCGCTCCGGCGCGCGCATGTGGAGGCCATCGGCGACACACGGTATGATCAGGTGGCTATCAGGAGCGCCGACGCCCGCAAAAGGAGCATCATTTCTCCGGCCGTGCTGAAGGGAAAGAAAATTCTTGTTGCCGGCAGTACGTGGCCCGAAGATGAGCAGGTTCTGCTTCCTGCCTTTCTTGAACTCCGGTCTTCAGTGCCGGAACTGCTGCTGATCCTGGTTCCCCATGAACCGACACTCAAGCATATTGAAGACATTGAAGGCGAGCTTGCAGGCCAGGTCGGGTCCATCCGCTTTTCGGCATTGAATGAATATGATGGCGAAGGCGTGATCATTGTTGACAGCATCGGGGTCCTGCTCGTGCTTTATGCCTGCGCGCACATTGCGTATGTCGGAGGGAGTTTCCGGCAGGGTATTCATAATGTTCTCGAGGCGGCAGTGTACGGCATTCCCGTCCTTTTCGGGCCCCGCCACAGGGGCTCGCATGAACCGCTGATGCTTGTTGAACGGGGCGGGGCCTTCGTGGTCTCCGACGCCGGGGAACTCGTGCGCACCACCATGAACCTCCTGCAGGATGATGCGGCACGGACCACGGCAGGCGAACGGGCTTCGGCCTTTGTACGGGCCAACCTCGGCGCAACCGGACGTATTCTGGAATTTGTTGAGCCTTTCATCACACGGATCGGGAACGGTACCTCCTCATGACCATAGCCTACTTTGACACCATCGCCGGAATCGCCGGCGATATGAGCATGGCCGCTCTGGTTTCGGCCGGGGTTTCTCTCGACGATCTGACGGCGGAGCTGCAAAAACTGAACCTCGGTGGTTTCGAACTCACCGCGCAGCATGTACAGCGGAGTGCGATTGACGCCGTGCACATCGACGTTGTCGTGACGCAACAACCTCAGTATCACCGGCATCTGAAAGATATCCTGGCAATCGTGAACGCCAGCGGGTTGTCGGAACAGGTCCGGGGCCGCGTGAGCAGCATCTTCACCGTCCTGGCACACGCCGAAGCCAAAGTCCACAATACAACCGTGGAACGGATCCATTTCCATGAGGTCGGAGCGCTCGATTCGATCGTTGATATCGTCGGAGTATGTATCTGTCTGGAACAGCTCGGCGTCGAGCGGGTCTACTCCTCACCGGTGCGCCTTGGCAGCGGCGGCATTATCCGGACGGAACATGGCATGATGCCCACACCCGCACCCGCCACCGTGGAAATCCTGCGCAATTACCCCACGGTCTTTACCTCGATCCCCGAGGAGCTTACCACACCCACAGGCGCAGCCATCATCAAAGCCCTTTCCTCCGGCGTTCTTACCGACGAGCACATTCAGATCACCTCTGTCGGCTATGGGGCAGGCACCCGGGAAATCGCAGGAATCCCCAATCTTCTCAGGGTGGTCACCGGGACACTCGCCATCCCGAATGAAACGGATGAGTCCATTGTTGTCGAAACGAATATTGACGACATGAACCCGCAGATCCATCCACACCTGATCGAGCAGTTGCTGGAGGCGGGCGCACATGACGCATATCTGATTCCGGTCATCATGAAGAAGGGTCGCCCGGGAATTTTGCTCTCGGTACTCACCGACCGGGCCCATCTCGATGCCGTGACGGATCTCATCTTCCGTGAAACAACATCCATCGGTCTCCGCATCCAGACGGTGGGCCGGCGTAAACTCGTGCGACACACCTTCTCCGTCCCCTCCTCGTTCGGCCCTCTCGCAGTCAAAGCGGTGGAACGCGACGGCACGACTGTGATCACCGCCGAATTTGAGGAATGTAAGCGCATCGCACGTGAACGGAACCTCCCCCTCGCCGAAGTTATGCGTGTGATCAACACAGAACTCCACTCATCATCATCAACTACCGGGGAACACGCATGAAGACTACCCTGCACCATCTCGCCGGTATTTTGCTTTCCGGCATACTCGTTTTGTCCTGCACGTCACAGAAGGATGACGAACACGCAATGAACTCCCTCGCACAGAAAGCGGCACGGTTCACTCCGGCGACCATCACCGGCGATGTCTCACGGTTATCACCGGGCGACCAGGCCGCATTGGGAAAACTTATGGTTGCAGCGGGTGTCATGGATACGCTCTACCGCCGTCAGGTGTGGAGCGGAAACGAACGCCTTCTCAAGGAGCTCGGATCCGACACTTCCCCGCTGGGAAAACTCCGTCTGGCATACTGGCACATCAACCAGAGTCCGTGGTCCGGGCTGGATCATCATGAGCCATTTATCGAGGGAGTCCCTTCCCCCCGTCCCCCGGGCGCGAACTTCTACCCCGAGGATATGACGAAAGAGGAATTTCAGACATGGCTTGCCGGACTCCCCGAGGTTGAACAGCGCAAGGCCACCGGATTCTTCTATACGATCCGGCGCAACGCCGACCGCTCGCTCAAGGTTGTGCCGTACAATGAGGAGTATTCCGCCGAGCTGACCCGGGCGGCGGCGCTCTTACGAGAAGCCGCGGGGCTTACGGACAACGTTTCACTCCGCACATTCCTGCTCTCACGCGCGGATGCTTTTCTCAGCAACGACTACTATACGAGTGACGTGGCATGGATGGACCTTGACAGTCCGATCGAAATCACCATCGGCCCCTACGAGGTGTATCTGGATGAATTGTTTAATTACAAGGCGGCATTTGAGGCCTTCATCACCCTGCGGAATGATGCGGAGACAGCAAAGCTGGAGAAATTTTCCTCCCTGCTGCAGGATATTGAAAACAATCTTCCCATCGCACCACACTTCCGCAATCCCCAACTCGGAGGGATGGCGCCGATCCGGGTGGTCGACGAGCTTCTGGTTGGCGGCGAAGCCCGGGCGGGCGTACAGACCGCCGCATTTAACCTGCCCAATGATGAGCGTGTGGTCGCCGAAAAGGGAAGTAAACGGGTGATGCTCAAGAACGTGCAGGAAGCTAAATTCCGGAACATCCTGACTCCCATCGCCGCAGTGGTTCTCGACCCGGAACAGAAAAATGTCATCGCGTTTGAACCATTTTTCACACATATTCTTGCCCATGAGCTGATGCACGGACTCGGCCCCCACAACATCACCGTCGACGGGAAAAAGACCACCGTCCGGCAGGCCATGCGCGAACTGAGCTCCGCCTTCGAGGAAGCCAAAGCAGATATCTCCGCGCTCTTTATGCTCCAACACCTCATGGACAAGGGCACACTGGAGAAATCGGGGGAGGAACAGATGTACGCCACATTCCTCGCCGGCGTCTTCCGTTCCGTCCGGTTCGGCATCAAAGAGTCACACGGACGGGGAATGGCATTCCAGTTCAACTACCTGACGGATGCGGGTGCATTTACGTACGACAGCACCAACGGGACGTTCCGCGTGGATGTTGAACGTGCCAAACATGCGGTGCGTGAGCTGACCGGATTGATTATGACGGTCCAGGCCGAGGGGGACTATCAAAAAGCCAAAACGCTGCTCGACACCTATGCGGTGATCCGTCCGCCGATGCAGCAGGCCCTGGACAGATTGAAGGACATTCCGGTGGACATCGCGCCGGTGTTTACCGTCGCGGCTGCGCTCAACAGCATGCACGAGGCGCAAGGCCGTTGAGCAGCACGTACCACGATGAACAGTAGAACGTGATTCTACGGAGAACCGCTTATGCCAGCACTTGCGAATCAGATTGTCTTTGTCACCGGCGCCAGCAGCGGCATCGGTGAAGCTTGTGCGCGTGTGTTTGCCAGAGAAGGAGCAGCCCTCCTCCTTGCAGCACGGCGAAAAGACCGGATTGACCGCCTTGCCGGGGAGCTCCGGAGTGCATACGGCGTTCGCACGTCTACGATACAACTGGATGTACGCGACCGCAAAGCCGTCGATGCTGCTGTGAGCGAACTTCCGCCGGACTGGCGCGATATCCAGATCCTCATCAATAACGCCGGCCTCGCCAGGGGTTTCAGCAAGATCCATGAGGGATCTGTTCAGGACTGGGAGGAGATGATCGATACAAACGTCAAGGGACTCCTGTATGTCTCGCGTGCGGTCATCCCCGGCATGGTGGAACGGAAGGCGGGACATGTCATCAACATCGGTTCCATCGCCGGCCATCAGGTGTATCCGAACGGCAATGTCTACTGTGCAAGCAAATTCGCCGTGCGGGCCCTGACCGAAGGACTGAAGATGGATCTGCTCGGAACCGGCATCCGCGTATGTTCCGTATCCCCCGGACTTGTGGAGACGGAATTTGGTCTTGTGCGCTTCCACGGCGATGCACAACGGGCATCAAAGACATACGAAAATATGCGGCCTCTGCTCAGCGAGGATATAGCCGAAGTGGCTCTGTTCTGCGCATTACGGCCGCCCCATGTCGATATCAGCGAAGTGATCGTCATGCCGACAGACCAGGCGTCGGTGTATCATGTGCACAGAGGATGAACAGGAGCATGGTGAAGGCACGGGACGAGCACGATGAGTGATGTGTATCTGTTCAATGACGAGAATCTCTTTCTTCAACTGGAGACCGCTCCGTTTACCCTGGGGTACTATACCTTGAAGTTCTACATTGAAGGCGGAAAGCCGGTCAACCGTGTGACCGGAACGATCTCGGAATTCTATCTGTACCCCTCCGGCGGTACATTGCGGGACAGCGCATTCAATATTGTCTTTTACGATTCGCGGTTCGACACGTACCGTGGATTCAAGCCACCTCATCTCCGGCGCACTACGCCATAACAGGCACCCATGAGCGTATCACTCGCCATCCGCGAAGATGTTTCTCTTGCATCGCTCACCACGATCGGTCTCGGCGGATCCGCGCGTTTTTTCGCTTCCTGCGCAACACCCGACGAGTGCCGTTCCGCGCTCGACTTCGCGCGGGAACACTCGGTCCCCGTCATGGTTCTCGGCGGGGGAAGTAATGTTGTGTTCAGTGACGAGGGATATCCCGGCCTGATTCTGCGGGTGGAAATTCCCGGGCTGGACTTTGCCGATTCAACCCGCATGTGCCAGGTCACGGTGGGCGCCGGGGAACTCTGGGACGATGTTGTCACCGCGTGCGTGGCACGCGGACTTGGCGGTATTGAGTGTCTGGCCGGCATTCCCGGATCTGCCGGCGCAACACCCATCCAGAACGTGGGTGCGTACGGACAGGAAGTACGGGATACGCTCGAAACAGTGACAGTGCTCGAACGCGCGACCGGTAACGAAGTGCGGTTGTCCGGCACGGAGTGCAAATTCGGATATCGCACCAGCCGGTTCAAGGGAGAGGATGCGGGCCGGTATATTGTCACAACCGTAGTGTTTCGCCTTGAACAGGAAGCACGTCCGCGAATCCGTTATCCGGAACTCGCACAGACAATCGCTGGGGAGGGATCGGAAGACGCACTTCCCGCCGGCGCTCCGGCCTTGAATCAGGCAAGAAAGGCGGTCCTCCGCCTCCGCCGCGCCAAGTCGATGGTGATCGATCGGACCGACCCGAACACCCGTTCCGTCGGTTCCTTTTTTATGAACCCGGTGCTGGATCCCGCCCAGGTGGACGACATACGGCAACGCTGGCAGCAGTCGGGAAAAACGGACCCGGTCCCCGCGCACCCTTCCCCGGGCGGCATCAAGATACCGGCTGCCTGGCTTGTGGAAAATGCGGGGTTCCCGAAAGGCACCCGGCGCGGCAATATCTGCATTTCAGAGAAACACGCCCTCGCGCTTGTCAACCGGGGTGGAACAACCAGTGAGTTACTTGCTCTTGCCGAGGAGATCCGAACAGGAGTGGAAAACACCTTCGGCGTGCGACTCTCCATCGAACCGGTCATCGTGGGACATCACAACGAAAAGGGCCGGCCGTGATCAAGGCGGTGATATTTGACTTCGGCAATGTCCTCTGCACGTTCAGCGTGGCAAGGTTTTTTGAAAACCTGGCCGGGCGCAGCCGGTGCACCGTCAACGAGCTGCACGGCCTGATGCCCGAGATCTCGCGGCTGGCCATCGCCTACGAAACCGGCCACCTTACCTCCGATCAATTCTTCCTCCAACTCACAGAGACGGCCAGAATAGACATTTCCCGGCAGGATTTTATACACGCGTACACCGATATCTTCACCCCGATCGAATCCACGTTCACGCTCATACGGCAACTCAAACCGCACTACCGCATCGGACTTCTTTCAAACACCAATGAATGGCATTTTGAGTACAACATTAAGACCGTCGAGGTGTTTCCGCTGTTTGACGCGGTGAGTCTTTCCTATGAAGTCAGAGCGATGAAGCCGGCAACGGCCATCTATGAGGACATGCTGCAAAAGCTCGGCTTTGAGGCGGAGGTCTGCGTCTACATCGACGACATCCGTGAGAACGCAGAAGCGGCTGAGCGGCTCGGTATGCACGCCCTTGTCTATACCCACCCTGACACATTACTACGCGACCTCAGGGCGCTGCACGTGACCATGTAGCAATCGGACCGCCCGGTCATCAGATCGGGACTCGCTCCGGGGCGGACCCGGTCGGAACCTCCGCCGGCAGTCCGCTGTTCAAAGGGGTGCACAACAACTGAAAGGGATTCTGAGATGGTTGGTTTATCTCTTGGTATCGGCTTGATTCTGATATTTCTTGGAGCCAGCGGGTATTGTCTGAGCGGGGGTGCGAGCCTGACTGCTCTTATTCCTGCCGCATTCGGCGTCTTGTATCTGGTCTTCGGCTTCATTGCGCGTACTCCTTCGAAACGCAAACACGCCATGCACGGTGCTGCCGCCCTCTCGCTGATCGGCTTGCTTGCCACATTCACCGGTTTCCTGAAGATCTTTACTCTGATCGGCGGCGGAACCGTTGAACGCCCGCAGGCGGTGATCGCACAGGCGGTGATGGCTTTGCTCTGCCTGATATTTCTGGTGTTCGCAACCCGGTCGTTCATCCAGGCACGCAGTAATCCGGAATAGATATCACAGGATAGAGAAGGTTGTCACTCCCTTGCCCAGATTGATACACCGTCCGACAACGATCCAGGCCGCCGGAAACAAGCCCAAGATCATCGAGGAATTCGTCGGGGGAGTTAATTCCGGCGACCGCGAGGTCAGCATCGCCCATATGATCAGTCCGCCGGGGTGGGTGGAGCCCGGCCAGACTCCCGGGTTTGATGAATATACGCTGGTGATCCGCGGTATGCTGCGCGTTACGCATCAAGGACGGGGCTCTGGATGTACGGGCAGGTCAGGCTGTGATCACGAACAAGGGAGAGTGGATACAGTATAGTTCTCCCGAGGCCGATGGCGCAGAATATATTGCCGTGTGTCTCCCGGCTTTTTCCCCGGACACAGTGCACCGCGACGAATAACATGTCCCCTTGAACTCCTCCCTGTTTCTGGTGATATTCAGTGCATGCCGCACTATGCAGAAGTCGCCATCCCCGCCGGTGTCGACAAAACGTTTACCTATCTGATTCCAGAGCAGCTTCTCCCGACCGCCCGTATCGGCGTTCGTGTACTTGTTCCATTTGGCAGAAAGCTCACAACCGGAATTATTGTCTCCCTGCCTCCCTCCTCCTCGCATCCGCGCCTGAGAAGCATCGCGGATGTACTGGACAGGGAACCGTCGCTTTCAACTCACCTCCTGACAATCTGCTCGTGGGTCGCCCGGTACTATATGGCACCGCTGGGTGACGTGATCCGGGCTGCGCTGCCACATGGGTTCGGACAAACGAGCAAGCGAAAGGTGCGTGCGCTGGTTGAGCCGGCTGATCCCCGGATTGAGACCCTGCGGAAACACTCTTCAAAACGTGCACGTATCCTCGACCTGCTGTTTGACCATGGCAGCCTTTCCGCTACAGATCTCAAGAAACAGACCGGTTTGAATTCCATTCATGCAGCACTTAACGAGATGGAACAGGAAGGATTTCTGGCCACCGAGGAAGTACTCCCACGGCCAAAAGCAGGGATCAAGATGCGTGACTTTCTGGATCTCCGCACCCTGGACGTGGCCGCGCTCCGCACGACAATCGGCGAACTCCCGGCACGGCGGAAAAAGGCGATAACATTTCTGACATCCCTGTTCGCCTTGAAGGAACAGGGTCTTCAAAATGCCGATCTGCTTGACCTGTTAAAACAGTCAGGTGCATCCACCGGGATTCTCAAACCGTTCCGTGAGAGCGGGCTCCTGTCGGTTGTCAGACGCGAAGTGACACGCCAGCAGGAGTATGGCGTGGAAGAGCGAACACTGCAGATCGTGCTGAACTCCGTCCAGCAACAGGTTCGTGACCGGCTCGTGGCGGCTCTCGATGAAGGACGGCATCGGACCTTTCTTCTGCACGGCGTTACCGCCAGCGGAAAGACCCAGGTCTATATTAAGGCGATCCGGCACTGTCTGGACGCAGGGAAAACTGCGATAGTCCTTGTTCCGGAGATTTCGCTCACCCCGCAAATCGTCCGGCGATTCAAGAGTCACTTTGAAGATCAGGTCCTGGTGGTCCATAGCCGGATGTCGGCCGGCGAACGGTATGACGTCTGGCGGCTTGCGCTGGACGGACGCTGCCGCGTCGTGATCGGACCGAGATCCGCCGTGTTTGCACCGCTGCCCAACCTTGGTCTTATTGTTGTCGATGAAGAGCACGAAGCGTCCTACAAACAATACGACTCCGTGCCACGGTATCATGCGCGTGACGTAGCCATCATGCGCGGGCATGACGCCGGCGCGGTCGTGCTGCTGGGTTCTGCAACGCCATCCCTTGAATCCTTTGCGAATGCGCGATCGGGAAAATTTGAACTGCTCACAATGCCCGACCGGATTGATAATGCACTCCTGCCCGACGTGCGTATTGTGGATCTGACGAAAGAGCGGAAAGAGGTGTACGCCGCCACCCGGGAATCGTTACCGCAGGACCAGCGCGGGAAGATGAAGGAATTCCGTCATCCGGCGCTGTCCCGACTCCTGCATGAAAAAATGGCCGAACGGCTGGAGCGGCACGAAGGGATCATCCTTCTGCAAAACCGGCGGGGCTTTGCGCCCTTTGTGGAATGTCACGAGTGCGGATACGTTGAAATGTGCGACAACTGTCACGTTTCTTTGACGTACCATCTGAGCAAAAAACATCTCCGTTGTCACTATTGCGGACTTGTCCGCCGGCCGGCTCTCCTGTGCCCGCAGTGTGGCGGATCGGCAATCCGGTTGCACGGTGTCGGGACGCAGAGGGTGGAGGAAGAACTTGCGTCAACCTTTCCCTCTGCCAGACTGCTCCGGATGGATCTGGACACGACCTCCCGACGCGGTGCGCACGACCGGATACTGCGGCAGTTTGGAGACCGCGAAGCGGATATTCTGCTGGGCACACAGATGGTCGCAAAGGGGTTGGATTTTCCCCACGTGACACTCGTCGGCGTTATCAGTGCGGATACGCAGATGTTGCTCCCCGATTTCCGTTCCTCGGAGCGGACCTTTCAGCTGTTGACACAGGTGGCGGGCAGAGCGGGACGGAGTCTGCTCAAGGGCGAAGTCATCATTCAGACCTCACAGCCTGATCATCGCACGCTGGTCCATATACTGGATCATGATTATGAAGCGTATTTCCAGGAAGAGTTTGCCGAGCGGGAGGAGTTGAACTACCCGCCACTCTCACGGCTGGTATTGGTCGAGACGAGGGGAGAGGACGAAGAAGAGGTGCGGAAGCTGGCGGAGCGGCTGGCAGATGTGCTGAAGAAGGACACACCCCCCTACGCCCTGCTCGGACCAGCTCCGGCTGTGATAGGCAAGATCAAGCGTCAGTACCGCTGGCATATTGTCTTGAAGACTGTCAAGGGTATCGACCCTTCCGGCGCGATTACCCATGCCCGCATACGTCACGCGACGGAAACCGTGCAGGGGCGTGTGAAGAAGACGCAGGTGATCGTGGACGTTGATCCGGTCGGGATAATGTAGAGGGCACAACGGAACCGGCAAGCCCGCCGGAGCGTTCAAGAAGGAAACACAGGTACGAGAATGCCCTTCGTTTCCCTCATTCTGATCGTTTTGAGCGTAATCATCCCCACTGACCACTCAGCTTCCCGGAGCCGGACAATGGCGCCCGTCCTCTCAACCACACTGAGCACCCCGGCGGATGATTTTTCAAGGCCGTTTACCGCGATCATACACCTCACACTTTCACCGGATTGGTACCTCTACTGGACCAACCCCGGCGATGCAGGGCTGCCGCTGGCGGCAAAGTGGATGCTGCCCGACGGATTCGAGGCCGGCGCATTGCGTTTTCCTACTCCCGAAAAGATCGTTCACGCCGATATCGTGGCGTATGGCTACCACCGGGAGCTGATCGTGCTCTGCACACTCACGCCCCCGGCTGGCTACAGGGTGAGGCAGGAGGATACCATCAGGGTCGATCTGGATTGGCTGGTCTGCAGTGAAAGCTGCATACCGGGAAAGGCATCGCTTGCGCTGGCACCTGACCGGGTTCCTTCCACCCGGCGTTCCGCCGGAGAACTCGCCGAACGATTTTCCAGCCAGGCGCCGGGGAACCTCTCTGATCTGAAGATCACCGCCGGCGTCGCCCACGCGACACGTTCCGAGAGCGCTCTCATGATACATGTTCCATTGACGGATCTCGTGGACGACTTCTATCCGGATCCGATTGAAAACACCGTGATCGACCACAAACGGATTGTTGTGGGAAAGAATGGTATCACCATTCAGATGACTCCATATGATGATTCCATCGTGGTACGATCAATCAGCGGGCTGGCCATCGTCCGGGGGAAAGGATACCGCCTGCACACGAAGGTGGAATATCGGTAGTTCGAAGGTGTCTAATTTTCATATTACTCATTTATCAACCGGAGGGTAGGATATGTTTTTTCAGTGGAGATCACTCGCAGGAGGACTGACTATTATGATCATCATGGCCGCTTTGACAGCATCCGCAGGGAACCCGCCTCTTTCTGTGGCGGAAATCGGAAAGACCGCCCCTGTATTTTCACTTACCGACATCGCAGGGCAAACCCATCATCTGAAGGATTTTAAGGGGAAGGTCATCGTCCTGGAATGGACCAACCCCAACTGCCCGTTCGTCCAGCGGGTGTACCGCGACGGAATCATGAACATGGCGCAGAAGCAGTATGTGGAAAAGGGAGTCGTGTGGCTCACCATCAACTCCACAAACAAGAACCACGGCGATTACGAGTCTCCGGAGTCGCTCAAAGAAACATTCGCCTCATGGAAGGCGGGATTCACCGCCCTCCTGATGGATACCGACAGCAAGGTTGGCAAGCAGTTCGATGCCAAGACCACCCCGCACATGTATATCATTGACAAAGAGGGGACATTGGTGTATAACGGCGCCATTGACGATGACCCTCGGGGCGGCAAGGAAACAACGGTGAACTACGTGAAGGATGCGCTGGACGCGCTCCTGGCGGGGAAGGCGGTAACAACATCCGCCACAAAACCGTATGGCTGCAGCGTCAAGTACTAGGCGAAGTGCAGCAGAGGACGTGCGCAGGGATCAGGTTACCGATCCCTGCGCTTTGGTTTTCTGGGAGGCGGAATCCGACCCCCCATTTTTGCTCCGGGCTCCCTGCTCCGTTCAGACCCGGGTTCTTCTTTTGTGACAAGGCGGAATCCTTTCCCGTGTACATTGACTATCTGGATCGAGGGGTCTGCCGAGAGTCGTTTCCGGAGTTTGGAAATAAACACGTCCATACTCCGCCCCGCAAAGAACGAATCTGTCCCCCAGATATGACGGAGCGCAGAGGATCTGTCCAGAACACCTCTCCCCTGCTCACAGAGGTGCTGCAACAGTTCAGCTTCACGCGTCGTAAGCACCTCCACCGTTGAGCCGCACTTCAGCGTCCGCGCTTCAGCGTTAAACCGGAACTTCCCGAGCGTAAAGGACGTGGGGGGAGAATTGAGGTCCGCATGCGGCCGGCTCCGCTTCAGCACCGCCTGAATCCGCAACATCAACTCTTCCATGCTGAACGGCTTCGTGATGTAGTCGTCTGCTCCTATCTTCAACCCCTCTACGCGGTCCTCCTTGAGTGACTTCGCAGTGAGGAAGATAATCGGGAGAAAATCGTCCTTTGCACGCAATTCCCTGGCGAACGTGAACCCGTCCTTCTTTGGCATCATCACATCCACCAGGCACAACGCATACCGCCCCCTGCGGTAGGTATCCATCCCGTCCACTCCGTTCGTATGCAAATCCACCGTAAATCCGTGGAGTTCGAGGTGTTCCGTGAGAATAAACCCGAGGTTGCCGTCGTCTTCGAGAAGGAGGATTCGCCGGGTGGGCATAGGAGTCACCGTTCCGCTTCTGCAACAGGGAATCGCAGGATCACGGCGGTGCCGGCGCCGGGAGAACTTTCCACTGCCACGGACCCGGACATTGCCGTCACCATCAGCCTGACATACGCGAGTCCGAGCCCGAAACCTTTTACTTCATGAACGTTGCGGGTCGGAACGCGGAAATATTTCTCGAAGACCCTACGGACATGCTCCGCCGGGATCCCGATCCCGTTGTCCTGAACCCTGATCACCAGTACGTCGTTCTCGTTCGAGGTATCCACAGTGATTGCGGGGGCGGTCGCACTGTATTGTAATGCGTTGTCAAGGATGTTGTGGAAAATGTTTGTCAGATGCATCTCGTCGGCGTTCACGTGGAATGAGGTTGCTCCGGGATTCATGCCGAGTGACCCGCCGCGGCTTTCCACCCGGACCGCAACAGTTTTTCCGACACGCTCCAGAAGCGCATGGACATCCAGACGTTTTAGCGTGAGCTCATAGTCACCTTCCTCCACCACGGCCATCTGCAGGATCTTGCTGACCTGGTCACGCATCCGCGATGTTTCTTCCTGAATCACTCCTGTGTATCTGCGGATGCGGGAACGCTGGCCGATCACATCCGGGCGGACGATTGCTTCACCTGCAAGCGTGATGGTGGAAAGGGGCGTCTTAAATTCATGAACCATGTTGTTGATGAATTCCCTGACCTGCGCGCTGAGCCGTTCCTGGCGGAGGATTGTCCGGACAGTCCGGAAAAATCCAAAAACGATAAGTCCTACAAACACCAGCGTGGCCAGCATAAACGGGCCCACCTGCTGCCAGAGGTACCACTGCTGGCCGGGGAAGTGGATCAGAAGGTCATTCCGGGGAGCAAGAATATCTGCGGGGAAGAGGCGTGTGCGAAATGGTGTTGCCGCAAGTACCGCTGAGTCGCCGGATGGTACGGCCGTCCGGAGCGTGTCTTCTCCCGCGGCCTGGATGCCGTACGCATAGGCAATCCCGATACCGTTCTCCTGCAGATGTGTGCGCAGCAGCGAATCCAGCACCGCAGGCGGGATCCGTTGTTCTATCCGTTCCCTGTTAAATGTGCTGAGGCGGTCAACCACCTGCGAGATGAGCGTTTCCCTTTTCCCGGGTTTCCCTGTTGATGTGGTGAATCCGACCGGAGCCTTCCCGGCATAGTGGAGCACAACCGAATCATCGGAGGTCATGTAACGAAACATAAACTCCCCCTTCTTAAAACGGGCCGTATCCAGGTCGGTCTCATAGATTCCTTCACCCCTGAACGTATCAACAAGGGAGGATTCACGGCCGGAGACGATATCAAACGTCCGCAAACTTATTTTCTGGGGGGCACCGACGACATACTGGAGGCGATTTCCTTCAACGCGCACGGGCAGTTTCCCGGAGTCGGCAGTGGCTGGTCCCGTGACGTCGCCGTTGACGGAGACCATCACCCGGGTTTCCTGTTTATCCGAATCCCTGCGGGCCGGTCGCCCCGGATGGTCACCGACCCACATGACGGTGGTAAAGAGCTCGCGGGCTTCGAGGCGCTGTGCAACGGTCTGCAACGCCGCGCTGACGTTCTGGCGGAAGGCCTGGTCCTTCGCAGTATACGCCATATTGATCAGGATCGCCTGAATGGCCAGAAGACCAAGCAGCGCAAGCACGATCACAGCCAGAATGCCGGTGAGTCTGGGTTGTTGTTTCATTCCGCCAAGATACGATCTTGACGGGAGAATTTCCTCTCCGTTAACGTTTCTTAACAGCCATTCCGCAGGAGACCGCAAGACGACGCGTCCTGTTTCGGATTAGCGGTCCGGGGTCGGAGCAAACTCCGGGTATGCGACCATACCATGTTCGCCGATGTCCAATCCCTCACGTTCTTCCTCCCGGCTGACCCGGATTCCGATCGTATGTTTCAGAATCTGCCAGACACCAAACGATACGCTGAAGGCAAAGACCCCGACAGCGGCAACACCTGCGAGCTGGCTCCACAACAGGCCTGCCCCGCCGCCAAAAAAGAGCCCGTTCCCTGTAGTGCCGGGGATAAACCGGTCCTGTGCAAAAAGTCCGAGCGCAACGGTACCGAACACGCCATTTACGAGATGCACGGAGAGGGCCCCCACCGGATCGTCCAGCCGGAGCCGGTCGAATGCCAGCACCGCGAAGACCACCAGGGTACCGGCAACGGTGCCGATAATCAGAGAGCTGCCGACGCTGATGTACGCACAGGGAGCGGTCACGGCCACAAGGCCTGCCAGACAGCCGTTGATGGTCATACTCAGATCGGGTTTTCCGAGGAGGAGCCACGCAACAAGGGTGGAGGCGAGTACTCCTGCAGCGGCGGCACTGTTTGTCGTGAGACAGATACGTGCAATCGCTTCCGGATCGGCAGCCATCGTACTCCCGGGATTAAAGCCGAACCATCCGAGCCAGAGGACAAAAACACCGATTGTTGCAAGCGGCATACTGTGGCCGGGGATAGGATGCACTTTGCCGTCTCTAAATTTGCCAATACGGGGGCCGAGAACGATAACTCCGGCGAGGGCCGCCCAGCCGCCGACGGAGTGAACCACGGTAGAACCGGCAAAATCCCAGAAGCCCAGGGCAGCCAGCCAGCCACCTCCCCAGATCCAGTGACCGGCAACCGGATACACCATCGCTACAAGAACAAAGGAGAAGAGAATAAAGGAGACATACTTGATTCGTTCCGCCACCGCGCCCGAGACGATCGTCGCGGCCGTGCCGGCAAACACAAGCTGGAAAAAGAACTTCGCCATAAGCGGAACCGTGGCCCAGGAGATCGCTGCATAGGCGCCACTGTATGCGTTCCCTGTTGCGGGGCTGTTGTCAGCTCCGGAGAGACCGAAAATTCCTTCGGCCCCGAAAAAGCCGCTGCCATTCCCGAACATCAGACCCCAGCCGATCACCCAGAACGCGATGGAAGAGACGGCGAAGACGATAAAGTTTTTCGAGAGGATATTCACCGCATTCTTCATGCGTGAGAACCCCGTCTCCACCATGGCGAAACCGAGGTTCATAAAGAAGACGAGCATTGCCGTGATCAGCACCCACATGGTATCGAGGACGACTTTGGTATCCATACAAGAACTCCTCCTTATGCGAATTTTGGGATAGTCTGAAAGTCCGTACGCTTAGAGCGCCGCCTCACCCACCTCTTCGGTCCGCACGCGGATAACTTCCTCGACATGTGAGACAAAGATCTTCCCGTCGCCCACTTCACCGGTTCTGGCGGATTTGAGGATCGTCGTAATTGCTGCAGCAGCCACCTGATCCGGAACCACAACTTCTATCTTCACCTTTGGCAGGAAGTCGACCTGGTATTCGGAGCCCCGGTACATTTCGGTGTGCCCTTTCTGCCGTCCGATCCCCTTTACCTCGAGCAACGTCATTCCACGGATGCCGTTTTCCAGCAGGGCCTCGCGGATGTCGTCAACTTTGTGAGGGCGGACAATTGCTTCGATTTTCTTCACGTGTTCCTCCGGTTCGTGGTACAGGCATGTGGTCTGTCTATCCTTAATAACGATGGCATACTCTCAACTACACCTAATTAATGAAGAAAGTTCCTGCTATTTTACAAGAAAATTTAGGTGTTCTCCTGATGCCGCCTTTCCGGGCAGCGGCCCGGTGGCCAAATGCCCCCTTCCGAATCGTTTTTCAGGGAAATGGGGGAGGAGGGTTAACGTTTCTTAACACCCCGTAACATTGTTTAACTATGACCGCGGGAACAGATCTTGTATGTTGACGGTACACTGACTATCAATTTTTCTGGAGAGAACCATGCGATATCTGCTCGGATGTGTTGTGCTTGCGCTGGTCATCACCACCCCCGGCCCTGCCCAGGTTTTTATCAGCAAGGCGGATTCGGGCCGGAAGGTGCTCCGCATCGAGGGCGAAGGAACGTTTTTGCCGGAGATCGGTGCCGTGGTGGGAATGCAGGAAAACGAGTTCCGCGTGATACACGCCATGCCTGCCGAAGCCCGGCCCAAGACCTCTGCTCCGGTTGATATCCGCACCGACGACCGTATCCTGATGGTTAATGCCAAACCCGCCAAATCTGCAGAGGTTTTCAGGAAGTTCTATGAGGCCGCGTCCCCCGGCGATACGATAAAGCTGGGTATCAAACGGGGAGAAGAGCTGCACATCGTGATATTTGTGAAGGCCGACCCGAAAGACCTGCCGAAGGGGAACCGAATGATCATCAGAAAACGCGACTGACGATGCCCACCCGCACTTCCATCGCTGTTGCCCTGATCCTTCTGGCTTTTGTCGTGACGCAATCACATGTTCTCCTGGCCCAATCAGGCACGTACTACAACCAGCGTGACGACAAGTACCGTGTGCTCGGCCTGAAAAGAGCAAAGGAGGCGTTTGATGTGGCCAAAAAGGAGTTTGAGCGCCAGGCGGAACTTCATACGCGCGGGTTGATATCACAGGCGGAGCTGGACCGGGCAAGAGGTTTTTTTGCGGACGCCGAAGTGAACTACCAGCAGTCCCTCCTGGCCGTCCTGTTCGAGCAGCAATATATCTCCATCACACGGGCTGTGAAGTACCAGGGGGCTGACGGGAACAAGCGTATCCGTCTGCGTGTGGAAAACGCCTCCGGCGGAAGTGCGGAGTTCCGGAAGCTGCTGAACCTGGACGACCGGCTCTTTCAGTCGCTGCAGCCCGATCTGATCAGCAACGTGTACATCTCCATCCTGAATAACGAAAACGCCATCATCAGTCTGCCCTACGAAGCCAAGATCGATCAGTTGCGATACGGTCAGCCACATGAACTGACCTTCACGCTCCTTCAGGATCTGGACGCGGTTACTGTGAACATGATCTTCGGGAATGGCAGTCAGCGGAGCATGAAGATCTTTTTGCAGAAGGATGTCTCCATCAACCGGGTGATGGTGCAGGCAGACCAGTTTTCACTGGAAAGTGAGCTGGGAAAATCCGCGACATTTGAGCTGCGGCTGGAGCTCTTCAGCAAGGATCAGAACACCTTCACGCTTGCCGCTGTGAATCTGCCCAAACAGCTTACGGCCATATTCAAGGACCCGCTCACCGGCTCCCGTTTGAGCCAGTTCCGGTTCACCGAATCCACAAACACCCGCCGTGTGGCGCTCGACGTATCTCTCCCCGACCGGCCTACTGACGAGGTGGGCATGGACCGGGCCATTCCGTTCTACGTGCTGGTTGTGCCCCGGCAACAGGCGTCACGATTTGAAAAAGAGAACGAACGGGACCGCATCTGGACCCAGCAGGAAATCGAACAGTTGCAGGTCGGGTATGCCCGCCTGGAATTAGTTCCCCGCGGAAAGGGACGCCTGCTGGTGCGTATCGCGCAGCTGTACCATAGTATCGGCGCAAACGACCGGGTCACGCTCCCGCTGGAGATCGTGAACGAGGGAACACGCCGCCTGGACAATATCGAAATCAAGGTGGATCTCCCTCTGAACTGGGCAAAAGAGATCCAGCCCGCGATACTCTCCGGACTTGAAGTGTCGGCCGAAGCACGTTTTGAACTCACACTTGCCCCCCCGGCTAATGTTGCACCGGGCCGCTATGAGATCCGCCTGCGCACAAGCGGGCTCTCGGACAATCAACCCCTTAATGCTGAAGACAAAACCATCACCATCGAAATCCAGGCCGGCAGTAACGTCCTGATGACCGGGTTTATCGTTGTGCTGATCGTGGCACTCGTGACAGGGATTGTGATATTCGGCATAAAACTTTCCCGCCGCTGATCCGGAGTGGACGTAACGAACACAACATCGGAGTACATTATGTCGCAACCCATGTTTGAAGCGGTGCATCTTACCAAACGGTACGAGGACGGTGTCCTTGCACTGGACCATGTTTCGTTCGAGGTCCACCCCGGACAGATCTATGCCATGCTCGGGGCCAACGGGGCGGGCAAGACCACCACGATCAACCTGTTCCTCAACTTCCTCGAACCCACGGAAGGTGAAGCAAAAGTGGACGGGATTTGCACTCATCGCGAACCGCTTAAGGCAAAGGCCAGGATCGCGTATGTCTCCGAAAACGTCATGCTCTATCCATCGTTTACCGCGATACAGAACCTGGACTACTTCACGCGTCTGGGCGGACTCCAGCGCCACACCCGGGATGATTACCGTCAGGTCCTTCTGCGGGTCGGGCTTCAGGAATCAGCCCACAACAAAAAGCTCCGGGAGTTTTCCAAAGGGATGCGGCAGAAGTGCGGTCTTGCCATAGCCATCATGAAAAACGCTCCGGCTATCGTGCTGGATGAACCCACGTCCGGTCTGGATCCACAGGCCGGGTTTGAGTTTATCCAGCTTCTTACGTCCCTGCGCGACGAAGGGAAGGCCATACTCATGTCCACCCATGACATCTTCCGCGCGAAGGAGGTCGCCAGCACGGTGGGCATTCTGGACCGCGGCCGTCTGGTGATGCAGCGCAGCGCCGCCGAACTGGGCGGGGAAAATCTTGAACGTCTTTATCTCGAGCACATGGCCGGACACGCCGCCTGAGCGACAGCCGTATCCCATTACGAAGGACTTCCATGTTGAGACTTCTGATCACCAAAGAGCTCCGGGACATCATCGGCTCCACAAAATTCGCCGTGACGTTCGGCCTCTGTGCCATACTTGTGCTCCTGGTATTCGTTGTGGGGGCCAGGACGTATCAGGTGGCTGTCAACCAGAACGAAGCGGCGGTGCGTGAAAATATCCGGCGTCTGGAGGGGATTACGGACTGGCTGCACGTCCGCGAAACCCGCGTCTTCCTTCCTCCGCAGCCGTTGTCTGCCCTTGTAACGGGCATCTCGAATGACATCGGTCACACAGTCACGGTCCAGGGGCGCGGCGAACTCAGCGCGCAGGACACCCGCTTCGGGGATGACCCGATGTTCGCGGTTTTCCGCACGTTCGATCTGGACTTTCTTTTTCAGGTTGTCCTTTCGCTCCTTGCCATACTCTTTTCATATGATGCCGTCAGCGGCGAGAAGGAGAGGGGAACGTTACGCCTGACCTTTGCCTCGCCGGTTCCGCGGCATCTGTATATTCTCGGCAAGCTTTTCGGCGCATACCTTGCGCTGATCATTCCGTTGCTTGTCCCCATGTTGATCGGGGCATTGATCCTCCCTCTTATGGGCGTTCCGATGGGAACGTCCGAATGGATCCGTCTGACGTTGATCATCGTTACCGGGTTCCTCTACCTCGGCGTTTTCCTGTCGTTGTCCGTTGCCATTTCCGCCCTGACAAATCGGTCGTCGACGTCCTTTCTGGTTTTGCTGGTTCTCTGGATCGTAATCGTGCTGGTGGTGCCGCGCGCGGCAGTGATGATCGCCGGCCGGGCGGTGGATGTACCGTCAGTGGATGAGGTGGCGGCGCAGAAGGCGCGATTCAGTGCGCAATTATGGACTGAAGACCGGGATATGATGTCCGGCTTCACCCCGACACAAAAGGGATCCCCCGAGGAGATGGTCAATGAGTTCCAGCAGTTGATGCAGAGGATCGCGGATGCACGCGAGAAGAAGATGCGCGAATTCGGGGCGCGATTAAATGAAGAGAGGCGGAACAAGCAGGAGGTGCAGGAGAACCTGGCGTTCGCCATCGCCCGTCTTTCCCCGGCGGCGTGTTTTTCGCTTGCCGCTTCCCGTCTGGCTGGAACATCACTGGAACTCAAACAGCATTTCCTGGCAACGGCTGAATCGTATCAGAAATCGTATGCGGAGTTTATGATGGCGAAAACCGGCATCAACCCCGGAGGAGGTATGATCATGTGGCGCGTGGAGGAGGAGAATGGAAAGCCCCCCCCGGTCATCAATCCGCACGAGATCCCCGCGTTTGTGTATTCCCCGCTCACCCTCGCGGATGTCGGAGGGAAGATAATGATAGAGGCCGGTGTGTTATCCCTGTTTGTCCTGGTATTCATGGCAGGAGCCGTTATGGCTTTCCTGCGGTATGACGTACGGTAGGAGAGGACTTATGTTCAGAACCGTGTTTAACAGAGAACTCCGCGCAATCCTGGTAAGCCAGAAGTTCAGCATCACGTTCGGTGTTGTCGTCGTGCTCATCCTGATGAGCTTTGCGGTGGGAATACAGGAGTACCATGCGGGCGCGCAGCAGTACTCCACCGCACTGCAGCTCTCCGAGCAGCAGCTCCGGGAATCCTCAAGCTGGATGAGCCTTGATCACCGCGCACTCCGTCCGCCCGATCCCCTGCTGGTGTTCGTGAGCGGGGTCCACAACGACGTCGGGCGGCTCTCCGCGATCAACAGCACAGCGCCGGTAAAACTGGCCCACAGCGTTTACTCCGATGACCCTATCTTCGCCGTATTCCGCTCGTTCGATTTTGTGTTCCTGGTTCAGATTGTGCTTTCGTTAATGGCCATACTCTTTTCGTATGACGCCATATCCGGTGAACGGGAAAGCGGCACATTACAGCTCTCCATGGCAAGTCCTGTTCCCCGGAGGACGTATGTACTGGCCAAGGCGGCGGGTATCTGGAGCGGCTTGTTACTTTCCCTTTCCGTGCCGATCGCTCTGGGGATACTGATCGTTGCACTCTCGGGCGTCCCTCTTTCGCCGGAAGACTGGTTCAGGGTCGGCCTCCTGCTTGCTGTCTCCCTCCTCTTCTTCACGGTCTGGGTGATTGTCGGAATCACCGTCTCCGCCTGGACCCGGCATTCGGCCGTGTCGTTTATGGCGTGTCTGGTGGTGTGGGTCAGTACGGTCCTGATACTTCCGCGACTCGGCGTTATGGCTGCGGAGCAATTTATCACCGTACCCACAGTGGCGGAGGTGGACGCACAGCGCGATGGCTACGCCAAGGACGGTTGGGAGAAGCACTTGAGTGGGATGACGGAGAGGTGGCGCACGCGCGAAGTAGGGATGCGCGGTCTCACCAGGGAGGCCCGGGAAGCGTACAGGGATGATCATCTCTGGAGCTGGATGGAAGAAGATGACGCGGATCGAAAACGGGTCCAGTCCGATATTGACGCGTATGGCATCCGATTGCAGGAAGACATCCGGAATCGGCGTTCGACGCAGGAAGACCTTGCGTTTCTGTTCGCCCGTTTCTCCCCCTCCGCAGCATACCAGCTTGCCGCCATGGAGATCGCACGCACCGGCATCGGCATAAAGAACGTGACGGAAGAATCGATGGAGAGATACCGGGGAGAATTTAAGCAGCATGTCGACAGAAAGCAGAAGGAGAGCGGCGGCACGGGCGGATTCAGAATTACGGTTGATACCGAGCGGGGATTTTCATTCAGTGCCCCCCGTGAACGCGGGACACTGGACGTAAGTGATCTTCCCCGTTACGTGCCGGTCAGTTCCCCACTTGGTGATATTCTGCAGGGATCACTTGTGGATGCGGGAGTCCTGGCGCTCTTCGGGATTCTCGCACTCGGCGGCGCGGTAATGGGGTTTCACCGGTATGATGTGCGGTAGGCAGTGGGTTTCGCTTATGAGGTACTCACCGATGTGTGGTTGTCATCGAAGCCGGGGCGTTGCATTTTAGTGAATCGGTTCGCACATTCATGCACATTCCCATGATACCATGATATTTCCGATAACAGGTGCCCATGCCGATTCCTGAGAAAAACTCCCCGCTTGACCAACTCTCGGAAGAGTACCTGCGTCTGGTTCTTTCCGTCGGACTCCACGACCCTGATTACGTGGACGCCTATTACGGGCCGCCGGAATGGAAAGCAGAGGTAGAACGTGAGCACCCGTCTCTGGAAATCATAGCGGCGCAGGCTGAAGCGTTGGTTGGCGCGCTTCTCGGACTGCCCCTACACGATCAGGAAGAGATCGTCACTTTGCGCCACCGGTACCTGCTGCGGCAAACCGAATCACTCTCTGTACGGGTGTCCATGCTGCAGGGTGTGAAGCGGACCTTTGACGAAGAGGCTCTCGCTCTCTACGATGCGGTACCCCCATCCTACCCGAAAGAGCATTTTGAATCTCTCCTGAAGGGTGTTGAAGAAATATTACCGGGCACCGGAGACGTTGCCGTGCGTTATCAGGAATACACAAAGCAGTTCGTGATCCCCCGGGACCGGCTTGACGGTGTGTTCTCCGCCGCCATCAGCGAGGGAAGGCGGCGGACGGAAAAGAATCTTTCGCTCCCTGTCGGCGATGATTTTAGTGTTGAGTATGTCACCGAAAAACCCTGGAGCGGGTACAACTGGTACAAGGGAAAGGGACGGAGTCTGATCCAGATGAACGTGGATTTTCCGATCCCCATTGACCGGGCTGTGGATCTGGCCTGTCACGAGGGGTATCCGGGACATCATGTGTACAACAGTCTGCTGGAGCAACACCTTGTGCGTGAGCGGGGGTGGATGGAATATTCGGTCTATGCTCTCTTCAGCCCGCAGTCCCTTATTGCCGAGGGCACGGCGAATTTCGGAATAGAAATGGCCTTCCCGGGGAGTACAAGGGTGGAGTTCGAGAAGGAGGTGCTCTTTCCGCTGGCGGGGTTACCGCCAGAGGAAGCAGAGCACTATTATCGCGTGCACGGACTCACGCAACGGCTGGCCTATGCGGGGAACGAGGCAGCCCGTCGATATCTGGATGGGGTGATCACGCGTGAAGAAGCTGCCCGCTGGTTGCAGGACTACGCACTCATGTCGCCCGAGCGATCTGTACAACGCACAACATTTTTTGACGTGTACAGAAGTTATGTCATCAACTACAATCTCGGACAGGATCTTGTGCGGCGTTACATCGAAGCCCGGGGCGGAACGCTCAACAATCCGCAGCAGCGCTGGGAGATCTTCTCAGCGCTGCTTTCGTCGCCGCGGGTGCCGTCGGACCTGACAAGAGTGCAGGAGCTTTAGCCCGGGCTTCGTGTTCCATCCTGTCGCAGACCGGCAAAGGCATCCTCACAAAACGAGTTCCGCGCTATTGCTGCACCAGCTGTAGCAGGTTCCCGCACGTATCTTCAAACACGGCCACCGTAACCGGTCCCATCGACTCCGGTTTTGATCTGAACACGACCCCCTTGTGTTTCAGTTGCTCATACTCTTTCTGGATGTCGACGGATTCAAATGCCGTGACCGGTATGCCGGCGTCAAAGAGGGCTTTCTGGTAGACCTTTGCCGGGGGAAAACCCAGCGGCTCCAGCAGCAATTCCACGCCGTCCGCCCCTTCGGGTGAGATTACTGTCAACCACTTGTATTCCCCCAGCGAAATATCAGTTTTCTTGACGAACCCCAGAATTTCCGTATAGAATGTCAGTGCCTTCACCTGATCGTTTACAAAAACGCTTGTCAGGTTGATTCTCATTTTTCCACCTTTGGCAACTCCCGCAGATCCGGTAGGAGTGCGATCTCTATACGCCGGTTCTGGCTGCGGCCCTGTGGTGTCTTATTTCCCGCGACCGGATGAAACTCGGACAACCCTACGGCTTCCAGCCGCGCGGGGTCAATCGTTACTTTCTCCTGAAGGAAACGCACGACGTTTGAAGCGCGTGCCGTCGAGAGTTCCCAGTTTGTGGGGAACCTGTCAGCCAGCTTGCCGCTGATCGGAATGTTGTCAGTGTGCCCTTCAACCCGGATGACTTTCTTCTCTGCGTTCTTGAGCACATTGCCCACACGCTGAAGCACCTTGAGTCCGGCAGTGCTGATCTCGGCCTCACCCGAGGGAAAGAGTATACGGTCCACCATGCTGACGGAAAGCCGGTCCGCGAGCTTGGTGATCGTCACCTGTCCCTGTTCGACCTCCGCCTTCATGTCTGCCATCAACGTATCATACGTGGCCTTAAGCTGCTCAATCTCCTGTTGTTTTGCTTTGGAGATATTTGCGACTTGTTCTTCGAGGCGATTCGTGAGAGTGGCCTTTTCCTGATCAAGGTTTGTCACACGCACCTGCAATTCCTCTGCCGCATCTTTTAGACCGTCCCTTTCCTTTTCCAATTGCGAAGCCGATTGCGAAAAGTACCAGGTCGTCACACCAAGAATGACCGCAACGACCGCACTGAGTATCGCTGTCAGTTTCATCTGATCCTCCTGTTGGGTGTGTTGGAATTCGATTTACCCTTCAACGATGTATGACACTCTGCACTATGGGCACGCTGCTGTGGCGTGCGCCCCGCACTATCGCTCCCGACCGGATGACAGTGTCCCTTCGCAGGTGCACGCTACTGCCGGCAGTTCAGGTTGAAGACCCCGGTGCCGGAGGATGTTTGAACGCCTTGATGGTTTCATCGTTCATCAGCACCCAGATGCTGTAGATTCCCAGGGCGGTGCCAAAGGGGATCCGCATCAGGTTGAGGAATGAGATCACAATGAGGAGAATCCTCCCCCACTCTTTCTTCTTCAGCACACCGATGGACCCGACAATTGCCGCGATGGAAACGACAAGCATGATCGTGGCCACGGCGGCGAGGATTACCGGCACGATGTCCAACAATTCGAACGGAATATCATGGGGTGATATGGCGCGTATGCGGATCAGCCATTCGAAGATGTTGCCGAATGTTGCGGCAAGCAGAAGGAGGAAGAAGGCCGCAAAGAGGAGGAGACTTCGATAGACGATATTCAAGATGCCGACAAGATTCAGATGCTTATCCATACGATGGTCCTCCTGATGATTTGTGAGCGGATTCCACGCGAAATCAATTCAGATCTACCACCGGAATACTGAGAAGGGAAAAATCTGTATCGGAGATCCTACCTCCATTCTGCTGGTCTTTTCAGGACGAAACCATCGGGCTTGGGCACCTTGTCCGGGAAGAGGCTCTGGGCCATGCTTGCCCGTCCGATCTGGAGATAGCCGTGCGCCAATCGTTGGAGCTGGGCGGAGTGGCGCTGGGGCGGAAATGCGACAATGACACGTTTTTCCGGAAAGAGATCCTTGATTGCCAGCACGGGCGCGGAGAGATCGCTGTCAGCGGAAATCAGGAGTGCCACGTCAAAGCGGTTCTGATACGCGTCTGACATCATCTCCACGGCAATATTCACATCCGTCATTTTTTCGTTGGGAATCCAAACTTTGTGGCCACATTTGTGGCACCGCTGCAGGTTATTCTGGTAGTGTCCGTAGTAGATACGAAGGTCGCTCAGGGTTTCCAGCGCCTCCAGGAACGTGGATTGTCTCCGCTCTTTGTCGGCGGGGAAAGGCACACGGCTTGTAAAATACTTGGTAAAGACCAGATCCTGGCCGGCTTTGACAAGGTGTCGGGCCAGAAGCTGGACATTCAGCCAGTAGAACCTCCTCCATCCGGCGGATTTCAGGCCGAAATAGAGATTAAAGCCGTCGATATAGGCGACAACTCGTTTGCGTGTGGTACGTGTGCTTGACTTTGGGGTCATTCGATAATATATTGTAGGTGAAGCGTTACAGCACCGGCGTTAGTAGCGCCGGTCCGACGGCTCCTGGAGTGATCCTGGAGCCGTCTCTGTTTTTTGGGTATGCGTAAGAATATACATGACCCTGCGCCCTTAGTCAACAGAGTGAAGAGTGTCTGTGGTATTCTGTGAGATGTACTGTTAACGTTTTTTTCCAGCAAAAACACACGCGGCGCCCTATCGGGCGCCGCACGTTCATTACTGATTGACTTCGAGAATGTGATCCGCAGCGCAGAAACCCCCTCCGTCACTTCTTCCTCTCATATACTGCTTCCATCACCTTCGTGTCCTTCCCTTTTTTCGTCATGTCGTGGATCTCGAAGATGTGTTTGTCTTTGCCGAGGATCCGGGTGACGTATTTGACCGGCTTGTTCTTCTCACCGGTCATCACGTCGTCCATCGTGCCCATAAACGTTAACACCGTGTTGTCGCCGTTCGCAACCCCCTCCATCGTGTACATCCCAGTCCCGGCATCGTCAATCCAGAAACCGACAAATTTCTTCTTGAAGTTGTCGTAACCGGTGTATCCTATCCCCTTCATGGGCATCCCCATCATCTCCCCGTCCATGTCCTGCAGCAGGAATCTTCCCCCCAGCACCATTTTCATGGTGGAGCTCCCTTTCGTGACCATGGGGGGCGCATCCGGACCTTCCATCCAGACCTTCGTTTCGCTGGCCCAGTCACCCGCCATACTTTCAAGCAGCTTGTGAGGCGCCCCGGGCGTCATTGCCTCCTGCCACTTTTTCGTCATTTCATCCATCTGCGCCTGAGTCGGGGGGTGATGATCTGCCGCCTTTTCCTGGGCAACCAATGGGCTCCCCGCAAGCATTACCACCGCTGCAAAAACGATACTCACCGCAAATCGCTGTTTCATGCTGATTCTCTCCTCTTTGGTTGATGATTAATCTCCCCCGCGGATGAACATACAGGGGAGAACGTATGATTGTGAACGACAGTTCCCGCAACAAACAACTCCCCCTGCTCCGCTACACGCGCAACGGCTTCTTTTTTCCCCTTTTTCACCACCGGGCACCACATCTCCGTTAACCGCTCCACATCGTACCCGAACGGAAACAATAACGTTTCAACCGCCTTTAACGCCATCTCGGTGTACTTTCCGATGTCATACCCGTCGTCAAGCGAATACAATGCCACGGCCTTGGCTTTCTCCGGATTCCGCTTGCCGGTGGCATCGATGATGATGTACTCCACCGTCTCCCCGGGAGCCAGATGTACACCGGCTTCCTCCAGCGCCTGCGCCACGATTGCGTTGGCACTCCGGTTCGTGTACTCGTCCGCCTCCTTCGAGAGATGCCGCCGCACAACCAGCTCCAGCGGATCGGCTTTGCCGGAGCGTAACAGGTCGATCCCCTCCCTTGCCTTCAACAACACCGCCGGCAACAACGCCCGCAACTCTTCCACCGTTTTCCCTTCGCCCAGGATTTTCAACATCTCCCCCTGCAGCCGTTTGATAAAGACCGGCGTATCCCGCCGCCGTATCTCTATCCCCCGGATCTTGATTTCGTTGTTGGTGTACCACCCTACATACCGGTTCGCCGTGGGTAAACGCGGGTCCATCTTGGACGGCGGATACAGGACCCAGTTGTATATCCCTTCAAGCGAAATGTCTATCCCTACACTTTCACTCACCTCCCGCGCAAGAGCTTCGTAGTCGGCTTCGGTCGCTCCCGGACGTTTAAGCCACATACAATCCACAATGGCGTGGATAAAATGAAACCCGTGCCCTTCGGCAATCTCCTTGGCGCGCAGAATGGCGTCACGCGAAAAGGCGTTCACCGACTCGTGCGCTTCGATCCGCCCGAACCGGGCATTCTTGTACCCGAGATATCCGAAGCAGGTAACCAGCATCCATTTGAGCGCGTTTTGACGCCGGTCATACAACTTCCACCCTTCATCCTTCAACACTTTTAACCGCTTTTTCTCTTTCTTGTACATACCCCGCTTGTGCACGACCGTCCGTAATGTGGCCGCCACAATCCCCTCCCGCTTTTCACAGATGGTGTACCCCAGCTCCGGCACAGCTTCGTTCCTGCAGCAGCGGCAGTTCACCGTTTCCGGAGAGACGTTGTGCGTGACCATGATGGTGGGATACATGGAAACAAAATCCAGTTCGGCGACCTGTTCGTGATACCCCAGCTCCGGCTGGAATATCAATCCGCCGCGGTCGGCCAGTAACAGTATTTCCGCCGACTTAAAATCCTCCGGCTCACGTTTATGCGCCGGTATCAGATACCCGTGACGGTGCGCCCACGAGAGCTGCATGCTGGACAACGCGGTGCCGATGGTGGCCCGCGATTGATGCTGCACGGGCAACTGCGTGAGCCGCGCGATCTCCGCCACCCCATCCAGACTCGCTTCCCCCATCATAAATGAATTCTCGGTGTCCAGATGCCAGCGCCCGGCCAGCTCAAACGCTCCGTCTTTGTGAACGATCTTCCCGTATGCAAAATAGCTTGTCGCACGGGTTGTGATGTATCCGCTCGTGGTGTCGCGGTTAAGCGATAACGGCACCTGGTGTTCGCCGGCTAACTTCGTGAGCATGGGCAACAGAACGGCGTCGCCGTATTCGGTGAGGATGACATCCGGATCACAGCGTTGTATGTGCCGGTCCAGCGATTGTAAGACGTCCGCCGGATCACTCCCCTCCAGGGCATAGGTCGTTCCTTCATAACTCACTTCGAGCTGAAGAGTTTTCCGGAACTTCGGAGAGACAACATCCGGGCGGTTTTTTAGCGTGAGCATCACCAGCGGAGGGAGCGTGTACTCGATCGCGTCGGATGTGTCAAGAAGTGTCCAGCCGCGTAAACGATTTTCCTCATCGAACGTGTACTCGCCGAAGGCCAGCGGGAAGAGTCCGGTTTCATACAGATACAGCTGCTGCACCGGTATGTCCGAGTTAAAGAAGGCAAAGTGGGGGAGGTGACGCTCCAGGCGATGCACAACACTCTTAAAATAGAGCGTGCTGCCGACGGAGACCTGCAACACGTTCCAGTCGGTGTTGCTGTAGAGTTCCCGCCGCGTGTCACGGCGGAGTGTGATGGGGAACGGGAAGGCCCGCAACAGTGCGGCAACACGATCAATGTCCCGTTCGTTGAGATGCAGGTACAATGACGGCACAAACCGGTCGAATGCCCGGTGTTTCCGCCCTTCTTCATCAATAAACCAGAGCGTGATCCCCTCGGGGGAAGGATACAGGTCAAAGAGCCAGGCGGTCAGCACGATTTCCTCGTAACGCCTTACGGCGTACTCCGGATGGCAGGGGCATGGGAATTATTCACGTCGGCCGGTTTGTGCACAATCCCTTCGAGGACAGTTATCCGCCGCTGTTGGGCTACAAGCATGGCCATGACGATACTTTCAAACGGAATCGGCCGGGCGGCATACGCGCTGCCGGCCAGCTGCAGCCGCGCGGCACGGAACAGCTCGTCCAGCGCGTCCTGATCTTCTTTACGCAGTCCGCGGCGGAATTTGGACCAGCTGACCATTTCCTGCTGCAGAACCATGGTAAATGTCGGCACCGTACGTCCCATGGGTTTCCCTCATCTGATTACGACACACAGTATTTCTCCGCTACCGCCGGCGTGGAGATCTTCTGCCGACCGCCCGCTGCTTCCCCGCCGCCGCATGCTGTTCACCGGGCGAAAACACCCTGTCCATCCCCTTCATCACCGCGGGCAACAAATTCCGCCGCGCCGGCGGTACCGGTCCAACATCCATGGAGGCCACCAGTATCGATACCCCTTCCTCCTTCAGACACTGTAACGCCTGCGTCATACGTTGCACGCCCGACTGCACATCCCACAACGAGGCCTGTTCGTCATAAAACGTATCCAATAATCCGAAGATCAACACCACCGGCGATTGTTTGGCCCGGACAAATGCCGGCAGGCGGTCGGTGATGACGGCTTCCATCTGGTAACAGGTGAATGCGCGGGAGACAAAGATGTTCCGCAGAAGCTCCTCCGGCGTACACCGTCCGCCTGCAGTCCGGCGGGCAAACTCCGCCAGACCGTACAGATCAAACCGGTTACTCCCGTCCACCAGCGTCACCGGTACACCCTGCACCAGGGCGTGTCCGGCAGCCACAAGGGAAAGCCGGAAGACACTGCTGTCGCCGTGCACTCCGTACAATTTCCCGGGTGGCGCGGCACGGAACTGTTCAATAAGACCTGTCGATACCATAATGGCGTCCGGATTCTGTTCACTCCAGGATACGACATTTATGTCGTCTTGTCAATACACAAGTAACAAAAATGTCGTGTCGCCCGTTGCTTCTCGTCTTTCCATTCCCTATCTTTCCCGTGGATTCCCCCACCATTCGCAAAAGGATCTCCCATGGACGAGCAAACCCCCGTCACCACGGAGCCGGAAAGCCCGATGTCGTTCACCGACAAAATGATCAATATCTTCGCCTCCCCGGGCGAGCTTTTTGAAGACGTGCGTGTCACACCGCCAACGGCCAGCAACTGGGTGATTCCCATGCTGCTGTTTATGGTCGTCGCCTTCCTGATGGGTCAGGTGATGTTCATGAATCCTTCCCTCCTGGGCCAGATGAGCGACATGATGCGCGCCGGAATTGATGAGATGGTCGCAGAGGGAAAACTCACGCCGGAACAGGCCGACCAGGCTGCAAGTTTTTCCAAACCGGGATCAAGCATGTTTATGATCCAGCAGGTCCTGGGTATTGTTATTCTGACCCCCATCGTGCTCTTCGTCCTTTCGTTGATCTACTGGCTCCTGGGGAAATGGGGGATGAAAGGCACCGCACCGTACATCAAGGTGGTCGAGGTGCTCGGGTTGACGTTCTTCATAAGCATCGCGGAAAGTATCGTCACCACGCTGCTGATGTATATGATGGATTCGATCACCGCAACGCCAAGTCTCGGTGCGTTTGTTTCCAATTTTGATTTTCAGAATAAAGTGCACATGGCCCTTGCAAAGGTGAACATCTTCACCTTCTGGGATCTGTCCGTGGTCAGCATCGGCCTTTCCCGCATCTTTCAGCGGGATCTCCCCAAAGTACTGGTGATTGTATTTGCGCTCTGGGTCGTCTGGACCGTGGTCGCGGTTCTGGCCGGCATCCGGACAGGATAATCACACCGAGGCGGGGAGTGGCGAAGGCACGGAAAAAAGCTTCGGGCACCACGTTGCCCCTTTTTGCGGAGGAGAAACCGATCCCCGCCGCCGACTCGTATGTCGCAGTGAATGCGCAGAGACTCCGGCAATGGGCCGCGCGCGGGATCTTCTTCGGCACGTCGTCCTGGAAATACCCCGGTTGGAAAGGGATGGTCTATACACGACCGTATTCCTCCAAACGTGACTTCGAACAGGAGTGCCTTGCGGAGTATGCAACGGTCTTCCCGACGGTCTGCGCCGACTTCGCCCTCTACGATTTCCCTCAACCCCTCCGGATGAAGGCGATCTTTGATCAGACGCCCGATCACTTCTCCGTTTCGTTTAAAGTCACGGACCGGATCACCATAAAACGGTATCCCAACCTCCCCCGGCACGGCGCCAATGCGGGCCAGGAAAATCCGGATTTCCTGAACCCCTCACTTTTTGAAGATGCGTTTCTCCGTCCGCTTGAAGAACTACACAAGAAATGCGGCGTGATCATCTTCGAATTCTCGACGTTCTATCCATCGTCGGGCATTACGTTTCCCGATTTTGTATCATTACTTGACACGTTTCTGGCGAAACTCCCGAAACAGCGCCTCTATGCGGTGGAGATACGGAATGCCGAGTTCCTGACGGCGGAATACCTGGCAATGCTGCACACGCATGGTGTTGCACACGTGCTCAACAGCTGGACGCGTATGCCTGAGCTCTCCGAACAACTTGAAGTGCCGGGGGTTCTTCCTGCTCCGTTTACAGCAGTCCGGGCTCTTCTCAAACCGGGCCGGAAGTATCAGGATGCCGTGGACCGGTTTCAGCCCTACGACCGGATTCAGGAACAGCTCCCCGAACTCAGACGCGCGCTTGCAGAGACGGTCTTACGCTGTGTGAAGGAAGACAAGAAACTGTACGCCTATGTGAACAACAGGGCGGAAGGAAATTCACCCAAAACCATCGAGGCGATTCTTGACATCCTCGCCGACTACCCCGTCGAAAAGCTCTGAGCAGGAACATCCGGTAGCCGGACGGCCAGAGGCCGAACGGCCAGAGGCCGAACGGCCGGAGGCCGATAGATCCGTCGCCGGAGAATCCGTCGACGGACGGCCAGGGGCCGAAGGGCCGGTGGCCGGAGACCTGAAGCACGGCGCACCCAACGATCAGCCCCTGATCCATCCTCTCTCTGCGCTCCTTCTTATTGTCATCGATGCACTCTGGACCTTACCCGACATGGCTGCGTTTGCCTGGATCGTCACGATCCCGGCATGTTTCCTCGCCGTATTTCTTCCCACATTCTTCATACAGAAGTTCATGAAGAAAGACAAAGCCGGCAAAGCCATCGGCGTTGCTGCCGCACTGGGCGTGCTGGCCGCCGTGCCAACACCGATCATGGGAACCGCCGTCGGCGCTATTGCACTCGGCCTCTCCGGACTCCGCTCGCTGGGGGGAAAACGATGAACGGTTCCGGTTCAGAAGCCAGAGGTATCCGCGCTGTTACCATCATGGGTATCCTTGCGACGCTGATGTTCATCGGCGGCACCGTTGTGGCCTATCGCCTTCTCATCCATGCACCGGCCGAACTTGCACGGGCCACCGCCGACGGACTCAAGACGATGTTCCAGGTAACACCGCGCGTTACGATCAACGAAACGGTGATCATCGAGCAGAGCTCACCCATTCTTGAAGTCGCCACAGTCTCCCGCCCCCTTCTGGTGGATCACGATTGGTCACACACCTGGCTCGGAAGCACAAAAATTCTTCATGTCCGGGGAACATTCACCGCAAAAGCCGGCTACAATCTGAAGAGACCCTTTGACATCGAGATCATTCCCTCGCCTCTCAGCGTGAAGGCTCGACTGCCGGAGCCGGAGTTGTTGTCGATGCAGATGGACTCATTTGTTGTGTTGCTGGATGAAAACGGATGGTGGAACCGCCTGTCGGAGGAAGACCGGACCAATGCCGTCAGGACACTCCAGTCAACTGCCCGTTCCAAAGCGGAACGGTCGGGCATTCTGGAAGAAGTCCGGCGGAGTGCGGAAGACCGGATCAGGGAGCTGGTGGAACGGAACGGCGCGCTGGTAACATTTGAACCGGCAGAACGGCCATCGTGAAAAAGTACGTCATTAAGAAAACACCCGCGGAGGTTGTCGGACCAGAACCCGGCCGCCAGTTTCAGATCGACTATCGGAATGCGCTGAATCCGGCACAGTACGCCGCGGTCAGTTCTGTGAACGGCCCCCACCTTATCGTCGCGGGTGCAGGCACGGGGAAAACCCGTGCGATTACCTACCGCGTGGCGTACCTCGTGGAGCTGGGCGTAAAACCGGAATCGATTCTGCTCCTCACATTCACACGCCGCGCCGCACAGGAGATGCTCCGTCGAGCAAGCATGCTCCTGGATGCACGATGTGAGCGTGTGGCAGGCGGGACGTTCCATTCGTTCGCCAATCTGATTCTCCGTCAGTACGCACCGCTGCTGGGCTACCAGTCGTCGTTTACCATACTGGATCAGTCCGATGCCGAAGACGTGGTGAACCTCCTCCGCACCCGCCTGAAGCTGGACACACGCGAACGGCGGTTTCCGCGCAAGAAGACTCTCTTCGACATTTTCTCGCGCACGGTCAATACTTCTACGCCGCTGCATGATGTGCTCAAAGAGGACTACCCGCATTTCGAGGAATTGCTGCCGGAGATCACGGCCCTCCACAAAGCCTACGATGCATACAAGGCCGCCCACAACCTGATGGACTATGATGATCTGCTTGTCCACCTGCGGACACTCCTGCGCGACCATGAACGTGTGCGGCTCACGCTTGCCGACCGGTACAAGTACATCATGGTGGATGAATACCAGGATACAAACCGCGTGCAGGCTGAAATTGTCTGGCTCCTGGCCCGGAAGAACGGCAATGTGATGGTGGTGGGAGATGACGCGCAGGCGATCTATGCCTTCCGCGGCGCTACCGTGCAGAACATCCTGGAGTACCCCGAACAATACCCCGGCTGCACCATCATCAAACTGGAAGAAAACTACCGGAGCACACAGCCGATCCTGAATCTCACGAATGAAATCCTGCGGAGAGCGCGGGCATGATGCCCGGTCCGTTGTCGGCTCTGCTGGCCAAACACACGGTGTTGCTTCTGGACGGCGCCATGGGCACGGAACTCCAGAAGCGTGGAGCGAATACCATACTCCCTCTCTGGTCAGCCCGCGCACTCCTGGATGCGGCCGATCTGGTGTCGCAGATTCATATCGACTACATCTCCGCCGGTGCGCACATTCTTACCTCCAATACGTTCCGGACAACGCCGCGGACATTCCGTCGTGCGGGCATCATCGACCGGTCGGAAGAACTTACCCGCCGCGCGGTGGATCTGGCCCTTGCCGCGCGGTATCGGTTTCCCGGACGGGATATTCTTGTTGCCGGCTCTCTTGCGCCTCTGGAGGATTGTTACAGGCCCGACCTGGTTCCCGCAGACTCCGAACTCGCGGAAGAACATGCCCTGCAGGCCCGCCGGCTTGCCGATGCCGGTGCGGATTTTCTGCTCCTTGAAACATTCGGCACGGTCCGGGAAGCCCTGCATGTATGTGAAGCCGCTGCTGCAACCGGGAAGGAAGTGGTGCTGAGTTTCCTCTGTACACCGGACGGCATGCTGTATGGCGGCGAGAGCCTGGAAGCGGCTGTTACTGCAACCTTCCCGTGTAAACCGGCGGGCTACAGCGTCAACTGTGTTGCCGCACGTTCGATAACAAAACCGCTTGCGGAATTGCAGCGGATCCTGCAGAAACACAGGATGATACCAGAAGTAGCGGTGGGAGCGGGCATACCCGGCATGGTAGCGCCGGACTATCGCCCTTTCATCGCCGCCTACGGGAACGCCGGCCGGCCCGGAGATGAACGTAAGGAAGAGCTGATCGAGGACGTTGATGCCGGAGAGTACGGCCGCCTGGCAGCGGAGTGGATCACACAGGGGGCTTCCATCGTAGGAGGATGCTGCGGCACCACTCCGGAACACATCGCGTCAATCGGTCGGAGTTTGAACTAGAACTCCTGCGATGGTGCGCTCCGGATGTGAGTGGGTTCCTCTGAACGGAATCAGACACTCCTCCTCCATCTGAATGCGTCAGACATGGTCACACCTCGCTCCACAACATACGGACACTGATGACAACACGCCACAAATACAGCAAAGAGCTCTTCACGCAACGTCCGGGTGGCGACCTGCCGAACATCGTTGTGGCGCAAACGGAAAACCTCCAGTCCCGTTTCGTCATCCAGAAGATCCTTGAACTCCGCGAACAGGGTATCGCCCTCCAGGACATGGCTGTCCTGTTCCGGTCAAGTTATCTTTCCTTTGATCTGGAGATCGAACTCAACAAGGCCAATATTCCTTTTGTAAAATTCGGGGGATTCAAGTTCATCGAGACTGCGCATATCAAAGATCTTGTCGCCTACCTCCGCGTCCTGGAGAACCCCCGTGATGCGGTGGCATGGAACCGGATCCTGTTGCTCGTGGATGGGGTGGGTCCGCGAACGGCAGAAAAAGTTATCGAGGACATTGTGGCGCGTCGGGTCTCCGCAGAACGTGACGCAACGGACACGACGCTACCGGCATTCTGGTCGCAGTTTAACAGCTATCCTGAGAAAGTGCGCGAACTGTTTACCGTGCTCACGGAAGTCGCCCCGGCTCACCTTTCACCCGCCGACAAGATTCAGCAGCTTCTCGGATACTACGAGCCGATTTTCACCAGGCGATACGATGACTTCAACAAACGGAAAAAAGATCTGGAAATGTTCCAGCAGATCGCCGAACGGTACCGCGCTCTGGGATCGTTCCTCACCGATCTGAGTCTCGAACCGGCGAACGAAAGTGTTGCGGACCTGACGCCGGCAAGCGCAGAAGACGAAAGACTGATTCTCTCCACAATCCACAGCGCCAAGGGACTTGAGTGGAACTCGGTGTTTGTGATCTATGCCCTTGACGGCCGGTTCCCCAGCACGCGGGCTGCCATGAGTGAAGAGACAATGGAAGAAGAGCGACGCCTGATGTATGTGGCCTGTACGCGCGCCAAGGACAATCTTTTTATCACCTACCCGATCAATATCTACGACCGGGACTCAGGTCTGATTCTCTCCAAACCGTCGAGATTTATTTCCGGAATACCGGAGAACCTCCTTGATACATGGGTCATTGACGAGGAATAGGAGCACCGTATGACAACCCGCCGTCTGTTCCTCCGTGCTCTTGCGGGACTCCCGCTCGCAGCGAGCGGCGCCAGCACGCTTCTGGCTTCGCTCATGCCGGTGGTCCGGCCGCCCGGCAGCGCTTCCGAAAACACTGACCTGCTCCTCCAGCCAGCACAACGTGATCGGTTCGCCCAGGATCAGAATCCGGAGTTGGATTCGCGTCTCCGTGGGACGATCTGGATCTATCTCTGGGATATCGTTGATGAAGGGTACGATACTGTTTTCCGCCGTCTGAAAGAACACCGGCTTACGGGTATCAGTCTGGCAACGGCCTATCATGCCGGCAAATTCCTTGCACCCCACAATCCAAAACGGAAGGTGGTGTTCCTGGAAGATGGCACCGTGTACTTCCGACCGAACCCCGGGCTCTACGGTAAGATCAAGCCGCGTGTAAACAGTCTTGTTGATAAAGGACACGACCTGAAGAAGGTGCAGCAGCAGGCCGAACGGTTCGGACTCGAAACACGCAGCTGGGTGGTCTGCTGTCACAACACTCCTCTCGGCAGGACGTATCCTTCAATTGTCACACGGACGGCATTCGGCGATCCACTCTATCATAACCTCTGTCCGTCCAATGATGACGTCCGGACGTATCTCCGCGCACTGGTGCGCGACATTGCCGGCCAGGGTGTTTCGGCGATCGAACTGGAGGCGCTCCAATTTCAGGGGTATACGCACGGCGAGCATCATGAACGTGAAGGCATCCTGCTTGGCGCAATACCGCGGTTTCTGCTCGGACTCTGTTTCTGTGATTCCTGTGCGAAGCGGGCTCAACTGACAGGATTGAATCTGAAACCCATCCGCGAGTTTGTCCGGAACACTCTTGAAGAGTGTTTTGTCGATCCCGAGGCGGTAGCCGGGCGGTATCCCGCCCTTGAAGCCTTGCCTTCGGGACTGTTTCAACCCTTCATGGATTGGCGGACCAATGTTGTAGCGTCGCTGGTTCAGGAGGTGACGGAAGCAGCTGGAACCGTGACGGTGCGGCCGATGGTCTCACCCGATCCCGTTGTGCGCACGATGGTGGGGATGAACCCGGAGCGGGTTGCGGCGATCACAGGTGGTGTCCTGATGCTCGGCTATGTGAGGGACGGCGCCGCCCTGCGTGCGCCTCTCTCTCAGCTGCAGGCGATGATCCCCGGCCGGGACATTACAGTCGGGATCCAGGTGGGGATGCTTGAAAGTGGCGCAAAAACCGAATTCCTGGACCGGGTAAAAACCGCGCGGGAGATGGGCATAACAAGTTTCAATTTCTACAATTATGGATTTGTCCCGCTGAAGAACCTGGCCTGGATTGCAGAGTCTCTCGGCCCCGCCGACGGCTGAATTTGTCGGTGGGTTATAATGCTGAAATCGTGCGGTGTGTTGTTTGACTTTCCCCTCCACCCGCAGTATCTTTTCTCCAGACCAGCAGTCACTTACTGGCCGACTCCACCGGAGGCACCATGGTCGGCACATCGGTCTCACACTATACAATCCTCGAGCATCTCGGCGGCGGAGGCATGGGCGTGGTCTACAAAGCCCAGGACCTGAGGCTCAACCGCCCCGTCGCACTCAAGTTCCTCCCTCCTGCACTCACCACTGACGCTGAGGCCAAAGCGCGGTTTGTCCACGAAGCGCAAGCCGCGTCGTCCCTCCAGCACCCTAACATCTGTGTCGTGCACGACATTGATGAGACCGGTGACGGACAGATGTTCATCAGTATGGAATGTCTTGAAGGCGAGACGCTGAAGAAGAAGATCGAACGAGGCCCGCTTCCGATTGACCTGGCCATCGATATCGCCATTCAGGTGGCCCGCGGGCTTGCCAGTGCGCATGAGCGGGGGATCATTCACCGCGACGTCAAGCCGGCCAATATCATGCTTACAATCGAGGGGGCGGTAAAAGTCGTGGATTTCGGGCTGGCGAAGCTCGCCCGACAAACAAAGCTCACCAGGGCTGGTTCTACCCTGGGGACTGTGACCTATATGTCGCCGGAGCAGGCACGGGGGAGCGAAGTCGATCAACGAAGCGACATCTGGTCGCTGGGTGTTGTGCTGTACGAAATGATCGCCGGTCATCCACCCTTCAAGAGCGACTACGAGCAGGCATTGGTATACTCCATATTGAACGAAGAGGCAAAGCCCATCACGGGCATCGAATCTCAGCTGGAAGAAGTCATCCGGAAGGCCTTGAAGAAGGAACCCTCCCAACGTTATCAGCGCATGGACGAATTCGAATACGATCTGGGACGCGTAAGAAAAGACCACTCAGCAACCGTGCCGGAAACACGACGCCGGGGAGGGTGGCGCAGGGTGAAAAGAGGCTGGGTGGTCGCGTCAGCAGTTCTCCTTCTCGCAAGCATGGCGACAGTAATCGGGTATTTCATGCGTGGACCCGGGATGAAGGACTACCCTCCGGTTAGTAGACTGGTTGTTCTCCCCTTTGAGAACCTGGGCCCGGCAGAGAATGAGTATTTCACCGACGGGATGACCGAAGAACTGACGAGCCGTCTCTCCTCCCTCAGTAACCTGAGGGTCATCTCACGGACCAGTGCAGTCCAGTACGCCAGGACGGACAAACCGATGGAACAGATTGCGCGGGAGCTGGGCGTCGAGTACATGCTGGAGGGAGCTGTTCGCTGGGCCCCGTCTCAAGGGGGTCCAAGCCGCGTACGGATAAATTCGAACCTTACCCGTGCTTCCGACAGGACCACCATCTGGGCCGAGACGTACGACCGGGTGATTGATGATATCTTCGTACTTCAATCGGAAATATCCCAGAAGGTAGCGGAGCGACTGGGTGTTACACTCCTTTCATCGGAGCGGAAGAGTGTCGAAGTGCCTCCGACAAGAAATCTCGAAGCCTATCAGGCCTTCCTGCGCGCAAGGTACTTCAGGAGCCGGCCACATTTCACGGTCGCAAACTGGTTACGGGTGGTGGAGGCGTACCAGCAGGCAACTGAACTCGACAGCGGGTTCGCGCTGGCTTTTGCAGAACTTGCATACGCGCATTCCCGCCTCTACTACCTCTGGCAGGATCATTCCCCCGATCGGCTGCAATTGGCCTCCCGTGCGGCTCAACAGGCAGTGGCCCTGGCACCGGAGATGCCTGGTGTTCACCTTGCCCTCGGGTACTATTACCTTTATGCTCGCCGGGACCCGGAAAAAGCACTCGAGCAATTCTCCATTGCCGAAAGGGGGATGCCTCACAATGTCGAGATCCTTGAGGCCAAAGGGGCGGTTTCCTCAATTGCCGGGCGCTGGGTGGAAGCCATGGAAAGCACTCAAAAAGCGTTCGAACTCAGTCCGCGTGATGCATCGCTGGCGGTCGATCTGGCCGAAAAGTACTGGGTCCTGCGTAAATATGAAGAGGCTGTCAAGACGAGCAATGTGGCCATCGCGCTGGCGCCGGATGACGCCTGGCCCTATCTCGTCAAGGTCTTTTCGATCTGGAGCTGGAAGGGCGCCAATGCGGAATCCAGGACTCTCATTGGCGCCGTCCCGCCCACGCATGACTGGGCACCATGGGTGTGGTACTGGCAGGACATGTTTGAACGGAACTACCGGCAGGCCATCGAGAGACTTTCCTCATCGCCTGACGCGTGGATTCGCAACAAATGCTGGGCGATGCCGAAGTTACTTCTGGTTGCCTATGCCCGCAGACTATCGGGGGAGAGGGAAATATCCCGTACGGCGTACGACTCAGCACGATCAATGCTGGAAGCAGAGGTCAGGCAATGGCCGAACGATCCGCGGTATCACAGTTCGCTTGGCATAGCCTACGCCGCCCTCGGCCGAAAAGAGGATGCAATACGGGAAGGAAAGAAAGCGGTGGAGCTCCTGCCGGTCTCCCGGGACGCATTTTACGGGATTCCTTACGTCGAGGACCTTGCCTTTATCTATGCGCTGACCGGAGAGACCGAAGCGGCCATAGAACGCCTCGATTACCTCCTTTCCATCCCGTCATGGATATCGGTTGCGTTTCTCCGGATGGATCCGCAGTGGGACCACATCCGGAACGAGGCCGGATTTAGTAGACTGCTTGAGAAGTATTCCCGGTGAGAACCCATACACTGCATTTTCGACCCGGCCATATCCTCCGACACCTGCAGGGGCGGCCGTCCGACGTCGGGTGTTCAGGCCGGCAACGAACCTCGCCCGCGATTACTCCTGCAGCCCGATGCTCTTCAGCACAATGGCGAACCTAGGATCAGTTCGGATATTGTCAAACTCCGGATTGACCTTTATCGACAATGGAACAGAACCTTCTTCCCGGGCCTTGTCCAGCCACTCAAATGCCATATCGTTCCTTTGCAGGTGACTGTAGATTGCCGCTACAGTGCAGGGGACACTGCACCCCTCCCTGAAGTATCCTGTGATAGCGCAAGCTGTTTCTGCCAGAGACCTCTCCTTCCACCTTTCTGGTAGGCCTCCCACAGCTGATCAACATCAACTTCCCCCGCCTTGCGCCAGTGCTCGAAGGCGCTCTCATACATGTCCATTGCCACATACACTTTTGCAATCCACCGATGAACTTCAGGTACCATTGGGTCGAACACTAGGGACTTCCGGAACGACGTTATCGCATCTTCGAATCTGCTCCGGTGATGCATACCCGGTTGTCCCCATGGTATTGCCCGATTGCGTAATCTGCAAACCTCCCTGGAGTTTTGCCAGGCCAAAATCGGCGATTTTTACACGCCCCTCATCCGTCAACATGATATTTTCGCTCTTCAGATCACGGTGGATGATCCCATGATTGTGCGCGTGGACGAGTCCTTCGGTAATCTGCATGCCAAGCCCCAACACCTCGGCAATCGTGAACCGCTTGCCCTGTGCTTTAGGTTGAAACAGCTTTGCCCTGAGCGTACCTCCCGGAATATATTCCAGGACCAGGTACTTCTGCCCCTCCACTTCATCGACATCGAAGATGGTGGCAATGCGGGGGTGATTGAGCGCGGATGTGGCTTTCGCTTCCCGATCGAAGCGAGAATTTTCTTCCCCTGAAGGAGAGAGGTGCGGGGGGAGAAACTTCAGGGCAACATCGCGGTCGAGCTTCGTGTCACGAGCACTATAAACTACCCCCATCCCCCCTTCACCAAGCTTGCGCAGGATTTTGTGCTGCGATATACTTTCACCGATCATCTGCGGGCCTCTTTCACAGAGGGAACAATGAACGGAAAACAGAACCGGTCGGACGCACTGACTATTGTTGTCATGGGGCCACAGCGCCCATACTGGACAGAACAACTCGTGGCCCTGCCTTCAAAAAGTTAGAGAAAGCATCTGGAAATGTCAGCCACACCGATCGAGCACGGCGTTGTTTGACTTTCCCCTCCACCCGCCGTATCTTTTCTCCAGATCAGAAGTTTCTTACTGGCCGACTCCTTTTCTTCCGGAGGCACCATGGTCGGCACATCGGTCTCACACTATAAAATCCTCGAGCATCTCGGCGGCGGAGGCATGGGCGTGGTCTACAAAGCCCAGGACCTGAGGCTCAACCGCCCCGTCGCACTCAAGTTCCTCCCTCCTGCACTCACCACTGACGCTGAGGCCAAAGCGCGGTTTGTCCACGAGGCACAGGCCGCGTCGTCCCTCCAGCACCCTAACATCTGTGTCGTGCACGACATTGATGAGACCGGTGACGGACAGATGTTCATCAGTATGGAATGTCTTGAAGGCGAGACGCTGAAGAAGAAGATCGAACGGGCACCACTTCCGCTTGAACTGGCTATCGATATCGCTATCCAGGTGGCCCGCGGGCTTGCTAGTGCGCACGAGCGGGGGATCATTCACCGAGACATCAAACCCGCGAACATTATGATCACTTCCCGCGGGGCAGCCAAGATTGTGGATTTCGGGCTGGCGAAGCTAAGCGGCCTGTCGGGTCTCACCAGAACAGGGTCCACACTCGGCACTGCAGCATACATGTCACCCGAACAATCACGGGGAGAATCCGCCGATCACAGAACCGACATCTGGTCGTTCGGCGTGGTCCTCTACGAGATGCTCTCAGGCAAACCCCCGTTTGTTGCAGAGTATCAGAACGCGCTTCTGTATTCCATCCTCACGTCCGAGCCGGAACCTCTCACGGGTCTTCGCACCGGAATGCCGATGGAGCTGGAGAGGATTCTGGGCAAGTGTATGGCCAAAGTCCCCGGGGAACGTTATCAGCACGTCGAGGAGATCCTGGTGGACCTGCGGGCTCTGGGCGGATCACACTCTGCAGGCGGGGTTTCTCCGATGACCGCGGATGTTCCGTCCGGGAGGCACCGGAGGAGAATTCTCCGGTACTGGTTGATCGGTGCTATTACGGTACTCCTCTGCGGCGCCGGACTCTATGCATATCTCTCTGGGAGAGCCTCCGATCCTGGCACCGAAAGGATACTTCTTGTCGTTCTCCCCTTCGAAAATCTGGGATCGCCCGACGATGAGTACTTCGCAGACGGCGTTACGGAGGAGATCACCAGCCGTCTGGCAGCAATCCGCGCGCTCGGCGTGATCTCACGCACGAGCGCTGTCCAGTACAAGAAAACCAGCAAACCCCTCCGGCAAATCGGAGAAGAGCTCGGTGTGTCACATGTGCTTGAGGGAACCGTACGCTGGGAACAGCGTGCCGGCAGTCACAGTCTGGTCCGCGTGACACCCCAGCTTATCCGTGTCGCCGATGACGTGCACCTCTGGAGCGATCGGTATGATCGTGAGCTGAGTGCCATCTTTGAGGTCCAGACAGACATCGCACGCCAAGTCATTCGGGAGTTGCGCGTTGCGCTGACCGATGGAGAAGCATTTTCGGTCGAGGCAAGGCCGACAGAAAACCTTGAAGCATATAATGCCTACCTGCGGGGGATGGATGCAATGGCCCAACCGGGTTACGACGTGCAGGACCATCGGCGGGCCGTACACATGTTTCGCAGGGCAACCGAACTTGACTCCGGGTTCGTGCTCGCCTGGGCTGAACTGGCAAACACCTACCTTCACCTGTACCACTTCAACCAGGAGAAGCACCCGTCGGACTCACTGGCACGCAGGGAAGTGGAGAGGGCCTTGCAGCTCGATCCGGACCTGGCAAGGGCACATGTAGTACTCGGTTACTATTGGTACTGGGTTCGGAAGGACTTCCAGCGCGCGCTCTCAGAGTTTGAAGTCGCCGAACAGCGGATGCCCAACAAAGATGAGCTGCTGGTATCCCGGGCATATATCTGGAGGCGCCAGGGAAAATTCGAGGAAGCCCGTCAAAACCAGGTGCGGGCGTTTGCGTTGAATCCTCGTTCGGTGGATATCGCTATTCAGCTCTCCATGACGTGTGCAGCGTTACGAAGATATGAGGAAGCGGAGGACTTCGCTTCCCGCGCGGTGAGTCTTTACCCGGACTATGTTTCTGCATCCATCAATAAATCCTGGATCGTGTGGCAGCGAACCGGCGATGCATCACGCGCCCTCGCCGTCCTGGAACAGCTTGCTCCCGAAGACAACCCTGGCCTGATGTTTTTCCGGAGTCTTTATCATCTCTATATGGGCAACCTCTCTGCAGCGCTCAGCACCTTCGCATCCAGTCCAGGCCAGGTTTATGAAGACGAGCGGCATTATTATCCGTTCTCTTTTTTCTCGGGACTGGTGGAAACACAGGCCGGACATTCGAGCACGGCATACGCATGGTTTGATTCGGCCCGGATCGTCCTGGAAAGGAAGTTGAGGACGGATGACAGCGACCACCGGGTTCATGGCGCGCTCGGGTGGACGTATGCTCTTATGGGACGTGCCGACGATGCCGTTCGACACGGCAAACGTGCCGTCGAACTCCAACCGATTTCCCGAGATCATCTCCGGGGGGATAGCCCCATTCTTGACCTCGCGCGGATTCTTGTCTGTCTCGGCCGATACGACGAGACGCTGGACCACCTGGAGTATCTGCTTTCTGTCCCTTCTTTGTTTGTCTCTCCAGCGGTCCTCAAAGCTGAGCACACATGGAAACCTCTTCACAGGATCCCCAGATTCCGGGCTCTTATCAGAAAATATGAATAGGAACCACTGCCATTGAACGCCTCAACGCAGGTGAAGTGTTCCGCATGTGGAAGATCCACCATCTGGAGGAGGTCAATCGGACCGGCTACATTGTACTGTCCGCGCCGGCAAGACTCAGAGCCTCTTCACCACAACCATTGTAATGTCGTCATTCTGCGGCGCTGTCCCGGCGTGCTGTCTTACCTCTGCAACAATCCGGTCAATAATCGCGGAGGGAGATGCGTTTCTGCATTCGGGAAGGAGCTCACCTAAACGTTCCTGGCCAAACTGCGCGAACTGCGCATCCATGGCCTCCGTCACCCCGTCCGAGAACACGACAAGCACGTCGCCCGGCTGGAGGGTGACGGTCTGCTCCTCAAACGGAAAATGCTCGATGATACTCAGAGGGGCTCCCCCTGTGGAAAGGCGGGTGGGCTCGTTTGTGGATGTGAACAGATACGGATACTCGTGCCCTGCATTCACGTAGGTAAGTGTGTTGTGTGCACGATTCAGTACGCCGTAGAACAACGTTACAAATTTATCCGCGCTTGTGCTCTGCAGCAGGAGGGTATTCGCCCGTTGGATGCAGAGTTGAGGCGGCGCGTTAATAAGACTCTGGCTCCGGAGCGTGGCCTGCACGTTCGCCATCAAAAGAGACGCAGGTAATCCTTTGCCGGACACGTCACCCAGACAGATCCCCAGACAGTCGCCGTTCATCGGGATAAAGTCGAAGTAGTCGCCCCCGACGTCCTGCGCCGGGATCGTACGCCCGGCAATCTCATACCCCGGCACGTCGGGGGGGCCGTGCGGGAGAAGCTCGGCCTGTATCCGCCCCGCAAGCCGGACCTCTTCCTGCATATGCAGGAGTGTCCGCTCAGTCTCGTAGAGCCGGGCGTTTTCGATCACCTGTGCGGATTGACCCGCGATGATGGCCAGCAGGCGCTGATCGTCATCGGTGAATCCACCATCCACCCTCTTATTGTACATCGTGAGTACGCCCCGTACTTCCCCTTTGATCATGAGGGGAACGCACAGCAACGACTGTACGGATTCATCCCAGCGGACCCCCTGGAAACGCGCATCCTCCCGCGGGGCATTTAGTGTGATAGGAACACGGTGGAGCTGCATCCACCCAAGAAGACTCTGGTTAAAATGGTACGGTTCCTGGCCAGCCGACGTCATGATCGTGCGCACCAGGGTCTTCATCGGCTCTCCCATCCTCTGATCGACCATGGTGATAACACCCTGCTCTGCATGGATGGCACGCACTGAGCGATGAATAATGGTCTGCATGATTTCCTGTGAATTCACCAGACCACCGATGGCGCGTGCCAGGTCGTTGAGGATTGAGAGCTCCTCCACCGCACGGCGGAGCCGACGATTCTCCTCCTCCATAACGTGCGGTGGATTTTTTTTACTGGTGGTTCCGGACATAAGACATACCTCCCTCGCCGGGGTGATTGAGGATTCTGTAGTGGGAAGCCAATGTGCCGACCATCATTCCTCCGGTGGAGCTGAAGAGGGGGTCGGTTCAGGGACCCCTCGCTCCCCGGGGTGCATGTAAACTTCTGCAACGAGGTGACGTGGTCGTTTTCCTCTCTTATTTCCTCCGCTTCGGTAACTTTCTCCTGACCGTTTTCGATGTTCTCCGGACTATTCTTTTTGCCCGGCGTACGGGTTTTGGAGCTTTCCGAACCGCCGCTTTTGTGCGCCGGACGGGTTTTGAAGATCTCCGGACCACCGTTTTTTTTCGGCGAACGGACGGAGTAGGCATCAGGGATGAACCCTGACTCCACGGCGGATCAGGTAGCAGAGGAGGATCCGGATTCCACGGCGGAGGTGGAGGCGGGGGCGGAGGCGGTAGCGGTCTGGGTCCCAGAGCTGGTGCCATTGATATTCCCGCTGCCGTGAGTACAGCGTTTATTATCCTCAAAATTTGCCGTCCGTCCATCACCACGCGCCCATCCAGCAGGGTCTTGAGCTCTTCCAGCTGGGTGGCAGTGAGTTGTATCTCTTTTCCTCTCACGGCTCTTTCAGGACTCGCCAGGAGTTCTTCCAGGAATTCCTTGTTCCTGTATGCGAGCCACAGCACTTCATTCACTGTTGCTTCCATATGGTAGTCCTTTCCGTTAGACTGTGTGATGTTTTGTTTATCGCCGAAGTCTCTGAAGGCGTTCTTGCACCCCGGCCGCTCTGGCAGAGTCCAGGCGTCGCACCTCCAGATATTCGTGTACTGCCTGTAGAGTATCACCGGCAAGCACCAGCATGTCAGCCAGTTCCCTTCTGTAGGTTAATGATTCCGGCGAGAGTTCCATGGCGGCCATGTATCTGCCGCGCGCTTCAGCATACAATCCCCAGCTCGTGCTTGATCGGGCAAGAGAAACAAGGCTGGTGCTCCGGGAAATTCCTCGTTCCTGCTCGCGCGTGACAAATGTCCGCTGGTAACGGTTGGCCATGGTGGTATCCCCGGAGGAATCGTAAAGCAGGACGAGGAGCCGATAAATCTCCGGAAACACCGGCGTCATCACAAATGACGATTCCAGAATTTCCCGCGCCTTCTGCTGATCATTAAGCTGGATGTAGCTGGCGCCGAGCAGAAAGTACATCCGGGAATAGGGCCACCGCACCTCGGAAGCCGGGCGGAGCATCTGAATCACTCCTGCATAGTCACCCCGGGCATAGATCAACCGCGCAAGATTGTAGAGCAGGATGTTGTTGCCGGGAGAGAAACCAAGTGCGGTGCGCAGGTGCGTGATCTGCGCCGAGGTGTCGCCCGCAACACAAGCCTCAGCCCACTGGATCATCGCCTGGTCAAATGGTCGCACGGATTTGCTTAATCCGGCAAGATAGTGTGCATGATGCTCTGCTTCCTCTCTGTGACCACTTTGTAACAGGTCGGAGATCAACCAGACCCGCGGAGAAATGAACGTTGAATCCAGCGTAATCGCTTCGCGGAGGTACCGTGTCGCGTTTGTATCCCCCCTGTATTTGAAGTCCGTTGCGGTGAGAAAAGCGTTTAAGGATGCAAGGTTTTGCCTCCGGGGCGGGAGCCATGGTTTGAGATCCTGACGCTCTCCCGGCGACAACACCTGAAGTCTCACAAAATCAACCACCTGCTGGCAGAGACTGTCTACACTGCTCTCGAGGTCATCACGGTCATTCACCCATGCTGCCCCCGCGTAGAGAACTTCCTCCGATTGCAGTCTGATAATTCTCATATGGAGGCGGTAAAGAAGCGGGGTGCTGACGATGGATCCATCAATTATAAATTGTGCTGCAGACCCTCTTGCCAGTGCATACACCGTTCTGGCTTCTGCCGGTTTGCCCGGACCGAAGGAGCTCTCCAGAATCCTGTTGAAGGAGGCGGGGTCAAGCACAGCCATCCCATCGGTACCGGCAAGCCCCTGGAAAAAAAGGGCCTGGATGACCTGCGGCCACAATCGCACGTGAGGATCGCCGGTCTGGTTTGTAAACTCAAGAATGCCGAATGATGCCGGCACGTTCTCTCTCACCGGCGACTCCCCGAGCTGCTGCACCGTCAACACGACCGCAAGAATCCCCGCGAGGGCTGCCCCAACCCCGATCGACCACCGGCGTGAAGTGCGGACTCGACGGAGAAGGTTGAACCGTTTGACCGCAGGAGCGCTCTCTCCAAGAATTGTAAGAATCTTTTCCATGCTCCCCGGTCGGTGACCCCGTGCCTTCGAAAGACATTCCCTGCAAAGCCGCCGGAAAACTTCCGGGACGTCTTTCCTGAAATCACCGACATCAAACGGCGGTTCGTTCGTGATCGTGTATGTCATTGCTGCCACAGAATCGCCGCGGAACGGGAGCTTCTGGGTGAGCATTTCGAAGAGCACAACACCGAGAGACCAGACGTCCGCCCGCAGGTCCACATCCTCACCCCGGACCTGTTCCGGTGGCATGTACGCGATGGTTCCGAGTGTCGGACCATCCTGTGTAATACGGGTCTGTCTCAAGAGTTTTGCGATTCCAAAATCCACGATCTTGACCACACCGTCGGAAGTCACCATGATGTTGTCCGGTTTGAGGTCACGATGGATAATCTCCGCCGCATGCGCCTTCGACAGTCCGCGGGCAATCTGCCTGACGTAGGAAAGGACCTCATCAAATGGAAGTGTTCCCCTGGAGATCTTCTTCTTCAACGTCTCGCCGTCATAGAAATCCATACAGATGAACAAACGGCCATCCTCCGACCGGTCAATGTCGTGAACAACACAGATGTTTTCATGCTGCAGCGCAGAAGTAGCCTGTGCTTCTCGGATGAGGCGCGCTGCTGCCTTGGAGTCGGTCGAAAATTCGTCAGGAAGGAATTTGAGGGCTACAGTACGCTTGAGGCGGAGGTCTTCGGCTTTGTAGATCACCCCCATCCCCCCGCCGCCCAGATGCTCGAGAATCTTATAGTGGGAAACAACACGGCCTATCATGCGAAGTATCCACGCGCGTGGATGAAACATTCGGCACAGTAGCCTGAGAGTACGGCGGTAATGTACTGTCTCGCGGAGCGAGAGTCAACTGGCAAGCCACCCGCTTGTTAATCTCCCAAATCCTCAGTACAATCCCTCGTGCCACACATCCAGCCATATTGCCTCGCTTTTCTCACGCTTTTGGGGTTCGCCAGCACGGTGAGCGCCCAGACCGGCGCAGTAAAGTTCGATCATATCTCGCTTGAGCAGGGACTCTCACAATCCACAGTGAATGCAATCGTTCAGGACGGCCAGGGATTCCTCTGGTTCGGCACGCAGGACGGGCTGAACAAGTACGACGGCTATACGCTCACCATCTTCAAACACACCAGCAGTGACTCCCTGACCGTGTCCGACAATGGTATCTGGGCTCTGTGCCGCGATGCAGATGGGGATGTATGGATCGGAACAATGCGCGGGGGGTTGAGCCGGTACAATATCGAACAAGGTACGTTTACGCACTACCGGCATGATCCCGACACCCCCACAAGTATCAGTGAAGATAATGTTACATCCGTCTTTCAGGACTCCCGCGGTATTCTCTGGGCCGGGACTCTCACCAGGGGACTCAACCGCTTTGACCCGCAAACGGGAGAATTCCTGCGCTACGAGCATGATCCCCTGGATTCAACGTCCATCGCCGACAACACCATCTGGGCAATTGATGAGGATAACCGGGGAAGGCTCTGGATTGCGACCTGGGGAGGAGTGTGCAGATTTGTTCCCCCGGAATCCGGGCCTGCGACGGGATCCCGAACTCCCGCCGGCTCTTTTTTCCGCTATCATCATGGTTCCCGGGGCGCCCTCACCCCGGCAGGAGATAACATCAGGACATTACTCATTGACCGCCGCCAGCGTGTCTGGATCGGTACCTGGGGGAATGGACTCGATTGTCTTGATCCGGACAACGGAACAATCCGCCATTATGCGTACTCTCCTGACACCCCCCGTTCGGTGAGCAGCAATTTGATTCTGTCGCTGCATGAAGGTCCCGCCGGCAAGATGTGGGTAGGGACCGGCGATGCAGGGTTAAACCTTCTTGATCCCGCAACCGGTACGGTGCAACGATTCACCCACGACGCCGCAGCGTTGTATTCCCTCAACAACAACATCATCTGTTCGCTGTACGAAGATCAGGCAGGTGCCATGTGGATCGGTACAGGAGCAGGAGGCGTGAACCGCTATGACCGGCTAAAAAACCGGTTCACCCATTATCGCTCTCAACAACGCCGTTCCAACGATCTGACCGGAAACGATGTGTGGGCTCTCCTCGAAGACCGGCAGGGAGATATCTGGATCGGGACCTACGGCAACGGTCTGAACCGGTTTGACCGTGCGGCAGGGATGTTCACCCAATTTGTGCACGACCCCGGACGTCCGGAAGGGATCAGCCACAACAACATTCTCGCTCTGTGCGAAACCCGGTCGGGCGAACTCTGGATCGGCACCGAAGGGGGCGGACTAAATCGGCTGGACCGATCCACCGGAACCTTTTTACACTATCGTCACGACCCCCGGAATCCCGGTTCGATTTCCCAGGATGAAGTCACACTCCTTCTCGAAGACCGGAATGGTATCCTCTGCATCGGCACCAACGGATCGGGGTTCGACCGGCTCGAACCCGGCCACCGGACGTATCACTCATTTTCCGCCGGACGAAAGGAACCCCAACGCTCTCCCGGCCGGGTCGATCCTCGCGTTGCTCGAAGATCGCGCCGGAATGATCTGGATAGGAATGTACGGCGGTGGACTTGCACGCTTGAATCCGGTGGATGGATCGATACAGCGCCACATGTTTGTTTCCGGGCAGACAAACGGCATCAATAACAGTACGGTCATTTCATTGTACGAAGACAGCGCGGGCGTACTCTGGATCGGAACGTACGGCGGCGGCCTGAATCGGTATGACCGGACCGGCAACTCCTGGCAGCACATCACCGAAACAAACGGCCTTCCCAATGATGTTATCTACGGCATTCTGCCCGATGCACACGGAAATCTCTGGCTCCCCACCAACAAAGGCCTCGCACGGTACACTCCCTCAAGCGGCGCCGTGCGCGTGTTCGACGTGTCGGACGGACTCCAGGGCAATGAATTTAATCAAGGCGCGCACTTCCGCAGCAACAGGGGGGAGTTCTTCCTGGGAGGCATTAACGGTTTTAACGCGTTCTACCCCGACAGTATCTCAGACAATCTGGTTGTCCCGCCCGTCTACCTGACCAGCTTCAGAGTCTTCGATCGCACGTTCCCTCTCCCCCGTGCGCTGAGTACCATACGTGACATCGAGCTTCCCCACGACCGTAACTCCCTGTCGTTCGAATTTGTCGCCCTCAATTACACTTCGCCGGGAAAGAATCAGTACGCGTACAAACTCGAAGGGTTGGACGAGCATTGGATCGAGGCAGGCACACGACGGTATGTCAGCTATACAAATCTCGATCCCGGCAGGTACACGCTCAGGGTGCGCGCCTCAAATAACGATGGTGTCTGGAATGATGAGGGAACAACGCTTGCGATCACCATCGTGCCGCCCTACTGGCGGACCTGGTGGTTCAGAATACTCGTTGCCGCGGCGATTGCCGGCATCCTGTTTTTGATGTACCGGTACCGGGTCAACAAGCTGCTGGAAATTGAGCGTATCCGGACTTCCATTGCCACGGACCTCCACGACGATATCGGTTCATCGCTCACAGAAATCGCGCTCTACAGCGATGTCGGATTGCGTGAACTCCGCCGGAAGAAGAACCCGCTGACGATGTCAGGCGATGAACGGGAAAAGGTATCATCCCTCCTCACCGAAATCGGGTCCACCTCACGTTCGTTGATCGATGCCATGAACGATATCGTCTGGTCGATCGATCCCAAAAACGATTCGTTCGAATTCCTCCTTCTGCGCATGAAAGTGCATGCGACGAAGATGCTGGAGGCAAAAGGTATCAACTACGATATCAACATTCCGGCTGCGCTTTCGTCACTCCGGCTTCCCCTCAACTTCCGGAGACGGTTCTTCCTGATCTACAAGGAAGCGCTCAATAATATTCTCCGCCATGCCCGGCCTCATCGTGTAGTCCTCACCCTCAACCGCGAAGCCCGGATGCTGGTCATGACAGTCGCCGATGACGGCATCGGCTTTGATCCCCGCGAAGGTGGCCAGGGAAATGGGCTTCTCAACATGCGACAGCGGGCGCACTCTCTGGGCGGAGAGCTGACCATCGCCTCGGCACCCGGGGTGGGAACAACCGTGACGTTGCGTGCGACAATTCCGTAACGGGAAACACATGCGTAAGAAGGAGGCAGTGTGGGTACGCAAGAACGTAACAACACCGTAACGACCGTGGTCGTGGTCGAGGACCGGAAACGGATCCGGGAGACGGTGGTGGACCTCATCAACGCCTCCAGCGGGTTAACCTGTATCGGCTCGTACGGTTCATGTGAGGCCCTGCTTGAAAATGTGTCCGATACGCTTCCCGATGTGATTCTCATGGATATCGGACTGCCCGGCATGTCCGGCATTGAAGGAGTAAAAGCGATCAAAACTCGATATGAGCATATCGACGTCCTGATGCACACCGTCTACGATGACGACGAAAAAATATTCCAGTCCATCCTGGCGGGGGCCTCGGGGTATGTGCTCAAGAACGTAGAGTCCGATGAGCTTATCCGTGCCATCCGGGAAATCCGGATCGGTGCCCCGATGAGTGCTTCCATCGCCCGGCGTCTCCTTGAAATGATGCGGGGCAAAGAAGCAAAGCCTGCCGATGAGTGGAACCTTACCCCCCGGGAGATGGACATCCTGCAGTGGCTCGTGGAGGGTCTGAGCTACAAGAAGATAGCAGAAAAGCTCTTTATCAGTCCGCTCACCGTACAATCGCACATCAAGAAGGTCTACGAGAAACTCCAGGTACATTCAAAATCTGCCGCTGTGTCAAAGGCACTGAAGAACAAGCTGTTCGGGTGAGGTGGAGATTGTGAAGGCAGGCAAACCTCTCCCGCGCGAAGCCCCATAGAACACAGAAAACAACCGAAATCTGCAATTTTTGACCGATATCAAATACCATATTCATGGTATTGTCTTTCCCCGCCACCCGGGCTATCTTGTCCTTAAGAAAAGGTTGGCACTTACCTGGAGGACGATATGAAACACTTTCTCTTCATCGTGATTGCACTCTGCCTGCTGGCTGTGACGGGGATGTGGGCACAAGGTACGGTTCCCCCCGTTCCGACGGATCTTACCGCGCAACTCGGTCCGGATGCCGTTCCTGTTGTAAAACTCGGGTGGAATGCCCCTCCAGGACTCTGGGGATATATCGTCTACCGGTCGGTTGATGATTCACTCCATTTCCAGAAACTGGCCATGGTGAATACCACGGTCTATTTTGATCACATGGTGGGTGCTGGACACGTCTATTTCTACTACGTCACCTCGGTGGTGATGGGTTCCAGCAACCGTATCATCGAAAGTGACCCAAGCAACATTGCCAGAGTGCGAATCGGCGACACACCGAACCGTCCCATCGGTATTATCGCCGGAACCGTCACTGACGATTCCACGGGCAAGCCGATTCCGGGGGTGCGCATTCTTTTCTCACCGATGCGCGCAGCTGTCACGGTTGCACTCCCGTCGGCCATCACGGACATCCAGGGCAAGTATGCCGTCAAACTTGATACCGGAGCCTACAAGCTTAAAGCTGAACCTGCTCCATGGATGCCGCCCGGACCACCTCCGTATGCTGCCGAGTGGTATGACGACAAACCGGACCGGGCTTCAGCAGATCTTGTGCCTGTGTATCATAATGCGACGACGGAGGCAGATTTCGGCCTGAGTCGCGTGCTGCTCCCCCCGATACCAAAAGGGACGATCACGGGAAAAGTGATCCGCGACGACACCCAGCGTCCCATCCCCGGCATCTTGATCCGATTCTTCAAGAAGGGGCCGGTGACCATCAACTGGCAGCCCGTTGCCGTGACCGATTCAATGGGTATCTATACGATGGTCCTGGATACGGGCGTGTACTACGTAAAGACCGAACACCTGGGGATGGGTCCGGTCTCCCTCGTGCACGAGTGGTACGACAATGTTACTGATCCTTCCAAGGCTACTCCTGTTCCTGTGAAAGTGAATACCGTATTCGAGGCAAATTTTGGGCTTGGTGTACCGGTGCCACCGACCTATGCAACCATTGAAGGGTATGTATTGAATACGGAGGGCGACCCGCTTCCGCGCGCGACCGTTGTGATCATGTATTCGCTGCAGGACCAGAATACCTTTAGTGCAAATTCCCTTATGGATAGGGGTCCTGACCAGGAGGGTGTGGATGTGGAAGGCGTCGGATTCTGCCGCGGGGTTGTGTGGAAGGGATACGCCGATTCTCTCGGGTATTACAAAGCCCGTGTTCTGACCGGCCGGTCGTATATCGCCATGGCGTCGAAGTGGGGCTACATCCCGGAATATTACGACAACAAACCCAATCCCCTGAAAGCCGATATCATCAAGGTGCCGACCGACATTAAGAGCATCAACTTTTCGCTCGCACCAAACCCGGTGCTTCATAACACCATCAGCGGTCTGGTGCGCGATGCCGCGGGCAATGAGGTACCTTCGATCATTGTCCTCTTCCCGATGCAACCCTCGCTCTTACCCCCGGGAATTCGTTTTGGTCATACGGATTCCCTCGGCGTGTACACGATCGGGGATGTCGTCCTCGGCACATACATCGTGCTCGCTGTCCCATTCGGCAGGTATGCTCCCGCCTTCTACAAAGAAGGTGCCTTTGGTGTGATGCACTGGAGGCTGGCCGATAAAGTACTTGTGAGCGGTGACGTCACGGGCATCAATATCGGCGTTGTGCCGATCAGGTCTCTGGGGCTGGCCCGCCTGCGCGGAAAAATTATGACCGGCACAAAACCTCTGGCCGGTGTTCGCGTGATGGCGTCAACTTCCAATGAGACCATGGTGGGCTACGGTCTGACCGACGAATCGGGTGCGTATGCCCTTGAGGCCATTCCCGCAGGACTGACAACCGTTGAGGTGGACCTTCCCGAGTACACCGCAACCGGGAAGACGGTAAACGTCCCCCAGGACGAGTTTGAAGTCAACAATGTGGATTTCTCAATGTCGCCGGATGCGACAACCGGTGCAGCTGAGAATATTCCGTTGCCGGAATCCTTCTCGCTGAACCAGAATTATCCGAATCCGTTTAATCCCAGCACCACCATTTCGTTCGACATGCCGGTTGCGGGGCATGCAACGGTAACGATCTTCAACACGCTCGGGCAGGACATTTCCACTCTGATGAGCGGGCCGGCTCTTGCCGGACGGAATACCATAACGTGGAATGCAGAAGACAATGCGGGCAGGAGTGTGGCGAGTGGAGTCTATTTCTACCGCCTTACCGTGACCGGGGTCGACGGGAAGATGGCGTACCGCGCCGTTCAGAAGATGATGCTGCTGCGATAATACGCTCTTCCTCTCCGTCTGAGGACGAGAGGTTCTGCAGGAGCAGGAAAAGCGAGAATAGTACGTTCACAGAGCACGCGGAATATCGTTCGACAGTTCATTTCGCGTGCTCTGCATCCGATGGGTGAACCTGTGGTCAGAGAACCCTCCATACGATCGAGCGGAACGTTGCGCAGGCTGAGGGTCACCGTCGTGCTGGTGGTTGTTCTAGCCGGCAACACCCTGGCTCAAAACACCTCGCTGCCCGCACCGGAAAACCTTGTTGCCCAATCTCCCGCTGAACTCCAACCGCGGGTTCTGCTCTCATGGAGCAGTCCGGCAGGAGGATGGTTCTTCAAGGTGTACCGCTCCACTGGCGATACAAGCGCCTTTCAGTGGATTGGAATCGCCCAGACGACCAAGTTTGAAGACCGGACCGTAAATCCGGGAGTACTCTACCACTATTATGTCTCCGCCGCCGTGTTTGCCGACAGCATTTTACGCGAAAGCGGACGGAGCAACATTGCCGGGGTTCGCGCGTACGCACTCCCTCCGGGACCCAAAGGCATCATCGCCGGCAGGGTGCTTGATCAGGTCAGCGGCCTCCCGATTTCAAAAGTCCGGATTCGATTCTTCAAGGTACTCGTTGCACCAAACCGCACCGTGGAAACATCGACTGACCCGGCAGGTGGCTTTGTCGCCGTTCTGGATACGGGCTCCTACCTCGTAAAAGCGGAAGAACTTGCCATCACCGTTGCGGCGCCCCATCATATGGCGGAATGGTATGACGACGCTTCCACGCCTGAAACCGCACACCCGGTTGTTGTGAGACTGGAAGATACCACGCGCATAGATTTTTGGCTTTCACCTCTCACGCCGGCTCCTTACGCATATGTAAGCGGACTTGTCACGGATGCCGACGGATCGCCGCTCGGTGGTGCCGCGGTCGCCCTCGTTCGGCCCATTCAGGAGATGAATGAGTATGCTACGATATCCGCAAGCACACCGGGCATAGGGGTGGAAGAGAAAATAATCCCCGGCATAGGCTATTCCCGCGGTGTTGTCTGGGTGGGATATACGAATCCCTCGGGGAAATTTTTTGCACAGGTCCTGAGTGGAAGACAGTACGTTGCACTGGCAGCGAAGGATGGTTTCTACCCCGAAGCATATGACAACACGTCCGATCCCACACAGGCAGCGCTCCTCACCATCCGGGGCGACACAAGTGGTATAAACTTCAGCCTGACTCCTGTGGAAGGAGGAACCGGCTCCATGCAGGGGACCGTCCAGGATGAGGACGGAAGCGAGGTTCCGGCACGGATTATCCTCTTTCCCCGCCCGAAGGGCGGCAATGACCGGCCGACCGTATTTGTCTTCACGGATTCAACGGGAACATTCGAAAGTAACGACATCCCGGCCGGAACCTACAACATCCTCGCTGTTCCATACAGTGATTACTCAGCGGCATACTACAGAGCCGGCATGTCCAGCGTGTCATGGCTGGATGCCGATACCGTGGTTGTGAATGGGAATTCCGCGGCACTTACGATCACACTTCCCCGGTTGCAGGGCAATGGACTCACGCGGATCAGCGGGCGTGTACTTTCGGCAGGCCTATCGGGCTTGCCGGGTGTACGGGTTGTCGCCCGTGCACAGGATGGTACGATTGCGGGGTACGGACTGACCGAACCGTCCGGCCACTACAGCGTTAACGCCCTCTCCAGCGGGTCGGTCACACTCTTTGTGGACCGGTTCAGGTTTAACCTGGTGCAGGCGCCGATCACCGTCCCGCAGAATACGTTCTCGCTTTCCGGAGTGGATTTTATTCTGACAGATTCGTACCCAACAGGAGTACCAGAGGAAGGCACTGCGCCACAGAGAACACGGCTTCATCAGAACTACCCGAATCCGTTTAATCCCTTCACGACAATCGCCTACGATGTTGCAGAACCGGCGGAGATACAGCTTCGTGTCTTTGACATTCTGGGAAGGGATGTTGCCCTTCTTGCCGGTGGAATGCACCAGGTGGGCACCTATACGGCGGTGCTGGACGGGTCCACACTCTCCAGCGGCGTGTACTTCTGCGTTCTGACCGTCAATGGCGTACGGAGTGATACCCGGGTTGCGCGGATGGTTCTCGTGAAATAACGTCTGCCGGCAGTACCGTCGTCAGGTTTTTTTCTTCATCTCATCATACACTTCCCGCTCGCCCAGGACTACTGCGCGCTGGATTTCCTCCAGGGATTCCCTTCGTTCCGCTCCAATCTGTACGAGTTCATGACTGCCTTTGTGCGTGTACAGTTCGGCAACTGGATTGTGGAGAACGTCTATGATTGCCCCCGCGATCTGGTCTGCTGTCCGCACCCCCTCAACGCGGGGCAGAGACAGGTTTTGTTCCTGTGCGATACGTTTGATGGCGACGCCGGACCGGGAGAAGAACTGCAGCATGTCGCCGCCTTCGGCAACTTCCGCCCAGGCAGTCTTCACGCCGGCCGGACACACTGCCGTTGCATGAATTCCCGTATCCATCAGTTCGAGACGTAATGCGTGTGTAAATCCAACCACTGCATGTTTTGCCGCGACGTACGCGGAGTTGAAGGGAAAGGCGATCTTGCCGGCCATGCTCGCCACATTAACGATGTGACCGCCCTGCTGCTTTTTCATGTACCCGAGTGCCGGCCGGATCGTATACCAGAGAGGATACACGTTGAGCCGGAACATTTTCTGGATCATGTCATCGGATGTATCTTCGACGCTGCCGAAGTGGCCCCCACCCGCATTGTTGATCAGCACATCGATTCGGCCGTAGGTGCGAACGGTGGTGTGCACAAGCTCTTCGGCATATTCACGGTTGGTGATATCTCCCGGCAGAACGAGGACGGGCGAAGGCGCACCCGCCGGTCGGGAGGTGTTCTGCAGAATGGTATCCGCCACGTGCGCAAGCCGGTCACGGCGGCGCGCCGCAAGCACGGGGATCGCTCCTTGTTGTGCGCACTGCACCGCCAGTGCCGCTCCGATTCCCGATGATGCGCCTGTAATAATGACAATCTTGTCTGTGAGCATCTCCGAATCACCTTTCCTGGTTCATGGGTTGCCGGACCTGTTATGCCAATCGAGTGCCGCGTTCTCCCCCGCCACAAACCCCGTGGAGAACGCCGCCTGGAGATTGTACCCGCCGATCGGGCCGGCGATGTCCAGCACTTCACCGCAGAGGTAGAGACCACTCACCACACGCGAGCGCATGGACTTCGGGTCCACTTCGTGAAGCGCCACACCACCGGCGGAAACTTCTCCACGATCCAGAGGAACATTCACAACCATTCCAATCGACCATCCCTTGAGCCCATGCACGATGGCCCGGCGATCCTGGCGGGAAAGGACGTGGCCACGCGTGGTTGATTGTACTCCAAGTCCTGCAAGAAACGATTCCACCATCCGGTTGGGTAACCATGCATCGAGCAACGTTGTGATGGTTTTCGCACGGTGTGATTGCACGTACGCGTTAAGCTCATTGTCGAGCGTGTCAAACTCCTTCCCGGGAAAAAAGTCGATGTACAGTCCCACCGGAGTTGATTCGAGGGCTAGTGCTACGCTTCTGCTTATTTCCAGCGCCGCAGGACCCGAAATACCCTCATGGGTGAATAATACATCACCATCCCAGGAGGCGATACGATGGTCCGATGCCACAGCGAACAACCGGCAACCGCGGATGGCAATCCCCTGCCACTCCCGGGGCAGGGCCGGGGTAAGGGCCATGGGCGCAAGCGCAGCACGTATTGGGACGATTGTATGCCCCAGTTCAGTTGCCCAGGCGTAGCCATCCCCCGTCGTGCCTGTCCGGGAATACGATTTCCCCCCTGTCGCAATAATCAGATGATTGGTGGGCATTTCCATTGAATCCAGACGGACTCCCGTAATGGCATTGTTTTTGAACATGATTCGTTTGACCGGGGAGTGTACGCGAAGTGTGACGCCCGTTCGTTGCAGGGTGGAAAGGAGGCCCCGCATAACGTCTTTGGCCGTTCCATGAGTCGGGAAAACCCGTCCGTTGGCTCTGGCGGAGGTGCTAATCCCCTCATTCTTAAGAAGTTCGAGAATATCGTCATTGGAGAATCTGTGGATCGACGGTTTCAGAAATGTTCTTTCCTGACGGGAAAAGGCATCCAGAAGCTCACCGACGGTGCCGGCGTGTGTAATATTACACTTTCCGCCACCGGAAATGAGGATTTTGACGCCGGGCCGGGAATTCCGTTCCAGAAGTATTACGGGAGCCCCCAAAGATGCCGCTTTCCAGGCAGCTATGATACCTGCCCCTCCCGCGCCGATCACGATGACGGGTTTATCCATGCTCGAAATGTACTGAACTCCCGACTGATGTCCAATACCACCAATTGCACTTGATTTCCCAATTCCAGGATGGTATCTTTATAGCAGAGAACATCGCGCCGAGGAGGTCAACATGAAGACAGGCGACATGGCACCCCGCAATAAACCGTTGTCCGTCACAATCGGGCCGGACTTTGCAGCGCCACTTTCAGCATCCCAATCTCCGAATGCCCCGGTTGAGATGCAGAACCAGATTGGAAAACTGACCAACGCTGCGCAACATTACCTAAAGAGCGGACAGAGCGCCCTTGCCTTCGATTCCCTGATGGAGGCTTATCTGCTCGACCCTCTCGACGCACGCGTACTTTCCTGCGAAAAAGCGGTTCTTCCTGCGTGGGAGAACTACAGGCAGCAACATGCCGGCAGCGCAGTCGCCTCGAAGAGCGGCGATGAAGTCCGCCTCGCGCGCCTCAAGGCGGAACGGGAGATCCAACGTTCGGCTAAGGAGCGCCAGATGTGGGAGCAGGCATCGAGCAAGCCCCGCACCTTCGGCAACAAGGAGATCCCTCCATCAATCAAACGGTAAACACGCCTCCCTGATGAGGTGCATTCTCTCTCTGATTCTCCTCGTGTACACGCCACTGTGCGTGTTTGGTGCAGAACGATCGTCTCTGCACGGGCACGTCCGTGACAGGGCCACTTCTGATCCTCTCCCATCGGCACACATCCGGATAACCGGAACTCCACGCGGCACCATCACCGGAACGGGTGGGGAATATACTCTCCAGATTGACCCCGGCACGTACACTGTTGTTGTGCGCATGCTTGGGTACCGCCCCGACACATCCACCGTCCATGTTGCAGGGTTAACGTCCCACGATGTCTCTCTCGAACCTGCCGAGATTGTACTGCCCGAAGTAGTGATCTCATCCGAAGATCCGGCAATCGAGATTATCCGCCGCGCCATTGCACACAAACGACGCTGGATCGACCGCCTGGCGACGTATCAGTGCGACGCATTTACCCGGCAGGTACTCCAGCGCGACACCGCCATCGCGAGCATCACCGAGTCATTCACACGCGCGTACTGGCAGCAGGGAGACACCCTTCGCGAAGTGGTTCTCCAGCGAAGACAAACTGCCAACATCAAAAAATCGTTCAACCTTGCATCCGTCGGACGTATTCTCAATTTTAACGAGGACGACGTCCGATTTCTGGGGTACACCTTTGTCGGCCCGACATCGGTCGTCGCGCTTGACTATTATGACTACACTTTACTTAAGACAGAACGATCCCGCGGCCAGGATGTTTTTGTCATCCGGATGAAACCGACCACCCGGACGGTACCGCTGTTTGAAGGTACGCTTCGCATCGCCGACAATTCCTACGCGCTCATGGGCGTGGATGTTGTGCCGAACGAGGCCTTTGTGATTCCCTTCGTCAAGGAAAAGGCGTTGCGGTACCGACAACAATTTGCCCTGTACCAGGACGAGTTCTGGCTTCCCGTGGATATCAGGATCACCGCCCGGGCGAAAATCAGTTTCGCCGGGTTTTCATTCCCCCCGTTCGGTTTCGAGCAGACCTCTGTACTCTCCAATTACGCCGTTAACATTCAACTTCCCGATAGTATCTTTGCGAAGCCCCGGTTGACGGTCGATTCCAGCGCCACGCGATACGATTCGACGTTCTGGGTGGACAACAAGGTCCTGCCGCTCTCGCAAACAGAAAAGAACGCGTACGCCTCGCTCGACAGCACACAGACCCTTGAGGTGCAGTTTCGTCCCGGCGGCATTTCCGCCACTCTGGGCGGCAACGCCGGTATTGCCGGAACTCTTCTGAACATTCTGGACGTGTCGTTCAACAGAGTAGAAGGGCTTCACCTGGGTGCATCCTACAATACTCAGCGCGACATCCCTTCCGTCATGGTGTATGGGGGTGCGGCCTATGGATTCTCTGATAAACAACTGAAGCACGAATTCGGCGCTACCGTCTACACTTCAGATTCTCGTACATTCGGTCTTGGGGGTGAATTCTACAGGCGTCTGGGTTACCGGCCGGATCATGACTACTATGGTTCGTTCGCCAACACACTGGGTGCACTTCTTGACAAGAATGATTACCGGGACTACCACAGTGCAAAGGGGTGGAGGGCCTACATCACACACGCACCGGCGCGCACGCTGGCGTGGACCCTTTCGTTCATCAACGAAACGCATGCGTCCGTCACCACGAACACCGGATTTTCCATCTTCTCCCCCTCCAGGCCATTCCGAGAAAATCCGGCGATCCAAGAAGGAAACCTCAGGAGCATGCAGATCGAGGCGCGCCTGGGAGAAGCTCCGGTTCCCTTTGGCCTGATCGTCCGTACTGCAGTCACATTCCGGATTGAATACTCTTCTCCTTCCATCGCCTCGAGTGCATTTGATTTCACACGCTATGAAGCGAACGCGACGCTGGTTATTCCAACATTTGCGCCGAGACAGCTCTTCCGGCCGGGGTTTACGGTCTTTATTGATGTGGGGGAATCAAGAGGGCAGCTGCCGCTCCAGCGGGGATTTAACATTGAATCCTCATTCAGTGGAGATGGTCCGGCAGGCGTGATGCGGGGAATGAACGTCAAAGAATTTGGGGGCACGGGCTACATCGCACTCCGGGCGGAGCACAACTTCCGGACCCTCCCGTTCCTCGCCCTCGGAATCCCATTTCTGTACGAAAACAACATAGAGTTACTCGTTCACGGGGGTGTGGCCCGGACCTGGCGCGATCGTGGCTTGTCGCACCACCTGACGGATGGGTTGTACGCTGAAACGGGGTTTGGATTGAGCCGAATATTCGATCTTTTCCGGACAGACTTCACATGGCGTCTGAGCGCACCACATACGTTCCGGTTTACTCTGTGGGTCGCGCCCATATTCTAAGTACTTACTGCAAAACCGGTTCCGGCTGTTCTTTTCCTGCGGCACAATCTTTGCATTAACCGATCCCATGGGCGGCCGGGGTGTGATCAGGCGCTCCGAAGAAGCCCCTTTTTGTGCCGAATTGAATCAATCACATCCGTTCAGGCGAGTGTCGGGTGCACGTGGCTAATAGTAGGCAGCAGGATTGCGAATTTTGCTCGGTTCAAACATTGGAATTTCTTACGTAATTCCATATATTTTGTCTTTCAAATAATCAAGGAGCCTTTCAGGCCGTGGCTAGCAAACGGATCTCCGAGAAACAGATCGACACATTGGTCCATGAGCTGAATGATCTCGCCTACAACCTCTGGCGGTCATGGAATCCAGCATCACAACGTATTTTCCAGGAGCTCTCCCCGTTCTTCTGGGAAGACAGCAAGCACAATGCCGTAGAAGTGATGAACTGGATATCCGGTCCTGAACTGAAGGGCCGGCTTCAAAATCCTGAGTTCTTTTCTCGCGTTGACAGCGTTTGCAGAAGCTACCGTTCCTACATGAAGGAAAAGAACACCTGGGCCCGTAAGTATGCTCCTTCGCTAAAGAATTCGTCGATCGCCTATTTTAGCGCAGAGTTCGGTCTTCATGAAAGTCTCCGCATTTACTCCGGGGGTCTCGGGATTCTTGCGGGTGATCATGCCAAGTCGGCCAGCGATCTGGGTCTTCCCTTCATCGGCATCAGCATTTTTTACCGGCAGGGGTATTTCCGCCAGCAAACCAGCCGGGATGGATGGCAACAGGAATGGTATCCCACCTACGATCCGGCACGCCTCCCCCTCCGGCCCATTACCGACAAAAAGGGAAATCGTGTTGTCTGCAGCGTCCCCATCGGCAACACGTCGGTGGATTTTCAGGCGTGGGCCATTGAGGTCGGACGTATTCGCGTGTATTTGCTTGACACTGATCTTCCCCAGAACAGTCAATTCTATCGGGATCTCTCGGCACATGTGTACGGTGGCGATCAGACCAACCGCATTGGCCAGGAGATTCTTCTGGGCATCGGGGGTGTGCGTTTGCTCCGCAAACTTGACATCCACCCCTCCGTGTTTCATATGAACGAGGGACATTCCGCTTTTCTGACTCTGGAGCTGCTCAGAGAGCAACTCAATGCCAAAAAGTCGTTACCCGAAGCAGAGGCCTTCGTCAAGAAGCGCTGCGTGTTCACAACACATACGCCCGTTCCCGCAGGTCACGACCGGTTTGACCGCCCACTTATGGAAACGAACCTGGGCCCATTTGTTTCTACCATGGGGATGTCGATCGAAGACATCATGCGATACGGACGCGTTCAGCCCGAAAACACCGCCGACCCATTTACGATGACAGTGCTTGCCCTGAAGATGTGCCATGCCGCAAATGGTGTGAGCGAATTGCATGGGCGCACCAGCCGGGAAATGTGGAACGATCTCTACCCGGACACGCCGGTAAGCAAAGTGCCCATCGGACATGTCACGAATGGCGTGCATATTACGGGCTGGACATCTCCGACCGCATCGCAGTTCTGGACGACACATCTGGGTCCGAAATGGATCGACAAATTCCGTGATGCGCGGTACTGGCATGCGGCACTGGAATCAAAGAAGATTTCCGACCAGGAGCTCTGGGCTCTGCGCACTTCATTACGTCGTGAGCTGGTGGAATTTGCACGCAAACGTCTCCGCGAACAGAATCTGCGGCACAATCCAGATGACATCGGGCTCTATGACAATGTGCTTTCACCCGACGTTCTCACCATCGGGTTTGCCCGGCGGTTCGCCACATACAAACGCGCACCATTGCTCTTCCGCGATCTGGGCTGGGCCATCCGGGTGCTTACGAACAAAGAACAGCCAGTCCAGATCATCTTCGCCGGAAAAGCGCATCCGCGTGACGACGCCGGAAAACACTACATACAGGAAATCATCAACATCGCGCGGCGAGTGGACCTTTTCGGACGTGTGGTCTTTCTCGAAGACTACGACATCAACGTAGCCCGCTATCTTGTCTCCGGCGCCGACGTCTGGCTGAATACACCCCGGCGACCGATGGAAGCATGCGGAACCAGCGGGATGAAGGCCATGATGCACGGGGGACTGAACCTGAGCACCATGGACGGCTGGTGGAGGGAGGCGTATGACGGACGGAACGGGTGGAAGATCGGCGAAGATACAACAGCAAGCTCCGATCAGTTACAGGATGACCTGGACGCTGCGTCGTTGCGAGCGGTTCTGGAAAACCAGGTGATTCCTCTGTATTACGATCGGGGAAAAGACAAAATACCCCATCACTGGCTCAAACGGGTGCGGCATGCCATGGCATCGCTTATCCCCGTGTTTAATACAGATCGGATGGTCGTAGACTACGCGAAACGGTACTACATACCGTCAGCACCGAAAAAAAGGAAGTAGAAACTGCACCCAGATTGCCTGACTATGATTGTTTGTCCCGGGATTTGATTTTTTTCAGGATGGCTTTTTTTAGAGCGGCGTGTTTGGTTGGCGGGAGAGGTTTGGGGGTTTTCTGGGGATCCGGAGTCCCTCCATCAACGATAAACAGCTGGGAACACAGGGACCCTTTAAATCGCCCGGTGCGCTGACATTCCAAATGGTGTTTCAAAACCTCCACATAATTGGCGGAAGTGTGGGAAAGCCAGAAGTTATCCAGATCTGCCCCACATTCGGTACAAAATGTCTTTCGCTGACGTCGTATCCGTGAAGCCATAAAGATCCTCCGAAACGTGGTGCCAATATAGTCAAATGCTCCCTCTTATCAAACCATATCCTGAGGATTCAGGTTCCATTCCAGGCTTGTAGATGTATGGTTTTTTTTGTACCATGCCCCACCGTTTTGAGCATTACCTCCCGTGTGCTTTTATTCCGAAAGGATGCGCCGACGCATGAAGATTGGCATACTCAAAGAGATTAGACCCGGCGAGACGCGCGTGGCGTTGATCCCCAACCTGCTCCCTCCACTGGTACGTGAAAAGCACATCCTTCTCGTGGAATCTGGAGCCGGACTGGCCGCCGGCTTTTCCGACGACCTGTATGCAAAGGCCGGAGCAAAGGTCCTTAAGACCGCTACCGCTGTCTACAAAGAAGCGGAAGTCGTTTTTAAGGTCCAGCCCCCCGGGAAGCCGGGGAAAAAAGGGAAACATGAGGCGGAACATCTGCGGGCCGGTTGCACATACATCGGTTATCTTGCGCCGCTGTCCCACCCCGATGTCCTCAAAATATTCGGACGAAAGAAGATCACATCCTTTGCCATGGAATATGTCCCGCGGATTACCCGCGCACAAAGTATGGATGCGATGAGTTCAATGGCCACGATCGCCGGATACAAGGCCGTGTTGCTCGCCAGCGAACACCTCAGCAAGATGTTTCCCCTGCTTATGACCGCGGCAGGAACCACCCCCCCCGCGTCGGTACTTATTCTTGGTGCAGGCGTGGCGGGACTCCAGGCCATCGCTACAGCCCGCCGGCTCGGCGCAAAAGTGGAAGCCTTTGACCCGCGCCCTGCTGTCAAGGAACAGGTAAAAAGCCTGGGTGCCGCTTTTGTCGACATGGACGTGACCGAAGAGGCGGAGACAAAAGGCGGCTATGCAAAAGAACTTTCTGCCGCGTTTCTGAAAAAGGAACAAGAGGTACTCGCAACCCGGCTTCCGAAAATGGACGTGGTAATCTGCACCGCCCAGGTGTTCGGCAAACGCGCTCCGGTGCTGATCACCAGGGCGATGGTCTCCCTGATGCGGCCGGGCAGCGTGATCGTCGACCTTGCCGCCGAACAGGGTGGCAATTGTGAGCTCACAAAGCCGCAGGAGATAATCCGTCACAAAGGTGTCACCATCGTGGGCGCCGTCAACCTGCCGGCAACCGTCCCGACTGACGCAAGCATGATGTACGGGAAGAACATCAGCAATTTGTTTGCCACCCTCTTTCCTAATAATGCGGCGACACCGAATTTTGAGGATGAAATCACCACAGGGTCATGTATCACACGGGAGGGAGTTATCGTCAATGATGCGGTGAAGGCGGCACTGTCAAGAACCAGATAGATGATGTGTAAAAGCTGTCTTCTGCAACAATTTCACCCCCTGGCCGTATACAGAGGTTATCGTAATACACTTCCTTCCCCGGTAGTAAAAATAGGTTCCTGATTCATCAACCAATCAGAGGAAACTGACATGCGCCGTTCCGTTCCCTTGTTATCTTTCTTGATCCTGCTGAGCTTTACACTTGCCCCTGCTCAGGAGGAAACTCGCCTTCTCCGCTTTCCGACCGTCCATGGCGACCGCGTGGTGTTCACCTATGCGGGTGATCTGTTCACCGTCCCGACATCCGGCGGCATTGCGCGCAGGCTGACGTCCGATGTGGGCTATGAGATGTTCGCACGGTTCTCACCCGATGGGAAGAGTATTGCGTTCACGGGGCAGTATGACGGGAACACGGAAGTGTATCTGATGCCGGCGGACGGGGGTATTCCCCGGCGGCTCACAACCACGGCGACACTCGGCCGGGATGATGTGTCCGATCGGATGGGACCCAATAATATCGTCATGACTTGGAAGGATAACAGCACAATCGTTTTTCGTTCCCGCCAGCATGAATCCAATGACTTCATCGGACAGTTATTCACCGTCAGCCGCGAGGGAGGTCCCTGCGATCAGCTCCCTCTCCCCCGCGGTGGGTTTTGCTCATTCTCACCGGACGGAAAACGAATGGCCTACAACCGCGTGTTCCGGGAATTCCGTACATGGAAACGGTATCGCGGAGGTCAAGCCGATGATATCTGGATTCATGATTTTGAAACTCAAACCACGACGAATGTTACCAACAATCCCGCACAGGATATTATCCCGATGTGGGCCGGGACAAAGATATACTTCGTCTCGGACCGCGATGAACGCAAGCGGTTGAATCTGTACGTCTACGATACCGCCACCCGCGAGACCCGCACGATCACCACGTTTACCGAATTTGACGTTAAATTCCCCTCACTCGGCAACACGGCGATAACGTTTGAAAACGGCGGCTCCGTGTACCTCATGGATCTGGCAACCGAGCAGGTGCGCAAACTCTCCATCGTCATCCGTGAGGATTTTGACAGCGGCCGCGGCAGCATTCGCGATGTCGCCAAGGAAGTCACAAATTTCGAGATTGCTCCGGATGGCAGCAGGGCTCTGTTCGGTGCCCGGGGAGACATCTTCACCGTTCCCGAAAAGTATGGCAACACCCGGAACATCACCGCGACGCCTGGTGTGCACGAACGGAATTCAAAATGGTCACCCGATGGAAAGTGGATCGCATACATCGGCGATGCAACGGGCGAGGATGAACTCTACCTGGTATCACAGGATGGCAGCGGACAACCCGTCCAGCTTACGCGCAATAGCGACACGTATAAATATCAGATGTACTGGTCGCCGGACAGCAAAAAGTTGCTGTGGGCGGATAAGAAACTCCGGCTGCAATATGTCGATATCGACTCAAAAGCCGTTACGGTGGTTGCCCAGGGCTCTGCCTGGGAATTTACCGACTATGTCTGGTCGCCGGACAGCAAGTGGATTGCCTTTGCCAGACCGGAAGAAAAACGCATGACGACGATCCAGCTCTATTCGCTGAATACGAAGAGCACACACGAGGTGACCGACGGATGGTTCAGTTCAAGCGATCCTGCATTCAGTGCCGACGGAAAGTGCCTTTTCTTTGTGTCCGCCCGCACATTCACTCCCTCGTACGGTCAGACTGAATGGAATCATATCTACACCGATATGTCCAGCATTTATCTTGTGACGCTGGCCCAGGATGCAAAATCTCCTTTTGAGCCAAAGAGTGATGAGGTAACGATCAAAGAGGAGAAGGATGGGGACACGAAGAGCGCCGCCAAAAAGGACAATGCCGACAAGAAGAAAAAGGATTCCGGTGTCATCGTGAAGGTTGATCCATCCGGCCTTCAGGATCGTATCACGGTGCTGCCTATAACGTCCGCCAATTACCGCAATCTGCAATCAGTCGGCGACAAGCTGTTCTACATCCGTGCCGGCAGGCGTGATGAAAAGCCTACACTGCTTGTCTACAACTTCGAAAAGCGGAAAGAAACTGAGCTCGGGGAGATTAACGGTTTTGAAATCTCCGCAGACGGCAAGAAGATGCTGGTCGGAGCCGAAGGCGCCTATGCGATCATTGACCTCCCGGGCAGCAAGGTCGATATGAAGGACCGCCTGAATCTGAGCGATATGAAGGTGAAGCTGGACCGCCGGGCCGAATGGAATCAGATCTTTGCCGAGAGCTGGCGGCAAATGCGCGACTTTATGTACACGCCGAACCTTCATGGAGTTGATTGGCAGACAATTCGGAAAACCTATGAACAGCTCCTTCCCTCTGTAAATCACCGCACCGATCTGACCTATATTATCGGGGAGATGATCGGCGAACTGAATGTCGGGCATGCGTATGTAGGCGGGGGGGACTATCCAAAACCCGAACGCGTTAGCACCGGACTACTCGGCGCCCGCGTCGAGCGCGACAGGACCACCGGATACTACAAGATCGCAAGGATCCTCAGAGGTCAGAACTGGGACAAGTCTCTGCGGTCTCCACTAACAGAGATCGGCGTTCGCGCCCATGAGGGAGATTACATCCTTGCCGTTGATGGCAAGTCAACAAGCGGCATGAAGGATCTTTATGAAGCCCTTGTGAACACCACCGGCAAACAGGTCACCCTGACACTCAGCGGCAAAGCTGACACAACCGGCAGCTGGACGACGGTCGTCATTCCGACGGGATCTGAACAGCAGCTCTACTACTTTGACTGGGTTCAGGGTAATATCAAAAAGGTGAGCGACGCCACCAACGGGAAAGTCGGCTATGTCCATATCCCCGACATGGGTATGCCGGGCCTGAACGAGTTTGCCAAGTATTTCTATCCCCAGTTCGCCAAAGAAGGGCTGATCGTGGACGTCCGGGGGAACGGCGGCGGAAATGTTTCGCCCCAGATTATTGAACGGCTGCGGCGCGAGATTGCCATGATCGACATAGCGCGTAATGCCGCACGCAATGTTAATCCCGGCGGGATGATCCTCGGTCCCAAGGTCCTGCTGCTGAACGAATTCTCCGCCTCGGATGGTGATATTGTCGCATACCGGTTCAAGACCTACAAACTCGGACCGGTTGTGGGGAAACGTTCGTGGGGCGGTGTGGTTGGCATACGCGGATCCCTCCCGCTGCTGGACGGCGGATCGTTGAACAGACCGGAATTCTCACGCTACGATGTGGCCGGGAAAGAGTGGATCATGGAGGGCGTTGGCGTGGAGCCCGACATTATGGTGGACAACGATCCCGCCAGGGAATTTGCCGGGGTGGACGAGCAGCTGAACAAAGGAATTGAGCTTGTCAGGGAAGAGCTGCGGAAGAACCCGGTGACGTTACCACCGCCGCCGCCATATCCGGACAAGAGCAAATAAGGCGTCAGCGTATACGTACAAACCGCCGAACGGATCTCTGTGTGATGACTCTGTGACAGTCATGGGCCAGGTGGTTCATGACTGTCACACGGCGGTCCCCTCCGGATTATTCCGCCTCTCGTATTCTTCAAACCGGAACCCATCCCGCTGCTCACGAGCGACAAGCTGAAACACTGTCCCCAGAAGATGGTCGTACTCCGGGAAGAAGGTATCCGCTTCTACGTCCCGATCGACAATGGTCAGGTAAAGCCGGTCAGCTTTTGCCAAGAGATGAGAATACAGTTCTCCTCCGCCGATCACAAACACACGTTCTTCATCCGCGAGCGCATCAAGTGCGGCGGTGACTGAGGAATAGGTTTCCACGTGCGGAATCAGCGTGCGGCTCAGAACCACATTCCGCCGGTTTGGAAGCGGGCGCCCGATCGACACGAATGTTTTCCGCCCCATCAAGACTGTATGCCCGGTGGTCAGCTTTTTGAATCGTTTCAGATCCTCGGAGATGTGCCAGGGGAGTTTGCCGCCAATACCGATCCCCCGGTTGCGCGCTATTGCCGCGATAATCACAAGGTTCACACTGCAACCTCGAATTTGATCGCCGGAAGAGGGTCGTATCCGATCAGGGAGAAGTCCTCGAAAAGAAGATCCTTCAACGGCTTCGGCGCAATCTGGATGGTGGGTAACGGCCGTGGTGTTCTGGTCAGTTGCTCGCGCAGGCCGTCGATATGGTTTACGTAGATGTGGGCATCCACGATCGTATGACTGAAGAGGCCCGGCTGGAGATCTGCCTCGCGCGCCAGGATATGCGTGATCAGGGAATATGCAGCCAGGTTAAACGGAATGCCGATCGCGATGTCACCGGAACGTTGTGTCAGATGGCAATTCACCCGGCCTGCCGTCACGTTAAACACAAATGAATAGTGACACGGCGGAAGTTTACTGCCGAATGCGTTGCCGGGCTCCCATGCGGTCACCACCATCCTCCGCGAATGTGGTTCGTGCTTCAGGAGTTCCACCACTTTCCCGATCTGATCAACCTCTTCCACATCGTACGAATTTGTCGAAGCATTCCACCGCGCGCTGGGAAAACGCCGCCAGTAGCGGCCGTAGGCAGTGTCAAGATTACCCTCAGGATCAGCCCAGGCGTCCCAGATCCTGGTGTGTTGACGCAGATTACGAATGTGGTCTTCGCCGGAAAGATACCAGAGCACTTCCCGTAACATGGCGGTGAAGTTGACCTTCTTGGTTGTCAACAGCGGGAACCCGTCGGCCAGGTCCACAGTATAATGTTCGGCAAAACATGAAATGGTATCCATGCCGGTACGGTTTGTCTTGCGTGTGCCGTTACGCAGCACACGCTCCGCGAGGTCAAGATAGGCGCGCATAAGGGTCGTCGTGATTACAGTGAGGCGTCAAACTACCGAAAAGGGTAGCGAAAAGCAACTCCGGATTCGGAGTAAACTTCTTCGAGACCCCGTTGTTTGTGTTATGCCCGCAGGGGATTTCTGATCGTCTGCACCGCCATGGCAAATGACGCAGCCAGGAAGCACACAAAGGCAAGTCCTTCCATTAGAATAATTCCGGGTGTACCTGTCCCGATGGTTGCATACCGGAGTATGTCCGTATGCCATGTCAGCGGATTCACAAGCGAAACCGCCTGCAGCCATTCCGGCAGTGTATCCGCCGGGTAAAACATTGAACTCCCAAACATAAGGACAAAGTAGACCACATTGATAAATGTGTTGAACATATCATTCCGCCGGATCCGGATCGCAAAGGTAGTAAGAAAAAAGAACCACCCCGCCGTTCCGAGAACCTGTCCGCCGGCAACGAGGCCGATAAATTCCCACCGAACGGGCAGGTTGAGCAGCAGGCCTCCTGCTGCGATCGTGATCGTCGCCTGCACGAGTGCAAGGAGGGAATTGAAGAGAATCTTCCCCACAAGAAACTCTGACCGTGTCATGGGATACGTCAGGAATTCATAGAAGATCCCGTTGTCCCGATCGACAAAAAAACCATAAGCCGTGTTGATGGCTATGCCGAAACTTGCCATCGAGAGCACGCCTGCGAGAAAGAACGCGGTATAGCCGAATCGTTCGCCGTCTATTGCCACGCCGCCTGAGAACGCGCTGTCAAACCCGATACCGAAGATCAGAAGATAAAAAAGCGGCATGAACAGATCGTAGAACAACCAGGTCATGCTGGTTGTCCGGATGCGGTATTCGCGATACATCACCGCAAGAATCATGTTCATGGCTTGTGGCCTCCGGGTCCGTCTGCCTCCCGTTTCCCGAGTAACTCCAGAAAGACATCTTCAAGGGATGCGCTGGTCACCTCGAAGTGGACAATGGGTTCCACCCGGGACAGGGCGTCCAGCAGGGCGAAGGTTGAGCCATCGGATCCTTTGATGCTCATTTCGAGGGTGGTATGAGTCGACTGGACTTTCAGGAGGGGAAATTTTCTGGCCGTCTCGAGAATCTCCGGCCGCATACGCTCGAATGTCACGCTGATATCGTATGCGCGCGCCGCCAGAGATTTTATCATGTGCAGATCCCCGACGGCGATACATCGCCCGTGATCCACAATCGCAATCCGGTCGCAGAGTTCTTCAGCCTCCTGGAGAATGTGCGTCGTCAGCAGAATTGTCCGGCCCCGACGGGCATGTTGACGGATTGCATCCAGCGTGGCCCGTTTGTTTACCGGATCCATGCCGGTAGTTGCCTCATCAAGAAACACGATGGGTTTGTCGACCATGAACACTTTTGCCACCTGGACGCGCCGTTTCAGACCGCCGCTCAGATCAATCACCTTCTGATCCCGGTATTCCTCCAGTCCGAATTGTGCCATCACGGTTTCCGCATGCGCGCGTATCTGACGGCGTGGGATCGAATGGAACCGGCCGTATGTGCTCAGATTATCCAGAACAGAAAGGAAGATTTCGACTGCATTTTCCTGGAGGACCGCGCAGATTGACTGGCGGACTTTGTAGGGTTCCCGGACAACGTCCAGTCCGCACACTTCGGCTGTTCCACTGGTGGGTTGGACAAGGGTGGTAAGAACCCTGAGGAGGGTTGTTTTCCCGGCTCCGTTCCTCCCCAAAAGCCCGAATATCTCCCCCTGCCCGACCTGGAGGCTGAGGCTGTCGAGCGCGCGGACGGGGTTCTCTGACTTTTTATGGTAGATTTTGACCAGATCGGTTGCCCGAATAACGATGTTGCCCTGGGGGTTCATGGTTACTAATGTACGCAGGAACAAGGGGGTGAATCAAGCGGGCAGATTTCCCCGAATGCAACCATTTGCCCCGTTTTATCGTATAGAGTCTAGGGGGTGTTTGCACAAACCTGAACATGGCAGGATATCGAAACGGAAGTTTGTTATGAACCTTCGATCCATTTTCGGCGCCGGGCTTCTTCTCTCCGGAGTCATCTGCGCCCATGCGGGCGAAAAGGTGATCGTTTCCCTGCGCGATTTCAAGGATACAGAACTGAAGTACGCCGGCTTTGAAACCCGCAATCCCATCTCCCTCCACATCCAGGCTGCAGGGGGAGGAGGAAGTCAGGGATGGACTTACAAGAGCGACAAGATGTACGCTTACGGGTGGATCATCAACGCAGAAACACGGTCTCTGGTCTGGGAAATGACCACATCAAACACCGACAAATCCCGCAATGACCGGTCCTTTGATGGGACCATCACACTCGATCCCGGAAAATACGAAGCCTATTTCACGGCCTATGGATTCGCATTCCATTCCACCTTCTCGCATATTTCCGTGAATGTCGATCACCGGCGCTCCCCGTTGTTCGGTTCATCCGGAACAAAAGACAGGCACTTCTTTTCATGGCTCACCGATTGGTGGAGTGACGACATTAATGATGACTGGAATAACCGTTCCGGTTCATGGGGAATGGACCTGTCCGTTGACGAATCCGTGGCCGGATCCATCTCACTTTTTCCGCCACCGCTTCCGGGATCTGATGTTGTTCTCGCCGTCACACAACTGGGCGACCGTGCTTACCGTCGTGAAGGATTTACACTCAGCGCTCCGGTCACACTTGTTGTGCGCGCCCTTGGGGAAGGACAGCAGGGGGCGGAGTGTCTTGACTGCAGCTGGATCGTTGACACCCGCACGCGAAAGCGCGTGTGGGAGACGTCCTGGCATGATGCACGGCCAGCGGGTGGTGCAAAGAAGAATGTGAGGACACAAGCCTCCGTCCGGCTGGACAAAGGATCGTATGCCGTCTATGCCATCACCGATGACAGTCATTCCATGGCGGACTGGAACGAGCAGCCCCCGTACGATCCGCTGAACTGGGGTGTTACGCTGAGCGTCCCCGATAAGAACGAACGCCGGACATTTACCGTCACTCCTCTTCCTGACAAAGAGCAGACGATCGTCAGTCTGATCAGCGTGCGGGACAACGAGTCCCGATCAGAGGGTTTTTCGTTGAAGGCTGATGCGCGTGTACACATCTATGCCTTTGGCGAACGATCCAACAACAGACGCGTCATGGCCGACTATGCCACGATTGTTGATGCAAAGACGCGCGAACGTGTCTGGACCATGGATGTTGACCGCACGAGTCATGCAGGCGGGGCATCGAAGAATCGATACGTTGATGAAGTGATCACACTCCCGCGTGGTAGTTATGTTGTTACGTACACCACGGACGACTCTCACGCATATGGTGCCTGGAACGCCGACCCTCCCTTCGACAGGGAGAATTACGGCATTACCATCTCTGCGGCGGGCGATTGGAACGTTGCAGGCATCGTCGGAAAATATGTTGAAGAAAAGGACAAGAACATCATCGCGCAGATTGTCCGGGTGGGCGATGATGCGAACCGCACCGAAAAGTTCTCTCTCGATCATACAACACGGGTAAGGGTCTATGCTATCGGGGAAGGGCAAGGACGAGAGATGTTTGATTTCGGGTGGATTGAAGAAGCGCGGACAGGGGCAGTAGTGTGGGAGATGACTTACGGCATGACTTTTCATGCCGGCGGCGGACGGAAGAACCGGATGCTGAACACGTCGATTCTTCTCGATAAAGGTGATTACCTCCTCCGGTATCGCACCGATGATTCACATTCAAACAGGGACTGGAACGTAGACCCCCCCGATGACAGGGACTACTGGGGCATCACGCTGTATTATGACGTGGCGCCTGAGTCACCTCCGGAGGCAAAAGCCCCGGGCATTCCGCCTCCTCCGCGGGCGAGGGTACGCCCGGACTAAGCACCACTCAGCCAGACGCGAAGTCGCTCGAATTCCTCGCGGGACAGCTCCCGGTGCTGTCCCGGTTCAAGTCCATCCAGAGTAAACTCACCGATTCGTGTGCGCACAAGCCGCAGTGTCGGATGACCCACGGCTGCGGTCATCTTGCGCACCTGCCTGTTCCTCCCCTCGCGCAGAACAATTTCCAGCCAGGCCGTAGGTACAGTTTTCCGATACCGGACGGGCACGGGACGTGGAGGAAACACGGGTTCATGGGCCAGAAGGCGCACTTCAGCAGAACGCGTTTTCCGGCTTTCGATGACCACGCCGCCCCGTAATTGCTCCAACGCCTCTTCCGAAGGGATCCGGTCCACCTGAACGACATAGGTTTTCGGGTGCCCGTACGAGGGGTGCGTCAGACGCCGTTTTACCTCCGTATCATCCGTCAGAAAGAGAAGCCCCTCGCTGTCGGCATCCAGTCGCCCCACCGGATAGACGTCCCGGGGAAAGGGACCAAAGGTCTTGAGAGACAGCCAGACCCCCTCAGGGGTGAATCGGGACACAACGCCATACGGTTTGTAGAAGAGTATGCAGGTCTTCTCGGGAGATCTTTTCATGTCAAGAATATACTGCGGGTCTTTTTCCCGATCAAGGAGGTCGTCCTCTTCGTTCCGGAGGTGCTACGGGTATCCCGGGACATTGCGGGTCACGTATGGAATTACTATTTTACAGAGTATGGGGATTGTGCCTCCTCCACACGCACGGGTTTGACTATGCCAATCAACAGACGGACTTTTCTCCAGAATGCGGCGACGCTGGGAACCGGTGCAGCACTGTCACAGGTTCTGTCTCAAGCATCAACCGCAGCCCATCCCCTTCAGGTACCTCAACCTGTCGTTGTATCAAGCGCCAACGGGCTACGCGCCGTCACCCGCGCCATGGAACTTATCCGCGGGGGTTCTGACGCCCTGGAAGCCGTTGTCGCCGGCGTGAATATCGTTGAAGACGACCCCAATGACACTTCTGTGGGATATGGAGGCCTGCCGAATGAAGAAGGCGTTGTGGAGCTGGATGCGGCAGTTATGCATGGCCCCACACACCGCGCCGGTGCCGTTGCGTCTCTTCGAAATATCAAGAATCCGTCGCGGGTTGCACTCACCGTGATGGAACGGACTGACCATGTTCTCCTCGTCGGTGATGGAGCGCTGCGTTTTGCGCGTGCTCACGGATTTAAAGAAGAAGATCTGCTCACCGATAAAGCACGCCTGGCATGGCTCAACTGGAAAGAGAACTTGTCCAATCGTGATGACTGGTTGCCTCCGCATACGATGGATGACAGAGACATCGGCGAAAACGTCGATCCCCTGTTGCGCAACTCCTTCGGCGCCTTTTTCCGCCACACCGGTACAATTCATTGCGGCGGTCTCGACCTGCATGGCAACCTCTCGTGTGTTACCACAACCAGCGGTCTGGCATTCAAGATCCCCGGACGCGTGGGTGACTCCCCCATTGTTGGTGCCGGACTTTATGCGGATAACGCCGTAGGATCGGCGGGTTCCACCGGACGCGGAGAGGCCAACCTTGCAAACTGCAGCTGCAGAATGATCGTCGAGCGGATGTCCGCGGGCAAGTCGCCCGAACAAGCATGTCTGGATGTGGTGCAGAGTATTGTGGACCATACACGAATGCGCCGTCTGCAGGATGACAACGGCCGCCCCCGCTTTGAGGTGGAGTTTTATGCCTTGAACGCCCGGGGAGAGTACGGCGGTGCACGAATATACAGCGGGGGTAAATTCTCGGTTCACAACGGCACAGAAGCGCGTCATGTGCCGCTTGCGTATCTGTATAAGAAGTAGTCGCCGCGGAATGAACTCAACAAGGAAAGGAAACTATTGAACCGTTGATACTCCGGTGGATACCACTTGTAGCCTTGTTCTGTCTGGTCACGCCTCTGGCGGCACAGTCGTACCGTGTTGATACGCTCGCGCGAGCCCCTTTCGCACAGTATCCGGTGAGTCTGGCCTTCATACCTCACAGTGACGGTGCGTTCTTTTTTACCGAGAAGAACAGCGGACGGGTGCGGCTGTACGACCGGACCTTGCGGCCCGAGCCGTTTGTGACGGTCCCTGTCGAGAATGAAGGCGAACAGGGACTTCTTGGAATCGCCGTCCATCCGGCATACCCCGATCTCCCCTACGTGTTCGTCTATTATGTTCGCACGGCGGACCGACTTGGTATCGTTGAACGGTACACCGATTCCGCAGGCGTCGGTATTCGTCCAGCACAGATCCTGATAATCCCCCGCATGACCGACGCAACGGTGAACAATGGCGGTGTCCTGGCTTTCGGTCCGGACGAAAAACTGTATGTTGGCGTCGGCGATCATCTTACGCAGAAATTACTTGTTCAGGACACATCCCAGCGCCGTTTCGTCTGGGGCAAGATTCTGCGTATCAATGCCGATGGTTCGATTCCGCCCGACAATCCATCCCCCGTCCGTCCGTTCTGGGCCTGGGGGATCCGTCAACCGCAGGGGATGACTTTCGACCCCAAAAACGGGGATCTGTACTGTACCGACGGGGGAACCGAAGCGGGCAACGCGGTATACCGTGTGCGCAAAGGTGATAACCTCGGGTGGCCGTTTATCGACAGGACAGAACCCCCTGCGACAGCACGTGCGCTCCTCATGTTTCCCGAGGGACGTCAGCCGTTGCTCACCGGGTTGGCCGTATACCGGGGTGATGGTTTCCCCCATTTGCGCGGCTCTCTCCTGTTCACCGGTAACGCATTTCCTCATGTCTGGCGCGCGACGTTTTCGGAAGATGGGGATTCCCTTCTCGCTGAAAGGTTTTTCAGCTATCCATCGGGCTTTGCAGACCTCCAGGTGGGACCGGATGGAGCGGTGTATCTCACCAATGGACCGTACCTGTCGAGCAAGATCCTGAGGATCTCACCCGTGGCACCGGCGTTCATCGGACAGCCCCGGGCTGACGCAGTGCAGGGAATCGCATATACCTACGCCCCGGAATTCACCGGCACGCCGCCAGAGGTCCGTCTGCTCGAGGGACCCGAGGGGATGACCTGTAATCCTCAAAACGGTTTTGTGGAATGGACGCCGACGAATGTCCAGGCGCTTCAGCAGGAACAGACGTTCGTGCTCGAGGCGCGTAACGGTGCGGGAACGGTCACCCAGACTCACACCGTTTCGGTGATTAATGTGAACGATCCTCCGGCGCGTTTTCGCCTTGCAGGGACGTCCGCCATAGAGGTCTTGAGCTTCTCCGGCGGCGATCCCGAAGTCACCCTGCGCTGGGAACGCTCGTTCGATCCTGACGGCGATACGCTACAGTATGTTCTCGAAATGGACACGAGTGCGGCATTCGACAGTGACGCTCTGCGTATATTCGCCGCGGAGGATGCCGACTCGATGGAGATCATTCTCCCGCGACTCAGCCAGGTGTACCACTGGAGAGTGATTGCGAATGATGGCAGACTTTCCACAATGGGTGAACCCGCATCGGGAAAGATCACGGTCTCCTATCTGCCCCCTCCGGTTCTGAGGGTGGAGAGGGAAACTCCGGATGCGCCGGCGCTTGAACAGAATTTCCCCAATCCCTTTAATCCCTCCACTCGCATCAGCTACACCATCCAGCGGGCAGGGTACGTGCGGCTTTCCGTCTTTAATCTTCTCGGGCAGGAGATCACGCGGGTGTACGAAGGGAATCAGCAGGAGGGAACCTACGAGATTTCATTCCAGAAGTTTGATATTCCCAGCGGCATCTACTTCTACCGGCTCCAGGCGCCGGGAATCTTCGAAACAAAGAAGATGATCATCGCGCGGTAATCACGCCTCCAGGCGATCTTCCCGCAAACGCCCCCCGGCCCTCCCTCCCAAGACGGTTGCATGTCGGTCCCTTTTTCCGTACTGTCCCTTCAGCGGCATCACTGCTGTGTGCGTCCCTGTTCTCTTCCATACGCGAGGGTACTGTATGAGACGGACCTTACTGTTTGCCGGAGCCCTGCTGCTCTGTGTGTCCACACCAATCCACTCCCAGCCCGTCTCCCTCGTGAATGCCTATCCCAATCTTACGTTCACCAGGCCGGTGCTTCTGGCCGCTGCGCCCGACGGCACCAACCGTGTCTTTGTCGTTCAACAGAACGGCATCATTCGTGTATTCTCCAACGACTCCGCTGTAACAACATCTTCTGTGTACCTGGATATCGGCTTCCGGCTGAGTTCTCCGGGCGGGGAGGAGGGACTGCTCGGGCTCGCCTTTCATCCCGACTTCGCAGTCAACGGGTTATTCTTCGTCAGCTATACGTCTCCCACATCGCCACCCTCTGTCTGTCGCACGGTGATAGCACGATACACCGTCGGCCCCGGGACTCCCGACATGGCCCTGCCGTCGAGCGAAATTCGTATTCTGGAGGTAGAGCAACCCTACAGCAATCATAACGGGGGCATGATCGCGTTCGGACCAGATGGATATCTTTACATCGGGCTTGGCGACGGGGGTGATGGCAACGATCCCGGCAATGTGGCGCAGAACCGCACATCACTGCTTGGCAAGATCCTCCGTATCAACATTCGCGACAGCACTGCGCAACGACGATACACGATCCCGGGCGATAACCCGTATATCAACAACACTGAAGGGTTCCGGGAGGAAATCTGGGCCTACGGGTTTCGTAATCCCTGGCGCTTCAGCATCGATGCCCCAACAGGCGAACTCTGGGCTGGTGATGTGGGGCAGGGTGCGCGCGAGGAGATTGATCTCGTGGAAAAAGGGGGGAACTACGGATGGAAGATCATGGAGGGCGCCATTTGCCGCCCACCCACAACGGGATGCACGACCGCGGGTTTGATCTTCCCCGTGAAGGACTACAACCGCTCCCTTGGGTATTCCGTCACCGGAGGGTACATCTACCGGGGGCCCCGAAGGCCGGAATTCGCAGGGGCATATATCTACGCAGATTACGGTTCAGGAAGAATCTGGCTCCTCCGGCGCGCGGGCGGAGTAGTCGTGGCTGATTCCCTGCTCATCGACACACCGTATGCTATCTCGGGATTTGGCATGGATAGGGAACATGAGCTGTATATTCTCTCCTACAACCGCGATGTTCCAACAGCCATCTACCGCTTTTCGGGATCCGCAACGACCGGAGCGGAATCTCCTCCGGCACTACATCCGGTGAGGGATGTCCTGGAACAGAACTATCCCAATCCGTTTAATCCTTCCACGACGATTGTATTCGGAATCCCGGATCCGGGAAGGGTGCGCCTTTCCGTTTTTGACATGCTTGGACGCGAGGTCGCTCTCCTCGTCAACGGGGCCAAACCTGCGGGTCGTCATACTGTTACGTTTGTTGCGGGGGGGGAGTCAAGTGGCGTGTATTATTACCGGTTGCAGACGGTAAGAGGGAGTATGACCAGATCATTGATCCTGACAAAATAGGAACCGACAACCGATAGACCCTTACCGCGATCGTTTGATCACGACCAGGGTTTTGTCGTCCGAGTAATCTCCCATTTTGCTGAAGATCTGGACTTCCTCCAGAATCAGAGCGCACAATTCCCGGGGTGTCCGTTTACGATGCTGTTTCAGCGCACGGATCAGCCGTGCCTTCCCCGTACATGTCCCCCCTTTCTGTCGAGGCTTCCACGATTCCATCGGTGTAGAGCAGCATGATATCTCCGCGGTTGAGAATCGTAAAGTCCGAATGGTAGATCTCGCGCGGGAATGGTCCGATGAGTTGTCCCGTTGCAGGAAGGCGCTCTATATCATCAGTACCTGCGCGCAGAACGAGAGGGGCGCTGTGCCCTGCGTTCACGTAGATCACCAATCCCCTGTCGGATGCATTTAATTCTGCATACACCATGGAGATAAAGTGTTCAGGAGTAAACACGCGGTTGACAAGTGCATTCAGGCGTGTCACCAGCGAGCCGACCTTAATCTGATATTCCACACTCATCCGGAGCGCGCCTGAAACATACAGGGCCTGAGAAGCCGCCGACATTCCTTTGCTTGCCGCATCCCCGATGACGATACCAAGGCGCTCTTTATCCCCCGTAGCCTGCAGATAGTCAAAAAAATCTCCTCCAACAACTCTGTCAGGGAGGGAGACGCCGTAAAGATCATAGTTGTGAAAGCGGAGTTCATGTGCAGGAAGGATGCTCTTCTGAATGTCCCGGGCCTTATCCAGGTCCGCCTCGAGTTGCCGCGCTTTGGTTTCAGCTTTTCGGTTTTTCAGAACGGAGGTGAGCGCGGTACTGATGATGTTCAGCGCAAATTTCATTTCCTGCTTCATAAACGCCGCAGTAATGCCGATAACATACTGGTACAGCGTGATATTTTTGATCTGGATCTTTTCACCTACACCCGTGGCCGAGAACCTTTTGATTCCTTTCTCGGCAAGATACGGATTTGTTTCCTTGCCGATAATCGTCCCTTTTTTTGACAGCTGCTGGAAGAGCGGGTAATCCTGGACCCGGATTCTGAAATTTTTATCAATGACGGCCATATCTCCGCTCTGGTGGATCAGGCGGTACGACCCGGTAATGGTTTCAAGCTTCCAGATCCGCCCGCCACGAACCGAAATCTGGTCGCTCTTGACTATGCTGTCCAGAACATGGCTGATGAGCTGGTCTTCCGTGCGAAACGGTGTTTCGGCAAGGAGCTGGATCGTCCGGTAGAGTTTGTGCTGGTCCATATTACTCGTGATAGTTCATTTCGCCGACGTGGAGCGCAATGGGGAGGCGATCCTCTTCGCTGGGAACTGCGCAGGAGTAGAGATCACTGTATGCACAGTATGGGTTAAACAATTTGTTCAGGTCAAGACTGTAGACGTGTTCGGGGTCCGGATGCTCCTCCCCGAGCTCGAGATATCGTCCCACATGGTATGTTTCTTTCCCCGTCGTCAGGTCGGTGCACCACATGCTCAGATGGTTGCGGTACCGCGCGTATCGCAGCGAGTCACGGGGTGTAAATTTGTACACATGAAACCGCAGCGAACCCGCATTCCCGTCTGTGTCCGGCACAACAACTTCAAAATATCCGTACCGGAGCTGTTCACGTATTTCGCCCTTGGTTCCCGCAATCTTCACCGTCTTCGGATCGGGATAACGGTGCAGAACGCTGCTCACGCAATACCGGGGATCAACCGGAAACCACTTTATTCCTGTGTACGTCACAGTCGTATCACGGACAAACGGTGACCCCGGATCCTGCGCAAAAAACGCATCCATGGATGCGCGATGCTCCAGGTTCTCTTGCACGATGCGCAGACTATCTGCCGCTGACAGGGGAGGCAGAGACGGCTCCGTCGCACATCCACCGAATACCACGCACACCATCAGAACCATCTGGATTACACCGGGTTTCATGCGAAGAATTCCTTCATCGACGTGGCAACATACGTGAGGGCATCATCCGCCAGTGACGGATAAATGGGGAGCCGCAACAGGCGTTCACTGACGGACTCTGTGACGGGAAAGTCTCCTTCGGCATGCCCCCACCGCCGACCCATGGGAGAAAGATGCAACGGAAGATAATGAAAGGTTGTGCCGATACCCCGTTCACGGAAGAATGCGAGTGCACGGTTGCGCACAGCTTCGTTCTCCATCAACACATAGAAAATGTGATGGTTGGAGGTCACATACGCGGGAAGTGTCGGCAGAACAAGCGCCCCGTGTTCTGCCAGGCCGGAGAATTCATCCGTGTACCGTTCATGGATCTGCTTTCTTTTCCGCTGAATGATTTCACGTTTTTTTATCTGGCTCATCAACAGCGCCCCCATTGAATCCGGGGGTAGAAAACTGCTGCCGGTCTCCACCCAGGTGTACTTGTCCACCAGGCCGAGCAGGAACTGTTTCCGGTTGGTTCCTTTTTCGCGAATGATCTCGGCTCTCTGTATCAGCCGGTCATCATTGCTGACAAATGCCCCGCCTTCACCCGTAGAAAAATTCTTCGTTTCGTGAAAGCTGAAGCACCCGATTTGGCCGGTCGTCCCCGCGGGACGTCCACGATACGCCGCCGCCACACCCTGCGCGGCGTCTTCAATGACCACAATTCCTGTGCCGGAGACCTGTGACTGGATGACGTCAAGGTCGGGTGAGACTCCCGCGTAGACTATCGGCATAATCGCTTTTGTGCGTGAGGTACGCCGCTTTTCCACCTCCGGAGCTTCGAGTGTCAGGGTATCCGGCGAAATATCGGCAAACACCGGGCGGGCCCGCTGGCGCAGGATCGCATTGGTGCTGGAGACAAACGTAAAGCTCGGCACGATCACCTCGTCGTCCGGCTGGAGGTCAACGGTCATCATGGCCAGCTCAAGAGCATGGGTGCAGGATGGTGTCAAAAGCACGTGCTTAACCCGGAACATGGAGCGGAGGAGTTCGGACGCCCGTTCCGTTGCCGGTCCGTCACCGACAAGTCGGCCGGACCGAACAGATGCAGCGACCGCGCGCGCGTCATCTTCATCGTAATACGGGATATGGAACGGGATCTGCATATCAAACTCTTTCCTGCACGTGGGAATACACCCGCTCCACGTTTTCAGCCATTGTACGTGCGTGGAATTTCCCCCGAAACAGCTCGGCGGATGCCGTGCCCATGGCCGTGCGCCGGCCCGGATCGTGTATCACCTTCAACAATGCGTCGGCAAGTTTGGCCGGATCTTCCGGCGGTACGAGAAAACCGGAACGGCCCTCTTCGACCATCAGCGAAATACCACCGACGTTCGTGCAGACCACCGGCAACTCTGCCGCGAGCGCCCGGAGAATGGCAATGGGAAACATCTCCGCGGCCAGCTCAAGAGAAGAGTGCGTATAGATGTCGAACGCCGGATACCATTCTTCAAGGTGATCCTGGAATCCCAGGAACCGCACCACGCCTTCGACGTCCAGCATCTGTGCCTGAGCCTTCAGCTCCTGGAGCAGCTCCCCGTCGCCGATAATCGGGAAGAGGACCCGCGGTTCGCTGCGGGCGACCAGTGCAATTGCCTCCAATAGATACCGGTGCCCTTTGAATGGCACCAGCCGGGCGACGTTGCCGATCACGGTGACAGTCCCGTCGACACCCAGCTGCTGGCGTTTGCGTGCGCGCATCTCGTGCCGGAAGGCCGGAGGATCGTCTTCGATGCCGATGGCAACCGTGGTGATCCGTTCGCCCGGGATATGGTCTTCGCGTATCAGCACGTCACGACCGGCATCCGCGTCGGTGATAAAATGGGCAGTGCCGTACCGGTTCCGCAGCCAGTGTGTGAGGTTATGCTGAATGGAGTGTGTGCTATGAATACCCGCAACGTGGCGCGTGCGGGACCATCCTGCTGCCAGCGCGGCGCAGGTCCGGTCGTAGTTGGCATTACTGTGGACAATGTGGATGTTCAACGCGCGCAGATGTGCGCGCAGTGTGCGGGATACGGCAAACACCCGGTCCATACCGCTATACGCTATCGGAAGGGTCGGAAGTCCGGCTGTCGCACATTTCTCCAGAAGGAGATGCCCCGGCAGGGCGGACACCCAGAGGGCATGACCGCGCGCCCGGAGATATTTTGCAAGAATAAGAACGTAATCTTCCCCACCCGCAAAAATATCGGTGGAATTTGTCAGCAGGATGTTCACCGAACGACTCTCACTCGTTACCGTAGATCTCGTTCACGCCGTATTTGCTGGCCGTCCAGAGCGCGAGATTTGCGCTGATGGCCACAATGGCGTGCTTTTCACTCTCTTCCCGTATGACGAGATCATACGTTTCGGCGATGAATTTCAGGTTTCCGAGGATGCGGCCGATCTGTTCAGGACTCACAGAGCCGTGCCAGTGCGCGATCTCACTTTTTAACATCGAACCGTGACGGCGAAGAAACTCACCCATGGTCATCACCTTTTCGCTCAGCGGCGTCCGGGGAGTGCATATGGTGGTGATATCGTTGAAGTATTCATCCCAGTGCGTTGCAAAGGCCCTGTTCTCCGGGCGCCGGAGGTACCGGGCGCGTTTTAACGAAAGTCGTGCCCTGGTTCTCATACGAAACCGGGGGACAACCGTATGCAGATCGTACAGCCGTTTTTCTTGCGTGGAATCATCCTCGTCGGCTTCCTTGTAGACCCAGCGTTTCTCGAGCATGGGCCACGTGTCGATCAGCACAACCGGCGCCTCCCGGCTGTCAACGGAAATAAACTTCCCGCGTTCAGCCCCAACGACGGTGATCCAGTGCTCCCACCCGTCGACACAGAGCAGACAGGGATACCCCTTTTTCAGGGCAAGCTGAATTTCACGTTTTGCGCGGAGAGAACTGGTCCGGCGTACGATACGAAGGTCACAGTTGTACGCGCGGGCGGCTCGGCCGAGTTTGATTTCGTCCGTCCCTGCCCACCAGTGCGTTCCGGCAATTCGGGATACGTCCTTTTCATCAACAATTTTCCCGAGCATGATGAGCGCGTATTTCAGCGCGAACGGACCGCACGACCACTTATTTGGCTGAGGATAGAGTCCCATGGCATGTAAAAGTGTATCATTTAAGGTACGGATTGGGGAAGGGAATTCCAATACCGAAAACCGACCATTTCAGCCCGAAAACGCACATTCAGGCCCGTCGGGCTGCCCCGCCCGCCATTGAGGGAGAGGCATTACGGTAATCACTCACCGCGAACGTAAGAAATGCTACGAGAGAGCCGATACAGATTCCCATTCCGACGACGTAGACGATGACGGACAAAGGCTCGGCGGCTTCCAGGTTATTCGAGAGCAGCCAGTGCCAGTCGTGTTTTGTTCCCCGGCCGATCAGGTGCAGCTTCCGGTAGGGCGCATCGGCAATATAGACGCTCACGTTGATCATACTTTCACCAACCCAGAACGCCGAATACGGCGCTTGGTGAGCCTGCTGCATCAATGTTACCACAAGCAGCGCAGCAGGTAAGGCCACCTGGACAAGTGACCCACCAAGGACATAGATCACCTGACCGAACGGAATGGTAAAAAAGTGGCCGGCCTCGTGAATGAACAGGTTAATGGTGTCCAGTATGAACAGGAAGAGGGGAGGGTTGGTGGGGCGTTCCCCCGGCGCATACGCGGTAGCCAGCACATAGAGAATGTACAGGATGTAGGCGCCCACCAGAATCTTCAACGCAAGAAGTGCCGTGCGCATGATCAGTCTGTCCGGATCACCGACGGCCTGTTTCACGATAGAACACGATAAGTCCGGTTGCGGGAGGCGTCATACCAAGCTGACGGAGCATTGTCACAATCTGACCCCGGTGATACGTGGAATGATCCACAACATGCTGGAACGCCTGCCACAGAATATGTTCGAAGGTTGCGCCGTTCGACATTTTCATCACGAATGTGCCCTGGAGCTTTTTGTCGGTAAGCGTCCCAAGAAATTTGGCCATGTCAAAACCAACCCTCTGCCAGAGGGCGAACAGCTCTTCGTGGGAAGGCGCATCCTTTGCGGCAAGAAATGGTTCGGCCTTATCCTGCCACCGTGCGAGCCACATTTTTTCCGCCCCCACCATATGGAGAAGTGTCCCATGGATGTGTCCATGGCTGCTCTTCATGTCTCGCATATACTGGTCGGGTGGCAACGACGCTGTTGCCTCGAAGATCCGGTTGCTCGCCCATGCATTAAACGCGTGAAGAGTCTTGATCTCCTGCAACGTCATAAGGATCTCCCTTTCTTGCACACTGCCGGCGGTGAACCGGTCATGATGACTGTTCTTTGAGTGCGGCCAGTATCGTCAGCGCCTCCACCGGCGTCAGCGAATTGATATCCAGCGTCTGGAGTTTCCGGCGGATCGCGTCATCCTTCATTTCGAAAAGCGTGAGTTGTACGTTTGCGGCCGGACTCCGTCCGGTCCGTTTCCGTTCGGGCTCGCCCTCACCGTCATGAATGGACAGATCCGTTCCCTCAAGATTTTTCAGAAGTTGTTTCGCACGTTCGGTAATTTCGTCTGGCAGGCCGGCCATTTGCGCCACCTGGATGCCGTAGGAATGGTCCGCAAAACCGGGATTGACCTTGTGCAAGAACACGATCTTGTCCCCGTATTCCCGCACATCCACCTTGAAGTTTCGTATTCTCGGAAATAGATCGGCCAGTTCGTTGAGTTCATGGTAGTGAGTGGCAAAGAGAGTCCGCGCGCCCACCCTTTCGTGGAGGTATTCGGTCAGCGACCAGGCGATACTGATGCCGTCAAATGTGCTTGTACCTCGCCCGACTTCATCAAGGAGGATCAGACTCCTGCGGGTCGCGGTGTTCACAATGTGGGCAGCCTCGTGCATTTCGACGAGGAACGTGCTTTCACCTGACGCGATGTTGTCACTCGCACCGACCCGCGTAAAGATTCTGTCCACAACCCCGATGACCGCCCGGTGTGCCGGGACATGGCTTCCGATCTGTGCGAGCAGGACGATCAATCCGACCTGCCGGAGGTAGCTGGATTTACCGCTCATATTGGGGCCGGTGATGATCAGGATTTGTTCTGCCGCCGTATCCAGGTGGACGGAGTTGGGAACATACTGTTCGCCCGGGGGGAGAAGACGCTCGATCACCGGATGCCGCCCATCGGTGATATCGAGGACCGTTCCTTCATTCACTTCCGGACACACATAGTCATATTCTTCGGCGATCTCAGCCAGAGAGGCAAGGCAATCCAGGCGGGCCAGCGCTGAGGCATTGGTCTGAATCGTGTCGGCTTCCTGTGCAACCTTCAGCCGGATCCCGGTAAACAGCTCGGTTTCCAGCGCGAGGATTCGTTCTTCGGCATGAAGAATTTTCTCCTCGTACTCTTTCAGCGCCGGCGTAACATATCGTTCTGCACCCGTGAGGGTCTGTTTCCGGATGTATTCGGGCGGAACCTTATCTTTATGCGTATTGGTAATCTCAATATAGTATCCGAACACATTGTTAAATCCGACCTTGAGTGATGGGATGGCGGTCCGTTCGCGCTCCCGGACCTGCAGATCCGCGATCCATCGTTTCCCGCTTGTTGTCAGTTCCCGGAGTTCGTCCAGCGGGGGGTGATATCCCCTGCGGATAACACCGCCATCGGCAAGTGCCGCGGGGGGATCATGTTCGATGGCAGCAGCGATGATCGCCACCACATCCGGAAGCGGCTGAAGTTGTTCATGGATTGTAACCAGAGCTGCTGCCGTCAGGTGTGCGGTTGTGGAGCGCAGGTTGTCCACATCAACGAGGATGCCCATAAGGGCATTAAGATCCCGCGGACCCGCCCGGCCGGTGCAGATTCGCCCGCTGAGCCGTTCCAGATCGCCGATCCGGGCGAGATGATCCGCAATGGTCTTGAGCGCAGAGCTGTTTGAACGTAACGCCGTGACCGCGTCACGCCGTTCCTGGATCGGGCTGAGACGATTAAGCGGTTGATGGATCCAGCGTTTGAGCATCCGCCCCCCCATCGCCGTCCGCGTCTTGTCCAGCACCGCGAACAGTGTCCCCGCGTCTTCACCCGCCATCGATGCCGTGATTTCCAGATTACGCTTTGTTGAGGGATCCAGCACAATATGATCTTCAACATCGAACGGGGAGAGTTTCCGGATGTGAAGCAGATTTGTTTTCTGCGTTTCCTGCAGGTAATGCAGGACCACGCCCGCGGCGGCAACCCCGATGACATACTCCTGAATTCCGAACCCTTTGAGCGACTGGGTTTGGAAGTGCCCGGTGAGCAGATCCCGCGCGTAGTCTTCGTTAAAGACCCAGTCATCGACTTTCGTGTAGAGGCCGTCGAACGTTTTACGAAGAAGGTGTTCCAGCGTGGCCTGGTCGCGGCGTTGTACGAGGAGTTCTGAGGGCTCCAGAGCGCCGATGTGCTCCGCGAGTTGTTTCAGCGGAAGTTCCGCAACACGGAATTCCGCCGTCGAAACGTCAACAAATGCCAGCCCCACCCGGTCTGTGCCAGTCGCCAGGGGGCCCGGTAACGCAACTGCCGCGAGGAAATTGTTCCTTTTCTGATCGAGTACCTTTTCCGAGAAGGCTACTCCCGGCGTGACAACTTCAACAACATCCCTTTTGACGATTCCCTTGGCAAGTTTGGGATCTTCGAGTTGCTGGCAAATTGCGACACGATGACCTGCTTTGAGCAGTTTCGGGAGGTATGCGTCAAGGGCGTGATGCGGGAAACCGGCGAGAGGAGTTTCCCCGGAAGCACCGTTTCCACGGCGGGTCAGGGTAATACCAAGAACACGGGCAGTGATTTTTGCATCTTCTTCGAATGTCTCAAAGAAGTCACCCATCCGAAACAAGAGAATCGTGTCCGGATACCGGGCCTTAATCTCGCCATATTGCCGCATGAGGGGTGTGGACATGAACACGCGCGGGTGGTGTTGAGTTTAGTATAATGTACGACAAAACCCACCCGAAAAGCAACGCGTGCCGCCTGCTACTCGAACTGCATCACCCGGTAACTTTCCCACCAGTTCGTAATTGCGTACGTACTGACGTAGTATCCCGGATAAAACGGCGGACGAAATGCCTGGTCGGCCAGCCGGTCATCATAACGGTACCGTTTTGAAAACCCCGTCTTGAGGACGCCGCCTGCGAATGTGCCAACCGCACCACGCGTCTTCTGGACAATGGAACCGAGCACATCCAGTTCGCCACAAACGGGGAGCGAATTGTAGTTCTCTGCCATAAAGGACCCGGAGCGTGTAAAAATACTTGCATGAATCTCACAGTTGCTTCGGTTTGCAGCATTGTCTTTCACAACCACATTGTTTTCTGCCACCAGGCCGAGTACATCATCGCTTGTGGTAAAACGCGGATTCCGTTCATACAAAACGTTATCGTGGATGTAGAGATTTGTCTGCGACGTGAGGGTCAGCTTGCCGTCCAGCGTCCCGGACACGTTAACCTGACCTGTGCCCAGGATGACCCCGTTAAATCCCACATCGTTAAGATTGACGGAATCTATCAGCGGGCCGGAAGAGGTATTTCCGCTGCGTATGTACGCTTTACCGTCGTTATTTGCTCCCGTTCCCGGCGAGAGAGTGACATAGATGTCGCCGATATACTTCCGCCCGCCCGAGACGCTGGCCGTGGCAATTTCGGAAAGATCATTGGGGAATGTGATTTTTGCGATTCCCGTTTCGTAGCCATCTTTGAAGATGGCCTTGTTGGTGCCGGTGCCGACCTTGGGAGGATCAAACCCTTTGGCCGTGGTCGCTTTTCGCATGAACACGGGACTGCCGTTGATGTGTATGTTCCCGTTGGAGTGGACGCGTCCCCATACAGTATCCTTGCTGATCCAGAAGACGTTTCCCTCAAAATCCGTCATCCATGCAAACAGCGTAAAGCTGTTCTTCTTGTTACGATCGAAAAATACTTCCACCGTATCACGGATCGAAGAGCCCCCGCCCATCGGATAGGTCGACACACTGCGCAAGCGGAGCCGGGAACTGCTCACCACTTCAATCCCTGCCGCATAGGATCCGGTGAAATTCTTCCCGGTAAAGGTTTTGCTGATGGTCGCGAAATTGCTGGTATCCTGATAGAACTTCGCAAGGCGGGCGTTCGCCCCCGCCAGGGCGAGGTTGTGAGAAGCCGTCATGATGTTATACATGGCCATGTTGGAGACGGCTTTGGTTGCCAGTTCGTGCACATTCAACGAGATATATCCGAGAATGGCTGACAGGCCGATGACAAGAATGAGTCCGGCTTTTCCGCCCACGAGCATTACCTCCGGGTATTCTGGGATGCAAGCCGCGTTTGCTGCCAGTAGGAGCTGGAATGAAGCATGTTGCTCGCTCCGACACCACCTGTTCCTGCGGCATGGACAGCATACGGGGTCTGCACTTCGACTGTGATTTCAACTTCATGGATTTCAGACAGGCGATCCGTTGTCACGGGAAATGTCATTACTTCGCCGCCCATGGTGATGTACTGGAGACGGAAAAGTGTCACAACACCGACTTTCAAGCCTGAGGCACCATTCACGGTCCGGTATACGAACCGGTCACGCTCGTTCTCAGTGTAGCTCAGTTCGGCAGAACTGCCGGTGAAATAGCGCACCGTATCGAGCGGAGCTCCGTTCCGGTCGAGGTCGATCAGAAACGTAATGCTCGTACTGTCGGCAGCCAACACCGATTGTTCTTCCTCGGGAACCCCGTACCCCATATTCCGGAACTCCCCCTCCAGGGACTGTACGGTGGTAACCAGCATTTCCTGTACCGACATCTCACCTTCATAGACGGAATACGTTTCACTGGCGATGTCATTGGCGGTGATGACGTTTATCATAAGCATGCCGCCCATCATTACCGAGCTCAGGTAATCGAATATTTCGTTCATGACCGGTTCCGGTTAGTCAAAATGGAAGTAACCCATAATAGAGGAAGAGGTAAGGGTATCCACCCGACCTTCATCTGATACGGGAAAGGTTCGCCACGTTTTTATGTCGAGCCGTTTGACAAATGTGCGCGACGCCGATGTCTTTTCCAGATCGGTCATATCAACGTAGAACACCGAAAACTGGGTGTGGTAACGCCGGTTGGATGTCCCTGCCTCCTTCTCGATGCTGAATCCATCAAAATCATCAAAGTCGTTAAATTCGGAGATTGAATCCTCTCCGGATTCGGGACCCAGCAGTGAAGGGGACGTCAGTGCCATGATGTCGGCCAGGGGGATATGCATCGTGTCGGTAATCTGGTCAAAGGCCATTCCCTGGGCCATTTCGATGTACGATGCCGTGAGGGAGGTCAGATAAATTCCGTCCTGACCCGTGCCGATCGCATCACCGGCACTACCGGTCATGTCGTAGAAATTGATCAGGATTGTTGACAGCAGGCAGAAAGCGCCAAGTGTGAGAAGTGTATGCCCTGATCCCATGCGGTCCTCGTGTGTGTACTAGTCCATCAGGGCTTAGACGATTCAAACAGTGTGCCGTTCGGAGGGGGTTAATCGGGAGCGTGGTGGGGGTGTGGGACGGGTGTGACGCGGCTCACGAATGTAGTATCTTCACCGTTTCGATGAAACGGGAGGAATTGTGCCGCCCGGTGTGTACCACGTCCACACCGGCGTCACAACTGTATACCATCAGAGGACCGTACAAATGGCGGTTATTCCAGTATAGAAAAGATCCCCTCAATTCTGCCCATGGGTGCGGAGAGCTGGACTCCGGCCACTTCACCGCGTATCTGCGCATAGGTTTCCCGGGCGATGCGCACCCCTTCGAGGAATCCTTCTTCTTTTGTGGTTGTCCGGCGCATACGATCGAGAATCTCCGCAGGTACGCTTGCCCCCGGAACTTCATTGTTCATAAACTCCGCATTGCGGAATGAAACAAGCGGCCATATTCCGCAGATCAGAGGAATGTGCACTCCGGCAATACGGTGTAAAAACTGCTCCAGGATGCGCGGATCGAACACCGGTTGCGTAATCATGTATTCCGCCCCGGCTTCGATCTTCCAGTCAAGACGGCGTAATTCTTCATCAAGATTGATTGCTCCGGGGTTTACGCCAACGCCGATGCTCATCGCAGTGGGTTCACCGATCGGATTTCCGGCAAGATCCAATCCGTGATTCAGACGATTGATGATGTTCGTCAACCCGATCGCATCAACGTCGAACACCGCCGTGGCCTGGGGATAGTTGCCGAGTTTGGGCGGATCGCCGGTAATGGCAAGGATATTCCGAATACCGAGAGCCCAGGCACCGAGCAGATCCGATTGCATCCCGATCACGTTCCGGTCGCGGCAGGCAAAATGCAGCACGACCTCGATGCCCACGTCACGCTGCAGGATTGCGCCGAGCGCAAGCGCCGACATACGCGCCGAGGCGCGCGGACCGTCAGGAATGTTGATACCGTCAATGCCAAAATGGTGAAGCCGCCGTGCCCTCTCCACCTGTGCCGCAGGGGAGACTCCCTTGGGAGAAACCAGTTCCACGAGCGTGACAAACTGTTTCTTTACCAATTTGTTGCCCAGACGCGACTTTTCCTGTTGCGGAACAACTTTCACCGTTTCGGGCGCGGCGATCTTCATCTGAACGGTCGGGCGGTCCATCCGCGTACCCGGTTGAAGGGCCTGTACTGCCCGGCGGATGGCCCGGATATGGCCGGGATTCGTCCCGCAGCATCCACCCACAATCGTTGCGCCCGTGAGGATAAACCGCTTCGCATACTCGGCCATATACTCCGGCGAGGTCATATAGATGTTGCGTCCACCGACATTCTGGGGAATCCCCGCGTTCGGTTGCACGGCAATCGGCAGTTTGGTAAAGGTCTTGAGGGCCTCGAGTGCGTCCAGCATCGCCTTCGGACCGACGGAACAGTTCAGCCCGAATACATCGATCGCTTCGTTCTCTATCTCCCGCACAAACGCTTGGAGGTGCGCGCCGCTGAGCAGCATTCCATCATCATTGACGGTGACCTGTGCGATAAGCGGAATATCGGGGCGGAGTTCACGCGTGGCACGGATCGCCTGGATGAGTTCGCTTGCCAGAGAGAATGTTTCAAGAATGATAAGATCAACACCCCCGTCCAGCAATCCCTGAATCTGCTCCACAAAGACCTCCCGTGCCTCCCCAAACGAGAGCTTGCCTATCGGTTCAATCTGCACGCCCAGCGGACCCATCGATCCGGCGACAAGTACGGTGTCGCCTGCCGCGCGTTTTGCCAGCTCGGCCCCCTTCCGGTTAATGTCATACACACGGGATTCGAGCCCGTGCGGCGCGAGTTTGAACCGGTTGGCGCCGAAGGTATTCGTTTCGATCACATCCGCGCCCGCCTGCACATATTCTCTGTGGATCTCGGCTACCAGGTCCGGATTGGTCAGGTTCAATTCATCAAAGCATGTGTTGATGAAAATTCCTTTTTCATACAGATACGTCCCGACACCACCATCAAAGACGATCACTTCGGTCTGCAGTCGATCCCGAAACGGCTTCATAACGTTCCTGCAATATATGGACATACGGTATTGCAGACAGTATACGAACTTTTCCCAACAGATTGTCAATCCTTGACTCTCCGGCGGGAAATCCATATGTTTGCGGGCATGAACAGAGAGTACATTCGCACGCAGAGTGTCGTCCTCGGCAGAGAGATGGAGATGCTGGTGTTTGGAAGTGCAGGGACACCGGTGTTGGTATTTCCCTCCGGCAACGGACGGTATTCGGAGTACGAAGAGCGCGGCATGGTGGACGCCGTGGCCGACCTCTTGCAGCAGGGCACGATTCAGCTCTTTTGTGTCGACAGCACCGATGCCGGCTCATGGTTCAACAAGGAGATCCCACCGAAGGCCCGCGTGCTCGAACATGTCCGCTATGAGCAGTACGTCATCCAGGAAGTCCTCCCGTTCATCCACACCCATAATACGAGCCTGAAACTTACGGTCACCGGATGTGGCTTCGGCGCCTTTCACGCTGTAAATTTCACCCTGCGCCATCCGGACATTGTGGACGTGTGCATCAGTCTCAGCGGCGCTTTTGATATCCGGCCTCTGCTGGATGGGTACTTCGACGAAGATTGCTACTACAATAATCCCATCGAGTATCTTCCTCATCTCACCGATCCCTGGTTTCTCAACCTGTTCCGTACAAAAATCCGGTTTGTCCTTGTCGCAGGAGAATCGGATATACATCTGGAATCGACTCTCCAGCTGTCCCGGATACTTGATACCAAGCATGTGCGGCATTGGCTGGACATTTGGGGGGACCACACGCAGCACGACTGGCGGTGGTGGAAGCTGATGATCAGGAAGTTCCTGGGATAGAGAGGAGAGACGTTGTCACCTTCGGTCCTTTCCACTGAACGAGATCGGTCAAAGATCCCTGAAGAATTTTTGTGGGACCTTACACCGGTGTTCCCGGACTTTGCCGCATGGCTTCGTGCAAAGGAGGCGCTCCTTAAGGACCTGCCCCGGCTTGAGGCGTTCCGTGGAACGCTCGGCGCCTCAGCATCCCGCCTGTGTGAGTGTCTGGACGTTGTTACAGATCTCAGCAAATCCTTCGCGCGGCTGTACACCTACGCCTCGGCACATGCCGACATTGATACCAAGAATGCCGGTTTCCTCGCGCATCAGCAGGAAATTGTGCAGATCGGCACGGACCTGAGCACCCGCACGGCATTTGTCGAACCGGAACTGCTCCGGCTCGGCAGGGACAGGATCGATGAGTTCTTCGCTGCCGACCCCGGGCTTGCACCGTACCGCCACATGCTGGATGACGTATTACGCCGGAAGGAGCATACCGGAACGGAGACAGAAGAAAAGCTGATTGCCGAAGCCGGCCTGATGGCGGATTCGTCCGGCTCCATCTACACCGTATTTTCGAATGCCGATTTCCCTTTCGCCGAAGTGAAACTTCGGGATGGCAAGGTGGTAACACTTGACAGGGCTGCATTCCCGCTCTACCGCACCGTCCCTGACCGGGACGATCGCAGGAAGGTATTCGAGGCATATTTTGGACGACTTCACGACTACCGCCGCACGTTTGGAGCACAGTTATACAGCGAAGTCAAAAAGAACATGTATTACCAGCGCGTGCGCAACTACCCATCCTGCCTGCACAGCGCGCTGCATGCACACAACATACCCGCCGATGTGTACCGGGCACTCATCAGGAATGTCCGTGAGGCGTTACCTGTTTTTCACCGGTACCTTGATCAGCGGCGCCGGTTGCTGGGCGTGGATGTGATGCACTACTATGATCTGTACGCGCACGTAGTCCCCGATCTCGCACCTGAATACGATTTCCCTGAAGCAAAGAACCTGATCCTTGACTCCATTGCACCGCTGGGGCAAACCTACCGGGATGTTGCAACCCGGGCATTTACGGAGCGGTGGATGGACGTCTATCCGAGCGAAGGAAAGATCGGAGGCGCATACTCAAACGGGGGAGTGTACGACGTGCATCCATATATCCTTCTGAACTACAACGGCAGGTACGACGACGTCAGCACCGTGACGCACGAGCTCGGACACACAATGCACAGTTATCTCTCGAACACCGAACAACCGTACGCCACGTCCCAGTATTCTATCTTTGTTGCAGAAGTTGCGTCAACCTTCAACGAAGCCCTGTTGCTGGACTACATGCTCGAGACCGTCAGCGACGAGCGAATCCGGCTCTCCCTTCTCGTCAACTATCTGGATGGTCTTAAGGCCACTCTGTTCCGCCAGACGCAATTCGCAGAGTTTGAGCTACGTATCCACGAAAGTGCCGAAGCGGGAAAATCGCTCACCGGCGATTCGCTCGAGGACCTTTATGGCGAACTGACACGGGAGTATTACGGACATGATCGGAAGGTGTGTATCGTCGATGATGGTGTACAGGCGGAATGGGCCGGGGTACCGCACTTCTATTACAACTTCTACGTATTCCAGTATGCTACTTCCCTGACGGCGTCCTCAGCCCTCTCCGAGATGGTGCTGGCGGGCGACACCGATGCGACACGCCGCTATATGGACCTCCTGTCTGCAGGCGGTTCCGATTACCCCATAGAATTGTTGCGGCGGGCCGGAGTGGACATGACAACCCCGGAGCCGTTCAGGATGCTGTTGAGGAAAATGGAGAGAGCAATGGACGACGTGGAGAAGATCATCAGCGCCGGATCCGATGTCAGGCGGCAGGATATCGCCCCAGGATCTTCTTGATCCACCGATGGAGCGCATGGATCGATTCCACGGGCTCGAGGAACATCAAAATACAGTCGCCTTCGACCACTGTTGCACCAGCTTCCCGGGCAGCCGCAACAGCTGCTGCTGAGGACGATCCCGGCTGCATCCAGAAGTGTCGGACACTTTTTGCGACCCCTTCCCGCACAACACCTTCCGTAACGAGCGGAGGAACGACGGTGACAATGGAGACGACCTCCGGAGGGAGGTCGGCAACCGATCGGTAACACCGTTCCCCTTCCACCATATCTGTTTTCGGATGCACGGGATAAACCGTAAATCCCTTTTCTTTCATCGTGCGGAAGACCGTATTGCCGAATTTCCGCCGGTCCGAGGAGACCCCGATAACAGCATAGGCCCTGGACTCAAAAAACTTTTCAATATCTGCCCGGCTTGTCATTCGAAGACTCTCTCCAACGCCTGATAGTCGCTGTGCATGGCGTTGATGGCTTGTGTGATCTTCTTCTCGTCATTCGAAGGGATGACCGCACGAACTTCAGCAACCGAGGCCGAGAGTTTCGCGCGTGCGGCAACGAACGCTTCTTCTCTTTTCTTCAGACGGGTGGGGAGCGACGCTGCGTTGAGCGAGTCCATTGACATCTGCAGATCCACTGCCGCGCGGGCAATCTTCTCTGTCTGTTTTTCGGGAAGGTAGTAATGATACAACATGTACAAGACGGAATGGAATGCTTCGATTTCTTTCAGCACCGGACGCACAATGCGGACGAGTCGTTCGTACTGCATATGCAGCTTCTCCGCAGCATCCATTTTGGGTTGTGTCTCTGATCCCTCCATGGCCTTCCGGTACTCTGCAGTAACAGCCTGGAGCTGTTTCACGTTTTCCTCCCAGAGCGCCTTTTTGTCCCGGAGGATTCCCGGCAGTTCCGCTTCCACGACGCCCGCCACACCCGTTTCGATGGCCGGGATAAGGGCGGCCATCATGGCAGTATCCTTCTCGGGCCAGGCGGTGTGCCAGAGCTTGTAGATGGGCGTATGGAACCTGTTCAGCGCAGGTACCTGTGCCCTGGTCTCGGTGTTTTGTGTGCCGTGTTCGTGTTGTGCCAGCGCGAGCGGCGCGGGGGAGAGAAAGGCAACGGTGATCATCACACGCATCAACCGGTGGGTTCGCATAGTTCCTCCTGTGTGAACTGAAGCCGCAGGAAAGATGTCCCTCTCCTGCGGCCCGGTGAAACATACTGCACACTTTTGCGTTATTTGTAGCGGTTTAATGCCTTCATATAGTTGGCCCGTTCGAATGCTGACGGGTCGGCGACAGATTTCTGACTCATGCTGCCGCGCATCTGTTTTACCGACTCATACTCGTGTTCGATCAACCAGCGGTCGAGTTCGTCCAGAATTTCCGCGATCCGGCCCGGGCCGTGCAGAAGCAAAGCCGAACACATTTGCGTGACATCCGCTCCGGCCATCAGCAGCTTCACGACGTCCTGGGCGCTATGCACGCCGCTCGTTGCGGCGAGACTTGCCTTGATCTTTCCGAAGAGCACGGCGATCCAGCGCAGGGGAATCCGGATTGCCTGGGATGTGCTCAGGGTTACATTCGGCACCACCTCAAGCGCCTCGATGTCCAGATCGGGCTGGTAGAATCTATTAAACAGAACCAGTCCGTTCACCCCTGCTGCGTCAAGCTTCGTTGCAATATTGGCCATGGAACTGAAGAACGGGCTGAGTTTCATCGCCACGGGTATTGTCACCGTCGATTTTACAGCCTTCAGCACATCGATGTAACGTTGTTCGACGGCTTCTGCGGTGAGCTTGGGATCAGTCGGGATATAGTAGACATTCAGCTCAAGCGCATCCGCGCCGGCATCCTGTATTTTCCTGGCGTAGTTAATCCATCCGCCTGTGGATATTCCGTTCAGACTCCCGATGATCGGAATGTCCACGGCTTCTTTTGATTTTCGGATATGGTCGATGTACTCATCCGGCCCGAGGTTAAATTCGGTCGTTTCGGGAAAGTACGAAAGCGCCTCGGCAAAACTCTGAGTGCCGTACGATAGATAGTGGTCGAGTTCTGCTGCTTCATGATGAATCTGTTCTTCAAACAGTGAGTACATCACGATGGCCGCGGCGCCTGCGTCTTCCATTCGTTTAATATCATCCAGTGTACGCGACAGCGGGCTCGCTGACGGCACGAGAGGATTTTTCAGCTGCAGACCGAGGTACGTTGTTGAGAGGTCCATATTCTCTATTCCTGTCAGGGTGTTCGATGTGCGTAGTCTTAGTTAGACCCGGGTTTGGGGGTGTTGCTTTCCCATTCCTTTGCCGCCTGTTCAAACCACTTCCAGCGGGTCTTGACATCTTCTTCGGCCAGCGCCATAAGCCTTTTCGCCTCTTCCGGCTTGCTCTTGGTGAGCATCTTATACCGGGTTTCAAGGTATGCGTAATCTTCGAAACGGATCTTCGGCGGCTTCGAGTCGAGCTTCAGGGGATTCTTCCCTTCGCTTGCCAGGAGCGGGTTAAACCGATAGAGCGGCCAGTGACCGCTTTCCACCGCCGCTTTCTGGTTTACCATCCCCCTTCCCATGTCGATACCGTGTGCAATACAATGGCTGTACGCCAGAATGAGCGACGGTCCGTCGTGTGCATCGGCTTCAAGAAATGCCCGGATCGTTTGCAGATCGTTTTGTCCCATCGCCACCTGGGCCACGTATACGCCACCATAGGTCATCGCGATGCGGCCGAGGTCTTTTTTGGCAAGGGGCTTTCCGCCTGCAGCAAACTTCGCAACTGCAGACCTCGGCGTGGATTTTGACATCTGTCCGCCGGTGTTGGAGTAGACTTCCGTGTCGAGCACAAGAATATTCACATTGCGGCCCGAGGCGAGCACGTGATCCAATCCGCCGAAGCCGATGTCGTAGGCCCACCCATCACCTCCCATGATCCAGACGCTCCTTTTCACAAGATTATCTGCGAGAGAAAGGAGGTTCCGCGCTTCCGGCGATGAGATGGTGGCGAGTTTCTTTTTGAGCGCCGCAACACGCTGGCGCTGTTCGTGAATCCCCGCTTCATCGGCCTGATGTGCATGGATCAGGGCCGATGCCAGGTCGTCACCGATCTGGGATGCGAGTAATTGCACCAGTTCGAGGGCCATTTCGGTATGCTTGTCAATCGTCAGCCGCATGCCCATGCCGAATTCGGCATTGTCTTCGAACAGAGAGTTTGACCAGGCAGGACCGCGGCCATCCTTGTTCTTCGCCCACGGCGTCGTGGGAAGGTTGCCGCCATAAATCGATGAACATCCTGTCGCGTTTGCAACAAGCGTGCGATCACCAAACAGCTGGCTTACCAGTTTTACATACGGGGTCTCGCCGCAACCCGAGCATGCACCGGAATACTCGAATAACGGCTCGAGGAACTGTGATCCCTTCACCGAATCCATTTTTACCTGACGGCGGTCGATTTCGCCGAGGTTCAGGAAGAAGTCATAGTTGGACCTTTCTGTCTCGCGGATCGGTGGCTGCGGTGCCATATTGATGGCTTTAAACCGCACTTCAGATTTGTTCTTCGCCGGACACACATCCACGCACAACTCGCAGCCCGTACAATCCTCGGGCGCCACCTGGACCGTGTATTTCATCCCCTTGTATTCGGGACCGCGGTAGTCCGCGGATTTGAATGTCGCCGGCGCACCGACAAGATCCTTCGGATCGTATACCTTTGTGCGGATGGCGGCATGAGGACACACCATCGCGCACTTGTTGCACTGGATACAGGTCACCGTGTCCCAGACCGGGATCTCAAGCGCTATATTCCGTTTTTCCCACTGTGTTGTTCCGGTCGGAAATGTTCCATCCACCGGCATCGCGCTGACCGGGAGACTGTCCCCTAAACCGGCAATGATCTGCGCGGTCACGTTCCTGACAAAATCCGGAGCCGTCTCCGATACCACCGGCGGCATGGCAATGGTGCTGGTGACCTTTGCCGGAACCTTGACTTCATGCAGATTTGCTATGGTCTGATCCACCGCATCGAAGTTCTGTTTGACGATCTCATCCCCTTTACGTCCGTAGGTCTTTTTGATCGAATTCTTGATCGCCTCAATGGCCGCGTCACGCGCTAACACGCCCGAAATCGCAAAGAAACAGGTCTGCATGATGGTGTTCACGCGGCCGCCCATTCCCGTCTCTGTGGCGACTTTATACGCATCTATCACAAAGAACTTGATCTTCTTGCGAATCAGCTGCTCCTGAACGTGTTTTGGCAGATGCTCCCATACTTCTGTGGGACCATACATGCTGTTCAGGAGGAATGTGCTGCCGGGAAGCGCGGTCTTCAGGACATCAAATTTCTCCAGGAAGAACCACTGATGGCATGCGACAAATTTTGCCGTGCTGATAAGGTAAGTCGAACGGATCGGACGCGGGCCAAAGCGCAGATGGGACGTCGTCGTCGAGCCTGACTTCTTGGAGTCGTATACAAAATATCCCTGCGCATAGAACTCCGTGTCTTCGCCGATGATCTTGATGGAGTTCTTGTTTGCGCCAACCGTACCATCAGCGCCGAGACCGTAAAACAGGCCCCGGAATACGTCGTCAGCTTCCGTGGAGAACGACGGATCATAGTCCAGGCTGGTGTGTGTGACATCATCAACGATGCCGACCGTAAAGTGATTTTTGGGCTTTGGTTTTGCAAGCTCTTCGAACACGCCCTTCACCATGGCCGGGGTGAATTCCTTTGACGAAAGGCCGTAACGTCCGCCAATCACGCGGGGCATGGTTTTTACCGGTGCAGTACCATCCATCAGCCCCTCATTCAACGCACCGATGATGTCGAGATACATCGGCTCGCCAAGTGCGCCGGGCTCTTTTGTCCGGTCGAGCACGGCGATGTGCTTGACGCTCGGCGGCAGGGCAGCGAGGAAATGTTTAACCGAGAAGGGGCGATAGAGACGGACTTTCAGGAGGCCCAGGTTTGCACCGTCCTTGTTCAGAAAGTCGATTGTTTCCTGTGCGGTTTCGGCGCCGGACCCCATGATCACCATCACCCGGTCCGCCGTCGGCGATCCCGCATACTCAAAGAGCTTGTATCCCCGTCCAACCACCTTCGCAAACTTGTCCATCACCTTCTGGACAATGTCCGGACAGGCAAGGTAATACGGATTACATGTTTCACGCCCCTGGAAAAAGACATCGGGATTCTGTGCCGTCCCGCGCATGACCGGGTGGTCAGGCGAGAGACCCCGTTGCCGGTGTGCAATCACCAGGTCGTCGTTCACCAGCGCGCGCATGTCTTCATCGGCCAGCTGTTCAATTTTCTGTACCTCGTGTGAACTACGGAAACCATCAAAGAAGTGAATAAAGGGAACACGCGATTCGAGTGTGGCAGCCTGAGCGATAAGCGCAAAGTCCATGATTTCCTGGATGCTGTTCGATGCCAGCAACCCGAACCCGGTGGTACGGGTGGCCATCACATCGCTGTGGTCACCGAAGATGGATAGCGCGTTTGCGGCCACCGAACGGGCGGAAACATGGAACACTGTAGAAGTGAGTTCGCCTGCGATTTTGAACATGTTCGGTATCATCAGGAGAAGTCCCTGTGATGCCGTAAATGTCGTTGAAAGGGCTCCGGTCTGGAGCGCACCATGCACCGCGCCAGCCGCTCCACCTTCACTTTGCATTTCCGTAACGGAAGGAACCGTCCCCCACAGATTCTGGCGTCCCATGGATGACCATTCATCCGCCCATTCGCCCATGTTGGAGGATGGCGTGATGGGATAGATGGCAATAACCTCGTTCAGCTTGTGGGCTACATATGCTGCCGCTTCATTGCCGTCAATCGTGACTTTTTCTCGTTTCATCGTTATTCCTTGACAGTTTCGAGGTGAAAAAAAAGATGCCGGATGTTCTAAGAGGAGCAGTCCATAGCAACCCTGCCAATAGCATGCCAGAATAAACGCCCAATTCCGCAAAAGTGGGGGCCAAGAAGCCCTAAAATTCCAATATTTGAGAATGAAAAGGGAAAAAGTGGGAAAATCAGCGGGTGGCGCGGAGGGTTACCCTGAGCACGGTTATGCCCGATGATTAACCACCGGAAAACACCCTCCAGCCCTGCGCCAGGAGGAAGCATGCGACAAATCCCATCACCAGCGGCAGCAGGGTCGCAAGAACCGTCCACTTTATACTCCCTGTTTCTTTGTAGATCGTAAAAATAGTGGTGGAGCAGGGATTGTGAAGCAGACTGAAGATCATCAGAGATATTCCGGTCAACGTCGTCCATCCCCCTGCCCGCAGAATCTCGGCCGCCGCAATGGCGGAATCAGTCTCAAACATCACCCCCGCACCGGCCCCGATACCGGGTATGGCCGACGTGAGCACGGTAAGCATCAACACGGTCGGAATCACAATTTCATTCGCGGGGATGGCAATAATGTACGCGAGAAGAATGACGCCATTGAGCCCGAGCAGCAGGCCGAACGGATTGGACCAGCGAATAAAATGTTCGGCAACCGTCACGTCACCGATTGTCACATTCCCGACAATCCAGATCACCATACCGGCGGGGACGGCAAACACCACCGCACGCCAGAGCACAAAGATTGTACGATCTATTAACGATGTGTACAGTGTCTGCAAAAGACGGGGCGGACGATACGGCGGAAGCTCCAGACTGAAGGCAGATGCTTCGCCCCGCAGCACAGATCGGGAAAGGAACCACGACACCACCAGACTCAGCACAACCCCAAGCACCGCGACAAAAACCACTCCGCCCGCGGCAACGATGCCGGCAAGATGGGGAGGCACAAGGGCGCTGATAAAAATCGAAGCAATGAGGATCTGGGTCGGCCATCTTCCGTTACACAACGAGAAGTTGTTGGTAATGATGGCGATCAGCCGCTCGCGCGGACTGTCGATTATCCGTGTGGCCACAACACCGGCGGCGTTACAACCGAATCCCATCGTCATCGTCAAGGCCTGCCGCCCGTGCGCGCCCGCCCGGCGATAGAGCGCATCCATATTAAACGCAACGCGCGGCAGATAGCCAAAATCTTCGAGCAGGGTAAAGACCGGGAAGAAGATCGCCATGGGGGGAAGCATTACGCTGACGACCCATGCTCCGGCCAGATAGGCGCCATCAATCAACACCCCCGTGAGCCACCAGGGCGAACCAACAGCTTCCAGCGCTGATTTAAGGAGGGGATGAAGTGTGTCCAGAAAAAAGTCTGCAAGTAACGCTGACGGGACATTCGCTCCCTCAACCGTGAGCCAGAAGACAATAGCCAGCAGGAGGAACATGAACGGGAAACCGGTCCACTTGCTCGTAACGAGATGATCAATCGTGCGGTCGTAGTCGAGCCGTTTTTTCTCGCCATCCCGTGTCACGGAGTGATCCGCTATGCGGGCGGCATCTTCGTAGATGCCTTCCATGAGGGAGTCGTGATATTCTTCCCCCATCTCCCAGCGCAGCGCGTTGGCTTCGGCGAGGAGAGACTGGCTCGATTCTTGTGTGGGTTGTGTCATCGTATTCAATGATGAATTGCAGAGCGTACCGATGCGCGAAACGTCAAGAATACATCCGACGACTCAGGATGCAGCATCGACTTCCGCGTGATCGCGTGGCGCCACCCCCTGTGCCCCGTCGACCAGTGTGTTCAGCTCGCCGCTCTGTACAGCATCAATCATACGCTGGTCGCCTTCCAACAGCCGTAACGCGACCCAACGGGCATTGGGCAGACCCGGAAAGAGTCCGGTCACACGCTCGGTGATTCGTTCTACCGCCCTGGCGACTGCCGGTGGTATTGTCTGCACCCGGTGAGGTTTGCACACAAACGCACCGGTGGCAACATCGAATATCTGCTTCAGAAGGAGATCAATCCCTTCGCGTTGCCGTGCCGCGGTAAGCACCACAGGGATGCCCAGTTCACGTGCAAGGGCGCGGTCATCAACATTCAGGTTATGTCGCCGTGCTTCATCGATAAGATTCACGCACAATACGGCTTTATCTGTAATCTCGAGCACTTGAAGGACGAGATTGAGGTTTCGCTCCAGACGCGTCGCGTCCGCGATAATCACGGTGACATCGGGTTTGCCGAAGAGAATAAAATCACGGGCTACTTCCTCGTCAGCGCTGGTCGACAGGAGCGAATACGTACCGGGGAGATCCACAATCTTGAATCGTTTCTCTCTGTACGCGAATCCTCCTTCCGCCCGTGCAACGGTCTTCCCCGGCCAGTTACCCGTATGCTGTCGCAGTCCGGTCAGGGCATTAAACACCGTGCTCTTTCCGGTATTCGGATTGCCGGCCAGAGCAATGACAAAGTCAACGTTGGCGAGGTTGATACCCAGCCGGGTGAGATGACCGGCGTTAAACGCAGGGCATGTCGCGCAGGCATCGTTTGGTACGTCGCTCATGCGTGACCTGCAACCGGTTCAATAAAAATGTGATCGGCCTGTTCCTCCCGGAGGGCCACAAGCGTTCCGCGCACCTGATACGCTCGTGGGTTCCCGGTCAGACTGTCCAGTTCCGCCGAAATATGTGTCCCGGGCACGATGCCAAGATCCATAATCCGGCGCCGTTGTTGCCCGCGGCAGGCCCGTGAAATGGCGGTGACGACCGCGGTCTGTCCGGTTTGAATAGATGTGAGTGTCTTGAACGGGCCCCGATTCCGGCGTTCTTCGGGAAGCAGCACGACGGTGACATGACGGGCGAGGGGGGATGCCAGCAGCATCTCCTCACCCTGCGCTTCGAAGCGCACATGTTGTGGTTTGTTCTGGATCATCTGCAACTGCATGCCGGGGTGCAGACCCAACGCTGCAAGCTGGGCGTAGATTTCCGGCGGCTCATCTTCAATGTGTACGATGCGCCCGAATTCTCCTTCAGGAAGGACTGACAGAGGTTCGCCCGGGATTGAAGGAAGTTCGCCGGTCGCGGACGGGATTGGATCACCGTGAGGATCGAGCTGCGGGTTCGAAAGCCGGGCAGCAAGCGCATCCGCATCTGCAGGTGAGAGTCGATGCTCCTGCCGCTCGGCCTCACGGTGCCAGTCGGCTTCACGAACACTGGTCTCATCCGCGAGATACCGCTCCCAGAGCCGGTGTATGCGGATAACACGAAGCGCATACGATGTGCCATCGGCGGTGAGCCGCAGGGCGGGACCGTGGTGCTCCAGCAATCCCATCGACTCCAGGCGTGTTGCATGATGGGTCGCATTTCCGATGGACGTCTGGAGTACACCAGCAATACTTTCGACCGTGCAAGCGACAGATCGGTACTGGCAGTCGTATGCGTGTTTGAGCACGTCTTCAAGGACCGACCGGGATTTCTCCTTACGCGCAACGCGCAGGCGCGAAACCAGTCCTTTTCCGGGCCAGACAAGCAACGCCAGCACGGCGATAAGCAGGAAGAACAGCGATATGGTAAGGATTGGGGAATTCATTCTGTGCCATAGAGCAACAATCGCGAAGGAAAGAGGTTCCGTTGCTGTATGTATGATACGAGGATTCAGAGATGAAGTCAACGCGAAGGCGGGGCCGCACACTCTCTCCGGTTAATCATCACACTTACTGTACCCGCACTCTGCGTTGACACAGGCCAGACAGCCGTTTTCGATTTTTACCGACCGGTCGCCGCACTTCGGACAGATTTTCAAGGCACTGAGGCCGTCGTCCGGCACCTGGGAGACAATCACGTTCACCGGCTGCGCTCCGCCCTTTATAGGGGTGACTCCGATGTCTTCGAAAAACTGTTCGATGACCTTTGCGATTTCCGCGTAGAAGGAATGGATATATTTACCATCCTTGAAGTAACCGCCGTTCGGATCATAGATCCCCCGGAGTTCCTCAAGAATAAATGTCGGGTCGGTTGATTTTCGGAATATCGCCGAAATCAGCCGCGTGAGGACGGCATATTCCGCAGCTCTGGTGAGGTCCTTGCTGTTAATGAAGATTTCAATCGGACGGTTCTTACCGTCCTCGCGGATGTACCCCAGCGTGATGAACACACTATTGTTAACAAACCCGCTCCGCAAACGGTAGACGCGGGCCTCGGTGACATCCGGCCGCGTTCCGATTACCGTCTCTCCCGCCTCCAGCCGCGGAATGAGTGCTTTCTCGCGTTTAATCTCTTCAATGTCGTACGTACCTGTGGGAAGTGTCAGCATCGGTAATCCTTACGAGATGTTCCTGCTCTATCGTACGTCCGCCGCATCGTTACGGCAGATTGCTGCCGGTCGGAGGTCAGTTCTGATTCAGTATAACTTCCGTCGCCTTCGGCGTCTCATCGCGGGACTGTTCGCGCCGTTTCAGCAGATGATACACCGTCGTCAACCGCCCGTCCGGCATCCGTATGACCTCTTCGCCTGCAACCTCCTGCACCTGTTGTTTCTCTCCCTCCGCCTGCGGTACACGCAGCGCATACTTCTTGTTTTTGATCTCCTGAAATGGCGTGTGCTTGCCGTCAACACTGAGGATAGGATACCTGCTTCCGTCACGATAGACGGTGATTCCCTTCAGCCCGCTCTTCCACGCCTGCACGTATATTCTTGAAATCACTTCCGGCTCGATATCCTCCGGGAGGTTCACCGTTGATGAGATGGAGTGATCCACGAACTTCTGACATGTTCCCTGGACCTGGACCCTCATGTCCGGCGCAATAACGTGCGCTGTCCGGAAGAAGTGCGCCGGCAACAATTCATCCAGCGGTTTCTTCTGGGCTTCTTCCGCAAGTCCGTGCATCTCCAGGTACGCCTGCACCGTGCTGTGGAAGACGCGAAAGATCTGATTGCCAAAGGATTCCGATCGGCGTGAGTAGTACAGTGCAAAGACCGGTTCGACGCCGCCTGACACACCGATATAGTTTTTTCCCTGGTGGGCAAAACCCAGGACGATATTGGAAATACTCCCGGTTGGCGCAATGGACATGATGGCGATATTACGCAGCCCGTGTTCCTGTATCAGCGCCCGCGTTTCATCGCTGAGCGCTTCCTGGAAGAACGGGCACCGCGCATAGTCCTCGAAGGAAAAGATCGGGGAGGGGCCTTTTTCAGCGGCAAGGAGTGCTGACGATTGGTACGCGGCATTACATATGGTCTCCATCACCCGTTCCATCAGCTCCACCGCTTCATCACTATCGTACATCTTGCCGAGCTGGTTGACCATATCCGCAATACCCATGACCCCGAGGCCAAGGCGCCGTGTCTCCGATGCAGCCCGACGCTGTTTTTCAAGGGGGTTCAGAATCTCGTTCCAGAGCACCACATTGTCAAGAAACCGCACCGCATGGTGTGTCACTTCAGTCAGGGCCTGCCAGTCCACCCGGGCTTTTTCCGTGTACCCGTCCACCACAAACCTGCTCAGATTAATGGAGCCGAGGTTGCAGGCACCGCCGTCTTCCAGGGGGACTTCCGCACACGGGTTGGTACAGGCTATTGGCCTGCCCACATAATTCGACGGACTGTACTTGGCCATCGCCGTCCAGAATATGAGTCCGGGTTCTGCCGTGTGGTAGTTGCTTTCGATAAAGGCATCCCAGATTTCTCTGGCCTTGGTCAGGCGCCGGATTTCGCCGGTCTGCGCCGAGGCAAAATACAGCATAAAATCACCTGCAACGCGAACGGCCAGATCGTATTTCTGCTGCGGGAGCTCCACAACGACGTCACCGTAGACGTCGCGGGTGCTTCCGTCGGCAAGCTGGTCTTCCGTGACTGCGCCGCCTCCCTGTTTCTCCAGCCATTTATTCAGGCCTTCGAGTGTGGCAAAATCACCGGCAAATTCGTATCCGGTGATGTCTTTTGCGGGAATGCCAAAGGAATAATGATGGTCCTGATCCTGGTACGCGGAGAACACCGTGGGACGGGAGAATTTTCGATAGACCAGAATTGCGGCCGGTCCGTAGCGCGTTTGTTCATCCACGGCCTGCATAAATTCGTCGGTTGCCTTGATGCTGATATTGGCAAACCGCACCTGCGTGTTTTCCCGCACCTGCCGTTCAATTTCCCGTAGTTGCGCATCATCAAACCGTCCGGACCACTGGCATTGTTCCACAATCTGATGTGTGACCCAGTTCGGGACCTTTTTAACGCGGACAAAGTCAAGAACGTCGGGATGTTTGATGTCAATCGTCAACATCAGCGCTCCCCGCCGTCCGCTCTGCCCGATCAGGCCGGTGGTCAACGAGAAGATATCCATAAACGAAACAGCGCCGGTAGATTTGTCGGCTGCATTGTGGACCACGGAATCTTTCGGACGGAGTCCGCTGATATCCACCCCGATGCCGCCGCCGTAGGAGTAGGTCCGGGCGCATTCATATGCCGCCTGGTAAATAGACTCGATATTGTCTTCTTTGATTGTGGTAACGAAACAGTTCGCCAGGGTCTTGAGCCGGTACAGGTCACCGGCCCCTGCAAGCACGCGTCCGCCGCTGATGAACCGGCCTTCATAGAGCATACGATAGAAGCTTTCAGCCCAGCGGGTCCGGAGTTCGGGGGTTTTTTCCGTCGAAGCGAGGAAGGAGGCGAGACGTACAAACACATCTTCTGGCCTTTGTTCAACCGCCTGGCCGCCCAGATCCTTGACGAAGTACTTTTTGCGATAGATATTGGAAGCGAGTTCGTTTCCGCACAAGTAGTCGGGATGACTCGGAAGTGTTCCGTTTTCAACTTTGTCTGAGAGTTCTGCATAGAGTTGCTGATACATCGCCGTGCGATCTTCACCGATGCGGCGTGCCGTCTTGCCTCTTAAGGCGAACATGTCCTGCAACACCATACGCTTCTCTCCTGAAATGAAAAAACCCCTCTCTTCTGCGGGAAAACAGGGGCGTACACAGGTGTGATGTGGGTGCCAACCTGTGTGTATCAGTTCCCTTCCCGCGAAGGTTTTCGTGACAATGAAACCGGCAGGTCTCCTGGCTCGTGACATGGACTGCGGTAGCGCCTTCCCGACCATCCGCAGAGTCAGTGGCGCGTACGCCGGTTGTCACATACAGTTGCGGGGCAGCTTCCGCTTTGACGGAATTCCCTTGACCGGATACATCATTGAGAATGAACTGCTGCCAATATACCGTGCTCAGCATCCATTGTCAAGCAACCGATCCGCCTACTCCTTTGTTCCTTCCGGCTTCATAAAAATATCGTCCGGCAGTCCGGTGTTCACCCGGTAGTCAGAGTAGCGCACCGTTACCTGTCCGGTGCGCTGGTTTCCTCTCGATGTTGCGCGCGTCGATGGCTCTGCGAGACTAAAAGGATCTGTCGGCGCGGCCGGAGCGGAGTCGGGCAGCGACACATCAAACTGAGCCGTCAACTCCGTCGGCAGCCAGAATCCCTGAACATGTTCGTAGCGAAATGTTGCGCGCATCGACTTGCCTCCGCTCCGGGGAATCTCAAGCCGCTCGGGCGTCCACCGGTCGCCGTTAATCCACACGTATACCGTATGGAAGGCAGTCCGTTCATCACGGGGATGCATCACCAGACGATACACCACGGGAGTACCTTTCCCCTCCCGTCGTACGCTGTCCACCGCATACCGCCGGCTGAGGCCGCCGAACTGGAGCCCCATACTTTCGCGCGGGAGCATGGCAAATCCCTTTGTATCAAAAAATACTTTGTCAGGGTGTTTGTAGTACATCGTCGCATGCATCGGTGGAACTTTGAGCCTTTCGATATCGGCAACAACATCGAGGGTAACGGTGTAGTCCTTCACCTTCCCGACCTGCGCCTCTACCTTCGAAAGGATGGTGCGTCCGTCAGGAGTGCCCTGGAGGAAAAAGGCAAGGAGCCCGATCCACACGTATTCCATAGTTACACCCCTTGGGCCTTCCTCTCGCCCGCAGACACGACGGCATTGTAGATCGCCATAAGAATTGTCGCCACGACGCCAATCCCAAACACCATAAGGAAGACACCCTGCGGTCCGACCGACGTATGCGCATAGGTGGAGTACAGATACGCGCCGATGGGATCACCGACAAACCGCGCAATGGCAATGGGAAGGAAGGCATATCCCTGAAAGAGCCCCTGCTGTCCCGGAGGCGCAAGGGTGGAGATGTACTCGTAATACCGCGGCGCCTGAATCATTTCTCCGATCGAGAAGACCAGAATCCCGGCCACAATGGTCCAGATCGTGGGATGGATCGCGACAATGAGCCAGAGCAGGCTGGAGATTCCAAAACCGATCAGGATCGAAGTGCGCGGCGAGAGGCCGCGCGTAAGCCAGTTGATCGAAAGCTGGAAGACAATAATGCCGAATGCTCCCGCAGACATGATGATCTCATAGGGCGCGTCGGGCGAAATAAAATCGTTCACATAAAATGGCACCAGGATAAAGATCTGCCAGAACACGATCCAGTACAATGAGAAGATCAGCAGGAAAATCATAAACTTGAAATTGCCGAGCACAAAGACAAGATTGCGCATCTTATCGGCGAGGGTCTCTTGAACTGTGTGCGCGGCATCGCGCACTTCCTTGTAGAACAACAGGTTCACGATCAGCATGAGGGCGCAACTTATGGCGGAGACCATATAGACGTACTGGATGCCTATGCTGTCGCGAACCAGAAACGCAATCACCGGCCCGAGTGCTGCGCCGATGTTCACAATCCAGTAATAAATTGCAAAGCCCAACGATTTGGTCTCGGGTTGCGAGGTGATGGCAACCGTTCCGAGCACCGCTGGCTTGATAAAGGAGCCTCCGATGGCGGTAAAAACAATCATTAACATCATCAGCCAGAAACTGGGCGGCTGACCGAGCGCGCCCTGCATCGGCGCCATCCCGGTGAATCCGATCATGAAGTACCCGACCGCAAGGATGAAGAACGCGATGGAGAAGGCCTTCCGGAACCCGAGTCGATCCGCGATCGTCCCCGCCACGATCGGCAGGAGATAAATCAGACCACCGAACATTGCGGACAGGTTGCCGACTTCCTGCGCCGTATACCCGAGACTGTCACGCAGATAAATTACAAGGATGGTCTGCTGCCCGTAGTACGCGAGCCGCTCGAACAGCTCCATGCCGTTGGCTACCCAGAACGTCGGATGAAACCCGTTGCGGACGGTGGAGAGGCGGAAGGATGAGGACATAGGCTTTCTCTGATGAATGTTGGAGAACGTCCGACACGGAGCGCCGGACCGGACTGGTCCGGGATCTACAGCAGCACCAGCTCCTTCTGCATCTCCCCCGTCACTTCCGGAACTCCGTCGTGGCGGATGAAGATATTAATCTCGGTTCGTGCCGCCATTCTTTCGAGATAGATTCCGGGTTCAATGGAAAAGCAACAGCCGGGCACCAGCTGGCGGTCGTCACGTGTCTCGAGATTGTCGATGTTCCCGCCATTCCCGTGGGTTTCCCCGCCTATCGAATGGCCGGTGCGATGGACAAAATACTTGCCGTACCCCGCCTTTTTCACGACACCGCGACAAACTTCGTCCACTTCCCACCCCGCACAGGGGCGATTCGACGCAAATCGTTCCTTCACAAATGTAATGGCGGCATCACGGGCACGGACCACTACCTTAAAGATCTTTTCGTATTCCGCCGGAGGCGTCGCACCGATGTAGCCGAGCCATGTGATATCGTAGTAGATGCCCGCCGGCACATCCTTCTTCGCCCACAGATCGATAAGGACGGTATCGCCCGGCGCAAACGGCCTGTTATTCCCCGGCTTCGATTCAAAATGTGGATCGGTCGGATGTTCGTTCGATCCGACGATCGGAGCATCCGCGGTGGTAAGCCCCTCTTCCTTGAACCGCCGCAGGATCATCTGGGTGATGTCATACTCGGAGATACCATCCCCGGTCCGGATGCCATCGCGAATACGGCTGAATGCCTCAGCGCGAATCCGGTCGACAATCGCCGCTGCCTCCTTGTGAAGCTGATATCCTTTTTCGTCAATCACGGCTTCAAACAATTGAACAAGATCGGCCGAGGAAACGACTTTGTGTCCGAAACTCCGGACTAATTCGATCGTGCCGGCGTCCACCAGGGACACCGCCGGAATGTTGTTCTTCGGCGAGTACTGCATGGCAATACGTTTGGCGGGACCGAGCATCTTCTTGAGCGAGGCATGCAGCTGTTCCCAGGACAGATAGACGGTCTTGTTTCCGGGCAGAGTGTCGAGCTTTCCCTTCTCCACAGTATGAACCAGTTTCTTCGGTTTGCCGCGGGCCGGTATATAATAAAACCAGCGGCGCGTCGTCATACGTTTGGGGTCAAGTCCGAGAATATGAATGGCAAGATGATCGCGGTTATGAAAATCGCAGAGCAACCACCCGCCGATCTTCCGTTGGCGGAGAGCCTCCTGGATGCGGAGCAAGTCCATGATGGGTTCCTGGAGTGATGAAGGAAGGCAAATCAGCTCAGAACATCTTTCTTCAGAAAAATATACCAAGTTACAAGGTAAAAACCAACGTTGAATGCGCCAAGGACAAGGATTGAATGGAGCAGGGTATCCCACGGCACGGGATCTTCAAAGACCTTCGCCCACAGATCAAGATATGTGGTGAAGAGATACGGTTTGATCGAGGCAAACAGATCCACCGGAACATTACCGATGATGTACGAACCGATGATGATGGCCATCGTCCCGATGATCGGGCCGATACCGTTCTCCACAAGCGAAGAAAAGAGAAACGCGAGCGAGGCAACCGTCCACATACCCCACGTTGCAAGCGCGAAGCTGATAGCCATGCGCCAGAGCACATCATGTTCCGCATGGACGATAAACGTTCTGCCCGGAACCAGCAGATCACCGGTCCCGAACAGCACGGCCCCGAGTCCGAGCGAGAGCGCCCCCATAAAGACCACGAGCGCGGCTGCGTACAGCAACGTGGTAATATACTTCGTAAAGAGGATATACGAACGGGAAGCCGGTCGTGTCAGCAGGATGCGAAACGTTCCTCCCGTTGCTTCACCTGCCAGTTGATCTCCCGCACCGAGGGTGATGAGGAAGGGAATATGGATCCAGAGCGCATTCATGAGAAAATAGGTCACAAAGTATGCGTTCTTGATATTCCCCATCACCAGAAAATCCTGGGAAAGGCCGCGGGTAATCGATCGCGCCCACCCTCCGCGTTCAAGAAAGAGTCCAAGATCCACCAGGGGAATGATCACCGCGATGGTAATAAAGGAAATATAGGACCTCCATTTGAGCGAGGTCTTGAGGATTTCGTTGCCGAGGATCGTTCTCATTCCGGACTCTCCCCTGATGCCGGAACCTGGACCGTGAGATCCGGCGCATGCACATCGGAAGCTCCCTCGGTTATGGAGAGGAAGTATTCTTCCAGAGAACGGCGCGGGGTGAGGGCATGGACATCAATACCCGCATCCACGAGAAGTCGCAACAGGGCGGGGGTCGCCTCGAACGGTGCCGTACATTCGATGTACGGATCCACCATGGATGCGCCGGTCACAAGAGTTGAGGTTTTGAGAATCTCCAGCGCCCGTCCGGGCGGCCGGGCATCTATCCGGATAATGCCGGGACCCGCAGCGAGCAATTCCGACACGCCACCCTGCACAACGAGCTTTCCTTGATTGATGATGGCCATGCAGGTGGCCGTCTGTTCAATTTCGCTGAGCAGATGAGAAGAAAGAAACACCGTGACGGCACCCGAACGGGATAACTGCTGGATCAGTTCACGAACCTCCTTGATTCCCTGCGGATCGAGTCCGGATGTTGGCTCATCCAGAATGACCAGTTCCGGCTTGCCCAGCAACGCCTGCGCGATGCCCAGTCGCTGTTTCATGCCGTGGGAGTATACCTTTACGTTGTCATCAGCCCGGGACTGGAGTCCGACGATGTCGAGCACACGGTTGATGTCGCTGTGGGAACCGTCACCCCTGAGTGCCGCCACGATTTCGAGATTACGCCGTGCGGAAAGGTACAGATAAAAATCGGGGCGCTCGACAAGGCCTCCGACACGTTTTAACACAGACGCCCGGTTTCGGTGAAGGGGACTGGCAAAAAGTTCAATGTGACCCGCGGTGGGTTTGATCAGTGAAAGGAGCATGCGGATGGTCGTGCTCTTTCCGGCTCCATTGGGACCGAGAAATCCGAAGACCTCGCCGCGGCGGACTGTAAGGTTCAGGTCATGCACCGCCCACCGTTTCCCGTAGCGCTTGCTCAATCCGGATGTTTGCAGCAACACCTCATCATGCATACAAGGGTTCCTTTGTGAGCGTCACTTGTCAGCTTGACTCTGGCGGACCTTTTGTCTATTTTTTTGCAACAACCCTCAGGGGGCCGTCTCTCTTCACTCCGACCGTTTAATGAAAAAAACACGACCCTCAAAAGCACCAAAAGGCAAGACGAAACGCCGTCTTCCAGCGCGCCCCTCAGCAAAAGTTTCTCCCCCCATGCTGGAGGCGCTTACGCAGAACATCCTCTTCCGCGATGTCGCACCACGCGTGATTCTCAGGAGTCTTGCACATTTTACCCAACGCACCATCCCCGGGGGCGATCTCATCTTTGATGAGTATTCCAAGGGCCGGGAACTGTATCTCCTGTGCAGCGGCCGGGTCCGGATAAAGAAATATACGAAATTCGGTGTCGAATCGTTGCTCGCTGTTCTGCATTCAGGGGACTTTTTTGGGGAACTCTCCCTGATTGACGGCCTCCCCCGTTCAGCCCGCGCTGAAGCCCTGGATGAATGCACGGTGCTGATTCTGACCGCGGAAGAATTCCGTACCCTGGTCAACAAGAACCGCCAGGTCGCCCTGAATCTGCTCCACAATCTTGCCATCCGGCTCAGAACCATGGATCAGACGTTTGTCATGGAACTTGGCCGCAACGCGCTCGCGTCGAAGAACAAGGTGGACAAGTTGAGCATGCTCATTGAGGCAAGCAAGAGTGTCAACTCCGCCATCGATCTGGATACTCTGCTCGGCATCATCGTGGATGTTGCAGCACGGAGTATCGGTGCTGACCGGGGTACCCTGTATCTGGTGGATCGAAAGACCGATGAACTCTGGTCCAAGGTGGCGCAGGGCGACGGGATGGTCGAAATCCGGCTTCCCATGGGAAAAGGGCTTTCCGGATTTGTAGCACGAACGGGAGAGGTTGTAAACATCACCGATGCCTACAGTGATCCCCGGTTTAACCCTGAGATTGACAAAAGAAGCGGATATTCCACCCAAACCGTATTGTGTATGCCCATGCGGGACAAGGAAGGGATCATCGTCGGGGTGTTTCAGCTTTTGAACAAGCATATAGGGCATTTCGGGCCGGAAGACGAGGCGTTCATCGAAGCACTATCCGTCCATGCCTCAATCGCACTGGACAATGCGAGAATTGCACAGGAGATGGTCCAGAATGAACGGCTGAGCGCCGTCGGCCGAATGGCCTCCACAATCCTGCACGACATCAAGAATCCGATGGCCACGGTCAGGCTCTATGCCGAGCTTATCAAACGGGGCGGCGGCTCACAAAAGCCCGCGGAAATGGCTGACGAGATGATCCGCCAGATTGACCGGCTTAATACCATGGCACAGGAGACGCTCGATTTTGCCCGGGGCACCAGCCACCTCCGCCTCGAGACCGTTCAACTCGGTTCCACGCTGGATCAGCTGCTGGACTTTCTGCAAACCGACATGGCATCCCGCTCGATCTCCCTTGTCCGCCATCTTGAGTACACCGGAGACTGCACGCTGGACGTGGACAAGCTTGCACGTGTGCTGTATAACCTGACGGGAAACGCCGCTGACGTGATGCCGGAGGGGGGCACACTCACCATTCGAACGCGGATGCACGATGGATTTATCATCATCGAGGTGTCAGATTCCGGACCGGGGATTCCAGAAGAGATCCGCCCCAGGCTTTTTGAGCCTTTTTTCTCATACGGAAAGAAACACGGGACAGGGCTGGGCCTCTCAATTGTAAAAAAGATACTGGAAGACCACCGGGGACGCGTGGAGGTAGATTCCGTTCCCGGAAAAGGTGCCACCTTCCGGCTTTACTACCCCCTACCTGCCCCCTAAAGACCTACTGCGCCGTTACTTGGAAGTTTCTTCCTTTTTGTATACATTGTGCACTTGACAACAATCGGCCGCCGGGGCGCTCCTCTATTCCGCGCGCCGCACCGCCGCGTGTGGTCTTTGGGCATATGGCGGAATTGGTAGACGCGCTAGACTTAGGATCTAGTGGAGAAATCCGTGAGGGTTCGAGTCCCCCTATGCCCACACTTAATCGTCAGGGTGCTATTCACGCTCAGTTCATAACGTTATGAGGTTGTCCGTTGCAGGTTACCATTAACACACTCTCAGAAGTAAAACAGGAAGCCACCATCGAGCTCGTCCATGACGAGCTTCAATCACATTTTGATCAGGCGTACGACAAATACCGGGCAAAGGTGGAGCTCAAAGGATTCCGCAAGGGCAAGGCCCCCCTTTCGATGGTGAAAAAACTGTATGGTGAGGCGATTGAACACGAGGCCCTCGATGAGATCGCCAATACTTTTTACCATCAGGCGATGGAAGAACGGAACATTCACCCGCTCGGCCGCCCGTCAATGGTTGATATGGATTTTAAACGGGGGGAGCGGTTCCAATTCCGCATCGAATACGAGGTAAAACCACCCGTCGAACTCAAAACCTACAAGGGCATTGCGGTGGACAGGCCGGTCCATACAGTCCCCGACGAAGAAGTGGAAGAAGAAATCCAGCAGATCCGGAAAGCCAACAGTTCCATGGCGCCGGCTGACACCGTTACGGATGACGAGCATATCGTCACCGCCGACGTGCAGGAACTGGATGAAGCCGGGACTCCCCTTATCGGGCGCAAATCCAACGGCGTACGGTTTTATCTTGCGGATCACACTCTTGCCACCGAAATCCGCGATTCGCTGCGGTCCGCAACAGTCGGGCAAACGGTCCAGGCGACGTTCGAATCGACACACGCAGACCACAAGGACACCGTTCGACTGGCCATAACACCGAAGACGATTGAGAAGGTCCAGCTGCCGCCTTTTGACGAAGCGCTGGTGAAGAAGGTGACACGCGATGCCGTCACTTCGCCTGATGAATTTAAGACTTCCTTACGCGCCGATCTCCAACGATACTGGTCGGAACGCGCGGAAGCCAAAGTGGCCGACGATATCGCATCCGAAATCGTCCGGCAACACGAGGTTCCTGTGCCGGAGGCATTCGTGGAAGCGCTTCTGGATTCCTATATCGCGGAACTGCGCGAGCGTTCGCGTGAGCGTTCCCTGCCCGCGGGATTTGATGAAAAGAAATACCGCGAGGAGCGCCGCACGCAGGCCATCTGGCAGGCCAAGTGGATGATGATCAAGGAACGGATTGCCGAAGTCGAAAATCTGACGGTCACCGACGACGACATTGAAAAACTCGCAACAGAAGAGGCAGGGCGGACGGGTCTTGAAAAGGAGAAGCTGCTGCCTCATTACAAACGATCCGAGGCCGTGCGTGACCGAATTCTCTCAGGAAAAGTCATGGATTTTTTGAAACAGCATGCAACGATCTCGGACAAGGAATTGAAGGAAGGGGTGGACTCATGACGATCAGCAACAACACACCAAAACCCTATGATTTGTACAACCAGCTCGTCCCTATGGTGGTGGAACAAACCGGCCGCGGGGAACGGGCATTCGACATCTTTTCGCGTCTCCTCAAAGAACGGATCGTCTTCCTCGGTACTCCGATCGATGACACCGTTGCGAGCCTGGTGATCGCACAGTTGCTGTTCCTTGAATCGGAAGATCCGGATAAGGACATCAACGTGTATATCAACAGCCCCGGAGGCAGCGTATCGTCGGGTCTGGCTATTTATGATACCATACAGTATATCCGTCCGGATGTGGCGACGATTTGTATCGGTATGGCGGCAAGTATGGGCGCCGTGCTGCTGGCCGGAGGCACAAAAGGAAAACGCTCCACCCTCCCGAACTCCCGCATCATGATCCACCAACCCTGGGGTGGTGTGCAGGGAACCGCATCCGACATCAGCATCCAGGCCGAAGAAATCCTGCGAACAAAGAAACGGCTGAACGAAATCCTGGCGAACCACTGCAACCAGCCGATCACCACAATCGAACGTGATACGGACCGCGACCGGTATATGTCGTCGGAAGAAGCAAAAACCTACGGCCTGATTGACAACGTGTTTGTCAAGAAAGAACGCGACACCAAGAAATAGGCACTTATCGCGGGACTACCATGACACAGCGCAGCCGGAGTGGCGACAAAATACACTGTTCGTTCTGCGGACGGACACCCGAAGAGGTGCAGAGTATCATCGCTGGACCGGATGTGTATATCTGTGACATCTGTGTTTCCAGTTCGGTCGACATCATCCGCAACAACCTCGCAGCGTTTACCGCTCGGCGCGGCCCCAAATCAGGTCTCACCCCTGTCCAGATCAAAAACGCCCTCGACGAATATGTTATCGGGCAGGAACACGCAAAGAAGTCACTCGCGGTCTCGGTGTATAACCACTACAAACGTATTGACGCCAAGGACAATCTTTTCGAGCTGGATGACGTCGATATCGAAAAGACCAACATCCTGCTGATCGGTCCGACCGGGACGGGCAAGACCTTGCTCGCCCAGACTCTTGCGAAGATACTCGATCTCCCGTTCGCCATCGCCGATGCCACAACCCTCACCGAAGCCGGTTATGTCGGCGACGACGTCGAGACAATCCTCGTACACCTCCTGCAGAATGCCGAATACAATGTCGAGAAGGCGGAGCGGGGCATCGTGTATATTGACGAGATCGACAAGATTTCACGAAAAAGCGAAAGCGCCTCCATTACGCGTGATGTATCGGGTGAGGGTGTGCAGCAGGCCCTGCTGAAGATTCTCGAAGGAACCATTGCCGGCGTGCCTCCGAAAGGCGGACGAAAACATCCGGAGCAGAGTCTGATCAACATCAACACCCGCAATGTTCTGTTTATCTGCGGCGGGGCTTTCGAAGGGCTGGACAAGATCGTTGCACGGCGGGTGAACAAGAATCCGATGGGATTCGGCGCTGAAATCAAGGGAAAGAAAGACGCTCACCCTGATGAATACCTCCAGCTGGTGCAGCCGGAGGACCTTATCAAATTCGGATTGATTCCGGAATTTGTCGGACGCCTGCCCCTGATTTCATCCCTGCACGCCCTGAGTGAGGAAGCATTGCTGAACATTCTCACCGAACCCAAAAATGCAATCGTGAAACAGTACAAACGACTCTTCCGGGTGGATGGTGTGGATCTGGTCTTTGAAGAGGCAGCGCTGAAGGCGGTCGTGCAGAAGGCAATGGAACGCGGGACGGGTGCACGGGCCCTCCGATCGATCCTGGAGGAAGTGATGCTGGACATCATGTATGGGCTTCCCGAGAAACGGAATGTCAGCAGCTGCACCATCACGAAAGACGTCATCCTCCGGAAAAAGGAGCCCCTGTACAAGTACGAAGAACAGAAACAGTCGGCGTAAAAGTCTAAAAAATATCTCTCGCACTCGCCTGTTTTGTCAGCTTCACATCCTGCAGTTGCGGCGCCTTAAGCCGGATTTCCAGTTTGAAGTTCCGGTAGAACCCCGTCGGCACCCACGAGAAATTCATCTCCCAGCAATGTAAGTCCCGATAGACCGTGACCTGCGGTGCTGCGATCGTCTTGTTGATAAGATCGTAACTCGCCGTCATCGTGATCTTCCAGAGTTCTGTCAGGTTGAATCCCAACGCTCCCCCGATGGTCGAGCTCCGGAAGAGGAGCCTCGGGTCCCCCGGCTGGCTCTGGTAAAAATTCCAGGTGAGATCCAGATTCCAGGGTATGCTAAAATCGGGAGCCTGTTGATCGTAGAGACCGATGTACCCTGCACGCTCCCGCTCCGCCAGTGAATCCTCCGCCGTCCGTACCGGTCCCGCCGTCGTGCTCTTCTTCTCGCCGCTGATCCGCGTGCCCAGACTGATGGAAAACCCCGTAAGGTCCGCCAGCCGTCCGGTTTCATTGATAAGAAACTTGTTGACGCGCCGGCCTCCGACGGAACTCTTTGGATCCGGTTCGAACTTGTACAGATTGTAGCGCGCGTTCCCACCGATATTGAGCCATTGACCGATACTCGTCCTGAACCCCATATAGACCTCATCAAAGCGCAGGCTGTCGCGTGCAAAATTGTATGATGTGGAGAGGTCCAGATTCAACAGCTGGAATTTGTTTTCCCTGTCGGAAGTGTCATCCGCAGCTGTTTTCATTTCGAACACGTTGCCGATTCGCATGGAGATCGCCTGCCGCTCCTCGGACGGCGCTCCGCCAAAGACCTCCCGCTCAAACAGGCTGTACTGCTGCGTGATCCCATCCTCATCACGGTACGAACCGTAATACCCGTACCGGTCCTTGGAAAAATCCGGCTGGTACGTGTACGATATACTCGGCAACACCTGATGCCGGATCCCTTTGATGCCGAGAATGTTGGGTTGGACGATCCCAATAAAGCGCGTATTTGCGGACACACCCAGATCAAAGTATCGTACCGCCTTCACCGTGTGAACATCACGGGTTGTCACCGAGCTGTCAATGGTCGAGAAGTCCCTGGCAATCTGTTTGTCGTACCACTTCTCTGAATAGTTAAAGAAGGGCGTAATGGTGAAGTAGCCGAGCTTCGGGGCCGCATTGACGGTCACGCTGTGTTGTACGCCGCGACGCTCATCGCGCGATGTTCCTTCTGTCTGCTGTGTTGTCGTCCGCGTGTTGAGCAACTGGCCGCTGTAGGAATACCCGATCAATTCATACCACCGCTGTGCGCTGCCGCCGTCACCGGACCGTTTGGAACGGAATGGATAACTCTGACTTCTGCTAAAACTTAGACTCGGGAGCACCTCGCTGAGTTCGACACTGCCCGGTGTGGGCTGGAGATTCTGGTCCCGCTGCAGGTTGATCGTCATGCTGTTCGGCGTCCCTTCCCAGTATTTCGTAAGGGTCGCGTTCGACACAACATTCTGCCGGAGAAGGTCATTGAGCTGGTTACTCGTGTTCTGATAGTACGAACCGCTGGTGAATGTGAAGTCAACCACAAGACGAGTCGTCGGATCAAACTCCTGATTGTGGCCAAGACGGAGGTTAAACACCTGCTGGTCCGTAAAACCCGGATCCGCTGTCTCGCCGCTCACCACACGTCCGAATGAGCCGCTGATCGAACCGGTGAAGTTATAGCGTAACGCATACCGGAAATCGGAATAAAGTGTGTAGCTCCCTTTTGTGTATCCGTCTACCCGGACATTCCAGTCCATATAGTCATTAATCGCCCAGTAGTAGCCGAGATGGAGCAGGTAACGGCCCCGCGCGCTTTCTCCATAGGCAGGGGCGATAAGGCCGGATCTTCTTCCCCGTTCGCTCGGGAACACCCCGAAGGGCAGGGCAAATACCGGTACATCCGCGATGTAGAGATAGATGGGACGTGCAATCACCTTGTCCCGCACCTGGACCTTCATTGTTGGACTGGCAAAGTAGTAGTGCGGGTGCTCCAGCTCGCACGTGGTAAATCCTCCGTGGTCAACATACAACACATCACTCTCAACTTTTTTGATTGCCTTGCCGTAGTAGAGTCCGCGCTCGATCTCCGTCTTACCGAGATCGATCCGCCCTTTTTTGGTTCTGAAGTTGTAGGAAATTTCGGAACCGGAATATGTTTCTGCCCCGTCAATCAGATCAGGCAGACCTTTCATCTTCTGACCTGTGGTGTCAGAGGAATCAACAGACCCGCGCGCATTGAGAACTGCCGTATTCCAGTTGATGTCCACCTGGTCGGCCTTTAATCCGAGTTCCTTGTAGTCGATGGTTGCTTTCCCGCGTGAATACATCGTTCGGCGGGAGATGTCGTATGTGATGGAATCGGATGCGGTATACGTCACCACGGAGTCTATCCCGGAGGGGGTCTGCCGCGACACAGTGTCGCCGCGGGCCAGGACGGTATCAGCCGAAGCAAGGATCGAATCACGCACCGCGGCGGGTGTCTGCGAGGCGGACAGTGTGTCAGGGATCCGCGGAGTGCGTGGCGAACCGGTGGCCTGAAAGGTGTGCGAGGTATCGGGCACCTGCGGAGTGTGCTGTGCGGGAGGGATGTATGGAACCTGAGAAAAGCCAGCCGCAGGAGGCACAAGTAACACGCAACCTGCAAGCAGGCGAAGAGCTCGCGCAATCTGTGGAACCGATCCGGTCCGTCTCCCGCTGACCATGCGCGGTGCCCTCAAAAAACGCTGCCGGTCGTTCATTCCTCTACCGTCCCCTCTCCGGCCACCAGCGCTTCAGTCGTTCCCGGATATCTTTTTCTCTTCCGTTTTCCGTCGGACGATAGTAGCAGTTGTTCTTGAGGGTATCAGGGAGGTATTGCTGATCAACAACATTTCCGGCAAAGTCGTGGGCATATTTGTAGTCGCCCCCGTATCCCAGATCTTTCAGAAGACCCGTGGGGGCATTCCTGAGATGTAATGGAACAGGGGCATCCGGACCCTTTTGTGCATCTTCCATCGCCTCGCTAATGGCAACGTAGGCGGCGTTACTTTTTGGCGCCGATGCAAGGTAGGTCGTGCATTGGGAAAGAATAATCCGCGCTTCCGGCATTCCCACATAGTTTACCGCTGTAAACGTGGAAACCGCGAGCGTTAGACCGTACGGGTCTGCGTTTCCGATGTCCTCGGACGCAAGAACGATAAGCCGACGCGCGATGAATTTGGGATCTTCACCGCCGTCCAGCATTCGCGCCAGCCAGTACACCGCCGCATCGGGGTCGCCCCCGCGAATACTCTTGATGAATGCAGAGATGATATTGTAGTGTTCTTCCCCGCCGTCGTCGTAACGCTGCCTCTTACGTTGAAATGCTTCGTCAAATTCATGCTGTCCTACGGTGACGGGCCCATCGCCTGCGCTCCCGGCGATCCGTATCGCAGTTTCGAGTCCGTTCAGAAGCATCCGTGCATCGCCGCCGGAAAGCATGATCAGGCGGTCGCGGTCGTTGACCGTAATGTCCCGACTACTCAGATGTACATCCGTGCTCAGGGCGTGATCCAGAATTGTCCGCAGATGATCAGCGCCGAGCATCTGGAGAACATAGACCCGGCAACGGGAAAGGAGGGGCGCGATGACTTCAAACGACGGATTCTCCGTCGTTGCGCCGATCAGCGTGACAAGGCCTTCTTCAACACTGTGCAGCAATGCGTCCTGCTGCGCCTTGTTGAATCGGTGGATTTCATCGATAAACATGATTGTCCGCTGACGGTGGCGGTGCGCGGTTGCGCGCTCGAGCACCGCCCGGACATCTTTCACCCCGGATGATACTGCATTGAGCTGTATAAAAGCGGCGTGCGTGTGCCGCGCGATCAGACGTGCCAGCGTGGTCTTGCCACTCCCGGGAGGTCCCCAGAGGATCATGGAAGGAACCTGGTCGCGTTCGATCAGTATACGAAGTGGTTTCCCCTCACCGAGCAGGTGATCCTGACCGACAAAGTCCGGAAGGACCCCTGGTCGCACGCGCTCTGCAAGAGGGGCATCCTCACGCGCCTGCGGGGCGGGCATAGTGCCGTCAAAGAGATCCATCACCGTTCCGGGGGTGTTCGATAGACACTCTCCCCGGGACGTTTCATGCCATACTTTTCCCGGGCAACTTTCTCAATCGCCCTGCTGCTGGTGTCGAGGCTGAGGGATTCCCGCTGGAGGCGTTTCTGTTCTGCTTCCGCTTCCCGGATCTTCTGTTCCAGTTCCGATTTCTGCTGTTCCAGCCGAATTCGCTGAACGAATCCCCGGTTTCCGAAAAGGGCGATACCGGCGATCACGGAGCCCAGCACGAGGGCCGCGACAAGGCGTTTGTTGCGCAGGATGCGGCGAAGGGTTTCCCTGGGGTTAAACCGCCTCTTCCGCTTTCTATAAAAGGACTCATCCATGTACCGTCCAATGTACGAGGAAAACGGAGAAAGCTCAAATGCGATTCCGCTTGTCAATGCACCAGAATGCCCGCATATCCGATTCAGGCTCCTGCCTCTTGATCCCGTTCCCACCCGGATACCGGAAACAACAGAGCAGCCTTTCGGCTGCTCCGTTTTCGTGTACACACCTTTGGGTACTGCCTGGCGGGGTCCGGAATCCGCCTGTTTTTATCGCCGGGCCATTTCTGTCGCATCCGGAGATCCCACCGATGCGAATTCGAACGCTCCGGCTTTCACATACGAGTTATAGAACCAGGCACACCGCTGGGACACACGTTCACTTTCATCAAACTGGGTTGCCCGTTTCACCGCATAGAGACCCCGGGCATCGCCGATCCGGCACAGCGCAAGGGCAGCGACAATGCGGGTGGTTTCCTGTTCACCGTCACGGAGCAGCTTCATCAACGGAATCACCGCCCTGGATGACTTAAGCTGACCAAGCATAAACGCAGAACCTTCCTTTACTCCGAGGTTGCTCTCCTGCAGGCCGTTCAGAAGCGTCTGTTCGGCACGGAGATATTGCTCGGGAGTCAACGACCCTGCCTGATCCGACGCCAGTGCGCCGGTTGCTGCCACACTTACCAACACAACGGCTGCGAGTATGACTATTCCGGTTCTCATGACTGACCTCCCTTTGAATGTGTGCTTGAAACGAGATGGTCCCCGTATCTGCTTGTATGTACGGAACCAGGGAGGCAGGGTTTGGGAAGTGCGACGAATGTGGTGTGTAGTGCGACGAACTGCAGAGACACGGGACGAAAGGCGCTACATCAGCGACGGTACCACTCTTCGCGTGGATCGTAAAACCGGCGTAAGCCGTTCTTCTGCGTTTGGCGATCCAGCGCGAGCGTGATAAGCCTGTCCAATAGAGCGGAAAATGACATCCCGGATGCCTGCCAGAGTTTCGGGTACATGCTGATGGATGTGAAGCCGGGAATGGTATTAAGTTCGTTGATATAGACGGTGCCGCTTTTTCGTCCGACGAAGAAATCTGCTCTCGCCATCCCCGCACAATCAATCGCCTGGTAGGCAGTACGGGCCATACGTTGTACCTGCGTCACGGTATGGCGTGGCAGTCGGGCCGGGATAATGGCTTCCGATTTTCCGTCCACATATTTTGCATCATAGTCATAGAACTCATTCGAGGGGATAATCTCCCCGGGAGCCGAAACAAGCGGGTCATCGTTCCCGAGAACGCCACACTCGATCTCCCGGGCGTTACGAATTCCCTGTTCGAAGAGCACCTTGCGGTCATAAGCAGCCGCAGTCGATATGCCTGCGAGAAGTTCTTCTCGATTGTGGGCTTTGACGATTCCCACGCTTGATCCGGTGTTGGCCGGTTTCACAAAAACGGGATATCGCAGGGATCGTTCGACGTTTGTGACGGTCTTCCGGGTATTGGCGTTGCAGTGTGAAGAGAGCGCCCAGGTGTATTTGGGCACACGTAGTCCGGCCTGAGCAAACAATTGTTTCTGAATAATCTTGTCCATACCCGCAGCAGAACCCAACACCCCTGCACCGACGTACGGAATATCGGCCAGCTCCAGCAGTCCCTGCAGCGTGCCATCCTCGCCAAACGTCCCGTGGATCAACGGAAACACGACATCCAGAGGGGTCACAGGATCACCTCCGCCCGCAACCACCATCAATCCCTGCCGTCCCGGCTCAGGCACGAGCACGCATTCTGTTTCATTCTCCAGACCTGCCCGGTCTCGAAGAAGCTGCAAGACCCGGGGTGAACTCAGCCACCGTCCTTCACGCGATATCCCGATGGGAACAACCTGATAGCGGGACGGATCGAGCGCGTCCATGACGGACGCGGCCGATACCAGCGACACCTCATGCTCACCGGAACGTCCGCCAAAGATAACGCCGACACGGATTCTTCCTGTCGCCATACGCTGGAAATTCCTATTCAAGTTCGCGATACAGACGCGCGAGTGATGTGGATGGTGGGAGGTTCTTTTCCCGGATCTGAAACAGAAGGCGGCGTGAATCCCGTTTCCAGACGATGCGACGATCCTCACCGCGCCAGGGAGCAACCCGTCCGTTTGTACGGACGACCTCCCGGCCATCGGGAACGACTACATACAATTCGGTTTCGGTCACATGCAGACCGTCGATATCCATCAGGGAAGCAAATGAATACGAGATTTCCGCATAGAGTGTGTCGGCGCGCGCGTAGAGCCTCTTTTCGGAAATTCTCCGCCCGTCACGTTCGAATTTTTCTTGGCCCTCGCTTTCATACGACGAGAGCATGATCCGGAAGTCCCGCTGGATAAGAGAATCCACGGTCTCATCGGAACGCAAATCGATCAGGCGTAATACCGCATCGCCACTCCCGTCTTCGTTGATGGTGATCCGGTGTTCCGTGGTACGAATGAGGATACATCCGGGTACCAGCAGAATTCCCGCCAGGATTCCGGGCAGCATAAACCGCAGTTTTAGTAGGACTGTCATGGTACGTTCTCCCGAGCCTGACTTGCTACAGATCTTCAACTGTTTCCCGCGGGCGTATGACCATATGGTTGTGGCCGTCCACCATGATCTCCGCGGGACGGGGACGTGCGTTGTAGTTTGAAGCCTGCACATAACCGTATGCACCGGTACACATCAGGGCCATCAGGTCGCCGCGCTGCATCCTGGGCATCCGCCGGTCATGGGCAAAAAAATCTCCTGACTCACACACCGGTCCTACCACGTCAACGGGTTCAAAGGCCGCACCCGTCAGGTGTACCGGCACAATCTGATGGTGTGCATGATAAAGGGCCGGCCGGATCAGATCCGTCATTGCTCCGTCCACAATAAGAAACGTCTTTTCCTCAGTTTCTTTCCGGTAGAGAACCCGTGTGACCAGCACCCCGCCATGGGCAACGATGGCGCGACCGGGTTGGATGGAAAGTGCACAGCCGAGCGTGCGGAGAATCGGAAGGGCGGAACGAAGGAGATCTGTGCTTGTCAGGCGGGACTCTTCAGCATGCTCAACGGGAAGTCCCTTCTGCCGTATGAAGCCGTGATACTGAATACCGAACCCCCCGCCGAAATCCAGATCATCAACCCGTATGCCTGCTTCGCGGAGATCCTGGACGAGCGCGACCACGGCTTCGGCCGCTTTCACGAAGATCGCCGATTTTGTGATCTGGGATCCGACGTGGCTATGGATGCCACGGACTTCTATATGGGGGAAGGATCGGATTGTTTTCAGCACCGCCAGTGCTTTCGCGTGGGACAGCCCGAATTTGTTGTGGCGCAGACTCGTGGAGACGTATGCGTGCCCGCCGGCATCGATATCCAGGTTCACCCGCACAAGAATCCGTGCCCGTTTCCCCATCTTCCCCGCAATGTCATTCAGTACTTCTATCTCCTGTGCGGATTCAACATAAAACGCCGAGATATCCTGTTCAAGAGCGTACGTAATTTCGTCATCTCGCTTCCCAACACCGCTGAACGTGATCCTGGAAGGCGGAAACCCTTCACGGAGCGCCAGGAATAACTCTCCTCCTGACCCGACGTCGGCCCCGAGCCCTTCTGCGGCAAGCATCCGCAGAATATGCGGATTTGCGTTGGCCTTCACCGCGTAGTATGTTACGTGCGGTGTCCCGTCAAATGCAGCTTCAATACGCCGCATGTCGTCAAGAATTGTCTTCTTGCTGTACACGTAGAGTGGTGACCCGTACTCCTGAACGAGCTGCGCAAAGGGGACTTCTTCAACATACAAAGCGTTATCGCGGTATGTGTAGGCGCTCACGGCAGGACATCCTCTGACTGTTCATGATGCTTCTGAAGTGTGACTTCTTCCTTGAGCTCCCGGCAGAGCATACCGGAAGAATTGCGAGAAATCCGGACGGTATCCTTCTGCGTGAAATGCCCCGGTAGTGCGATCCTGCGTGTATGTTCCCTGTATGTCACCACGGAGCACCCGCTCGAGCATTTCGATGAGCGCATCGACGTCACTCTCATTCGAATAACATCCAAGACTTGCCCGGACCATGCCGGGCATGCGACTCTTGTTCCCTGTCCGCACCTCTTCGGTCAGAACCCGGTCTTCCTCAGGCGTAATCTTCAGGAGGTGCTTGACATACGGGTGCGCACAGAAGCAACCATTCCGCACGCCGATGCCGCCTTCGATCCCGAGTATGGCGGCAACAAGACCGTTATGTTTTCCTTCGACGTTGAGGGTGATCGTGCCGACTTTGTCGTCGAAGTGCTCTGTTGGTCCGTATAAAACAATCCCCGGCATGCGGCGGAGTTTGCCATAGGCATACGTCAGCAACTTCGTCTCGTGGCCGGCGATCGTTTCCATCCCCACCGACTCAAGCACCGCGATAGCAGCCGCAAGGGCCACACCCCCGATGACGTTGGGGGTTCCTGCTTCCTCCTTGTGCGGCGGACGATTCCAGTGCGCACTTTCCAGAGTCACAATCTCCACCACTCCACCGCCGACCATATCGGGTTCGCCTTCATCAAAAAAACTTCTGGGACCAACCAGTGCGCCCGTTCCGAACGGAGCATACATCTTGTGGGCTGAGAGCGCGAGGAAGTCGATGTGGCGCGGATCATCATCAGGAAGCATGCTGATGGGCCGGTGCGGCGCAAGCTGGGCGGCATCCACAAACAACCGGGCACCCGCTGCATGGGTCCACTCCGCAATATCGTGAACAGGCGCGCACAGACCCGTAATGTTTGACGCCCCGGTGATCGCAACAAATTTTATCCGTCCACGATATTTCTGAAGTACCGCCCGGAGCTGGTCAAGATCGAGATGGCCATCCTCCAGCACACCAACATGGATGACGGTGCAGTGTTTCCGCCAGGGCAAGTCGTTGGAATGATGTTCCTGGAGGGTACTCACCACGATGTCATCCGGACGGAGGCCCGCGCGGTTGGCGAGCTTGTTGACGCACTCCGTAGTGTTCTTCGCGAAGATGACGGTATTGCGGGAAAGATCGGCACCGACAAATCTGCCGACAACATCGTGGGCAGCGTCAAATACTTCGGTGGCCAGCAACGACTTGAAACCCGTCCCCCGATGCACGCCAGAATACCATGGAAGAAAATTTTCGACACACCGGAGGACGCTGCCGAAGGAGGGCGTGCTTGCGGCGTTGTCCAGGAAGACGTACGGACGCTCTGTCCCATCCAGCAGCGGCACGGGGGTGGAGATGCCCACGATATCCCGGCGGACATCGGCCAGGGTCAGAGGGAGAACGTCATCCAGGTGTCTGAACGCCCTTACTTGATTGGACTTGTGCATGGTACTCTTCGACTCCGCTCCTGGGGTGGTATTTGTCGTATTCCTGTTTCAGATAGGTGCGGTCAATGTGTGTATAAACCTGGGTTGTTGAGATATCGGCGTGTCCGAGCATTTCCTGAACAGCACGCAGATCGGCCCCTCCCTCCAGCAAATGGGTTGCAAAGGAATGCCGGAATGTGTGGGGGTGCACCCTCTGGGAAATCCCTGCCTTGAGGGCATGGTGATGTACCGTTTGCCATATGGCCACCCGTGTAAGAGGGGTACCACGTGTATTCAAGAAGAGCATATCGTGTGTTGCGAGGCGTTTCTGCAGAAGAAAACGGGATTCGGCTTTGTAGCGCGCCACCCAGTGAAGTGCCGCCGGTCCAATGGGAACCAGCCGTTCCTTGGATCCCTTCCCGAAAACCTTCACCATCCCCTCTTCGGCATACAGATGCGCCTGCGGGAGGGTGATCAATTCCGATACCCGGATCCCCGTCGCATACAGCACTTCGAGAATAGCCCTGTCGCGCACCCAGAGATTCTTGGAGTCTGCGGGTGAGGGTGCAGGCTGAGCCATGATCAACTCAACTTCCTCGCGGGTCAGAACACCCGGCAGTGTCCGCCGCCGGCGTGGCGAATCCAGCGTCTCGGTCGGGTTGTGCGTCGTGATACCGTCAGCCATCAGAAACCGGTGAAATCCGCGCACGGCTGACAGACAGCGCATCACCGAGGTGGCGGCAAGTCCATCGGCCTGGAGCCCCTGAAGAAATCGTGCAGCCCGATCGGTGGTAATCTGTTGAGGGGCCTCTATGCCTGCGGATTGCACATAATCCCGGTACCGTTCGAGATCGCGCCTGTAGGATGTGATCGTGTTCGCAGATGCGTTTTTCTCCAGTTGCAGATGGTGCAGGTACTCTTCTATAAGGTGTTTCATGATTGATCACCATCCGGCGTAGATCCCGATTGGGACCGCGATCCGTCCGGGGGCACAGACACCGTCTTCTGTCGCGTCTGGCGGAGACGGGTGAGAGGCAAGGTTGGGTACTTCACGCGTGTGTGGTAGATACCCACAAGGACGTTAAGAAATGCCGCTTTGACTTTTGTAATCTCTTTGAGCGTGAGCGGGCATTCGTCCAGTTCGCCTTCATCGAGCCGTCGTTTCACCAATTCATCAATTGCGTCGGCAAGCCGCTGTGGAGTCGGTTCCTCAATAGTGCGCACTGTGGCTTCCACCGCATCCGCCAGCATCATGATCCCTGTCTCTTTGGTCTGCGGCTTCGGACCCGGATACCGGTAATCCTGCTCGTTGATTTCGTCAAGTTTCGTCTCGTCGTCAGAACTCTCCGCCAGCTTCAGAGCTTTGCTGTAGAAGTAGTCGATTCGGGTTGTCCCATGATGCATGGGAATAAAATCTACAACTTCTTCCGGCAGTCTGTACTCGCGTGCCAGCGCTATCCCGTCTTTCACGTGCGCGGCGATGATGAGAGAACTCATTCGCGGCGAGAGTTTATCGTGCCGGTTCCGGGACCCCTTCTGGTTTTCAACAAAGTAGGTCGGTTTAACAACCTTTCCAATGTCATGGAAGTGTGCGCCGACTCTGACCAGCACTTCGTTGGCACCGATTGCCACGGCCGCGGCCTCCGCAAGACTCACAATGGTCATGCTGTGATGATACGTCCCGGGCGTCTTCTCGGCAAGCATGCGGAGCAACGGATGATTAAAATGGGCCAGTTCCATCAGCGTGAGATCGGTCGTAACCTTGAACACCCGTTCGAGGAAGATCAGCAGGCCATAGGTCAGAACCGGCGAAACGATGGCATTGACCATGGCAAATGATATTTGTTCAAAAATTACAGAAACAGGCTCATACCGTTCCATACCGAGTGAGACGATGGAAGCGGCGTAGCCGACGAAGATAAATCCCAGTGACCGGAAGAGCTGGGTCCGGTTCTTCATGTCACGGACCGAGTACACCGAAAGCGCTCCCGCCACCACCGATGCAAGCGCGATAGAATAATCGTTGCCACGGATGCCCGCGACGACAAGGGCGATGATCACGGTGCCATAAAACCCGACGCGGGAGTCAAAGATGATCGTAAGCAGCATGGCCGCCGCAGGGACTGCGATAAGATACTCGATGGGCGTGGTCACGTCGAGCTCGCGCGACAGGTACGCAAAAAATCCTTCCATCAAAATCAAAAGCGCAATGAGCGCAAGGCGACGGTTACTATTCCAAATCCGTTTTCGGAAGAGGTAGAGATAGATCGCATAGAGAGCAATCACAATCGTCGCGTGCAGCGCCGTGCCGAATAATTGCAGCACACTATCGGAGGCAGGTCCACGTTCGACTTTAACGCGCCGCAGGGACTCCAGTTTCAGCCGAGTCTCGGGTGTCAACCGCTCGTGCTTGCTGACGATTCGTTCATTTTCCTGCACGTACCCGAGGGTTCTCGGGACAGCGTCAGCGGCCGCTGCAATTGATTGAGCCGTCGCTTCTTCGCTAAATTTAACGTTCGGGGCAACATGCATCACGGCGATCTTGTAGGCAAGGTTTACCGTATCATTGTCCCCTCCGTAAAACACCAGCAATTTCGTTTCGAGCTGCCCGACGACGTCCGCATGGTCGTAAAAACGTGCTGCGGGGAGAATTTCTTCAATGTTGCCATTACGCTGCGCCAGCTCGGAAGGGATAATGGTGCCCTTACTCCGGTCCAGAATACCCACAGCATGGAGGTCGCGCAGGCCACCGGCAATCAGGACATGCATGCGACTGAGGCCGCCGCTGCTGGAAAGTATATCCAGAAGGGCCCATTCACGGGGGTTAAACGGTATATCCAGGGAAGAAGCAAGTTGGACGAAGAGCAGTGAATCTTCTGACGCAGCAGAGTCCCCGCGGCGCAGGCCCCGTTTGAACTGCCGGTCGACCTTGACCGCCTCGGATACCCTTTGGAAAAACTCATCAAGTCGTCTGAGTTGGCGGGTGACAACGAGCGTATCACGCTCGAAAACCTGCAAGACCCTTTCTTTGGCCTCGTTTACATCACTCTGATACTCCCTCTCGTCACGGAAAATGGGGAATGAAAAGGGGGCAATCAGGTCTTTCTGGGCCCAGATGGCCCCTACTTTGAACTCGAGCTCCAGAGACTCGCCCCGGGGGAACATCAGGGCCAGCGTCCCGAGCAGTCCCACCGCCAGAAGGACCTTGACCGCCAGAGAACCTGGAATCCGCAGGGACTGTAGGATCCGGTCCAGCCTGGATCGGAGCCGTCCGTCTGTTATCAATGAGGGGAGCATGGGTCTATACCGAATATCGAAAATAAGGAAAAGAGAAGCAATTAATTGATAGTCCTTAAAGGATTTCGTATATTCCCTTCAACCGAATTCTGCACTGGATGAACACCAACCCCCCTCCTGCCGATGTTATGCTCGCCCTCGAGACACTCTCCGGAGGCAAGCTGATCCGGCGTCGGGATCTTTTAACGTTGATCGAACTTGCCCGGCAAGCGCAATGTGACGATGTACTTGCCGATCTCAGTTTCCACGCCAAGTTTGTTGCAAACAGTTCGCGCACATTACAGAGGATTGGTCCCGGCGCTGAAGGGGCAGATGTTCTTGCAGCCGAGATGCAAAAAGGGATCGAGAGAGTAAAGACACTTACCGGCGAAGTGTTGCGTCACGGTACGGATGAACAGCGCGCAACGTTTGACGCGGAATATTTCCGGCTCACGCCTGAAGCATTGCAGAATGTGTTTGCTCTCTGTTCTGATCTACGCTGGTACAAGAATTGGTTGTTGGATACAAGCCCGCGGCGCGCCCTCCACAACGTTTCATCGGCCGTCTGGCGCGGTGCGCTCTTCGTGTTGCTCATCGGCGCGATTTTCTGGCTGGGCGCGATTTTCGCCCGTGCAGTGCTGGCCAACGACCTTCTCGTCCCGGGAACAGTGGCGTTGGATCCCAACATACCCTCTGCAGTCGAATACCACGTATACCGTCAACTGTCGTATCTGGGTATCGTGATGATCGTGGGGTATCTGCTTGTCCTCCTGGGCAGCGTCGTGTTCCTCGCACGTTCACCGTTTCGCCTGCGGGAGCATGGCTGGCTCATGACGGCTGCCATCCTTCTGTATGTCTTTGTACCGGTGGAGGTGTTTACCATGGTGCTTGATCTGCGGATGATTATGATGGCGCTGGGTGATGGTGGAAACCTGTTTGCACTCCGCGAGATTTTCCTCGCGCGTGTGAGCGCTCTGGCAGGAGCCCCGCTTGTCGGTGTCCTGTGTTACTATACCATCATCCTCCTTGCGGTCGTCCAGCCGTTCCGGCAGCGCACAGGTGGCACCCGATGAAGCACGAAGACCTTATGCAGGAATTGCAGTCCGCAGCCGCGCAGATCGGCGTCACCATCCGTTTTGAACGTGGTGATTTCGAGGGTGGGTATTGTATTCTGCGCGACGAAAAGCTGCTGCTGATCAACAAGAGGTTGATGCCAACCCGCAAAGCGTCTGTCCTCGCGACAGCGCTGCACGGGATCGGTCTGGACAACGTCTATCTGAAGCCCGCAGTGCGGGCCTTCGTGGAAGACGAAGCAGCCAGAAGCACGCACACCGCACAGTGAACGTATGATCAAAGCGGTAATCTTTGACCTCGATAACACACTCGTCGATTTTATGAGCATGAAGCGGCAGGCTGTCACTGCCGCCATTACAGCCATGATCGACGCAGGCCTCGGACTCACCGTCGCTCAAGCACAGGAGCGTATCGATGCCATATACAAAGAACGGGGCATCGAATTTCAAAACGTGTTTGATCAGCTTCTGTATGACGTGTTTCAGAAGGTGGATTACAAAATCCTCTCAGCCGGCATCATTGCGTACCGGCGGGCGCGCGAGGCGGCTCTTGTGCCCTATCCCCATGTGAACATGACGCTGGTTGCCCTGATCAAACGGGGCGTCAGGCTCGCCGTGGTATCCGACGCACCCGGCCGGGAGGCATGGTTGCGACTCTGTTATCTTGGTTTTCATCATCTCTTTGACTCCGTGATCACATTCGAAGACACGGGCGAGCGGAAACCAAGCCCCGCCCCATTCCTCCGGGCACTTACCCTGCTCAAGGTGAAGCCTCATGAGACGCTCATGGTGGGTGATTGGGCCGAACGGGATATGGTCGGCGCCGCCCAGGTCGGCATTACAACAGTGTTTGCCCGGTACGGCGACACGTTCGGTACCGTCGAATCACACGCGCGCTACGAATTGAATGATGTATCGGAGCTGCTCGACGTCATTGATCGTGAGAATGCCCTTCACGCAAGCCGGGGAGAACACCCATGATCCGGGGCATCGGCGTCGATATCGTGGACACGGGTCGTATCCGGCGATTGGTGGAGAGTGAAGAGCTGCGGTTTCTGGAAAAAGTGTTCACCCATACGGAAATCACCTATTGTAACGCCAAACATAACCGCTTTCAGCATTTTGCGGCACGGTTTGCCGCAAAGGAAGCGGTGAGCAAAGCACTCGCCACCGGCTGGGCCGGTGACTTTCGCTGGAAGGATATCGAAGTGACCAACGATCCCTCCGGTCAACCCCGGATATCCGTCTACGGTCGGCTCAGAGAGCATCTGGGAGCTTCCCGCATCCTGATCTCCCTGTCGCATGCCGACTCCCACGTGGTGGCAATGGCAGTGATTGAGGATTCCCGATGAGAATCTCGCTCTATTGGAAACTGGTGTTGGGATTCGGTCTGATTATCGCTGCACTGATCGTGGTGCACGGATATACCCTTGTAAATCTTAATTCGGTGTCCACCGCCGTCACCACATCACTCACAGCCGATGTCGTTGCCATTGACAATGCGCAACGATTACATGCATTTCTGAATGAAGAGGAACGGTACGCGCAAAAATTCCTCGTGACCGGCGATCCTCTCTACAACCGGCTCTTCAGTGAAGCACGCGCGAAAACACTCTCCCGCTTGGATTCCCTGGAAACGGTGCTTCCGGGACGCGAGGAGCAGCGGGTTTTTCAGAGCGTGCGGCGTGTGCACGATTGGCTCCCGCTCGCAATTCGCGCACGGGAGGCACGCCCGATGATCCGGAGCGGTCAGATTATGGACAGCATGGATGTCGCGCATACCGGTCTGGAGCGCCTTGTGCTGCTTAACCAGAATTCTATCGGGCTCGCTCTCTCACAGGTAGAACAGAAAGCCACGGAGTCCCTCCACGTTGGTATCTTCCTTGTTCTCGGCGCGTTACTCGCAACAATCGGCGTGGCATTCATGATCACCCATGCGATTTCGGCGCCTCTGACACTGCTCCGTCAGAGTACGGAACGGATTGCGCGGGGCGAGTTCCATACAATTCCCGTGCACTCAAAAGATGAAGTCGGGATGGTCCTGCGCGCCTTTAATTCCATGAGTGCGCGGCTCAAGAAGATCGATGAATATAAAGCGGACATGATGCAGCAGATCTCGCACGAACTGCGGACACCCCTTCAGGCAATGCATGCTGCGTACTACATGCTTGCCGAACAGATCGCCGGTCCGCTTAACGACCGACAGCGGACTCTGCTCACGACAATCCGCGATAACATCGACGCGCTTTCAACATTCAGCAATCAATTCCTCGATCTGGCCAAGATTGAGGCAGGCATGATGGAGTTCCATCCCCGCTCCATCGATCTGCTTTCTGTTATCACACCGGTCATCAACAACGCCCGACTTGTTGCTTCCCAGAAGGACATCACGATCGGCCTCGCTGCACAGGCAGTCCCCTTTGTGGAAGCCGATCCCGACAAGGTCACGACCGTGTTGAGCAATCTGCTGAACAACGCCGTCAAGTTTACGCAGAAGGGGGGCAACATCACCGTGACCATCGGTGCGTGTGATGGAGGCGCCCGGATAGCGGTGAAGGATTCGGGAGTAGGGATTGCGCCGGATGATCTCCCAAAACTCTTTACAAAGTTTTTCCAGGCAAAAAATATTTCGCAGATCAACGTGAAGGGGACGGGCGTCGGACTGGCTCTTGTAAAGGCTATCGTCGACGGCCACGGCGGAAAAGTCTACGCGAACAGTACCCCGGGTCTGGGTTCAACCTTCACGGTCGAACTGCCCGCGGTGCCTGACAAGCCCATCAACCAGCCAATATTCACGCATTAGGGGGGGGTATCGTGAAACGGATTCTCTTCACACTGTTGCTCCCTCTGGCCCTTATCGGCGCTACCTGTGACCCTCCACCGGGAGCGCGATCCTCTCCTCTACCGTCGGAACCCGAACGGCAATTGCGGCTGGCCAACACCCTGGCGCAGAGCGGCGATTTTCCCAGAGCGATCCATCTGTTCTCGATCGTCGCGGAAAACTTTCCGGAAACAGAATGGGGAGCCACTGCCACGCACAAGACGGCCCTGCTGCTCAGCAGTCCGCGGAATCCATCCCGAAACGACTCCCTGGCGATTCTCTGGTTCCGTAATACCATCGCCCGCACCAAATCGCCGGATGAACAGCTCCAGGCAGAGGTGAGTATTGCACTCCTGGATCGGCTCCTGGTCCGCGCCCGTGAAGCCAGGCGGCAACGTGTGATTGTCGACAGTGTGGAATTGACCGTACGACGCCAGGCAGGAACAATCCTCTCCCAGACCCGGCGGCTCCAGGAACGGCTCCAGGAGCGGCTTCAGGATATGGAGCGACTTCAGGCTATGGAGCGGGAGGTGGCCTCGGCACGAAATGAACTGAAGAAGCTCAAGGAAGTCGACATCAACCTCTCACGATCGCGACAGGGCCGGTGACGGGGCGAATTGCATCTCTTCGAGGGAATCCGTATTTTCTTCACGGACACGGTTCAGCATGAAATCTCTCGGCATAAAGAAGTTGTACTACTCCATTAGCGAGGTGAGTAAAATCACCGATCTGGAGCAGTACGTGCTGCGGTACTGGGAGTCGGAATTTGACCAGCTCAAGCCGGCCAAAAACCGGGCTGGCAACCGGATTTATACCAACCGTGAAATCAAGCTCATCCTCTACATCAAAAAGCTCTTGCGGGACGAACGGTACACCATCGAGGGAGCAAAGCAGGTGCTGAAGACCTTCACACCCGAGGTGGACACTGGCGAGCAATTGGAGTTGATGGACCCCCCGAAGCCCCGCCCCAAGATCAAAGACGATCAGCTCCGTGCGGATGTGCTGGAGGTGAAGCAGTTTTTGGAAGATCTCCTGAAGAAGCTGAATTAGCGTCCCACATACCGGTTCACCCTTCCCGCAAAGACTCATTCTTCATCGTACAATCCAGCCGTCGCCCCTGTGTATTTGCGTTTTATTGGAGATCTCTGTACATTTATCGGGGTAACGGAGCGTAGCGCAGCCCGGTAGCGCACTTGAATGGGGTTCAAGGGGTCGGGGGTTCAAATCCCCCCGCTCCGACTAAAAAGGGCATCAGGAACTCTGATGCCCTTCTTTCTTTTCTACGAAATACCTCGCGACAACGCGGCGCGATCCTTCACACAACTGTCTCCCTTCGAGCGGAATGGACCGGTTCACCGCACCCGGGTCCAGGTTTCAGTCCGGCCAAATAACGGAATCAGAACGTACCCGCGCAGTTCCATGGTGGAATCATCCACCAGCTGTACCTTACCCCGGTATTCGTCCCCATCCTCCGGATCATACACCCTTCCATCCACCCAGGTGTTGTCTCCATCATAGACAAACCCGAACATCAGCTCCATCAAAAGAATGGGCCGCCCGCGGAGCGCCTCATCAGGATTCTTGTCATCAACTACCGGCTTTCCGTTCTTTTCCGGCTCCGCAAGCCAGATGATTTTTCCTGAATACTGCTCACCGGTTCTGGACACTTCGATGTGCGCCTTGCCGTCAGCAGTGAGCCACACACCGATGATCCGGTCGGCTTCGGGAAGAGCCTGCTGGCTCCAGACCGGCGAAGCAACATGCAGGAAGCCCGCTGCAAGTATGCAGGAAAGTAGTACATGACGGAGATGGGTCATGAGTTTCCTATACGTTTTTGGGGACGATGCAGGGCAGCGGCGCGTTCAGGCGCATTCCCCTGCGTGAGTTTGTTCCGGTACGGAACGGTGTACGCTGTAGCTAAAATGTGTACGTGACCATGATCCCGCCGGTCGTAGGAACCAGTCTGAATCCCGATGTTGTCGTGGCCGTATCCTGGCCGTCATACCAGCGTATCAGGGTCCTCGTCATGGCGGTGGAAAACAATGCGCCAAATACAATGTCGGAAAACCAGTGTTCATAAGAGTAGATTCTTGAAAGAGCCGTGAGGGTAGCGAGCCCGTACAAACCCGCCGTGGCCCAGTCATTATCGATGCGGTACGCAAGAACGGCGGAGATGGAGAATGCGGCAACGGCATGTCCTGAAGGAAACGAACTGTATGCATCGGCTACAGAGAACATTCGGAATTTTCGGGGGTCTGTGGTGGAGTACGGCCGTCCTCTCCCAATGGTGATCTTCAAGATACGCGTTGCTGCTGTGGTCAGAAGAAGACTTGTGCCGGCAAGGAGGGCTGTCTCACGCAACCAGGTATCTTCAAAGACCAAACCTGCCACATAGGTGCCTCCCGTGAGCACGGTGAGCACCCATACGTCGCCATATTGCCTTGCCACGGACTCTACCCTGTCGGCTGTCGTGCTTCTCATCCGGTCTGCGGTCTCTCGTCCGTCATTGTCGCCAAACGACGCAATCCCGGTGAGTCCGATCATTATGCCGGCATGTGCTACGTCATGGAAATCCCAGCGGGCAGGAGCGCTGCCGAGATGCAACCCGGCACGCCAGAACGTGTGAAGATCATGCCCGACCACTTCGGACCACCGGGGTGCGGCAGCAAGCGTATCGGATTGACCGCGCGCTTCACCCAGGCCGAGGACAGCCACAAGAAGAAGTATTTGCATTCGCATATGTTTCGATGATACTGCAAATTGGCCAAAAAAGACAGTGCGCTGGCAACCGTGCAGGCTTTTCGGTACTTTGTAAAGAATATGGACACACTCGTACAAAGCATCGACCGGGTTTTTTGTCCGGGCGGTGCCATGGATCAGCAGCCGGGATTCTCGCACCGGCCGCAACAGCACACGATGGCACAGGCGATATGCCGCGCTCTCGAGGAAGAACGCCATCTTATTGTGGAGGCGCCCACCGGTGTTGGAAAGACACTCGCCTATCTCCTCCCTTCAGTTCTCTATGCCGTCAGGCACAACCGTAAAGCCATCGTCTCAACCCACACAAAGAACCTTCAGGAGCAGCTGCTCCATAACGATATTCCCCTCTGCCGTTCGATCCTTCAGCTCGATTTCGGCGCAGTAACGCTGAAGGGACGGCGTAACTATCTCTGCATCAGCCGATTACACACCGCACTGCAGTCTCTCGGAGGACTTTTCCCGGAATCAGAGTCGGGTGAACTTCGAGATATTGCTGCATGGGCAACGACAACGGCTGACGGCGATGTGCATGGACTCCCGTTTGCCCCGTCCGCAGGAGTGTGGAACGCGGTCTGTTCCGAACCCGGTATCTGCACCACCAAGACATGCGGGAGCGACTGTTTCTTCCAACGAGCAAAGGAACAGGCCCGACGTGCCCGACTCCTCGTCGTCAACCACTCCCTCTTCTTCTCGCTTCTTCCCTTTCTTCAGACGGAAGACCAGTTTCTCTTCAGCAACGACTTTGTCATCTTCGACGAGGCGCACACCCTGGAAGCCATTGCATCGGAGGGATTAAGCCGGCGCCTCTCCCGGCGCGGCCTTCTTGCAACGCTACGCCGCCTCTATCATCCCCGCACCAGGCGCGGCCTCCTTGCGCACGAAAAACGGCCGGTCAAAAACGCATTCAAAGGCATGGAAGAACTCGTGGACTTGTTCTTCGATACGCTGGTACGCGTGATGCCGGTTCAAACCACTCAACGGTCTCCACAAGCACGCGATACCCGCCAGGTGCGGGTGAAACACCGGTCCTTCGTCGTGGACACGCTCTCCCTGCCGCTTCAGGATTTACTCGCAACAGTCCAGGCTGCGGAGGCGAGCATGGAGGATGAGGCCCTGGCCAGGGAGGTGACTGCCATGCGCGCCGCCCTCACCGTCGATCTCCGGACCCTGGAAGAATTTCTGACGCTGGAGAGCACCGATCATGCGTATTGGATTGAATCACAGCAGGGGCCGCATGAGAATGTCACCCTCTGTATGGCGCCCTTTGATGTCGGGCGTTCACTCGGTCCAAAACTTTTTGGCGGACACGGTCCGGTTATCCTGACAAGTGCCACGCTTTCAGTCGGCGGCACGATGACGTACATACAAGAACGGCTGGGCGCACAGTCTGCGGATACTCTCGCTGTGGATTCTCCTTTTGACTACATCCGGCAGATGCGGGTCTGGATCACCGAGGATGTCCCCGAGCCGGAGACGCCCGGTTACATTGAGGTGCTCCCTGCGGCGGTGCTTTCCTGTATCCGGCGCACTCATGGAAAAGCGCTGGTGCTCTTCACCAGCACCGTCGTCATGCGGGCCACGGCAGAAGCAGTTAAAGAAGAGCTCGCCGCAACGGGAATTCAGTTGTTGGTGCAGGGAAAAGATCTCTCGCGCCATGCGCTGCTCGAGGCGTTCAGGAGAGACATACATTCCGTGTTGTTCGGCCTCGACAGCTTCTGGATGGGAATCGACGTGCCGGGGGAGGCACTGGAGCATGTAATCATAACTCGCCTCCCCTTCGCGGTTCCAACGCATCCACTGGTGGAGGCAAGGCTTGAAGACATTGAAAACCGGGGAGGAAACCCATTTTTTGAGTATTCTCTGCCTGAAGCTGCGCTTAAACTCCGGCAGGGAGCTGGCCGGCTTATCCGCACGACCTCCGACAAGGGTATTGTAAGCATACTCGACACGAGGGTTGTGCGTCGCAGATACGGAAAAGTGTTGCTTGAGGCGCTTCCCCGGTGTCCGGTGGAGCTCATAACACTCTCGGGCGACTCCCGCCCTCTGGAGAGGGAGGAGTGGTAAGACATGTACCATCTTCATTTTCCTGTTTGAATTTGGGCGGAAATATGCTATCTTCATCCCCATACCTGTAGGTATCAACAACAACATCATGGAGGATCAATGGCTAAGGCAATGTCGAAAACGGCGATCATCGCCCACTTTGCCACCAAGTTTGATATGAAGAAGAAGGACGTGGTCGCAGTGTTTGAAGAACTCGCGAAGCTGGCGTACAAGGAAGCCAGGAACACGTTCACGCTGCCCGGGATCGGCAAGCTGGTGCTTGTGAACCGGAAGGAACGCCTGGGACGCAATCCCAAAACCGGCGAGACGATCACGATTCCGGCCAAGACCGTCGTGAAGTTCCGCGTGGCCAAAGCCTGTAAGGAAGCGGTGCTCGCGAAGAAATAGGGCCGAAATCCCTCAGGTTGTACAAATGTAAAAGGCAGTCCCGTCAGTTCTCCCGGCGGGATTGTCTTTTTCTTCTTTCCTCCATCCCATTCCTTCTCCATTTTTTGATCGCTCTTTTGTAACTCAACGTCCGGTTTCGTACATTTTCTGTATGGTCAACCCGGTCAAAGCATTCCGTATGTTCCTTCGCGGTCTCGGACCCGTCGAGCAGGCGCAGGTGGTTGCTTCCACGGCCGTCGTGGTGACGATGGCAACGATCATCAGCGTCATGGCCGCAACGGATCAGATCCCCCGGTTTATGGATTTTGTCAGTATCGTAACGGTCGGGATTTTCGGGTTCACCAGTGTCTATTTTTCTCTTCTCAACAGCCGGCGTATCGACGAACAGCGGCGTCAGATGATTGCTCTCAACGCCGTGGCCGAGGCGATCAATCGCGTCGCAGACCGGGACTATGTGCTGCACACAGCCCTCGCCAAAATCTCAGAATTGCTGAACACCCCGTACGGTTGGATCTATCTTGAGGAAGGGGATTCGCTGTCGCTGACCTGTGCTGCCGGGAGCGATCTTGATATCCTGGCCGAAATTAGTCCGGCACCCGTATCACCCCATCTATGGCTGAACCAGCCGCGGGCGGAACGGGAACCGCGGAACAAACGTCAGGGAAAGATTCCCGAGCCGCTGAAGCAGCGCGGCATACAATTCTGGGCTTCCATGCCGCTGCGCACAAAGGACACGATTGCAGGGGTCCTGGTGATTGCGGGACCCTCCCACAATATGCTGACGCCAAAACAAGCTGAACTTGTTGAAGCGTTTGCGAATCATATCAGTGTCGCCGTTCACAATGCCCGACTCTTCGACCGTCTCCGGAAGTCGGAACAACAGTATGCCGATCTGTTTGAAAACGCCCCGGATATCTACCTGAGCGTGAACCGCCAGCATGTCATCATCGGCTGTAACAGACACGGCGCGACGATTCTGGACTCCACCCCCCCGCAGATCATCGGACAACCGTTCACCGCACTGTGTCCGCCAGAGCGTGGGGAGGCGATACAGGCGATGCTGGAAAGAATGTTTGAGGAGGGGCGGGGACTCAAGGACGTTGAGGAGCAGATGGTCACGTCTGCAGGACGGCAATTTTTTGTCCATCTGAATGCCTCCCTCGTGTTTGATGACACCGGACACACCATCACCGCCCGTCTTGTCGCCCGCGATATTTCGGAACGTAAGCGGATGGAGGACGCACTCCTGCACGCGCAGAAGATTGACAGCATAGGAAATCTGGCCGGGGGCATCGCTCACGACTTCAACAATATTCTTGCCGCGATTCTTGGTTCTGCGTCCATCATGCGCCGCCACATCAGCGAACGGAATAAGCTGGCCAAGTATGTTGAGATTATTGAATCGTCCGCGCGAAGGGGCTCCTCTCTTACACGGCAACTTCTCACCTTTGCACGGAAGACGGAAACCATCGCATCACCGGTCGATATCAACTCGCTGATCCAGGAGACCCTCGACCTTTATCAGCGCAGTGTGTCCAAGGACATTGCGGTGAAGACGAATCTGGCCGATGAGCGGCTGACGGTAAACGGGGATGACGGGCAAATTCAGCAGGCGTTGTTGAATCTTTTTCTGAACGGACGCGACGCAATGCCCGATGGTGGCACCCTGACCATCTCCACCAGCATCATCGTCGCTGATGCCACCACGACCAACAGATTCTCATCCGTCCGCCCCGGGCCGTTTGTGGAAATTCGTGTAACGGATACCGGGCGCGGCATGCCCCCATCGATACAGGACAGGATTTTTGAACCTTTTTTCACCACCAAAGACAACGGCACCGGTCTTGGTCTATCGGTGGTGTATGGCGTGGTACAGAATCACAAAGGCTTCATCGATCTGAAAACGACTGAAGGAAAGGGAACAAGCTTTTCTCTCTACTTCCCGCACACCGCAGGGCTTCATCCGGAAGTGCGGAAACGACGCCCCCGCTTGCCGCATGGTACAGAACACATCCTGGTCATTGACGACGAACCGTCTGTCTGCGAAATTGCGAGGGATTTGCTCAGGAGCCTCGGCTACACCGTGTATGTCGCTCATAACGGACGGGAAGGCCTGGATTTCTATCGCACGCGCCAGGCTTCGATTGATCTCATCCTGCTTGACATCAATATGCCGGTCATGTCCGGCATCGAGGCCTTTGAACTGCTGCGGGGTATCAACCCGCATGTCCGCGTTCTTATCGTCTCCGGGTACGGTAAGGGCGTAATCGAAACACCACGATTTTCCAGCGAGGTCAATGGGTTCGTCCAAAAACCCTTTCAACTGGATACCCTTGCGCTGAAGGTGCGCAAGGTTCTTGACCAACGAACGTTTCACGAAGAACCGGCATCGGCACCATGACCATGGACACACTTTTTAGCGAACTCCGTGCAGCGCGCGAGGCGCGCGGCATGACTCTCGATGACATCGCGCGGCAAACGTTGATCAACGTAGGCTTCCTCGAGGCCATTGAAAACGGCGATACAACAATTCTTCCCGCAACCTACGTACGGGCTTTTCTGAGGGCCTATGCGGCAAGCGTGGGACTTGATCCGGCCTATGTGATGCAACGGTTTGATGGACATCCCGCGGGAGCCGCCTCCGCTCAGACTCCACAGGTCACAAAACCGGCCGCGGCCCCGAAGCCGTCTCCCGCTGCTGAACAGGAAACCCATCCACCATTCTGGTCGCGATCCTGGATCAGGAGTACCGGGACAACACTTGTGGTTCTGGGGGGCATTACACTCATCGCCTATTTCGCACGACAGACCGGCGATACACCGCCACCGAAAGAGATACCGTTCGGGGAAATCGTGCGTGACAACACCACTCGCCTCTCGCCACCGGATACTACGCGGGGAACAGTGCTTCCGCAAGCAATAGCAAAACGGGACAGTCTGATCCTGCGGGGAACCACGATAGAGTCTGTCTGGGTTCAGGTCTCGGTTGACGCCCTCCCTCCCACGGAACACCTCTTCCCGCCCAATGCGGGTCGAACATGGAAGGCTCGCGACCGGTTCGCCATTACCCTTGGCAATGCGGGCGGCATCAGTTTCCGCTTGAACGGCCGCGATCTCGGGAGCTTCGGCAAGCGTGGTGCGGTCCTTCGTGATATCGAGGTGACGCGGGAGAACCTGACGTCCCCGGTACAAACCGAAACACAACCGTGAAACACACAGTGCCAGATCCCGGTACACGAGCCGCGGAACTTCGGACAGAGATACTGGAGCATGACTACCGGTATTATGTTCTTGCGGCGCCCGTGATCACTGACGAAGCCTACGACCGGCTTTTCCGCGAGCTTCAGGATCTGGAAGCAGCACATCCAGAGCTGCTGACACTCGATTCGCCCACTCAACGTGTCGGGGGCGCTCCAACAAAGGAATTTCCCTCCGTCATCCATACCCCCCCTATGCTGAGTCTGGCAAACTCGTACGCGGAAGAAGAGATCCGTGACTTCGACAGAAGGGTGAAAGAGCTACTTGGAACCGTCTCGCCTGTGTATACCGTTGAGCTCAAAATCGATGGGGTTGCAATAACCCTGCGTTACCTTGACGGGGTGTTTGTGCAGGGTGCAACCAGGGGAGACGGTAACCAGGGAGACGACATCACCGGCAATCTCCGGACTGTTCGTTCTCTGCCCCTCCGTCTTCGTGACATTGGACACGGCTATCGGACGATCGAGGTGCGGGGTGAGGCCTATATTCCACGCGACGCGTTCGCAGCGTTGAACCGGCAACGGGAAGAGACGGAAGAAAAGACCTTCATCAATCCGCGCAATGCAGCAGCGGGGGCGCTCAAGCTCCTGGATCCGCGCCTTGTCGCTGAACGACCGATTCATCTGTTTACATACACACTTTTTGCTCCGCACGACAAGCTCGTTTCGCACAGCAAAAATCTTGAAATTCTGAAATCCCTCGGCTTTCCCGTAAACCCTCATTGTAAGCGTTGTACAACAGTTGACGAGGTGATCGAGTACTGGCAGAGCTGGGAGGCCCGGCGTGACGAACTTCCGTACGAAATTGACGGTGTCGTGGTAAAAGTTGATGCCCTGGCACATCAGGAAGAACTCGGAACGATTGCCCGGAGCCCGCGATGGGCTATTGCCTTCAAGTTCCGTTCACGCAGCACGGAAACCACCCTGCTGGGCATTACGATACAGGTCGGACGCACCGGAGCCGTTACGCCTGTGGCTGAACTGACGCCGGTGTTTGTTGGCGGATCAACCGTCTCGCGCGCCACGCTCCACAACATGGATTACATCACGGAACTTGACCTGCGGATCGGCGACACCGTAATCGTGGAAAAGGGTGGCGATGTGATCCCGAAGGTCAGCGGTGTCTTACCCGGGCGGAGGCCCAGGGGCGCGCGTCCATACCAGATGCCGGCTCTTTGCCCTGCATGCGGTTCCCCTCTGGTCCGCAGCGCGGAAGAAGTGCACTACTATTGCGAGAATGCCGAGTGCCCTGCCCAGGTCCGCGGCCGCATAGAACATTTTGCCGCACGGGGCGCTATGGACATCGAAGGTCTTGGCGAAGCGGCGGTGGAACAACTGGTGTCGCTCGGACTGGTACATCACATCGCGGATCTCTACTCCCTCTCGCGTCACCGCAAGACTCTGGAGGAACTGGACCGGTGGGGGAAAAAAAGCACCTCAAATCTCCTGGATGCGATTGAACGGAGCACAACACAGCCATTTCACAGGGTTCTTTTTGGCCTCGGCATACGCCACGTAGGGGCAGGCGTGGCACGCACGATTGCAGACGCCTTTCCATCCATCGACTCTCTGCGCACAGCCGATGAGGAAACGCTTCAGAGTATTCCTGCCATCGGACCCAAGATCGCGTCCAGTATCGTCCGGTTTTTTCAGGAGAAGCACAACCGCCGGATCCTCAAGGCGCTCGCATTTGCGGGCCTGCAATTAACGGGCGAAGTGCCGGCGGAGAACGGCAAGCTCTCCGGAAAGACGTTTGTCATCACCGGGACCCTGCCGACGCATTCACGCGACGAAGCACGGCGTCTGATCGAGAACCACGGCGGAAAGGTCGCCACGGGAGTCAGCAAAAACGTTCAGTACATTCTCGTCGGCGAAGATGCCGGCTCAAAACTCACCCGCGCACGCGAGCTCGGCATCCAGACCATCTCGGAAACCGACCTGCTGCGCATGATCTCCTGAAAGCATATGCTGGAATCATTCCGACGTTCTCTCGGGTACAGTCTTGCCCGCCTGCAGTTCCGAAAACAACCCGATAGCGTCACGAGCTTTACCGGGTCCCTGTCGAGCGGAAATCGTGTTCTCCTTATTCTTCCGCTGACGCCGTCACCGCATCCGACCGGACCGATTCTGCAGTTGTTCCGCACACGCTACGGAGAGGAAAAGCTCACGGTTATCACCGACGCACAGGACACGAGTATTGCTGCCACGCTTCCACGTAGCGAGATTATCCGGATGCACAGTGAGCAGGTCACACGACTTTTTCATCCGCCCGGTGATGTCCTGCAACGCGTAAAGGAACGGCGGCATGACGTTGCGATTGACCTGAACCTTGACTTCCTTCTCCCCTCGGGCTATATTTGTAAAGCCAGCAACGCGCGCATCCGCGTTGGCTTTGCGCGCCCGGGGGGTGATCTTTTTTATAACCTGCAGATTCAGGTTGACGGGTCAAGCACCACGGCGGTGTACGATCGGCTTGCAGCGTGTCTGAAAATGTTCTAAGCACAACGGTATCACACCGGACAGCGTGTGAATGGAGGAAGGTCGCATGAAATTCGACGTACAGAAAGACGGGGCGTCGGTGACACTGACGCTGAAGGAGAAAAAACTTGATTCCACCATCGCCTCTGAGCTCAAGGGCGAGTTTCTCATTCTCTGCAAGCCGAAAGTGGAAACTCTGGTGATTGATCTTCATGAGGTGGAGTTTTGCGACAGCAGCGGGCTGAGCGCGTTGTTGATTGCGGAACGGAAGATGAAAGAACACGGCGGGAGAGTATGCCTGTTCAAGGCTAATCAGAAGGTGTTGAGTCTGCTGAAAATTTCGATGTTGGACAGATTGTTTGATTTCAAGAGTCCGGGACGGAAACAGTCCTCTTAGGTTCCTCCGCCATCACCATCGTGAACGATTGTTTCCACCTTCACGAAATTTGTCCCTCCTCCGCCAAACAGTGGAAGCCCCGCGATCAGGACATAGGCGTCACCATTCCGCAGCACCCCTTCCTCAGCCAGGGATCGTTCTACCGCCCGGAGCGTCCGGTCGGAATCCTGGTGTGTCCCCTCCACCATCATCCCGCGCACTCCCCAGACAAGGTTCAGTCGCCGCAGCGTTGAAGCGGACGTGGTGACCGCCACAAGGGGCGTTCGCGGACGGTAGTGTGCCACTGTCCGGACAGTTGCCCCGCTCTGCGTCACTGCCACGATCGCCGCCGCCTGTATCTGTTCAGCAAGGACACACGCTGCACGGCCGAGCGCCTCCTGATGTGATCGTTCGCCCTCAGTGCTCCATTGATCATCGATGCGTGTCTTCGCGGCATGCGTTTCGACATTATTGATGATACGGGTCATCATGGCGACAGCTTCAACCGGGTATGCTCCTACGGAAGTCTCTCCGCTCAGCATCACGGCATCGGCTCCGTCCAGTACCGCATTGGCCACGTCATTGGCTTCAGCACGCGTGGGCGTGGGGTTGGTAATCATCGATTCAAACATCTGCGTTGCCACAATGACCGGTTTCCCGGCCGTGTTACATTTCGCAATGATATTCTTCTGATGCAAAGGGACCTCTTCAGGCGGCACTTCGACGCCAAGATCACCCCGCGCGACCATCACCGCGTCCGCTTCTTCTATGATCGAGAGAATATTACGCAGAGCCTGGGGTTTTTCAATCTTTGCGATAATCGGATGTTGCTCAGCCCCTCCGGTGATCTGATGCATGGCAGCACGCAGGGCCCGGATGTCATCTGCGCTGCGCACAAAGGACAGAGCGGTATAGTCAACCCCGTTTGCAAGCCCGAAGGCAAGGTCGTCCAAATCCTTCGGCGTAAAGGCGGGAATACTCAGTGCAACACCGGGTAAATTAATCCCTTTGCGCGGACTCAATTTTCCTCCTGCCACCACTTCACACACCACGTCCTGTCGGTCGATCCGGACGACAGCCAGGCGGATCTTACCGTCGTCCACCAGAATCGTGTCGCCCGGATGGACCTCTTCGGGAAGCCTCGTAAAGGTCGTGGAAACTCTCCCGGGCCGGCCGACCATGAGTTCCGTGGTGATGCGCAGGGTGCTGCCGGCGGGCACATCAATCGTCGGAGTCTCCAGCTCACCAATTCTGATTTTCGGACCCTGCAGGTCCTGGATGAGACAGAGTGTCACACCGAGTTTCGCGGCAGTTTCCCGCGCCCGTGCTATCAAACGCGCATGCTCATCATGCGATCCGTGTGAGAAATTCAATCGTACCACGTCCATCCCGACCTCAATCATTCGGGTCAGGGTGTCGGCTTCGCGTGAAGCCGGCCCAAGAGTGCAGACAATCCGGGCCTTTCCGGGGAGAATTCTCATCGTGTTTCCTTTCGAACTGCAACGGCTATCTCATAAAGTTCCGGCAGGAGGGTGCCGGCCGGACCCTGCAAAAATTCACCGGCCTTAGAGGTGAACGGTGTTGCTTCGGGATTAATCTCCACGACAAGTGCCCCGGCGTTCTGTGCAATCATCGGCAGAGAAGCAGCCGGATACACGACGGAGGAAGTCCCGACAGACAAAAAGATGTCACACGATTCGGCGGCTTTCACCGAGGATTCCCATTCCTCTTCCGGCAACATCTCACCGAACCAGACCACGTCGGGGCGAATCATTCCGCCGCATGCTGTACAACGAGGAACGCCGGTTACTTCCAGCACCTGCGCATTGGTATATTGTGTGCCGCATTCCATACAATAATTGCGCTCGATGTTGCCGTGAAGTTCATGGACGATCGTACTGCCTGCCCGCTGATGCAGATTGTCAATATTCTGAGTGATGACCGTGACACGGGGGAACACGTGTTCCATCAGCGCCAGCGCCCTATGACCGGGATTCGGCTGCACGTCCGCCATGATCCGTTTTCGCTGGATATACCATTCCCACACAAGGTCCGGATTCTTCAAAAAACCATTCATGCTGGCCAGCTCTTCCGGTTTCATTTTTTTCCAGATGCCCCCTGCACTACGGAAGGTCGGCACACCACTTTCAGCGGAGATCCCCGCACCGGTGAACGCAACAACACTGCCGGCCTGGCTCAGGCTGGTACGAAGCCGCTCGGGGATCATGGCTGCGCGCCTCCACGCGGCCGGAGCAGAAGCTCTTCCAGATCTTCACGTTCCGGATCCGATGTCACCGTGCGGTATCCCCCGAAGAGCCACAACGATGTCTGGTCATCATAGTGGCGATGGAATACCTGTCCGGACTGACCGGATGGCAGGATCGACCTGTAGCCGGAGCTGTCCGCAAGATCAAAGATCTGCCGGTACGATGCACCAACCGTGACAAAGAAAGGGTCGGTGAGGCTGTATTCACCGCTCATGAGGGCTGTTGATCCACCGGGGTAGCCAAACGGGCCAATGCTGAACAGCTTGTCCAGTGGCTTTTTCAGTCCGAAGGGATGCTGGAGTGTCACCGTATGGAGGTCTCCCCACCGCCATGTACGGGTGTCAGTGCCAAATCGAGCAATCAGTTCCTCAATCGCTTCGCGGGCGCTCCGGCGGAGGATATCATCCATCGTTTCAATGTCAGTCGTGCGAACATCATCGAACCACACGGACGTCCCTTTCTGGAGCAGGTGTTGCGTCACGCGGGTGGGAACATTCACCAACACGCAAAAATCATGAAAAAGATCTTCCCCCATTTCATCCTGATAGATGTTACGGAGGAGCCGTACAAGAAATGTCTGGTAGATGCTTGTTGCGATATCCTCGCGCGCAAATTCGTAGTTCCAGTTCTGCAGATATGCACGAATGTGCTCTCCGTGTTCCCGCCCGATCACACTATCCGCGCAGACTCCGATCAGCAAGGGCTGGAGATCGTGGGCAAGTGAAGAATACGTGTCATTTTGCAACCGCTCACAATCACGTACCGAGAACCGTGCTCCGGGTTGTCCAAGCACAGCATGCAGGCGCACAATCCGGGATGGTGGCTCCCAGAGATCGCTGATGAAGTACGGATACCGGTCATCAGTCACTTTATTGTTGGCACTCGCGACATATCCGGAGGGTGGGTTGAACAGGCGGGGAAGCCGGTCAAAGGGAACGAAGCCGGTCCACCCGGAAAGTTTTTCCCACCCTGCCACCGGGATGAGACCCTGTCCGGCATTCCGAACCGGCAAGCGTGCAGCACAGGCGTATCCGATGTTTCCTCTTGTGTCAGCGTAGACGAAATTCTGACCGGGGACGGTGAACAGGCGAAGGCCCTGAAGAAACTCAGACCAGGAGCGGGCTTTGTTGATGGCCAGGAATGCACCCACCGGGTCATCGGTTTCGGCCCCAACCCAGCGCATACTTGCGACAAAGCCCGGCCGGGCACGGCTCAACGGTGTTTGAATATCAGTCACAATCGGTCCGTGTTGTGTACTCCGCACGCGCAGGGTGACTGTTGTGTCATCGCGCACACTAATGTCTTCTTCGATGATCTCCAGCGGGATCCAGCGCCCATCCCAAAGGTACGTGCCTTCTTCTTCATTCACACGCTCGATGTAAAAGTCCGCATCATCGGCCATCAGGTTGGTGACACCCCACGCAATAGAATCGTTACGTCCGGTGACCACGCCGGGCACACCCGGTACCGACATGCCGCGTACAAGCAGTCCGGGCATGCCGTACTGTACTTCATACCATTGTGACGGCACAGTCAGGTGCAGGTGCGTGTCGTTGGCAAGAATGGCTCCTCCTGTCGTGGAGAGGGATGGTCGAAGAGCCCAGGCATTACTTCCTCCGGGGGCGAGCGGGCGTCCCATAAAAACACGGTACGCCTGAGCAGTATGCAGATATGCCAAAGCGATACCCTCATGTCTCCTCACATCCTCACGTGGAACCATCCGCGGGGCATCCGGCGGATACGTCGGAAGGATCTCGCTCACCATGACACTGCCCAGCTTTTCTTGCAGCGCTCCATAGGTAATATCGGTCCACCATGACAGGTTGAGTTCCCATGCGATCAGACGGGCGACCAGGATGGAGTGTGCGGGGGTCCATGGCTCGGGTTCGTAACGCAGCAGATCAAACTCGATCGGAAACGTGCCGTGGCTATGTTCCCGCCATGCATTAACGCCATCACTGTACCACTGAAGGCGTTGCCGGGTCTCATCGGGGAGGGAACGCTCAATACGCTGGGCAATTCGCCGCAGACCGACAATACGGAACATCCTGTCGAACGGAAGTGTAGCCGTGCCGAAGAGCTCGGAGAGCCGCCCTTCGGCTGCACGCCGCTGCATATCCATCTGCCAGAGGCGATCCTGTGCATGAACGACACCCAGGGCGAAAAACGCGTCATGCTCGTTTGCGGCCACAATACGGGGAATACCGTATCCGTCGCGCAGGATACGCACGTCCTCAGTCAACCCCGGCAGGGCCAGCGATCCCGAGGTCCGGGGGAAGGCTTTCGTCAGTTGATACCGGGCGAAAAAGAAGAGTGCGATGACCAACACGACGAGAACGCCCATTACCCCGATCAACACCCGGGCACGACGGTTCATGTCCGTTCCACTGGCTGTGAAAACAAAAAGTCCATCATGGTAGTCAATGATGGACTTGAATATATCGAACAGCCACAACTGATGCAAACCGTCCCGACGTCACACGGTGCGACCGGAGAGGGAGGTGTCTGGTCCGGCACGCTGCGCGTGACGATTAAAACCGATGGGAAAATGTCATCAAGAAGGTATTTGTTGTGATCTTCTCGTCTGTTCGCGAGGTGCTGTTGTAGTTGTACCGGAATGTTTCCCACCACCCCCGGGCATAGGTGAGATCCAGCATGGTGGATCCACTCAACAGGATACCCACTCCTCCTGTCACGTATTTCTGGTCGTAGACCGATGGGTCTCCTTCGTACGGGGAGCTATTGTAGATAAATCCGCCCCTGAGTCGCACACCCAGCTGTTTGATATCATATTCCAGTCCACCCCGCAGGTTCGCTGTCGGACGGAAAAGCGTCTTAAAGTCCTTATTCTGTGCCAGGACATCGGCGTTTGCGTTGACAAATTCCATCTGTGTCCAGTCCGTATACTCCACGTCACCCGACAGGACGAGATCCTGGATGATCAGTGACGCACCCGCGGTAAAAACCCATGGCGTATGCACATCATATTCACCGGTCGCCGTGGATTCCAGGGGAGAATCGCCCGGACGGACATCGCCGTTATCAAAATACGCACGCGCGAACGACCCGAAAGACTCCTTTACACTAAAAGCTGTTGGTGTCTTGATGGAAATTCCAAAACGGAATCGGTCGGGGACACGATAGAGCATTCCGAACTTTGCGTTCACACCCGAGATGTCGCTTTCAATATACTCGTCAAGGGTTAACCTGTTGAAGTCGTAGGGGAATGTGTTATAGATGCCCAGACGGTCCTGTTCCTCATAGGTGCGGTCGTAACGGTATCTGCCGGACAGGTACGTGAGGGTCACACCCAGAGACAGTTCTTTCGCGACATCCACGGCACCCGCAAGAGACCAGTTGTTGAGGCCTCCACCCTCGATGACGGTTGCTACCTGCGTCAGGCGGTTGGTGATCGGGCTGATAAACGTTCCGCGCAGGGTATCAATATCTGCAAGATACAACTGATAGGCGATATTATCGGAGATATCGGATGGATACTGAGCGCCATCTCGCGCGTATGTCTGGATGATGCTGCTGCCGGCGTTGAACCCTGTGAACGACAGACCTGAGGTGAAGTTTGACTGCCGGTTATAGCCAAACGCAATGGCTAGATTTCCACGGCTGGTCGGCACCTTGTGCACAAGACCCAGGGTGTTCAGATTGGTCGCGCTGTTGGAGTATGCCTCCTGGGTACCGAAGAACATGCTGTTGTTCTTGTTCGTCAGATATGACAGGCCCGCCGAGAACTCGCTGTGCGAAAGCTGGGCGAGTCCGGCCGGATTCCAGTAGATGGCGCTGAAGTCGCTCGCCACACCGGTATACGCATTGCCCATGCTGAGAGCTCTCGCTCCTACGCCAAGACCGGAGGTAGCCAGGCGGAGCGCGTCTTCCGGAAACTGTGCTTGCACAACCGTGACAAGGCCGGCTATCATAAACGTGAGAAGTATACTGCGTCGATGTTTCATGGTTTCCTCTTCTTTGAATCAGCGCCGGTTGCCGCCGCGTGAACCGGTATTGGTTGGCGCACTGCTACCACTGCCGCTGCTGCCGCTCGAGCCGGATGATGATGGTGGCGGTGACGATGGAGGTGGAGATGACGGTGGTGGCGATTGCCTTACCCCACCACGATCCGGAGGTGTACTTGATCCGGAACTTCCGCCCGATGAAGGAGGCGGAGGAGATGTCCGTTCCTGCCCACGGGTCGATCGTCCGCCACTGCTCGGGCGCGGAGCAGACCGGGGTGCTTCTCTCCGGACACTTCCATCACGCCCGCCAGAGCTCCGTGTTGATCCTTTGTCCATTGTTGTGCCACCGCGTTCTGTCGTCGTTCCCCTGCGTCCGGATGAAACCCGGCCCGTGGGCAACGAGGAGGTACCATCTGCTGAACCCGTGCGGCCGGACGGTGGTGCGTACTGATCTGCACTGCCGCCCCGGGTGGACCCCGATGTCCGGGTGGAACCAAACGTTCGTGTTGTGCCGTACGTCCCCCCACCCCGAGTGGCATAACCAGCACCTGGATGACCGACTGATCCGTATCCGTAGTACGGCCTGTACCCGATGACAACCGGGGATGACCACCACCCATAATACCCCGGATAGTACGTACCGCACCACCCGGAGTATGGATCGCCCCAATATGGATCATAATAGTACCACGATTGGTTGCGCCAGTACCAGGGATATCCGTAGCCATACCCGATGCTCAGGGATGGATAATAGTAGTTGTAGGAGCCATCATAAAACTCGTTCCGGGCCTGTTCGTAGTCGTCTGTCGATACGGTGTCCTGCTCGACATATTGCCTTTCGGCCTCATAAGCGTAACGCTGTTCCTCTTCCACGGACCCGAGCTGGGTATAGCAGCCCGCACTCCAGAGTCCCAGCAGGAGTAGCCCTGCGGGTAATAGGATTCGGCCGGTTTGCGTGTTCATGGGTATATCCTCCTCATCTGTACAGGAATATCACAAGATCAATGCCATCTTGAAAAAGAACCCCATATAGCGAATTTGGAGGGATATCGGGAGGTCGGGGGGGGTGAAATGGACTATCGTGAACACACCGTCTATAAAAGGGGACACCGGATGTCTTAGAAAGGCCGCGCGTATTCGAGGTGTACCGTTCGATTGGCGACCGTGATATCCCGTCCGTTCTTGATGATGTCCTTCATGTTCACACCCAGGGTCAATCCGCTGCCCAGAGAAATCTTCAACCCGGCATTCAGATACCCCCGCCCCTTCCCTATCGCCTTTCCACTGTTATCGTTCATGCCGATGTTATACTCAGCAACGAGTGACAGAACGGGCCCGATGGTCTTTTCGGCGCCTGCAAACACATTGATGTCGCGATCACCGTCGGCTCGTTCCAGACTGTAATTCACGCCACCATGAATACTGAAGTATCCCAGGAGCGTATAGTTTTTGCTTGCGACGGCAAAGAACCCCGGGGATTTGATCCGGTACCGGTCCTGCTCTTTCAGGTATCCATCTTTTCCCTGTGAATCAAATCCGCACGCGATTGCAGGAAACACCAGGCTCTCTTCAATAATTCTCAGCCGCACATTAATTGCGGGGATCTCATTCATCTCGGGAGATGAAGTGCCGAGGAGCCGTGACCCGCCGTAGGAGATCCCAAAACTGAGACGATCCAGAATCCCTGCCGAGATCCCGAGTAGCACGCCGCCTTCCTGATAGAAATCCACATCCAGTGCAACCGCACCTTTGTCGAGCATACCTGCCGTCGGCACATCAACAAGAAAGCGGGGTTCAAGCCCTCCGGCGGTTCCCGCGGCGCCCTGCCCCCAGAGACGGCCGGCAAGCAGGACCAGAAGGACAATCGTCGACCTCACGGTTTTCCCTGTGGAGTGTGTTTCCACTTCGTGCCCTCTTTGCTGTCTTCCAGCACAATACCGAGTTGACTCAGTCCGTCACGTATCGTGTCGGATAATGCCGAGTTTCTCTTTCCGCAGATCGGCACGCAACGACAGCAGAAGCGCCATGAGCCCATCGTCAAGACGTTTATCGTCGCGGCTCTGCACCGCCTCACCGGGCAGAGTACCAAGAATATCGCCCGCATACTTTTTGAAGAAAGAATGTATCGCTTCCACATCCCGCGCAACAAGCGGTGTCCCGCGTTGAAGCGCGGTATTCACCTCCCGTGAGAGATCAAAGAGCACTGCAATCGCCTGGGGCGCATTAAAGTCTTCGTCCATGGCCGCACGAAATCGTTGGTCGAAAGCGTCGAGATCGATACCGGAAGGTGTCCCTTCAAGAGGCGCCACGCCAATCTGCCCGTTAACCTGTCTGATCGTCCCGTGGAGTCGTTCGAGTCCTTTGGCTGCACCTCCGACGGCGTCTGCGCTAAAATCAAGCGTGCTGCGGTAGTGACTCTGGAGAATGAAGAACCGGACCACCGGGGCCGACCATCGGGCAAATGCGTCCTTCAGGGTGATGAAGTTACCCAGTGACTTGCCCATCTTTCGACCTTCGACCGTGACCATATTGTTGTGCAGCCAGTATTTCACAAACGGTTTTCCCGTCACGCCCTCACTCTGCGCGATCTCGCATTCATGGTGTGGGAACTGATTATCGAGTCCGCCCCCATGAATATCAAAACTCTGCCCGAGGTACTTCATGGACATGGCCGAGCATTCCAGGTGCCATCCGGGAAAGCCCTCGCCCCAGGGACTGGTCCATCGCATGATGTGGCCTGACTCTGCCCTTTTCCAGAGGGCAAAGTCAGCTGGATGGCGTTTCTCGGATTTTACGTCGATGCGGACCCCGGAACTCATATCATCGAGTGCGCGTCGGGAAAGTTTTCCATAGCCGGCAAATTTGTGCACGCTAAAATAGACCGAGCCATTCGCTTCATAGGCAAGCCCGCAGGCGAGCAGTTCTTTCACCAGATCGATCTGCTCGGTGATATGTCCGGTGGCGCGGGGCGAGATGTCCGGTCGGAGAACCCGGAGGGCGTCCATGTCCTCAAAATAGCTCCTGGTATATCGCTCTGCCACCTGCATGGGATGCATCCGGTCAAGACGTGCCTGTTTGAGCAGTTTATCGTCTCCCTCGTCGGCATCATCGGTCAGGTGACCCACATCCGTAATGTTCTGTACATACAGCACCGTATACCCGAGGGACCGCAGATAGCGAACGATGACATCAAAGGACACGTAACTTTTGGCATGACCGAGATGGGAATCGCCATACACGGTCGGTCCGCAGACATACATACGGACGAGATTTTCTTCGATCGGACGAAACGGCTCTAACGAACGGGTAAGCGTATTGTAGATGACAAGGGGCATTATCGGAGTCCCATGAGTTCACGCGCGCCGGTAAGACCGGCATCAGTTACCTGAGCACCGCTCATCAGGCGGGCAACTTCCTCGACCTGCTCTTCCAGCGTAAGCCGGCGGAGCGATGTAAGAGCGCGTCCGTGAAGTTCCTCTTTGGTGACCACAAAGTGTGCGTCGGCAAATCCTGCGATTTGCGGGAGATGGGTAATCGCGATAACCTGGTGAAACCCGGCCAGGGTTTTCATGCTTGCCCCGACGGCTTGTGCAATGCGCCCGCTGACCCCGACATCAATTTCATCGAAGATCAGCACCGGGAGGCGATCACTTTTTGCCAGAATACTCTTGAGTGCGAGCATGATACGCGACACCTCGCCGCCGGATGCAACTTTGGTGAGGGGCTTTTCTTCTTCACCGGGGTTTGTCGCCACATAAAATTCCACATGATCGTAGCCCCGCGTATTCAGCCGGACCACCGTTTTCCCCCGCACCACCCCGTCGGGCGGCAGCTGACCCGCAGTGTTGCCCTTTGTTGAAACACCATCCTGGGTGATGCGCGTGCTGAACCGCGCGTTGACAATGCCGAGTCTTGCCAGTTCCTGTACGATGGCTTTGTCTATCTTTTTTGCCACCTCGTGGCGTTTTACCGATATCCGTTCAGCCTGCATCCCGCACAGTTGCCGCTGGGAATCCACCTCGGCCCGCAACGTGCTGATCACTTCCTCAAAATTCTCCGAAAGCTCAAGTTCCTCCCGGAGGGCCTCGCGATGGCTGAGGATACTTTCGACGGACCCGCCGTACTTCTTTTTCAGGAATGAGACCCGGCCCAGCCGTTCGCGTAAGGCCTCGAGTCGCTCCGGCGCAAATTCCACGCGCGCATTGTAGGCCTGGATAAACTTCGCCAGTTCATTGACAATCGCTTCAGCCGAGGAGCATTCACGCGCGGCATCGGCAAACTGAGGATCAATCGCCGCCAGGGCATGCAGCTGATTCCTGGCGATCACCAGCACGTCATGTGCGGACCGCTCGCTCTCATACAGCTGTGTGTAGAGCTCGCCTGTCGCCGCGTACAGGCGTTCGCTATTCTCAAGAATCCGGAGATCGGTCTCAAGTCGATCCTCTTCCCCGGGCAGCGGAGCCACGGCGTCAATTTCCTGCGCCTGGAAGAGGGAGAATTCCCTCCGTTCACGAAGCTGGTGCTCTTTTGCACGGAGGGTTTCAAGTTCCGTGATTGCTGCTTTGAGCCGCTGGAACATCGCCCGGTATTCCTGCACCATCCCCTCCAGTCCCCCGAAATCATCCACCATCGCACCATGGGTGTCGACGCGCAGAAGCGACTGGTGTTCATGCTGACCGTGCAGGTCCACGAGCAACTCGCCAACCTGTTTGAGCAGGGAAAGTGTTACCGGGGAATCATTCAGGAAACAGCGGCTCTGGCCTTTGACAGACACTTCGCGGCGGACGATCAATTCATCCGCCGTATCCAGATCGTTCGCATGAAGGAGGGCGGTGACCTTGGGATTGCCGGTGCAATCGAAGACAGCTTCCACAACGGTCTTGTCGGCTCCGGTCCGCACCGCTTCGGTACTGGCACGTTCGCCGAGCACGAGGCCGAGGGCGTCAATGATGATCGACTTGCCTGCGCCGGTTTCGCCGGTGATGATCACAAGACCGCTGGTGAGGGGTACGCTCAGCTCTTCGATGAGGGCGTAGTTCTTGATCAGCAGCGACTTGAGCATGCGGTCAATCTACCCATCTTTTCCGAAAGATTCAACGCGCAGTGATTGGGTTCCCGTCCGGCGTATCCGGAGAAGGGTCCGTGAAAAAATGCAGATCACCAACGTCCGGTAAAACCCCGTGATAGTAGGCGAAGCGCAGGAACTCCTGAAAGCCATCGAGGTCATGGTCCGTAAGCGTGTAGGAAAAAGCATGCAGATAGTCCGCCAGAAGCGCACGACCCAGAGAGGGAAAACGCTGCTGTGGAATTTCCGCTGCAAGCGAATCGAGTGAAACGATTCCTTTGCCCGCCGCAACCTGCAGAAACTGGACATGAGCCGGCGTCAGGATTCCGTGATGTGCACACCAGACACCGTGGACATACGGTAAGTTTGTCATTTCGGCCCAGGCGTCCACAAGATCGATACGATTGGGATGGCGGTCCACTTCACGCAAGGAAAGGTCTCCAACCAGCACCACAGCGTCCGTTTCCAACAGGATCTGTTCGACCGGTCCGGACGCGGGCACAAATTTCGGTTCCAGTCCGTAGTGTTCCGCCAGAATGATCTTTGCAAGCACGATCTCTGCCGAAGACGATGGATCCACACCCACCGTTGATACGGTCCGTAAATGGTCGTCGCGGAAGATGAGAGATACCGTCCCGGTGCCCTGCGCGGAGCTGATGCCGATAGCGGGAACGATTTCGTACGCCGAACTTTCACGGCCATAGTCTATCGGCGAAAGGAATGCCGCATCCAGTTTGCGCTCACGCAGTTGCAGGGCAAGGCGGGCAGTGACGTCGCGGTGACGCGTGAAAAGGTCCTGTTCCGCCAGATACGCAACAAGTGGCGTACAGTAGAAGTCCTGAGGGACGCCAAGGCGGCGGGGGGAAGTCATGAGCTACCGCGTTTCACACACACGACGATGGTCAGGCGTTGGTCTTCTGTCGGATAGCTTTGCTGGCCAGCTCGCGCAAATAGTAGAGTTTCGCACGTCGCACTGACCCTTGTTTTACCCGATCAATTTTCGCGATGCGGGGGGAGTGCAGCGGGAAAATCCTTTCCACACCGATACCGTCGGAGATCTTGCGGACCGTGAAGGTGGCATTCATCCCTGCACCGCGGCGGGCGAGTACCACCCCCTGAAATTGCTGAACGCGTTCTTTGTCACCTTCGACCACGCGCACGTGCACGTTGATCGTGTCGCCCGGTCCAAAGTCCGGAATCCCGGTCTTCAGCTGCGTGGCTTCAACAAGCTTGATCTTGTCCATCATCGTCTCCTAAGGGAAAAATGTGTCAGTATTCATTCAACAAATCCATCCGTCGCTGCCGGGTACGCTGGAGCCGTTGATCCTGCCGCCAGCGGTCAATCTCTTCGTGGTTTCCCGATAACAGGACATCGGGGACCCGCATGTTCCGGAATTCAGCAGGCCGTGTATATTGCGGCGCATCCAGCAGACCATCCTGAAATGAATCGTTCAGGAGTGAGGTACCATCATGCAACACACCCGGAAGCAACCGCACCATCGCGTCGATCAGAACCAGGGCCGGAAGTTCACCGCCTGTCAGGACATAATCGCCAATCGATATTTCACGCGTTACAAGCTGCTGGCGGATACGGTCATCAACTCCCTTGTAGTGTCCGCAGAGCAACACCAGACTGGTGTGCAGCGAAAGCTCATTGGCCAGCGGCTGTGTAAGCGGTTCGCCATCGGCCGTCAGGTACACCACCGCATCGTAGTGTCGTTCTGCCTGCAGGTGTTCGATACAGGCGAACACCGGCTCGGGTTTCAGCACCATCCCCGCCCCTCCGCCGAAGGGGGTGTCGTCGATGGTATGATGGCGGTCAGCTGTAAAATGCCGTAAATCATGAACGACGATCTGTGCGAGGCCCAGATCCTGCGCACGTTTTATCATACTTTCCCCCAGCGGTCCTTCCACAAGCCGGGGAAAACCCGTCACCACATCGATCCGCATCAACCCAGCATTCCGTCGATAAGTCTCACCGTCATGGTCCGCGCGCCCATATCCACGGCACGCACAAACTCGCTGACGGCAGGTATCATAAACTCATGTTCTTCCGTCCGGACCACATACACATCATGGGCAGGCATCCGCATAACTTCGGCCAGGATGCCCAGCGTTTCACCACCTTCGTTCACGACGGTAAGGCCGACCAACTCGTGTACGAAGTACCGGCCTTCCTCAAGATGGACCCGGTCAGTCTGTGCAATCAGCAGGAGCAGGCCTACACTACGTTCTGCGGCTGTGCGGTCGGGAATTGAACTCAACCGGAGCCGCACGCCACGCGCATCAATATGCACATACTCAATCGTGGTTTGTTCAGCCGGTGTGTCGGCCTGCCGCACCACATCTTCATGCCGACCGAGAAACACGTGCTTTAGTGTCCGGAAACGGTCCGGATTATCAGTCATCGGCCGCACAATCACGTCACCCCGGATACCGAAGGCCTTGACGATACGTCCGACAGCAAGTAATTCACGAACAGCAGGACTCAATCCACGATTTCCAGAATGGCGCGTTTTCCTTCACGAGCAGCGACGGCAGCGAGCAGGACTCGGAGGGCCTGGGCCGTTCTTCCGTTTCGCCCGATCACCTTGCCGATATCCGGTTCTGCCACTTCCAGGCGATAGACGATTTTATCGTCTTTTTCTTCCCGGTGGACGGTTACACCGTCCGGCTGCTCCACGAGTCGCCTGGCGACAAATTCAAGGAACTCTTCCATCAACCCTCCATGGGACTCTTCCGTGCACTAACAACCCTCGTCAGTTGTTCCCTCCCCCCGGGTCCCTCAGGCATTGCGCCTGATTCTTCACCGTACCATCTTGTCCTGCAGAGCGCCGCTCATTGTACTCAGGAAGGTGCCACTTCCGTTGCCGGAGCTGGTACCGGCTCGCCTTCCTTTGTGGCGCTCTTTGCCGCTTTCCGCCTTGCGGCCGCCCGCCGGGCTTTACGTTCCGCATCACGGAGGACGCGATCAGCCTGAGCAAGCTGCCATTTCTCCATCGCGGCGGCAATGGTAGTGTCGTCCTTGCCGCGCCTGGTAAGATCCCATTTGAGCCAGAGGCCATTTCGCTGGAAGAGGCTGCGGACCGTATCGGTTGGCCGCGCACCGTTCTTCAGCCAGTGGAACACTCGGGTCTCTTTTGTTTCGATCACCAGCGGTTCGCGTTGGGGTTCATATCTTCCAACAACTTCGAGAAAGCGGCCGTTCCGGGCCGTGCGCGAATCAGCCGCCACAATCTGATACATCGGCATTTTTTTCTTGCCGATTCGCCGCAAACGCAATCGTACTGCCACCGTGGTTCTCCTTTAATCTGCTACTATGATTGAATACGCATCCCTTTGGCCATCCGGCCGAACTTCCCACCCTTGCTGAAGGTCTTCATCATCCGCTGCATCTGCTCATATTGCTTCATCAGTTTGTTCAAATCCTGCACCGTACAACCGCTCCCCTGCGCTATTCTCTTCCGCCGGCTCCCGTTCAGGAGCTGCGGACGCCGACGCTCTTCCAGTGTCATGGACTGGATCATCGCCTCAATCCGCACAAGCGCTTTTTCGTCCACACTCGCGTTCTCCGGCAGCCGGTGCATCCCGGGCAACATACCCAGCACCTGATTGAGCGGACCCATCTTTTTTACTTCCTGCAGCTGGTCAAGGAAGTCTTCGAGCGTAAACTGCGACTTGCGGAGTTTTGCCTCGAGCTGAACCGCTTTGTTTTCGTCAAGACTTTCCTGCGCCTTCTCCACCAGGGTCACGATATCGCCCATGCCGAGGATACGGGACGCAAGGCGTTCGGGGTGGAATTTTTCGAGCGCATCCGGCTTCTCGCCGGTGCCGATAAACTTGATCGGCACGCCTGTCGTCGCACGCATGGAGATGGCGGCGCCACCGCGTGCGTCACCATCCATTTTGGTCAGAACCGCACCGTCATACCGCAACCGCTGATGGAATGCCATGGCGGTATTGACCGCATCCTGCCCTGTCATGGCATCTACCACGAACAAAATCTCGTGCGGTTGGATCGCGGTTCGTACGGCTTCCGCTTCCCGCATCATGTCTTCGTCCACATGCAGTCGACCGGCCGTGTCCACGATCACGACATCCCGTGCATTCTGACGGGCGTGCTCAACGGCCTGTTCTGCCACCCGGACTGCCCCGGCCTCACGATCAGCAAAGACCGGGATCCCCACCTGCTTCCCCAGCACCTGCAGTTGGTCAATCGCGGCCGGACGATGAACGTCCGCGGCAACCAACAACGGAAACCGTCCCTGACCTTTCAGGTGCAGTGCCAGTTTCGCACAAAATGTCGTCTTTCCAGAACCCTGCAGCCCTGCAACCATAACAACCGTAGGTGGCATGGGCGAGAACGTGATTCCGATATGCTGGCTTCCCAGGACACGGATCAATTCGTCATGAATAATCTTGATGATAAGCTGGCCGGGAGTAATGCTGTGGAGTACATCCTGACCGACCGCCCGACGCAAGACATCGTCGACAAACTGACGTGCAACCTTGTAATTAACGTCGGCGTCAAGGAGAACCCGGCGTACCTCACGGAGGGTCTCCGCAACATTCGCTTCGGAGATTTTGCCCTGTCCGCGAAGCCGCTTCAGGACATCATCAAGTTTTCTGCTAAGATCTTCAAACATAGGTCATCCAAAAACCAATTAACCGCTCAAACAGGCGGTTTTGTGCCAAGGATAGGTAAGATAAGGAAAAAGGGGAATGTATGCAACCTGCACCGCCGGTCAGCCAGCGGGGATCGTACCGATATTAGCTGGCAACTTTCTGGGCTTCCGCGCCTGATACGACTTCGAGCAGTTCTTTCGTAATGGCAGTCTGGCGGGCTTTATTGTACTGCAGTTGAAGAGTTTCGATCATTTCCCTTGCGTTTTCCGTTGCGTTTTCCATGGCTGCCATCCGCGCGCCCTGCTCGGAAGCATTGGACTCCAGGAGGATACGCCAGATTGTAAAATTCAAAAAACGGGGAAGAAGGGCTCTAATAATGGCTTTCTGGGATGGCTCGTAGATGTGATCGGCATGCTTGGACTCCACTCCGGCAGGGGAAGCCTCCGGGACAATCGGCAGGAATTGATCAACAACCAGACGTTGCTGGGCGGCAGACTTAAACTCGTTATAGATTACATCAACCCGGTCGATTTCCCCCCGCAGGAATAGGTCAAGGACTTCACTGGCAACGGCTTTGGCCTCTGCATAGTTCAAATGACTAAAAAAACCGGGGTGTTTGGCCGCAATCGGAAGTTGTTGTTTCGAAAAGAAGTCGCTCGACTTCTTTCCGATGAGGAAAAGCCGGACTGATGAAGTGGTACGGAAATCCGGCATTACGGCGGCCATATGTGCCTGGGCCGCCCGTAAAATATTTGCATTAAATGCCCCGCACATCCCCCGGTCGGAAGTGACCACCACAAGCCCCAGCGTGCGTAACGGGCGTACCGTGACAAGGGGCTCGGATCCCGGTTCGATGGAGGGCAGCAGATGCTGCAGGAGTTCTTTCATCCCGCGGGCATAGGGACGGGCCCCGAACACGGCCGCTTGTGCACGGCGGAGCTTAGACGCAGCCACCATCTTCATCGCCTTGGTGATCTTTTGCGTCTTCTTGACACCGCTGATGCGGTTCCTGACATCTCGCAATGTAGCCATGGTGTCTGGGTTCCCTTATACCTTCGCCGACGCCTTGAAGGATGCCGTAAATTCTGTCAGAACGGTCGTTAACGAAGAGGTGAGGGTTTCCGAGAGATCTTTTTTCGTCGCAATCTCCTTCATCAGCGCGGCGTGTTTAAGCTCCATCAATTCCAGCAGGTCGTGCTCGAACCGCAACACCTGATCCAGCGGGATCTCATCCAGAAATCCGCTCGTGCCGGCAAAGATGCTCACAACCTGCTTTTCCACCGGCATCGGCACATACTGTCCCTGCTTCAGCAACTCCACCAGCCGCGAACCGCGACGGAGCTGAGCAAGAGTAGACTTGTCCAGATCGGATCCGAATTTTGCAAACGCCTCCAGCTCCGCATATTGTGCAAGTTCAAGGCGCAGACGTCCTGCAACTTTGCGCATCGCTTTGATTTGAGCGCTTCCGCCGACGCGGGAGACGGAAATTCCGACGTTGATAGCCGGACGGATGCCGGCGTTAAACATACCCGGCTCGAGATAAATCTGTCCGTCTGTAATGGAAATCACGTTCGTGGGGATATACGCCGAGACGTCGCCGGCCTGAGTTTCAATGACCGGGAAGGCGGTGAGACTGCCTCCGCCGAGTTCGTTGCTGAGCTTGCTGGACCGTTCGAGGAGGCGGGAATGGAGGTAAAAGACATCACCCGGATATGCTTCGCGTCCTGGCGGCCGCCGCAGGAGAAGAGAAACCTGGCGATAGGCCTGGGCCTGTTTTGTGAGATCGTCATACACAACGAGTGCATGCCGGCCACTATCGCGGAAGTACTCGCCCAGCGTGGCACCGGCATAGGGGGCAAGATACTGCATGGACGCAGGATCTGCGGCGGTCGCGGCAATCACCGCCGTGAATGCCATCGCCCCCTCCTGCTGGAGCTTGTCCACGACCTGCGCAACCGTTGAACTCTTCTGCCCGATGGCAACGTAAATACAGTAGACCGGTTGGATCCCCTGCTCTTTTGCTTCCGGAGTATGGGTATAACGCTGGTTGATGATCGCGTCAAGCGCGACTGCGGTTTTTCCCGTCTGCCGGTCGCCGATGATCAGCTCACGCTGCCCGCGGCCAATCGGGATCATACCGTCCACTGCTTTGATACCGGTTTGCAGTGGTTCTTTTACAGGCTGGCGCTGGATGACGCCGAGGGCCTTGCGCTCGATCGGCATATATGTTTCGGTGTGGATTGGTCCGCGGCCGTCGGCAGGAAAACCCAGCGCGTTGATCACGCGTCCGAGCATCTGTTCTCCCACCGGCAGGGAGGCCACACGACCGGTCCGTTTGACCGTATCACCTTCCTTGATCTTACTGACTTCACCGAACAGCATACACCCGACATTGTCCTCTTCGAGATTCAGCACCATACCGAACACGCCGTGGGGAAATTCGATGAGTTCGCTCATCAGGGCTTTGGTAAGCCCGTACACGCGCGCGACACCGTCGCCCACCTGCAGGACCGTGCCAACATCGTAGACATCAACCTCTTTTTCGAATCCCGCCAGTTGTTTGCGCAGGATGGCGGATACTTCTTCCGGTCGTACTTCAGCCATTGCCAGGTCCTTCAGATGATCATTCTCAGTGGGGGAGCGATGCTCCCCGGACAAATCGTTCCCGCAAGCGCTCAAGCTGGTGCGTCAGGCTTGCATTCAGAACAGTATCGCCGATACGCACCACCAGACCGCCGCGGATGGAGGGATCGGACACCATATGTAACCGGACGCTTTTTCCGGTTTGTCCTTCCAGTTCGTTCTGCAGCGCGCGCACCTGCTGGGGCAGCAATTCCACCGCAGTGATAACTTCTACCTGCACGATCCCCATTCTGGTATCACGCAGGGCCACGAACTGTTCTACAATTTCGGGCAACAACTGCTCACGTTGTTTTTTTACAATCAGATCAAGAAACGACAGCGTGGCCGGACTCACCTGCGTGCCGAACAACTCGTGCAGTACTGCTTTTTTGCGCGGGATGGATACGACAGGGCTGTTGAGGAAGAGACGGAACTCCCGGGAGCTGTGAACGATGCTGCCGATCATTTCAACATCAGCGGCCGTCGCGTCGAGGACCCGGAGTTCTTCGGCGGTGGTCATAAGTGCCTGTGCATATCGTCGGGCCACACGGGTGGAGCGCATCTGCTCTTATCCTTTATTGATGTCGCGGATCACGGCGTCCACCAGCGCGCGCTGTTTTGCCGTGTCCAGATTTGCATCAAGAATCTTGCCCGCGGCAAGGATCGCCAGATCTGCAACCTCGGTCCGAAGCTGTGTCAGCGCGCTCTCCTTTTCCCGTTGAATTTCCTCGTGGGCTTGCGCGATAGCATGCCTGGCCGAGGAATTGGCTTTTTCCAGAATCTCGGCTTTCAGCCGCTCTCCCAAATCGCGCCCCTCCTTGATGATCCGTTGCGACTGCTCTTCGGCAAGTGCCAGCTGTTTGCGGTTTTCTTCAAGGAGCGCCCGGCCCTGTTCCTGCGCTTCCCGGGCTTCCTGAAGTGAAGAGCGAATCTTGTCTTCGCGCGTCGCAAGGGCGGCCAGCATCGGCTTCCAGGCTGTGACGCGCAGAATCACCAGAACGATCACAAAGGTGATGATCGTCCAGAGAATGAGTCCAGGATTAATATCGAGCATCGGTCGTTCCGTTCCCGGTTACTTTGTGGCAAGAATGATGCAGATTGCAAGAGCAAAGAATGTCGCGCCTTCAATCAGTGCGGCGGCGATCAGCATTGAGGTCCGGACCTGTCCGGCGACTTCAGGTTGCCGGCCGCTGGCTTCCATTGCTGCGGCGGCAAGCTTGCCGATCCCAAGCCCTGCACCGATAACAGTGAGCGCGGCGCCGAGGCCTGCTGCCAGGTAACCGAATGCGGTGGGTTCCATATTATTCCTCCAGAGAATGAAATGATGAGTGTTCGATCAATGCCCGTGGCCTTCCGCTTCTCCATGCCCTTCCGCTTGCATGCCCAGGCCCATAAACAACGCTGTTAACATGGTAAAAATGTACGCCTGCAAAACCGCTACAAAGATCTCCAGGAAATTGATCGCAACGACAAATCCTGCCGGAGCAACCGCAATGATGTATGACCGGAAGATGAAAATCAGCCCGATCAGGGAAACGAGCACAATGTGTCCGCCGGTCATGTTCGCAAACAACCGGATGCACAGGGCAAAAGGTTTTGTGAACAGCCCGAGTATCTCGATGGGAACCATGATCGGCCAGAGCGACCAGTGCACCCCGCCCGTGAGGTGCGCAAGATAATGTTTCACCCCCTGAGCGCGGATTCCGGAAACCTGTATCATCACAAAGGCGATGAGTGCCAGTCCGGCCGTCACATTCACATTCCCTGTCGCCGATGCCCCGTACGGAATCAATCCAAGAAGGTTCATCAGCAGAATGTAGAAGAACGTTGTCAGCAGGTACGGAAGATACTTGAGCCCGGCCGTTCCCATATTCGGCAGGACGATCTCGTCGCGGACGAAGACAATGAACACTTCCACGAGGTTTCCGAATCCCCGCGGAACCTCCCGGCGTGAATTCTTCCGCGCCACCAGAGCCGCTACCAGACAGAGCAGGAGCGCTGCAACCCAGAGAAACACCACATGCTTCGAGAGCGACATGTCGAACGTCACGCCCCCGACCGTGAACGACGGCAGAACCGGGAGGGTTATGTGTCCGAACGGCGTGTCCAGCTCGCGGGAATCCTGGACGTGGTGCAGCAGCTCTGCGAAAAGATTGGACTCGCCGGGATGAGCGAGATGCAGAGAGTCAGAAGCAACGGGGGATCCGATAAAAGGCACGCTGACCTATCCTTGATTCTTAACCTGGACCATTTTCTGGATAAAGACAATCTCCAGTACAAGATACACGAGTGAGTATGCGATGACGGATACCGTCAATGCCACCGCATGCATGCGCGCGACCAGGATGAGCAGCAGTAACAATCCCAGCATCCCTGCCATGCGCACGCCCATTCCCCCCAGCACCGCCTTCAAAAAAGTCGTATAGGATCTGTGAAGCGTCAACTGAATGGCAAGAAACCCTACCAGCACGTTGACCGTACTTAACACAGCCCCCGTCAGTGCCGCAATCAGAACCTCATCGGAGGCATACCGGAGCATCGGATACGCGGCGCAGAGGATGCTGACGGCAAACACGAGGCCCACCGCCAGGGCAAATTGTCGCATCACCTTCACGTTACCGCTCCCGTTTCTGTTGGCCGCTGCTGCCCATGGACATTGCCCGCCGGAAGAAACGGAGAAACCCTCCCACCACACCCAGAAGCAGTCCGCCGTACATCCCCCACGGAGTAATTTCCAGCCAGGTGTCGATCCAGCGCCCGACAAAGAACATCCCCACGACGGCAAAGGCGAGCTCCATGCCCATCGTCAGGAACGGACCGAGTTCGCTGCGCCAGTTCCCGGGTCCACCTTTCGCATTGCCGGGATCGGACATGGGTCACGTATCGCGTTTCCCGTCAGGCTTAGCAGGGGACGAAGCCGGATTCATGAGGCATTGGCCGTCGAACACAGCCCCCTCATCCACCACCAGTCGGGTAGCCCTGATATCACCCTTGACGACAGATTTTGGTTCAAGGACCAGTTTATCTGATGCAGCAACCGTGCCCACCACTTTTCCGGCGAGCGATACATTCTTGCCGCTGAGATTTCCCTCGACCGTGCCACTCAAGCCAACCGCAACGTTTGCTTTTGAGGCAAGATCACCGATAAGTTTTCCGTCAATCCGGATACTCCCTTCGGTCTTGATTTTACCTTCCACCACGGTTCCCGTCCCGACAAGGCTTAGTTCACTGCTGGATTGTTTGTCTGCCATGATGCTCCTCATCTCTACCGTGTGCGATCGACCCTTGCCGTACTCCGACGTCGTGGAGTACTGCCCGACGTTTCACTGGATTCGTGCGGGCGTCAGCAAGAGCTCATGCGGATCCCTGGGGATTCCGTCTTTCCATACCTCAAAATGCAGGTGCGGTCCCTGACTCGTCCGCCCCGAAGTACCCAACAGCGCGATCACCTCACCGCGCCGTACCGAACTGGCAATCGTTTTGAGAATTGTCTGATTGTGTTTGTACACGGTCAGGAACCCCGAACCGTGTGCAATCACAAGTGTGTTTCCGTCTTCATACGTCCAACCTGTGTAGACGACATATCCATCGGCCGGCGCCTGGACGGGTGAACCCCGTTTTGACGCGATATCGATTCCGAGATGCAACCGGGGCAGATCGAAGCCCTGGGAGACATAACCTTCTACAGGAAGAAGCAGGGGGAGTTCCAGAGGAGCAGATCTGGACGGTACGTTTGCCGCCGCAACGGTGGGCAGATGCTGTTCGTAGGCCTGACCTGCATCCATGGAACGGGGGGTCGGCTTCACCCTTGTAGGTTGTCCGCGCACGTCGGGTGGTGGTGGAACCATCTGCGTCTGTACAGCATCCGCGTTCTTACCGTCAACCCCTCTTCCTTTGTCACTCTCCTGCCCCATTGCCCGGCGCAGCTGTGTGTTGTAGTCACGCAGAAGGATCACATCCTCTGCCAGGGCATGCAACTCTTGCTGCGTTTCGATAAGCTCTCGTCCGTACCTGGCTTCCAGTGCCGGGATAGGAATCGGCAATACCATCATCACAGGCGTGAACATCAGAACGGCGAGCGTGATGGCAACAATGCCCAACACTCCCCCCGCCGCCAGCGCTCCAATCTTCCACCATCCCGTCTGATAGCGAAGTGGTTTGCCTCGCTCGTCCGAGGGAACGATGACGATATCGAACCGCCGCGCCGAATGTGTTCGCTTTGCTTCCTGCCCTGCCATACCCCTTCTGCAAATATGGAATATAAAGATACAAAAACGGTGTCCGAAAGTCAACGCGCCGATTCCGGTAACATCTTTCCGGACTTACGGTTGCGGTGAACCGGCTGAAAATTCCTGCCACCGCTGGAGAATATACCGTTCCATCCGCTGCTTGTACACTGAACGGTCAAAACGCAGGGCAAACGTGCGAAGTGCCCCGGGGTCAAAGCGAATACGGTCCGCCTCTTCAACCGCAGCAGCCAGCGCGTCCGGGGTCTGCTCGTCGAACAGAACTCCCGTGCGCACCGTTGGCGTCTCCAGCACCGTCTCGAGCGCACCGCCACGCGCATAGGCAATCACAGGTTTTCCGCAGGCCATTGCTTCAACCGGAACAATCCCGAAGTCCTCTTCTCCCGGAAAGATCACACAGGAACATCGCGCATAGTGATCTCTGACCACGTCGTCAGACTGCCATCCGAGGAACTCCACCCCGGCGCCGCCCATGGTGCGCAGCCGCGGGAGATCAGGTCCGTCGCCGATGACCACCAGTCGCCTTCCCAATCGTTGAAAGGCCTCCACCGCGAGGTCAACACGTTTGTACGGCACCAGTGCGCTTACGATGAGCGCGAACTTCTCGTCCCGTGTGGATACTCCCAGCGCCTCGGTTTCCACCGGAGGATAGATGACATCCGACTCCCGGCTGTAGATCGTACGAATACGCTGGCGCACGTTCTCGGATATGGCGACAAAATGATGCGGATGGGTTGCGGTCTTGACGTCCCAGGCACGCAGGTGTGGTCGTACGAGCCGCATCCCCATCCTGGTGAGCAGGCCTGCGCGCTCCGGACCGAAGTACTCGTCGTACTGGGTCCAGATATACCGCATCGGTGTATAACAATAGCACACATGCAACGTGCCCGGAGCTGTCACAACGCCCTTCGCCACACAATGATGTGAGCTGATAACAAGGTCATAGTCGTTCAGGGAAAACGAGCGGACAGCGGCTGGAAAAAGGGGGAGGTAATGACGATACCGTTCTGCAGCGAACGGAAGACGCTGAATCCACGATGTGCGGATTGGCATCCGCTCGATAATCGGTGAAACCGAACCCTCGTTGTGCAGCAGAACGAAGAGGGTTGCCTCGGGGAACACCTCACAGAGGGCTTCCACACACTTTTCACCGCCACGCATGGAGGTGAACCACTCGTGCACAATCGCAACCCGGCGGGGGTGTTTGCTGCCGTTCGTACTCATCGCTGCTCAACATACGAAGTTGACCCTGCAGATGCAAAGAGTTTATTGCTTCGTGAAGCGAGGGTACGTATATTGATCCATGACAATTCTGGCTGTCATACTGATTTTTATTGTCCTCTTCATGGTGTTCATTTCCACCGTGCTGCTGGTCATCGGGCCGGTGATGCTCTTGCAACCGCATCGCCGCACATACAACTACTACAAACGGATTACGAATATCCTGCATCCCTCCGATCTGGGGCTCCGGCACGAGGAGCTTACCCTGAAGACAGCCGAGGGTATTGATCTTCACTGCTGGTTGATCAAGGCTGAAGGACCAGCGCGCGGAACTGTTATTGTCCTGCATGGCGTCAGCGAATGTATGATTGTTGGCCTCCCGGCTGCCAAACACCTTCACGATGCGGGGTATCACGTCTTCCTGTACGACTCCCGCCGCCACGGCGACAGCGGCGGCCGGTATTGTACGTACGGTTTCTATGAAAAACACGATACCTCGACAATTATCAATGTGCTGCTTGCACGGAAGGATCTGGAAGTGGGTAAGATCGGACTCCTGGGAAGCTCCATGGGGGCCGCCGTGGCCATTCAGGTGGCAGCCCTGGATTCACGCGTGGCGAGCATCGTTGCAGAAAGCGGCTTTGCAACACTGCGGACGGTGTACGACGAATATCAGAAGCGGATGATCAAACTCCCCTGGCACTACCTGCGTAATATCGTAATCAAACGGTCGGAACAAATCGCACATTTTAAAGCATCAGCGGTCTCCCCCCTTGAGGCCGTTTGTGACGTGCACGTTCCCATCTTCTTCCTCCACGGTACCGCCGACAATCTGATCAAGGCAAGCTATTCAAAACGTGTCTATGAAAACGCCAATGAACCGAAGGAATTCTGGCTTATCGAAGGGGCACGACACAACGATATGGCTGACGTGGGGGGCGAAGAGTATTTCGGACGTATCGTGGACTTCTTTAATCGCACGTTGATATAACGGACATTCTCTTTCCCGGTGCTTCAGAACGAGAACCAGTACGTTCCCTTCACCATCACCACATCTTCCCGCGGAAGACGGAACACATCCCCAACCCTCTCCCGTACTCCCTGCCTGTAGACCCCGGTGTCCCCCTCACGTTCCTGCGTCCACACCAGATAGAGCGTGCTGCCGGGAAGATATTCCCAGCGCAGCAGGACGTTCGCATTAAAGGTGACACTGTTAAAATCATGATTATAGAATGACGGGTGTGCTTCATAGTCATACGGCGCTAATGAGCCGGGGTTTACCAGGCGCCGGAATCCCGTGTACGTACCACGCGCCCAGAACACTTGCGTGAAAAACTGCAGACTGAGCGTTCGCGTAAATGTTACGATGCCCCGCACTGACAGATCCAGCAACTCTACGTCCCTGTCGCCGAATACGCTGAAGGGCCGGGGAGAGACGGCCACGTCAAGGATGTTTGCGTCAGGGTAGATCCACGCTTCCTCGCCGCGGGTTCGCTGATAATACACGACCGGACTCACCTCCATCCACGATGATGGGCGGTAGGTTACCGCAATCTGACTCAGGAGCGTCGATTTTCGGAGATCATCTCGCTCATAGCCGGCGAGCAAAGATGCGGAGATCATATGACGGTCGTCGGTCTGCACCTTCACCGTACCCGTGTGACCTCCAGGACGCCGATACAGGCCCAGAATTCCCTTCTCTTCATCATCATACGCCGGGAACGAACGGAGGTATGACAGCGTCGTTTCCCAGAAATTTCGGAATTCCACGATTGCTTCAGTGCGGACCAGTGTGTGGGTTCGTGCACCGTCCCAATTCCAGCGGGCCTCGGGGTTTAATGCAAAGTAGTAGCGTAGAAACGGGCCGGTGGATGCGTTCTCCCTGTACACAAGCTGTCCATAACCGCCGTGATCATGGGGTTGGGCGAAAAAGCCGATGTCATTCGGTTCAAACTTTGGTGAGTAGAAATCATACGATACGGTCGGAAACCAGTGTTCTTCACTGATGCGTGAGAACAGAAGACGTCCCGCACTGCCGCCGACGCGTCCTTCCTGGGTCCCCGCAAGATAGCCATCCATTGTGTACCGGCCGCCCAGCATCCGCAGGTTCCAGTCGGATCCACCGGAGAACACAGGATTGTTGCCCTGAAGCGCTGTAAATGTGGCCATACCACCCCACCAGCTGCCGTTTTTCCATTCCTGTTTGAGCCTCATAACATTGTACGATGCACGAGGTTCCGTACGGCTCCGGTAGGTTGATCCATCGTTCCCTCGGAAGAGCGCATATTCTTCGTCCGTTGCAGAGGCAAGAGCTGCGATGGACAATCCGCCTGCCGTGCGCCCGGTGACTTTTGCCGCACCCAGAATTGTTGTTACCTGTGGATTCTGTTCAAGACTCGTTCCCCCCCACCCCCCCTTTGTATGCGCCACGGACGAGGCAGAACGAGGCTGCCTTCCCAGACGTCGCGAGAAAAACAGGGTGAGCGGAGTATTGTCCACACTTGCCCCGAAGGTGAACATCTGCGCACCTTCCACAAAGAACGGCCGTTTCTCCGGGTAGCGTGTCTCAAAAACAGTGAGATTCAACACCGCCTGATCCACCTCCACTTGTCCGAAATCCGGATTTACGGTGGCGTCCAGTGTGAAGTTTTTTGAAACACCATACTTAATGTCACCCCCGACAGCCCATGTGTTTCCTGAAGGTGCAGCAGGTCCGACGATCCCTGTATTCATTGTCCGGGTCGCTGAAAGATATGGTGCAACTTCGAGGTGCAGGGGCGGCGTGATCCCGGTGATTCCATCAATCCTCCCCCAGAGCGGAATGGAGTAGAGTTCGCCCCGTGTGACCATGACCCATTCCAGGACTTCCTTCTTACGGCTGATGTATCGCCGGAAATTGATGCCCCACCGGTAGGCGCCCCGGGCGAACCGGAGGGCATTCCAGGGAATCGCAAATTCCGCAGACCACCCCGGTTTCCCCACGCGGGTCTTCGCCGTCCATACCGCATCCCAGCTGTTGTCATACACACTTCCACCCTGCGACAGGATCCCATCGCTCTGTACTCCGGACACGTTTGTGGAGAAGACAAATGCCGTCTGCCGATCCATGTACGAATCAATCATCACGGTGAAGCGGTCTGCTTCTGTTGACCGATCACGCCGGCTGAGCTGACGCACAATCCGCTCGGGATGCCGGTCGGCACAGAGTACCCCGACATACAGCGCATCATCGTCATACAGCAACCGGACGATGGTCTGTTCGGTGGGCGGACTCCCTTCCACCGGATCAAACTGCACAAAATCCGTCACCGGAGGCGCCTGCCGCCAGCATGCATCATCGAGCAGACCATCAAGCCGCGGACTCACCTGCGTCCGCACAGCACGGATCTGCTTGAGGGCCGTTTGCCCGGGCGCACCTGCGGAGAGGAGCATGGACAGTGTAAGAATCGATACGATCCGCGTGCGCATCAAGCGTTTCCCCTGGAGAGAAGGACTGCGACATTCTCGACATGCGTGGTGTGCGGAAACATATCGACCGGCTGTGCTTCGATCAGGTGATACGTTCCGTCTTCACACAACATCTTCAAATCCCTGGCCTGGGTTGCGGGATTGCAGCTCACGTACACAATACGGTCCGGATGCATGGCGCGGAGCGTCTCCACAACATTGGGATGCATGCCCGCCCGGGGCGGATCACAGAGCACAACGTGCGGTTTTGTCTGCGGACGTACTCCCGGGGGAATCTCGGCCAGCTGGTCTTTCAGATCCCCAAGAAGAAACGTACAATTGTGGACTCCGTTGGCTTCGGCATTCTGCCGGGCATCCTCAACTGCGGAGCCCACCGATTCAATCCCGATTACCGCTGCGGCATCACCGGCGACATGCAGGGCGATGGTGCCGGTGCCCGAGTAGAGATCGTAGACCGTCTCGTGTGGCTGAATGGCCGCATACCGGCGCACCACGTTGTACAGATGTTCGGCCTGCACGGTGTTCGTCTGAAAGAACGAATTGGAGGATATCCTGTATGTCCGCGTACCGATCCGGTCCGTTATCCACCCCGACCCGTAGAGCACTACTTCGCGATCGCCAAGAGCGACCTGGGACTTGCGCGTTGTAATATTGTTGACAATCGTGGTGGTCTCTGGAAACTGGGAGAGGATCATCTGTACAAACTCATTCATCAATGCCGGACGTTCTTCCGAGGTAACAAGGTTCACCATCCGTTCACCCGTCTTCTGCGCTTCGCGGATGACAAGGTTTCGCAGGTACCCTGTATGCGTGGTGGTGGAATAGATAGAGAGCTGATGGTCTCTGGCAAAGACACGTACCGCGTTCACGATAGCTGCGCTGGCGGGGGATTGCAGATGGCATTCGGTGATGTCCAGTACACGGTCGAAGCGTCGTGGTATGTGCAGCCCCAGCGCGAACCGGTCGACTGTCGAGTCTGATTCATGCGCCGGGGGCATCACGGCAAGTTCTTCCTGGGTCAGCCATCGCACCCCGAAGGAGAATTCCATCTTGTTCCGGTAGTAGTACACGTTTTCCGAACCGATGGTGGGATGCACGCGGACACCTTCAAAATCGCCGATCCGTTCCAGCGCATCGATCACCTGCTGGCGTTTGAATTCACATTGCCCCTCATACGAAAGGTGTTGCCACGTACAGCCTCCACAGACGCCAAAGAACCTGCACCGGGGTGTGGTACGCAGGGGGGAAGGTGTGAGAACGGAGACGGTCTCCGCATCAGCGAAGCTCTTCCGCACCCGGGTCAGGCGCACTGTCAGCGTATCGCCGGGAACACCACCGCGCACGAATACCACAAACCCTTCGACGCGAGCAACACTCTTTCCTTCTGCGCCGAAGCGTTCCACAACCAGCGTGACAAGGTCTCCTCGTTTCATCGCCGTTGTATTTCTGCATCGAAGTGCGTCATCCACCGCTCGAGATCTTCCGACACCGCTCCCCATTGATGATACAGGGATTGGAGCGTTTCTCCGACTGTCTGGTAGGAGAGCTGGATCTCGCGGATACGATCGGGCCCGCGGTACAATTCCGGATCAGCCATCTGCTGTTCCAGAAGATTCTTCGTCGATTCCGCTTCCTTGATCCGTTGTTCCAGAGAAGTGAGCCGTTTTTGCAGCGGACGTGTTTTCTCGTAGCGTTCCTGCCGGAGTTCCGCTTCACGGCGTTTGCGGTCGCGATCGGCTGTAACGGCGGGTTGCGGCCGGAAGTCCACTGAAGCTTTTCCCGCATCCTGTTCGCGCCGGCGTGTTTCAAGAAAGTCGCTCACCGTTCCAAGATACGTGCGTATTCCCAGGTCCTTAAATTCTACCACTTTTGTCACCAGAGGGTCAAGAAAATCACGGTCGTGTGACACCACGATCAGACTCCCGTCGAACTCTCCGAGCGCGCGCTGGAGAACCTCCTTCGACCGCATATCCAGATGGTTTGTCGGTTCATCCAGCACGATGAGATTTGCCGGCTTCAGGAGCATCTTCGCAAGAGCCAGACGGCTTTTTTCACCTCCAGAAAGCACTCCGACTTTCTTGAACACATCATCGCCGGTGAACAGAAAAGCGCCCAACAGTGAACGGAGCCGGGCCCGGATGTCGCCGGCGGCAACGGCGTCAACCGTCTGCAGCACATCCAGCGTCGGATCCAGGTCTTCAGCCTGGTGTTGCGCGAAATACGACACGCTGACATTGTGTCCGGGCATTCGCTCCCCGGTGTCAAAGGGTTCCACACCGGCGATTATTCTGGCAAGGGTGGATTTTCCCGCTCCGTTGACGCCGACGAAGGCGATCCGGTCACCACGATCGATGGTCAACGACAGTTCCCGGAATACCTTCAGGGACCCGTAGGCCTTGGTAATCTCCCGGCATTCCATCAGCACACGTCCGGACGACGGAGCGGGAGGGAATTTGAAGCGGATGCCACTCTCATCGTCTTCGATCTCTACCCGCTCCAGCTTCTCCAGCGCCTTTATGCGGCTCTGGACCTGCCGTGCCTTTGTGGCCTTATAGCGGAACCGTTCGATAAACCGTTCCGTCTGCTTGATCTGTTGCTGTTGATTGCTGTACGCCGCAGCCTGATGGGCCTTCCGTTCCTCGCGTGCGCTCAGGGAAAAGGTATAATTGCCCGCATATTCAATCAGGCGTGCCCCCGAAAGTTCAAATGTCCGGCGTGTCATGATATCCAGAAACCGCCGGTCGTGTGAGACCAGAATCACCGCGCCTTCATACTCCTGCAGATACTCTTCCAGCCATTGCAGAGAATCGAGGTCAAGGTGATTCGTCGGTTCGTCCAGGAGCAACAGTGAGGGCTGGCGCAGCAGGAGTTTCGCCAGTGCGATGCGCATCTGCCATCCACCGCTGAATTCTTCGGTGAGTCGCGTAAAATCCCGCTTCTGGAATCCCAGGCCGGTGAGAACCTTTTCAATCAGGGATTGCATGCGAAAGCCGTCGGAGGCTTCAAGCCGGTGCTGGAGCTCGCCGTAGATATCGAGCAATTCGCGGAAGGCCTCCGTGTCGTGCGGCTCCGTGGCCATCGCTTCCTGTACCTGTGTCAATTCCTGCTGGGTTTGTACGATATCCTCGAACACGGACTCCACTTCGTCGTACAGCGATCGTCCGGCCAGCGCGATTCCTTCCTGGGGAAGGTATCCCGCCGTCACGTAGCGGGCGCGGGTCACGGTCCCGCTGTCCGGCTTCATGTCACCGAGGAGGATATGGAGGAGGGTGGATTTTCCCGAGCCGTTGGATCCGACCAGTCCGATGCGGTCGTGAGAACCAACATGAAACGTCACGGCGTCAAGGAGGCGCCGTTCACCATACTGCAGCGATATGTCGACGGCAGAGATCATACTGGTGGAGGGGGTGTTCGGAGCCCGCCGTAGTGCCAGCGCGGGATGCCGGTCCAGGGTGCGGTCTGCTACTTCAGGTAGTACTTCAGCGGGTTCGGATCGACTCTGCATTCTTCAGCGATCCGCACCCACCCGATTTTTCCCTCATCCCTCAGCTTGTAGAGGCGCGGCACCATTTTGTCACGGAGATCGATCGGTGTCATAGGGTTGATAAAAATACTCGTCCCCCCTTCGAAGCCGGCCGGTACGGTGACGCGCCATTTGATGAGCACATGCCAGGGCATCTTGTACACTGCATCGATCGGCGTGTAATACCATTCCTCGTTGCAGGAGATCTGACTTCCCATTGCCGCATGGATTGCATGGACCAGATTGCTGATACCACGGATCTCTTCGTCCGTGTGCTCATACGGCCGTCCGGCCTGTGAACGCGAATAAATCTCGATGGTCGGGTAGCGGTGTCCGATGCCTGCATACGCAATGGCAAAATCATTCTCCGCAAACACAAGATTGTGGTGCGCGGCGAAGTTGACCCCGAATTCATTGAATACATTGGCGTCGTCGCGCAACATCCTGATCTGGTTCTGAATGGAGGCGCCCCATTCGTCAAGAGACACCAGCTGTTTGTGCAGGTGATCAAATGATGCACCTGCCGGCCGCAGCCAGTTCTGGAACACGCTGATATATCGGACGTACCGGTTGTTCAGCGTGATGTCCCGGATCGCATCAATGGTCAGCTTGAAATACCAGAAATGCTCCTCCTCCGTCATTTCACCGGACGAATACAATTCGGTCTCGTGCGTGGCGTCTTCTTTGTAGTGATGCCGGGCGATGATCATTTCGTGCCCGCCGCCGAAGAACGCATCGGCGACCGCAAGTTTCTCCGCCATCGGCATTTTTTCAATCTGATCGTCCGACTTCCCCTCGCGGCGGAGCTTATATTGCACGATATCCGTAATGTGTTTGAGTCCGGTCGGGATCGCCAGATAGTCTTCCCGCCACTTCACACGCGAAGCGGGCATTCGGTAGGCGTAGTTCTTCCGCCAGTAATCCAGCGTCACGATTTCAAACATGTTCCCCGTACGCCGGAACTCGGCTACGGTTTCAAAGTACCGGTCCGGAGCAAGAAGGTCTACCCTCTGCCAGGTTCCGTTGGTACAGATGAGGCGTGATTTTTCGGGAGCGGTTTCGAAATACCGTGGCGAGCAAAAACTGCAGTAGTCTTCGGGATCATGTATCTCAAGCGGCATCGCGGTATGCTTGACATCGTTTGCAATCGGCTTACCGCGGCGTCCTGCCACAGCCCAGACTTCCGTGCCGGTGAACGGATTTAATTGCTTCACCGTGCCATCGGGCATGATGGTATAGTAGATCATGGATGACATAAATCGTTCCTTCGTGTCGCTCTCTGTGTCTCTGGCTCCTGCGTCCGGAAGATCGAAGAGCTGGCCGGATGGAGAAAGAACGAGAAGTTGGACAGCATTACCTCACCGTTGTGTTGCTGCTGCGAGAAGCGCATCCACCATAGCGGTGCTGTCACCCTCCGCATAGAACCGGATGAGCGGTTCAGTGCCTGAAGCACGGACAAGAACCCATCCGCGATGGACAAAGAACTTGAACCCGTCCGTATCCATCCGTCCCGTGACGGGGTACCCGGCAAGTGTCTTTACACCGCGCCGATACTTCGCCATGATTGCTGCTTTTTCCTTTTCGGTAACATGCAGATCAATCCGTTTGAATTCGTGCTGTCCGTACTCATCCATCAGTTCCTGCACGAGCGTGCCAAGTGATGCGCGGCGGACGGCCATCATTTCACAGAGAAGCAGTCCGAGAAAGATGCCGTCGCGTTCCGGGATGTGGCCCTTGACACCCAGACCACCGCTCTCTTCCCCGCCGATAAGCACATTTCGTTCGGTCATCAGACGGCAGATATGCTTGAATCCGATGGCGGTTTCATGCATCGTCAGACCGTACTTCGCACACTGATCGTTTATCATCTGCGTCACCGAGAACGATTTCACCACCTCGCCGGTGAGGCCCTTCTGCTCGAAGAGATACTTGAGCAGAAGAGCAAAGATACGATGGGAGTCCACGAAGTTTCCGTTCTCATCCACCGCGCCGATCCGATCTGCATCCCCGTCGGTGGCAATACCGATGTCGTACCCTTCCTGTTTCACGCGCTTCATGAGTTCCGTGAGATTTTGCGCGAGCGGTTCAGGATTTACACCGGCAAATGATGGATTAAAGGTTTCATGCATCATGGCGACATCGGGGAGAAGGTCCCGGAGTGCAGACTGACCGGCACCATACATCACATCGTAGAGAATCCGGATGCCGGCCGTCTTGATGAGCGGAAGATCGATCTTTGTGGTCAGGTCGTCTAGATACCGCTGCTTCATGCTGATGGGAAGGATCTTCCGCTTCGCAACCAGCTGCTGATAGGTGAATTTCCCGCGCGGCAGGTTCTTTAATTTCATGACCCGTGCGAGTTCCTTTTCCACCATGCTGATCATTTCCGGGTGGGCCGGGCCGCCGAAATCACCTTTGATCTTGAAGCCGTTGTACTTGGCAGGATTATGGCTGGCCGTAATGACCACACCACCGGCGGCGTTCTCCATCTTCGTCAGCAGTGAAATCATCGGCGTGGTCACGATGCTGTCCGCCAGTTTTACCAGTATGCCGGTGTTGGCAATCACTTCGGCGGTTTTTTCCGCGAACTCGCGCGACATAAACCGCGCATCGTACCCGATGACAATACCCTTGCGGATTTTCTTGTGACGCTTGTAGTAACGCGCGGTGGCGAGGGCGACACGCTCCAGATTGGCAAACGTAAAATCATCGGCGATCACAGCCCGCCAACCATCCGTACCAAATTTGATAACCTGTGCCATGCGGTTTACTTTCTGGTGAATGCCTGGAGACCAGGGTAGAATGCGGTATCACCCAACTCTTCTTCAATGCGGATCAGTTGATTGTATTTTGCGATGCGATCAGTCCGGCTGGCGGACCCGGTCTTAATCTGTCCCGCGTTGGTCGCAACGGCGATATCTGCAATCGTTGAGTCTTCCGTTTCACCGGAACGATGGCTGATAACACACGTGTATCCGGCCCGCTTCGCCATCTCAATTGCATCCAGCGTTTCGGTCAACGTTCCAATCTGATTTACCTTCACCAGAATCGAGTTGGCAACACCCATGTCGATTCCCTTCTTCAGGAAGGTCGTGTTTGTCACAAATACGTCATCACCCACAAGTTGAGTCGTATTCCCGAGCGCCTCCGTCAGCATCTTCCATCCATCCCAGTCTCCCTCTGCCATACCGTCCTCGATCGAGATGATGGGATACTGTTTCACCCAGTTTTCGTAAAACTTCACCATCTGTTCGGACGACTTGGTAGATTTATCTGATTTGTAGAAGAGATACTTGCCCTTGTCCATCATTTCGCTCGCTGCCACATCAAGGGCGACAAAGACATCTTTGCCGGCGGTATATCCTGCTTTGGTGATCGCTTCAAGGATAACCTCGATCGCTTCATCGTTTGATTTCAGGTGTGGGGCAAACCCGCCTTCATCCCCCACCGCGGTGTTGTAGCCTTTTTTGGAAAGCACTGATTTGAGGTGGTGGAAGATCTCCACCCCCATACGCAGGCCTTCTGAGAAGCGATCCGCATTTACCGGGACGATCATAAACTCCTGGCAGTCCACATTGTTGTCCGCGTGCTTGCCGCCGTTCAGAATGTTCATCATCGGAACAGGGAGTGTTTTCGCGTTCGTTCCGCCTATGTATTTGTACAATGGAAGGTTGCACGATTGGGCGGCCGCCTTTGCCACGGCAAGGGATACTCCGAGAATGGCGTTCGCACCCAGTTTCGATTTATTCGGCGTGCCGTCAAGCCGGATCATGATCCCGTCAATCCCGACCTGATCCAATGCGTCAAGCCCCGTTACTTCCCCCGCAATAGTATTGTTCACATGCTCCACGGCATTCTGTACGCCTTTGCCGAGATAGCGTGACGTGTCTCCGTCACGTAGTTCCACCGCTTCGTTTTCGCCGGTTGATGCCCCGCTGGGCACCGCGGCACGGCCAACGACGCCGTTTTCAAGCTCGACATCTACTTCTATCGTCGGGTTTCCGCGAGAGTCCAGGATCTCCCGTGCAATTGCGTCAATTATTGTCGTCTTCATGAGTTCTCCTAGGGTGAGATAATGCTGGCATGAAACAAAAAGTACGGCAAAATGCCCGACAAAATCAACGTCCGTGGTGGTGCAGAGCTGCAATAACCGCGGCGACAATCTCCTGGACCGTGATCCGTCTCATGCACTCCATGTACCCGTCGCCTGTGCGGTTGCAGAAATCCAGGTGGCACGGATGGCACGGGACATCCTGACGGACGGCCCGGTGACCATCCTCTGGATCGTAGGGAAACCAGATATCTTCTTCTCCGGGGCCAAAAATGCCTATTGTTGGAGTTCCGACCGCAGCGGCAATATGCATCGGGCCAGCATCATTGGAGACAACAGCTCCCGCGTGCGCATAAAGCGCCGCAAGCTGCCGGAGAGTGGGATTCTGGATTACCATCGGCTCCGGCGTAATCAGACTGCGGACACCCTCCAGGACTTCGGCATCACCAGGGCCACCCGTGAGCAGTACCTTCACTCCGTGGCGGTTTTGCAGTTCACCTGCGACACGGGCAAACCGTTCGGGGAACCACCGTTTTGCAGGCCACGTTGCGCCGGGATGGATTGCCACCACCGGGCTGTCTGTTTGTATCCGGGCCGCGGCCTCCGCGCGTTCTGCTTTCGAAAGAAACAACTCCGGACGGCGCGTGGAGGGCTGGACACCCAGCGCACGGAGGAACTGCAGGTGGAACTCCACTGCGGTTTTTGGCCTCCCGTCATCCTTCACCTGGATGGTGTACAGACGACCCCTTCCCGCACGCTCCAGTCCTACCCGGACCGACGCGCCGGTGATAAACGTTAACAACGCACTCCTGGGATTTCCGAAAAGATCAATGACCCAGTCAAACTGCAAGCGCCGCAGCGACCACGCAACACGAGGCTGTTCCAGATGTGTCGGACGCGAGAAATCAAAGGGAATAATCTCGTTCAGGTGGGGATTTTCCTGAAGCAACGACACCGCGCCGGCGTCACCCATATAGGCCAGGAAGGCATCAGGAAAAGCAGCCCGTAACGAATGGATAACAGGCGTTGTGAGCACAATGTCGCCGATGAACTTCATGCGCGTAACAAGAATACGCTGGGGAACGACGGGGTCAGTCACCGCCATGCCTCCAGGAATTCACACCGTGCAATTCGGTCATGAATATCACGGACCGCATACGGACGGGCGTCGTAGTTAAGTGATGACCAGTATTGTGCGCGCGCAGCCTGATAGGCACCCACCCGGAGAAGCACATCACCCAGAAACACTCTCCTCCGTCCCTCCAGAAACGGATCATACGGAAGCATTCCAGCACGTTCAGCCAGAGAAGCGGCCTCACGGTATTTTCCTATCCGTTGATATACATGTGCCCGCAGAAACATGGCAAGCGAGTCTGCGCTCCCTCCCATCCGGTTCACGAGCATCCCCGCGCGGACGGTGTCAGGCACATCCGCAAGAAAGTAAGCACGGAATGCACGCGCAACAGACGTGTCTTCGAGCGCCCAGAGACGGACACGCGCCGCTTCTGTCAGATGCGGTGCTATATCGGCCATCCGCACCTGGTTGTACAATGATCTGGCGCGGATGGAGTTACCCATTGCCCAGGCCGCATCACCCGCGGTGATTGCCAGCGGCAGGTACCGACGTGGATACAGGTCATTGCTCACGAGGGAATCATACAGATTTGTGGCCTCCACGTAGACGCCCCGCCGGTGTAGCGTGGAGAGAAGTCCCGCATAGGCGTCATATCCCCCTCCGCTGGATGCCAGTCCGCGAAAAAGGATACTCGCTTCATCGTAGCGGCGGGTCGCATACAACTGTTTTGCATCACGAACGCGGCGGGCATGCAGACGCACACAGACCTTTCCAAAAATTGTAGGCCGCCGGAAAAACACATCCACTGCGGCAAAGGTCTGCTCATCCACCACCACACTGTCCAACGAGGTGTGCCACTCTGATGTGAGATCCGCAAGCGATTTCTCGTACGCTTCCTCGTAGTCTCCGCTCCGGTACACCGACAAAAGCGGACGCATGCCGTACCGATCAATCAGAAAACGGCAGAATGCGCCGGCGAGCACATAACTGACGGTCGACGACTGCGCCGCAAATCCGGTGAAACTCATCAACCGCTCAATGGAAGGGGCAATGTCCGCACGGTGTAATGCCGCAGCGTACTGTTCCAGCGGACGGTATCCCCACGATCCTTCCAACGCCACAGCAAGGCCCTCCACAAGTCCCGGACTCAAACTCGCCTGCAACACCGGCACCCCGAACGGAGCCGCTACAACGTGGACCAATTCATGACGAAGGCTCGACTCTACACCCTGCACGGTGATATGGATTTCCCGGTTCCAGGGTTTTGCAAGTTCTGTGACTCCGGCTCCAATGAACCGGCGTTTGGTTGTGGCCTCCGGATACACATAGGAGGTAATCTTCTCGGTCCGCGGCAGCGAAAATTCTGAAAGAATCTGTTTGAGCTGGAACTCGTGTTCCGCCGCAAGGCGGTCGGCCGCTTCGCCGGGATAGGAGGTCGAATCATAGCAGATTACGAAGTAGGTTGTTTCGCGAACACTCCCGAGCTGGTCCCGGATATACGCGGAAGTGGATTCCCACCCGAGCTCGCAGCGGAACCAGTACAGCATCAGGAAAACCCCACAAACGGCCAACGCCGCCGGGCGGTACTCACGCCACAGAACCAGAAGCAGCTTCACACCCTTCCTGATGGCGCCGCTGTCGGGGGATGTGTTCTGCACGAGAACATACGCCAGCCATACCAGCAGCGCGGCCACACCAAGGGTAAGGACCCGGAAGAGGACAAGCGGTGTTTCGAGGGGGAGCAGTTCATCATAACTCAGACCGGGGAAATAGCCGTAGAAAAAATTATATGAATGAATGGCAGGGGTGGTGTACCCGATAAAGAGGACATAGACAATGCTGAGGATCACGTAAAACAGAAACACCCGATTGCTTCGCCGGTAGTGTACGGCACAAAACAGCCCGAGTGCGACAGAGAACGTCACGCTGACAACGGGGAGGAGGATAAAAAACAGCGCCCCTTCCGTGACGTCGCACAGGGGAACGAACAACCCGTTCAGCAGAATGACGGCGAAAGGAATGAGCAGCAGCGCGAGGTTGAGCGCTAGTGCCTTGGCAAAGTGGTGGAGCGTGCGGAACCCGGCAGGTTCGCCGGGAACCCTGTACAGGGGAACAACTTTCCGGATGGTAAGAAAACCCGACAGCAGAGATCCCGCGATGGCGAACACAAAAGCAAACTCATAGCCGGGATGATCAAAAAGGGGAATCTGTGTGCACAGGAGCGCAATGACAACATAGACCCCTCCGGCGACAAGCATGCTAGAACTCCTCTCCCGCTACCCGTTTGATATCTGCTCCGAGCGTGCGTAGTTTCGTCTCGATCGTCTCATAACCGCGATCAAGATGGTACACCCTCAGGACTTCCGTTGTTCCTTCAGCAACCAGGCCCGCAAGGATGAGTGATGCTGACGCACGAAGATCGGTCGACATCACCTTTGCGCCCGTGAGGCGTTCTACTCCCCGGACGATGGCCGCGTTGTCTTTTACTTCGATATCCGCACCGAGCCGGATCATTTCCGGAATATGTTTGAACCGGTCAGAGTAGATTGAATCCGTCACCACTGCGGCGCCACGGGCAACGGACATGAGCGCCGTCCATTGGGCTTGCATATCAGTCGGAAAGCCCGGATAGACGCTGGCGGTGACGTCAACCGGCATGATGGATGAAGATCCGCTGATGGTTATGCTGCTCTCGTCGCTGGAAAGATGTGCGCCGGCATCCTGAAGTTTTGTGGTGACAGCGGCAAGCTGATCGGGAATCACATCCTTGAGCGTAATCGTGCCACCACAGAGCGCAGCGGCAACGAGGAACGTTCCGGCTTCGATTCGATCCGGGATAGTGTTGATATCCGTGGCATGGAGTTCATCGACGCCCTGGATCTCGATCCGGCTGGTCCCGATGCCTCCGATCCTTGCGCCCATGGCAACAAGGAACTCAGCCAGCTGGGTGATTTCGGGTTCAATGGCGGCATTTTCGATAAGGGTGGCGCCCTTTGCCAGGACCGCGGCCATCATGGTGTTGCCGGTCGCCCCGACGCTTGAGACATCGAAGTGAATACGCGTTCCAATCAGTCTGTTGGCACGCGCGAATATGTATCCTTCGTGCATGTCAATCTCCGCGCCGAGCTTCCTGAGCGCCTCGATATGCAGATTCACCGGTCGTGGCCCCCAGGCGCAACCGCCGGGAAGGGAGACCTTGGCTCGACCGTACCGGGCAACCAGCGGCCCGAGCACATAAATCGAGGCACGCATCTTTTTGACATGCTCATAGGGAGCTTCAAAATGTTTGATTCCGCTGGTGTCCAGGCGGAGGGTATGCCCGTTCAGTTCTGCCGCAATTCCCATCGTCCGAAGCAGAGCCGCCATGGTGCTCACATCCCGCAGCCGGGGGGTATTCCGGAGATAAAATATGCCGCCGGCCAGGAGAGCTGCAGGCATCAGGGCAAGAGAAGCGTTCTTCGCACCGCTGATGCTGACGGTGCCATTCAGGGGTTTCCCCCCGCAAATCACGAATTTGTCCATAGGATGCTCAATAGTAAGGAATAATAACAGGGATTGTCAACCCCGGATCACTCCTGCCCCCTATTGTCTGAATTCGGCAGGCATACACGATACCATTGCCCCGGTCAGGATGGAATCGTATATTGTGAACGAAAAACTCATCCAGGCGGCCGGCACCTCACCCCCCGCTGGCCCATCCATTCTGAAGGAGCTCTTGTATGGATGCATTGCTGCTTGCCCGACTGCAGTTTGCGTTGACCATCGGATTTCACTTTCTCTTCCCACCCCTGACCATCGGACTTGCATGGCTCCTTGTGGTAGTGGAAACTCTGGGCTGGCGGAAAAAGGATGAGGTGTACAAGCGCATCGGCATGTTTTTCGGCAAGGTGCTCGGTCTGACATTTGCCGTAGGGGTTGCCACAGGCATTGTGATGGAATTTCAATTCGGGACAAATTGGGCGCAGTATTCCAAATTTGTCGGCGACATTTTTGGGGCACCGCTTGCTGCCGAAGGTGTCTTTGCATTCTTCCTTGAGTCCGGTTTTCTCGGCTTATATCTGTTCGGCCGCCACCGCGTTTCGAGGGGTGTGCACTGGTTTTCCGCTCTGATGGTCGCGGTTGGTTCAACCCTCTCGGCGTTCTGGATTCTTGTCGCCAACTCGTGGCAACAGACGCCCGCAGGGTATGTCCTGCGCAACGGCCGCGCTGAAATGACAAACTTTGCAGACGCAGTGTTTACGCCTTCGATGTGGATCCGGTTCTTTCATACCATTGACGCGGCGCTGATCAGCGGCGCATTTCTTATGGCCGGGATTGCCGCGTACTACATCCTCCAGAAACGTGAGATGGAGTTTGCAAAAAAGGCGATGCGCGTCGCGGTGATCTTCGGATTGGTTACGTCCATCCTCGAGTTAATGCCGTTTGGCCATGAACACACCCGGCAGGTCGCACACACGCAACCGGAAAAGTTCGCCGCGATTGAAGGGCTCTACACCAGCCAGGATAACGCTCCACTTGTTTTCTTCGCGGTGCCGACGACCGATCCACCGACACTCAACGCCACGGTGGAAATTCCGGGACTCCTCAGCTGGATGGCATTCGGCGATCCTCATGCAACCATCAAGGGCATCAATGAGTTTCCCGCCGATGAAATCCCTCCCCTCTGGCTCACCTTTGTCTCGTTCCACAATATGGTCGTGCTGGGTCTGTTTTTCATCCTGCTGACCACCATCGCCGCCGTTAAGCTCTGGCGCGGCACATTATGGGACAGCCCGAAGACCCTGAAGGCTCTGCTCTGGTCCATTCCCCTTCCTCTTGCCGCCTGTCAATTGGGCTGGATTACGGCTGAAGTCGGGCGCCAGCCGTGGATTGTGTACAAGCTTCTGCGCACAAGCGAGGGAGCGTCCATTACGGTTTCAGCCGAAGAAATTCTTTTCTCCATTATTCTCTTCGGGGTCGTGTATATCTTCCTGGGTTCGCTCTATGTGTATCTGCTGGTACGGAAGGTTAAACATGGTCCCCCACCGATGCCCGGAAAGGAGGTGCTTGTATGATGGACCTGAACGAAACCTGGTTTCTGCTTCTCGGTGTACTCCTCACCGGATATGCCATTCTGGATGGATTTGACCTGGGAGTCGGGGTGCTGCACCTCTTTGCCCGTTCCGACCATGAGCGCCGTATCCACATTAATGCGATTGGTCCAGTCTGGGACGGTAACGAAGTGTGGCTGCTCACCGCCGGCGGGGCATTGTTTGCCGCGTTCCCGATTGTCTATGCAACCGTGTTCAGCGGTTTCTATATTGCCATCATGCTGCTTCTTGCCGCCCTGATCTTCCGGGCTGTTTCGCTGGAATTCCGCGGAAAAGTGGAGTCCGTGGCATGGAAACGGTTCTGGGATTGGTCTTTCGGCCTCGGCAGTCTCCTTCCCGCCATCCTGTTCGGCGTCGCATTCGGCAATATACTCCGGGGTCTTCCGCTCGACGGGGATCACAACTTCACGGGGAGTTTTTTCACCCTGTTAAATCCGTACGCCATCCTCATAGGGCTGCTGTGTCTGGTTCTCTTCACGATGCATGGCGCCCTCTATCTTGTTTTGAAATCCGACGGTGATATGAAACGGCGGATCAGCACGTGGGTCTCTCCGCTGTGGATCACCATGGTCATCCTCTACCTCCTTGCCACGCTCGGTACGATCTTTGTCTCTCCGTTCCTGTTTGAGGGAATGCTCGCGCATCCACTCTTCTGGGTTCTTTTTGTACTGCTGCTCTGCTCTGTGCTTTGTATCCCCGTCGCTGCAAAGGCCGGGAGGAACGGGCTTGCCTTCCTCGCATCATCCTTGACCATCGGGTGTATGATGGGATTGAGCGCACTCAGCCTTTTTCCGCGCCTTGTTCCTTCCCTTGGCGATCTGCACTACAGCCTGACCATTTACAATGCTTCTTCGAGTGAAATCACCCTGAAGACCATGCTGGTGATTGCTCTCATCGGGATGCCCCTGGTGATCGGATATACGATCTTCATTTACCGGGTGTTCAAGGGCAAGGTGGTGATCACGGATGACAGTTACTGATATCCCGATAATGCCATTGTCTCTGCGTCTCTATATCGCAGCACTTTTCTGGTTGGCAGGTTGTACGGTCTCAACCGCCCAGGTCACCATTGTGGATGACCTCCAGCGGACCGTCACACTTCCCGCTCCGGCAAGGGCGATCGTCTCTCTGGCACCCAGCATCACAGAATCTCTTTTTGCGATCGGCGCCGGTGATCGTGTCGTCGGGGTTACCGAATACTGCAACTTTCCTCCCGCCGCCCGCGTCAGACCCCGCGTTGGAGGAATGACAACACTGTCGATCGAAGCCATCGTCGCCCTCCATCCCGATCTTGTTGTCATGAGCATGGAAGGAAATCAACGTGATGATTTTTCCCGGTTGGTACACCTCGGCATTCCCGTGGTTGTGACCAATCCGCGGACTCTTGAGGGCATTTATCACTCCCTGCACATGCTCGGCACACTTTCCGGGCAGGCGGATAGCGCGTTGCGGGCCGTCCGGCGTCTCCGCCGGCTCACCGATAACATTCTGCAGAAGAACCGGACAGAGGGCGTTCGCGCGTTGCTTTTTGTATCGTTGCAACCGTTGATCGCGGCGGGTGAACGCACCTTTATTGATGAACTCCTGCGCAACGCCGGCGCCACAAACCTTGCTGCCCGGACCGGGCTCACCTATCCAACCCTCAGCCGTGAAGCCGTTGTGGCGTATGATCCGGATGTCCTGTTCGTCATGTCCGACGTACTCCCCGCAACCGACGCCATCATGGCACTGTACCCTGAATGGTCAGCGTTGACCTGCGTGCGGACAGGACGCGTGTTTCGTCTTGACGCCGACATTATTTCGCGTCCCGGACCGCGCGCCGTGGACGGACTTCAGCTCCTCTTTTCTCTCTTACACCGGATCACACCATGAAATCCAAGAAAGCGTTCGTTGCGGTTGCCGGAAACATCGGATCCGGAAAATCATCCCTGACCCGTCTCTTGAGCACCGCCAACGGGTGGATACCGATGTATGAATCGGTCGAGGATAACCCTTACCTGAGTGATTTCTACAAGGATATGCGCCGATGGTCGTTTCAGCTTCAGGTCTATTTTCTCTCTAACCGGTTCCGATCGCATAAAGCCATTACGGAAGGATCACAGTCGGTTGTTCTGGACCGGGTCATTTATGAAGATGCAGAGATCTTTGCACGAAATCTTTTCGAAATCGGGAACATGGAAGAGCGGGATTACAACAACTATGTGGCGCTGTATGACGTGATGACGGCGTATCTTCATCCTCCGGAGCTTCTGATTTATCTGCGCGCAAACGTTGACACCCTCCTCCGGCAGATATCCCTGCGCGGACGCGACTTCGAGCAATCCATCACGCGGGAATATCTGGAGCAGCTCAACCACCACTATGAATCGTGGATCGGACGGTACACAAAGGGGAAACTGCTGGTGGTGGAGTCCGACAACATGGACTTTGTAAACAACCAGGAGGACCTGCGTCACATCCTGCGATTGGTGCAGGAACGGTTGGAGTAGGATATCAGAAGAGCAATATCCGGAACGCGATAACAAGGAGAAACAGAGCAAAGATACGCTTCAACAGTGAAACCTTCGTCTTGTTGGCGACGTGTGCGCCCACCGCGGCCATTGGAATGGAGCCGGCGATGAGCGGGAGGGCATGCAGCCAATCCACAAATCCCAGCGTCCCGCCGGGCAGCAGAGTGTTATCCCATCCTTTGATCACATATCCCGTCCCGGCCGCGAGCGCGGTGATGACAATTGTTGCGCTGGAGGTTCCCAGTGCTTTTTTGAGCGGGAATTTCAGAATCGAATGCATGATGGGAATGGAGAGAACTCCTCCGCCAACCCCGGCGAGCGATGACACCATTCCGACCAGAAAACCGGTGCCGAGCAGAGGAGGGACATGCAGCGGGGGCATCTCCTCCACTTTGGGTTTTCGTGTTTCCGCAAAGAGGCGCAGTGCCGAGAGGATAACGACGGCCGCAAAGATCTGACGCAGCACTTTGCCTTCCAGTCCCCCCGCGATCAGTGCACCGAGTAATCCGCCGGCCACGCTGGCCAGACCGATTGTGATCACGCCCTTCCAGACAACATGTCCGTTTCGAGAATACTGTATCGCGGAAGAGAAGGATGCAAACAGCACGATCAGCAGGCTGGTTCCGAATGCAAGATGTGTAGAGACCAGAGACGAGACGTGGATACTCTGGAAGAAATAGAGCAGAATGGGTACCAGGATAATCCCACCGCCCACACCGAAAAACCCTGCCAGAAATCCGGAGAGGATGCCCCCAAGCAGGAGCAGCAGGATTGTCAGAATATCCATTCGGGTTCTCCTTAGCCGCCGATACGCCGGACGTATTGCTTTGTATCACGCAAGAGGGCCGTCGCAACGTCGAGTTGAACGTCTGTCCGGAATGAGGCCTCAATACGTCCGCGTTCCCCCTGAACCCGTGCCATCAGCTCTATCCGCAGCTCTTCCTCGAGTGTCTCACGATACCGTTCAAAGCCGCGATCTTTTTCTTTTTGCAGCGCTTTGGTGAGGTGTTCAATATCACTGAGCACTTCTTTCGAGTAGTGCGAGCGTTGTGCAATGGTGCGGAGCTCATTCACATGCTTCTCGCTGTCTTCCTGAAAATCAAACTGTTCCTTCTCAAGAAACGTGCGAAACGACTGAAGGATGCCGGGCGTGACGGAGGTGATAGAGTCACCCTTATGCTCGTTGACGTACCGATTGGCAAATTTGAAGAACAGTGACTTTCGGCGTAATTCGCGCACCATCGGACCATCGGCCAGCGGCTCAACAGTAGAGTCCGGCATGATACCACCCAGTTCGTACACTTTCCGGCCGCGGGAGGTCTTAAATTCCCTGCGCAGACTGTCCGGGGTGACGGCAAAGACACCGTTTCGGTCACGGTGCATGTAGTCGATTTCCTGAATGCTGCGTCCGCTGGGAATGAAGTACCGCGCCGTGGTGATTTTTAATTGTGCTCCGTAGTTGAGCGGGACGATAGTCTGGACGAGTCCTTTACCGAACGTCCTTGTCCCGACAACGAGTGCCCGGTCGAGATCCTGCAGACTACCGGCGACAATCTCGCTGGCACTGGCGCTGTTTCTGTCCGTCAGCACCACCATCGGCACAGACGAAAGGATGGGTTCTTCGCTGGAGAGATATGCTTTGTCCGTTTCAGGGCGGCGGCCACGCGTGCTCACAACCAGACTTCCCCGGGGTACAAACTTGCTGACAACATCAACGGCCGCGTCGAGAAGACCTCCCGGATTGCCCCGCAGATCAAGGACAAGTCCGCGTACATCATTGGTCAGCTTTAATTCCTTTATGGCCAACCGGAGTTCATCGCCCGCGCGCCGTGAAAAGCGCTCGAGGCGGACGTAGCCGATACCGTTCTCGAGCATGCCGGTGTAGGTCACATTCTTCACCTGGATTTCTTCGCGGATCAGAACGAACACCATCGGTTTTGGTTCGCCGTCACGCTCAATCAACACTTTCACATCACTTCGCGGTTCACCGCGGGTAAGGTTACGAATCTCCTCAGGCTTGAGGCCGCTGACTTTTACCCCTCCGATTTCTATAAAACGGTCTCCCGGGACGATGCCCTGACGGTGTGCAGAGTATCCCTCCATCACCGAGATCACACGAACCGCTCCATCGCGGGTACCGATCGTTACCCCGATGCCGCCGTATTTCCCGTTGGTCAGGAGGTCAACTTCATCGCCGTTGTTCTTGTCGATGTAGACGGTATACGGATCGAGGGTCCCGAGCATACCCTGGATCCCCGCTTCCATAAACTTTTCCGGATCGATGTCGTCCACGTAGGACACGGCCACCTCTTTGTACACCCGTCCGAACACATCGATGCTCTTGCTGATCTTGAGGAGCAGTGTACTCTCGGGTGCCATCATAAAACCGCTGAAGAGCATCACCGCAGCCACAAGTCCGATGGCGGCGATTCTCTGTTCCCACGACCACTTTTCGTTTGCCCCGTTCATACGTTCCTTCACCTACACTGATTGTTCATGAATGCCCATAGCCTGTGTGGCGATGTTCAGAATGTCGGCGTGGATTACCTCGACGGGCCGCAGACCGTCGACGCGGATCACCCGCCGCGGATCCTGTTCGCATAGTGTGTTGTATCCGGCTCTGACACGTTCAAAAAACTCCCGTCCCGCGGATTCCATACGATCGAACCCTTTTCCGGCTGCCTGCTTCCGCCGTTCAATTTCTTCCACTGGTATGTCCACAACGATCGTCAGATCCGGCACAAGGTTGTTCGTTGCGAAGGTATTGACCGTGCGCACGGCGTCCAGATCGAGGCCGCGCCCATACCCCTGGTAGGCCGTCGTGGAGTCATAGAACCTGTCACAGATGACGATCTCTCCGCGTTGCAAAGCGGGACGGATGACCTGGGCGACAAGCTGGGCGCGACTTGCTGAGAACAGCAGGAGTTCTGCCTCGTGCGTAAGTTCCAGGGTTTTCCGGTCCAGGAGGATCTTGCGGATTTGTTCTGAAATCGGCGTTCCGCCTGGTTCACGCAGGAAGCACACCGCACGTTTCCGGGAAAGTTTCTCCACCAGGATTTGGGCCTGCGTGGTCTTGCCGCTGAAATCGACTCCTTCAAACGTCATAAACATAGCACAACGTACGGATTTCCGTTTCCCGAAGCAACCGGCCAATCTGCCTCCTTGCACCTTTTAGGCCTTTTCTGTACCTTTTTTCACATTCCGATGGCCCGTCCCAAGTCCACATCCCCGCGACACCGCAAAGTCCTTGACCCTTCTGTTTCCTCAAAGGAGCAGAAGCGATTGGATTCGCGTGTTGAAGACTCGCAGCTTATCAAGGACGCACTCGAGGGGGATGATGCGGCCTATTCCAAGCTGATGAAGAAGTACCACGATGCGATTTTTGGTTTTGTTTTCCGCATGGTACACGACCGCGAACAGGTTGAGGATCTCACCCAGGAAGCCTTTATCAAAGCGTTTGCCTCCCTCAAGAACTTTAATGATGAATACGCCTTCTCAACCTGGCTCTACAAAATTGCCACCAACAACTCTATAGACTTCATCCGGAAACGTAAGCTTCAGATGTTCTCGATCGACAAGCCGATAGAGTCGAAGGATAGCGACTACACATTCGAACTCCCTGACGATTCATATGAAGCCGATCGGGATCTCCTGAATGACCAGAAAGCCGTACTTCTGAAAGAGGCCATTGATCAACTGCCCGAGAAATACCGCCGTGTCATCGTACTCCGGCACACCGAAGAACGATCGTACGAGGAAATTGCAGAGATCCTGAAGCTTCCCATCGGGACGATAAAGGCCCACATTTTCCGCGCCCGGGAGCTTCTCTACAGACAGCTTCGCCACCGGATCCGGCACTACTAACAGCATGTCTGCAACCTTCTTCCCGTGTGTCCGTACTATTAAAGAGAACAGTACGACCATACCATGATGAACCGATTCTTTGCGACCATATCGCTGGCACTTGTGCCGTTGCTCTTCCCGCCCGGAGCGTTCAGCAGGTCTGACCCCCAGGACACCGGGCAGACACGGGAAATCGGCCGCACGACCGAGAAGGAGCTCAAAGTTACACTTTCTTCAGCGTTTGGAACAGTTATTGTCCGGAAGGGTGAATCAGGAAAGGTTCTGCATGTCGAGAGTGCCTCGGAAAAACTCTCAGCGGGACTGATGGATATTGAGTATGCGATCCGTAACCGGGTAGGTTTCCTGGATATCTCTCTGGGTGAAGAGAAGATCGAAAAGGACGGCAAGGGTCATTCGTTCACGATCAACAGTTTCGACAGGGGGAAATGGTTCCTGAAGTTCTCCGACATCATGCCCATTTCATTCGACGTTCAACTCGGTGTCGGTCGCGGGGATTTTAATCTCACCGGTCTGAATGTAAAGGATTTTACTCTTTCGACCGGCGCCAGCGATGTGTCGCTCGCATTCGACGAGGCAAATCCCGGCCAGATTGAAAATCTGTCCATCGAATCCGGGGTGAGCAAGTTTGACGCACGGAATCTGGCGAACGCGAACTTCCGCCGTTTTCATTTTCAGGGAGGGATGGGATCGTACACGCTGGATTTCGGCGGGACGTTGCGTAATGAAGTCGACGTGGACATCGAGGTGGGACTGGGCCTGGTAACGATCATCATCCCGGCAGAAATCGGTGCGCGGGTCATCTACGAAAAGAGCTGGGTCTCAAAACTCGACTGCGACCAGGACTTTCAGAGCGCGGGAGAGAACGAATATATATCCTCCAATTATCACCGCACCTCAGGCCGGATGAACATCAACATCGATTCAGGCCTTGGCAGCATTAAGATCCGCCGGCGCTGATCACCCGGCTCAATTTCCTTTCCAGTACAGAAACGGCGCCCAGTACTGCGGAGCCGAAAATTCCCGCTTCTTGATCATTTCCTGCTGTGCCTTCCGGAATGCCACCTCGGGTGATGCTCCCGTCGCCAGCGCGGTGTAGAGATATTCGCTGAAGGCTTTTTTCGCACCGCGCAAAGGCGGCACCACGTTCATGACGATCCCCTCGGAGCCATTCGCCGCAAAGGTGAACGCGAGACCGGGATCGAGGGTTAAAGGCATCGAGGACAAGTTCGATACAATAACGAGTCGGTTCGCCGGCAACTGCGCCAACGAAGAGAGTGGCACTCTTCTGTATCCCGTCGAAGAAACTCCATCGGAGAGGTACAACGCGCCCAGAAGCGGGGCACGCAGACCGAACTGTATATCCACAGCCATATGCAGGACGTCCGATCGGTTTTTCCGCAAGGACTCAATCGTCGCCTCGCGGCCGAACAGCATCCCCGCGTCTTTGAAAAAATACCGGACATCACGCAACTCGTATTCCACATCCCAGCCCGTGAACCCCGGAAAACCAACACAGGTGACACTTTGTACCGCCCCGGTTGATGCAGAACTGTTGCTCAGTACATGGGGGGTGGCGACGTACTGTACATCACACTGGTCGACGAGATAGGGGTACCCGGAAGAACTGCTCCGGCGGAGCGCATGTACGGGAAGTACAGCCATGCCCGCTGGAAACTGCACAATCAAGCGTTTGACCGGGCGGAGGGAGAGTTCCACGGGCAGGACGAGTGCTTCGTAGAGTTTGCGCGTAAGGTCCCGTAACTGGTTGTCGAGCAGGCTATACCCCGCACCCAGCGAATCTGCCTCGATAAGACGCTCCCGAAGCACATGCACATAGTCCCGTCCCGAGCGTAGAACCTGGTCGCTCGTCTGAGCCGTCACCTTAAAGGACACCTGCTCCCGTGTGATCAGCGAAGTGTACCACGACCGCCGACCCGGGAGGAATGTGAGAAATGCGGTCCCCTCCTCCAGTTGGTTCTGGACATCCACGGGTCGTACGCCGCCCGCCCCTGCAAAGGGCGCAAGCCGGGGACTGATGTGCTGGATTTCTGCGGCACATTCATCCACACGATCTTTGCTCGCCTGCAACACCGCATGGATCTCCCGGAGCAGGGCCTTATTGTCCGGACGTGATGACATCAGCTGTTCCAACCCGCGTTCCGCCCCGCAATGTTCCGACCGGGCGTCAACACTCGCAGTCAGTAAGCCATCAACTGCGGGGTTGCCTGATTGGTAACGCCACATGCTGAATGCAGAGGACAGCACGGCTGTGTTTTTGCGTTGCTGGACTACAAATGCCTCTTCATATTGTCCAAGTTGCAGAAGCAGAGATACCAGCGTTATGGATGCATCATTCCCCGCAGGTCCGAGCGCCGAAGTTTCACATTCTTCAAACAGATCATCCGATGACCGGATGGCAAACAGGCTTGACTGTTGCCTTGCCGCAGCGTCGTACAGTTGGAGCGCATCGGTAAGGCGGTTCTCTTCTTCCGCGATCTCGCCCAGGCTGACCAGTGCATACGCTACTCCCGGGCCATAGCCGAACGCGCGGAACTGATCGTACCCTGAGCGCAAAAGTGACAGTGCGTCCGTGCGGTTGCGCGGGATGGTCGCGTGGCCCATTTGCATGGTACAATATGCTTCGGCAAGCGCATTACGCCGTTTCTGCGCGAGCGGCAGAGCTATGCGAAAACTCTGCAGGGCGCGATCGTTTTCTTTCTGGCGAAGAGAAAGATTCCCGATACGCATGAACAATTCAATACGGAGATCCGGATTCCGTGCCAGTACCGTGACACGTTGGATCGCTGTGCCAAACGTTTCCAGCGCATCCCGACTCCGTCCGGTACCATCCAGAGCAAGACCCAGGTGCACCAACGCCTGTGCACCCAGCAGCGAGTCCCTTGCCTGATCGGCAAGCGTCAGAGCGCCCAGAAATGCATCAATTGCCTCTGCCGGCCTCCCGCGCGCCGCGAGTGAACGTCCGGATTCGTACTGTACGCGCGCCTCATTTTGCCTGTCATGTGTCGTGCGTGCCGCGCTGAGAAGAAAGGCGGACACCTTTTTCTCCCCCTCCCAATCTTCTATTGCCGCATACACCGGCAGAAGAGCCCAACGAAGGTCGCGTGCGTCGGTACTGTCCCCGAACACGACTGCAAGTCGGAGCGCCTCTTCATACAGATCACGGGCGTCGTGCGGACGGTTCATCTGCAGAAATAACGATCCGATTGCAAAGGTCATCTGATACGCCCGGGAACGTTGTGCCAGGTTACGATATTCCTCCCTGGATCGATCGTAGAAGTAGAACGCGCTGTCAAACAGTGCAGCGGAGTGATACAATTCCCCGAGCATGCGCAAACCCTCCGGCACCGATGGTCCGCGCCAGAGAGCAGGAGTGGTGAGGTAGGTGCCGCGCAGGTAAGAGCGTGCCTCGAGATCCCTTCCTTCGGTCAACAGGGTCTCCGTCCGGATCAGCACGCTATCGAGGGCCGCGGGATCTCCGCGGCCACCACCTCCGCATCCGGCAAGACCGAAGGCAAGAACCGCTGTCGCAACGGAGACCGGCACGCACCATCCTCTGCTCATGGTTAATCCCTTTTCATTCGTCCCGTAATGCCATGCGGATGGCGGACGGGTAGTTTGTGAACACCAGGTCAACGCCGAAACGTCTGAGGCGGTCGAGATCTTCAACGTGATTCACCGTGTAGACGCCTATCTTGATTCCGTGTGCATGGGCGTCATCAACCATCGAACGCCGGAGAAACGAGCGGCTGCAGAACACAAACGCCGCCTGTACCCGTCGTGCCAGGCGGGATGGCCGGCGGGCCAGGGCCCGCACCGGATGAAGCAGTATCCCGATCATCATGGCGGAATCATAACGACGGAGGAGGCGCAGAAACCGGTGATCGAACGATGATACCAGAATCTCCCTGCGCCCTGCATGGGCACGAATGGTCTGCTGAAGCCGGCGGGCGAGGAGCGATCTGGACCGCTTGTCACTGTCCGTCTTCACCTCGATATTGATCCCGATCGTCGCCGGGAGTACCTCAAGGACCTTCTGGAGTGTCGGGATACGTTCACCCGCAAAGCGTGGGGCGAACCAGCTCCCCGCATCGACGTGTTCGATCGTGTTGTACATACATTCAGACACGGCACCCCGGCCGCTGGTTGTACGGCGGAGCGTCCGGTCATGTATCACCACGGGTAGGAGATCGCGCGTAAACCGGACGTCAAGTTCAATCATGTCGGCCCGCGCAGCAATGGCACCCCGGAAGGCAGCCATCGTGTTTTCAGGCGCGGTGCCCGAACTCCCCCGGTGAGCAGCAACAAGCATCATGGGCGGGAGGGGGATCCCAGGAGTGCCTTTACTTCCCGATACACGACGTCAATCGATGCCGCGCCATCGACCGTTACCACAACGCCAAGTTGTTCATAAAATGTTAGCACGGGCTCGGTCTTTGCATGATACACCTTCAACCGTTCGCGTACCGTTGCCGGACGATCATCCTCACGCTGGATGAGGGGTTTGCCGCACGAGGGACATGGGGCGGACACACGCACATCGTCAAGATCACTGCTGAATGTTTTCTCTTCGCTGGGGCAGAGAAGCCGGCTCCCCAGACGACGGACAATTTCCTCATCGTCGACCACCAGATTGATGACGGTGAACGCCGTAATGCCGATCTTCTTGAAGATCTCCGTAAGGGCTTTGGCCTGCGGCACCGTGCGTGGAAAGCCATCCAGGATGAAGCCCTTGTGAATTGCCGGATTTTCCAGTGTTTCGCGGACGATGCCGATCATGACCTGGTCCGGGACAAGTTGGCCGGCATCGATAAACTCTATCGCCGCGAGCCCCAGAGGAGTCTGTGCCGTCACTGCGCTGCGCAACATTTCCCCCGTTGAGTAGTGAGGGATGCCAAACTCTTCAGCGAGTAACTTTGCCTGTGTTCCCTTCCCTACTCCCGGCGGACCGAAGATGAGAATTCGCATTTGTACCTGTGGGGTCGTTGTTTTGTAAGGACTGGATCCTGTCAATACTGTGTGTCCCGCCGCGGGCTCGTTTTGCTCCTGGCTCTTGAACGGCCAGCTGACCGCACGCGGCTGCAATGTCCTCCCCGGCACTGCTTCGCACCATCACTGTCAGTTTCGCGCGCTTGAGTTCTGCGACAATATCCGGCAGCCGGGGCGATGGACGTAATGATGCTGCAAATCCCTCCGGCCCCGTAAAAGCGATTGAATGATACGGAATAATGTTAATTTTACAGGGCACGATACGCGCGAATGTTTTTAACCGCCTGAGTTCCCTCGCCGTATCGTTAACACCGTCAAAGAACACCATTTCATACGTCACACGCATCGTTGTACGTGCATAATAATGGCGGAGTGCATTCTGCAGCGACGTTAATGGAAAACGCCGCGTTACGGGCATCAGTGCCTGCCGTGTTTCCTCTTCGGCACTGTGGAGCGACACGGCGAGTCGTATACGCCGCCGTTCATCCGCCATCCGGACAATTCCATCAACCCATCCGGCTGTGGAGACGGTGATCCTTCGTGCAGCGATGTCCAGCCCTTCCATAAAGATTTCCCCCGCACGCATAACCGGGCCGTAGTTCAGCATGGGTTCACCCATGCCCATGAACACAACATTAGTCACGGTGCGCCCGGTCAGACGGTTGACCGCGAGCACCTGATCCACAATTTCACCTGCGGTGAGATTACGGAGGTACCCCATGGTGCCGGTGGCGCAGAATACACAATCCAGCGGACATCCAACCTGTGTAGAGACGCAGAGCGTAAGACGTTCGCGCGGCGTACGGGTCTCGGGCTCCCCGGGCATTTCTGCTTCAAATGCAGAAGCCGGAAGTATCAGCACACTTTCGATCTTCAGACCATCGGCAAGCGTAAAAAGAAACTTCGTCGTCCCGTCGGCCGGAGAAAGCTGGTGGCTGACCTGGCGCACACCTCCGATATGCGCACAGGCATCCAGCTGATGCCGGAATGCCTGTGCAAGATCGGTCATTTCACCGAACGTGGCCGCCCCCCTGGAATACAACCACTGAAACAACTGGTCACCGCGATAGGGCCGCTCACCCAGGTCTGTGACAAACTTCCGGAGTTCATCACGTCCCATTCCCAGAATATTTTTGGATCCTTCCTGAGATGCTGAACGATCCCGTTGTATGGCCACTCGTGGTTGCAGTGTCGGGACTATTTTACTTCAGCATCAACCTGCGCGAGAATCTCGAGGCACACCTCGAGACCATCAGGAACAGGCGACTGTCCGCTCAACGTTCCGTTGGCCGACAGTATCACGGTCACGTCAGGATTGGTCTTAAACTCATTGAGCCGGCTGACAAGCTGCGCAAGTCCGGGCTGATTCACCGTGATCTTTGTGGATCCACCGAGCAGCGATTGTGGTGTGAGAAAATCGCTCCAGGGCCAGGGTTGAGTCTTCGACTCGATGAGCTTTGTCCCGTCGATGTTCCCCACCAGATACACGGTCCCGTTATAGGAGCCCGTCGTGCTGACGCGGACGTCATAGAACCGGGCATTTTTGATGTTGTCAAGATACGACGCGTCGATCAGATCCGCCAGTTTGACGGCCTGTGCTCCCGAGAACACCAGATTTGGCCCTGCGTTGATCTTAAAACATGCCTTGATGGGCAGGTTTACCGCAACGAGAAAGCCGTCATTAATGCACGTGGAACCGGTGGTTGCCAGAAGCCCGACGAGGAGCAGGAGCAACAATTTCGTTTTCATGTATGGTCTCCAGATTATTCGTTCTCTTGCCCTAGGTACATCTGGCTTAGCGGCCGAAACCGATACCGCCGGAATAGTTGGTTATGGATCCGAAGTTGGCATCGGCGAACACTTTCAGAATGCCGAGGGAAACACCAACGCCGACCGTAAAGCGAAACTTGTTGGCACCGGTCAGGGATATGTCAACCGGGGCCGGGGTGTTCGGATCGGTGGACTTGTACGACAAATCCAGCGAACTTTTCTCCCAGGACATCCCACCGTAGAGCATGAGGATCTTGATACTCTTGCTCGCCTGCAGGCCCAGAGACAGGCCATTGGCCGAAATCAGATCGCCCACATGGAAGTTGGAGTAGAACACGCTTGCTGCAATATCCACCGGACTCTCGGCTAAGTACTGACTGATGCTGTGCCGTGCGCCGACACCCCACAGCGTGATCACCGGGAATCCGTTGTCCCCGATGGCCGGCAGGGCAATAAACCGGACAACTGCTTCGGTTCCATAAATGGAGCCGATCCGTAACTGGGGAACAGCCATCGGAAAAATCGAGGTGTTGATGATCCCGTCAGATCCCTTGTACTCCAACCCCGTCACCGTCGCGTGATTAACCGTTGTGCCTTTTCCGCCGAACACCGTGGCGGTCTTGAATGTGCCCGGCGAGAACCCCGCAGGCGCAACGGCCTCGTACGATTTCTGTTCGTCCTGGACGATTGCCCCCATCGCGATAATATCAATACCGATAGAGAACCCTGAGTGCGGTATGTATGCCGAATGATAATAGCCGGCATGCATGTTGGCTCCGAACAGATCAGCAATGGGTTGGATGTAACCACTCACGGCGGAACTATTGTACTGCTGGATTGCTTTTTCCAGCTCCGTTTGAGCGGGAGCTTCGGCGGCGAGCAGGAGGAGCACCCCCACTACCGGACACATGAGTTGCACCAGGCGTGTACGCAAAGAGTTCATTTTTCCTCCTGAAAAATGGTGGATATGTGTGATTGTAATATACAACTTCACCTACACACTGACAAGCCGGGCCAGACATGAGTCCCCATACCACTGGGTTGGGGAGGGTAGGCCCGGGCCACACGATTCAGACCGGGCTTCGCTCCCGGATGAGTGTCAGAACACGGGTCATATCCTCCGGCAGCGCGGACTCACACCAGGTCTCGGCTCCGGTCGCCGGGTGGCGGAAGCCGATAGTCCGTGCGTGTAATGCCTGACGCTTCAGGATGTCAAGCATGGATTGCACCTCTGCTTTCTGACGGGCAGTCCCGGGACCGTACTGTATACGTTTCCCGTTATACGTTGGATCACCGAACACCGGATGATGGATGTGGGCCAGATGGACCCGGATCTGATGCGTACGGCCGGTGTGCAGCCGGAGCCGCACAAGGGAAAGATACGGAAACCGTTCCAGCACGTGATAATCGGTGATGGCATGCTTTCCGTCCGGAACCACCGCCATTTTTTTCCGGTCTGACTTGCTTCGCCCGAGGCTGGCCTCGATGGTACCGGTGGAACCTGGCAGCGCTCCCCAGACGATCGCCTGGTATTCGCGCTGGATCGTGCGGCGCGCGAACTGGCGTGCAAGGTGTGCATGCGCCGCATCGGTCTTGGCAACAACCAGCAACCCGGTTGTATCTTTGTCAAGTCGATGCACAATCCCGGGCCGCGTGCCATCGGTCACTGCGGAGAGAGAATTACAGTGGTGGAGCAGCGCATTCACCAGAGTCCCCGTGTAATTGCCGTATGCAGGGTGGGTGACCATGCCTGCAGGTTTGTTGACCACAAGGAGATATTCGTCTTCGTACACAATGTCCAGGGGGATCGGCTCCGCGATAACATCGGGAGGGGGGGATTTAGGAAGTGTGATGTGGATCACTTCCCCGGGGGACACGGGATGGCTGGACCGGGCGGTGTTTCCGTCAACCAGAACGTATCCGGCACGGATGGCGGCCTGGACCTTGGTGCGTGTGGCGTTCTCAACGTGGTGTGTGAGAAAAAGGTCCAGCCGTTCTTTCTTCTTTCCGGCAGGAACAACGATATCAAATTCCTGGGGCATGGAAGATACCGGGCTGTGTCAGGTCCGCTCCTCTATCACCGGGTGCGCTCCCTCAGTCGTTGCCGATGACCGATGAAAAAACAGCAGAAGCACAACGCCGATGGTCACACATGCATCCGCGACATTAAACACCGCCCAACGCGACATATGATAGCCGAAGATGGTAATGTCAAAAAAGTCGACGTCAAAAAAATCCACGACCCGTCCGTGAAACAGCGGCGCATAGTCGAAGAGTATCCCGTAGAACACGCGGTCGATCAGGTTTCCCACGGCACCCCCGAGGACCATGGCGAGAGCCAGACGAAAACCCTTTGGTCCGTGACGGACCGTGTACAGATAGATGATCAGGGCGAGACTTGCCACAACCGAGAAGAGAGAGAAGTAGAATTTGGCACCGACGTCGATACCGAACGCCATTCCGGGATTTTCAATAAAGGTCAGCCGGAAGAAATCCCCCAGCACCGGCCGGCTGATCCCGTATGGCATCCCTTCCCATGTGATGCCCAGTGCGGGAACATGAATCCCCTTTACCAGCAGCTTCGTCACCTGGTCGACGAACACTATAACCCCGGAGAGAATCAGAACCCTCACGGCTATTTACTCGTTTTCTGGCGGGCAATAGCCCGGCGTCCCCGTTCACACGGAACACCGCTGTTCTTGAACTCTGCGCAGGTTTGCGCCGTCGGAACCGCCTCCAGACGTTCTCTGGGGACGAGAAGGTTGCAGACTTTGCAGACGCCGTACGTCTTGTTCTCTATACGCTGCAGGGCATTGTCGAGTTGTCCGACGAATTTACTTCCGCGCGAGGCAAAGAGAAACGTCTTTTCCCTCTCCATTGCATCCGTGCCCTGCTCCATATGCAGAGAGTACGTCGAGCTTTCGCTGACATATTCGCCGGTTGTCACGTCCATGATGCTCTCTTTCAGATTATCCAGCTCTTCGAGAGTCTCCTGGCGCTTGAGAAGAATGAGTTCTTTGAAACGTTTTAACTCATCGACGGAATATGATGTCGGGCCAAGCGGCGCCCGCGATACGTGCTTTTGTTCTGCAGCTTTTTTGGACGTCTGCCGCGTCGGGCGGGTCACAGTCTTTTTGGGACTAACGGTTTTAGCCTTCTTGACTGTCTTCTTCCGCGTAGTGGCCTTTGTCCGAACCGTTTTGGAGACCTTCTTTGCCATTCGTCTACCTCTCCATGCTTAAGTGATTAGCCTCGCCTGACACGTGCAATTGATACGTTTATCGATTCGCCATTCACATCAAGTGTTGCGGCGTGCTCGCCGTCCGGTGTTCCTGCGGTACACTGTTCCGCAAGCGTCTCATTCATGATATACGGCTTCTGTGTCTCGAGCCGGGCAGCCAGCGGACTCCGTGCGTCATAGATCAACGTAATCCGATCGGTCACTTCAAAGCCCGCGTCTTTCCGCATGTTTTGAATCCGGTTGACGAGTTCGCGGGCATACCCTTCTGCAACGAGTGTCTCGTCCAGCGTCGTATCCAGAGCAACCGTTAAGCCACCATCGGCTTCAACCAGCCATCCCTGAATGTCTTCACGGAGGATCTCCACATCCTCCGGTGAAACCGTAAAGCTCTGGTCGCCGGACAGCAGAGTCGCGCGACCATTCTGCTCCAGAGCGGCAATTTCGGCGGCGGTCATTTCTTTCACGCGTGCGGCAGCCTGTTGCACCGATTTCCCAAACTTCGGCCCGAGGGTCTTGAAGTTTGGCTTCGCTTTCTTCCGGACGATACCCGAGGCATCATGGACATATTCAATGCCCTTCACGTTGATCTCATCCAGAATGATGTCCTGCATTTTCTTGACGCTCTCCCGCTCGCGCTCATCGGCGATGGGGAGAATAATCCTGCGGAGGGGCTGCCGGACTTTGAGATTCGCTTTCATCCGCATTGCACGCACAAGAATGACGATTCGCACCACACGGTCCATCCGCTCTTCCAGGTCACGATTGATCACCGCCTCATCAGCACCGGGCAGATACGCCAGATGGACGGATGTCGCCGGATCCCGGTGTGTTACCGTGTTCAGGTTCCGATAAAGTTCCTCTGCAAGAAACGGGGCAAACGGGGCCATCAGTTTGGCCACCGTATCCAGACACTCGTACAGGGTCTGATACGCAGCCAGTTTGTCACGCCCCATTTCGCTCTTCCAGAACCGGCGCCGGTTCCGGCGCACGTACCAGTTGGAGAGCTGGTCAATGGTAAATTCGCTCACACTGCGCGCGGCCTTTGTCACATCGTAGGCTTCCATGTACCCCTGATACCGCCTGATCAGGGAGTGCAGTTCCGAAAGGATCCACTGATCGATTTCCTGCCGTTCCGACAGCGGGACGGCGGGAGCATCCCACGACACCTGATCGATGTTGGCGTACATGGCAAAAAAGGCGTACGTATTCACCAGCGTTCCGAAGAAGCGTCGCTGTACCTCGAGCACGCCTTCTTCGTCAAACATTGTCGGCCGCCAGGGCGGACTGTTCGTGACGAGATACCACCGGGTGGAATCTGCGCCGTACCGGGCAATAATATCGAAGGGGTCAACGGTATTTTTCCGGCTCTTCGACATCTTCTGCCCGTCTTTGTCAAGGATCAGATCGTTTACAAGGAGGTTTCTGTACGCCGGTGCATCAAACAGGAACGTCCCGATGGCGTGCAGCGAATAGAACCATCCGCGTGTCTGATCAATTCCTTCGCAGATAAAGTCTGCAGGATACTGTTCACCGGAATCAATCCGTTCCTTGTTTTCAAAGGGATAATGCCATTGGGCAAACGGCATGGCACCCGAATCAAACCAGGCATCGATTAACTCCGGCGTGCGGGTCATGGTGCCGCCGCACGAACACGGAAATGTCACCGCATCAACGAACGGCTTGTGCAGATCCAGCGGATCCGGAACGTTTTGCCCTTCCCGCAGCTCAGCAATACTCCCAACACATTTTTGCGCGGCGCACGAAGCGCACACCCAGATTGGCAACGGTGTTCCCCAGAAACGATCACGTGAAAGGGCCCAGTCCTTGTTTTCCTCCAGCCAGTTGCCGAAACGGCCTTCGCCGACTTCCGGCGGCACCCAGTTGATCGTCTTGTTCAGCGCGATCATCCGGTCCGCATATTTTGTCGTGCTGATGTACCAGGACTCTCGCGCGTAATAGAGCAGCGGAGTCTTGCAGCGCCAGCAGTGAGGGTAACTGTGCGTGATGGTCTCTTTCTTGTACAGGATCTTCCGCTCTTTGAGGTTGCGGATAATGTCTGGGTCTGCCTCGCGGACAGATCGTCCGGCAAAATCCGTGACCTCGGGGCCGAATGCGCCGCTCTTGTTCACCGGGTGTAGCGTGGGCAAACCGAATTTTTTTCCCGCCAGGTTGTCATCTTCACCATAGGCCGGGGCAATGTGGACGATCCCGGTGCCATCTTCTGTCGTGACAAATCCCGCCGTGATAACGTAGAACGCCTTCTGTTCGACCGGATGATATGCGAATATCCGCTCGTATTCCTGCCCCGCCAGAGCACTGCCCGGAAATTTTTCGAGAACCGTATACGGACCTTCCAGTACCGAAAGTCGCTGTTCTGCAAGAATCAATCGTTCGCCGTGGTGCTCAACCTTCACATACGTGATATCGGGCCCGACGGCAAGTGCAACATTGGAGATCAGTGTCCAGGGCGTGGTGGTCCACACCAGGAAACTCGTATCGGGGTTCTGCCTGGTCCGCATCCGGACATACACGCTCGGGTCCTTCACATCTTCGTACCCGAGGGACACTTCATGCGAAGAGAGCGGGGTTTCACACCGCGGACAATACGGCTGGATCTTATGTCCCTTGTAGATCAACCCCCCGCTATGAAACCGCTTCAGCGCCCACCAGACAGATTCGATGTATTCGTTTTCAAAGGTCACGTACGGGCGTGTGAGATCAACCCAGTATCCCATCACGTCCGTCAGAACTTCCCAGTCGGTCTTGTATTTCCACACAGATTCACGGCATTTGCGATTAAACTCGGCAACGCCGAAGCGGATGATATCTTCCTTGTGCTTGAAGCCAAGCTGTTTTTCAACTTCGATCTCCACGGGAAGGCCATGCGTATCCCACCCCGCTTTACGATGAACCTGATACCCACGCATCGTTTTATACCGGCAGACCAGATCTTTGAGTGTCCGGCTCATCAGATGATGGATGCCGGGCCGTCCGTTGGCGGTAGGGGGGCCTTCATAGAACGTAAAACCGGGTTTCCCTTCGCGCGTGGAAATGCTCAGGTCAAAGACCCCGTGTTCTTTCCAGAACGCATGGATCTCCTGTTCGATGGCAGGGTACGAAATCTTCTCTGTGAGTTCTTTAAATGTCTTCATACCTTCTCGGCAACGTCCTTAGAGGCGTTCAACAACACCTCTCATGATTGTCGTCAGCCTGGGTTCCGCTTCGCCGGCAACCGCGATAATTTCCTCGACCCGTGCGGGTTGCAAGGCATCCGGGAAGCATTCATCCGTGATGATCGAAATACCCATCACCGCCATGCCCATATGCACCGCCACGATGTTTTCGGGAACCGTGGACATTCCGACTGCATCGGCGCCGATCAAACGAAGAAAACGGTACTCTGCACGGGTTTCGAGGTTCGGGCCGGGGACTGCGACAAAGACCCCGCGTTCCAGACGGATCTTCGCGTCGAGCGCTACATCTTCGGCAAGCATCGCCAGCTTCTTGCTGTATGGTTCTGACATATCCGGGAACCGGGGACCCAGCGATTCGTCATTCACGCCGATGAGCGGATTGTCACCGAGCAGATTGATATGATCGGTGATAAGCATCAGGCTGCCCTTGCGGAACTGAGGATTCATCCCTCCGGCGGCATTCGAAATAAGCAGGGTGTGAACACCAAGGGCTTTCATCACCCGCACCGGGAAGGTCACCTGCCGCATGGTGTATCCTTCATAATAGTGGAACCTGCCCTGCATGGCAACCACCTGCTTCTTGCCCAGAGTTCCGAAGATGAGCTTTCCGTGATGAGATTCGACGGTAGAGACAGGAAAGTGAGGAATGTCGCCATAGTCGATCACTGTTTTCACCTGGATATCATCCACCAGACCGCCAAGGCCGGTGCCGAGGATGATCCCGATTCCTGGTGTTGCGGCCGTTCTGGTACGCAGGAACGTAACCGCTTCTTCTCGTTGTTTGCGTAGATCAGTCATGGTCTAAGGTTCGTGCGACAAGGTCAAGATCAATCGCTGCTTTGCCGGTTCCTGCCGGCGATGGCCCCACCAGTCCCTCGGCGCTTCCGAGTTCCAGGGTTTTCAGAAGATCCAGTTCGGCGCTCAGGATCACCCGGAGCTGATGAACCAGTGCCTCTTTGCGCGTCGCCAGCTCCTGCAGTTCTTTCTTCAACTGGGAGAGATCCACGTGTGCCTGGGCGATGATGGTTGCCGCTTTCTGATCGGCTTCGCGGATTATCAATTCGGCTTCTTTGCGCGCGGCCTCGTACGTCTTTCCGGTGGTCTCCTGGGCTTGCAGGAGGGTCTGCTGGAGCGTCTTTTCTATCTGGCGATAGTCTTTGAGTTGGACCTCCAGCTCAATGACCCTGTCCCGCATGTCTTTCTGGGATTTGAGCAGCTCCTCATACTCGTTCGCTGTCATTTCCATAAACGTGTCGATTTCCACGGGATCATACCCGCGCATGACGCGTTTGAATTCCTGCTTGCGGATGTCAAGGGGTGTTAGTTTCATGGCGACTTTCTCCGGCTATCCGGGATTCCTTCTTAACCTTTTCTGGGTCGGGACCCGAACAGTGCAGTCCCGATCCTGAGCAATGTTGCTCCTTCCTCAACCGCTACTTCAAAATCTCCCGTCATTCCCATTGAGAGATGTATGGGATCCAGGTTCTGCTGCGGATGAAGGGCAAGGGTCTCGCGGAGTTTCCGAAGAACACGGAACATGGGCCGTGATCCTTCGGGATCCGGGAGAAACGGTCCGATCGTCATCAATCCGCTGATGCGGATGTGCGTAAACTCCTCCAGTGACCGGACAAAGGGGAGGACCTGTTCCGGCAGTCAGACCGAATTTGGACTGTTCGCCGGTAGTATTTACTTCCACGAGCGTATTGACCGTTTTACCCAGGCGGGCAGCCCGGACATCGAGCTCACGAGCAAGAGCGCGGCTGTCAAGGGCATGCACCAGGGTCACCCATTCCGCGAGATATTTCACCTTATTCGACTGCAGGTGCCCGATAAAATGCCACCGGATGGACTCCCCGGCAAGGGCCTTGTATTTGGGGAGGAGCTCCTGAACATAATTCTCCCCGATGTCACTGACACCTGCGCGGACGGCTTCGCGGATCCGCTCCGCGGGAAATGTCTTGCTTACCGCAATCAGCGTCACATCTTCCGGCTGGCGACCGGTACGCCGGCAGGCGGCAGCAACTCTCTCCCGCACTATGTCAATATTCGCAGAAATCATTAGAAATCAAGGTATTAATATACTGTCTACCTCCCTTAAAATCAATTGCTTGACTTCCCCCTCGGTTTTTGACTTATTGTTCTTGAAAGATGTGCCTACGGAGCGTCAATGAGCAAAATGGATTTTAGCGGTTATGATGACGATGACAGCGAAGACGGGAAACGCGACCGCTTCGAAGATGAGCTGAAGAAGTATAAGGACCTCTACGGGGACGGTGCGTCCAACATCACAAGCATCGAAGCCCTGGAAGAACTGGTGAATTACTTCTTCGACCATGAGCGTTATGACGAAGCACTCCGGATGGCAGACCGACTTCTTACCTTCGTCCCCTATAGTGCAGACGCCTGGCAGCGAAAAGGGCTTATTCTGAGCAATCTGTACCGCTACGAGGAAGCTCTGAGTGCTCTGGAAACGGCCCTTGGCCTCAATCCCGTGGACCCTGAGATCCTTGTGAATCATGGGATCACGCTTGATGATCTGGGACGGCTGGAGGAGGCCCTCGCGAGCTTCGAGCGCGTGCTCGAAATGGAGCCCACCCACGAGGATGCACTCTTCAACAAAGCGGTGACGCTCGAAAAGATGGAGAAATACGAGGACGCCGCTCAGATTTTTCGCTTCATCCTCGAAGGAAACCCCGAACACCGCGAAGCCTGGTATGAACTCGGGTACTGTTACGATTACCTTGACCAGCTTGAAGATTCGCTCAGATGTTATGACGAACATCTGGACCGGGATCCGTACAATTTTAATGCCTGGTACAACAGGGGCATCGTCCTGAGCCGCGTCGGGCAGTACCACAAAGCACTCGAAAGTTACGACCTGGCTCTTGCGATCCACCAGGGATTTCCCGCGGCCTGGTACAACAAAGGGAACGCCTACGCGAATCTTGGCAGGCTTCACGATGCAGTGCTCAGCTACAAAGAGACAATCCGGCTTGAACCCAAGGACCTTCCGGCCTGGCACAACCTCGGCAACGCTTACGAGGAACTCGGAGAGTACGCGGATGCAATCCAGTGTTTTACACAATCCGTAAAGCTCGATCCGAACCACCACGAATCGTATTTCGGCCGGGGAAGCTGCTACGACGCGCTTGAGGAAAACCGTAAGGCCCTTGCCGACTATAACAAGGCTCTTGAACTCTGCCGGGACTATCCCGAGCTCTGGTACGCGAAGGCTGACCTGCTTTATAATATGGGAAAAGTGCGCGAATCCCTGGTCAGCTACAGAATGGTCACCCGTCTGGAACCGGAAAACTCCGAGGCGTGGCTGGACTATGGCGAGACGTTGTTCGAGCTCGGATACTTCAGGCAGGCCCTCAAAGCATTCGATCGATCTGTGGAGGCGAACCCTCATTCTGCGGATTCCTATTACCTGCGGGCAAGAGTCCTCCTGATGCTGAACCGAACGTACGACGCTGTGGAATCCCTCAAGAATTCCTTTACGTTGAATCCCCAGAAGCGTAAGGACTTTGAACGGGAATTCCCGGGGGTGAAGTCGATTAAAGAATTCAAAAACCTCTTACGCAAGTAGTGCAGGAGCGTTGCGCGGATGATGACCTTGTTCTGCACATGCAGGGCGAGGTTTTTTTTGTTCACACGCAGGAGACGACGATGCTGGATGCGGTGGTTGCAGAAAAATATGATCGACTCAGGACAATCCTCGGCGAGATGGAAAGTGTTGTGATCGGGTACTCCGGCGGTGTGGATAGCACCCTCCTTCTCAAAGTTGCGTCACAGGTGCTCGGTTCCAGGGCCCTTGCCGTTATCGGACAGTCCGAAACGTACCCGACAAAAGAATTTGAAGAGGCCGTCGCGCTGGCAGAACAGATCGGCGCTCAGTATGAGGTGGTCCGCACGGAAGAAACTGACACGCTCAAGTTCAAGGAAAATCCCCCGGACCGGTGTTACTATTGTAAGACCGAGCTGTTTTCAAAACTGCTGGTCGTCGCACAAAGGGAGAAGATACCCTGGATTGCCGACGGGACAATCACCGACGATCTTGGCGACTTCCGGCCGGGCATGCGAGCCCGGAGCGAACAGCATGTTCGATCCCCCCTCCTCGAAGCAGAACTGAGCAAGGCTGAAGTCCGGGAGATATCCCGACACCTGGAGCTGCCGACGTGGGACAAACCGGCGTTCGCCTGCCTCTCATCCCGCTTTCCATATGGCGTCGGCATAACGCGGGAAGACCTTGTTCGCGTGGATGCTGCCGAAACGTTTCTCAGGGAGCGTGGCTTCAGGTTCTTTCGGGTGCGATTCCATGACACCAGCACCGCACGCATCGAAGTCGGGCCGCTGGAACTTCCACGCCTCGTCACCGAACCTTTACGTCAGGAATTCGTCAGGCATCTGAAAGGCCTCGGATTCACCTATGTTACCCTGGATCTGCAGGGATATCGCACGGGCTCGATGAATGAGGTGCTGACCGAAGAGGCGAAAACCAAATTCATACACGGCGATGGAGTTATTACACCGGGCACGTAGGGGCGGTCGTCGTAATAGTCCCATTCCACACGTATATACTATAGCGGCACCGGGGAACATTCATGAACTTTACACAACGGTTACGAACCAGCCAGGATCGTCAGCATTCCCTCCTCTGCATCGGTCTTGATCCCGATCCCCGCAAGATTCCAGCACGATTGCAGCACTCGGAAAATCCGGTGGCGGAATTTAACCGCCGTATCGTCGAGACAACCAGCGATCTGGTGTGCGCCTACAAACTCAATCTCGCGTTTTATGAGGCAATGGGCGATCGGGGGTTGCAGATCCTCCGCGAGACCCTTGCCCTTATCCCTGACCATGTGATCACGATTGCCGATGGCAAGCGCGGCGACATCGGCAACTCATCGGAAATGTATGCACGTTCACTCTTTGAGGATCTTCAGTGTGATGCTGCGACGGTTCATCCCTATATGGGGCGGGATTCCGTGCAGCCATTTTCCCGGAATGCCGAACGCGGGGTGTTTGTCCTCGCACTCACGTCGAACCCGGGAGCAAAAGATTTTCAGTATCTGAAGGTGCGCGGCAAACCATTGTACGAGCATGTGGTCCGCCGCGTCAAGACATGGAACACGCTGGGGAACTTCGGCCTCGTTGTCGGGGCGACACGGCCGGCCCAGCTGCGTGCCATCCGGGCCCTCGCTCCCACCCTGCCTCTGTTGATACCGGGTATCGGCGCACAGGGAGGCGATCTGGAGAAATCCGTCCGCTATGGCTGCGATCCCTCCGGGTCTCTTGCGCTCCTGACCGCTGCGCGGAGCGTTGTCTATGCATCGGCGGAGGAGGATTTCGCGGAGGCCGCACGTTCTGCGGCCCTCTCGCTCCGCGATCACATCAACAGATATCGGGAGGAGTATTTTGGGTAGATGAAGTGTGTTCCGGAAGCGGTTCTTCGCCGAATCTGGGAAACCCGCATCACCAGTACCACACCTCTCACAACCACCGACGGCCTTCCGGTTTCCGTCGTACACCGCGGAACACCCAATAACGACGGCGGTCCGGATTTTCTTAATGCGCTCGTCCGCATCGGCACCCGCTCATTCCGTGGAGATGTCGAACTACACCGGTCGCCGGAAGAATGGTACACGCACGGACATGATTCCGATCCTCACTACAACCGTGTCGTGCTGCATGTTGTAGCCCGCTGTCCGGATAGCGCTGTTGTGGTCCGCACGGCTTCCCGTCGCGCGCTTCCCCTTCTTGTCCTTGATCAGCTTGACCCCGCCCCCTCTGTCCCGGAACCAGGTGATCCGGCACAGACGCTGTTCTCTTCGATCGCCTCCCGCCTGAACAACTCCCAAACACCCCGCATACTTCTGCGGCGAAAAGGATGGATTCGAATCCTGAAGAGAGTTCGACGCCTGGAACACAGAGTGCTTCAATTGCTCGAGGAGGAACACAGGATACTCTCCGAACCATCACGTCTGTATGACGGAAACCCCGATGACGTCCCCGTGCCACATCACGCCCGGCACCCATCGGAATTCACTGTGCCGTGGGTCTGGGAGCAGGTTCTTTACGAGAGCATAATGGAAGCATGCGGGTATTCCAGGAACAGCGACGCATTTCTTGCGCTCGCACGAAATGTCCCGCTGGTCACGCTTCGTACGCTGGGGTTGAAGGATACCGAGTCTGTGATGGCGATCCTGTTCGGCGCTGCCGGACTGCTCCCGGCACCAGACACGCTCAGGAAGCGGGAAAGCAGAAGGTATGTACGGAGGCTCCGGAGAAAGTGGAACAGAATCCGCCCGGAGATCCGGGTCCCGATGCTTCACGAGACAGACTGGCTCTTTTTCCGGCTCCGACCGGCCAATTTCCCCACGGCCCGGCTGGCAGTGATCGCGTCACTGCTTCCTGACTTGATTCTGCCGGGAGGATTCGACAGGATTCGGTGCATCGTCATTGAGACGAAAGGCTCATCCAGAAAGGGATTGAAGTTGTTACGGGGGTTGTTCCGGTCAAAACCGGACGGCTACTGGCGGCATCATCTGCACTTTACCGGTGAAACGTCCCCCGTGGGCGCCTCTCTGGGCAGAGGAAGGATTGACACCATCCTCCTCAATAGTGTCCTGCCGCTTCTGTGGCTTTACGCCAGACTCGGGGGAGATACACTGCTCGGGCGTCAGAGCCGGGATCTCATCGGCATCATCCCTTCAAGTCACGAAACACGCATGGTGGAAAGAGTTCGCCGGCTTATGCTGCCACAGGGAGGAAGACGGCTGTCAGCAATTGAAGAACAGGGGGTGATTCGCTTGGGGGAAGAAGAAAAGAAGTCTCGCTGAAGAAGAGTCGAGATGATTCCCTGCCGATTTTCCAAACGATCACCCCCCTGGGTATCTAGAACGTCACCCCAATCGAGATAGGAATATAGGTGCTGGTTTCTCCTTCTGTGAAGATCCAGGTATACTTGCCTTCGATAAAAAGAGTGACTCCGATTTTCAGATCCACGCCGGCGCCGAGATTCAGGGCGGTCTTTGTTTCGCCCTTCACTCCGGGAATACTTCCCTGCGGCGTCCCGTTTAATGTGATCTTCGCCTCGTCCACGCTGATGTTTGCAAGCCCGATGCCACCGGTGATATAGGGAGTAAGAACCGGAAGCGGGAGAAATGTCGACTTCAGGTTGACGTTGCCTGAAAAGATACCGATGCGTCCACCGTCAATAGCGAATCCCTGCGCCGCGGTTCCGGTGAGTCCCACGAGCACCTGGCGGTACTTGTCATTGTCCGGAGCAAACGAAATATAGTCGCCGGACACGCGGATGGACAGCATTGCAAAGGAGATGTCGAGATGTGCTCCGCCCCCCAGGCCGGCGCCATACACACTTTTCATCGGTTCGGCCACATTAATGCTGCCGAAATTTCCATGGACGCCAAAACCAACCGATGGCATCTGGGCCCACACGGTGCTTGCACCAAGAACCAGCACAGCACACACCAGCACTTTCTTCATGGTAACTCCTTGAGTCGTGAATGGATCAGGTTTTTTGTTGTTTCTTTTTTGCCGCGGGAAATAGGATGTTATTGAGGATCAACCGGTATCCCGGAGAGTTCTTGTGTAGCGCAAGATCCGTGGGCGGGTCGCCCACCGCATGTTGATAATCTTCAGGATCATGTCCGCTGTAAAAGGTAAACGTCCCGCGCCCGTAATTGCCGTGCAGATAACGCACCTGATCCATACCGTCCCGTTCGGCAAGGATGACGACGGATTTTTTGATCAGTGACTTTTTGAAGCTTGTGGTCTGTCCCAGGAAACCTTTGATCACATTAATGTGGTTCTGGGTGAGCATGGTCGGAACGGGATCAAACTTTGCCGAGAATTCAAAAAGGGTAAAATAATCCGTTTCAGGATTCTGCACGGCAAGAAGATCGCTTGGTGGTTGATCAATGTCGGAATATTCATACCGGAGTGAATTCCGTTCCAGAAGGAAGTCGGTGAACGCGAACGTTTTGGAAAAATCCAGACGTGCCTGCGCGTCACGATCGGGAGGATCACCATCATACATCACATCACAGATGTCAGTCTGTTCCGCCGCCAGGGCAATATCATACGAATCCGTTGCCGAACACATGGCAAAAAGAAACCCGCCGTTGCCGACATAGTCCCGGATTCCCCGGGCGACTGCTTTTTTGAGTTCGGAAACTTTCTTAAAACCAAGCCGCTGGGCCTCTTTTTCGTGCATCACCTGTTGTTCTATGTACCAGCTTGCACCAGCAAACGAAGCATAGAACTTGCCGTATTGGCCGGTAAAGTCTTCGTGATGCAAATGCAGCCAGTCATAATCGTACAGTTTCCCCTCCAGAACCTCCGTGTCCCACAGTTTGTCATAGGCTATTTCTGCATACTCAAGCGCAAGTGTCACGGCATCATCCCACGGATGGAACCCGGGTGGAACATACACCGCAATGGTGGGTGCTTTTTCGAGGCGGACGACATCCATGTTGTTGTCCTCCTGCTGCACCTCGGCATAAAGTTGTGCAGCCTGGGCACCCGCGAGCTCGACGAAGCCCACACCCCGGATCCGGCATTCGGTTAAAAGCAGGGGATTCGCATCGACTAAAAACGATCCACCCCGATAGTTCAGCAACCAGTCCACTTCAATGTTCTTGGTAAGAGCCCAGTACGCCATCCCATAAGCCTTCAAGTGATCCGTTTGCCGGAAGTCCATGGGGACGAGCAGCTTACTCTGCCCGAAACCGACTGTATGGACAAGGAGTGTAACACCCAGAATCCACACGCCCCATATCCGGGTTTTCCGCACAGAAATCCTCATAACGTGTCGCCTCTCAGCCGCCGTATTCGTTGCCGGGCTTCGTTTGCCAGCACAGATGTCGGAAACTCCACGAGGAGGCGCTCGTAGGTTACAAGTGCCTCGGTGGATCGGTGCAGTCCGAATTGGAGAAGTTCCGCCTTTCGGAAGAGGGCGCGGTCGGGCAGCCGCACATTCTCACGCATCTCGGTAAGCAATCTGTCATATGCAGAGACTGCCTCCGCAAACATGCCCGCCTCCGCATACAGCGCACCAACACGAAGAAGCGCGTCTTCGGCAATCGGGGCCAGAGGAAACCTCGTGATAAGATCAAGCAGAAGTCCGATGGCCTCCGTATTCTTGCGCTGGCGTGCGAGGAACTCTGCCCGGCCGTAGATGGCAAGAGCAGCCGGTGCGGCTGTGGCATTTTCTTCAAGCAAGACCTGGAGATCCAGCGCGTCATTGGCAAAATCATGCTGACTGTTCACGGAGATCGAATCAAGAATCGTGATGGCATCCGAACTGCGTCCGTTAAAGAGCGCAAGTTCCGCCAGTCGTAATCGCGCCTCATCATGCTGATCCGGCGTCGCGGATGGAAGGGCAACGACGGCGTTGAACTCCCCGGCTGCGCCCACCGTATCGGCGCGGGCTATGAGTATTTCACCCAACCGGAGCCGGATATCCGTCCGTAATGAGGGGGGTGCGGCCGGCTCGGCAAGAACCCTGTTGAGGCTGCGCATTGCCTGATCCAGGTCGTAGTACTGATGGAGTTGAATCATCCCGATCTGGTAGAGCGATTTTGCCGAGTACTCGGTATTCGGATATTCTTCTACGATCGCACTGAAGGCTGCCATTGCGCCGGCATACCGGGTGCGTGATTCTGAAGACGGGCGTATCCCCGGCACCGTAAAACCCTGGCTGCTGTCCATGCTGATCTGCAGCTCTTTGGCTGCGCACGCCGCACCGTATCGCGCCTGAACCAGTTGTTGAGCGGGGAGCGGGTAGAGCAACGCTTCCCGGTACGCAGAGGCGGCGACATCAAATGCCCGCTCACGGAAGACACGATCCGCAAAACCGAGTATGGCAACTCCGTTTGCACGGGTGAGTTTATCAATGGTGCGGTACACCCCGGATGCCTGGGAAAAATCCTTCCCTTCGAGGTAGAGCCATCCCAGAAGTTCGTGCAATCGGAGGTCGTCGGGCTTGGTGCTGAGCGTTTCGCGAACAGTGGCAATTGCTGCGGCCCTTCCATCTTCCTTCCAGCTGTAGGTTGCCATGCGGTTCTGCACAAACCCGATTTGGGCAGGATTTTGCGAAAGCCAGCGGAGGTATTCCGCAGTCGCTCCGGCGTAGTCCATGGATGCGGAAAGAAGTTGTGCCAGCTCAATACTGAACAAGGCAGGATCATCGGATGCTCTGCGCCCCCTTCGATAGACCTCCGCGGCCCGGTCAAGCAGCCGGTTTTCGATAAGCACTGCTGCAACAACACGATAGGCCTGCCCGTTGGCAGAGTTGAGGGTGAGTGTTCTGTTCCAGATGTCCATCGCTTCCGGTTCCCTCCCCGCGCGATAGAAGGCTGTTCCGAGCATGGCATGGAGGGGAATGTCGGCGGGAAAAGAAGTCATTCGCGATTTAATGATCGCGATCGCAGCGTCATACTGCTTGAGCGACATCAGCGTGCGGTGCAGGCCATCGAAAACCACGTAGTTTTGTGGGTCACCGTTCAGGAGTTCACGGTAAATCTCCGCTGCGCGCTCCAGTTCACCAGCCTGCTCCAGTCCCTGCGCCAGACGAAACTTTGCTTGTGTATCTGGCGTTTGAGAACGTGTGGCTGCGGCGGCAGAAAGCAGCAAAAGAAGGCAACAATAGACGAGCACTGGTCGCATACCAGAGAAATGTAGCTTCCTTCGGCTTGATATACAAGCACCGTTTACGTACCTTGATTTTATGTGTGGAGTGCTGTGAAACGTATTACCAACATCGCCATCCTGGGTTCCACCGGTTCCATCGGCCGAAGCAGCCTTGATGTTGTGGAGGGGCTGCCGGGTCGATTCCGTGTCACCTACCTGACGGCCAACCGGAACATTACCCTGCTCGCCGAACAAATCCGCCGGTTCCGTCCAAAAGCTGTTGTCGTGCGCGACAACGAACATGCACAGCGGCTGCGGATACAGATGAACGGCATGACCGAGGTTCTTTCCGGAGAGGAAGCTCTTCTGGAGGTCGTGGCACGTGCGGATGTGGATCTCGTGATAAGCGCCCTCGTGGGTTTTGCCGGCTTGCGCCCGACGCTCCATGCCATTGAGGCCGGAAAGCATGTTGCGCTTGCCAACAAGGAAACCCTTGTCGTTGGCGGGGCGATGATCATGGAAAAGGTCCAACGACATGGCGTGCGCCTGCTGCCGGTGGACAGTGAACACAGCGCAATTCTCCAGTGCCTGCAAGGCGAAGAGATTCACAGCGTCGGACGATTGATCCTGACTGCATCAGGCGGACCGTTTCTGGGGCTTGGCAGGGAAGCCCTCGGCCGGGTGACCCCCGGCCAGGCGCTGAAACACCCGACCTGGAGCATGGGGAACAAGATTAGTATCGACTCGGCAACAATGATGAACAAGGGACTGGAAGTGATCGAGGCTCACTGGCTGTTCGGCTTGCCTCCCGAACGGATCGAAGTGATCGTCCATCCACAATCCATCATTCATTCCATGGTGGAGTTTGTGGATGGTTCGGTCAAGGCTCAACTTGGTATTCCGGATATGAAGATACCCATCCAATATGCCCTGACCTATCCGGAACGCCCCCCCTCGGTCTTCAAACGTATCGATTTTGCCGATCTCGGACAATTGACCTTTCAGAATCCGGACATGGAAAACTTCCCCTGTCTTGCCCTGGCCTACCGGGCATTACAGCAGGGAGGAACAGCACCAACGGTCCTTAATGCCGCAAACGAGGCGGCTGTACAGCTCTTCCTGGAAGAACGGATATCCTTTCCTGCCATCCCGGAAATTATTGCCGAAGCCCTGCTTTCGGTACCGCACGATGACCTCTTGACACTCGACACCATAGTTCGTGCAGATCGGGAAGCGCGTGCCTTCGTCGCACATCACCCTGCCCCCCTCACTCATTGACAGATGGTTTGCTTATGCTGTTCTTAGAAACTGTTCTCTATTTTATTGTCACGCTCGGCGTCCTCGTGTTCGTGCATGAATTCGGCCATTTTATCACGGCGAAACTCTGTGGCATGCGTGTTGACCGCTTCTCCATCGGGTTCCCTCCCAGGGCATTCGGCAAACAGGTCGGCCACACCGACTATTGTATATCATGGATTCCGATCGGCGGCTACGTAAAAATCGCCGGAATGATCGACGAGAGTTTTGACACGGACTATCTCGAGAAACCTCCGGAACCCTGGGAGTTCCGGGCAAAACCTATCTGGCAGAGAATGCTGGTGATTTCCGGCGGCGTGTTGATGAACATCCTTCTGGCGGTGGCCATTTTCTGGGGCATCACCTACGTGCAGGGGAAAATCATCCGCGAAACCACGGAAATCGGGATCGTCGTCGAAAACAGTCCGGCACAAAAGGGCGGACTCTTAATCGGTGACCGCGTGGTGCGGATCAACAGCGACCCGGTGACACACTGGGATGAGATCTTTAGTGCCGTGTACATCGATCAGGTGGGAGAGGATGTGGTCTTCACGGTAGAGAGAAAAGGCCGGGAAGTCGATCTTACATTCCTGAGGAATTCCATACCCGAACCGAATGATACCGCGTTCGGGATCATCCCGATTCACACAGAAATTCTTGTCAGTACCGTGCAATCAGGAATGCCTGCGGACAACCTCGGAATGAAGCCCGGCGACGTCCTGATATCGATGAACAACACACCCCTGAGCACGGACGCCCAGGTAAAAAGCATTGTGCAGCAGCATGCAGGAATACCGGTAGCGGTGGAATGGCGCCACGACTCGACAGTGATGCATGGGAACGTCATTCCCACCAGCGACGGAATTATCGGAATCGGATTCGGGTTACGGTACTCCGGTCCCACACGCAAAGTGGAGTATTCACTTTTTGAGGCGCTGCCCCGCAGTCTGACAGACGTCGTCAATGTAAGCGTCCTCTTCATCAAACAAATCTGGCAGATCATCACCGGAAAAGTTGCTTTTGCACAGTCTGTTGGCGGACCGATCAAGATCGCACAGATGGCAACCCAAACAGCAGAACTGGGGATCCTGACCTATCTGGGATTTATGGCGTTACTAAGTATGAGTCTGGCCATACTCAACTTTCTTCCGTTCCCGGCACTGGACGGTGGTCATATGGTGTTTCTGTTTTATGAAGCGATATTCCGTCGTGAAGTGCCCGTGAGGATGCGCATGATCCTGCAGAAGGCAGGCTTCTTGCTCCTGCTGGTATTTATGGCCTTCGTGGTGTACAATGACCTCCGCCACTTTTAGCTGGTGTGACAGCCTGTTTGCAACACAGACACCAAATTCTTATACTTTGTTACTATTTGCCGTTCTTCCACTTTTCCACAGGGCGATCCCATGAGAGTACCCTTTCTCTTCATCGCCATTGTTGTCGCTTCAGTCCCGACGCTCTTTGCACAAGGACTTGTTGTTGACATCACCACCGCCACCGCTCCGGTGGATGTCCTGACCATTCAGGATGTTGACTATGTCAACACTACTTCCCCAAAGTGGTTGTTCACGATTGACGTGAGTATCCGCAGCGCGGTTTCCGAAACACCATCCAGCGTGACCGCCACCATGCGGATCACAATGGATGTGGCAATGTCAACGGGCGAATCGTTCACCGGGGTATCAACGTATGAAACCGTTCCCTTTGAGATCCAGGGGTCACGGTCATTCACCAACCTGGACCTTGTAAGCCCTTCGATCAGAAGAGACTACATGGTTGACGAGACAGCCAAACGAAGACTGGAACAGATCGCCCTCCCGACCGGATTTTTGCCCGCGGGGGTGTACACATTTCGTGTGGAGGTAATAACGCCGCAGACCAAACAGTCCTTTTATGCAAGTTTTCGTTTTGTGCTGACCTCTCCGTCACGTCTCGAGCTGGTGTTTCCACTGCACAAAGACAGGACGATTGGGGCATATCCGCTGTTCCAATGGACGTTTGACGGACCCCGGTCGCGCATCGCGGTGTTCGAGATGCTGCCCCATCAGACCTCGCTGGAAGAAGCAACGAACGGTCTCGCGCAGCTCGTTTCAGAAGTCAACAGCACTTCGTTTCTTTATCCTGCAGCAGGCGTCCGGCCGCTGGAACCCGGAAAGACGTATGTCTGGTACGTGGAAGGGTTGTACGGCAGCACCGGCGGGCCGGGAAACGTAGCACGGAGCCAGCTCCGCTCATTTACCGTCGCGGCCGGCGGCACAAACGTTGCCCTCCAGAGCCTTCTCGATGATCTTGAAAAATCACTCGGCCCGACACACAAATCCGTTTTCGATCGCATCCGTGAAGGATTGCTATCTCCCACCGGTCAGATGACGGTGGATGGAAGAACCATTTCCGTAGACGACCTGGTGCACCTGATCAATCAGTTCCGCGGCAATCCTGCCGGGATACTGTCCGCCGAACTCGAATAGTATCTCCCCCTGGAGCACACCATGAATCGACTCTTCCTCACACCCGGTCTTCTGTTTGGCACATTGTTTTTCGTGCAGAGTTCCGGCGCGGCTCCGCCCCTTGAAGGAACCCCTGTGGCGCTTGTCAGCAAAGTGATCCTCGAGGTCGACCGAAAGGAAGTTGGCAAGGATTGGAACAAGGCTTCACGCGGACAGACTCTTGCTTCCGGAGACATGGTCCGCACAGGTCTGGGTGCACTGGCCATCATTAAATTTAAGGACAACAGCCTCGTCCGGCTTCGCGAAAAGACGGAACTCACCGTCACCGGAAAGCAGGCACGGAATACGCTTTCGAAATCTGTGGAAGTTCAGACCGGCGTTGTCGGGTTTAATGTTCAGAAACAGCGCGCCGGTGAAGAATTCCGTTTTACGTCACCGACTTCGGTCGCCTCAATCAAAGGGACCGCGGGGATGCTCAATAGCACCCGGGCCGCAGATACACTCATGGTCACGGACGGTCTGGTTTCCCTTTTGAACAGAATCTCCTCTCGGAGCGTGGACGTCACGGCAGGGTTTACGGGTATATCGAACCGCGACGGGACTGTGCAAAGCCGGCCCTCGACCCCCGGTGAACGACGCGCGGCGCTGGAGGCATTACGTGACGACCTGCGCAAGCGGCTGGAGATCGAACTTCGTGATCCACAGGGGAAGACGAACCGCCTCAAGATCGAGTACAACGACTAACGCCCGGGATCCTTTCTGCGTATGAATCTTCGATCACTCTGTGCCGCCGTGGGGCTGCTCCTCATCCCGATGGCGGCGTTTACCCAGCTTTCCAGCTCCGTGCTCTCCATTTCGCCCGGCGAGACACCGGTGCGGAAGGCAGTCACTCTCAACGTCGACCTGCAACAGGGTCACCGCGCCGTTGACATCCAGCTCATGTACAGGCCATTCGGGACGACAGCATATCGTAGAGCCGAAATGGACCTGCGCGGAAACACCGCACAGTACACGCTGGCTGCAAACTATGTCCGGCCGCCGTTTCTGGAATTGTACCTCGTTCTCACCGATGCAAACGGAGTGGTCGAATCCTATCCACCCAACGGAGGCGGGAATCCTCTTTCAAACCCTCCCCTCCAGCCTTCCCGGCTGACCATACTGGAAGAAGAACAACAACAGATACTGTTTCTGAGTCCTGAACCAGGCCAGACGCTGGATCAGGAGGATCTGTTCATTTCCGTTTCGTTGCTGCGCGCGGACACCACGGTCATGCTCCGGAGCACAAAGATCAGGATCGATGACATCGATGTCACCGCCGGGGCTGTCTTCAGCGAAGACCTTATTGTCTATATCCCCGAGAATCACGGGTTGGTTCTCACACCGGGTTTCCATACGGTCAGGGTTGTCATCTTCGATCAAAACGGAAAACCGGCCTCGACAGCGGAACAGACATTCGTCATCCGCGGCACAGGCGCAGAACTTTTTACCACGCCGATGCCCGTCCGTGGGTTCACCTATTCAATGACTCTCAACGTCGAATCACGCCACGAGCAGATACGCAATACAGGCACCTGGTTCAACCGCGTCGGAGCCACGTTCAAAGGAAAGACCGGCATTGTAGGATTCACATCAAACCTTTTCCTGACATCCGATGAACAATCGGACCGTCAACCGCAGCACCGCTATTATTTCGGGGTGGAAACGCCGTGGGTGAAGGCCGGTTATGGCGACCACTACCCGGTGCTCCCGGAGCTTATCCTGAATGGCAGGCGGGTGCGTGGACTTCAGACGACAGCCCAGTATGGTATCCTGGGTCTTGATCTCAGCCTCGGTCAGATCAGTCGTGGTATCGAAGGCCGGCTCTTCAGGAGTTTTCCAGCTGACAGTTTTAGTGTAGAATTCCGACGGGATTCCACCGCTGCGTTTGGTCAGGTGGATTCAACAACGTGGGGAAAATTCGGGTATGGCACCTACGCGCGTAATCTTTTTGCCGTCCGTCCCAGTGTGGGCGACCGTGAAACATGGGAAATCGGTTTTTCCTGGTTGAGTGCGCGCGACGATCCCGGCTCCATCAGATACGGTATCAGTCCGAAAGAGAATGTTGTGCTGGGAACGGATTTTGTCGCGCGTTTTGATGATCGCCGTATTGAGGTGAGCGGCCAGGCAGGAATCAGTGCATACAACACGGACATCTCCTCCGGCTCGTTTTCCGACGCCTATATCGATTCGGTGTACACCTCCGACGCCAAACAAATCAAGACCCTTCGTGATTATGCCGGGAACTTTATCACGGTGAATGATAACTTCCGCCCCCTCACACTGCACGGCCTTCCCACGCTTGCCTATGAGCTCGGGGTGGGACTCAACTACTTCGATAATGTATTCAAGTTCACGTACCTGTACCGGGGAAGCGATTACACCTCATTCGGTCAATCGTTCCTGCAGACAGACATCCGTGGCTTCTCGCTTGTGGACCGGGCCCGTCTCATCGATAACCAACTTTATCTGACGCTCGGATACGAGCGGCTGCAGGACAATACCGCGGCCACCAAGGTGGGGACCACGGTGTTTAGCAACTTCAACATCGCCGCCACATACCTGCCAAGACGCGATATTCCCACGGTTACCGTCGGGTTTTCCCGGTACGACAATGACAACGGTCTCGGCGTATCGGGACGCGACAGTCTTTCGGCGGTCGATAATGCAACCAATCGCGTGTATGTGCAGAGCAGCTATGATTTCCTGCTGGGTGCCCGGCATACCGCCTCGTTGAGCTTTTCCACATCAAACCGTGCGGATGCGTCGATCCGGAATTATGACGTTCGCACTATCACGGCGGAACTCGGACTCACCACGTTGTACCAGATCCGTCTGCGAACAGTGATTTCCCTGGCAACATACTTCAACACTATTCCGGACGGCGTTATCCGTGGCGCGAGCCGTGACCTGAATTATTCAGTTCTTTCCGTCGCAGGACGGTACACCGTTATCCGCAATGTTCTCATTCTGGCCGCGACCGTTGCGCCGACCTTTGGTGATTACCGCCGGATCGCGCTTGACTTCGGTACGGAGTGGAACGCACGCCCGGATATGCAGCTGATCTTCCAGATCAGTTTTTTCAAAAACGACGGTCTGCCGAACGAGAACATCGTGAGTCTCCGGTACCGGTACTCTCTCTGATCATGACAACACCGATGGCCCTGGGGCGGCTTTCTGCGGGACAACGAAACTGGATCATGCGCCTGGCCCTGGCTGCCGGCGCGGCCCTCTTGATCATCATTTTCACCCAGGAATCCATCCTGCGCCTCGGGGTGTTCAAGCGCCTTGAGCTGGCCACCATTGACTACCGATTCCAGTATCGCGGGGTCGAACCCAAGATCTCCGATTCCCTGCATGTGGTCATCGTGGAGATTACCGAGGAGTCCTTCCGCTCGCTTCCTGACCGCTTTCCCTGGCCCCGATCCTATTACGCTCATCTTCTCCGCAATCTGAAGGCCGCCGGTGCGCGCGTCGTTGCCATTGACCTCCTGTTCAGCGATCCCGATTCGTATGACCCCCGCCATGATGAAGAGTTGAGGGCCGCACTTCTGGAAACCGGAATCGGCGTCCTTGCGGGCAAGCGCGAATCGGACAATGAAGCCTACGTCACCACCTCCGCCAATGAGACCTACGGAAACATTTTTTTCTCCTACGACCGTTCTATGGGCCTTGTGAACATCCGCAATGACGCCGACGGCGTGTACCGGTCGTACAACACGATGTTTGTTGTGGACTCAGCGGACGGGAACGAACGAGCATTGCCCACACTGGCGTTCGCCGTCCTTAATAAGTACTTTGGCCTGCCACCACTGACGGTCCCGACACTGCACACCGGAGGTTTCCTCTACGCGGGGAGAGATATTCCCCGGTACGACCCCGGGGCGCTCCTGGTGAATTTTTATGGACCTGACGGGACATTCCCCCACATCAGATTTCACGATGTCATCGATGACACATCGGTTGTCACCACCGATGAGTTGGAGAGCGGGGAACAGATTAACACCTTCAGCGATCCTGCTTTCGGATATCTCTATGACCAGACCTTTAAAGACAAGATTGTGCTTGTCGGGGTGACTGTTCCCGAATACAAGGATCTGTTTCCGGTCGCCATTGCACGAGGGCAGCGCAAACGGGACAATCTGATGTACGGGGTGGAGATTCACGCCAACGTCGTCGAGAGTGTTCTCCGGAACGATTTTCTGCGCGTGGAACAACCCTGGACTTCGGCAGCAATTACGCTGATGATTGTCCTGGTGACGTTTATTGTGACATCGCAACTCCGCGAGGTCAAAACCCGTCATCACCTTCTCGTTGGACTGCTTGGCTTTCTCTATGCACTGTCAACAATTCTGATCATCGGAGGGCTCGCCCTTTTCCTGTTTAACACGTATCAGTATGTCATGGGTGTCGTGAACGCCGTTCTTGCAGTTCTCGGCGGATATACCATGAGCACGACATATCACCTCGTGACGGAACGGAAAGAGCGGATGCTTATTAAGTCGATGTTCAGCACCTATGTAAACCCCACCATTGTGGATGAACTGGTTGCACATCCTGAGAAGCTCGTGCTGGGTGGACAGCGTGAAGAGCTGACAGTGCTCTTCAGCGACATCATGGGTTTCACCGCCATTTCCGAAAATCTCCCTCCGGAAGATCTGGTCGGCATTCTGAACGAATACCTGAACATCATGTCGACCATCATCTTTCAGAACAACGGTACCCTGGACAAATACGAAGGGGATGCGGTGATGGCATTCTGGGGCGCGCCGATACCACAACAGGATCATGCCGTGCGGGCGTGTCGGAGTGCCCTCGCAATGCAGGATTCGCTCGTCGGACTGAACGCGGCATGGAAGGAAAAGGGACGTCCAACGATTCGTATCCGGATCGGCATTAACACGGGCGAGATGGTTGTGGGCAACATGGGGGCAGTGGGGAAGTTCGCCTACACGGTGATTGGAGACAGCGTGAATCTGGCCTCAAGACTGGAAAGTGCGAACAGGGAATACCACACAGGCATTATGACGAGCGAACGAACATATGTGCTCGTCCGGGAAGAGATCATCGGCCGGGAACTTGACCGCATCAGCGTCATGGGACGTAATGAGCCGGTGACAACGTACGAGTTACTCTGTCCGGCTGGCCCGGATGTCTCCGGTGAACTCAGCGCGTTTCTGGAACTGTACGGGGAAGGAAAACGGCTGTACTACAACCGTGACTGGCGGGGGGCACGGAGTGCGTTTCAGGCTTCCCTCCTGCTGCGCCCCGGTGATCACCCCACGCTTCTTCACCTGCAGCGGATTGAAGCCTATATGATTGCACCACCCCCGGACGACTGGAATGGGGTGGCTGTCATGCAATCAAAATAACGATTAGTCCGCCACACGGCGGTATTGATCGGTTTCCAGAGTAAACATCATGGAGATGCGGTGGGTGTTGCCAAGCTGGCCTACGGCGTCAAACTTGGCAAAGGAGTAATCGATGTGCAGTTTGGGCAGATGTACGCCCGCGCCCATTGTAAGCTGTTTTACATCGCTATAGCCTGCCCGAAGTGCAATCAGATCTTTAAACTGAAATTCAAGTCCGCCACGCAGGTCGAAGCTCACCGGGCCCAGATGAGCCGTTGAGGCGTATTTGCGGTTTTCAAACCGCACATCCACATCCAGCGCGGGTGCAAATTTCCCTCCGAGAGCCTCAATGAAATACGCCGATCCGACCTTCATGGTCGGCGAGATGAGTTCATTGCGGCCGGTACTCCACGCCAGAAAGGTCGTTGTAATATCCTGAACATTTGCCCCAAGGACCATATTCTCAAAGGGCGTGTACCAGACGCCTATGTCAAACCCGATTCCGGTGGCGCTGGCATCTCCAAGATCCCGACGGATAAACTTCACGTTCGCGCCGTAGGTAAAGTCGTCGGAATACCGCTGTGCATACGTGAAATAGAGGGCGTAATCAGCGGCATTAAAATATGTCACACGATCCGGGTCAATCCGGCTGAATTGGGTGGGATCATACGTCACATTGCCGTTAATATCCACCCCCGCATTCCGCGTGTCCGGTATGTCATCGACGCCCAGCCGGATAAGGCTGAGCCCGATGCTGCTCCGGCTCCCCACGGGTATCGCAACAGCACCGTAGTCGTGGTTCACCAGCGACCCGAATTGTTCGTCATGCATGAGTGCGATTTGAGGGTAGTTGATGCGGGCAAGACCGGCGGGATTCCAGTACCCTGCAGTCACATCATTGGCCAGCGCAACATATGCGCCTCCCAACGCAAGGGCCCGGCCTCCAACTCCCAGCGAGATGAATTCACCGGCATATTTTGCTACACCTGTCTGAGCCGCTCCAAAGGTGACCGGAAGAACCAGCATGACCAACAGCAACCTGAGTACTCTCATCCCACTCCCACAGTCTGTGAAACCCGACTCCTACTCTCCAAAATCAAAAAATCCCGCTTCAGAGTCAAGAATCCGGTTCTGGCCCTGTGAATCCTGAAGGCCACGCTTCTGTCAGCGACCTCAATATACGTGCTTTTCGGGCAGTCTCCCCGGCCATGGTATCAGATCCCGCCCTGAAAAAGAGTATCACCAAGCACACCCCAGGCCGTAACCGTTGTATCGACAATCGAGTAGAGCCTCCTGTCTGTTCGCCGGACACTCGCGGTGCCTGTTGGCAACGTATAGGAATGTCTATACACGCCGGATGTAAAATCGTACACATCCATCACACTCTTCTTGTCGCCATCGAGAAAGCCGGCCAGGACATGAATCTGCGAGCCGACCAGACTCACGCACCGTGAGACCAGGGGGGCGTCGGGATGGATGCGCACGTAATGCATGTCGCCGGCGTGTTGTGTGAGTACTTTAGGCAGCCCGGGATGATCGAGGGTGTGCACGAAGAACAGATGCGGTGTTCGTGCGGGGTTGAACAGACCGAGTAATCCGACCCGGTATCCCGCGTACACAAAACGTCCATCCGCCGATCCCGCGCATCGTCCATCCAGAATCACGCTCATCCGTGTCTGCTCGTTCATCACCGTGCCGCAGGTATCAACAAGCCGTCCTTCGCTGTCGTACCGCTGGAAAAGATATTCACCGGCCGGAGAGAAGATGACAACGAAGCCGTGTTCCCCCAGAAGAGCGATCCGGTGAGGAGGACGATCTGTACGAATTGTTCTTCGTACCGAGCCATCTTCCGCAAAGACGGTGATGAGGCCGTTCACCGGGTCGCAGATCCATACCTCGCCGTCAGGTGTGACATCCAGTGCGGTGGGATTGGAGAATTCTCCAGGACCGCGACCGGACACTCCACCGTAAACCTGTACAAGAGCACCTGTTGGAGAAAATTTCCTCACACACCGGTCACTCCAGTCCAGTACGTACACATTCCCGCTATTATCCGTTTGCACATCTACCGGATCTCCCAGCAGTTCGTCGGGATGGGTTCCGATCTCGAAGAGGTGTTCGAAATGCAGCATCTTCCACGTCCGCGCGGAAACCCGTTGTGCCTTGATCTCTTCCGTACCGGTCACACGCGGGTCCGCGGGGAGGGGGAGTTCCACCCGGGCAGGATCTTTCTGCGGAGTCAGCAGAAGTCCGAGAATCATGCCGAGAACGATGACTCCCAGAAGCATAAAGAGAAGCCGTTGTTCGCGTTTCACCGAGATCCTCCCCGTTGGAAAGTATTGTTATGCCTCGGAATCCGACAGCTAATGGATTTGCAGCGGGGGCGCTTTGATGTAACAGGTGAGCGTTATTTCCGCGCCTTTGATGGTGATGCTGACGGACATACAGTTGTCCGGACCGCCGGCACACCCGAGCGACGAGCAGCCGATAGGAGCCGCGGCAGCTTCCCCGGGAATGCCCACCAGAGTTGCACAGCAGATACCCGCCAGCAGGAGCAGGGCGATGAGAGACCGAGTGCTATTCATACATCCCTCCGTGTGATAGTGTGAGAGTTAAATAAGGAAGCGAACGGCTATACTGGCCGTATCGCCCCGGCGGACGAACCGTTTGATTCCACATACCAGAGATAAGCGCTCAGCAGCGCCAGCAAGACATTCATTGTGAGATGGCGGAAATCCGCCCTGTCGTAATCAAACAGAAACGTACATCCACATCGTTCGCCCGGGGTTACAATCATCAGGATGGCGATCACGATGGTAAAGACCGTAAACACTAGTGCGGCAACAAAAAAACCTGTGTGCCGTGTACGCGGGAGAAGGAGAACCACGGTCAGAAAGCATTCCACCGCCAGCACCGCGCCTCCGATTGACGCTGCGAGAGGCATCGGCAGCAGAGGATTTTGTTGCAGGGTAAAGACGAACACGCCCCAATGGATGACTTTGTCAGCCGCACTGATGCCCAGGAGCCCGCTCACTCCCATGGTGCAGAGTATTGTCGTCCACTTCATTGCACCCCCTGCAATCGTCTCACCGGTGCGGCTCTGTTTGCCATGGCGGACTTCCACGGAGTCGGCTGGCGTTCCGGACAATAGCGCACGGTCAGGCTTGACGGTTCGCCCGCGCCCATCCGCCCTCCCGTCCATGCTACCCGGAACCGGCTCGGCCGGAACCTGGAACCTCCACGCAAACCACGATGTCACCCGGTGCAGCCACGCCTCCCGGCGCTCTGCCGTCGCGCACAGCCGCGGACCGGGTCCGGAGGCCGCACCGGTGAGCACGCTCTTACCAAGGGGGATTCTGTTCTGTATCATCGGGTACAGTCCATACTAATGATAATGCACACACCAATGATTACAGGGAGAAGGGAAAAAATCCGACAGGATGGAAAAAAAAGAGGGGAGGGGCTAGAGTGGTTCTGCTCCCAATTCACGACGCAGGGCCTGAACGACTGGATGCTCTTCTGCTGCGGGCGACTTTGCTGCACCTCCGCCTTCTTCTCCTGCAGCATTCTGTACTTCAGGCCTGATGACGCCCCGGGCATTAAACACGCGGACAAAAATATCCATCAGCACTTCCCGGTTCCGTTGCACTGTGGACTCCTGGAATTCGTCCACGCACCCGAGGCGGATCGTACCCTGTGAAACACCCAGAAGGGTGGTGGCGCCGAGCACAACGCCGACGGAAATCTTTTGCCGGGATACTTCGGCGACGTATTCTGCCCACCGGGAACGCACTTCATCTTCACTGGGAACACGGCCTTGCACAGACTCCGACTCGGAGGACGCCGGCACAGGTGCAACAGGCGATGACGGCGGAGCCATCTGACCACGACCGGGGGACGGCGATTGCCGGGTTGAGGAGGGAGAATTTATGCGTGCAGCCGGAACAACCGGTCGTGTCACGGGCGAGGGTTGTGGAGAGGGAACCTCAGATCTGCCCTTTTTTTTTAGATCTTCTATGCCCTCAATAAGACCGGCAAGGTCAACGGCTCGCGGCATCGTGGCAAGCTGCACAAGATCTGCTTCCAGCCGGAATCGGGGCTGGGCTGTGTACCGCAATGCCTGATCGGTACCGTGTGCCAGGCGTTGTGCACGGAGCAGATCGCTGACGGAGAACTTTGCTGCTGTATCCCCGTAGCGGGTACGATAGACATCGGAAGCTTCAATCAGATCGGTTGCCCCTACAACCCGTGCAACGAGCAAATTGCGGAAGTGTTCCATGAGTCCGGAGAGGAACTCGCGAAGATCGTAGCCACCACTCATGAGCTCGTCCACCAGCACAAGCGCCCCCTGCGCATCCTGACGCTCCATCAATTCGGTGACACGGAAGTAGACGTCAACCCCGACAATATTCAGAGCCTCTTCCATGGCGGCAAGCGTCACCGAGGTTCCACACAGCGCAATCACCTGATCAAAAAGACTCTGCGCATCCCTCAGGGAACCGTCGCCCCTGCGGGCAATCAGTGACAGCGCGTCATCGTCGACATGCAGTCCTTCCTCATGCGCGATCGTTTTGAGATTCGCGATGATTTTGACGTGCGAAATTCGCCGGAAATCAAACCTCTGGCAGCGGGAGAGAATCGTCGCAGGGACTTTTGACAGTTCCGTCGTCGCAAAAATAAAAAGAATGTGCGGAGGAGGCTCTTCCAGGGTTTTCAGAAGAGCATTAAAGGCCTCCTTCGTCAGCATATGCACTTCATCGATGATATAGACCTTGTAGGCGCATTTGACCGGTGGATACCTGACCGCTTCGCGCAGGTTCCGGATTTCCTCCACCCCTCGATTGGACGCGCCGTCAATTTCCTGCACATCAAAGCTGCGGCCTTCCGTGATTTCAACACAATGCGGACACGTGTTATCCGGATTGGCGTCCTGTGGATGTTCACAGTTTGCCGCCTTTGCCAGCAAACGTGCCGTCGTGGTTTTGCCCACACCACGTGGTCCGCTGAATAAGTAGGCATGGGCCAGCCGCGACGAAGAAAGCGCATTGCGGAGCGTTCGCGTCACATGGTCCTGACCCGAAACATCCTCAAACTTCATCGGCCGCCATTTTCGGGCGGTGACAAGGTACTCACTCATAGACGGCGTCTTACGATTGTGCACCTCGGGATTTCGAAACACGGTGTTTGCCAAAGACATGGTGCAGCGCTTCTTCAATCCGGCTGATGGGGATCAACTGTAACCCTTCTTTGACTTTGTCGGGAATTTCCGACAGGTCCTTCATGTTTTCCTGCGGGATGAGGACGGTCGTGATTCCGCTCCGTTGGGCTGCAAGGAGTTTCTCGTTGAGTCCCCCGATACTCAGCACTTCCCCCCGCAGGGTGATTTCACCCGTCATGGCGACATCACTGCGAGCCGCTTTTCCGCTGATGGCCGAATACATCGCCATGGCCATGGTGATGCCGGCTGACGGACCATCTTTGGGTATCGCGCCCTCGGGGAGATGGATGTGTATCTCCTGCCCCTTGAAAAATGTTGTCGAGAGTCCAAGAGAACGAGCGTGAGAGCGAAGATAGCTCAACGCGGCCTGTGCTGATTCTTTCATCACATCACCCAATTGGCCGGTGAGGGTGAGCTTTTCCTGCCCCCGCATCACACTTACATCCACGTTCAGGATGTCGCCGCCAACACTCGTCCATGCAAGACCGGTCACGGAACCGACACGGTGTTCGTTGCTTTTCTTCCTGTTGCGGAATCTGGGTACACCGAGATATTGTTCAACCCGTTCGGCATCAACAGTGAAGATACCGACCGCTTTTGTGTTTTTGATCTTCTTCTTGTTCTTGCCACGGGGAAGCGTCACCATTTCTTTTGCAACTTTGCGGCACACGGAGGCAATTTCGCGCTCCAGGTTCCGGACCCCGGCCTCCCGCGTGTAGTCGGTAATAATTTTTGAAATGGCGGAATCTTTGATTTCCACGCGCCGTTTTTCGAGTCCGTGTTCTTTGAGCTGTTTTGGTATGATATGGCGGCGCGCGATTTCAACCTTGTCATGGTGGAGGTATCCCGGCAACTCAATAATCTCCATACGATCCTGCAGGGGAAGAGGGATCGCATAGCGGATGTTTGCGGTGGTGATAAACATCACGTGTGACAGATCATAATCCACATCCAGGTAATGGTCATTAAAGGCCACATTTTGTTCCGGATCGAGAACTTCAAGCAGCGCCGCGGACGGATCACCGCGGAAATCCATGCTCATTTTGTCCACTTCATCCAGCAGCATCAGGGGGGTGATCACCCCCGCCCGCTTCATGGATTGGATGATCTTGCCGGGCATTGACCCGATATACGTCCGGCGGTGTCCGCGTATTTCCGCCTCATCCCGCATTCCTCCGAGTGAGATCCGGACCAGCGGTCGTCCCAAAGCACGCGCAATGGATTTTGCCAGCGATGTTTTGCCGACCCCCGGAGGGCCCACAAAGCACAGTATCTGCCCCTTCATTTCCCGTACAAGGTTCAACACCGCAATGTGTTCGAGAATCCGCTCCTTAGGCTTCTCCAGTCCAAAATGATCCTCGTCCAGAATAGTCTTTACATGGTCGACACGAAGGTTGTCGCGTGTGCGCTTGTGCCACGGCACGGCGATCATCCAGTCAAGATAACCCCGGATGACGGTGGACTCCGGGGACATGGGAGGCGTTTTCTTCAACTTTGAGAATTCCTCGAGCGCCTTGTCCTCGACGCTCTTGGGCATTTTTGCCTTCCGGATGTCTTCCCTCAACTTCACCAGCTCGGGAGAGGTCTCTTCATCTCCCAATTCATCCTGGAGAATTCGTATCTGTTCTTGAATAAAGAACTTCCGTTGTGACTTCGCGATATTGTCGTGGACTTTTGTATCGATTTCTTTTTCAATTTTGAGAACGTCGTTTTCCGAGTTCAGGATCCGGATGAGTTCATGCAGCTGTTCCCGGATACTCAACAGCTGGAGGATCCGCTGTTTTACGTCGACACTCTGCAAAATGTTCGCTGCAATATAGTACACCCGGCGGAGAGGTTCGCGTGTGTTTTCGAACGCAACCAGCACTTCGCTGGGGACATTACGGTTCAGATGAACATACTCGGCAAAAAGACTCGAGGTGTGGCGAAGGAGAGCATCAAGCTCTGAATCCATCGTTGGGGGCGGTGCGTTAATCTGGACTTCTGCCTCAAGGTATTTCGGGTTGGGCACAAACCGTTCGATGTGCGCCTGCACAAGCCCATCGACCAGGATTTTCATCAACCCATTGGGAAGTTTGAGTACCTGAATAATGCGGGCTATCGTTCCTTCACGGTACACATCCTCAACACCGGGTTCTTCCGTCACGGAAGTCTTCTGGGCAACAAGGAATATGGTCTTGTCACGTTCCACGGCATCAGTAACTGCACGGAGAGAAGACTCCCGGCCCACAAGCACCGGAAAAATCATGTACGGATAGATGACCACGTCCCGGAGCGGAAGAACGGGCAGCCGGGACGGGACGCTTTCGGGGGGACCCGGCGTTGGTGACGGGTTTTGAACGGTTTCAGAATCCATGGATTTTCATTAGTGGTGGGCCTAGCAAAATAAGGTACCAAGATATTGCGCGTTTGTCAAGGTAACGACAAGACGGCGGGTGAAAGGCGATCAGAAGAGGGATGCCTGAGCGAGCGGCAAATGGGAGAGTAGATCCTGTTTGTGCATCTGCGCGATCGCGCCACACAGGGTCCGACCTTCTGTCCAGAGCACCAGGGTACGACCATCTGCATCTTCTTCAACATACGGACGGCCCGTGCGAAGGATATCCTTGATCCGCTCAGGAAGATCGAGCTTCTGACCGTCCTGGACCGTGGTCCAGCAGGTCTGATAAATATACACGGTATTTCCGCCTCCGGCGTACACAAGATGGGCGAGTGGAACGCCGGATGTTTCATTAAGCAGAGCTCCGACCGGGGTGTAATCGCGTACGTCGGGTACATGAACCGGGAAACCGGTCTTGCCCGAGAAAAAGGCTTCAAGCACTTCGGGCCGGGGCGACTCAATTTGGGGTTTCAACTGGCCCGCAAGGATGCCGGCATACGTCAACGCTGACTGTGACAGAACATCAGCACGTGCGGCGGGCAACAGCGTGGCGTCTGGAGCAGGAACCGAAAAGAAAAGATACGCAACAACAACGGTGGCGGCAGCTGCGATGAGGTAACGGAGTGAAGCCGGCTGTCGGAACGGCTGCCAACGTGTCATCGGGGAGAGAACGCCGGGAACTCTTGTGCGGGTACCTTCCATAATCGAGTCGGTGACTGCTCGCGGCGTGTGTACGATATGCAGACGCTTCTGTACAAATGTCTTGACAAAGCGCTCTGCCTCAAAAGCCCGTCGGCATTGCGGACAACGGGAGGCGTGGTCATGGAACGATGACTTCTCGCTTCCCTGGAGGTACTGATCTACGGCTGGCGTGATATGTTCTTCAAATTCCTGACAATTCACCGTGTCTATTCCTGATTCCCTTCCTCCGCACTATCGTTGATCTGCCCCGCATCACCCCTCCACCGCATAGCCCCGGTCTTTTGCATATTTCAGCAGTCTGCTTCGCAAGAGACTTCGACCCCGATGGAGTCGGGACCGGACAGTGCCAAGTGGACAGTCGAGAAATTCCGCAATCTCTTCGTACGTCAATCCCTCAATGTCGCACAGTATGACAACCGTCCGGAAATCTTCCGGTAAATCGGCAATTGCCGTTGCAACATCATCATCCAGCAGATTCCCGAATGCCGACTCCTGCGCGCCGTTCGGGTCCGCCGTCTCATCACGGATGGTATTGTAAAAGTTCTGAATCTCGTTGTAATCAACCGTATCGGGTTCTTTTGCTTCCCGCCGATACCGATTGATATAGGAGTTTTTCATGATTCTGAACAACCACGCCCGGATATTGGTTCCCTTCTCATATTTGTCCCAGAACCGGTAGGCTTTGAGAAAGGTCTCCTGGACAAGATCGTCCGCGTCGGCCGTGTTGTTGGTCATCCGGAGGGCATAGTTGTAGAGAAGGTCCGCGTGGGGGAGGGCCTCAGTTTCAAACTCGCGTTGCTGTAATGTTCCTCCGGTAGCCTTCATGAACGGTCCGATAATGCGCAACAAGGAGAACGCCGTAAAAAAAATGGTACGGGATTCTTTTCAGAGTGTCAAGGGCGGAACGCCAGCGGCGTGTATGGATAATAGGTCTGCAGGGCGTCGAACAGATCCCGCGTGTGGAATACCGCATCCACATGGAGCTTTTCCGCTGATATCGTCCGGTCTGCAAGCTCAAGGGTCTCCAGGCCACCGAAGGTATGCAGGTCACCGATGTCTTTGATTTTGACTACATCATGGGACTTCTGGAACATGACGCCGACATCTACCACATGTTCCCAGCCGGAGGAGTGAAGAAGATGGACGCCACGAATCAGAAGATCAACCACATACTTCCCGTTTGGCGGCAGACGGTGGTAATAATCCAATTCCGTGTCTTCATAACTGCCACTGGCAATGGACCGGAGCGCGGTGAGGATTGCCACGACATTTAGCTCCCGTACGTATGCTTTCTGGGGGTCTCTGGGCCAGTGTCCGGATTCCATCAATATCGTGCTCGTACCAGAGGCCTGGAATGTTTCTCCAAAAGCGCGCGGTTCATAGGAATCATCATATCGTGTTATCCGCCCCCGACCGTACGGTTCCAGAATCCGGCTGATCAGGGCACAGACCCGCATGGCGCGCAGGCGGGTGTTTGTTGTTTTCCGATCAGTTGATGCGGCAGGTGCAAGCAGGGACATGGCCGCAGGGTGCGGTGAGTCGCCCACCGAACTGAGCTCCTGGTCATGAAGATTAAATCCGAAATCGGGGCGTAATCGCGAGTGGACACGACTTAAGGCCTGTGCCTCCGGCGTACTCAAGGCCTGCGCGTCACGGTTGATGTCAATGCCGGTACCATTCCGGCGTTGCCGCAACTCTGCGCCATCAGGATTAAGAAGTGGGATAATAGAGATGGACAGTTCCTGCAGCATGACGCGCACCCACTCCTCTTCGCGTCCGAGAAGAATACGGTTGAGAATGTCAAGGAGAGCAAGCGTCGCCGTGGGCTCGTCGCCATGCATCTGTGACCAGAGCAACACGCGACGGCTCCCCTTCCCAAGGTGAACCATCGAAAGCATACGCCCTTCGACGGACATTCCAATGTTTTCCATCGTACACAGGGATTCGCTGCGGTCAACGAGATCCCGAAGTTCGCGACGGATTTGTTCATACTGGCAGACCCCGGGGTGAAGGTGGTCCAACCGGTAGTCCGGGTACGTGCGGTGGAGCATCTCTGCGAAGACAGAGGGTGTCATCGCTGCAATGCCTCAAAGTATTTCTTGATGAGGTCTTCGTAGTCACGGGCATATCCTTCTTCGAGTGCCCGGAGCAGGTCGCGTTGCAGCCGGTTACGCCCCTCCAGGGTACGACCGTCCAGCGGGGCCGGACTCTGCCGTGCAACATTTTTGCCTGTTTCGGCTTTGCGTCGTTTTTCGAAATCACGTTCGCGCATGGAGCGCTGCGCATCAAGAAGCCGTGAGAGAATCCGATCTTGTTTGTCCAGTGTTTCCGGGTTGACGTTTCCCTGTGCCATGTCGGTTTGCACCTCGCGCATATCAGTGGCCACCCGGTGCAGGTCACCGAGGAGCTTGCTCAATTCACCCGCACGGGATGCTTCGCGCGCCAGTTCCTCCAGCGATTTTCGTACCATACCCTGCTCGCCGGCAAGCCGGCCCAGCTCGGCCCCCTCCTCCGGCGTCAGCCCTCTCGTACCGTCGTTAATTCCCTGCTGCTGTCCGCCGAGCTGCTGGAGTCTTTGCAAAAAACCCGCCATGCCCATTCCCTGTCCGCCCCCCCGTGCCATGCCCTGGGCAGCAGCCTGTAGTTGCTGGGCAGTCTGATTCAGGGCCCCCATTGCCGCCGCTTGCTGTTGCGCGGCGCCGCTCCCGTTCCGTTGATCAAGCGATCGTAATGCGTCGTTCATCCGCTGTATTGCATCTCCGATTGATTTCCCCATTTCCGGAGAGATGCCGAAGGTTTTCTGCGAGAGCGCGGCAATGCGACTCGTGACATTTCCCAGGTCACGGAGGACGTTCATTTGTTCCTGCGCGTTCTCCCTGAATTGCTGTGAGGAGGGATCCAGAGCGCGTGACGAATTCTTCAGGTCCTCCTGGCGACCGGAGAGTTCCAGCAGGTCCCGTGCCGCGCGCCGCATTTCCTGAATAATCTGCCGTTGCTGATTCTGTCGCATCTGCTGCTGCATCTCCTGTAATTCCTGCAGCATGTTTCCCATCGACCGCTGGGCCTGCTCCTGCTGTTGTGAGGCCTGCTGCGTTTGCTGTTGGCGGAGGGCTTCAGCAATCTGCTGCAGCAGCCGGTCCAGATCTGCTTTTTCCATCGTCTCCTGCAGATGTTCCATCTCTGTCAACGGCATCTCCGCCGGAAATTCTTCCATTTTGCTCTTCAGGTTCTGCAGTTCCTGCCGCATGGCCTGATACCGTTTGTGCTGGTCATCCTGTTCCCGTGCAGCGCTCTGGCTTTTTTCAGAATCCTCCGGCGCCTGAGCGGCGAGTTGTTTCTGAAGGTTGTACATCTCTTCGGCCCGCTTCACCACCTCGTCCATCTTCTGTTCAATCTGGATACGTTTGAGCAGATTGAGTGTCCGTTCAATGCTCTTTCTGAATTGTTCCTCAGAAAATGAAAACTGCTGGAGAGCCTGCTTCATCGCGTCGGGTGTCATCTGCTGCATTGACTGTTGCAGTCGTTTCATCGCCTCAGCGAATTCCGGAGAATTCATCTGCTCCATAACCTGCTGCAACTCCTGGTATTTCTGCAACGTCTCCTGGGAAAGGACGTTGTTCTTCTGCATTTCGCTCAGCATCTTATCCACCGTCTGCTGCACTTCGGTCAGTTGTTTCTGGATCTCCTGATAACGCTGTGCGAGCTCTTCGGCCTTTTTCTGTTCTTCCCAGCTCACTCGCTCCTGGGGTTTCTTGAGTTCACGCGAGAGATCGTCCATCTCCTTTTTTGCTTCCTGTGCCTGCTTCAGAGCATCGGCAAGCGTCTCCCGCGTGGTCTCGTGTCCCTTATCGATATCGGCAAAGATCTCGTCAATGGAGGGTAGACGGAGAGTGAATGTTCCGCTCAGGGCCGATTTCGGACCCGCTGTGGCATCGTTGTCAAACACCTCTGCGTAATACTGCACAACGTCTTCCGGAGCAAGCCGGAGTGTGCTTAATTTCCATGCGAAGGGAACCAGCCAATCCAGGCCTGCACGACCGGAGAGGGGAATATCAACGACGGTGTATTGTTCTGCCGGTGGTTCATATCGGGAATGTATCAGCTTGTGCGCAAGCCGGAGCCGGGAAATCCCGAAGTCATCGGAAAGGTGGAAGAGCATGGACAGTTCTTCATCCCCCACGACGTCCAGATTTGTGCCTGGAGCAACAATCGTAACGGTGGGAACGGCATCTGCAACAAGCCGGAGGGTGTAGTTGATCGGATCTGCGTTCCCTGTTCCATCCCGGTCGGTCACCCGCACCTGATACACACGTTCTCGTTGCAGGGTCAACATTCCCGAAGCGGTCCTGCCGGCCACCTGAAGGAGGAGGGAAGAACTGTCGCTGAACGTTACTGCCGCGCCGGCAAGTTCCTTGCTCGCTTCCACCATGAACCGTATCCGTGTTCCTGCCAGGGCCTGTACATCTCCGACATTCTCATCCAGCCACCGGGCTGGGAGGCCGGCATAGGCCGGATAGCTGAGGAAGAGGCGGAGCACGCGTATGATGGGACGGTCGAGCACCTTCAGCTCGTATGTCTTGCTGTGTACCGGCCCAACGTGCACGCGATATTCCGTTGACGCACGCACTCGTGGGAGCGTCGCGCGCCAGAGACCGTCAGGGGCATGATCAAGGGTGACATCATTGAACGTCCCCTGGCCATCGGGCCGGGTCTGGAGGGTCACGGCATCACGGAGGATTCCCTGAATGTGTACACTGATGTCAACATCGTCACCCTTGATAACTTCTGTATCGCCGGGCAAAACTGTGAGGACGTACGCCGGGGGCGCGATAAATTCTTCGGTGAAATGCACAAGCCTGTATGCCGCGCTCCCGAGCATATCCGGAAGAAGGACCATCAGCGCCGCTGTGAACAGAACAGCTGCCGGGAGGAATCGTGCCAGCGAACGGACCGACGCACGATCGATCATCGTGGAAAAGTCCACAGACCGGAGCGTCTCATCCATGTCTCTGAATGATGCATCGATGAGGTCCGTGGAATAGTAACGTCCCGACGACTCGCGTTCCCGGATCAGCTGGAGGAGGTTCTGGAGCCGGTCTTTGATGGCCGGAAATGCGGCGCCAACCCTTGCTGCAGTCCGATCATCGTGTTCGTGCCGGAGCAGGCCGAGCAAACGGGCCAGTGGTCTGCCCGCCAACCAGAAAACCGCAGCAGCAAGAGCAAGCAGACACAGCCCGATCAGCAGTATCCGGAACGACGACGGGAGGTGAAAGACCGCCTCCACCGCAAGAAGCAGTACCCATGCGGCCAGAGCGCCGAGACTGATCTGGAGTGCGGCTGCCTGGAGCTGTTGTTTCCACTCCTGACGCCGAAGCTGCTGGAGCCGGTGCTGGAGCTGGGTGGCGTTGTCGCGCGCGTTGTCTTCCAGGGCAGTCACCGGGTCAGAGCCCAAACGAGAATGTTGGTGCCGAACCGCAGCGCTTCTTCCCGCTTTTCCTGGGAGTCGCCGTGCACATCGGGATCGGCCCAACCGTCGCTCGGGTTGCTCTCGACGGTGTAATAGACGACAAGCCGTCCTTCCGAAAAGATACCAAATCCCCGTGGTGCCTTGTCGTCGTGGGCATGTGTTTTGGGTGGTCCGCCCGGAAACGCAAATGGTGACAGGTAGAGACCGTGGGAAAATGGCAGTTCGACAAAATCCCGTTCTGGAAATACCTTTTTCATTTCTCTGCGGAACGATCGGTCCATGCCATAGTCATCGTCAGCGTACAAGAAACCGCCGTTCAGGAGGTATGTACGCAGGTTTCTGGCATCCCGTTCAGAGAGGGAGATATTGCCGTGGCCGGTCAGAAAGAGGAAGGGGAAGGAAAACAGTTGCTCGCTGCCGACTTCCACAGCATGGTAGGATGCATCCACCTCGAGGGCAGTCTGCCGCTGGGCAAACGTGAGGAGGTTGACTTCGGCGGACGGATCGTTGTACCAATCTCCCCCGCCGGAATATTTTGCGCGGCCGATACGAAACGCGCTTGACGGTTTCCCGGTCTGAGGATACAGTTCCAGCGTCACAGCCGCAAGCAGAATGATAAAGAGAGCGACGCGCATAAAATAAAAGTAGAAAACTCGGGAGGAAGAAGCAACCGCACAGCTGCCCTGCAGTGCCAGGAGAGGATGAACGCGGTTGACGCTGACCCTCGGCCCGCCCTGCGTTCGACACGCCACGGGCCGTTGAATCCCCCTGTACCGCCACCCACTGTTCGCTAGTCCATGACCTTTCTCAGGAACGCTGGTTTGTTCTGATCGGTTTTGTCAATCTTTTCTTTCGGCGTTTCGTTCTCTCCCCGTTGTGTGGGGAGCGAAACCCCGCGCCGGATATAGGCAGGTTCGTCCAGGATCTGGAGGTCCGAGGCCCCGGAAGGTACACGCTCGATGGAGCGTACCGGTTTCACCTGGCGGCCTGAGGAGGACACGCTCAGGGCTTTCCGGTTGAAGCCCGTCGCAATCACGGTTACCATGATATCATCCGTCATATTTTCATCGATAACAGCTCCCAGGATGACGTTTGCCTCTTCACCTGCTGCCTCGTGGATGATTTCGGTGGCTTCTTCGACCTCGACGAGGGACATCGAGGAGCCGCCGGTGATATTGACGAGCACGCCCTGTGCACCGCTGATGGTGATATCTTCCAGGAGTGGACTGGAGATTGCCAGATGCGCCGCCTCCACCGCACGATGTTCGCCACTAGCCTCGCCGGATCCCATAACGGCGTCGCCCATTTCACGCATCACGGTTCGGACATCCGCAAAATCGACATTGATCAGGCCGGGAACCGTGATCAATTCCGATATGCCGCGTGTTGCGCCGTACAGAACCTCGTTCGCGATATCGAAGGCCTCCGTCAGAGGCGTATTCCGCTCGACGATCGTGAGAAGTTTCTGGTTGGGAATAATGATGAGCGTATCGACGTGCTTCCGGAGTTCTTCGAGGCCCTGTTCGGCCACTGCGCTGCGTCGTTTACCCTCACAATGGAAGGGCCGGGTGACGATACCGACAACAAGCGCTCCAAGGCTCCGGGCAATGTTCGCCACCAGGGGCGCTCCGCCGGTCCCGGTTCCACCTCCCATACCCGCCGTCACGAACACCATATCGCTCCCCGTGAGGGCGCGGGCGATTTCTTCGCGGTCCTCTTCGACTGCGCGATAGCCCATGGTAGGATCCGCACCGGCTCCGAGTCCGCGAGTAAGATTTTTGCCGATCTGAATCTTGTTTGGTGCTGCGCTTCGTTGCAGAGCCTGCAGGTCGGTGTTGATCGCAAAGAAGTCCACACCGCGCAGTCCCTTTTTGATCATACTGTTGGTGGCGTTCCCTCCGCCACCACCCACGCCGACGACACGAATCTTTGCACCACGATCGAAGCCATTATCCAGTTCGATCACAGGAATACCTCCTTTGATTTGTGGGATACACTTTGTTTGAGCCCGGGCTCAGAGCGCTTCGAACCACGCGCGCACTCTGCGGGCCACTTCACTAAAAGACCGTTCCTTTGTAGTCGAAGATCCACCACCCACCGCGGCGGTCTGGCGGTGTTTGAGTCCATGATAAATCAATCCAACCGCTGTAGCATATGCGGGATTCTCAATCTCCCGGATCAATCCGCCCGAAAATCCGGCGGGGATGCCGATCTTCACCGGCATACCCAGCACGTCCCGCGCAAGATCGGCCGTTCCCTTGACCAGCGCGCCACCACCTGTCAGCACCACACCCCCGGCAAGATGTTTGGCATACCCGGAACGTTTGATTTCAAGGGCGGCGATTTCCAGGATTTCCTCCATCCTGGGCTGGATGATCTGCGCAAGAATCCGTTTGTCTATTTCAATGGGGGGCCGGCCACCCACACCGGGCAGAACGAGAAGCTCGTTATCCACCACAGCGTCCACATACGCACACCCGTGATCCTTTTTCAGTCGTTCGGCCTGTTCGTTGAGGATACCCAGACCCTTACGAATATCGTCGGTGACCTTTTTCCCGGCGACCCCGATGACCGCGGTATGACGGATAGTGCGTTCTTCAAACACGGCAAGGTCGGTGGTCCCTCCGCCGATATCCAGCAGCGCAATCCCGACCTCCTTTTCTTCATCGTCAAGCACCGCGTAGCTCGAAGCAAGGGGCTCCAGCACCATGTCACTTATTTCGAGTCCCGCCCGCTGCACACATTTGTAGATGTTCTGTGCGGCGCTGACGAGACCTGTAATAATATGCACGTTTGCTTCCATCCGGACTCCCGACATTCCGAGCGGGTCATAGATGCCGTCCTGTCCGTCGATGATGAACTCCTGCGGAATCACATGGATGATCTTACGGTCTGAAGGCAGCGCCACGCGTTTGGTGTCCTCGATCAGGCGGTCAATGTCGGTGCGTGTGACCTCATGATCCGGACCGCTGATGCCCACGACGCCGCGGCTCTGGAAACTCTGGATGTGATCTCCGGCAATGCCCGCGATAACCGAGCGGATCGCCACCCCTGACGATGCCTGCGCCTCTGCGATGGCATGGGCAACGGCCGCGGTGGTGCGGTCGATGTGCGTTACCACCCCACGCGTGATGCCATCGGAAGGAGCCCGGCCGATGCCAAGAATGTTGACCTTGCCATTCTCATCTGTCCCGGCAACAACCGCACAGATCTTCGTGGTGCCGATGTCCAGACCTACAATCATGTTATCCATGGTGATTCCTTCCGGAGACAGGTATCAATTCGTGATAATTTCCGTTGACGGTTCCCAGCGAGCGACGACCTGGTCTGCAAAACGAATGTCCACCGCGCGCAAGGTCTGTACCCCGCGACTTGTCACCACGGTGGTCCAGAAGCTTTCCAGTAACGTCAGCTTTTCCACAATCGAACCCCGGCCGAAATATACCGGGATGCCAAACTCGGCAGTGTACAGTAACAGCTCGCCATTTTCTTGAAGATGAATCTCGGATATGCGGCGGTTCAGTGTGCTGCCGATCCGGTGTGACGCCAGCACGAGGCGGTGTGCCTCGCGCAGGGTGGGATGGGAGATCCGCCTTCCCGGCTGACAGACCTGTACCGCTGCGGCGCCGGTGATCACGGGCAGATCATAGACGAATTCCGATTGTACGACCGGGAGCATAAGTCCATCCCCGTCAACATACAGGAGTTTCTCAGCGACAAGAACCGCAACCGGCACACGTTCCTCTACCCGGATGACCACGCGGTCAGGAAAGTCCCGGTGTACCGACGCCTGCTTGATATACGGACTTTTCAGAACCCGCTGGCGGATGGCGGCGAGGTCCAGATCTTCCAGACGCTTCTGCCCTGGCACGGCGGCAAGCCGGAGGATTGACTCCGATGTCACGATCTGGTTTCCCTCGGTCGCGATTGTACGTACAACAAGGTCTGCCTTCCAGAAAAATGCTCCAACGGCAGCGGCGCCCGTCAACGCCACGAGCGCCACCAGCAGAATCACGCCACCCCGGCCGCGGGGTGTACTTGTGCCGTCAGTATGGAGCAGGGCAGACATGGAATTACTTTTTCGCCTTCAGCATTGTGATAAACTGTTCGCCGAACTTCCAGATATCACCTGCGCCCATCGTGATGATGATGTCTCCCGCCTGCTTCATGTTCATAAGGAATTTCGGGACGGTTGTTTTGTCGGGCACATAGTGGACCTGTTTATGACCGAATACTTTTGCGGCATTCGTGATAAGTTCGCCGCTGACACCCTGTATAGGTTCTTCCCGTGCAGGGTAGACATCAGTAACCACCAGGACGTCAGCATTAAAGAAGGACCGGCCAAATTCGTCGTAAAAATCACGTGTGCGTGAATACAAATGCGGCTGAAAGACACAGATCACCCGCCTTCGCCACCCATCTTTCACCCCGGACAGGGTTGCCTTGATTTCCGTCGGGTGGTGTGCGTAGTCATCAACCACCGTAATGTCCTGGACTTCGGCTTTGACCTCCCACCGGCGGAAAACACCGGTGAATTTTTCGATCCCCGCCTTCACCTTTTCAAACGGCACTCCGAGTTCAAGGCCGACAGCGATTGCCGCGAGGGCGTTCTGGACATTGTGCTTGCCCGGGATCTGCAGCTCGATAACGCCGAGTTCATCCCCGCTCCGGATCAATGTGAACCGGGTCCGGTTTTCCTTATGGACAAGTTCTACCGCCTGCAGATCCGCCTGACCGTTCAGACCGTACGTGATGATCTTCTTCTTGATGTTCGGCATGATATCCTGCAGGGCCGGTTCATCCAGACAGAGCACAATAAATCCGTAGAACGGCACCTTTCCCGCAAACTGAATAAATGCGGATTTGATATCCTCAAGATCACGGTAACAGTCCAGATGATCCGTCTCGAGTGTCGTCAGCACGGCAATGGTGGGCGTGATGGACAGGAAGGACCGGTCGTATTCGTCCGCCTCGACAACAATAAAATCGCCCTTTCCCATGCGGGCATTGGAACCCGCGAGTCCATGAAGCCGGCCTCCCACGATAACTGTCGGATCGATGCCACCTTCCATCAGGACCAGGCTGACCATGGACGTGGTCGTGGTCTTTCCGTGCGTTCCGGCGATACCGATGCCGTATTTCAGGCGCATCACTTCTGCGAGCATTTCCGCCCTTCGGATCACCGGAATGTTGCGTTCACGCGCGACAACAATTTCCGGGTTGTCAGGCGGTATCGCGGAAGAGAAGACCAGCACATCCACATCGGGATCGACGTTCCTGGAATCGTGATTGATGAACACACGCACTCCGAGCCCTTCCAGGCGTTCGGTGTTATCGCTTGCCGCGCGGTCGGAGCCGGTTACGCTGAAGCCCTGATCGATCAGAATTTCAGCCAGGCCGCTCATGCCTATGCCGCCGATGCCGACAAAATGAAGTTTCTTAATTGAAGGGAACATTCTCTTTTTTCCTTAACGATCGGTGATGCGGGGACGGCGCCATCTGCGCTGTTTGCGTCCGGGCACCCGCGCAGCAATCGTGTGCATGCCGCGCAGGAGATCCCGTTCCCGCTCGTACCGCCCGACGCGGATCCGATAGAGGCGCCGCTTCTTTTTTATCTTGAACACAATCACCTGGAACCGCCCGTCGGTACGTACTCCCATCTCCCGTCCGATATGCATCCACTCGATGTCCGCTATGCTAATCTGCCGTTCCGCCCACCGGTGCCGGAAAATGATCGCCTCGTGAGTAAGGACAAGCCGGCGGTTGCGCAACGCGTTGAGTCCGAGTGTCACCAGTGCCATCAACACGAAGAATACAATGACATACATCAGGGGATCATTAAGCACGTATTCAAACTTCTGTTCCACAAAGTTGCCCCTGATCCCGCCGTAGATGAACAGCGTAATCAGATAGATTAATGCCGACCTGTAGTAGAAGTCGAGTTTATATTTGTAGGATTGCTCTTCAACTGTCATGGCGTGAGGACATGATTGTGAATAAATCCTGCGCGATCCGGTGTGCCGCATCCGGCCGTGCCGCCTGCCGTGCCGCCGCACTCATCGCAGCCAGGCGGTCCGGCTGCTGGAACAGTTCACGGATCATCGGAAACAACTGTGATCCCGCATCACGGTCTGCGCACATGAGTGCAGCACCTATGTCGACAAGTGCCCGAGCGTTTTCCGTCTGGTGGTCCGCAGCAGCAAACGGATACGGCACCAGAATCGAAGGGAGTCCGGCACATGTGAGTTCCGCAAGTGTTGTCGCGCCGGAACGGCAGACGGCGAGATCCGCCGCCGCATAGGCATCTTCCATCCGCTTGAGATAGGGAACAACCCGAATATTGCCGGGTTCTGCCTGACTCTCCACGGTGGCGCGGACGCGGTCATAATCCCGTTCGCCCGTCAACCACAGAATCTGGATGCCGGTCAGGCGCAGTTCCTGTACGGCTTTCAGGATGGCGGTATTGATTGACGCCGCGCCCTGGCTCCCGCCGACAACAAGGAGCGTTTTCTTTGACGGATCAAGCCCGAGACGCTCCGCTCCCTCAGTCCGCGGTATCGTTCCGACAACTCTGCGCACCGGATTGCCACTGATCACCGTGTTATCGCTCCGGCGAAGAAACGTGCGTGATCGTTCAAACGTCAGGTACACCTTCTGCGCACGGTGCGCCAGCAGGCGTGTTGTGATGCCCGGATAACTGTTCTGCTCCTGGAGAACCATCGGGATCCCCAGAAGGGTGGCGGCAAACGCCGGCGGTCCACAAACGTATCCACCGGTCCCCACAACCACGTCCGGCTGGAATCGCCGGAGATAGACTGCCGATTGTACGATCGCGGTGATCACTTTAAGCGGTACCATAAGTGTTGACAGTGATACAGATCGTCGGATACCACTAATCCAGATTGTGGCAAAGGAATAACCGTGTTGTGGAACGATCTGTGCTTCGATCTTTTTTTTCGTGCCGAGAAACAATATTGTCGAATCCGGATCGATGGCGCGTACGGCGTCTGCAATCGCGAGAGCGGGATACAGATGCCCTCCCGTTCCGCCGCCGGCAAACAACAAACGCGCAGCCATCTTTTAGTACACCTTTCCGACAACCGGATCCGGATGAGGGTCCAGCGCACGTACCGCTCCCGGTTCCGCCGCAAGCCGGGGATGCATATCAGTCTGGGCCGAAATGTTCAACAGCACACCGACCATGAGGCACGAGACGATCATTGATGATCCGCCATAGCTGATGAACGGCAACGGCAGGCCGGTGGTCGGAAGAATTCCCAGCGTCACGCCCGCATTAATGAAGGCGTACAGCGTGATGGACACCGTTATTCCCAGCGCCAGGAGCCGGCCAAAGTCGTCCCGTGCATTCCGTGCAATTGCCAGACCGCGAAACAGGAAAATCAGAAACAGTGTGAGCACGGCAAGCGTGCCCACCAATCCATATTCTTCGCCGATGATGGAGAACACAAAATCACCGAACGGTTCGGGGAGAAACAGGTCCCGTTGTTTGCTTCCGCCCGGTCCAAGCCCGAAAAGGCCGCCGTTGGCAAAACCCAGGACACCCTGCCACACCTGATGGTTCATCCGGACATTTCCCTCCAGGATGCTTCCGAGAAAGTCCATCACACGCTTCATCCGATAGTCGGCGCTCACCATGTAGAGAAGCAGCATCGGAATCATCCCTGAAAGCGTCAACGCGAGATGTTTAATCCGGACACCGCCGAGGTAGAGTAAGACCATGCTGACGACCACCATCATGGCGCTGGTGCTGAATGCCGGTTGAAGCAGAACGAGCGTGGCGACAAGAATAATCCAGAACATCAGCGGCACAAAGCCCGCAGAAAAGTCGCGCACCATTTCCCTTTTTTTCGCCAGGAGCACGGCAAGATGCACGATAAGCGCAAGGCGCGCAAACTCCGACGGCTGCAGTCCAACCGCACCCAGGTGAATCCACCGGGAGGCGCCCTTGATCACAACACCAAGACCAAGCGTAATGGCCAGCAGGGCAATCACGGTGAGCAACGCAAGTTTCGAGATCTTCTTGAGTATGCGATAGTCGATCTGCATTGTGAGAAAGAGCAGAAAGAAACCCACAAGTACCTTCGCCGCATGATTACCGAGCAGCCGCCCGCTTTCGCCCACCCGTTCCAGTGCCCAGCTTGAGCTTGCGCTGTAGACCACACCCACGCTGAATACCATCAGCGTCAGGACGACCACCAGGGTGGTCATATCAATGTGGTTTTTGCGCGACTTACTGATGATCATGCCGTTGTTCCGGGCAATTGCAGCACAAGATCCTTAAAGACCTGTCCCCGGGCTTCGTAGTTCGTAAACCAGTCGAACGAGGCACAGGCCGGTGACAGCAGCACCGTGTCGCCCCCCGATGCCAGGGCTGTCGCTTTGCGTACCGCGTCGTCCATGGTTGAGGCCTTTTCAACCGGAACGATGGCATGGAATGCCGCATACACTTTGTCCGCGGACTCGCCGATGGCCACGACAGCTTTTACGTGTTTTCGCACCAGTGACTCGAGAAGCGCATAGTCGTTTCCCTTGTCCCGGCCTCCGATAAGCACTATGAGGGGCGATGAATAACTCTGTAAAGCGTACCAGACCGCGTCCACGTTGGTCGCTTTTGAATCATTGATGTAGGTTACGCCGTTGAGTTCGCGCACAAATTCAAGGCGGTGTTCAACGCCCTTAAAGTTTTTCAAGGTCGCACGCAGGGATGCGGGTCCGATACCAAGCGCCTGAGCCGTCAACGTCGCTGCCATCGCATTGCTGAGGTTATGGACTCCCCGGACGCTGATGTCTGCCGTGCGTACGATCTCCGTCCGGTTTCCGGAAAGTTGTGTCACCAATGACCCGTCTTCGACCCATGCGCCGGAGGTTAATGTGGTTGATACGCTGAATGGCAACAGCGTCACGCCGCCCGGTACGCGGTGTTCGACAGCCTCACGTGTCTGTTTGTCATCACGGTTATAGACCAGGACGTCACCCTCCTGCTGCCGTGCAAAGACGTTACACTTCGCATCGACGTACCGTTCCATCGAATGCTCGTACCGGTCCAGATGGTCCGGCGTTATGTTCAGCACAACCGCGACCGCCGGACGGAAGGTGTCAACATGGTCCAGCTGAAAACTGCTGACTTCCAGAATCGCAGTATGGTCCGGTGTCAGTCCTGACACCACATCGGAGAACGCCGTACCGATATTGCCCGCAACCACTGACGGGCGGCGGGCATCTTCAAACATTCTGCCTGTCAGGGCCGTTGTCGTTGTCTTTCCATTTGTTCCTGTGATCGCCACGATTGTTCCCTCTGCAAACCAGCTTGCCATTTCAAGTTCGCTCACCACTGGTGTACCCCGGCCGATTGCCTGACGCACAACAGAAACGGTCGAGGGGACACCGGGACTTACCACGAGCATGTCCGCTTCAAGCGCACGCGCGGTATGCCCGCCAAACTCGAACGTAATCTGCAGTTTCGTGAGTGCGTCCATTGCCGCCCCCATCGATGCAGACGGGGCGGCATCGCTCACGAACACCCGGGCGCCGGCACCGGCGAGAAGCCGTGCTGCCGCAACGCCGCTGCGTGCAGCGCCGATGACGCTGAATCGCGTCTGCCGGATTCGCTCCCGCTCCACGGGCCTCACCGCACTTTGAACGTCGCCAGACTGAGGATCATCAACAGAATGGCAACGATGTAAAAACGTGTGACAATTTTGGGTTCAGGCCATCCGAGTAGTTCAAAGTGATGATGCAAGGGAGCCATGCGGAACACACGGCGGCCTTCGCCATACTTCCGTTTTGTGTATTTAAAATAGAACCGCTGAATGATCACGGATATCGTTTCAGCAAGAAACACGCCGCCCAGAGTCGGCAGCAGGAGTTCTTTCTTTATCAGAACACAGAGGGCGCCGATCGCACCACCAAGAGCAAGCGAACCGGTATCCCCCATAAAGACCTGCGCCGGGTAGGCGTTAAACCACAAAAAGCCGAGTGCCGCGCCGGCCATCGCTGCGCAGAAGACCACCAGCTCACCGTTGCCGCGCAGGAACGGGATGGTCAGATATTCCGAGAGCAGGACATTACCCGATATGTAGCTGATGACGCCAAGGGTTAAAGCAACGATCGCAACCGTCCCGATTGCAAGGCCATCCAGACCGTCCGTCAGGTTCACGGCGTTCGAGGTAGCCACGATGATAAAAATAACCATCGGAATGTAGAAGACCCCGACGTTCAGTTCCAGATTCTTGAAAAAGGGGACCGTTGTTGATGTGTTGAGTTTCCACAGGTCCTGATCGATCCAGTGTGGAAAGAAATAGATGAGCCCGCCGACCACGAGTCCCACGACAACCTGCCCGACAATCTTGTATTTGCCGATGAGCCCCTTCGGTTTCTTCTTGACCACTTTGAGATAATCGTCCAGGAAGCCCACAGCGCCGAGTGTCACTGTCACAAACAGGATAAGCAGCACATACACGTTGCCGATGTTTCCCCAGAGCAGTGTCGGGACCAGGATGCTGGCCAGGACGATAAGACCTCCCATAGTAGGCGTTCCCGCCTTGGTGAGGTGGGTCTTGGGTGCCTCAAGTTTTGCAGACTCGCCGATCTGATGCTCACGCAGTATCCGGATGATCTTTGGCCCAAGCCAGAACGCTATCAGGAGCGCGGTCACGGCAGCAGCGGCGGCACGAAAGGTGAGAAACCGCACCACGCCGAACCCGGGCGGGTGATACAATCGATCTATCCAGTCGAACAGAAAATACAGCATGGTCCTTCACTCAGTGTTATGACAATACCGTTCACCCGGCCTTGCTGCCGCTGCCGGGTGTTACGCCGCATCAGCCCGCTGCTCCGGAGACTGCCGTCCGCCGTTCCCGGAGAAAGAGCACAACATCTTCCATCTTCATCCCGCGAGAACCTTTGATCAGCACCACGTCTCCGGGAGCAACCAGTTCAAGCAAATACTCGGCAAGAATGTTCTTCTGGTCATAGTGCATTGCCGTCTGGAGACCCTGCGCGCGGGAAATCACGCGGCCGAGTGATCCATACGTGAGGAGATAGTCAAGCTTGAGCGCAGCAACCGTTTCGCCAATTCGTTCGTGTTCCGCAGCCGCCGATTCTCCCAGTTCGAGCATGTCGGCCAGCACCGCAATACGTTTGCCGGTTGCTGGATAACCGGCCAGGGTTTCCAGCGCAGCCACCATGGAATCCGGGTTGGCGTTGTATGTATCATTCAGTATGGTGACGCCGCCGGCATCCATAACCTCCATCCGCTTGCTGCTGCCACTATACGATTGCAGGGCATCCTTGATACGTGACGGCCTGACACGGAAGGACAGCCCCACGGCAGCAGCGGCGAGCGCATTACCGGCGGCGTGAACTCCCGGAACCTGGAGCCGGACGTCCACCGGGGTCTTCATGTTCTTTCCGATGAAACGGAAAAACACTCCGCCATCGGGCAAGAGTTGGACCCGCGAGCCCCGGACATCCACCGCCCGCGACCGGAGACCAAACCGCACAACCTTGCGCAATCCCCTGGCGCTGCGTGCGAGATACGGATCGTCAGCGTTGACAAAGGCAGTCATGGACTGTGTGGCGGAGCCGGATTGCCACAAGGCCGTTTCCTCTTGAACCACGCCTTCTATGTTTCCAAAAAACTCGAGGTGCTCTCTTCCGATGTTCGTCAGAAGTGTATGGGTCGGCTGCACGATATCCCGGAGTGTTGCGATCTCGCCGGAATGATTGGTTCCGACTTCCACCACTGCGATGTCGTGCTGTTTCGTCAGCCGGAAGAGTGTTACCGGCACACCCACATGATTGTTGTTGTTGCCTTCCGTACTCAGGACATCATAGGTTGTCGCCAGTACGCGGGTAATCATGTCCTTTGTTGTTGTTTTACCGTTGCTTCCTCCAACAGCGATCACCGGAATGTCAAATTTACGGCGGTACAGAGCTGCAAGCGCACCGAGTGCGGCAAAGGTATCGTCCACAACCAGCGCAACGGCTCCCGCGGGAACGGCGGCAGCTCCACGCACATCCACAACCACACCGGCTGCGCCGCGGGCAAGAACGTCGCCGAGATACCGGTGACCGTCAAAATGTTCCCCGCGCAGCGCAACAAACAGCTGCCCCTGTTCCACCGTCCGGGAATCGGTGGAAACGCCCAAGGCAACCCAGCGTGTGGCACCTTCCCCCGGATGAAGAACCTGATGAGGAACAGACCGCAGATCTGTCCGCGTCAGCTTCATGTCAGGTTCCTGATAAACATTTCAACCTCTTCCCGGTCATCCAGATGGGTTTTCGCCGTGCCGATAACCTGGTAGTCCTCATGTCCCTTTCCCGCAATCAGCACAACGTCGCCCGGCTCTGCCAGGAGTAGTCCCTTGATGATTGCCTGGCGGCGGTCACTTTCCACGTACGCCGTTTTTCCGGGAAGCACCCCGGCCTGGATCTGTGCGAGAATGATATTGGGATCTTCCTGCCGGGGATTGTCGGACGTCAATACCGTGATGGTGCTGAGCTCCGAAGCGATTCTTCCCATTTTCGGACGTTTGTCTTTGTCGCGGTTTCCGCCACAGCCAAAGACGGTAATGATCTTGCTCTCCGGCCGCGGGAGTAATTCACGAATTGCCGTAAGTGTGTGTTCCAGGGCATCCGGTGTGTGCGCATAGTCAATGATCGCCGTCCACCCGACGGGGGAGACAAGTTGTTCGAACCGCCCGCGAACGGCCGTGAGCGAGGCGATTCCCTTTGTCACCGTCTCTGGCTGCAGACCAAGCTCACACGCGACGGTAAATGCCGCAAGAATATTGGCAGCGTTAAACCTCCCCGTGAGGGGTGTGGTAATACTCTCGCTGCGTCCCTTCCAGGTCGCCGAGAATGTCATGCCGTGCATATCCATCTTGAGATTCTCACCGGCGACGTCAGCCGGTGCGGTCATACCATAGGACGTCTGTCTGGCCCTGGTGTTGGCGAAGAGGGCTGCGGATGATGGATCATCGGCATTGCTCACCGCAACAGCGGTTCCGGGCAGCATATCAAAAAGACGTTTTTTCGCTTTCAGATATTCATCCATCGAACCATGAAAGTCCAGATGGTCCTGTGTCAGATTGGTGAATACCCCCGCAGCAAATTGTATTCCATGGACCCGGTGCATCGCAAGAGCGTGTGATGACACTTCCATCACGGCCCAGGAACATCCGCGTTTCACCATGTTGTCCAGAAGCGCCTGCAGGTCGAGCGATTCCGGCGTTGTATGTGTCGCCGGCAAAACTTCTCCACCGCAGTCAATGGCGATAGTCCCGATGAGTCCAACACGTTCGCCGGATGTTTCCAGCGCGGCCTTGATCAGATACGTGGCAGTGGTTTTGCCGTTTGTTCCGGTGACGCCGATGACTCGCATTTTTGATGACGGATGCCCGTAATAATTTCCGGCGATCTGAGCCAGCGCGATCCTGGCATCGGGGACGACGATCTTGGCGACATGCATGTGCATGAACATTGCCTCAGGAAGCGCATTGTCGTCCTCTGTGACTACCGCGACAGCTCCCCGCTGAAGAGCTTCCTCGATATACCGGGCACCATTGACCGTCGTGCCGGGGATCGCCACGAACAAATCCCCGTGCGTGACCAGTCGGGAATCGTAGCGCACATCGTGCACTTCGATGTCCTGGGTCTGGGCCATGGCACCGTACTTCATCATGAACAACTTTGACACGCGTACACTCTCCAGTAATCGGGTCAGGACCATGGTTTTCTGTTCCTAGGACTGGATTGCTGGTGTGTGACGTGGTTCGCATCGCAGGGTCACGCGGGCACCCTGGCGGAGGCGTTCCCCCGGTAAAGGCGATTGACCGACCACTGTTCCCGTTCCAATAATAATGGCATCGAGACGTTGCGTTGCCAGACTGTTGAGAGCGCGGCGGATGGTGAGGCCGCGGGTGTCCGGCACCAGCGTAATCCCACCGGAGATTCGTTTGAGTCCGTCCCGGGTTTTTAACTCAACCGTGGATCCACGGCCGAGCACCACTCCCGGAGCGGGTGATTGGTCGACGACGATCGCCCCGTCTCCCTGAACGTCCGCTTCAAATCCGATCGCGCGGAGTGCCGCCAGTGCGTCCACCGTTTTCAGATTGACGACATCAGGAACGCCGTTTCGTGTCGCGCGTGCGACGGCCTGCACCGGATCGTTTCGGAATCTTCCCGCCATCGTAAAGATCTTCTCCGCGATACCCTTAAAAATAGGTGCACTGGCCAGACCTCCGGAGTACACGTCTCCTCGCAGATTCTCCAGCATCACCAGACAGACGATGTGCGGATCGTCAGCAGGAAAGAACCCCACGAACGAGGCGGTGTATCTTCCTGCTTCATATTTTCCGTCAACAACTTTTTTGGATGTTCCGGTTTTGCCCGCAATGCGGAGTCCCTCGACGCGCGCTTGCATGGCCGTTCCGCGTTCCACAACACCTTCGAACAGCTCCGTCAGAGTTTTTGCCGTCTGCTCAGATATGACGCGCCGAATTGGCTCCGGACGGTTTTCCGTGACGATCTCCTGTGCAGCATCGAGCGTGTGCCGGACAACATATGGCTTCATGAGAACCCCTTTGTTGGCAACAGCGGCATATGCCATGACAATCTGAAGGGGTGTTACAGCGACTTCATAGCCGAATGCAAGAGAATGCAGCGTTGGAGCAGACCACTCGGATGGTTTTTTCAATTCGCCACCCACTTCACCCGGCAGTTCGATGCCGGTTGATGTGCCGAAACCAAACGCCCGACCCGTTGTATACATCGGCTGGACGCCCATTCTGTCGGCGACTTTCACCATCACGATATTGCTTGACTGTTCGACGGCCCGGCGGAATGTAACGTTTCCCAGTGGATGTGAATCCACCACCGGTCGGACACGGCCTCCGGGCATCGGCGCCTTGTAGACCCCTTTTTCTCCGTAAAACGTGTCTTCCGTCCGGACCACGGCGTTTTCCAGGGCCGCCGCTGCGGTCACAACTTTGAACACCGATCCGGGCTCGAACGTGTCTGTGATGCTCCGGTTCCGCAGCGTGGCCTGGTCGAGCGTGGTTGTGTTGTTCGGATCAACCGACGGTGCATGAGCCAGTGAGAGAATCTCTCCCGTCCCCGGGTCCACCATCACCACCAGCCCGCTTTCCGCCTTCGTCCGGGCGATACCTCGGGCCAGTTCTTCTTCCACAACCTGCTGGTATTCTGCGTCAATCGTGAGCACAAGATTCTGCCCATCGATCGGTTCGGTGCGCGGGTAATCCGCCGATGGACGTGTACGGCGGAGGGCATCACGCTGCATAATGACATAGCCGGCGGTTCCGCGCAGCCATCGATCGTACTGCAACTCCAATCCGCTCAGACCCACGTGATCTTTGCCCGTAACGCCGATCAGCTGTCCTGCCGCACGCCGGTAATGATAGAGGCGCGTCGGTTCATTCATGACAACAAGTCCCCGCAGTTCCCCCGACGGGACCCGGGCGGCGATCTGAGGTTCAATGCCACGTTCGAGCCAGACAAAACGTTTGCGGACATCGCGCATGGCGTTCAGATATACTTCCCTCGGCCTGCGGAACACGCGGGCCATGGTCGTGGCGATCTCATCACGTTCATTTCCCGCAATTTTGGGATCCGCGCCGAAGCTGATTCGCATGGCGTTGGATACCAGAACTTTTCCGTGCCGGTCGGTGATGATCCCCCTCGCAGCAGGGAGGTCCACCTGCGATTCGTATTGACGTCGTGCGGCTTCCTGGTACTCGGCACCATGAATAACCTGGATCTGCACCAGGCGGGCGGCAAGCACGAGGGCGAAGAACAGAAGGCCCATTTTCAGAACCAGAACCCTCCGGCGCAAACGTTCATGCGCAGGGGCTTCCGCAGGCCGTCCCATCATGACGTTCTTCATTCAGGGAACTCCTTTCGCGCTTCCGCTGCACGCTCGCGGAGCTCCCGGGAAATAGTAAACCATAGCGGCTGAGATTGGGGATACTGCATCCCGAGTTGTACGACGGCGATGCGTCCGATCCGTTCGAGGGAAGACTTTCTGTTCACTTCCGCCTGGAGCGTTGCATTCATGTCGTTCTGGCGCTGATACTTTCCCTGCAGGGTGTTAATTTCCCCCAGCAGTTCATTAACCGCGATGGTGTTGTTGATGTACAACACCACGAGAATGCCGATGGCAAAAAGCGCAATGATCATGTTGAACGTAGAGTATCGCCGCCGTGTCGGACGCCGGGACTGTCGCACGGCGTACCCGGTGACGGTTTGTTGCCGGTCGCCGTTAAAAATGTACCGGTTCTCGCGCTGTGCCGTTTTCTCCGGCGGCAACTCGGTACTCTTATGTGTGCTGCGATCCCACATCACGACGTTCCGCCGCACGCAGTTTTGCGCTGCGCGCTCTCGGGTTGTGTACCGTCTCTTCCGCAGACGGTACGATGGGTTTTCGTGTCAGGATCCGAAGCCGGGGTACCGGTTCCTGACCGGGAAGCAAAGGAATATTCCGACGTATCGTTACAGTAGACTCGGACCGGAAGAATTCTTTGACAATCCGGTCTTCCAGCGAGTGGTATGCAATAACGACGATACGGCCGCCCGGGACAAGCATGTCAAGTGCGTCACCAAGCACCGATCGGAGGCTGTCGAGTTCGCCATTGACCGCAATGCGCAATGCCTGAAAAATACGGGCAAGTGATTTTGTAAGATGCTGTCCTCCGACAGCGGACGCAACAACGTCACGTAACGCGCCCGTCGTGTCCACGGGCCGCCGTGCGACCAGACGGCGCGCAATCCGTCGCGCCTGTCGTTCCTCACCATACTCCCAGAACAGCTGTGCCAGTTCCCGCTCATCGCGTAAATTCACCAGGTCCCACGCAGTGAGCCCCTGGCGCCGGTCCATCCGCATATCCAGCCGTTCATCGTTTCGAAATGCGAAACCCCGTCCGGGCTCGTCCAGCTGATGCGATGATACACCGAGATCGAGTATCAGGCCATGGATGTGCGTCCAGCCTGCCTCCGAGACCGCCGTGCCGAGGAGCCGGAAGTTTGACTGAACAAATAATGTCCGCTCCGCGAACGATGCCAGACGTGTGCGGGCAGACGTCAGCGCTTCATCATCGGCATCAAGACAGAGTAACCGGCCGGGTCCACGGAGGCGTTTACAAATCTCCTCCGCATGGCCGCCGCCACCGACCGTGCCATCAACATACAGTCCGCCGGTCTCGCTCATCAGGACATCCACTGCGTCCTGGCACAGGACAGGGATGTGATAGTCCGGCGAGGTCAAGAGATTATTTTTGCAAAACGGTTTGTGCTACAGTTTCGTAGCTCTCGGATTGTGTTTTCACGTACTGCTCATAGATACCCGGGTTCCATATTTCTATATGCTCGAGCACGCCAATGATCAGTACCTCGTTCTCGATGTGCGCAAATTGGAGTAGCTCCTTCGGAATGGAAATCCTGAATTGTCCGTCCAGCTGTGACTCGGTTGCACGCTCGAGCAGTGTACGCATGAAGAAACGATGCCGGGAATTGGTTGGGGACAATTGACGAATACTTGACTCCAGCGTATTCCACTCGTCCAGCGGATAGACAAACAGACATTGTTCGTACCCGCGGGTGATAACGAATGTATCATTCGCCTCCGGTGAAACATATTTCCGCAGGCGGGCAGGAATATTGATCCGGCCCTTGTTGTCAACCGAGTACGCGTATGAACCCTTAAAGGAAGACACGGTATTCCCCTTGGTGTTGTTCCCCACCGGTTACCCACTTTTACCCACGATACGCCCGTAAGATACGCATTTGAGTTTGAAAGTCAAGTAAGGGATACTCCGATACGGGCTGTTTTTGAGGATTCTGAAAAACTCAGGAGAGGAAGAGTACGCTAACCCCGGCCGAATTACCCACTCGAGGGGGAAGAACTTTCGAGTGTTCTGGCGAGGTCGTCAAGGAAGCCGGTTGCGGTGGATATGGCGGACGCGGTGTCCTGGGTCCCCTGAAAGGGAACAATGGCTTTGAGGAGGGTTTCAGTCTGAATCAAACGTACGCCTGCTGACCTTTTTTGCGAAATCGTGGTCATAATACGCTGGAACCCTTCACTTTCATAGAAATCCGTATCGGTCTGCGGCGGAAAATGAACCTCCAGCTGAACCATATCCAGATGTAGTTTGGGAAGTCCGATGGCTGATGCCAGCAGTTTCATACGCATAAGTCCAAACAGAGCTTCTACCTGAGCTGGGATACGGCCAAACCTGTCGCGGAGTTCGTTGCCGATTTCTTCGAGTTGCTCACGGCTCGACAGCGCGTAGAGCCGTCGGTAGATCGTCAGCCGTTCGGCCTCATTGGAAATGTACACACCGGGGATAAAGGCCTCGATTTCCGCCTCCACCAGAACATCCCGGGGTCTTCCGGCCTGGTTCGAAACATCCGGAAAGAGGTCGCCGAATTCCTCCTGTTTGAGTTCATGCACCGCCTCATCCAGAAGCCGTGTGTACGTTTCAAATCCCATCATCTCGATAAATCCGCTCTGTTCGCTTCCCAGAAGGTTGCCGGCGCCGCGGATTTCCAGATCGCGCATCGCCAGATTCAGTCCGGACCCGAGCTCTGTAAACTCTTGCAGGGCCTGCAGACGCTGCAGGGTGGTCTTTCCCAGCACCGAAGGTGGGGGCGTGAGAAGATATGCGTACGCCTGGGTGTTGGAGCGACCCACCCGGCCACGGAGCTGATACAACTCAGCCATTCCAAAATGATCGGCCCTGTTGATGAAGATGGTGTTGACATTGGGGATGTCCAGCCCCGACTCGATGATCTTCGTTGAGATGAGAAGATCTATCTTCTTCTCGAGGAAAAGGAGCATTACTTCTTCCAGTTCATGTGCGGCCATCTGTCCGTGCGCCGTGCGCATCCGCACATCGGGAAGGATGGTCTGCAGGCGTGCGGCAACATCCTCCATGGTCTGGATCCGATCATGGACAAAGTAGATCTGTCCGCCCCGCTGGATCTCTCTCCTGACCGCATCCCGGATCCTGTCGTCGTTCCATTGGAGAATCTCCGTTTGAATGGGCAGGCGATTCCGCGGTGCCGTGGCTATTATAGAGAGATCGCGCGCGCCCAGCAGGGAGAAATGCAGCGTGCGCGGGATCGGGGTGGCAGTCAGGGCCAGTGTATCAATCTGCGTGCGCAGCTGGCGAAGCTTCTCCTTGGCCGTTACGCCAAAACGATGCTCTTCGTCAATGATCAGCAGACCCAGATTCTTGAACACAACGTCCTTCGAAAGAAGGCGGTGCGTCCCCAGAACAATGTCCAGCGTACCTTCACGCAGCCGTGCGAGAATGGCTTCCTGTTCTTTTTTGGTTTTAAAGCGGGAGAGCGCATCCACCGTTACTCCGTATCGATCAAGCCGGTCACGGAAAGTGTTATGATGCTGGAGTGCCAGAATGGTGGTAGGCACCAGGATGCCGACCTGTTTTCCTGCAAGCACGGCTTTAAAGGCGGCACGGACAGCGACTTCGGTCTTCCCGAATCCTACGTCACCGCATATCAGACGATCCATGGGGGAGGAGGATTCCATGTCCCGCTTTACATCAACGGTGGCTTTTGCCTGGTCGAAGGTGTCTTCATACGGGAACGACGCCTCAAGCTCCTGTTGCCAGGGTGTATCATGAGAATACGCATATCCTTCGAGATGCTTCCGCCGCGCGTAGAGCGCGATGAGGTCACGGGCTATGTCTTTGACCCGTTTTTTTGTTCTGGCCTTGAGCCGGTCCCATTCGCCGCTGCCCAGTCGGTGGAGTACCGGTACATGGCCGTCCTTTGAGGAATATTTCTGGAGCTTGTTGACAAAATTGATATTCACGAACAGCGTGTCCTGTTCGGCATAGATCACGGAGGCGACTTCCATTTCCACTTCCCGGACCCGGATCGTGCGAAGCCCCGCGAACTTGCCGATGCCAAAGTCCTCATGCACAACGTAGTCGCCCTTCCGGAGCTGCTGCATTTCCTTTTCGGATATCCCCTTGAACCGGGGGCGATGCCGTTTGCCATGACGCTTGATCCTGCTGAACGCCTGGTGTTCGGTATAGAGTGCAATACGGGGTTCGGAAAGAACAAATCCTTCGTGGAGGGCTTCGAGTGAGAACTCTATGCGGGCGGTATCCAGCGGTGGACTGTCCTCGAGTCCGGTGGCGGCTGTCGTGAGGAGCTCCCGCACCCGGTTCATTTCAGACTGACTGTCGCAGGTAAGAATGAGGCGATACCCTTCAGCCTGGCGTTGTGCGAGGTCCCGCGCCATCATCTGCATGCTGCCGTTAAATGCCGGCTGGCTGCGTGCGCCCGCATCAAAGACCGGTCCGGGTGGACGCAACCCGGTTATCTGCAGCTGGGGGAAAAGAGACGAAAGTTCGTTGAGGCGCTCACGGGTGTGGTAGCGTGAGGCGGCCGCCGCCGAATGTGCCAAGCGCTGGAACACCTCCTCGTGCAATAACGGATCCACAGATACAAGGACCGCTCCATCGGCAAGATAGTCCAGCACCATCCCCTCCGGCAGATCCCCCACCTCCTCCGCCGCCAGAATGTCGGGAACAAGTAACGCCGCGGACAGACCCCTGATAGAACGCTGTGAGATCACATCAAACTCCCTGATGGACTCCACCTCGTCCTCAAAAAACTCAATGCGCAACGGATTCTCCCCAACAAACGGGAACACGTCAATGATCCCGCCCCGCACCGCATACTCCCCGGGCTTTTCAACAATGTCCGTCCTGTCAAACCGGAACCGGTCAAGTTCACGAAGCGTCTCCTCAAACCCCGCCTGGCTCCCGACCTCAAGCGTACACGCCCGGGTGCGCACGGTCTCCGGGACAGGAAGACGGAACAACACTCCCTGTGCATGCGTGACAACAAAGGCCGCCTGCCCGGAGGTGAGTATGCGGAGCGTGTGAACATCGTTCAGCTCCCGGCTTCTCTCGGTGAGCACCGCTTCTGTTTCCTCCCGCCCGAGAAACAAACGCACCGGCTCGCCAGCGGAAAGCACATTCAGATCGTCGGCCATACGGATAGCTTGATCTTTTGCCGGCATCAGCACAAACAGTTGGCGGCCGGTGTGCCTGTGAAGAGACGCGAGCAGAAGCGCAACAAGTGATCCGGAGACGCCCGAAACAGATCCGGATTTCCCCGGCTCCAGAGCGTCAACGGCATTGTTCACGTGCTCGGCGAGGGGAGTACCATCAAGAAGGTGTGGAAGCAGGGGAGCCATACGCCCGTACGTCAGGAATGATTCTGGGTATCACCGATTGCCACGCGAACAAATCCTCCGGCGGCTTCAATGCGGCGGCGGGCCTCCTCAAAGGACACCTTCGCCTTGATCATCACGATGGCACTTTTTACATGCCCGTTGGACCGGCCGAGCACTTCAGCCGCTCCTTCGTAGTCCACTCCGGTGGCCATCATCACAATCCGTTTCGAGCGTTCGACAAGTTTCTGATTTGTAAGCTGGAGGTCTACCATCATATTCTCATACACTTTTCCCAGCCGGACCATGGCCGTGGTGGTGAGCATGTTGAGCACGAGCTTCTGGGCCGTCCCCGATTTCATGCGGGTGGAACCCATAAGCACCTCCGGACCCACTTCCGGACAGATCGCCACATCCACGTCGATGTCAAATTCGGAACGGGGATTGGTGGTGATATAGATAGTTCTGGCCCCCAGCTCCCGGGCACGGGTTACAGCAGCAACAACATAGGGTGTCCGTCGGCTTGCGGCAATACCGCAGACAGTGTCGATGGCGGAGACGTTGTTTGCTTCAACGTCACGTCGCGCCTGGTCCGGACTGTCTTCCGCTCCTTCCTGTGCCTTAAACATGGCGGCATTACCACCGGCGATAACGCCCACTACGAGACCGGGTTCGCTGCCAAAGGTGGGGGGACATTCCGATGCATCCACAACGCCGAGCCGGCCGGAGGTTCCGGCCCCGAAGTAGAGCAGGCGGCCGCCTTTGTGAAATGAATCCACAATGAGGTCGACCGCTCTGATTATGAAGGGAATTTCTTTTTCGACGGCGAGAGGGACCTGTTTGTCTTCGGCATTGATCAGACGGAGAATCTCTTCTGTCGTCATGCGGTCCATGGTCATCGACGCCGGATTCCGCTGCTCGGTAAGCAGGCGGGCGAGGGATTCGGAAAGTTCTTTGGGCATAGTCCAATAACGGTTATAAGAGTTGATTAGGGGCTGACGATGATGATTTTTTTCTCAACCAGCCCTGTGTCTTCGCTCCCTCCAAAAATCAACGGCACGACTGCAGCCACGTCCACACCTGCCTTGATCTTCAGCTCCCGGATCTCCCCGTCCACACTCCCGCCTTTATACGCAACCAGCACGGGCGGCGTGACGGTGAACATCCCCACCGTGTCTTCAACCACTCCTGATCCTTTTACCTTCCTCACGTATGGCTTCGCCCACCGCACCAGCTGAATCATCGGAGCAACACCGCGGGCAAGCACAAGATCATACCCCCCGCGCATGCTCGCCACCGTCCCCTTCTCTTCAGCCCTGCTGCAAACAACCTTGATTCTCTCCGACAAGCCAAGACGATTCACGATCTCTTCCACAGCAGTACACTTCTTCTGTATCGAGTCCATCAACACCACAGACCAGCCGCTGCGTACGATGGCAAGAGGGATCCCCGGAAGCCCTCCCCCCGACCCCAGATCAAGCACACGCAACCTATCCGGAAAACGTACCCGGAACAGCAGAGACAGGGAGTGAAGGATGTGACCGGCCCAGACGTTCTCTTCGTCCTTCCGGCTGATAAGATTGATCTTCTTATTCCACTCCAGAAGTGCCGCCACGTACATCTCCAGCATCTCCTGCTGGGAGACGCTCAGATCAAGTCCATGCCGCCGGCAGACGACCGGCACATCCGGAAAATGTTTCACGTGAAACATCACCTCATCAGGGTAATCATGAGCACCGACACATCGGCAGGTGTAACGCCGCTGATACGCATGGCCTGGCCCAGGGAGACAGGTCTCACCTTTATGAGCTTCTCCCTCCCTTCATTACTCAGCGATCGAATCTGCGTGTAGTCCAGGTTCTCCGGAATCCCCTTCGCCTCGCTGGATTTGAATTTCCGGATCTGTTCATTCTGCCGGCGAACATAGCCCTCGTACTTCACTTCAGTCTCAAGCTGCAATCCGGCATCCCGATCCTGATCCAGCACGGTGAGGGTCGCGTTATCCCGTACGCGGGGTATGCGGAGTATTTCCGCCAGCGTGAACTCGGGTCTCCTGAGTATCCCGGAAAGGGTTTCACTTTCCGGGACCGGACCGGACCACTTTCCGTCAAAGGCCTCGCGTAATTCCCTTCCGGACAGACGCATAGTGTTCAGCGCCTTCCAGGCCGATCTCACTCGCGACTCTTTTTCATCCAGACGCCGTATTGCCTTCTCGGGAATCAGCCCCAGCTCTCCCCCTTTTCTCATCAACCGGCTGTCAGCGTTGTCCTGCCGGAGAGCCAGGCGATATTCCGCGCGAGAGGTGAACATACGATACGGCTCGTCCGTACTCCTGTTGATGAGGTCATCAATCATGACGCCGATATACGCTTCACTCCGGTCCAGAACAAACGGCGGCTCCTCTCTGACACGCCGCGCCGCATTGATCCCGGCAATAATCCCCTGACCTGCGGCTTCCTCATATCCACTTGTCCCGTTTATCTGTCCGGCGAAGAACAAGCCTCGAACAAGTTTTGTCTCAAGCGTATGGTGAACCTGATGCGGAGGAAAAAAATCGTACTCCACGGCGTAACCCGGACGGATCATCTTCGCCCGTTTGAGCCCCGGAATTGTTCGCAGGGAACTTTCCTGAATGTGGGCGGGGAGGCTGGAAGAAAAACCGTTAACGTACACAAGAGATGATTCATACCCTTCGGGTTCCAGAAAGATCTGGTGCCTCGGCCGATCCGCAAACCGGCTTATCTTGTCTTCAATAGAAGGACAGTATCGCGGGCCGATCCCTTTTATCCTTCCACTAAAGAGGGGTGATTCATCAAATCCGGTCCTGAGAAGATCGTGCGTGTTAGAGTTTGTATGCGTCAGGTACATAGGGATCTGACGATTCTGGATCTTCAAATTCTGGAACGAGAATGGTGTCGGATTCTCATCCGGATGCTGAATTTCTGTTTCTTCAAAATCAACCGAGTGGATGTCAAGCCGGGGTGGCGTGCCGGTCTTGAGGCGCCCGGCTACGAAGCCCAGGCTGGCGAACTTTTCTGTCAACCCTAACGACGAGGGCTCAGCGTACCGCCCTCCCGCGGTTGTATCCTTGCCCGTATGCATGATACCGTTTAGGAACGTCCCGCTGCAGAGAATGAGGCATGAGCACCGGACTTTCTCGTCCGTGTTGATACGTACTCCACGCACGGAGCCGCTCTCAATAAACAGATCAGAGAGTGTTCCCGTTATGATGTCAAGGTCTTTTTGCAGGCTCACACGGCGGAGTGCTTCGCGACTGTACCATTCACGGTCATTTTGAGATCGCGGGGACCAGACAGCGGGACCTTTCGACGTATTGAGCATTCGGAAGTGTATCCCCGTCGCATCAGCAATCTTCCCCATTTCACCACCCAGAGCATCAATTTCGCGTACCAGGTGCCCCTTGGCACTCCCGCCTATGGCAGGGTTACACGACATTCTCCCCATCGCCGCTGGATCCATCGTCAGGAGTGCCGTACGACATCCCATACGCGCTGATGCCAGAGCAGCCTCAACGCCAGCGTGCCCTCCCCCCACCACAATGACGTCATAGTGATGTTTCACGTGAAACATACAGCCATCCTTCTACTTCCCGATACAGAAACGCGAAAAAATGTGATTTAGGACTTCTTCGCTGGTAAGCTCCCCGGTTATTTCCGCCAGGGCAGCGGCAGCTTCGCGAATATCAAACGCTATAAACTCGTGTGAAACATTTTGGTCCAGGGATGCCTTACCCGAATCCATCGCAACTTGAGCCTTCATGAGGCACTCTTTGTGCCTGAGATTCGTTATGCACACATCTTCTTCACCGAATGAAAGATCGGTCGTAACCAGATGTATCAGCGCGCCGCGCAGATCTTCCAGACCCTTCCCGCTCTTCGCTGAAACCGGAACGACCGGGTGTTCACCATACACACCGGGCAGCCGTCCCGCATTTTCAGGCCATGTTTGAAGCAGGTCACACTTGTTCAGAACAGGAAGAAAGTGCTGACCCTTCTCATGGATAGCCATTCGGTCAAGATGGGCTTCAACGGACGGAGAAATTTCCGCATCCATAACATGCAGAACGATGTCAGCTCTTGTTACTGCGGCTCTGGACCGTTCAACGCCCAATCGTTCCACATGATCTGATGTTTCTCTCAGGCCAGCCGTATCTGTAAGCCGGAAGAGAATCCCTTCGATGAGAATACTCTCTTCAAGTGCATCGCGCGTCGTCCCCGGGATGTGTGTAACGATGGCTCTGTCCTGTTTCAGAAGGGCATTAAAGAGGCTCGACTTGCCTGAATTGGGTTCGCCTGCCAGGACTACGGACACGCCCTCACGATACAGCCGCCCGTGCTGATAGGACGCCGCCAGTGTGCTGATCCGCAGGCGGAGCGCATCGATTTTTTCCGTTAGCTCCGGAGGGCTGATCAGATCCAGCCCTTCTTCACTAAAATCCAGGTTAATCTCCAATAACGCACATAAATCTACGATTTCCTGACGTAACCCGCGCACCGTCACCCCCAGACGACCCTCCAGGTGATCCAGCGATACGCTCTGCCCCCTCCGGCTCCGGGCAGCAATCAGATCCGCTACCGCCTCCGCCTGTGACAAATCAATACGGCCACTCAGAAATGCCCGCCGCGTAAATTCTCCGGGGGCTGCCGGACGCGCACCCGCCGCCATCACCGATTCCATGACCGTGCGGGTAACGAGTGCCCCGCCATGGCAACAAATCTCCACCATCTCTTCGCCGGTAAAGGACTTCGGCGCGCGGAACACCGTTGCCAGCACCTCATCCACCCTCTTCCCCATCGAATCCAGCGCGTGCCCGTAATGCACGGTATACCCCGCAACCGTGGAGAGTTCCACTGAACCCCGGAATATTTTTCCCGCCACCGCGATCGCCTCGGGACCGCTCACACGGACTATCGCAAGCGCGCCAGAACCCGGCGGCGTTCCCACCGCAACAATCGTGTCGCTCATTCCCGCATCCATGCACGAAGTCCTTTGCCAGGCATACATCCATCTACCGTTTCCTTCATAAATCTACGAATCCCCCTATACAGGCGCAACGCGGCCTACCGTGCACCGAATATTTCCTGCAATTCCGACACGACAAAAAAAAGCCCGCCGTTTCCGGCAGGCTCTTACAAAACCCGGCTTCCTCCGTTTCTGCTTCACTTCACCTTCGGCAGATCTTTCGCTATGCGGCCCAGAATTCCCCCCCCCGCCTTTTTCGGATCCACTTTCCGCAGCGGCTCGTCTTTGTGCTGCCGGTTGAATATCATCTGCTGGCCTATCGAGAGGAGATTGAAAATGAAGTAGTAGAGATTAAGGCCGGACGGAAGGCTGTTGAAGAGTAATGTCATCATCACCGGCATCATGTAGATCATGGCTTTCTGCCGGGGATCCGTCACGGTCATCTTCTGCTGGATGAACATCGTAATGCCCATCACCACGGCGAGTCCGCTGACCTCGTTCATGCCGAAGAGAGGGATCGTAAAGGGCAGCGTTGCAAACGCATCCGGAATAGAGAGGTCGGTAATCCACCAGACAAAACTTGCCTGACGGAGTTCAATGGAGGACCGGAAGACCGAATACAACGCGAACAGGATCGGCATCTGGAGCAATAACGGAAGACAACCGGCAGCCGGATTTACCCCGTACTCCTTGTACAGGTTCATCACCTGTGCGTTCATTTTCTGGGGGTCGTCCTTGTGCTTCTCACGGATCTCATTCATCAGAGGTGTTAACGCCTGCATCTTCCGCATCCCCTTCATGCTCGTGCGCGTCAAGGGATGCAACGCAAACTTGATGATGATCGAGAACACGATGATCACGAGGCCGTAATTCGGGATAAACATCCGCAGGAACTGGAAGAGCGGTATCATCACATACTCGGATATCGGCCGGATAATCCACGCCGCTCCGAGATTCATCGTCTCCTCGACGTGCCTGCCGATCGTCTTGACCGTGTCATACTGCATCGGACCAAGATAAACGCTGATGTCCGCCCGCTCGCTCCCCCCGCTCCGGAAGGGCATCTTCAGTGCAAGTGTATACGCCTCCTTCTCGCCCTTGTCGGCCAGCAGCACATGTGTACCCTCGACAAAGGCACCTTCGCTTTTCGGAGATTTCGGCAATAACGCCAGCAGAAAATACTTGTTCCGTGTCGCCACCCAGTCGGTAGCCCCCGTCACATCACGCTCCGTACGCTCCCCCGCACTTGTCGCATCCACCTCCGTCAATTCGCCGCCGGAATACACATACCCCATGGCATAGCCCGATTCATCCACACTATTACGTTCCGCATAGCGCAGTCCGTGTTCCCATACGATCTGGTATTCATAATTGGAGATCACGGACGCCAAACGTTCGAACGAGAATCCGGCATCAAACTGATAACTTCCGTTTCTGAACGTAAGGTTTTTCACCAGCCTGCCGCCGTTGCTCACGGGGAGAGAACAGACGATCGTCACGGAATCCGACCCGTTCAGGCGTATATGCTGCCACTGCGCCCCCTTGATGTCGAAGTGAAGATCACGGGTGTTGATCAGTTTCCCGTCGCGTGAGGTAAACAACAAGCTCAGATCGCCACCCTTGTCGAACTCCACAAGCTGAACCGGCTGGCCATCCCAGGTCTTGTATGCGTGGAGCTCCCATTTTCTGAGAAGACCGCCTTTGGAGGAAATCTCCGCAGTGTACAGATCCGTCGTGATGATCACCACCTTTTCATCGCCGGAGGCACGCTCTGCAAAAAACGTTCCGAATTCATCCGCTGGGGCAACGCGCGGGCTCGGCGTTGATATGTCCGCAGGCGGTGGTTGCGGTTTGGGCCTCGCCACCGGTGTGTGTGTGGTGTCCGCCGGGGCAACCGTCTGTGGCTGAGGGGGCGGAGACTGCAGCCACATCCAGGCAATCAGGATGATGCCGATCAGCACAAAGCCCAGCGTTGATTGCTTTTCCATAACAACCCTCGTTCAAAAAGGTAATCAGGCGGGATCGTATCCGCCCGGATGAAAAGGATTACACCGACCGATCCGCTTTAGAGCGCGCCAGCTCCCGCTCAGCACACCATACTTCCGCACCGCATCGATGGCATACTGTGAGCACGTGGGAGTAAATCGGCAGGTATTCGGGGGGAGCAGCGGCGACACCAGCGCCTGGTACAGCCGCAAAACGAATACCAGCGCTTCACGTACGAGCATGTTCCTCGAGACGCTCCTGGATTCTCCTGCAGAATCCGGCAATTTCGGTGCGCACAGGAAACACGGTGAGCCGTTCAACATGGACATCACTTTTGGGCCGAAACAGAAACACGAGGTCGGCAGAAATCCGGTTGGACACGACAGCTTCACGGAGCGGGGCACTTTCCAGGCGAAACGCCTCACGCATCAACCGGCGCAGCCTGTTTCGACGGACGGCATGATACCTGCTATGGGGGACCGCGTAGCCAGCGCGAAGGACCGGATGGCCGGATGATTCGAGCAGATACACGCATTGGATGAGGGTGCCGGCGACCCTGCGGCCGCCGGAGAATACGCGGTGAAAGCTCTCATGACCCCGCAGCGCGCCCTGGTGTTTCACCTACCGTTCGTCGCTGACCGTCAGTTTTTTGCGTCCGCGAGCCCGACGACGTGAAAGCACCCTGCGGCCGTTCTTCGTCGCCATCCGCGCCCTGAATCCGTGTGTATTTCGACGCTTTCTTTTGTGCGGCTGGAATGTGCGCTTCATAAAACCCTGCCCGACGTGCGTGAATGAAGAAAAATGGACTAAGCAGCATAACATACCAAAAACGGGATACAAGTTCAATACTCGCCCGATGAAAATGGGAAAGAATTCACTTGCGACGCCCCCTCCGATATGTTATAATCCACTAAGATCAGGCCAGTGTATTGTTGTGGATAATGTGTGCGTATCTTTTAGCCCCCCCCTTCGTGCACATGGACCTGCTTCAGAACTGCTGACATTCATCACGCTCCGTAAGAAAAGAACCCCATAAGTGACTGTATTCATGCCTCTTGCCCGGCAGAATGTTATTGTGCATATGTGGATAAGAATGTGGTAAACAATGCCGCCATTTGATCAGCCCGCACTTGTGGATAACAGTGTGGACAACATGACAGAATCTATGGACAACCTCTCAACCTCTGCAATCCCAGAGCATAACGATCCCGTGGCGAAGACCCTTCCCACAGAGATCGAACAGGCCAGACATGTCTGGGCCGCGTGCCTCGATCTGATAAAAGAACGGGTAAACTCGCAAAGTTTTAAAACCTGGTTTGAACCAATCGTCCCCCAGAATCTCCAGGGGGGCACTCTTACGGTCCAGGTCCCAAGCCAGTTCTTCTATGACTGGCTTGAAGAACACTACTATGGAATCATCAATACCACGATCACACGGGTTCTCGGCCCCGACGCCCACCTTGAATATTCTGTCCGTACCGAGGAACTAACGATGGACCTCGACTACACACCCATGCCGGCATCACCTGTCCGCATTACCCAACCACCCATTCCCGCACCACCACTGCCCGTTCGTAAGGTTTCCCAGACAACGACGGATACTATGAATTTCCAGACATTCCTCAATCCACGGTACACGTTTGAGAATTTTATCAAAGGTGATAGCAACCAGCTGGCACGCGCAGCCGCATCGGCAGTGTCAAACAATCCGGGCGGGACGTCCTTTAATCCTCTTGTCATTTATGGCGGGACCGGCCTCGGTAAGACCCATCTCATTCAGGCAATAGGCAACCACGCGTTGACCACCCGCAAAGCGAAACGCGTAATGTACGTGTCCAGCGAAAAATTTACCGTCGAATTCGTTGACGCCATACAAAGCGACAGAATCAGCGATTTTTCCAACTTTTATCGCAGCATGGATGTACTCATTGTGGATGATATCCAGTTCTTTTCTGGAAAGGAAAAGACCCAGGACAACTTCTTCCATACGTTTAATGAATTACACCAGCTGGGTAAACAGATCATTCTCTCGTCAGATCGGCCGCCTAAAGAACTCAAAGGCCTTGACGACCGGCTTCTTTCGAGATTTCAATGGGGCCTCACATCAGACATCCAGGCACCCGATCTTGAAACACGTATCGCCATTCTCCGCAAAAAAAGTGAGGATGATGGTATTGAACTTCCCCAGGATGTGGTGGAATTTATAGCCGCAAATGTGACGACCAACATCCGCGAATTGGAAGGATGCCTTATCAGCATGCTCGCCCGTGCTTCTCTCGAAGGAAGAGAAATAACTCTCGACCTTGCGCGGGATGTGCTGAGAGTGGTGGTGGGTGACGTCCGTTCGCCTATTACCATCGAAAGCATTCAGCGGATCGTGTGTGAGTATTTTAACATTCCCGAGGATCTTATCCGGGCAAAGACACGAAAACAGGAAATCGTCAATGCCCGCCAGATAGCAATGTATCTGTCAAAAGAACTCACAAACGCTTCACTCAAGACTATCGGGCTTCATTTCGGCGGGCGTGATCACAGTACCGTAATTCATGCATATCAATCGGTCGAAGATATGATGCGCGTGGATTCAAAATATCAGACTCATGTTCAACAGGTGAAAAAGCGGCTGCAACTGCTTGGCCACGTGTAGCTCTTTGCTCTCCTAACCCTCTGTCTATAACCTGTGTACATACCTGTAGAGACGTTGTGAACAGTTGTGAATACCCTGTGTATTATCCTTCTCTGTTTGACACACAATTTCTATTCAAACCCTTTCTGTGCATAACTGTATTCACCATCCACACACAACTCACTCAACTGTTTCTTGAAGTAATATCTTTTGAATCCGCACCCGTATGACCGACGATCTTGTTTTCTTCACTCATCAACATATGCACATCGTATATTACTAATCTTATATTGTATATATACACGGATATATTGGATTATAACGTCAGATTTCCGTATATTTACCGGGATATAGTCTCTTCACATCTGCTCATATTTTTCCTCCCAAGGAGATCGCGATGAAATTTACCGTAAGTACCTCGGACCTCCAGCGCGTATTATCCAAAATCGGCGGGGTTGTTCCCACAAAATCACCGATGCCAATTTTGGAGACGTTTTTGTTCGAGTTGGTAAATGGAATGCTCAGTGTTACCGCGACGGATCAAATAGTTTCGTCCACCATTGTGCTGCAGGTAGTGGGTGCAGAAGATGGTAAAATAGCCATTCCTGCAAAGCGCCTGACCGATACAATTCGGTCCCTGCCGGTTACCGATGCAACATTTGTCATCGACACAACACAGAGTAAAATTCGCATTACAACGCCGAACGGGGAATATTCTCTCACGGGTGAGCCGGCCAAGGAATATCCGGTCGTTCCGGAATTTAAGGGAACATCAGAAATTGTTCTGGACAGCAGTGTGTTGAGAAAAATTGTGCATCGTACGGCTTTTGCCGTCAGCATGGATGAACTAAGGCCGGCGATGATGGGTATTTTGTTACAAACCAACGGCAAAGAAATTAGAGCGGTTTCAACGGACGGGCACCGGCTATCTCAATTTGTGTACCGGCCTGAAAAGGGGGCGCAGCTTGGACGCGATATCATTGTTCCGGCCAAAGTTCTGGGCATTCTGGTAAAAGGTCTGGAAACGGGCGCCTGTACAGTGAGTACAAGTGAGACGCACGTTCGCTTTCAGTATGAACAGACTGTTCTGGTATCACGTCTGATCGAAGAAAGTTATCCAAATTATGAAAGTGTAATTCCTCTCGACAATGCGAAGATTCTGACAATCAACAGGGAAGAACTCATTAATTCCATCCGGCGTGTTGCCCTGTATGCAAGCGCAAGCACACATCAGATTCGTTTTGACCTGGCCTCCAACGCGTTAAAACTCAGCGCACAGGACGTTGATTTTGGAGGAGAAGCACACGAACTGCTTCCGTGTCAGTATGCGGCTGAGGGGATGGAAATAGGATTTAATGCCACCTATCTGGTAGACATTCTCTCGCACATCGACGGGGATCAGATAACCATGAAATTTGGGACGTCAACGAGGGCGGGAATTGTCAAACCCGCAGAAGCCCCGGCACAGGAAGATACGCTGATGTTAATTATGCCTGTGCGTTTGAACAGTTGAGATTGCAGATCATGCTGGTAGACACCTGTCCAGGAGAGAGAGTCTGCCGTCATACGGAGCCCCGTCGCAAGCGGGGCTGCCGTATTCTATGAAGGGCGTGACCCTATGCGGCTGCAGGCCCTACGGCTCAGGAATTTTCGAAATCATACGGATTCGTCTCTCTCTTTCGGCGGTGGCATCAATGCCCTGATCGGCCGGAACGGACAGGGAAAGACAAATATTCTCGAGGCGGTGTCGTACTTCAGTCTTGGAAAAAGTTTTTTTGCGGCAGCAGATACGCAGGCGGTGCAGCATGGCTGCGAGTTCTTTGACATTCGCGGGACCTTTTGCGATGGCACGGAGCACCAGTCCGAGGCACACATCACGTTTGCCGTCTCAAGCGGACAGAAGGCCGTGCACATCAACGGGATACCGCTTGAAAAAGTGTCTGCGATTGTCGGAGAGTATCCTGCCGTCCTGCTTTCACCGGATCACGGCGGCATCATCGCCTCAGGTCCCGCCGAGCGGCGCAAGTTTCTCGACATTGTCCTCTGTCAGACCAACGCCCGCTATCTTGGAGACCTTCAGGAGTACCGGAGAATACTGCGGCAGAGAAACCGGCTTCTCCTTGATGGACGCTTGCATGGAAGTCTCACTGCATCAACCCTTGCACCATGGACCGAAGGCCTCGTGCAGTATGGCAGCAGGATCATTCAGAAGCGCCTGGAGTTTGTGGAAACGACGCGCGCGTGGTTTTCCTCTTCCTATGGGGAGCTTTCAGGAGTTTCGGAACCGGTTTCACTGGAGTATGTCAGCGTACACGGCGTAACCCCCGGGAGCGGAAGTGATATGATCGCCCGGGTTGTGGAAGAACAGCTTGCGGCGCATCAGAGCGTGGAATTGCGCCGGGGCGTCACGCTCGTGGGGCCACACCGTGATGACCTCACGTTCATGCTGCGATCAAGAAATGCTCAGGAGTTTGCATCCCAGGGCGAGCATAAAACGTTGTTGATTGCACTCAAGCTTGCCGAGCACACGTATGTGTGTGAGACGCGTCAAGAGACACCCATGTTGCTGCTCGATGATGTGTTCGCAGAGCTTGACAGCGAACGCGCGTCCCGGGTGGTAAGACGATTACAGGATACCGGTCAGGCGCTGCTGACGACGACGGATGCGGGAATCCTACCGCGCGATGTCCAATGGAATACCCATCATCGGAGATTTTACATTGAACGCGGCACCTGCTCTGCGCAAACACCGTAGGGGCGGTGCGAAGAAAAAAGCACCGAAGGGGGTTGCACAGGCCATTGCGGAGTTTGCGGCGGCGCTCGGCATAGACCAGACGCTGCGGCGATACTCTGTAATTACGGGGTGGGAGGAAACGGTCGGAGAGCAGATCGCCCGTGTTGCCCGCCCGCAACGTATTGAAAACGGCGTGCTCTATGTCAGTGTCACCACGGCGCCGTGGCGGGCAGAACTCTCGCTCAAACGGCTTGAGATTATTGCGAAGCTGAATGAGGCAGCGGGTTCAAAGGTGGTCAAGGATATTCGGTTTCGATAGGAACGAGAAGGAGTCAGAACGATCAGTATGGCGAAACAGCAGAAGCAACAGAAGAAGGCCACGACAAAGCAGACGGAAACCTCCAAAGAGGAATCGCGCAATGGCGCGGATGCACGCGCATACACTGCCGAAGATATTACCGTTCTCAAAGGGCTTGAGGCGGTCCGTCGGCGTCCAGCCATGTACATCGGAGATGTCAGTACCCGTGGCCTGCACCACCTCGTGTACGAAGTGGTGGACAATTCCATTGACGAAGCACTGGCTGGATATGCCCGCAGCATTGAAGTGATTCTCAATAAGGACGAGTCCGTCAGCGTGATTGACGATGGGCGGGGTATTCCGACAGACATTCACAAGGAAGAAAAACGGTCGGCGCTCGAAGTTGTGATGACGGTTCTTCATGCCGGGGGAAAATTCGACAAGAATACGTACAAGGTCTCCGGCGGCTTGCATGGCGTCGGGGTGTCTGTCGTCAATGCCCTCAGCGAATGGCTACAGGCAGAAGTGTATCGTGACGGCAACGTCTGGTTCCAGAAATACACACGGGGAAAGCCCGTGGCACCGGCGAAGATCACCGGAAAAGCCAAACCAGGTGTAACCGGAACGCGCATAACGTTCGTCCCGGATGGACAAATCTTCAAGAACAGGGTGTACAAGTTCGAAACGATTGCCGAAAGGCTGCGCGAGCTTGCCTTCCTTAACTCCGAAGTCACTCTCCGGATCATCGATCGTCGCAACAAGACCGAACAGGAAGAGACGTTCCATTTTAAGGGCGGACTTGTTGAATTTGTCCGTTACATCGATGCGACACGTCCAGCGCTTATCCGGAAGCCGTTCTTTACACGAGGCGTGGGCAATGATGAGAATGGCCGGGCTGTAGAGGTGGAGGTGGCCTTCCTGTACAATGATCAGTACAGCGAAAACATCTTCACCTATGTGAATAATATCAACACGCATGAGGGGGGAACACATCTTGTCGGGTTCCGTTCCGCACTCACACGGTCTCTGAACAGCTACGCGTATAAGAGCGGCATTCTCAAGGAGGGACGGATTGTCCTGACCGGTGACGACTTCCGTGAAGGATTTACGGGCGTTATCAGCGTGAAGGTCCCCGAACCACAGTTCGAAGGTCAGACCAAGACGAAACTGGGCAACAGCGAGGTCAAGAGCATCGTCGAGTCGGTGATTGGCCCGGCCCTTACGTCGTGGCTTGAAGAAAACTCCCCCGACGCTAAGCGAATTCTGGACAAGGCGACACGTGCCGCTGAAGCACGCGAGGCCGCCCGTAAAGCCCGGGACCTGACACGGCGTAAAAACGCTCTCTCCGGCGGCGGACTGCCCGGCAAACTGGCTGATTGCTCGATCAACGACCCGGATCACTGTGAGTTGTATCTCGTGGAGGGTGACTCTGCGGGAGGCAGTGCAAAGCAGGGACGCGACCGGAGGTTCCAGGCGATTCTCCCGCTTAAGGGAAAAATCCTGAACGTGGAGAAGGCCCGGCTGCACAAGATCCTGGAAAACGAAGAAATCCGGAATATTTTTACGGCCATCGGTACCGGCGTAGGAGAAGAGTTTAATCCGGAAAAAGTGCGCTACGGGAAGATCATTCTGATGTGCGACGCCGACGTGGACGGATCGCACATCCGCACACTATTGCTAACGCTCCTGTACCGGCACATGAAAGCCCTGATCGAACTCGGGCATGTGTATATCGCCCAGCCCCCCCTGTACAAAGTGAAGAAGGGAAAACAGGAGTTCTATGCGTATGATGAAGATGAACGTGATGAGATTGTGAAGCGGATGAAGACGGATAAGGGGAAGAAGAGCGAGGAGGGATCGGGCGCGCCTGCCGAAGTGCAGCACGAAGAAGGGGCTGTGGTCGTGGGAAGCGGCATCGGTATATCCCGGTTTAAAGGGCTTGGGGAAATGAACCCCGAACAACTCTGGTCGACAACCATGAATCCTGACACCCGGACAATCCTCCAGGTCGGTATCGAAAGTGCGGCGGATGCCGACCGGACATTTTCGATCCTGATGGGTGATGATGTAGAACCACGCCGCGCGTTCATTGAGAAGAATGCAAAATACGTCCGCAATCTGGACGTTTAAGAACCTTACAAAGAGACTTCTGGTATGGCAACCCTCAGCGAAAAAATAGTCCCTGTTGATATTGAAGACGAAATGCGCGGATCCTACATCGACTATTCGATGTCGGTGATCGTCTCCCGCGCGCTGCCGGATGTCCGGGATGGACTAAAACCGGTTCACCGGCGTGTGTTGTTCGGCATGCAGGATCTTGGCCTCGCTGCAAGCCGGCCGTACAAAAAGTCCGCACGTATCGTCGGCGAAGTGCTCGGCAAGTATCACCCTCACGGTGATGCCGCAGTGTACGATACCATGGTCCGCATGGCCCAGGATTTTTCGATGCGCTACCCCCTGGTGGACGGTCAGGGAAACTTCGGATCGGTGGACGGCGACTCAGCTGCGGCCATGCGATATACGGAAGCCCGGTTGGCCCGTGTTGCCGAAGAGATGCTGCGCGACCTGGACAAGAACACTGTCGAGTTCGTCCCGAATTTTGATGATACCCTCCGGGAGCCTTCTGTGCTTCCGGCCATGGTGCCCAACCTCCTGGTGAACGGCTCCAGCGGAATTGCCGTTGGCATGGCCACCAACATCCCCCCGCACAACCTCAATGAAGTCATCGATGGCTGTATCGCCCTGATCAAGGACGAAAACCTTGACAATGAGCGGATGATGAAGTTTGTCAAAGCGCCGGATTTCCCGACGGGCGGCATCATCTACGGCTATGACGGTGTCAAAAGTGCGTATATGACCGGCCGGGGACGTATTGTGGTACGGGCGCGTGCGTCCATCGAAACAGGAAAAAACGAACGCCAGAGTATCATCGTCACCGAGATCCCGTACCAGGTCAACAAGGCCAACCTGATCGAAAAAATCGCGGATATGGTGAATGACAAAAAACTGGAAGATATCGCCGACATCCGCGACGAATCAGACAGGGATGGACTCCGTATCGTGATCGACCTGCGCCGTGATGCCAATGCGGACGTGATTCTCAATAACCTGTACAAGCACACCCAGATGCAGACCACGTTCGGCGTCAACATGCTGGCGCTTGTCGATGGTCGGCCGAAAGTGCTTACGCTGAAGGAAATGATGCAGCACTTCATTGCACACCGCAATGAGGTGGTTGTGCGGCGATCCAAGTTCGAACTCGACGAAGCGGAAAAGCGCGCACATATCCTTGAGGGATATATTATCGCGCTCGACAATATCGACGCGATCATCAAACTGATCAAAGCGTCCCGCGATGCGGAAACGGCGAAGATCGGTATGATGAAGAAGTTCAAGCTCTCGGAGATCCAGGCAAAAGCGATTCTGGACATGCGCCTGCAGCGCCTGACCGGATTGGAGCGGAAAAAGATTGAAGATGAGTACCGTGAAACGATTAAACTCATCGAACGCCTCAAGGCGATTCTGAAGAACAAACAGCTTCAATTGCAGATCATACGCGAAGAACTGCAACAAATCAAAGATAAGTATGGCGACGAGCGGCGGACGGAGATCGTGTACAAGGCCGAAGAGTTCAGCATCGAAGATATGATTGCTGAAGAGCAGGTGGTCATCACCATCAGCCATAACGGTTTTGTCAAACGATCTCCCGTGAGCGGATACCGGAGGCAGTCGCGCGGTGGACGCGGCAGCAGCGGGGCAACGACCAAAGAAGACGATTTTATCGAGGCGATGTTTATCGCCTCAACGCACGAGTACATCCTGCTCTTTACGGACCGGGGGCGTTGCTACTGGTTGAAGGTCTTCGAGATCCCGGAAGGAAGCAGGGCCGCTCGCGGAAAATCCGTTGCCAACCTGGTCTCAAAGGGGAGCGGCGAAACTATTGTTGCGTATGTCGCGGTAAAAGCCTTCGATGCGCCACTCAATGTCCTGATGGTCACACAAAAAGGAAACATCAAGAAATCGCTCCTCAAAGAATTTAGTAATCCCCGCAAAAGTGGTATCAATGCCATCGGGCTCGCCAAAGGGGACAACCTCATCGATGTCCACCTTACGGATGGAAAACAGCACGTCGTGATAGGAACGTCTGACGGTATGGCTGTCCGTTTTCCCGAACAGGAGGTGCGTACCATGGGGCGGGCTGCGGGAGGAGTACGCGGCATACGGTTGGGAAAAAACGATCGCGTGGTCGGAGCGGTGGTGCTGCGAAGGTCCGGAACAACAATCCTTGTCGCCACCGTAAAAGGTTTTGGCAAACGGAGCGAAACCGACGAATACCGGATCAGCCACCGGGGCGGGAAAGGGATCTTTACAGTCAAGACGACGGACAAGACCGGCCGTATGATCGCCATCAAAGAGGTGAAAGAAAAAGACGACGTCGTGATCGTGACCGACCGTGGTGTGGTAATCCGCCAGCACGCCAGCGATATCCGCGTCGCAGGCCGGAACACGCAGGGCGTGCGCCTCATCAAACTGGATGCCGGTGATGCGGTATCCGATGTCGCCAGCGTGCCCTCCGATGACGATGACTCGATCAGCGTCAACGGCGCAAAAACCGGGGGCGGAGATAACGGAGATGGCAACGGGCCGCAGATCAGTCTGTTCGATGGTGATGAAAAAAAAAACCCCGGAAAGCGGAAGGGGAAAGTGACACCGAAGAAGGCTGACGTCCGTGGCGCAGAGACACAGTCCGCCGGGAAGAAAAAAGCACCCCCCCCGCCGCCTGCAAAAAAGAAGACCGCAGCCCCGAAACCGAAACCGAAACCGAAACCGGTGAAAAAGTCCGCACCAAAGAGGAAACAAAAAGGACGGCGTTAGATCATCCCGCTGCGTTTGCGGAGTATCCATTCAACCGCAAGCAGAATGACAATCAACGCCGCGTACCACGGCCAGCTCCGGAAATGCAGCTCATAGGCTGACGTGGTCATGTGCGGTGCAAATGATGGTTGGATTGTGAGAAGAGAGTCCAGATCTCCGACAGACTCCGGCCTCAAGAATACTCCTCCCGTTCTCAATGCCAGCTGTCGGAGAACATCACTGTCCATGCGGGTATGGAGGAATTCAATTGCCGTGCCGCTCACCTGAACCTGCCCGCTATCACTCCCTGAGATGGAACCGGCCTTTGTTGCCGTAACCCGGTACGTTGCCGCGCCGTCGGTGTGGAGACCTGGCGTCTCGCCTTCATATCGTCCGTTCCCCCGGGGGAGCAACAACCCCGCCACACCCTGCCCGCCACGCCGCACAACAATTCGTACTTCCGCGTCATCAACGGGTCGCTGCCTGGTATCGTACACTTCCGCGCGAAAGACCATCGGTTCCCCTTGAGCAAAGGATTCCTTAACAGGGCGGGCGATCACAGGACCCGATTCATCGGGCGTAGTAAGCCAGTGTACCGCATTGGAGAGGAATGCAGAAAAGAACGTCTGCGTGGAAGGGGAACGCTGGGCCATCAAGCGCCAACGCCATAATCCGTGCAGCACAAATGCCATCACGCGCTGACGTTGCGCGCGTCGCGAGATGATGACAGGCTCCGCTGACATCTGTCCGCGTGCGCGGGTTGTGGCGTGGACGACGGCATCGGGGCGGACCCGGAGAGGGAGGCGCATGCTGAACAACGGTGGCAGCTGTGCCCACGGGTCGCTTCCTTCAGGATATTCGGGCGTGAGCACCGGGGTCAGTCGTTCCAGCTCCGCCGCATCCACCGTCGCTTCGTACTCTGCTGAAGGCGACCCCTGGATGACAAAAGGCAGCACGTTCGCCCAACGGTCGAGTTGCGACACATCTGTACTCTTTGAGACCTGGATCAGGACGGGCAGTCGGCGTGTCTGGATCGTTGAAACGAGCATGTCCGAGACCGCCGCCCTTGTTGTACGTGTGGGAAAACCAAGGAGGATCAGACAGTCAGCGGAGTCCGCAGCCTGCGCTGCCAGGGAGCCTTCATAAAAATCACCTGTCGGAGTTTGCGTGAAGGACTGGATGGAAAACTGGTCCACCTCGCCAAGCGTCTGGCGGAGCACGGCCACATCGGGTGACGGAATTCCTGCGACCATCAGGATTCGAAGTTTGCTCTTCCGTACACGAACAGCAAAAGTGTGCGTGTTGTTTTTTTCCGTCAGCTCCTCAGGCAGGGAAGACACGTGAATGACGTACGACTGAATCCCATCAGCTTCCGGGATGTACGAAAGTCTGACCGCATATTCCCGGGTTCCATCCTGGAGGACAAGTTGTGCGCGATCAAGGATTGTCGAGTTGTTGGCCAGCGTGATTTCCACCTGCCGTCCGGGGTATCCGCTGCTCTTGAGTATCACATCAACGGGAGTGGAGACTCCGCTATACACCACAGCATTGGTGGAAACGTCCGTGATGGCGACGTCGCGTTGTTCGGTCGTATCGCCGATCCCTACCGTATAGAGAGGTATTCCATATCCCTCAGCCCCGTGCACCGGATTCTGGCCGATGGTAGAGACACCGTCGCTGATGACAAGCAGGGCGTTTGACCTGAGAGTGGCAGAGCCAGCACTGTATGACCGGATGGCGGAGGCAAGATCAGTTCCGTCGTCCGAGAATCCCAGCACGGCAAGACTGTCGGGATCGACATCCCGGGCTGCGATGCCAAAAGCGGCGTACCGCACATTCGCAAAGTCAGCGATACGCTGGATGACCGGTGCCCCGAGGACAGTACGCACGATGGTGGGCCGGTGACCCAGCGCATCGGTCATGGAGAGACTCTTGCTGTTGTCGATCAGAACGGTAAGCACCGGGGGGTGGGATGTCGTGGAGACAACCCTGACAATCGGTTCGAGCAGCAGGAGGAGAAGAAATGCGAGCGTTGTGCCCCGGAGGACAAGCAGAAGCCATCGCCTGCTGCCTGAGATCGGCGGCAGAGTTGTCCGGTAATACAGATATGCCAGAAGGGCGGCGAGTCCAAGGGCCAGCAGCGCAAACAACGGAGAAGCGCCGAGTTGGATGTCAACCTGCGGCATAGATGTCAGGGAAGTTCACGCACAAGCCGATCAACGATTTCTATCGCCGTTACGCCATCTGCTTCTGCGGTAAAATTTGTGACCAGGCGGTGCCGCAGCGTCGGTCCGGCAAGGAGACGGACGTCGTCAATATCCGGGGTGTGCCGTCCCGTGAGGAGGGCCCGGGTTTTGGCACCCAGAATGAGATACTGCGATGCACGTGGACCGGCTCCCCAGCGGATCCAGTCTTTGACAAACTGCGGCGCGTCTGACGCACGGGGGCGGCTTCCACGGACCAGGCGAACGGCATACTCCAGTACGTTGTCAGCGACCGGAACACGGCGCACAAGATCCTGAAACGCGCCGATCTGAGGACCGGTAAGAACATGACGCGGTGCTGGCGTGTGCAGACTGGTCGTCGACTTCACGATCTGCACTTCTTCTTCCGGGGATGGATAGTCAAGCCAGAGATTAAACATGAATCGGTCCAACTGGGCTTCGGGAAGAGGGTAGGTGCCTTCCTGCTCGATCGGATTCTGTGTTGCCAGCACAAAGAACGGCTCGGCCAGGGTATAGGTGGTGCCCGCGGCGGTAACGCGGTGTTCCTGCATCGCTTCGAGCAGTGCTGCCTGTGTTTTCGGGGGAGTACGGTTTATCTCATCGGCAAGGACGATGTTTGCGAATACAGGGCCATGGACAAAGCGGAACGTCTTTGATCCGGTACCGGGTTTGTCTTCAATGATTTCCGTCCCGGTGATGTCGCTCGGCATAAGGTCCGGCGTAAACTGAATGCGGTTGAACTTCAGGTCAAGAACCTGAGCGAGCGTGCGAATCAGGAGCGTCTTTGCCAGTCCCGGGACGCCAACCAGAAGGCAATGGCCGCGTGAAAGAAGGGCAATGAGCATATGCTCAATGACAGCGTCCTGGCCGATAATCACTTTTGCGATTTCAGTGCGAAGGCTGTCGTATGCTTCCTTCAGGCGCTGTGCCTCTTCAACGTCATACGGGCCGGCCGGATGTGCAGGTCGTGCTGACAAACAGTATATCCTTTTGGTTAGGGGTAAATCTTCCAGTAGATTCTGGTGCGGAGATCGTCAAGCCAGGCCTGATAGTCCCTGGTCCGCTTGTAGTTCAGCGCAATCTGTTCGAGCTTGTGATAGTCCTGATCCAGGGTCATCGTATGTGCCGGTATACGTTTGCGCATGACGACAATGTGGTAGCCGTAGGAATTCCCGATCGGAAGGCGAGCCGGCATACTCACGTCGCCGGTCGCGAGAGGGGCAACCGTCGAGTACCAGTTTTTGTCAAGCTGCTCGAATTCGAGCGTGCCGAGCGACCCGCCGAGAAGATTTGTTTCTTTATCCTCGGAGAATCTCTTTGCGAGCTCGGCGACATTCTCTCCTGCGAGTATCCGCAGCCTGAGTGAGTCAAGCAGGCGGATGGTGGAAGAATCCCCCTCCTCGGTGCGCTGGATGCGCTTCAGAATATGACGTGCCCGCACAGCATCCCCGCGGCGTTCCAGAAGCTGAATCAAGTGCATCCCCAGTTCCGTCTCGACAATACTGGAAGTCTGTCCCTCGCCCAGACTGAAGACGGCACTTTCAAATTCCTTGACAAACTGACCGCGCCGGACGAGACCCAGATTACCGCCCTGGGGTGCGGAGCCGGGATCCTCAGAATGGCGTTGCGCCAGGTCGGCAAAGTCAACTCCCGCGGCAAGACTGTCCAGGATCTTCTGCATTGTTGCCCGTGCCGCAGTTCTTTCTGCTTCCCCGAACTTCGGTTTGATAAAAACATGGGCAAGCTCCACTTCCTCAGGGACCCTGGGAAGGCTGTCGCGATACGTCCGGTAGAACTCTTCGACTTCAAAACGGCCGATCTGGGACGATCCAAATCGTTGTTGCTGAAGCTTCTGTGCAAGCAGGTTTTTCCGCATTTCGTCACGATACTCGCGCTTGATCCGGCTGAGCGGCATGCCGTACACTTCTTCGAGCCGCGCCTCTGATCCAACCTGCTGGATGCGCGACTGGATTGCCGCATCGAGTTGCTGCCTGACTTCCTCGTCGGTGACCACAACGCTGTCTTCAATCGCCTTTGCGATAATCAGTTTCTCACTGATCATGGACTGCAGCACCTGATCACGCAATCCAGGAGTTTTCGGATCCATACGGTTGTTCATCACAAAGAACTGGATCTGTGCGTCAAGCTCGGACTCCAGGATGGGATCCTTTTCCACGACAGCGACAATCCTGTCAAGCGTCTGCGCAGGGACAGCAGACCACATACCGAGGATCATCGGTACCATCACGACCGGGAACAGCACGACACGTACAGCACGCATTCTTTACTCCTTTTCCAGTGAAGCGCCTGAATCGGCGCTGGTCTCACGAATATCTACCCTGTGTTTTCCGCGTAGTGCTCCGACAAAATCCTCATAACGCTGACGGCGGAGGTCCATCATGAGGTATTCGCGCACTTCTGCACGGACATATTCCAGCGGTGGCAGTTCGCCCTGCCGCAGAGTCCTGTGTACACGGATCAGGTAGTACCCTTCGGGGGTGCGCAGCGGGAAGGAGACCTCCTCGCGGGGAAGACTACGTGCCAGTTTCCAGAGCTCTTCGGGGTACATCGTGGCACGGGTGAAATACCTTTGCTCGTCGGTCCGGACAATCTGTATTCGCTGTGTTGTATCAGCGCGTATCGTACGGAGACTCTCTTCCCAGGAGGACCCCCTGAGCATCTGTGAGCGGAACACATTTGCCGCGTCCCGGTCGCGGAACAGTGCTAGACTCGCTTGAACCAGATCCTCACGAAGTGCAAAGGCAGGCCCTGACGCGGCAAAAGACTGCACTATCGCCTCATTGGTAATAGCGTTGGTATCGATTGAGGCGTAGACCTCCCGCTGGAGCAGAGCTGCGACGGCGAGCCGTTTGCGTGTCAGGGCGAGCTGTTGCTGAAACTCCGGCGCATCTGCGATTCCACGCCGTTCCGCTTCCTGATAGAGCATCTCGGCGACGATCCACTCATTAACATACTCACGCGACAGTGTGGCAGGTTCTCCGAGAGAGTCGCGGGAAAGAGCGATGTCGTCTTCCGTGAGTACGGAGTTGTTCACCCGGGCCACGAACGCACCACGTTTTCCGGCATCACCGCATCCGCCTCCAAAAATCAGGAGCACAAGAGCGAATGTGGCAAGCAGAGATCGACTACCGCTATTTCCGGGGAGGTGCAAACGCTTGCCTGAGAGCTTCCTTATACAACGTGACTGGATGTTCCTGAGCAACACGGTCCATCCACTCCTGTTCCAGTCGTTTTGATTCATAATCCTGATAATGACTGCTGACCTCTGCTCCGGCCTCTTCAAGAGTCTTTTGCCTGGCCGGCTCGCGGCCATCGAGGCGGACGATCGAATACCCCACTTTGAAGAAGAACGGCATGGAAATACCACCGATCGCGAGCGTATCGGCATGCCGGGCCCGATCGTCAGAGGCTGGAGCGAGCAGGTGGTGCTCGATCTGACTGATGACCAGAGGCTGGCGCCCCAGAATCTGGATCTCCACGCGTCGTGTCACACCGGCCGAGTCTTTGACCTTGTCAGCCGCAAAACGCTGCGGCCGCTGCTCGGTCATGATGGCATCCGGGGCAATTCCGGACTTTTCCGTCAGGTGGCGCTGGACCATCTCCAATTGGCGGGCAGCAAGTTTTTCATTTTTGATTTTCTGGGTGGTGGTATCAGGCGAAACAACAAGCTTGATGCGCAGCTCCGGCTCCCGAAGAATTGCAGCACGCACTTTTTCGATAGTCGTGAGTGCAGATTTCCCGAGGACACTGCTGCCGGCGGCAAATCGTACTTCATACGAGGAGGGAAGTTTCATACGAACGGAGTCCTCGGCGGCAATCCGTTCGATCGTGTTTCCTGCCATGATCCTGTCGTATATCTTTTTCGCCTGGGATTCACTCGCAGCGCGAATTTCCGAGAACCGGACCCGGTCAGGATACATATAGGCATCCCGGTGCTTCTCAAAATACTCACGCAGCAAAGAGTCGTTTGTGACGACCCGGTTCCACACCAGTTCCTGTTCGGCCTGATAGAGCAAAATGCCTTCTTTGTATTCGCGGAGGAGGGCAGCGAACTCGGGGTCCTTCTTTTCCAGGATGTCAGCTTTTGCGGCGAATATCAGCTGCTCCGCGACCTTGTCGAGCGTTGAGGTCAGAGTAATACGATGGAGGGAAAGGTTTGACCATTCGAGATGACTTCCTATAATAGAAAGAACCGAGTCAACACTCACTCCGCCGTTGGCGAACCTGAACATCGCCGTGCGGCGGAACTCTGGACTCAGCTCATCCGCCCATCCGCTGTCGCGGGTGGTCCTGGTGGAATCAAACGCTGTGGTGAAGAGATGTGCCACGGAATCGACGCGGACGTAGTGTACCTCTTTCTTGATGCCGGCAAGAAAATCCGCGTATTCGCTCTGAAAACGTTGCTGCTGATAGACATTCTGCAGCTCCTGACGGGCCTCTTCAAACGTCTTCGGCGGACGGGTTTCCGCACAGCGTATCAGGTGGTAACCGTAGGCGGTGCGGATAACGGAGGAGATCTCGCCTGGTTTCAGGAACATTGCCGCCTCATCGAACGGTTGCGGCCAGCGTCCCCGTGAAAACCATCCGAGATCACCGCCACGGTCAGCCGAACCTCCATCTTCGCTGTGGCGTTTGGCCAGTTCCGCAAAGTCTGCCCCGGCTGCCAGACTGTCCCCGAGCAGCATGATTCTGTTCAGCGCTGCGATGGTATCTTCAGGTGAAGGAGTCTGGGACGTGAACCGGATCATAATGTGACTACAATGTGTTTCGCCGGGCGAGGGTTTCCGGTCGTAGATCTTGAGGATATGCGCGCCAAAGCGTGTAAAGATCGGAGACGATGTCACTTCACCCTTCTTCAGTGCATATGCGGCTTGTTCGAATTCCGGAACCATCCGGCCAACGGTGAAATAATACAGGTCGCCCTGATTACTCTTTGCGCTGGGATCCTGGGAATAACTGAGGGCGAGTTGACCAAAATCTTTCCCCGCCTTCGCTTCGGCGATAATTTCAGCGGCCTGCTTGAGCACTGTTGCTGAGTCTTCGGCGGTTGCACCCTGCGCGAAGGTAAGCAAAATATGGCTGGCCCGGATCTCCTCACGGCTGCGGTCATACATCTTCTTCACGGCCGGGGTCACAAGTTCCCGGTCGGTCAGGTATGATGCGGCAAGACTCCCCTTGTACTGCTGGATTTCTCCACGCAGCTCGGGGCGATGATCCATTCCCTGTTCGTAGGCATACAGGAGCTTCTTCCGGTATTTTACCATAAGGTCGAGGAATTTCTCCCGGTCTTCCTGCGTCGCCGTTGCACCTGCCTCACCGTTTCCATTACTCTTCACATACAGTTTTTCATAGTCGGCTATCGTGATTGGGGTCTTGCCGATTGAGGCCACGAGTGTATCCTGTCCTTTTGGTGCACACCCGATGAACAGGGTGAACAGCATGAAGGCAGCGGAAAAAAGGAAATAGAGGGCAAACACACGCACAGAGGAACTCCGTTTCACTGTAAGGCTCCGTGATTTGTTGCAGGCAATGAATTGCTAGACCTTAATGTTACAGAAAACAGGGATGAAGGTCAAGGAATCAGGCCCTTCCTGCCCCTGATCCGGCCAGCTTCGCAGAAAGCTCTGCAGGTGCGGCAGGATTGAAGCCCCGGGAGCGCCTACAATGCCGATAGCGCACCATCAAAATCCCTCTTCAAATCCTCAATTTCCTCCAATCCCACCGAAATACGAATCATTCCGGGCGTGACACCATGCTGCCGCAATTCCCGGGCGCTCATTCCCACGTGAGACGAATAGACCGGGATGCTGACGAGCGTTTCCGCCCCCCCCAGCGACATGGCATTCACTGCAATACGCAGTGTGTCGCACACCTTTGCTGCAGCGCGCACTCCGCCGCCCACTTCCACGGTCACCATACCTCCATACCCCGCTGATCCGCTGCCCGTCATCTGTTGACAGGCAATGGTGTGATGCGGATGTGAGGGAAGTCCGGGATAGTACACCCGGCGGATATTCGGGTGGTGTTCAAGATATTCGGCAAGGGCCAGCGCGCTGGCGTTCTGGCGATCAACACGGAGGGCAAAAGTCTTGAGACTGCGAAGGAGCAAATAGGCGACAAACGGATCCGCGCATCCACCGTAATACTTCATCTGGAAGTGGGTGTCCGATACCGTGCGGGCAGTGCCGGCGACAACGCCGGCGATAAGATCCGAATGGCCGCCAAGGTACTTTGTAGCGCTCTCCACAACAACATCTACCCCCAGAGCGAGAGGCTGCTGGTTGCGACTGGTGGCAAACGTGTTATCTGCCATGATCGTGATACGCCGCCCGGTCCGGCGTTGTCCTTTGCGTACTTCACGTACCAGAGCCTTGAGGTCCACGATGCCGAGCGTGGGATTTGTTGGTGTTTCCACGAACACAAGCCGTGTGGAAGCGGTGATCAGCTTCGGTAACTCTTCAAGGCGATCCGGCCGGACATAACGTACCGTGATTCCATGGCGTGGCAGAATGTCGCGAAAGAACCGGTATGTGCCTCCGTATAACGCGGGCGTGCTGATGATGGTCTCTCCCGTCCGGACCACAGCCAGTATGGCCGAAGTGATAGCGGCCATCCCTGATGAGAGCAGCAGGGTTTTCTCAGCTCCCATTACTTCTGCCAGATGTTCCTGGGCCTGGCGCACAGTCGGATTATGATATCGTGTGTAGACAAAGACGTCCGGATCCCCCTGGGCATACCGGATTGCATCGAGCGAATTGGCAAACCGGTACGTCGAGGTCTGTACGATAGCCGGCGTGACCGGCCCCTGAAAGGGATGCAGATGGACGCCATGAATCGCCCGGGTGGCCGGTCCATGGATGTGGGCGCGACGATTCTTACGCATCGGGATTTTCCTCTTTCATTGTATGAGCAGGCACTTTTGGCAGACCTGGAGTGGCCATCAAAACTTCTTCGCGTGTGATGACGACGGTACCCGGCGGCGCCCCCCTGGGTTTGTGGACATACTTGCGACGGGTCATGGCCACCGGGACGATTCTGGCCTTGCGCATCTTACTGTAATACGCCGCGATGGCCGCAGCCTCCTGTCGTGCACGTTTGCCGGGTTCTCCCGGGGCTGAAGAAATCTTCAGGATAACATGTGAGCCGGACGCGCCGCGGGCATGAAACCACAGATCCTCGGGGCGCGTATGGTGCATGGTCAGATCATCGTTGTTGATGCTGCTCTTTCCGGCCCACACTTCAAATCCGCCGTGAACAACAAAGACGCGGAATGGAGCGCGTTCCTTGTCCTGCTCGGATTCTGAAGCCCCGACGGACCGCAGTGGTTCTTTCTGCTGTTTCATGAATGCCCTCAAAGCAAAACGGGTGGAAATGGACTCGAGTTCAGACAGGAGGTTTCGCGCGCGCGTTAAGATCGCGCCGTACGCACGAAGGCGGTCTTCTGTCAGGAGTCGCGATCGTTCAGCGCTCTTCGCTTTTTCAAAATATCGTTGTGCATTCTGTACCGGCGTCAGTGAGGGAATCAGCGGGATTTCCAATGACGATTCCCCGTCAGTCCACGTCCATGTCGTGACACCTTTGGTGATCGTTCCGAGGTGCTCCATAAGGCGGGCACCAAACTCGCGATATGTGCGGGCCCGGTCAGTTTCTGCCACGTCCGTGCGGATTGCCTCACAGGTGCGTTCCACCTTCTCGATCCGGCGTCGCAGGCGATCCCGGAGCTGCTGTTGCTCGCCCTGAAAGGCCTCCGCGGATCGCCTTTGAACATAGAACTCTCGGAGACCTGTGTGGATGTCGGGGTGCGCCGTTTCCCTGGTTTCAGGGAGATGGTGCAACGGTATCGTGGAAAAACGAAGTGGAAGACCAGTCAGAGTTGATACCACAATGGGGCGGGGGTTCATAAGTTCCCGTTCAATCTGCAGCGCGGCAGCAAAGAGAGCCGACCATTGCTCCGGGCCTATGTCACGGATGAGCGCGCCGGATGAAAGGCCGGCCCGGTGTACAAGTTCGCGTACGACTGTCTGTGAAACAATCGGAAGAGTGTTCTTGAGTGCGGCTTGAATGGTCGTTGCAGGTTTCCCGGATTGTTCCACAGGCAGGGCCGCCGTCGGGGATGGGCCGGATGGAATGGTATGCCTGGCCATACCCTCAGGGGTCTCACGGGCTGTTGAGGTGATGGGGAACGTTGTGCCTGCGCTTGTGAGATGTTGTACCTGCTGGGTTAGAGTCGGATGCTCGACGGGAAGCGGTTGAGTGAGCGGTGTCCCGACGGTTGCGCGCCCCCGTTTGAATGCGTCGATCACGATTCGCTTGTTGTCGAGAAGGTATACATTGGATCGCATCCCGAACAGCCTGATTTCCAGAACACTTCCAGAAGAAAGGCGGAATGTGAGAATTCTGTCGGAGGGATGCACTGCGACTCCTGCGATGTACGTGCCGCCTGCGGCAGTGAGCAGGTCCACGGAATTACGTCTTGCACGCACAAACGAGTCATAGAGAAACACCATGGGGAGGTTTGAAGAACAACTTATAAAAAGGCATTCCGGGCGATCGGCAAAAGTTACGATCAGTTCGTCCCGTTCCTGCGAGAATATGCTGTCAATGAGGGCTCCCTCGAATCGCCGGGAAAGATCGGCCACCAGAAGGGAGAGCGTGTGGTGCGAAGCATGCATAATTGTTATCCACAATATACTCAAAAACCCTTGATTTTCAATGATTTAGCTGAATTGCTGTGGATAGATTGTGGATAATCTGGCATCCTGTTTGATGCAGAGTGGGTTGCAACTGCATTGACTTTTTTGTAGGTTTAATGGCTTAGGCACAATTTCGATTAGGACACATGGTCACAAGTATGACCGGATTCGGACGGGGTGAGGCCTCATCCGGAACTCACCACGTCAGCGTGGAACTACGCTGTGTAAACAGCCGTTTTCTTGAGATAGCCTTGCGGCTTCCACGCTCGCTTTCCCTCAGGGAAAATGATTGTAAGGAAATAATCCGACGGACTATTTCCAGGGGGAAGATCAATGCGACCGTGACCCTGGATCGGGGGGCAACTGAAGCGGCGGCATTGCGCATCAATCCCGAGACAGCCAGAGCCTATTACAAGCTCCTTAACGACCTGAAGAAGGCGTTGAAGTTACGCGAGCCGGTGCGTCTGGAACACCTGCTCAAGTTTTCGGAAATTCTGGAGCAAGAAGAAGAATCCGGTGCGGATGAAGCTGAATGGGCACTCACGCGGAAGGCACTCGAGGCTGCAGTGACGGACCTTCAGCAGATGCGCCAGAAGGAAGGACGCGAGCTGGAGAATGATTTCCGGGCACGGATAACGATTCTGGATGAACGGTTGCGGGAAGTGGAGCGCCTCTCAAAGGCACAGGTTCCGCGTGAACGTGAACGTCTCAAGGAACGGATACAGCAGCTACTGGATACAGAACATGTTGACGAAGGACGCCTTGAGCTTGAGGTCGCCATCCTTGCCGATCGTCTTGATGTGACCGAGGAATGTGTACGTTTCCGGAGCCACAACAAGTTTTTCCTCGAAGCCCTGGGGAGCGCCGAATCGCCCGGTCGGCGGCTGAACTTCCTCGTGCAGGAAATCAACCGGGAAGCCAACACGATCGGTTCGAAGTCCAGTGCCCCCGAGATTGCGCATGTGGTAGTGGGAATCAAGGAGGAACTGGAGAGGGTGCGGGAACAGCTGCAGAACATCGAGTAGTGAATGACGGGTGAATCTTCGACATCATCCGGAAACGGAAAACTGATTGTGCTTTCGGCTCCGAGCGGATCCGGGAAAACAACAATTGCGCGGGAAGTACTTAAGCGGAATTCATCACTCCGGTTTTCGGTCTCGGCGACGACACGACCCATGCGACGCGGAGAAGTGAACGGTGAGGACTATTTTTTCCTCGAGCCGGAAGAATTCCGTCGCCGTGTCGACCTCGGAGAATTTGTGGAGTGGGAGGAAATTTACGGCAATCTCTACGGTACACTGCAGAGCGAAGTTGATGCTGCGGTCCGGCAGGGAAAGAACCTGCTGTTTGACGTGGATGTCAAGGGGGCGTTGTCCGTCAAGCGCACATATCCCGAAGCGTGTCTGATCTTTGTCCGGCCGCCCTCCGTAGCGGTGCTCGAGCAGCGTCTGCGTGCGCGCCTTACCGAGGATACGGAAGCGCTGGGCCGCCGGCTTGAACGCGTGCCCATGGAACTCGATCAGGCACCTCTGTTCGACTGGCAGGTAGTGAATGATGTCCTGACAAAAGCGATCGACGAAGTACAAAAAATAGTAGAACAACATTTACAGTCGCCATAGCGTGGAGGCAGTACCGATGCCATTAAAACCCATTGATCTTGAAATCTTCAACCAGTCCGGAAAGAATGTGCACGAGTGCATCGTGGCCACATCAAAACGGGCGCGGCAGATCAACGAAGAAATCAAGATCGAGTTTAACCAGCGGGTGGAACTTATTACCACCAAAACAGAAGCTGAAGCCGAGGAGAATGATATTAACCCGGATCAGCTGAAAATCAGCATCGAGTTTGAAAAACGTCCCAAACCGGCAGATACAGCACTCGACCACCTGCTTGACAATTCGTTGCAGTGGCGCTACAAGGAGAAGGAGCCGATCGTCGTTCTTAAAGAGGATGACGAGGTAGAGGAAGAAGAAGACGAGGAATAAGGGCGCACGTTCATGCTGACGGGCAAGCATATCCTCCTGGGGATTTCCGGGGGCATCGCCGCCTACAAAAGCGCATTACTCGTCCGTGATCTTATGCGCGAAGGCGCCGAGGTCCAGGTGGTGATGACTCCCGCGGCGACACAATTTATTACCCCCCTGACCTTTGCAACGCTCTCCCGCCGCGATGTTGTTGTGGAGATGTTTCCGTCTGCTCCCGGTCAACCCACCTCGCAATGGACGAAGCACATCGATTTTGGCGTGTGGGCGGATTTGATGCTCATTGCCCCGGCGACCGCAAACACGATTGCAAAGATCACCGTGGGGATGGCAGACAACTTCCTGACGTCTCTGGTCCTCGCCCTCCGCGGGCCGCTGGTGATCGCGCCGACAATGGACGTGGATATGTACCAGCACACCACCACGCAGAACAATCTGAGACTCCTCCGTGAACGGGGCATCCACATCATCGAACCGGAATCGGGCGAGCTCGCGAGCGGTCTTTCCGGTCCGGGGCGCCTGCCCGATCCTTCGGTGATCATGGATACTGTTCGGGGGATTTTGGCCGGGTCATCACAAGACCTTGCGGGGAAAAGGATCCTTGTATCGGCTGGTCCGACGCAGGAACCTGTCGACCCGGTCCGCTACCTGGGCAACCGGTCGTCCGGCAAAATGGGTTTTGCCGTGGCTCAGGCGGCGGCAACACGCGGGGCTTCCGTGACGCTCATCGCGGGACCTGTACATTTGCCGACACCGGCCGGAGTGCGGCGGACCGACGTCTCTACTGCCCGCGAAATGGCCGACGTCGTGTTGAGCCATTTTAGCGACTGCGATGTGCTGATTATGGCGGCTGCGGTTGCCGATTTTGCTCCTGCCGCTGCCGCTCCATCAAAGATCAAACGCGGAACGGTACATGGCGACCATCTGACAATCACGTGTGAGAAGAACCCTGATATTCTGCGTTTGGCGGCAGACCGGCGGTCGCGACAGATTCTTGTGGGCTTCGCCCTCGAAACAGACAATGGTCTCGAGCACGCACGCGCAAAACGGGCATCAAAACAGCTTGATCTTGTTGTTCTTAATGATCCGCTTGTAGAAGGAGCTGCGTTTGGTGCGGAAACCAACGTGGTGACGTTGATTGATCGTGACGATAACGCGACACCGCTCCCCCGCCTTTCGAAATTGAATGTGGCGCACCATATTCTGGATCGTGTTGTTCACCTCTTATCCCCGACCCGGTAAGACCGGGAGAATACCGAATGGCGGATCTACTTACGACCCTGCAGCGCGTGTTGCAGGATGAACGCGAAGTGTTTGGAGACTTTCTCGTGCTCGAACGTCCACTCTCAAAAAAAACCGATCCTGTTCCCGGGCCGGAATCCGGAGATTCTCCGGACCTGTTCGGATCCGAACGTGTTGCGCCGTCTGCACCTCAGGACTCCTGGTCCGGTGCAGCCTCGCTCTCTTCCCTTGATGCACAAATCAACACCTGCGTTCAGTGTCCCCTGGGTGCAACTCGCACAAAGTTTGTCTTCGGTGTCGGCAATCCGCATGCCTCCCTGATGTTCGTTGGTGAGGCGCCGGGCGCAGACGAAGACGCGCAGGGTGAGCCTTTTGTCGGCAGAGCCGGGCAACTCCTGAACAAAATTCTGGAAGCCATTACGTTGCGACGCGAGGATGTGTATATCGCCAATATCCTGAAGTGCCGTCCGCCCAAGAACCGCACGCCGGTTCCCGAAGAGGTGGAGCAGTGTCTCCCGTATCTACGAAAGCAGATTGAACTTGTAAAACCGAGATTAATCGTGTGTCTGGGTCTGACAGCAGCCCATACTCTGCTCGGGACAACGGAGAGTCTTGGCCGCCTCCGCGGCCGCATCATGGCATTCGCAGGCATTCCCATGATCGTGACATATCATCCGGCGGCATTACTGCGAAACCCCAACTGGAAACGTCCGGCGTGGGAAGATTTTCAGGCGGTGCAGAAATTCCTGACCGAACACAACGGGAACGATGGAACGGAAGGAGCACAGCATGGCTGATCGGCCGCAGCAAGGAGGCATTGATCTGGTGCCCGATCGGACTCAGGCAGAAGGGCGTATGCCGCCTCATGCCGTGGATATCGAGGAGCAGATCATCGGTGCCATGTTGCTCGAGAAGGAAGCGATTTCAAAGGCCATTGAGGTTCTGGATGAAGATGCATTCCATGCCGAGCGGAACCGGAAAATCTTCCAGGCCATTGTGGCGCTGTTTGAGCGGGGGGAACCTTCGGACAGCATCACGATTGCCGAGGAACTCCGGCGCCGGGGCCAGCTGGAAAGCGCAGGCGGACAATCGTATCTCGTTGAGCTGACGATGAAAGTCAGCAGTGCAGCGAACGTGGAGTATCACGCACGTATCGTGCTGGAGAAGGCGATCCTTCGGAAACTGATTTCGGAAAGCTCGAAGATTGCTTCTCGCGCGTTTAGTCCGGCTGAAGATGCGTTCGATCTGCTCGACGATGCAGAGCAATCCATCTTTAAGATTTCAGAATGGCGGCTGAAAAAGAGTTTTGTGTCGATGGACAGCGCCCTCCATAGCACACTTGAAATGCTCGAGAGTATCCACGGCAAGAACGAAGGGGTCACCGGCGTACCGACAGGGTTCCGTGATCTTGATACCCTGACTGGTGGCTGGCAGAACTCCGATCTTATTATTGTGGCAGGGCGGCCCAGCTCCGGGAAGACTGCGTTTGCGCTCTCTCTTGCATCAAATGCTGCGCTCCACAAAAGCAAAGCGACAACGGTGGGCATTTTCTCGCTTGAAATGTCGACCCAGCAGCTCATCATGCGGTTACTCTGCGCCGAGGCTCGTGTCGATGCGCACGCCGTCCGTACCGGCCGCCTGCCCGATGAGGAATGGACACGCCTGAGTCTGGCCGCGGGGCGTCTCGCAAAGGCAAACGTGTTTATCGATGACACCGCAAGCCTCGGAATTCTTGAACTCCGCGCCAAAGCGCGCCGCTTGAAGGCAGAACATAATGCCGGTCTCATCATCGTAGATTACCTGCAGTTGATGCAGGGACCCAGAGGTGCCGAGAACCGCGAGAAAGAAATCTCGGCGATCTCCCGCTCTCTGAAGGCGCTTGCCAAAGAACTTACACTTCCGGTTATTGCCCTCTCGCAGTTAAGCCGCGCGGTGGAGGGACGCACCGACAAAAGACCGATCCTTTCGGATCTCCGCGAGTCCGGGGCTATCGAACAGGATGCGGACGTTGTTGCCTTCGTACACCGCGCGGAGATGTATACTGATCCCAAATCAGAAAAGGCACAGGACGTCCAGGGTCGGGCAGAGATCATCGTCGGTAAACAGCGAAACGGACCGATTGACGACATCAATCTTGCGTTTGTCCACCGTTATGCCCGGTTTGAAAACCTCGCGCTTCCAGGGTTGCACCAGATGCCGGCACAGCTTGAAGAACCATCGTTCTGACGAACACAATGAATATGTCCCCTGACATTCGATCCACACGACGTTTTTTTCTCGGTCAACTGGCGCTCCTTCTGCCTGCCGCTTTTCTGGGGAGAGCCGCCGGACGCAATCTGCTCCAGGCCGACATGTCAGATGAAGAGATCTTCCTGGAAGCGATGCTGCTGGCGAACATGCGTGGATTCTCTTCCGGACCGGTCGGGCATGCGGTTGCTGCATTCGGTCAGCACTTCACAGGCACGCCGTACAAGGGCCACACGCTGGAAGCTCCGGGAGAGGAACGACTCGTGGTGAACCTCAGGGAGTTCGACTGTCTGACCTTTGTGGAAAATATGCTCGCCCTGGCCCGGTCTCACAAGAGCGGGAAGAGGGGTTTTGAAGATTTCCAGAAGCAATTGACCACTATCCGCTACACCGGGGGAATCATCAAGGGCTACCCCAGCCGGCTGCACTATTTTTCGACGTGGATAAGGGACAATATTCAGAAGGGAATTGTTCAGGATATCACCCGGGAGCTCGGGGGCAGCGCCTATACAAAGACCATCAACTTCATGACGACACACCGCACATCGTACCGGCAACTTGACAGGGCGGAGTTCGTACAACAGATCAGGCGCGAGGAGAGGTTGCTCTCCGGCTCGCCGCACTATCATATTCCATCGGATCATATCGGTGGAATCCAGAATCGTCTGCAAAGCGGTGATATTATCGGGACCACCACGACGATGGTCGGCATGGACGTTTCGCACACCGGTATGGTCCTCCGGCTTGGAAGTGTTGCACGGTTCATGCACGCGTCCTTATCAGGAAAAAAAGTCCTGATATCGTCGGGGCCCCTTGCGGAGTATGTCGCGGGCATTCCTTCCCACACGGGCATCATGGTGGTGAGGCCGCTTGAGCCAGCGTAACAGCACACATATCGTACACTATAGTGGAGAACCTCTCTCATGAAACACTTCGGAACATGTACGGCCGTTATCCTCCTGCTTCTTGCAGTTTCTGTGGCCGGCGCCTGGACACAGGGCATGTATTGGGAAAGCAAGGTCACCAGCGAAAAGATGGAAAGAACAGAAGTGATGAAGACCTGGTACATGCCGAAAATGCTGAAAATTCAGACCGGCAGCGAAGCGGAATATGTCATTCTCCGCCTGGACCAGGAAAAGTTGTACATGGTGAAACAGAACAACAAGACCTACTCCATGATGACGTTTGCCGAAATGGAGAAGGGGATGAAGCAGGCAAACGCGCAATTGGAACAGGCGCTCGAACAGATGAAAGACATGCCCGCGGAGCAACGTCAGATGATGGAGAAAATGCTCGGGAAATCCGCAGGGAAAAAAGGACCCAAGGCTGTTGTAAAAAAGAGCGGTGAAACAAAAAAGGTCGGCGGATTTGCCTGCACCCGGTACAAGATCATGAGAGATACGGAAGAAATCGCTGACATGTGGGTCACAAAGGATATCAGGGGTTTTGAAGCCATGCGCAATGACCTGAAGGCATTCTCCAACCGTATGACGTCTATGAACCCCGCCATGGGAGGGGATCTGGCAACGGCGATGGAGAATATTGACGGGTTCCCTATGGAATCGGTAACGGCAGGAATAAAGACCGTGGTCACGAAGATCGAGCCGACAGCAACTTCACGTTCGGATTTTGAGATTCCGGCGGGATTTAAGAAGGTTGATCCGCAAAAGATGGGGGAACGGTAAACACAAGACTGCGGCGGAGAGATTTCCGCCGGAGCGCCAGAACTTCAGCGCGACGATATCAGGAAAGATTTTCTGAGGGGAGCTGTTCGAGCCCGAAGTGGCATCGCGGCTCCCTTTTTTGTTGCACGTCCTGAAACCGGTCCCAGCAAGCATCCGATACGCCGGTCAGGGGATGATGGACGTGATATTGAACCGCCATATTACGCAACGATTTTCCGGTCACACCAATGAGGGAGAGTCGGAACTGCACATCGGAATCTTCCCCGCAACCGGGCCCGTTGTACAGTTCATCGAAGCCGTTGATAGCGATGAGATCCCGTTTCCAGACGGAAAAATTGGATCCGAGCATTCCGCGCACGTTACGCAGGAGTATCCGTCGCAGAAACCGGAATGGGATGCGGATTCCATCTTCAACACGGAGAGATTTCCCCCGTATCCCGTCCACCCACTCCGACCATCCCATTGTTTCAAATTTTCCCGAGTGGATTGTCTCTAACGTGAGCGACGCAGACCACCGTGGGCTTGTTTCCACGCGCCGGCCAAGAAGCACCCGGTCCTGTTCTCGCTCGTGGTGGTGGTCCTTCAGGAAATGGCGGGAGGGGATACAATCCCCGTCGATAAACACCAGATATTCCGATCGGGCAGCGCGCACGGCGTTGTTCAGCATCGTGTTCTTTCGCCAGCCCAGATCCTCATGCCAGAGGTGGATGATGGGGAAAGGAGCATATGATCGGGCAGTGCGAATGACGTCTGCAATTTCCGGCCCTGAACCATCATCAGCCACAAGCACTTCAAAATCCTTGAATGACTGGCGAGCACACGCCGCGAGAACACATTCCAGGATGGAAGGCTTATTATAGACTGCGATGATGAGCGAAAGTGCCGGGGACATGGGTCGTCAGAGTGTGATGTGAGAAGATACAAAAATGTATCGTGAGAACCGAGACCGGAACATGAAGAACGTTCGCACTCTGCCCGGCTCCATTTGGGCCCTCGGCCTTGTTTCCATGTTCATGGACACCTCGTCCGAGCTCATCCATAGCCTGTTGCCCGTCTTTATGGGCACAGTGCTCGGAGTGTCGATGACCACGATCGGGATCGTGGAGGGTGTTGCTGAAGCTTCTGCGGCAATCACGAAAGTCTTTTCGGGCACGCTGAGCGACTACATGCGAAAGCGGAAAGTGCTTGCTGTGCTCGGCTACGGACTTGCGGCAGCGACGAAACCGATCTTCCCTCTGGCAACAACCATCACCTGGGTATTCGTGGCGCGGTTTGTGGACCGCATTGGAAAAGGGATCCGCGGTGCACCCCGTGACGCGCTTGTTGCGGATATCACGCCACCGGAACTGCGCGGCGCCGCTTACGGGCTCCGGCAATCACTGGACTCCATCGGCGCGGTCTTTGGTCCCCTGCTTGCCGTTGCTTTTATGATGTGGTTCGTAAACGATATCCGGATGGTCCTCTGGCTCGGAGTCATTCCTGCGTGTATCGCCGTTGCCCTGCTTGTTGTCGGGGTTCACGAGCCCGTTGATGCCGGCCCCCAATCGGTAAAACGATTCCCGTTGTCTCTGACCGACATCAAACAGTTTCCTGTCCGGTACTGGATGATCGTGGCACTCGGAGGGATCTTTACGCTGGCCCGTTTCAGCGAGGCATTCATGATCCTCCGCGCGCACGATGTTGGATTGTCCATGGGGTACGTTCCCGTTGTGTTTATTGTGATGAATGTGCTCTATGCGGCGACCGCATATCCTGCGGGAGCACTCAGCGATCGGATCAAGCCACGGACGCTGCTCATTGGCGGACTCACAGTTCTGATCGCCGCCGATTGGGTGCTGGCACAGGCAACATCACCATTGATGGTGCTCCTGGGTGCGGCCTTCTGGGGCGTCCATCTGGGGTTGACGCAGGGATTGTTTTCGAAACTTGTCGCTGATAACACTCCGGTAAGGCTCCGTGGTACGGCCTTCGGCATTTTTAACCTTGTAAGCGGAGTCGGCTTGTTGCTGGCGAGCGTGATCGCAGGCGCTCTCTGGAGCGCATTCGGGGCTTCAGCCACATTTTCTGCAGGTGCGGTATTTGCGGCAGTGGCGGCAGCCGGATTACTCCTGTACGGCGGCAGAAATCGGATAACCCCGGCATAACCCTCCCCAACCGCAGGAGATCCTGCCACCCTGCGCCCAACCCCGGAGTCTCTGACAGTCTGGAGTGTGCTGAGGAGCTAGTCAGAAGGCGGCGGGAACCATAGGAGGGCGACGAACCTTTCCACCGCTGCTGCAGCGAAAAGAATCATCAGCGGCAATGCCGGCACACTGTACCGGAGCCAGCCGACGATCATTGCATGGACGATCCAGTAGGCGATCAGAGTCACCAGAAGGACGTGTGTGGAAAATCCCCGGCTCCGCGTCATACGCATTCCCCATAGAGCGAGTATAAGGAGCGGACATTGCATCACGATGACCACGCCGGACTTCAAAGGCGATTCCGAGAGATACCAGAATGTGATGGCGTTTGTGGCAATATGCCGGACCAGCGTCCCCGGGTCTGTTCTCCAGCGCTGAAGGACGGCAGCGGTCAGGAAGATGTCACCCCCGGGTGATTCCGGGCGCAGTCCGGTGGGGGCGAGCAACCGCTCTGTATGCTCCCGCCCTTTTTCCCAGAAGGCAAGCGTCGAGAACGGCGTTTGCGGCCAATGCTCGCCGATCGCCTCTCCCTGAACCAGATTTAATCCCAGTGATGTGTGTACCAGAACCCACCGTCCGCTCAGCAGATAGTTGCGCATCGTCCAGGGAGCGATGAGAAGGAGTCCGATCAGGAAGACCAGTACAAGAGAACGTGCATACGTCCACTGTTTCCGCAGAAGCGCAAAGATGAAGATCACAACGGGTAAGAACAGAATAACTGATTTCGTCAGTACGGTCAGAGCAAAGAGGGCAATGGCAACGATCAGCGTTGTCTTTGTTTCTCGCTTCCAGAGTAACAGCAGCGTGAAGACGAGCGCGGTGATAAGCAACGTGTTTGTGGTTTCAATCCATATACGCGCAGTGTACCAGATCATGATCGGATGAACACCATGGATGGCCTGCGCCAGAAGGGCTGTCCGTCGATTCCACACCTCCATGCCGATCTTGAAGAGCAGAAGACCTGTCAGTCCGTGAAATACTCCCTGAAAAATCTGCAGAAGAGAAAGCGGATTCCCGCCGGTGATCCAGGTGAGGATCATGACAAGAAGCGGATAGACAGGAGCCCGGTCAAAGGCAGGGACAACAGAGCTCCCCGCCCCGTACGAATACCCCCTTCCCTCGGACAGATTACGACCCAGCTCGCCCAGTTTGTCCGGATCGATGGTAACGGCAAGAGGGCCGGATAGATACGGCAGGATGAGGAACGAAAAACAGAGGGAACACAGTAGTGCCAGAACGGCAAGCACGATGGGGAGAAAGTGAAACAGGTGAGAATATCCGCGGGACATCATCATCTGCCGTGGGATTGTCCATCCTGCCACACCCCCGGGATGGATCGTTCACATTTCGGGCAACGCCCATTCTGCAAGCAGTTGGACTTCACGGTAAATCCCGTTCGTTCAATGAGCGTCGTTCCGCAGCCGGGGCATCGTGTATCCTCGAGACTCCGGGTTCTGCCCGGCAGGTTTCCGGCATACACGAAGTGGAGTCCGCAGTCATATCCGATCTCTGTGGCCTGTAACAATCCGGCAGCCGTTGTCCGGGGAGGTTCCAGCATTTTATAGTCTTCATGAAAGGCTGTGACATGCCAGGGTATGTCCGGGGAAACCGAAACCAGAAATCCGGCAATCTCTCTCATTTCCTCCGGCGAATCGTTAAACCCCGGCACCACGAGTGTGACTACCTCGAGCCAGACACCCAGTTCTTTGAGTTGTGTGATCGTGTTCAGGACGTCTTCCAGCCTGCCGCCCAGCTGCTGGTAGTTCTTCTGGCGAAAGCTTTTGAGATCTACCTTAAAAAGGTCGATGTGTGGTTTCAGGTATGCAAGAACCTCGGGTGTGCCATTTCCGTTTGAGACGTAGGAGCACAGGATGCCGTGCTGTTTCGCCAGTCGGAACACGGCAACTGCCCATTCGGAGGTAATCAGGGGTTCATTGTAGGTGCTGGTGATGATCGGGACCCGGTGCTGGACGGCGAGAGCAACGATATGTTCAGGAGACATCTCCTCCGGCATGGTCCCTGCTGCCGGGTCACGGAGTGCCTGCGAGGTATACCAATTCTGACAGTATCCGCAATGATAATCACATCCGAGCATGCCAAAACTGAGCGCGCTGGCGCCTGGCATGGCATGAAAAAAGGGTTTTTTTTCGATGGGGTCAATCTGAAGGCCCGCAACATATCCGTACGGCACCATCAGCGTGCCATTGTCATTATACCGGACCTTGCAGATCCCTTCGCGATCGGGTGCAATTCGGCACCGGTGTCCGCATGCCACACAGATGACCCACTTCTTGCCGGCGTCAACGTAGAGTTCACCCGGACGTGACAGGCGCGTCAACGTTCCACGTAACGAGACACTCTCACCGGCAGACATCGTACACTCCTCCTTCCATACCCACCCTGTCAGGTGCGAAGATACGAAGCGCAGTTGACATCGATGATGCATCCTGTCAGGGCATCTGTGCCTTCTGAAGCAAGATACAGTATCGTCCTCGCGATTTCATCCGGCCTGGCAACTCGGCCCATCGGACTCTGTGCACGGACCTCATCCCCCCCGGGTCCGCTAAGCTGTGCGGCGGCCATGTCCGTGTCAACCCAGCCGGGTGCAATGGCGAACACATAGATGTTGTGCGGGGCCAGTGCTTTTGCCAGTGATTGACTCATGGCGTTCAGCCCTGCCTTGCTTGCGGCATAGGCGGGACCGTCCGGTTCGCCCCGGAACGCACCCCGGGAAGTAATGTTGATAATCCGTCCGCCACCCTGACGGATCATCGCTCCGGACGCTCCATGTGCGACGTGGGCCGCCCCCAGGAGGTTTGTGGCGATTGTGGTGTTCCATGCGGCGACCCAATCATCAAAAGACGTACTTGCTGGCGGGTGATCGATCCATAATCCGGCGTTGTTCACCAGAATGTCAATCCGATGCATTTGAGAGAGCACATTCTCGACGAGCCGTCTGGCGTCGGAAGTCTTCCCGAGGTCCGCCTGAAACAGCACATGTCCGTTTCCCGGGAGGGAGGCAAGAGTCTCTTCTGCGCTTTTGGTATTGCGGTGATAGTGTACCGCCACCCGTGCTCCGGCCTGCGCAAACATCAGAGCGGCCGCTTTACCGATTCCGCGTGAAGCACCCGTGATCAGCACAACACTGCCGTTCATCATTGACCGCTCCTTTTTGTTCCGGTATCGCTCTCGGCCATGTCGGCATCGATGTTTCCGCTCCACAGGTAGGTGCGCGTTTCAGAAACCAGTATTCCGCTGAGAGCAAGGAGGGCAATAAGGTTCGGCACCGCCATGAGTCCGTTGGCGATATCAGCGAATGTCCAGACGACCGGCAAAGAAAGCACCGAGCCCAGCATGACGGCAATGACCCAGAGCCAGCGATAGGGTTTTACTATACGAGAGCCGAAAAGATACTCGGCGGCTTTTTCCCCGTAGTAGGACCAACCGAGAATTGTGGAGAACACGAAGGTCAGCAGTCCGACTGTCAGCACGATGGGTCCGACAACAGGGAAATCGGAAAAAGCGGCGTGCGTAAGTTCGGCACCTTTTAGCCCGGTGAGCCACTCTCCCGAATTTACAACGACGATACCGGTCATGGCGCACACGACCACGGTGTCCCAGAAGGTGCCGCTGGATGAGACCAGGGCCTGGCGCACTGGATTCTTCGTCTGCGCTGCGGCTGCGACGATGGGTGCGCTGCCGAGGCCGGATTCGTTGGAAAACAACCCGCGCGAAATGCCATACCGCATGGCTTCTCTCATTCCGGCGCCGAGAAAACCCCCGAGTGCGGCGTGCCCGGAAAATGCAGAGTGAAAGATCAACAGAATTGTGTCCGGCACCGTTTCTATATGCATGACGAGCAGGATCAGACAACCGAGCACATAAAAAAAGGCCATAAACGGGACAAGTGTCTCGCAGACACGGGCAATGGATTTGATCCCCCCGATGATAACGACCGCGGTCAGGACCGTCATCACGGTTCCGGTCAGCCATGGCGAAAGGTCGAATGTATGCTGGACCATGGAAGAAATCGAATTTGCCTGAACCATGTTACCGATGCCGAACGCGGCGACTGCCGTCAATAGCGCGAAGACTACACCGAGCCATTTTAGTTTCATACCCCGTTCGAGCACATACATGGGCCCGCCGGCCATCATGCCTGAGGGTGTTGTGACACGGTACTTCACCGCAAGAAGGGCCTCGGCGTATTTTGTTGAGATACCAAAAACCCCGGTCAGCCACATCCAGAGCACCGCTCCCGGCCCACCTGCCGCAACCGCCATTGCAACGCCGACGATGTTGCCGGTCCCGATGGTGGAGGCGAGAGCCGTTGTTAAGGCGCCGAACTGGCTCACATCACCCACACCCTCCGAGGATCGGCGTAATGAGATGCGGATCGCCAGGCCGATATAACGCTGGATAAACCGTAATCTGAATGTGAGGAAGAGATGAGTTCCGAACAACAGGATGAGCAACGGATACCCCCAGATAAGGTCGCTCAAGGACTGGAGGAAGAGTTCGACGGACGGCATAGCTGATCCGGGTGGTGAGTTGGGCGGCGGATGATAGATTCTTCGTCGAAGGTAGACAGATTCTCGCCCAGATGCAACGCATCCGGAAACGGCCGGGGAGAACTTCTTTCTCAACGATGAACATCATTCGTCGGAATCGTCCGGGCGTGCTACGTTTTTCCGTAACTTTTTCTGTTGAACCTCGTTTACCGGAGAGGGGTGTCCCCGTCCACGCAAAATCACAGCCGGATCTGCCCATGGGTTCACGCATCGTTTTCGGAATCCTCACCGCCTGCGTTGTTCTGACACTTTCTCTTGAGGCACAGACAGACAAGTCCATAGTGCTTCGCGCAGCGTCCCGGGCTCCGCTCATTGACGGTGAAATTGATCCGGTATGGAGTGAGGCCGATTCCATCGCGGACTTTGAACAACTGACACCGTTCTATGGCAACCCTCCTTCGGAACGGACAGTGGCCCGGCTTCTTGCCACAGAACGGGCCCTGTACGCGCTGATCGTCTGCTATCATACCCATTCGGTCATTCAGAATATCGCAGGCGTGCACGATCAGTGGAGCGGCGACGGCGTGTCAGTGATGATCGATACCTTTAACGATGACCGGACCGCATACAAATTCGCCGTTTCCGCATCCGGCGTACACTCAGACGCACGTCTTATTGATGATGGGCGGAATCGTGACTACAGCTGGGATGGGGTATGGTTTGCACGTTCCCGTGTGCATCCGTGGGGATACATTGTCGAAATGGAAATTCCGTTTAAGTCCATCAGGTATGACGGTGAGCTGACCGAGTGGGGGCTGGACATCGACCGTTGGATCGCCTCCACGAGAGAAGACTTGTACTGGTGCAAATACGAACAGTCGGAATCACAACGGATTTCCCGATTCGGGCGCCTGATTCTCAACGGCACACGTCCGGTCGTCAAGGGGCTTAATCTTGAAGTGTATCCTGTTGCTCTGGCGAAAGCCGACCTTATCGGAGGAAACACGTACAAAGTAAAACCCGATGCCGGAATCGACGTCTTTTATAACCCCTCCGAGAAGCTGACGTTTCAATTAACCGGGAATCCGGATTTTGCACAGATCGAAGCGGATCCGTTTGAATTCAACATCTCACGCTATGAGACGTACTTTTCAGAACAGCGTCCATTTTTCACGGCGGGCAATGAAATCTTTATGGCCTCCGGTCGGGAGCGGTCCTCGGGGTTCTACCGCCCGCTTGAACTCTTCTATTCACGGCGAATCGGCCGCTCATTGGGTGGTGGGGCTTTTGTTCCCCTCAATCTCGGAGCAAAAACCTTTGGTCGCCTCGATTCCTGGGAGTATGGAGGGTTTATTGCGCGTACGGGTGGCATCGACTATGCTGTTGACGGTGAATCACGTCATGAACCATCAGCCCTGTTCACATCAGCCCGCGTGAAAAAACAAATTCTGGAGAACTCCTCCATCGGCATACTCTTCGTGGGAAAACACACACCGGGCCGGCTGGATGGCGTGATCGACATCGACGGCGCATTCCGGAGTCCTTCGTATCAGCTCGCATATCAATTCGCGCGGTCGATCAACAACGGTAAGGGAGATTTTGGAGGATCCGCCGGGTTCAGGATGTTCACCAATGACTTCGGGCTGCTTGTGCGTTCGCGCATCATCGGAAATCAGTTTGATGTGGATGAGGTGGGCTTTGTACCATGGCGCGGGACGGCAAATCTGACCGCTATCGGGGGGCCAATGTGGTACTTTGACGCCGGCGCCATACGGTCAATGTTCCAATACAGCGGTTTTTTTGTAACGTACGAAGACGCTGATCTGCACACCGACTGGGGAGGGGTGCTGGGTCTGAATATTCAGTTCCGGAGTGACTGGGGACTGGAAACGACAATCACCGCAGGCGAAAACAAAGATGCCGGCAAGAAATATACAGCGTACGAGTTCAGTCTCAGCACATGGTTCAATATTTCACCGCGATGGAACGGCAACATCTATGGCGGGTATACACGGACGTATAACTTTGTGCGTGATTATCTGGCGTTCTATGTCTGGCTCGGGAGCGAGTGTGAATGGAAGGCGCTGAACACTCTGGAAATCGGAACCTCGTATAGCATGTACATCGAAGGAAAACCGGACGGAGGAGTCGAGGACATTACCTACAATGCAAGACCGTTCATTTCCTTCACACCGGTAAACAACCTCAACCTCCGGGTGTACATGGACAATCTCTTTCTGCGATCATCGGATCAGATGGAACAAATGATCGTGGGGGTCTTGTTTTCGTATAACTTCCTCCCGAAGAGCTGGATCTACCTCGCGTTTAATGAGGTGCAGGAGCGCCGGAATGTTGTGGAGGCGGGACTGTCCGATACCCCAGCGCGCCGGATGCGCACCGCGGCTCGCGTGGGGGTTGCCAAAGTGAAGTATCTGTACTATCTGTAAGTTGACGACGCTTGTCGTCTGCGGCACCGGTTCACCACACGGGTAAAACTGGCCCAGTGAATATGCGTGCACCGATATGGAGACGTGTTATGACCAAATTTCTTCTCTGGCTCATCCTTCTGGTCGTCTGCTGGCCGCTGGCCCTGCTGGCGCTGGTGCTCTATCCGATTGTGTGGCTTCTTCTTCTCCCATTCAGATTGATCGGGATTACGGCGGATGCGCTGTTTTCCTTTCTAAAGGGGCTTCTTCTTCTGCCCGCCCGCGTCCTCCGCGGCCCGGCAACTGAGGCGGTTGCCCCGTTCTCAATCGTTCGCGGCCGTTCCGGGTCCCGAACAAGGCGAGAGTTAATTCTTATACCGGCGCTTGTGCCGGGCCGTTAACTTCTTCCAACGCTGCTTTTCCCGCAACTGTTCAGCCTTGTCGGTGCGGCGCTTCTGATACGCAACCTCCCGCTGTAGTTTTGCAAAGCTGGCAAGCCGGTCCGGTTCCAGTGTTCCCTCAATGACTGCCGCCTGTACTGCACATCCCGGCTCACCTGTGTGTTTACAGTCGCGAAACTTGCACTCGGAGGAGAGTTTCTCGATATCGTCGAACGTATCCTGGATTCCTTCCTCTCCCTCCCACAACTGCAGTTCCCTCATTCCCGGGGTGTCAATAACCAGGACCCCTCCCGGGAGCCGGACAAGTTCACGGTGGCTCGTTGTATGCCGTCCTTTCCGGTCAGCACTGCGGACCTCGTCTGTTGCAAACCGCTCCTCGCCCAGCAGGGAGTTGACGATGGTGGATTTCCCGACGCCTGACGGCCCGAGTAATGCGGCGGTTTGCCCGGCGTCGACGTAGTCAAGGAGGGATTCCAGACCTGATCCTGTTATGGCACTGGTTACGACAATGGGGATGGATGGCATGGCACTACGAACATCCCGCACAACTTCCTCCGCGTCCGGGTCGAGATCAGCCTTGTTTAACACAACCACCGGTCGGGCACCGCTCTCTGCAACAATCACGAGGTAGCGTTCGATTCGGCGGATGTTTACACCCGCGTCAAATCCGTTGACGAGGAATACGGTGTCAATATTTGCCGCAATCACCTGTTCCTCTTCCCGAATCCCCCGGATCTTCCGGACAAACGAAGATTTGCGGGGAAGGATGGCGAGAATGGTTGCTCCGTCTTTTTCCTGACGCGGACGGATAACCACCCAATCGCCCACGGCCGGGTAATCACCGGAGGTCCGGGCAGTAAAATGAATCCGGCCTGCGATCTCGGCTGACCATTCCTGTTTACCGTCGGAGAGGGTATAACGGTTCTTCTGCCGGATGATCACACGTGCCGGTGCCAGTCCTTCCTCTGCATACCCGGTGAAGTGGTCTTCAAAAAACGGCTGCCATCCGAGCTGCTCCAGAGCCGCGGCGTTGTGTCGTGTCATCGGAACTCCCGTGCGGTGGTCATGAGCATGCGGAGATTCTCGGAGGGAGTTTCCGGCGGCAGCGCGCAGCCCGCATTCAGAATGAAGCGAGGCGTATCAGAAAAAATCTGAAGGAGTGCATCAACGGATGCGGCAACTTCTCCGGGCGTACCCCGGGCAAGCACGCCGCTGGGATCGATGTTGCCGATGAAAGCGGTGCGGTGCCGCAGGAGTTCGTGGGCTCGTACCGGATCGGTTTTGTAGTCAAGTTCAAGTCCGTCTGCCCCGGTTACCAGCATATCCTCGAGGATACGTCCCGTATCGCCGCAGATATGCAGTACATACGGAAGGTTTCGTTCATGCGCCGCCGCCACAACACGTTGTTGGTACGGCAAAGCAAAGCGGCGGTACAGCGTGGGGGAAATCAGGTCCGGTCCGGCTGCGCTGTCGCCATTGGACACCATATGCACACCGGTCTGCGCCATCAGAGAAAGAAACTGCGTGGTCAGCCCGGTGCAGTACTCGAGGAGACCGGTGATGTCTTCGTACCGTTCGGGATCGAGCAGATCGGTCATCCAGCCGTCGAGACCGCGAAGAAGTGCTGCAAGCGTGAAGGGGGATTGATCACAATTCCCGCGGAGGTACACCTCGTCGCCGAAATGCTCTTTCAGGAGGCGGCAGCCTTCGAGCCACACCTGTACCCGTTCCACTGTGCCCAGATCCACCGCACGGAGCGTTGAGATCTCACCCAGAGTGTGCATACGACCACCCCGGACGCGCGCGGGTTCATACACCGGGAAATCGATGGGCGCACCGGCGGCCCCGGCAAGAGTTGCGGTGTCCACATCGACCAGGACGCCATCATATCCATACCGTTCCACCGCTGCAATAAACGAACCGGCGAGTGCATGCGGATCACGGCGGTAGTGTTCCATGGTAAGTCCGTTCTCATGCGCAGCCATCTGGAAATTGTGCAGCATGACGGGAACCCTGTCCGGCCAATCTCCACGGAGTGCAGCGGTGATACGTTCGTAGCCGTTCATACGCGTACTCCCTGGTTCCTTGATCGCATGTCCTGCGCGCGGTTCAGGAGCACTGCGGTGAGGATGAGCGCCCCACGGACCACATGTTGCCAGTACTCGCTGATATTCAGAAGAGTCATTCCGTTGATTATCACTCCCAAAAAGATGATTCCGACCATAGTACCGCGGACTGTTCCCGATCCCCCCGCAAGGCTGGTACCACCAATAATTACCGCTGCAATAATATCCAGCTCCCATCCCTTCGCTGTCGTGGCGGTGCCGGACATGATTTCCGAGGATTGTAAGACGCCGGCAATCGAGGCGAGAGATGCTGTTATAGCCAGGACTGCGATCTTGATGCGGCCTACCGGTATTCCGCTTAATCGGGCTGCCTCAGAATTCCCGCCAACAGCATACACAGACCGGCCGAAGACCGTGTGATTCATCAACACATGGGTAATAATATATACACAAAGAAACACCAGAGCCGGAATAGGTATTCCCGCGAGGTATCCGCCGCCGAGAGTGTTGTACCAATGCGGAAAAGGCGTCAGAGGAAATCCATCGGTTATCAGTTCTGCCACTCCACTAAGACCCGTCAGAAGTGCAAGGGTCGTGATGAATGATGGTACCCGAAACTGCATTCGCAGGAACCCCGTAAAGGATCCCACGAAAAGCCCAGTCGCGACTGTGATGAGGATAGCCACAGGGACTGCGATAGTCGGTGCAAATCCCAGAGCGGAACCGGTCAGGACACCGGTGATGTAGGCTGTCCAGCAACCGGCAAACGCGACGGCTGATCCCACGCTGAGGTCAATCTCCCCTGCAATGATAACCATGGTCATCCCGAGTGCGATAATTCCCTGCATTGAACTGTTGCGCAGGACATTGAGCACATTCTCCGTGGTGAAGAACCCCGGCGCCATCCAGGCCAGGACAGCGCACATGGCAACGAGGACAATCTCAAGAGCAAACTGGCGCACACGATTGATCATGACGATTCCATGCATCGAGCAAGAAGGTCTTCGACGCGCACCGATCCCGCGTCGGTGCTGCCGGTGATGCGTCCGTGCCGCATGAACATGAGCCGGTGGCACAGAAGGAGCAGCTCTTCAAATTCGCTGGAGACGATGACAATTCCCATTCCTTGGCGGCTCAAACGAAGGATGGTCTGAAAGATCTGTACTTTTGTCTTGAGATCGATGCCCCGCGTGGGTTCGTCCAGAAGCAGTACACGCGGCGCAGTCGCCAGCCACTTTCCGAGTACGACTTTCTGCTGATTGCCGCCGCTCAGTGAGGAGACGGGTGATTCAGGATTAGGGACAGAAAGATGTAGCTCGCGCTTCATGCGGGTAACAACCTCGTCTTCACGCCGCCGGCTGGTGATGGCATATGGCGCGAGTCGATCCAAACTTGCCAGGGAGATATTGGTGCGTGTATTCATCAACGCGACAAGACCATGGTCCTTACGGTTCTCGGGAGTCATCACGATGCCAAGGCGCTTCATTTGCGCAGGCGTGCGGGGAGTACAGACGCTCCCGTCGATCACCATCACCCCGGCGTCAGCGGCGTCTGCACCGGCAAGTGTGCGTAGTAGTTCTGTGCGGCCTGAACCCATCAAACCTGCAATGCCCAGCAGTTCGCCGGCGTGCAGAGAAAACGTCACGTCGGCAAATGCCGGCGGTGGGTCAGGCCGCGGACCTCCAGCACTACGGATGATGTTGGAGAGTGTTCCACCATGCGTGTAAACCGGATATTCTCCCCGAACATCATTGTCACCATTCGCCCGGGGGTCGCTTCTTCTGACAAAACAGTTCCTCCGGAAACCCCATCCCGAAGTGCTGTCACGGTATCTGCCAGAGGACGTATCTCCTGGAGCCGATGGGTAATGTAAATAATGAGAACACCATTGTCAGCGAGGGTCCTCAGGAGGGAAAACACGCTCTGCGCCTCAGTATAGGAAAGTGCCGAGGTCGGTTCGTCGAGGAGGAGGACATCGGGCGAGGATCCCATGGCCTTGACGATCTCTACCAGCTGCTGCTGGGCGACCGAAAGGTGGCGGATCGGAACACCGAGAGGCAGGGAAACGTGCAGACGATCCAGAAGATCACGGGTACGTTGTTGCGCAGCCTGCCAATCGATACGCCCAGGGATAATCCCCCGGCGAACCGGCAAATGTCCGAGAAGGACATTTTCAACAACGTTTACATCGGGAAGCAGACTTAGTTCCTGACAGACTGCCGCAATACCTACCCGGTGTGCGTCAACAGGGGACCGAAACCTGCGGGGGATCTGCCATTCAGGCGTAATCGTTCCCGTTGTTGGTGACAGGGCGCCGGTCAGTATTCTGACGAGTGTGCTCTTGCCGGCACCGTTACGACCGATCAGGGCATGTATCTTGCCGCCCTCCCAGTGAACGGTAAAGTCTTTAAGGGCCGAGAGTGCCTGGGAAAAGACCTGGATATTCCCTTGAAGTTCCAGGCTTGTCACTGTTCAGGGTCTTCTGCAATTCTGCTTTGAATTGTCGAACATCATCCTGATTTTGGCGTGTGAGCAGACGCCCCGGGAGAGTAGATCCTCTTTTCCACAGGTTCTCCCCTGAGGGTCTTGACCGCAGTCAGAACGGACTGTGCACCGATTGCGAATGGCTGTTGGCCAGTGACAGCTTGGAGGATACCGTCGTCGGCCAGAAGAAAGTCTGCAAGTTGTTCCCCCGAATCGGTACCGAATACAACAATCCGGCCGGCCCTACCTGAATTTTTTACTGCCATCACGGCGCCGACGGTTCCGCCTTCATTTGCCGCCCAGAGCACGTTAACCTCCGGATTTGCCGTGAGGATGTCCCCCGCTTTTTTCACCGCCTGTTCAGCCAGCCAGGCATCCTGTGTGGAGACAACCCTGACTCCGGGCAGGGAGACAATCTGGGAAACAAATCCCTCTCTTCGTGCCCTGCTCTGTTCAGGTGCTTGTGAATCGAATGCCGGCATGCCGCCTCCGCCTTGCCTCCCAATGTATGCTCAATATATGCACGAGCAGCTTTGCCGGTTAAAGCGCCGAGTTCTTCCTGGCTGCTTTCAATGTAGGCGGTGGGGATGTCCCGTGCGACAGTGGTATTGTATGTGATCACAACGATTCCCCGGGATCGTGCGCGCTCCAGGGCACTAATCGAAGCGCGTGCAACTTGAGAGGTGAAATAATTATAGCGTCAACTCCCTGTGCAATATACGTGTTCACCAGTTGGATTTCCTTGTCGGGTCTTCCTGCACTGTTTGCCTTCGAGCAGTTCCATTCCTTCCCGCTCTGCTGCGTCTCTCATCCCGAAGATCACAAGACGAAAAAACTGATCCTCCTGGAATACGATCCCTGCGAGTTTTCAGCTGGAGATGCTCTCCTGGGAGTGTGCCGGCATCCATTGCAGCAGATTCCGAATGCAAGAGCACATACGAGAACAACGCGATACAACGCCATGACTCACCCTTTCGATTCGCCGCGTGAACGGATTTTCGTCGCACTTTGCCGTGCGATCTTCGCTGAGGGATTTTTGGAATCAGCCCCGATCGCGTCGAGTGACGGCAACGATTCTGTCCCACCGCAGTCACCCAGTGCGGCGATTGCAGCATTACGTAACCACACGCTTCTCTCCATGAGCAGAGGCAGGAACACGTCGGCCGAGATCGATCGATGTGCGGCAAACCGGCGCAGGATGCGCAGCGCCGCCCCACGTACAGGCGGGGGATTCCCGTAACGCACACGGATTACTGCGTGCTGCCGCGCCATGACGGTATCAACCTCTGCAAGCGCCGACAGTGCTGCTGATGCAATCACATGGCCGTGCGAGGGCATGTCCAGGTATGATGGAATCGTCGCTCGGGCTTCATCCGGCGCTGCCCTGGCAAGCGCACGTAACGCCCGTGCCACTATCGTGTAACTGGAATCACGCAATGCCTCACGGAGAGCGGCGATCATCCCTACATCGCCGGAATCCGTCAGGAATGCAATCGCAGTCCCCCGGACCGCCGGGTGTTTGTCCCGCGCCGCTCGGAGGAGCGCATCATGTGCCTCCGGTCGGGAGGGGGCAAAGCCTCCGCTCACCATTCCGAGCATCTGGACCGCTTCCTGACGCACAGCCCAGAAAGAATCAGAATCCGCCCGCCGGGTCACGATCGGAAGTATTCTGGCGGAATCGTCAACGGTCATGAGATGGTCGAGCGCGCGGAGACGATCGATCGGACTGCTCGCCTCTTCGGCCTGCACAATCCACTCCTCGATGGACTTTGTGAACTGGAGATCCTTGAGCAGCCAGTTTCCCTTGTCAAAAATAACCAGTCGCGGGGCAAAGGGGATCGGCAGCGAAAAAACGGTATCCTGTACGGTGATCATGACCCGGTGTGTTGAAACGCCCCGTGCAGTCGTCACCTCGATGTCAACCGGGGTCCGGAAGACTCCGGTAAGGCTGTCCATGGTCTGCGTCTGCGTGACACGCAGAAGGAGTCTTTTCGAGGAATCCTGCCATGATGAGGTAACGGAGAATACCGGATATCCGGCCCCGTACACCCACTGGTCGAAAAACCAGTACAGATTCTGACCCGTTGCTTCTTCGATGGCGACTTTGAAGTCATTTGTTTCAACAGAAGTAAACTGGTGTTTCGTGATATAGTGACGCAGGGCGCGCCAGAACAGCTCATCGCCGAGATGGAATCTGAGCATATGCAAAACTGAAGCGCCGCGGGGATAGAGGTTGGTTCCGTAGGAACCCACACTCACAATGGGCTTGCGGCCGAGCGTCTTGTCGGCGTTGATGCCCGCTCTCTGAGCTTCATACATGGTAAAATCGAATTGATCCCTGCCAAGCGTAGTCTCGTGATACAACGGATCAAAATAACTGGCGAAACTTTCATTGAGCCAGAGATGCCGCCAGTCCTTACAGGTGACCACATCCCCCCACCACTGATGTGCCAGTTCGTGTGCAATCAGGCTCGTCGGCGAATGGTCGACCCGCGCACGCGCGTCAAAAACGGTGGCATCATCCATCAAACTTGTTGCGCTGGTATTCTCCATCCCGCCCACGACGAATTCATGAATAAGAACCTGGGCGTACTTCTCCCACGGATAAGGAAATCCGATTTTCTCGTTAAAGAACCGCATAATATCCGCCGTTTCCCGGAAACAGATACGTGCGTCCTCGACGGCATGAGGATACACATAGTACTCGAGCGGAACAGCGCCGGCGTTTTCGCGGATCACCGTGTACTTGCCAATGGCCAGCATAATCAGATAGGAAGCGTGCGGCTTGGATTGTTTCCAGTGGAAAGTCCGTGTTCCCGCTTTCTTGTCCTCCCGGATTCCCAGCAGGGCTCCGTTGGAGAGGACGGTCAGATCACGCGAAACCGTGGCGATAACTTCCGAGGTGGCCTTGTCATTTGGAAAATCGTAACATGGAAACCAGAAGTGGTTGTCCATGTCTTCACCCTGGGTCCATATCTGGCGCGGCTTGTCCGGATATCCGGAATCGGGTTGAACGAAATAGAGCCCTTTTCTCGGAGTGCACGAGTATTCCAGAGAAACCGTTATCGTATCATACAGACTGTACCCCCTGTCCAGAGAGATCGTGACGGTCGTGGAGTCCTGTTCGAACAAAAGGGGTAACCCCGATCGGAGCGACACCTTCTGGATGTGCATCTCCTCCGCATCAAAGACAAGCACCCGGAATCCCGTGTTGAACGGAACCAGAGTTGTTGTCACTTTGCCGAACACGGTGCGGCCGGGTTCGTCAAACGAGACCTCAATGCGGTAGTGCAGGACGTCGTAACTCCGATTCCGTGCTTCGCCCGCATCCCGGACCGGAAACAGTTCCTGTGCGTGTGAGAGAAATGTGCACAACACAGCGACACAGAAGATGGCGAACGGACGTGGGGTCATTCAGGGCTCCGGAGCAGGGATCGTAACAGATTCATGTTCTCTACGTCTTCGTGCATGTCTTCACTTTTTTCAGTTTCGAGGATTTTGGGAACGCCGGACAGGCGGGGATCGTTCATCAGAAAACGGAATCCTTCCACACCGATTTTTCCTTTGCCGATATGTTCGTGCCGGTCACGGCGTGAACCAAGATCCTTCTGGGAATCGTTGACGTGAATTACCTTGAGGCGGTGTATTCCGACCGTTGCCTCACAATCCTGCAAGAGGTTTTCCCATCCTTCCGCCGTGCGGATATCGTAGCCTGCGGCAAACGCATGGCATGTGTCGAGGCAGATTCCTGCGCGGGCCGGTTCATCAAGCCGGTCGAGGATGTCTCGGAGATGTTCAAACCTGTACCCGATCGCTGTTCCCTGACCGGCAGTGACTTCGAGCACGGTGAGCGTAGAAAATTCCGGCGTGCGCAGATGGATGATATTGAGTGATTCTGCGATCTGCCGGACTCCCTCTCCCTCGCCGGCGCCCATGTGGGCTCCGGGATGGACGACAAGTCCCATCATACCCAGCGCTTCACAGCGACGTAGTTCATCTTCGAAGCCCAACCGGGACCGCTGTAACGTTTCGGGCTGAACCGCACACAGATTGATCAGATATGCTGCATGGGCGACTACCGGACTGACGCTTGCACCGGCAGCCGCAGTTTTGTAGTTTTGGATGTCCGATTCGCTCAACGGGCGGGCATTCCAACGGTTGGCATTTTTGACAAAGACCTGCATCGTGGCGCAACCGATAGTTGTAGCCCGGTCAAACGCGGTGTGTATACCACCCGCGACAGAAACGTGGGTACCGAGGAGCGGAGGCGAAGGCATAGAAAGAAGATACGAAGGAGAGGGATAAGAATGAAGAAGGAAGCTCCAAATACAGGGATGGAACACCATGCCGATTGACAAAACGGGTAGCAGAATGCGGACGTCCCGGGTACGCCGGGACTCCCAGACCCTCCGGAAGCGCGAAAAACTGATTGTGGGGTTGATGTCGGGGACCTCTCTGGATGGTATCGATGCGGTGCTGCTCCGGGTGAGGGGCACTGGTGTGACAACTCGGTTCGAACAACTTGCATACGTGGAACGCCCCTTTCCACCCTCGGTTCGGTCCATGCTGCTGCGGAATTCCCGCGCTGAAACTGCCCGGGTTGACGATCTCACCAGGCTCAATATGTTGCTTGCTCATCTGTATGCCGATACCGTGCGTCTCGTCGCCCGCAAGGCCAGGGTGTCAATGCGGCACATCACCCTGATCGGATCACACGGCCAAACTGTCCACCACCTTCCCCACTCTGTGAAAATTGCAGGCAAACCTATCCGGGCCACCCTGCAGATCGGCGATCCATCAGCCCTTGCAACGTTGACCGGGATACCGACGGTTGGAAACTTTCGGATTGCAGACATGGCGGCGGGCGGGCAGGGTGCGCCGCTTGTGCCTTACTTCGACTGGCTTACGTTCCGTTCCAAAACATCCGGTCGGATTCTCCTCAACATCGGCGGTATAGCAAATATCACCGTACTCCCCAAAGGATGCACAGCAGAAGACGTGTTTGCTTTTGATACCGGTCCCGGGAATATGGTCGTGGATGCTCTGATGAAACATTTCTATGGTCGCCGGTTTGACCGCGACGGGCGTGTTGCTTCCCGGGGAAACATCATTCCCGCATTACTCACCCCGCTGAGCCGGCACCCCTATTTTCGCCAGCGACCTCCAAAGTCCACAGGGCGTGAAGTGTTCGGGGAACAGTTCGTGGAATTGATCCTGGAAAAGAGCAGAGGCATGCTGCCGGACGATATCATTCATACCGTTGCACTGCTCACCCCCCTGGCAGTGCACGATGCGTACATCCGGTTTGTGAAGAATCGGATGCAGGTGGATGAGATTATCGTCAGCGGGGGAGGAGCCCGGAACCGGTTCTTCCTGGAATGTCTGCGCGAGCTGTTCGGCGGCGTGCGCGTAGAAACTGCGGAGGCCTGCGGTATGAATGCGGATGCCAAAGAGGCGATCTGTTTTGCGATTCTCGCGAATGAAACCTTGGCCGGACATCCAACGAATCTGCCGTCCGTTACCGGAGCATCTCGGTCTGTGGTGCTTGGATCCATCAGCGTGCCGTTTAATCGATAAAGAGCGACCGGGCAGAGCCAACGGGAGTGCCCGGATCCGCTCATGTGTGTCACACTTGTCTTTGGAGATCTTTATGCACTGTCCTGCACCATGGATGCCAGTGGTACTGGCAATGGCGACACTCATACCGTCCAACACGTTTTGCCAGTCTTCTGGGAACCCTGAGATCAGTGTGATTCCCCGTTTTCTTGTCCAGACCAACGACGGGGAAAAACTTGCTGAAGGAAAACGACAATTCAGTCAACCTGACTTCGCTTTTGAAGAACTCGAACTTGCCATGCAGGCATATCTTAACCCGTTTGCGAAAGGTGATTTGGTGTTGACGCTTCCCGGACCTGATCTCGAAAGCTCCAGGCTTGGTATCGAGGAGGTGTACGTTACGGTGTTGCGGGGGTTACCACTCGACCTGAACATCCGGTTCGGCAAATACCGGGCGGAGTTCGGGAAACTTAACCTGATGCATCCCCATGTCTGGCCATTTGTCACCCAGCCCCTGTCGCAGGAACGATTCCTCGGCGAAAGCGGGCTTAACGATCTCGGGGTCTCGGCCAGCGTCCTGCTTCCGACGGGCGACCTCTATACAAGACTGACTGTGGACCTCTTGCGCGGGTTGGCAATCAAGAATGGTCCGGGAATTGCCGATTCAACAGGGGGGAGTCCGTTTTATGCAACGTCAGCCCGATTGACGGGTTTTCTCGCTCTCGCTGACAACAGCGACCTGGAAATCGGGTTGAGCGGATATACCGGGATCCACGATCCCTACCACCGGCATCGGTTCTGGTATGGTAATCTTGACTTCAAATACAAGTACAGGCCCGATGCCTATACCGCGCTTGTGGTTCAGGGTGAGTTTCTTCAGAACATCAGGAAAGCGCAACAGGATCAGGAGTTGAATCCGTTCCTGGCCGCAGGGGGCAATCCCGAAGAAAGGACCATCCGTTCCGCCGGAATGTATCTTTACGTGGATTATCAATTCCTGAAGACGTACAGTGCAGGAATACGATTCGATTGGACGCAATCGCCGTACAGCACAAGCGAGAGAGCTTCCGGTCTGGCGCTTTTCCTGGGATTTTATCCGGTTGAAGAGACGCTCGGTCTGCGTATTCAGTATCAGCATACACGAACCGAAGAACCGGCTGGCGCGCAATCGGTAAATCTGATTGCGCTTCAGGCGCTCTTCTCTCTGGGCCCTCACAGGGCACATCCATTTTAGATACGATTCTCCCTTTGTATGACCACAGGAGCAGCAGTATGAAATTCTTTTTGATTCTTGTCACCGTCTTGCTGGCCGGTGTTGCACAGGCAACGGTACGGGTTGTGACATCGTTACCCGACATTGCCGACCTGACCCGGCAGGTTGGTGGAGACAGGGTTGCCGTGGACTATATCGTGCGGGGCGACCAGAATCCCCACTACATTGAAATCAAACCAAGTTACATGATGAAGCTTAAATCCGCCGATCTCTTTTTGATCATTGGAATGGATCTCGAACTGTGGGCTCCGCAGATCGTGGACGGGTCACGGAATACCACGCTGGAAGTGGTGGACCTCTCAAAACGTATTCAGAAGCTCGAGATTCCCGCAAGACCCGACGCCAGCCAGGGTGATGTCCACCGCTTTGGGAACCCTCATTACTGGCTTGATCCCCGAAATGTGCGGATCGTGGTGGAAGACATCGTCCAGGCTCTTGTGCGCAAATCCCCTTCTGATGAACCGTACTTTCGCGCCAACGCTGAGGCATATCTGAAAACACTCGATGGGATGATCGTTGGGTGGGAACGCGCCATGAAACCCTTCAGGGGAAGAAAAGTTGTCACGTTTCACAGAAGCTGGAGTTACTTTGCGGCCTGGCTTGGATTGACGGTCGCGGATCAGGTTGAGCCCAAACCGGGGATTTCCCCCAGCCCGGGTCACACGGCCGAGCTGATCACGCTGGTCCGGAATTCAGGCATCAAGGCCATTGTGGTTGAGCCCTTCTATGATTCCAGCGCCGCAGACCAGATCGCGCGGGCAACAGGCGCACAAGTGCTCCGGCTCCCCACTTCGAGCGGTGGTGTTGACGGGGTAACCGGGTATATCAGTCTTATGGAATACAACACAAAAACTCTTGCGAAAGCATTACAGTGACACCACATACACTCATCCATCTTGATCGGGTAACACTCGGGTACGGCCGTAAAATCATCCTTCGGGATATTTCTCTGAGCATCCATCAGGGTGAATATGTCGGACTCGTCGGACCGAACGGGGCAGGAAAGACGACCCTTTTGCGTGCGATTCTTGGAATCCTGAAGATCCGATCCGGTTCACGCAGCGCATCGTTCCCCGACGGACGTCCTCTTCGGTTCGGGTATGTTCCTCAGCGCGACAGGATCGACTCTGTGCTTCCCTATACCGCAGCCGACGTGGTCATGATGGGACGGTACAGGCAGATCGGAATGTTCCGTTTCCCCGGAAAAGGCGAGGGTGGAACCGTGCTCCACGCCCTTCACCAGGCGGGCATTGATGATCTTGCCAAAAAGGTCTTTCGTGATCTCTCCGGCGGACAGAAGCAACGGGTATTGATTGCGCGCGCGCTGGCATCCGAACCCGACGTTCTCATTCTGGATGAACCCACAAGCGGGATGGACATTGCATCACGCACTGCAATCCTTGACCTGATCGGCACATTACACCGTCAGGAACGGTTGACCATCATTATGGTCTCTCATCTGCTTGATGACGTCGCAAATCATGTCGAGCAGATTGCCATCGTGGAAAAAGACTTCTTTCAGGTTGGCGGGGTTCGTGAGATCCTCACGGGACCGCACCTCTCGGCACTGTATGGAGTTCCCGTAAAGGTTGATCATATCGGCGGACATATTGTTGTTACGGTGGGAGGGTTCCATGAACCCCATTGAAGTGTTCGGAATCCTTTTCCGGGAATTCCCGTATGCCGTCTACGGCAGTGTTCTCGTGGGGATAGCCTGTGCGTACCTCGGTGTCTATATCGTTGCCAAACGAGTCGTCTTTCTCGGGGCGGTTCTCACGCAGGTGTCGGTGCTAGGTCTGGCGATCACGTTTCTGCCGTTTCTTGCCGTCCCACATACCCTTGGCGCACTCGCGGCAACCATGGTGACCGTGGTGATCATCTCCCGTCTGCTCACCGGAAAAAAGACACCCCGCGACGCGGTGCTCGGGGTCGTTTTCGTTACGTCTGTGACGGCACGACTGCTTATCATGCAGAAAACGGCGCGGGTCGATGTCGCAGAAATAGAAAGCCTGTTGCGTGGTGATATTCTCTTTGTTACTCCGGAATTGTTTTTTCTCATGCTCGGGGGTTTTGTGGTTGCGATGGCGGCACATGTGCTGTTTTACAAGGAATTTACATTTGTCTCATTTGATCCCGATAGTGCAGCAGCACAGGGGTACAGGGCGGGCGCGTGGGAGATGGTGTTCTATCTGATCGCCGGCATGGTCATCTCGCTGGCCACGCATATGGTAGGGGACCTCTTTGTGTTCGGATTTCTGGTTGTGCCCCCGGTAACGGCCATGCTGCTCGTACGGAGGGTGAAATCAATTTTTCTGGTGTCTGTGACAATCGGCGTGATTACTCCCCTCGTGGGATTATATCTGGCATTCCTCCTGGATGTTCCGGCCTCACCTGCCATCGTGGGCGTCGCATCGGTGGGATTGGGTGTTGCCTGGTTGTGGAGTGTGATGACGGGACGAACAGCATGAGGAGCCCCCCGGCGCTCCTCCCGGGTCCTACGCTGCTCCAACAATCGCATTAATCGCCACCACATTCACGATATCGCTGACGCTACATCCACGGGAAAGGTCAAATGCCGGTTTACGAAGACCCTGCACGACGGGACCGATTGCGTCCGCGCCGGCCATACGCTGTGCCAGTTTGTACCCTATGTTTCCCGCATTGAGGTCGGGGAAAATGAGGACATTGGCCTTTCCCTCCAGCGGACTCCCCGGGGCTTTTGATGCTGCAACCTTCGGCACGATCGCTGTATCGAGCTGAACCTCGCCGTCCACAATCAAATCAGGCCGCTTCTGTCGGAACAGCTCGGTTGCCTTCTGTACTTTTTCAATAAGCGGATGGTCAGCACTTCCTTTTGTCGAAAACGACAACATGGCCACTCGTGGCTCTTCGCCGGTCAGCCTACGGTGGTTGTCCGCAGTGGAAATGCCAATGTCTGCAAGCTGTTCGACGGTAGGATCTGGGACCACTGCGCTGTCGGCAAACGAGTACACCTGATGGGGAAACACCATAAGGAAGAAACTTGAAACGATGGAAATATTCTCGGCCAGTCCGATAACCTGAATCGCTGCCCGCAAAACGTCACCCGTCGTGGAGAGAGAGCCGGCCACGCTGCCCGCGGCAAGCCCCTGCCTCACCATCATTGCCCCAAAATAAAGCGGTTGATGCATCAACTGACGCGCCTGCGCGAGTTCGAGTCCTTTGGATTTACGGAGCTCGCAGAAGATTCCGGAGAAGTTTTCCAGATGGTCCGAGCGTGAAGGATCAATGATCTGGATTCCATCCGCAGATGTAGCTGTCTTTTTTATTCCCGCTTCAATTGTACCGGTATCACCAATGAGCACCGGAGAGGCCAGTCCTTGATCTACAAGGATGCGGGCGGCCTGGATGGTGCGCTCATCCGTGGCATCGGGGAGAACAATGGTCTTTTTAAGGGATTTGGCCTTGGTGTGAATATCGGTCATCAAATTGTTGGGTTTCATGGGGTCTTTATGTAGGTCATTAGAATTTGCCGGATTGCAGACCAAAGATACGCAACTCAAAGTGATTTTGAAACACAGGGGTTCAGAAAATTAACAAGCATATCTGCCGTATTGTCACAATATGGAGAAAAAAGACAAAAAAGGGGTCACATTAAAAGGAATTAACGAATTTCTAATCTGCCAAAATTGCTTTTCTGTCACTCTGTAGGTAAATTTGTCAGCCCTCAAAATGGACTCCCAATCAGTGCACCTGAATACCCCACGTCGAATCTACGTGGAAACCTATGGATGTCAGATGAACCTGGCCGACAGTGAGCTCGTCGGGGGGATTCTGAGATCCCGCGGGTATATGTTTACCGGCGAAATGTCAGAGGCCGACGTTGTTCTTCTGAACACATGCGCCATACGCGACAACGCTGAACAGCGAATCAGGGGGCGGCTTGGGCTCATCAACGCACACAAACGGACCAACCCTCACCTTGTCGTGGGGGTTCTCGGGTGTATGGCCGAACGGCTGCGCGAGCAGTTTATTGAAGAGGAACGGCTGGTTGATCTGATCGTTGGCCCGGATGAATACCGCAAGTTGCCCGATCTCCTGAGCAGCGCATTCGGGGGAGAAAAAGGTATCGCCGTGAGGCTGTCACGTGTCGAGACATACGATGATATCGAACCCTTACGAACAGAGGGTATTTGTGCATGGATTTCCGTGATGCGGGGGTGCGACAAGTTTTGTTCGTTCTGTGTCGTTCCGTTCACCCGGGGCCGTGAGAGAAGCCGGTCGTTGACCAGCATCCTCCAGGAAGTCCGCAGGCTCGCCGACCATGGATACAGGGAAATCACGCTGCTCGGACAAAATGTTAATTCGTACCGCGACGGGGATGTGGACTTCGCTGCCCTGATCAAGTCTGTCGCTGCTGTCGATCGTTCGATGCGCATCCGGTTTACCACTTCACATCCCCAGGATATGTCGGATGTGCTGATTGAAACTCTTGCGACGGAGGAGAATATCTGCAAGTATGTGCACCTCCCCGTTCAATCCGGATCCGACCGTATTCTCTCGCTCATGAACCGGACGTACACCGTCGGGGAGTACATGCGTCTCGTGGAGAAAATCCGGCGCGCCATTCCCGGCGTGAGCCTGACCACAGATATCATTTCCGGGTTTCCCACGGAAACCGAGGACGAACACCGGATGACCGTGTCACTGATGCGCGAAGTGCGCTACGACGGTGCATACACGTTCATGTACTCTGCCAGGGAAAGAACGAAGGCCTGGGAAATGGGAGACGACATTCCGGACGAAGTGAAGAGTGCGCGTGTAACCGGGATTGTGGCGATGCAACAGGAGATCTCGCTGGAACTGAATAGACACCTCGTCAATACTATTGTGCCGGTTCTTGTGGAAGGACCGAGCAAAAAATCGGAAACAGCTTTTATGGGTCGAACCGACACCAATAAAACCGTTATCTTCCCGCACGGGAGCGAAACAACCGGACAGACACTCCCGATTCTCATTCAGCGAGTCAATTCTGCGACCCTGTTCGGAAATCCGGTTGCCGCACAGAAAACCGAAGGAGAGGCCGCATGATGCGTTCTCTGGTTGTCGTTGTGACATGTATGATATCGATACACACCCTTTCCGCACAGGGAGGCGCCCCGGACATCCAGCAACTGGTAACACAGGTGAACGCCGGCGCCGACGATGCCGTTCGTGAACAGCTTCCGTCTTTGATCAGCAAGTATCCGAATAACCCCGGCGTGCTGTACCTCCAGGCGCTTCTGACCCGTGAAGGCGCCGACGCCGTGCGTACGTACCAGAGCATTGTTGACAACTTTCCACAGAGTGAATGGGCCGATGATGCGTTGTATAAGGTGTATCAGTTCTACTACGCCCTCGGACTGTATCGCACGGCCGAGCTCAAGCTGGCCCAGCTGAAGAGCAGCTATCCTGCGTCGCCATACGGCGGGGAGGCTGCGGACGACACACGGATGGACCACAGCCGGGTTCCGGTGGTGCCATCGGCGTCTCCACAACCTTCACCAGTGCCCCCCGTGGGGACGGAGGCCACGGCAGACCCGGCGCCGCAAACAACGGCAACTCCAGCAGAGACGGCTCCGTCTTCGCCGGAGATTCCGTCGGACACGGCCATCCCGGTGCGTTTCTCTCTTCAGGTGGGCGCATTCACGTTGTATGCAAACGCAGAAACTCAGAAAGCGCGTTTTGAATCGTTGGGATACGCAACCGAACTGGTCAGCAAAGTGCGCAATACCCGTGCGCTGTTCATTGTGCTCGTGGGGGACTACGCCACGTATGATGAAGCCAAGACGGCGGCGGCAGGGGTCAAGACGAAACTAAATATTGATACGATGGTGATTTCACGCTAGGGGATTATGGACGCAGCGGTACGCATACAGTCAGACCGTTTCCAGGAAGAGCATGGTATCGTCGGCGAATCCATGGAAATACGGAAAATCGTTGACGTGATTGAACAGGTCGCACCGACAGATATCACCGTGCTCGTGACGGGGGAAAGTGGCGTCGGGAAAGAGGTGATCGCCAAAGCGATCCATGAAGCCAGCCCGCGCAGCAAAAAGCCCCTGATTACCGTGAACTGTGGCGCCATCCCCGAAGGTATCATCGAGAGTGAGTTGTTCGGGCATGAGCGCGGGTCCTTTACCGGCGCATCGGAACAGCGAAAGGGGTACTTCGAGCTGGCTGACGGGGGGAGTATCTTTCTCGACGAGGTGGGTGAATTACCCCTCTCGGCGCAGGTAAAATTTCTGCGGATACTTGAGAATGGCGAATTTCTCCGTGTGGGTTCATCGGTATCGCGGACAGTGAATGTGCGCGTGATCGCCGCAACAAATAAAAACCTCGAGGTGGAAGTCCAGGCGCAGCGGTTCCGCGCAGATCTGTTTTACCGCCTCCGGTCGGTGAATATCAGCATCCCCCCGCTCCGGAAGCGCGTGGAAGATATTCCCGTGCTCTTTCGGCATTTTGCAGCTGAAATCTCCCGCAGGAACAACGTGCCGTTTGCCGGCATCAGCCCTTCGGCGCTGGCGCTCCTCCAATCCTATCACTGGCCCGGAAACGTCCGGGAATTGCGCAATGTGGTGGAGAGCATGCTGATCCTGGAAAACGGCCGCCATCTTGAACCGCAGGATGTGCAGAAATACTTAAAAGAGTTCCGGGGTGTTACGGAAGAAAGAAATCTCCCGGTTCCCGTCGGCAGGAGCGTTGAACAGGCGGAACGAGAATTGATCCTCCGTGCATTGCTTGACATCAAGGGAAGTATTCTGGACCTCAAAAATGAACTTCTCGACCATCTGCAAACGCAGGACATGTACCGGTCGGGAAACGCGGATCCGGACGAGTCCCGGGAGGCTGTGGAGCCCGCGAACCTCTCGCTGGAGACAATGGAGCGGCGCATGATTAGCGAAGCCCTCGAGCGGTACAAAGGCAACCGCCGCGTTGCCGCACGGGCCCTTCACATCAGCGAGCGCACGTTGTACAGAAAAATCAAGGAATACGGGCTGGATGCGAGGGAGCACGGATGAAAAGACGGAACACCGGCCCCGTACACATCTTTGCCTGCACGGTTGCGTTCCTTGTTACCGGATGCGTCTATTCCTTTACCGGGGCTTCTGTCCCGTCACATCTGAAAACCATCGCCGTTCCACTGATCGACGATCAGTCGGGATTCGGTGAACCTGGATTGCGGGAGGAAGTGACACGGTCCGTGACGGATCTCTTTATCAACGACAACAGTCTGCAGGTTGCCGATCGGAGTACCGCAGATGCGCTGCTGGTCGGGTCCATCGTTACCGTGACCGATGCACCCTCCGTTGTCGAGCAGGGTGAGCAGGTGAGCAAACGCCGCATCACCATGTCGGTCAAGTTCACATTTCAGGACATGAAACTACGCCGCAAGGTCTGGGAAAAGAATTTTTCCAACTGGGGGGACTACGACTCCGGAGGTGGCGTGTCACAACGGAAGGCGGGAATGCAAGAAGCGATCCGGAAAATCAGTGAAGATGTCTTGCTTGAAACAGTATCTGGCTGGTGACTGCCACTCAGTTCCATTCACAACTTAGGTTTCTGACAAAAATACTTGCTATGGAAGAGATCATCCTCTTTACCTACATTGGCGCATTAACGATCCTCTTCGTATTCGGGTCGCACGGTTTTATTATGATCTATTACTATTTGAAGTTCCGCACCCGGATACAGCCCACCGTCAAGACGCTGGATACGTATCCTGTGGTGACCGTGCAGCTTCCCGTCTACAATGAGGTGTATGTCGTCGGGCGCCTTATTGATGCCGCATGCGCAATGATCTATCCGAAGGACAAGCTGGAGATTCAGGTGCTCGATGACTCGACCGATGAGACGGTGGATCTTGTTGCGGAGCATGTGGAGCGGTATCAGAAACTCGGCTTTGACATCAAGCAGGTCCGGCGTGCGAACCGGCAGGGATTTAAGGCCGGTGCTCTCAAAGAAGGACTGACAAACGCGCGCGGAGAATTTATTGCCATCTTCGATGCCGATTTTGTTCCTCGGCAGGACTTCCTGCTTAAGACACTTCCACACTTCTCCGCCGATCCGCGGATCGGTATGGTGCAAACACGGTGGGAACATATTAACGCCGACTACTCACTGCTTACCCGCACACAGGCCATGGCGCTGGATGGACATTTTGTCATCGAACAGTCCGTGCGGAACAAGGTGGGGTTCTTCATCAACTTCAACGGCACAGCGGGCATCTGGAAAAAGGAATGTATCCTGGATGCCGGCAACTGGCAGGCGGATACCCTTACCGAAGATCTTGATCTCAGCTACCGGGCACAGCTCCGCGGCTGGAAATTCAAATATCTCAACAACGTCACATCTCCCGCAGAGCTGCCCTCAGAGATTAATGCGTTGAAGTCCCAGCAATTCCGCTGGACCAAGGGAGCGATCGAAACGGCCCGGAAAATGCTTCCGGAGGTCTGGAAATCTGCGCTCCCGCTGAAGATCAAGGTTCATGCGACATTCCACCTCACGAACAATCTCGTCTTTCCGTTTATCGTGCTGGCGGGAATACTGAATGTGCCGCTGGTGTTCATCAAGCATGCAGGTGCGCACGACATCTATTTTGTATTTATGTCGGTCTTTGTCTTTGCGTTTATCGGTTCATTTCTTTTTTATCTATTTTCGCAAAAAGATGTCTATGTTGACTGGCGCAAACGGATTTTCCTTTTCCCGATCTTTATGGCTGGCAGTATGGGGTTTGCCGTCAATAACAGCCGGGCCGTGCTCGAAGGTCTTTTCAAACGGAAAAGTGAATTTGTACGCACACCCAAGTACTCCATACGAGCAAAGACGGATTCGTGGCGTGACAAGAGTTATGTGCCGATCAAGATCAGCGCGACGGTGATTCTGGAAGTCGTGCTCGCGCTGTACTGTCTGATCGGAGTGGTCGCGTCGGTCTATTTTCTTGAAATAGCGGCGGTTCCCTTTCAGCTGATGTTCTTCCTGGGATTTTCCTTTGTCTCTGTCCTGTCGGTGAAGCATGCATATCATGCCCGGCGGCCGAGCGGTGGTAGGTAAGATGGTCGGGATGGAGGAGATCGCTCCGCGGTTTGCAGAACGTGCCGTGGAGTTGCTTGTCAGGGGCGAGGTCGCAGCATCCCTGAGCCTCTGTCTGGGTGGTACGCGGAAGTATCCGGACTATGCCACAGGGTACTGGATTCTCGGGCGATGTTATGAAGATCTCGGTAAGCCGGACGATGCGGCGGCACAGTTTCTGCGAGTGAATCAGCTTGTTCCCGGACTCAAGGAAGTCGGCGAAGCGTTACGGCGTGTCTCGGGCGAAGAGTCCCAGAAGGGTCCTTCGACACCCGGCAAGGAAGAGAGCAGCATAGATTTTATGCTGCGCCAGTTGCAGAGAGTGAAGCAGGGAAGGGATCGCCTTGGGTCATCACGCTCGCCGGAGGGAGCACGAACGCAGAGTCCGGAAGCTACGCCATCACAGGACAGCAGAGGAAGCGACGGCGAGGTACCGCAACGAATGACCGTAACACTGGCTGAGATTTATGCGCAGCAAGGTGAGTACAGGGCGGCTGTTGCGGCATACCGTCTCTTGATGCAACAGCGCCCGGGGGAGGCCGGACGCTTTCGTGAACGCCTTGAAGTGCTCGAAAAGCTACTTCAGGGAGTTGACAAGCTTGGTGAGGCGTGACTTCTGGTTGGATGCTGTGTTCTTGTGGATCACGCCCTTCGCGGCGAGCTGGTCGAGCAGCTTTACCGTCTTGTTCAATTCGGTCTTTGCTTTGTCTTTGTCCGTTGTGGTCCTGACGCGCTTGATGGCATTACGCATGCGCGATTTCCACTGGGCATTACGGGCTGCACGGCGTTTCGACTGCCGGGCCCTCTTTTCCGCCGATTCGTGCTGAGCCATCCGGCTGCTTCTCCAAAAAAAGGATTACGTCAACAGTTAAGGTACTGAACATATACAATACGGAAATCATCGGACAAAGTCAAAGCCCGGTTGCCTTTGGGGGCGTGGGATGGTATATTTCTATACTCCCCCAGAGATTCCGTGAAGAGCAGTCCCGGCTCCGGAACACCATAATTCAACACAGGAGACCATTTGGATGAAGGTTGCAGTCTGCATAAACCATGTCCCCGATACGGAAACAAAGATCAAAATCGCCCCCGATAACAAAGGTATTGACCGCACAGGGGTGAATTTTATCATGAGTCCGTATGACGAAATCGCCGTCGAAGAGGGCCTCCGCATACGTGACAAGTTTAAGGGGGAAGTGGTGGTCATTAGCCTGGGTGGCGAAAAACACAAAGAAACGCTCCGCAAAGCCCTGGCCATGGGTGCTGACAGGGCTGTGCTGCTTGTGGATGAGGCGGAACGGGACTCATATTCCGTTGCTTTTGGTCTCGCTGCGGAGCTGCGCACACTTGCCCCGGATGTGATCCTCTTCGGCAAACAATCCATCGATTTTGACGATGCACAGGTTGGCACGTCTGTGGCGGAAATGCTCGATATGCCTTCTGTGGGAGTTGTTGTCAAGGTTGACCTCCAGGAGGACAAGGTTGTCTGCCAGCGCGAAATCGAAGGCGGGCATGAAACGGTTGAGACAAAACTCCCGGCAGTATTTCTTGCACAAAAAGGGCTCAACGAGCCGCGTTATCCGTCACTCAAGGGGATCATGGCGGCCAAGAGCAAGCCGATTGAAGAGAAACCAGCGGCTGCAGCCGAATCCCGGGTGGTCACCGATGCGATGCGGAAACCGCCGGCAAAATCATCCGGCAAAATTATCGGGACCGACAAAACCGCAATCCCTGAATTGCTCCGATTGTTGCATGACGAAGCCAAGGTGATCTGATATGACTATTCTTGCATTTGCCGAACATCGTGATGGAAAATTTAAGAAATCCTCGTTTGAGACCATTCGTGCAGCGCGGGGCGTAGCCGACACACTCAAAGCCGAATTCTGTGCCCTTGTCGTTGGCAGTGGCATCACTACCATGGCAAAGGAACTCGGACAGTTCGGCGCATCACGTGTTGTGGTTGTGGATGATCCAACACTCGCCGCGCATGCCAGCGTTGCATACGCAAAAGTGATCGCCGAGGTGGCAACGAAACAGGGTGCCGGAATCGTGTTCCTGCCCGCGAGCCAGATGGGGAAAGACCTTGCCCCCCGCGTTGCCCTGAAGCTGAAGGCGGGTCTCGCAGGCGACTGCGTGGATCTCAAGGTTGAGAACGGCGATATTATAGCGACGCGGCCGGTGTATGCAGGAAAGGCGCTCGTGGATGTGCGTGTGACAACGCCGGTGAAGGTGTTTACGTTGCGCCCGAACGTCTTCACCGCGACCCCGGGAGGCAGTGATCCGACCGTCGAGTCGGTGTCAGTGGCGCTTGATCCGGCCGACTTTGTCACTGTCGTTAAGGATGTACAAGTTTCCACAGGCCGGCCTGATGTCACAGAAGCGGACATCATCGTCTCCGGCGGTCGCGGAATGAAAGGGCCGGAGCATTTTGCTCTGCTGGAATCGCTGGCTGATGTGCTCGGTGCGGCGGTGGGTGCGTCACGCGCTGTGGTGGATGCCGGCTGGCGCCCGCACGACGAACAGGTTGGACAAACCGGGAAGACGGTGTCTCCGACACTGTATGTTGCATGCGGAATCTCCGGGGCGGTTCAACATATTGCAGGTATGTCATCGTCGAAGTACATTGTGGCCATCAACAAGGATAAAGACGCCCCGATCTTTCAGATTGCAGACTATGGCATTGCGGGAGATGTGTTCGAGATTCTTCCCGAACTGACATCGCAGTTAAAGCAGGCGCTCGGGAAATAGACAGACCGTGATGGATGCATGACGATCATCGAGACCAGGGCGATGAGGAGCTGACCCAGGGAAGGAGTATAGTGTGGAACGCGTGCTGGTTGATATACTAGGACTCTCAACAAATCCCGCCAGTGGCGGAGCGTATGCGTTGATTCTCCGGGAAGTCGAAGGGACCCGCCGCCTGCCGATTATTATCGGGCAGGCCGAGGCGCAGTCAATCGCCCTGGAAATGGAGGGGATCAAGCCGCCACGACCGCTGACGCACGATCTGATGAAAAACATCATCACATCGTTTGGTTCCGAACTGATGGATGTTACGATTGACGACCTGCGCGACGGGACATTTTACGCAAAGCTGAATATTGACAACCAGCTCATTGATTCCCGTCCGAGTGATGCGATCGCCCTCGCCGTCCGGTATGGCGCGCAGATTTTTGTGGCGGGTGGCGTTATGGACGAAGCGTCATTTGTGCCGGAGGAAGAAGAAGAGGAAGCACAACAGAAAGAGGGGGGAGGCGCAAAACCACCCAAAGCCGCTGCAGCACCAAAAGATCAGCCACCCAACAAGCTTACCCGTCTCGAACAGCTCCATCAACAGCTGAAGCAGGCGATCGAAAAAGAGGATTACGAGAAGGCCGCGGGCCTGCGGGATGAGATCCGGAGATTGGAGATTCGCGACTAATACGGCAGTGCCCCCACGGGGCATTGCTGCTGCTGACATTCAGGGGAACAATGCATCTCAGCGAAGCCCTCCGACGCATTCTCGCGCCGCACCCGACAACGACGGATATGCAGCCGTATGTTGCCCTGACGATTCGGATTGCCACGGTCTATCTTCATAAGAGAATCCACGCACGTACCATCCATCCCGATTTTTTTGGTCTTTCTGTTCATGATCTCGCTGTCGACTGTATCGGGCCCCTCTATGAACGGGATGGAAGCGGACGATTCGTTCAACTGCACGCATACTATACGCCCCTTGGATGGGACTCGCTCTCCGAAGAGGAGCTTCTTTCCTTCACCCGCCGCCTCGTCTACAGTAAAGTCCATCAGCAACTGTCACGGCTCTATAAAGAGTCCGATCCCTCTCTGGAAAAGATACTTCGCAATATCCGCAATGCCATCCGGAAGAATTCCCGGTTGACTGAAGATCGCCGCAACGGCGAGTTGTGGGTGCAGGTAACGACAGAGACCGAGCACATCCGGCAGCTGCCGGAGATCCCCTGGGAATATCTTGAGGGCCTCCTTGTTGTGGACCTCTCGGGAAAGAGCGTCATGCCTGAAGTGATGGATCGTGTTGCATGTATTTTGGATCAACAGAATATCTACCGGAGGAGTTATCCGTTAACGCTGCTTGGCCTGCTGATCCGCACGGCCTTTTTGCGCATCGGTGTTGCAACAACCCCGGAAGAGACGGACACTTCATCGGCGATCCGTCCGGAAGAACTTGAAGCGGCAATCACCGGAACGGTGACTGCTGTATTTGACAAAAAGCACAGGCTCTATGTAGAGAAAGGAACGGTGGCTGAAACAACATTCAGCGCCTACAGGGAAGCTGTTCAGGCGATTCTCCGGGCTGAGTTCATTTTAAACGACGGACACGCCACCTCGTACCATGACCATCTCGCCGCGGGAATACCCTTGCTGACATTGGAACAATATCATCAGGAGCACCGGTGTCGATTTGAATACCTGGTAAAACTCGCAAGGGCGGCGTTTGTACGACAAATCAGACGGGAATTGGGGATCGGAAAAGTTCCGTGATTGGCTCTCCCCAACCGGTGGAGAGAGAACGGCGGATTTCTGTGGGAGGAGAGATTTGCGCATAACCAATAGTAACAATGAACCATATTGACGAACATACAATCGAACTCAGTATTGTCGCCCCTGAGCGACTGCATGCTGCCACACTCGTAGAAATACGGGAACATCTGGCCCGGTGCCCGGGGTGCAGGGCCGTGGAGGAAGCGCAGCGGGAGTTTTATGCGACGATGGTAACCGCCGGGGCTCTGGAGAAAGATCTTCTCGCAGAAGTTATGAAGAAGATTATCCCATCAGCAACGACCATCCGGCTTATCCCTTTCAGACCCCGGCCTGACATGCACACGCTGCACGGCAGATATACGACGGTGCTCGCGGCGATGACACCCCGGACGTTGGCCCGTGGATTTGACGAAACGGTCGCAACACTGGCATCTGAACCCGAAAACACCCTTGTACGAATACGGCGTGAGGGTGATGCGCATGCATACCGCCTGTACGTCCATACGGAAGATCCGCATAAACGAGAAGTTGTGCTGATCTCCCTTCCGGATATAGGCGAGTTTGTGACGGACGACCGGGGGCAGGTTGGTTTTGAGTTACAGCCGGCAATGGAACCGCGTGATTGGTCCCAGATCGAAGGACTCCTTCGCATACCGGTGGCGACAGTTACGTTCGGCCGAAATGACCTGCCCCTGGAGAAATCCATCGCCTACACGAAGGGTGAGAACGACCACCATTGTACAATCGAGGTGACGAACAACGGAGATCTCATCCGTGTCCGTGTGTATGACGAGGGAAATCCCGCCCTGCCAGCAGTGGCACTGGTGAAGACTCCGTCTGACGCCGTGTTGAGCATTCTGATCCATGGAGCAGGAGAATTCCCCGCAGGGGAGGGGGATTTCGTGTTGCGACTGTACGGATAAAGCCGGTAACTTCACCGGTCCGTGTCACGCCGAATTTTCCGTTGGCCGCCACTCGCGTCCTGAGCCCTTTGTACGATGTGCAGTCTCATGAGCTCCTATGCACAATCCTCTCACGGTCGAGCAGCACTACCAGACCCTTCTTGTCACACTCGCTTATCCCCACTCTTCCCTTCAGGATATCGTTGCACTCGACCATTTTCTCTCCTTTCTTGGCCAAGAGGCAGGTGTATACGAATCGTATATCCGTGATTGCCTTCCAAGGCTGAAGGGGACGATCCAGGAATTGCCGACATTCGGACTCTCCCCCCAGCCACTTGCTTCACTCCATCGTACGCTGGCAGTTCTGGCGGACGATGTTTCAGGGTTTGCCCTAGAACCGATGTTTGCAGAAATTGAACATGAAATCCGATTACGGCTGGCGGAGTTGTATCTGTACGCGGGTGATCGGGACAGGGCATGGCAGGTTCTTGATGCTGGTGGCGATCCGGGATCAACCGTGCCGGTACCAGAGGAGGGTCGCGAGCCTTTGTTTGAACGGGTACGCCGGTGGACAGCCGAAGTTGAAGCGTCGGGTCACCCGGTTTCCACCTCCTTGCGCATAATCCAGGCACACTGGGAATCTGCCCTTCAACGATCCTCCAACTCCTGTTTTGTTCCTGTCGTCGAACATGGCCTGACAGAGGGTGCGGCGCCGGCATCGTGGGGAGGAATGCAGATGCTGGAACTTCAGATCACCGGTGCGGCAGGAGGCGAAAAAGATGAGCTGCATTCCGATGTGGCCGTCTTTGGAGTGAAGGATGTTCATGCAGCGGTGTGGGACACTTCGGCAAGAGCGGCGCGGAGCGTACTGGAACAAATGCAGCCACGTATAGCCCGGAACTATGTGCGCGGCCATGCGACGTTCCGCGGCAAACAGACCCTGCACGAAGGCGGGTCGGCAAACCTCGCCCTGGCGGTCCTCCTCATCGCCGGCGTAACACGCGCTGCCGGACAACGCGAACAATACGACGTCCTTTCATCAGTGGCAATCACCGGAGATGTGGATCCCGACGGATCGGTCATGCCCGTTGACGAGGGCACGCTTCCACAGAAACTCGAAGCAGTATTCTATTCCCCTCTCTCGGCCGTGGTCGTCCCCAGGAACCACCTGACCGTTGCCGAAAGTCTGATTGCGGCACTCTCAAAGGATCATCCACACCGCGTGCTGGATGTGATCGGGGTGCGGCATGTGCGGGAAGTGTTTTATGACCGGCGGGTGACACGGCATACCCGGTCGGGTCTGGTCGCTCATACCGCCCGAAGGATATGGCAGAAAAAGACCCGCAGTGTGGCACTTGTCGCATCCTCGGGGCTCGTTCTGTTGACACTCTGGCACCTGTCGGGATCATGGGATAAGATTCCTGTATCGGTGGAATATGCAGGCGACAGACTTACGGTGCAGAACCGGTACGGAAAGATGATAGGGGACATCACCGTAGGAAGGGCCACTGTTGAGAAGGGGACACGTCTTGTCAGCACTATGGTGGCACAGAAGGGGCACGGTTTCGGCGATTTTGATGGAGATCATGTTCCCGATATCGTATTTGTCCGGACCAGTTCGGATCGTCTGGTGGTACACGATGAGGTGTGCGCATGGTCCATTCAAAAAGAAACTTTTCTCTGGCGAACGACGATCATTCCCAGGGCGCTTTTTCCAGAAAAGCAGGAAACCCTCGGAGGAACCTACTGTAACTCAGACATCGTGGTCATGGATACCGGTGTGGAGGGCGCTCCGGATGTGTTTGTTTCGGGGTCGCACACACCATCATTTCCAGGTTTTGTCGTGCGCCTGAATGGGCGCGACGGTACAATACGGGAACAATACGTCCATGTCGGACATGTGGCAGATATCGAAGTCGGAGATGTGGATCAGGATGGGGTGAAAGAGATTGTTGCCTGTGGCGTCAACAATGCATACCGGCGTGCCTTTGTTGCAGTTCTGGAAGTCGGACAGATGGATGGCTGTTCTCCGACACAAGGAGAGTACCGCTGTGATGCCCCCGTTGCAGCCAGGGAGAAATACTATATCCTGATTCCGCGCACGGCCGTGGGAGATGCCTTCCGTGGCTCAAGCAAGGGAAATTCAGCTCTGTTTACAAAGGTTGATGAGCGGCTCGGACGAATCACGGCGTGCATCAGTGACGGATTAGGCCCCGATATCCCGCCGGGATGGCCCTCGGAGCCAATCCTCAACTACACATTTGACAGGCACATGCGATTCCTGTACACGTCAACGGGGGATAGCTACGACTTAATGGTGGATTTGCTGAAGGCGAATGGGAGATTGCAGACGAATCCCAACAGTCACTATTTTGATTCGCTGATGCGGCAAAGCCGGCGCTGGGAACTTGGCGTTGAGCGGGATCCGTTGTAACGCCACGTATGAACACGCCCCGTCGTTCCCTGATCATTGTTGCATCCCTCGGCCTCCAGATGTGTCTGGGGGCGACGTATGCATGGTCTGTCTTTGTGCTGCCTCTCCGTGAGACCACGGGACTCTCACAGGCTACGGTACAGCTTCCCTTCACAGTCTTCTATTTCGCATTTCCGGCTACGATGCTCTTTGCCGGAACGATCCTGAACCGCTTGGGTCCGCAACGTTGTGCGCTGGTGGGGGGAATTCTTTTTGGCTCCGGCTGGATTCTTGCTTCGCTGGGTTCTTACCATTTTGTGTTCACCGTGCTGGGAATCGGACTTCTTGCAGGGATCGGCGTCGGGTGTGCGTATGTCGTGCCCATTGCAGTCCTGGTGCGGTGGTTTCCCGAACGTAGAGGGCTAGTGACAGGAGTTGCCGTTGCGGGGTTTGGCGGAGGGGCGGCTTTGATCAGTCAGGTCTCAGGTTTGTGGTTGATCGCAGGAAGCACATCACCATTTTACGTATTTCTGGTTCTGGGAATACTCTTCTGCGGTGTGACGTCTCTGGCCTCCCGCACATTACGGTTTCCCAGCGGAACAACTACATCTGAGCCGCCCCTTCTCTCCACAACAGCAATAGTATCTCACCCCACATTCCGGCTGCTCTATCTGGCGATGGTCACGGGACTTGCTGCGGGTTTTATGATTAATGCCAACCTGAAAGAATTGTCAACAGCCGGGGCGTTAACAACAGGAGTCGCGGCAGTGTCGCTTTTTGCGGTTGCGAATGCTCTTGGACGGTTAACGTGGGGATATCTGTTCGACCGGACGGAACTGCGCACAGTCATCAGTGCAAATCTCATCTTCCAGGCGTGTTCGGTGATTGTATTTTCCTGTGGCACCGGTGCCGGACTTGTTGTCTTTGCGATGGTGGCAGGTTTTAACTACGGAGGAGTACTCGTCCTGTACGCATCGGCTGTCGCGCGTGTATGGGGTACGGCCCGGGTCGGACAAGTGTACGGACTCCTTTTTTCCGCCAACATCCTTGCGGCGCCGGCGCCGATCCTTGCCGGACTTGTCTATGACTCCACCGGGACATTCCACGCGGCTCTTTTCGTTGTCGCAGCTCTCATGGTGTTGAGTGCCATGGTGATTTTGAGAAGGGCCTGAAATCGACGGGAAAAGCAGGTCTGCCATCCGAATTTCTGCAGACATGCCCGTTTGTGACAAAAAGAGGGAGAGAGATCACAACGAGGGGGGAGGGTTCTTGAAATCCTTGCCAAGAGTTCTTGTTTTCGCTACTCTGACGCTGCTTGTCGTTTGGGTGCTCGCGAGGGGATAGACAGAGGTCTATCTAACCAGGTCACCCATTTCTCTCACTGCACGGTCGAGACCCACGTAAAGGGCGCGTGAAATTATAGCGTGCCCGATGCTGACTTCTTCAATCTCCTCGATCTCTCTGAAGGGGAGGATGTTCAGGTAGTTGAGGCCGTGGCCGGCGTTGACGCCCATGCCAAGTTCCCGCGCATGCCGTGCCGCGCCCCGCACGATCTCCAGCAGAGCCAGTTGTTCGCGTTCGGAACCTGCATTGGCATATTCCCCCGTGTGAATTTCAATCTTGTCCGCCTGCACCTCCGCTGCAGCTTCCACCTGTTCTGTCACCGGATCGATAAACAGACTTACCTCAATCTCATGGCGATGCATTTCCGTGATAATGTCGCGGAGATGATGCCGGTGTCCGCGGACATCCAGCCCCCCCTCCGTGGTCAGCTCCTGCCTGCGCTCGGGGACAAACGTCACAAGTTCAGGAAGTGTGTCAATGGCGATTTTTACAATCTCATCCGTGGCGGCCATTTCCAGATCCAGCTTCGTCTTCACCGTTTCCCGAAGGAGCCTCAGATCCCGGTCGTTGATGTGACGCCGGTCTTCGCGCAGATGGCACACGATGCCATGCGCGCCCGCGAGCTCGCACAGATGGGCAGCCATGATGGGGTCCGGCTCCATGCCACCCCGGGCTTCGCGGAGGGTGGCGACATGATCAATGTTGATACACAATCGCATGGAAAATTGTTCTCCTTCTGTTCCCTGCCGAATGCCTCACAAGACCGGTTGTGGACACCCGCACCGTTCTCTTTAGAGACGCTTTCGCACGATGTACTGGAGTTTCTCCGGTCTGCGTGCGACAACCTGGATACCCGACGGAGCCACAACGTCTGCCTCGATGGTGCCTGTGGTGTCGGCAAGTATCCGTTCGTATAAAACCTCCAGCTGAAAGTCCACCGGCAATACGCTTGCCAGTTGCCGTATACCTCCCCGGGCAACAATCTCCATCTTGGGTGGGATGAAGATGACGTCGCGGTTCACCGGCACGCCGCGGATTTCCACGGGCAGACCACTAAACACTTTTTCAGCAAATGACTCGACGTTGATGTGCACACGCACCGAGGAGGGGGAACTGCGCACAATCGGACCGTCACTCTGCGCGAGCGGGACGGTTTCTTCGATTGGCGCTTTCAGTTCTTCAAATGATGTGTGGAATGTTTTCCAGGACGTGATCCGGTCGACAACGGATTCAGCGCCGCTGATGGAGACACTATCGGGCGATACCATCACGGTGCCGATCTGCCCGTATCCTTCCTTAAATGTAATAATCAAATCGGGTACCACGGGCACGCGCTTTGTGCTCAGACGGTCAAGCCACACAACAACCGTGTCCGGGTTTACATCGACTAATTGCAGGCCCGGTGAAAACGAAATCCGTTCGACAACTTCATTCACGGTAATCGTGCGATTTCCCTGCGGGAGCGCGCTCAACGGGATCTTCACCTTTATGTCAGGACCCAGAAGGAGACCGGCCAGACGCCACCCATCACCCCGGAACTTCAGCTGGACGAACCGCGGCACGGGGGTGCGGATCGCCATGCCATCCGGCACTTCATAAATGGTGAGAGGCGCTGAAACTGTGTACTGGTAGTGTTCACCGAGGTTAACGGACAGCCAGAGGAAGAGACCAATGAGTGCGGTGGTGGCGACGATGTGGAAACGGCGTTTTTTCATAGGGGTAAGGCCTCAGCATTCCCTATGATGTTCGGGCTTTCAGTATCTCCCGTATCAAGAGGTCTTTGTTTGCCTTTGAGATCTCGCGACCCTGGATATCCAGACCTTCGGTTTCGCGAGCGAGAGTACGCAGTTCACGTACGGTCATTTCTTCGAGTCTTTGCTGAAAAGGACCCGTCTCCGACGGCTCTTTGAATTCCAGTACGGGTTCAGACGCTTTTTTGGGTTTGACCGCCGGTCTATGGTCAGGAGGATCATGCTTACGATCGGTGACTGCTCTGGCCAGCAGGGACTCAATATCGTCGACGGGTCTGGGAATCACATGCTGTGAGACAAGTTCTCCAACGCGACCCGCCGCGGTTGCCCCGGCCTCCACCGCCGCTTTTACCGCCGCCACATCGCCGACGATTTCTACCGTGACGAGTCCATCCCGTACAATCTCTTTCCCGACCAGACGTACATTGGCAGTTTTCAGCATCACATCAGCGGCCTCGATGGATCCAACGAGGCCACGGGTTTCAATCAAGCCGAGCGCAAAATCGATCATGGTGGTGATATCGTGTGGTCGCTGCGCCCCGGAGGGGCGCGATGACAGCAATCGTGGATTACCGTGCTGCCCGTTTCGGCAGAATCAATTCCACATCTGCATGGGGACGGGGAATGACGTGGACTGACACCAATTCACCGACACGTTGGGCTGCTGCTGCACCGGCATCCGTGGCAGCTTTTACCGCCCCGACATCGCCACGAACAAGGACGGTAACATATCCGCCGCCGATAGTTTCCTTGCCGATAAGCGTCACGCGCGCGGCCTTAACCATCGCGTCGGCTGCTTCGATGGATCCGACCAATCCCTTCGTTTCCACCATTCCCAGCGCATCTTGAGAGATATCCGCCATCTGAGTGTGTCTCCTGTTGTGCAGTGAGTCTCCCCTTACGGGACCAGGGGGTAGTCATTCCCTCCCTGATACATCGTGAAGCTGCAGCCCTTCCGGCTAAGAAGAGCCGTCATGACTGTGCACTAATATAGCCAAGCAGAGGGAGAGAGTCAACGACGTGCCAGTTTTGCCCGGATCGCCGGAATCCGCCACAGTCCGAACAGCACACAGCATAATACCACCATCCAGCTGATATTGGAAAGTGTGTAGCCTGTGCTGTATATCGCCGGATCAAAGCGAAACTCGACAGTATGGAGGCCGGGGGGCATAACGATGGACCTGAGAACGTAATTAGTCTTCAAAATCTCCGTTTCCTGTCCATCAATGAAGGCTTTCCATCCAGCCGGATAGTATATCTCGCTTAAGACCAGAAGCGCCGTGGACGACGTAAATGCACTGGCTGTAATCTGGCGTGACTGGTACCCCGTGATCTGCACGCTGCTGCTGTCGGGTCTGGTGATCTGTCCGGACGGGGTCTTCTCCAGAACCGCCGTTCGGGCCGCATCAAACGCAGGAGCATTCAACAGAGCGAAGACCTCTGTCGGACTTGCCGCGATTTTTGCCTCGCCGACAATATACGCCCGTGGAAGGGCATGATTGTTCCGGTACACCAGTATGCGCTTTGCCTGATCCACGTTCACAAGGGTGAACCGGTCTTCCGGTAACCGTCCCTGTGCAATCAGATACTGTGCGTTCAACATGTTGACCATGTTCATATTCAGCCGGAACGAAGGATCCGCACCCTCATACATGCAGGAGTCAAGCATGGTCTGATAAATCTTCAGCTTTGCCGGGCTGTATCCTCCGATGGACTGCAGGCCATGGTAGGCGAATGTGTTGTCGATAAAGAGACCGCCGAGCGGAAAAATGCGGAAGAGACCCGGTTGTTGCTGAAGGAATTGCACTGTTCGCATCGGCCTGAAACTGTGCTTCAAGCTGGGAGTCGGGTTTTGGCGAAATGTAGTTCCCCTTGTTGATGACAATCAAGAGGTCGACAAGAAGGAGCGCAAACACAGCAGCGGACAGGACAACAACGGAAAGCTTTTTCTTCAAGAACAGGACCACCACACCCAGAGAAGCTACTGCCAGAAAAACAAACTTCACAAAATCCTTCCAGAGGGCATCAAAGCGCGCCTGTTTTAGCTGCGTCATCACCTGACTGACCTGGTTTCCGTATTCCTGACGGAGCACTTCCAATTCGCCTTCTTTGGTAAACATTGATCCGGACATGGTCTGGAAGAGAGAGCTCTTCAACAGTGTGGCGAGAATGAGAACACCAAAGAGGATCCCGCCGATGATCAAGAGCCGGCGGCTGAGTCTGGCAATCTGTTCTTTCTTCACCCCCTCCGGCGGATTGATGAGAAACTGCAGGCCATAGCCGGCAAGGATACCGACAACAAAGGGGAGCAGATGAAGCACCATCACCGGCACCCGGAACTTGTTGAAGAACGGCATATACTCAAAAAGCGCTCCGTACACCAGAGGAAAATGTTTCCCGAAGGAGATCAGGATCATGACCACTGCGAGTAGTGACAGGAACACGCCGAGGCGGGTGCGGTTATACACAAGGCCCAGAACGGCCAGCAGAATCGGCAGAATCCCGAGATAGATGGTCGAGTTCGTAAACGGCATCGTTCCCCAGTAATAGGGGGATTGAAATCCCATAAATGATGGGATGAGGAGTGTGAACATCTCCTGTGGATGCCACGACCAATTCGTTGCATAATCCCAGGCAAGACCTCCAGGGGCTCCGGCAGTGCCTCCTCCGCGGATGGAAAACTGGGCATATTCATAGACGGACAAATAAATATAGGATGCGATGCAGAGACCGAGCACCAGAGCGCCCGCGAAGAGACCGGTGATCAGGGCTGCCCGTCCGGGAGCCCGCCGAACCTCAACGACAACATGGTAGAGGAGATACAGACCGATGACGATGAAGACATAATAGACAATCTGCATGTGATTGGTCAGAGCGAGCGTGCCGATGGCGGCGGTGAGAAGGCCGAAGCTGAGGATATCGCGGCGTTCGAACAGCATATGGGTAAGCATAAAGACGAGGGGAAAATAGCTCAGCGCCATCAGCTTGGAACCATGCCCTTCGGTTGCCAGGCCCATGTTGTATGGCGCAAGCATGAAGAGGATTGCACCAAAGAGCGCCGAAATCCTGGAAAAATTCAGCACACGCATCAAGAGAAACATGAATATTCCGCCCAGGAAATAGTATACCACCAGCCAGGTCCATTTACCGTTCAGAAAGAGCAGGTTGAGCACTCTCTGGAGAACAGTCTGGATGTAGCTTACGTCATGGGGAACATATGCCACGTTGCCGAATGTGGGCATGCCGCTGAAGAAGTTGGGCATCCACAACACATCCACACCCTCTGCTCTGGCTATCCTGTTACCGGCTTCTGCATAACTCAGCGCGGAGGCGGTGTCTCCTTCCGTCTGGAACGCTGCGTTTTCGAACACAATTCCCCGAAAGACGACGAGGGTAAGGAGATACAAGACAACCACGCATACCAGGTCAAGCTGGAAAGGGGTAAACCGGGAAAAGAGCGACGGCTGGGTGGTCGTCTTGCGCGGTGTGGTCTTTTTTTGTTGTTGGCTCATGGCGTATGCCCGTCCTTAGGAAATGTCATGGCTGCTCTGCAGCACTCTTCTGGTTGTGTGTCTGTTGCAGCAGGAGTGAGATGATTGTATCGGACCGTGTACTCCAGTCGTTCTGCACCGCGAAGGTCCTGAGGCGCTTCACATAATCGTCCTCGCGTGCGCGTGTGACAGCGGAATGTAATAGAGTTATGAACTGTTCCGGTGTGCGGCCGATGAACGCCACATCGTGAAAGCGTTCAAGATCATCGGAAAATGCGGTGGTCACAATCGGCAGACCGGCCGCCGCATATTCATACAACTTGACCGGGTTCACCCCCTCTGTCAGACGGGTTCTGGAAAAGGGGATCATCCCGACCGTGCTGGCGAGAAGATACGCCGGTATGGCGGTATGTGCACGCTGTCCGAGAACATACAAGTTCGTAAATTTGCGCATCTCCGTCAACCGGGGCTCAGTCTCGGGGTGAACCGGACCGACAAGGGCAAAATCAAACTGCGGGAGCCCGCGCAGTGCTTTTTCCAGCAGCGCACAATCAAACCACCGGGCTATCGTACCAACATAAATGATGATGGGTCTGTGTGCGGGAGGCAGATCGGCCGGTCGTAGTGGCGGACTGTCCGGCATGTATGCAGCCGTCTCCACGCCATTTTCCACCAGCGACACGTGGACGGACCGTTCCCGTTCAATGTGCCGTTGAAGGGTTGGCGTTGTAGCGGTGATCACTGTTGCCTGTCGGATCGTCCGTTGCCACTCTTCCCGCACGTATTCCGGGTACTCAATAAATCCAAATGCATCGTCGATGTAGTCGAACAGTAGTGTCGTCGGACGAAGGTACTCGATGAGCGAAATAAATTGAAAGTTCTCGACAACAGCAGCGATGGTCTTACGGTTGATGTTGAGCTTACGCAGAGCCCGTTGTATCAGAATCCGCTGAACGTGATGGAGCAGCCAGCGTACCGGTGGGAGAACGCCCAGGAGCCGGGAGATACGGCGCACATGCTGGTTACGGGCATTGTGCGGGAACAGCGGGAGCGTGAGGACGTGAAAGTGATCCCGTACGCGGACGGGGGACCATTTCCGGGGAGAACCGAGCGTTGCCGGTTCTATCCAGAGAACCGGCCAGCGCCCTGCCAGACGCGTGGCAAGGTGCTGCGGGCGCTGGTAGAGATATTCCCATGGGATGTCTGAAAAGAAAAGGAGTTGTTTCATGACCCTGACGTTACTCGTATGGCCACAGGCTATACCGGGCACTGTACAACGCATGCCGTAAAGCATCGGCGCGACCCTGACGTTTCTCCGGGGTTGCCAGAAGGTAGAGAACTCCCCGGAGGATATACTTCACGGCATAATGCCAGGCATACAGCAGTCGTGTGGCAAAAGAATACACCTTCCCGTGGTATTTTACCAGGTACTTGTCATAACTTTCATATACCAGGCGAATCCGCCCGGCGCCCAGCTGCCCGTATGATTTGCCTTCATAGTGGCGGACGTGAGCCGAAGGGACGAAGAACACCCGGTAGTGTGTTGACCGCATAATACGTTGGCACAGATCCACTTCTTCACAGTACGCCTTGAATCTGTCGTCAAACAAACCGTACTTCGCTACCAGAGAGGTTCGAACCATCAGGGCAGCGCCGCTTACATACTGCACGGGGCGTGCGCCGTCGTTCGAAGGTGCCGGAGCAATGGCGCGTGAAGGAAGCCCCATTCCGGGAAACAGATCGTTCAGGAAAAACGCATCAACAAGCCCCTGCAGAAAGGAAGGGGGCCAGCCGTATGATACCTGCGGCAGTCCGTCTGCACCGGTCAGGGCCGGACCGCAGATGGCGACATCGGGGTGCCGTTCCATGTACTCTGCAAGAATACTCACGGCGTCGTTCAGGAGAACCGTGTCTGAGTTTAAGAGCAGAATATAACTTCCGGTCGCATGCCGGACCCCGACATTGTTGGCCCCCACAAATCCCAGGTTCACCGGGTTGATCACCAGGTTGACATCGGGAAATACCGTTCTGATCATGCTGACGCTGTCATCCGTGGAGGCATCATCCACCACGACAACTTCACAGAGAACATGGCGGGTCATTTCGCCGATGGAAGTCAGGCACTCCCGCAGGTACTCTTGTCCGTTCCAGTTTGTTACCAGGACGGTCACGCGAACCGGACGGGCGTCACGCTTTAGTACTTTTTGGGGAGCGGTGGTCATGTGTCAGAGGTCTTCAAAGACTGCCTTCACCGTATCCGTGATTGCACGGACACCGTAACGGCGGATGACCCGTCTGAGCGAAGACAGTGCCTTTCTCACCTGCCCCCGCTTTACGATCGGGATAAAGAATATGTTGAAGTAGAATTGATGGTTGACACGAAGCCTCTCGTGGAATTGCGTGCGGGCATCCTGAAACGTTTCTGTCATGACGGTTTGGATGCACCGCGCAAGATGAGCGGGAGCGCAGTCCGTTATCTCTATGATATGATCATGGGGGAGTCCAAAATGTTCCGCATCATGCACCATGGAGGCGTAAATGGATGTCGCCTTGCGTAGGAGCTGAATAGTCGGAAGTGGTTTAGCCCAATCGGACGTTGATAACCAGGTAATACCCGACGAACAGCCGACAAACAAGGTGGCATATTTTGTGAGTTCTGCGTTTTCCCGAAAGCGGAGGCAGCTTGCATCGATGATCCGGGGGTCCTGTGAAGACAAGGCATTCGCCGATGAAATGACGAAACAACAGTCCAGACCCTTTTCCAGAAGTAACCGGGCTGTCGAGAGAGCAAAATCTTGTGTGACGAAAGTCTGTCCGCTCAGTCCCGCACATTCAAACAGCACTACATGGCGGTAGCGTGCGAGGCCATTCTGTTCCGCGAATTGCCGGACACGCTCCACGTCCCCGGCCGGGAGCCGGAGCACCGGTGCGAGCGGAACAGTGATCGGATGGGGGTAACCATGGAAGATGGATGCCCGCACGGTCCCGTCAAAATTCTGAAAATTGTCGGGCGGAATCTGCGTAAGGAAGAGGAGATCAAAGTCACCGTTGATTTTCCGGCTTTGTGCGCTGGCAACAAACGTTCTCCATCCTGTTGATTCGGCTTCGGCTCTCGACAGGGGAATTTCCCAGATGTCGTCAACATACGGGTTACCATCGGCAATCTGCCGGAACGGCGCAGCGATTGCCCAGGTCAGATGGCTCCCTGGGAAATCCTGTTTGATCTGTCTGGTGATCACCGTGGCATACAGGCAGTCTCCAAATGCAGCAAGGTGACCGAGCAGTATGCGCGGGGCAGAGGCGGTCATGACTGCATCATCAATGATGCAAGTTCATCAAACCCGACGCGAGGGGTCCAGCCCAGGCTGTGGATCAGTCCGGGGTCAGAGCATAAACGCTGGTACTCAGGGAGAAACTCTTCCTTCTGCCGGACATACGTCCGCCAATCCAGACCGGCCAGACCAAAACACACCTCGATCCACTCCTGAATAGTGTGCGTCACCCCGGAACCGATCACCGCTTCGAAGACCGTGTGTTGTTCCAGGAGTCGCATCATCCCATCGACCACATCCCCGGCGAAGGTCCATTCCTTTGCGACGGTGAGGTCGCCGATGTCAAGGATCTCTCCCGAGCCGTCGCGTATAGCCCGGACCGCTTGTACAATCCGCTGGCTGATGTGGTCGGGGGGACGCCGCGGACTTTCATGGTGGAAGAGGTAGGCCACATACGCTTGTACGCCGAGCATGCGGTAATACCGGGCGGCATACACCGAGTGAATACGTGCAATCGCATACGGACTGGTCGCGGCAAACGGGGTCTGTTCGGAAATAGGAGTACCGTCGTTTTGAAACTGCACGCCGCTGCCACAGAGTAGTATCCGTGCCTGTGCACCTGCCCGATAGACTGCCTCGAGGATGTTGATGGTACCGGTGCTGATCGTGGAATGATTTGCGAAGAGGGCGTCGTGCCGGGTTGTGGAACGGGCGGCAAGATGGACCACGTAGCCGGGAGTGTGTTCGTGGATCAGGCGCGACACAAAGTCAAAGTCGCCGACATCGCCGTGGATCATCTCTCCCGACAGGTCGATGGCGACAGGGTTGATCCCTCTCTCCCGGCATGCCTGCGCAAGATAATAGCCGTCCTGCCCGTTCGCCCCGAATATCAACGCCTTCATTGTGCGACGACTTCAATGGTCGGCAGAGGGAAGATAAGCCTGGTTCCCCGGTCGAGCATGGCCTTCTCGCGCTGGAGGAACTCGCCTTTGAAGTGCCAGGGGAGGACCAGATAATAATCCGGCTGCATGGCGCGGGACTGCTCTTCACTGACGATCGGGATATCCGTGCCGAGCGTGAATGCGCCGTGTTTGTCCGGGTTGCGATCGGCTGCAACATCCACGATACGGTTGTCGATACCGCACCACTGGAGTATGGTATTGCCCTTCGTGGATGCCCCGTACAGATGGATCCTTTTTCCTTCCTTCTTCAGTTTCTTGAGGAGGGACATCAGCTCTTCCCGGTGCACATTGATATGATCCTGGAAGTTCTTGTACGGTTTGTCCGTGTCGAGTTCAAGATCAAATTCATCCTGACGGAGGCGCTGAAGATTTTGAGCGAACTCTTCTCTGCGGTAGGCAAACGAGCTGGTGTGGGTGGCAAAACACCGGATACTTCCGCCATTAATACTGTTCAATTCGGCGTTCACCACTTTCATCTCGGCGCGGCGCAGGATGTTCTCGATCACCGCCAGACTGTAGTATTCCAGATGTTCATGGCAGATGGTGTCGTAGGAATTCATCTTCAGCATAAGGGGCATGTACGACATCTCAAAGACCCACAGGCCGTCGGGAGCGAGCATCCGTTTGATTCCCCGGGTAAACGCGACGGGATCCTCGAGATCGTAGAACATGGCAATGGATGTGATGATGTCAAAGAGTGTCTCCCCCATACGCGTCACGAGTTCATTTGAAGGAAACACATCCTGAATGACCGTGATGTCGCCGGAGATCTCCTGCGCGATATCTGACGGATCAATGCCCACCTTTGTCATTGTTGCGGGGTAACAACGGAGCAGCGTCCCGTCATTGCAGCCGATATCCAGCGCCCGCCCCGCCACCTGTCCGCTCATCGTCAGTGCCTGTTCGGCGATTTCCTGCAGGTGAGAACGCATGGTCTGGTTGGTTCCGGACCGGTACCAGTATGACGAATACAGGACCTCGGGCGGAACAGTGCTTTCCATCTGAAGGAGGCCGCATGCTTTCTCGTCCAGAAGAGGATTACAGCGTACCAGGACTGTGGGAATACGCCGCGCTGGCGGGGGTTCCTCACCGGGCTTGACAAACGACCCCTGCAAATACTGTTCTCCCAGGTCAATGACGCGGGTTAATGCGGAAGACCCGCACACACGGCAAGTCTGACGATGAATGAGATGCATGGGTATCCTCGTTACGACGACGCGTGCGGTGCAGTTCCCCGGCCACGGAGGGCCTCGATACCATCCTTAAAGACGCGATCGATCTGATCGATGCAGCGCGTGCGTTCAAGGTTCAGAATGGCCAGCTGTTTGATGACATTGTCCTTCTCACCAGCAGGCACCTTCTCGAATTCATAGACTTGTTCCTGGGTGTGCCACAGGCGGCAGTTCACGTCGGCAAGGCGCGAAAAGACCGCACCGATATTCCCCTGCACGTCCGGGACCGGGTTCCCTTCTTTCTTGTAGACTTTGTTCGATGCGAAGGTAAGCCGCTCAACCGGAATCTGTCCGGCAAAGGCACCCGCGAGATACTCGGAAATCTCCTGCTGGAGCTGTTGCTCCTGACGGCGGATGTTCTCCAGACGCGCGGGATCTTCCGTATGCCACTCCTTGAGCTTCACTACGGTCAGCTTGTCGCACAAGGAACCGAGTGTTTCAGCCATGAAGCGGCCTCACCGATGTGGAGGGATGGATGAAGGTGACGGCGATACGGGGAAGATGTCCCGAATGGGCAAGGTTGTATTCTGTTCGACGTCCACAACAGGCAAATCGGCAATCAGCTGCAGACACTCGTCAAACGGGCGAAACGTATAACTGCCATCATGATCATGTGAATGTCTGAACTGTGCCTGGATGTATGCTTCACGGGGGGTGGAGGCGGGGATATCGCCGAGGATGTCCGTGCGCACGAAAAACGCGTTGTTGCCGGCGCTGTTGGACCCCACGAGCGTATATCCCTTGCGTTGCGCCAGGTGATCAAGGGCTGCGATTGATGCCCCGCCATAGAGAAACGAATAGTGGGCCTGCAGCCGATCGAATTTCGGATTGTACGGTGTAACCACTTTCCTGTCGGGTCCCAGGAGGCTGTCGTATTCACAGATGACAATGCGCGGGGTGATACACTCAATAGCCTCCCATACCCAGTAGTCGTTCCCGTCAATGTCGATGGAGAGCAGTCCGATATCACCCGTGATATCGTTCTGTCGAAGAAGCGCATTAATGTTTTCGCGGTCGATAAACGCACGAACTGCCCGGAGGTTATGGCGGTAATAGACAGGATCCTTCTTGATTGTGTTAATGTACTCCTGGGAGGCGTCCATCACCAGACCGGTCCAGTTGTCGTGTTGCAGAAGGAAACGTGTGTTCGATTCGCGGTAGTCGTGAACGCCGAACTCAACGAACACCGATGTTTCGATAGGCAGTGCATGGATAAGGTACTGGATAATGCCATCTTCCCCCCACTGGGAATATGCCTTGAATTCGTACCGGTGAAGGGGAACACGCGACTGTGCGTGAGGAATGGTCAGGTGTTGTTCGATACGGCCGACGGCCATCTGCAGATCGTCGAGGCGACGTGTCATATCATTCAACTGTGCCAGCCGGCGCCTGAGGGGTGCAAAATGAGAAACGAGGAAATCAGTCAGACTCATGGGGAGACGTCATTGTGTCCATATTCCCGTTGTGCGGCCGCTCAGGAGTTTGCGCGTTTGAATCGGCCAGAGAACTGCCCCGGGAAGGAGGACAATGCATATCGCCAGAATGACACCCGTTGTGCCCAGGCCCAGCGGTCCTGCAAGGAAGAGGGCAAGCGGAATCATTGTGATGGACATAATGATAGCGATGAAAAGTTGCAGCCGGATTTTGCCAATTCCGTTGATAAAGTACGAAAATATGCTACTCCATGCAACAATCAGCACATATGCTCCCATCGTAGCCGAGAGGGAAAACGGAATCTGGATCGCAGGTCCGATCCAGAGGAGATAGACCTCGTCGGCGAGGAGAACCATGGCCACAACCAGAATCGAGAACAGGAAAAGGATTTTCTTCAGTTTCCTGAAAGTCATCTCGATCCATGCCGTGTCGCCGCGGGCAAACGCCTCCGTGTATGCAGACCAGAACGGCGTCAACAACACGGTGAATCCCATGGCGGGTACACCAAAATATTTGTAGGCGATATTGTACTGTGTCACGTCGCCGGGACCAGACAGCTGTGTGATAATGATGTTGGCGCTGGTGAAAAGGACCAGTCCGGCCAGCTGCAACACGAAAAATTGCGATCCGATATTGATGAGGCCGCGTGCATGCACAACCTGGACGAAGCGGAAGGAAGGTGCATACTCCCGGTATTTCCCGCGGAACAACCAGAAGTTGCCCATCAAAGGAACCACCACCATGATGCCGGTCATGCAAGTTCCCAGCCAGAAAAGCGACTCGGGAACGGTCTTGACCAGAACGAATATGGCCACCAGCGAGAACGCATTGATGAGCACCTCCATGACACTGCTCAACGCCGGCTGCTGATCGGCAACAAGGATGGTGCCTATCAGTCCCGCGACCAGGCGGATACAGAAAAAGAGGAATACAATTACTGCCAATTGTGTCAATTCTGCGTTGAGGGCCGGCGGAGCATTCAGAATGCCGCTCCAGGAGAGCAGTGGCTGGATGGCCATAAAGGCAAGGAACAGAGCGAGACTGATCAGGCCGACGAAGAGATACGTCGTGCTGACATAACTCCGTGCCAGCTTCTTGTCTCCGTGGGCGAGGGCGAGTGCGAAGCGGTTCCGCAGGCCGTTGCCGAGACCAACATCCAGCCACATGACCCACGCCAGAATGGAACTCATGGTCAGCCAGATACCATATTTGTCCTTCGACAGATAGGTAAGCGTCAGAGGCACAAGAACAAAATTGATTGCTACAGAAATCCCCCTGAGCAAGAACAATCCCACAATGTTCTGCTTCGTCTGGATGCTGCGCGGAGTTCCTTCAAAGAACATACGCCGGAAATATGCTGTGATCCTGGTGATCATGGGAGTCGTGTGAACTTCCGGACTTGTGAACGTATAAACACGCGAATGTCGTGCCGGCGGGAGAGCACATCCTGCACGGTAAACGGGACATAGTGACGGACACGTCGTAGCGCAATCCATGCCATGACGAACGAAGAGACCACAACACCAAGCGCCGCCCCGGTTGTGCCGAGCCATGGGATCGCTACCAGATAGACCACAACGGAGACCACGAGCATTTGAATTCCCAATTCAAAACTGGCGCGGGCCTCACCGAGCCCCATCAACACATTCGAGCCGATGGAGAATGCGGGAACGGCAAGCGCCATAAACACAAAGATCTTCAGGATCAGCGCCGCCTCCGGATACCGGCCCGCGTACACCAACGAGACCAGTGGATCGGATACCAGAAGAAGCGGGATCATGAGGGCGAACATGCCCACAGAGGAAAAGAGGATCGACTTCTCAACGACACTCTTCAGGCTGGAACGTTCGCCGCGCGAGGCAAGAAGAGAAACCCCCGGGAGAAGGAACATCTGAATAACCTGATTCACCATGTCAAAAATCCGCGTAAAGACCTTTGCGGAGCTGTACACCGCTACCTCTGCAGGACCCGTAAATGCCGCGAGAATGAACGTGTCCGCCCTGGAATAGACCAGATAGCTGACATTTCCCCCCAGCGAATATCTCCCGTACTCCCATGTCCGGCGGAAATCCTGCGCGGTCGGTCGCGCAGTCCAGCGAATGAGGGACCACGTCAGGAGAAGGCCCAGCAGCGATGATGCAGAGAGCGACAGGATGGAGATGAAGACCAGATCCTCAGCCGAATCAAACAGATGCATGCGGGAATACACCCAGACCAGGATGGGTGTTCCGAGGAAGTGAACCGCATCCACCCAGAAAATTCTGCTGATGCCAAAGCGGGTCTGAAGCAGAACGAGGGCGATATTCCGGATGAATGATGCGAACAGCATCACAGGAATGTAGAGAAGCAACGGTGCAAGAGTCGGCGCGTGCAGCAGATTTCCAAGAGGCTCACGTGCCACAACAATCAGGACCGAGGAAATCACCAGAAAGGCCAGGTTAAGCAGGATCCCGACGACGATAATACCGGATGCGTCCTGTGTGTCTTCCGATGCAAACTTCAGCATCGGTTGCAGTGCAAGTGCCGTCGCCAGGCCCGAGAGAATCAGAAATATTTCCTGGAGAAGGACAAAATTCCCGAACTCTTCTTCGGGAAGGACCCGGATCACGAGGACCACATAGCCGATGCCGTATGCCACCGGGAGGGACTTGTCCGCAAGTCCCCAGAGACTTTTTGTAAGATGTTTCCCGAATTCCACTCCGTCCGCCGATAAAGATGATCGTCTACTGTTGTTTCCGGCATACCCACAACGTCCCGGCACATATCCACCACGGCGAGAAAAAATTCATACCGGTACGAAGCATCCGCCCGAGACGATTTAATTCCCACTTCCGGGACGCATGCCGCAGGAACGGAAAGTCCACCACAAGCCCCATGTTGCGGGGCGGAAGAAAATCATCGGGAACCATCGAGAGGATCTCAAAACCGTTACGGGTCAGATGTGTGTTAAATTCCTTCCGTGTATAACGGTATTCCTCAAAGACAAATGATTCCCCGCGCCACTGCAGAAGCCGGCGATGACACCTCTTCAGGTGATTGGTGATGAGTCGCCGCATCAGGTTCTGTGTCGGAACCGAGATGAACAGCAACCCTCCATCTTTCAGCACTCTCCTGAGTTCCGCAAGAGCCTGGCCGGGACCCTCTTCAAAATGTTCCACAACGCCCAGCGAAATGGCCGCGGCAAAGGTTTCATCAGCGAATGCCGACCCCAGTACATCATCGCGGATGATGGGGACAGAAGGATCGTACGAGAGGGCAACCTGAACGGCCGGTTCGGAAAGATCTATCCCGGTCAGATCAAACCCTCTCCGGCGAAGGTAGAACACCCAGCGTCCGAGTCCGCAGCCGGATTCAAGAATCGCGCCCGAACGCGGGAGCGTGCTGAGGAACACAGGCTCAATTGTCTGCGCCGCGCACAACCCGATACTCTCCTCAACAGAGTCGCCTGCCCAGCTCTGGCCGCGTGTTGCATGTTCGGCTGACTTCCGGGCGAGATGGTATATGGTATGGGGGCGTCGCTGTTTCATGACTCGGCCTGGTTGGTATATCGGGGTGCTCTCACGCTGCGGTTGGTTTGCGCGGCAGCGGCGGAGATGTATGCACCAGATACCGTAGAGCGGCTCCAGCATTGATGATGATACTCAGCCATGGGAACGTGAGCCAGTGGTACCAGCGCGCATACCGTGCAAAGAACCGGTAATTACTTATCAGTTTGTTTCTGAGCTTGAAGAACGAAAGATGTCCGCCCGTGCTGACCGAGAGCTTGTGCCAGATGTGTGAGCGGGGTTCAAACAGTATGCGGTACCCTGCGCGGCGTGTGCGCATGGACCAGTCAGCATCTTCCGTGTACATATAGAACGATTCGTCCATTTCTCCAACACGCCGTACCACGTCACGCGACAGGAGGATGCAGCATCCGGTTGCATAGTCTGTTTCCGTTGCAAAATCATATTGTCCGTGGTCGACTTCCCGGATTCCCCTGTGGCGCATCGTCCCTGACCAGAAGGAAATTTCTCCTCCCGCATACCAGAGGGTGTCAGGTGCATGGTGGTAGTAGATTTTCGGCACCACCATGCCGCAGCGCTCCTCGCGTTGGAAGCGATCCAGGAGCGGCGGCAGAAAATCCGGATCCACAATCGTGTCATTGTTCAGAAGCAGGATGAAGTCCGCTCCCGCCTCAAGGGCCTTCTGCATTCCGGCATTGTTTCCTCCTGCGAATCGACGGTTCTCTCCGAGGGCCAGGACCTCGACCGCCGGAAAGCCGCTGTGCATGGCGGCTACGGAATCATCGGCCGAGCCGTTATCAACCACCAGCACGCGCATGGCCGGGTACCGGACACGCTGGAGTGAGGCAAGGCAGTCAAGCGTAATCTCCCTGCCGTTCCAGTTCACCAGGATGACATAAACGCTCGGACTATCCATGTGTACTGTTCCGCCCGGGACCGGAGACAGGATATTGTGACGGGGTCAGGGTTGACACAAGGACTCAATGGTTTCCACAAAGTGATCCCAGGAGTACAATTGTTTTTCCGCCTTTACCCGGGGTGTCATCGTGGCCTCACGACCATGATGATAATAGTCCAGAATTGCCTCAGCAAGGAGATGCGGTTGATTCGGCGGCACAATGATCCCCGTCTTTCCATGCTTGATCACCTCCGCAAGTCCTCCGACGTCCGAAGCGATCACCGGTTTGTTGAAGTTATAGGCGATCTGTGTGATGCCGCTCTGGGTTGCCGAAAGGTACGGGAGCACAACTACGTCTGCCGCAGAGAAGAACGATGCGACCTTTTCATTGGGAACATAATCCGCGTGTACCGTGACGCAATCCTGCAGACCGAGCTGTTCTATTTGCTCCTGATATTGTGCCTGATCCGTATAAAACTCTCCCACAACAAGAAGGCGCACAGGCAGTGCCTTCCGTACTTCATGGAGAGCTGACAACAAGACATGGAGTCCTTTGTAACGCCGGACATATCCAAAGAAGAGCACAATCCGTTCGTCAGCGATACCCAGCTGACGCCGCGCTTCCTGTTTGTCCACGGGCTCTCCAAAAATGGTGTACACCGGATGTGGTGCAAAACGATACACGGCTTCGGGGTGGATCGTGAGCAGATCCCGTTCTACGGCAGCAGATTGTACGATAAAAAAGTCTGCTGCACGGAAAGCGTACCGGGTGAACACCGTGTCCCCCGGGCGGCGTTCATGAGGAAGCACGTTGTCACAGATAAAGAGCACCCGGGTGTGGTTGTTTTTCCGCGCCATGCGCGCGATCGTGCCGAAGCAGGGCCCGAAAAAAGGGAGCCAGTACTTGAAGATCAGCAGATCGGGACGTTCATCCCTGATCATTCTGCCGACTGTTATCCAGTTGAGGGGGTTGATGGAATCAATATGTTGTGGCGCCGGCGGAACGTGGAGCATCTCACCAGATTCCTGTTGGGTCTTTCCGGGGAACAGGAATGAAGGATACTGCCGCTTAAACGTTATGGTGTTTACCGTATGCCGCTGCTGCAAGGACTCGGCCAGGAGCGCGTTATAATGGGCGATCCCACCCCGGAGGGGATATGCCGTGCCGACGATGGTGATCTTCATACGATCTTACCGTTGTCTTCCGGCGTCACGGCGGCCACCCTCGAACGTCTCCAGCTGAGCAACATTCCTGCCAGACACATGCCCAGAGTTCCGAGAGAGATGGAGAGTCCCCGGCTGAAACTCTCCGGTTCAAAAGAGAATGTGACGGTATGGACACCACGGGATACGGGAGTACTCCGCAGAGCATAGTTTGTTCTGAACACAGGGGTCGATTGATGGTCCACAACGGCCCGCCAGCCGGGATAGTACGACTCGCTCAGCACGAGCAACCCGTCGTGGTCGGACTCAACGGTTAGCCGTATGGTGTTATTGCGGTACTCATCGATCGTTGCCCGCCAGACAGGAGTCACTTCTGGCGCCACGAGCGGAATGTGCGACGTGTCTTCTATCACGGCCATGGTCCAGGGATCAAAAGCAGAATCCATGAGGTGTTGTCTGGACTCCTCCCCCGAACGGCTTGCGGTGGATGCGTACACCATGTACGCACGCGGAAGATATTGTTCCCGCTCCCGGAGGCCGAGCGTTCCTCGTGCACTGTCGGTTACCGTGTAGTAGCGGATATTCAACAGGTCGAAAGCCTTCTCGGCGGTTGATGCCGGCGGGTGGATCCTCTGCAGGAAGAGCGGTGTGTATCCTTCCATCGTAAAGAGGTGGTCTACCATGCCCTGGTTCCGGTCCATGATCATCCCCTGGGAATTCCGGGTATTCACCCTGAAGATTCCGTCCTGGGCTTTAAAGAAGCGAACGAGCGGATCTGCCCGCCGGAAATGATCTTCCGGGTTGACGGGAGCTGTATTATGGTTTGCGCCGAAGATGTACATATCACCAAAGACCAGTCCGCAGGCGAGAAGAGCAAGGAATGTGCCGCTTCCCTTCCGGACAACAAGTGCATAGGCGACTCCGGAAGCTGCGACCAGGAGCCCCAGAGCCAGAAAAAGTTCCTTCCGCACAAACATACGAGGCTGACTCTGTTCAAGAAATGGAAAAACGCCGTCCAGCATACCCGTCAAGGAGAGCAGAATGAGTGCAGCGCCCGTGCCCCCTGTGATGAGAACCCATCGTTTCCACACGGTTGTCTCGCCGGCGGTGGTGATACCGTGCATCAGATGATGCAGCGTGAATCCCGAGAGCAGTGATCCAACAAAGGGGAGAAACACACCCATGCGGGCAGGGTTTCGAAAGGAAGAAAACCCCGGGATGGAGTCAAAAAAAACCGCGTGGAGAAAGAAGTTTGATCCCAGAGAAAACAGGACCGCAAAGGAGGCGAAGCAGGCCAGGAAGAGCAGCGTCGCATGATGGCGGAGAAGGCGGAAACCGAGCAGTGTGAGGAACAGAGGGAGAACCCCGAAGTACACGCACGTCTCCCAGTAGTGCCAGTAGGGACCGGGCCCCCAGTAGGTATATGCATGTGCGTCCGAGACTCCGAAGAACTTCGGTACGAGAAGTGTGAGCAGCTGACCCCAGCCAAGCGATCCTTCACTTCCTTTCGCGTATGTGATCTGCGCCCGAGCGGACAACTCTGACAGTTCCTGTGTCGGGAGAAACTGTATCATGGCGATCCCGAGCGACAGGAATACGACCGCGGCTGCGCGCGCGGTCATGACCATCGCAGGTTTCCGGAACAGTCCCTTTAAGCCATTGCGGTGTAACAGTTCAAAGACGAAATAGCAGAGAAGAAAAAGATAAAAGAACAGCGACATCTGGGGCGATCCGCCGAAGAAGCTGTGTCCCAGCGTCAGCCCGGCCACAAACACCCACATCCAGCGTGGCGAGGATAAAGCGTTGCGGAAAAAGAGAAACAACAGGGGGTACCAGGCGACCACACCGGTGATAACCTGATGGATGGCATGGGTGACGAGAAATCCAGAAAACGCAAACGTAATGGCTGCAAAAAGGGAGGAAAGCCGATTCAGTGAAAACGATCGTGCCAGGAAAAACATGCCTGCACCGGCGAGGAAGTAGTGCAACACATTCACGAGCTCGAGCCAGAACACATCCAGCCGCCCATTCTTGACGAGGAACATCAGCGCGGCCATGGGCAGATAGAAGACTTCTGTCTGGATTTCAGCCAGGAACGGCATGCCGTGAACGGTGTAGGGATTCCACAGAGGAAGTTCACCGCCGGCCAGAGAGCTCGAAGCGAACTGACGGAAAGGATACCATTGGTAGACGAAGTCTTCCCACAGAAACGCATTGCCGAGCAGGATCTGCAGGAAGAAGAATCCCGTCAGCATGCCCAGGATACCGATACACTGCCAATCCGTCGGTTCCCACGTGGGGCGTTCCTGGTGCCTTCGCTGTTTCGTGGTTGTTTTAGCCATATAAATCTACAACGACCGAGTGGGGAGGAGGGTGTGAATGCCTGCAAACACCGTCTCAACACGGAGGTATTGCATGCAGTTGTTCGGACACACAGGGGAGTAGTAGCAGGAACAGTCGAACTCCGGTTTAAGAATCACACCCCTACCATACAGCTCAAACTCGTGTTCATTGAAGGTGTTATTAAAGAGGACGAGAGGCTTTTGTAGTCCGATAGCCAGGTGCATGGCCATGGTCACGGCGGTTACCACGATGTTGCACTGATCAATCAGATTGATGAATTGCGGAAGGGGAAAATGACCGAGGTATCGCGCGCCGCTCTTCGACGCAATACGTCGGTTCAGTGAGTGTTCCTGTTCACCGCCCAGGAGGAGCGGTTCGTACCCTGCTTTTTTCAGGCGTCGGGCGAGCGTAATCCAGTTTTTTTCGGCCCAGAGGCGGGAGACCCAGCGGCCGCCACAGCCCGTGTTAAGGCCGACGACCGGTTTGCGACGCGGGATTTTCCAATGATAGTTCCTGGAGGCAAAATTGTCAAGGATATACTCTTCACCTTCGAATACGAATCCACAGATAGTAAAAATTTCCTGTATATAACTTTGTGTGTTCTCCCTGCTGAGATCGTCGAAAACGCCCGTCAGATATTTTTGGTGGGCATCTCCATCGAGCGGTGCGGGCTTGCCTTCGAGAAGGGTGAATCCCTTTTTACGATCGGCCCGGAGTGTAGCAGTCAGCGCGCATGCTTCCGGATCTTTGTCCAGGTTCACGACGAGACTGAACTGCATCGCGGCGAGTGTAGCAAGCGACTGTGGTGTAAACGGGAGTACAACATCAACGGATGATGGGACAATTTCAGGGGTAAGCGTTAACCACCAGATGCGGTGTGTCGGATACACCTCGCCGAACTTGCGGAGGAGGGGAGTCGTACGGACAACGTCTCCGATAGCGCCGAGTTTGATGATAAGAATGTTGCCGGACTGCGGGTCATAGTGGGCGCAATCCGTGCCATCTGCTTCGCGGCAATGGCTCCCTGACTGTTTGTGCGGCGCGCATGGAACATCGCCGCGGAACCACCGGCAATCACGTTTTAGTGCGTCGACGGACGCCCATGGTTTCGTCATTGGCAGCCCACTGTTACTTGAGGAACTCCCTGATCGAGTACTCCTCTGCCGAGGTGCGTGTCTTGCTGATCATTTCTCCCAGAAGACCGAGTGAGATAAACTGGATTCCGATAACGATCAGCATTGATCCTGCGAGAAACAAAGGCCTGTTGCCGAGAGACGTGAGACCGCGCATCCACTCGATGACCAACCAGACGTCGATCACGGTACCGGCAAGGGTGACCACCAGTCCGATCGGACCAAAAAGGTGGAGCGGGCGGCGGAGGAACCGGGTTGTAAAAAGAGCCGTGAGCAGATCCAGAAATCCCTTCCAGAAACGACCCAGGCCGAACTTGGTTTTGCCGTACTTGCGCGGCCTGTGCTGGACTGCCATTTCGCCGATCCTGAACCCCTCCCAGTGGGCGAGAACCGGGATGTAACGGTGGAGTTCGCCGTACACATTCACCGATTTTACGACCTCCCGGCGGTACGCCTTCAAACCGCAGTTAAAATCGTGAATCTTAATACCGGTCAATACGGCGGTGACAAAATTGAAAAACCTGGATGGAATGGTCTTGGAGAGCGGGTCGCGGCGGATTTTTTTCCAACCCGAAATCAGATCAAACCCTTCTTCAATCCGGCGTTTCATGGAGGGTATTTCCGACGGATCGTCCTGCAGGTCGGCATCCATCGTGAAGACGATGTTGCCCTGGGCTTTTTCAAATCCGACGGAGAGTGCGGCAGATTTGCCGTAGTTGCGCCGGAACCGTATCACCTTAAGATGCCGGTCATTCCGTTTTAGGTCCCGGAGGATCTGGAACGAACGGTCGGTACTGCCGTCGTCGATATACAGGATTTCGTACCGGACATTCATTCTGCCGAGTGTGGAACGGAGCTGTTGATTCAGTTCTTTGATCGATTCCTCTTCGTTATAGAGAGGAATGACGACGCTGACATCAGGCCATTGCTGCTGATTTCGCTGTTGCTGAGGCTGATTCCGCTGCTGCGGCGGCCGGGAGCGGCCTTGCTGGGTGCCACGTTGTTGCGGCCCGGCTGCGGGAGTACCCGTTTGTTGTGTCGGCTGATCGGGGGTTGTAGTCATAGGGTCGGACTGGGCAGTGCCAAATGGTTGATTCTTACGAAGCTAACTAATTCAACGTTGAAAATCAACGAATCCACCGGTGTGCGCGTTGACATTTCCCGCCAGCTTCTCTATATTTATTTTTCATGTATCCGCCTTTCTCTGACGGACAGAGGCGGAGGATCCGGGAATGTCCAGAAGGGTGACCGTGAAAGCTTTTCCTCCCCTGCGTCCGCGTCGTTCACTCGGCCAGAATTTCCTCCGCGATCCCAATACTGCCCGCAAGATCATAAAAATGATCGATCCGGGCCCCGGGGATACTGTTGTCGAGATCGGACCGGGGGAAGGTGCGCTGACCCACGACCTTGCTGCGCACGCAGGCAAGCTCATTGTCGTGGATCTGGACGACCGCGTCATCGCACAGATGCAACAGGCCATGTCCGGCACACCGGTCGAAATTCTTCACGGGGACATTCTGGACGTGGACCTTACCGCGCTTGCGGCGCGGGTGGGACGGCTCCGTGTCGTGGGAAACATACCCTATAACATTACCACGCCAATCCTCTTCCACGTCCTGGAGCATCGTGCCGCCATCCAGGATGCTGTGCTGATGATGCAGCGGGAAGTGGCCGTGCGGTTGTGCGCGACTCCGGGGTCCAAAGACTATGGGATACTCTCCGTGAGCTGTCAGTTCTATGCAGAGGTTGAGATGCTCTTTGATGTTTCACCGCATGTCTTCTACCCCCGGCCAAAGATAACGTCCGCGCTGGTACGGTTGACGATACGTGCTACACCCTGCGCGACTGTTACGGATGAACGGTTTTTCCGGTCCATGGTGCGGGCCGTGTTCGGGAAACGTCGTAAGACTCTCAGAAACTCGCTGCGATATTTTCTCGGACAGGAACCACCTGCTGACGTTGAGGATGTTCTCCAATGCCGCCCGGAAGAACTGTCCATCGGAGAACTCGCACGCCTGAGTAATCAACTGGTGCATGTACAGCCGCAGGGGAGGCCGCGCGAATGAAATTCCGGACCCTGTTGCGCGCCTTCCATTCCGCCGACGTTGTGATTATTACGTTCTTCTTCCTGCTGAGCCTCCTCAGCGTCATCTTCGCCGGAAGGATCCCCGGATGGTGGATCCTGGTGATGATCAACGGTGTCATCATCACCGGGATTTGCCTGCTTGCGCTCGCCCGCGCGTCCAGTCCGCAGAAAATTCTGGCGTACATCCACGATTGGTATGTCGCCCCCCTGGTTTTCTTCACGTTTAAAGAACTCTACTTCATGATTAAACCGATCCATCAGGGAATTGACTACGACGATTGGCTGATTGCCGTTGACCGGTGGGTGTTTGGAGTTAATCCGACCGAATGGATAATGCAGTTCAGACACCCGGTTGCGACAGAGGCCCTGCAGATTGCATACACGCTGTTTTACTTCCTCTTCCTGCTCATCGGTTATGAACTCTACCGGAAACATTCCCCCGGGGTATTTCATTTTTTTATGTTCACATGCGTGTACGGATTCTATCTGTCGTATCTGGGCTATTTCTCTTTGCCCGCGGTCGGCCCACGGTTCACACTCCATGACTTTAATTCCCTGGATCTGGAACTTCCCGGGCTGTTTCTGACCCCCTATCTGCGGTGGTTCGTGAATGTGGGAGAATCTGTCCCTATGGGAGTCAGCAGCGCCGATGCAATGGCAGCCACCCAGCGGGATGTTTTTCCGAGTGGCCATACCATGATGACGCTCGTCCTGATGGCTTTTAGTGTCCGGTACCGGCTGGGCACACGCTACTTCATCCTCATCAATGGTATTTTGCTGATTATTGCGACAGTATATCAACGATATCACTACGTTGTTGATCTGGTTGCCGGGGCGCTGTTCGCCGTATTCTGTCTGTATACCGCCCCGCGGTTGTATAAGTTTCTCCGGGACAAGGTTCAAACGATGGACAGTCTGCATCCCTGGTCGCCCCTTGACAGGTAACACGGAGCAGGAGGAGAGGATTGTGGTGGAGAACAGAAGACATCAGGAGACGAAGCATCGGAAGCGGTTTATTGTGTCCGGAGTCTGCTGCGCAACAGAAGAGCATATTCTCCGCAAACGGCTGGATGCCAGCCTTGGTCATGATCGCTACACATTCAGCCTGCTTTCTTCAGAACTCCGTGTTGATGCGGACGTTGTCGATACGCAGGTTCTAGGGGATCTGCGGGGTGCCGGTTTCCGGGGGCGTCTCAAACAGGAAATCCGTCCACCACAATCGTTTCTGGAACGCCACGGACAGGCTCTCTGGACCGCGGCTGCCGGTCTGCTTGCGGCTGCCGGGATGGCGATGGAATCACTCGGTCTTTCCCCTCTTCTCGTGCGTACCCTGCTTTTTGCCTCTATTCTCACCGGCGGATGGCAGATTCTGCTCAAGGCCACCGCGGCGCTGCGGACCAGAACACTGGATATGAATGTCCTCATGGCGCTGGCCGTAATCGGCGCGATGGCGATTGACCGCTGGAGCGAGGGTGCTGCGGTGGTTGTCCTTTTTTCCGTGGCACTGATGCTGGAATCCTACAGCACCACCCGCACCCGCCGTGCTCTTGAGTCGCTCGTCACACTTTCACCCCAGCAGGCCCATGTGCTTCGCGGCCCGACCGAACAGACTCTTTCCGCATCCGAAGTGGTGCCGGGTGACATCCTACGGATCCGTCCCGGTGAGCGCATTCCCATCGATGGTGTTGTGATCGAAGGCAGGTCGTCCCTCGATCAGGCTGCGATTACCGGCGAATCGATTCCCGTGGAGAAGAACGAAGGTGACACGGTCTTTGCCGGTGCTCTTAATGGTCACGGGTCACTGACGGTGCAGGCGACGCGGCGCTACGAAGACACGACTCTTGCCCACATCATTCATCTTATCGAAGAAGCGGAACAGAAACGCGCGCCGGTGCAGAGTCTTGTGGACCGTTTCGCCGCGGTGTATACACCGGGGGTGCTCGTTCTTGCCATTCTTGTTGCGGTGATCCCGCCTGTACTGTTTTCTCTCCCGTTTGATGTCTGGCTCTACCGTGCGCTAGTCCTGCTCGTTATTGCCTGTCCCTGTGCTCTTGTCATTTCGACACCGGTAGCGCTGGTGAGCGCGTTGACCAACGGGGCGCGGCACGGCATCCTGATCAAAGGGGGCACTCATCTGGAAGCCCTGCACTCGGTGAATGTCATTGCATTCGACAAGACCGGTACGCTCACAGAAGGGCGGATGCGGGTGACAGACACGGTGGCTCTTAACCACGATACCCCCGAATCGATTCTGAGGGTTGCCGCCGCTCTGGAATTCCGGTCCGAACATCATCTTGCTGCAGCCGTGGTGGAGGAGAGCGTGCGGCGTGGGCTTCACCATGAAACCATTGCCGTCGAATCTTTTACGTCATATCCGGGACGCGGGGTGACGGCCATCATCAACGGGGCCGGGTACGTTCTCGGGAATCTCGAATTCTGCCGCGAACGGCATTGCTGTACGCCTGAGGTTCTTCGCCAGGTTGACATCCTGAACCGGGAAGGGAAAACCGCCGTTGTCCTTGGAGTCGCGGGCAAACCCCTGGGTATCATCGCTCTGCGGGACAAGCTCCGGACCCATAGTCGCGGAGTGGTGCAGGCCCTTCGGCGGAAAGGAATCCGTGACGTGGTGATGCTTTCCGGAGATAATGAACAGGTTGCGGGTGCCATCGCGGGAGAGGTCGGGATAGACCGGTGGAAGGCCGGACTACTTCCGGCTGGGAAGGTGGCGGCGGTCGAACAGCTGGGAAGGGACTATGGCGCGGTGGCCATGGTGGGAGATGGCATTAATGACGCGCCAGCGCTCGCGGCGGCTACTGTCGGTATTGCAATGGGAGGAGCAGGGAACGACACGGCCCTGGAAACCGCCGATGTCGTCCTGATGGGGGACAATATTGACCGGATTCCCCATCTGGTGGGTGTAAGCAGGCTCACGATGCGGATAATCCGTCAGAATATCGGTATTGCCCTCGGATTGAAGCTTCTCTTCCTGGTGCTAAGTCTGACGGGCTTCGCCACCCTCTGGATGGCCATTCTGGCAGATGATGGGGCGTCTCTGGCGGTAATCGCAAATGCTCTGCGGATCCTCAGTTTTCGGAGCGGCAAAGATTGACTTTTTTGAGAGTATTTGGTACCTTTATATTCCTATATGAGAGAGGAATACGCTGATGTTTGCCGTCGTGGAAGTTGCAGGAAAGCAATACAAGGTTTCTCCCAAAGACCGCATTACCGTCCCCAGTTTACATGAAAAACCCGGAACCAAGATCTCGCTGGATCGGATCCTTCTGGTGGGCGATGAAAAAAGTGTCGTCGTGGGTCACCCGGTCGTAGCCGGAGCGCATGTGGAAGGCGCGATTCTCGAGCACGGGAGAAGTGACAAGGTCATCGTGTTCAAGAAAAAACGCCGTAAGGGTTACCGCGTCAAGCGCGGGCACCGTCAGGGATTCACACAGATCGAAATTCTCAGTATTGGCAAGTAGAGGCTAGTCATGGCACATAAAAAAGGCGTCGGAAGCTCCCGTAACGGTCGTGATAGCAATGCGCAACGTTTGGGAGTAAAGCGGTACGGTGGTGAACAGGTATCAGCCGGCAGTATCCTCGTGCGGCAGCGTGGCACAAAGTTCAGCCCGGGGGAGAATGTCGGCATCGGAGGCGATGATACCCTGTTCGCGAAGATTGAGGGTTTTGTGGCCTTCAAGAAGATCGCCAAGTCCAGAAGTATTGTGAGCATTCTTCCCAAGACGTAACATCCCACCATCAGCTCCGGAGGAATCCATGAAAATCACTGTGATTGGTGCGGGCCATGTCGGGGCGACCACGGCACAGCGTTTGGCTGACAAGGCGCTGGCGAATGAAGTTGTGCTTGTTGATGTCCTCGAAGGTATTCCGCAGGGCAAGGCCCTTGATATGTACGAGGCAACACCCGTAGAAAAATCGGATTGTCGCGTCATCGGCACCAACGGGTATGCCGAAACTGCCAATTCTGACATCGTCATTATTACGGCCGGTATTGCACGCAAGCCGGGCATGAGCCGTGACGATCTTATGAATACCAACAGCGAGATTGTCAAGACGTGCGCTCAAAGCGCTGTTGCAAAATCCCCGAAGGCAGTCTTCATCGTTGTTTCCAATCCCCTTGATGTGATGACGTACGTGGCGATGAAAGTCGCAGGACTTCCCCGCGAACGTATCATCGGTATGGCGGGAGTCCTGGACGCCGCGCGTTTTCGTTCGTTTATTGCCCTGGAACTCAACGTGTCCGTCGAGGATGTGAACGCATTTGTACTGGGTGGGCACGGGGACACAATGGTTCCGCTTGCCCGTTATTCCACCGTTGCCGGCATCCCGATTACGGAAATGATGGACAGTGCTACCGTGGAACGGCTCATCAAGCGCACACGGGAAGGCGGCATCGAAATCGTCAACTACCTGAAGACCGGCAGTGCATATTATGCTCCTTCTTCGGCGACCGTTGCGATGGTTGAGTCCATCGTCAAAGACAAAAAACGGATTCTACCATGTTCGGTGTTTCTCCAGGGCGAATACGGTCTGACGGGGATGTTCGTCGGTGTGCCCGTAAAGCTCGGCAAGACCGGTATGGAGCAGATCATCCAGATCAAGCTGAATGCCGACGAACAGGCAGCACTCAGCAAATCTGCAGCGGATGTTCAGGGAAGTATCGCAAAGTTAAAACTGTAAGACGAGGTAGATCAGTGACTTCCATAAGGGCAACCCGGCGGGTTGCCCTTTTTTGCCTGTGCGCTCTCTCCCTTTCCTGCCGTGAGAGCATCGACACCACGGGAATTTCCGAACCAATTCCATTTTCGATGCATTTCACGACAGGGGATACCTTCCTGTATGAGGCCGTCCTGCTGGATGAGTTCGGCTATAGCCGACCGTCAACCCGTTCGCGTGCATCGTGGAAAGTCCTGAGCACAGGGGCAACCCTCCCGGGTTTCAGTAATGTAACCACGATACAGGACAGCGCCATCATCTTGCGGAGCACACTCTCCGTTTACGATACGGTAATGATCGCGGTAAACACCGACGGCGATCTCTACAGGTATGGCTTCCTGTCTACAATCGCCCGTATTCGCAAACAGCCGGTGCCGCCGGATCAGTGGGAGCGTATCGCTGCATTTTCCGTCGGGTCCGGGAACTCATGGGTGGTAGGATACCAGGATTACGGCCGGTCCCAGCCCGTCTACGGACGGATATCCGGAACGCCAGATATGTTTTCGGTCAACGTGAAGGGGCAACAAACGGTCTTTCCGGCCTATCGGGTTGATCTGAGCGGGGTGTCGTTCGATTACCGGTATTGGGTTGCCGATGCCCCGTCGGCATTTCTGCTGATGCGGTTGGAACCGAATGACAGTGAAGGGGGGGCGCAACTGACTCTCAACGAGATACAGTGAGCGGGAAGAGAGGATTTATTTATTGAGATTGAGCCAGAGGCGGACACGCATTCCTTCCGGCAAGTGCTCAAACTCAACCTTATCCATCAACGTCCGCATTAAGAATATCCCCCTTCCACTCTCCTTCTTCAGGTTTTCCTCTTTGAGCGGGTTGCGCACGAATTCCGGATGGAATCCTTTGCCTTCATCGCAAATCTCAAAGAGGAGCCATCCGGGAAGCACTTCACATGTTACGCACACCCGCCTTTCAGGGTCCGACCGGTTACCGTGCAGAATTGCGTTGTTCACGGCTTCCGTCAGGGAAACCATCAGCTTGTGAAGCTGAATCTCATCAAGATCGACCGCGCGACTGATCTTCTGAATGTAACCCTCCACACGCTTTATGCTTCGGGGAGTACTCCGTAATGTTATCCTGTAAATCGTCTGCGCTGGTTTCACGTATCCGTCCGCTCAGAAATGGAGATAGACATTTGCCGTCATGCTGGCTGTTGACCGGGAAGTGCCGTCCGAATGTTTGCGCCGCTCATACCATCCTCGAAACGAGAGAAAACTGTGCGGTCCAACCTCCCATTGAAGAAGACAGGTCGGTCCGACACTGCTGAAAAACGTATCCAGCTTCCTGACGGAATCCTCAAACAGATAGCGCGACTGGCTAAAATATCTGATTCCCAGCGCAAAAATCGTTGTTCTGCTGGGGGAGAACCGAACCTGAAACGCCATTGTGCGGTCGGTTGTTGAATTCTCCGTCCGTTCGAGAAACTCGTCCCACTTCAACATTCCACGTTCATACAACTTTAAATAGGCGAAAAAGTCAAGTCCTATCCTCTGCCCCAGCTCAATGCGCGTGGAATCCATCCAGGAGAACTGCCGGTACGAGAAACTTCTGGCGAGGGCCACCTGTTTTTCGTAGTCATACACGGTGTAATTGGCGAGCACCTCAAACGCATTCTGAGTGTAAAACCATGGAACCGGAGAATAGACTGTCCGGGGTGTCAACCGGATCACACGGTTGATGTTGTTGTTGGCGCTGCGTTCCCCCAGCAGGTACACAAGATGGCTTATGGTCGCATCAAAGGTAATGCCGACGTGAAAGTGCCTTGTAACCCGGTGAAGGGTGCCCGCTGTGAGTGCGATCAGCAGCTCGTCCCTGTCTTCCAGATTCAGCTCGCTCGGGGTATCGTATCGCAGAACAGTCGCCGAACCTGAAAAATGGATACGGTCCGAGGAGGAGACCGGAAGAGAAATACCCCCTGCAAGAGACACCCTTCGGGCAATATTGTCTTTCGACTGTTCGCGCCGGTTACGTTCGGCAAACAACACAGCGAGCGTTGGCGTGATCACGTCGGGCGACTTGGCCCGGTGGGTTTCACTCCGCTCACTGTATGCGAAACGGAGATGAGCGGATGTGGATGCGTCAGGTGAACGGTACCATGCCTGCATATATGCATCGAGGCGGAATTCTTCAACACGTGTATCAAAGGAGGTGGAAGATACCGGGAAGACAATGATGCGCCGCTCGTCTTTGTCCAATCCGCGGTTCTGAATCCCGACGAAGACGTTTGCACCGAGGGAAGGGGTGATGTCGTATGACAGCAGATTGGCGAAGGTAAACACCTGGTCCGTCCGGCTTTCGATGACACTATCTCCGTTAAGGTAGAATTCACGGCGCGATCGGTAGAAACCGAAAGACAGACTATCACTGGACTGGGGTCCGAAGGATTTTTCGATGCTGGTATGTGCGGAATGATTCTCGAGAAAACGCGGATCAAGGCGGTCCTGACGGAACCGTCCATCACCAAGGATTCGATACCCATCAACATCAATGTCATGAAGTGAAGCCCCGACGTCGAGGACAAGTCCCCGGTCGTGAATAGATCCCTGTCTGTCCCACCGGAACCCCGCAAGGGGTGTAAGGCTGAGCGAAGTCCAGGGGGTGTAGTCAATCCCGGCGAGGATCGTATGGTTGGAGGCATTGTTCAGGCCAATCCCCCGGTTGTCAGAGTAAACCAGAGAAGACCATTGTGTACGGAGCCCGATGGGAGCATCGATTGGGTGGGCAAGGGAGAGTCGAAACGTCTGCTGGGTACTCTCGGATGATCGAGGAGCGCCCCCTGGCGCACCGTCGATCTGAATAATATTGGAAAGATAATTGGCGGCGAGTCCGATCCGTGTGCTGGCAACAACGGTATCCATCACAAGCCGGCCGATCCAGTTAAACGTGTTCAGATTCTTGTCAAACACAACGCTTGCCGAGTTGACCCGGGTGAGCGAATCAACGGGGGATGGCACCAGCTCGGCTTCCCCGGTCGCTTCCTGTGCCTGCACCGGTGCAGACAGGAACACCCGAAAGAAGACCAGGACCATCACCCATCGGGCAGGGGACATAGGTCTGCTCAACCAAGAGTGATGCGGTTGCCGCGGGCCGGAATGACCACATCACCAAAATGTTCCTCGGTGAGCGCTGTGCCCAGCTTTTCCGCCTGGTCGGGATCTCCGTGGACAAGGAAGATTTGACGAAGGGGCCGTCGTGGAAATCGTCGCAGGTACTCCAGGAGTTCGTTTCGATCGGCATGGGCGCTGAAGGAGTTGAGGACAACAACTTCTGCCCGCAACTCATGGGGCTCTCCGAAGATGTTGACAATGGGTTCACGCATGACGAGCCGCTTTCCCAGTGTATGTTCCGCCTGATATCCCACAATAAGAACCATGTTCCGGGAGTCAGTCACGGTGTTGGCAAGATGATGCACAACACGCCCGCCCTCACACATGCCGGATGCTGAAATGACAACAAAAGGTCCGGGACGGTCGTTGAGCGCCTTGGATTCCTCCAGTGTCCGTATGTACTTCAGTTGTTCGAACCCGAAAGGGTCATTGTTGTCTGATGCGTTCAGAATGGCAAGCGTTTCAGCGTCAAAACATTCCTCATGTTTTCGGAAGACATCGGTGACGTTTACCGAGAGCGGACTGTCTACGAACACAGGGAGGTGATCCAGTCGGCCCCTGTTCTTGAGTTCATGAAGAGTGTAGACGATCTCCTGGGTACGGCCCACGCTGAATGCGGGAATGACAACTTTCGCCTTGCGCTCTATGGCACGCAGGATTGGCTGGAGGAGCTGTTCTTCCATATCCCGGACAGGTTTATGAAAACGGCCGCCGTATGTACTTTCGCAGATCAGATACTCCGTCTGTTCGTCCCCGATGAGAACCGGGTCACGGAGGATGGGGAGATTCGGCCGGCCCAGATCGCCCGAGAAGGCGAGGGTTGTCTTGAATCCGTTGGAAGACAAAGAGAGAGAAACCGAAGCAGATCCGAGAATATGGCCCGCATCTTCAAATCGGCATTGTACGCCATCGACCACCTCAAAGGATGCGCTGTATTCCTGAGGCTTCAGCAGGGCCGAGGTGTCCACCACATCCTCCTGGGTATACAGCGGTTCGGCGGGAGGAATCCCCCGTTTCTTGTGCCGTCTGTTAACATACTCGATATCCCGCTCCTGAATGTAGGCGCTGTCCTTAAGCATTACCGCGCAGAGACTGGCGGTGGCACCTGTACAGAAGATCGGACCCGAAAAGCCCTGTCGCACCAATCCGGGGAGATTGCCGCTGTGGTCAATATGCGCATGGGAGAGGACCACTGCATCGATGGATCGCGGGTCAAAAGGAAAGTTCTTGTTACGCTGGAATGCTTCCTCGCGGCGTCCATGGTACATGCCGCAATCAAGGAGGATTCGCTTGTTGCCGACCTGCAGCAAATGCATGGAGCCGGTGACGGTGCGCGCTGCACCCCAGAATTCAATGGAGACACTCATGTCGGAGATTCCTCGGATGAAATGTGATCGTACACGATACATCCTGCCCTTCTGGGATGGTCCAGGACCATTTGTGAGGAGCGCACGCCTCGCAACATCCAGACAATCAGGAAGTCTCCCGCCGCGGCAGCGGTAAATATAAGGCCGGGGAACAGAAACCAGTACATACCCGCGAATATTGCAAGGAGTGCGGGGCAGATGCCCAGGATAAGAGCGGGGGCCAGAGCGCCGAGGCGATATGCTTCAGCCCGTAAAGGCTCCCTGCAGTGAGCATACGGAGTTAATGTCACCCAGTGGATCCCGAATGTAATTGCTGTGAGAGGTTTGTTCCCATAAAATGCCCAGGCCGCGCCGTGGAGAAGCTCGTGGGTAACGATGCCGCCGATCAGAACAGCGGCGAACGTGACAGGTTGCCGGAACAGCGCAAGGGAAGATGACAATGCTCCCCAGCCGTTCACCAGGACGAACAATCCACCGAGCAGCAACACGGGCACGACGGCGACGGGGATGGCGAGCAGATTAACCTGCGCCATTGACATGGTCACATCGCGGCCGTTGGGCGGCACCGGACGAAGTTGTTGATCGGTCATTGTCCGTTATACAGAGAGTTTCTTCATACAGCTCACGGTCTGACGTTGGTCAGAACGCCATGCGCTTCCATCCCCGCGTGTTCGGAGACCGTGGCGTGAGGCCGAGTATCTCCCGGCCCAGGTCAACGTAGTACCGGTAGTTTTCGATCGGGGTGCCGTTGGGAATCCGGTGATCAAGGCCGAAGACAGTTCCACCAGTTCTCATCAACGGCTGCATTTTGTACTCAAGTTCTGTGCGGATTGCTGCACGATCCAATCGCAGGACATGTTTGTCAATGCCGCCGCGGATAGCTAAACGGGACCCGTAACGCCTGCGGACTTCGACAATATCCATACCGGCGGCCGGTTCCATGGGATGCATGGAGTTGATGCCGCAGTTGAGGAATTCGTCCAGAACAGGCCAGACATTTCCGTCGGAATCCATGTCGAAGATCTTTGTGCCGCGCGACTGCACCAGATCCCAGACGGCGGAAAAATAAGGATGCATAAACCTGCGGACCTGCTGTGGCCCGATCATCGGTCCGGCCTTGCCGGCAAGATCTTCATGCACGGACAGCTGGTCAATACTGATCTGATCGGTAACACGCTCCAGAACCTGCAATGACGTCGTGGTGAGCGTTGTCAGGATATCCTGCATGAGTTCAGGCTGTTCATAATAGGCGAGGCAGGCGCACTCTTCGCCCATTAATTCCCGCGGCATATCGAAGCCACCCGGGATGTAGGCAACTACAAGTGCACCGTGTTGTTGGGCCTTCTTTGCCTGTTGAATGGCGTCTTCGTCAATCCGTTCTTCCGTGAACACAAAAAGCGGTTTGATGGCAAGCCACGAATCCATGTCATGTACAGGGTGATCAAGCGGCAGGGGAATCGTTGCGGATTTTTTGAAAAGTTTTGTGAGCCGGCCCAGTTCATCGCGGCGGAGAAGGATCTCATCTGTTTCTTCGACGACGACTGGAGGCGGGCCGCCGAATACCCCGGTGGTGCCTCCACAATGTACGACGGGCACATAGTCCCAGTCGAATGCCTCGAGTGACAGTTCGTCCGATGTTGCACCCTGTGCGCGCCACTCGTCTTCGAGTCCGACAAGAAGGCCGAACAACTCGACAAACATGGGACGATCGGAGGACCCAAATGTCATCAAATCCAGGTATTGCTGGCGGTGATAGAGCATAGGCACTGAGGATAATATACCACTTATTCCCCACTGAAATCAAACGCGGAGGGGTGTATACGCGCAACCCAGCCGCCTCCGGGGGCAAGGGGAATCTCCAGTCTGGTGTCTCTGGTTACGGTGACCGCCGAATACCGGAAATCATTCCCATGCCGGTGGGCATTGGGACCGTCCTGCCAGATATCGGCGGTAAATGTTCCCTTTTCAAGAAATGTCAGATCAACGGAGAGGGTGCGGCCGCTTTCATTGGTCATTGCTCCGATGTACCATGCGGAACCGGACTTTCGCGCAACAAGGACGTACTCCGATACCTTGCCGTCCAGTGCAAGAGTACGTTCCCAGACTGTCGGAACCCGGCCGAGAAACTCCATACATTCGGGTTCGCGCAGATAGAGTGTGGGGCTGTCACACAACATCTGCAGCGGGCTTTCATACACAACATACATCGCCAGCTGCTGGCAGCGTGTTCCTATGCTTGCCGGAGTTGCAAACATGGGTTTGAACGAGGATTGCGGCAGATTCAGCATTGCTCCCGGCGTGAAGTCCATTGGTCCCGCCACCATACGCGTAAAGGGCAATGTCACGCAATGTCCGGGTGTGATATCCGCTGACCATTTTGTGTTTTCCAGACCGCGTACGCCTTCACCCGTCATGACATTCGGATAGGCACGATAAAGTCCTGCCGGTTTGTGGGCTCCGTGGAAATCCACGAGCAATTTTCGTTGAGCTGCTTCCCGGGCAATGTCCCAGTAGTAGTTCACCATCCATTGGTCGTCCCGTTGCATAAAATCCACCTTGATGCCCTTGATGCCCCAATCGGCAAACTGATCAAGCGCCGGCGCAAGCTGGTCGTGAAGGGTTTTCCAGATCACCCAGAGAATGATGCCCACATTCTTTTTCTCTGCATAAGCAACCAGCTTCGGAATATCGATGGCAGGATTGACCGCAAGGAGATCACCCAGGGTGTACCACCCCTCGTCAAGGATCACGTATTCAAGACCGTACTGTGCTGCGAAATCGATATAGTACATATACGTCTCGTTGTTGATTCCGGCCTCAAAGTCGACACCGTACACGTTGTTTGCGTTCCACCAGTCCCACGCGACCTTTCCCGGTTTGATCCATGTGACATCGGACAGCCGATTCGGCTGTGAGAGCAGGAAGACCAGATCGTTGGTGAGGAGGTCCGCATCCCTGTCGGCAATCGCCAGAATGCGCCATGGAAAAGAACGTGTCCCGCTGGTGAGTGCAACAAAATTAGCGCGCTTGACAGGTTCAGCATCGCGGTCATTTTTGATGTCTTCCAGGAGGACATATCCCGGAAAGAGGCCGGTGAGACCGTTTTCGCCCGTACCTGAGAGCCAGAGTCCGGGGTAGTCCACGAGATCCGATTCGGTCACAAGAATGAATGTTCCCCCGCGGGTATCGATAAGAGCCGGAGTGCTGCAGAATCGTGTTCCGGAGATTCCGGCCAGCGGTTCGTACTTGTAGAGTCGTTCGTTGTGCGAAAAAAAACGTTCTTCTTCAGGGAAATGAATCCAAGGGTTTCCGGCGACATTGATCTCGAACGTCTCAGGAAGGAAACGGACCGTCCCGCCCAGTCTGGTCTCCCACCGGTAGGCAACCCCATTGTCAAACGCTCTGAAGATCAACACCGTCCCATCGGAAAATTCCAGTGTTCGCTCGTTGTAGTGGTCGGTGAGAGTCTTACTTTTCTGCCAGACGATACGCGGCACCGTCTCCTGTACAGATCGTGTTGCCGTGTTCTTCACGGTGGCTGGCGTTGCGGGAATCCTTCCCCCTTCGGTAACGAGCGCGATCTGCGATGGTGTGATCAGAGGTTTGTCGTTATGTGAAACCGCGTACGTAATACGTTCACCGGTGCTGATGGTAACAACGGTCTGCTTGTCCGGTGACAGGACGGTGTAGTCCATCGAAGGATCTCCAGGAAGAGGGGAAAAAACACACATGCAGAGACTTAGAATCAGCACGAGGATAAAGGTGGCGTGAACGGTTAGAAAATGTAGGCAATAAGGAAAATGCCGATCATGGAAAAGATCAGCGCCAGTTTGACCGCGGTACCCACAAGGAGTCCGAGCCAGGTACCGAGTCCGGCCTTTCCCGCCCCGAGTAGTTCTTTTCTGACCACAAGTTCAACGAGCAGTGCACCGACAAAAGGGCCAAGCAGGACCCCGGGAAGTCCGAACCAGAACCCGATGACCATGCCGATGCCAGCTCCGAGCGCTGCCCATCGACTTGCGCCGACGCGGCGCGCACCATAGACGGTCGAGAACATATCGATGAGCCAGGCGACGGCACCGATCAGGAGCAAAGCAGTAAGCGTAATCCACCCGACACGTACAAAACCATCACTCCAGGCCACAAAAAACAGCCCCAGGTAGACAAGGATGACGCCCGGCAATCCCGGGATGATGATGCCGGCGATGCCGGCAATCACCATCAGGATCCCCACGATCAGCAAGAAGGACTCACCCATCAGGTCAGGAATCCTTTGCCTTGGGGTCGGACTGTTGCGGTGCGGGTGGGGTTTCAAGGAGAGCCAACACTGCGCCCACCGGATCGCGGATGACGCAGAAACGACCGTATGCACCCATCTCCCGTGGACCGGTGATCACACTTCCCCCCCTGCCGGTGCACGCGGCGATCGCGGCACCGATGTCAGGCACCGTGACGTACAGAAGCCATTGTGGTGGAAGATCAGCATTAACGCCGCGGGCATGACAGATTCCTGCGACAGGCTGGTCCGTTCCGGGAGCATTCATCTGATAGTCGTTATAGCTTCCCATGCGTATGGGCAGAGGATCCCAACCCACCACGGCATGGTAAAAATCCCTGATCTGATCCGCCCCGGCTATCGTCAGGTCGGCCCAGGCAACAATGCCGTGTGTGGTGGTCTCTGAAGCGCCCATAGAATCGGTCCCCGTGATCGGCGATAGATGAGAACGTGTGGCAGTTACTTCTTTTTACCGGACTCTTTCTTGCTCTTCCTTCTGAGGTCTGCTCCGTGTGCTCGTTTGTACGTCTGAATATCGACGAAGCGACCTTTGGCGTCGCGGACCGCATACAACTTGGTGCCGGAGACACTACGGTGGGTTGTTCGTCTTCTTCCTTTTGCCATGATGTTCCTCGCTTGTGAAGTGATAGAATGTGTAGTGGATTAGAGTGTGACGACGCGCTTTTCCATTCTGCTCCGTTCCGCGCCGAATGCGATGTAATGACTTTCCATGGACACCGCCAGGGATGAAGCAACCATTGATGGATCCTGGTGCTGGGAGGCCTTGATGAAGGCTTCCATCAGGCCATAATCTCCGCCCCCGTGACCGCTGGCGATACCGGTCTCCGCCAGCCGTGTGTCAAGAGTCTCCTTTTTGCCATTTCTGAAGTTGACCACCGAGAGATACTGCGTATCCCCGATTGCTTCGCCCATAGTTCCCATGACCCGTGTACGTCGGGACCCGGTGGTAAACGCGGACATGGTAAATGCCGCCGTACGTTCTTTGCCGAATTCCAGAGCGAGCACCTGATGATCGACGACATCGTTGTCGCTGTGATACACGCACCGTCCATAGGGTCCTTCGCGGAGAGCTTTGAGCCTGCCTGCTTCCGAGACATCTTCAGTAATCACCGATACAGGCCAGCCGGTGTTCTTCATATCCATGTACAACTTCAGCGCGGAGTAGGGGCACTCTTTCTCTATGATACAGCCATCGATGCAGCGGGTTGTGGATCCTGCTGGGGCATTTTCTTTTTTGAAATGCTTGAGGGAGCCATAGGATGCGACAGAAAGGCAGGGTTCATCCATTAACCAACGGATGATGTCCAGATCGTGGCAGGACTTGGCAAGGATCATCGGACACGAAGAGGCGACATTGCGCCAGTTACCCCGTACAAAACTATGTCCCTGGTGCCAGTAGCCAACAGGCTCGAGATGTTCTATGGTAACAATCTCCCCGAGTATTCCCGAGGCGACGATGTCACGGAGTTTCTTAAAGTATGTCGTGTATCGAAGTACGTGACACACAGCGACGATCCGGGGATAACGCGCATGTTGCGCGAGAATCTCCGTGCAGTGTTCCCAGGTGGTTGCAATCGGCTTTTCCAGGAGAACATCGTAGCCGAGCTCGAGACCGCGCATCGCCGGTCCATGATGGAGCTGATCCGGAGTAGTAATGAGAATGGCGTCTGCAAATTTGGGCACCGCCAGCGCATCATCCCAACTGGGGAATCGGTTCTCTGCGGGGATATCATACAACTGCGCGAACCGCTCCTGACGCGACGGAATAGGTTCCGCAACGCCGACGACACGCATCTGCTCCGGAAACTGCTTTGACCACGCCGCATACGTGTTACCACGGCTGCCGGCTCCGAGAATGATACAGCTGACCGGTTTGTTGGTGAATGGCGTTGACGGACGTTGTTCCGCCGCCAGAGCGATGGGCCCGTCACCCAGCAACAACGGTCCGAGAGCACCGCCTACCGCCAATGCGCCGATATCGCGCAACACATCGCGTCTGGTAAGTGCAGGATCAAGCAATGACATTCTGTGTCCTCATTCGTGCGGGGAAGATAAACAGACGGCCATCTAAAAAAGTATACGGCTTTCCTCGGCCAATGTAAAGCTGAGAGGCCTAAACGCCGGATGCTGCGGGCGGAGATTCGGAATGGGTGCGCACTCCTCAGCGGCGTGGTGTGGTGGCCTGTGTGTTCACCCCCGACGGATGTGGGATCATCCGTGATCCAGATAGCGCCGGATCATCCGTGATCGGAGGTGTACAACGAAAAGAATCACGTACACACATCGCAGCACCGTCCAGCTCCTCTTCATCGGGGATTCGTGTTTCAAGACAAATCCTGCGCTGAGTACGATGAGAGCGGAGGAGAACATCAACGTGAAAAAGTATCCACGGCGCAGCACGAGTGACATGCTCAGACTCCATGATCAGGCGCACTCTCAGGAAACGGGTCTGTTCCTCGCAGTATCCAGGCGCTGGAGTGCCGGGTAAACCCGATGTGGGGGTAGTACTCGATAGCTGCGGGCGCGGCAAGCAGCACAATACGTGCTTGAGGTTTCATCTGCCCGCGCGTCCTGCGGATCAGTTCCCTGCCGATACCTGCATGCTGGTATTCCGCGTGTACAGCAAGATCAGAGAGGTACCCCACATATGAAAAATCTGTGAGTGTCCGCGCAATACCCACGAGGAGCGAATCGTTCCAGGCCGTCACGATGAGGTTGGCGTGTTGCAGCATGGCCTTCATGGCATCCCGGTCGTCCACCGGCCTGCGTTCCCCGAGTGTTGAAACGCGATACAGGGCGATCACCTCGTCCAGGTTAAGATCGTTGCCGATGTGGTAATGAATGGGCGGCATACCAGGGCGGTCTCAGGCTTTTTCCGGGGCGTGTTCAACGGCCGCTCGGACGAATTCGCGAAACAGGGGGTGTGCATTCGTGGCGCGGGATTTGAGTTCGGGGTGAAACTGGCAGCCGACGAACCAGGGGTGATCCGCAAGCTCAATGATTTCCACAAGGTTATTGTCCGGACAGATGCCGCTCAGGATCATACCGCCGGTTTCCAGGGTGCGCTGAAACGCATCGTTCACTTCATACCGGTGGCGATGGCGTTCCTGAATGGTTTCTGTCTTGTATGCACGGTGCGCCCTGGTGCCACGCTTTATGTGGCACGGGTATGCCCCAAGGCGCATGGTTCCGCCGTATTCTTTTACATGCTTCTGTTCGATCATCATGTCAATCACATTCTGATCGGTCTGTCTGAACTCCGTACTGTTTGCATGATCAAGTCCGCAGACATGCCGGGCAAACTCGATAACAGCACATTGCAGGCCGAGGCAAATTCCCAGAAAGGGAATCCGGTGCGTGCGCACATGCTGGATGGCCTTGATTTTCCCCTCGATGCCGCGTTCACCGAACCCGGGTGCGACAAGCAGTCCGGCGATATCCTGGAGATGCGGCTCCGCGCCATCCCGGTCAACGTCTTCCGCCCGTACCCACACAAGATCAACACGGACATTGTTTGCGGCGCCTGCGTGCACGAAGGCTTCGGCAATACTTTTGTATGCGTCTTTGTGTTCGGTATACTTCCCACAGATGGCAATACGAACCATGCCTCCCGGATTTTTCACCCGTTCCACAAATTTTTTCCATTCGCGGAGATTCGGGCGCGGGCAGGTAAGGTCCAGTTTCTCCAGGACGATCTCATCGACTTCCTGCTCCGCGAATATCAGGGGAACCTCATAAATGGTGGAGGCGTCACGGCCATCGATAACGGAGGCGGGATCGACGTTGGTAAACAGCGCAATTTTTTCACGGACCTCTTTGGAGAGCGGCCGATCGGAACGGCAGATCAAAAGGTCCGGCTGGATGCCAAGCTCCAGCAGCGCCTTCACGCTGTGCTGAGTGGGTTTAGTTTTGATCTCCCCGGCGGAATGGATATACGGTACCAGGGTCACGTGTATGGCCATGGCATTCTGGTGGCCGAGTTTGTACATAAACTGGCGCATGGCTTCTAAAAACGGCTGGCTTTCAATGTCACCGACGGTTCCGCCCACTTCTGTGATGACGACGTCGTACTCCCCGGTTTCTCCCAGAGCTTCGAACCGGCGCTTGATCTCATCCGTGATATGAGGAATCACCTGCACGGTGGCGCCGAGATAGTCCCCCCGGCGCTCTTTGGTGATAACTTCATGATAAATCTGTCCGGTGGTGGAATTGTTCTTCTGCGACGTCGTGATGTCCAGGTATCGTTCATAATGGCCGAGGTCGAGATCGGTCTCCGCACCATCGTCGGTTACATAGACCTCACCATGTTGAAACGGATTCATCGTGCCCGGATCCACATTCAGGTACGGGTCAAATTTCTGGATGGTCACCCGTAACCCGCGCGATTTAAGAAGTAGGCCGATCGATGCAGAGGCAATGCCTTTGCCGAGGGAGGAGACGACACCGCCCGTGACAAAAATGTACTTGACCTGACGTCGCCGTGTCACGGGTGAATCCTTTCATGAGGAACAAGTTTTCTCCCCGTAAGCAGATCGGGGATCACAATGCCTCCGGAGAGGACGAGTTTAACTCCTTCTTCGATGCTGAGGTCGAGTTTGATTGCCTCTTCCTTGGGGATGAGGACCAGGAAACCGGACGTGGGATTCGGCGGATTGGGGATGTACACGTTCAGAAAGTCTTTGGTTGTACCGTCTGCGCCACGGAAGGGCATTTCATTCGTGACGAAGCCGATGCAATACAACCCCAGCCGCGGATATTCGGTCATTACGACCTGACGGAACGTTTTGCTTTTGCCTCCGACGGCAAAGGCTCCAACCAGATCTTTGATTGCGGAATAGACGGACCGTACAAACGGAATCGAAGTAAGAAGATTTTCGAACCACGCGATAAAGAGGCGGCCGACAAGATTACGGGTCAGGAGGCCGACCAGGAGGATCAGCACGACCACACTCAGGAATCCGAGGCCGGGAACCTGATGGCCGATCCAGCGATCGAGATGCGGACGCAAGATTCCGTCCACCGCATTGAGAAAGGCCTCGAAAAACCAGTAGGTGAGCCACAGCGGAATCAGGACGCCGATGCCCCGCAAAAATGTGGAGCGGATGTGGCCAAAGAGCGATTTTTGAAATTGTCCGGTCATGGTGTGTTTCCCACAAGTGTCCTCACGCGTTCGAGATCGGCGGGGGTGTCGACAGCAATACTGTTGTTATGCGACGTGAGTACCGCATGAAGTGAAAAGCCGTGTTCGAGAATACGGAGTTGCTCAAGCTTTTCCGCCTTTTCGAGCGGAGTCTGTTCGAGGGCTGCAAAACGGACGAGGAATGCGGCCCTGTACACGTACAACCCGATATGCCTGTAGAGGGGGCAAGTCTGAAGAAGCGCCTCGATCGAGATATCCCTCGCAAAAGGAATCGGCGAACGGGAGAAGTACAGACAGCGTGAGTTCCGGTCGAGTGTGACTTTTACCGTATGAGGGTCAAGGTATTCTTCACGTGTGGAGATACGCGTGACAAGAGTCCCCGCATCAAGTTTCGGATTGTCGAGCAGGGGGCGCACGGCCTCGTCTATCATTTCGGGTGGGATAAGGGGTTCATCCCCCTGGATATTGACGATGAGTTCGGCCGAGGAGAGGCTGCGCGCAACAACGGCGATACGATCCGAACCGCTCCGGATGTCCGGTGACGTCAGTTCCGCCTGTCCGCCAAACGCGCGCACGGCCTTAACGATCCGGTCATCGTCCGTTGCGACAATCACATCATCGACCAGCGTGGCACGCCGTGTCCGTTCGTAGACATGCTGGATCATCGGTTTTCCGGCGATTTCCGCCAGGGGCTTTCCTGGCAGCCGCGTTGAGGCGTACCGCGCGGGGATGATGGCAACAACTCGATGTTGTGAACGTGGACTCATCGGTCGGCGATGACTTTTGGTACCTTGAAGAATTTGTCGTCATGAGAAGGAGCGTTCCGGAGAGCTTCCTCCGTTGACAGTCCGGGTGATCGGATATCATCTCGTACCACGTTCTCAAGGTCAATAACGTGGGACAACGGCTCAACGTGGTCAGTCGGCACGCTGTTCAACTGTTCCATATACCCGAGGATCGTATTCAGCTCGCCGGTGAGCCGGTGTTTCTCCTCCTCGGTGAACGAAAGCCGGGCAAGCCGGGCAATATGATCGACATCATGCACTGTGACTGCCACAACGATCTCCTACTGGTCTTGATAATTCTGTTCGATTGCGCTCCGAACGCGCTCCATCAACAGTTGTTCGGTTTCTTTTTCGCCCTTGCCCGTGACGGTGATGGGTGGAGCCAGGATGAGATGAACGGTCCCGGGTCGAATACGAAGCGAATGTTTAGGAACGATACGGTATGTCCCGTTTATGGTCAAGGGGATGACGGGGACTCCCGCCCGTGCAGCCAGGTTAAAGGCGCCACGCTTGAAAGGCTGAAGGTTTCCGTCCGCGGTGCGTGTTCCTTCCACGAACAGTAGAACAGAAGCCCCGCGGCGGATTTTCTCAACTGCCTCGTGCAGACTTTTTCTGGCTTCGGAGCCCCGGCCTCTGTCGATTCCAATGTAACTGCCCCAGCGTAACCCCCAGCCAAATACCGGAATACGCTCCAATTCCTTCTTATAGACGAGCCGGATATTGTCGGGAAGACCGGCAACCACCACAGGAATATCGAACATACTTGCATGGTTCGAAGCGTATATATAGGAACAGGCTCGGTCGATATGTTCGGAACCATGCAGGACCACCCGGACACCGCAGATGCGGAGCAAAGAACGTGACCAGAACCGGGAAATGCCGTGGTACAATCTTTCATTTTTGTTGAACGGCAGCGTCACAAACGCCACGATGGCGATGAGTATGGTGACAAGGACGCTGACAAGGAGCCGGATGATGCTGACGATCATGGATCGTATGCCTCGGTCTCCGGCGGTTGTGCAAGGATACGCGGCGCGGAACGGTCAGGAAATCGAGCAGCAGCGGCGATGGAGATACAACAGGCAAGGGATCGAGCCCTACAGGATGCCAGTACTCTGACGGGTGTCCGGAGGGTAGTCACCGCGCAACATCTAATGAATGGAACGTAGTGGTTTGTCAATTTTACGTAAAAGGGGCTTGAGATGCAAGGCAGGGAAGGAACCGAACGGCGCTCCTGGCATTTGACCCGTTCATTTCATTGTTGTATCTTGTTCTCAACGACGACATCCCGGCTAAGATCCCCTGCCCGATCGTCGGGAATACTATCCTCACCATACCCACCTGTTCCTGAGAAACATAAGGAGTTTCTATCATGGCCATGATCCGCAAACAAGATGCGCTTGATTATCACAGCCACGGACGCAGAGGGAAAATTGAAGTCGTGTCAACCAAGCCCTGCGCCACGCAGCGGGACCTGTCTCTCGCCTATACACCGGGGGTGGCTGAACCCTGCCGGGAGATCCAGGCCAATCCCGCTGATGCGTACAAGTACACCGCGAAAGGAAACCTCGTTGCGGTGGTGAGCAACGGCACCGCCGTTCTCGGCCTCGGCGATATTGGTGCTCTGGCCGGGAAACCCGTGATGGAAGGAAAGGGAATCCTTTTTAAACGTTTTGCTGATATTGACGTGTTCGATATTGAAATCAACGCCCATGATCCCGAAGAAGTGATCATGATTGTCAAAGCCCTCGAACCGACATTCGGCGGGATCAACCTCGAGGACATCAAGGCGCCGGAATGTTTCCACATCGAGGAAACGCTGAAGAAAACAATGAACATACCGGTGTTCCACGACGATCAACACGGGACGGCGATTATTTCCGGTGCCGGACTTCTCAACGCGCTGGAGATTGTCGGAAAGAAGATTGATGAAGTGAAGGTGGTCTTCAGCGGTGCCGGGGCCGCCGGAATTGCGTGCGCAAAATTCTACATTACGCTCGGCGTAAAACGTGAAAACCTGATTCTCTGCGATACCAAGGGCGTCGTGTATAAAGGCCGCACGCAGGGAATGAACCCCTACAAAGAATTCTTCGCCATTGACACACCCGCCCGCACGCTTGAAGATGCAATGAAAGGCGCCGATGTGTTTGCCGGGGTGTCCGTCAAAGGGGTTGTGACGAAAGCCATGGTCAAGAGCATGGGCCGCGATCCGATTATCTTTGCCATGGCCAACCCGGACCCGGAGATTCTCCCGGAGGATGCCTTTGACGCGCGTAAGGATGTGTTGATGGCGACGGGAAGATCCGATTATCCCAACCAGATCAACAATGTTCTTGGATTTCCGTTTATATTCCGCGGGGCCCTGGATGTGATGGCCTCCGCGATCAACGACGAGATGAAACTTGCGGCCGCCCATGCTCTCGCGACGCTGGCCAGGGAAGATGTGCCTGATGTGGTCATCAAGGCATACGGCGGTGAAAAATTCAAGTTCGGCCGGAACTACATCATTCCGAAACCGCTTGATCCCCGCGTGTTGCTGTGGGAGACTCCGGCTGTTGCGAAGGCAGCGATGGAAACCGGTGTTGCCCGCAACCCTATTGCCGACCTCGATGCGTACAAGGATTCCCTGGAAAGTCGGTTCGGGCGCTCAAAGCAGATCATGCGTGTCTTCATCCACAAAGCCAAGGAAGAGCCAAAACGTATTGTCTTCCCGGAAGGCAACGATGACAGGATCCTGCGGGCCTGTCAGATTATCCTGGATGAAGAGATCGCGCACCCGATCCTGCTCGGGGACCGGAAGTTGATTGAAGAAGCAACCAAGAGGCTCGATCTTGACCTCCATGGTGCGGAAATCGTCGATCCGCTGGTCTCTCCAACAAGCGCGTCGTATGTAAACAAGTTTTATGAAATGCGGAAACGGAAAGGGATCACCCGCACAGACGCCCGCGAACAGATGCACAGAACCATTTCGTTCGGCATGATGATGGTAAACGAAGGTGATGCGGACGGCCTTGTCGCAGGACTCACGGAGAACTATCCCGGCACCATTCGGCCGGCGTTGCAGATCATCAGCGCACGTCCGGGCACTTCGACAATCGCCGGTATGTACATGATGATTTTCAAGAACGATGTGCGGTTTATCGCGGATGCGACAGTAAATTTTGATCCGACAGCCGAACAGCTGGCCGACATTGCGATTCTGGTGGCAGAAAAGGTGCAGAGTTTTGGAACGGAACCACGTCTTGCCATGCTCTCATTCAGCAATTTTGGCAGCACACAACACCCATCGGCGCAAAAAATGGCACGGGCCACAGAGCTTGTAAAGAAACGCATGCCAACGCTTATGGTGGACGGCGAGATGATGGCTGATACCGCGGTGTCGCCGGAAATCCTCGAAGCACTCTACCCGTTCAGTTCGCTGAAAGGTGATGCAAATGTGCTGATCTGTCCAAATCTCGAATCGGCTAATATTGCGTACAAACTCCTTGGCAAACTCGGCGGGGCTGAATCCGTGGGCCCGATTCTGGTGGGGATCCGGAAGCCGGTGTATCTGTTAATCCCGGGCAACGAAGTCGCGGACATTGTGAATGTCACAGCGATTGCGGTACGGGACGCCCAGGAACCATCCAAATAATACCGCTGCCTGGTGCGGGGGATGCTCCATCGGGGCATCCCCCGGCGCTCAGGGGATCAACGGGTCTCAAGCATCACGCGCAACCACTCCGCAATGTCTGCCACACAGGAATCAGTCATTTGATGTGCGGCAGGGTATTCCCGGTACAGAAACGGCGCGTTGGATTGTTCGAAGAGGACACGGGTATGCCGCGCGGCGTCGATCGGAATGACCGGGTCAAGTGCTCCGTGGGTGATAAAAAACGCTGTGCCTTCGAGTTCCCGCCAGCACAAAGACAAATGTGTTCCCTCAGGTACGTACCCGCTGTTTGCCGAAACACCCCTCACATCGCGTGGCCGTGAAAGAGCGATCCCGAATGCCATTGCGGATCCCATGCTGAAGCCAAACAGAAACACCCTGGCCGGATCGATCGGGTAGTGTGTGCGGATGTCGTCGAGAAATTGAGAAAGACTGTCGCAGCTCTTGCGAAACATACCCGGTTCAGGAGCCCCTCCGGGACCGAATTCATACCAGGTGTAGCCGCCGAATTCGTATGAAAACGGTGCGCGTACACTGATAATGAAGAACCGGTCATCAAACGCGGACGCCAGACCCAGCAGATCCTCTTCATCTGCCCCTCTTCCGTGCAGGAGCAGGAGCGCCGGATGGGGGCCGGCACCGGGATTCCCGGGAGGAATAATCCGGTGAAATAGGGTTGTGGAAATGGTCTTCATCGTATGTTACTTCGGTCCGGCAGCACGCACCGCCGGCGGTACCGCGGACGCGAACTGTTCGAAGTTCTTCTTGAACCGTTCTGCAAGCTCGCGCGCTTTGGTATCATACGCTGCAGTATCGTGCCATGTTGAGCGCGGATTCAACACCTCCTGCGGGACGCCCGGAACGCTGGCGGGAATCTGTAACCCAAACAGCGGGTCAGCTTCTGTGGCGACGCGGGCAAGAGCGCCACTCAATGTCGCGCGTACGATGGCGCGCGTGTGAGCAATGCTTATCCTCTTCCCCGTGCCATACGGGCCACCGGTCCATCCGGTGTTTATCAACCACGCATGAACGTTGTGTTTGGCCAGGCGTTCGCCGAGCATCGTTGCATACACCGTGGGTGCGATGGGCATAAACGGAGCTCCAAAGCAGGTGCTGAATGTCGCCTGCGGTTCGGTCACCCCTTTTTCTGTTCCCGCCACTTTCGCAGTGTATCCTGAGAGAAAATGATACATTGCCTGTTCAGGTGTCAATTTTGAAACCGGAGGAAGCACGCCAAATGCATCAGCTGTAAGCATGATCAGATTTCGTGGATGATCTGCCATGCCGGACGGGACGATGTTGGTAATATGAGATAATGGGTATGCAGCCCGGGTGTTCTCTGTCAGTGAGTAATCGTCCAGGTCAATATGCCGGTCGTCAGAATTCATCACGACGTTTTCCAGAACGGTGCCAAACATACGGGTGGTCTCGTAGATATCTGGTTCCGCTTCGGAGGAGAGCCGGATCACTTTGGCATAACATCCGCCCTCAAAGTTGAATACCCCGTTGTCGCTCCAGCCGTGTTCATCGTCCCCGACAAGCGCACGCTCCGGGTCAGCCGAGAGAGTGGTCTTACCCGTGCCGGAAAGACCGAAAAACAGGGCAGAATCGCCCTCAGGGCCCACGTTTGCCGAACAGTGCATGGGAAGAACACCCTGACCGGGGAGAAGGTAATTCAGGATGGTGAACACGCTCTTCTTGATTTCTCCGCCGTAACTCGTTCCGCCGATAATCACAAGCTTCTTCGCAAGGTTAAGGACAACAAACACCTCTGACCGGGTACCATCAACGTCCGGTACGGCGTGATACCGTGGAGAATCGATGATGGTCCATGTCTCCGGAGAAGTGTGGATAACCGGCTCGTCAGGCCTGATGAGCAGGTTTCGTGCAAACAGGTTATGCCAGGCGTACTCGGTTACCACACGCACCGGTATCCGGTAGCGCGGATCTGCCCCCGCATACAGGTTCTGCACAAACACATCACGGCCCTGGAAGCTCGAACACAGTTTGGCGTACAGTCCGTTGAACTTGGCTTCGTCCATCGGCTGGTTAACCTTTCCCCAGGCGATTTTGTGTTCGCTGGATGGTTCCCGGACGATAAACTTGTCATTCGGTGATCGCCCTGTGTGGTGGCCGGTCCGTACAAGGAGAGGCCCGAGATGAGAAATCCACCCTTCACGGCGGCGGACCACCTCTTCATAGAGTGTCGGTGACGCCAGATTCCAATACACGTTCCCGAGATTACGGAGGCCGAGGTGTTCAAGGGAAGATGCTCCTGTGCCATGTTGTTGCATGGGTGTACTCCTTACATTATGATTTGGCGTATTCTTTCAGAAAGCCGGCGAACTCAACCCGGTGGCCTTCTTCATCTGCAAGCGTGGTGATGCACAGGTCCTGGGTAACATAGTCTGCAGCTTCGCCGGCAAGTTCGATCAGTTTGCCGTAATGCTCGATGGCTCCGTCTTCGGCCTCGATGACCCCCCGGATCACTGCAACGACATCCGTTGTGTCAACTGGTGGTTGAAGGGATTTCTGGTCCGGACGGAACCCCATTGACCCCGGAACCTGCCCGCCTACCTGCTTGATTCTCCTGGCGAGCGTCTGCGCGTGCGTCAATTCCGCGACAATATCTGCAGCCAGACTCTTCTTGATCTCTTCGGCGCGGACACCATCCAGATTGACAGAATTTGCAATATAGTTTGTGACGGTTTCGATTTCCATCCAGTACGCCTTAATCAACATCTCAATAATCTGTTTACGATATTGCTCTTTCATGGTATGCTCCTTCTGATATGTACACGTGGACCCACCTTGGGTATGTACTCAACACGTTCGATGATCGGATAGTTCGATACGTATCACCGCAAATATGTCGCCAGCCACCCAAAGACCGTGCGGTGCCACAACTCGCTGTTTGCCGGCTTTAACACCCAGTGGTTTTCATCGGGAAAATACAGGAATTGTGATGGAACATCCTGTCGCTGTAAAGCCGTGAACAGCTGCATCGCCTCCGAGTATGGGATCCGGTAATCCAGGGCGCCGTGGATGACAAGGGTGGGGGTGCGGAAATTTTTTGCATAGACGTGCGGTGAAAACTTCCTGTAGTCTTCGGGTTTGTCCCACGGTGTGCCGCTGTGATCCCACTCGTCGAACCAGATTTCGTCGGTCGAACCATACATACTCTCGAAGTTGTAGACGCCATCATGCGTCACCAGGGCCTTAAACCGGTCGCCGGCATGTCCGAGAATCCAGTTCACCATATATCCGCCAAACGAAGCACCTGCAGCGCCCCTGCGTGTCGAGTCAACGTAGGAGAATGTGGAGACGGTATCCAGCCCTTTCATGAGATCAACGAATACCTTTCCACCCCAATCTCCGCTGATTTCATCGGTGAACTTCTGGCCGAAGCCGGTACTTCCACGTGGATTCGGGGCGAGAACCACATACCCCTGAGCGGCCCAGAGAGGTGGATTCCATCGATACGACCAGCTGTCTCCCCAGGCTCCCTGCGGACCGCCATGGATCATCATCACCAGCGGATACTTCTTCGCTGGGTCAAACCGGGGTGGTTTGTGAACCCAGGCCTGTATCCGTGCACCGTCGGCGCCGGCGAAGGTGATAGACTCCGGTTCCGGGATGACAAGCCTGGCAAACACCGCGTCATTGACGACGGTTACCGGGCGGATCCCCTGACCGTTTGTTCCCGCACGGTAGATCTCCGACGGACGCGTAGCGCCGACTCGAGTGAAGACCAGGAACGAGCCATCGGGTGAAATGTTGATGTCGTGATTGGTGCGTCCGTCAACGACCTTACTCACATCACTCCCCTTTATCGAAACAACAAATATCGGTGTGCGTGCCCGTTCTTCGGCATCAAAATATAATTGTCTGCTGTCAGGTGACCAGAGTGGAGTTCCTACGGAGGCATCAAAAGCCGGCGTCAGACTTCTCACCGCTCCTGTTGACCGATCATACAACATGAGTTGCCAGCGGTCTGCCTCGAACCCCGAACGCTGTTGTGCCCGATAGGCAATGTACTTGCCGTCAGGGGAGTACTGCGGATATCCGTCAGCAGCAGGATTGGTGGTAAGCTGTCGCGGCGCTCCTCCTGTAAGTGGAACGATATAAATGTCGTGGTTGGTGCTCCACGCCTCTTCCCGTACCGGAACCGGCGTAGCTGTATAGGCAATTTCTTTGACATCGGGAGAAAAAGAATAGTCCACGCCGGCCGAGAATGTCGATGAGGTGGGCACGGCGTCCCGATCTCCGGGAGTAAGATTACGCGGCTCCCCGCCCGCGAGGGGTTGGATGAACAGGTGCCGCCGTTTCCCCTGCACCCAGCTATCCCAGTGCCGGTACAACAAGCGGGTGAACACCTGTGCTTTGATCTTTCCGTCTTTTAACTCCTTTAGCTTGATTCTGTTGAGTCCATCACTCTCGTTGAAAGGTTTGTCGGAGTATTCCGGAAATACGTCGGAAATGTAGGCCATCAGGGAGCCGTCCGGAGACCAGACTGCCTGTGAGGCACCCGTCGAGAGAGTTGTAAACTGCCGTGGTTCTCCGCCCGTCGGACTGATCAACCAGATCTGGTTCTCGCCTGAACGTGTTGATTCAAATGCGATCCATTTACCATCGGGAGACCACGATGGAACGCGGTCAGACGCCGGGTGGGTGGTTAGTTGACGGTGGACCGACCCATCGATGGAAGAAATCCAGAGGTCAGAACTGTTCTTATTCTCCTGAACATTGGGAGTGGTCAGCGTGTACGCCACCCATTTCCCGTCCGGCGACAGAGCGGGGGAAGCGATCCGCTTCATGGTGCCCATGTCCCCGATGGTAAGTGGATGTCTTTCCTGGGCGCTGGTTGACACGGTCGCAGCAAAGGACAGGAGAACAACACCAAAAGCAACGGTGCGCAGGGTACATTTCATGGTCGCTCCTTGGGAAGGAAGTTTTTCCACATCATGGATTCGACGGGTTTGTCAGTTCGTTCGGCATATTTTGCCCCCGCTTTCTGCCGATATGGTGTTGCGGGAGAGCCCGACACTTCAAAGTAGATCAACTGTCCGATAGGCATTGCATGGTAAACGCGAACGGGTTGTTTGACGGAAATCTCCAGCGTCCAGGTGTTGCAAAAACCGATATCCCCCTTGCCCGCCGTCGCATGGATATCAATCCCAAGCCGTCCGATGCTGCTTTTTCCTTCAAGGAATGGCACGTGGCGGTGAGTTTCGGTGTACTCTTCGGTGACTCCGAGATAAAATCGCTGCGGGAGCAGGATCATCCCCTCGTCGGGTATGGTCAGATACTCAACGGTGTTGTGAACACGGGCGTCAAGCACATCGTCCTTGTACAGAGCGAGTGTTCGGCCCAGATGCACATCATAGGAGTTCGACCCGAGGCAGTCCGGGTCAAAAGGATCGATGACAATTGACCCTTTTTGGAGTTCATCGCGTATCTGTGTGTCCGTGAGTATCATGTGAGTCCATGGCAGGGAAGGAGGAAAACCTGAATATATAATAAACAAAAAAGGGGGGCAAAACCCAAAAGCGGATTACAAAGCCCTTGCGGTTGTTACAACGCGGGCCCAGGCGTCATCGATATGACGTTGCAGAACGTTCGTCTGGCCGATGACAAGGCGGAGCGTATAGTTGCCGGACAACCGCGTATGTGAGAGGAACATTTGCCCTGACCGGTTCAGCGTATCCAGCAATCGGGCGTTGAGGGCGTCAAGAGTCGAAGGATCCGTGACCCCGGGGGGGGCATAGCGGAAACAGACAAGATTAAGCGGCGCGGGTGCAAGCAGCTCGAAGTCGGAGGTTGATCGTATGATCTCCGCCAATCGCCGGGCCATCGTAATGTGGGTGCGAACAATTTGTTGGAGACCTTCCACGCCGTATGTCCGGATTACAAACCAGAGCTTCAACGCGCGGAACCGTCTGCCAAGCTGGATCCCCCAGTCGCGATAGTTATTAACCCGGCCACCTTCCGTTGTTTTCAGATATTCCGGGAGAATCTCAAAGGTGCGTACCAGAGCCTCTTCGTCGCGCACGAAGTATGCGGAACAGTCAAAATTTGTGAGCAGCCACTTGTGGGGGTTAAACACAAAGGAATCCGCCTCCTCCACACCGTCGGCAATCCATCGGAATTCGGGAAGGATCAGTGCAGACCCGGCGAATGCGGCATCGACATGGAGCCAGACGTTCTGGCTCTTGCAGAATTCAGCAATGGGCCGGATCGGATCGAGTGCTGTGGAACCGGTTGTGCCGACCGCTGCAACGACACAGAGCGGGGTATACCCGAGCCGGATGTCCCGGCTGACGGCATCCTCGAGAGCCGCCGGGATCATCGCGTAGTCGTTATCGACCGGGATCTTGCGCAGGTATTCCTTGCCCAGGCCGGCAATTTTGATTGCCTTCTCGATTGACGAATGTGCTTCGGTGGAACAGTACACCGTATAGCGCGTTTCAGGAGTGTAGCCGCGTTGATTGATCCGGAATCCGGATCGACGTTCGCGTGCGGTGAGCAGTGCGCAGAGTGTGGCCGTGGATGCGGTATCCTGCAGGACGCCGGTGAATGTCGGCGGGAGTCCGATCATTGTACGCAGCCACTGCATCATCCGTTCTTCGAGTTCGGTTGCCGCAGGCGAGGTTGCCCAGCTCATACATTGGGCGCCAAGAGTTGCCGTTAACATTTCGGCCAGGATCGAAGGCGGACTTGTATTCGCAGGGAAGTAGGCGAAAAAAGAGGGGTGTTGCCAGTGCGTCATTCCCGGCAGGATGATCTCCCGGAAATCGCGGAACAGCTCGGCAAAGGGCTCGCCGTGTTCCGGCGGACCCAGAGGAAGTTGTTGAAGAAGAGTGCGTGGCGCGATATCGGGCTGTACGGGCAGGCGCTCAACCTGGTCTAGATAGTCGGCCATCCAGTCGACCAGCTCGTGCGCATAGGCCCGGAACTCGTCGTTCTTCATCGTCCATACGTCTTGTTCTTGCGGGCAAACTCGCGGAGCCTGGCATCCACAAGGCCATGAATGCTCTTGGCGGGGAACCGGCCGTTGGACTGGCGCGTTCCCGCCTTGTTACCCGTCAGGAGTTCTATTCCCTCATCGATGGTCGAAATCGCGTACACATGGAACGCTCCCTTTTCCACCGCTTCAACTACATCGTGCCTCAACATCAGATCCTGTACGTTCTGTTTTGGGATCAAGACACCCTGTGTGCCGGTGAGCCCCCGCGCCTTGCAGACATCGAAGAAGCCCTCAATCTTCTGATTAACGCCGCCGATCGGCTGGATATCACCATGCTGGTTCACGGACCCGGTGACCGCCAGATCCTGTCGCAGGGGGAGGTTGGAGAGGCTCGAGAGGAGAGCGTATATTTCTGTTGACGAAGCGCTGTCCCCGTCAACGCCGGAATAGGACTGCTCGAAGGCAAGACTTGCGCTCAGCACGAGCGGTTTATCCTGCGCATACTTCGACCGCAAATAGCCGCTCAGGATGAGCACTCCCTTGTTATGGGTAGGTCCGCTCATTGATGCTTCACGTTCAATATTGATAATGCCGGCGCGCCCGAGTGATGTCTTGGCCGTAATACGCGACGGCCGTCCAAACTCGTGCTCTGCAAGTTGATACACGGAAAGTCCGTTTACCTGTCCGACCACTTCTTTCTGCGTGTCGATCATGATGGAGCCATCCATGATCATCTCCTGGATTTTCTCCTCAAGCATGTTCACGCGTTCGATACGTTCGTGGATGGCCGTGCGCACATGCATTCCGCTGACGCGCCGGGCGTTCTGCTTTTCCGCCCAGTAGCTTGCTTCACGAAGAACATCGGCAAGCACACTGAACCGGGTGGTGAGCTTTTTCTGCTGTCCGGCCAGACGCGCCCCATACTCAATCACTTCCGCGGCAGCATCCACTTCAAACGGAAGAAGTTTTTCCTGCTCGCAAAGGGTCTTGATGAAGGAAACATAGGAGTTGATCGATTTTGCATCGTTAGCCATTTCGACATCAAAATCGGCCCGCACCTTGAAAATCTTCTTAAAATCCTGGTCAAGTCCGAACAGAAGCTGGTAAATGTACGAATCCCCGACCATGATAACTTTCACATTAATATCGATCGATTCCGGTTTTAGTGCCGAACTCACCCCGAAAAATCCGGTTTCATAGGACTGAATTTCGATTTGACGATTCCGCAGGACGCGTTTGAGAGTGTTCCATACGCCGGGTTCCGTGAGAGCATCGATGGCGTTGATGACCAGATAGCCGCCGTCTGCTTTGAGCATTGATCCCGCCTTCACCTGCGTAAAATCGGATCGTAGCAAGCCGTTCCGGTCTACAACTCTCTCGATCGTGCCGAAAAGATTCTTAAATCGTGGATTTGTCTCGATGATCACCGGAGTTCCCGGTGTATCGGTATTGTCAACAATGACGTTTACCTGATATTCCTGAAACGTGTCGTCTTCCTTCGGGGATCCCAGGGAGAGGAGAGCCTGCTGGTGTTCCTCGCGCTGCTGGAATCTCTGTAGATTCTCAAGGATATTCCGTTCGACGTCGTTCAGGTATTCCGCCACACGCTGTACGGGGTAACGCTGGCGGAGATCTTCCAGTGATTCTTCGACGACGGGAACGATAATTCTATGGTTGAGCTCTTCCAGGGACTTCTTGGCTTTCCGCTCGATATTACGCATCTCGCGCATGACGAGATCCATCTGCTTTTCGAGTTCAGAATGCTGGCTTTCCATGCGTTTCAGATCCTCCACGGTGAGCTCGCCAGTATCAACACGTGCGTGGAGTTGCTCCATGGTGGTGGGACTTCCTTCAAAGACGGGGGCAATTTCCGGTCTGGTTCCACCGCCGGCCTGCACCTGCACTACCTCGAATCCCTGTTCCTTAACGCGTTTCTCAAATTCCCGTAAAACACTTCGTTGCCGCTGCTGAAAATGTTCAAGGGATGTTTTGCGCTGTTCTGCGTACCGGCGACTTTCGAAAACGGCGGGGATGGACTTGATGAGTTCGGTCAGGAACCCCGCCATGTCCTTACGAAATGCCATGCCCTTGCCCGCCGGCAGGGTAATCATAATGGGAGAATCCGGGTCACGAAAATTGTGGACATAACATTTGTCCGTAAGCTGTGCGGGGCGCCCCTCAATCTCCTGGAGGAGCCTCCTGATGGTGGTCTTCCGGCCGGTCCCCGAGAGACCGGTCACGAAGACATTGTAGCCGTTGTGTTGAATGTCCAATCCCAGCGCCAGCGCCCGCAACGCCCGATCCTGGCCTATGATGTCTTCCAGGGGAGTGACTTCCTCAACATGGTCAACGCCGATCATTGCAGGCGTGCATCGCCACCGGAGATCGGGTTGTGTGATTTCCAGAGGGTGTCGGAGGGATCTGCGAGATTTCTTCATTAGTATTCTTTGCGATTGGTGTACAGATTCATCAGAATGCCCACCATCATCGTGTTTGAAAGCAGTGCCGATCCCCCATAGCTGAGAAACGGCAGCGGTACACCGATGACAGGAAAAAGGCCCAGGGCCATTCCGATGTTGATGAAGACGTGTGTTGAGAGTATGGCGGTAAGGCCAATAGCAGCAAAACTGCTGTACCGGCTCCCCACAATCGACGCGAGGGTCACGCCACGGGTAATAAGCACCCCGAACAGTAGTAAGACGCTCACCGCACCCAAAAATCCGAACTCCTCTCCGGGGACACAAAAAATAAAATCCGTCCACTGTTCAGGAATGAAGTTTAACTGTGTCTGTGATCCACGGAGATAGCCCTTTCCCGTTAATCCGCCCGAGCCGATGGCAACTTTCGATTGCAGGATGTTGTATCCCGCGCCCAGAGGATCCGCATTGGGATCAAGGAAGGTATCAATACGTTTCTGCTGATACGGTCTGAGCCCGTCGTAGATAAACTGTACCGAGATGCCGACAAGAACCATCAACGAGAACGCCACCGCCGCCACAAGCAGATGTTCCCTGGTGATGTAGATCAGGATGCCAAACACGGCGACAACGATCAGGAACGGTGTCGTGCCCAGCAAAGCCCCGAGGGCAGCAGCAATCGGAGCGACAATAGCGATGAGGGTGAAGCGCGATGCTCCGCCCCAGTACAGCAGAGCGAACGACATCCCTCCGTAAATAATTGCCGTGCCAAAGTCGGGTTGCAGCATGATGAGTGCGACAGGGGCAAGCACTATCCCGGCCGCCGTCAGGAGTCCGCGGGTGGACCGAAGCGAGACATCGGAACGGGAGAGATATGTCGCAAGGGCGAGCACGGTGGAGATTTTCGCGAATTCCGACGGTTGAATACGAAATGATCCAATGCTAAACCAGCTTGTGGATCCGGAAACGGTCTTGCCGAGAAGGAGTACGATGACCAGCATCACGAGGGACAGCAAATACGCGGGATAGGAAATGGATTGCAGCAGGCGAAAGGGTATGAATGTGATGATAAGTAACAATACGCTGCCGGTCAGAACCCATGCGACCTGCTTATAGAAGATATCTGATGCGCGTGCATCGTAGGTCGCACTATAGATAGCGATCAAGCCAATCAACGCAAGCGTCAGAGTGGTGAGCCCTATCTGGAGATCAAAATGCCGTTTAATGTAGTTCCACATGCTTTACTGTCCTTCCGGGACAGGCGACGCGACGGTGTGGCTTCCTGCAATACTCTGTTTGGCCGGAGGGAGCGGGAGCGGATTGCTGCGCACAAGTCGCCCGTACAGGTACCGTTCCATGCACATTCCGGCGATGGGAGCGGCATACGATCCGCCAAACCCCGCGTTTTCAACAAGCACGGCAATGGCTATCCTGGGGTTGTCAAAGGGTGCAAACCCGACGAACCACGCATGATCGAGACCATGTGGATTCTGGGCGGTGCCGGTTTTTCCGGCGACCTCGTTCCCTTTGATGCGGGCAAGTCCGCCCGTGCCGCCGGGAAGCTCAACAGCCCGGCGCATGCCTTCGCGAACGATTCTCCATGTTTCAGCGGACACGTTCAGCCGGCGGCTCTGGAATGTCAGGGTATCGATGCGAGGTTCCTCTTTCTGGATGACGACCCGCACAGCGTGAGGCTGGTGATACATTCCCTGATTTGCGAGGACCATTGCATAACATGCCATCTGCAGGGGCGTAACCCCCAGTTCACCCTGACCGATCCCAAGGCTTGGCAGGAATCCGCGCGTCCACCCGGACGGCCCGTATCGTCTGTTCATATACGCCGTGGTCGGCAACAACCCTGGATTTTCTTCAGCAATGTCAATGCCGGTCAGCATGCCGAAACCCAGTTCCCTGCCGTAGTGGGACCACTCGTCAAGCCCGGTCTTCAGCATCAGTTGATAGAAATAGACGTTGCACGATTGTTGTATTGCGGTAATCATGTCCACGGAGCCATGGACATGGAGGTCTTTGAATACCTTGTTCCCCATCCGGAACGCACCGGTACAAGTAACGCGCCACGATGGTGTCACCGTGTTGCTCTCGAGTGCGGCGATCGCGAGAGCCATTTTGTACGTCGATCCGGGTGGATAGCGAGTCAGGGTCGCACGGTTAAATAACGGTTTTGCCTCGTCACCATTCATTGCGCGCCAGATCTGGGGTGGTGTGACGCCGCTGAAGACGGAGAGGTGATAATCCGGCACGCTGACCATAGCAAGAATTCCGCCATCCTGCGGATCGATCGCAACGACCGCCCCCCGGCGGCCGGTCATCAGCGATTCTGCAAACGCCTGCAGGCCAAAATCCATGGTCAGAAGAAGATCTTTGCCGTCGACCGCAGGTACATCCAGTTTCCCGCTTTCGAAACCACCGATGACCTGCCCGCGAACGTTGACGGTGCTGAACTCTGCACCTTTCTCCCCCCTCAGGGTCCGTTCGTATGCGCCCTCGAGACCGGATGATCCCACGACATCGCCCGGAACGTAGTCACGTCCGAGAATCTTAATCTGCGACTCGGAGACCTCCTTGGTATAGCCGAGGATATGTGCGGCATGTGCGGACGTGGTGTACATGCGCTTCGATTCTATCTGAAAGTCAACACCCGGCAGGCGATCGTGGTTCTCTTCGAGGGTGGAGAGTTCGCGGAAATCGATGTCCCTTTTGATCTTGACCGGGGCAAACCACGAATACTGTTCTCCGCGCTTGAGGCGTTCCTGAATAAACGCCGTATCAAGTGAAAGTGTACGGCTCAGATATCCGATGGTGGCCTTGTCGAACTCGTACGGCATCAGGGTCACGGTAAACGACGGACGGTTATCCACAACGAGCTCATTGTTCCGGTCGTACATGTACCCCCGTACCGGTTCTTTCGGTATGATGCGGACGCTGTTTTCCTGGGATTTTTTCCCGTACTCATCGCGATAGATAAGCTGTAGCTGGTAGAGGCGCCCGAGGAAGAGCATCATCATCAGCGCGATGAACGCATAGAGAGTCCGCCGTTTTCGATAAACGTGTATGTCATCCTGTAAAGCCATGGTCAGGAGCGATAACGCCGCGCATAAATAAACATGGGAAACAACGACACGAGAACAGTGTATACGGTGGCCGGTATGCCGTGCCGCAACACTACGCTATTCCAGGAAATATCCGTACCCTGAAGGAAGATAACAAAATAGAGGAGATTATGCATAAGACCCACGGCGCCGACGATGAGGGGGAATTGGGCCGATGTGAGGGTCTGGATGGTCTTGTTTTCGTTGTAGGTGTAGCCGGCGATAAAACCCGCTACGACCTTCGTTAATGAAGAGAGTCCCAGCATCCCGTCTGCACCTGCAAGAATATCCATCATCAGTCCCAGGAAAAAACCCGCCGTGGAAGCCGATACGTGTCCGCGCGTAATCCCGAGGTATACAATCCAGATGAGGAGCAGGTCGGGGACGATGGTGCCGACCGCCACGTAGGGGATGACCGTGGTTTGAACGAGAAGGACGGCGAGAGAGATGACGATCAGAAGCAGTGGGCGGGTCATAGGCAGCGTCGTTACTCCCTGATCCTGCGTTCAAGGGCGACCCGGCCGGAATCCGGGACAACCATGGCCACAAACACTTCTTCCATCCGGTCAAAATCCACCGATGGTGCGACGGCAATCCCCTGAAACAATTCACCGGCAAGCTGGCGCGTGGATTGTACAAGGCCGATACGGATGCCGGCGGGAAAAAGGCTGCTGAATTCCGATGTGATGACGACGTCCCCCTCCCTGACATCAAGTGTTTTCGGGACATGCGAGAAGTGCAGGGTCCGCCCACCGGACCACCGGATAATGCCGTTCACTCTGCTCCGCTGGATCCGGGCGCTTACATGAAGATCTTTGTGCAGGAGCAACTGCACAATAGCATACTCGCTGCTTGTCGACACAACTCTTCCCGCGAGTCCATGATCGGTGACGACGGGCATTCCCACACGCACACCATGTTCGGTTCCGGCATTGATGGTCACACTGTTCCGCAGCGCCTGGATGTGGGTTCCGACCACCTGCGCGCTGACATATCGGAAGGCCGACCGTTCCAGCATACCAAACATCTGCCGGAGCCGTATGTTTTCAAGTGCTGATTCCCGGAGCCGGTTCACCTCGTCTGAGAGTGTGAGGTTCTGTTCACGCAGGGCCCGGTTTTGTTGCCGCAGGGTAAAGTAGTCAGGCACGAAGCCGAACACATCCTGGACAACACCGGCAACACCCAGCACATGCCCGCGAATGGCACGGACCTGGTTGGTTGAATTTGCAGCCATCAGGATAATGGAGAGAAGCAGATACAGCGCGAGGAGGAGATATTCCTTAAAAAGAACAGCGGTATCGTAGACGCGTTTGAGCATGACTCCTGCAGAATTCCTGTTCGTTCCCGCTAATACCGTTTGCTCTTCAGGAGCACTTTTGAATACCTGTTGAGGTTCTCAAGTATGCGGCCGGTGCCCCGCACGACGGCAGAGAGAGGATCTTCAGAGACATGGACGGGGAGTTGTGTCTCGAGCCGCAAGCGCTCATCAAGGCCGCGGAGCAGCGCCCCGCCCCCGCTGAGCATGACACCACGATCAAGAATATCTGCTGATAGTTCAGGCGGGGTTCGTTCGAGGGTGAGTTTGACTGCCTCGATGATCTGCACGATCGGTTCGCCGAGGGATTCGCGGATCTCCACAGAACTGGCTTCGCTCGTTTTTGGGATACCATTAACAAGATCACGCCCCTTAACCCGGATCGTAATCTCTTCTTTCAGCGGCATGGCGGATCCCACCTCACACTTGATTGCCTCGGCCGTTCGTTCGCCGATAAGGATGTTGTGGTTCTTTTTGAAGAACTGGATGATAGCATTGTTCATTTCGTCGCCGGCTACCCGGATGGATTCCTCGTTGACGATGCCGGAAAGTGCAATGACTGCGATTTCGGTGGTCCCACCGCCGATATCCACAATCATGTTTCCGACTGCAGCCTCCACATCCAACCCGACGCCAATTGCGGCAGCCATCGGTTCGGCGACGAGGTGGACTTCTTTTGCCCCGGCATGTTCCGCGGCATCACGAACGGCCCGTTTTTCCACTTCCGTTACACCACTCGGCACACTGATGACGATTCTGCGGCTGGGCATCCAGTTGGCGTGAATTTTCCGGATAAATTCACGTAACATCCCTTCGGCGATCTCGAAGTCCGCAATCACGCCGTCCCGCATCGGGCGGATGGTGCGGATGTCCCGATGCGTTCTCCCCAGCATCTGCTGGGCTTCCGTTCCGATGGCGACGATCTTCTTGGTATTCCGATCAAAAGCCACGATGGAAGGCTCATTGAGCACAATACCCTTTCCCTTCATGTGAATGAGGGTGTTGGCGGTGCCGAGGTCGATAGCGAGATCGGCTGAGAAAAATGAAAATAGACCCATTGGCGTTAGTGTCTGAAGTGTCTGATCCCTGTGAATATCATGGCTATGTTGTGTGCGTCAGCGGCGGCAATCACTTCCTCGTCCCGTATTGAGCCGCCGGGTTGGATAACCGCAACGGATCCCGCGCGGACGGCTTCAAGCAACCCGTCGGCAAAAGGGAAGAACGCATCCGATCCCACCACCGACCCCTGCAACGAAAGCCCTTCATCGGCCGATTTACGCGCGGCGATTCGGGCGGCATCAACGCGTGACATCTGGCCGGCTCCGATGCCCAACGTGCGGTCCGGCCCGGCGTACACAATGGCATTGGATTTTACATGCTTTGCGACTCGCCATGCGAAAAGAAGAGCCTGACGTTCGATCTCTGTCGGGTGTCGACGCGTTACCACCCGGAATCCTTCCGTCTCCGGAGGTTTATCGTCAGATTCCTGCACGAGAAATCCTCCGGGAACGCTCCGGACATCCGGGTCACGACGACCACGAAGGTTTCCGTGCATCCGGATGAGGCGGCGGTCCTTCTTCTTCCGCATGAGCGCGAGAACGTCTTCGGGAAAAGATGGCGCAATAATTACCTCAGTAAAGATCTGGTTCATACGTTCCGCGGTTGCCAGATCAAGCGGACGGTTGACGGCCACGATTCCCCCGAAGGGAGATTTTGTGTCTGTTGCAAATGCCCGCTCGTATGCCTCCTGCAGGCTCGAACCCGTCCCGACTCCGCAGGGATTCGTGTGTTTCACAATAACGGCTGCCGTTTCATCGAATTCGGCGAGCAGAGCGCCCGCGGCGGAGACGTCCATAATGTTGTTGAACGACAACTCCTTGCCATGCAGTTTCTCAAACGTCGAACCCCACTGCCCGTACAACGCGGCCTGCTGATGCGGGTTCTCGCCGTATCGAAGGGAGAGTTCGCGCGGAGCAGAAAAGGTTACGGTGTCCGGAAATGCCGTTGCACCTCCCGCGGTCCGGTCAAGATAGTCTGCAATCACGGCGTCGTATGCCGCAGTATGCCGGAAGGCCTCCCGCGCGAGCGAAAAACAGGTCTCTTCAGTAACCCACCCGTCGTGTGCGCGGAGTTCCTCGCCGAGCTCTTCATATCGATCGGGGTTCACGATGACGGCCTTGTGCCGGAAATTTTTGGCAGCGGAGCGCACCATCGACGGTCCACCGATATCAATCTGCTCGATGGCGTCATCCAAGCGGATGTCCGGACGCGCGATCGTCCGGGCAAACGGGTAGAGGTTGACGACTACCATCTCGATGGGGATAATTTTCTGTTCCTCCAGCTGGCGCACGTGCTCGGGATTATCCGGCACCGCAAGCAGCCCGGCATGAATCACCGGATGGAGCGTTTTCACCCGGCCGTCCAGAATTTCGGGAAACCCGGTTACGTCGGACACCTGCCGGACTTCAATGCCGGCTTCTCGCAAGAACGAGTACGTTCCGCCCGTGGACAGAATTTCGATGTCCATGGTACGGAGGACGGAGGCGAATGCGACAAGTCCGCGTTTGTCAGAGACACTTATCAGGGCCCGACGGATGCGTGGCACCACTACTCCTGTGGAGGATCGATGTGAACGTGAGTCTGACCCTCAACGATCCGGATTCTTCCTTCTGCGAAAAGGCGCAGGGCTTCGGGAAGGAGATGGTGTTCCATCTCAAGAACGCGCGAAGCAAGACTTTCGGGTGAATCGGACGAAAGCACGGGGACGGTCCGTTGCAACACAATCGGTCCATGATCGTACTCTTCATCCACAATGTGCACCGTTGCCCCTGTCAGAGGCCCGTGAGAATCCAGAACGGCCTGGTGAACACGAAGTCCGTACATCCCTTTGCCGCCAAATGCGGGCAAAAGGGCTGGGTGGATATTTATAATACGATGACGAAATGCTGCAATAATCTGAGCGGGGAGGTGCTTCATGTATCCCGCAAGAACAATCAGGTTCGTCTCGGCTGCGTGGAGGGCGGCAAGCATATCTGTCGCACACAAATCTTCCGAGGGGTATTGTTTCCGGCTCACGTGGCGGTACGGGAGTCCGGCAGCCCGTGCGAGGTCGAGTATACCGGCGTCGGAATTGTTGCTCACCACCAGGACAACACGAGCATCCGGCAATTGCCTGTGCTCGATTGCATCCAGGATCGCTTTAAAGTTGGATCCCCGCCCCGACCCGAACACGGCAATATTGAGCATAACACTATAGTGTAGCACAATTCTGGCAGAGATTCAACCAGACTTCAACGCACAGCCCCTTCAAGATATTCCAGCGTATGGGCGCCAACATGAACACGACCGCGGATTCCGATCGGGATGGTAATCTTCCTCGCTTCATGACCGAACGGTAGCCGGGCGAGGAACGGTGTGGGGATTGCGGAGCCAATTTCCCGGAAGATGTCATCGATGCTCAGAGAAGCTTTTGAGGGGTCTTTGGGGGCACAATCTGTGAATTGGCCTCCCAGGATGACCTTCGCACGGTCCAGGATGCGAGCATGGCGGAGCTGAGTCATCATCCGGTCAATCCTGTACGGCTCCTCACCGATGTCTTCAAGAAAGAGAAGGGAGTCCTCGAAGGACGGCTGATGTACAGTTCCCAGAATGGCGACAAGATGGGCGAGGTTTCCCCCAGCAAACGGCCTGATCCCTTTCCCTCCCGTACAGCAACAGCGGGCTCGCCCGCGGGGACCACCTGACCGGCCCTTTTTGGGGAACTCAACACCCTCCAGAACAGTTCTTCGGTAAAGCTGTCCAGAGGATCGGCCAGATCCACCCCCACCATCGGTCCCTGGAATGTGACAAGCCGGCATTTCTTCCAGAGCGCCAGCTGCAGGGAGGTGATGTCGCTGTAACCCACAAAAATCTTCGGATGACGGGCGATGAGCCGGTAGTTGATCAACGAGAGCAGCCGGGGTGTACCGTAGCCGCCCCGGACACACAATATGGCCTTCACTTCAGGGTGGGCAAACATGTCATGGAGATCTGCCACCCGCTCCTCGTCCGTTCCGGCGAGGTATCCATAGGAGTTCAAAACGTTTTTCCCGATCATGGTCCGGTATCCCAGGCCTTCAAGGTAGCCAACACCTGCCTGAATGCGGGCCGGATCAGCGATGCGGCTTGCCGGAGAGATAATGCCGATCAGTGCACCGGGTTTTAAACGGGGAGGCTTCAGAGGTTCCATCTGATCTCCAGGGGTGTGTGAGGAAACAGTTTACGAGAGTAATAATACAGAGAGGTAAGGGGAAAAGCAAAAGGCGGGCGGCAGCGTTTTCCCTTGACTTTCCCTGCCGATGCGATTATGTTGCGGATCACCATGACGACGAGTATCGATTCACCCAGCCGTAACCGGTTGCGGTACAATGTGCTGCTCGAAACCCTCTCGGATGACGAGTTCCGCGCTCTTGAACAGAAACTCACCGAGCACACCTACCTTCCCGGCGAGACGATTATTGAGGACGAAGGGTACGGAGAAGAGGTGTTTTTTCTGGTGGAGGGGCGTGTAAGGATCACCAAGCAACCCCTTCAGGGCGAGGAAGAACTCCTGGCGTTGCTGCACCCCGGTGACTGCTTCGGCGAGCTCGAGCCGATTGCATGCCGGCCGCGATCAGCCCGCGTGGCGGCTATGGATCGTTGCCTGGCCTATACGCTTCACAAGCCTGATTTTGAACAGCTGCTGCATCAATCCCCAGCCCTTGCAATACGACTGCTGCAGGTTCTCAGTATCCGGATGCGCGCTCTGAATTACCACTATATTGCGGAATCCAACCGCAAGAACGAACGGAACCGGCAGGAGGTACGGACGCTTGAGCGCCTTATCGAGGCGGCCAAGAGCCTGAACTCGACGCTTGATCTGAACACATTATTGGACATTCTCCTGGGCCTCGCCCTCGGCATTGTGGACGGCGACCGGGGTACGGTGTACATTGTGGATGAGGTCAAGCAGGAATTGTGGACACGTGTTGCAAAGGGACTCGATGGGACCAGCCGGGTGACCATTCGTCTCCCGGTGGGGAAGGGCATCGCGGGGTACGTTGCGGCCACAGGTGACACCATCAATATTTCCGATGCCTATCTCGATCCTCGTTTTAATCCGGAATTTGACCGGCAGACCGGATACCGGACCCGTTCGATTCTCTGTATGCCGATTCGTACGAAGAGCGGAAACATCATCGGCGTCTTTCAGTTACTGAACAAACGAAAGGGCGTGTTCACCGACGAAGATGCGCACATCATGAATGCGCTTTCCATTCATGCCGCGATTGCACTGGAGAATGCCCGCCTCGTGGAGCAGGAACGTCAGAAAATCCGGATCGAACGGGATCTGCTGGCGGCGCGCGAGGTGCAGATGAGTCTGTTGCCTGCAGGTGTCCCGGCCATCCCGGGATATGAGTTTGCCGCCACGGCCCTCCCGGCACGGGAAGTGGCGGGGGATCTGTATGATTTTATCCGTCTGGATTCCCACCGGATTGCACTCAGCATGGGCGATGTGTCCGGCAAAGGCCTTCCCGCAGCATTATTGATGGCACACATTCAGGCATCCGTCCGCGATGTCGCGCACGAGACGGCGAGCGCGTCGTCCTGCATTGCCATGTTGAATGAACGCCTGGTCCTCAGCACATCCCCCGAGAAGTTTGTGACGCTCGTCTATGGAATTCTTGACACGCGGAACCATACGTTTTATTATAGCAACGCAGGGCACAACCCGCCCATCCTCTCTTCCTCAATCCGGCCTCTCCGGTACCTTTCGACAGGAGGGACCTTGCTTGGGATTCTTGATCGTGTTACATTTGATGAGGACACGGTCACCCTGAGTCCGGGTGATGTGATGGTGCTCTATACCGACGGCATCCCCGAAGCCACCAACGATCGTCAGGAACTGCTCGGCGAGAAACGGCTGGTAGATACTCTTGAGACACACCGGAACAAGTCCGCAGCGGAGATCAGGGATGCCATCCTTGCCGCTGTCACCGCACATCAGGGAGCCGAACCGGCTGCAGATGACATGACGATTCTTGTGGTCCGGCGTACACCGGGGTAGGTGTCCGCCCGCGTGTATTTCTCTTGCCCTTACACCGAAACATTCACTTGTCCCATATACAGGGAGAGTCTGTATGCTGTTTATTCTGAGTATTCTGGTTGTCATCGTTGCGCTTTTCGCGTGGCGCGGCGCTGCACGTAAGGTGAAGGAAAACAATCCGTCCTTCCGTTCTCTCGTCAGCATGTCATTGCTCGGGCTCGTCGTCTTCAGCCTGCTGGCAATCTCACAGATCTTTACGCAGGTTCCGGCCGGACACGTTGGGGTAGTTGACGTTTTCGGGATCGTGTCGGAAAGGACATTACCGCCCGGCATCAATTTGGTGAATCCGCTTGCCCGCGTTCACAAATTCACGACGCAAACTCAGGAGCACAAGGAAGCGATGCAGGTGCTTTCGCGTGAAGGGCTCACCATCGGACTGGAAATCAGCGTGCTCTACCGCTTGAATCCCGACTCGGCAGCGCGGGTATATCAGACAATTGCCGGCGGTGATTACGAGACCATCGTCCTAATTCCGCAGTTCCGGTCTCACAGTCGGTCTGTCACGGCCAGTTTCCAGGCCAGCGCTCTCTATTCCACGGAACGTGAACGCCTCGGATCGGCAATACAGGAAGAACTGGCCCGAACCGTGGCCGTGCGGGGCGTACTCATCGAAGCCACACCCCTCCGGAATGTATCACTCCCGTCACAGCTGACGGAAGCAATCGAACAGAAACAGCGTGCGGATCAGGAAGCCCAACGGATGGAGTTCATCCTGTTAAAAGAACGTCAGGAAGCAGACCGGAAGCGGATTGAAGCGAAAGGTATTGCCGATTTCCAGACAATTGTTGCCGCGGGGATCAGCGAACAACTGTTGAGGTGGAAAGGGATCGAAGCAACCGAAAAACTCTCCAGCTCACCGAATACAAAAGTTGTGATCGTTGGATCGGGGAAAGACGGGCTCCCGATTATTCTGGACACAAAGTAACGCGGTTTCTCCGCCCCGACGGAATAACCCGCGGGGCTGGAAGACCCGGGAGGTGCTTCCGGTTCACGCACGTGGTCGCACCGACCATCACCGGCACTCCGTTGCGGATTCGGAGATGATGGAGCCCGGCTTCCGGGCCCGATCCAGCAAAATCTCTCATTCACACTCCTGGTTTCCTACAACCGCAATCTCCTTCGCACGGGCCTCAGCCGCACGAATATTCTCAAGTTTGCGAATCCTGCCGGATCTGGCGGACAGATCATGGGCTTTTTTTAGTGAATTTGCCGTTTCGCTCTGGCACTTGCTTTGTGTCATATTTTACATTAACCCTTTCCCATCAAGCATCCCACCACCTATTGATGAGAGGCCACCCCGAATGAGAAAGATCATGGTGTTCTTGATTGTTTCGGCATTGTGTTCCGCCGGCTTCGCGCAGCAGAAAAAGGCTGGAGATGAAGCGCTGGGTTCTAAAAAATATGAACAGTTTGAGAAGCCTGAGTTCTGTGGCGCATCGTGTCACGTGGATTTTTATCAGCAGTGGAGCCAGTCAATGATGTCGCAGGCCTACACCCATCATTGGGATGAGATAGAGTATTTCAAATTGGCCGTACCGCATGCAGAAAAAGATCCCAAGGTTGCCGAGGTGAAAGCCGGATGTAACGGTTGTCATTCCCCGATGGCTTTTCTTGCGGGTGATGTGCCGCCCCCGAAGCCGGAGGAGAATAGCCGGGCAAACGAATCGGTTTCGTGCGACGTGTGCCACACGATCACGGGCTTTTCAGGTGACATCCCGTTCAACTTCAACTACTATTCCGAGCCCGGCGCCGTTAAATACGGACGCAGGGGCAATCTGGAGTCTCCATCACACGAAACCCAAAAATCAGAGTTTATTACAAAGGCCGAGTTTTGTGGAACCTGCCACAATGAAAAAAGCCCGTATGGAGTGTGGGTGAAGTCCACGCACCTTGAATGGAAAGAAGGACCGTATGCCAAGGAGGGTGTGCGGTGCCATGACTGTCACATGACAAAGGCTCAGGGAAAGCTGGCTGAAATGGGCGAGACGGTCACTGATGCATGGCAGCATCTGTTTCATGGCGCTCATGATCCCGGCAAAGTACGGGGCACCATCGAGGTCCGGATTCATCCGGATATTCGTGAGCTCGAGCCGGGCGAACGGATGAAGTTTACCGTTGCGCTCTTTAATCAGAAGACCGGCCACAAATTCCCCTCCGGTTCCGCCGAAGAGCGGATGGTGTGGTTGCATGTGGAAGCGGTGGATGCAAAAGGAACGGTCTATCACTTGCCGGTTGACAAGAAGGGATTTGCCGGAGAGGAATACACAATCGCTGCAAATACTCTTGCCTATCAGGACATGGGCATTCCGCTGGACATTCCCGACTTCAAGGGGATCCAGCGCGACGGTATCCCTTTGGGAGACAGGATCTTCCGCCTTCCGTATCTTGATCCCCAGGGCCGCATGACCATCATGCAATGGAATACTGCGTCTCAGTCCACCGATTACCGGATTGGCCCGCGCGAAACAAAACTCGAGACCTTTACCTGGACGGTCCCGATACAATGCGCACCGGGGCCGCTGGCGGTGAAGGCGACCGTGAACTATCAGAAACTTCCCGCCCCGGTCGCAGAATTCCTCGGTGTTCCCATGGAAGAAGCGGAGATCATTGAAGTTAATACCCATTCCACACAGGTGACCATATTGCCATGAGTACAACAATGAGCAGATATCTTGGGTCAGTGGTTCTGGCCGCGGGCTTTCTTGCCCTCAGCGTTTCGGACGCATGTGCAATTCCCGCATTTGCCCGGAAATACAACATGTCATGCAACACCTGCCATCTTCCTGCTCCGAAACTCAAACCGTACGGCGACGAATTTGCCGGGAACGGTTTTGTTCTGGCTGACAAAGATGCGCCGCGGGAATACCGCGAAACCGGAGATGATCAACTCATGCTGTTGCGTGAACTGCCGTTTGCAGTCCGCCTTGAGGGATATGCGCGCTGGCAACCGGGATCGGTGGGACGGACAGACATACAATGGCCGTACCTGGTGAAACTGCTTTCGGGCGGCCAGATCGCCAAGGATGTGTCGTACTATTTCTATTTCTTTTTTGGTGAACGGGGCGAGGTGGCCGGGCTCGAGGACGCATTCGTCATGTTCAACAATCTCTTCAAGAGTGAACTGGACGTCTACCTGGGGCAGTTTCAGGTGTCAGACCCCCTGTTCAAACGGGAATTACGCCTGACGCTGGAGGATTACCAGATCTACCGAGTGAAACCTGGAAGATCCTCCGCAAATCTCACATACGACCGCGGGATCATGCTCACGTATGGTTTCCCCACGGGTACAGACATCATAGTGGAAGTGCTGAACGGCTCGGGCATCGGTTCAGCAGATGCGGCGCGAAATTTTGACAACGACAAATACAAGAACACCGCATTGCGGCTTTCACAGGATCTCGGCGAACATTTCCGTCTCGGGGTGTTTGGGTATTGGGGCCGTGAAGCTGACGGCGACAGAACAAATTCACTCTGGATGGCCGGACCGGACTTCACCGTCTCAGTAGAATCTGTCGAACTGAACGTGCAATACATGGAACGACGCGACGATAACCCCTTCTATCTGTCCGCCGGAAACCGGATAAAAACACGCGGTGCTTTTGGGGAACTGACGGTGACGCCGGGTGGCGATAAGGGGCGCTGGTATGGAGCGGCCCTGTACAACTGGGTGGATTCCGAGGCTCCCGGCCTGGACTATCAGACCATAACCGGTCATGTCGGATACCTTCTCGCCCGGAACTTCAGGCTTGTTGGTGAGTTCACGCACGACATGAAAGCCAAGGCGAACAAATTCACGGTTGGCTTCGTTAGCGCGTTCTGACCGACCCTTCCACCCTGTAACGGACGCTTGAACCAGAAATGCAGGCCGTGGAGGGGCGAGACAAAACAAAGATCGGCCACGAAGACGCCGTGGTTGCAGACAGTTTTGCGGGATCACTGCTGCAATCAGGGCGTCTTTGCTCGTTGCCCGCAGTGAGCCACAATACCACTCGTTGTACATTCCTGCGCATTTCTCCTGTATCTTCCGTATTTTTACGGCGTGACATTTTCCGACAACACAAGGGTGATCTTCTTTACTCGTGGCCATCATCTCACGAAAGCCGATGAAAAAAACCATCGCTGTGATCTTTGGAACCCGGCCGGATACAATCAAGCTTGCTCCTATCATCCTCCGCTTGCGAGAAGAGCGCACGTGGTGCCGCGTGGTCACGATAGCAACGGCGCAACACCGGCACATGCTGGATCAGGTGCTGGATGTGTTCCGGATTACGCCGGACCACGACCTGAACATCATGCGACCGCGGCAGACACTTGCGCAAATTACGCGCAACGCCATTGAAACGCTGGATCGTATCATGGTCGAGGAACGGCCCGAGATGGTGCTGGTCCAGGGTGACACACTCACGACGTTTGTCGGGAGTCTGGCGGCCTTTTTCCGGCACATCCCGGTCGGTCACGTGGAGGCCGGCTTACGCACACACGACAAGAGCCAGCCGTTTCCGGAAGAAATGAACAGGAGGCTCACGAGTGTGATCGCCGACCTGCATTTTGCACCCACCGCAACTGCGCGGCAAGCACTCCTGCGTGAACATGTCCCTGCGTCGTCCATTCGGATCACAGGAAACTCCGTGATTGATGCGTTACACCTCGCTGTGAGAAAGAAACATACTTTCAGCACCTCTGCGTTGCGGCGTGCAGCGTCCGACGAGCGTCGTATCATTCTGGTGACCATGCACCGGCGGGAGAATTGGGGTGAGCCCATGCAGGGTGCTGCCCTGGCGCTGCGGCGGATTGCCCGGGAATCACCCGATACCCTTGTTCTCTTCCCGGTCCACAAAAACCCCATGGTACGGGAAGCGGTTATGCCGGTTCTCAAGAACGTGCCCAATGTTGTGTTAATGGAGCCGCTTGACTATATGGATTTTGTGCATGTGATGGCACGTGCGTATCTGCTCATCAGTGATTCAGGTGGAGTCCAGGAAGAGGGGCCCTCCCTGGGGATACCGGTTCTTGTTCTTCGCGACAAGACTGAACGCCCTGAAGCCGTCCGCTCTGGCACCGTAAAACTGGTCGGTGTGGATCAAGAGAAGATTTATACTAATGCGCGGCGGTTGCTGGACGACCAGGCGGCGTACGAACGGATGGCAACCGCTGTTAATCCGTACGGTGATGGCCGTGCGTCGGAACGGACCGTCCGGGCCATCCAGCACTACTTTGGCTTGCGGAGGGACGCGGGTAAGGAGTTTACGCCGAAGGTTACGAGGAAGGCAAGAAGTGTCCGAAGCCCGTTTTGACGCGATGCCTGCGCTGACTTCGGGAGTATTTGCTTGCTTACCAGGATGCCCTTTTGTAGGTTTTTCCAGCGATAGACCAACCTCAGCCGCGGCAATCTCATGATCGTAGGGTTTCTGGCGGATATACACGAAGACATTGTGAGCCTCAATCTCGCTCTGGAGGTTCTGGCCCAATACCAGTGTGAGAAGATCGTCTGTCTTGGCGACATCGTCGGATTTGCCCTTCCTTTCTATCAATACATTCGAGCCCGGGATGCGGAAGGATGTATAGCCCAGATTCGCAGCCGGTGTAGTGTTGCCGTTGCGGGGAATCACGACCTGTACGCAATCCGAAGGGTGCCCCGGTTTAATGCTGGATTTGAATACGGTGCCAACTGGTACGATCTTGCGTATACGATCCGCGAAAAGAGGGCCCGTAATCGAATCTGGCTCTATGAAGACAACGAACTGCCTCCAGCGCTGAGTCCGGCCTCGCTGGAGTATCTCCAGGGCCTGGAGGAAACGGAGTGTCTGCGGGTTGATGGATTCTCCTGCCTCGTTTCACACTTCTGTTATCCCGACCTATCCGGATCTGCGATCTTCTTTCCCAGTCAGGCTTTTCATCTGAAAAAACATTTCCAATTCGTCCGTGAGCAGGGCTGTGACCTGGGAATTTCCGGGCACGGGCATCCCGAGGGGTGTTTGATTGTCAATGAAGATACAATGACTCTGCATCCGTTTGGAACAGTACAGCTGTTCGAAGGTCCCCAATGGATCGTTGCCCCCTGTGTTGCACGCACGTCACGTGCAAACGGTTGTATGATACTGGATACTGAGAAACGACACATCACGGTGGTGCCCTTACATGAAGCACGCCGTGCCCTTCAGTGACCTGTGTTTCGTAACGGTCACATCATGGCTCCTCCCTTTTCCACGGGAAAGTTACGCATGAAAACTTCCGGCGGATATCGAACACGATTCATCGTCAGGACCCTCCTTCCCACACTCCTTACAATCGGCCTTTTCATCACCGCTCTGTTTCTCGTCCTGATACCACAGTTCGAAGAGATCATCTATGGACGAAAGCGCGAAATGATCCGGGAGCTGACGAATTCTGCCTGGAGCATCCTGGAGCAATGGCATGATCGGGAGACGAGGGGATTGATTTCACGGGACCAGGCACAGCAATCGGCGGTGAACCAGATAAAACTGCTCAGATACGGCAAGGAAGGTAAAGACTATTTCTGGATAACCGACCATGATCCGGTCATGATCATGCATCCCTATCGTCCTGATCTGAACGGAAAGAGTCTGAAAGAGTATGACGACTCATACGGAAACCGGATGTTTGTGGAGATGGTGGCAGCGGTGGAAAATGCCGGAGAGGGGTACGTCGATTACACGTGGCAGTGGAAGGACGACTCAACACGCATCGTTCCCAAGCTGTCCTTTGTAAAAGGGTTTACACCCTGGAAGTGGATTGTCGGAACGGGGATCTACATTGAAGACGTCAAATCCGAAATCGCTGCGTTGGAGCGACAGACGGTTCACATGTCCATCGGTATCTCCATCATTATTGCAATCCTGCTCCTGTACATTGCATGGCAAAACCTCCGGGCAGAAAACCAGCGGCAGCGTGCTGAACAGGAACTGCATACATCAAGAGAAAAATACCGCGCGCTTGTGGAAACCTCGACGGAGGGCTTGATCATGGTCATGGCGGATCAGGAAGTCTTCTGTAACAAGGCTTTGTATGCCATGATCGGTTATGCTGAGGGCTTTTCCGGCGAAGTGCCGTTCCGCGATCTGTTCATTTCGGTCCCCCATGCGAACATCTTTGATTTTGAAACATTTCGACCCGTAGCCGGACAAGAGGCAGCGCTGGAGCAGGTGGAGGCAAAACTCCGGACGATGAGCGGGGGTGTTCTGGATGTCGTCATCAGCATTTCGCCGATCACCTTGCTACAAAAGGAAGGTATTGTGCTGAGTGTCAAGGATATCAGCCGCCACAAACAAATCGAAGACGCCCTTGACAGCAGCCAGGAGCAGTATCGAACGCTGACCAATCAGCTCTCTATCGGCGTATTCCGCACCGCGCCCACAAAGGAGGCCAGATTTCTCGAAGTGAATCCGGCCGCCGGAAACATTCTTGGCGCCTCCGATAAGAACATGCTCCTCACCTATTCGCTGCTCGAGCTGTTCGATGATGTGCACGAGGGAAGGAGATTCTTTGAGACTCTTTTTGAAGCCGGAATCGTCAGGAACTGGATCACCGCCGTACGCCGTCTCACGGGAGCAAAAGCCATCATCTCCCTTTCCGCCATTCTGATCCGGGACAAACAGGGAAAACCTCTGGCGTGTGACGGGGTCCTGGAAGACATCACCGAGCAGAAGCGCTCAGAAACCGAACGCGAGAACCTGCTTTCAGATCTTCAGATTTCCATCCTCCTGCTCCATCAACCGGTACAGCCCTTTGCCGAATCCTATCCATCGTGCGATATGCAGGCCACAATCGGGGATGCTGTTCAGCTTATGACACGCCGACAACGGGATGCCATTCTCGTCACCACAACCGGATTGTCGGCAATTGGGATTGTGACCGAATGTGACATCCGGGAGCGTGTCCTGGCGCCTCAGGTTGGTCTTGATAATCCAGTCCACACCGTGATGACCTCCCCGCTTTTGGGAGTACCTTCTTCCTCGACAGTGTTCGATGTCCTCCAGCTATTTGCTGAAAAACATGTTTCCCACGTTGTGGTCAACCGTACCGACGGTACACCCGCCGGCATTGTCCATGCACGGGATATTCAGCACGCACTGTATACCTCGTATCTCTACTTCCTCCAGAGGATTGAATCTCTTTCTACGGCCCGTGAATTAAAAGAGTATCATTCCAGACTCCAGTTCCTGGTACAGACTCTTATCGCGAGGGGAGCGCACGTCGCCGACGTTACGCGGGTGACCACGCTGATCTCTCAGGCACTCACCCATCGTATCATTGTCCTGGCTATGGACGATCTTGGGGAACCACCTGTTCCGTTCGCCTTTATCGCGCTCGGGAGTGATGGAAGGAAGGAACAAACACTCCTTACTGATCAGGACAATGCGATTGTATATCAAGACCCATCTCCCGACCTTCGGGAAAAGTCACAGGCATATTTCCTGCGCCTGGGAGAAGAAGTCTGCGCGGCGCTCGATACCGTGGGCTATCATTTTTGCAAGGGTGGCATCATGGCGAAGAACGTGAAATGGTGTCAACCACTTGCCGTATGGAAAACGTATTTTACGGATTGGGTGACGAACGCAAGCCCGCAGGATCTGCTCGATGCAAAAACCTTCTTCGATTTCCGTCTTCTCCATGGCAACGAGGAAATCGTACAATCCCTTCAGACTCACGTAAAAAAAGTGCTAACGGGAAATGATCCGTTCTTTCTCTATCTGTCCGACAGTGTGATCAAATGGGAGTTGCCGGATGGTATCCAGAAGCTGAAGGGACCGTTTGACATCAAGAAAGTTATCATGCCCATTGTCGATGGCGCAAGGCTCCATGCCCTGAAACATCAGGTGGCAGGCACCAATACACTGGACCGACTTGCGCTCCTCTACGAGGCGAACGTGTTTTCACGAAGGACGTATCAGGACATCGCGGAGCTCTATTCCTTTCTGATGCGCATACGGTTCCGGCATCAGGCGAAGCTGATATCAGAAAACCTTTCTCCAAACAATGAGATCGATCCAGCTGAGTGTACGGAGTCAGACCTCATGATGCTCAAAAGGGGGGTGGGGCAAATCGACAGCTTCAAGGCTGCTATCAGTCTTGGGTTCAAGGGTGTGGCCAGGTAATACGCACAGTTTTACGGATGTCCTGTCTCCCGAGAGCCGATCGGCCTGATACCTTGCCCGGACGCCCCCTCCACACCGTGCTTACCGGCACATTTCCACACGGTGTTGGGTTTTCAAGAAAAAATCCCTATACTGCGAGACCAGCGAGTCCTCCGCCCCATATCGGGTGACCTCCCCGACCTCTGGCTCTATCAGTTCTCAGGCATATTCCTCGAGCACGAACCGAACATCAAAAACGTGACAGACGTACGTCCAAACCGGCAAAACAGAAGAGGAGCATTCACCATGAGCGTACAGGCATCGAAAATCCGGGAGATCCTCAACTCGGATGAATTCAGGAGTCTTGTCAGGCAGAGAATTATGGTATCTTCTGTCCTGACGGTGGTCATGCTGGTGGTATATTTCGGTTTTATCCTCACCATCGCATTCTTCCCAGAATTTCTGTCCTATAAGATCAGTGAATACCTGACCCTCGGTCTTCCCATCGGCATAAGCCTTATCCTGTTTGCCTGGCTCTTGACCGGTTACTATACACGATGGGCGAATCGTTCATACGACGCGAAAGTGAGAGAACTACGCAACAAGGTACTTCATCAATAGGCCGTGCTCACCACTCTTCGGAACCAGGAGGAACTTGCTTTGGATACTTTTCAGTCAACACTCGGTCAGGTGAATACCGCTTCCATTATCATCTTCTTCGTTTTCGTCATGATTACACTGGCGATAACGTATTGGGCTGCCAAGCGGACGAAGACCACATCAGAATTTTATGCGGCCGACAGGAGTATTTCCGGCCTGCAAAACGGACTCGCGCTCGCGGGTGATTACATGAGCGCGGCATCGTTCCTGGGGATTGCCGGTATGGTCGCCCTGAAAGGATACGACGGTCTCATCTATTCCATTGGATTTCTTGTCGGATGGCCCCTGGTGATGTTTCTCATTGCTGAACCGCTCAGGAATCTGGGCAAATTTACGTTTGCCGACGTAGTGGCCTTCCGCCTGAAACAGCGGCCTGTGCGCATCGGGTCTTCGATTGGTTCGTTGATGACGATCGTATTCTATCTTATTGCCCAGATGGTGGGCGCCGGCTCTCTTATCACCACGCTGTTCGGTCTGCCGTATGAAGCGGCTGTCATCATTGTCGGGTGCGTCATGATCGCCTACGTACTCTTCGGCGGCATGCTCGCGACGACCTGGGTTCAGATCATCAAAGCCGTGTTACTTCTCGGCGGAGCCACGCTGCTGGTTATCATGACGCTCTCACATTTTAGCATGAACCCGTTACTGCTGTTTGAAAAAGCAGCCGTCATGTATTCCGACAAGGTTCTGTCACCGGGTGGTTTTGTGACCAATCCCTGGGATGCTCTGTCCCTTGGTCTTGCGTTGATGTTGGGGACCGCAGGGCTGCCACACATCCTCATGCGTTTTTTCACCGTGCCAGACGCAAAACAGGCGAGGAAATCTGTTTTTATAGCAACAGGGTTCATCGGTTACTTCTACATTCTTACCTTCTTTATCGGATTCGGTGCAATGGTTCTTGTGAGCCAGGAGGTGGTGAGCAGTTTCGACAAAGGTGGAAACATGGCAGCGTTGCTGCTCGCCGAATCGGTGGGCGGCCAGTTTTTCCTCGGCTTTATTGCAGCGGTCGCATTTGCCACCATTCTGGCGGTTGTGGCGGGCCTGACGCTTTCCGGAGCTTCCACACTTTCGCACGACCTGTACGTCAATGTCGTCAAGCGCGGGAAAGCCGATGAGGCCGGTGAAATCCGCGTGGCGAAAGCATCCACCCTCTTCCTGGGCATTCTTGCAATCGTGCTCGGACTCATATTCAAGGGGCAGAATGTTGCTTTTATGGTCGGTCTGGCCTTTGCCATCGCGGCAAGCGCTACGTTTCCCGCCCTTCTCCTCTCCATTTTGTGGCAGGGATTCACCACGAAAGGGGCGGTCGCCAGCGTGCTTACAGGCACCGGATTGGCTGTGACGCTCATCGTCCTCAGTCCGACGGTCTGGGTAGATCTCCTTCACAACAGCGCCGCGATCTTCCCGTTAAAGAACCCGGCTCTCTTTTCCATGCCCGCGGCATTCCTTGTCGGCTACCTTGTTTCGATCATGAGCAAAGAGCCGGAGGCTGCAGCAAAGTTTGAAGAGGAAAAACTCCGAACGTATCTTGGCATCGGGGCAGAATAACCCCGCTGCGGTGTGGACACAAATCTTTATGACTAACGCTCGAGAGGAATTCATGAGTGTACGATTTCTTGCGCTGGCGTGTATCTGTTTTCTTGCCGTTGTCGCTTCTGCCCAGCAGGAACAGGCCACATTCGGCATCACCTTTTCCGGATTCGTAAAGACCGATTGTATCTTTGATTCCCGGCAGACCGTTGCTGCCCGTGAGGGGCATTTCTTGCTTTATCCGTCACCGGTGGTACGCGATAAATTCGGAGAAGACATCAATAAGAAGGCAAACTTTAATATCCTCTCTCTTCAGACCAGACTCCTCGGCAGGATTACGGGGCCGGATGCCCTTGGTGCAAAGACGTCAGGATTGATCGAAGGAGAGTTCTTCGGGACGTCCGATGCCGATGCCAGCGGGTTCCGGATCCGGCATGCGTATGTGAAACTGGACTGGGACCGCTCGTCCCTTCTTATCGGGCAATTCTGGCACCCCATGTTTGTGGTGGAGATGTATCCCGGTGTTGTGTCCTTTAATACCGGCGTGCCCTTTCAGGCGTTTTCAAGAAATCCGCAAATCCGGTTTTCCCATTCCTTCGATAGGGTGAAGCTCATTCTCGCGGCAATGTCACAGCGGGATTTTCAGAGCAGCGGACCGGCCGGGCTGAGTTCCTCGTACCTCCGCAACGCGGTGGTGCCAAATCTTCATGCGCAATTACAATATTCGAGTGACGGTACCTTGCTCGGCTTCGGGGCCGACTGGAAAAGGCTGGTTCCCCGTCTGGTTACGGCGAAGAATATCGCTACTGACGCTGCCATCCACAGCACGGCCTTTCTGGGATACGCGAAGGTCGTTCTGGGTCCGGTGACCGTGAAAGCGGAAGGAACCTATGGAGAAAATCTTTCCGATCTTCTCATGATCGGTGGCTATGGTGTCAAAACAGCCGACACGGTGACTGGAATTGAGCAGTATTCAGGGCTAAAGAGCTGGTCGTGCTGGGGGGAGATTTCGGCGGGCAAGGATGTGGAGCTTGCACTATTTGCCGGATACTCGAAAAATATGGGAGCGAATGAAAATCTCACCGGAACATCTTACGGACGGGGGAACGATATCGACAACATAATCCGTATTGCACCGCGGATAGTCTGGAACACGGGCAAGGTGCGTTTTGCAGCGGAATACGAACATACTGCAGCCCGATACGGTACGCCAAACGGTCAAAACAAGGGGAAAGTGGAAAACGCTACGCTTGCCGCGAACAACCGTGTTCTTTGTGCCGCATTCTATTTCTTCTGAACGTCCGTGATGCGGAGCGATCTGTTACATTTCCGCGATCACACGTTTGAGACGGATTTTTACCTCTTCCGCAATCGGTTCCATCTGACGGTTGCCGAGGATTACGCTCATCACCATGGGATCAAACGCGGCGACACGGGTCTTGCCCAGCTTCTCATAGACGATCACGTTGCAGGGAAGCAGAAGCCCGATCTCTTCCTCTGCCTGTAGAGCTTTGTGCGCGAACGGAGGATTACACGCTCCGAGAATGACATACCGGGGGAATTCAACATCCAATTTGGTTTTGAGCGTCTCCTGCACGTCGATGGTCGTGAGTACACCGAACCCCTCCTTCTTTAATTCTACGGTCACCTTCTCGAGAGCCTGATCGAAGGTGAGATCCACGGCCTTTGAAAAACCGTACTTCATCGTCTTATCCTTTCTGTCGCTGTGAAAAGTTCCACTCGATGATGCCACCTTCCAGATGGGAAGCCCGGAATCCCTGTTGCGTTAATCGTGCGGCAGCGAGCAGGCTCCGGCGTCCGGTTTTACAATAACAGACAACTTCCCTGTCGGTATACTTCTTCAGTTCATCGGCCCGGCGTTTGAGTTCGTGGGCCGGAATATGCACGGCTCCCTTGAGGGTACCCGAGCGGAGTTCTGGCGCTGTGCGTACATCAAGCAGCACAACCCCCCCCTCCCTCATCCGGTCGGCAAGCTGTACAGCGGAATATCTTTTGATGGACCGCGTAAGAAAAAACCTGCGGAGATAGACGAGAATAATAAAAATCAGAGCGGCATACAGGACAAGTTGGGTTGTGGTCATGGATGTTCCGTCTGGACGGTGGGCCGTTTTTCATTATTCCACCTCACCATCCCGCCGACCATGTTGAGGGTGCGAAAGCCTCTGTCACGCAAGAAACTTGTCGCGTATCCGCTCCGGTTTCCGGACCGGCAGATCGCGATGATCGTCTTGTGTGTGTGAGGGGTGAGTTCTGACAGCCGTTCCTTGAGATGCTGCACAGGAATCAAAATAGCTCCGCGCAGGTGTCCGGATGGGCCGTCGAATTCCTCTCCAGTCCTGACGTCCAGCAGGAGATACGCAGAGTCGCTCTCCATGAGGGCGTGTACTTCGGCCGGGGTAATGGTCTCAGATGAATCATCTTGCATGATCAAAACAGTACCTATCGTGAGAATGCCGAGGACAGCCAGAACGAGTACGCGCATAGTCATGGCCTTAAGAACTGTACAACAACATAATAGTGTGAAGCGTTCAAAGAGCCATGTTCCTTTATTCCAAAGCGGGGAGAGAGTGTCTGCAGCAGCACCTGCTCATCAAGGCGCTCGTCCGCAGGAGGGCCATGCTCTTCTTCCTGCATTTTCCAATCCAGAATCACCATGTGCCCATCGGCCCGCGTGATCCTGCGGGCTTCATCCAGAAATCGCAGAATATCTGGCGTTTCATGCACAACAAAAGCCAGTACTGTCAGATCCGCCGTTCCATCCGGGAGCGGAATCGTATACTCCTCGGAAAGGACCGTATTCAGGTGTGCCGGAATGGCGCTGGCCTTGAGATACGCGATCATCTCCGGCGACATGTCCACGGCATACACCCGCCCGGCTGGTCCGGTGAGTTCTGCCGCCGCCCGGGCGAAGAATCCCGTTCCGGCCCCAATGTCAACCACCGTCATCCCGTTACGAACGCCAAAACGATGGAGAGTCTCCTGCGGAGGAAGTAACTGATACCGTTCGGGACGCTCGAGCCGGAGGGCATTATCAGGATTAAATTTGTGCATGGGCATTCCGTAAGGATAGAAAAATGCTTTGCGCCGGCCATGGTACGCCGTCGCCGTTGTCCGCTTATACGACACCCTTTGGTGGCTCAATGCGATATGAATGTGTGAGCTTGACACTTGCGCGAAGCATCGCGGAGACAGCACAGTATTTTGTCGTGGAGAGTTCGATCGCCCGCTCGACATCGGCAGGGATGATGCCTGTGCCATAAAATACGTATTCGATGTGGATCTCGGTAAAGACCTGCGGGTGCTCTTCTGCCTGGGTCCCCTTGATAATCATTTCAAAGTCCTGAAGCGAGGCTCTTTTCTTCTTCAGGATGGCAGCCACATCACTTCCGGTGCATCCCCCGAGGGCGAAGAGGACAAGTTCTTTGGGGCGGGAGGCGGCGTTGCTCCCACCGAAATCTTCGGGGCCGTCCATGGAGACCCAATGACCGGAATCCCCCTTTGCCATGAAGGTGACGCCGTCAAGCTGTTTAACAATCGCCTGTTTGGATGCCATAACGAACCCTTTGTCGAGTTTTGAGAGAGATGGTCATCTATGAGATGCAGCAATCATGCAAAAAGGTGCAAAAGTCCGACCCCATCAGCGGACTACCTCCTGCAAGAATTCCTCTTCATCGAGACTCTTCATATCCCACACGCGCTCCGGCACAAAGCCCCACGCTGCCTGAATGTCATTCACCAGTCCGGGTCTCACGACGAGAACAATCTTCTTCTCCTCTATCCGGAAGAGTTGTTGCGCTGCCTCCGCCCAGCCGCCTCCCTGCATTTCCAGCGGTCCCACTTCGTCGACGATGACAACACTACATTCCCTCACAGAATCCCAGGCCAGAGCCTTTGCGCCCAAGGTAAGGCCTTCGTCATCGAACACAAAAGAGCCGACAACCTTTCCGGTGACTCCATGATCCGCCCTGCACAACGTCGTATGTTCCCCGGTCAGGATATTTTCAATATCATAACCGATTCGCACAGAGTCACTATGGCGGACATGCGAGAGAATTCCCCCAACGGACAGCCCATTCTTCCGCATATGTGCAATGGCCCTGGTCAGCAGGGTTGTCTTCCCGACTCCCTGTGCTCCCGTCAGCAGAACGATGCTGGCCCGCATAGGAATGCGGGATAAATCGTCGAGCTGCGCAAGCATAAAAGCAAGCATGGTGCTGAACGCCCGGAGAGGATGCCGCAGGCCATTACGTTGCCGGCCAAGCGACTGAATCATGGCCGGCAGAGCGCGGAACGCAACCTGGAGCGCATCGGAAACCGTGCCGAGGCCGCGCTGCAGAAACCAGTTGACAACAACCGGATTTCTGAGCTCGATGCTTATGGCGCTGAAGGCAGCCACGACGAGAGTCGCACGGGCAGCCATGACAACCCCGCTGAGTAATCCGGTCCACCACGTGCCCATACCTCCTGGTGCCAGAGTTCCCAGCAACAATCCGGCAAGCAAGGCAACGGCAGCGAACTCCACCCACAATCGGACGCGCGCAAACTTTTTGCGCAGGCCCGGGTACCAGAACAGAACGCCGAGAAGATACACGGCAACGGGAACAGGGGTCAGCAATTGCGGGAGGAACGGTATCAGGGTCAGCCCCGCCACGATGAATATGATATGGAAAATCAAAGCGGCGAGTGAATGTGGTTGTGCCGTGCTGTGCAGCGCATGAAGAGCTGTTTCATCGGACGATGGCTGGCTCTGCTGTGGGGGCATAGCGCGGGCTCTGCGTGCGACAGCCACCCCTGCCAGAACGGCAAGAGCTCCGGGGATGGTCTGCGCGCCGGCGAGTATCCAGAGGGCACCTTCAGCATCGACGTCTGTAAATCCCAGCCGTTGCGAAAGCAGCGTGAACAGCGATGCGTACATGCGTGCGGCATCCATTCCGTATGCGACGAGGATGCTCAAGATCTTCTGGAGAATTGGCGTCACACTGGCGATCATGCCGCCAAGAAGACAGCCTGCCAGAGAACGGCGAAACAGAAGCACGAAGACATACACGATCCCGGCCTCAGCGAGGATACCAATCATCGGTCCGAGAATTACCGCGCTGGGGGATATCGACTTCATAAGCGAACAGATGACACCCGCTCGCCAGATCACTCCCGGATCGTCCCAGAGACGCAGGCCGGCAACAAGCAACATTACGCCGATGCTCGCGAGCAATGTTCCGGTGAATGGGATACCGACGTTGTGAAGAAAACTCCCCAGAACGATTTCATTTGCAGCCCAGAGACTTCCCAGCATTGCAGCGCGTTGCCACCGGAGTGGGGGGAGAGATGAGGACGTGCGGGGGGAGGGAGGAGTGCCCATACAATCAGAACTCTCTGTTCGTCACGTCTGCCTCCGCACGAATCAGATCCTCACGGGTGTTGATGTTCATGAGCAAACGCGGTTGATAGAGTGGATGAGTATCGGCTATGACAAGATACTGAAGTTTCTGCGATTCAACAAAGTCCAGAACCTTTCGATCACCCCTCATGAGAAACCGGCGCAGGGTGGCCTTCAGAGAGGATGGATATCGTCCACACAGGGGCTGTACAATGCCATCCGAGGTAGTGATGACAAGGGGAGATGCTGAAGGGAGCAGACTGAGGGAGCGGATGAGGCCGGGAGTGACAAAGGGAAGATCACATGCAAGCACGATAACGGCATCAGCGCTGGTCTCTTCCAGCGCAGCGAGGATGCCGCCGAGAGGGCCGCAATCAGCAATGGCATCCCCAAGGCAGGGAATTCCGGGCAGCGAATAACGATGAGGTTGGCCGCCTGCCACGACCACCGGTGCCACCACCGACTGCAGTATGCGGACGGAGCGTTCAAGCAGGGTGATACCGCCAAACAGTAACGATGCTTTGTCCTGACCTATCCGCCGGCTTTGTCCTCCGGCAAGGACTGCACCGCTGACAGTACACAGGCTCCGGTTCAACTGCGCCGTGATCTCTTGCGCGGCTTTTTTGTTCCTGCCAGGTCATCAATCCAGCTCATGGCCGCCATGGCGGAGGGGAATCCAATCGTCGGCATGGCCAGAAGTGCCACATGGCGCAATTCGTCGACAGAGATTCCCGCTTCAAGAGCTTTGCGAACCTGGGCGTGTGTACCGCCCTCGAGACCCGCAGCGATGGCAATCGCGCACTTGACAATGGCGCGGGTGCGGTTGTTAAGCGGGCCGGCAGAATGGACCGCTGATCCAAACTGCTCGTATGCAGAGGCCACGTCGGGATAGGCCTTTTGAAACCCGGTAAAACGTTTTGGAAGCTTGCTCATTGGCGGTCAGCACCCTTCCTTTTTCTTTTTTTTCGTTGCACTTCCCGGAACAACCTGCACTGACTGGGGCATTTCCAGTTTGGGCATGGTCAGCGAGAGATCGTGCGCCGTGTCAGGAGTCCCGGTCTGAGGCATACCGCCGAAGAACGTGCTGACCTCTTTCATCTTGCCAAACGCCACGGTTTGTGCGGGTGTCGGGTCGGGTGCAAGTCTCGGGAACAGGACGTTATCTTTCCATCCATCAAGTCCACTCATAAGCATGTAGACCCCCCGGAATCCCTTTGCTTTCAGCAGGAACCATGCTTGCGCGGAGTGAATACCACCTTCCGAATAGAGAACGATCTTCTCTGTTTTCTGGAGTCCGTGATCCGGCAGCGTGGTGAGGGGAACATTTTCAGCGCCCGGGATATGATACTCACGATACTCTTTTTCTGATCTAAGATCAATCAACCGGTAATCTGCTTTGCCCTGAATAATCCAGTCGGCGAGTTCTTCGGGGCTGACATGGTCTGTTGTTCCATCCACAATCCGGGCAAGCTCTTGCGCATCGACCGTATACCGTGTTCCCTGATAGGGACTGCCGGCGAAGACCGCAATCAGACCCAGGAGAATCACCAACAATCCTGCCTTTTGTGTCGCGTTCAACCGCGCAAAAACAGTTTTCATGATGGCTGGCCTCCCTTCCGGGTCGCCATCATTTTTTCCACCCAGGTGGCTCCGGCGAATCCTGCGATGGCAATCAGCGAGATGAGAAAGACCACGATGCCGTAAGGGATGTTCAGAATCTGGGGAATGGTAATTTGTCCCATGGGCATCGCGTAGTAAAAGTCCTTCACGACCGTGAACAGTTCACCAAACACAACGATTCCTGCGATGATGCCGAAAAGGAATACCACGCCGTCCAGCTTACCTGTCGAGATGGCGACGCATGAGGTCCCGGGACAATATCCACCTACAACAAATCCGACGCCCAGCAGAAGCCCGCCGATGATCTGAGGAAGCAGGTATGTCGGAGTCAGGTACACGAGTGTGAGATCCACGACGCCCAGCCAGGAGAGGTAAAAGACACCCAGCATGGCGGTGACAATGGCGGAGAACATCACCTTGAACACACTCAGGTCGGTCAGATAGAATTGTGCCGTGAGTTTGCGCGCGCTGCCGAAGCCGGCGCGTTCAAGAAAGAACCCAAAACCGATGCCGATAACGAACGCAACGATAAGGCCTACATTATCCCCGAAGAGGCCGAGTTTATACAAGGGTGCGTTCATAGCCACTGTCTCCTTACGAAATAGGCTGTGGCATATGCGCCCGCAAATACACAGAGCATAAAGGCCCAACTTCCGACATTCAGCAATGCACCCCCGGTGAGGGCCTGCCCGGATGTGCACCCCCTGGCAAGTTTGGATCCGATGCCCATGATACCGCCGCCTATAAACGCATAGAACAGACGTTTCCCCTTTGTGGCAGACGGGCCTCGTTCAATGCCTTTGCGGATGCGTCCGGCCAGAATGCCTGATATGAAGCCGCCCACAAACACTCCTGCCACCTCAAAAACCAGCCAGTCCATTAAAGGGTGTCTGGATCCGTCGCCGAGGTACTCGGCGTAGAATTCATTGGCCCGGGTGTGTTCCGTTGCGACAAGATCAGCTCCGACGGCGACGAGCGAACTGAATGCACCTGATGCGCCCAGCCCGCGTCCCATGATCACAAATGCCGCGAGGAGGACAAGTCCAAGCCCGAACCCCGCAAGGTACGGATGCATGTACGGCTGCGGTGTGCGGTGAATCGTATGGTGAGCGGCCGCGTCAACCGGATCTGCGGCCAATGATTGTGCATCTGCCTGCATAAAGAACTCTCCTTAATTCGTGAGAACGGTACGTGTCCAGTGACTGACCTGGCCGGCCTGGACAATGACAAAGCGGAGTATCAATCCTCCGAGCACAACAAAGAGCGGGGCGACCGGCGTGTGGGCGATCTTGTGGTTAACTGCCAGGGACTGGATGACGAGGGGGATGATGATGCCCAAGCCAACCACGAAGACCCAGAAGATCGGGGCGTACGGACCCGAGAGCAGGAGAAGCGCGGCTTCCAGGTGCGCCCGGGTACTGCTGACGAGACCGATCAGAAACATCACGATGATAACAAGTTCCAATGTCAGAAAACCATTGTCTGCTTTGGCAAGAAGTTTCCGCTCATACGGGTCCGAAGCGATGATGTGAACAAATGCTGCGGCGGAGGAGAGGCCGGATGTGAGAAAGAGAAGGCCAAGAATGGAGCTGTTCCAGAGCGGCCTGGCCCCGAAGGCACTTAGGAGAACTCCCGTATACACACCGAGTAATCCCCCCAACAGCATGTTCATGATGCCGATAAACTTCACCGTTGCGCTGCGCGCCTGCACGCGTTTTGAGAGTGTTGTGATCCAGGGTATACGTGTTGCGATCCATGCGGGCGGACGTATCAGAGCATTTGCCAGGAGAGCGGGATACACAAGAAGCAGAATCCAGGAACCCCATGACATCGGCGATGCCGGTTGAAACGTCATGTACATTCTCCAGAAGTACCAGCGGTGTGCGAGGTCGAGAAAGAGCGCCAGCATGCCCAGACTCAGCAGGGCGACACTCAGCATGGGGAGTGTCAGACAAGAGCAGGTCATCTCCTTCTGACGCCCCTTGAAAAGAAAATATCCCGAGATGATCATCATGCCTGCGACCAATCCGCCGAGGAACAGATACACGGAGATCTCCCATCCCCAGATATGCAGAGCAGGATCGATCATCGGGTTTGACCGTGTTGTCACCAATTCACGCATGGTTCTTCCTTATCCCTTTGATATTTGTTAATCCAGGTACCACACCTGCGGTTTGGTCCCGGCGTCCGTCAGGAGCGCGTGATGCGTACGGGATGTCAGCAGGCGGCTCACGGTGCTGTTCGGGTCTTCCAGATCACCAAAATGCATACAGTGGGTCGGGCAGACGGCAACACATGCGGGGTCAAGTCCGCGTTCCACCCGATGGATGCAGAACGTACATTTGTCGGCGTAACCTTCGGGGTGAATGAACCGGGCGTCATACGGGCATGCGGCAATACATGCTTTGCAGCCGCTGCATTTGTCGTGGTGCACCAGCACCACGCCTCCCCGTTCATGGATGTGACTGGCGGCGCAGGGACAACAATAGACGCACGGAGGGTTGTCACAATGGTTGCAGCGTTCACTCCGGATTTCCGTGTGGAGTGTCGGAAACGCTCCGGTTGTGTCGTATGCAATCCAGTCCCGGTCATATCCTTCTGGGACGCCGTTCTCCGTTTTGCATGCCACGACGCAGTCCATACATCCCACGCACCGTACCGTATCGATCACCATGCCGTATCGTGCCATGCTTATGCCTCCCCGGGTTCAAAGGTGACAAAGTTGACGTTCATTGCCGTGCCACCCATAAGCGGATCGATGACGTAGCGTGTGATGAGCTGGGCATCACTCGCTCCTTTGCCGAAGGCATGTTTGAGCATGCGGCTGTTGTGACCAAAACCGTGGACCATGTAGAGACATTCGGGTCGGATACGTTCGGTGACTTTGACCTTTATGCGGTTACTGACAACACCGTCCTGATTCTTGAGGCGCACATACTGGCCGTTGCTGAGTGTATGCCGGTGTGCGGTGTGTGTGTTCACCCAGATTTCGTTCTCGCTCATCATGTCGGACAGAATTCTGTTGGAGTGGGTTCTGCTGAACGAGTGTACCGGTGCCCGCCCGTACAGGAGCCGGTAATATCCCGGCGGTCCAGCCGGGGGTCTGTGATACACCGGCACCGGATCAAATCCGGCCTGTTGCAGCTGGACCGAGTAGAATTCGATCTTTCCGCTGGGCGTGGGAAAGTCCGGCGCAAGCCCCTCCTCAAAATAGATCGGCTGCTTCGGACCGAGGATGATACCATCGTGCTGTAACTTCTTGTAGTCAAATCCCCCGGCGGCAAGGCGGTGCTGCAGGTACTCCTGAATATCAGTCCACGGGAAATACCTGCCGAGCCCGAGATGCTCCGCCATCCGCTTTGCGATCCACCAGTTGGGTTTCTGTTCATGGGGAGCCGGGACCACAGGTTGCCGAAGCGCGATGAACGGTTCGCGGAACCATTCGACGTTCAGATCGTCATGGCGTTCAAGATAGGTTGTTTCCGGCAGGACAACATCGGCCCACCCGGCGATTTCGCTGGGAATCACATCAACGACCACCATCAGATCAAGGTTCTGAATTGCTTTGATGGTCTCCGCTTCATTGGGAAGAGAGTGCAGAAGGTTTGTGGCATAGACCCACCATCCCTTGATAGGATAGGGCTCTCCGGTGATGGTTGCTTCGCGAATACCTGTGGTGAGCGTCTCATGGGCGAACGGATACCGGTGATCAGGATTGTCTGCCTTTCCGCGCTGGCTGGACGGATACTCCGGGTACGGATACGGAGGCAGGTCCATGCTGACCGGCGTGTAGAACCCACCCTTGCGTCCCCAACTTCCGAGCAGTGCGTTCAGCAGTGCGATTGCGCGGCTGCGCTGGGCGTCGTCACCATACCAGGTAACGTGGCGGCCCGGATGGACAAGTGTTGCGGGCTTGTGTGCCGCCATTTCCCGCGCAGTTGTAACGATCAGCGCGGGCTCAATTCCTGTTTCGGGATATGCCCACTCGGGGGTAAAGGGTGCAAGCGAGGCGGCAAACTGTTCAAAACCAAATCCGTGTTGTGCAACATAGTCGAGATCATACAAACGCTCGGATACGATAACATGCATCCACGCCAGCAAAAGCGCCATATCGGTGCCGGGTTTGACGGGCAGATAGAACTTTGCTTTCCCGGCGGCGATGGAGAACCGCGGATCAGCGACAATGATCGTCGAGCCTTCACCTATTGCATCGGCAAACTCCTGGACCTGAGTATTGTGCATATTTTCGCCGAGATGACTGCCGAGCAGGACGAGACAGCGTGCGTTCCTGATGTCGGTGCGTTCCGGCGAGCTGACGTCTTCGCCGAAAGTCAACCGGAATCCCACATCACGTGGTCCGCGGCATTGCGCGAATGAAGGTGCTGTAATGTTCGGACTACCGTACGCCTTGATCATATGTTTCAAAAAATTTCCACCGATGCCGTGGCTAAAAAGTGCAACAGCTTCCGGCCCGTGCCGCTCCTTGATGGCCTGCATTTTCTGCGCGATGAATTCAAAGGCCTCATCCCAGGTTACTTCCACCCACTCTTCTTCTCCGCGATTTCGTTTACGCAGAAGAGGCGCCTTCAGACGATCAGGATCGTAATGGGCGCCGACGCCACCGGTACCCCGGGGACACAAACGTCCGCGGCTGAGCGGGTCAAGGGGATTTCCCTCCACCTTCCAGAGGGCCCCGTCTCGAACCGTGGCAATGGTTCCGCATTTCCAAAAACAAATGTCACAGAAAGTCGGTACTGTGCGGAGTCCCTTTTCTGATGGTGATATGCGTGACGTCAGTGTCCCCGCCGCCCGCATGGCGGCTGTCCCGGCGGCGGCCACGCCAGCGGCGGCACCGGATATTTTCAGGAATTTTCTGCGTGAAAGAGCATTCATGGAGTGGAGTCCGAAACAGTCGTAAGATTAATGATGGTGCGTTTGAGCGTGTTACAATCAGCGACTTGATTATACACCGGGCATAACCGGCAGTCAGCCGTGCCGCATGAACCGGGTTTCGAGAGAACGGACCAGCACGGTGTTCCCCCGTCCAGAAAGGCCGGACAGGCCTCACGTTCCTGTATCGAACAGTTGTGGATTCGCCAGCATGGGATGAGGGCGAAAAGCCGTTTGATTCCGGCAATACTGACTTTTTTCTGATTGATGGTCTCCCGCAAACACCGGATACGATTGAGATCAGACGCCGAATAGCGGCGGTGGCGTGATGATTTGCGGATGGGGAGCACAAGTCCTTCCCGCTCATAAAGCCTGAGTGTAGGGACAGAAACGCCGAGTAAGTCGGCCGCCTCACCGATGCTATAATGGACATCTGTCATTGTTACCTCCGTAAACTCCACTTTGGCTCTCCTGGGGGACGATAGCCGGAAAAATCTATATCTATGATTAGCAGATTTTATGCCAACCCAGAAATCATCAAAAAATCTGATAATTTGAGGGGCAAAACCTGAATTCCATTCCCAAATCCGCGAAAACTGTCGCTGGTTCGGAAATCGGCGGACAATCCTGTAAGAGATTATGCAGCCTCTGACATTTCCCTCACAGGACCCGGCGATGGATGGTAACCAAGAGCGAATTCAGCGTGCCCTGAACGATCAAAAGAGGCAGCTTCTGGAGGAACGGCATGATGTCCGCATTTATCAAGGCGATATCCGGTTGCCACCGGAGGTCGAAGGGGATTGGCTGGAGTATATCGCCGAATTTGAACGGCAGTTTTCTGCACACCGGGAAACGACAGTAGGCGCGTTTGCGGGTCATCCGGCTGTCAGACCGCTCGCCTCGATCCCGCCGGAAGACCTCTCAGCAGAACTTGAACTTCTGCTCGAACATCTTCTTGCACATAACATCGTGGTTCATTTTGGAAGGCCGGTGTCCGATGCCGAGGCCTACCGGTTTATCACTGAGGAGTTGTTGAACGAGAAGATGGAGGACATCCGCATTGATGGGATGCTGCACACGTTTTTGTATGACGAGTGTCACCCGGACGAAGCCGGCGAGGTGCGATCCGCCATGGAGGATTTTCTTATGGCATTTTTTATGCGTGACCGGGCGTCCCTCTGGCGGATGTGTTCACACCTTGCCCCGTCCTCCGCGATCGGCGGCAACCTTGCTGCGCAGGCCCTGATGCAGTGCTTTGAGACGGTCTTTTCACGCATCATGACATTCACTGGGCATTGTTTCGGTATGACGACGTGCGAGGTACACGGAGATCATGCCCATGCACATTGTGTCATCTCCTGGACGGGGATACAGGGGGGCACCAGAACGCTGCATGGCGGATCAGGAGAAGCGAGAATACGGTTCCGCAGAAATGAATACGGTGCGTGGGATGTCGAACGCGTCTCGTTGCCTGGCCTGACAGGCCGTGGAGTGTAGCGGAAACCCAACGGGGAGGAGACTCCCAAAATGGGCAACACCCGGAAGCAAGCAGTGGCAGGACAGGTGGACAAAAGTACATGGTTCACTCCGTCGCTGCAATCGGCTGCTTTCTCCCGGGTGTTATCCCGGACTAGACTTTCGCAGGGGGTTCTGGTGTGGTCTCCGTCTTGGGCTTGAACATCGCATAGCCGATCAAACCGCCGAGCAGACCAAACAACGGATCAATAACAAATGACGTGATGACGGCGACAGGAGAGAGACTTCCCTCCATCATGCTTTGTTCCATCTGTTCTATGGCATCGGGGGGCATGTGTTCGAGGAATCCCAGACTGTCGTAAATACTCAACACTGCCTGATACGAGGCTTCTGCCGCGACATTGCCGATCGTGAACAGGAAGATGGCTGCGAGGATATTGCCGAACAGGGCTCCGAACAAACCTGCCAGAGCCCCGACCGTCAGCGCATCATTGTTCGTGAGCGGAGGCATTTCAGGAGTAAGGTCCTTCTTGTAGAAGAACACGGCCATTACTCCGCCAAAGATCACGCCGGCGCAGCACAAACAATTAACGAAACTGAGAAAAGGAACCCCCGAAATCACACCAATGATGATACCGCCATACAGGGCGGGCATCAATTTGCTCGGTTTTTCAGGCATCGATAAATCCTTTCGTTTGGTGTTCGATGGTGGGGGGGCGGGCGGTTCGTTCCTGAACGGCGCCCAGGGCAACGGGAAGAACGACAAACGGTATCAACAAACCAAACAATCCGCCCGTAAGGAGTCTGGTGGGCGTGGTGACATCCGAGATTCCGGTTATCCCGAGCAGCACATCGAGCAGCATCGGTGCCAGGGCAATCACGAGCAGATTCCGGGATGGAGATTCCGGACGCCGCACATCACGGATCAACGGATAGAACAGGGTGCCAGCCAGAAATCCGAAATAGATTGCGGCACACCGGGAACAGACAACGAGCGGCTCGCCATAAAAATGGAGAGATCGGGTATCCAGCTGATGGCATACCCTGTGAAAGGCCTCATAGAGCGCATCAGCCCAGAACCGTGCTTCACCTCCGGCATGAGCCAGCACAGGAGCCACCAGGATCAGCAGGCACCAGAGTAAGGCTCCCGCAAGAAAGACGAAATATGCCGCCACCGTTTTGTTCATAACCATACGTAGAACATAGACCAAAATCGGTCCGGATGCAAATTACTCACCCGTGAGAAGTTTTTCGTACTCGGCCTTGTACCGGCGGATCGCCTGAAAGAGCGCATGGGCGATTTTCTGCTGACCGGCGCTGCTCTTTACGAATTTCTCGTCCTCCCGGTTTGAGAGAAACGCCGTTTCCACAAGAATGTTTGGCATGGCGGCGCCCACCAGAACATAGAAACCAGCCTGCATGACACCGCGGCTCTGAAGTCCCCGTACTTTCTTCACCTCTTCATGCACAAGATTGGCCAGTACCTCGCTTGATTTCATGTACGCGCTTTGAGCCATCGTCACAAGTATAAAATTCTCGTCCGTCAGTTCCTGATACCGGTTTTCGTATCCCTCTTCCAGTGTGATGACGGCATTTTCCTTTTCGGCGATGGCAATGGCTTCCTCAGTTCGCCCCGGCCGGAGGAGATACACTTCCATGCCGCGTATCGGACTCGGTTTACGCCGTGTGGAATTGCAGTGAATACTGAGAAAGAGTTTCCCTCCCGCTTCATTTGCGATCTGGCCTCTGTGATAGACCGGGACGAACGCATCTTTCGAGCGGGTATACACCACCCGGACATCGGGAAGTTCCTTCTTGATCAAGGAGCCGAGTTTTAGCGAGATCGCCAGGGCGATATCTTTTTCATACACACCACTTATCCCGATAGTGCCGGGATCGTGCCCCCCGTGACCGGGATCAATAACGATCACGTCAAGATCCCACCGTTTTCTCCGTTCCGCAAGATCCGGTGAAAAAACCGGAGAGGCAGTCCGCTCCGGAGGATTTACGGTTGGCTTCCCCCCGGCGTTTCCCGTCCGGGATTCAGATGCCGGAGGTTCGGCGCCGGCGTGGGTGCGAACGGAGACCAGAATATCCTGCGTGCCTTCTTCACGAAGGATCTCTGACGCTGCAATCTTGCCTGAGAGTCTGAAGGTGAGCTGCACGGACGTGGGAGACTGAATCGCAACGATATCTTTCACGATCCCGGAACCCTTGAGGGCATTAATCGCATTGATGTCTGCCTTTACATCTACCAGCGTAACATACAGCCAGCCATCCTGACGCAGCCAGCTTTCCACATCTTCCACACGTTTGGTGGAGGAGATGCGGATAAGCATGCCGTTCGACTTGGGTTCGAGGTAAACGGTTGGGATATCAAATGCGGACAGTGAGGGTTCCGAACCGACGCGCAGGATATGTGTCGCCGGGTCAAAAACAGCCGTCTTGTTGAACACAAGAGAGAAATAGGGAAGGAACGACTGCAATGGCACAAAAAACGATCCCGCGGCATACAATACATTTGTGGGAAGCTGGTAAATGGTCTGTCGTTGGGCCTGATCGGTGACGACTACAAATGGACTTCCTCCGGTGACCTTGATTCTGTATGGGCCCTGTTTTACCTCCATTTTTGCGGTAGCGTGATTCTCGTACGGCGTCACCTGAAAGGTCTGCGCCAGGTCTGTCAACGATGCGTAGAGAATACCCCGCGTCCGGAATACGCCGATCACGGCGTTGCGCTGGGGATCCTGGTCCACGATGATGCGGACAGTATTCTCCTGAGCGTTCAGAAGGGTGGGGAGCGACAGGAACAGCGCCAGGAACAGAGAGGAAAGGGCCCGCCGGACTGTGCCCGAATCTCTGCCTGCAGTGTTAGGCTGTCGTGAGGGAGGCATTTGCATTTACCGGAAACGGATTTCAAACATGGCCCGGACCAGAATCCGCACCAGTTCCCAGCGCGGGTGCCGGGTGCGGACAATATACTGGTGCTGCACATCCCTGCCCTCAACAGAATCCCGGGTGCTGATCATGACGGATAAGGGAAACACATTCATCGTGTAGTCTCGCTAACAAAACGTGATGAGATAACAACCCCGCGCTGTGCCAGATCACGGATCATGTGCTGACCGGGGACACATGCTTCGGGTGGCATCACACCCCGCTGTGTGATGACCCCCCCGGAAAGCATCAGGGCGGTAATGGCTGTCGGAAAGGCCGTCGTGCGCATCATTGCAGTAATTCGTGTAGTTTCATCATACGCATCCACACATTCATACACAAGAGTCTGCGACCTTCCATTTTTTTCTCCCGTAAGCGTGGCTCTGGCAAGGACCACGTCGCTATCGTCCGAAAAGAGGCGTCGTTTCAGGAGTTCCGTAAAGAGCTCACGCGACGTGCGAATGCCCCCGCCACCCACCAGAGGGTCCGACGCGGCAAAGCCAAGGTCCAGGAGAAGTTTGAATTTCTCACAGTGTCCCGGGTAGCGGATTGTCTTGTAATCCAGATCTTGAACACTGCCGCGAAGCATCCGGGGAAGGGTGGAGAGTCCGCCTGACGTGTAAAATGCTTCAAGACGGCCGTACGGCGGAGGAAAGTGGATCTCCTCAAGGCCTGTCATCGACGGTACAGTGTGGAGTTCGCCATGGTCCAGTATTTCAGCAGGCTCAAGGTATTCGTTGAGCAGTCCTTCCGCTGAAAACACGATCTGATACTGCAGAGGCGGCTTCGGATGCTGGGGCAAACCTCCCACCCGCAGGCGGATCGTCTTGACGGAATCAAACTCCTGGATGCCGGTCACCGCAAGGACATTAATCAGACCCGGAGCCAGCCCACAATTGGGGATGACGGTAACGTTCCGCGCCCGGGCTTCAGCGTCATGATGGAGTTGCTGATCGACGACATCATTGTTTCCTCCCAGGTCGCACATGTGGACGCCCGCGGCGATGGCCATTCGGGTAATGTGCTCATTCACATTGTAGGAAACCGCGCTGATGACGACAGCGCACCCCTGCAGGGCAGAGCGTAACGCTTCGGCGTCGCGCACATCCAGGCACAGAGGTGTCACGTTGGAACCGATGGCCCTGGCCGCCGCTGTGGCACGGTCCAGATCGATATCAGCAAGCATCACCGTGTTTTTCGTTGAGGCTGTGGCGATGTCATATGCCACGGCACTTCCCATCATACCAGCACCCAGCACAAGAAATTGCATCGTCTTCGGCCCTTCCTCTATTTGCGGATTTCTCCGGTTTCCTTGCTCCAGAAAAGCAAATCCAGATCATCCATCGGGATGCCCACGGTTGCGGCAAAAGAAAGAAAACGAGTCTCGATGTCCAGATATCGCCGTGTGGTCATGGAGGAGGGCACAGAACTAAGTACACCATGATACCTGAGGTTCCTCAGGATGTGCCGATCCAGGATGGCAAGATTTTTGTATCCGATGTTACGGAGGAAATGGGACGCCTCTTTCATTCCCAGTCCGTGTACGCGACGCACGAGCCACTCGCGTATCTGTAATCCGTCTGTTGAGGCTCCTTCCCCGTCAGCCGGGGCCGCACGCAACGCCGCATCAATGGCGGCAAACTGGGTGCGAACAGCAAGCAGCCGCCGTGCTTTGGTGTTGTGAAATCGTATGTAAGCCCCGGGCCGGCGTAAAATGTCCGTGGGGTCAAAACCATGGTCGTGGAATTCACCCTCGCGAAGTAGTTGCACGGCGCTGTCGGCGTGTGCTGCGCTGGATTGAGGGGTGAGCAGACAGTACACGAGTTCATAAAACACATCATCAGCAGGGACATTTGCAAACTCCTTCAAACGGGTGCGGATGCTCTTACGGGACCGACTGTAGGCGACGGCAATTTCCTCCAGAGCCACGTACCGTGGAGACTTCATGGAAGGCTCACTCTCGTTGTCGCGCCACGTTTCCTGAGCCGGACAAGTCCATCGCGTTCCAGCCGTTCCAGAAGGCGCCGGAGCCACGCCTCGTTCCGCCCTGTATATCGAGTCAGAATATGTGTTCCAAGCGATGTTAGAGTAATGGTATGCCCGTTGTTGACTGCACGGAGCCGGTTGACAATACGTCCGCGGTAGATTCGTTCCGGGACGCCATAGAATAGAGGCTCCCGTTTCATCTGCACGGGGCCCGTCCGACTCATACTCGTGCGTGATTTGCACCAGGGTGCAACGGGACAGACCCCGCACCGCGGTGCCCGTGCGGTGCATACCGTGGCCCCCAGATCCATGAGGGCCTGATTCCAGTCGTACCCTCGCTGCGTTGGAAAGTGGTCGGCAGCACAGGCCTCAACGATGCCCAGATGAACCGTTTCGGCAACTGTGTCCATGCGCCAGAAAAACCGGGAAAACACACGCTGGATGTTCACGTCCACAACAGCAACTGGCATACCCAGAGCGGAACTCAGAACGGCTCGTGCGGTATATCTTCCGATGCCAGGAAGTTCCCTGAGCTCTTTTTCGGTAACGGGGAATCGTCCGTTATACCGGCCGGAGATGATATGGGCACATTGATGGAGCCTGACTGCACGGTTGTTGTAGCCCATCCCCTGCCAGACACGTATCACATCTGCCCGTTGCGCTCTCGCCAGTGCCGGGAGAGTCGGGAAGTGCTTCAGAAAGACCGGATACTTCTCCAGAACCCGGCTGACCTGTGTTTGCTGGAGCATTACCTCAGAGAGGAGCACACGGTACGGATTCTGATCACCTCTCCATGGGAGTATTCGGCCATGATTCTTGTACCAGTGGAACACCGCTGCGTGAAACCGGGGCCTTGCCTCTGCTTTCACAGAGGGTCTCTTTTCATCATCACCGCAAGGCGCTGAACCGCTTCCCGGTTTCCTTCCAGAATATCCATATGGAGCAGTTCATCCGGCGTAAGCCAGGCAAGCTGCTCGAACGTATTGTTTGTGGGCTCTCCGGTGAAGGAGGGAACCAGGAAGTAGTAGACACGGTAGGACAAGTCGCCATACTTCCAGTCCTGACGAAGTAATTCTGTCCCTGGTAACGCGATAATGGAGAGTTCCTCGTGCAGTTCCCGGACCAGGGCCTGAGAGGGAGTTTCGCCCGGTTCAATTTTCCCTCCGGGAAACTCCCATTTCAACGGATAATGTGCCGTCCGTTTACGTTGGCCGGCAAGAACGGTCTTTTCTCGCAGGAGGATGCCGACAGAAACTTCTTTCATGATCATGAATGTACAAAAATCAGAAGGAACTCTCAAAGTTCTGCAACCGTCGCGAATTGTGACGAGAAGTTATATACGGCATTAGCCGGGCATGGAAATGTCCAGCCGCCATGAGTCTGCGATTTTGAGCCGTATTTCGTGTAGGAAGATTCCTACAAGAAAAGTTCCACAATTTCTGACATGAGAATCAGATTTTGTGGAATTGACTCCGGTGCCCCATTTTTGGAGATTTGAGTGGAAAAATTTCTGGACACGCAGGGATGGGTACGTGACTCGGCCGACCCAGCCGGGGCGATTTGTCCGGTCTGCACGGGCGTTACGGACGATACAGCATCCGGCGGGTAACGAGCTAAAGGCAACTTTGTGGAAGCGTAAGATGCCACGTATACTCGTGGTGGAGGACGAGAGCATTGTTGCCCTGGATATCCAGAGCCGCTTGAAGAAATTGGGATATACAATGGCGGGCACGGCGTCTTCAGGGGAGGACGCCATGCTCGCCGTGGGGGAGAATCCCCCCGACGTAATCCTGATGGACGTGCACCTGGGGTCGGGAATTGACGGAGTTGAAGCTGCGGCGAGAATCCGGGAGAATTTCCGCATCCCCGTGGTCTTTATCACGGCGTATGCGGATCAGGAGTTAATTTCGCGGATTCGCCTCACGGAGCCGTTTGCGTACATCCTCAAGCCCTTTGAGGAACCCGAGTTACACGCCGCTATTGAAATCGCCCTCCTCCGCCACAAACTCGAACAGACACTCTACGAGCAGAAGCAGCTCCTCGCAACGACGCTGAACAGTATCGGGGATGGAGTCATCGTCACGGGCGATGACGGCCATATCCGGTTTATGAATCCCGTGGCGGAAACCATGACCGGCTGGTCGCAGGATGAAGCTGTCGGCAAGGATCTGACGACTGTCTATCGTGTGCGCGATCCCGATCTGCTGATGGCGCGGGATGACACGACGCGCAGGATCGCATTCAAATCAAATCTGATGGTGGATTCGCAGGGCAACTGGACGGGGTTTGTCCATGCGTTTACCGACATTACAGATCGTGAGGCGGCCCGCGAAGCGCTTTACCACCGTGAGCTGGAATTCCGGATGTTGATGGAACAGGCCGACGAGGCAATTGTTATCACTGACAGGTTGGGGGCTATTCTCACCGTGAACTCACGGATGTGTGAGTTGGCGGGATATACGCGTGAGGAACTGCTGTTTATGAACATCGCCACATTACTCAATGCCGACCCGTCGGGCGACAGGCTGTTCTGCACCGGGTGTATCCAAAAGGGTCAGAGTGTGTGGGGAGAACACCGTTTGGCGCGGCGTGATGCACGGACCGTTCATGTCGAGGTCTGTGCCCGCGGCCTGTCCGATGGGAGAATTCAGGGTGTCCTGCATGATATTACCGACCGGAAAAGAACCGAAGAGGAATTCCAGAAAAATGTCCGGAGCAAAGCTGTGGAGAAGCTCCGCCAGGAAATCGCGGTGCTGGAACATGGAGAAAGCGGATCGGTAATTCTGAACCGGTTGGGGATGTTTGTTGAGAATCTGGAGACGCTTCAGATCCGGGGAGGTGCACCGGCCGGTGATGCCGCACTACCCTTGCAACGATTCCGTCTCACCGCTGAGGAATTCGAGCAGGTCGTGGCGGCCCGGCTGCTCTTCATCAGTTCTCTGTTTACCATGCTGGAATCAGACCCATCGTGCGTCGAAACCTTTTCCCCTCTTGCAGGTGCCGGGACGCAGTTGTGTAATGCGACAGTGGTGATTCGCTCGGTCCTCCCGGAAATACTCGCATTACTGGGAGGAGGAACAGAGACCGAGCGCCTGGGAGATCTGGCGCGTCAGGCCTCCGATGCGGTCGCAGTGATTCGGAGAGTGATAGCAGAGTGTAATACTACTCTCCAGAGGTTGTGATCTTCTTCCGTTATCGTTTAAAGATTTTCTTCACCGCATCATCAACCTTCCCCCTTTTCTCCTTCTCCAGTCTCTGCTCCAGCTCATTCTTTTTTCCCTCGATCAGAGCAACATTTTCCGTGACGATCGCCTGATACTCGGCGAGGCGCCTTTCCACTTCCGACCGTTTCGCCGAGTAGAGTGCCTCAAATTCCCGCCGCTTGGCGTTAATGATGGTATTTACTTTTGCACGTAGCTCAGCCTGGAGTCTTGTTAACTCTGCACCGAGGACCGCTTTTATCCGTGCCGCAAATTGTTCGTCCAGATCGGTGGCCAGTGCTGACTTGAAACCCTCCGCACTGTTCCAGAGGCGCAGGGTGACGTTAAAACCTCTCACTCCATCCAGCACATCCCGCGCCAGCCGCTCTCCCGTGTTCGCAGGAGCCGCGGCATAGGAAATAGACATGTTCCGGAAACCCAGGTCGGTGCGCGCATCAAATCCGCGCCCCGGGATGCTCACGGCGATCGCGGTGCCCAGGGTTGCCCCCGTGATCGTGCCCGGGAGAAAATCCGGACGACCGATGGCGAAGGATGCGAGAGGGACGCCGGTAATATCGGCCTTGTATTCGTCCCGTGGTGTCTCGCGGGTCCGGTCAAACAACGCCGTAAATGTCGCCGCGACTGTCGTTCCGCGTGTCCCCTTCAGATCGATGGTCATGGGCAGACGCGTTACACGTTGGTTGCTGGACACGTTCAGCACTTTTCCGCGCAGGTAGAAGAACTCGGGATTCTGTTTCCTGTCCGTGCCCCCTGAGGCGCTAATTTCCTTGATCCAGAATTTGGGATAGGCCCGATCCACAGGGAAATGGATATCCTGGCCTTCCATCCGGGGAGGTTTTGCCATCTCCGGTCTTGACGAATAGTTCTGGATCTTTTCGCGGGCGAGATCTGCGTACGAGAGATAGGTCTTCACTTCATGCAGGAGCTGGTTGCCGACCAATGCTTCGGCGATGCCGATTGCATTGATGTCGGGCAGCCTCGCAAGTCTGAGCAACTTCCGATAGTCTTCAGCAGCGATATCGTCGATCGCGGCAACGGCCGTGGAGATCTGCTGCATGTCAGCGGTGATCGCATCCCGCCTGGTGGTGTAGGTGGTGAGAATATCATTGACCCCTTTGCGTGTCTCATCAACGGTCCTGATTGCCGACGTGATGGAGGCAACGTCTTTCAGGGTCGAAGGATCGATCGAGCGGACGCTGGAGTCCATGAGGGCAAGCCGCGATTTGGTCTTTTCCACATCCGCAAGCGACACTTGCCATTGCCCCGCGGCCACTGTAACCCGTGTTTTGAGAGTTTCGATGTGTGAGATGGAGCGCAGATCGACAGCCTTGATCAAACTGTCGATGTTCAACCCCTTTCGCAGGATCGCAGGATCGAAGATGGGAGTCTTTTCGACATTCTGTGCCAGGACCCTTTCTGCAAGAGTCGTGAAGGAATTACGATCCCCGGCCGCCCTCGATTTCTCGCTTTGCCCCGGGAGCGAACCGTCGGTCGAGCGCCTGGTTCCGACGATAAAATCTTGAACTTCGGCGGTCTCAATGATGTATTTCCCCCGCAAGAGCTGACCGGCGTCCATCCGGAGCCGGACCGTGCGGGTTTCAAAGAGATTAAACCAGGGATTATCCGGATTGGCAACCTGCATGCGGGCGAATTCGATACCCAGAGGAGACAGTGACAGCGAAAGACCGTCGATCTCCACACGGGCGCCGGTTACTCGCTCACCTCCATACTCAAGTCCAGCCTCAATCCAGCCGTCGAGAAAGAAGTAGAGCACAGCAACAAGTACCAGCAATGGTATCAGGACGAAGTAGACAAAGTTCTTTCTCATCGGTCATCCTCCGAGATCGCGTAATTTTTCGTACCATTGTACCAGGGCACTCTTCTTGATAACCTGGTACACCTTCCACTGCGCGATCTTTTTTCCCACTGAAGCGCGGTACGCGAGCACAAATCGTTTCATGCCCCAATACACCGGCACGAACAGCACCAGCGCGCTTACAAAACTTCCCAGGACCACCGTGTTATTGAAGCGCGTCAACGGGGCGATGGGTGCATTATACATCGAGGTCCAGAGACCCTGCAACATCTCAATGTTCACGAGTGCCTGATATCCGACATAATGGAATACGGGGTCAAGCAAAAACGCGAACAGACTGAACACTGTCAGCGCCAGCAGGGCTGCGGACAAGTTGACATTCAGGACGAGAATGATCAACCAGATCACAATACCCTGAAGCGTGAAGACGGGCGAGAGTCCAAGGATGGACCCGAGCGCGAATCCTCCGGCAACCTGGGCCGGAGTCTGCCCCTCCCGCAGGATCTTGATAAAATCACGGACGATGGTAATCCAGAACATGCGACACACTCCTCTCGGTAAATTTCGCAGGCCCTTTTGGGGGTTTCGGGGCGAGCTGATCTTGTTCTTTTCCTGTACAACAGTTCCGGTTCCGTGGAATGACGGGGAGAGACCGTAGCGGGCACCGGTATGCACATGGTCAGTATCCGATGGCCGCTCCCCCGGTCCGGGGGTCTGCTCTGCCGCGCCACATCCCCTGTTTTTGCAGAATCGACGGAGCGACTGCCAGACGGTGAATCTGTTTTGTGGCATGTCCCATCCGCTGGAGTGCAATAGTGCGCTCGAGCGGAAACCCGCCCTGCTCGAGAAGCACCGTATCGGGAAGGTGCTGATGATGATACCGTGGCGCTGTCACCGCAAAGGTAATGTCCGCCCCGTAGTCCACGACATTTGAAATAACCTGAAACACCGCGGTGATAATCCGGGGTCCGCCGCTCGCCCCGGTAATCAGAAGTGGCTTCCCGTTTGGGTCAACCACGATCGTTGGACTCATGGATGAAAGAATACGCTTTCCGGGGGCGATGGCATTGGCTTCGCCCTGAACAAGACCAAATGCGTTGGGACTACCGGGCTTTGCTGCAAAATCATCCATCTCGTTGTTCAGGAGAAACCCCGCGCCGGCGACTGTGACCGCAGATCCAAAGCCATGGTTCACTGTTGTGGTCAACGCCACAACATTTCCCGCGCTATCGGCAACAGAGAAATGTGTTGTGTGGATATTCTCATTCCGTGGTGTTGGCGTACCATGGGCAACGTCGGCTGAGGGGGTTGCCCTGGTGGCGTACATTGTTTCCCTTCTCTTCTGCGCGTACTCTACGGAGAGAAGGGCGTCCTGAGGAAAGCGGACAAAATCAGGGTCGCCGAGAAAGTGATTTCTGTCAGCGAATGCACGCCGCATCGCTTCAACGGCAAGATGTATGGCCTCCGCAGAGTGCCAGCCCATGCCGCGAAGGTCATAGGCTTCTAAAATGTTGGCAATCAGCGCGACGCATATTCCGCCGGAAGATGGGGGCGGCATGGAGATGATCGTGTGATGACGGTATGTTGACCGGATCGGCGTGCGCCATTGGGCCGTGTATGCCTTCAGATCCGCTGAGGTTACAATACCGTGCCCGCGGTGCATCTCGGCGTTGATCAGGTCTGCGGTTGTGCCATCATAGAAGCCAGCCGGACCATCTTCGGCGATCCTCCGAAGAGTCCGTCCGAGATCCGGATTCTTCCACAAACTTCCTTCCCGCGGGGGATGGCCGTCAGGTAAAAGAGGGCTGCGGATGCTGGATATCGGGCAAGTCGCAAGGAGTCTGCCCTCACGGACCCTGCGAAATCGCGTGTTACGACGAAACCCTTGTCCGCAAGATCAATGGCCGGTTCAACAACCTGGCGCCATGGAAGCCGGCCGAACCGACGGTGCGCCTCAAAAAGACCTGCGACACTCCCGGGTACCCCGGCCGCGAGATGCCCCGTAATGGAGTGATCAGTGGATTTTCCGTCCGCGTCAAGATACATATCACGCCGGGCGGCCAGAGGAGCTTTTTCACGAAAGTCCAGAGCGGCGGCCGTGCCATCGTGCATCCGCAGGACAAGGAATCCTCCCCCTCCGATGTTTCCGGCTTCCGGCATGACAACGGCAAGGGCAAACGCCGTAGCGACTGCGGCATCGATTGCGTTTCCACCCCGCCGGAGAATCATGATGCCCGTTTCAGACGCGAGCGGAGCATCACTGGCAATCATACCCCTCGTGCCTGTGGCCGCCGGTTCATCCTGCAGGAACTCCCAGGAAGCAGGCAGCACGTCGGCAGAGACCGCGGGCACCCGGATCTCCGGCGCGCAGCCGGCAAATGCGATGAGTGTGAACACGGTGATACAACGGACGTGCTGGGCAATACGATTCATCATGGTCTCAACGTAGTGTCTGTAGAACAACATGGGGCGGTTTCCGTGCCCCCCCCTGCGTGGGTTGCAAGCACGAAGACCCGTCACGCAAGGATCTCGGCAAGCTCCGTTACCGGGACCGTCGCCAGTGCGATCTCCCGGGTTTCATCCTCGGCAACTGCCGTATAATAGTGATAGTATGTGTCGCCGTGAATAACGACAAACGGTTTTGCTGCGTGGAGGGCGTCGAAGGTTCCGGGCGGACCAGTACGCAGGACGGGATTGTCAATGAGCGGCCTCCATCCAAGAGGAAACTTGTCCGGAGACGTCCACGCGAGCCCATCCTGAGCATGTTTCCCGTCCCAACTGTAGTAGGCCATAAACCAGCGATTGCCAACTCGGAACACACTCGGGTCACCTGTTCGCCCTCTTGAATCCCACGCTCCCGGAATTCTGCTTCCCACAATGAGTGGTGCGTCCGCGTCCTGGACATCCCAGTGAAAAAGATCGCGGGATGTCGCATGCCCTATGTATTCTTCCTCGACTCCGTCAACGAGTCCTGAAGCATTGAAGAACAGAAAATAACGGCCGTCCACTTTAATAACGTTCGGATGCCATATCGCATCTTTGCGCCATCCATGACCCCGGGGTGATATGATCGGGTTCTTTTCAAATCGGTTCCAGTGCACAAGGTCCGTCGACGTTGACAGGTTCAGGGACTTCACACCCTTCTCATACCCCGGATGTGTTGTTCCGAAGTAAAAGAGGAAGTACTGATCCGCCTCCTGATGGATGAATGGACCGGGTGTCCCCTGTTCATCGGGCGTGCCGGGAATTCCGCTTGGGCCAAAAATCGGGTTGCGGGAGTCTTTCTGCCAGCAGAGCAGATTTTCAGACCAGGCGAGTCCCACCTGCGGCCTGGTCACGGAAGCGTAACCGCGAATGTCCTCCCGGAGTCGTGCGTAGCCGGTGTAGACCATGCCGAACCGATTCCGGCGCACATCGTACCAGATGACGGGCGATTCAACCATACCCGCATCCCACGATCCCGGTTCTCCGCACCGGAGGAGAACGCCATGTTTGTGAAGGTTCATAGAGGATATCTCGACAATCCAAAATATGAGAAAGGAGCCGTAATCGCAACCTCGATGAAGGATTTCCACTGCGGGAGGGGGATACGCTTCTCACGTCTTGCATGAGGCGTCCATGCTGTGTATCTTGTGCACGGTGAACTATGAATCCAGTCGGCGTATATCCCCTCGAGCTGAAGAGTTACGAATTGGATCACCGTGGAGAGATACCCCTCTGGGTGATCTATCGTTTCTTGCAGGAAGCGGCTGAATACAATGCCGTTGACCTGGCCTTTGACACGGAGAAGATGCTAAGACAGTCACTCACGTGGATGCTGGTCCGGCTCCAGTTACGGGTGAAAGAAATCCCCTCAGGACGTTCGATGATCAAAGCGGAAACCTGGCCTTCCGGGCTGGAGAGCCGGTTTGCCCGGCGCGATTTCCGCCTCTGGCAGAACGGAGCAGCCGAGCCATTCGCCATAGCATCGAGTGAATGGTTTTTGATTGATGTACGGCGTAATCGTCCTGTCACGGTCGAAAACGTGCTCGGAAAAAATCATCCGGTTCATCCGGAGCGGATGGTTCACGATGCGTTCCCGCTTATTAACCCTGCCGGCGATCCTGACTTCGTGACGGAGTTCCGCGTCCGTCGGGCCGACCTGGATATGAATGATCATGTCAACAATACGCACTACGTGGAATGGCTTGCCGAAGCCGTGCCGGAAGCAGTGTGGAGGGACGGGGGAGTCGTTGCGCTGGATATTGAACATAAGCGCGCGGTCCAGTTCGGCGAAACCGTGCAGATTGCCACGCACGCTGTTGATGAATCCACGTACGAGCACCGCATGACAGGAAGCGGCGGGCACCGGGAGGTTGTGTTGGCGCGTACTGTCTGGACAAGGCGCTGACCATGCCTCTGCACGAACGGAATGTGATACCGGCGGGTCAGACGATAACCCATTACCGGATTCTTTCCAGGATTGAGAGTGATGGGCCGGGAGAACTGTACCGGGCCGAGGACCTGCGCCGCAGGCGTACGGTTGCGCTCAGGATTCTGCCCGAATACGTTACCCGCGACCTCGATACGCGTGAACGGTTCATGCGCGAAGCACGCGCGGCTTCTGCCCTGGATCATCCGAATATCAGCACCATTGCTGACATCGACGAAACAGATGACGGCCGTATGTTTATGGCGATGGTGTGTTATGACGGGGAAACCGTCGGAGAGAAACTGCTCCGTGGCCCCCTCCCCGTTGAAATGTCCATCGCGATTGCACGGCAGATGGCAGAAGGTCTGGCAATGGCGCACGAGCATGCCATTGTGCACGGACTTCTGCAGCCGTCGAATATCATGGTGACCAGTGACGGGGTTGTTAAGTTGCTGGATTTTGGCTTGCCGCACGAGGCCCGGTACTGGGAACACGCCGGAGATGCCAGGTCCGGAATTGTTGAGTACAGGGCCCCGGAACAACTGCGGGGTACTCTTCCCGATGAACGGTCTGATATCTGGACCTTCGGCCTTGTCATCTATGAAATGCTCACCGGAGTGATGCCGTTTCGGGGTTCGCGAATGCCCGGGCACATAACGACCATCGCTACCGAGGACCTTCGAGAGGTGGGAACGTTGCGTGCCGACGTACCTGGCTCGCTTTCCCATCTGTGTTCTCGCTGTCTGGCAGTTGATCCTCACCTGCGTCCACAGAGCATGAGCGAAGTGCAATCGCTGCTGGGTCACTGGCCGTTTGAAATCAACACAGAAGGCCAATCGGATTGGAACCGGGTCCGTGGCCGCTATATCGCTGCAGGTGTGGGATTGCTTATTATGCTCACCGGTCTTCTCGTGTTGATCCTTTCGCGCTGAATCCCGTTCGTGCAAACGACCCTACAACAGTTTTCCACATAGCCAAGGAGCGAACCGTGAAAGTTTGGTTCATAGTGTTCACAACATTCTGTTGTTCGCTGGTTGCACTCGCACAACCATTGTCTGCCATTCGCCCGGGGAGTGGTCTGTATGATGCTGCCATTTCTGCTCCAGCCGAGGTCCTGGGTTTTAACCCCGGAGATCGACCTGCCCGGTATGCGGAGGTTGTTGCGTACTGCCGTTCTCTGGCAGCTCAATCTCCCCGGGTCCGGTTGATGGAGATGGGTGAGACCTATGAAAGGCGGAAGCTGTACTATCTTGTTCTGTCGGATCCAGCACATCTGCAAAATCTCGATGCCATTCGTCGCGACCACGCCAGGCTCGCAGATCCGCGTACGGTAACCGATGCCGAGGTCCGCACCATTGCAGAGAAACTCCCCGCTGTTGTCTGGATCGGTTATGGAATCCACGGTGATGAACTTTCTTCCGTTGATGCGGCCCTTCACGTGGCCTACCAGCTTGCGGCAGGGACGGACACGGCCACGCTGTCGGCGTTGAAGAATCTTGTCATCTGCATTGATCCGATGGAAAATCCGGACGGGCGTGAACGATTCCTCTCGCAGATGGAACAATGGAGCAGTGTCCTGCCGAACCCCGATGTACAGAGTCTTCATCACACCGGTGTCTGGCCGTACGGGAGGGGTAATCACTACCTTTTTGATCTTAACAGGGATTGGTTTGTGATGGTCCATCCTGAAACCCGTGCCCGTGTAGAAACCGTCACGCAATGGCACCCGCAGGTATTTATCGATTCGCACGAAATGGGCCCGTATGACACCTACCTGTTCTCCCCGCCCCGTCAGCCCATAAATCCCAACATCTCCACGAACTCCCGGGAGTGGTGGAATGTGTTTGCACGGGATCAGGCGCGAGCTTTTGACCGGTACGGTTGGAGCTACTACACGCGGGAATGGAGCGATGATTGGTACCCCGGTTATGCAAGTTCCTGGTCGCTCTACACCGATGCGGTGGGAATACTGTACGAACAGGCAGGTGTTGACGGATCGCTGGTAAAACGCCCGGATGGAACAACGCTCCAATATGCGGAGACGGTACACCATCATGTGGTGAGCTCGCTCGCCAATTGTGAAACCGCATCCCGTCACAGAAAGGACCTTCTGATACGGTATGCCTCGTCGCGGCGGGATGCGCTCCGAGATATCCCCGGCTCGCCCGGCGCATACGCTTTTGTACGGGGGACAAATCCGGAACGGGTTGATCGACTGGTGGAGTGCTTGCGCTGGCAGGGCATTGAGGTACATCGTGCCGACAGGGAGTTTCGCGTCCGGGATGTAATCCCGGCATATGGTGGATCCGTAAAAAACGTGCTGTTGCCCGGAGGGACCTATCTTGTCTTCCTGGATCAGCCCTCGAGCCGCCTGGCGCGTGCCATTCTGGAATTTGACCCGAGGATGGTCTCTTCATTCCTTCAGGAGGAGCGGAAATCTCTGGAGAAGGACAAGAAGTCGCGCCTCTATGACGTTACCGCATGGTCCCTCCCGCTGGCCTACGGGATCGAAGCATACGGTTTGAATACCCGGCCGGATGTGCAGATCTCTCCCGTCCATGCCATCGAGCGGCCTGCGGGGAGGATCGAGGGACCGGAGAAGCCCTACGGATATCTGCTTCCGTACGATGACCGGAGCGCCGGAGTCCTCGCGCAATTACTCTCCCGGGGATTCAAGGTGCGATCCGGAAGAGAACCGTTTGCTGTCGATGGCCATACATTCGATCGCGGAACACTGCTGCTGCGGGCGAATGAAAATCCGGACACATTACGCGAAAGGTTACAGTTCGCCGCTAAAACGTCCGGGGTGACATTCTATGCGGTGGGAACGGCGTTGAGCACAAAGGGTCCGGATCTCGGCGGCAACGACTTCACGCTTCTGCGTGTGCCGCGTGTTGCCCTGGTTGGTGGTCCGGACGTGAGCTCGACGAGTTTTGGGGCCCTCTGGCATCTTCTGGACTATCGAATGCAGATGCAGACTACCCTGCTTCCGGCATCAGGGCTTCTTTCATCCGATATCCAAAAATACAACGTAATTATTCTGCCTTCGGTGGGCGGAACACCGACGATGGAACGGGTGCTGGGTAAAGGTGGTTCCAAACGTCTGCATGATTGGATTGAAGCCGGAGGAACCCTGATTACGATGGGGAGTGCCTCCGCTGCTGTCGCTGACAGCTCCAGCAGTCTGAGCGCCGTTCGACTCCGTCATCAGGCCCTGAAGGACCTTGATGTGTTTTCCCGCGCGGTGGAACTTGAGCGACAGGCCGGAGCTCCCGTCATCGACAGCGTGTTGCTCTGGAGCGGAACGCAGGGTGTTGATACCGTGCGGTTGCCACGTCCGGGCATTCTGAGCGACAAGGAGATCGCACTCCAGGATGAACGGGGGCAGCTCTTTATGCCGCGTGGGGCAATCCTCCGGGTGGATCTTGACGAGGAGCACTGGCTCTGTTTTGGCGCGGGAAAGAGTGTTGCCGCTCTGATGTACACGTCATCGGCATATGTGTCAAGAGACCCTGTACGCACTCCGGCCCGTTTTTCCTCTGCCTCGCAGATACGGCTTGCGGGACTTCTGTGGCCCGAGGCGCGTGACCGTTGGACTGGGTCCGCCTACACCACGAGGGAAAGTAAAGGACGGGGACAAATTATCCTCTTTGCCGGAGAACCGGTATTCAGGGGGTTCTTCCATGGAACGGAACGTCTTATGCTCAATGCAATACTTCTCGGGCCGGGATGGGGGACGACAGTAAGTGACAATTGACCAGGGAGAAAAATCACGGCTGACCTGGAAGAAAAGGCGGTGCAGACATTCCACCGGAATGTTCGTATGCGGTATGATTACGGCGGTACGTCATTGTCTTGCGCACAACCCCTAACTGGAGGGTCCATGAAAAAAGCTTTCTTGCTTCTGGTGTTGATAGTGTCGCTGGGGACAGCAGGAGAAAACAGGATCAGTGTTCCGTACACCCGTTTCACCCTACCGAACGGTCTCGCGGTCATACTCCATGAGGATCACACAACACCGACAGTGAGCGTGAATGTCTATTATCATGTTGGTTCGGGTCGGGAGAAGCCGGGGCGAACGGGATTTGCCCATCTTTTCGAACACATCATGTACGAAGGTTCGGGACACGTGCCCGAAGGGAAATATGACGAATGGCTCGAAGCCGCGGGCTGTGATAATAACGGGTCAACGAATTCGGACAGGACCAACTACTGGATAAATCTTCCAAGTAATGCCCTGGCCCTGTCGTTGTTTGTGGAATCCGATCGGATGGGGTACCTGCTTGACGCGATGTCTCCCGCCAAAGTAGACGGACAGCGTGATGTGGTCAAGAATGAGCGACGGCAATCGTATGAAAACCGTCCGTACGGCATGGCGTCTATCGTGTTGGATGAAAACCTCTACCCACCCGATCATCCCTACCATTGGCCCACGATTGGCTCGATGGCAGATCTCTCTGCGGCCAGCTACGACGATGTGGTGGAATTTTTCAAACGGTTTTACGGTCCGAATAATGCGAGTCTTTCCATCGCGGGTGACATTGATCCGGTAAAAACACGCACGCTGGTGGAGCAGTGGTTTAGCGATGTTCCCGCGGGACCTCCGGTGCCGCCACTGGGTGCACCGGTTGCCTTTCTCGAAACAGAAAAACGTCTGGTTCTTGAAGACAACGTACAGTTGCCGCGACTCTACATGGCCTGGCACTCGCCCGCGTTTTTCCGGCCCGGAGATGCCGAGATGGATATTGCGGCTTCTGTTCTCACCGGGGGCAAGAACTCACGTCTCTACAGGCGTCTGGTTTATGAGCTGCAAATCGCGCAGGATGTCGTGGCCTATCAGGCGTCACAGCAATTGAGTTCGACCTTCCACATTGTGGCAACCGCCCGGAGTGGTCATACCCTCGCGGAGATCGAGAAGGTTATTGCGGAAGAACTGCATCACGTGTTGAGTGAAGGACCGGAGAAGCGAGAAGTTGAGCGTGCTGTCAATCAGTACGAAGCATCGTTTCTGCGGCGGCTGGAATCGGTGGGAGGGTTCGGCGGAAAAGCTGACCAGCTTAATGCGTACTACGTGCAAACCGGAAACCCGGACTATTTTCAGGAAGACCTTGCACGATACATGGCGCTGGATCCTGAGGATATCCAGTCTGCGATCCGGACAGTGCTTCGTGATGATCAACGTGTCGTGTTGAGTGTCGTTCCCAGAGGAAAACCTGAGCTTGCTGCCCCGGGCCGGAAGGAGGTACGCTAGTCATGAACACATCCTTGCGTGTGGTTGGTCTTGCCGTTCTTGCACTTGTGCTTGCCGTTCCTGGAGCGGCGCAGAAACCGGACAGGAACTCTCCGCCCAAACCGGGTCCGCCTCCGTCATTCGTCATGCCTGCCGTCGAACGCTTCACGCTTTCGAACGGGCTGCAGGTTGTGCTGTTTGAGAAACATCAGGTTCCCCTGGTGCAGATTAATCTTATCATCAATGCCGGTGCGGTACTGGATCCTCCCGGCAAACCCGGACTCGCGTCGATGGTTGTTTCGATGATGATGGAAGGTGCGGGAGGACGTACTGCCCTGCAACTCGCTGATGCCATTGACTATCTGGGCGCGAACCTGGGATCTTCAGCAGGCATGCATACCTCGGCTGTTACGCTGCAAACACCGGTGTCCAAGCTGGATTCTGCGCTTGCCCTGCAGGCTGACGTTGCACTTCGCCCTGTGTTCGCGCCGGCCGAACTTGAGCGGAAACGGAAAAGCCGACTGACCACGCTTCTTCAATGGCGCGATGAGCCCGGCTCCCTCGCCTCCCTCACGTTCAATCGCACACTGTATGGCGCCGGGCACCCCTACGGGGCATCCAGTATCGGCGATGAACAGTCAATCCGGTCTTTTCGGGTTGAAGATCTCCAGCAATTTCACACACAGTATTTCCGCCCTGCCAATGCGGACCTTATTGTTGTGGGAGATGTGACGATGGCGAAGATACGCCCGAAGCTGGAAGCGGCCTTCGGTGGCTGGACGGGTAACGCGGCGGCGGGATTTCCTTTGCCCCCGATCACGAACGTGGCACAACGTTCCGTCATCATTGTGGACAAACCAGGCGCGCCACAAACGGAAGTCCGCATCGGACGTATCGGCGCGTCAAGAATGTCGGACGACTATTTTCCCCTGGTGGTCATGAATACGATCCTCGGTGGATCATTCTCGTCCCGCCTGAATCAGAATCTCCGGGAGGAACACGGATATTCATACGGAGCGGGATCGTCATTCGCATTCCGCATTCTGCCGGGGCCGTTCCTCGCCAGTGCAGCCGTGCATAGTGCGATCACCGATTCAGCGGTGAGGGAGTTCATGAACGAGCTGAGTGCTATCCAGAATCCGGTGCCGGATGCCGAACTGGACCGGGCGAAAAACTATATTGCGCTTGGATTCCCCGGTGAGTTCCAGACTGTGGCTGATATCGCCCGGAAACTGGAAGATATGGTGATATTCAACCTCCCGCACAATTACTACACACAGTATGTCGGCCGGATTCGTGCGGTGACGAAAGAAGATGTCCAGCGTGTCGCGCGGGCATACCTTGATCCGGCAAAGATGGTGATTGTGCTCGTTGGGGATCGCCTCTCCATAGAGGCGAAGATGACTACGATGAAACTGGGACCCGTACTCCACATGACCATCGAGGACGTGCTCGGGAAGGCACCGGTGGTTGAAGGCTCCCGATGACCCCGCCGGCCAGACGTGCTTCCGGCAAAAGTTTGGTTGCGCTGCATCGAACGATTACACGATGCAGACTCTGTCCGCGGCTCGTGCACTGGAGGGAAGAGGCCGCGAAAGTGAAAGTGCGCCGGTTCGTGGAGGAAGAGTACTGGGGCAAACCCCTGACCGGATTCGGGGATCCTGATGCCCGCATGCTGCTGGTGGGACTCGCCCCGGCAGCCCACGGGGGCAACAGGACGGGTCGAATGTTCACCGGCGATGAGAGCGGCAACTGGCTCATCCGGGCGCTGCACGCTACCGGTTTTGCGAATCAACCGGAGTCACTCTCCCGGGATGATGGACTGCGACTGAACGACTGTTATATCGTTGCCGCGGTACGGTGCCCCCCTCCGAAAAACAGGCCCCTTCCCGAGGAGATGGCGCACTGTAACCGGTATCTGCTGGAGGAAATCCGATTGCTGAAGAGTATTCGTGTTGTGGTGGGGCTTGGAAAGATTGGGTTTGAGGCCGGGTTGAAGGCCTTTCGGACATTAGGTCTGATTTCGTTCAAGACTATGCCCGGCTTCGCGCACGGAGCGGTGTATCACATGGGAGAATTTACGTTTCTTGCAACCTATCATCCCAGCCAGCAGAATACATTCACGGGCCGGCTGACGCGGTCAATGATAAACCGGGTGTTCCGGACTGCTGGAAGAGAACTGAACCGGAGAGCACTTTCTCCCCCGCGCCAGAGGATGGCCTCTGGATCTCGATGAAGGGTAGAACACACGTTCGTGCGGGGAACACCTGCGTTGCAGACGGCGTCCGGCCGGACTCGCGCATTGTCAGGCAGTCATGATGGCCTGTTCTACTGCAGTCGTATCCTGAACGTTGTTCCCGCACCTGGCGTGCTTTGCTTGACGTACAATTTCCCTCTGTGGTAATCTTCAATAATCCGCTTCGCTAATGTGAGCCCAAGACCCCAGCCCCTTTTTTTGGTGCTGTAGCCCGGACGGAATATTTCTTTGTGGAGTTTTGGGTCAATGCCTTTTCCGGTGTCTGTCACGTCAATCATCGTCTTACCGGAGACGTGACTGAGTGCAAAAGAGATCTTTCCCGCATTTCCCTCCATTGCATCCAGCGCATTCTTCATTAAGTTTTCGATTACCCATTCGAATAGCTCGCGATTAATCCGGGCGCTGAATAACCCCGGCGTCTCGATGAGCAGGTCCACCTTTTTACCGGAACGGGGAATTCGTTTTGCGATGTACTGGATCACCCCTTCGATCACTTCGGGGAGGTTCTCTTCTTTCAGACTCGGTGTGGAGCCGATTTTCGAAAAGCGTGCCGCCACTTTGTTCAGGCGATGGATGTCATGTTCCATCTCACCCACTGTTTCGCTTATTCGCGGCGCTCCCGCAGCATCGACCCGGAGTCGTTCGGTCCAGCCCATCAGGCTCGACAGGGGAGTGCCAAGCTGGTGGGCGGTTTCCTTCGCCATACCCACCCAGATATTACTCTGTTCGCTCCGTTTGATATAGCTGAACCCCACGTACGCGATGAGGATGAAGATAGCCGCGATGGCGAGCTCGCTCACCGGCAGCCAGCGCAGTTGCCGGATGAGTTCCGACTCTCCGTAATGGAGATAGTTCAGAACCAGGGTGTCATTAATCGCGGCCCGAATCGGCTTGTTCTGTGCGTCCATTTCGGCCAGCAGGAGGCGGAAAAACTCCTCCTCCTGTTCTGCCGACATTGCGGCAGTGTCCACGTCAATGTTCTTCCATGCCTCCGCCCGGTTTCGGGCATCCGTTTGCACAATGGGAAAATCTATGGTCCGGATAACTTCAAAGGCAAAACTCAGATCACCTGCGGCAGGATCGTTGTTCGCCACGTACTCAAGGGATCGGGCGTAGAGGGCGACGATCTCGCGTTCGCGTGCGAGCAACTGATCGGTGAGGCGCTGGGAGTACAGAAGGAGGGCGATGACGGATACTGAGGCAAACACAAGGAGTATGATCTTGATATTCCCTGTTTTGCTGATCCGGATACCGCTTGCAGGAGCAGTCATGGCATCACCCCGACGATGGACTCAAGATGGACGAATAATCGACTGATCGCGGCGCGGCCCGACTGATACGATCCAGAGGGGGGCGTTCGTATGCCGGGAGAGAGCATCAAGGTATGTCAATGCCTGGCGTGGCAGCTCGTTGTATGCCGTCACACCTTCAAGTGACGTTTTCCACCCTTCAAATGTCTCATACACGGGTGTGATCTGTTCCAGCGTTGTGGCGTCCGTGGGGAAACTCCGCAGGCGTTTGCCATGACGTTCGTATCCGGTACACATCCGGATTTCTTCGAACTCATTCAGGACATCAAGTTTTGTTACCACCAGCCGCTGAATGCCGTTGACGCGTGTGGAGTAGTTCATGGCCACTGCATCGTACCATCCGCACCGGCGGGGACGTCCGGTGGTTGCGCCGAATTCATGTCCCACGGTCCGGAGACGTTCCCCCGTCGCATTTTCCTCTTCCGTGGGGAACGGGCCACCTCCGACACGCGTACAATATGCCTTGGCTACTCCGATCACATCATCGACAGCGGTGGGTGGAATACCAAGTCCGGTGCAGGCCCCGCCGGAGGTGGGATTTGAGGATGTAACATACGGGTACGTCCCATGGTCAACATCGAGTAATGCTCCCTGTGCGCCCTCGGCGATAATCCGCTTACCCTGTTGCAGCGCCTGATGCAGATAGAGTGAGGTGTCAGTGATGTATTCGTCTATGGCCTTGTCGAATTCCTGGTACTCACTGATGAGGGCGTCGACGTCGATGCGCGTTTCGCCGTACACGCGTGTAAGGATCTGATTTTTCTCTTCGATATTCCGGGTGAGTTTCCGGGCGAGTGTATCACGGTCGAGCAGGTCCACAATGCGAATGCCGGAACGCATAAACTTGTCGATATAGGCCGGGCCGATCCCGCGGCCTGTTGTACCGATCCGCGAACTGGTTTGTTCACGGATGACGTCAAGTTGTTTATGGTACGGCATTATCAGGTGGGCATTGTGGCTGATGAGCAGGCGGCCGTGAACCCGGATGCCGGCATTCTCCAGCTGTTTGATTTCGCTGATCAGAGCGACCGGATCGATGACCACGCCGTTTCCGATAACGCATGTGCACCGTTCATGGAACATCCCGGAGGGGAGGAGGTGCAGGACGTACTGTTTGTCGCCGATACACACGGTATGGCCGGCATTGGCGCCTCCCTGATACCGTGCGACGACATCAGCGTGTTCGGACAGCATATCAACGACTTTTCCCTTGCCTTCATCGCCCCACTGGGCACCAAGGATTATCTGAACTGGCATATGCGTTACCGTTGGGTGAAGGATCAGCCGGCTGATGGCCGGCGCAAAAAAAAGTCCGGCCCTGAAGAGAGAGGGGCCGGAGACGGGTCAGCGGGGACCGTTTACTTCGTAAAACTCTGCACAGCCTCATCCACGGAGGCAAATGTTTCAAACACCGGACCGAGCCTGGTGATCTTGATAAGGGCGGAAATTTTTTCAGAGGTGTTTGCAAGCTTCAGCGCGCCGCCGGCCTTTTTCATAAGGCCTGCCCCTCCGATGAGAAGCCCGAGCCCCGAGCTGTTGATGAACTCCACGCTCTTCAGATCGATGACGACGTGTTTCTTGCCCTTATCAACAAGTTCGTTCAGCTTGCCGTTCAGCGTCGACCCGTCAGGGCCTCCCATCAGGTTGCCGTCCAGGTGTACAACGGTAACGGCACCACGTTCGTTCATGGTGAAGTTCACGTGCGTCTCCCGGGCCTGCGCCGGATCGTTTACTCGCTGAGCTGGGCTTTCTTGCGTGCACGCTCAGACCATTCGAGGACGACGGTGCTTGCCATATAGATGGACGAATACGTACCGGTGATGATACCGATGGTCAATGCGAACGCAAATCCGCGGGTGACTTCCCCGCCGAAAATCAGGAGCACAACGAGGACGACAAAGATTGTTCCCGATGTAATGATGGTGCGGCTCAGGGTCTCGTTTAAACTCTTGTTGATCAGTTCCTGGAGCGGCATACTCCGGAAGATCTTCTGGTTTTCCCGGATACGGTCGAAAATGACGACCGTGTCATTCACGGAAAGACCCACCAGCGTGAGAAACGCGGCGATCATGTTCTGTGAAATCTCCAGGTTCAGCATCCCGTCAAAGATCGAGATCAGCCCGAGCGTCACGAGCACGTCGTGAAAGAGTGCCACAACGGCGCCGATTCCGAAAGCGAACTTGAACCGGAATCCGATATACAGCCAGATTGCGATGAGCGAAGCGACCACGGCATACAATGCGTTACGGCGCAATTCAGCGCCGATCTTGGGTCCGATCTTGTCTTCCTTGAGAACCTCATACGGATTCGTCGGGAAATGATCTTTCAGGGCTGTACGGATCTTGTCTGCAACCATCGTGCCTTCGGCTTGCTCGACGGTCCGGATGAGGATATCCTGATCGCTGCCGAAAGACTTGATTTCGGCGCGACCAAAGCCGACACGATCCATCGCACTCCGCACATCGCCGATTTCCACCGGCTGGTCAAACTGGACGATGATTTCGGTGCCCCCCAGAAAGTCAATGCCGTAATCAATGCCTTTGATAAAAAGGGACACCATGCCCCCGAGTATGACCATGGCGGAGACGAGGTACCACGTCCGCCGCTTGATCATAAAATCAATGTTCGTTTTCCCGAACAGACGCATTCCTGAAATCTCCCGAATAGTCGATTAGCCGAATGAAACTTTGGAGCCGTATTTATCAGTCAGCATGTTGAACACTACGCGCGTAATAAAGATCGCACTGAACATGCTGGCCACGATGCCGATCATCAGTGTCAGGGCAAAACCCTGGATCGGGCCCGACCCAAACTGAAAAAGAATAATACCGGTGATGAACGTCGTCAGGTTTGAATCAAAGATGGCGGAAAATGCCTTCTCATAACCGGCGTCAATAGCCGCGCGGAGTGTCTTGCCTGTAGCCTGTTCTTCACGGATACGTTCGTAGATCAGCACGTTCGCATCCACGGCAACGGCCAGCGTAAGGATAATGCCGGCAATGCCGGGCAATGTAAGCGTACCCTGGAATGCCGCGAGGACACCCAGCAGGAACAACAGACAGAAGACAACCGCGAGATCAGCAACAAGTCCACCGGTACGGTAATACATTGCCATAAACAGGATCGTAAGGGCTGTTGCCAGGACCGCTGAAAGAATCCCGTTCCGGATGGAATCTTCACCCAGCGAGGGTCCGACAGAGCGTTGTTCAATGATCTCTACGGGTGCGGGCAGGGCGCCGGCTTTGAGCACAATCTCCAGCAGGCGGGCTTCATCGAGGCTTTCCATCCCTTCAATCTGCGAATTTCCGCCGGTGATCTTGCCGCGCACGACAGGCGCCGAAAACACCGCGTCATCCAGGACGATGGCAATACGTTTCCCGACATTGGCGCCGGTGATCCGTGCCCACTCGCGCGACCCTTCGCTGTTCATTTCCATGGTCACGACGGGCTGATTAAAACTCGGATCCAGAGTGGCCCGCGCCGTAGTAATCACCCCGCCTGTCAGATCCGGGGTTCTTTTCACCGGGTAGAGTGTATAGTATTTCTTGCCGGCTTCAAGCATGTGCGGCTTTGCGCTCCACACAAACTGGACATCATTGGGGATTACCCGGGAAACGTCCTCACGATCAAGCCAGCGGCGTACTTTTTCGCGGTTCTCGTCTGCGACCAGTGCCTCGCCAGGATACTGGGGATTCACCAGTGCAACAGTAAAGAAGGGATGCTTTTTCGCAAACTCGGCTGATGACATCTCCCCTTCAGGAGTCGCAATTGTTGTTGTGTCCTGGCGCTGCGCGAGCGCCGTGGTGTCTGTCGTATCAATCGTTGCTCCGGCAATCGCGCGGTCAATGGCTTCCATGACCCGATATGCCACCTCGGGGTCCTTCAGCAGTTTGAATTCGAGCAATGCTGTGCCCTGCAAGAGCTGCCGAACCTCGCCCTCTTTGCTTACGCCGGGAAGCTCCACATTGATGCGTGTGCCGCCAAGTTTCTGGATGGATGGCTCTGATACGCCGTACTGATCCACGCGGTTCCCGACAATCTCAATGGCCCGATCGATGGCTTTCTTGGACTCGTCTTCCAGGTAGGAGGTGACGTTGTCATTGTCGTCGCGCAGGTTGCCGTAGTAGCGGCTCATGCGGATCTGGCGTTCTTCAAATTTCCTGCGGATGATAAGAACCGGTGACTCATCCGATCGTTTCGATTCCTCGCGCACGTCGTTCATAATCTGCGCGAACGCGTCGTCTTTGTTCTTGCCAAGGTCTTCGATAAGTTTCAGGACATTCACTTCGAGGACCACGCGCATACCACCCTGAAGGTCGAGTCCGAGCTTGATCCGTTTTGCACGATTCTCGCGCAACTCGGTTTCATTCTGCTCGACAAAGCTCGCACTGTCGGCACCCTGCAGCTGCTGTAGCTGCTGATGCAGATCGTAGTCTCTGTACGTCGGATAGAGAAAATACAAGGCGAGGCCGACGGCGGCAAGAATAATAATCAGTTTTGTTCTGTACTTACGCACTGCAAACCTCCGGGATCAGGCATTCGAGGACTCGTAGAGAAGCCCATAAATATACGTTCAACCCTCTGAAAAGTCAATAAAAATCATTGCTTTTCCGGCTCATATCGCGTATATTTTCAAACATATCACTCGAAAACTCGTTTCAAGGAGGTCGTTTCTCCCTATGCCAATCATGACACGCATGCGTGACAGCATGCCCGTAATCCTGTTCGGACTCCTTATTGCATTCGTGATCACCATTGTCTTCGAATGGGGGATGGACTATCTGGGTATGAGCGGCGGTCGGTCGGATATCGTCGGCACCGTCAACGGAATCAACGTAACATACAAAGACTTTAGCGAGTTGGTGAAGACCTACTCGGACAACCAGAAGGCTCAGAGCGGCGCGGAGCCCGACGAAAACCAGATCGTCCAGATCCGGGAACAGGTCTGGGAGAATCTTGTTACCCAGCACCTGGTGGAGGAAGAAGTCCATCGGCTCGGCATCACCGTGAGTGATCAGGAGCTGGTTGACTGGGTCCGCGGTGACAACCCACCGGATGATCTGCGCCGGAATTTTATCGACTCGACCGGCCAATTCCGCCGCGACATGTACGAGCAATTCCTCAGCTCTCCCGGTCAGTTCATCCGGGACCCGGAAGGAAAAGACGCCGAGTTCGGAACCAAGTGGCTCAAGCAGTATGAGACCAGTCTGCGCCAGCGGCGTCAGCAGGAAAAATTGCAAAGTATCATCCTTTCCTCTGTCCGTGTCACAGAGGGGGAACTCCGGCAGCGCTTCGTGGACCAGAACCGGCAGTACTCTGCGCTCTATGCTCCGTTTGATGCCGCGCAATTGGTGCCGGATCAGGATGTCCAGGTCACCGACGCCGATATTAAGAGATACTACGACGAAAATCTGGATCAGTATCGCGTGGAAGAAACGCGCAAGCTCCAGTATGTTCTTTTCCTTGAAAGACCCTCTGCAAGCGATTCCGCATTGCAGCAGAAAGATATTGCGGAGGCAGCCCAGAAAGCCAGGCAAGGCGTGGACTTTCTTCAGCTGGTTTACACATATTCCGACAAGCCGGACAGCGGGGCATTCTTCCGGCATGGAGAGCTGAGCGCATCGCTGGAGAATCCGGTATTCAGTGCGGCGAAGGGCGACGTGATCGGTCCGATCGGAGACCAGGACGGCTTGCACCTCCTGAAAGTGCTCGAGCAGCGTGACGGGAAAGAAGTGTACATTCACGCCAGCCACATCCTCCTGCCATTGGAGGCCGGAGAAGATACCACGGCTCCGCGTGCGCTTGCCAAGACGATCATGCGAGATGCACAGGCAGGGAAAGACTTCGCGGCTCTCGCGAGGCAGTTTTCAAAGGATTTTGGGTCCGCACAACGGGGCGGCGACCTGGGATGGTTCGGCAAAAACAGAATGGTCCCGGAATTTGAGAAAGCGGCTTTTGCCGCAAAGCCCGGACAGATTGTCGGGCCGATTCGTTCGCCGTACGGGCTACACATTATCAAGGTGCACAATCGGGATTCGCGCGAGCTCAAACTTGCGCACATCTTGATGAAAGTCACACCGAGTAATCAGACCAAAAACGAATTGTATGACCGTTCGCGCGACTTTGCATACAACGCAAGGGAGAATGATTTTACGAACGAGTCGAAGCAAATGGCCTTCGAGGTCAAAGAAACTCCGATCCAGAAGAAGGGTGCGGTGATTCCCGGCGTCGGCATGCATCAAGGCGTTTCGCGGTGGGCATTTGATGAACATGTTGGCGCGGTCAGCGATCCGTACACCATTCCAGCCGGCTACGCTGTGTTTCATATCGCCGAGGTCAAGGATGCCGGTGTCCGGCCCCTGGATGAAGTCAAAGACATGATCCGGCCGCTCGCCCTGCGCCGGAACAAGATCGAAAAGGTGAAGGTAATGGCCGCGGAGCTGCGCTCCAAACTCGGCCCGGGTGACAGCCTTACCAAAGTCCACGCCCTCAACCCGACCATCATGGTGCAGGAACTTCCGGCATTTACGCTGGGCGGGGTCGTGCCCGGTATCGGTCGTGACCCGGCATTCCTTGGTACGGTTGCAGCACTGGATCCAGGGAAGATCTCCCCCGCAGTTCAGAACCAGCGTGGCGCTTTTCTGGTGCAAGTGCTTTCCGTTACCCCTTTCGACTCCGCCGGTTTTGGTTCACAGCGCGAGTTGTTGAAGTCGAGATTGCTTCAGGAGAAGCGGAACCGGTTTCTTTCGGATTGGCTGTCTATGTTGAAAGAGAAGGCGGATATCGATGACCGGCGGGATCAGTTCTTCCGCTAAAGGTTGATGTCCGGGAAGGGTGGGATGAAACGAAGTTTTCGTGCACTGGCTCTTACAATTTCCCTGTGCTCCTGCCTGCTCGTTGAAGGAGCGGCGCAGGAGCACGCGTTTTCAGTGGCAGCAAAGGCCAACCTTACCACCGCGGCACGCCTCTTTTTGAATCCCAATGCCAGTGATCCGTTCGCACGGGCCCAGTCAGTGTCGTTCACGGACTTCTTCGGGTACGGTGTCGAGGTGATGTACCACATACCGGGGACAACGCTCTCACTCGGGCTCTCGGCAGACTATATTAGCAGTTTCGAAACACGGACGATTGTTGCGACGGCGCAGCGCCACGTGCCTGTGGATGATGGGTATCGTGTTCTCCCGGTGGAAATTACCGGCTATTTCCGCATCCCGGTTACCGATGGACCGTTCAGTGTGTTCATGGGAGGCGGACTCGGGGTGTATTTTGGCGAACGTGAATACCGCGTGGCCGGCGTCACCGCCACCACGATTGAAACGCGTCCGGGATTTGGCATCCACGTCCTGGGCGGGGTCCGATACGCGTTCACCGAATGGTTCACCCTGTCAATGGAGATGAAATTCCGGGACGCGCAGTTTCAGACAACCAATACATTTGCAACTCCGACCGTCCGGTACGGTGACATTCTTGTCACGCTTCCCCCAAAGCCGTTTGACTCCACCATTCACACCGATGGCATGGTGCTTCAGATTGGAGCCGCGTATAGTTTCTGACGAGATTCCGCACCAGATTCTCTCCCGCTTCGACGTGGAAATCAGTGAACATCAGCTCGGCAAGCATGTGTTCCGCGTCCTGGGAGTCCGCAATCCCGATACCCTCCTTGATGCCGTCACCCCGGCTGAGTTCACAGTCGATGAGCGCCTGCCGTACTGGTCAGAACTCTGGACTTCCGCTCTCGCGCTTGCCGGACACTGTCTGGACGAACCGACGTTACGCGGCAGGCGCGTCCTCGATCTCGGATGCGGACTCGGCCTCACCGGAATTGCAGCCGCAAAAAATGGAGCCTCTGTTCTCTTCACCGATTACGAGGAGGATGCTTTGCTCTTTGCACGGTGGAACGCCTCGGCAAATCTTGATACCATCAGTCTTGGGAGGACATCCTTCCGCGCCGCCGATTGGCGTGAACCGGAAACCTTTGAACCATATGATCTGGTCCTCGGGGCTGATATCGTGTATGAACGCCGTAACTTCCTCCCGCTTTTGGCCTGCCTTCAGACAACCGTACGCTCCGGGGGCGAGGCATGGATTGCTGAGCCCGACCGTTCGCTGGGCGGCGATTTTTTCGCACTTGCGGAAGAACACGGATGGATGGTGCGCATGATCGACACACACATTGAGAGACGGGGCCGCACGAGCCGGGTACGCATCGCCGTACTGAACGCCGGAAAACGATCATGACCGACGACCTGCGTAAACGGAAAGCCAGGATCTTCCTGACCGGGTTTATGGGGAGCGGGAAGAGCACCGTGGGACCGATTCTGGCAAACACGATCGGATACGATTTTGTTGATCTGGACCGTGAGATTGAAACGCAATGTCAGAAGAGTGTAAAGCGGATATTCCAGGAAGACGGAGAACAATTCTTCCGGTCCAAGGAACGCGCCCTGCTGCAGCAGCTGGTGAATCGGGAAACCATCGTGATTGCCCTCGGGGGGGGGACACTCAGTGATCCCGCAATCTTTGATATCGTAAAACTCTCCGGGCTGCTCGTGTACCTCAAGGTGCCGACGGAGGAACTCCTCAAACGGCTGCACCACAAAGCGGACAGGCCGTTGCTCACCGATGCAGACGGTAACCGGCTTCCCGAAGAATCACTCCGGGAACGGCTCATGGACCTGCACAGCAAGCGGGAACCTTTGTACGCGCAGGCCGACATCATCGTTCTCGCAGATGAAAAACGTCTCGGTCTTACCGTTGACCACCTTGTCCGACTCTTGATGCCGGTGCTTCGGTAGGTATGTGGTCCGAAGCGGATGCCGGTCACCTTGCGTCTGGCAGGAGGCCTTTCTATATTACCATGGAGATCTATGGTTACGTTTACTGCACAACGTCTTGACACCCTGCTCGGAGCCTGCGCGGGCAAGCGCATTGCTGTGCTCGGGGATCTTATGGTGGACCGCTACTACTGGGGTGTGGTCCGGCGAGTCTCACCAGAAGCTCCCGTCCCGGTCGTTGAAGTGGAATCGGAATCGGTCCGCCTGGGCGGTGCGGCCAATGTGGCACACAATATCCGATCCCTGGGTGGTATCCCTGTTCTGATCGGTGTGATCGGCGACGACCACCCCGGTCAGGTGCTTCTTGACCTTGTGCGCGAGCAGGGATTTCCCGTGCATGGAATCGTACGGGATACGCTGAGGGAGACCACGATCAAAACCCGTGTGATTGCCCAAAGTCAGCACGTTGTGCGCATCGACAATGAATCCAAACAACTGTGCCCACCGGCCCTGCGGGCGCAAATGCTCGATGTGATTAACAAAGAGATGCCGTCACTCGCCGGTATTATCGTCGAAGACTATAATAAGGGTGTTGTGACCAGGGAACTGATAGACGATCTTATCGCGCTCGCCCGGAAACACAAGGTGACAATCACCGTTGACCCGAAGTTCGATAATTTCCTTGACTTTAAACATGTTACGGTCTTCAAGCCCAACCGCCGGGAGGCTGAAGAAGTTCTTGGCGGCCGGCTCAGGACAACTGCGGATGTCGAACGAGCCGGTAAACAGCTTCTCGAAGTGTTACATGCGGAGAATGTCCTCCTGACCCGCGGCGAAGACGGGATGTCACTGTTTGAAGCAAACGGAGACATTACACATTATGGAACGGTAGCAGAAAACGTTCAGGATGTGTCGGGTGCGGGGGATACCGTGATATCGACGCTGACCATGGCGCTTGCCGGTGGCGCATCGATTCGTGAAGCGTGTTCGCTGGCAAACTACGCAAGCGGAGTGGTTGTCGGGGCTGTGGGCATTGTCCCGATTCGACCGCAGGATCTGCGTTCTGCAGTGTTGCGGTATTCCGGAAAGGACCGGACGTGAAAGAGGGGAAGGTGCTTTCGCTTTCAGCGATGATACGGCGACGCCGGGCGCTCAGGCGCCTCGGAAAAAAACTGGTGTTCACAAACGGGACATTTGATATTCTTCACCGCGGCCACGTGTCCTACCTGCAAGCCGCGCGCAGTCTCGGGGATGCCCTGGTTGTCGGATTGAATACGGATAACTCCATCCGTCGTATAAAAGGTCCGAAACGACCCATTAACCCCAACCGGGATCGGGCATCCGTACTGGCTGCATTGCAGTGCGTTGATTATGTGGTGTTGTTCGGCGATGACACGCCTGCCCGGCTTATCCGGACACTCCTACCGGATGTCCTGGCAAAAGGGGCGGACTGGAAAAAAGGAGAGATCGTTGGCGCCGATGTTGTGGAAGCCCACGGCGGCAAGGTACGCCGGATCCGTCTCACTCCGGGCCGGTCGACAACAAATGTGATCCAGCGCGTGCTTGATGTCTACTGTCCAGGCCGAACGGATCACCGTGCGAAAACATGAATCATGAAAGCCCTCAAAGCCATTCTTCGCGTCATCCTCTATGGTACGGGGGGAGTAGTACTCCTCCTGCTGCTGCTTGCGGGTCTCACACAAACCCAGTTCTTTCGTGACCGCCTCCGGGCCGTCGCGCTCACCGAACTCGACAGTTTGCTTGTAGCCGAGGTGACCCTCGGAGAACTGCATGGCAATCTCGTCACAGGATTCACCATCGACGGAATCTCGGTCTCCCTTGACAATGATACACTGCTGAGCGCCGATCAGATTGGCCTGCGGTACAACCTCTTTGATATATCGAGCAAGACCATCTCCGTCCACAGTCTGGTCCTGGAACGGCCTACCGTGCGCCTGCTCCGATCGCGCTCGGGTGCCTGGAACCTTGAACGGATTGCGGTGAAGACAGCACCCGATACCGTCTCGTCCCGTTTTGATTGGGGCATTCAACTCCGCCGGTTTGAAATGCACAACGGGACCATCATCGTAGTTGATTCCACAACATTGTCTGAACCGGATGAACCTGATCGGCCGTTTGACGCCCTCGACTATGATCATCTTGTGCTGAACGGGTTTTCACTCGGCATGTCGTTTACGATGCGTAACGACGTCTACCATGCCGGTATCACCCGTCTTGCCTTCGCGATTGACGACACACCCGTACGCTTCAACCACATTTCGGCCGATATGGACGTCACGCCCACCCTGACACGGGTGTCGGATTTACGCATCATAACCGATAGTTCGAGCGTGCTCCTGACGGCTTCAATGACCGGCATTGATCTTCTGGGCGGCTTCACGCTTGAAAACCTTCGGACCTGTTCCGCGTCGGTCGGCCTGTCCGTTGATCTCGTTAATTTCAGGGAACTTGGACGTATTCTCCCAGCCACGCACTTTCTCAATGGTACCGTCAGCGGAACAGTCATTGCAGACGGTCCATTCGGTGATTTGCCGGTACGGGAGCTGGACCTCCGTTTTGGCGAAAGTCGGATCCTGATGGACGGCACCGTGTCAAATCTCCATGACCCGGGAAACCTAACAATGGATCTCCGTATGCGGGAGAGCCGGATCGCGCCAGCCGATCCCCTGACGCTGCTCCCCTCGTTTGACCTTCCGGACTTCCGATCGCTGGGCCCGGTTAGTCTTGATGTACGTTTTCGCGGAACCCCGCTGAGTTTTCAGACGCAGATGGTGCTTGAGAGCAGCGGGGGTACCATCCGGACCGAAGATCTGGCGCTCACCATTGGCGGTCCCCGCACCCTGCGATATCACGGGACGATTACGCTGGATGGGGTTAATCTCGCGCGGGTGCTCGATGAGGAAGCTCTGGCGACCGACCTTCATGGCGCTGTTATTATCGACGGTTCGGGCGTTGATCTCCGGAAAGTTTACGGCACGGCCCGTGTTCTGCTGGACTCCTCAACATTCCGCGGTTTAGCGATTCGGTCCGGAGAGGCTCAGCTCCGTGCACGGGACCGGAGAGTGGACGGAGTTCTCCAGCTGGGGATCAGTACCGCAGACTATCTCCTGACCGGCAATCTTGACGAGTCGGTGCAGCCACATCCGACATTTTCCATCGAAGGATCCGCCACCGGTGTCAATCTTGCCGAGTTGCTCGGAGAAGAGCGCCATTCCAGCGACCTGAATCTCAATATTCAAGTCACTGGATCCGGACTTACGCTTGAAACCCTCGGTGGCGACTTCCTCTTTACCGCATCCAATTCACGTTATGGCAACTACTCTATAGAAGATGGGGATATTCGCCTCACGCTCAATCAAGACGACAGCGTGCACAAGGTTTTTGCCTTTTCCTCTCCCGTCCTGGATGCGACCTTTGAAGGGCAGTATGATCTCGGCCATCTGAGCCGGCTTGTAGGGTTCCAATTGCAGAATGCCAGTCTGGCAATCAACGAAAATTTCTCCCGGTTTGACTCCCTGTTTCAAACGGACATTGATACCCTGGCTCTTTCCAGGCTCCGGACAACTCTCGAAGAAGAGGCGCGCAGCGTGGATCTCAGGTATGAGGTTAATGTGAAAGACCTGCAACTTCCCTCACTGGCGGTCGGAGAACGTACATTCAATGGTACCGCAAGACTCGCCGGCACCCTGCGGGGTGGCATCAAGAAACTGACATCGGATACGCGCCTTACGGTGAAAGAGTTTTATTATGGCGATGTCATGTCCGGCGTTCTTGTCGAGGATGGAGAGCTTGTTGTTCAGGCAGTAGATCTCGGGCCCGAACGCACGTACACCGATGCGGACCTTCAGGTGCGTGCTACCGCCCGGATGGTGAATATCAGCAGTACGGAGCTCGACAGTATAGAGGTGAACATACGTATCAAAGACCGTCAGGCACAGTACCTGCTGCACGGGGCATTAAACCGGGAGACGCATCTCAATGTCGAAGGGGAAGCGGAACTTCGTCAGGACACGATTTCCTGTGTGATCAACAATCTCTACGCATCCTATCGTGCTCTCCGTTGGGAGGCCGACCCCGGATCGCAGATCACGATATGCCCTCACGCCGTAACGCTGAGTGATCTCGTCCTGCACCGTTCTATTTCGCAGGTTATCGCCCAGGGAACCATCGGACAAGGCGGAGCACTTTCGGCGACAGTCCGCGGGACGGACCTGAACCTGGCGGATCTGACCTATTTCCTTGCCAGTGAAGATCCTTCCTCCGGAGGACATGTATTCGAGGGAGGGCTTGATGCGGCCATCGTCATCGGGGGAACAGTGGAGCGCCCGTCACTGACGGCTACATTCGCTGCAGATAGTATCGCGCTGCGAGATATACCGTTCGGCAGTGTGAGCGGGGCTGTGGGCTTCACGGAAGGAGTGCTGGATCTTAAGATTGCGGCGGATGTTACCCGCGGACGCGTGGCAGAGGGACCTGAACTGACAGCCGAAGGTTCGATACCGCTTCTGCGCGGTGATTTGTCCTTGCCCGATGAGAATCGTGAATTCAGGCTTACCATAAAATCCGCAGGAACACCGATCACCATCTTGGATCCGTTGTTGCCGACGTTTAACAATCTCTCCGGGACACTGGACTGTGATCTTACCATCTCAGGCACGGCTGAGCGTCCGCGGTATGACGGCCAACTCAGACTCTCGGAATGTCAGTTTCTCTTTGAGCCGAACAACATGTACTACATAGTCCAGGGGACCTTCCAGGGAGCAGGAGACCGGATTACCGTTGCCGAAGCGACAGTTAGGAATGTACCGGGTGACGAACGTGACGAACGAACGGGCCTTGTACGGCTCACCGGAGATTTTGCGCTCCGGAATTTTACACCCGGGGACTTTAATCTCTCCGCCACCGGTCAACTCCATGTCGTGAAGGAGGCAACCCGAAAGTCATCACTCTCGCTGTACGGCGATCTGTTCGTCGAGATCGGTTCTGGTGGCCTGCGGTTTACGGGAGATATTGAACGATCGTTACTCAGAGGATCCGTGGCGATCCGAAACTCCAATCTGATTTTTCCGCCCACCCAGCAGGTTGTGACGGAAGAATCCGCGCTCTCGGTTCCCCTCATCGTCTATGACGACACCAGCAAGTATGGCGAGAAAACTGTGGTCTCTGCAGCCGACCGGTATTTCGGAAACGGCCAGGAGGGAGACAATCAAGGCACTCACCGGAATCTCGAGGGCACGGTCTCTTTTCTGGACGGGCTGCGGTATGACCTGGACATCGAGACGACCGGCGGGACGACCGGCATCCGCATGATATTTAATCCGATCTCCAGCGAAGAGCTTGTTGCCACGATTGACGGTCGATTCTCGATCACCGAAGATGGCCGCCGCTGGCTGGGTGATCTGACGGTTTCGCGCGCGTACTACAGTTTCTACCGCCGGTTTGATGCAGAAGGCCGGATTCAATTCACCGGTGATTTTATGAATCCGGAATTGAATATCAGGGCGACGTACCGCGGGACACGGGCGGTGCGCGACACGGCCTCCGCCAAAGACGACGAGAGCGTTGTGGTGATCGTTGATATCACCGGCCCCCGCTCATCGCCGAGTCTGTCCATGTCCATGACAATTGACAATGTGGACTACTATGCATACAACGGGCTGAAGTCAAATGATGTCCAATCGGATGCCATCGGGTTTATTATTTACGGTTCCTTCCCGCTCACGGTTGCCGAGAAAGGTGACGTGTCGGCTGAACTCGAAAAAACCTTCCGGCGGTCAATCCTGACGGGTGCTTCCTCCCTCCTGACAGGAACACTTTCGGAATTCCTGCGGGCGCAAACCGGGTTCATCAGTTCGGTGGAACTCAATTTTAATACACAGGCCGGCGCAACAGAGTCGGCAGACATCCGCCTGAGTGGAGTGGCCTGGAGCGGGTACTGGCGGTATGGGGGGCAGATTCTGGACGATCCTCTGGGGAATGCGAATTTTAGCGTACAGTATTCATTCGGCAGCATCTTTAACAGGCCCTCTCTCCGTAACCTGATGATGGAGCTGGAGAGCAAGGTCGAGCGCGGAACATTCGGGCAGGCGACCGATCTGCGGCGCACCAATTCGGCGCGCCTGTTCTACCGTTTTTCATTCTGATACCATACTCCGGAGCTACCGTGAGTGACCTCAAAAAAAGTGTGTTGGGTTTCTTTTCGGGACACCCCCGCACCAGGACAACCGTCAAAGATCTTGCGCGACGGATGAAAATTTCCGGCAAAGAGCAATTCCGCACCCTTCGCACGCTCATGGAAGAGCTCGAGCGCGCCGGCCTCATCGTCGCGGATGAGCGAGGACGGTTCAGTTACGCAAGGAAGCGTAAGCAGGAAGGCTCCCGGAGACCACGCAATACAACAGGACGGCTCAGTATCACCCGGCGGGGATTGGGGTTCGTGAAGGCAGAGGGATGGGACAGAGATATCCGGATTGCGCCACGGTTTCTTCGTACAGCGTTTTCCGGAGATCTCGTCGAGGTTGCGCTGTTCGCTGAACGGCGTTCACATCGGCAGGACGAAGGTCCCGAAGGGGAAGTGGTGCGTGTGCTCGAACGGACAGTCACACGTCTGACCGGACGCCTGGAAATGCGGAAGGATTTTGCGATTGTTATCCCGGATGATGAACGTATTCCAAGAGACATCTACCTTGCCCCGGGTACGGCACACAAAGCACGTCCCGGCGACAAAGTGGTTGTAGAACTTGAACCCTGGGAAGATGAACACCTGAATCCGGAGGGCGTTATCGTGGAGGTCCTCGGTCCGGCGGGCGATGCCCGCGTCGAGGTACTCAGCGTTGCGCGCAGTTTCGGACTGCCGCCGGCATTTCCGGCATCGGTGGAGCGTGCAGCCGCAGAACTCCCCGGGACGATACCTCCTGATGAAATACAGCGCCGGCTGGACCTGCGCTCAAGTGTCTGTGTGACCATTGACCCGGAGGATGCAAAGGACTTTGACGATGCGCTTTCGTGTGAAGAACTCGACAACGGCCGATACCGGCTCGGAGTCCATATTGCGGATGTGAGTTATTACGTTCGGGAAGGCGCAGAACTCGATCGCGAGGCCTATCTGCGCGGCACGAGTGTGTACCTTGTCAATGAAGTGGTTCCGATGTTGCCCGAGCGCCTCTCCAATGACCTGTGCAGTCTGCGCCCCGCCACAGACCGTCTGACATACAGTGCACTCATTGATGTGACGAAGGACGGCAAGGTGGAGGAGTATCGCTTTGCGCGTTCGGTGATTCACAGCAAGCGACGTTTCAGCTATGAGGAGGTCCAGGGCATTCTTGAGAAGAAGGAGGGTGAGCATGCAGAACTTCTCCTCCGCTTGAATGATCTGGCAAAACAGCTCTCCAAACGGCGCCGGAAGACCGGCAGTCTGGACTTTGACACTGCGGAAGCCAAGTTTCGTTTTGATGCACAGGGTCTTCCCATCCAGATCATCAAAAAAGTGCGGCTCGACGCCCATCGCCTGGTGGAAGAATGTATGCTGCTTGCCAACAAGATTGTCGCGCAGCATGTGGCACGGATGAAAACCGACGGCCACGCAGTGCCATTTCTTTACCGTGTGCATGACCTTCCCAATCCGGAACGGCTCAAAGAACTCGGATTGTTCGTCAAGCAGTTCGGGTATTCATTGGATGTGAAAAACGGAGTTTCCTCACGCGAACTCCAAAAACTTCTTGACGAGGTGAAGGGTTCGGACGTTGAAGATGTTATTCACGATGTGGCCTTGCGATCGATGGCGAAAGCCGTCTATGCGGGAAAAAACATCGGGCATTACGGCCTCGGGTTCCGTCACTACACCCACTTTACTTCACCGATCCGGCGTTATCCCGATCTTGTCGTCCATCGTCTGCTTGACGAATATGCCGCGGTGCCAACCACGGACCGGCTCGCCCACTTCAGCGGGATTATGCCGGATGTTGCACGGCAGTCGTCCGACCGCGAACGCGTCGCTGTGGAAGCCGAACGGGCTTCGGTGAAAGTCATGCAGATGGAATACATGAAACGGCACATCGGCGATGAGTTCGAAGGTGTGATTACGGGCGTAACCAATTTTGGACTATTTGTCGAACTACACGAATTACTCGTTCAGGGGCTGGTCCATGTCCGGGATCTTGATGATGACTACTACCTCTTTGATGAGAAACAGTATACATTGAGAGGCCGGTCACGGGGTCGCCAGTACCGGCTTGGTGATCATGTTCGTGTCCGGACGCTCTCCGTAAAGGCAGAAACCCGCGAGTTGAACTTGACGCTCGTCAGTGATTGAGCGCGGAACTTTTGGCCTGATGGGGCGTTTTGTATAGTATGAGACGAAGCGAAGGGGTCAACGTATGAAGGCGAAAATGAAGATATTCCTGAGCGCAGCGCTTCTGTGGGTAGTTCTTTCACCCTCTGCGGCTGCACAAATCGATGTTTTCGGGAAGAATAAGGTCCAGTACAAGAACTTCAGCTGGCATTATATCCAGACCGACCACTTTGATGTGTATTATGCAAATGATGGGCACCATCTGGCGCAGTTTTGTGCCGTTGCCGCCGAATCTGCCTACGCGTCCATGAGCCGTCTCTTCCGGTACCAGCTCGTAAACCGCGTTCCGTTGATTGTGTATAACTCGCACAACGAATTCCAGCAGACCAACGTGATCAGCCAGTATATGGAGGAGGGTATCGGTGGGGTAACGGAGCTCTTCAAGAATCGGGTGGTCGTCCCGTTTGAGGGTGATTACCGGAAGTTCCGGCACGTAATCCACCATGAACTTGTTCATGCCGTCATGAATGATATGTTCTACGGCGGCAGTATCCAGTCCATTATCTCCAACAATATCACACTCCAGCTTCCACTCTGGTTCACCGAAGGTCTTGCAGAGTATGAGTCGCTCAGGTGGGATACGGATTCCGACATGTTTCTCCGGGATGCAACCGTCCATCAATACCTCCCTCCGATCAATCAGTTGTACGGGTACTTTGCCTATCGCGGCGGTCAGTCCGTCTTCTACTACATCGCCAACAAATACGGTGAGCAGAAGATCGGCGAGCTTCTGAACAAGATTAAGAGTACCCGCAGCGTGGAAACCGGCCTCCGGAGTTCAATCGGATTAAATCTCGAAGAACTGTCCGAGCGCTGGCAAAAAGAACAGAAAGTGATGTACTGGCCGGATATCGCCAAGCGCGAAGATCCAACCGATTTTTCCCGGCGGCTAACCGAGCACAAAAAAGAGGGCGGCTTTTATAATACAAGTCCGGCCATATCGCCGCAGGGCGACAAGATCGCGTTCATTTCCAACCGCCATGACTTCTTTGACGTTTTTATTATGAATGCCGTTGATGGGGCCGACCTTGAAATACTCATCGACGGACAGCAGACTAACAACTTTGAAGAGCTTCATCTGTTGACACCGGGTATAAGCTGGTCGCCGGACGGAAAACGGCTGGCAATCGCCACCAAAGCGGGCGAACGGGACGCCATAATCCTTGTTGATGTGAAGTCCGGCGAGACCGAAAAACTCTCCTTTGATCTCGACGGGATCTTCTCGGTTACTTGGTCGCCGCAAGGTGACCGCATCGCCTTTGTGGGAAACACGGCGCGGCAGTCGGACATCCATGTCTATCACCTTGGCACGCGCGAGCTGACCAATCTCACAAACGACATGTTTACCGACGAACAGCCTGCCTGGTCGCCCGATGGGACCATGGTGTACTTTTCATCTGACCGCTCCAGCTCGACTGGCCTCGAGCCGGTGTCGTTCGCAGATTTTCTCAAACACCAGCTTGACCTTTTCAGCGTCGACCTGTCCACTAAAACAGTACAACGGCGCACCGATTGGACTGAGTGTGATGAAACATCTCCGGTGTTGTCTCCGGACGGGAAGAAGTTGCTGTTCGTGTCAGACCGGAATGGGATCAATAACATCTATGAACTCACGCTTGAAACCGGAAAGATCAGGCCGCTTACGAATTCCCTCAGCGGCGTGTATCAGCTTTCCCTTTCGCGGGATGGGTCCAAGCTGGCGTTCTCCTCTCTCAGTCACTCCGGTTTTGATATCTTCCTGATGCGTAGCCCGTTTGAGCGGGACATCGCAAGTGCAGAGCCCGAACCAACAGTCTTCCGTCTCCAGGATCGAAAAGTCGCTGCCGGCACCGATTCCGGCATCGATTCCGGCGCCGTTGCCGAGGCGCCCGCTCCGGTTGAAGCATCAGTTGACACCTCCGGGTTGTATGGCGAGAACATCCAGCTCGATTTTTCCAGCTACGTGTTCACCGACAAGCTGGATGAGAGAATTCCCAGGGATTCCCTGATTGCGCGGCTTCCGCGTATCGCCGGAAATCTGGATGAAGACGGTACGTTCAAAGTGAACAAGTACAAATTGAACTTCACCCCGGACATCATCTACGGCAATGCCGGATATGACACATTCTACGGCGTCACCGGCTCTACGATCATGGCCTTCAGTGACCTTATGGGTGATCATCAGATTGTGTTTGCCACGAATTTGCTCCTGGATCTCAAAAACAGCGACTACGCGCTCCAGTATTACTACTTGCCGAACCGGGTGGACTTCGGTATTGGTGGTTTTCATAGCGCACGATTCGTGATCGTGGATGATATCTACGGCGGCAGTCTGTACAGATTCCGCACCTATGGCGCCACCCTGCAGGCGCTCTATCCCTTCGACCGGTTTCGTCGATTGGAGTTTGGGTTAAGCTGGTTCAGCATTTCCCGCGATAATCTGGATCGATCCACCGATCCGTCACAGACCCGCAACGTTATTGTTCCGAGCCTGAGCTACACCCACGACACCTCGCTCTGGGGTCTGCTTAATCCGGTGGCCGGTACGCGGTACCGTTTCGACGTGTACGGGACGCCCAAGCTCGGAGCAAACGGCCTCAGCTTCCTGAACGTGACCGGTGACTACCGGCATTATGTACGATTGGGGCGCAACTATAGTATCGGACTGCGGCTGGCGGGCGGGGCAAGTATTGGCAAGAACCCTCAGAAGTTCATCGTGGGAGGCGTGGAAAACTGGATCAACCATACCTTTGAGGGGGGATATGTACCACTCGAAAACGCCGAAGACTACATGTTCCTGCAGACCGGCCTCCCGTTACGCGGGTACAATTACAACGCGGCATTTGGCTCGAAGTACGCGCTGTTCAATTTTGAGCTGCGATATCCGTTGTTTGCGTTTTTGCAGGCCGGACCCCTGCCCCTGGGGCTGCAGAGTCTGGGCGGCGTGATGTTCTTTGATGTGGGGAGTGCCTGGAACAGGGAACGCGACTTTGTGGCGTTTACGAAAGATGCTCAGGGGAACACCGTGACACGCGATCTCCTGATGGGTATGGGAACCGGCGCGCGTATTTTCTTCCTGGCATTTCTGGTACGCTTTGACGTTGCGTGGGCATGGACCTACGACAATTTTTCCCCGCCGAAGTACTACTTCTCGCTGGGGTTTGATTTCTAGGGGATACTCTGCGGTTAATTGAGGGGGAGTTGCACCGTAAACACCGACCCCCGGTGGGGTTCACTGGTGACGGCGATGGTGCCGCGGTGCAATTCGGCGATCCATTTTGCGATCGACAGTCCAAGCCCCGTCCCCCCCAGCTCGCGCGAGCGGGCCTTATCCACCCGGTAAAACCTGTCAAAGATCTTCGTGATATCTTCAGGCGGTATGCCAATGCCGGTGTCCTCGATACGGAATACAGCAGAGCCGTTCTGTTTTTCCATGGCGAGCGTTACCGCTCCGCCTTCGGGTGTGTATTTGATTGCATTGTCGATCAGGTTGAGAAACAGCTGACGGAGGCGGGTCCGGTCGCCTACAATGGTCATCGGCGTGTTCATTTGCAGAGTAACCACAATATTTTTTCCGCCGGCAAGAATCGTGCTGTCTTCGTACAACTCCTCCACCAGACTCTCCAGATCCACCTCTGAAAAATCCGCTTTCGTCAGACCCTGCTCGGCCTTTGCAAGGACCAGAAGGTTGTTGATGATGGACGTAAGGCGGAGGATTTCCTCGAGCGTGCTTTCAAGCACTCTGCGGTATTCCTTGGGATTCTTCTTGCTCCGCAGGGCCAGTTCAATCTCTCCGCGGATCACGGTGAGCGGTGTCCGGAGCTCATGTGACGCATCTGCGGAAAACTGCCGCACCTGGGCAAAGGAGGCATGTAAGCGGCCGATCATGTCATTGATGGTGGCGATAAGACGTCCGATTTCGTCATCAATTATCCGGACCGGGATGGTCTGGTCAAGGTTCTGTGCGGTGATTGTCCGCGCACGCGTGGTCACTTCATCTACCGGCTGGAGCGCTTTTGTGGCAAGCGCCAGCCCGCCAATAATAGAAAGCGCAACCGCGATAGGGATAAGGATGAGAAAGATCACAAACAGGTTGTCAAGCAGCTCGCGCAGGTCTGCAATAGGGTATCCCACGTAATACGTGAAGTTCCGGTCACGTGTGGCGGCTATGCGCACCGGTTCGCCGTTGAGATACACGGTGGTAAGCAGGATGCTGGCGGAGCTGATCGTGTCTGTTACGACGAGACTGTCTGTGCCCAGACTGTATGAGCGGTGCAGGATGTTCCCCCTGCGGTCGCTGAATTGAAAATAGGTCTTCTTTGTATTCTGGAGACTGTGCCGGAAAATCTGGTTCCAGATCTCATCCGACTCTTCCACCGTACTGTCCTCGCCGGTGAGCTCCTGTGACTCTGCCCGGCGGGCCTTCTTGCCGAGGATGATGTCAATGGATCGTTTCCCGGGCTTGATCTTGCTTGCCTGCGGCTGGATAAAGTCGCGCATCCACCGCGCTTCGGCCCTCAGGGAAAGATCAAGATTTTCCGAGAGAGTTTGGCCGGTAAAGTAGTACGCAAGGACGCCAAAAAGGACCAGTGTGGAAAGCAGGAGCAGCGTGTACCAGAGCGTCAGTCGCGTCCGTACCGATCGAAAGATAAAAGCCATGCGCTTAATCCTCTTTCATCACGTATCCGACACCCCGGACCGTGTGGATCAATTTCTTTTCGAAACCGGTGTCTACTTTGTTGCGCAGGTGGTTGATATACACGTCGATCAGATTGGTCCCGGTATCGAAGTGGTAGTCCCAGATATGTTCGGCAATGATGGTGCGGCTGAGTACGCGTTCCTTGTTACGGAGGAAAAATTCCAGCAGCGCGTACTCCTTCGCCGTAAGGTCAATAGACCGATCGGCACGCCGGGCCTTGTGCGACACCGTATCCAGGACGAGGTCGCCCAGCGAGAGAACGGTTGTCTTTTCCTGTGTGCCGCGCCGCAGGAGCGAACGAAGGCGCGCGAGAAGTTCCGCAAAGGCAAACGGCTTGGTGAGGTAATCGTCGGCACCGCTGTCAAGCCCCGACACCTTTTCTTCCGTTGATGTTTTTGCTGTAAGCATCAGGATCGGCGTGGTTTTTTTCAACGCCCTGAATTCTCTGGTAAAGGTGATGCCGTCTTTGCCTGGGAGCATCACATCCAGCACAATGGCGTCGTACTTCAGGGTCTCCGCCATGCTGAGCCCTTGCTGGCCGTCGTGAGCGACATCCACCAGGTAGTGTTCTTCTTCAAGACCCTGCTGGATGAAGCGGGCCACTTTCTTTTCGTCTTCGACTACGAGAATACGCATACCAAAAGTTAGCAGATTTTTGAAAGAGTTGCAAAGGAGAGGGGAAGAAGACGCCGTAAAGCCCGGTTGTGTTGCTATCCAATGCAGTTTTATATATATTTTTCATTATCGTTCAGGTTCGAGCTGCCCTATGACACGACTTCTTTCTCTGTTAGCCTTCGTCCTCCTTTTCTCCGGTTGTATTCAGGGCATTGCGGTATCCACCGTCGGTGACATTGTCTATGACGGCTTTGGCGCCATTACGGGCGAATCCGATCTGGATTTTGCGGAGAAGGCCCTGCCGGGCAACATCAAGCTGCTCGAGGTGATGCTGAAAAGTGATCCGGACAATGCCCGCCTCCTTGTTCTGCTCAGCCAGGGATACAGCAGCTATGCGCTTGCATATCTGGAGGACAGTCTTCACGAGCGCGCAAAAGACTTCTACCTTCGTGGCCGGGACTTTGGCCTCCGGATTCTGAGGCAGGACAAAGAGCTTGCCAGAGCCCTGGACGGAACTCTTGATGATTTGAGGGCTGTGCTGGATAAAAGAGGCAAGGCCCTGGTCCCGGGAGCGTTCTGGACGGCCTTTGGCTGGGGAAGCTTCATTTACCTGAGCCTGGACAATCCCGACGCCATCGGCGACCTGCCTCGTGCGGAAGCACTGATGGAATTTGTCACCCGGCACGATTCCGCTTACTATTACGGTGGCGCGCATGTCTTCCTGGGCACGCTCTATGGAAGCAGGCCCAAGATTCTTGGCGGCAATATTGATCTCGCACGGAGACATTTTGACAAGGCGCTTCGTTTGAATGGCGGCAAGTTCCTCATGACATATGTGTACCAGGCCAGATCTGTCGCAGTGCAGACCCTTGACGAAGAGTTGTTTGATGCGTGCCTCCGTACGGTGGAAGAAGCATCTCTCGAAATCCTCCCGGAATTTCGTCTGGCCAACGCCATCGCAAAAAAGAAGGCGCAGTTGCTGATGTCCCGCCGCGCTGATCTGTTCTGACAAGAAAGGACCTGGAGAGTGAAGCATCCATACATGTCCATGGTGGTCGCATGCCTCTGCATGTTGACCCTTGCCATGGGATCAACCTCGACTGCCCAAGAGCATACAATCAAGTTCGCCAGTCTTGCCACCGAAGGGAGTACCTGGCTGAATGTGATGAGGGAATACGATGCCGCGATCCGGAAGGAAAGCGGCGGCCGACTTGGTTTCAGGATTTATGCCGGTGGGGTGCAGGGCGAAGACAAGGATGTGATGCGTAAAATCCGGATCGGGCAGCTGCATAGCGCAGGTATTACCGGTGTTGGTATCGGAGAAATATCTTCGAAGCTCCGCATTCATGATGCACCGTTTCTTTTCGAGCAGTACGACGAAGTGGACCATTTCCTCAGAACATTTTCGGCTGAGCTGGACCGGGAATTTGTAAACAATGATTACGTCCTGCTCGGGTGGGCGGAGGTGGGTTTTGTGTATGTGCTCACCAATACGCCGGTGCGCTCAGTTGCCGACATGAATGGTGTGAAGATGTGGTCATGGGAAGGAGACCAGATTGCCGAGGCGGCTTTTCGTGCTCTGGGCATAAGCCCCATCCCCCTCTCGGTCGTTGATGTACTTACCTCCCTGCAAACCGGATTGATCAACGGAGCATATACCTCGCCTCTGGCTGCCGTTGCCCTGCAATGGAATACACGAGTCAAGTACATGCTGAACGTCCCTCTGGCCGACGCTTCCGGCGCTGTGGTAGTTTCCAAAAAGAAATTCGACACGCTGCCGTCCGATCTTCAGGAAATCCTTGTGCGGAACGGGAAGAAATTTATGGCCCGGCTCACAACGAAGAGCCGCGAGGAAAACGCCGCGGCGATTCACACCATGAAGCGTAACGGCATCCAGATTATTGAAGTCACCAACCCGAAAACACTCCAGGAATTTTCCGCCAAGGGAAAGATCGCGCGTCAGTCGCTTGTCGGAAGACTGTTTGACCAGGATTTTCTCAATCGTGTGGAGAAGTCCGTAACAGATTTTAGGGCAGCGCACGTCGGCAAGAAGAAATGAATCTGATTGTCAGTATAGATCGTGCCCTGGCAAAGGTCGAGACCGTCCTTCTGGTCGTCTTTCTGGGTACCATGGTGCTCTTTGCCTTTGCGCAGGTTGTTCTCCGGAACGTGTTCGGCACAGGATTGATCTGGGGAGATACACTTGTACGCCACATGGTGCTGTGGGCGGGGTTTGTCGGGGGGGCATTGGCTGCATTCGAAGGCCGTCACATCAGTATCGACGCCCTCACCAAATTTTTTTCCGCACGCGTAAAATCCCTCACGGGCATACTTACCAACCTTTTTGCCGCTGTTGTGTGCTACTATCTCACCATGGCATCGTGGACATTCTTGCTGAACGAGATGGAATCGGGGGGTGAATTTATCCTGTCGTTGCCAGGCTGGGTAGCTGTGGTAATCATCCCGTTCGGCTATGCCCTCATTATGGTGCATTTCGGCCTCCGGGTTATCGGCCAGATACTCTCGCTCCTGTGGCCGCAGGCGGAGTCGGGACGGTAGCCGATGGAAACCCTGCTGATCGGTGCGGCGTTTGTTCTTCTGGCACTCCTGGGCGCTCCGTTGTTTGCCGTCATCGGCGCCGTTGCCATGATGAGTTTTACCGCCGAAGGCATCGATTCATCCGCCGTGATTGTGGAGCTGTACCGTATTGGCAGCAACCCGACGCTGGTTGCAATACCGCTTTTCACATTTGCAGGATACATTCTTGCAGAGAGTAAGGCGCCAACACGCCTCGTGAACCTCGCCCGTGCGCTGTTCGGGTGGATACCGGGAGGACTCGCCGTTGTCGCCCTCATCACGTGTGCCCTGTTTACCGCGTTTACGGGTGCGTCGGGTGTAACGATCGTCGCGCTGGGCGGATTGCTGTATCCCATCCTTCTGAATGAGAAATACAGCGAGCGGTTCTCGCTCGGACTGGTCACGACATCGGGGAGCCTCGGACTGCTATTCCCGCCAAGCCTCCCTTTGATCCTGTACGCCGTCATCGCAAAGATCAGTGTTGATAAACTCTTCGCGGCCGGGATCATTCCCGGCACCCTGCTCGTCCTCGCCCTCGGTGCCTACAGTATTCGTTATGGCGTCCGGGTAAAAGTCCCCCGAACGCCGTTCGTCCTGCGTGATGTGTGGACCGCCCTCCGGAAAACAGCATGGGAAATCCCGCTCCCCGTCCTGATTATCGGCGGCATCTATACCGGAATTGTAACTGCAACCGAAGCTGCTGCGGTGACAGCATTCTATGTGCTGATCGTGGAAGTGTTCGTGTATCACGATCTGAAGTTGTTTCCTGATATCCCCCGGGTCATGCGGGAGAGCATGCTTCTTGTGGGGGCAATCCTGATGATTATTGGCACAGCCATGGGGTTGACCAATTACCTGGTGGATGAACAGGTGCCCATGCAGTTGTTCGAAATGACGAAGACGTTGATCAACGATCCCATCGTCTTTCTCCTCATCCTGAATGTGTTTCTGATCATCGTGGGAATGATGATGGACATTTTTTCGGCCATCATTGTGGTGGTCCCCCTGATCATACCTATCGCCCAGGCCTATGGTGTTGATCCGGTACATCTCGGGATTGTGTTCCTCACCAACCTGGAGATTGGTTATCTTACCCCCCCGGTCGGACTTAATCTGTTTATTTCCAGCCTGCGCTTCGACAAACCGGTGTTTACTGTGGTCCGCTCGGTCCTTCCGTTTATGCTGATCCTCGTGATTGCACTGGCCATCATTACGTACGTTCCGGACCTGAGCCTCTGGTTGGTCCGCGTGATGGGCCTTCAATAAGCTTCTTCCTGGCATCAACTACGGTTGTACTGTTGGTGACATTCACCCCTGGCGATCAATGGTCTTTGTTGCCGCGGGAAGGGACGAAGACTACGGCTCAACGGTGAGATCCTGTTCAACCGTGTTCAGTTCCGTTGTCAACCGGAGGATATACGATCCGGCCGGCAACTGAATGTTGTTGATATTCACCCGGTAGGTTCCTTCCTCCTGGACGGCCCTCACGAGCATGGCCTGAAGGGTGTCGGGAATGCCGTCTCGTCTGAGAACAATATCAAGAGCAACCCGTGTTTTTAGAGGAAGGCTGTAGCGCACCTGGGTGGGAAGTCCGGTGGCATGTTCGACAGTCACACTCAGGGATACAGGTTTTGGGGGTGACGGTGGACGGGCGATCAAGACCGGTTCAGCATGTGTAGAGACCACAGGTGAAGGCAGACTTTCGTTGTGCATTCGGTCAAACGCAGTCACGGCGTAAAAGAACCGCGATCGCCCGTCTCCCGCGGTGGAATCCACGAAAGAAAATGTGCCAGGCAGGGTGATGGCGAGACGGGCCTCAGGAAGATGGAGGGGGATATGGGGGATTGTCCAACGGTACACATTGTAGTAGCGTGCGGTATCACCATCCGAAGCCATTGCCGGACGACTCCATTGTACGCGATAGACCCCCGGTTCAGCTTCCGCAACGGAAATGTCCGTCACCGGATTGGGAGGGATTGAGTCCTTCCACGCCATGGGGGGGATGTTTGCCAGCGTCGGATATCGTGTGCCGGGAAACGTGGTCGGGGTTATACTTTCCCATCGAAAAAAAACGTGACCCTGGAGATGTACCGCCCGGCTTGAATCAACATAAGGCTGAAGATTCTTTTGAATATCCGGCCGGTATGCCGCGATCCCTGCATACACATGCCTTCCGGCTGACAGCTCGCTCCATCGGGTAACAACGCGTGCGAAGTCGGGCTCACCGTTCCACGGATTGATCATCCAGTACACCTGCGGTGACAAATAATCCATGACGCCCTCGCGCAACCACCTGTAGGAATCCTGGAACACCCAGTAGTAACTCCCCCTCTGCCGGCCGTTGGTATCGTCGCGGTACACACCGAGAGGTGATGAACCGATCTTGAGCAGAGGTTTTACGTCAATCGCCCGGTGGTACACTTCCCGCACGAAGTCGGTAATATTGCCTCTTCGCCATTCATGAAGGGAGAGGCCCCGGCCGTATCGGCTATATGTTTCCTCGTCGGCAAAACGATTTCCGGGATATCGTATAAAGTCAAAATTGATGCCATCGATATCGTACGACCGGACGATGTCCATGACGAGGTTGACAAGGTAGGTGCGCACCGCGGGCTGTCCGGGATCCATCCAGAGTTCGCCGCCCTGAACGATGCACGATCCGGCCAGTGAACGCGATGGGTGTTCGGGAGTGCTGGGCGGAACGGGATTGGGCCCGCGGATTTTGAAGACATTGATCCATGCATGAACCTCAAGCCCTTGTGCGTGGGCTTCGTGAAGAAGGAAGGCCAGAGGGTCCCACCCCGGATCTTTTCCCAGAACACCCGTAAGATTCTCTGCCCAGGGCTCAAACCGGGAACGATAGTACGCGTCACCGCGGGCACGGACCTGGAAGAAGAGGGTATTAAATCCTCTTTCCTTGAGTTCCAGCACGATGCGTCGCAGGCTGCTCTGTTGCGCACTCCGGCTTGCCGAAGGGGGCCAATCGAGTCCGGAAGCCGTCGTTATCCATACGGCGCGGACCTCGCTTCCGGGGGGAGATACAGATTTTGAGGGACGGGAGAATGATGACAGGGAGAAAACGAACAAGAAGGCGACAATGACACAGGATCTGAGACCAATCATCCGCACGATTTCCCGCATTGAATGTTCGGGGGTTAATATACAAATATTATGTCTGATATGGGGATGCAAAAATATCAGGGTTTCGCTATATTAATAGACACCTCCATGCCCAGAAATCAATCCATCTACGTCTGTCAGGCCTGCGCGAATGAATCCCCCCGGTGGGTGGGGCGCTGCCCGAACTGTAATGCCTGGAACTCCTTTGTTGAAGAGGTGCGTACAGGCGGAGCCGCACAGAAAAAAAACCGAAACAAACCCCGCGGCCTCGAGCCCGTTGCCATTACCGATATTCCGGCGGCCCCGGAGCCGCGGCTCACAACACATATTCCTGAACTTGACCGCGTCCTCGGGGGTGGAATCGTGCCCGGTTCCGTTGTGCTGGTGGGTGGAGATCCGGGTATCGGAAAATCAACACTGATGATGCAGCTTGCGGCCTCGTTACGCTCCGTGACAACACTGTATGTTACCGGTGAAGAATCGGCCTCCCAGATCCGTCTCCGTGCTGACCGCCTTGAACCCAAACCCTCTGACCGTGTCCTTCTGCTTGCAGATACAAACCTGGAGACGATCAGTGCGACGCTGGAGCATTCCAGTGCAGAACTGGTGATCGTTGACTCCGTTCAAACCATGTATCATCCTCACCTGGAGAGTGCCCCCGGCACGGTCAGCCAGGTGCGGGAGGCAACAAGTGTGTTTATGAGGCACGCGAAAACCAACAATGTTCCTGTTTTTCTTGTAGGCCATGTGACCAAAGAAGGCGTCATCGCCGGTCCCAAAGTCGTTGAACACATGGTTGACGCCGTGCTCATGTTTGAGGGCGAACGCCATTACGCGTACAGAATTATCCGGGCGATCAAAAACAGGTTTGGTTCGACAAACGAGATCGGCATCTTTGAGATGCACGATACCGGGTTGCGGGAGGTCGAAAATCCATCGGCAGTGTTCCTTGCAGAACGACGGACTGATGCCTCGGGTTCTGCGGTTGTGGCGGGTATGGAGGGGACACGACCGCTTCTTGTCGAAGTACAGGCTCTTGTCGCTCCCACAAGTTACGGGGTGCCACAGCGGACTGCCACCGGGTTCGACAGCCGGCGATTACAGATGATTCTGGCAGTGCTGGAAAAGCGTGCGGGTCTCCGGCTTGGCCAGTACGACGTGTTTGTCAATGTCGCAGGCGGCGTTCGTGTGGACGAACCTGCAGCCGATCTGGGTATGGCCGTCGCCATTGCTTCGAGTCTGCGTGACACCCCTGTCCGCGCTGATGCCGCCGTCATCGGTGAAGTTGGACTCGGGGGAGAGATCCGCTCTATCCATCAAATGGACAAGCGCCTCGCGGAGGTGCAGAAACTCGGGTTCAAATGTATTGTCCTTCCCCGCAACAATGCCCAGGCCGCACGGATCCCTGCAGGTCTCACACTCATCGAAGTGGAATCCGTGAATGAAGCCATGACCGCACTGCTCGGCGAAGGAGGCAGCCGCTGATGCGAACATTGATCAAACCCGGTGCCATTGTCACCGCTGATGCGTTTGATTCCGTCATTACCGACGGAGCCCTGCTCGTCAACGGGAGCATCATCGAACGTGTCATGACGGCCGAAGATCTACAGTTGCTCCCCGATGATAACCGGACGATTGTGGATGCGAAGAACATGGTGGCCATTCCCGGGTTTGTGCACACCCACATCCATCTTTGCCAGACGCTGTTCCGTGGTCTGGCAGAAGATGTTGAACTGCTCGACTGGCTGCGACAACGGATTTTTCCCCTTGAGGCGGCGCACTCCGCGGCATCCATGTACGCCTCTGCGCGCATCGGGCTGGCCGAGCTCATCCGGTCCGGAACGACGACGATCATGGATATGGGAAGCGTCCATCACGAAGAAGAAGTCGTTCGCGCAGTGACGGAATCGGGCATCCGTGCGTTTCTTGGCAAGGCCATGATGGATATGAATGAACTCCATCCACCGCTCCGTGAAAGCACGAAAGACGCACTGGATTCCACACTACGACAGGCGGAACAATGGCACGGAAGTGCGGGTGGCCGGATCCGGTATGCCGTCGCTCCGCGGTTCGTCCTCTCTTGCAGCGAACCGCTGTTACGGGAAGCGCATGCCATGACCCGTTCTTTCCCCGGGATGCTCTTCCATACACACGCTTCGGAAAACCGGCATGAACTGGATGCCGTCCGCGCCCGCTGCGGTATGGACAACGTGGAATACTTCGGGGCCCTGGGAATACTCAATCACGCCACCTGTCTTGCGCATGGTATCTGGCTGAATGATCGTGAGATTGACCTGATGGCGCAACATCAGGCAAAGATCCTGCACTGTCCGTCGTCCAACCTGAAACTTGGATCCGGTATTGCTGCAATTCCGCGTTATCTGGCACGCGGAATCCAGGTGTCGCTGGGCGCCGATGGCGCTCCCTGCAACAACACATTAAATATGTTTCAGGAGATGCGGCTGGCGGCGCTGATCCAGAAACCGGTTCACGGACCGACATCAATGCCTGCACGAACCGTTTTCCGGATGGCCACCATCGGGGGCGCTGAAGCGCTGGGGCTGGACAAGGAGATTGGAAGTCTCGAAGCCGGCAAACGGGCAGACCTGGTCCTCCTTGACCTGTCTCGATTGTGGAATACACCCCCCTCACTGTCGCCGGATGACCTCGCAGTCAGCATTGTCCATTCCGCCGGGCCCGAAAACGTCCACGCTGTGATGGCAGACGGCGTCTGGGTCTACCGGAACGGTTTCCACACGACGATTAATGTGGAACGAACACGACAGGATGCGCACGCCCAACTCCCCGCACTTCTCAGCCGAGCAGAGATCCGATGAAAACACTCCTCCTGGCATCGAACAACCCTGACAAAGCGATTGAAGTCCGTGAGCTCCTGGCGGAGCTTCCGATTCAACTAACCTTGCCGGGTGACTATCCTCCATATCCTCCGACGATCGAAGACGCGGACACTCTTGAAGGAAACGCATTAAAAAAGGCTATGGAGGCATTCCAGCGTACGGGAATTCCATCCATCGGGGACGACACCGGACTGGAAGTCCATTATCTGAACGACCAACCCGGCGTATACTCCTCACGCTTCGCGGGGCCGGAGGCAACGTACGCGGAGAACTGTACCAAACTCCTCCGCCTCATGCGCGGCGTTCCTGCCCGGCGGCGTGCAGCACAGTTCCGCTGTGCCATCGCGTTCGTTCAGAATGAACGGACCCATCATGTTGTTGAAGGTGTTTGCCGTGGGGTTATTGTCGAACACCCGCGCGGCTCCCGCGGGTTCGGGTATGATCCGGTCTTCCGTCCTGACGGACATGACACAACATTTGGCGAGATGGATCTTACCCTCAAGAATACGCTCAGCCACCGCGCCCGTGCGCTTATGGCGCTGAAAGCATATCTGCGGAGTACGGGCTGGTGAAGCGCTCCTGGACATTTGCGCCCGGAGGGGCCATCTGGCGTGTGCACCCTGCGGTGTCCGGACGAATCATCGGAGAAGAGCGGGATCTCAAAAAACGCACCGTCACTTTTTTTGCCCTGGAGTTTCCCTCCGGAACGGTTCTCTGGAAGCGGCTTGGTGCGCAGGAACAATGGTGGACGGGAATCGACCGCGTGGAAGGGGATCTGTTGTTTGTTCACGGCTTTGCCTCTCCCGACCTTCCCGTGCACCAGGGCATTACCGTCGTGGACATCCCGCTCGGAAAAGTGCTCTGGTCCAATTCCGCCTGGACCCTTGAAGGTGTCAATGGTGATCAGTTGATCGTGCGTGGTGACCATCGGTCCGGCCAGGGAACCCTCGTTGTCCATAGCCGTAACGGGGACATCCTCTCCGATACCACTATGCACGACCCGGTTTCTCCGGCAGGCCGTCCGTGGTGGGAAGATGTCGCGTTCCCGGACGCAGTGAGTGTCGAACAGCTTTCGACGCATCCAGCTGGTGCTGTTGTTCTCAAACGGTGGGACCCGGATCGGATTTCCGGAACCGCGGAACTGCTCGACCAGCCGCCGTTTCTTTTTGTGTCAGCGGCCATCCGCCGGAAGAGATTGAGAGGCGATTCGCTGGACCATGCTCTTCTGGTCGCCGATCAGAGGACGGGAAAAATTGTCCATGATGCCACACTGGCACACCATGCCAGAGGACCTGTTATGGAATCCTTCTTTGTGCAGGAGGGGATACTGGTCTATGTGAAAGAAGGAACGATGCTTTGCGGGGCCAGGGTGAGGGGTGCTTAGCAACTACTCAGGAGAATAGCTCATGTCCTTTCAACCCATTCTTTTCGGGGTTCTGCTTGCTGCCGCACTAACGCTCTTCGGGCGGAATGTCGTGCGTCTGATAGGATATCTCCAAGTCGGGAAGAGTGAAAACCGATTTGACCGGGTGAGCCAACGCCTTGCCCGTGTGGCCAGGATCGCATTTGGCCAGACAAAACTTCTGCGCGAGCCGCTTGCCGGGATGCTCCATTTCCTTATCTTCTGGGGTTTTGTTGTGCTGCTCACAGCAGTTCTGGAATCCATCGGGGAGGGGTTGGTCCCGGGCTTCTCGTTTGCGTTCCTTGGACCACTCTATCCCCCTCTCGCGTTTCTCCAGGATCTGGTTGGGATGCTGGTTGTGATTGCGGTTCTGGTCTCCATGTTCCGGCGCCTTGTTACACCCCCAAAACGGTTACAGGTCGAAGGTCACTCCCGATGGGACGCCGTACTGATCCTCGGCCTGATTCTTACGGTGATGCTCACCATGTTCGGTCAGAATGCACTTCGCACGATTGTGCATCCGGCGGCGACCGACAACGCACGGTTTCTCTCCGTGGTGATTGCCGGCCTTTTCGACGGCGCGGACCCGGGTGGAGTGACAGTCTGGTACGCCGTGTTTCTCTGGGCACACATGATTGCGGTGCTGGGTTTTCTCAATTATCTGCCCTACTCGAAACATCTTCATGTGCTCACGTCAATTCCCAACGTCTATTTTTCAGACCTCGGTCCGCGGGGTGCCCTGAAACCGATCAATCTGGCCGACGAAACAGCCACAAAATTTGGTGCAACAGATATTGAGGACTTCAGCTGGAAACAATTGTTGAACAGCTATACCTGCACAGAGTGCGGACGGTGTACGGCTTCGTGTCCGGCTAACATTACGGGGAAACTCCTGAATCCGAAGAAGATCTTCGTGGATATGCGGACGCGTACCATGGAGAAAGCTCCGTTTCTTCTGCCGACGACAGGGCAGGGGGAAGGTGAATCCCCCCTCGGGAATCAGCTGCTGGATAACTACATCACCGAGCAGGAATTGTGGGCGTGCACGACCTGCATGGCGTGCGTACAGGAGTGCCCGGTGATGATCGAACATGTGGAAGCGATTGTGGATATGCGCCGCGGTCTCGTGCTGAACGAATCGCGGTTCCCCGATGAACTCAAGGTTGTGTTCTCAAACCTCGAACGTAATTACACCCCATGGGCATTCGGTCATTCAACGCGGGCAGACTGGGCCCAGGGGCTCGATGTGCCGCTGCTGGCCGATGTGAAGACCACGGATCTTCTCTTCTGGGTGGGATGTGCGGGATCTTATGATGCACGGTATCAAAAGGTCGCCCGCGCATTCGTGCAGCTGCTGAACATTGCAGGTGTACAATTCGCCATCCTGGGAACGGAGGAAAAATGTAACGGTGATCCCGCGCGCCGGATGGGCAACGAATATCTTGCGCAGACCCTGATGACCGAGAACATCGCCACGCTGAACGGATACGGTGTGAAACGTATTGTGGTCACCTGTCCGCACTGCCTGCAGTCGCTCGGCAAAGAGTACAAACAATTCGGGGGAGATTATGAGGTCATCCATCACTCGACACTACTCCGGGATTTGATCGCGGACGGAAAACTTCGTATCAGTACGGAACGGCAGTCAGTACTGACGTTCCATGATCCCTGTTACCTCGGCCGGTACCATGATGAGTATGATGCCCCGAGGGATATTCTGGCATCGCTTAATGGCAACGCGCCTGTGGAAATGCCCAGGTCGCGCGACCGGAGTTTCTGCTGCGGCGCCGGTGGCGGACGTATGTGGATGGAGGAACGGGAAGGAAAGCGGGTGAACATCGAGCGGACCGAAGAGGCGCTTGCATTACAACCCGATGTGATAGGCACCGGCTGCCCCTTCTGCTTGACCATGCTAACGGATGGTGTGAAGGAAAAAGATGCCGGTGATAAGGTGGAAATCAAAGATATTGCAGAGCTTCTCCTGGAGGCCATTGAACACCCCCACCCGGGGTGACATCGGGCTCACAGGACGCTGCTGAGAGCACATTTTTTTTGAGGAGAGTGGAACACATTGCGGTGAGAGTCCGCGGACACAAGGAACTCCTAGATGCAGATCATTCAAATCGTCGTCGGTGTTGCATTACTTGCGTTTGGGCGTAAGGGGCTTGCCCTTTTCCTGGGAGCGATCGGGTTCTTTGCAGGGCTTCACGTCGTGACGCGGTTTTTTGAGAATTCACCGGCGGGGGTTCTTTTTGGAGTTGCCCTGGCAGGTGGAGTGATCGGAGTCTTTCTTGCGTTCTTTATTCAGAAAGTAGCCGTGGCTGTAGCCGGACTTCTCGGCGGCGGTTATATCGGGTATCTCCTTGCTGCCCAGTACGGCTGGGAGCAGCCGGGGTTTCCCTGGATTACCGTGGGCATTTGTGCCGCCGTCGGGATTCTCCTCGCATTCTTTATTCTCAAATGGGCACTCATAGTGCTCTCATCGGTGTTCGGTGCTTTTCTCGTGGTGAACGGACTTGAAGTTCAGGCCGGGCTGGGCACCATTCTGTTCTTTGCCCTTCTGGGCGCGGGAATATTCTTTCAGGCCCGTTCGGGCAACACAAAAAAAAGTAATCAATAAATCGTACATGTCAGGCAGTATCCATGGAGGTCATATGGTGCGGTTCTGGGGCAGACTGGCGCTCTTTATCGGTTTGGCAGGAGGGATGATGACAACCTATGCTCAAGATGCCATTACAGCAACGACACAGACGGAACTGGAAAAAGAGCTGGTCGCGACATACGGTGAAGCCCAACGCGGACGCGTTCAGCAGGGACTCAATCAGGTCGCCCGGTTGTGGCAACCGGCTGATGGTGATGCGGAAGCATACGCGGTATTTGTTCGCCGACACTTCGCCGGTGACCAGGTGACACTCGACAGCATGTTATTCAGATTCGAACGGTTACTTGAGGTGCTGGATGGACATACGACCGCGGTCGGGCGGGAGTTCCGGAGGCAAGCAGACCTCGAGCTCGGCCCCATCCTGCCCTTTGATGAAGTGTTTGCCGGATACGATCCGGCGGCACACGTTGCTGACGATTTTTTTGCGAACAAATTGGCGTTTACGGTCCTGCTAAATTTCCCACTCACAACACTCGAACAGCGGTTGGCAGAGGGTGGCGGGTGGACACGCCGACAGTGGGCTGAAGCGCGGCTGGCACAACGGTTCGGAAAACGTGTCCCTGCTTCCGTGAACCTCGCCATTGCCCGTGCCGGTGCTGAGTCCGACCAGTATATCGCAGAGTACAATATCTGGATGCATCACCTGCTGGACAACCGCGGGCAGCGCCCGTTTCCGGCCGGAATGCGACTGCTGTCGCACTGGAACCTCCGCGATCAGATCAAGGCCGACTACCGCGGAGGAAACGAGGGGCTCGAACGGCAACGATTGATCCAGAAGGTGATGGAACATATCGTATTGCAGACTATCCCCGGCGCCGTAGTGAACAATCCCTATGTCGACTGGAATCCGTTCACAAACACCGTTATGGCTTCACCTGTGCACGACGGCGATGTGCCGGCAAAACAATCCTTGCCGGTCTCGGGAGCGGCGGAGCCCGACACCCGGTATGCCGTTCTCCTGAACACTTTTCTTGCCGCAAAACAAGCCGATCCATATTCTCCCGCGGCCCCGACGCTGATTGCGCGGCGGTTTGATGAGAACAGGGAAATTCCGGAACCCCGCTTCAAAGCAATGCTGGAACAGGTCGTCTCATCCAGTGCTGTCCGGCGGGTGGGCGCACTCATCGCGGCCAGGCTGGGTCGTCCGCTGGAACCATTTGACATCTGGTACAACGGTTTCCGGCCGAAGGGGCAATACCCGGAAGAGGAACTCGACAGGATTGTTGCGGCGAAATACCCCGATGCTGCTGCGTTCGAACGCGGTATCCCGGACATTCTGAAAAAGCTCGGATTCTCAAACGACCGTGCCATGTTCCTGGCGAACAACATTCAGGTTGATGCGGCGCGGGGATCAGGACACGCCATGGGTGCGGCAATGCGTTCGGATAAAGTATACCTGCGCACCCGTATCGAAAAAAATGGGATGAACTATAAAGGGTTTAACATTGCTGTTCATGAACTCGGTCACAATGTTGAGCAAGTGCTCTCGCTCCACGAAGTTGACCACACGCTCCTGCAGGGCGTTCCCAATACGGCGTTTACCGAAGCCATAGCGTTTGTCTTCCAGGCGCAGGACCTGGATCTGCTTGGATTGCGCAACAACGACCCGCAGGCCGCAGCGCTCAAGACGGTGAATGATTTCTGGTCGGCCTATGAAATTGCAGGGGTTGCGCTTGTGGACATGGCGGTCTGGCATTGGATGTACGACCATCCCGCGGCAACCCCTTCGCAGTTGAAGACGGCAACGCTGGAAATCGCCAGAGAGATCTGGAACAAGTACTATGCACCGGTGTTCGGAAAAAAGGACGTCGTGTTGCTGGGAATCTACTCCCATATGATTCATTCCTTCCTCTACCTGCCCGATTATCCGCTGGGCCGTTTGATCGCGCATCAGGTCGAAGACCATATCAGCAAGGCGGGGAATATTGCCGCGGAGGTGGAACGGATGACAACATTCGGCAGCGTTGCGCCTGACCTCTGGATGCACCATGCCGTCGGCACGAAAGTCGGAGCTGACGCAATGCTTCGTTCCGTTGAAAAGGCACTCGAGGTGGTCCGATGATGCAGTCCTGGACGATGCGCCTCATTGCCGCAAATTGTGTGATGTACGTGCTGACCATGATTCAGCCCGCCATCACCATGTATCTAATGCTGGTTCCATCGTTACTCCTTGAGCGTCCGTGGACCCTGGCCAGTTATATGTTTCTTCACGATGGCACATTCCATCTCCTCTTCAACATGCTCGGATTGTTCTTTTTTGGTCCCCGCCTGGAAGAAGAAATGGGGCGAAAGGATTTTCTCTATCTGTACTTTGTCAGCGGCATAGCAGGGGCGTTGTTGTCCTTCATGACCCCGTACGCCGCGATTGTCGGCGCTTCCGGTGCCGTGTATGGCGTGTTTCTCGCATTTGCGCGTTTCTGGCCGCGTGAAAACATCATGATCTGGGGGATCATACCGATTGAAGCGCGGTGGCTCGTTGTCATGATGACGGCACTTTCAGTGTTCGGCGGGATCAGCGGCGGTGGCAACATCGCCCATTTTGCCCATCTGGGAGGTTTTCTTGGGGGATATATTTTCCTCCGCTTGCGGGAAGCGAGGGTGGGTGACCGGCAAATCCACCCTCACCCGCCGGACGTATCGTTCAGGAAGTCTGACCTGGAGCGCTGGAAGAGTATTGATAGAAACACACTGCACGAGGTAAACCGCGCAGAACTCGAACGTATCCTGGCCAAACTCGAAACAGGTGGCCAGGATAGCCTGACACCGGACGATCAACTTTTCCTGGAGCGGTTCAGCAAACGATGACTCCGAAAGCACGCGTGCATGCGGCATTACGACGCCGGCCGGTCGATCGGGTTCCCATCTTTATGTGGTTCCACCCTGATACGAATGACCGTCTTGCCGGATACCTCGGCATTCCGCCGGCTGCTGTCGGCGAGGTGCTCGGAAATGATATCCGCCAGGTATGGGTCGGCAATAATTACGCGATGGAGGGGATTGTTCACAAACACGACGGGGAGACTCATACCGATGCATGGGGTATCACCTGGATCAAGGAAGGCTCATTCAACCAGGTCCTCCACTCGCCTCTCGCTCACGCCGATACACGAGAAGCGGGAGCCTACCGGTTCCCTCATGATGCGATCCCTGAACTTGTGGCACTGCTGGAACCGCTCCGCCCGTTTGCCGCGGAATGGTTTATCGGATGTGATATTTCTCCCTGTCTTTTTGAGCTTCTGTGCAGAGTGCGTGGTATGGAGCAGACCATAGAAGACCTTGCCCTTCAGCCTGATACTTCTGCCGTGATGTTTGAACACGCTGCAGACTTTTCGGTCGCCCTCGGTGAAGCAGCATGTTCCGGTCTGCCCCTGGACTGGTTCTGGACAGGCGACGATGTGGCGGGACAGGAATGCCTGATCATGAATCCGCGCCAGTGGCGTGCGCTCATCAAACCCCATCTGGCCCGCATTGTGGACGTTGGCGTGCGCCACGGCCTGCCGGTCGCCTATCATTGTTGCGGAGCAATGCGGGACATTATCCCCGATTTGATTGAAATCGGAATTGGTGTCCTCAACCCGATTCAGCATAATTGCAAAGGCATGGACCCCGCTGCTCTCAAACAGGATTTTGGATCAGCGCTGAGTTATATGGGCGGTGTTGACACGATCGAACTATTGCCCAAAGGAACCCCTGGCGAGGTGTACCGGGTCACCCGTGAGCTGATTGATGTCATGACCGCCGACGGCGGTGGCTATATTCTTGCCGCCTCGCATACCATTCCTCCCGAGACACCTCCAGAGAATATCTTCGCAATGTATGCCGCCGCCGGTGTAACCCGGGAAGAAATATTTGACCGTTCCGCTGCAACACGCGCCCGGGAGACGACGTAGTCCTCGACCGACGTTTCTCGAAGGATTCACAGTACAAAGGACCTGTCCCATGAGACACACACTCTGCCTACTTCTTCTCCTGTGCGCCACCCAGCCGGTGCTCGCTTCTCCATCGATGCCTTCGCTGGATGGGACCTGGGAAGCCATGCCGGAAAAGAGTACGGATATCGACCTCTATGGATCACTCTCTGTGCGGATCACCTCAACGTCCTCACATCTTACGCTGGTCCGACAATTTGGAACGTCGCGCCGCTTTGTTGATTCCCTTGTCCTGCCGATGAGCGGGGCTTCGGTTGCCGTGCCGGTCACCGACAGGGTGTTCCCTTCGAATGTGTTTATGGGCCTTTCGATGGTCACCGGTTCGGTCCGGACTGTCCGTGCGATCCGCAACACCAGTGGCGTTCAGGTAGAGGAGAGCTACACCATCAGGGGTTCGCAGGGAGAGTCAAAGGCAACGGCGACACATCATTTCAGCCTGTCCCCGGAAGGGGAGATCCTGACGTACGTGATTCAGCGGTCAACCCGTCCTTCTCAACCAGCCGTGAAATTTCTGATGAAACGGACGGGGTGGAAGCAGGCCTATGTGATTTCACTTGAAGACAACTGGGAGATAAACGGAAAACTTCCGGTAAACGCGTTTCTCATCAGCCTCCAGGGAATAGCAAACAAGAGCGGCCCCCTTGTCTACATTCTGTATCCCGAAAACTGGCCGTTCACATACGTGCGGTCGGTGTATGGCTTCTACCGCGACACGCGGCATTACTCGTTCCGGGAACTCCGGTCGGCAGAAGAGGCCCTTTCAGCGCTGAAGAGCCATGTAAAAGGGTACGTGGTGTGGGACAAGACGGTACGCACATCACTCATTGTGGCGTTTACGGTTGCCGGACTCGAGCGCGCGGTGGTGGTGAATGAAGACCTGATTCCGCTGGTCGAAAAAGCGGGGCTCAAACTCATCGAGGATTTCCGCGGGAAATTCTCCGGACAGAACGATGCGCAGATCTACCGGTGGGCATACGATCGGTACTGGAAACGCTGCAACAAGGAGTTCATTGTGTGGCTTGGAGGCGAGCACGGTTCAATCATGAAACCCGGTGTCGCCGATTGGGGCATCCACAAAGAGGTGTTCTTTAACGACCTTTCAAGCCGCGTCACGGATACCGTGGAATATGCACTTGCCAACACACTCCTCGCTGAAATGAAGCCGATGTCCATGGTGATGGGATGGCACTCGTACGCAAAAGACCTCGAGCGGGAACATGTTAAGCTTACGTCGCGGTACGGCCATCGTGTGGAGGGATTACACACACTACCGAACCTCAGTTTCAGCGCACAGGTACCGGCTTCACCGGGATTTGTGTACAAAAACAACCACACTCTCGTGCCCGGGAAGACTCCGGTACCGGAAAAGAAGGTGTATATAACCTGCGTTCAAACCGATGGGATAGGGTTGGGAGCCTGGCTCAAACCCGGCCGCGGGGAGGTACCTTACGCATGGGAAGTGCTGATGAATTACACGTGGATGGCACCTGCGATGGTGGAGTTTTTCTACTCCATGGCAACACCCAACGACTATTTCGTCGGCTGTCTTTCAGGGCCCGGATACCTGTATCCCAAGGCCGTCCCCCCCCACCTTCTCAAGCAACTTATCGCCACAGCCCGAGACCAGATGAAGGTTCTGGATCTCAGGGTGTTCGAGACGATGGATTACTCTGAGGGCGCGACGGTGGAAGGGAACACCGATCTCCCTGAAGAGGTCGTGACAATGTACTACGACGGTATGCCCGAGGCAATCGGGTTCATCAACGGATATGCTCCCTCTCACACCTTCGCGGTAAAAGACGGGAGACCGTTCATGTCCTATGATTATTATCTTTCTCCGTCTCGTCCGGAAGCGGATGCAATTACCGATCTCCAGGAACTCGCACGCGTCAACGCGGGACGTCCCTATTTCCTGCTTGTTCACGTTCGCGAATCAAGTGACATCAAACGCGTAAAGGGAATTCTGGACAAACTGGGACCCGAGTTTGCCGTTATTCCCCTGGATGTCTTTCTCTCCATGGCGGGGAAAGCCCCGACATTCCAGGAGCGTTATAAAACACAACCCACTCAACGATAAAGCAAGGCAGGTAGATAATGAAGAGAATGCCCAGAGTATCCCGTCTCACGTTGTTCCTTCTCATCACCCTCGCGGGCTCGCTTCCCGCACAGCAGAGCTCCGGCATTGAGGGAGAATGGAAAATGCTGCCGGAACGGAGTTCTGAAATCGGACTGTATACCACGGTTGCCCTGAAGATCTCAAGCACTCCCGGAAGCGTCACGATCATGCAGTCGTGGGGAGGTGCACGCGCATTCCGCGACACGGTGACACTCCCTACAGATGGGACCGTTCACCGGGTACCCGTACGTAACAGGGTGTGGCCGAGCAATGTCTTCATGGGTGTCTCGCTGCAACCTGGTTCAATGCGTGAACTTACTGCCCGGTGGGAGGGCAAGACAGGAGCACTGGTACTCAACGAGCGGTATCCGCTGCTGGTCTCACAAGGCAAAATAAACCTGGAAACCGAGCACCGGTTCGAACTTTCGGAGAACAATACCATTCTGACCTGGAAACTCCGCCGTCCAACGCGGCCGGAGAACGCAACAACGACATATACGTTTACAAAGGAGAATCTCCGCAGGGCATACATGATGAAGCTTGCCGACAACTGGGCTATTGACGGAAAACTTCCCCTTCAGGCCATGCTCATCAGTCTGCAGGGAATAGCCAACGGCGGGGCCCCACGGCTCTATTTTGTGTATCCCGAAAAATGGGATTTTCTGTTCACCCCCTCTGTGCTCGAGTACTACAGCAACAAACATCAGTACACATTTACGGAACTCAAGACGCCGGAAAGTGCGCTGCAGACCCTGAAACAGTTTGTGAAAGGGTATGTGGTATGGGATAAAAAAGTCCGGACTTCGCTCATCGTGGCATTTACCGTTGCCGGACTGGAGAAGGCCATCGTGGTGACCGACGACCTTATCCCCATGGCGGAACAAGCCGGCCTGAAACAGGTTGCAGATTTGCGGGGCAAGTTCACAGGTAAAAGTGACGCGCAGATCTTTCAGTGGGCGTATGATCGGTACTGGGATCGTTGCAGCCGGGATGTTGTGGTCTGGATGGGTGGCGAGCACGGGAACATCATGAAGCCCGGAGTCGCTGACTTTGGCATCCTGAAAAAGGCTTTTTTCACGGACCTTTCCACAAAGACCGAAGACACAGAAGAGTACGCGCTGGCCAAACGTATCATGAGTGAAATGCCACCCATGTCGCTGGTGATGGGCTGGCATTCATACGCGAAAGACAAAGAACGCGACCACGTCAGGCTTGCGTCCAGTTATGCTCTCCGGGTTGAGGGATTGCATACCCTGCCCAATATGAGTTTTAGCAGTCAGACCTCGCTCACGCCCGGTTTCACGTTCAAGAACAACCATCAGGTACAACCCGGCGTCACATACACGCCGGGCAAGAAGGTGTACATAGCATGTATTCAGACCGATTGTCTCGGCCTGGGTGCCTGGGTCAAACCCGGCAGGGGTGAAATTCCCTATGCCTGGGAAGTCACCATGAACTGGGTCTGGCTCGCTCCTACGATGCTGGAGTACTTTTACAGCATGGCTACACCGAATGATTATTTTATCGGTTCCTTGGGAGGACCCGGGTACATGTACCCCAAAGCGATTCCCAAACAGTATCTGCCCCAGGCGGTGGCGAAGGCCCGTGAGCTGATGGAACAGCTGGACCTCAACGTGTTTGAGATCATGGACTACTCGGAAGGGGCAACAGTGGAGGGGAACTCCGAGCTTACCCGCGAAGTTGTCGATGCATTTTACGACGGCATGCCCGAGGCCATAGGATTCGTAAACGGCTACGCTCCCTCCCATACGTTTACCGTACGCAATGGCCGGCCGTTGCTCTCTTTTGACTATTATCTTTCCGAAACACGCCCTGAAGCGGAAGCCGTTGCTGATTTGCGTGAGCTGGCTGCGATGAATTCCACCAGACCCTACTTCCTCGTGCTGCACGTACGCCAATGGAGTGATATCAGGCGTGTCAAAGGAATTCTTGACAAACTCGGACCGGATTTTGAAGTCGTACCGCTGGACGTGTTTCTGAAGATGGCGGGAACGACGCCAACATTCAAGGAGCGGTTTCTCGACAGGTGACACAATGGTGAACATGTGGAATGTGCTACCGCGCGCAGGAAGGAGTGCAGCAGCGGTGGTCCTGGTATTGTGCTGCGGTATACCCGGTGCGCACGTTGGCCAGGCCCAGAATCTCTGGGAACTGTTTTCCAAAACGTATACCACGAATGTGCTGGCCTGGACGCGCTATAATGACAATCCGGTTATCGGGGCATCAGGTTCGACCTGGAAAAGGCGTTTTACGGCAAATCCCGAGTTCGTGACGTTCTATGGGCGGACGCTCCTGTTCTACCGGGGGAACGGCATTCTCGCGGGCGACGGGAAAACCTACCATGACCGTATCGGTGTAGCCGAGGTGCTGGATATCGGGCCGATGAGGCTCAACTACCGCGATCTTAACATGGGTTCTCCGGTGGTTGATATCGGTGCCACCGGAGAATTCGACGATGCCGGGGTCCTGGAGCCAGCGGCGGTGGTATTCAAAGGCCAGATTCACCTGTACTATTCGGCCATTGGAAAAGGGCCAAACAGCATCGGCCTTGCTGTCGGTACAACTCCCGAACAGTTTACGAAACTCGGGAAAGTCCTTGAAGGCCGTGCTCCGGATATTCTCGTCGTCAACGATACACTGTTTATGGTCTATCAGAAACGGGATGCCACAGGGTATCAGGTTTATCTGGCGTTCTCCACCGACGGAAGAACGTTTGCTCCCGTCACTCCTCTTCCGGTGTTCGCCGGCCAGAAGGGTGATTGGGATGCCAAGTCCATCACCACGCCGCGCGTATGGGAATCCAACGGCACATACTATATGCTCTATGGCGGGAGTACAGACTTTTTTAATGAACCCGAATTTTTCGGTCTCGCACGGTCAAAGAATCTGCGGGACTGGGAGGCACATCCCGGAAACCCCGTCTTCGGAGCCGGCTTACACGGCACCGTGGACGGTGGTGCCATCTGGTCTCCGGCCATCTACGAAACGGGGAGCTGGATCGTGATGCTATACGAGGGGAGCAGGGGGAGGTACAATTGGGATCTGCTTTCGTCCATCTGCATGGCGTGGATCCCGAAACGATAAAAACCGGACTGCTTTGTATTCGAGGCAAGACACCGCGTACATTACCCCGTTCTTGCCTCTTCCTTCCTCAGGTCCGTTCCTGCGCGGTTATGGTAAAGAGTGTTCGTAAGACCGTCTCTGCTGTGGCAGTAAGGGTCTGCTTACGGCGTTCCATCACCGTACGTGCGACACCGATACATTTGTTGATATCGTAGGTGGTGATCCCTCCGGCGCCGCCCCATGAGAAAGAGGGGACGTATTTTGGGGGGAAGCCGGCGCCGAAAATGTTACTGCCGACACCCACGACGGTTCCGGTGTTGAACATGGTGTTGATGGCGCACTTTGTATGGTCGCCCATGATCAATCCGGCAAAGAGTGAACCACTCTCCACCTCCCGACCGTGGATAGTCACCCGCACCGGAGCGTAGTTATTCTTGAGGTCACTGTTATTGGTGTCAGCACCCAGATTGACCCAGGGTGACAGATATGCGTGACCGAGGAACCCGTCGTGTTGTTTGTTGGCGTATCCATGGATGATCGAGGCTTCCACTTCGCCGCCCACTTTGCAGACGGGTCCGATGGACGTATGCCCGTAAATCCTCGCCCCCGCTTTGATGACAGAGCCGTCTCCGATAAACGCAGGACCCTCGACAACCGCGTTGGGAAGAATCCGCACATCCTTGCCAATATAAATCGGACCGTTCTCCGCGTCCAGGACCACCCCGGGCTTGATGCTGCTTCCTTCGCCAATGTTGATGGAGTTCGGATTCAGGATATGTGCGCCCGGATAGAGGGTGCCCTTGCGGGTCATGGAACCGCCCGATGACAAACCGGCAACGTCGGCCAGGATTTGCGCACCGTTGTTGTTGACAAGGTCCCACGGATACCGGATGAGAGGTACCGTTATGCCGCGTCGCGGGAGAGAAGTCAGGCCGGAGAAATCAAGGAGAGTGGAGGCATCGAACGCCAGAGTGCTCACCGAGCGTGCGTTCAGCCGGGCGGCGATGATTGTTGAGCCGTCGATGTAGAGGGTTTCGTCCTTTTCGGCACGGATCCGTTCCGCGAGAGTGTGATCGGCAAGCACTCTGGCATTAATGAAGAGACAGTCGCCTGCGGGAGGCGTATTCACATCCCGGCCGGGATGCTGCTCCTTCACCAGATCCGCAAGGTACCCGCGGCAGTAGAACCGTGCTCGGGACCCGGGGAAAGACTGTTCGATTTTCTCGCCCAGAGTCAGGATGCCGCAACGGAGGTCCCACGTCGGTCGCATATACACGAGGGGAAAGAGTTGCGAGTGTTGATCGTCTTCGAAAATGCAGAGCGTATGGGCCATAACGATGTGAAGGTACCCAGAAGCCGTCAGAAAGGCAAGCGTTGCACCTGTCGGCCGTTTGTGCTACCATTCTCTTTATGACAAACCAGACTGCCGTACCTCCCCGCCAGCTCTCTCTACTGCAAACCTCTTCTCTGGTTGTCGGCACAGTTATCGGATCGGGTGTATTTCTGAGTATTCCCATTGTCGCTCGTATCGGGTTGAATCCCTGGCTCACGGTAGCGATCTGGTTCCTGGGCGGAGTGGTGTGGATTCCGCAGGTACTGGTGCTTGCCGAAATGGGGACCGCCTATCCCATACAGGGAGGTCCATATTACTATCTCCACAAAGCCGGTTCACCGTTTCTGGCGTTTTTCTACACCTGGACCGCCTTTCTTACGAGTGATACCCCGACTCTTACCATCGTCGCTCTCGGGGCGATGTACGCGTTGAAGTTCTTTTCCCCGGTCTTTGGTGATCCGGTGATTGCAAGGGCCCTTGCCGCGGGGCTGATTATCGTCCTGGCAATTCTGCATTATCGCAGCGTGCGTACAGGGGGCAATCTGCAGATTCTGCTTACCGTTGCGAAACTTACGCCGCTCCTCTCGATTGTGGTTATCGGGTTCTTCTTTTTTGGATCGGGTAACATCGCCGGGGGCACAAGCCCCGCTACCTCGGTAGGGCTCTTTGCTGTGATCACGGCGGGCATTTCATCGACACTCTGGTCGTATGCCGGCTTCACGAACATTCTCTACATGGCCGGAGAAGTGAAAAGCCCCGAGCGTACGCTCCCCATTGCGCTGATCGGGTCACTGGTATTTGTGATCATTGCCTACACTTTGATTTCTCTCTGTACGTCTGCGATTGTCCCATATAACGACCTGATATTGGCGAGCGGGGATTTTGTTAATCCGTTTCAGTATATCGGGATTGGCGCGGCCGTTGCCGGGGGCGTGTTTGCGGTGGCAGTGTTCGTCTCCATGCTGGGAGTCCTGAACGCGAGCATCATGGTGCAGCCACGGCTGGAGTATGCGATTGCCCGGGATGGACTCTTCTTCAGTGTGTTCGGGCATCTCCATCCGAAATACCTGACACCGGACTATTCCATTCTTATTCAATGCGCCCTGGCAATTGTGCTCTTCCTGCTCGGGGATATCGAGAACATGATCGGGTATTTTACTCTCTCATACGCCCTGCAAAATGGTATTGTGTACGGGTCGATTTTCGCCCTCCGGAAAAGAGAGGATTATCAACCCTCCTACCGTTCACCCTGGTGGAAGGGAATGGCCACGCTCGCCATTGTCACACAGATTTATGTTGCCGTCGGGACGTTCCTGGCTTATCCGACAGGCGGTTTGCTGTCATCGTTGTTCCTTATCCTTTCCGGACTCCCGATTTATGCGTACTATGCATCACGCAAACGGTCCCGTGTGGAGCCCACCGTATGAAATGTTTCGTTCATGCCACCGTGCACACCGTCGATCCGCGCCGTCCACGTGCGGAGGCGATCGTCGTCAAAGAAAACCGGATCGTGTATGTCGGATCTTCGAAGGACGCACGGCGGTTTGCCGGCCCAGAGGCCGAGATTATCGACGTGGGCGGCAAACTGATGATTCCGGGCTTTATTGATAACCATGTACATTTTGTGCTCGGGGGCGAGCAGGTGGACGGGCTGGATACCCGCCTGTGCGGCAGCCGCAGAGAGTTTGTCGGCATGCTCCAGCAGTATCTGCAGAAGCACCCGGGCAGATGGTTCAAAGGGGGCGATTGGGATCACGAACGGTGGGAGGATACATCGCTCCCCCGGAAGGAATGGATCGATCCATTTTCTCACGACACGCCGATGTTCCTTCCACGGTTCGACTGGCACATGGCATTAGTAAACAGCGCAGGACTCCGCCTGGCAGGAATAACGCGTGAGACTCCCGATCCTGCGGGTGGAACGATCGAACACGATCACGCGACCGGTGAGCCTACCGGGTTGCTGAAAGATGCCGCGATGGATCTGGTCCTCCGTGTGATCCCGCAGCAGACGCCCGCGCGGATAGAGCAGTGTGTGATGCACGCACTCGACGTTGCGCGCCGGAACGGAGTCACGTCGGTACACGACATCTCTGAAGAGTCACATATCCCCATCTACACAAAGCTTGCGCGAGAAGGCACACTGACCTGCCGGATTTACTCGCGGCTCCCGCTCCCGGGTTTCCGGAAACTTGTGGAGCGGAATGTCCATCACGCCTCCGGAACACCATTTGTGAGGATCGGTTCAATGAAGGCCTTCGCGGATGGATCCCTGGGCTCCACAACCGCGTGGTTTTTTGAACCCTATGTCAACGAGCCAACATCCGGTCTGGCCATGGAAGCGCTCAGCAGCGGCGAGATGCTGCAGTGGGCAACGGAGGCCGACCTGCACGGACTACAACTCTCGATTCATGCTATTGGCGACCGGGCAAATGATGCGGTGCTGGGTATGTTTGAAACAATCCTCAGATCCAATCCGTCCTGGGACCGGAGGTTCCGGGTCGAACATGCACAGCATGTGCGTCAGGAGGATATCGCCCGGTTCGCGGCTCTTGGCGTCATCGTTTCAGCACAGCCCTATCACGCGATTGATGACGGCGTATGGGCCGAAAGCCGCATCGGACCGGATCGCGCGCGTACGGCATATGCATTCAAATCATTTCTGAATGCGGGGGTCCGGCTCTGTTTCGGCAGTGACTGGACCGTGGCGCCGCTGAACCCTTTGTCCGGGATCTACGCCGCGGTTACACGCCGCACCCTGGATGGCAGACGGCCCGGAGGATGGATGCCGGAACAAAAAGTGACGGTCGAAGATGCCGTGCGGTGTTATACGATCAACAATGCGTATGCGGAATTTGAAGAGCACAACAAAGGAAGTATTACGCCGGGAAAGGTTGCCGATCTGGTCGTGCTCTCGGAAGACATCTTCAGGATTCCTCCCGAAAAGATCGAAAATGTGCAGGTGGAGATGACTATGGTGGATGGGAACGTGGTGTACAGGGCGTAACCCAGGGTGCCACCCTCAACCGCAGCCGTTCGGCGGGCGACGTTCCCGAGTCCTCTTCCGTTGATTTTCAACCCGCGAGTTCGTACACTAAATCCTTGGAACTACTCCCGCAGCGATGGTATGCCGCCGATTTTGAGTGCACCCGATGAACAATACTAAATGGTCTGAAAAGCGTCAGGCCCGAAAAAGAGTCTATGAGAGAGCATAGAGTGCGGGGGAAGGTCACGATCATAACGGGGGCATCGCAGGGGATTGGAAAAGAGATTGCCTTTACATTTGCGCGGGCAGGCGCGCGTCTGGTTCTGGCCGCGAGGTCTGCTGAAGCGCTCGAAGATCTGGCTGCGGCGCTACGGAGGGAGGGAGCCGAGGTTCTTGTTGTGCCCACCGATGTGAGCCGTGAGGCGGATGTGCAGCACCTCATCGAGTTGACACAATCAACATATCACCGGATAGACATCGTCGTGTGCAACGCCGGCGTGTACATCCGGAGTGCGGTGAAAGACGTAACGCTTGCCACCATCCGGAAGACTATGGATGTGAACTATTATGGCACCGTGTCGGTGATTCTGGCCGTTCTGCCACTTCTGCTTGCACAGCGCAATGGTCACATCATCGCCATAAGTTCGGTGGCCGGCAAAAAGGGACTTCCGAAGGATGCTGCGTATGCGGCTTCAAAATTTGCGATAACCGGTTTTATGGACGTGCTGCGTCAGGAGCTCCACGGCAGCGGAGTGTATGCCTCCACGATCCTCCCGGAGCGAGTGGATACCGAGATGATCGGGACGCTCCGGGTTCCTCTGGTATCGCGAAAATTACCCCCGGCCCGAGTGGCCCGGGCCGTCCTCCGTGCCGTGCGGCAGCGGCGGCGTGAGATCGTGATCTCGTTTTTCGGCCCGAAAGCGTTAATCCTTGCTTCCGCTCTCTGGCCGGCGCTTGGTGACTGGGTTGTGCGTGTGTTCGGACTTGAGGGAGTAGAGATGGTAGAGGGTAGAACGTATGAATAACGACATAAAAAGGCCGGCTCTCTCTGATCAGGCCGTCCACGCCATCCTGGGCATCACGACGCAGATTCCCGTGCTGCCTGAGGCGATGGCACACAGTCTGGCCGTGACATTTTTTCCGGTGCAAATGGTCTCCGAACGGGTTGGACAGTTCAGTGAGCGGCTTCGTGAAGCGTTCACATCGTGCGGTGTCGGCGTCGTACGCTATGCCGATGCGCTTGCTGACCCCGACACACAAAAAGTCCGCGAAGGAATCGTCATCATCGCCCCCGGGGAGCTGCACACCGGCGACCTTCCGGTCGACCATGTCTCCAATCTCCGGCGTGCAACAGTTGTGGGCATCGTGGATGGCCCATGCCCGGCGCATACGGAAAAACATTCACAGGACCGGCTGAACAGTGTCGTGCGGATGCTTGCGTGGAATATTGTCCAGGTTGTCATTTACGTGGATGTTGACTCCTGGACGGTCTGCACGATGAACGGCGCCATTATCCGTTGTTCCTACGCCACCTTTGCGCAGGATGTCTTCCATGTGCTGATTCCAAAGATTGCTGCGCCCGTTGTCCCACCGCACGCCTCTGATTTTGATGTGCGGGAGGGAGGTCTGGATCTGCACGATCCGCGGTATCGGGCGTACGTGAAGGATTTTCAGGAAAGCGGCAAGCTCTGGGCAGATACAGGTCTGATGCTGTTTCACACATCACTGGAGAGTCTGGAGTTCCGAAACCGGTATTACAGGCGTCTGGCAGCCGCGTATCTCGACCACCGGTCAGGCATGAGCTATGGTTTTCTTGCCCGCCAGCTCGCCGTGCCGCCCGCCAGAGTGCTCACCGTATCAGAGGCACGCGCGCAGTTTGGATCTACGCTCGCCGAAGGAGATGTGCTGGCCGTTGGTGACGCGCTCTGGGTGAAGGTGCACATGCCGGCAGCAGAGATATGGGTGGAGGTTCCGGATATCTGGATCCTCACGTCACGATCCGGTTGTGATAAATCAAACATTGATCCTCAGAGGGATCTGGTGATGCTGGGGCTTTCACGTGGGACCATAGTATTTTCCACTCCCCGGGGTGTAACCCCGGGCCTCGACTGCAAGCCATCCTATGACACACTCACAATCCTGGCCCACGCTGCAGCCAATGCGCTTGTCGCGGCGGTGCAGACGGTCGTATCGCCCGGAGCCCGGTTTGCCGCTGCCACAGCTTCCTCAGGTCTGGCTCTCGCTCACTGGCATGGGTATCTGAACCATGCAAAGCTCCCCTCCGGCTATGTGATCCATGGCGACGCTAATCCACCGGTGTCCTGTTCTACGTTTCAGGCGGCCATTTTTGCATTACGCGGAAAGGTGGATGCTTTTGCGGGCGCCTCGGCGGCCAGGCGGGAATTTGCGGGCGATGCCCACATCGAACCCCATCACGGCATTAACCTCACGGGACCGACACTTCTCTGGCTTGCGCAGTGGGCTCTCGATAATCTTGAAATGCTTAACGAGATTCACGCAAGCACAGATATCCACGCCGGCAGAGAAGTAATCGGACGGTGAGCATCCCTCTGTCCGTGGTTGTACACTCATAATGGTCCACGAACGTCCTTTTAGGGAGCGTGTATGTACCGATATCTCCTGCTACTTCTTGTGTTTCTTTTCACAGGCAGCCTGGCCATGACCAAGACCATCTTCCCCTACGTCACCTACAAAGAAGTTCTCCCGAACGGGTTGACCGTTATCATGGTCCCCATGGAAAGTCCGGGACTCGTTGCGTACTACTCCATCGTCCGCACCGGGAGCAGAGATGAATACGAACCGGGGAAGACGGGCTTCGCCCATTTTTTTGAACACATGATGTTCCGTGGAACGAAACAGTATCCCGGGACGGTGTACGATAGTCTCATTACCAGTATCGGTGCAAACGCCAATGCCTACACTACCGATGATTATACGGCGTATCATCTGAATGTGGCCACCGAAGATCTGGAGAAGGTGATGGAACTGGAAAGTGACCGGTTCCAGAATCTCTGGTACGAAGAGCAGGAGTTTCAGACCGAAGCCGGAGCCGTTTATGGCGAGTACCGCAAGAGTATCACCAATCCGTTCGCCCTGTTGAATGAAAAACTGCAAGACCTGGCCTTTGATGTCCATACGTACAAACACACCACGATCGGATTTGAAGCCGACATCAAAGCAATGCCGGGTGCGTTTGCCTACAGCAAGTCGTTTTATGATCGGTATTACCGCCCCGAGAATGTGGTTCTGGTTATTGTGGGGGATTTCCACATGCAGGGAACACTGACGCTGGTCCGGCGGTACTACAGCAATTGGAAGAAGGGTTATGTGGCACCGCGCATTTCTCCGGAACCACCTCAGCAAAAAGAACGCAGCGCCGTGTTGACGTATAACGGTAAAACACTTCCCATTCTGGATATCGCCTACAAGGGCGATGCATTCGACCCGGAGAACCGTATGTATGTCGCTGCACTCCTTCTCGGCGACCTGGCGTTTGGCGAGACGAGCGACCTGTATAAGAAGCTCTATATTCGGGAACAGAAGCTGGAGTCACTGTGGCCCAGCATACCCATGAACCGGGACGTTCCGCTGTTCGAAATTGTTGCCAGGGTCAAACAGGAAGCGGATGTGCCTTCAGTGCAGGAACAAATCTTTGCCACGATCACAACATTTCAGGACCATGCTGTTGATGTGCGGAGGCTGGCGGACATGAAACGGCGTCGCAGGTATCAGTTTTTGATGCAGCTTGACACGCCCGGTAATGTGGCCGCGAGGCTTGCGCGTTTCGTTGCGTTAACCGGCGGCATCGATGTGGTGGAAAAGTTGTACAGGACGCTGGAACGAATAACTCCGGAGGATATCCAGATGGCTGCGCGGAAGTATTTTGTTCCTGAGAGCCGTACCGTTGTGTTGCTAAAGGGAGATCGGCAATGAAAAGTTTCGCAGCCATCGTCGTCTTGCTCCTACTCTTCTCCGTTCCTGAAGCCGGAGGTCAACCTGTGAATGCGAGTACGTTTGTCCTGCTGCCCGTCAAGAACGACCCCACGGTTTCATTCCGGATATGGTTCAAAACAGGATCCCAGCGTGACCCAACCGGGAAAGAAGGTCTTGCGTATGTCACCGGTCAGATGCTCGCAGATGCTTCCACGCGGACGCACACCTATGCGCAGATTCTTGACAAACTGTATCCTCTTGCGGCGGGTTACAGTGCATCCGTGTCGACAGAAATGACGGTCTTCATGGGGCGTGTCCACAAGGACAACCTCCCGGCGTTTTATCCCTTTTTCACGGAAGCCATCCTCTCCCCCGCATTTACACAAGAGGATCTGGACCGGATCAAGAGCCAGACGATCAACTATCTTGAAAACACGCTGCGGTATTCAAACGATGAAGAGCTCGGGAAGGCAGTTCTCTATTCCGATGTGTTTGCTGGTTCGTGTTACGGACACACCGTCATGGGGACTGTGGAAGGTGTGAAGCGAATCACTCTTGATGACGTCAGGATGTTCTATACGTTGTATTATACCCGGGATAACGTGGTGCCGGGTGTGGGCGGGGGATATGACGATGACCTGATCCGCCGTCTCGCTGTGGATCTGGGGACTCTTCCGTCCGGAGCCACGCTGCCGGCGCCCATGCCAATGCCTGTGCCGATCAACGGGTTATCCGTCACGATCCTCGAAAAGGATGCGCCTGCAACGGCACTGTCGATGGGATTCCCTATCCGGCCGGTGCGCGGCGACAGGGAATGGTATGCCCTGGCTATCGCAAATTCCTGGTTTGGAGAGCACCGTAACTCGAGCAGTCATTTGTATCAGGTAATCCGCGAGGCGCGCGGGTTGAATTATGGAGACTACTCATATATCGAGCACTTTCCGTATGGCGGCTCGCTTCAGATGCCGCCGCAGAATGTTGCGCGCAGACTTCATCTGTTCGAAATCTGGATTCGTCCGGTTCCTCTTGAGCACGGCGTCTTTGCCCTGCGCGCGGCGCTCCGGGAGCTCAAGACCCTGGTGGAACAGGGTCTCACCGAAGAGCAATTCCAGCAGACCCGGAACTTCCTGAAGAAGTACGCGCTGCATTTTGCACCGACAACAATGGCACGGCTGGGGTATGCGCTTGACGACCGGTTCTACGGGATTGAGGGTAGTCATCTTGAGAAGTTCCGCACGATGATGGATGAACTGTCGCGGGAAGAAGTGAATGCCGCCATCAGAAGAAACCTGCACATCGGGATGATGCACATAGCCATTATCACGAAGGACGGTGCGGCTCTGCGTGATGCGCTGCTCACGGGCACACCGAGTCCGATCAGTTATTCGACTCCAAAGCCGGAAGCCGTGCTTGCTGCTGACAGGGAAATCGCAGTCTTTCCCCTTCTGGTAAAAGAGGAGAACATCAGGGTGATAACGGTGAAGGATGTGCTGGAGAGGTAGGTCAGCGGCCGCCGTGTTGACGGGGTATGTTTCGTAGAAACGCCTTCAGGTCCTCAAAACTCCCGAACATTTCGGTGGTGCACCCCAGCACCCAGCCGGGGATCTCGGCGAAAGGCGTCTGTGTGACAAGATAGACCGGCTTCCTGAAATACCGGGCGATAGTCAGTTCACCCTTGGTTCCCGCGCCACGCATGGCTCCCTCATCCCAGTAACAGATCACACAGTCGGCCCGTTCCGCCACCTCATTGCTGTCGATGTCGACGATCTGGGTAACGAGGTCCAGAAATCTTCTGCGGTCACTGGTCTTGAGAGTACGGAATAGTGTGTCTGGAGTGTGGGTGGCCAGGAACCGGTCGCTTTCCCGGTTGGGGTTGAATGACAGCCATCCCAGTTCGTTTGCAAGCCAGAGTTCAAGATCTTCCCGCCACGAACGGCCCTCATCCGTAGCGTATTCCATGCCCCCCGAGAGGTACACACGCATCAGCCTGCTCCTTCGAGCGCAAACACATTGATGGAAGGCAGAAGCAAGACGTACAGTCCCCACATGACGAGGCTGATGGCAAGAGGGATGCTGAGATTATCATCGATCAGGTCCCCTGAGAGAGCTTCCACGAATGTTCCGACAAAGGCCGCGGCGACGCCGATCATATATTCTGCGGGGAGATAGAGGACTTTTGGTGCAACGGCAACCACAAGCAGCGCCGTCACGAAGAATGCTGTTGTTCCCTCACGCGTCTTGCCAAAAAGCGGGTGGCGGCCGAATTTACGGCCGATCAGGGCCGCGGCGGTATCCGAGATGATCAAAATGGCGAATGCGGTGATAACGATGATTTTCGGGAACAACCAGACACAGAGTGTCGCAGAGAGCAGAACGTAGGTTGCGCCATTGAGGCGACGGCGCTGTGTGTTCCGTTCGCGGTTGCGGAGCAGGAACCCAAAGAGGCGGTGGTAGAGCCGCCCGAATGCAGGGATAAAGAGCCGCCCCAGATCGGAAAGTCCGAAGAAGAGCGTGAGCGGGATCAGAATGGAGAGCGCGGTCGACCTGGAGATGAAAAAATAGACAACCGGGATCGAGAGCGAGCACATATGGATCGCCTTCCGTACGAGCTCGGATGAATAGCTTGTCTCGACACTTTGTGGCCCGGTCATCTTTTTGTTGCAGCTGAATCCGGTGCCTTGTCCGGCGGACTCTCAGGCAGCTGCGGGGGTGTACCGTTTCCGCGTTTTTCGACGGGTGGAAGTTCCTCACCGCGAATCACCGCATCAATTTCGGTGGAATCCAGGATTTCGCGCTCCAGGAGGGCCGATGCGAGCCGGTGGAGGGTCTTTACGTTTTCGGTAAGAATCTTTTCCGCACGTTTGAGGCCACCGGATACGATCTTCTTGATCTCATCATCAATAGTGATGGCAGTCTCTTCGCTGTAGTTCTTATGGCGGGTAATCTGACGCCCGAGAAAGATCTCTTCATCCTTCTGTCCGTACGCCAGCGGGCCCAATTTCTCGCTCATACCCCACTCACAGACCATTTTGCGGGCGATATCCGTGGCCCGTTCGATATCATTTCCGGCGCCGGTTGTGAGTTGTTTGAAAATCAGCTTCTCGGCCGCGCGGCCGCCCAGTGCATACGTGATCATCGCCTCCAGATAGGCCTTGGAGTAGGTATGCTTTTCATCAATGGGCAGATAGGTTGTAAGTCCCAGCGCCCGGCCGCGTGGAATAATCGTGACCTTATGCACCGGATCGGCTTCCGGAAGCATGCGGGCAACAAGCACATGGCCGATTTCGTGGTATGACGTTATCTTACGTTCCTCTTCGGAGATGATGAGGCTCTTCCGTTCCATACCCATCATCACCTTGTCCTTGGAATCTTCGAAGTGTTGCATATTCACCGAGCGCGCATTCTGGCGGGCGGCAAGCAGCGCCGCTTCGTTGACAAGATTTGCAAGTTCCGCACCGGCGAGACCCGGTGTTCCCTTTGCAAGGACCTCCAGTTTGACGTCGTCGGAGAGGGGGATGTTCTTGGTATGCACGCGCAGGATGCCTTCGCGGCCTTTGACATCCGGGCGGTCGACGACCACCTGACGGTCAAAGCGGCCGGGGCGCATGAGCGCGGGATCAAGGACGTCCGGGCGGTTCGTTGCTGCAATGATGATGACACCGCTGTTCTGCTCGAATCCGTCCATTTCCACGAGAAGCTGGTTCAACGTCTGTTCCCGTTCGTCGTGGCCACCGCCCAGTCCAGCACCGCGGTGACGGCCCACGGCATCAATTTCGTCGATGAAGATAATACAGGGCGCACTCTTTTTCCCCTGCTCAAAAAGATCGCGAACGCGGCTTGCACCAACGCCCACAAACATCTCTACAAAATCCGCACCCGAGATCGAAAAGAACGGAACGCCCGCTTCACCGGCAATAGCACGTGCCAGGAGGGTCTTGCCGGTACCCGGAGGGCCGAGTAAAATGACGCCGCGTGGTATCTTGCCACCCAGTTTCTGGAACTTGCCCGGTTCTTTGAGGAATTCAATGATCTCCATCAATTCCTGCTTCGCCTCATCCGCTCCTGCCACATCGAGGAAGGTAATACGCGGAGCGCCTTCGTTGAGCACTTTTGCCCTGCTTTTTCCGAAAGAGAAGATCCCCTTGGGCCCGGCCCCCTGCATCCGGCGCATGATGATCAGCCAGACCACCAGCAAAAGCACCCAGGGCAGGGCGTTCACGAGTCCGTTCACCCAGAAATTATCTTCCTTTTCAACCGTGAACTCCACACCATGGGCTCTCCAGTCCTTGACGACATCGTTGTCGATGACAAGCAATGTCAGGACAAAATGCGTGACAGGGATTTCGCGTCCGTTCCGTTCCACTCGTTGAGGAGATTTTAACTCGCCGTGGAAATCATAGTTGGTAAGTTCCGATTTCTTAATCGTTGCACGCTTGATATGGTTCTGCTGCAGGAATCCCTGGTACTCTGTGTCTGTGATGGCCACCTCGGTCGGCTCTGTGCCCTTGAACAGGGTCATCACAAGAAACACGAGCAGAATGATGGCAGACCAGCTCAGGACGACTTTGAGGACTTTGTTCCAGTTGAAGTCGTCTTCCTGGCGGAAAGGTGGTCCCGGCTTTTTGTTCCGCTGCGGGCGCTGGAGGCCACGTTTGTTGTCGGGACCCTTACGGCCGCCGTTGTCGGTATTTTTCGAATTGTTCATACGTTTGTTTCAGGATTTCATTTTGTAGATGGCTTTGAGATTTCGTTCCCGTTGAGCATAATCCAATCCGTACCCTATGACAAACTCCGGATTGATCGTAAAACCGACATAGTCGAGCTGTATATCACTTTTTACCGATGCCGGCTTGTACAACAGTGTAACAACTTTGAATGAGAGCGGGTTCTGTCGGAGAATCAAATCCCGGATATACTTCATGGAAAGGCCCGAATCCACGATATCTTCCACGATAATGATATCGCGGCCGGTGACCTCACAGTTTAAGTCTTTCAGCAGCCGCACGTTACCGGAGCTGATTTTTGCGTCGCCATAGCTTGAAAGCTTGAGAAAATCAACTTCACAGCCGATGGTGATTTCGCGTATCAGATCGGCGAAGAAGATAAAAGAGCCGTTGAGGATGCCGATGAACACCGGAGTTCTGCCCCGGTAATCCCTGTTAAGATCCGCCGCCAGCTCCTTGATGCGGTTCTTGATCTTGCGTTCGCTGATCATCAGCTCGAATGTATCACCGTTTACGGTGAGGTGCTTCGCCATACGTTCGTTCACTCTCCCTGAAAAAACTGAAGCCGTAACACCTGGGTGGTGCTGTCCGTGACTTTGAAGCGATTGTCGATCCGCAATCCGCATACCCAGATGATGTCGCCGGAGGCGGACGCCAGTACCGGATACCGGTACTTTTGATATGCCGGGATACCGGCATCGACGAACAAATCGCTCAGCTTTTTGTGTCGGTGCATGCCGAGCGGCACAAAACGGTCACCACGTTGCCATGACCGCAGGACGAGCCCGGTGTGTCCGGTGCGGGCCGCGTCAACATATTCCCCCTCCGCCCTGGGCGCCGCGTCATAGGCGGTCCGGTCCAGGAGAGTAAAGCGAAACTCTCCTCCCGCCGCCGTGTACAACGTATCCGGCTGAACGGTATAAACAAACTGTTCCCGGGGTGGCCGCTTGCCGATCCGGAGCCCATCACGCGTCCGGGAGGCCTGCCAATCTGTCCCGAGTCCGATCGTTGCGCCGACCTTTGACGAACAAAGCCGGAGGAGTCGTTCCGTGTGTTTGAAGCCGGGACGTAATCCCGTCAGCAAGATCGTAGCCTGGACGAGAAGAGCAGATTGTATTGCTCCCGGGAAACGCTGGAGGAGGGGAACCGAGAGAAGCACCTCCTCGCCGGTACGACGAGTCACAACCTGGTCGAGGCCGGTGCGTGCAACCTGCGTGACATACACATCCAGCTCGCGAAACAGCCCTGACGTGCGAAGCACGGCCCGGGTCACATCCGGTTGAATTTTTTCCCTGACCACCGGCAGCACGTGATGACGGAGAATATTCCGTACATGGGCGTCTGTTGCGTTGGTGGTATCTTCACGGTATTCCAGCCCGGATGCCGATGCATACGCGAGGATTTCTTCTCTCGTTGCAAATAACAGCGGACGGATGATGCTTCCGTCATTGCGCGAAACCGGGATTCCGGCCAGGCCCCGGATCCCTGAACCGCGGAACAGGTTAAGCAAAACGGTCTCGGTGTTATCGTCAGCGTTGTGCCCTGTCGCGATCCGTGTGTATGTCCGGAGGGTTCTGACCTCATCGAGGAAGGTATAGCGTAAGGAACGGGCTGCTTCCTCAATACCGATACCCCTGGACGCAGCCTCTTGCTTGACACAACCCCGTCCAGCCTGGAAAGGCACACCATAGTGCGTTGCGAGTCCGCCGACGAAGACCTGGTCTGCCTCCGCTTCGTCACCGCGCAACTGGTGATTAAAGTGTGCAACCAGAATATGCAGATCCCGGCGCGTCCGCTCACCGGCCAGCAGGTGCAAAAGCACAATTGAATCCACACCGCCACTGACCGCCACCACAATACTGTCATGCCTGGCAATCAGGTTGTGAGCGTCCACAAACTCACGGAACCGGGCCGGCAGATTCAATGACGCAGCCATCATGTCGTAGCGGGAGAGGGATTCGAACCCCCGACACGTGGATTATGATTCCACTGCTCTAACCATCTGAGCTATCCCGCCTCGTGTATTGTTCCACAAGATACGCGAATCCGGCCAAAAGAGCAAGATGATTGACCTTTTCCGGGTCAATGGATATCTTCCACTATGAGCAAGGGTCATGCGGATACTGTCCGGAATGCATTTGCCTACTGCGAGGCAATCGCCCGGTCCCATTACGAGAACTTCCCAGTTGCCTCACTGGCAATTCCCCATGCCATTCGTCCCTTTGTCGCGGTCGTCTACGCTTTTGCGCGCCTGGCTGACGATTTTGCCGATGAGGGAGCCCGGGAAGCTGCTGAACGTCTCCAACTCCTGGATGATTGGCAGAAGAAACTCGATCAGGTGTACGGCGGGCAGGCGGATCATCCGGTGTTCATTGCTCTCAAGGAAACCATCCGCAAAACAGGTCTGCCCCAAAAGCCGCTGGACGATCTCCTTCGGGCTTTCCGCATGGACGTTACCGTCAAACGGTATCCCACTTTTGCAGAATTACATTCATACTGCCGTTTTTCGGCCAATCCGGTCGGACACCTCGTCCTGCACCTCTTCGGGGTTTCCAGTCCGGAAACCAGGATTTCTTCCGATGCACTCTGCACCGGACTTCAACTTGCCAACTTCTGCCAGGACTTCTCTGTGGATTGGAGTCGCGGCCGGTTGTATGTTCCGCTTGACGATCTTGCACGATTTGGTTATAATGAAACGGATATTGCCAGCGGGGTCAGCGATGACCGTTTCCGGGCTTTGATGGCATTTCAGGTGGATCGGGCCCGGGGGTTTTTGCTGGATGGTGTTCCACTCTTGACTATGGTCTCCGGCCGCCTCCGCCTTGAATTGTCCATGACCCTGAGAGGCGGGCTCGCTATCCTCGAACGTATCGTTGGAGAGAAGTACACTGTTATGCACAACCGTCCCACCCTGACCACGGGAGACAAGGCACGGATGCTGTTCGGAGCTGTCGGGAATAGTCCATTATGAACGCCTCGGCCACAGCAATAACACGAAGCAGCAACACCAGCTTCTATTATTCGTTCTCCCTTTTGCCCCGGCAAAAACGTGAGGCGATCCATACCGTGTACGCGTTCTGCCGCACGACCGACGATATTGTTGATGAGGAACGGGACGAGCGGAATAAGGTCGTTCTCCTCCGGAAATGGCGCATGGAACTCGGCAAAGCGCTGCGGGGTACGTCGGCATTCCCATTGCTTAACCAGTTGAGCATTACCGCCCGACGCTTCCACATTCCCGTGGAACATTTTTACGAGCTTATCCACGGGATGGAGATGGATCTGACGCGGACACGGTACCAGACATTCGATGAACTGAAGGACTATTGTTATCTTGTGGCATCTTCGGTCGGCCTGATGTGCCGGAATATCTTCGGCTACCGGAATGAGTCCACGCGTGATTATGCAATCAATCTCGGGATTGCCCTCCAGCTTACCAATATTTTGCGCGATATCAAGGATGATGCGAAGCGGGGACGGATCTACATCCCGCAGGAAGATCTACGCCGGTTCGGCTATTCCGAAGATGACCTCCTTCAGAGTCGCTACACGCCTCAATTCGTCGAGCTCATGCGGTTCGAATGTGGCCGTGCCAGCAGGTACTTTGATCTGGCACGGGAAGCCCTTCAGGATGAGGACAAACGGTTTTTCTTTGCCGCGCGGATCATGTGGTCGATCTACGCCCATACCCTGAACCGGATCATTGCATCCGACTATGACGTGTTCGAACGCCGTATCTCCATCTCAAAATTTTTGAAGCTGCTCATTGCCTTCCGGTACTGGCTGAGCCATCGCCTGAAGTATTCCTGGATGAAACGCGGTCCGAGTTGGAAAGACAAGACAACCGCGACCCCGTCATTGTAGTCGGGGGTGGACTCGCCGGACTCACCGCGGCAGCGCGGTTAAGCGCCGGAGGACTCCCTGTCCTTCTCCTGGAACAACGTCCCGCACTGGGGGGGCGCGCCTCATCGTTTACCGACACGGTCACCGGTGACAGTGTCGACAACGGACAACATCTTCTGATCGCCGGATACACCCGCACGCTCGCCTTTGCTGAATCCATCGGTTCACGGCATTTGCTGAGAATTCAACAGCGCCCCACCCTCACGTTTTTCCATCCCCGGAAAGGATTTGTTGAGTTCCGGCTTGCAGCACTTCCAGCTCCGATGCATCTGGTCTGGGGGATTTTCACATCCTCTCTTTTTACTCCCGCTGAACGATTTTTCGTCCTTCGCGCCGGTCTGGACATTTGGCGCCGTCCGGGAGCGAAAAAAAGACCCCGCGATGGAAAAACCATTTTGCAATGGCTTGAGCAATGCCGCCAACCGGAAAGCGTGCGCACATCGTTCTGGACTCCTCTTGCCCTCTCTATCATGAACGAACGTATTGAGACCGCTTCTGCGGCCACGTTTCTGGATGCGCTGCACACTGCATTCTTGCGGCACTGGCACGACGCAGCCCTTGTCTTTCCGGAGGCGGGTCTCAGCCAGATTTTTGCGGAACCCGCCCGGCAGGCCATTGTGGCGCACGGCGGAGTGGTTCGCTGTAATGCTGATGTCCGCGAATTGGTGAGAGAGGGGGAGATTCTTACGGGAGTTCGGCTTCGTGATGGAAAGGATATTCCGTGCCGGTCTGTCCTTCTCGCAGTGCCGCACGCACGGGCAATGGAGCTCTATCCCCCGGGGATGAGGCGTCCCCACGGACTCGAAGCGGATATCCCGATGGCGGTTTCCCCGATCGTTTCCATACATCTGTGGTTTGCCACCGATTTTATGGATCGGGAAATGGTGGGTTTGATGGGGAAAACCGTACAATGGATTTTTCGGAAGAAGACTCATATTTCGCTCGTCATCAGCGCCGCCCACGGTCTTGTCGATCTGCCGCAGGAGGCGCTGGTCAGGGTGGCGCTGGAAGAGTTACGGGATGTCTTCGGGAACAGCGTGGGGACTCCCCGTCATGTCCTGGTCATACGTGAAAAGCGGGCAACGGTCTCTCTTACCCCGGAGACCGAGCAACGGCGTCCGGGATCGGAAACATCCATAACGAACCTTTTTTTGGCTGGAGACTGGACAGACACCGGGCTTCCTGCCACGATTGAAGGCGCAATTCAGAGCGGGGAAACCGCCGCGGAAAAAGTACTCCGTGATGTCTGATTGCATCTTTGGAGGGAATTAAAGATATTTAACGATGACTGTTAACGGGGATGGCATGTTGAAAGACAAGCTGGTGTTGCTCGTGGATGACGAGCCTTCGACCTTAAGTGCAACCCGGGCGGGGCTCATGGACCGCGGATTTACCGTCAAGGCCGTCGGTGATGCTGAGAACGCCATGCGCGTCATCAAGTCAGACAAGCCCAGCATTGTTGTTTCTGATCTTATTATGCCCGGCACGAATGGCTTTGAGTTATTTGAAGAGGTGAAAAAAGAACATCTGGGCCTTCCCTTTGTGTTCCTTACCTCGGTTGATGATTACTACGCTAAGAAGTTTGGCAAAGAAATCGGCGGGGCTGCGTATATGACGAAGCCGGTGGATTTTGACGAACTGGAAAAGATTATCAAGGACAAGATCGGCGAGTAACGAGTCCTCTTTGCTGCGTTTCTCCGTCCAACCCTGAGTGATGCAACAGCGCACACAACGTTTACAACACCTCGACTATCTGCGTGGCTTCGCCGTTGTTGTTATGGTGCTAGGCCACAGCATTGACTCTGTGCTGGGCCCGGCCTCGCGCACAACGGAGTTATTCCGGTACTACGACATGGCGCGCGGGTTCACTGCGCCGCTTTTTCTGTTCGTTGCGGGTTTTGCCTTCGCCGTGGCCACCCTGCGGAGGTGGGATGCCTTTGTCGCGTTTGCGGCTCCTGCCCGGCGGCGTCTGGTGAAGATGATCATGCTCCTCGGACTCGGGTATGCTCTTCATTTTCCCTTCTTTTCGCTGAACAAGCTGCTCCACGATACCCGTCCACACGAGTACGCCATGATGCTGCAGGTTGATATTCTGCATTGCCTCGCGGCGAGTATTATTATTCTTCAACTGCTGGTCGTGCTCGCCCGTACTCCTGAACGGTTCGTTCTCGTCTCATTCTGTGCCGCGGCTCTTATCGTTCTGCTGGCGCCCCTGGTATGGCTCGCCGATCTCAGCGGCGTGGTCACGCCGGTTTTTGCGCCGTATTTTAATCAGCATGTGCCTTCCCTCTTCCCGCTGTTCCCCTTTGCGGCCTATCTTTTCGCCGGTGCCGGTTTCGGTATGGTGTTTCTCCGTATGCGGAATGAGGGAAGTGAAAGCCTCTGTCTCCGCTCGATGTTCCGGTTCGGGCTCGCCGCCAGTGTTGCCGGTCTTGTCTTTGACCTCGTGCCGATTACCGTCTATCCCTCGCATGATTTCTGGAAGACGGGCCCCGACTTCTTCCTTATGCGCATCGGCATCATCGTTGCAATCACATCCGCAGTGTTCCAGGTCAGACGTCTTCCGCCCGTTGCGGCGGAGAACCTGGTGACTCTTGGACAGGCCTCTCTGGTCGTCTATACGGTCCATCTTCTCCTTGTCTACGGTTCTGCCGCCAATTCCGGTCTCATGCAAATCATCGGACAGCATCTTGATCCCGCAGGGGCCTTTGTCGTGGCCATCGGAGTGCTTATGCTCATGGTGATGCTCGTCCACACCCGGAACACTCTCCGGGACGCTCATTACTATCCCCTACGGTTGCTGCAGGCGGGCTTCACGAGCACGCTGCTCTACTTCTTTCTGACAAAACCATATTAACCACACACCTGACCGGGTGCTGGACGCATAAGCGCACACGGACTGCCGATGCAGAATGTGTCGTTGAATTTTGTTCCGGCCCGGTCATTGCGGGATGAATGGTATGGCACCCACGAAGCGTCTTGCCTTTATTGATCTTCTGCGCGGATGGGCGGTCATCGTGATGATCGAAACTCACGTGGTCAATGCCACCGTCAGACCGGAGATTACAGGGGCACCGCTGTTTGATGTTTTGAGTTTTATCAACGGACTCGTTGCGCCCTCATTTCTGTTTGCATCCGGCATGGCGTATGCGGTCACGACCAGACGGAAAATCGGTTCGTATCTTGCGCTCGGAACGCCGCTTCTAAAACAACTCTGGCGCCTGCTCTTCGTCCTCCTGCTTGCCTATACACTCCATCTGCCCAAGTTTAACCTCGAACAGATGCTGGGAGACGTGACAGAATCGCAATGGCTCGTCTTTTTTCAGTCCGATGTTCTCCATTGTATTGCCGTGAGTCTGCTCTTTCTTCAGGGTATGCTCTTGATCCTTCGCACGGAAAGGCGGTTGTATCAATTCGCCACACTGGTTGCGGTGATCGTGCTTTTTGTGACACCGTTGATGTGGGGGGTAGACTGGGTACAATCAGTGCCGGGCCCTTTTGCGGCGTATCTGAATGGATTCCACTCCTCGCTTTTCCCGCTCTTTCCGTGGGCCGTCTTCCTGTTCGCCGGGGCAATTGCCGGCTATGTTTTTACTGAATCGCGGGAGCGATCGATTACTTCCACTGCGCCGAGAGGCATCTTTCCCGTTGGCAGGTTTTTTGGGCTGGGAGGCGCGCTCGTTGTACTCTCTTTTGCCCTTCTCCCCCTGGTCTGGCTGTATCCGACCTATGACTACTGGCGCTTCAGCCCAAGTTTCGTGGTCCTCCGTCTTGGAATCGTGTTCCTCCTCTGCGCCGGACTTATGCTGTATGAACAACGTAAGGGTGTTTCGCCCGGATCCTGGGTTACGCTCGTCGGCCGGGAATCACTTCTTGTGTACACAACACATCTCCTGTTGATCTATGGAGACTTCGGGCCCTTCAATTTCCGGCGCTGGGCAAACCACTCGTTTGGATTACCGGAAGCGTTCGGGTGGATCTTTGTCCTTCTGGCCCTGATGTTCGGCCTGGCGCTGGTATGGGATTGGGTACGGCGGCAGGATCCACGGTTAAAACGGTGGATTCAATGGGCCGTGCTTGCCGTGGTTGTCGGCGTTTTTGTTTGGGGACCGGGGGAATAATGCCTCTGGTACATATTCAGAAGGAAACTGGACAATGCCAGGACTTTTCAAGACCCTCTGTGTTCTGATGGCAGGAGCTGGAGTGATGACGGCAACACCATCTCCCGTAAAAATCTCCCTTGACGGAGAGTGGTTCTTCGCCGCTGATCCGGGCAGGATTGGTGTGACCCAACGGTGGTTCCTTCCCGAAGCCGACCGCACCACATGGCAGACTGTCCTCACGCCGGACTTCTGGGAAACCTACCCCGGACTTTCCCGGTACGACGGATGGGGGTGGTTTGTTCGTACGTTTACCATGGACACAGTGGCGACTCCGCTCAGTATCCATTTCGCCGGAGTTGATGATGATGCAGAAGTCTGGATCAACGGCATCAGCGTTGGTGAACATACCGGATACAGCGATCCGTTTGCCCTTGATGTAGGTGCTGCTGTCCATTCCGGAATAAACACCGTTGCAGTCCTCGTTAAAGACTACAGCGGTGGCGGTGGCATCTACCGGCCGGTGACCCTTATCGAATCGGGACGGCTGGAAGAGTTGCTGCGGAATCCTCTTGCGGCTCTCCCGGCGCGCCAGAGTGCAGACTGGGTCCGTGACGGAGTTATCTACTCAGTCTATCTCCGGTCTTTCTCCCCGGCGGGGACCTTTGCCGCCCTTGAGGAGCGTGTTTCTGAACTCAAAGATCTCGGGATAACAACCCTCTGGCTCCTGCCCATCCATCCTGTGGGCGTGAAGAAGAGAAAAGGACCGCTCGGAAGTCCGTATTCCGTGAAAGACTACTACGGGATCAACCCGGAGTTCGGCAGTCTGGATGATTTTAAGAGACTGCTCCGCACCGTTCATGGTCATGGGATGAAACTGATTATCGATCTCGTGGCGAATCATACTTCGTGGGATAACACACTGATCCTGGATCATCCGGAATGGTTTACCACCGATGCAACCGGCCATATCATTCCCCCCAACCCCGACTGGTACGATGTCGCTGATCTGGATTACAGTCAGCCCGGCGTACGCGCGTATATGAAAGAAATGATGCTCTACTGGGTACGGGATGTGGGGATTGATGGCTTCCGGTGTGATGTGTCAGAACTGGTCCCGACGGACTTCTGGGAAGATGCCCGGGACGCACTCGATGCGGTAAAGCCTGTGATGATGCTCTCCGAAGGGTCGCTGCCGGAGCACCATGTAAAGGCCTTTGACCTCACATACGCGTGGAACCTTTACGACTTGCTGGATCCGGTGTTAACTGGAAAACGCCCGCTCGTTGTGCTGGACCAGATGCTCAAGACGGAGAGCTTACAGTTCCCGAAGGGGGCATTACGGCTGCGTTTCGCAACAAACCATGACAAGAACGCATGGGATGCTCCTGCGGTCACCAAGTTCGGGATGGACGGACTCAAGATCGCCACGATTCTGGCGAACACGCTGCCCGGGGTGCCGCTTCTTTACACGGGTGAGGAAGTTGCGAATGACCGGGTCTTGGAGCTCTTCCGCAAGGTGGATGTTGATTGGAACAGATCACACGAGATGGGCGACTTCAACCGGAAACTGTTTGAGCTGCGGCGTGTCAACCCCGCCCTGACGGAGGGGGAGTTTGTGCGGGTGAAAGGGGCCGCAGACAATGACGTTTATGCATATTTACGTGTTTCCGGAAAGAACCGGATTCTCGTGGTGCTGAATTTCGCAGGAGAAACCAGGCAGGTAACGCTGCACATCCCGGTGTCAGGGGAAACAAAACGTGGTGCTGTTGTGAAGTACCGCGAGTTGTTCCTGGAGCGTGACTGGTCTGTTCCAGGCTCCCAGGATCAGGTGAAGATCACACTTGAACCGCGCGGGTACCGTGTTTTTGTGGCAAACGGGGAATAAGTTGAGAGGTTGCTTTCCCTTCTGTTTTGGCGTACCTTGATATACATGGAAATCATCACGATTTTAGCGAAAATCCTGGGTGTTCTGGGACTTGTTTTCTTTAATGGCTTTTTTGTAGCGGCTGAATTTGCGATCGTCAAAGTCCGGTCTACCCAGATCGAACCCCTTGTACGGAGCGGGTCTGCCCGTGCGCGAACCGCGCAGAATGTAATAGCCCACCTTGACGCATATCTTTCTGCCACACAACTTGGAATCACCCTTACCAGCCTGGGATTGGGATGGATGGGCGAGCCCTTCGTCGCGCACATGCTTGAGCCGGTTCTTATCGCCCTTGGAATTACTGAACCGGCCCTTGTGAAGACGATCGCGTTTACGGTCGGGTTTTCGATTATTACATTTCTGCATATCGTGTTCGGGGAACTTGCCCCGAAATCGATGGCTATTCAGCGTGCCAGCAGGGTAACTCTGGCCATCGCCAGACCCCTACACTGGTTTTTCGTCCTCTTTCGTCCTCTTATCTGGGCACTTAACGGGACCGCAAACTACTTCTTGCGCCTGGCCGGAATCGAGCCCGCAACGGAGGGAGAGATCGCACACTCCGAAGAAGAGCTCCGGCTTCTGCTTAGCGAAGGGGTGAGCCTCACGTCCACCGGAAAGAGTATCTCCCTTCGTGCTATTGAACTCCGTGAGCGAACCGTTCGTGAGGTGATGGTTCCCCGCACGAAACTCGTTTACCTGTCCGTGGCAAAAACCATCGAGGAAAATATTGCCATTGCGCTGGAGAATCAGTTCACCCGGTACCCGCTCTGCGATGGAAACCTTGACAATGTCGTGGGGATGATCCATTTGAAGGATCTGTTCCGGCTCAAAGGGGAGATCGGTGAGGGCACGCTCATGAGCGAAATCAAACACGAAATGCTGTTTGTTCCCGAAACGATGGCGCTTGAACGGACGCTGAATATGTTTCTGGCAAAGCGTGTCCTCATGGCGATCGTAGTGGATGAATATGGCGGCACTGCGGGTCTGGTGACACTGGAGAATGTTCTGGAAGAGCTCGTGGGCGAGATCCGGGATGAATTTGATGTGGAAGCGGTGCTCGTGCAGCGGATCACCGACACAGAGTTCTTGGTAGATGGAACGATGGCGCTCCTGGATTTTTCCCGTAAGTTTGAGATTGTCCCCGATTCACGGGATGTCGTCACAGTCAGTGGTTACATCATCCACCTGCTCGGGGTGGTGCCGGAGCGGGGGACACGGTTGACGATCGGTTCATGGGAGATCACCGTCGAAGCGGTCGACAGCATCAAAGTGAAGACCATTCGATTGCGGAAGCAGCACGTGGAGGCGGAGGGAACATGATATACCGGGATACGTGTCACCGGGTAAAGGGTCTCTTGGCGATCGCGGGCATTATCCTCGCGGGCCCCCCGTGTTTGGCACAGTATGACCAGCCGCGAGACTACACAATCGACGAAGCGCGGTTCTTTGCGGCGGGCGTATTACACCGGGAGTTTTCGCCGCGCTCCGGCAACCCGACGCCGGATTCGGCGGCCATCCGTTTCAAAGCGTACATGCCGATTCTCAGTTTTCATCAAGGCCCCATTGAAATCGGGTTTGGATACACACGCTACACGCTGGGCGGAACTTCCAGATCCACGGTCTATTTTGGCACAGTGTTCACCAATGAATTTCCGCTTGCGGTTAGCCGTGCACATGCGCTGGTGGTGCCCATCAGCGTTGCCGCCGATTTCACAAAGGCAGAGGCCACGGGCGTGGAACGGGACAATTTTAATATCGCAAGTCTAGGGATCGGAACGGGCCTGCGGTACCGGTTCATGAGTGTCGACGTCGATGCGGGCATTCGCGTGCTTGGCATCATCCACTACAGCTTCGAAGGACTCAGCACCGGCAGCGGATCCTCGGCAAGTGTTCTTGCCGATGCCGGAGTGATTCTCAAGTCGGTTCATATAGGAGAAGGGATAGCACTCGGCTATCGTTTCAGGTACCAGCGATGGTCCATGTCCAACGCCCGGTTCAACTATAGCGTGGTGAATCACGGACCATACCTCGGGGTACTCTTCTAAGGAACCTGCGCCATGTTCAAGAGTATTCGTGCGCGGATTGTCTGGACTTTCACCGTTCTGGTCCTTCTGAACCTGGCCGCAACATACTGGTCCATTTATAACTTCTATTCAATCGCCACAAGTGTCACCACGATTATCCGCGAAAATTACCTGAGCGTGCTGGCCGCGGAAAACATGATGAAGTCGCTCGAACGCCAGGACAACGCCCTTCTTGTAGCGAGCGAGGGAGAACCAGCAACCGCTGAGGGGATTCTCACCGACAACCGGGATCTGTTCCTGAAATGGACGGAGAACCGGGATCTGTTCGTCTACTGGTATGATCAGTCTGTTCGTTCGGTGGTATTGCCGGAACAGGAACCGTTCCGGGATTCGATCCAATCCGCCTACCGCCAGTATTCGATGCTGGGGGATTCGATGACTGCCCGGATCAAACAGGGGGCGTTCGAGGGGGCTAAAGACTACTACTATGCCCGCATCCGTCCGGTTTCGGATCAGTTGCGCGATCTCTGCTTCAAACTGTTTGAGATTAACCAGGCCGGTCTCTACAACGCCATGCCCCAGACACATTCCATCGCGAATAAAACAGCATTTGGCACCATGATGGCCTCGATCGTCACGCTGGTGCTGAGCATCATCGCGACGGCCTGGCTTATTCGTTCGTTCATTACGCCGGCGGAACGGCTCACGGAACGAGTCAAACAGATCGGGGCCGGGCACGTCGACCTCAAAATAGACGTGTTGTCGGATGATGAAATCGGCCAGCTGAGCCGTGAATTCAACAAGATGACCGAACGTCTCAGGCAGTACGATGAGATCAATATTGACAAGATCCTTTCGGAAAAGCAGAAGTCCGAGGTGATCGTGGACAGTATTGCGGACGGTCTGATCATGACCGACGCATCGTATGCCATCCTGCATGTGAATCGCCTGGTGGCCGACCTCTTCGGATTCGAGGAGAATGAGGCCATCGGTCAGCCGCTCGCCACGCGCCTTCCAGATGAACGGCTACTCCGGTTGATTCGGGAGGCGACGGAAGGCGCGCAGACTGCCGCCGATCATCCGGTGTCCTTTCTTCCGATTGAACGGGGGGGAAAAACATATTTCTTTCGTCCTAAAGTTACCACACTGAGAGACCGTGAGGGGCAGCTGTACGGGGTGTTGATGCTTTTGCAGGACATCACGCAGTTTAAGGAGCTGGACCGGCTCAAATCGGATTTTATCGCGACGGTATCTCACGAATTTCGCACACCGGTAACTTCCATCAATATGAGCGTGGATATTCTCGACCAGGAGCTGCTCGGCCCTCTTGCGCCGAAGCAGAAGGAACTGATCACGTCGGCAAAAGAGGATTGTCACCGCCTCACAAAGCTGGCCCGGGAACTCCTGCAACTGTCAAAGCTGGAGTCCGGCCGGGTGCAACTCGGGGAAGAAGAGCTCACGCTGCACGACGTCGTGGAATCGTCTCTCCGGCCGCTCCAGATCCAGTTTCAGGAAAAGAATGTACGGTTGTTTGCGGATGTGCCCTCCACGCTTCCTACGATTCTGGCCGATGAACAGCAGGTGTCCTGGGTAATTATGAATCTCGTCACCAATGCGCTCAAGTACACGCCTGCCGGAGGATCGGTGTCTGTGTCTGGCCGGGAGGACGACCGGGCGGTGCGTCTGGAAGTGAAAGATACAGGTGTCGGGATTGCAAAGGAACATTGTGATCGGATTTTTGACAAGTTTGTTCAGATCAAGCAGACGTCGGACTCCACGCCGGGGAGTGTCGGACTCGGACTTGCCATTGCGAAAGAGATTGTGGAGATGTACGGCGGGCGTATCTGGGTGGAAAGTGTGATTGGGACTGGCAGCACATTTTCGGTTGTCCTTCCGATTCGCAGACAGGAGGCCGCGCGCCGCCGGCAGGGAGACCTCACATGAACGCCTCCATTCTGCTCGTGGATGACGAACAGAACATACTCAAGACTGTGGGGATTGCGCTTGAAGCTTCGGGGTACCGTGTCACGTCCTTTCTGAATCCCCTCCAGGCACTCGACAGGCTTCGCAACGACCGGTTTGATATCGGTCTGTTTGATCTGAAGATGCAGCCGATGGACGGGATTCAACTGCTTCGTGAGGCGCTTTCTCTTGCACCGGAGATGACGGTGGTTCTGATGACGGCACACGGCAGCGTGGATTCCGCCGTGGAAGCGATGAAGCTTGGCGCGTATGATTATCTGCAGAAACCGTTTGAGTTTTCGGAACTGCGTCACTTTGTGGACAAGGTGTACGACCACCACCGTCTGAAAATGGAAGTACGGCAGCTGAAGCTGGAACTCTCGCGCCATGAAGGATACGGTGCGCTGGTGACACGCAGTGAACGGATGAAAAGTATCATCGATCTGGCGATGCAGGTGGCCGACAGCAACATTTCGATTCTCGTGGAAGGTGAAAGCGGGACCGGCAAAGAATTGCTCGCGCATCTCATCCATGACCATAGCCCGCGGCGCGAACAACCTTTTGTCACCGTGAACTGTATCGCCCTTGCCGAGACCCTGCTTGAGAGTGAACTCTTCGGCCATGTCAAAGGGGCTTTTACGGGGGCGGTAAAAGATCGGGAGGGGAGGTTTGCGGCGGCAAACGGGGGAACGGTGTTTCTGGATGAAATCGGGGAAATCCCTTCTCCAACCCAGGTTAAATTGCTTCGCTTTCTTCAGCACAAGGAATTCGAGCGCGTTGGAGAAAGTACCACCAGTAAGGTGGATGTACGGGTTATTGCCGCGACAAACCGGAACCTCCAGGAAGCCGTTGGGTCCGGGCTGTTTCGTGAAGATCTGTACTACCGCCTGAACGCCGTCAAGGTGAAGCTGCCCCCCTTGAGAGAAAGACAGGAAGACATTCCGTTGCTCGCCCAGCACTTTCTTGAGAAACTCGGACGCACGAAGGACATAGCACCACAAGTTCTGGCTGCGCTGCGGGCGTATCCGTGGAAAGGGAATGTGCGCGAGTTGGAAAACGTAATGGAACGGGCGGTGATTCTGGCGCATGGTGAAACCATCCAGATCTTTCATCTGCCTGAAGAGTTCCAGACCCTGCTCAAGCCGGAGCAGCGGCCAATGTCGCTCGAAGAGGTGGAGCAGGCGCATATCATCAGGATCCTGAGGGTTGCGAAGGACCTCGAATCGGCTGCCTCAATTCTCGGTATTGATCCGGCGACTCTCTGGAGAAAAAGGAAGAAATACGGGCTGTAATGCATGAATACAACCGTGCGTTTTGCATGGCGTCATAACCCAAGTCAGGATGATGTGTTGCGGGGGTCATGCGTGATAATCTGCCCTGCACATTGCACATTGCACGACATCAGGCGTACGATGCTCATAAAACCCTTGAAGGACACGCTATAAGCCGAGATAACAAGCCCTCCGCAGGTACAATCTCACAGAAGGCTCCATGGCACCGTATTTGCATTCCTCAGGTACAGACCATTCCTAACGTCATATTCCTTCAGTTACCGGGAGGCACCATGGCTGTCAAAACCACGACTTTGCAGAGCGGCAAGATCGGTGTCATCGATGTCAAGGGGTCGCTTGTAGGAGGAGAAGAAACCGACGAGCTGCGCAGTGCGGTCGCCGATTTTGTTGAACAGGGCACCAAGAAAGTGATCATTGATCTGGGGAAGGTGACCTATCTCAATAGCACCGCGATCGGGGTACTGGTTTCTGCGCACACCACGTTCTCGAAGAACAAAGGGCACGTGAAGCTGTGCGGGATCAACAAGAACATCAACAACATCTTTGTCATAACAAAACTGACACTTGTGTTTGATGTCGTGGAGACCAGAGAAGAAGCCGTAGCGTCATTTGGCGGCAGCGAGTAATCAGTAACGAGTCACAGTTCACAGTCACATTATCCAAAGGAGTGCATCGATGAAGCAATCCATTTTTCTCACCACGGTGATTATCATCACGGCCTTGGTGGCAATCGTGATCTACCAGTTTATTCTTGGTGACCCGGCCAATTTTAGGAACGGCGAACTCCGTACCGTGCCCGACAATCTTCTTGGCACCGTCTATACGGGAGGTATTGTGGTGCCGTTTTTGATCACGCTCACCCTGATGGATATCGCGCTGGTCTTTGAACGTCTCTTTTCCCTGCGCAAAGCCAACGGCAAGCGGTCGCTCCCCATGTTCCTGAAGGCCGTGCAGGGTCATCTGATGGCAAATCGTGTTGAAGATGCGATGAAGGAGTGTGATGCCCAGCGGGGGTCTGCGGCGAACATCATCCGGACCGGCCTGGAGCGGTACCAGGTGGTCCTGGGTGAGAAGAAGCTGGACAACGACAAACGGATGGCCGAGACCCAGCGGGCGATTGAAGAAGCCACCAGTCTTGAGACGCCGCTTCTCGAACGTAATCTGATTGCTCTCTCCACGATCGCCTCGATCGCCACCATGGCAGGTCTGCTCGGCACGACCGTGGGAATGATCCGTGCATTCACCGCTCTGGCCAAAGCCGGCGCGCCGGATGCTATCCAGCTGTCCATCGGTATCTCTGAAGCCCTTATCAACACGGCGCTTGGTCTGCTGGCCGCCATCATCGGAATCGTTGCCTACAACTTTTTCGTGACGAAGGTGGACAATTTCACCTACATGATCGACGAAGCCAGCTATAACGTCGTCCAGATCCTGAACACTCGGTCCAACGAATAAAGCCGGAGGCGGAACGGTATGCCGAAATTTAAGCCGCACCGACAGGGCGTTGTCATTGACATGACGCCACTGGTGGACGTGGCCTTTCTGTTGCTTACGTTTTTCATGTTGACGACGCAGTTTAAGCCGCAGGAGGAGGTAACCATCGTGTTGCCTGCCTCCCACTCGGAGTTTAAACTGCCCGAAACTGACGTGATGACGATCAGCATCGCGAAGGAAGGCAAAATCATTAACGGAGACACAACCTTTATCTGGTTGGGTTTGGATTCACAGGGGCTGCGGAAGCGCCTGTTCACGGAATACAAGAAGGCCGAAGGCTACGGAGAGAATTACTTTTTGCAGCTCAACTATCCCGTGCCGAAAAGTCAGCTGGCCACGTATCTCGTTCAAGCCCGCACCGCGAATCCGAAATTGCGCACGGTGGTCAAGGGGGACCGCGACGCGAATTACGGTGTAGCGGAGGACGTTATTGACATCCTGCAGAAAACGCAAATCACACGATTTAATCTGGTGACGGATCTCGCCAGACAGGTTCAGGAATAGGAGGCCGACAATGGCAGGTGGAGGAGTAGCTGCCCCTCGAGAGAGAAAAAAGGGCAAAAAGCGCAAGAAAGCCCGTCGCCTCGGCATCCGGATGGACATGACGCCGCTGGTTGACGTGGCCTTTCTGCTTCTGACGTTTTTTATGTTTACAACAAGTATGTCCCGGCCGCAAACGATGGAGATCAATCTCCCTCCCGACAAAGAAGTGAAGGTGGAAATCGCTGAATCGAACCTCCTCACGATCCGGGTTGACCAAAAGGGAGATATCTTCTGGAACGTCGGTATCGAGTCACCGAAGAGGCTCGATCCGGCAACATTGCGTACGTTTCTCCGGGAAAAATCACAGGGTAATCCCAAACTGACCACGCTGGTGAAAGTGGCCCGTGAAGGACGCTATTCGATGCTCGTAAATATGATCGATGAGCTGAACCTTGCCCAGATTCAACGATTTAGCATTGCGCCGCTGCTTGACGCCGACAAGGCGTTGCTCATGCGCGTGCAATCTTAACGGGAAGGAGGGAAAAACCTATGGCAGCAGTAGCTGCAACAGCCGCCTATAAGGCGTCCCAGTATGGTGCGGTTGAACTCAAAAAAGTCTACCAGAGAAACTGGATGATCGGCTTGGCGATCGCCGTTGCGATCCACCTGCTCGTCGTCGGGTCATACTATCTGGTCGGACTGCTGAGTGAGGAAGAACCTCCGATGGTTCACGTGCGGATCATGAAGTACAGCGACCTTGGCCCGCCACCATCGATGACCAGCGCCAACACCCCGCCACCGATCGCCGTCTCGGCACCATCGGCCAAACCAACTGTCGGTGCACCGGTTCCGGTGCCCGATGCTGAAGTCAGCGCCGAGCAAACGATGGCCACGCAGACTGAAATGAGTCAGCAGGTGGCACCCATCATGGGCGATATGGATGGTGGAGGCCCGGTAGAGATTACCCAGGATATCAGGATCGATGATGACGCACCGCCCGCGGACTTTGTCCCCGTGGAAAAAGAACCCGTGCCGGTGAAAAAGGTCGAACCCAAATATCCCGAGCTCGCCATGCGGGCAGGGCTGGAAGGGAAGGTGTGGGTGAAGATCTGGGTCGACAAGGAAGGGAAACCGAAACAGGTGGTAATCCTTAAAAGCGACGCGGAAATCTTCAACGAACCTTCTGTGGAAGCCGCAAAACAATGGATCTTCACGCCGGCATACATGAATAACGGACCGGTTGCCGTGTGGGTCTCCATTCCGTTCCGGTTTAAGCTGGCAGATCGGAAGTAATACCCTGATCCGCCGGCACGGAAACGTGTAAGCCCGAAGGGGAGGACCATGACAGGTCCTCCCCTCAGGGTGTTTCGCAGGGGCACGAATGACGACCATGGAGATATTGCGGTACGTGATCCTGGCCCTCTCCGCTGCTGCCATGGTGTTCGGCGTCCTGGTGATGGCGGGCGTGTTCGTGCCCGCACGTGGTGCGTTCCCGGAAAGTTACCGTATCATTATTGGAGCCGTTATCTTTCTGTACGGGATGTATCGTTTTCTGATCAGCTTTTACCGAAGAAACCGACCATGAGCCATCGACTACGGTCCGCAGTCTTGTTGTGCGCAGCACTGATGATCTGGGGATGCTCCCGCGAACCCGGATCGACATCGTTGACCAGGGGAACGCTGGCGGTGGAGTGTGACGAAGCCCTGTTTCCCGTCATCCTTAACCTTGCCGCTGAGTTCAGGCAGCAATATCCCGATGCAAAAATCAGCGTCCGCTCTGTCGAAGCCCGGGAAGCAACGGCGAATTTTGTAAACGACAGTGTCCGGGTTATCGTCTGCTCACGCCCCCTCAATGAGGAGGAACGGAACGTTCTGACCAGAACAAACACCTGGTTTGAAGAATACCATGTTGCGCAATCAGCCGTTGCAGTCATCGCGCACAAGGCAAACCCCGTAACAACATTACGGGTGGGGCAGGCAGATAGTCTCTTCGGAGGCCTTACAACCTCCTGGCCCGGATGGCGGGCTGGCCGGACCGTTGACCTTGTGGTGGGTGGGGTCAACTCCAGCACGAACGAAGTATTCAAACGAATTGTTTTGAGGGGCGGACCGTTCGCGTTGTCGGCGACTCCCATGGCGTCAAGCGGCAAACTGGTTGAGTATGTCCGGACAACCAGGAATGCCGTCGGCATTGTTGGAGTCGGATGGCTGAAGGGATCGGAAGCGGATGTGTCCGTGCTGGGTCTTTCGCGGCCTGGCGTGATGCCGGACTCAACGCAACCTGTGGGGCGTGCGTACACGCCTGCGCAGGCCTATGTGTACAAGGGGTATTATCCCCTGTCCACGCCGGTCTATATTTACACCCGAGACACTGACAGGAGTATCAGTCTGGGTTTTATCTCCTTTGCTGCCAGTGTCCAGGGTCAAAAGATCTTTCTGGATAACGGCTTGGTGCCGGTGACTATGCCGGTTCGACTCATTCAACTTACGTCGGAGCAGGTGAAATAAGATGAAACACGCATTCTTACTATTACTGGTCGGATGTGTTGTGGAGTACGGAATCAGCCAGGAGTTTCTTACGAGGGCGAAGGTGGCACTGGCCTCAAAAGACACCACGTCGGCTGTCTCGCTTTTTGAACAGGCGTTAAAAGCGGGACAGAAGCCGGGCGAGGCAAATTTCTCCCTCGGTGCGATCGCGTTTGCCCGTCATCAGATTCCGGTTGCGATACGATATCTGGAAGAGGCGGTCCGGATCGATGATGAGAACGTTGAAGCATTGCGGCTTCTCGGGGACTCGTACGTGCAGACCAGGAATCTGTCGGGTGCGCTGAAACAGTTCCAGCGGGTCGTTAAACTTGCTCCGAAGAACGGCGTGGTTGCATCCTCGTACGGCAAGGCTCTTCTCGCGGCCGATTCCGTTGATGCCGCCATCGTGCAACTGACCCGGGCGAAGGAATACACACCGAACGACCCCAGTATCTATGAGGCGCTGGGAGACGCGTTTGTCAAACACAACGTTATCCCGATGGTTATCATGAACTACCAGCGGGCCATCGAGCTTGATTCGAACAACACCCGCCGGCGCATCAAACTTGCGCGGGTTTATGAGAAGAACAGGCAATACAACGAAGCTGTTCGGGAATTTGATGAAATTATCTTGCGGGATTCGTTGAATGTGGATGCGCACCACCAGAAGGGGGACATCTATCTGCGCGCGAAACTTTACAGACAGGCGATCACTCCGCTTCGCACGTTTACGGAGCTCCGGCCGAAGTCGGTGGAAGGCTCGGTCATGCACAGCAAGGCCCTTTCAGGGGCCGGTGAGTATGCTGAGGCCGTCAAGGAAGCAAAACGGTCCCTGAAACTGGATTCAAACAATGTGGAAATCTGGCGACTGCTCGCACAGGCACAGGTGGAAACCAGAGAATATCAGGATGCGCTGAGTTCGTACGAAGTACTCAAACGGAAGAAGGCATTTGAAGCGACGGACCAGGCGGCATACGGGTATGCGCTGTTCAGGATCGGGCGTGACGATGATGCGCTGAAGTCGTTGCTCGATGCAGTCGCCCTGGATTCCACGAATTGTGACGCGTATTTCAGTCTCGGCAGCATCTATATGAAGAAGCGCGAATATGACAAAGCGGGCGAGATGTTTGACAAACGCATCGAGTGCGATCCCAGATCCATTTCCCTCGCGGCGTATCTGAACGGAGCCGCCTCCTATATGCAGGTCAAGAATTTTGCGCGGTCGCGTGAACTGCTGATGAAGACCATTGAGATTAAACCCGATTTTCTCCAGGCACGACTCTGGCTGGCGCGGTACTACACGCAGGTGGATTCGCTCGATAACGCCAAGGCCGAGTATGACGAAGTGTTGAGGCAGATCGGTTCGGATACGGACAAATTCAAGAAGGAAGCGGCAGAAGCGCACTACCTGCTCGGCATGAATTACTTCCGCAAGCAACAATTCGGGTCGGCCGCCGAATCGTTCCGCCGTGCCGCGTCGTATGGCTATGAAGATGCCAGTCTCCGTCTGACCTGGGGCCAGGCAGTCCTGCAGACTCTGGACCGGCTGGGAGACGCTGATGCTAATGCGGTGAAGATTCAGGAGAGTATCCGCCTCTTCCGCAGGGTCATTGAGCTTGAACCGGGAAATGCCCAGGGACATCTGTGGCTTGCCCAGGGCCTGATCCAGTCGCGCAAGGAAGGTGATGACTTGAGGAACCAGGAGATAAAGGATGAGGCCTGCAACGAACTCCGGAAGGCACTGCGGTATGATTCGAGGAACGAAGACGCAAAGAAGGCGATGGAAAGGATTGGCTGTCCGGGGGCAAAGTAGGCATCAGTAACCGGATTTGTTGAGGTGTACACAGTGGAGCCGGCTTGTATATCAGGCCGGCTCCACTGTGTTGTATCGTGTTTCTGAATAAGGAGTTACGGGGTATTAACAGAAATTTGGGTATATCTTTAGAAGTTTGGGGCTGGGCGGGAACAATTTTGCCCGCCCTTGCGTTAATACAAGTAATTCAGCTAAATCGTCTAAATCGAACTATGCGAGACTGAGAGGATCCATGGCAGGCAAAGGGAAGCGGATAAAAAGCGTCGAGGATCTGCGGCACCGGAAATTTAAGGATGAAATGGTGCCCTTCATGGATATGCTGCACAGCTATGCGTTCTACCTCTCCAATGACCGTGATCAGGCCAGCGATCTGCTGCAGGATACGTACATGAAAGCCTATCGCTTCTACGACAAGTTTGAATCGGGCACGAATGCGAAAGCGTGGCTCTATAGGATCATGAAAAACACGTATATCAACGAATACCGGCGGACACACCGTCTGCCCGAAATCGTGCAGTTTGACGAACAGATCTCTGCGTATCAAATGACAGGGAAAGGGACGGGGTCAGACAACGATCTGCGTACGATGCTGGACACCCAGATGTTTGATGACGACATCACCGGTGCACTTGCGGCCTTGCCCGAAAAATTCAAAAGTATCATTGTGTTGCGTGACATAGAAGATATGCCGTATGACGAGATTGCGGATCTTCTGGAGATCCCCATCGGCACTGTGCGTTCACGCCTCCACCGGGCCCGCGCGCTCTTGTTTGCCCGGCTTAAAGACTATGCCCGCCAGAAGGGGTATACGGTGGGCGACCGGTTTGTTCCAGGAGATTTGGCCCTGGCGTCGTAACGATTGTAACCAAATGCCGTATTACCGCGGCCGTCGCGCCCCAGATCCGACGGCCGTCGTAATAATACGTCCAGACTTCCCTCCGTTCCCCTCCCACGTTGCGGAACTCGCGTCCGACATGATCCGGACGACAGAAAAAACTCAATGGCACAAAAAACGCCTCGGCCACCTCATCTTCATTCAGGTGCATAGCAGGGCGTCCCGTGAGCAGTCCCACGATCGGAGTAATCACAAACCCCGTCGGCGTGGCAAGGTCATCGAGTATGCCGCACAACTCCACCGCCGAAGGGACAATCCCGAGCTCCTCTTCTGCTTCCCGTAATGCCGTGTGTTCCCGGTCCCGGTCCCCGGAATCCACCATACCCCCGGGAAACGCGATCTGTCCTTTGTGCGTTTCTACCCTATCCGTTCGCTGGGTCAGTAACAGCTCCGCATCCCCTTCCGTCATGACAATCGGTACCAGAACAGCGGCATGAATCAGATCATCCCGGGACACCACCGTTCGCTGCGATGCCTGACCAAACATCTTCACAACCCTACGGATATGTTCCGCTGAGATCTTCTCCATGGATAAAAGATACCGATCCTTGCCCCCATGTGCAAAAGGGCAGATTGCATGTTGATCCGTACCTGTCTATATTATGTTCAATCAGATCTTTGATATCGAACGATGGATGAGGAATTATGCATGAGCGGGAAATTCGTGTTGAGGGTATGACATGCCAGCATTGCGTTATGACGGTGAAGAAGGCGCTTGACCAGATCTCCGGTATTACCGTGAAAGTGGTACGCATTGGAGCCGTTGTGTTCGTGGCCGATGACGCCGATCGCGCCGAATCACTGGTCCGCAGCGCGATTACCGCAGCCGGTTATACTCCGGCACCCTGATCATTGCCCCCATTGGAATCCGGTTCAAATCGTGACATCTCTCTACACGATCGATGTGGCGCACCCACCCAGGCCTGCGGCTGTCGTGGAACAGGATCTGGATGCCGCATGGCGCCATGTTCGCCAATCACGTCACCTCCGTCTCCTCAAAATCATACACGGATATGGAAGTTCCGGGAAAGGCGGCACCACACAGACCGTCGTGCGAAACTGGGCGTTCCTTCACCGGCGGCACTTTCGTTCGATCATCGAGGGAGAACGGTATTCTCTCTTTGACCCGGACACGCAGGCGGTACGCCGGACTGTGGGCGCTTACGATGACCCTGATCTCGGCAGTGCCAATCCCGGCTTTCTGATTCTTTGGGTTCACTAACCACTATTCTGCCCGCTATGAGCACAATCGTTTTTTACCTGAGCGTTCTCCTTGTTTCACCTGCAGTGGTGTTTGCGGCAGGGCCGGACGACTGGCGGACCGAGTACGAACGGAGCGGCGGTGAACGAACGTCCCGGTACGAGGAGACCATCACCTTTTGTCGCCGCCTTGCCGCCGCCTCGCCCCTGGCGCACTACACCACGTTTGGCATGAGTCCGCAGCAGCGTCCTCTCCCTCTCCTGATTGTCTCAAAAGAGAAAGCCTTTACGCCGTCCGCTGCCGCCAAGACGGGCCGGGCCGTTGTCCTCATCCAGGCCGGCATTCATGCCGGGGAGATAGACGGTAAAGATGCGGGTCTTCTGCTTCTCCGCGACATGCTGATCCACAACACCGACGCCGCGGTGCTGGACAGTGTGATCGTTCTCTTTATTCCGATTCTGAGTGTCGACGGCCACGAACGCTTCGGGCCCTTTAACAGAATTAACCAGAACGGGCCGGCGGAGATGGGCTGGAGGACGACGGCACAAAATCTGAATCTGAACCGCGACTACATGAAAGCCGATGCCCCGGAGATGCGTGCGCTGCTACGGCTCTTTAACGAGTGGCTGCCCGATCTGTACATCGATTGCCATGTAACGGACGGGATCGACATGCAGTACGACGTGACCTATGCAACAGAGCTGGGGCCCAACATCAACCCCCAAGTTGCACGGTGGGTGGAGAACCTGTTTCTCCCTCCGGTACTTTCTGCCGTGGAAATGTCCGGACATCCGATATTCTGGTACGTGTTCCCCCGCGAGGAACTCGATCTGAGCAAAGGTATGGGAGGTGGTTCTGCCCCACCCCGGTTTTCCACGGGGTATGCGGCCCTGCACAACCGTCCGTCTGTGTTGATCGAAACACACATGCTCAAACCATATCGTACACGCGTGGATGCAACGTACCAGTTCCTCCGCGCGCTGGTGAACTCGGCCGGCGCCAATCCCTCGACGCTGCGCAGCCTCGTTCGGTCTGCAGACCGGGAGCGCGCGACGTACCGGCCGGAGGACAATCCGGTTGTCACGCTGAAGTACGCGCTGGACTCAACGTTTACCACGAAGCGGTTTCTGGGGATCCGGCACCGGATGGAACCCAGTGAAGTTTCCGGGGGCAGGCGCGTAGTCTATACCAATGAACCGTATGAACTTGATATCCCCTTCTATGATCGGATCGTCGTGGTGGATTCTGTTGCCATTCCCGCAGCATATATCATCCCCCCGGAATGGCGTTTTGTGCCGGAGGTCCTGAGACTGCACGGCATTACGTTCCTGCGAACCGTCAGGGCAGAGTCCCTGGAAACAGAACGAACACTGTTCAGCAATGTCCGGTTTGCTTCCCGGCCGTATGAAGGGCGACAAACGGCATCCTACACGACAACACCATTCATCTCGATGTATCGTTTTCCGGCGGGCAGCGTAGTGGTGCCCACAAACCAGAGATCTGCGCACGTTGCAGTGCATCTTCTGGAGCCGCGGAGTGGTGACTCCTTTGCCGCCTGGGGTTTTTTTAACGCGATATTCGAGCAGAAAGAGTATGCGGAAGAATACGTCATGGAATCGGTGGGGAAGGCCATGTTGCAGCACGATGCCGCACTCAGGGCCGATTTTTTTGAAGCGGTCACTTCGGATACGAGTTTTGCCCGCAGCCCGGAACGCCGGCTCAACTGGCTTTATCTACGATCACCGTGGAGTGACAAGGCGCTCAACGTGTACCCGGTGGGAAGAATTGACCCGGACGCTCTGCGTCGCCTGCAGACGGAGGCCGTTACGGATTGGTGACTCCCCGGCCGGAAAGCAGGCTCTCGTACAGGGCTTCGAGCCTGCCTATTTGTTTGTTCTGGTCAAACAGCTCTTCCACACGTTTTCTCCCTGCCTCGCCCATACGCGCGCGAAGAGAAGAATCACCGAGAAGTTTTGCCATTCCCTCGGCAAGCCGCCGCCCGTCTTTGGGCGGCACCATGATTCCGGTTTCGCCATCCACCACGATGTCCAACACGCCATCACAGTTGGTTGCAACCACCGCGCGTTTCATTGCCATCGCCTCAATCAGCACCACCCCGAACGATTCTGCGTGTGAGGGGAACACCAGAGCGTCAAAGCCCGCCATCACCGTAGGAATATCTGCCCGGTAGCCGAGGAACGTGACCGTTTCGTCAAGACCGCGGTTGTGGGCCATGGCGCGTATTGAAGCGGCGTACGGTTCCTCCCCATGGCTTGCTTCCCCGACGATCACAAGATGAAACACCTGTTGCCGTTCCTTCAAAAGGGAGACGGCCTCGATCAGCTCCTCATGTCCTTTGCCTGGTGAGAACCGTCCGACAAAGCCGAACGTAGGCATCATTGCATCACGAATCCCCAGAGTGCGCCGCGCCTCGCTGCGGTCAACCTTCGCAGGATCAAACAGCGTAAGATCGACAGCATCATGAAAAGTCATGACCTTTTCGGCTATTATGGGGGTTGTTGCGATCACGTTCCGCCGGATGACTTCAGAGATGGCAAGGACCCGCGTGAGGCGCCCGTACGTATAACGGTGGAAAAGATCATGTTTGCTGATGTAGGATCCTACCCGTTTACTGAGCAGAACGGGGCAAGCACGTCCGGAGATATGTTGTGCGGGTACAACGGTTGCGAGATCGCGTGAATGCTGGCAGTGTACTATGGCAATATTCTTGTCCCTGAGGAATCGGCTGAGTTTCCAGGTGAGGATCGGATGGGCGTATCCGGTGACATTCAGCGGGAGCATGTTGATCGTTTGACGGGTGGCTTCTGTACAAAGGCGGGTGTGCTCTGGTGCGGCAAGCCAAACGTTGTGGCCGCGCTCATGGAGTCGCCGTGTAACTTCAAGAGCCTGCATCTCCAGCCCCCCCCACGAGTGGGAAAAGCACGTTTGGAGGATGTTCAGCGGTTGGCGCATGGGGGCTCACAGGCTCCTGCAGGGAGAACGTAATCAGCATCACCGCACTGCGTACGGATCTATAACGAAGAGAGAGAACCAGTGGATTCTTCTCTCTTCGATAATACAGCGACCACTTCCCGTCTCGTGGTGTTTATTGCCTGCCACAAAGGAAGAGGGGGAGACTCTGCATCCCCCCGTCCTGTCGCGACTGAGCAGTGAACATCATCCGCGCTGCTTCATAGGCGGGACATCACGTTTGCCTGCACCAAGATAGACCTGGCGTGGGCGGGCGATCTTCTGGTCTCCATCGTCCAGCATTTCTGCCCATTGTGCAAGCCAACCGGACATACGGCCTATCGCAAAGAGCACCGGGAACAGATCCACCGGGAACCGCATTGCCTGGTAGATTAATCCGGAGTAGAAGTCCACATTCGGATAGAGCTTTCTCTTGATGAAATACTCATCCTGTAATGCGATCCGTTCAAGTTCCAACGCGATATCCAGTTTGGCGTTCCGTCCGGTTACCTCAAAGACCTGGTCAGCGAGGCGTTTGATAATGGACGCACGCGGGTCGTAATTCTTGTACACACGATGGCCAAAGCCCATCAACCGGCCCTTGCCGTCTTTTACTTCCTTGATAAACGCCGGAACTTTATCTTTGCTCCCGACCTCATCCAGCATGCGGAGCACCGCTTCGTTTGCTCCTCCATGCAGGGGTCCGTACAGGGCTGCCGCTCCTGCAGCGGCGGCGCAGTAGGGATCCACATGGGAACTTCCAACACCCCGCATGGCGCTTGTGCTGCAGTTCTGTTCGTGATCTGCATGCAGAATAAACAGGACGTCGAGAGCTTTTTCCAGAACAGGATGCGGTTGATACTTTGGTTCCGCGATGCGGAACATCATGTTAAGAAAATTTCCCGCATAGGAAAGTTCATTGTCTGGATGAACGTATGGCATCCCAACACTGTGGCGGTAGGCAAAGGCGGAGAGGGTCGGGGCTTTTCCAATCAGCCTGAAAAAGGCAAGTTCCCGTTCCTTTTTATCCTCGATGTGTTTGGCAGACGGATAGAAGGTAGACAGGGCGGCCAGTCCGCTCACGAACATCCCCATCGGATGTGCATCGTGGTGGAAACCATCCATGAGTTTCTTGAGATTCTCATGAACGAAGGTATGAGTGGTGATGTGCATCGTCCAGTCTGCCAGTTGGGTCTTGCTCGGAAGGTCACCATAGAGCAGCAGATACGCGACTTCCAGATACGAGCACTGCTCCGCCAGTTGTTCGATGGGATAGCCCCGATAGTGCAAAATCCCTTTGTCGCCATCGATAAAGGTGATCGTGCTTTTGCACGAGGCTGTATTCATGAACGCAGGATCGTAGGTCATCATCCCGAAATCATCCGCATTGACCTTTATCTGACGCAGATCGATCGCACGGATGGTCTCGTTCTCGATGGGAATCTCGTACGGTTTCCCGGTACGATTATCCGTAATCGTGAGCGTGTTCTTCTTTGCTTCACCCTGAGCATGCATGGATGTTCTCCTTAGGTAAGTGAACGTACGACTGACAAGGAACGAAGCTGGCTTTCTGCGGGAAGGAACGGGGGTGCCCCCGTGCAGGGTAGGGGGCGGGAACGCTGCCGCACGCTGCGCTTGGAAACGTAACAAGAAGCTGTTGAAAAAACAAGCACATTCGGTTCTACTTTTTCGGATAGGCCGGGCGTGGCGGGAACGAAAAAGGCTGTTCCCTGATTTGCTGCAAGACGATTTCGAGCGCTTTGTCAAGCTGGGCGTCTTTCCCAGCCATGACCGAGGCGGGGTCGTTGTCCTGGAATATGTCCGGTTCAGCCCCGTGGTTCTCCACCAACCATTTTCCTTCTCGTCCCCAGAAGGCGTTGTTTGGTTGCTGGATGGTCCCATTGTCGATGGTCGTCTGGCCGTTCACGATTCCGACCAGTCCTCCCCATGAGGGCACCCCCACCACGGTACCAAGTTTGCGGGCTTTAAAATGTTCGATAAATGCCTCGCCATCTGACCCGTTATATTCGTTGGAAATCGCGACATAGTGGGCCGAGGATGCAGTCCCCGGGTACCGGAAGGGGACCATGTTGCGAAGGACATTATAAGCGATCATTTTCCTTTCGAGCTTGTCGATCAGAAAATACTCTGTCCACCCGCCGGAATTCCTCCGGACGTCAATGAGTATTCCATCTTTGTACCGGAAGGCACGCCAGAACTTGTCAAACTCCCCGATGCCACCTGCGCCCATTGCATTGATGTGCATGTAGCCCACTTTTCCACCGGAAGCTTTGAGGACGTAGTTAATGTTGTCCGTCAACCAGCGGAAATACCGTAATTGACTTTCGTACCTGATAGGTTCAATATCGTACGTGCGCGCATCCTGACGCGAAGGCGTGGAGTTGACGGTAATGGAGACTTTTTGCCCGGGGGTGACCTGAAGGTGTCTGTAAAAGTCTGCCGGCGGGCGGATCTCAACGCCGTTGATCGCCAGAAGATAATGCCCTTCCCTGACATCGACATCGGGCCTGGCCAGCGGCGCCGTAAGGTTAAGATTGTATTCCGTGGGGCCGTAGATTTTTTCAAAGCGATAGAGACCCGTCCGGGAATCCGGTTTCAGGTCGGCTCCGAGCCATCCCGAAAACACCGGGGTTTTTGGCGTTGACACGGGGCCCATATCGCCTCCGTTGACGTACGTATGCGACACACACAGTTCCCCCACCATCTGCTGTAATACCCAGTTAAGCTCGTCCCGTGAAGAAAGGTCGGGCAGATATGAACGGTACGTCTCGCCCATCTTCTTCCAGTCCCGCCCGTGCATGTTCTCGTCGTAGAAGAAATCCCTGTACCATCGCCAGGCGTCACTGAAGATCTGATTCCATTCGGCCTGTGTATCGACCGTATACGAGAGGACGCCGGTCACAATCTTGTCCCCCGGGGATTTGTTCTGGAATGCCTTCTCCAGCGTCGTCAGGTACATGTCGTCGTCACGTCGGGTCAGAAGATGTTCGCCGTTTGAAGAGAGCGTGTATTCCCGGATCTTCTCTGTGACGATGCTTTCTTTTTTCTGCCCCACGTCGAAAATGTGCAGCTCCCACTTGGTGTTGCGACCGGGTTTGAAGATCTCCTCGTACTCATCATCGGCAAACCGGGGAACCGAGCACCACAGGATCTTCCCTTTCCCTGCCTGTAGGTGGAAGTAGTTGCCTGGAGGAACCGGAACCGGAAATGTCCGTTGTTGCAGCCCGTCGGCGTCAATGCGGAAGCCGGTATCTGCCCGCCGTGTTGTCCGGCTCACTGAATCTGCAAACGGGGGTCTTTCTCCCGCTGTCAGTTGAACAGCCATAATCTGATACGGGGAATGAAGCACGTGATTGTCCTCGTAGAAATCCATCTGGACATCGAAGTTGCGGCTGGAGAGATAATACAGATACTTTCCCCCGGGATCGAACCTGGGGGACAGGTTATCGAAAAAGTCATCGGTTACCATATACCGTTTGGCAAGATCCAGGGAGTACACAAAAACCTGGCTGTTCCGGTTAAACTGTACGAGAGAGTAGGTGACCCACTTGCTGTCGGGCGACCATCCATAGTCAGCTATCTCCCAGTAGAATTCATCATTCTTCAGTTGATTCGAAGCATCAATCTGTGTGATCTTTTTTGTCGTGACGTCCAGTACGAACAGCGCGAAATCCTTGTTGCCGAAAAGCAGTTTTGACCCGTCGGGTGACCAGACAAGGCGGTAGACAGTCCGGTCAAGGGAGGTTGTCAGTTGAGACCACTTCCCGCCGCGCGTGGGTTGGAGGTAAATCTGATATTCACCGGATCTGTCTGAGAAAAAGGCTACGGTGTTTCCGTCCGGTGACACGGTGGGATACATTTCCCGCGACCCCGGGGTGGCTGAGTTGTTTACCGACACCTTCTTGTCGACCTCCGTGCAGTAAATATCACCACGCGCCTCCAGGACGAGAGTTTTGCCGTCCCGGGTAACATCTGCGCTGTGGAGATACCCGCGCGCATCGATGGTCCGGGTGCGAGAAACCCACCGGTCGCTCGGGATTTCGACGCGTATTCTTCGTATTGAGCGGGATGAGACATCCAGAACGTGCAGATATCCGTTGTACAAGAAGACGATGGATGTGCCATCTGTGGAGGGCATCATGATATCAAAGTCCGCATACTGGGTAACAGTGGAAATCTGACCGCTGGCAAGATCCTGTGCGTACAAATTTGCCGTCCCGGTAGTGCGGTCGGACACAAAGTACATGGTATCACCGACCCACATCGGGTAGCTGTTCTTTCCGACGTAGTCTGAAATTGGCGTGAATGTGCCGGTTGGAAAATCATAGCGCCAGATGTCCTGGTAACGCCCCCCTTTGTAGCGTTTCCAGTAGTATTCTTCAGAGCCTTTGCGGGTATACAGGATGGACTTGCCGTCGGCGGAGAAACTGCAGCGGACGCCACGATCCAGCGGAAAGGATTCGGGGAGATTACCTTCAGTGTCTACAAAATAGAGATTCGGATCGCGGGTGACCGTATTTTCAAAATTTGATCGGAAAACGATTCGTTTCCCATCGGGTGTCCAGCAGACCGATTCGGCTCCGCCGGGCATGTAGGTGAGCCGCATCGGGGCGCCGCCGGACGCGGGCATACGGTAGATCGCCCACGATCCGTCATAGCTTCCCGTAAAAGCCAGTTGAGCGCCGTCGGGGGAAAAGCGGGCCGCATATTCGACCCCCGGAAAATTCGTCAGCCGGATTGCAGTGCCACCGGATGCCGATACAGACCAGAGATCGCCTTCATAGGTGAACACGATCGTTGAGCCGTGTATATCGGGAAACCGCATGAATCTGCCTTCTTCTGCGCCATGCGTTAAAATTGGCAACAGCACGGCAAGTACGGCAACGCGAAAGCCGTATCGCATAGAATGACCTCCTGAAAGAAATGAACAGTAGTAACAGTGAGCGGAAAGTCAGTGGTTACGGTATTTCCCTGGGCACGATCTGGGTTGGACGCAGCAGTCGCGCCCGTGACCGTGCAATCTGTGTCTGGCTGTCGATGTCCGGTTCGCCGTCCCGCAAAGCAACACGTGTATAGGCGCCATCCCGGGAGAGGACCCGTGCGCGCACGCAATCGGCGAGAGCCAGGGAGAGTGCTTCATCTCTGATCTGTTGCACCAGACCGGGTTCTTCGATAGGAAACATAAGCTCGACCCGTCTGTCCAGATTGCGGCCCATAAGATCGGCACTGCTCAGATACAGCTCCGGCTGTCCGTTGTTGAAAAAATAGAAGATGCGGCTGTGTTCCAGAAAGCGTCCGACAATACTGACAACGCGGATCTTGTCACTCACGCCCGGGATACCCGGGCGGAGGCAGCAGATGCCGCGGACAATAAGATCGATACATACGCCTGCCTGTGAGGCGGAATACAACAATTCAATGATCTTGGCATCGGTCAGGGAATTCATCCTGAGGATCATCTGTCCCTGCTTGCCTGCCCGGGCGTGAGTAATCTCACGCTCTATGAGCGATGTGATTTGTTTTCGGAGTGTGACGGGAGCGACGGCAAGCTTGCTGTACGTATCCCGCTGCGAGTATCCCGTAAGAAAATTAAACACTTCGGTGGCGTCTCCGGTAAGATCCTCCCGGCATGTAAAAAAACTCAAGTCGGTGTATATACGTGCGGTCACGGGGTTGTAGTTACCGGTCCCGAGGTGTACATACCGACGCAGCCCTTCCGGTTCTTTCCGGATCACCAGTGCCATCTTCGCATGTGTTTTTAGTCCGACCAGGCCGTACACCACGTGGACGCCTGCGCGTTCAAGTTGTTTGGCCCACCCGATGTTGTTCTCTTCGTCGAACCGCGCCTTCAGTTCAACGAGAACGGCGACCTGCTTGCCGCTTTCAGCCGCCTGTATGAGCAGAGGCACGAGCGGTGATTCTTTGCCGATGCGATAGAGTGTCTGTTTGATCGCCAGGACGGTTGGATCCGTTGCTGCATTTCGAATAAACTGCACGACCGGTGCGAAAGAGTCGTACGGATGGTGGAGCAGCACATCTCCCCGCCGTATCACGCTGAACATGTCCTCTGCTTCTTCATCGGCCACCAGCAAGGCGGGATGAAAGGGGATGTCTTTCAGGTCCGGACGCCCGATCTTGAGCAATTGCATAAGGTGGCTGAGGCCGAGCGGTTTTGCGACCTCATACACATCCGTTGGATCTGCCTCCAGGTTTTCAAGGAGGATCTCTTTGATGCGTGCGGGCATGGTTTTTTCCACACCCACGCGGACGACCGAACCGAAACGGCGAAGCCGGATAGACTCCTCAATCGAGGCAAGCAGATCGTCCGCTTCGTCTTCCTGTATTTCAATGTCTGCATTACGCGTGACACGAAACGTATACGACTCCTTGACCACCATGCCGGGGAAAAGGATGGTCAGGTTCTCTGCAATGAGGTCCTCGATCCATACGAACCGCATGGTCTGGCCTCCCCCGGGCGGAGCGGGGAGGGCCACGAGACGCGGCAGGACATCGGGCACTTTCACCCGTGCAAAACGTTCCTCTCCATTGGGGCCGATCACGACCACCGCAAGACTTAAACTGAGATTGGAGATGTACGGAAACGGATGACCGGGATCGAAGGCGAGGGGTGTCAATACAGGAAAAATCTCGCGGGTAAAAAGCTCCGTCAGCACACCATGCTCATCCGGCGTGAGTTGATCCATACGGAGAAGATGGATGTCGGATGCTGTCAGTTTCGGATACAGGTCATTCCAGAAGAAGTCGGACATCTCCTGCAACATCAGCGTTACACGTGACTGGATTGCGGTAAGCTGCTGGAGCGGGACGTGTCCATCCGGGGAAAGGTCCATGACGTTTGCCAGCACCTGTTCTTTGATCGCGGCAACGCGGATCATGAAGAATTCGTCGAGATTCGAGCTTACAATAGCCAGGAACTTTGCGCGTTCGAGAAGAGGGTGACGCTCATCGTGCGCCTCTTCCAGTACCCGCTGGTTAAATTCAAGCCAGCTGAGCTCTCTGTTGATAAAGAGGGAAGGGTCAAGTGAGGAAGGGGCGGATCCGGGCGTGTGATCCTTGAATCTGGGCCGTTTCTTGCGTTTGGCACGGGTCGAGCTCGGTTTCGCGCCGCCAGCATCGCGCGTGGATTTTGTATCGTCCCCGGCTCCTGGAGGGTTCTGCGGGTTTGCCGTGGCTCTGGGTTCGATACCGGATCGCTGCACCCTTGTTTCCTCCTGTGAAAGAATCGCCTGCACCTCTAATATCCGACCTTCAGTCCAGAAAAACAACTGACGATCCCCGGACATTCTTGACAATGTGGCTTGAACCTTGTACCATATATAGACGAAACACAAACCGGGAGAGACCATGTCAATCAAGACTTCCACCCTACCAGATGGCGGCATTGGCTTGATACAGGCGAGCGGATCCCTCGTCGGCGGCGATGAGACCGTGGAACTCCGGCAGGCGATAGCGGGCTTCGTTGACAGGCAGTACTCAAAACTGCTCATAGACCTGAGCAAGGTAACGTATCTAAACAGCACCGCCATCGGCGTTCTGGTTGCAGGTCAGACGACGTACTCACGGCATGGGTGGCAGGTCAAGATATGCGGTTTGAACAAAAACATCGAGAATATCTTCGTCATCACCAAGCTGACGCTGGTCTTTGATGTCCATGACACCCAAGCGGAGGCAATAAAGAGCTTCACGTAGGCCCCGAATGCAATGTCCCGCATGTGCCAAGGACATCCCGAAACACTCCCGTTTCTGCTTGAATTGCGGCTCGACACTCAAGCCGGTACCGTATCCCCCCCGACCTTCCATTGACGGTTTCGCCCTCATCCGCAACTACATACCGAGCGATCTCGCCGAGCGTATTCTCACCGCTGGCAAGCAGATCGAGAGCGAACGCCGGCTTGTGACTGTTTTGTTTGCCGATGTCACCGGCTTTACCACGATGTCCGAGAAGCTCGATCCCGAAGAGGTATCCGCGGTGCTGAACGACTGCTTCTCGGGACTGGTTTCTGTTGTTCTCCAGTACGAGGGCACAATTGACAAGTTCATCGGCGACGGGATCATGGCCATCTTTGGTGCCCCGCTGGCTCATGAGAATGACCCGGAACGCGCGGTACGGTGTGCGCTGGATATGGTGGCTGAGATTGAACACTACAACGACCGGCAGGGGGCTGAACTCCACGGCCCCCTCGGTCTCCACTGCGGACTCCATTCCGGAATGGTGATTGCCGGCAACGTGGGGAGCGACCTCCGCATGAACTACTCCGTGATCGGAGACACCGTGAACCTCGCCTCACGCCTCGTGGAGATCGCCCCGCGCAGCAATATCTACCTGTCATCCGAGACCCACAAGCTGGTGTCGGATGTGGTTGTGGCCGAGGGTCCGTTTGCAATGACGTTGCGTGGAAAAGCGGAGCCGGTCGACGTGTACAAACTTGCCGCCCTCAAAACGGAATCGGAACGAAGACCGACCATACTCGGCAAAGATCAGTTTGTCGGACGGAAGGTGGAACTGGACACAATCAATCGGGCGCTGGATCTGGTACTCACCGGAAATCATGTCCGCCTGGGCATCTGCGGCGAAGCCGGAGTGGGAAAATCGCGGTTGAAAACAGAACTCATCCGCAACGCCTACCAGAAGGGATTAGCCACCATTGAAGGATTTTGTTCCAGCTTCGAAACAACAACGCCTTACTACGTTTGGTCTGTCCTGCTGAAGAACCTTCTGCATCTGCGTAGTGACGCTTCAGAAGCCCTCATACGGGAACGCTTGCACACGGCTCTCCATCAGCTTCAAATCGAGGAGCACGAGCCGTACCTGGCGACGCTCCTCTCGGTCCGCTATGAAGAAATCATGATGGTGGATGAGAGGATTCGCAAGCAAAGGATCTTTCAGGCGGTGCGGACGCTCCTCAGTGCCACCGCCGCACGTCGGCCGATGGTCTTTGTTCTTGAGGACCTGCACTGGATTGATCGCTTCTCCCAGGAGCTGCTCTGGTTTGTGCTCAAACCCACAACAGAGAACGTGTTGTCCCTGTTTGTGCTTACGTTTAGGGACGAGTATCCGTTCCCATCCATTATTGATGATCAGGCCTCGCTGCTTGATTTGAACCGGCTGGATCGTGATGACGCCCGCCGGTTGATCCTGTACCGGCTCGACGCGGACAGTTGCCCGGAGGCGGTGGAAAACTTCGTGCTTCATCGATCGGAAGGGAATCCCTTCTTTGTTCAGGAAATCATCAAAACGCTTCTGGATAAGAAGATCGTTATTGTCCGACGGCGGAAAGTTGAGTTGCTGGTGGACAACATTGAAGCAGGAGTCCCGGGCACGATCCAGGGGATTATCATGGCCCGGATTGACCGGCTGCATGACAGCATCAAAGAAGTCCTCTTCGGCGCGTCGGTGATCGGACGGGAGTTCTCGCGCCCGCTGCTTGAACAGGTCGTCAGCAAACACCAGGACCTCGTGCCAAGTCTCCAAGAGCTCCGGTCGCTGGAGTTGATTCTGGAAAATCAGGAAGCCCGGGAATTTGAATACCTGTTCAAACATTTCCTTATTCAGGAGGTGGCCTACAATACCATGCTGGGCAACAAACGGAGAGAATTACACGCCTCCATCGCCCATGCGATTGAGAAACTGTATTCCGACCGTCTGGTAGAATACTATGAACTGCTCGCATTTCACTATGAGAAGGCGGAGCTGTGGGATAAAGCAGCCGAATACCTCAGCCGCTCCGGACACAAAGTCCGGCAAATGTATTCAAAGGAGGAATCGGAAGGTTTCTTCGAACGGCGGGAAGTCGCTGTAAGGAAATTGTATCAGTCACAAAGCGCCCGCGCCGGTCTGCTCCCGACACTCAGGGCAATCACACCCCCGCTCGCAGCCATGCTGGTCCCGATTCTTCCCATTTTTCTCTTTGTCCGGGTTGTGGGCACATCACAGGGCGTTGAATGGGTTCAGCAGCTCATTATTGGCAGCGTGATGAGTCTGTTGCTTGTCTGGTATGCGCTTTCCCTCTGGTATCTCGGCGTGGTCCCATTCCTGCGCGGCCGGCCCAAGCTCTACGATCTGACTGAGGATCGTATCCGCGTCATCTTCAAAGACGGCACAAATGTGGCGATCCATTTTTCGGAGATTGAGCGCCTCCGTCTCTGGGATGCCAAAACAAATGCGCTGCGCCCATGGATACACCGGATCCTTGACCCGTTCGGGAGAATGGACGGAACATTGCCATTCTCGTTCCCGCGTTGGTTTCGGGAAGTTCTGGGGGATATTCTTCCTCCGTATTCGTTCGGTGTGGGAAGCGGGAAAGCTGAGATTCATATCCGTCTTAACGGCGGGGCCACGCTAAGCCGGTTGTTCTTTCCCTGGTTGAATACCCCGATGCACAGCCGGATGTTGAGCATTCATCCCTCGGACACCAAAGAGTTCTATGTTCAATGTGAGGTGGCGCAGATGAAATGGGCGAAACAGCAGATATGATAGCGGGAATCCGTTCCGCGCGCTGTGCACGGATGTTCCTGGCCGCCATGTGTCTGCTGGCGGTTTTTAGTCCCCTGACGGCTCAGGTACGTGACAGCACAGCAGCACGGACACTCGTGGAATTGATTACGCTGGACTCCACGATCCGGCTGGATGTCAAATATGCGACCTCCGACAACTTTATGGGGAGACCAATGTACGCGCAGGCACGCGTCTTCCTCCAACGTCCCGCCGCCGAAGCCCTCGTGCGCGTACATCATTCCCTGAAGACTCAGGGATTCGGGTTGCTTGTCTTTGACGGTTATCGCCCCTGGGCTGTGACAAAGAAATTCTGGGACGAAACGCCCCCCGTGAAGAGAAAATTCGTGGCAAACCCCCGGAAAGGATCAAAACACAACCGCGGTTGTGCGGTCGACCTGACACTCATAGACCTCGGCACCGGGCAGGAAGTCTCCATGCCAAGCCCCTATGACGATTTTAGTGAGAAGGCATCAAGCTCGTATACAGGCGGCACCGGAGATCAACGGAGGCTGCGGAGTGTGTTGCGGGCGGCGATGGAGAAAGAAGGTTTTCGTGTTGAACCCGCCGAGTGGTGGCATTTTGACTACAAAGACTGGCGCGACTATCCCCTTCTGGACATCCCCTTCGAGAAAGTTCCCTCGCGTTAGCCCCGCGGTTCAAACAGTGCCGCTATTTCAGTCGTTGAGGTTCCCGGAAACATATCCAGAGGGACCGCCCGTGTGAGCGTATACCCCGCCGCTTCCCACCGCCTGACCTCCTGTTGCAGGATGTCAATGTTGCAGAACAGGTGTACAACACGATGGCATCTCCTTCCGGCAATGACCTCGATAACTCCATCCGAAGTTCCGCTGCGGGGAGGATCAAGCACAACGCCGTCCTCCTCCCCGGATCGCTGCATCACTGAGGCAAGAGAGGTGGCGGTCAGATTACTGCGCTGAAAACGTGTGTTTCCAAGGCGCAGGTGCTGCGCGATCTGCCTGGCCGCATCGATTGCAGCAGGAGCAATGTCCACCCCGATGACACGTTTCACCTTCGCTGCCAGGGAGATGCCAAACAGTCCATACCCGCAATAGAGGTCGTAAAGCGTCCCGGAAAGGGGAAGCTCCAGCAATCCGGACACAGTGGAAACCAGGGGGTCCAGCATGGACTGGTTTACCTGTGAGAACGCCAGCAGAGGGTAGACAAATCGTTTTCCTGCTGTCTTGTGAGAAAGGGTGCCTGCGCCGTATACTCGCTGAAGCCGTCCGGGTGCACCCGAGTCCTGTGATCCAAGATAGTATTTCCCGCCTGAATCATCCTCATACAGGAAGAACCCGCTCACATGCATGTCAGATGCCGTTACAGCCTTGGAAAGCACGTTCCCCGCCTTGATCACTGACGCGTTAATTGACCGCACGTTCAGAATGACGATATGCTCCTTCTCATCGCCTTTTATGATTACATACTGAAGCACTTCGTGCAGGGGGGCCGCTCCCGGCCGGGAGAGCCAGGAGTCGATCAGTTCGTACAGGGTATTGTGAGCGAGTGGTTCGATAGCACAACGGATAACCCGGAGTGCACCCTCTCCGCGATCGGCATCCGGATTGATAAGGCCCAGCGTGAGTGAACGTCCCTGCCTGAATACTTTCCGCTTTGATACAGATCGGTAATATCGTCCTTGAGGGGAGGGAACAAGTGGGTCGAGAGGTGTGCCGGGCACGGCCTCGTGCCACCACTGCTGCAGGACATGATTTCTGATCGTACGTTCCTGGTCCACCTCAAGGATTCCGGCATAACAGAGCGGACACAAGGCTCCGGAGCGTGACTGGCATTCCCCGTCGGAAAGGATTCGCCTCGCGCCTTTGTGCGCGCGCACGGCATCGGCAAACATTTCGGCGAATCGTTCCATGCAGACAATATACAGGAAAAACGCCACAAAGAACTGTGAAAAGTCGGCAACACGGATAACAATTTCATAATCCCCGCTTAATACCCAGGTAATACCCGCGTGGTACATTGGTACACTTCGATTCACACAAAACCGGGATTCCCATAGCGTCGCAGGATCCGGAGTATCACACACATTCAGGTCAATCACTATGATACAAGGTCTTTTCTCTTTGCTCGTTACGTTACTGGTGTTTGGGACGAGTGTTACACACGCCCAGCAGGCAACCCTCCGTGGTCGGATTCTGGATCAGGAATCGGGGGAAGAACTTATTGGTGCGCATTGTCTCCTGATCGGGACGAGTATGGGTGGCGTTACGGACATCGATGGTACGTTTATCGTTCGCAACATCCCTCCGGAATCGTACAATGTCCGCCTCTCCTATGTCGGATACAGCCCAAAGGTGGTCACGGGGGTCACGCTCAAGCCCGGTGAAATCCTGCGGCTCGACGTGACGTTAAGCGCCGAAGCGCTCAGGCAGGAAGAGGTTGTTGTTACAGCCGAGCGGGTTCTTGCGACAGAAGCCGCGCTCCTCGCTGAAAGGAGAAAATCGAACATCATCGGAGACGGGATCAGTGCGGAGCAGATCAGGAGGGCTCCTGATGTGACATCCGGTGACGCCCTTAAACGGGTGACAGGTTTGACGATCGTCGACAACAAGTTTGTGTATGTACGCGGGGTGACCGACCGTTACAACGGAACATCACTCAATGGCGTATCGGTCACGAGTACTGACACGGATGTGGACCGAAGAAGTTTTTCCTTCGACATGATTCCCTCCAACCTTCTCGAGAATGCGCTGGTGGTGAAAACCGCGACGCCCGACATGCCGGGCGACTTCAGCGGGGGTTTTGTGCAGGTGAGCACCCTGGACTTCCCGACGAATCGCGTGATCCGTCTCGGCCTTTCCTCATCATACAATTCTGCAACTTCAACACAGAGTTTTATGGGGTCCCAGGGCGGGCATCAGGACTGGCTAGGTGCAGACGACGGACAGCGTGCTCTTCCCGAAGGGGCGGCAAGCGCGGAAAAGATTGCACAGACACTGCCGAATACCTGGGCCGTCCGGAATCAGCGGGCGCCGGTGAACGGGTCATTTGACCTGGCCCTGGGAGACCGGCTTTCATTGGGGGATGATGAACTGGGTTTTGTGGGAGCACTTTCGTATTCCAATTCGTTCATGACAACAGGTTTCAAAGAAGCGCCGGCGTATGTGTATGGAGGTTCGCCGGTGTTCCGGTTTGACGGTACCCGGTATGATTACTCTGTTCTCTGGGCCGGCTTGCTGGACGTGAGCTATAGACTGTCGAACCTGCACACGATCAGCGTTCGGAACAGTTATAATCAATCGGCCGAGGACCGGGTATCAATGTCCAGTGGCATCAATGTGGCGGGGAGCGGCTCGCGCCGTCAGACGATTGAGTGGGATCAGCGCTCGCTGTATATCGGTCAGCTCACCGGTGAGCATGTGCTGGATTTTGCGGGCAATCTTGAGGCGCAGTGGAAGCTTTTTGCCTCTTCCTCGACGGCCAGAGAGCCGGACCGGAAGCAGGTCGAATATACCCTGGGTTCATCGGGTGACGAATCACTAGGAGAAAACTACCGCACCTGGTCAGCCCTCCATGAGAGAACAAGGGGTGTGAGTGTCGACCTGACCTATCCTCTGGAGTTTGCCAAGATCAAGATTGGTGCGACGGCTGAATTGAAGGATCGATCGTTCGGGATTCAGGCGTTTTCAACAATCCCCGGACGTGACCCCCGCTATTATTCGCTTCTCCTCCTTCCGGTTGAGGAGATCTTTGCAGCCCGCAACTTCGGGGCGGGGAAGCTGAATTTTGTCGAGGCCTCAACATTTACAGGTGCGTATTCCGGACGTCAGCGGTTGAACGCTTGGTACCTGATGGTGGACGTGCCGTTGGTGGTGCTGGAGCAGCACTTAAGATTTACGGGTGGTGCGCGGCTGGAGAATGCGGAAGGGAATGTGGTCTCCCCGAAAGCGATTGATGACCCCACTCCTGCCACCGCAGCAGTGCGTAATACGGATATCCTGCCATCGATAAACCTGAAGTATCTGGTGTCAGAGACGGTCAATCTCCGGTTCGCACACTATCAATCGGTGAACCGCCCGGAATTTCGGGAGCTGGCCAATGTGCTCTACCTGGACTTTGACCAGGACCAGAATGTCATCGGCAATCCGAATCTCTCGCGGGCCTATATTCACAACTACGATGTGCGTCTGGAGATATTTCCCGATATCGGGGAAGTGATTGCGGTGAGCTACTTCTCCAAGCACTTCCACAATGCCATTGAGGAACGCCTTATTGCAGCGCCTGACCGGTACGTGAAGACCTGGTTTAACTCGCCGGGCGGCTCGAACAAGGGGTGGGAATTTGAGCTCAGGAAGTCGCTTTCATTCCTGGGCGGTGTCTTCTCACAGATGTCGGTGTCCGGCAATTACACCATCGTCACATCGGAAGTGGAATACACTGATCTCCGGACCGATCAATCCGGACGGCCCGTTGTAAGCCGTTCAACGCGTCCCATGCAGGGACAGTCTCCGTGGGCGTTGAACGTTTCGTTCCTGTACGCCGTACCGGAATGGGGGAGCTCGGTGAGTGTGTTCTACAACAAATTCGGCCGGAGGCTGAATGCAGTCGGTGATGTCCGGGACCAGGATGTGTACGAGGAAGCGAGGGATATGGTGGATGTCGCTCTGACCCAGCGGCTGATCGCGGGCCTCGAGCTGAAGGCGGCCGTGAAGAACATCGCCGGAAAAGAGCGTGTCCTGACAAGCGGCGACCAGCGAGTTCCCTATGCTGCATGGTCCCAGGGGACAACGTACACGCTCTCACTTTCGTTGAACTTATAGACTTTTGAGGCAGGACAGGGTGGTCGTGTGCGGTCCGGAACGGAACACCGAAAATCATATTCGACGATTCATCAACGTGAACATCACACAACGTAATGGAGATGCCCGAATGAGACATGTTCGACTCTTATGGACGCTTATACATTTTTTGATGGCATGGACGGCGTTTGCAGTTTCGCCTGAAACGGTGCTGGGACCGGGTCTCAATGCCGGACGGACTTCATACCATCAACAGTGGAATCGTACGCTTTCCGCAGACACGGCCTATGTCCTGACCGGATTGTACTATGTCGACTCCACCTTCAGCCTCACGATACAACCAGGGACGGTGGTGTTCGCCGATTCCGCTGCGACGCTCATTATCACCCGGGGCGCGAGGATTTTCGCGTTGGGGAACGCAGCTCAACCCGTTGTTTTCACCAGCAACAAGCCCGCGGGATCCCGGATTCCCGGGGATTGGGGGGGTGTTATGATCCTGGGCAGGGCCCCGGTGAACAAGGTGGAACCCCTGATCGAAGGGGGGATTATCGGGGGGACCTACGGCGGGACGGACCCGGCTGACACTAGCGGGATCTTCCGGTACGTCCGGATCGAGTACGCCGGCTACCGGTTCCAGTTGAACAACGAAACGAACGGTCTCACTATGGGTGGAGTGGGACGCGGCACGGAGCTACATCACGTACAGGTGAGTTATGCCAACGACGATTCCTACGAGTGGTTCGGGGGCACGGTGAATGCGAAACATCTCGTCGCATTCGGCGGGGTGGATGATGAGTTTGATTCTGATTTCGGATGGCAGGGGAAGATACAGTTTGGTTTCGGTTTGAGGGATCTGAACAACTGGGATCCCACCGGCGAATCAAACGGATTCGAATCGGACAATGACGGGTCGGCCACCTCCATCGCAACCCCTTATTCACAGAGTTATTTCTCTAACATCACTCTTATCGGGCCGGAGCGGTCTGATGCGCTTGTCGGTAATCTTCCCCCCGGCAACAAGTTTCAGTACAGTGCCCTGTTACGCCGTTCGACGGGATTGAGCATCTACAATTCGGTTCTTGCCGGCTATCCGTGGGGACTAAGGATTCGGGATGTCAACACGATCACACATGCAACAATCGACACGCTACAGATTCGGAACACCAGTATAGCGGCCTCGCAACGGCCGAGCGGGTCTTCCACGGTGCACGATTCATCGCAGTGGCCCGGGATTGCGGCATGGTATAACACGGCCGCCTTCGGCAACACCGGTTCGAGTCCCCGGAATCCAAGCGCCGTGGGTCTCACAGACATGTCAAACCTGAACAGTCCGAATCCGGTCCCGGCTGCCGGTTCGGAGTTGATCGGCAGTGCGAGTTTTTCCAACCCGCGGCTGTCGGATCCCTTTTTCGACGCTGTCATGTATCGTGGGGCATTTGATCCGGCGGTTCCGATGAGCGGGCAGTGGACTGCGGGGTGGACGAACTTTGATCCCCAGAATACAGACTACAGGAATACCACGACCGGAATCGATGGAAGAAGTGGAAATGGTATCACGCCATCAGAATTTTCCCTTGCCCAGAACTATCCGAATCCATTCAATCCTCAGACAGAGATTGTCTTTCGGATTGCGGAGACCGGCCGGGTACGGCTGGCAGTCTACGACATAGTGGGTAGAGAGGTGGCGGTACTTGCTGATGATGTCCATGACGCAGGGAGCTACGCTGTTACGTTCGATGCAGAAGCCCTGGCCTCGGGGACGTATGTGTACCGGCTGACTGCAAACGGTTTTTCCAGGACGATGAAAATGCTGGTGCTGAAGTAGTATGGCGATACACAACATGGTGCCGTGCGACAGGAGGCTTGAACCAGGTGGGAATGAAACAGAGCGGAGCAGGAAAACCATCCGGGATCCGATCTCACGGGGATGGCGCTAAAACCTTCTTGATAGCCATTTCCAGATAGTCAAGATCAAACGGTTTGGTGATGTACTCATCCGCTCCCAGCAACATACTCTCCGAGCCCACGGAAAAGCCAAGCCGTCCGGTGAGCATGATGACCCGCATCGGCAGCTTCTGCTCGCGGATATGTTTTAACACTTCAAGCCCGTTCTTTCGCGGCATGTTAATGTCAAGAATTGCCAGATGATATGAATGTTGATGAAGCTTCTCCATCGCTTCCACACCGTCCTGGGCTTCATCAATAGAATACCCTTGAGCGGTCAACTGCTCGCGAAGCAGCTCGCGAAGTGCCTCCTCATCATCAGCAATCAGTATTCTCGTCTCGTCCATATTCTTCACCTTGCTCAAAGAACAACGGTATATATGGATTCTTTCGCAATAAAGCAAACTGGCGGGTAGTATGGGTGTATGCTTATGCCGCAATGGTTGGATTGATCATGCGTCCATTCGCCAGGATTTGCGTTTTGTCATTCTTGCCTGTTAGCATTTCCCTGGGGTGTGCTCTTGGTGCGATGCAGGGGGTATCATTACCCTATGAGGAGACATTTGACACCACAATCCCTCCTGCGTTACCCCCGGGCTGGCGCTCCTCAACTCAACGAACTCCCGGTGTTCCCGATTTTACCTGTGTGACTTCCTCACCATCCAGTGTCCCCAATGCGGTTTTAGCCAGCAATGCTACCGTGGAGCAATGGCTGGACACTCCCCTGATTGATTGTTCGTCGGGAAAACCGGATCGAATTCGCTTTCTGGTCCGACGCTCTTCAACATTTGCTGCCCGATGTGTTGTTGAAGCCTCGGTCGATGGCGGCACGACTTTCGTTCATGTGGTCGGCGATGCGCCAGCCCTTGGGAGCGGCTCATCATACGTCCAGGCAGACCTTCCCCTGCCGCTGGCGCTCGAAGGATGCCGGGAAGTGGTTGTCCGTTTTCATATTCTTCCGGACGCCGCAGGAACCACAGGCACATTCAGGATTGACGATGTCCGTATCACCGTTGCCCTTCCGGAAGTACCTGCGGGCGCAGTCGTGGTGAATGAAATCCAGTACCAGCCGGCGTCCAATGAACCGGAATGGATCGAACTGTACAATACTGGTCCGCAGGCCGTCGACCTGAAAGGGTGGACATTGAGCGATGCTTCAGAATCAACATCCCACCGTCTCACGAACCACACCTCTGTGCTGGAGGCGGAGGGTTACACTGTTGTGGTGGCTGATTCGTCTTCCTTCCGGGCCTTTTTCCCTGCGGAGCATATCAAGATCTTCCAGCCTGATGGATTTCCTTCATTGAACAACACAGGAGATCGTGTACTTCTGCGGGACCATTACGGACGGTGCATGGATAGTGTCTGGTACAGGCAAGAGTGGGGAGGCGGTGCAGGGATAACGCTCGAACGTATAGACCCCCTCCGGCCGGCCCTGGATGGACGTCTGTGGGGGAGTTGTCTTGAATCATCACGGGGAACACCCGGGCGTATCAATAGCATCGTCATCCGGGAAAATGACCTCCGGGCAGGAACCGTGTCGGTGGTATCGGCGGCTCTTCCGGAGTCGGCACTCCTCCGGCTTGTCGTGTACAATCCTGGAAGGCAACCGTCGGGCAACTTCTCCGTTCGCCTGTATTGCGCCCCCGGAAGCGACTCGGTGGTCTCCGACGCCAGAGTTGTGGCATCAGCATTGGTAACCTGGATGATCTCTCCCGGAGATTCCCTTGCTGTCGATTTGGTTTGGAGCCAGCCACGTCCGGGGAACACTCTGATCCTTGCTGAAATCGTATGGCCCGGAGATCAGCGCCCGGAGAACAATCGAAGGGTATCTGCGATCATGTTGCCGATTCCCCGTGGCATGATCAGGGTCAACGAGATTATGGCGTCCCCGATCGGGGGTACCGCAGAGTATGTGGAACTGATCAATTGTGGAACAGCGGAGGTGGATTTGTCAGGGTGCTGGATCTCGGACAGGCCACTCCTTTCGGGCAGTGTTAACCGGTGGCCCGTAACCGTCTCGTCGCATCGTCTACGCCCGGGGGAGTTTCACGTGGTTGCGGGTGATTCCACTGTACTCCGCTGGCCCGGCTGCAACCCGCAGCAGTGTAGCGTTGTCAACCGAACCGGACTCGGGCTAAATAATGAAGGGGACTGCGTGGTGGTGTATGCACCCGACGGAAGCATGGTGGATAGCGTAGCGTACCTGGTTTCATGGCACTCGGCCAATGTTCCCGATCCGGCCGGCCGCTCAATGGAGCGGTACCATCCACATCTTTCTGGAAACGATCCGAACAACTGGGGCACAAGCGTGCATGGATCAGGAGGGACTCCGGGTCAGGTGAACAGCATCGCGGTCGCCGTGTTGCCCGGTGATGCATCTCTCTCCTGTATGCCCGATCCATTCTCTCCCGATGCCGATGGCCGTGATGATGTGACCGTCATCCGTTACCGGCTACCGTTGCGGTCCGCTCTGGTACGCATAAAGGTCTTTGACCTGCGAGGCCGGTGCGTGCGCGATCTGATAAACACCGCTCCGGCCGGAGCGGCGGGTGAGGTGGTCTGGGATGGATATGACAACAACCGGCAACCCCTCCGGACAGGCATCTACATCCTCTATGTTGAAGCAATCGATGGGCAGGGAGGGAATATCGTGACTGCGAAGAAGGCGGTCGTGCTGGCAAGGAGGCTATAGGTGTGATTCAGAAATCGACGAACACGCCAAACAGGCTGAGATCGGTCTCGGACGTGTAAAACTGTCCGCGGTCATCGATGCCTCTGCGTAATGTGTACGCGATACGCGCCCTGCCCGCCGGACGTTCGAACAGCTTGACCCCGAGCTGGTAACTCTGGGTTGATCGCCAGGCGGCCTCCTCCTTGAGCCGGCAATCAAACGCGCCATACAGGTTGACGTTCGGCAAGATGGTGATGTTCCCAACTTCGCCTCCGAATTGTGCCACCCAGTGCTTCTGCGTTTCGGGAAGGGTATGGAAGTCCATCCGTCCGCCCCCGTACACGAATCCCCCTAACACCGGAAGAGCATACGCGGACAGCAGACGAATGTAGTCCTTGGCGTAATTGATAGACGAACGGCCGAACAATTCAATTCCATCGTCTGCAAGGTGGGCGCTGTAGTGGCCATAACCGGTACGGAGCGTGAGCACCCGTGACAGACGGATATCAACAGGGACGTCAACAAAAAAATCTACCGTTACCACCTGAAGGTGAGGGGATTTCCTGAGGATACTTGTTTGCACTGTCGCGCCGATTCCCGCCTGCAGAACCACTGTTCCGAGAGAAAACTGGAACACGGGGCGCAAGGCTCCTATACTCCCCAGCCAGCGCCGTGAATGGAGATCTTTGGCGATACCCAGTTGATGGGTTGTCCCATCAGCAAGCAGTCGGGGAAAGAGCTGTTCGGTGGGAAAGAACTGCACAGCCATGGAATCCGCCAATGGTTGTGCACGCAGATCCCCCCGGAAGCCGGGCAGGAGTAGCAGGGCGAGGAACAGGGAGACCCGGGAGGGAAGGCTCATCGTGGGAGCTGAGAATCCTGCATAATACGCTCCATATCAGACCGGACCAGTCTGTACACATGCCATTCGTGCAAATGGAGAGCTCCCATACGTTTATAGAAATCGATTGCAAGGGTGTTCCAGTCCAGAACCGACCACTCCATTCGTCCGCACCCTCGCCTGTGCGCTTCTTCCACGACGAAGGAGAAGAGGGCATACCCGATCTTGCGGTTCCGGTATTCCGGAAGCACGAACAGGTCTTCGAGATAGAGGGTGGGGAGGGCGAGAAAGCTCGAGTATGTCTCAAAAACAAACGCATATCCGGCGGCTGTGCCATCCACCTCGGCCAGATAGGCCTGTATGCGCGGGGGGGAGGAGAACATGTCCCGGAGAAGTCTCTCCTGGGCGGCCTCGTCGGGAGGGGTGAGTTTTTCATAATCTGCCAACCCCCTCACGAGGTACAAAATTTGATCCCGGTCCTTGACTCCGGCGGGGCGGATCGTGCAGTCTTGTTTCATAGGATGGTCATGAATTTGAAAAATAGTCTAAAAGTATGTATGTTCTCCTGTTCCCGTTCGAAAACTGCTCAGGAGGATAATGATGGCCAAACTCTATACGTCCAATAAGGATGAATCAGCACGGATTTTCAAGAGCAATGTGCTTGAATTTTTCACACATGTCCACTGGAGTGTCCCCATAATCGTGTATCTGCCTGTCGTGATTTACTTCGTGTATCAGGCTGCGGTCACTCCCGGACTGACAACATCGATGATTGTGTCGCTGTTTGTCGTCGGAATCCTATTCTGGACGTTTACGGAATATATGCTCCATCGTTTTGTGTTCCACTACGAACCGAAGAGTTCCTGGGGAAAATACCTGCATTTTATGATGCACGGAGTTCATCACGAATATCCCAACGACTCCAAACGCCTTGTCATGCCTCCCTCAGTGAGTATCCCCCTCGCGTCCTTATTCTTTGGTGTGTTTACTCTTGTGCTTGGCCCCATGTATACGGCGCCCTTTTTTGCCGGTTTTATGCTCGGCTATATTTTTTACGATGAAATCCATTACGCCACCCATCATGCCCCCATGAAATTCGGCCTATGGCAGAAGATGAAGCATCATCATATTCTGCATCATTATCGTAATCCCGGAAGAGGGTATGGTGTCAGCTCTCCGCTGTGGGATTATGTTTTCGGGACCATGGATCCGACTGAAGAAGAATCTCCAGCTGAGGTTCGGCGGTAGGACTGTCCGGATCGTAAAGAGCAGGAAGCACCACCTGCTTCCTGCTTCGCTGCTGAGTCTCCCCGCTGTTTTGCGTTCCGACCCTCCTGAAATGTTCTATCCACCAGCCGGTTTTCCGTGCGCCATGAGCACGCCCAGAGCCATTGACAGGATCCTCGCCTCGCTCCCGTCTGCCCTTGAAGGGATGAGCACAGGCACCGTTGCGCCCACCATGACGTGGGCGGGCATCAGTCCCGCAAAGTAGGTAGCCCCTTTCGCGAGACTGTTAGACACTTCAATCGAATGACCAACCAGGATGTCGGCGGACCCTGCTACCGGCGAGTGTAACCCTTTTTCCGCTGCTGCCTCGGGTGAAAGGGCGTTATCCAGAGCAAGCGGACCCTCAACAAGACACCCGGTGATCTGACCCCGTTCGCACATTTTGGAAAGCGCCGCAGCATCCAGCGTGGAAGGGAGTACCGGATTGACGAACTCGGTTGCAGAAAGCACGGCGACTTTCGGAAGCGGGTTGCCGAGTGCGTGCGCCACGGCGACAGCATTCACGATGAGCTCCCGTTTCATTTTCAGATCCGGCGTCGTGACGACTCCGCCGTCGGTAATCATCACGAGCCGTCTTTCCGGACCACCGTCGTATTCAAACATCACCACGTCCGAGAGAACCCGTCCCGTTCTCAGACCGGTTGTTTCGTCGAGGATCGCTTTCATGAGTGTTGAGGTATCAACGCTGCCCTTCATGAGAACGTCTCCTTTCCCGGAGCGAATGAGAGTCAGGGATATCTTCAGCGCGTCATGAACAGAAACCGCTTCATGACGTTCCATTGCCGTTGTGGCTGGTTCTGTGGCCATTGTTGCGGGGTTACCCACCAGTACACAGCAGACGCCGAGAGATTCTTCGGCATCCCGTGCTGCAGCCAGGATCTCCGGAGTATGGGGCGCGACGATAACAACACGGCTGCCCGGATGTTGCCGGGCGGCCGATCGGAGTTCTGCGAACGAGGAGATCATGGTGGGTTCCTTAATAGTCGAGTGGTGTCATTGTCCCGCGCAGCACCGCAAGGGTCTCAGCCGCGAGCGTACGCATTTCGTCTTCCCCCGGATACACAAGAATGGGCGCGATAAACCGGACCCGGTCGGTAACCCATGCCACCAGCATGGCTGAAGATGCCAGTCCTCCGGTAAGCACCACGGCATTCACTTTTCCCTTGAGGGCGCAGGCCATCGCGCCTATTTCCTTGGCGATCTGATATGCCATCGCCTCATAAACCTCCTGAGCAGTCTCGTCGCCGCGGCGGATCCGCTCCTCCACCTCCATCGCGGAATTGGTGCCAAGATAGGCCATCAGTCCGCCATTCCCCCACACGAGGTGGCGCACATCAGGCTCCGAAAACGTGCCCGAAAAACAGAGTGTGATAAATTGCTGGAGAGGGAGTCCTCCGGTGCGTTCGGGGGAAAACGGTCCATCGCTGGAGGCATCATTGATATCAATGATGCGTCCCCCCTTCACCGGTGCAATGGAAATGCCTCCTCCGAGATGTGCAATCACCAGCGAAGAGGATGAAAGAGGAATCTTCACTTCTTCTACCGCCCTGCGGGCTGCTGCATGGATGTTCAGGGCATGTGACAGGCTGCTCCTCTGAATGAGCGGGTGTCCGCTGTAGCGGGAGAGGGGCTCGAGTTCGTCGACGGAGACAGGATCGACCACATACGCCTCGCAGTCAAATTCCTGTGCAAGCGTGTGCGCCATTGCACATCCGAGATTTGAGGCGTGTTCTCCCTGGAGATTTGCACGGGCATCCTCGAGCATACGGTTCGTGACGCGGTAGGTTCCTCCCTGTACCGGCCGGAAAAGTCCCCCGATTCCGACCACTGCCGAGAGATGTTGAGTCAAGGCCCGCGTCCATTCACGCACCTGGTGAAGCCGGAATTCAAACTGCTGCCAGACCCCACCCAGCCTCTCCAGTGTTTTTGCGTCATGGTGCCGCGTGTGGGAGGAGAGCAGCCGGTCTTCTTCGTACAACGCCATCTTGGTCGATGTGGAACCGGGATTCACAACCAGTATGGTACAGTGTTCTGGATGTGCCATTCGCAAACTCCTCAGCAGATGCGTGGAAGCTGTTCACCGGAAAGCATGTCCACAACACGCGAACTGCCAATCCGGCTGCGGAGCGTCACAACACCGGCGTGCGTCTCAACAACACGACCGATACATGCTGCCCGGCGTCCGAGTGGATGGTTGTGCATGGCATCCAGCACACGCCCGGCGGACGAATCGGGCAGGATGACGATGACTTTGCCTTCATTGGCAACGTACAACGGATCAAACCCGAGTATCTCACATGCTCCCCGGACATCTTCATCGATCGGGACTGAATCTTCCTCGAGCTCAATGCCCACGTGCCCCTGGGAAGCGATCTCGTTGAGCGTACTGGCCACGCCCCCACGGGTCGGGTCGCGTAGGACATGGATGTCCGGGGACGCTGTCAGCATGGACTCCACAAGAGCATGGAGAGGTGCGGTGTCGCTCACAATGGTGGTTTCGAAGGAGAGTCCTTCCCGTACTGACATGATTGCAATGCCGTGCTGGGCGATCGGGCCGTTGATGAGAATGGCATCGCCGGGCCGGACCTCTGTGGGGCGGATGTTCACACCATCGGGAATAACGCCGATTCCGGACGTGGTGATGAACACCCCGTCCCCTTTTCCCCGATCAACAACCTTTGTATCTCCGGTCACGAGAGAGACTCCGGCCAGATCTGCTGCCGTCCGCATTGCGGTGACAATGCGCAGGAGGTCGTCCATGGGCAGGCCCTCTTCGAGTATCATGGCTGCTGACAGGTACAATGGCCTGGCCCCGCACATGGCGAGGTCGTTCACCGTGCCGTAGACGGCCAGTTCCCCGATCGACCCACCCGGGAAGAAGAGCGGATGAACCACATAGGAGTCTGTTGTGAATGCCAGGTGCTGGCCCGGGACCGTCAACAGCGCGCCATCATGTAACGGTTCGAGGAGAGGGTTGCGGAAGGCCGGAAGAAAAAGCTGCTCGACAAGGTCATGGGAAAGTCTGCCGCCGCCTCCATGAGCCAGGAGGACTTTGGGATAACGGGAAATGGGAAGCGGGCAGGCAAACCCTTCACGTCCGGATGTCTTCTCAGCCATGAGGCATTGTTCCGTATCGGTAATGTGCGGCGCAGGCACCCTCCGAAGACACCATGGGGGCACCGAGCGGAAACTCGGGTGTACATTCCCGTCCGAATGCAGGGCATTCCACCGGCTTCCTGAGTCCCTGAAGCACGCTGCCGGCAATACAGAGGGGGGACTCGCGGGCCTCGATGTGGTCTACCCGAAACTGCAGTTCAGCATTGAACTTCTCATATTTTTTCCGGATTCCGAAACCGCTGGCGGGGATAATCCCGATACCACGCCATGCGCGGTCTGTCACCTCAAATACTTCCTCGATGATGGTCCGGGCGGCGGGGTTTCCTTCACGCCGCACAACGCGGGCATACTGGTTCTCCACATCCGCACGCCCCTGTTCAAGCTGGCGTACGGTCATGTGAATGCCCTGCAGGATATCTACCGGCTCAAATCCCGTGATGATGATCGGAGTATGAAACTCGCGAGCAAGGGGAATATACTCTTCAAAACCCATCACCGTGCAGACATGGCCGGCCGCCAGAAATCCCTGCACCTGATTTCCCGGCGAAGAGAGGATGGTCCGGATCGCCGGCGGTACAAGCACATGCGCACTGAGCAGGGAAAAGTTCTTCAGATTCTGCCGGTGGGCCTGGAATACTGCCATGGCGTTTGCCGGCGCCGTCGTCTCAAACCCGACTCCGAAGAAGACTACCTTCCGCTCCGGGTTCTCCGAAGCCAGGCGCACTGCATCAAGGGGGGAGTACACGATCCGGACGTCACCGCCGTCAGCCTTTACGCTCAGGAGGTCTTTCGACGAACCCGGCACACGGAGCATATCGCCGAACGATGTGAAGATTACATCATGGATGGATGCGATGGCAAGAGCGCGATCGATAAGCTCCACCGGCGTCACACACACGGGGCAGCCCGGGCCATGGACGAGCGTGATTTCCGGGGGGAGGAGATCACCCAGCCCGTATTTGACGATGGTATGAGTTTGACCGCCGCACATTTCCATAATCGTCCATGGACGTGTGGTGGTTGTGCGGATCGCGGTGGCAAGCGTTTGGACTGCCTCGCGATTGCGGTATTCATCAACGAACTTCATCGTCGAGTCCGCCCATCTCTTTCAGCATGCGTAACGTCTCTTCGGCCTCCTCTTCGTCCACCGTATGAAGAGCAAAGCCAACATGGACGATGACATAGTTGCCGATCTGAGCTTCCGGCACCCACTCAAGGCAGATGTGTTTCTGCACTCCCGCAAAATCGACAGTCCCCATCACGGGGGTCCTTGTGCGGTCAATCTCCAGCACTTTACCGGGTACGGCGAGGCACATCGGTTCTCCTTCCTGCTTGTGGTTCTCTGCTTACGACGTCGGGGGCGCCGGGGTCAGGGTACGCGAGTTTGAAACAAACGGGCTGCCGCGGCAATCTGTCCCAGCGCGATTCCCCCGTCATTGGGTGGTACCCGCTGGTGCCAGTACGGGCGGAAGTGACGGGCGCGCAGATCGTTCACAACAAGCTCCGTGAGCAGAACATTCTGAAAACATCCTCCGGTAAGAACAACCCGTTCAATGGCGAAGCGCTCTGCGAGCGTACCGACGATAGCCGCCAGAGTCCGGTGGAATCTGTCAGCGAGTGTGGCAGCTGGCGTTGCTGCCCGGAGATCATCGAGAAGAGCCAGTATCATTGGTTCCCAATCGACGACCAGAGGATGTCCCTGGATCGCCGGTTCCACAAGCTGAAACGGGTACGCGGACTCCACACGTCTCCCCGCCGGATCTTGGGGGAAGGATTGGCTGCCGGTCGCGGTCCATTCCAGTTCCATTGCGGCCTGCCCTTCAAACATGTTCTGCATCCTGAGGCCAATCAGGGCACTCACGGCATCGAACAATCGTCCCACGCTGGATGTCAGCGGCGCGTGTATTCTCTGTGAGAGCATCTGCCGGAGAATCGTCCGTTCGCGTTCTGACCAGGAGACAACCGGAAGAAGGTCTGATCGTTCAAAAACCTGATTTCCCATCATCGCGTACAGCACCCCGAGGGCGCTGCGGCGCGGTTCACGTGCTGCCTGATCCCCTCCGGGTAGCGGGAAGTGGCGCAGATGAGCGACTCTGGTAAAGGACCCATCGTGAACAGTGAACCATTCTCCCCCCCAGACGGTCCCGTCGGTTCCCAGTCCCGTGCCGTCCCATGCCACTCCCAACGCCGACTGTGTGAGTGCGTTCTCGGCCATACACGCGGCAACGTGCGCGATGTGATGCTGAATGGCAATTACCGGTTCCGGTCGTTCCCGCGTGTAGCCGGTTGAAAGATAGTCCGGATGGAGGTCAGATACAACCGCAGCCGGTTTCCCATCAAAGAGTTCCTGAATGAGCGCTGTCTCTTTCCGAAACGTTTCAAAGGCTTCCGGAGTTTCAAGATCGCCTAAATGCTGACTGATAAACACCTGATTACCGCGGGAGAGAGCGACCGTGTTTTTCATCTGAGCGCCAACGGCGAGAAGGTCAGGGACATCTTCCGGAAGGGACACAGGCAACGGTGCGTAGCCGCGTGCACGCCGGAGCACAAGTTCCCGCCCGAGAACGATCCGGACAACGGAATCGTCAATATGGTGCGCGATGGGACGATTATGCACGAGAAATCTGTCAGCGATTCCCTTGAGTCTCAGAAGAGCCTCGTGTTCATCTATACAGATTGGTTCATCGCTAAGATTGCCGCTGGTCGCTATCAGGGGGATGCCGGCGTCGCGCAGGAGAATGTGGTGTAACGGGGAATAAGGGAGGAGAATACCGAGCGACGGATTGCGCGGTGCCACTTCATGACATACCAGAGAGCCATCGGCCCTGTCGAGGCGCCTGAGCAACACAATCGGAGATTCCGGGGCGGTCAGCAGGCGCTCTTCAAGCGGGGAAAGCCGGCAGAGTGTGCGAGCGTACTCCAGTGATGGCACCATGACTGCAAACGGCTTTTCCTCCCGGTGTTTGCGCTGACGGAGTAAGCGGACGGTTTGAGTCGATCCGGCCAGAGCGAGCAGGTGGAAGCCGCCCAGACCTTTGACTGCCACGATCGCACCGGCGAGGAGATCGTCAACCGTAGATCGTGCGGCTGCATCGTCTTCTGCGAGAATCCGTCCGTCGGCATCCCAGAGTTGGATGCGCGGCCCGCACACAGGACAGGCGTTTGGTTGTGCGTGAAACCTCCGGTGTAAGGGATCCTCATATTCCTGCCGGCAGGCAGGACACATGTGGAAATCCCGCATTGTGGTGTTCGGGCGGTCATACGGAAGCCGGTTGAGGATGGAGAACCTGGGGCCGCAGTTTGTACAGTTGATGAACGGATAGCGGAAACGGCGATCGGATGGATCCCACAGCTCCCGACGGCAATCTTCGCAGATGGCGATGTCGGGGAGGACAAGCGCCGTCCTGGGACCCGTGTCGTCGCTGGCGAGGATTTTAAAGGATACAAAGCCGCAGGGATCAAGATACGTGATTTCGCAACTCTGGATAGACGCGCGGGGTGGATGGTCGGTCTGGAGACGGAGGATACACCGTTCGAGCTGCTGCACGGGACCTTCCATCTCAAGGTACACCCCCTGGGCGGAATTTTTCACCCACCCCGTCAGGTTCAACTCCCGGGCGAGCCGGAAGACAAACGGGCGGAACCCCACCCCCTGGACGGCTCCGCGGATGACTGCATGGAGGCGTTGCTTCAAAGATCAGGACCTCTTAACGTAGTCGGCCACAATGCCAATCGTCTCTTCAACCAGTGCTTCTGTGGACGAGGAAAGCCCTTCGCTGAAATCACATGACGAAGCCGGTACTTCCACAAGGATCACGTCAGACGGTGTTTTCTGGTACAGCGCATCCGCCAGCGCGAGAATCCCTGCCGGGGACACATCGTGCGTACGCGGCAGGCGGAATTCGGCTCCCGCGTGGAGCGATGTCACGCGCACCGTATCCGTTGCGACGCTGGCATCCACAAAAACAAGGCGGTCATACCGTGAAACCGTCTCTGCGTGTTCGGGCGAAAGCTGATGGATACACAGGACATCAAACCCGGCGTAACGTTCCGCAAGGTGTTCGGCAACACGAATGCCGACCCCGTCGTCACCGCGGATGGTATTCCCGATGCCGATCACCAGGGTGTTGCTCATCGCCGTACGTCACACAGCAGCGTGTTCGTATGGTCGATTACCTGCACATGTAGCGGCATCATGCCGATCGCATGCGTTGAACAGGAGAGACAGGGATCAAAGCAGCGAATGCCGGCTTCAATGCGGTTCAGAATCCCTTCCGTGACCTTTGCGCCGTCAAGATATTGCATGGCAAGCTGGCGGACAGTGCGGTTCATTGCGAGGTTGTTTTGTGCCGTCGCGATCACCAGATCGACTTTCGTCAGTACACCGTCTTGATTCACCCTGTAATCATGAAACAGGATGCCGCGCGGGGCTTCCGTAGCGCCGACGCCGTGGTCCCTGTTGATCATTGCCTTTGCCCGGACGTTCTGACCGACGATGGCCGGATCGTTCAGCAACATTTCGATCTTTTCGACCGAGAAGAGGATCTCGATCAGCCGGGCATAGTGAAAGTAGAATGAGTTGTTCACCGTGCCGGCGTCGCCGGCAAGCGCCTTAAATTGTTTCCGCTCCGCCTCAGCCAGGGGCGTATCGATGTAGTCGCAGATGTTCAGCCGCGCCAGGGGGCCGACCCGGTACATCCCTTTGGCGTAGCCGAGGGGTTTGTAGTAGGGGAACTTGAGATACGACCAGTCTTCCGTGGCTTCCCCGAAGTAATCATGATATTTCGTGGGATCAAGGTCGTCCGCAATGATATTCCCGTCGCCATCCATAACACGGATTGTCCCGTCATAGTATTCAAGCGCGCCGTCATCTCCAACAAGTCCCACAAATAACGAGCGGAAGTTGCCGTAGCTGGGGATGTCGTTCTGAAATTTGACATGGATCTTTTTTATCGTATCCAGGGCGAATATCGCTGTCTCTTTTGCTTCCGGGATCCAGTTCAGAAGGTAATCCTTCTTCCCGGGATCGAAGGGTTCGCGTACCCCGCCAGCCACCGCCCAGGGGGTATGGATCCGGCGGGTCCCGAGCACCTCGATGATTTCCTGGCCGAACTTCCGGAGCCGGATGCCACGCCGTGCGAACTCTTTGTCGTGGGCGATGAGGCCGAAAATATTCCGTGTGGCGGGATCGGCATCAAACCCCAGGAGAAAATCGGGAGAGGAGAGGTGGAAAAAACTCAGGGCGTGTGACTGGAGCCACTGGGCGAGGATAATGAGACGGCGGAGCTTCTGAGCCGTTTCTGGAATTTCAACGGCGAGGATGACATCGCCCGCTTTGGCAGACGTGACAAGATGGCTTGTCGGGCAGATGCCGCAGATCCGCGAGGTGATACCGCCCATTTCCCACATCATCCGTCCTTCGCAGAACTTCTCAAATCCGCGGAATTCATTCACATGGAAACGCGCGTTCTCGACGATTCCCTTCTCATTGAGCTGAATCGTAATCTTTGCGTGTCCCTCGATGCGCGTAACAGGACTGATCGTAATTGTGCTGGTTGCCATGGTCGTCGGTCCTTTCACCCGTACCGCAGGAATACATGGGAGAGTGTGGGCATCTTCCCTTCGAGCAGTTCGCTCACCGCAGTCCAGATTTGATCGGCGCTGGGAGGACAGCCGTGGAGAAAGGCATCCACGGTAATAAACTCGTGGAGGGGACGCGCCTGTTTCATCAGCTCGGCAATCGTAGGATAGTCCCGCGGTATACGGGGTGTCAGATCGGCAAGCTCCACATACGAGCGGTGCAGTATCTCTTCGGTGTCAAAACTGTTTCGCATTGCAGTGACGTTGCCGGTTACCGCACAGTCCCCGAAGGAAACCACAAATCGGGAATTGCGGCGGATGATATGGGTAAATTCTTCATGTTCAACATTGGCGACGGCACCTTCGACAAGCGTAACGTCCACGTCTCTGGGAAATTCCTTGATATCGGCAATAGGAGAGTACACAAGGTCTATTTTGTCTGCGAGGTCGATCAGGCGTTCATCCAGATCGAGGAACGACATATGACAGCCGGAGCAGCCTCCGAGCCACACTGTAGCGACTTTTGGTTTCATGAGTTGTTCGAGAGTGTTATTCTTCGTCAGTGTCCACGGTGATCCACTCGCCTTTCCGGCGGGCGGTCACGATGTATTTCAGGAATTCGGTATGTTTTTCCATTTCTGCGACGCTTTCACCCTTTTTGACAAGTGCGCCGGTCGGGCAGACCAGAACACACTTGCCGCAGGAGGTACAACTTTCCGATTGGCCCCACGGCTGGTTCAAATCGGAGATGATGGTACAGTTGATGCCCCGGCCGGCAATATCCCACACGTGTGCGCCCTCCACTTCATGGCACACCCTGACACAACGTGTGCAGAGGACGCACCGGTTGTGGTCGATGATAAAGCTCTCGTGAGACGCGTCGATATGTTTCGCCGGGTAGAGATAGGGTACGCCGACGTACAACAGGCCCACATCGTACGCCAGATTCTGCAGCTCGCAGTGATTGTTTACCATACAGACGGCACACTGATGGTTCCCTTCAGAGGCAAGGAGTCCCACAATCATTTTCCGGTACTTCTTGAGACGATCGGTGCCGGTAAGAATCACCATGCCTTCCATCGGCCGGGTGGTGCAAGCGGGTGCAAGTTTTGTCCAGCCCTCCACTTCCACCAGACAGAGGCGGCATGCGCCAACGTCAGACAGGCCGTCGAGGTGGCAGAGGGTCGGGATCTCAATTTTGTGCTGGCGGGCAATCTGCAGGATTGATTCATCATCTTTTGCGCTGAGGTGCTCGCCATCGATAGTAAGAGTGACTATTGCCATGGTCGTGGTCCTGCGATTACGTTGTCAGATCGTTTCCGGTGTCCGAATGGACGAACGTCTCCGGCTGGTTCAGGAGTTCTTCGTACTCGTGCCGGAAGAACCGGAGTGTGGAGAGCACCGGATTGGGTGCGCTCTGGCCGAGACCGCAGAGGCTGGTCTCTTTTACCATTATGCAAAGTTCTTCCAGCCGCGTCATATCGTCCGTCGTGGCCTTGCCCTTTGAAATCTTATCGAGAAGGCCGTGGATATGGACTGTACCGACCCGGCAGGGAATACATTTGCCGCAGGATTCATCCTTACAGAAGTCCATGAAGTATTTTGCGACGTCCACCATATGTGAGGTAGAATCCATCACAATCATACCGCCGCTGCCCATGATAGAGCCGACGGCACTAAGGGATTCAAAATCGACGGGAACGTCCAGATGTTCGTTGGGAATGCAGCCACCTGATGGGCCGCCGGTCTGGGCGGCCTTAAACTCCGTGCCTTCGGGGGTTCCGCCGCCGATATCAAATACCACCGTCCGCAGGGAAATCCCCATCGGCACTTCGATAAGACCGGTATTCTGGATCCTGCCTGCCAGGGCGAAGACTTTTGTGCCGGTGCTTTTGGGCGTACCGATGCCGGCAAACCATGTGCTCCCGTTGCGGATAATGGGGGCGATATTTGCGAACGTTTCAACATTATTGAGTAAAGTCGGCATCCCCCAGAGACCACGTTCTGACGGATAGGGGGGACGTGGCCGGGGGCGTCCCCGGCGGCCTTCGATTGAGCGGATGAGGGCAGTCTCCTCGCCGCACACAAACGCCCCGGCACCGATACGGAGATCGATGCGGAAGTTAAACTGCGATTCGAAGATCCGGTTGCCCAGAAGACCGAGCCGTTCGGCCTGTTTGATGGCCAGCCGGAGGCGATCGATCGCCAGCGGATATTCTGCGCGAACGTAGATGTAGCCCTGCTGGGCGCCGACAGCATAGCCTGCGATGGCCATTCCCTCAAGTATCCTGTGCGGATCACCTTCGAGAACACTGCGGTCCATAAATGCGCCTGGGTCCCCCTCATCGGCATTACACACCACGTACTTCGTATCACTCTCCACTTTTTTGACGATACCCCACTTCAGTCCTGTGGGATACCCGGCGCCGCCCCTGCCCCGGAGACCACTCTTGCGAATTTCCTCGATCACCCCGGTTGGTTGTAATTCTGTGACCACTTTGGCCAGCGCCTGATAACCATCAACGGCCACGTATTCTTCGATTTTTTCCGCGTCAATGCGGCCACAATTTTCGAGAACCACTTTGAACTGGGCGGCGAAGAAGGGATGAGTGGTATCCACAACATGTTCCTTCACCGCGGCACCCTGCACCAGGTGTTCCTCGACGATCCGCCGGGCGACGGATTCATCCACGCGCTGATAGAGTGTTTCATCGGGCAGGACTTTCACAAGCGGTCCTTCACCGCAGAGCCCCATGCACCCGGTTCCGATCACCTGCACCTGAGCAGTGAGGTTCTTTTCCTGGAGCGCCTTTTTCAGCATGTCTCGGATGTTTAGACTGCCGCACGAAACACATCCGGCCGCGGCGCAGTACATGATACGATGGGAAAACCCGGCCTGTCGTTCCTGCTCCTGTTCGGCGAGTTCCTGAAGATCTTCGACGGTCATGCGGGTACCTCATCGGGTTGTTGTTGCCAGACTCTCACACGTTCCACGGCACCTTCGGGGGTGAGCTTGCCGGCGACCTGATCGTCCAATACTGCCACCGGAGCGATACCGCAGGACCCGACGCAGCGGGCGGAGATCAGGGAGACCTTGTTGTCGGGTGTGGTTTCGCCAAACTGCACCGCGCAGCATTCCTCGACGGCATGTTGAATCTTATTCGCACCTTTCACGTAGCACGCTGTACCGGTGCAGAGGACGAACGTGTGTTTCCCTTTTGGCTTGAGGGTGAAGAAATGATAGAATGTGGCCACGCCGTACACGCGGCTCAGAGGCAGCTTGAGTGCACGGGCGATATAGATGAGCAGGTCGTTTTCAAGGAACCCGAAGATTCCCTGGGCGGCATGGAGCACTTCAATCAGTGCGTCACCGCGCGACTGGTGCTTGGTGATAGCGCGGTCGAGGAGCTTAAACCGGCTGTCGCCGCTCGGATGTGGTTTGGGTTTTTGAGTCGTTGGCATCTGTTGTATGCATACGTGAGTAGTGGTCAATGGGAGGGGCCAGGGAAAGCAGGGATCGCAAGTGTAGCAAACCTAAACAGTTAAGATGCCGGTCCATGGCGTACCTCGTATGAGTAAGTTAATGCAACTCGCATGCCACGTGAAACCCTTACAAACAAACAGGAATGGGCACATACTCTGGCTGGAGCTGCGTCAATTCCCAAAAATAGGAACAGAATGGCGCGTAAAAGAGGCTCAGGAAGCAGGTTTTCTGCGCGAGTTCTCGGTGAGCCACTCGCACCAGGAGGTAATTCCCTGGCCTGTTGTACAGGATGTTTCGAACACTGTGAGAGAGGGGTTGATCTTTAAAGCGTTTTCTTTCAGCGCCGAAAGGTCACACGGGATGTACGGGAGGAGATCAATCTTGTTCAAAATCAGCACGGATGCATTGCGGAACATGGCGGGGTACTTCAGGGGTTTGTCATCGCCCTCCGTGGTGGAGGCAACAACAACCTTCATGGCCTCGCCCAGGTCGTAATTCGACGGACAGACAAGATTACCGACGTTTTCGATGATGAGCAGGTCAATGGTTTTCAAGTCGAGGTTTCCGAGCGCATCGCGCACGAGGTTCGCTTCGAGGTGGCATCCTCCTCTGGTCACGATCTGGACTGCGGGGACATTATACTTTGCCACACGGCGTGCATCCAGGTCTGTTTGCACATCACCTTCAATTACCGCGATCTTGAGCGAACCCTGAAGGTGTTCAAGCGTGCGTTCGAGAATGCTGGTCTTTCCGGCGCCCGGGGAGCTGACCATGTTCAGTGCGAAGACACCGTGATCGGCGAAGAGTGCACGATTCTGCCTTGCGACTTCATCGTTCTTTTCAAGAACTTTCCGTTCAATCGTAATGACACTCATCCACGCTCCGGGGGATCATCGTCAAGATCAATGGTAACGACCTGCAGCTCGGTGCCCGAACGGACAGTCGTTTGCCTTGAGTTACAGCGAGGGCAGAGGGCGAGGCCGGGTTCGGTTGTAGAGTCGGATTCGCAGTGTGCACAATGGAGGACATAGGGAACATGTTCGATCTCCAGCACGGCCCGGGCCATCGGGGTGCCGGCGGTGACGGCTGTGAAACAAAAGGCGAGCGAACCCGGGACAACACCGGACAGCTCGCCGACACGAAGTTTGATGCTGCGAATCGTATGGCGTTGCTCCCGGGGGACATACTGGTCAATGATATCGACGATACTCTGTGCGATCGAGAGTTCGTGCATGGCTCATTGCTGGAGGAGCATCGAGTACCAGTACACATAGGCGTCGCCGAGGCTATCCTCGTCGTAGCATACACGCGTGTTGGGTGTTATCCACGTGCGGGTTCTGGGGTGATTACTCTGACCTTCCCCGTATTCTTTCTGGAGGAGTGAGAGGATGTGGCGGGAGTTTTTCTCACTCCGCGTCGTGACGATGACCCCGGCAAGCCGGCCGTGCACGAATTCCAGATCACATTGTTCGATGGCGGCATCGCCGAGCGATCGGAGGCCGGTCGAGTAGAGAAGCATTTCGCCGTCAGCGCGTGGGGACCGGAGTTCAACTTTGTTTGCCAGCATGGCGACGGGAGTGCCCCACTGGTGGCCCATCAGGCCGTCGCGTGTTTGTCCGAACCCGACACCGGGCAGGGCGCGGAGGCAGAGGAGAATTGTCAGTATCCGGGCGGGGGTCTTATCCATACTGAAAAATACGAAGAAAGGGAGAAGAACGCAAAGCCTATGGGGAGTTCGGCTGATTGATTACGGGAATGGAGGGTTGTAGATTATCAGGCAAATCACTTCTACGAGAAATCAATGAATCTTGCCGTTACAGATGTCGGCAAACGATACCGCGGCAACGTATGGGGGCTGAGAGACTTCAGTCTTACGTTCAGGCCTGGAATCCTCGGTTTACTTGGCCCTAATGGCGCGGGAAAGTCAACGTTGATGAGGATCCTGGCAACCGTGACGAGACCGACCACGGGAAGCGTACTGTGGGACGGAACTGATATCGTACAGAAGCCGGATGTATTACGGGCCGTGCTTGGGTACCTTCCTCAGGATTTCGGAGTGTATCCTCATCTGAACGCAGACGAATTTCTGGACTATCTGGCGGCATTACGGGGCGTCGACCCGGCCACCGCTCGTCGCCGGAAGGACGAGCTGCTGAAGGTGTGCAACCTCCAGGATGCCCGCAAGAGACCACTCGGTGGGTACTCGGGAGGCATGAAACAACGAATCGGGATAGCCCAGGCATTGCTCAATGACCCGCAGCTGCTCATCGTTGACGAACCGACAGTCGGTCTTGATCCTGAAGAGCGGGTACGCTTCCGCACGCTTCTTTCCGAATTGTCCGGTGAACGGATTATTATCCTCTCCACCCATATTGTCTCGGATGTCGAAGCCACCGCGACTGATCTCGCGATTGTGACACATGGGCGTTTGATCAAACATACCTCGCCCGAATCACTTCTGGCGACGGTCGAAGGGAAGGTCTGGGAGGGCGTGGTGTCCGGCGGGGAGTTGCCGGGCATAAAATCCAGACATCTCATCAGTGGAACGATCCGGCGAAATGGGGGCGTTCAGGTTCGGTTTGTATCAGAAGACTCTCCGGTTCCTTCAGCGCAAAGGGTTCCGCCCACACTGGAGGATGCGTATCTCTATTGTATCGAGCAGAATGGTAAGGGAGGTGCTCCGTGAGCTCCGTCCGTGTCGTCTATCACCTGGCCCGTGCCGACTTTCTTGAACGTGTAAGACAATATGGTTTTCTGCTTGTTCTCGCCGGCACACTCTACATCGGATACGCCATCAACCGAGGTGATCTCTATGTTGCGCTCGGTGGGTATAGCGGCGTGCTCAATTCAGCGTGGGTGGGCGGTATGGTAACGGCCTCTGCCGTGCTTCTGATATCGCTGTTCGGTTTCTATTTTGTCAAGAATGTGATCGAGCGAGACAATCAAACTGGAGTCGGACAGATTATTGCCACATTACCAATTTCGCGAATAGTCTATTGTCTGGGAAAATGGCTGAGCAACTGGGCAGTGCTCTCGGCGTTCGTCGGAATACTTGCCGGGGCTGCGGTTGTCATGCAGGCAATCGGGGACGACACCTCTCCTGTCGATTTTATAGCGCTTCTGTTGCCTTTTGTTTTGCTTGCGATACCGGCCATGGCGTTCATAGCGGCAGTAGCATTGTTCTTCGAGACGGTGTGCTGGTTGCGGGGCGGGTTCGGCAACGTGCTCTATTTTTTCTTCTGGACATTTGCACTTGCCGGGCCGTTCATAACGATGAGTACATGGATGGATTGGTCAGGGATTGTGATTGTGCATCAGAGTATGGGAGGGGCCTTGCAGGGTGTTGATCCGGGGTATACGGGAGGTTTTGTCCTTACGTGGAAAGAGATACCACCTGGAGGCTTGCGTACGTTTCTCTGGACCGGAATAGACTGGACAGCGGACGTTGTGCTAAGCCGGTTGCTCTGGTTGGGGTGGTCGGCAGGCCTGGTGTCTCTGGGCAGTATCTTCTTTCACCGATTTGATCCGTCGTTAGAGAGGAAGGCGACGAAAGGGAGGAAACAAAAGGGACGAAACCTCGAACAGGCGTCCGACCATCAGAGTTTTTGGAATCATCTGCTGTTGCGATTACAGAGAGTGGTTCCCGGTGGTAGAATCGTAAGGGAGGCGTCTCTTGATACACAGAATCAGCGCGGCAAAGGGCTGTTCGGTCGGATTGCCCTTCCAGGTTTCGGGCACTCCGCGTTTTTCCGTGTCGTGCGGGCGGAAGTGCGATTGATGATCAAGGGGCAGCGGTGGTGGTGGTATGCCGGTGCCGCGGTAATGATCATTGGAGGTCTCGTAAGTCCGACAGAGGAAGCAAGGCAGTTCTGGCTGCCTGCCGCCTGGTTGTGGCCTATTCTGCTCTGGTCTGTGCTTGGCACGCGTGCAGAACGGTTCGGGATGTACCAGCTGGTATATTCCTCGCCGCGTATGTTCGTTCGGCAATTGCCGGCAGCGTGGTTGGGGGGATTGTTTGTGACGATGTTATGCGGAAGTGGCGTTGGTTTGAATCTCTTGTTCTCTGCAAAGTGGTCTGCTCTGGGGGCGTGGTGTGCCGGGGCGGCGTTTGTTCCGGCGCTGGCGTTGGCACTGGGCACCTGGAGTCAGACTAATCGGTTGTTCGAGATCGTCTATGTGCTGATCTGGTATCTTGGTCCGGGGCATCCGCTTGACATGCCTCTCTTGGATTTTATGGGTGCGGCGGACGTCTCGATCGCTGCCGGCGTGCCGCTCGTTGTTGGTTGTGCAGGCGGATTGTTGTTTATGTCGGCGGTGGCAGGACATTGGGTGAGATTACGCTTGTAAGTCAATCGGGAAGCGGCCATGATCAACGGAAAGTCAGGGTCATCGGAAATGTAATGTGGCGGGGTCTATCGGGGTCGGGATACTGTTTGTGATCTTCTGCGGTATTATGTCGATGGAGTTTTCCATGGTATTCTCTGGGAGCGACCGGTCATTGACTTTCTCGCTATTCGGCAAGATATTGCGGGCATTGGGGCGGGGTGGGATTCGGAAGCCGGAGACGGTGCACACGCTGCGGCATTTCTTTGCGACGCATTTGCTTGAGGCGGGGGCGGATAAGGAGTCCGTTGGACCGGGTGGTACAAAGCCATGAGCGGCCCACACGCAATACTTCGCCAACCGCACCCCCGGGCTCACCTAAACGAAATTCGTAGAGGCAGTAGTTAGGCGCAAGCTATCTCACCAGAGGTCCCACAACCGGAGGTTTCGACGGACATGACAGCCATTCAAATCTACTTTAGCAGCAAGGAGCTCGTTCCTGATGACCCGAAACTGAAGAAGGCCCTCCGAGCAGTCTACCCTGTATATAAGGACATTCTCGCGTCTATAGAAGCCTATCCCCGCGAGTGGAAGTTCTATGGGGCCAAGTACGGTTGGCAACTCAAAGCTACACACAAGGGGAAGGCGCTGCTCTATCTCATTCCGCAGGAAGGAGCATTCAGGCTGGGGTTTGCGGTGCGAGACATCGAGAAGGAAGCCTTGCTGAATTCGAAACTGCCGGCAAAGCTAAAGGGGGAATTGGCGGTAGCCAAAAGGTACCCCGAAGGCTGGCCTCTGCACTTAGATGTCAAGAAGGCAAGCGACATGAAGGCCGTCAGCATAGTCGTCGATACATTGAAGTCTCTGAGAACTTGAGAGGTGCCTGCGCCTGACAACCTGCACCACGACACTCTCGCTTTATGGAGGTCTTGAATTGGGGAGGTCTTCAAGGTCTGGTGCGACCAGGGAAAGTTGAGCTCACTTACCCCGTTGCGCGCGCCTGAACGTTATGCGTAAGCAAAGATACATTTTCATAAGTCGTTTTGCGGCACTTTACAAGACAACTGGCATCGTTTCGGATTCCCGCTGGACCGCGCAGCATTGCGCTCGCCGGGTTGGCCGGTCGAATATGGAATCGGGATCATGCGTTTCCGTCTACCCCGGGTCTTATCACTGGCCGCTCCTATGCCCGCGATTCTCGGGCACACGGGATCCACGGGGTGCTGGTTGTTCTATTGTCCCCAATGGGATATATTCCAGTCGCCAAACAGAAGGAAACCCCGCGGCGAGTTGCAGGCTAGGCGAGGTCGAATCTTGGATCACCAGGAACTGCTGCGTGGTGCGGCCAGCCGTCATGCGGAACTCTGCGCGCGACAATCAATCGAACCGACCTAACGATAGAAGGACTACTCAGTGGAAACTCTCGATGTCCCTTACAGCTCAAACAGACAGGTGAATAACAGGGCTCCCTTCATTTTATCATTCTTCGGGATACTCTTAGTCTGTGGGTCGGGGTGTAAGACGCTCTCTACCAGTCAGGGCAACGATAAGGCAACGGAAGTGCCTCATGGCGTGTTGTCGTTCCTGACCACGAGGGACGGCAATTTTGAAGTCTACTCAATGGACGCAACCGGTCAGAACGAAAAGAATTTGACTAACAACAAGGCTCTGGACTTCTGGTCATCGTGGTCACCAGACGGTAACCATATACTGTTTTACTCGAATCGTGATGGCAATAACGAGATCTATGTTATGGACGCCGATGGAAACAATCAGCGGAATCTTTCGAATCATCCTTCTAACGACTATCTGCCCACCTGGTCTCCCGACGGGAAACACATTGTTTTCACATCAGACAGAGACCACAAAAGCAGAGAGATATATACAATGAACGCCGACGGTTCCAATATTGCACGGCTCACATCAAATGAAGCATTTGAAGAAGTACCAACGTGGTCAGCAGATGGAAATACAATTCTCTTTACAAGACAGATAAAGGAACCGGACGATACATCTCATGCTGCAAATGGTGAGATATTTATGATGGATGCAGACGGGAAAAACGAAAAGCGTTTGACAGTAAAAAAGGGATTTGACTCCGGGGCAAAATGTTCCCCTGATGGAAAAAGGATAGCATTCTACGGACCTGCTGAAGATAAGAACTTCGAGATTTTTATTATGAACAGTGATGGCAGCGGCATGATCAATGTGACGCAAGACATCTTAGAAGACTACTCACCTTCGTGGTCACCTGACGGGAAATGGATTGCCTACTCCAGCGGCACCTCTGCCCAATATGATGTGTGGATAATACATGTGGAAACACGAAAGAAGATTCGTCTGACAAGTGAACCAAAACGAAATGAAACCCCAGTGTGGCGTCCGCACTGACGATGCGCACCGTAACGTCTTCGCACAATACGACGCACCACGTCGCGCACTCATCTGCAAAGGCAAAGATGAGACCAATGTCGGCATAATGCAGTGAATACGCTCAAGCGCGCCGCTCAATTGGTAGAGTGTTGGTGTGGTGGGGGCTGCGTGGAGCGGCGATACGTTGTGGGTCATGTCCGGCGGAGCACATGGATCATATTTCACCGGATAAACACGAACCAAGAAAGAGAAGCTGGATACTATGCGGGCATTCGGAGCCGACGTGACCGTTGTTCCAAGCCACGAGGGGAAAGTGACACCGGATCTTATCCCACGGATGGCGCAGCGAGAAGGTCCCATCCATGCATTCTGCGTCTCAGTTGGCAGCGCGCTTTGCGGCACGTAGTTCAGCCAGAACTTGCTTATGATACTCGACAAAGCCGAAGTTGAAAGTTCCTGTCAGGTCACAATTACTCAAGGAGGGACCAGATGAAATACGTGGACGGATATGTTTTCACCATACCCAAAAAGAACATCAAGGCCTATCTTCGAATGGCTCGGGCCGGGCACAAACTCTGGAAAAAGCACGGCGCCCTGGATTACAAAGAGTGTATTGGCGATGACCTCAAGCCGAAGTGGGGTGCACTCTTTCCGCGGATGACCAGGCTCAAACGTGGCGAGACTGTAGGGTTCTCCTATATCGTTTTCAAATCGCGATCACACCGCGACCGCGTAAACGCGAAAGTGATGAAAGAAGTCGCCACTATGTGCGACCAGCCAACCGAAATGCCGTTCGACTTAAAGCGCATGGCGTACGGCGGATTCAAAGTCGTCGTCGGAGGATGATATATCACGGACATACTGTGCCGTAACACGCGATCGCAACTAGATGTTTCCTGCGCCTTGAGAAACGCCCTTCGGCGGGGCGATGTACATAGTGCTCACTCGAGCCCGCGCCCCATGGCCGAGTAGTTCGCGTCCGTTGTCGATATCGAACGCGTTCATTGCAGTATGCGGCGCGGGCCGGCGTTGGCACGTGTGACGATATGCGCCATAGCCATTCGCTCCGCAAAGCGGTACTGGAGGACTCTTACGGTGAATACGATGTCGTCTTTGCCTCGGGTCAGTGTGCTTGCACTGATGTTCTGCCAGATAAATTGTTCCGATCTTGGCAGCCAATTCGCACCGACCCAGGGTAAGGATCCAGCACTCTTCATCTATGCTTCTCCGAGCTCAGGTCAAATCGGGACCATGGTGACTCTCAGCGGAACTCAGTTCGTTCTTCCCCCACGGTACAATGCCGTACGCTTCACAGGCGGCGATGCACTGACTGCAGACAGTGGCTCGGCCTCGGTGCTCTACAGCTATGCGCCCTTTGGTGCCTCCAACGGCCCCATCCGTGTGGCCCTCGGCGATGGCGGGCTTGCAACAAGCAACTTCTTCACCGTGACGGAAGCGTACGATAGCACTCGCTTCTCGGTCGCACCTTATGATATTTCGCCCCCTGTCACGGCGCGCGATTCCTTTGTGGTCGATCGTATGGGTGTCACGCAATCCTGGCACGCGACGCTTCAGCACGATACCGTTCACCTGCGGAGGCGCTACTTCAGCGGCCGGTTCTTCACAAAGGACTGGCGCTGGGTGGGCAACAGTTCCTTCAGCTTCTGGATAGATATGCAGCACTAAAGTAATCTTGAGGGAAGATTTATGAAGGCAATTGTGTACACAACGTATGGATCACCGGATGTTCTTCAACTCAAAGACGTCGACAAACCTGCGGCCAAGGACGATCAAGTTTTGATCAAGGTTCATGCGGCGTCCGTCAATGCGTATGACTGGCATTTCCTTACTGCAGACATATTCCTGATTCGCCTGATGGGCGGGGGACTGCTCAAACCTAAAAACACGCGACTAGGCGCTGACCTATCGGGGCAAGTCGAAGCTGTGGGCAGAAACGTGAAGCAGTTCCAGCCGGGTGATGAGGTCTTCGGGGATGCCGCGTCATTTGGGAGAGGTGCTTTTGCCGAGTACGTCTCTGTTCCTGAAAGAGCATTGGCGCTGAAACCGGTCAATCTGTCGTTTGAGCAAGCGGCGGCTGTGCCCATGGCCGCCCTCACCGCGCTGCAGGGCCTCCGCGATGAAGGGCATATTCAGGCGGGACAAAAAGTCTTGATCAATGGAGCATCGGGTGGGGTGGGAACGTTTGCGGTGCAGATTGCCAAATCGCTCGGGGCTGAGGTCACCGCCGTGTGCAGTACCAGGAATGTGGAGCAGGCGCGCTCGCTGGGAGCAGACCATGTTATCGATTATACAAATGAAGATTTCACCCAAAGTGGTCAACAGTATGACATCATTCTTGCCGCAAATGGATATCATCCGCTTTCAGCGTACAGGCGTGCCCTGACGCCCAAGGGCACCTATGTCATGGCGGGAGGAACTAAGGCTCAAATCTTTCAGGCTATGCTCCTCGGATCATGGATGTCAAAAACCGGGGGCAAGACAATGGGTGGCGTATCGGCGAAAATAGAACAAAAAGATTTGCTCATTCTCAAAGAACTTCTGGAGGCGGGCAAAGTCGTTCCGGTTATTGATAGACGGTATCCGTTACGTGAGGCTGCTGAAGCACTTCGGTATCTGGGAGAAGGACATGCTCGAGGAAAAGTAGTGATAATTGTGGAAGATCACGTATGATACACTCCGGATGTTGGAGTATGACCACTAGACAACGCTTCGCGCATTTGATAAAACAGCGCAGTGCTCGCCGCTGCGTGGTGCGGCGAGACGCTTTTTGCAGAGCGCCGTCAACCGAAAACACGTCGAGACCAATATGAATCGGTCAGGAGGAACTCAATCACATACAACGACACTAACCCGCATCCTCCGGGTTTGCTTCTTCACGGCGCTCCTTTCATTTGGGCCTGGTTGCTCACGACACCAGGATGCCTTGAAAAGCCGGGTGGTCGCTGGCACACCGATTCCTGAGGATGCTCTAACAATTGAGCTGGAGCAGCATCACGTACCCGGACTGAGCATTGCAGTTGTTCATAACGGACGAATAGACTGGGCGAGAGGGTATGGGATTCTTGAACACGGGAAACCTGAACGCGTAGACACAAGCACGTTGTTTCAAGCAGCATCCATTTCCAAGCCTGTGTCTGCTGTTGTTGCGCTGCGTATGGTGGAAATGGGAATGCTCTCGTTAGACGAAGACGTAAACCTCAAGTTGTTGTCATGGAAAGTGAAGAGGAACGAGTTTACGAGAAAGCAGCCTGTCACACTACGCAGGCTGCTAAGTCACTCTGCTGGACTGTCAATGCACGGTGTTCCGGAATTCTCGGCTAATGACGAACTCCCAACGCTCGTTGAGATTCTCGATGGGAAATGGTCAGCGACTGCAGACTCGGTTCGACCTGTGTATCAGCCGGGGGCGAAATTCCAGTATTCTGGCGGTGGCTACGTCGTCTTGCAGGTTCTCATGACCGACGTGTCGCATCGTACATTTGAGTCACTTGCCAATGAGTTTGTGTTGCGACCTGCAGGAATGTCCTCCAGCACGTTTGAGCAGCCGCTGCCAGTCGCACGGCGGTCACATGCCGCTGTTGGCCACCTTGCTAATGGAACTCCCCTCAAGGGATCCTGGCACACGCTCCCTGAACAAGCGGCAGGAGGACTCTGGACAACTCCCAAAGACTTAGCCTCATTTATGATTGGGCTCTGGCAATCATATCATGGAAGATTAAACAAGCTCCTGAGCCAGAATCTCGCTCGTGAGATGTTGACCAGACAGATTGACGATTTTGGACTCGGACTGTCGTTGCCGAGTTCGGGCGTCTTTCGATTTCAGCACGGCGGAGGGAATGGTGGGTATCGCTGTTTCATGGTCCTTTCAGTTGATGTCCCTGACGGCATCGTCATCATGACAAACGGAGAATCGGGCGAGGAACTCATTTGGGAAGTATTTGAAGTCATCGCACATGCATATGGATGGCTTGTATGAGAACGTAAGGGGCCTCCACGTAAATGGCGGCGCACTGCACATAGCACGCGTAACAACGATGCTCGCTCAGTTGAAATGGCTGTGACTAGGAGCTGTGAAGGTCAATTCGTGGTCGCGCAAGCCCGCCACTTCTTGAGAGAAGAGCGCGGTGGGCGGGCCTTCGTTGTTGGGCGAGACGTTATGCCTTATTGGCGTGAGCCTAATCAGTCCAAAGCACATTAACAGATCAGGAGAGAATAGCCTCATGAACCCAATTCTCAAGAACATCCTCGCTGTCATTGCCGGCGTCGTGGTCGGCGGACTCGTCAACATGGGCATCGTTATGCTCGGTCCCTCCATTATCCCTCCTCCCACAGGAGCGGACGTGACCACGATGGAAGGCCTAAAATCGTCGATGCACCTGTTCGAGCCGAAGAATTTCGTGATGCCGTTTCTCGCTCACGCCATCGGAACGTTCGTCGGAGCCCTCGTTGCGAGCGTCCTGGCCACGACACGGAAGATGTTGTTTGCGCTTGGCGTTGGTGCCTGGTTTCTCCTCGGTGGGATCATCAACGTGATCATGCTGCCTTCCCCAGCATGGTTTACTATCGTTGATTTGGCAGGAGCCTATCTACCGATGGGATATATCGCAGGTAAGATCACCGCTCAACGGGAGAACTAGCGCACACCAACGAACGCATACCAGGCGTAACCACGACGATCCCTCTTAGTAGAGGTGTTGCATTGGAGCGTGCTTCAAGGTCCGGTGCGGCCAGGGCAAAGTGAGCTTGCCCTCGACAGCGCCATTGGCCAGTGGTTCCCGAGGTATCGCCATTCTGGTCGCATCACGCTGAGGATGCTCCTGAACCATTCGAGTAGTTTGGCAGACGCTGGTGTTGTGTGGCGATACGTAAGTAGCAATGACCATTCACATTTATGAAAGTAATACAATCTATGAAACACTCAGGAACGGAACCTAGGAGGGTCTGTATCGTCGGGGCCTCCGGCAAGCTCGGGAAATACATGGTGCAGCACGCGCTGGATCGGGGCTATGAGGTGGTCGGGGTTTGCCGGGAGCGTAGCGTCGGGAAACTCGATGCATTCAAAGGGCGCATACGCATCTTTCCGGGCGCAACGGATGACCGCGAGGTTATCAAGAAAGCGATTGTAGGGTGCGACGGGGTACTCACTGTCCTGGTCCCGTGGGGAGTCCAACAGTACTCGACCGGGACCGCGCAGGCCGTGCTCGACTACGCGCCGCCGGGTGCGCGTCTTGTGTTTTCGTGTGGCTGGCACATTACGCGAGACGGGCAGGATGTATACACGAGGTCGTTCAAATTGTTCGCGAGTGTCTTCGGCTGGTTTGCCCGGCTCATTCGCCTTGCGGACTTGGACGATCAGGTCGAAGCGTGCCGGCGGGTATTTGCCAGCGATACGCGGTGGACGGTCGTGCGCGGAAGTGACCTCGAAGAGGGGGAGAGTCAGGGTTTGCCCGTTTGGAGTCGGCACGTGGGCGACTCAATTCTCAAGAGTAATATCACGCGCCGCGTAGACTTTGCGCACTTCATGGTAGCCGCCTTAGAGAATGACGAGTTGATACACGAGGCCCCGGCAATTGTCAGCTGTCAGTCGCCTTCGGCGCTTGCACACGCTCCTGTTGCAGCAAAGAGTGATCGCTGACATCCAAGAAGGGCTGGAGGTGCATCTATCCATACATCTGTGCGGTTTTACTCACGTGGGAGTGAGAGTATTCCACAAAACTGCCAACGATATTTCTGCTTCGGGGAAACCAGATGAAAACCACGGTGCTTTGTCTCATCCTTGCTGTCGTCCCGATCCAAGCGCAGGAGATCCTGCGAATTCAGAGTTTCGACAGCGAAGTCATTGAAGGAAGGCTGACTATCCCTTCAACCAGTTTCCAGCACAAAATCGTCATTGATGTGCCGAGCACGGGTCCGCAGACGTACGAAAACACCCGGAAGATTGGGAGAAGCACAATTTTCAAATATCACGACTATTTTGCCGATGAGTTCGCCAGGCGGGGCATTGCCTATTTTAGCTACAATACCCGCTATACGGTTCCGGACACAACATCGCCGTATTTTGACAAGGTTGACAGGGAGAAGTTCTGGTCATACACGCCATCGGTCAAAGTGAGGGACCTGGAAGCCATTGTCAGGTACCTGAGGAATGACAAAAGATTAGCGTCCTGCAAATTCATTCTCCTCGGCTGGAGCGAAGGTGCGATTATTGCCAGCCTGCTGGCGGAGCGGCAATTGGTTCCGATTGAAGCAGTGTTTCTCGCCGGCACACCCCCGGATGACGTCTATTCGACCATACTCTGGCAGCACAGCGGCGCATCGTCGATGATCACATTCAGAAAGTTCTTCGACACGAACAATGATGGAATCATCCAGCGGATCGAGTATGACAGTGCGGATGCAAGAGCGATTGCGCGTGTGGGGGGCAAAACATTCGGCGATCTCGACATGAATGGCGACTCTGTTCTGACGACCGAAGACTTTCGCATCATCCTTGCTCCCCGCCTGGAAGAAATTCTTTCAGCAATTGAGAGGAAGGATGACGAATGGATATGGAATTCCTTCTACCGGATCGGGACGCGCTGGATTGATGAACACAGGGCACTTGAGCCGACCAGGACACGAATCTTACGACTCGACATGCCCGTCTTCCTCTTTCACGGTGTGGACGATGCGAACTGCCCCGTGGAGGGAGTCGTAGAGATTCAGCAAAGGGCCAGGGAACTCGAGAAAACGAACATCCATGTCTTTACCTTTCCTGAGCACGATCATTCTCTCGAGTTCTTAGCCTGGGTCGTGCGGCGATCGATGCCTGATGGTTTGAAAACCCTTTTTGATCAGGCGGACAAGTTCTAGAACTCAGGCGGAGAGTGCCCGCTCCATAGCCCCATTCATCTTGACAGGGAAACATCTACAATGGTCTCCAGATACGTGATCAATCTTTCCTGCGCCGTCCTACTTGCTGCCGCCATCCCTGCGTTAGGACAAACTCACGTCGAGCCTTCTTCAAACCAAAGCAAAGTGAACGTGGCGGAATTTGACTTTGCTCCGCTCTGGACGACGACCAACAGCCGGCCGGTTTTTGGCTTTATCGGGGAACACTATCAGCGCATCCGTATCAGGGTAATGTCGGCAACTCGTGAACCTGATCACCCGGATAGATATGCCATCAGCGGCAAGTCCATGGTCAAGAATAATATCTGCAACTTTGCCGGGACTATAAGGATCTCGGGCATCCACCATTTTGCGCAGATGCACTTCGGTGTTGATGATACGTACAAAGACAGCGGAATTGTGAAGCAGGGTATTGTGCAGGGGGCCTATGAGTTTTTTGAAGACAGCAGCCAAACGCATGTAGGAGTATTTCAGGGAAGTGTAACAACCGCATGGTACGTCGATCGTCGCGGGCACCTCAGATATGACGATATTCAGATTGACTCGGATTCCTATTCCAACAACCAGTTCATTGGAACCTGGACGGCGTACAATGCCGGTAAGCCGCAGGTCTGTAATTGGGGCGACTACAGGGCTCCGGAATCAGGAGATCTTGATATCGGCACGGGAGAATTCTACCCGGATGAGAAGTATCTGAAGTCCGGCTGGCAGTCCTGGCGAGATGCCTACTACCACGAGAACAAGAGTGCCAAGGAGGAGGAAGATCGTGCCTGGTGGAAATAGTATGCCGCAGCGCACACCCGGGGGGAGCGAATGGCAGAGAAGTTGACATGGTCCGGAATCGTGGTTACGGTCCAGCCCCGGATCCGGCTCTTGCGATCGTTCGACCAGCGCCATCACTCGTACCTGGGGTACGCGCTACAGATTGATGGCATGATCGATGGCTCCTCCGGCAATTTTTGGGTTGGAATCGGGCAGTCCCTCCACGCCAAACACTCAATTCAGGCAGGGGACACTGTAGAAGGATTTTGCCTCCAGGTGGCGGATCCAGATCTGGAATGGGTGGCGTATTACAGGGTAAGCGGATTCAAGGTGGTCTCACGAGCGTCTTTGGACTTCCGCGGGTCGCCGCCGTGGGTCGGCCTTGCACCGGCGCTTGAGGTGTACCGCAAGCGGGGGCACCGCCGGCTGGCTGTGCAGACGTATGAAGGAAGCTGCGGCTCATGCATCTGGGGCAGCAGGATGGCAGTCCAGATGATCATCGACCAGTGGAATCCATCGAATCAGAAATTCCGGCAGGAGACATTCTGCTACGGGCCGAAGTCCTGCGGGTTTTACCGTCCAGGTCCATCCCGAAAGGTCCCGGGCCGGAAGGGGATGAGCTGGACCGAGGAAGACTGGGTCGACGAAGACGCGACCAGCCATCGAGCAGAGGACGATTAGGCGGGTCGGGCCACCCCCGACGGACACCAAGAGCACCATAAGCATTGCCTGGCTTTTGTCCACATTGTTGAGCAGCTTGTAGAGACGAATGACCAGAACGATACATATGAGGTGTGTGGCAAAACCGAGCATGATGCCGATGCGGTAGCTTGTGTGGTGTTCATGCGTGAATCGCACAGTGAATAAGCTTCCAGATACGCAATGGTCTCCGGCTGTGTTTCAGTACCCATCATGCAATCCCCCGAGGTGCCTTTGTGAACATTGATAACCAGCCCCCAGTACAACCAGATAAACATGAAAACAACTCATAAGAGAACTTACGGGACTTTTGCGGGAGTCTTCACGCCGTCCCTCCTTACTATTCTTGGCGTCATAATGTACCTCAGACAGGGATGGGTCGTGGGAAATGCAGGGGTGGGCGGGGCTCTTCTTATTGTGGGACTTGCTACGTCGATCACTTTTTTCACGGGCCTCGCAATGTCGTCGATCACGACAAACATTCGCATTGGCGCGGGTGGTGCATTCTCCATCATCTCACAATCCCTCGGGCTTGAAATGGGTGGAAGCATCGGCATTCCATTCTTTTTCTCGCAGGCGCTGGCGGTGGCAATGTACATCTTCGGGTTCCGGGAAGGGATTCAGTGGATTTATCCGCAGGCCGATGCGTTGTTTGTAGACCTTGCGGCATTCGGACTCGTGTTCGTTCTTGCGTATGTGAGCACCAGTGTTGCGTTCAAGATTCAATTTGTGATCATGGCGATTATCGTCGGGTCTCTTGTCTCCATTTATGCCGCGCTGTTCGTCCATCCCCTGCACTGGGACTTTCAGTGGTTCGGGTCATATCGTGGCACGCCGGAAGGGAATTTCTCCGGGACAGACTTCTGGGGGGTCTTTGCCGTGTTCTTCCCCGCGGTGACGGGTGTTATGGCGGGAGCAAACATGTCCGGGGAACTGACGAACCCGAGAAAGAATATCCCGATCGGTACCATGGCGGCGATTGTTTCAACAACGATTGTCTATGTCAGTCTTGTGTTTGTGGCAGCCCTCCTTGCGTCACCGGATGAACTTGTGGAAAATTACACGGTGCTGATAGACCGCTCGGTATGGCAGCCCGTTGTGATTGCGGGATTGCTCGGGGCAACGTTCTCCTCGGCGCTGTCATCGATCATCGGCGCACCGCGCGTGCTCCTGGCGTTAGGTGAAAAGAAAATACTTCCGGCGGGGGAGTTCCTCACCAAGACCACAAAACGCGGTGAGCCGCGGAACGCAATGTGGATTACGGGAGGCATCGCCCTTTTCGGGTTGCTGTTGCGCGACCTGAATGCGGTTGCACCGTTGATAACGATGTTCTTCATGGTCACGTACGCAATGATCAATGTGGTTGTGCTTGTTGAGCAGAGCCTCGGCTTGCCGAGTTTTCGTCCGACGCTTCGTGTACCGATTGTCGTGCCAATGCTCGGCGCCGCAGGATCGCTGTTTGTCATGTTCATCATTAATCCGATTGTCTCCCTGCTTTCCACAGGAATTATCATCGCGTTCTACGGAATGCTTGTCAAGAAACAGCTGAAGTCGGAAACGGGAGACTCGCGAAGCGGATTGTTCACCGCTCTTGCGGAGTGGGCCACCAAGAAATCCAACGAACTCTCTCCTCAGAAAGAACAGCGGGCATGGCAACCGGATCTGCTCATCCCCATCGAAGCGCCGCGGGAGATCAGGGGCGCGTACCGTCTTATCTACTCCATCACGTATCCGAAAGGCTCGATAAAAATACTGGGCCTTACGACGGGGGGCGAAACGGAGAGGCTCAAAGCGTACATTCCGGATATTGTGAAAAATTTCTCCAAAGCGCGCATCTTCACGTCTTCATCACTCATCGATGGGAAGAGCTTCGGAAACGCCGTCAGCATCAGCATGCAAGCGCTTTCAGCGGCATTTTTCAAACCGAACACTGTCTTCATGAGCATCGCGGAGCACCAGATCAGAGATGAAGATATTTCTATGATTATTGACCGTGCAAAGGTTAATAATTGGGGACTGATTCTGTATGTGCCATTCGAGAAAGTCGGACTCGGGCTTGAGAGGACTGTGAATCTGTGGCTGCGCGATCTTCCTCCGGACTGGGATGAACGAATGGATCTGGGCAACAATGATCTTGCGATGCTCACGGCGTTCCACCTCACGCGCAATTGGAAAGCTAAGCTGAACCTTATTTTGCGGGTCGACAATGAGACCGTCGTGCCGGTAGAGCAGAAACGGCTTGAGCTGCTGTCCGAGCTGTCGCGGGCTCCCCGCGCGGCCGATTTGAAGGTGTTTGCGAGCAGCGAACTGGATGCGTTCGAGAAAGGTCCGCGGGCGGATCTGCACGTCATGGGGCTTGGGTCTAAGATAAGTATGGATGAAATTCGACTCATTTCCGAAAACCTTCGCACGTCATGCGTTTTCGCCCTCGATTCAGGAAATGAGAGTGCCCTGGTGTAAATGATCATGGCGCCCGGGATAGTCTCGTGAAACTTCCCTCAAAGGTGCACACGAGCACGCGACTGTCATGAATACAAGGATTCAGAAACTCCTCCCGACCCTGGCATCACTTGCCATAGGCGTAATCCAGGTTTATATCCTCATTGTGTACTTCGGTGTGGAGCGGAAGCTCATCATCGGCTGGGGAGTTCTTAGTACACGTATTTCCTGGATGTCGGTACTGGAGCGGGCATTGGTCTTGTTCCCTCATGTTGCCGCCCGTGGACTTGTCTATATCAGCTTCAGGAGTGGCAACCCTCTTCCGGCTGTTCTCGCGATCCTGACGTTCGCTTCGATCGACGGGCGGGCGTACTTCGCTCATCTTGAGAAATGGCCCTTTGACGATATCCGGGTACTGGGCGGTCTCTACCGGCAGCTTGCGCTTATAGCCGTTGTCCAGACTCTGCTTTTTACGTTCTTCTATCATCAACAGATGTAAGTATACACCGGGAGGAGGGGGTTTCATGAACAGTCTCCAGCGCATGGTCTTGACAATGACATTGATAGGATTCAGCAATTCTGCGTGCGCACAGGAAGTGAACAATGATCCAACAACTCCACTCAAGGAGATAGCCATGCCGCACAAAGCGTTGTTCCAGTCCATGATGGGGAAATGGGAGGGGAACTGTCGAACCTGGTTCGAGCCGGGCAAGCTCGCTGACGAGTCGAAGGTCACCGGCGAGTTCACTGGAGTCCTTGGAGGCCGGTTTCTCCGTCACACATACGAAGGCAGTATCCAGGGAAAACCGCGACACGGCGAAGAGTTGATCGCCTTCAACGCAGTGACTAATATGTTTCAGTCCTCATGGGTGGACGACTTTCACATGAACTACGCCATCATGTTCTCGCAAGGCAAGGCTACCGAACGCGGCTTCAGCGTACGGGGTGACTACGACGTTGGTGAGCATCAACCGAAATGGGGCTGGAGAACGGAAGTGGAACTTCTGGATGATGACCATCTGACGATCACTGCCTATAATATCCCGCCTGAGGGGATGGAGGCAAAAGCGGTCGAGACGACGTACCGTCGGGTGAAATAGTCGCACGGGTCCTCCGGTGGGCTGTAGCCGATCATGGTGTCACGAATGTGGCTCATTGGTGGACCGATCGCGGCAGGCAGCCGATCGTACGATCCAATCATCGATTATCCTGACAGGCCTTGGAATGAGTTTGTGTTGTTTGCGCGATATCCTCAAGGTCTGCCTCCGGGTCTTGATCGGGGTATGCATATGAAGAAACCGCGCACACGATGAACAACCGGCTTCGCCTGACACGCAACACCGCGTCCACACTCATGTGTTGAAGAGGAGAGGCATAGAGGTGTGTTGTGGCAGGTGTAGTGAGTTCAAAGAGATTAATGTCAAATACAGCCTTTCCGGGAATGCTTATGCGTACCTTGATCTTGATAGCTCTGATCACATCTTCCGCCATCGGGCAGGATGTTGATACTCTGCAGATTCTTCGCACTGTTGGGTTAGAGAATCAACTTGACTCATTGCGGCAACAGTTTCGCACCATTGATAGCGAACTGCAAACCGTAAAACAACGCCTGGCGGAAGGAATCGATCTCAGCGAACTTCTCGCCTCGTTATCGGGGGAGGATGTGGACGCCCCGGCAGATCAACGCTCAAAACGGAAGCGGGTCGACGCGCTTCTCAAGGCGATTACAGCGCGTCCGGGGCAATTACGGTTTAACGGGGGAGCAACGTCAATCTTTCAATGGAACCCCCGTCCGGCGGGAAGGTTCACGACGGCTACGGGATCCCTCAATATCCTTGCCCACACAAGCCTCGGCGGCAACTCCCTGCTCTTTTTCGATTTCGAGGCAATCGGAGGAAACGGACCTGACCAGCACGTCGGTGCATTAACGCCCCTTAATGCCGATGGCGGGTCAACCCAGGACAACGACGGGTTTGACCGTCTTACGGTCGGTGAAGCGTGGGTGGAATTCTCCCTTCTGCAGGAGGACCTGACGCTGACGGCCGGGAAGATCGATCTCACAAATTACTTCGATAACAACGGCGTGGCTAACGACGAAACGTCCCAGTTCATCAGCGCTGCGTTTGTTAACAGTGCTGCACTCCCGGCCCCGGGCAGTACACCGGGCATACGCGTCCGATCGACTCTGCTCTCCCGTATCTACCTTCAATTCGGCCTTTCCAGTGCAGATAACTCTGGTGACAATGTCCTGAATGAGCTCATAAAAATGGGTAGCGTTGGGTTTAAAGTGTTTCCGGATGACGACTATGAGGCCAATGTAAGGATATATGGGTATCTCCATCCGTCAGCGGAGAACGGGAATGGGTACGGTTTGAGTTTTGATCAGAACATGCCGGCGGGCCTATCCATCTTTGCGCGATGGAATCACAATGAACCCAAACTTGCACGTTGGTTCGGAATCGCCAAGGCGTGGAGTGTGGGAGCGAGGCTTATCACATCTCTTTCCGAAGACAAACTTGTGTTCTCCGCGGCGTACGGTGAAACATCTCCTGCGAGTGCAACGCTGATGAATGAACTGCTCTTTGAATTCTACATGCGGTATCACCTCAACAAATGGGTGCATGTAACGACCCATGTGCAATACCTCCGGCATGCTCAAGGTCTGCCCGTGGATCTGTCACTGATTGGAATCAGGACCCAGTTCAACTTCTAGGACGGCAAGGTGGTAGCGGCCCGGGGAGTAATCAATCGGAATTGAGATTGAAGGAATGTGGCTCGTGAATAACCAGTTGCTGATTACGTCCGAGATCCTGGTGGTGGTCGTCACGCCTCTGCTTTTTCTGTATCTGAGGGGAAACTGGCCTCTACGCGCTACCATCCCCTCTCTCCTGAGCATCCCTATTCTGTGGTATCTTACCTACGCGCCCCTGCATGAGTTGAGCCACGCCGGTGCAACATACCTGGTTGGTGGTCAGGTTACCTACATGAAGCTGATTCCAAGTTTCTGGGTCGGCGAGTTCGGGAGGGCATGGATCACTCCGGTTGGCCTCACCCACAGCTGGCAACAACTCATTATGACATCTTCTCCGTACATGCTGGATGTCGTGTGTCTTATTACAGGCATACTGGTTCTCCGGCGGGGTTTTCCCAGGAGAGCTTTTTCCCTCGGTTTCGTTTTCATGCTGCTGTGCCTGAGGCCCGCGTTTGATCTTGTGTGCGAGTCTATTGCATTTCTTTCCGGCTCTCGTGGTGACCTGTTCCACATAGAGCAAATCCTAGGAAGCTTCTCCACATGGGCGTTCCTGGGTGCTGCGATAACACTATCGCTGGTTTCCATCCTGAGTGTCTTGAAACGGTTCACCGGCTTCCCTGAAACCACCAACAGTTCGGAGAACACGAACGATGAGCTCTCATGAGTATTCGCGTCTCTTCATTGTCGGGGGTCTATGCGGGATCGCAGGGACAGTGTGTTACGTCATAGCGATTACCGTGCCATTGCCTCAGATTGCCACATATGTCTTCGCCATGGCATGGCCGATCCTGTCAATCGTCTTTGTGTACTCACTCTTTCGCTGTATTGGACTTGAAAAACAGAGCGCAACCAACGAGTTGGCCTTTGTGTTTGCCTGTCTTGCGTTTGCGCTTGTTGCCGCGATGATGTCATCGCAACTCGCGGTGCGGGCTGGCATTCAGGAGTATATTGAGCGTTCGCCGGCGAACGAACAGGAATTCCTGCAACTCATACGACGATCGATCAGACTGGTAGACATGGGCATTGATGTCGCGTGGGACCTGTTTATCGGTACTGCGCTGGTGCTCCTCGCGATCGCGCTGAAGGGAAATTCTCATTTTGGACTCTGGTGGAGTGTCCCTGCCGCACTTCTTGGAATACTGCTCATGGTCCTGAATGTGATGACATTCCCCTGGCCGCCCGATACGCGCGATCTGTTCGATGCAGGGCCGGCAGTGGGTCTGTATATCATTGCGTTAAGTACGCGACTGCTGCTGTTGGGAAATCGAATGAACGGAAGGAACGCATAAGTCATCCGGATTACATCCTCATCGCTTTGGCGCAACGGACATAAACGTATCAGCGCTCGGTCGTTCGGCGACGTAGTACCCGGACAAAAAACAATTCTGGAATTCTGACAATGTGGTATGAACTCTTCTTTAGTAATTACGGACAAAAGTATGATAACGAGTCTTTTGCCCATGGGACTCTCGGAGAATGTGATTTCCTGGAAAAGGAGATCGGATTTAATAAGCAAACCCGGATACTGGACATCGGTTGCGGTACGGGCCGGCACTCGATTGAATTAGCAAAACGGGGCTACACCGTGACCGGGATCGATCTCTCCGACTCAATGCTCCTGAGGGCGAGAGAAAAAGCCGCCGGGCAAAAGCTGTCGATCGACTTTCAAAAGCATGATGCAAGACAGCTGCCATTTACCGCAGAATTTGACCTGGCGATGATGATCTGTGAAGGGGCCTTCCCCCTCATGGAAACAGACGAAATGAACTATTTGATACTTCAGAATGCTTCCCGGGCTTTGAAGCGTAACGGGAAATTGATCATGACGACCCTGAACGGCCTCTTCCCTCTGTTCCACTCGGTGAAGGACTTTCTTGCTGCCCCGGCAGAAGAAGGCAACGCTTCGTACGACAAGAACACCTTTGACCTGATGACTTTTCGTGACCACAACCTGACCACATTCACCGATGATGCCGGGGAAACACGGACCCTGGAATGTAATGAACGATATTATGTCCCCTCCGAGATAACCTGGTTGCTAAAGTCCCTGGATTTCAAAACGATAAACATTTATGGAGCAAGGCTCGGGGCATTCTCCAGGGAAGACGTTCTTACAACCGAAGATTTTGAGATGCTGGTCATAGCCGAACGCTGACCTCGAATGTGCGCACCTTCATGGCGCCGGGATGTGGTGTGCGGGAGTCGACCCGACTAAATCCCCGCACACCGGCGTCTGTCGGGGAGCTTGCTATTTATCCTTCGCTGGCATAAGTTAACTGCATCCACCCGGATATCCCCTCACATGCCCAGTTCCAAAGACCTGGTGACGCGAGCCATCGAGTTTCGCGCTCCAGATCGGATACCGTACAACTTTGACAGTAACCGCACACCGGTCACTGCCGCACGATACGGTGATGACTTTGAGTGGGTGTTTTCCGCGCCTGCCGGGGATGTCTTCCCTCGCCCGCTGGGAAACGACCGGTACATGGATGAGTTCGGAGTTGTGTACCATCGTCCGGGAGCCACCTTCGGAGAAGCTACGGAGTTTCCGCTGTCGGACCCTGCATGCGTGCAATCATATCAGCTGCCAGATTTCAGCCAACCCGCCCGGTTTGACACATTTGAGAAAACTGTCCGCCATAATCCCGACAAATACATCCTCGGGATGTTTCCGCATTTTCTTTTTCAACAGATGCTGGACCTCTTCGGGTTCGAGCATCTGATGGTTGCACTTCTCAAGGAGCGCGGGGCAGTAACCCTGATGGCGGATCGGTTGATGCACAGCTGTTTACGCATGGTTGACAGTTTTGCGGATCGTGGCGCGAATGGCATGATAGCCATTGAAGACCTGGGTCTGCAGCACCGTTTGATCATTGCGCCTGATTTGTGGCGGGAAGTATTCAAATCACGCATGGCTGCCGTCGTCGGCGCATGTCATGCCCGTAAGATGCACTTCTTCCTCCATAGTTGCGGCGACATTATCAATATCATTGAAGACTTTATTGACATTGGTGTTGACGTTCTCCAGATCGACCAGCAAGACAACATGGGCATTGATGAACTGGCCCGTCGCTTCGCCGGACGTCTCTGTTTCTTCTGTCCGGTTGATATCCAGACGACACTTCCGGTGGGGTCACCTGAAGAGATAACTGCGAAGGCCAAACACCTGATGAAGGCCTTCGGAAGTACGGGTGGGGGGTTCATGGCGAAGACCTATCCCCAGCCGGAAGCAATCCGGATTCCTGAGGAGAACACCCGGATCATGTGCGAGGCTTTCCAGGCGTTCGGACGATATCCATTACTGTTTTAGGTAGGAGCAAAAGCGTAACGAAGGGTCGGTTGTACAAAGCCCGGAACGTACGACGGCAGCAGTCCCCCCAAAGCAACTCCCGGAAACAATACCATGGTGAAAGATCGCCACCGAGGGAATGGGACAACAACTCATCAGGTTCCACGTCACAAGCGGTTCATGTGGGGGCTGGGAGGCTTCACTGATGCCACCATCCTTTATGGCGTCTTCAGCATGGTCAACGCGGTCTATGTTAACGCACTCGGCGTGAATGCCGTGCTGGTGGGTCTTGCCTGTGCGATTCCCAGGCTCCTGGATTCACTCACGGACCCGCTGATTGGCCATCTTTCAGATAACAGCCGCTCGCGATGGGGCCGCCGCCGTCCCTGGTTGCTGGCCGGACTTCTGATATGCTCCGCCTCGAGCGTGCTGCTCTGGACTGCGCCGCCACAAAACGCCGTATCACAACAGTCCAGCATCGCACCGGGAGAAGCCACTGTTGACAGTGCGAGTCCCGACCCGCCTTCCACCGACGATTCCATCACGGGACCGGAGCCCCGTGAGCAGGATTCGTGGTGGAGAACCGCCGGAAGGTCCATCGAATCGGAATGGCGGATATTCCTCTACCTGACACTCATGATCACGCTGTTGATGGCGCTGGGGTATACGCTGTTCAATGTGCCGCATTACGCCATGGGATACGAGATGACCACCGATTATGATGAACGGACTCATCTCTTCAAATGGCGTTTCGTCTTTTTTGCCGGAGCAGGATTTATGACGCCGTGGCTGATGCCGCTCTGCATGTGGTTCGAAGGCGATCAGGCCCAGGTGCTGCGAGGATCACAGGGAGTTTTCCCCGTTGCCGTCATCGTTGCGATCGTCATCCTGGCCACGGGAATTCCTTCGCTCTTTTGCAGAGAACGGGTCGTGGTACCAAGGCAGGAGCCGAAGGTTCGCCTGCGTGATGCCGTCCGGTTGACTCTCGGCAACAGACCTTTTCTGCTTCTGGTCGCAAGCAACTTTGTTGCACGCTTTGGTATGGCTGTGACGGGGATATTCTTCTATTACGTCTTTGTGTACCATATCGGCAGGGGAGAGCAGCTTGCCGGGGCTGCGCTCCTTGCGGTGTTCTTTAACACGATCAACATCGCCAGTTTTCTGGCCATGGCACCGCTGGCTTCCCTCTCCGCCCGTATGGGAAAAAAGATGACACTTGTGCTCATGCTTGCGATGAGCGCAGTGGCCTATGCGTCGCTCCTGCTTACGTTCACGAACAGCGAAGAATCTTTCATCAGATACAGCTTTTCCTTCGGCGGATCCTCCTGGACACTCTTCATGCAGTGGCCCAGTGTTGTGACAGGCATATTGATCGGAGTCTTCACCAACACCATGCCGATGATTACCAACTCCATGATCGCGGACATATGCGATTATGATGAATTACAATGTGGAAAACGGCGGGAGGGATTCTACGGGGCCGTGTACACCAGCACCGAAAAGATCGCGTGGTCAGTCTCGCTGCTGTTTCAGGGTGTTCTGCTGGTAGCATCCGGGTTTAATGCCGCCCTGATCCTGCAGTCGCCCGAGACCATCCAGTATTGGATGCTTGCCCTGGTGATCACACAGCCGGTCGGGTTTCTGATTGGCATTGTGGTCATCCTCTTCTACCCGCTCACCCGTTCCCGTGTCGAATTAATACGGAATGAGCTGGAAACACGAACAACGGGAATCCCGGCATCGGGATGAACCATGAGCACTATTGGAGGTACACCACCATGATCAGACGGACAATGACTCGCATTCTCGTGGTCGGGATAAGCCTCTTTCTGACAGCCTGCAGCGGGACCGTGGAAGTGAGGGATAGGTTTTATGTGGCTCCGGCAGGGGACGACAACAATCCGGGCACGCTCGAAAGGCCCTTCCGGACGCTCGAACGGGCGCGAGATGAAATCCGGTCGCTAAAACGCACGGGAAAACTTCCCGGCGGGGGTGTGACCGTGTTCCTCAGAGAGGGACGACACTTCAGGGATGAGACGTTTACGCTGCGTCCGGAAGATTCAGGCGAGGAGAGTGCGCCGATTGTCTATGCCGCGTACCCCGGCGAAAAGGCAGTGGTGATGGGTGGGAAACTTGTCGAGGGATGGGAGCTGTTGACCGGGAGAGTAAAAGGCATGCGGCAAGAGCTCGCCGGGCGGATCTACGTCGCCTCGGTCAGGAAGGGATGGAAATTCCATTTTCTGTACGTCAACGGTGTACCGCAACGGCTCGCGAGACTTTACAATACAGATGAGTGGTTTCAATGGCCGAAACCGGTGCACATTGGCCCGGTTGGAGAAGGGGGGCAGCAACTTGTCTTCAGGGAGGGGGAACTGGACAACCTGGAGGGGATGGACGGGCAGATTGAAATGAATCTGCTGCCTGTAAATTTCTGGAACACCCTCTCCGTTCTCCGGGGAATTGATCCCGCCCGGTCGACCGCGTACCGGCACAGCAAGAATCCCACCACGTTTTGGGCCGATTCGTTCCTGGAGGGGAATTACAATCTCCTCAACTCTGTAGGGTATATTGATGAGCCCGGCGAGTGGGCGATCGACAGTTCGGAGGGCAAGGTCTATCTGTTTCCCACCTCAGGGACAATTCAACCCGGTGACGAAATCATCGCGCCGGTACTCTATCGTTTGATTCACATACAAGGCGACGAAGAGGGCAGTGGACTGGTACGTAATATTCACATACGTGGAATCGAGTTCAGATACACAGATCGAATGCCCGAAGACGTCTGGCCTGAAGAATGGATAAAACGGCAGGCAGAATTACCTGACGCAATGATCTCCGTGGAGGATGCAGAGCACGTCCGGATTTCACATTGCACGTTTCTGTGGAGCGGCAGCTACGCGGTTGATCTCGAGAAGTATGCGCAAAATATCGCCGTTCTTCACAACGAGATGGGCCACATGGGGTGCGGCGGCGTCCTTCTGCAGGGGTACGGACCCGGACTCAAGGATGTGAACAGAAAAAACACCATATCGCACAACCATATTCATCACACCGGCACGGGTGGATACCTGCATTCCGCAGCCGTAACGGTCTATCAGGCCGGTTCGAACGACATCTCCTTCAACATCATCAATCATGTTCCCTATGTCGGTGTCCAGATTTGCGGCGCCAACTGGGATGCCTACAACGGAGATCCCAGGTCAAACAACGTGGATCTCACCGACCCCGGCGGTGTGGATGCATACGGGAAAGCACGAGCGCAATACTTCACTCGCTGGGAGGACTTCCCGGACGGACGGGCTTCCCGGTTCACCCGGGAAACTTTCAAACCGTATCTCCATTCGACAGACAACAAAGTTCATCACAATATCATTATCGACTATCTGGAAGTGCTGAGTGACGGTGCTCCGCTCTATTCCTGGTCGACCGGAATGGGAAACCTCTACTACAGCAACCTCATGAAACGAGGGAACACCTCGATCGAGGGGCAGAAGTGGGTGTTTGCAATCTACCTGGATGACAATGTTGACGGCGCGGTGGTGACCGGCAACGTAGTTTGGGCACAAACGCATCCGGGAGTGATATTCCTCAACAAAGGACAGAACATGTGGTCCGACAATGCGCATCGTTTCCCGGAAAAACCGGAAGGGTTTGATGAGTTGCTGACGACGATTGTTCGAGAAGGCACACGACGCGGCGGTTGGCCGGGCGTGTTGCCGGAAGAGGTTCAGCGAGTCATGAATAGCACCAACGAACTCTAGAGGATATTATGGATTTTCCACGGCAGGTAACGGGTACTACAGACTATAGAAGTGCGGACATTGAAACGAAGTTCGATTGCAGGAAATTGCTGGATCCCGCACGCCTGACGATTATGATGTGGGACCAGGCCTATCTCGTCCGCCATCTCCCTGGCGAGTCCTTCGCCGATTATACAAAGGTCCTGGACGAAGCATCGGAGCGGGGATACAATACGGTCCGCATTGACCCGCTGCCGAATCTGATCGACCTGGAGAGCCCGCAAACGACATTACAATGGGCTGACCCGCAGCGTCCGTTCTTTCCCTGGGGAAACCGCCAGGCATGCACCGGTCCAGCCGGTCAATGGCTGATCGAATTCATGCACACGGTACTGAAGAAGCAGCTCTCCTATACGCTCAGCACCTGGTGGTTCGATGAAACAAACTGGTGCGGGAAGGGGGGGATTTCGCCGGCTGTAAAACGTATCCCCCAGGACCACAGAGAAGCCGCCGAGATCTGGATAGAATTCCTCCTGCAATGGAAAAAGATTTTTGGGTTTGACCGGCTGCTCTATGTTGACATTCACAACGAAGTGCCGTTCTTTTTAAAAGGATACAAACAGCTTCTGAGGGAAAAGGTAGGATTGGACTGGGACCAAGGGCTTCCGTTCACATCCGAGCAGATCGAGTTCCTTTCAGACGATCTTAATGGAGCGATGAGGCTGTTGCAGAGAGAATTCCCCGAGTTACGGTTCACGGCCTCGATCCATGGTGATGAGAGATGGCTGAGCGTGCCGTTACATTTTGACTGTCTGGACGTCCATTTTTATCTTGACGCCGATCAACGGTGGATCAACCGGACAAAATTCGATGAGTGGGTGACGCACGGCATGTACACCGACGATACATGGTTCAGGGAATTCAGCGACCGTTGCCGAAAAGCCCGGAATGCGGTAATGCCCATGACCTTCCAGAAGCAGCAGCACAAGCTTGCCAGTTTTTCTTCCTGGGCCGGCCGCCAGGGTATGCCGCTTACGACCAGCGAATCATGGGCAACCTGGTACTATGTCGATCATCCCGATCTGGATTGGGAATGGCTGCTTGAGTGGGCCGAAATGAGTGTCGATGGTGCGATTGCACACAGGATGTGGGGGTGGACGCCGCACAACTACGTGCAACCGCAGTTCGAAAACTGGAATGACGTACAGTGGCACAAGAGACTTACGGGCAGATTTCTGAATAACGGATCTGCTGGCACTTCTTCCGCCGCACCGTGAATCGAGCGGGAGGTCAGCGTAGAGGATGGAGATGAGTGTATGCCGATGTCGTTTGAAGACCTGCAAGAACTTCGTGGAGCAAAACAGATCTTAGAAAACCCGGGTCTGGCCGCAAAAGTGGTACACCTGCTTGGCAAACCAGTCGAAAAGGGGATTGAGTTGCTGCCGCAAAGACTGCGGCAGGTTGTTACCGAAGCCACACAGAAATCGCTCCACGCTGCACTTACAGTTGCTCTTCACACGATGGGTACTCCAAGGAATCGGAATTCGGGCGATTTCCTGCACAAGATCGCTGCGGTCGCGACCGGGGCCGGCGGTGGCGCCTTCGGTCTGCCTGCGCTGGTTGTCGAACTCCCCCTCTCCACCACGATCATGCTTCGATCAATTGCTGATATCGCGCGGAGCCACGGGGAAGACTTGAAAGAAACGCGATCACAACTTGCATGCCTGGAAGTGTTTGCGCTGGGCGGACGCGCACCGCATGATGATGCTTCCGAGACAGGCTACTTTGCAGTGCGGGCGGCGCTGGCAAAGGCGATATCAGAGGCAGCCCAGTACATTGCGGAGAGAGGAATCGCCAAGGAGGGTGCTCCCCCCTTCGTGCGGCTCGTCATTCAGATCGCAGAACGATTTGGGATTCAGGTTTCAGAAAAAGTGGCCCTTCAGGCGGTCCCCGTGGTCGGGGCTGCGGGTGGGGCGATCATCAATCTCGTCTTTATCGATCATTTCCAGAACATGGCAAGGGGGCATTTCACCGTGCGCCGTCTGGAGAGAACATACGGCCACGAAATGGTCAAGTACGAGTATGAGAGACTGGTACTCTAAAATCGAGGTGTTCGGTTGCCATCCTGTTCTGCCCGAAAGACCATCCTGGCGGCTGGCGGGGGTGTTGTGGGAAATGTTGACATTCTCGGTTGTCCGTCTAATATTGAGTCTCCATGTGATTCAAAGTCAGCCCCACACTCACGGACCGGCGAAACCAGGAGGTATGAGATGAGGGGATTCACCAGAGCGCCTATGAAAAAATACACCGTTGTGCTTATGATCGTCTGGTCTGTTGGTTGTTCCGATGCCGGTGAGCCATTAGCCCCGATGCCGCCGGACATACCCAGAGCAGAACTTCTGGCGGCCCGTGATACGGTAAGAGCCGATGGAAGGCACTTTACCCTTTCTACATTCCTCTGGAGGGACTTCATGCCTGTCAGTCCTCCTGATGGACGTCCGCTGCAAGGGGTGTTCTATCTTACCGCGACGGATACAGCGAGGCTCACCGTACCACTATCTGCCGATGCTGTGTGGCTGGTCTATGGAGATACTATCTGGAAGGCCTGGCTTCAGAAACAAACGATGCCTCCGGGGGAATTAAGACCCAACCAGATTTGCCGGATTGTCAGGAATGGTCCGTACTGGGGGCCTGACGTTTCCGTTGATGCGATCGTTCGCGTGAGGTCCGGTGCTGGAGTGACTCAACTCCTTCGCGCGCCAGGTCAGGTAATCTTCCGCACGGACTAGCACCGCCACCGGGGGTCCCTGATTCGGCGAATCCCTTACAGTTCCCGAATGAACGAGGAGAGAGAATGGCGACGTTTAACGCTAACGAAACGCAGCGTTTGCTCGCAGTCCACGGAGCCGAGCTTGCACCATCGTACCCCGGAACCTTTGCACACCATTCCCAGGGCAAACCGTATGAATAGCACACTTCAACTCAAACATCCGGTGGCTCACCGGGTCCGAATCCTCGTTCTGGACGTTCCGGGACGTGCGGGATGGTCGCTGATCGGGTAATCATGGTGTGCACAGAACAATGAGGTGATATATGGACCGAAGGGACTTTGTGAAAATTCTCGGGGCAGGGGGTGTCAGTGTACTACTGCCCTCCCCGATCACGGGTTGCGCTGATCAACCCCTTGATGCTCTCGCTCCCTGGAACGGTCCCTCCAGTCTGCCGGAGAACACGGACATCCGGCTCATACTTGTGTCGTACGCTATGCTTGCGCCAAATTCTCACAACAAACAACCATGGATTGTAGATCTCCGCGGAGACGGCATAGAGTTGTATGTTGACCCCGGTCGTTTGCTTCCTCACACAGACCCGCCGGCGCGGCAGATCATGATCAGCCAGGGCGCATTTCTCGAAACCCTCTCCATCGCCGCAACTCATTTTGGACTGAAAGCCGATATTACGCTGTTTCCTCATGGTGTGGATCCACTGGAAAACATCGGGCAGAATCCCGTTGCCCACATTGCTTTGACAGAACACAAAGAAGTCCGGGAGGATGCGCTCTTCGGTTTCATCCTCAAACGCCACACCAACCGTCGTGTATATGCGGGACCGCATCTCACGGACGCAGAACTTACGATGCTTCACGGATCATACGAGGACGCGGATTTTCCGCTTCAGGTGTTCACCGATCCGGCGCTCATTGTCAGTGTTGCAGAAATGATGACAGAGGCCATGCGTATTGAAACTTACAACCGTGCAATGCATGCCGAGACAGTCGAAATGCTACGATTCACTGACGAAGAGGTTGAACAACACCGTGATGGTATCAGTTTTCCGAACCTCGGTATTACCGGTGTGAAACTGTTTTTTGCCCGGATGTTTACCGGCCGCAGCTCTGCCTTCGACGAGTCGTTCCTGCAACGAACGGTCGAGTCAATACGGGAGGGTGCGTTCAGTTCCCAGGCAATCGGACTTCTTTGCAGCCGCGGGACAACAAGAGCGGATGAGATTATGGTGGGACGCCATTTCGCACGCCTGTTCCTGACCGCCACCCGAATGGGGTTATCTCTGCATCCGATGAGTCAAATTATGGAAATTGACTCGGTGCAATCCCAGTTTATTACTGCTGTGAACATCAAGAACGAAAAACCGCAGATGCTCTTCCGGCTTGGCCGTTCCACACCGACACCACATTCTGCGCGCCGGGCGGTGAATGATGTAGTAAAGTCTTAGCCCGGGGGCATCTACAGCTTTCCATAACAGGTCACCTTGCTGAAGAACCACGCCACTTCACACTATGGAGGATACGATGAGAAGCATGGTGATGTTCTGCATTGTCGGTTCCTTGATGGTACCCGTGGTCGCCGGAGCCAGGATGGAGAGTTCAAGGACACTTCCAATGCCATCAAGAATATGGGCGGCACCGTTCTCATTGAGGGAACAAGAGAGGCAATAGAGAAGGTCTGCACAAGCGAGGAGAAATATGCCCGTCAGGTAACCGGAAAAGTCACCAAACCGGGAAAAGAGCTCTGGGTGGAAGTGGGCTACCATGAGTACAACGGTACATATGTTATGAGGATCGTAGGAGAGGAATCCAAGGTTGAAGACGATCCTGTCCGGTACCATCACTCTTGCCAGAGGACACGACAACTCTTAGTATAGAGTGTGTCCCTAATCTCCTCTCGGCATGTTCCACCGATCGTATTGAACCATGGTGAGACAATGAAGATAAAGGTAATCGTATTCGGAGCTTCAGGCATGGTCGGAGAGGGAGTGCTTTTCGAAACTCTCAAGCATCCCGCGGTAGAATCGGTCCTGGTTGTCGGCAGAAAGCCGTGCCTGGCGGAGGATCCCGGGTTGAAGGAATTGATGCATCAGGATTTCTTCGATTTGTCCGGAATTGAAGCCCACCTCAGGGGTTACGATGCATGCTTTTTCTGTCTGGGTGTCTCGTCCGTCGGCAAGAGTGAGCCCGAATACACCCGGATCACGTATGATCTCACGATGCATGCGGCAGCGACATTGTCGCGACTGAATCCCGCAATGACATTTTGCTACGTGTCGGGAACAGGTACAGACAGTACGGAAAGGGGTCGTCTCATGTGGGCGAGAGTAAAAGGAAGGACCGAAAATCACCTGAGGAGACTCCCGTTCAAGGGGATATATGCATTCCGGCCGGGACTTATTAAACCGACCCGGGGTCAGAAGAATGTACATCCGATTTTCAAAGTAGTGGCGTGGCCGTATCCGATCTGGAAAGCCCTGTTCCCGCGGGCTGTGTGCACAGCAGAAGATCTCGGGACTGCAATGATACATGCAACCCTATTTGGGTATTCAAAACCGATACTGGAGAATGTGGATATCGCACGACTCGCCAGAACGGCATCGAACGGCCGCGGTGATCAAACGTAAAACCTGGGAAGCGAATCAGTCAGCGGGACTCGGCCGGTTCTCGGTTGGGGATACCCCGGTTTGCAGGACAGGTGTTTTGACAGTGAGTAGCATGTTGCGTACTTTAAAGCTCCCTTCAAGAGGTTTTCTCGAGACATGACCATTCAAGACTCGCGTGGTACGTTTTCCACCTGGCGCCGTAAGCTCCACGAGGTCATTTTTGAAGCTGATACGCCGATGGGAAGACGCTTCGACATTGTCCTGATCGTCTTCATCGGGCTGAGCGTGGCCGCTGTCATGCTGGACAGCGTGCAACCTGTTCGGGCGCAGTACGGACAATGGTTGATGTATGCCGAATGGTTCTTTACCATCCTGTTTACGTTTGAGTATCTGCTCCGTCTTTTTGCCGTCACCCGGCCCATGCTCTATGCAAGAAGTTTTTTTGGCGTTGTGGATCTTCTTGCAATCCTGCCGACATACATCAGCCTTCTCTACCCGGGCGGGCAGTATCTGCTCGTTATCCGGCTCCTGCGTATCCTCAGGGTCTTCCGCGTGCTCAAGCTGGTGCAGTATGTCGGAGAGAGCAGAATCCTCGTTCAGGCTCTCCGCGCAAGCCGGCGGAAGATCACCATTTTCATCTTCACCGTCCTTACGCTTGTGACGATCCTTGGATCGCTCATGTATCTTATCGAAGGAGAGGGGAATGGCTTCACCAGCATCCCCAAGAGCATCTACTGGGCAATTGTAACGCTCACGACAGTCGGGTACGGGGACATCACACCCCAGACCGTCCTGGGACAACTCCTTTCCGTCGTCATCATGATTATGGGATACGGCATTATCGCTGTCCCGACCGGCATCGTCACGGTGGAAATGTCGCAGGTGTTCAAATCAAGAGGAGCCATCAGGGCCTGTCGTGGCTGCAGCGCTGACAAGCACGATGAGGATGCCGTACACTGCAAGTACTGTGGAAAACAACTCTAATGAACGAACAGGGAATCCCAGCAGGACATGACACAAGCACTGCGCGGTTTTTCTTTCCCATCGGTTATCACAGGTTCCACAGGAAACAGCTCTTCAATTTTCAACTCAATCGCTGGTATTCCCTCGGGTACACCAGATTCGAGGATATGGTCGAGGCGGGATCGCGGGTGACAGATTTCGAGGATTGGAAGAGAGAAATGCTCAAGCTTGCGGACAAGGCCGTTCGAGAAGGGCGATCCGTGAATGCGGCTTTCTACTACCGCGCTGCTGAATTCTATACAAGAGGGAACGATCCATGAGTGGTACGTCGGTATGGCCCTTGATGTCATGATCCGATGGATAGAAGAGAAGACCGCATGAAAGGCACATCGTTACGCTGGCTGGTTCCCGGCGCTCTCAGGTTCGATTCTTGAAGAAGTAAAACGGAGGACGATCGAATGCATCGATTGATGGAGATAAACACCAAGGCTGATATTCCCCCGCAGTACCGGGACAATCCTGTTGGGCTGTTGCTTGAATATCAAAATCTGAACAGAAAAGTTGAAACGTACACAAACGCTCAATTGCTCATCGGGATGTGTATGGATAACAGGAAACACCTCCATATACCCGACAATTTTGCGTTTATCATACGGGCCGGGGGCGCTAACCTGCGGTATAGCGAATTCAAGGTATCGTATGCTGTGGCGGTGGGAGGTGTTCATGCGATTGCGCTGATCGGCCACAACCAATGCGGCATGGTCAACCTGATTGCACGGAAAGAACAATTCGTTAACGGATTGGTCGAGAGCGCGGGATGGTCGCAGCAACAGGCTGAGGATCATTTTTTTCACTTCGCCCCGATGTTCGAAATTGGAAACGAGGTTGATTTCACCTTGAGCGAGGTGAAACGCCTGCGGCTGCGGTATCCAAGTATCGTGGTCGCTCCACTGCTATTTCGGATCGAGGACAGCCGTCTTTATTTTATTGACGAAGGGAGCGGAGGTGTCCTGTGAGGATGCCGGATAAAAGGACTGTTATGAAGAAGTCGATTGCAGAATCGACGATTCTCTTCATCAGCGTTGTGAAATGGGCAATCCTCGCGTCAGTGGCAGGGGCCATCGTGGGCGGAGCCGTCGCCCTGTTTCTCAAACTGTTAACCTGGAGCACGGGCCTCAGCGCACAGTTCCCGAACTTTTTCTGGTTGCTGCCGGCTTCCCTCTTCATCAGTGCGCTCCTGATCAAATACCTCGCCCCCGACGCGGGGGGGCACGGCACGGAAAAGGTAATCGAAGCGATACACAAGCGGGCCGGGAAAATTCCCGTTCTGGTCGTGCCGGTGAAACTTGTTGCAACCGTAATCACTCTCGCGCTGGGAGGTTCAGCAGGCAAGGAGGGGCCCTGCGCGCAGATTGGGGCCGGTTTAACGTCACTGTTCAGCGACCTGCTCAGGTTTGACGATCATGACCGCAAGAAGATGGTAATCTGTGGAATCAGTGCAGGGTTTGCTTCAGTTTTTGGAACGCCGATCGCCGGATCAATCTTCGGGGTTGAAGTCCTGTTTGTGGGGGCGATTATGTATGACGTCTTGTTGCCCTCGTTTATCGCCGGAATCACTGCGTACCAGGTGTCAAGCTCTCTCGGGGTTATGTATTTCCATCAACCCGTCACCGTCGTCCCGGATTTTACGGAGATGTTTCTCGTTAAGGTTCTTCTCGCGGGACTGTTCTTCGGGCTCTGCTCGATCTTTCTCATCGAAATGCTCAAGTGGGGGGAACGGTTGGCAGCCCGAATCCGGGTCTGGTCACCGATCAAAGGCATATTCGGCGGGATAGCCCTGATTGGCCTGACGTATATCTTTTCAACCCGCTACCTGGGTCTTGGCCTGGAGACTGTCGAATCAAGTCTCAGAGGAGGAGATACGGACTGGTATGCTTTTCTCGTTAAACCACTCTTTACAGCTCTCACACTCAACTTTGGAGGGAGTGGCGGGATCGTCACGCCCATTTTCTTTGTCGGGTCGACAGCCGGGGTGACGTTTGCTCATCTCCTCAGCCTGAGTCCTTCAACGTTCGCGGCGATCGGTCTGGTAAGCGTCCTCGCCGGCGCAACCAACACCCCCATTGCCGCAAGTATTCTTGCTGTTGAGCTCTTTGGCCCTGCCGTCGCGCCGTATGCAACGCTGGCGTGTGTGGTCAGTTTTCTCATTTCAGGACACAGGAGCGTGTATCCCTCGCAAGTACTTTCCATTACGAAATCGCCTTCGCTTCAGGCAGAACTCGGCAAGGAGATCGAGGACATACAAACAACATTAAACTTCAGACAGAAAGGATTTATCGGCAGGGTGTTGTCCTTTGTCAAGAGAATCGAACGGATAGTCTACAGAATTCAACATGGTGCATCGATATCCGACAGTTTTCACGATGACCCTCCCCCGGATGACAAACAACAGAAGTAATCGCTTACCAGCGCTGATAGCTGCATGAACCCACAATCGAACAGCGAATCCACAAACGCGCCCGTCACTCCTGATTCCGACTCTCCCCTTATACTTCTCACGGGTGCTTCGGGGTATGTCGGTGGACGACTTCTGCAATCGTTGGAGCAGAAGGGATGTCGTGTGCGCTGCCTCGCTCGCCGGCCTGAGTTTCTCAGACCCAAAGTCAGTCCATCAACCGAAGTTGTTCCGGGTGATGTGCTCGACCGGCACAGTCTCGATCCTGTTCTGCGTGGCGTGCGCGTGGCGTACTACCTTATTCACTCCATGGGTGCCACGGGGTCATTTGAAGAGAACGACCGGCGTGCTGCGCATAATTTCGCGGAAGCGGCAAAGGCGGCAGGCGTCGAGCGTATCATTTACCTCGGGGGACTGGGGGATGATACGCAGGACCTCTCGCCGCACCTTCGTAGCCGGCAGGAAGTGGGACACATCCTGCGCCAGTCGGGAGTGGCCGTCCTGGAGTTCCGCGCGTCGATTGTGATCGGGTCAGGAAGCCTGTCATTTGAAATGATCCGTTCACTGGTGGAACGATTGCCGGTGATGATCACACCCCGGTGGGTCTCCATGCCGGCACAGCCGATTGCTGTCGAGGACCTGATCGCGTATCTGACCGCGGCAGTGCATCTGCCCGTTCCCGACTACCGCGTGTACGAGATTGGCGGATCTGACCAGGTGTCGTACGCCGATATCATGCGTACCTATGCTCGCGCCCGGGGAATGCGGCTCCGGATGATTCCGGTGCCCGCGCTCACACCATTCCTCTCCAGTTTGTGGCTGGGGCTGGTCACACCCCTGTATGCCCGTATCGGCCGCACCCTGATTGAGAGTATTGTTCATTCCACGGTGGTTCGGGATACTGCTGCGCTCAGTGTGTTCAGCGTCCGCCCGATGGGAATCGAGGACGCCATCCGTCACGCACTCACCAACGAAGACAAAGAATTTGCCGCAACCCGTTGGTCCGATGCTCTGTCTTCATCGGGCGACGTGCGTTCCTGGGGAGGTATTCGATTCGGAACCCGACTCGTTGATTCGCGAACGGCTCATGTGTCAATGACTCCCACGCAAGCGTTCACTCCGATCCAACGGATCGGGGGCGACACGGGCTGGTACGCATGGAATCGGCTCTGGCAGCTTCGGGGATTTATCGATCTGCTCGTCGGAGGCGTCGGAATGCGGCGGGGGCGTCCGACTGTGCAAAACCTTCGGGTCGGAGACACTGTAGACTTCTGGCGGGTTGAAGCGTTTGAACAATCCCGCCTCCTGCGGCTTGTGGCCGAGATGAAACTGCCCGGACGAGCATGGCTGGAATTCGAAGTTGTTGGAGACAACACTTCCGCGGTGATCCGTCAAACAGCAATATTCGATCCGGTGGGGTTGTTTGGACTCGTCTACTGGTACATGATGTATCCGTTGCATCAGCTGGTGTTCGGCGGAATGTTGCGTCGGATCGTGGAAAAAGCAGAAGAGGAAAACGAGCGTGCGGCACCTGACAGTCCTCCTGAGGGCGGGCGAAAGGAAAAACGATGAACAAGGGCACAACCATTCCGCGCGCCATTCGACGAGTCTGTGTCTATTGTGCCTCAAGCCGGAAGGTCGACGCCCGATATTTCGAAGCCGCCGAACAGCTTGGCCGGCTTCTGGCACGCGAGGGTATAACTCTGGTGTATGGCGGTGGAGGCAGCGGGCTCATGGGCGCGCTTGCCGACGGGGCGCTCAAGGAGGGTGGACACGTTCTTGGCGTCCTCCCCCGCTTTATGAATGATGTTGAATGGGGCCATCCGGGGCTCTCGGAATTACGTCTCGTCAACGACCTCCATGAGCGCAAACGGATAATGATCGAAAATACGGATGCGGTTGTTGCGCTCCCGGGTGGCTCGGGTACATTGGAGGAACTCTTTGAAGCTGTGACCCTGAAACGCCTCGGATTGTATGTGAACCCGATCGTGCTTGTTAATATCAGCGGTTTTTTTGATCCCCTTCTGACATTTCTCGAGGGGGCGATCCGGGAAAACTTTATGGATGTCCGTCACCGGGCAATGTGGAGCCACGTGAGCCGGGCAGATGAAGTGGTGGCGGCCATACAGCATGCTGCACCGTGGGGTCCAGAAGCACGGGACTTTGCCAGAATATGACGCCGCCTCGTATCAGGATCCCGCCGGAATCCACAACACCCCGGCCGAAGATTGGACTTGTTCTGGGCAGCGGCTCGGCCAGGGGGCTGGCTCATATCGGGGTAATCCGCGCGATCGAAGAGATGGGGATCAAGGTGGATGTGGTGGCCGGGACCAGCATGGGCGCCTTGATCGGCGCCGTGTATGCGTCAGGCAGACTCGATGCCCTGGAGCATGCCTTCCGGAACTTTGACTGGAGATCCATCGGCTCATTGTTCGACCCGGTATTCCCCAGATCCGGACTCATCAATGGGAAGAAGATCGCGGAGTTTCTGCGCACCCATGTGCCGTTACAGTCCATCGGAGAACTGCCCGTCCCGTTCTGTGCGGTTGCCACCGACATCTCTAACGGGGAAGAGGTCGTTATCCGTGAGGGCAACCTGGTCGAAGCGGTTCGCGCCAGTATTTCCGTCCCCGGCATCTTTACCCCCGTACGCAGAGATTCCCGGATTCTGGTTGATGGCGGACTTGTCAACCCGGTGCCGGTCGATGCAGCCCGTGCTCTGGGAGCAGACCTGGTTGTCGCGATTGACCTTAATCATGAAATTGTCGCCGGCAAGGCGCACAGGCGAAAAGCACGGGCCGGACAGAAGCGCAGCGCCGCTCTTGCCCGTCTTGGTGTGAGGAATTATGTCTGGGCCGCTTCGCGCATGGGGAAAGGACTTCAAACAACAGAACATCCGGCGGTAGTTCGGGTCCGCGCGTGGCTTGATAAGGATCCGCTTCCCAGCATGACCGAAGTGTTGCTGGCATCGATGCATATCATGCAGGTACGCCTCACGGAGAGCCGGCTGGATATCGAACAGCCGGAGATTCTCATCCGGCCGCCGCTGGGTTCGGTGCATCTTCTTGAATTCGACCGCGCCGAAGAGGTGATCGCCATCGGCTACAAATCGGCACTTGGCCCGATCCGTGCCCTCGCAAAGAGTCTGGGCCAGGCCCGGGAGTGAACAGTCAAACCCCTTACGTTTCAGCCATGACAACTTGTCTGATCAAAGAGGTGACCATGAGAAAAATACTTGTCGCTTTACTGTGTGTCGTTGTAATCACGATAACATTCAGCGGTTGCTTTCCTGGTGGGAGCACATATTCAACACAGGAACCCGCCGGTTTCTTCTCCGGCGTCTGGCACGGCTGGATCGCCCCCATCTCGTTGATCGTGGGCTTGTTTAAAGACGGTGTTCGGATCTACGAACCGGCTAATACCGGCTGGTGGTATGATTTAGGATTCTATATCGCTGTTATCGCGGGGTTCGGAGGTATTACTCTGACCCGAAAGAAGAAAAAGCACCACCGGGTTTGATACAGATCGAGACCGGTTTCGGATATGAGAAGAAAAGAGGTCAAGACTTTTAAGGCATACCGCCGAGGGCGATAGGCTTGAAGGTGAAACTTGTCGAAGAACGCGGCGTGATGGCGATGACGAGAGTGCGGACCACAGATGTGACGCCGGCATTACGTATCAGGTACGATCCAATCGTGGAGATGAACTGAAAACGCGGCAGGAGATAAAAAGGGAATACAGGGAGCGGAAAAAGCCGGCGGGAGTGTTTCAGATTAAGAACACAGCAAACGGCAAAGTGATGCTGGGGAGCAGTCTGAACCTCGAAGGACCGCTGAACCGTCACAGGTTCATGCTGACAATCGGATGGCATGACAACACAGCCCTGCAGCGTGACTGGGATACGTACGGTCCGGACAAGTTCCTTTTCGAGATTCTGGAAGAGGTCCGGATCAAAGATGATGAGGGATTCGATGTGGACGACGAACTCACGCTCCTGGAGCAGATCTGGCTGGAAGCGCTTCAACCCTTCGGTGAGCGGGGTTATAATGAAAGTATGAAAATCCGTCAGGTGTAATAAGGTTGCGACCCCGGATTGTACTGCGTATCTTGTTCCCTATGGTGCCTTTCGGTCCGAATCCCATTCCCCAAATCCCGGCAATCAGTATCGTCTATGAAACTACCCCATCTGCTTGAACTGTACAATCGCTTCAACAGGAAGATCCTGGTCTGTAGTACCATTTTGTGGCTTGTGGTTTGCATCGGGGCACTCTGCGGGAGTGCTCGAGCGGTGCCGCGTGCCGGGTCCGACAGTCACCGGAGCCAGTGGATCATCCCCTTTGGCGCTGAGCAGAACTCCCCGGCAACGCCATGCCCGTTACTTCGCACATCGTTCACCCTGCCCGACCGGCCTCTCTCAGGTTCGGTTCGTGTAATCGGCCTCGGCCATTTCGAGTTGACGATGAACGGCAAACGTGTTGGCGAATCACTCGTCAATCAACCCTGGTCGCAGTACAACAAGACACTCTACTGGCAGGAATTTGACATCAGTTCCCAGTTGAGACAAGGTGAAAATGTGATCGGGGCACAGCTGGGAAATTCATTCTGGTATGTCGGTGCGGCGAACGATTCGAATCGGTATGTCAAGACCGATGCCATGCCGGATTTCGCCGGTGCCCACCCCTATCTCTTCTGGCTTGAGGCGCGCCTGACCATGGCCGACGGCAAAGTCCGGACAGTCACCTCCGATAGTGCCTGGAAATGGTCGGAGAGTCCATTGACGTTTTCCCATATTTATGCGGGGGAAGATTATGATGCGCGCCGGGTGCAACCCGGGTGGAACACCGCCGGCTTTGACGATCAGTCATGGAAACCGGTACTGCCCGTTCCTCCTCCGCCCGGCGTGGTAGAACGATACGCGGCCCCCCCGCTCAAAGCCTTCGAGGTCTTTCTGCCGTCCGAAATAAAGAACCCACGGGCAGGAGAGTTTACGTATGTGTTTCCGCAGAATTGCTCTGCGCTTCTGAGATTCACCGTTGAAGGTGATGCGGGCAATACCATACGGTTTAAGCCTTGTGAATACATGGACTCCACCGGGCAGGTCCGATTCACCTATACATGGGGAACGGGAAAGGATATCTGGCACGACTACACGTTGCGCGGCGGGGGACCGGAGTCACATCAGATTCTTTTCTGCTATGTGGGGTCCCAGTATGTTGGAGTTACGGGGGCGGTCCCGGAAGGTTATCCCAATCCCGAAGGGTTGCCTGTTGTGAAAAGTATGGATCTTGTGCATGTCCGCGCGGCCAATGCTGTGGCCGGAACATTTATGAGTTCCGATCCGCTGCAGAATGGCGCACATCAGATGATTGACTGGGCGATCCGATCGAACATGAGCTACGTTGCCACGGACTGTCCGCATCGTGAGAAAAACGGCTGGCAGGAAGAAAACTGGCACATGGCGCGTGCGATGAGTTATCGGTTCGACATCCGCACCTGGCTGGCAAAAATTGCACGGGACGTGCGGGATACACAACTGCCGGACGGGCATATTCCGACAAACTGTCCGAACTACCTTGTAGGGATCCCGCCGCACGGGTACTGGAACGAAGCGCCCGAATGGGGCATCTCCGGTGTGTTGATACCCTGGCATGTGTATGAATGGTATGGCGACACATCCGTCCTGAAATCCAATTATGAAAGCATGAAGAAGTACATCGACTATCTGTCGTCCCTGGCAAAGGACGGGATTATCACGAGCAACCTCGGCGATTGGTATGACTACGGTCACGGCATGGGTGATGGCCCGTCCCGCTGGACGCCGAACGAGGTCAGTGCAACCGCCATCTGGGCGCTGGGCGCGAAAACCGTTGCAGATGCGGCAACCGTTTTAAGACGACCTGCCGATGCAAAACGGTACAGAGGTCTGTTTGAAAAAGTGCGAAAGGATTTTCAGCGCCACTTCTACAATGACACCACCAAGATCGTCAGGAACAACGGCTCATGCCAGGCGGCACACAGCGTGGCACTCTGGGTTGGACTGGTGCCCGAGCAGGACCGTCCGGCAGTGCTCAAGGGTATCGTAGACGATCTTGAAAAACGTGCATGGCAGCAGACAGTGGGAGAAGTGCTTCAGGTGTTCTTCGTCCGCACACTGGCTGAAGCAGGGCGGAATGACATTCTCCATCGTGTGTATGCGCGTGAAGAGCGTGGCGGATACGGGTACATGGTGAAACAGGGGTTTACCACGCTGCCTGAAAGCTGGGATGCCCGTCCCGGCACACCAAACAGCATGAACCATTTTATGCTCGGTCATTTGATGGAATGGCAGTTTGCCTACCTTGCAGGGATCAGGCAACAACCGGGGAGTGTCGGCTGGCGGAAAGTGTATGTTGCTCCCAGTCCCGGCGCTCTGAAGTATACCCTGGCGTCGTTCAACAGCCCTTCCGGACTCATTGCCGTCCAATGGCGACAAACCGAAAAGCTGTATGAGATGACGATAACGTCACCACGCGGGGTATGGGTGGAGGCAATTTTCCCGAACGGCGAGAAACATCATGTGAGTCCGGGAAGAGTTGTGTTGCGGTCGAAACGCATGTAAACACCGTTCCGCGGGAAAGAACCTTGATATGGGCTTATTGAGTGTTGAGAGCATGCTCCTGCTACTCCCGGGGATCATTCTCGGGCTGACCATCCACGAGTTTGCGCATGCATATGTTGCGTCACGGCTCGGCGATGACACGGCGAAACTGATGGGGAGAGCGTCGCTTAATCCGCTCGTCCACATTGACATGCTGGGACTGGTGTTTATCGTGATTGCCGGTTTCGGGTGGGCCAAGCCGGTGATGATCGACCGTTCGAAGCTCAGTAATCCTCGCCGCGATGACGCGCTCATCGCTTCTGCCGGACCTCTTTCCAATCTCGGCCTCAGCATTCTCGGTGCGGCGGTACTCACCCTTGCCCTTGCCCTCTTCCCCTATGACGGTGATACCGTGTACGGGTGGATGCTCAATACGCTTATTGCCGGAATCTATATCAATCTCGGGTTGTTTGTGTTCAACTCCATCCCGGTACCGCCGCTTGATGGCTCGCATGTCCTTCTCAGCGTTTTGAACATCGGCGATACGCCCAATGCCCACCGGTATTTCCGGTACGGGACGTACGGGTTGTTTGCCATCATTCTGGCCGAACAGCTGCTGCACATCGATATCCTGCCAATCGGTAAGGTTGTGCGGGCGCTTGCGGATGTGCTGCTGGGCGTATTCGGTTTTCCCGGACAGTGAACGGAAATCCCCATGGACATTCTTTTTCTTCTCGCCAGTTTTGCCTTTGGAGCGCTTCTGACGTATCTCGTTCTGAAGCTCCGGTTTGAGCGTCATCGTGGTGTCCCCAGGGAGGATGTTGAGACACTGCGCACGCAGATCGTTTCGCTGCAGCTCGAGAAGGGCAAGACTGAGGAGCGATCGTCGTTGTTGGAAGAACAGATCGGGCGGGTTCAGGATGAACTTTCCCGGGAACGCGTTGCCCTCGTCCAGACCCGGTCTTCACTTGCTGTGGCAGAGACGGAGATGAAAAACACTGAATCAAAACTGCTGGAGCAGAAGGATCAGGTACGGGAGCTTCAGGAACAATTCACCGCGGCGTTCAAGAACCTGGCCAACGACATTCTGGAGGATAAAAGCCGCAAGTTTACGGAGTTGAACAAAGACAATCTGGGTGCGCTCCTGACGCCTCTGCAAGAAAAAATCCGCGAATTCGAGAAGACGATCTCCACGACATACGCCAGCGAAGCACGCGAACGCGCAACGCTTGCGGAACAAATCAGGCATCTGACCGACCTGAACCAGCAGATTACGCTCGAAGCGTCGAATCTGACGACGGCTCTCAAAGGGCAGTCAAAAACACAGGGGGATTGGGGTGAATTGATTCTGGAGCAGATTCTCGAACGGTCCGGCCTCACTAAAGGGACGCATTACCTTGTGCAGGAGTCCCTGCAGGGGCAGGAAGGGAAGACACAGAGACCTGACGTGGTAATCCTGTTGCCCGACAACAAGCATCTGGTGATCGATTCGAAAGTGTCGCTCACGGCGTACACAGAATACAACAAAGCAGAGGATCCTGTCACTCAGAAGGAGTTTCTTGCCCAGCATGTCGACTCGATACGCCGCCACATCAAGATGCTCAGTGAGAAGGGGTACCAGAATATTCACGGCATTCAGAGTGTGGATTTTGTCCTGATGTTTGTTCCCCTGGAACCGGCATTTTCCCTGGCGATGAAGAACGACATCACGCTGTTCAATGACGCCTTCGACCGGAATATTGTGATTGTCACGACATCGACGTTACTGGCAACCCTGCGCACCATCGGAGGCATGTGGCGTCAGGAAAGTCAGAGTCGGAATGCGCTGGAGATTGCCCGGAAAAGCGGGGAGTTGCACGACAAGTTCGTGGCATTTTTGGCGGACCTGGGCGCGGTCGGCGACAAACTGGAAGCCGCGCGCGAGGCTCATACCAACGCCATGAACAAGTTGTCCGCAGGGAGAGGAAATATCATTCGGAGAGCCGCCGAGCTGAAGGAAATGGGAGCCAAAGCGAGTAAAAGCCTTCCCCCCCGCCTGTTGGAGCAAGCCCTGGAAGAGGGGGAAGGTGAGGAAACCTAAAGTGCGGCGTGTGCAAATCGCCGCATTCCACCGGGATCTGCAGCGATCGTTTCTTCTTAGTAACTTTCCATCGATCCCAGCACCCCCATCAGCACGCTCGCGAAAATCACAAAGAAGATGATGGCAAGGCCGATGCCAACGAGGACCCATATCAATGATGCTTTGGCAAAGTTCTTTTTGTTCAGGTTTGTGCTGCTGTCGAAAGCCCACACCAACAACATGATCAGACCTACGAGGGGGATATAGGTGATGAGCAGCGTGATGAACCAGTCTTTTGTGCTCAATGGTTCGGTGCTGGGCTGGGCGGTGGGGAGTGGTTGGTTCATGGCGGCCTCGACAGGTATATGGATGGATGGTGGTTTGTGTCTATTCCTGACTCAGAACCCAATGTGAAAGAATATAGGTAAACTCTGTTGTTTCCGCAATCGGCGGGCGATTGAATCGTCCCGCAGTTGAATCTCCCCGCTCCAATCGGTATCTTCTCCAATGCCTTCGGAAATCAGCGATATCCGCTCTCTCTTTCTCTCCGGACGTGAGACAGTTCGTCTGGCTCACCGGGCGGGGGCGGATGGATGGGAGACCTGCCAGTCTCTGAGCCACGCGCTGGATACCGTCCTCCGCCTGGCGTTTGACAGGGGAGTTCCGGCCCCGCTCCAGTCGAGTTGTGCTGTTCTTGCCACCGGGGGGTATGGACGCGGTGAGCTCTGTCCGCACTCTGATATTGACATCATGGTGTTGATCGACCCACACAGGAGGAGCCAAGACGTACAAACTGCGGTGAAGCGGTTTCTCCATCTTCTCTGGGATGCCGGGATGGATGTCGGTCACAGCGTCCGGACGCTTGAAGAAGCGTTCGAACTTCACGGTCGATCCCATGACGCCTGGACCGCAATGCTGGAGGGGAGATTCCTGAGCGGAAACAGGGATATCGCCGGGAGATTCCAGGAGGCTCTGCGCAAGCAGGTTGGCTTCGGGCCCGATCAGTGGTTTCTTCGAGGTGTTTTCGCCGATATGCAGGCACGTCACGACCGGTTCGGTTCTTCGGTGAAACTCCTCGAGCCGAACATCAAGAAGAGCGCGGGTGGTTTGCGGGACATGCACATGGTATTCTGGCTTCATCGCGGCGCAGATCCCGATTCGATGTTCACGCTGGTCGATAATCGTCCGGCTACACTCATCTTCCTTGAACGATTGCAGGAGCGCGACGAGCTGGATGCCGACGATGTTGCGCAGCTGCGGGAAGCGCTCGGCTTTCTTTTGCGGACACGCCATGAAATGCACTATCAGAGAGAGGTGCTGAACGATACGCTGGAGTACGCGCTCCAGCGGGATGTGGCAAACGCTCTCGGTTTCGGAGGCCAGGCGGAATTGCGTTCGGTGGAAGTCTTTATGGCCGCCTACTATCGCCACGCGAGGCAGGTGCACAGCGTGCACCGGCTTCTCAGCCAGCGGTTCAGGGAAGAGATTGAACCGGCGGCGCATCATACAGAGGGTCTGGCCACATCTCTCGGGCCGCTCCTGATCGGCGAGGCCCGGGTTTCGTTGAAGCCGGGTGTCCGGGTCATTGATGATCCGGTGGTCATCTTTGAAGCGCTCGCGCTGATTGCAGAACGGGGGGTTGAACCGGACTTCCGTGTTCTGGGCGCGATCGCCCGCGGAGGCGAACGCCTCAGCGTTGAACAGCGGAACCTGCCGGCCCTGAGGCCTGCATTTCGCCGCATCCTCCGCTCAGGGCGTGCCGGATCCGTGTTGCGCATGATGAATGATCTGGATCTGCTCGGTTGGTTCATTCCCCCCTTCGGCGACCTTGTCTCGTTTTTCCAGCACAATGTCTACCACTACTTTACAGCGGATGAACACACGCTCATTGCCATCGCCAATGCAGAACATCTTGGGCAGAATCAGGGCCCTCTGGGCGAGACATTCCGCGGGCTCGCGGAGCGCGAGGTGATGATTCTGGCGATCTTGTTGCATGATATTGCAAAACCACTCGGCGTCGCCGACCACGAAGTGACGGGGGTTGAATTAGCGCGTCGTGTGCTGGAGGATCTTGGAATGCCGGAGCATATTCCGGCCGTAGGCTTTCTGGTTCGCCATCATCTCATGATGGAGCAAACAGCATTCCGGCGCAACGTACATGACCCCGCGACGATCCGGGAATTTGCCGCGCGGTTCGAAACACCGGACCTTCTGGACTACCTGTATGTGCTGACGTATGCCGATCTCTCGGCGGTGAACACGTCGGTCTGGACAGAGTGGAAGGCGGCGATGCTGCACGATCTTTATCACCGCACGGCGGATGTCCTGCAACGAAACCTGCGCGGCTCCGAGATCGATCACTACCATCAAGCCCGGCATCAGGAGGCAGTCGCCACGCTGAGCCAGACCCTGGCGCGGAGTATCCCCCCGGATGAAGTTGCGGCTCATCTGGAGGGAATGAATACCGATGCATACCAGGCGGCGTTTTCGCCCGTGGAAATCGCCGAGCACATCGTCGCCGGGAGAATCGCCAACAACGTGACGACCCTCTTCGCCCATCGTGAGGCACATACCGAAGTGACGGTCATCGCCAGCGATGCACCCTATGCGCTCTCACGTTTCTGTGCCGTTCTTGCCGCAAACGATGCCAATATCTTTGATGCGAACATCTTCACACGCAACGATGGGGTGATCATCGACCGGTTTCGTGTCAGCGCGACGCTCACCCATCAGCAACTGGAACCGGCGGCATGTGATAAGATTGCGCGTGAGATGAAAGAGCTTCTTGCCGGACGGATAGAGGTCGGGCAATTGTTCCGCGAACACCACAGAAAATGGAAACGCCGATCACGGGCGATTGCGAACCCCAATATCCGGACGGATGTTGAATTTGAGGAAACCCCGGGATATACGATTATCGATGTCTACGCCCCTGATTCCGTTGGCTTCCTCTACCGTGTGACGGAAACCATCTCCCGGCTTGGCTTGAATATCGTGTTTGCAAAAATCGCCACGCGTGTGGATGGTATCGTTGATTCATTCTATGTTCACGAGCGGACAGGTGGTCCTGTCGTTGACGACGTCCGCCGCGCACACATTGGCGCACAAATCCTTGCCACAGTCCGGAGCACAGCAGTACTGGAACCCGCATGAAACCCCCAAGCGCAAAAGAAGACCAACCGATCGGTGTGTTTGACAGCGGTATCGGCGGGCTTACCGTCGTCCGCGCCCTGACAAAACGACTGCCGAATGAAAATATTGTCTATTTTGGCGACACGGCCCGCGTTCCCTATGGCCCAAAATCTCCCCAGGTTGTGCGAGAATATGCTGCACAGGACGTCGCGTTTCTGATGGGGCACCATGTGAAGATGGTGGTCATTGCCTGTAATACCGTGTCGGCGGTAGCGCTGGATATCGTGCAGAAACTGGCGCGTGTCCCGGTGGTGAGTGTGATTCAACCGGGTGCCGTTGCCGCGGTAAGGGAATCCAAAAGAAAGAGGATCGGCATTATCGGAACCCAGGCCACCGTCAACAGCCAGGCGTACACCCATGCGATTCGTGGCATTGCGCCCGGGGTGCAGCTGTTTTCCAAAGCATGTCCCCTCTTTGTCCCGCTCGCCGAAGAGGGATGGATCGACCACCAGGTCACGCGATTGGTTGCCAAGGAATATCTGTTTCCCTTGACACTTGAGAGGATTGACACGTTGATTCTCGGGTGCACGCATTATCCGGTGTTACGCTCCGCGATCGTTGCAGCGGTTGGTCAGGACATCACGCTGGTTGATTCGGGAGAGGCAACGGCACTTGAGGTAGAACATGTCCTGAATACACACACGCTGCGGAACCGGAGTACGGAACGCCCGAACTTGCAGTTCTTTGTCAGTGATATCCCGGCAAAATTCGCAGAAGTGGGAGAACGCTTTCTGGGGCAGGCAATGGGGAGAGTCCGGCGCGTTCCCGGCGAAGGTGGAGGGGTTGCACCACTCGGGTGAAGTTCGCTATATTAAAGATTACAAACCCGTGACCCGCGTTCCTTCCTATATCGCCCTGCATCAGTCCGGAGAACTTTCCCGCCGCGCCGATGTCCTCGATGCGTTTCTGAGCAACTGCACGCTGTGTCCGCTCCTGTGCGGCAATAATCGACACCGGAACGAGCGCGCCCGCTGTTACACAGGATCTCTTCCCGTTGTTTCTTCATTCGCACCACATTTCGGAGAAGAACCCGGTCTGGTGGGGACGCGCGGAGCCGGGAACATCTTCTTCGGGAACTGTAATTTACGCTGCGTCTACTGCCAGAATCACCAGATCAGTCAGAATCACCGTACGGAACAGGCGCATGAGGTCAGCATCGGGAGACTTGCAGACATCATGCTGGAACTTCAGGTACGCGGGTGTCACTCGATCGGATTCGTCTCTCCGACACATGTCGTTCCTCAAATCATCCGCGCGCTCGTGCTGGCCGCCGATAGGGGTTTGTGTGTACCGCTCGTGTACAATACCAATGCCTATGATTCGGTCGAAGTGCTGCGGCTTCTTGAAGGGATCATAGACGTATATTTACCCGATCTCAAGTATGCGGAGGCGGAGTTCGGACAGACGTATTCAAAAGTAGAAAACTATCCTGAATTTGCCAGGGCAGCTGTACAGGAGATGCACCGGCAGGTCGGGCCGGAACTGCACCTCGATGAAGAAGGGGTTGTGCAGCGTGGTCTGATTATCAGGCATCTTGTTCTTCCCAACGATCTTGCGGGAAGTCGTGATACGCTCCGGTGGATCGCCTCGACGCTCGGGGCGCGTGTTACGGTCAGCGTTATGGCACAATACTATCCGGCACATCGGGCTCCCACCACGCCGCTGCTTGACAGGAAAATCAGGGCGGGGGAATACCACAGGGTGCTGGACACTCTTGACACGCTCGGAATGAACCACGGTTGGGTGCAGGAGTTCGAATCGGCAGAATGTTACCGGCCTGAGTTTGTCCGAAGGGACGCGCCGTTTGACAATGCCGAACTGGAAACGTACAAAGAAGGATCGATCGAACGGATGAGAAAGGAAGGGTATGCCGATGGAAGAGACTAGACTACAGCAGATTGCGGCGATACGAGCTTTACCCGCACAAATACGAGATGCCGTGCTGCACCTGGAGACATCACAACTCGACACGCCGTACAGGGATGGTGGCTGGACGATACGACAGGTGATCCATCATCTTGCGGATTCGCATATGCACGCGTATCTCAGAATGAAATTTATGATGACGGAAGATCATCCGACAATCAAACCCTATGATCAGGACGTCTGGGCAAATCAGGCAGATGCCCGGTCGGGCCCCATTGAACACTCACTGGTGATTCTGATGGGACTCCATGAACGCTGGGCACATTTTCTTGAGAACGTTCCGGAATCCATGTGGACGAAGTCCGCTGTGCATCCTGAGCGCGGGGAGGTGACATTTGCGGGCACAGCGGCAACGTACGCCGCGCACGGAGAGAAGCATCTTGGGCACATCCGTTCGCTCTGTGAGGCAAAAGGATGGAAATAGCCCGACGTGTCCTTGCCTGCACCGTGGTGATTCTTGTCGTGAGCTGCACGGTGGGCAATGCGCAGACCGGGAGCTCCAAACCCGATCCGCCCGGCCGGGCTGTGTACGTTCCGCGTGATAAAACGCTGGAGGTCTGGGGCGGTATGGGGCTTCCCCTCACACACACCTCGTTCACCGATTTCTGGAAACGTGGTCCGGCGATGGGCTTTGGTCTGATGTTACGTGTGACGGATAACCTCAAAATTGGTGTCGGGATTGAAGCCTCCCTGTACAGTTTTCGCCGGGGCACATTTCTCGAGCGGTATCCCGGGGCCCCTCTTCCAGCACAGGATCAGACTCTGGTCCATCTCTATCTTTCCATTCGCAACTACTTCCAGGCACGTTCACGCTTCTCCCCCTATCTTGGTGGAGACATTGGCTTTGCCCGGATCAGCGGTGCGGAAAACAAGGAAGTCATCAATGCGGTGCGCGTAACGTACTATGACATCCCGGGTACAACCCGACTGACAATCGGCGGAGTGGCGGGGGCAGATTACTACCTTGCGCGGGGGTTTGCGCTCCAGGCGGATGTGCGGGGCATCTATCTTCATAACGATCCCAATGTCGGACTCGTACTCCTTTTCCGTGGTGGCGTCAAATTCAAACTCTGAGTCTCTCCATTACCAGGTTCGGCAGGAATGTATGGAATCTTCTGAAGTGCTGTCCATCTTCAAACAGACCGGGGCATTACTCGAAGGGCACTTTCAACTAACCTCTGGATTGCACAGTAATCAGTACTTTCAGTGTGCCAGAGTACTGCAGCACCCCGAGCACTGTGAAAAACTCTGCAGCGTGCTTGCGCATGATGCCCGGGCACGTAACGTCGATGTGGTCATAGCTCCCGCGCTTGGTGGAATCGTGGTGGGGCAGGAGGTGGGACGCCAGCTTGGAGTACGCACAATGTTTGCAGAACGAAAAGAAGGCGTCATGCAGCTACGACGGGGTTTTGAGATTGTCCCGGGTGAACGGGTGCTGGTCTGTGAAGATGTGGTTACCACCGGCGGGTCAGTCGGAGAAGTGATTAAACTCGTAACGGACGCCGCCGGAATTGTTGCAGGCGTGTCCTGCATCGTGGACCGGAGCGGCGGCACCGTGGCCTTTCCGGGTCTCAAGGGACCCCATACAGCCGTGCTGACGATGCGTGCAGTAACATATCAACCCGACCAGTGTTCACTCTGTGCGCGTGGTCTGGTCGTGACGAAGCCCGGCAGCAGGGGGAACCAATAGAAGATCACATGGAACTCAAGAGACTCTCCCGTGAGACCCTTTACAGGGGAAAGATCATCGATCTCCACGTGGATCAGATCGAATATCCTTCCGGCCGCCGGACTGTCCGCGAAGTGGCGCATCACCCGGGCGGAGCGGCGGTGGTTCCGGTACTCGATGACGGAAGAGTGATACTCGTAGACCAGCTTCGCTACCCCCTGGAGCGCCATATTCTGGAGCTGCCCGCTGGAAAACTTTTCCCCGGCGAGGATCCTTCCCTCTGTGCGGGGCGTGAACTGGAGGAGGAAACCGGTTGGGTGGCGGGCTCGCTCGAAAAACTCTGTTCGTTCTACACGTCGCCGGGTTTCTGTAATGAAGAACTCCACATCTATCTTGCGCGTGGGCTGCGGCTTTCTCCGGACGGACACAAGCGCGAAGAGGGAGAATTTACCATGACGCTCCGTCTGCTGCCGGTTGCGGAGGCATTGCAGATGGTGAATGATGGAGTGATCAAAGACGGCAAGACGATCATCGGGTTGCTGCTCGCCCGTGACAGAATCACCTGAACTCAGGAATAGAATCAATACGATGCCCTATCAGAATATCATATTTGATTTTGACGGAACGTTGACCGATTCCAGGCGGGATATCGCCGGCGCACAGCTCTGGGCCCTCGGGCAAATGGGATTCTCCGATTATCAGGAACAGGATTTGTACCCGCTCATCGGGAAGCCGTTGCAGGAGACGTTTTCACGGGTCCTTCCCCCGGCGGACCACCACCGTATCCCGGAGGCGATCCGTCTGTACAGCGAGTATTATACCCCCCGCGCTCTGCGCACGACCGTGCTCTTTCCGGGCGTCCACGAGACGCTTACCCTCCTGCATTCCCGCGGCCATCGCCTTGCGATTGCGTCAACAAAAAAGGGAGCAGGTATCCAGCGGGCGACGGACCATTTTGGCATCACGCCATTGTTTGATCGGCTTCAGGGGAGTGACGGCATGCCGTTTAAACCCGCGCCCGATGTGATTCTTGCAATCCTCTCACACCTCCACTGGCGTGAAAACGATACACTCATGGTAGGAGACACCGATGCGGACATTCTTGCCGGACGGCACGCAGGTGTCAGCACATGCGCGGTCACCTATGGTTCGCTCCGGCATGAGGAACTTGTTGCCTATCAACCCGACTATATCATTGGCCGGATCACCGAACTTCCATCGATCGTCCGGGCCGCTGGCGCAGAATCGGCCCCAGGGCATTCCACCAGGGCGCATGCTTCATGAATCCCGTTGAACTGATACGTAAAAAACGGAATGGAGGCGAACTTACCCGTTCCGAAATGGAGGAGTTTATTTCCTCGTATGTCGGCGGCGTCCTTCCCGATTATCAGATGGCCGCATTCCTTATGGCGGTCTATTTCAGCGGCATGACCGATGGTGAAACATCAGCGTTCACCGATGTGATGCTCCATTCAGGCGAGGTGGTGGATCTTTCCGCGATTCAGGGCGTCAAGGTGGACAAACATTCGACCGGAGGCGTGGGTGACAAGGTCTCACTTATCCTGGCTCCAATGGTCGCAGCCTGTGGCGTCCCGGTGCCCATGATCTCCGGCCGCGGGCTCGGACACACCGGGGGGACACTCGACAAACTGGAGACGATTCCGGGGTTCCGCACCACACTTACGGTTGACGAGTACCGGAGGGTCATAGACGAAGTCGGCGTCGTTCTCATCGGACAGACAGAAGATATTGCGCCGGCCGATCGCAGGATGTACGCACTGCGGGACGTTACGGCAACGGTGGAGTCCATCCCGCTCATCGCCGGAAGTATCATGAGCAAAAAGCTGGCGGAAGGCATTGACGCGCTTGTGCTGGATGTGAAGACAGGCGACGGGGCATTCATGCGGGATGAAGAGGATGCGCTGGCCCTGGCGAACGCTCTGGTCCGGATTGGCACCATGGCCGGCAAAAAGACCGTAGCCTTCCTGACAAGCATGGATCAACCACTCGGTACCGCAATCGGGAATTGGTGCGAAGTTGTGGAGTCCGTGGAGTGCCTGCGGGGGAAACAGGTGCCGGATCTTATGGAAGTTACGCTCGTATTGGGAGGTGCGATGGTAATGCTCGGCGGCAAGGCGTCAACCCTTGCCGAGGGGATGGCGCTGTGCAGGTCTGCAATCTGGTCGGGCAAAGCGTATGAAAAGTTTCTCCAGAGTGTGACCCGCCAGGGAGGGTCCACCGATGTCCTGGAACAGCCTTCGCTGTACCCGCGGCCGGGGTACACAGAAGAGGTGCTCAGCCCGGAGGATGGTATTGTCGTCAGATTCAAGACGCGGCGTATCGGCGTGCTGGCGGCTGAACTCGGGGCGGGCCGGCTCAAAGCAGATGATGTCATCGACCCCGTCGCGGGTATCCTGGTGTTCAAAAAACTCGGTGAAACAGTCCGGCGGGGCGAACCGATCGCCCGCGTGATGGGCAACCGTGGAGATGCGGTGGCACGTGTCGCCTCACTGCTGGGTTCCTGTATTTTCTACGCCCCTGAAGCGGTTCCCCTGCGACCGACCATCAGCACTATTGTGGACAGCGACGGGAAGCGGCCATGGACGACTCCCGTGGTGTACTAGGGAGCTCGATTTGAACCTTCTCTGTGCAGCGAGAAACGAACGATGAAACAGGCAGAAGGATTACCCTACGGGGCTGGTTACGTTTTGTTCACGACCGCCAGCATGGCGTCGTGGATGGTTCCATTACTGGCCAGCACCGTTTTCTGGTAGATGGAGAGCGGATTTCCCCGCATGTCCGAGATTTTCCCGCCTGCTTCCTGGATGAACAGAGCACCCGCCGCCATATCCCACGGGTTCAGACTTACCTCCCAGAATCCGTCAAACCGTCCGGCCGCGACATACGAAAGGTCCAGCGCAGCTGACCCGAGACGGCGTACTCCCCGGGCCGCCATCAGGAAGTGGACAAAATGTTCGACCGTATTACCCGGGTTCGCCGTAATATTGTACGGAAAGCCGGTCACCAGAAGGCTGTCGGCGAGTGACGACGACGACGAGACCTTCAGCCGCCTGCCATTCAGAAACGCGCCTGCTCCTTTTTCCGCCGTAAAGAGTTCATCCAGGTTGGGGTCATAGACCACCCCCGCAACAAGTTCGCCCTTCCGTTCGATCCCGATGCTCACGCAGAAAATCGGAACACCGTGCAGAAAATTTGTCGTACCGTCCAGTGGATCAATAATCCACCGGACATCGGCGGGCGCAAGACTTCCTCCACTCTCTTCTGCGAGGATGGCGTGCTGGGGATAGTGCCTCTGAATGATGCTGATAATCTTTGCTTCGGCGCCCCGATCGATCTCTGAAACAAGGTTCCGTTCCTCCCCCTGCTTCACTTCAACCGATCGAACTTTGCCGACATTGAGTTTCAGAAACCGGCCTGCTTCGCGGGCAGCTTCAACAGCTACGTTGAGCATAATGATCTTCTCTGGTCTCGTGATAGTAATGACAATGGGTGAACAGGGTGACGCTACTGTTTTCGTGCAAGTCGTTCCGCGTTGACTTTGAGGATACGAATGCGCATGGTTACCGTATCCCCGTCATACTGCGTATCCAGAACCTCTGCCACTTCATGCATGTGTGCGATGCGTGCAGAGTCGGCGATATTGAACGTCACAGTTTGTTCTTCAATCCTGCTGTCCAGGATCTGTACCAGCCGTTCGCGCAGGCCGGACATATGGATGCCGCGCGCCGCCGAGACAAAAACCGCACCGGGGTAGTTCGCCGTGAGATACGGGAATATCGTTCTCTGTGCCAGCAGATCAATCTTATTAAACACGGTCACCGTGGATTTGCCTGATGCGCCAAGCTCCTCGAGGATTTCGTTGACGACGTTCATCTGTTCTTCGAAGAGCGGGTGGCTGATATCGACAACATGCAGGAGAATATCTGCCTCACGGACCTCATCCAGCGTGCTCTTAAAAGACGCGACCAGATGATGGGGGAGTTTCCGGATGAATCCCACAGTATCCGAAAGCAGGATGCGGTGTACGGGGGAGAGTGTGACCTGACGGACGGTGGAATCGAGCGTTGCGAAGAGGCGATCCTCGACGAGCACGCCGGCATCGGAGAACCAGTTGAGCAGTGTCGATTTCCCGGCGTTTGTATAGCCGACCAGAGCGACCCGGACAAACTGTTCCCGTCCCTTCCGCTGGACGGCCCGCTCGCGGTCGATGTCTCCGAGCTTTGAACGCAAACGTGTGATACGTGTGCGAATGGCCCGGCGGTCGGTTTCAATCTGCGTCTCGCCGGGTCCTTTTGTGCCTATGCCGCCGTATTGCTTGGAAAGATGGGTCCACTGCCGCGTGAGCCGCGGCAGCATGTATTGGAGCTGCGCAAGTTCAACCTGCGTCTTTGCTTCCCGTGTTTTTGCTCGGGATGCAAAAATATCGAGGATAAGTGCGCTCCGGTCAACGATTTTGCATTTTATCAGGCGTGCCAGATTCCGGTTCTGCACGGCTGACAGGTCGTCGTCGAAGATCACAAGATCAATGTGATCATCCTCGACCAGCCGGGAAATTTCTTCCGCCTTCCCCTTTCCGACAAAAAAGGCCGCGTCAATGTTCTGACGCTCCTGTATAACCCGATGCACGACGTCTGCGCCGGCTGAATCAGTGAGCAACGCAAGCTCTGCCATGTAATCTTCGGTTTGCGCACGGCCCACCGATCCCGTCACGAGTCCCACGATGATAGCGCGTTCACGCTCCGTTGTCGCTCTCAGCTCAGGCATGCGGGGTTTCCTCGGGTATGGTGGCCGGTGACACGCGGGCGATGATCATCTCAAGCAATGCACATCCAACCGCGAGAATCAGGAAGAGTTGCCAGAGCTCGACCCCGTGTCGTGATTGTTCCACAGCGCGCACGATGGAACTCCCTGCGTCCAGACGTACAAGAGCACGATCAGGTATTCCCTGGCGTTTCCAGAATTCTGCAAGAATTTCATCTGAAGCGGGTCGCAGGTCGGACTCCAGCACGTCAGGGTGAACCGCGATGGCTTGAAGGGGAGTCTGGTCTCCTCCCGTGCCATTCCCCCCGTACCGTAATCGGTAGAGTCCAGGTTCCTCGGTCGGCGCTGATTCGAACATCAGCGCTCCTGTTCCAGGTACATTCTGCGGGGTGACCCGCTCCTCGGTCCCGCCGGGTGATACAAGCACATACTCCCGCCCAAAATCATCCGAAGACCGGAGTATCTGAAAAGTCAGTCGATCGCCGACCTGTGCGTCTTCACGCAACTGCCGGGGGGTGGCAAGGTAGAGGATTGAACGATGGAGCAGGGGAGCAAAAATCCCTCTTACTGCAAAATCCGACCATTCAGTTCCTGCATCCACCGCACACACGAATACCCGGCCCGTTCCCTGTTGATATTCCCGCAGGAACGGGCGTCCGTCAGTGAGCGAGACCAGAGTCAGGCCGGTCGCCCCGCTTCCAGACGTTGTTGCATATCGTATTCGGGGAGATTCGATGGATGGTTTGCTCCTGCCCGCAATCTGGTCGCTTTCAAACATGCCTGCGAAGATCGGATGCGAATAGTCAATACTCTGAAATCTGGTAAAACCGGCAGGTTCTTTGTCGCCCGAAATGATCGCGGGCATCGTGATCGGTGGTATGCCGAAGGCGGCAAGCAAACCGGTATTCACCTCCACCACGTTCATTGCCGGACCGGGGAAGAAAAGCAATCCCTTGCCCTGCCGGACAGCGGAAGCGACCCGGGATGCGAATCCCGGAGGGAGCGAACGGGATGCGGCAAACACAAAGGCATCATAGTGCTGGAGGTCGGCGTACGCAAGTTGATTGTCAATGATCCGGGTAACCTGAAAGAGACCCGCAACGGACGAGTCGCCGGAGAGCGTCAGGGCCAGCGAGGCGTACCGCGTGTCCTCTGGAACTCCTCCAGCCAGCAGCACGTGGATCGTTTCCGGGATCGCCGCTGCAAAGTACCTGCTGTTGTCGATTTCCAGAATGTCGTCTTCGATACGAATACGTCCTCCCAGAATTCCCCGCCGATGCGGAATTGCGGTCAGCGTTACCGCCGCGGAGCCACGGGAGGCAAGGTCGACAGTCTGCTGCGCAACGCGGGTCCCATCAAGATAAAGACTTACAACGCTGTTCTGCATCGGCTGGTCACCGTAATTCCTCACGGTGGCGTTAATCGTCATGGGCCTGTTTTGCGCAAGGATCCGGCTCTCAATTGTACACGAAGTCACGGCTGCATTCGCCAGATTCATCTGATCATATGCCACGACAAAGACGCGCACGTTCTGCTGGGTCCGTGCGGACGAGTCCGCCTTTTCCAGAGCCGTTGTAAACTGTGTCCCCTGGAGATCCGTCAGCAGATAGATTTCCCGATTGGCCGTTGAAGATTTTTCTGCAATATCCAGTGCGCGCCGGAGAAGGTGGTCGTACCTGGAGGATCGATTGGACAGGGACATAGAGTGCGCAGTCTTTATCGCTCCTTCAGCAGACCAGAAGGTTCCCGAGGAATCACCGGCTGCTGATCCGGAAAGACGCAGAATGTGAAGATCATCACCGGGTTTTGCGAGTCCGGCAATCTGCAGGATCGTTGTACGGGCCTGGTCAAAGATGATTCCTTCCGTGTTACGTATTCCCATGCTGGGGGAATCATCAACAAGGATGATGATTGTGGACCGGGCGGTAGATGAGCCCAGACCGGCGAGCGAGCCTTTGAGCGTGGGCCGGGAAAATGCAAGGACAAGAAAGAGGATAAGCAGGGTACGCACCACCAGCAGAATCCACTGCCGGAGCCGGATTCTTCGCATGCGTGTGCGCTGGATCTCATGAAGGAACCGCAGTGTGCTGAATTGAACTGTCTTGAGTTTGCGAAGATTCAGCAGGTGGAGCAGAATCGGGATGGCAGCCGCTGCGAGTCCAAACAACACTAGGGGATTGAGGAACGTCATCGTCGTAGACGTAAAAAAATGGAGAAAATCCCTCTCAAATGCAACTTGACTTTCCGTCGCATTAAAAATATATTGATTAACATACTCTTCACGCGATTTCACCCCCGTTCCACCCTTGAATGATCCCGAATTCATGCGCTGTCCGCACATTCTTCCTATTACTGTCCCAGCCGTGCTTTTCTCGGTGCTGCTCTTGATGAGTAGTGCGGGCAGCATGGCGTCTTCTCAGGAGCTTGCAAAGCGGACTGAGGACACGGACAGAAACGCCACGACGGCCGGCTCACTGGGGCTCACGGTCACCAACTTCGGCACAATCGGCACACGGAATGCCTACTGGCCGAGCCAGCCATCCTGTGAATATCCACGGGGATCCCGCGTAGAACATATGTATCAGGGCGCGTTGTGGGTAGGAGCGCTCTCACGCCGTACCGGACAAATCCATGTTTCCACGGGGTCAAGCGACCGGGTTTCTACCACGACCGGAAAAGGTATCGAGTATTTGTCCCTGGCCGGCTCATCAGTCGTGCAGCGTTCCACCCTTTCGGAATCTCCGTACTTCGATCAGCATGCTGTGAGCCATCAGGATTTTTTGGCGGATTACCACGATTTCGTGGTGCGTGACAGTTCTGCTCCGGATCAATCTACCCCGCTCGGGATCCGGGTGCATCAGGAAAGTTATGCCTGGAATTTTCCGTTTGCCGATTTTTTTGTGATTCTGAACTACACGATCTATAATGCCGGTGCCGATACCCTCGACTCCGTGTATGTTGGTCTCTGGACCAACAACGTTGTGCGGAATACCAACAATGTGCGTCCGGGGACACCCGGATTCTTTAACCATGGCGCAAACGGATATCTGGATTCCCTGCGCATGGGATACACCTTCGATTTTGACGGTATTCCCACCCCCCCCGCGGCGGATTCGTATGTCGGCATCAAACTCCTGGGAGCAGTGCCATTTCCGCGGGGGATAGATTCCCTCGGTCATCTTGGCGGGCGAACGTACTACAATGCCTGGCGGTACAGCAGCTCGAGCGGGGATGCAGAGTATTTTTCGCCACAGGACGATGCAGAGAATATTCTGGGTGCGCGCAGCCGGTATGAACGGCTTGTCACGTCTCTCCCGCAGAACAAAATCGATCCCCTGCGCACCCAGGCTGACAACATGACCACATTACTCTCCACCGGTCCATTTGTCACTCTCAAGCCCGGGGATTCAGTGTCGGTCGTCTTCGGCGTCGTGTGCGCGCGGAAGGCCGGAACGCAGGCGGCCCGGCTTGACACGCGTGATCAGCGCAAGACGCTCGTTTCGAATGCAGCGTTGTGTCAGCAGGCGTATGACGGTGAGGACCTGAACGGCAATAACAGACTTGATCCCGGTGAAGACCTGAACGGCAACGGTATTCTGGATCATTACCGGCTTCCACAGCCCCCGAAACCGCCCGTCGTTCGCGCCGAACTGGAGAACCAGAACGTGGTCCTCTACTGGGACATGACCAGCGCAGAAACTTCCATCGATCCGATATCACGGAAGCTGGATTTTGAGGGATACCGTATCTACCGATCCAATGCCGGTTCCGATTTCACGGATCCGGCAAATCTGCTGTTGACACTTCCCCGGGTCGGCGAGTTTGACAGGGCCGACAACGAGATTGGATACAACACCGGCTTCGGGAAGATCCTTCTGGACCAACCGAAACAGTTTGCCGGTGACACCGTGACCTACTGGTACCGCTTCCCGCCCAAGGACGTCACCGTGAGCCACCTCAGCGGGTGGCAGTATGTGTATGGTGTTTCGTCGTTTGATCAGGGAGATTCCGCAGCGGGTGTAAGCTCACTGGAGAGCAAGATGGTGATTGTGAGGATTGTCTCCGGTGCATCTCCCAACTCCGGTACGCAGAAGGTAGGCGTGTATCCGAACCCGTACTACGCGCAAGCAGCGTGGGATGCTTCAGGAGAACGGACCCGCAAGATCTATTTTACAAATCTCCCGCAGCGTTGCACCATCCGCGTCTATACGCTGGCCGGCGATATCGTGGCTGAATTATCGCATGATGCCGCAACCTATACGGGCAGGGATATTCAGTGGTTCCGCCAATTCGGCGGTAGTGACGTGCCCATCCAGTTTTCCGGCGGGGAGCATGCCTGGGACCTGATTACGAAGTTCGACCAGGCCATTGCTACGGGATTATACCTGTTCAGTGTGAAAGACACGGATACAGGAAATGTGCAAACAGGGAAGTTTTTGATCATCAAATGATATCAGCTGCGACGGATGTACGTGGTGCCTGCGGCTTGGCTGTGTGTATTTAAACATCATTAAGGAGAGGTTACCATGAACCGAATTTTTCTATCTGTTGTCCTGCTGGCGGCCGCGGTGTCTTCGGCGCTGGCGCAGTATCCGGACGTCACCGTCCGTCAGCTCCAGCAGGTTCCTGCAGAATCCCTCGTCGTTGCGGACGGGATCACAAATTTTGCCGCGAACTCAACGCAGCCGCGATGGACATTGCAGACCTCCCCGTACATGGGTGATACGGTGCGCGTGACCGCGCTTGTGGCCGTGCCCCCCGGTGTGATCACGTACACGGCGGACATCTGGACGATGCTGCTGTACGACACCGCCGCGGTGGCCTCCGATTGGGGCGGGATTCTCCTTCGTGCCAATATTGCGGACAGCACACAGCTTAAAACAGACGGGTTCCTGAATGTGGAAGCCGGCGATATCATTACGCTGGTCGGCTGGATAAGTGAATTTCCCACGTCCAGAGGAACTAGCGCGTCGCAGATCGAACCTGTTGCCGGAAACCCCATCAGCATTATCGGTGCGGCGCCCCTTCCCAAGCCGATCGTCAAAAACATCGGCGACTTTTATACCGGAGTGTTCTCAACGGGGAAAGTCCAGGTCGCAAGTGGTGAACCCTTCGAGGGGATGTATGTGGAGTTCCATAATGTCACGTTGAATAACAAGGTGAACATTCCCCGGGGAACATTCAGCATGGTGGACGCCTCAGGGAACGAGATTTCGGATTACGACTGGTCCCGTTATTTCACGCTCGGACACGGGACGTCCCAGCTTCCCCCTTGGCCTGCGGACACGGCCTGGTCGAGGATCTATGCGGCGATCGGCAACGGTACCCGGATCGACACGATCCGGGGATATATTACAACAGCATCCGGCAGTGAGGGACCGCGTGGCTACCGCATTTCGCCGATGTACCGCGGGGATATCGTCTTTGCAGCCGCACCTACACCCCCGCTCATTGCTTCCCATCGCCGGAACCCGGTTGTGGTATCTCCGGACTCGACGGCCAAGGTCAGCGTGCGCGTAACACAACAGCCAAACGGGTCCACACCCAAAACCGTATCGCTGTTGTATAGTGTCAATTACGCGGCATTCCAGACTGTCGCGATGACGTATCAGGCTTCGGATACCACCTATCTGGGCGTGATCCCGTCGCAGCAAACCAATGTCGTGGTGCGTTATTTTATTGCTGTCTCTGATTCCTTCGGCCAGACCGTGCGGCTCGCCAATTCTTCCACAAGTGGCGGCCTTGCATCGGACACGTCCAAGGGGTTCTTCTTCTATACATCACTGCTTCGCCCTCTTGCCATACAGGACGTCCAGTATACGCCATACATAAACGGCCGGAGTCCATATCTGGGCGCGGTCCTGAGCCTGTCGGGAATTGTCACCGGTGACACCGCAAACGTATCACTTTCGCCCGTGACGACAGGGAGCACCAACGCGTGGTACATGCAGTCCACGAATCAACCCTGGAACGGCCTCTGGCTGACGACGTCCGATACCGCGGCCCAGCGGCAGATGGCCGCATTGCGGAACGGCGACAGTATCATAGTGACCGGAACCGTCCAGGAACAGTTCGACGTTACCCGCCTGGGAAACATCACCTCGGTGGTAAAGGTATCCGGCGGCAACCCGGGGCCTGAGCCTGTGGTCCGCACCACGAGCACGCTCAGTGTCGGCAACGGAGTGGCAAGCGCAGAGATGTATGAAGGGATGCTGGTACGGTTTATCAACGTGACCGTGACCGACCTCAATCCCACATTCTCTGATCCCACGGAGTTCACCGTCAATGACGGAAGTGGCGGCATCGTGGTCCAGCGAAGCGGGAAATACAACTTTTCGAATATTGCCGCGGATTCCGCTTCAGGGAAGACCATCCTCACCGTGGGGACAAAGATCGGCGCTCTGACCGGAATTGTGTACTACAGCTTCAATCAGTACAAGTTTGTGCCGCGCACCGACGCTGATTTCTTCGGAGTTGTGACCGGCGTCGAACAGGATCTGCCCGGAACAACACCAGTGGCCTATGCGCTGGAGCAGAACTACCCGAATCCGTTCAATCCTGCGACAACAATTCAGTATTTGCTGCCTTCTGCCGGACTGACCACAATACGTGTGTACAATCTTATCGGGCAGGAAATTGCGACGTTGTTCAACGGCCAGCAGGCCGCCGGCAGGCATACGGTCCGGTTTAATGCATCGTCCCTTCCGAGCGGCGTGTATTTTTATCGCGTTGAAAGCGGCTCGTTCAGAGCAGTGAAGAAGATGATGCTGGTGAAATAGTATGGAAAAAGTGATATCCTGATTGAGCCGCGCTCCGGCAACGCCGGAAGCGTGGCCTGACAGGATTCGGAGAATCGTGCTGAAATACTATTCTATATCGTTTGCGGTTGTGGCGCTTTTTGCGCTTCAGCTCTCCGGTTGCCGTGAGAGTGTGACGGACAAGCCGGTTCCCGGGAGGCCCCCACAAACATTTTTGTGGCTGTTTCCCGACGCTGAGGTGCGTGTTGGCGTGAGCCGGACACATCTGCGCTGGTGGGGCGAGTCGCCGGACGGCCTCATTCGCGGCTACCTCTTTTCGTTCAAGGTGGTCACCGGGAATGTCACGACACTGCCTGTGCCGGACACGCTTCGGTATGTTTGGGTGACCCGCAACGATTCAACGTTTCTTTTTCCGCTGGACACGCTCTTCAGGCGGTTTGCCGTCGTGGTGCGGGCTGTGGATGATGCGTTCCCGGGGCTCCCGGAGCACAGCCCCGTCCGTTTGTTACCGTTCCCGTTCTGGGACAAGAATGACAACGGGGTGTTTGACGCCGCCGATCAGCGTCTTGAAACGCTCACCGGAGCGGTTGACCCGGTCGGGGCAGTCCTGACGTTCCCTATTCGCAACACACCGCCGACAATCGGTTTGCTCCCCAATCCCAAAGACGCCACCATAGTCCAGCGGCTCCCCGATACGACATACACGGTGATCACCATTGGATTTAAGGGTTCCGATTCGGACGGGGATAACACACTTGCGTCGTATCGTATTGCGCTCAACGACACCGGTGCCACCGGGCAATGGGTGACGGTGGCGCTCCGTGATACGATCGTGACGATGGTTGTGCCCCGTTCGCGGAGTGACGCGGCGGGTGCTACGGTGACGGCTGATCTGTACAGCGGACCGTTTCTCGGCAGGCGTCTTATCGGCCAGGTGCCGAATCTCCGTCTGGACGCTGACAATGCTGTTTTTGTCCAGGCGCGGGACGTTGCAGGTGAATACAGTCTTCCGCTCCGTCTTCCGTCGGGAACAGACCGGTGGTACGTCCGCAAACCACGTGCGAAGTTGCTTCTGGTGAGTGACTATACAAACTTCGATGCTCAGCTTGCCCGGACGACGTACAGCAGTGCACTTGCTTCCGTGCCCGGCGGTGCATTCACGCAGGTAGACCAGCTGGACATAACCCTTGGTGTAACAGCGGCGGACAAGGAGGCGGGGCGGTACGGCCGATTGGTTCCTCAATTTGTGGACCCCGCTCTGATTCAGACCTTTCTTCTGTATGATTACGTGCTCTGGTACACCGATCAGGTGCCCAGTCTCGGCGTCGCGCAGCTGTCCATTTTCCCGTATCTTCAGAACGGCGGGCGGGTGATATTCTCGACGATGTTTCTGAACACGAGTGATCCGCGCGGGGCCTTGCGGGACTTCGCACCGATTGACAGCGTGAGCAGCGTTGATCTTTCTCCGACACGTCCGGCACCGCCACCGGCCGTTGTGGGCGACTCGAGGATACCGGCAAACTACGTCGTGTATGCGGACAGCAGTGATCTGTCGTCGGTCTATCCGCAGCTTGCCTTTAATACGTCACCCGTGATCCATTCGGTCTTTATGCGTCCGATCTACCGCCGCTCGGATGCGCGATACATTTATCGTATGCAAGCGGACGCGCGGATCCCGCAGCGGTATCTGGGCTCGCCCAATCTGGCGGTCATTGATGGACAGAACACTATTATCTTTGTGGGTCTCCCATTACATCTTCTCAACAATACAACAGAGGGAAACCCGCGCGGACTGGGCGCCTTTTTTGACAAGGCGCTCGTCCAATTCAGCCCGGCCCAGGTGATAAACAGGGCGCGTTTCTAAGGACAACAATCTACAGGACGGTCTTTTCCTTATGAAGAAGGTTGTGCAACAAGGAACCCTTTGCCTGCTTGTCGCGGCGCTCCTGATGATTCCCGCCCGGGTCTCTGCCCAGACCACAGGCCGGATTGTCGGGACGGTGACTGAGTCCGGGACAGGGGAAGGGCTTCCCGGCGCCAATGTGGTGGTCAAGGGGACGTACTATGGCGGAACAACTGACATCGAGGGAAACGTCCGCATCGAATCGATTAATCCCGGGGCCTATGTCGTTGAGGTGTCGCTGCTGGGCTACAAACAGGTGAAGTTTACGAATGTGAAGGTGGAAGCCGGACAAACGACCACCATCCGTGCAAAGCTGGAAGAGACCGTGCTGACCCTGGGTCAGGATATTGTGGTCATCGGTGAACGGCCGCTGTTCGATATAGAAGAAACTGCCAGCCGCCGGAATGTGCAGCAGGCGGACATTCAGGCGGCTGCCGTGCAGAACGTGCAGGCTGTTGTCGCCATGCAACCCGGTGTGGTGATGGCCGATAACGAAATCCACATCCGGGGCGGCCGCACGCACGAGAATGCATTCCTGCTGGATGGCATCTCGATTCAGGATCCCATGGCCGGCTCAGGGTTCGGCCTTCAGCTGAGTCCGTCTTCGATCCAGGAAGTGGAAGTGATCACCGGCGGTTATAATGCAGAATACGGCCAGGCGACATCGGGTATAGTCAATATTACCACACGTGAAGGGTCGGACCGTTACAGCGGCTCGCTGGGATACAAAACTGATCATTTCGGATTCAACAATGACACCCGCTCAAACTGGAATACCGACATCTATGACGCAACACTCAGTGGTCCTGAGCCCTTGACCACCTTTGTGTTGCCGGCCATCGGTCTTGAGATTCCGGGGACTGTCAGCTTTTTCGGGTCGCTCTATGCGAACCTCACCGATGGTTTCACCCGCTGGGTTGAAACGGTAGGAGGAGATTACCGGCCAAGCGGATGGGTGGTCAAAGCCCCCAATGGCCTGTATTCATCCATCGCCGGGGGCAAGCGGTGGGCACCACGGCGCTCCAACAACTATTCCTGGCTCAGCAAGGTCACCTGGAAACCGGATCCGACCATGAAACTTGCGTATGCCTATAACCAGTCCGTGGTGATCGACCAGAACACGCAGGCAATCCAGGCGACCCTGGAATATATTGAGCCGAATCCGGGGTATCAGTATCTGTTTCAGTTTATCCCTGACAGTGCGCAAACGTTCACCCAGATTAATATCCAGCATTCATTCTCCTGGACGCACACGCTGAGCACGCAGACCTTCTATGAGGTCAAACTGAGCCGGTACACGGCTCATATCCGCGGTGATGCAAACGGGAAGGAATTTAGCGCATACCTTGAGCCGCAGGATATTGTGACGTATCCGATCACCTATTACAACCTCGGCCGCGACACCGTTGGAGTTGTTCCGGGCGACGGGTTCTATGATCTTGGTTCACCGACATCCTGGCGCGATCATTTCCTGACAGAGTACACGCTCAAGGGGGATCTGACGAATTTCTTTTCGGAGAAAAACAAATTCAAGGCCGGCTTTGAGGTCCGGTTTCAGGATATGCAGATGGTTGACATTTATCGACCCTGGGTGAAGCCGCTTGGATTTGACCATGATGTGTACAGCGTACAGCCGTTGCAGGGATCGTTTTACGCGCAGGACAATGTTGCGTTGAGCGGGATGTTGCTGAATTTTGGCCTGCGGCTGGACTACTGGGCCCCCGGCAAATTCGTCGATGATATCGCGGAAGACACGTCGTCCACCCTGATCATCTCATCGGCGCTTCGTAACGAGTACAAGGACAACACCGTGTCCCTCTTCGGGCGCCGGTATAAGGCACGACTGAGCCCGCGGCTCGGTATCTCCCATCCCGTTTCCGATAACCAGACCCTGTTCTTCTCGTACGGCCATTTCTCCAAGCTCCCGCGTCCGCAGTTTGTGTACGCAAAGCTCAACCAGAGTTCTGTGCGATCGTCTCTGCCGGTGGGAAACCCGAATCTGAATCCCGAAACCACGGTTGCGTATGAACTCGGCCTCCGGAATCAGTTGTCCGGCAGTGATGTTCTCACCATCACAGCATTCTACAAGGACATATTTGACTACATCACGGAGAAGACTGTTCTGCGGCTCAATTCTGTGGGCGGAGCACAGTACTATTCAACGTATCTCAACTCCGACTACGGTCGCGTGCGCGGTATTGAGGTGGAATACAAGACACGGTTCGGCAACTGGTTCCGGGGTGGCGTGGCAGGATCCTATTCCATTGCCACGGGCAAGAGTTCCGCGCCCAACGAGAATGTGATCCGCATCCAGCAGGGGGAGCCCGAGAACATCCGTGAAAACTATCTTATCTGGGATCGCCCCGTTCAGATTTCCATGACGTTAAATTTTTCGGTCCCAAAGGATCAGCCGTTGTTTGGTGTGGCTCCGGGATTTCTGGACGATTGGAATGCCTTCGTGCGCGTGTTTTATCAGTCCGGCAAGCGGTACACGCCCCAGCTGTACACGGGCGACGATCCCAGCACCGGCCGGCCACAGTACATCGCGGATCTGGACAACGTGAATGGCGGGATCGGCGAGCCGTGGTTCTATATCGACGTGAATCTTGAAAAGTCCATTCCACTGGGATTCGGAAAACTTGTGGCGAGTATTGAGATACAGAATCTGTTGGATACGCGGAACTCGCAGATCGTCAACCCCGTCACGGGACGAGCCTATGAATACGGCGATGCGACACCGTCAGGCTACAACGACCCGCTTTATCCGCAATTGACGGGGGGTGTGTCGCCGTTCCCGTACAGCCCGGCACGGTATCTGAACCCCCGTACCATACGCGGCAGTATTTCGTTCAGGTTTTAACCGATGGCAAGAGAACACTCCATACGGAAACATGATAGGGCGCGACGAACCGGTCGCCCGTGCCGGGAGCACGCAGGACCGGCAATACTCCTGTTCGCGCTTATGAGTTGTCTCGGCGTGGTCTCCGCAGAGGCGCAACTTGTACCAAATCTCGGCGGGCAGCGGGCCGGGATCTCAGCGTTCCAATTCCTTAAGATTGGTGTTGGCGCGCGCGGTGTGGCTATGGGCGAGGCATTCGTGGCTGTCGCTGACGATGCGTCGAGTCTCTTCTGGAATCCGGCAGGTCTTGTACAGACCGAGGAAGATCAGGTCTTTGTTGCACATACCGAGTATGTTGCAGAAATCCGGCATGAATACCTTGGCGCCATCTACCATCTTACTGATGCAGACGCGATCGGGCTGTCCCTGACATCCCTCCACATGCAGGACATGGAGATCACGACGGAGACCCAGCCACTCGGCACCGGGCGGTATTTCAGCTTCGGGGATATCGGGATTGGAGTGACCTATGCCCGGAAAATGACTGAACAGTTCAGCTTTGGAGCGACCGTCCGTTACGTCGAAGAGACCCTGGATATGTTAAGGATGCGGTCGGTGATGGTCGATCTGGGAACGTATTACTGGACGGGACTGGGAACCGCACGGTTCGCCGTGGTGATCAGCAACTTCGGGTCGGATGTTGCCCCTCAGGGGACGGTGGCAACGGCGGGCGGCGTTTCGGTGACCGAATTCCAATCGTTCTCCCTGCCGACGCTCTTCAAACTCGGCTTCGCAATGGATCCGATCCTGTCGGAAGACCAGCGATTAACGACATCCGTTCAATTGAACCACCCGAATGACAATGCGGAGAATGTCCGGCTTGGTATGGAATATGCGTGGCATAATACGCTTTTTGTGCGCGGGGGGATCAAACGCACAATCGGTCAGAAACTGCTTGCAGCTGATGAGACCTCTGAAGAGAACTTTATGCTCGGCGCCGGCTTCCGGGTTTCGACCGGCGTAAGTACGATTACCGCAGACTATGCGTACTCACAGTACAGTCTGCTGGGCGCCCTTCACCGATTTTCCGTGACCTTTACCTACTGATGCGACATTCTCGAGACACCATACAGCGCTCAATCGTTATCCTGATCTCGAGCCTCGTGGTTTGGACTGCCGGCTGCGATTCTCCTATGGATCTCTCCACGCTGCCGCAACAGCCAGCCTCTCTGCTTGACACAGCATACGTCGCGATCACGCCGCCGTTCGGCGGTTTCACCGGGCCGGAAGGATTGCTGCTGGGCAGGGACCAATTGCTGTACGTGGCTGACACGCGTGCGAATCGGTTGGTCATGCTCAACAGGGCCGGCGGTGTATTGAGCACGCGTACCATGCTCCGTCCGGTGGCAATCGGCCAGGACAGCCGTCTGGATCTCCTTGTTGGCGGAGAATTTGTGGCTGCCAACGGTGACACGGTTGGTGCACTGTTTCGTATTCATCTTGTATCGGGGGCCGCGGATTCCGCCCACCGTCTGGAAGTGGCCCGTATCGATACCGTTTGGCGCGAGCTTGCACATCCCCGGAGACGGTTTCCCGGGATTACGGTATTAAGCGACAACAGTTACCTTGCCGTCAGAGACGGACAGGATAATTCAAGTTTTATCGACCCTGACGCGCGTGTGCTGTACTTTGACAAGAACGACAAGTTTATTACGCCACTACCCGCTTTTGTCACCGGCAGCGGAACCGGGATTGCCAACATCAACCATCCAACATCGATAACCGCATTCCCGAACAGTAATGATTTTGTCCTGGTCCAGTCATCCGATGGCGTGGCATACGGCGCTTTGTGGATGGTCTATTCAAGCACAAGTGATTTCCAGGGTTGGCTGCCGCGGTTTGATCCTGCACGATTCGAGGACCGGACGGCTGACTTTATCCGTCCGAACCGTTTTGTCTACCCGAAGGCTGTTGCCATTGATCCTTCGCGCAGGGATGTGTTTATTGCCGATGCAGGATTGGACAGTGTGTTCAAGTTCAACAGCCGCGGTGTTGTGCGCGGGGAATCATTCGGTCGCGTTCGCTCGGATGGACAAATGCGCCGTCCTTCCGGATTGGCATTCTTCGAAAAAGTCCTGTACGTGCTTGATCAGGAACAGGGGATAATTTTACGCTACCGGCTGAGCACAGATGTGCCGAGGTAGTTCCGCTGCATACATGCGAGGGACTGAGCGAGGTGTCCTGATGAAGCGCCGTCGCCGGATGATGGTACTCCCCGTTCTGGTGTTGTTCGGTGTACAGGCCCTCTGCGCCGCTGATTCCTCCTTTGTGCTCCATCCACGCTTCCGTCCTCCCTTCGTGGTACAACGAAGTCTTCTCACGCAACATACTCTTCAGCGCCCGAAAGTCGGACTTGTCCTGAGCGGTGGTGGAGCCCGGGGCGTTGCTCAGATTGGTGTCCTGCGATCCCTCGAGAGGAACGGGATCCCCATTGATTTTATTGCCGCGACGAGCATGGGTGCGATTGTCGGTGGTCTGTATGCCGCCGGATACACCACACAGGATCTTGAATCCCTCGCGGTGTCAACGGACTGGGATGAGGTGCTCAGCCTCGGGGACGAAATACAGCGTTCGCAGTTGTTTGTGGACCAGAAGATTTTCGACGACCGGAGTTTTATTGCTGTGCGATTTGAAGGATTGCAGCCGGTCTTCCCTTCGGCGGTATCCACCGGGCAGCGCCTCACAGATTTTCTCAGCGCCCGCATGCTTCAGTCGCTCTATTACCCATTCCCCGATTTTGATCATCTCAAAATACCCTTCCGCGCCATGGCAACGGATCTGGTGTCGGGGAAACGGGTTGTTCTACAGAATGGCTCGCTGGCTGAAGCGCTTCGCGCGAGCGCAACAGTTCCGTTGCTGTTTACGCCTATCGAAAAAGACAGCATGCAGCTCGTGGACGGGGGCCTGGTATCCAATATTCCTGTTGATGTGGCGCGTGCTGCAGGGTGTGACCTTATTATTGTTGTTAATTCCGCAAGCGGACTGCGGCGCGCGGATGAAATGAATGCCCCCTGGCAGACTGCAGATCAGATCATGGGCATCATGATGAAGCAGGTAAACGAACGTCAGATGTCAGGCGGAGATATCATTATCACGCCGGATATCGGGCGTCACCTTTCGTCGTCATTTGCAGGACTTGATTCGCTCATCCGGATCGGGGATAAAACGGCGGAACAACATCTGGCGGATATTCTGAAGCGGTACGAACGGCTGACAGACAGTATTGCTGCGGCTGCAGGGGGAGAAGTTCTGCGCTCGCCGGTCACATGTAACCGTGACGATGCGGCGATCCCGGATTCTTTGTGGGAGGCCCTCACGCAGCCGTTTACGGTCGGACCGGTTCCGCTCTATGACCTGGAACAATTTCTGGGCGCAGTGTATGCCACGGGGAACTATGATAGCGTCTGGGCAGATGTAACGACCGGGCCAGAGGGATCCCGGTTGTGGGTGCATGCCAGAACCAACCCCCTGCTCTCCCGGGTGGTCTTTTCTGGAAATCGCCTCGTTTCTTCCGCAGAGTTGCAGTCCGTGTTCCAGCCGCTCATCGGGAAGGTGATGAACCACGACGCGACGACCCTCGCCAGGGAAAATCTCATCAGGCTGTACCGGAAGCGGGGCGTCTCCCTGGCTCACGTGGAATCACTCAACCTCGATGAACGCTCCGGGGTCCTTGCGATCACCATGAATGAGGGTGTTGTCGGCAGAATTGAGGTAGAGGGGGGAGTGCGTACACAGGATGCCTTTCTTCTTCAGGAATTTCCCATGGTGCCGGGCGATGTGTTCCAGCTGGAACAGGCGCGCCGTGGACTTTCGCAAATCAACGGAACATCGTTGTTCGAGTACGTGTATCTGGAGATCACATCGCTGACGGATGAGATCGTGCTTACGATTCGCATCAAAGAACGGCCCTCGCAACTTGTCCGCATGGGGCTACGCGCAGATGATGAACGCCATCTGCAGGGACTGGTGGACATCCGGGATGAAAATTTCCGCGGGACGGGGATGCAGCTGGGACTCACGGTTTCGGGGGGACAGCGTAACGGGGACGTGAAGCTGGAATTCAGCGCGCAACGTCTTTTCGAAACGTATCTTACTCTGGGGATAAGCGCGTTCCACCGGTCATACGATTCGTACCTCTACGTGAACAGTTCACTTTCACATCCAAACCGCTGGGAACGTGAGAGTATTGGCGAATATCGTGACATACGGTACGGGGTCAGCCTCTCGTTCGGGAGTCTGCTGGAACGCCTTGGCAACGCAACCGCTGAACTGATTGTACAGAATGTCCGGCTGGTGAATCTGGACAATGTGCCGGCCCTGGGTGCACGGTACCATCTTGCGATGGTCCGGCTGGCAACCATCGTCGATACAAAAAACGCCTACCCGTTTCCGACATCCGGAGTCGGATTCCGGATGTCGTATGAGTTCTGCCTGGAAAGTCTGGGAAGTGATGTGGGCTTCAACGCACTGCAGGTGATGTATGAGAGTTACGCCAGCCTGGGAGAACACTTCACCTTTCATCCAAAGTTTACCATCGGTTTCGCCGATGAGACTATGCCGCTCGCTCAACAGTTCCGGATGGGAGGGCGTGATTCGTTTTACGGATTGCGGGAAGACGACCGTCGCGGGAGACAATTAATCCTTGTGAACATCGAACTGAGATACATGCTGCCAATCCGGTGGCTTTTTGACACGTATATCCGGGCGCGATACGATTTTGGTACCATTTCTGCGGTGCCGGAAGAGATAAAATTCAGTTCGCTCCTGCACGGAGTTGGGCTGGAACTCGCCCTTGCAACGCCTATAGGTCCTGCCGTAGTAGGAATGGGAAAAGCGTTCTATTTCCAACCCGGCCTTTCGAATCAACCCGTACAGCAGGGACCATTCATGGCATATTTCATGATTGGCTATCAATTGTAATGCCAGCCGGGATTGTGTATATTGGTCGCATTCTCCGTTGCGGGTCACCATTTTGCCAGGGACAATAAGGAAGCACGAATGACGACGAAAGCTCCTTCACCGATAAAGCCGGGTGCCGAAGGTTCACTTGAAAAAATTGCATACGAAAGTGTTGCAGGAATTCCGGTGGCAGAGCCACACGATCGTGACCGGCTGGGGTACAACATCTGGCTCTGGCTTTCGCATCGCCGGGATCCGCTGGACATTGTGGTGAACACGACGGCCGCCCGGCTGCAGATTCCGGAAGCAGAGGCCGTGGTTCGGATTCGCGGCGCTCTCAAAGCACGCGGTATTTCTGAGTGAAAGGGTGTGCTTTCGGTTGTCGTGAACGGCCGGTTCTTCTCCGCACGTTAGAGCACGAGTCCGGATCGGGCGCGCACTGCGCGCGCCCATCGGACTGCCACTAACCTCACAAGGTTGAACATCCTATGGATCTTGGACTTCGCGGCCGCGTAGCGCTTGTCTGCGCGGCAAGTCATGGATTGGGCAAGGCGGCAGCGTTGGGATTTGCCCGAGAGGGCGCGCATGTTGTTATCTGTTCCCGCGAGCGGAAGGCTCTTACGGAGACGGCGAAGGAGATACGTGCTGCTGCCGAGGACCTTCCGGTACGGGTTGTGCCCATGGTCGCAGACCTGACGAAACCCAGGCATATTTCAGCTATGGTAACCAGGACAATGAAGACCTTCGGGCGGATCGATGTGCTTGTTACCAATGCCGGCGGTCCCCCTGTTGCGCCATTCGAGGCTCTGGATGATGCTCAGTGGACGAAGGGTGTAACGTTGACCCTGATGAGCACCGTGCGGTGTATCCGTGCAGTTCTTCCTCATATGCGCAAAAGGAAATGGGGCCGCATCGTCAACATTACGTCGATCGCCGCAAAACAACCGATAAATGACCTGGTCGTCTCCTCGGCACTCCGCCCCGGCATCCTGGGACTCTCACGGGTGCTGGCATCGCAGTGCGGCAAGGACGGCATTCTGATAAACAGCGTGGCGCCGGGATTCATGCTTACAAACCGCATGCAGCAGATCGGCACGCTGCGATCAAAACAGCAGGGACTCTCCGTAGAGGAGTATTTCCAGAACCAGGCCGGTGATATTCCGCTGCTGCGCTACGGCGATCCTGAAGAACTTGCCAATGTGATCGTGTTTCTGGGATCGGAACGGGCGAGTTACGTGACAGGTGCAACGGTGAGCGTGGATGGCGGGATGATGAGAGGGTTGTTCTAACGACATGGCAACAACGGACGTCATGCAGCTGTACAGTGCTGGAGAAACACCGCGGGAACGGTTTAACTATCGCGGGCGGCACCGGTACGTCATCACCCTTGAGACACATGCCGGCGCCGCGGTCTTCACCGCCAGGGAGCGGGTGCTGAACGTGCTGAACGCCCTGCGCGAGACGGCGATGGAGCATCGATTTGAAGTACAGGCATACTGTTTCCTCCCCGCACGGGTACTATTGCTCGTACAGGGGAAGGATGATGAATCCTACATGAAAGGATTCTTGAGCGCCTTTCGTGCCGCGGCAAATGACCGGATGGTGTCCGGCATCGGGCATGTCTTGTGGAAGAAAACATATCGCGAGCGTGTGCTGCGCAAGGGGGAGGAAACGAAGGTCCTTGCCCGGGAGATCTGGAGGACGCCTGTGAAGGAGAAACTTGCGCGGGCCCCTGAGGAGTATGAATTCCAGGGCTCCTTTGTCAAGTGGTTGCAGCCCGGACCGCCACCGATGAGGCCGAGACCCACTTCATATTCCAAACGCCCATCATCAGGCCAGCGTCCGACGAGCGGGAACAGAGGCTCGTCCTCGAATCGCTCGTCCTCCGGCAGACCTTCATCATCCTCCGACAGAACCTCTTCATCCTCCGGCAGACCTTCTTCGTCCTCCGGCAGGACCTCTTCGTCCTCCGGCAGACCTCTTCGTCCTCCGGCAGGACCTCTTCGTCCTCCGGCAGACCTTCTTCGTCCGGCCCGCGCGGTTCAGGGAAAAAGCCGCCCTATCCTCCCCGCCGACCCCGCTAATCTCATTAACTCAGTGAAGCCCCCCCGGCCTGTCAGGCTATTTCCGCTGGCCGGTGTATACTCCTGAAGCCGATCTCCCCGCACTGTGTTGAACCATGTCGGTCCGTGCGGCCGGGAGCTCAATGGACTCTACCCCACGTCTCTATATTCTCCGTCAAACAGTGATCCCGTGAGATCTGCCGGCCTGTTGATTTTTGCCAGATGCGGAAAAGAGCGGAGGGTTGGAGCAGGAAGAGAGATCGTTCGGCCTTCGTGCAGGGCCGCATTCATCTCCATGGCATTGGCAAGGCCCTTTCCTCCCGTGGTGTTGTTCCAGAGGAGAAGCACATCTGTGCAGTTTGGCGGAACGGAAAGCGCGCGCCGTTTTATTTCCCGGAGTTCCCGCGTATTGTAGAGGTAATCGTAACGGATATCGTAGCCATTCAACAGCCACCCCTTTTCATTCCGTCCGTGTAACCGGAAATACGCTTGCTGGCCGATCGGCCGGGGAAAGGAAACCGGAAACTGCTTGATCCGGGGGAGATCGGCATGAACAGGAGAGAGATCAAGATCCCGGAAGAATCTTGCCAGAAACGGTTGTTCCCAGGACGCATGGCGGAGCTCCACATGCACGGGGAACCCGCGGAAGGTCGCGGCGAGTTTTTCCAGATGGAACCGGTGGGCGCCGGTGTTCGTGAACGCATAGGGGAATTGAGCCAGCACGGCTCCCAGCTGGCCGCCACGTTGGAGTTCATGCAGCACATCAAGCATGGAGTGCACGACGGGGGCGGTGATCGTCCGTGCGTGTGTGAGTGAAGAGTGAAGTTTTACGACAAACCGGAAATCCCTCCTCGCGGAGACGGCACGTGCCCACTCGCGCGCATCGCTCGCGCCCAGTGAAGCGTCCCAGAACGTGGGACGAATCTCCGTCGTGTTGAAGTACCTGGCGTAAAACTCCAGTTTCTGTGCGGACGAAGCGCCCGCGGCCGGATAGAAACAATGATCCAGAATGTCGTGTTCCCATCCGCCGATACCCACAAGATACCGTGCACTATTCATCTTCGCCTCTCCTCTGAAAAAAAACCTTGACAGTCTCCCTTGCCTTCCGTATATTGACCACCAGCATGATACGACATTTATGTCGTACTGTCAAGAAAAAAGTTGACAAATATGTCCCTGGAGATGAATGAAGAATACCATCGGTGAACGGTTGCGGGAGGCGAGGGAGAACAAGGAGATGGATCAGGCCACCCTTGCGGGCAAAGCCGGGGTGGTAACCAGGACGTTGCAGCGGTGGGAGAAAGGGGAGCAGGTGCCTGATGGCGTTGCCATCACCCGACTGGCAAAAGCGACCGGTGTGCAGGCAAGCTGGCTCCTGACCGGCGAAGGAGATATCTATGCACTGCCCCCCCGTCCGGAGAACATGTATCTGCTTCCGGGTTCATCCCGCCGGAAGACCCGTCTGGTGGACCTCCCCCTCATCTCCGCTGTCCCTGCGGGCAAGGTCGCTACGCTGTTTCATCCCGAGTACACCGATGACTATGTCACGGTGGATGACATCAAAGACCCCGAAGCTTTTGCCTTAAGGGTGAAGGGAAACAGCATGGCGACGCGGATTGAGGACGGCGATGTTGTCGTCGTGAGTCCACAGCAGGAAGCACGGTCAGGGGATGTCTGCGTCGTGCGCGTGAACGGCGAAGACACACTCAAGAAAGTGAAGTTTGAAGGGAATTATCTTCATCTGATACCGTTTAATCCCGAATTCGACGCGGTGGTGGTAAAACGGCGGGAAGTGAATTTTGTGTGGAAAGTCGTGAAGCTCATCAAGGAGCTCTGAGACAGTCGGATCTGGAGCAACGCCCCGGAATGGATTTGGTGTGAACCGATCATCCGGGGTGCGGGCGTTACCGGACCATATGCACGACCACCCCGTCCCTCAGCTTCGGCTCGAACCACGTCGATTTGGGGGGCATAATTTTTCCGGCGTCGGCGATGGCCAGCAATTCCTCTATCGACGTCGGGAAGAGCGCGAACGCAACCTTCATCTCACCTGAATCCACCCGCTTTTCAAGCTCTCCCAACCCCCTGATTCCTCCTACAAAATCTATCCGTTTGCTCGTCCGCGGATCATCGATTCCCAGGATGGGCGAAAGGATGGCTTTCTGCAGAAGCGAAACGTCAAGCCGTTCAACAGGGTCGGTGACGGACGTCAGCGAAGCGGGAGCCGCTAACGAATACCATCTGTGATTCAGATACATGCCGTATTCTCCCTTGCGGGAAGGCTTGTGCTGTGCCGGGGCCGGCGCGACCTCGAAGCAAGCCCGGACCTCCTTGAGGAACTGCTCTTCGGTGCGGCCGTTCAGATCCCTGACAACACGGTTGTAATCCATTATGCGCAGCTGTTTATGCGGAAAGAGCACTGCCAGAAAGAAGTTGTACTCTTCATCTCCGCGGTGCCCCGGATTGGCGTCGGCCAGTTCCTTCCCCACACGCGCCGCGGCGGCAGAACGGTGGTGGCCGTCCGCCACGTACAACGCCGGAATCGCCTTAAACTCATTCTGAATTGCGACGAGCGTCTGTGGATCGGTGATGACCCACAACCGGTGCCGGATATCGTCTCCGGCGACGAAGTCATACTCCGGCGCCGATGCGCACACGCCGGTCACAATGGTATCAATCGACGGCTGTGCGCGGTACGTCAGAAAAATCGGACCGGAATGGGCGTTGGTCACCCGTACATGGTTCGTCCGGTCGTCTTCCTTGTCTTTTCGCGTGAGTTCGTGTTTCTTGATGGTGTTATCCAGATACTCCTGCACCGACGCGCATCCGACGATTCCATACTGGGTGTGTCCCCCCATGGTCTGGGCGTAGATATAGAAGGCCGGTAACGAATCCTCCTTCAGGATTCCATCCCCGATCAGTCTTTCGAGATTCTCTTTTCCCTTTTGATACACCCGTTGGTCATAGAGATGCACTTCGGAAGGGAGATCGATCTCGGGTTTCCCGACATGCAGGAACGAAAATGGATTGCCCTGTACTTCGATGCGCGCTTCTTCTGAATTGAGCACGTCATACGGTTTTGCTGCAACCTGTGCGGCGTAGTGTGGGAGAGGGCGGTACCCTTTGAACGGACGGAGTGTGGCCATGGCCTCGATGTGCGTTGTGAATGTGTGACTCTTTGACCTTCCCGGGGTGCTTTACCTGCACCCTGCCGGGGTATTTCAGCCGAGCGTCGGAAGGATCTTGTCGATCGCGGCGATGACTTCCTTGATGTCCGACATCGTCAGCTCACCCATGTGTGCGATGCGGAATGTTTTTTCCTTGAGGTCACCATAACCGTTGGAGATCTGCATCCCCATCTTAGCCAGGGCGTCGTTCAGCGCCTTTACCGAGATCGACCGAGTATTGGTGATGGTCGTCAGCGTCAGGGACGCACAGTTCTCCTGGGGAAAGAGTGCAAAGTTTTTCTTCGCCCACGCGCGCGTGTATTCGGCCATTTCCCTGTGCCGTGCGTACCTTTTTTCGAGACCTTCGGCAAGGATCCGGTCCAGCTGGTAATTCAGGGCAAACATGTGGGAGAGCGAAGGCGTTGCAGAGTACTGATGGTCCTTGGTCTCGACGTATTTGTAGATCTCCAGGAGATCCAGATACCATCCGCGCTGTTTTACCAGCTTCCCGTGCTCCAGGGCCCGCGGCGTGATAGAGCAGATTGCCATTCCGGGAGGGAGGGCCAGGGCTTTTTGGGTGGATGTGATACAGACGTCAATGCCGAGCTTGTCAACTTCTATTTTCGCACCTGCCATGGAGCTGACAGCATCAACAAGCCAGAGTACATCCGGATACTTCTTCCTCACTTCTGCGATTTCCGCGACCGGATTCATAATTCCCGTGGATGTCTCATTATGCGTGACGGTAAACACATCATATTTGCCGGTGGCAAGGGCTTTGTCCACCATTTCCGGGGTGGTGGGTTTACCCCATTCGGACTCCACTTTGTCGGCTCCGACACCATTTGCTTCGGCCATCTTGTACCAGCGGTTGCCAAATGCACCGACGGAGAAGACCACCGCCCGTTTTGCGGTGAGGGATCGGATGGATCCTTCCATCAGGCCCGATCCCGACGTGGTGGAAAGAAGAATGGGGTTCGCGGTATGGAATACCTTTCGCATCTTTTCACTGATCTCGCGCTGGAGTGTTGACGCGTCCTTTGACCGGTGACCGATCATCGGAGTGGCCATTTTCTGAAGAACATCGGGGGCAACTTCTGTCGGACCGGGGATAAAGAGTTTCTTGTGCATAAAAACCTCTCTGCGAATGTGAGCTCGGAATGATCGGGGTGAATGGCGTGGAAAAAACAAAACACTACAGAAATTTCGTCAATAATCCCTGAAAAAGCAATTCGCCCGTCCAAAGAGAAGGCGGCGGACACATTTCTGTGTCCGCCGCCTTCTGTACTTCTCCATACCACAGATGATCTACAACTGACTGTGTCCTGCGCGCCCTCAGAAGGGCAACGGAGCGTGGACTACTCCGGCGTACCGGGGGAGTCCGAAAAGCACACGGTCAGAATCCTGTGGACAGGCTAAGCCGGAATGCCCTGCCAATGCCCGGAATAACACCACTCCGGTCGGCATCTGCAAAGAATTCGCTGTCCAGCGCGTTCAGGACCTGCACCGACGCAGATGATTTGAGGCCGAGCAGGTCGAAGTGTGTCCCGAAATTAAGATTGACCACCGTGTAGGATGGGAGCTTGGAATCGAACTTGGGATCAAAGACGCGTTTGCTGTTCACGAATGCCCATCCGCCGTCCACCGCCATGTACGACCCTCCGTCAAGAGCGACGAGTCGCGCAAAGTAGTTGACATTAAGACCCATGAAGAAGGATTGCGAGCGGTAGTTCAGGCCGATGGAGAGCATCGTCTGGGGTCCGCTGGCAACAGGCGTGTCTTTCAGTTCGTCGAAGAACAGCGTGTCCACCTTACCCTTTTCGTTCAGAGCGCTGGTGTTAAACGCGCGCCGTGCTCCGGTGACCGGATCCTTGAGCACCTTATCCAGGATATCCTTCCACCGGTTGTCCATCAGGGTAAAGCTTCCGGTGAGCTCAAAACCCTTGACCGGCATGTATTCATCCAGACTGACCAGTGCTTCTGCTTCAATTCCCTGGTGTATGGATTTGCCGACGAGCTCGGAGCGGTTGCCGTTCCGGTCATATCCCGGCTCACCTGCTTTGGAAAGGTCGGTAATGCGGGTGGATTTGTTTGCCCATGTCATCCAGTAGGCATTCACCTTTGCACGCATCCATGACGAGGTCCAGCCAAGTCCGGCTTCGAGCTGATCTGATTTTTCATCCTCTACCAGAGGATCAACGCGGCCCTGGTTGTAGTACACGCCGAGGTCCACGAACCGCTCGGCATGAGCATAGTTGCCGAACACGTTCAGGTTGTCGGTGAGGTTAACGTTCACGCCTCCTTTGGGTTGCACAAATCCGCGGGAGCGAGCCTCGTTCACAAGGTCGAACTCGTACCAGCGGGGAGCGGTCGCGGCATTATCTTTCATGAGGAATTTGCCGTTTCCAACCGGGCCTTCGGCCAGCGTGCCGCGTGATGTTTCTTCTGCGCGGCTCAACATACGTCCGATGGCATTCTCGCTGGGCATGTTTTCACTCAGGACGTATTTATACCACACGTACTGAATCGACCCCATAAAGTTGACTTTTCCGAACTGAGCATTACCCTGCAGGAAGATCGTGTACTGTGGGGTTTCGCCTTTGTAATTCCTGTACTGCGATGAATATGCCGCGTCGTTTCCTTCTGCCATATTCCAGCCAAAGATGCTTCCGAGATCACTTTCCGGTCCGTTCAGGTCGCCCTGGTACACACGGCGGGAGAATGTGCTGGTCATGATTTTGCCCAACGAGTCGCGGCGGGCATAACTTGCGTTAACCGAGGTCTTGCCGTACAGGTTGACAAAATGACCGGGATGGTCGGCCGTCCATGAGCGATACTCACCGCCGGCGGTGACGGTCAAAAAGTCAACGGGCTTCGTGGTGAAGCTGGCCAGGATGCCGCCTTGCTGGTGTAATGAATAACTGATACGCTGGAAGGCGTTTACAAGGTAGATATTCCGTGCCACGGCCGGGTCAATGATGTATCCTCCCGGTCCGAGAAGATTGGTGATGGTCCCGTCAGAATTCCGGCGGTAAGTGGTGCCGGTGCTGTTCATGCTGGACCCGCCCCCGCGGCCTTTCGAATAGAAGGCGGTCGCCTGAACCGATGAAATCGGGCTGATATCATACCGGTAGTGCAGCTCTGCCTGCGCCTTGTGGAAGAAATTGTGCGCGAGGTTTACAAATCGCCCATCCACAAGCTCGCGGCTGTCGTCTAGCAGGCCGTAGTTGGGCAGACCGGTCTTTGCATTCGCCGGCATTGCATCCACCACAGACCGTGGTAAGAACGGGGCCGGATTTGCCTTGTAGCCGAATTTTTTGAAATAACTGACATCGTTGCTCCAGGAATAGCCGTGTTCCTGCGGTGCGCCGTGGAGGACAAACTTCAGGCTCTGTTGCGGATTGATGTACCATGCGAGGGATGTGTAGTAGTTTGTGCCCTCGTACCGTCCGCTCACGCGGCTTCCCTCCGCGACTTTGCGGTCAAGACGAACCGTCGCGGCGAACTTGTTGTTGATGAGACCGGTATTTGCTTCGATACCGAACATCGAGTTGAAGGGATCACCCATTGCCAGGTTTAGGGCATACCGTGATTGTGCGGGTGCATCAGCGGTGACGATGTTGAAGGAGCCGCCGAATGAACCCGCGCCATACAGGGATGATCCTGCGCCACGCTGAATCTGAATGGATGCGGCTGATGAAGAGACCGAACCCCAGTTCGACCAGTACACGGAATTGGATTCCGGATCGTTGGTCGGCACACCGTTGACGAGCACCTGCACGTAGTTCTGATTGAACCCGCGCACGAACACTTTGGCTTCGCCGTTTCCAACACCATCGGTGGAATAGGTGTACACACCCGGAGTGCCCTGGACGAGCAGGGGTGCATCCTGTCCGTGAATCCTCTGTTCAATGTCCATCTTCTCGATGTTGCTGAATGCAACGGGAGTCTCGCGATCCCGCGCGCGGTTAACCTCGATAATAACCTCGCTGGACTGGATCATTGTGGGATCGAGTGCGACATCGAGCGTCACGGGACTGTTCGCCACAGTTGCGCGGCGTTGCGCTGAGATGTACCCGACATACGCAAAGCGCACCGTGTACTGTCCGGCCGGAACATTTGCGATGGCATACTTGCCATCCAGGTCCGAGACAGCGCCCATCTTCGTGCCGACAAGCGTGACGGTGGCACCGACAAGCGGACCCTTTCCTTCTGAATCGATCAACCGTCCCCGGATTTCTCCCTGGGAAAAGGCGATCGATTGCATGAGGAGCAGGACAAAGAACGCAGTAAGAGTCCTGACCATACATTACCTCCTGGTGATGTGTGTTGAATTGTGTTGTGGGATGAACGGTGGAACGCTGTTTCAGCAAACGCAGAACTCTATCCTCAACGTACGGCGCCGAATGTCTGGGCCACCAAGACATCTGGTAGCGTGGCGGAATCTGAATTGGAACGGGGTGACCGTGAGAGGTGCCACAAATGTCTACAAGAAAATCTTCAAAAACAAGTTATGAAATCATTACTGATTCTTGCACCTGGGAAGGTGTATGGGTATCTTGAGATCACAGTGAGTCACAGCAAGCTCGAAAAAGCACCCGTTCCATAACGAGTTTTTTGGAAGAAATATGACGATTAGACGCAATAATATACGATACATCCGATTACTCATCTTCGTTGTGATGCTACTATCCGTTGCCAATATTGGGCCAGCAGCCGCTCAGTCTATTACTGCAGCCGTCTTCCCCGGTTCGGTTGCCGGCGGCGGCGGGACAGGATCCGTCGGAACGCCATACGCTGTCTTCGTCCGGATCCAGGGATGGTCTTCTGCAGCGAATGCGCAGGCGTATGTCAAAGTCTATTCTTCGATAACCATTGAGTATATGTGGACGGGGAGTGCCTGGAGCAATGGAACTGCGTACTCCGCTTCAAACCAGCCGGTCGTGACCCTTGATGCATCCGGCAACTGGTCGGGGTGGATCTACGCAAAACACAATACCGCTCTCGGCACCACTGCCGCGGTGCGCGCCGCAAAAACCAGCGATACCAACATCCGGCTTACCTCTGATGCCAGAACATTCTCGGTCCTGGAAATGCAGGGTTCGGGAAACGGAGGATGGATCATGCGTCCCTCATCCCCCGCAGTGAACAAAGTACTCCTCGCATATGCAGGCGGGGTCATCGTGGGCAGTTACCGGACAGAGGAGAACGGGATCGCAGAAGGATTCACATACGCACCCGGTGGGTTCAAGATCGCTGTCCCGGCCGGCACGATCGATTCGCTTGTCTCTCAAAACGATAACGGAAGCCACGATCAGACTTTTAGAGGACCCTGGTCAGTCACTGCCGGACAGGAAACCGATGCCACTGTAGGGGGAGGGAGTGCCGGGAGGGGATCCATTTTCCTTTCACCCACCACCCTGTCAGGCGGCATTGCACACGACGTGGATGTTGCTGTGTACGGGGAAACACCGTACATCATCTCGACCGTGCGCATCCGCGTCCCTCCCACGTGGGTCTGGTCACACCTGCCAGCCGACGTTCTGCAGCAGGGAGGCGGGACTCCGGCTGTAACTGTCGCGGGGGACACCATTGTGGTCTCGGGGATGACCCTGAGCGGAGCAGACAGTATGCTCCTCACGCTGAAAAACGTCGTTCCGGCCGACACCACGCTGCTCTTTCCATTCTCTTCAAGCACGGGAACACATTCCGATTCCGTGTTTGCCATCACCACGCAGCCTTCGATCTTCGTGTACAGTATACCGCTTCCCATTTCAGTGGTCAAGGAAAACGACCTCAACGGCGTTCCGCTGCGGAACAATACGCTGGTGACCGTCCGTGGAATTGTGACGGTCGCGAACGAATTTGGAGGGCCATCGTACATCCAGGACAATACCGGCGGCATGGCGGTGTACGGATCCTCGTTCTCCACGGCTGTCGCCACCGGCGATGAGGTGCTGGTCTCGGGACTTGTGCAACCGTTTTCCGGGTTGACGGAAATCGTCAATCCACGTCTTCACCGTACTACGGGCAGCGGGAATATTGTTGAGCCCCTGATCGTGACGGCGGCAGATATCCGCCGCGACGGGGCGGGTGGTGTTGAATTGTATGAAGGACTTCTGGTCCGGGTAAACAACGTCCGCTTCGGCGGCACCGGGGCGTGGGCGTCAGGCACAAACTACGTGCTTGTGGATGCTACCGATTCCACGCAGGTCCGTATTGACAACAATACCAATCTTGTAGGGACACCGATTCCGACTTCCCCGAGTGATATCATCGGTGTTGTGGGACAGTTCGTCAGCAGCCCGCCGTACATAGGAGGGTACCAGCTTATGCCCCGGAGCATCACCGATCTGATGGTGACGGGGCCGGGGATCACGTCGGTGCCGCTGGAGACAGACCTGACTTCCTCCTCGTTCCGAATCCGCTGGACAACCGGGCTACCGGGGACATCCCGTCTCCGGTACGGTAAAACCGCTTCTTTTGAGCTGGGGATTCTGGGCACAGACACGGCAGTGAGCATTCAGCACAGTCTTCCGGTGACAGGGTTGGACGCGGCGAGCATCTATCACGTCCAGGTATTCTCAGTGGCCGGCGGTGACACGAGCACGGCGGGCACCATCGTGGTGAGCACAACCTCTCCGGAACGTGCAACGGGTGTCATCCGCGTGTATTTTAACAAAAGTGTTTTTAGCGCTCTCGCACCGGGTGATCCGGCTTCCGGAAATCAGAATTTTGTCGCCCTGCTCACCGGGAGAATTGCCGCTGCGCGTTACTCTGTGGATGCCGCTTTTTATAATCTCTCCGGAACGCCCGGTCCCGGAACAGATATTGCGCAAGCCCTGATTGCTGCGCGGCAGCGCGGTGTGAAGGTACGGGTGATAAGCGAACAGGATAACCGCGGCAATGCGCCCTTTAACAGCCTTGTTGCAGCAGGTGTGCCGCTTATTACCGACACCTTTGATCCGGTTAATGCCGGTGCCGGTCTCATGCACAACAAGTTCGTGGTGGTCGATGCATACGGCGGAGTGCCGGAGAGCGTGTGGGTGTGGACCGGATCCTGGAATCCGTCTCTGCCGGGAACAAACGATGATTATCAGAACGCCATAGAGATTCAAGACCCTGCACTTGCGGGCGCATACACGGTGGAGTTTAATGAAATGTGGGGAAGCGCCACCGAAGTGCCCGATGCCGCGGCTTCACGTTTTGGCGCACGGAAAACCGACAATACCCCCCATCATTTTGTGATCGGCGGGCGTCCCGTCGCGTGCTACTTCAGTCCGAGCGACCATGCAACAGCCCGGATCATAGACGCGATTGCCACAGCAAACCACTCATTCCACTTTGCACTCCTCACCTTCACGCGGAGCGACATTGCCGGTGCAATCCTCCAACGACAGGCGCCCGGCTTTTCCTTACACGGCGTGATGGACAACAGAGACGATTCGGGCTCACGGTATGATTACCTCGTTTCCCAGGGTGTCGACATCCGGCTCAAGACCGGTTCCGGACTCCTGCACCACAAGTACGCGGTGATAGACGCCGGTTTTCCCGCCTCGCAGCCCATGGTCATAACGGGATCGCATAACTGGTCAAACGCAGCGGAAAACACAAACAACGAAAACACCCTGATCATCGAGGACGCCGGTCTTGCCATGCACTACGTGCAGGAATTTGCCGCCCGGTATTATCAGTTTGGTGGTTCGGATTCAATCCGTGCCCACCTCGACCGGGTATCCTCGGAATTGCCTTCATCGACCGTGCTTCTGCAGAACTACCCGAACCCGTTTAACAGTACGACCACCGTTGGCCTGAGGGTGCAGGGTTCGGGAGCCACCCCGCCACGCGTCATCCTCAAGGTGTTTGATCTTCTGGGCAGGGAGGTAGCAACGCTCGTTGACGCACCCCTCACGGCGGGCGAGTACAGGGTATCGTTTGATGCGTCGACGCTGGCAAGTGGTATGTATCTGTATGTTATGCGCGTAGGGCAGTATCAGGAGGCCAGAACAATGTTGCTGATGAGGTAGAGCCCGTGGGATCAACACGACACTGGAAGATTTTCCGCGCGATCTGTTTCGCGGGTGTGGTTGTCCTTCTCGTGTTCCCCGGCAGTACGGGGACCTCCGGTGAAGTGCCACGGTACACGCGCCTGTCCGTTCCTCTGGGCCCGGGGGATTTGATCCGGCTCGCTGCAGCGGGAATGCCGGTTGAACATGGAGTGCGCCGCGGGGCAGGCGATATAGAATTGATACTCTCCCCTGCCGAAATCATCCGCCTGCGGGATCTGGGTTTCTCACCTTCTGTTCTCGATGATGACGTCGCGCGGACATACGCTGACAGAGCGCGGCATCATACACTCCGGCTGCCTTCTCATCCCTCCTCACTCGTACAACGGTTTCGCCTTGGATCCATGGGGGGGTTCCTGACCCTCGCGGAACTCGAGATCGAAGTGGCTTCCATGCAGGCGGCATTTCCCCTTTTGATATCCGGACGCGACACGATCGGGTTCAGTGTGGAGAATCGCCCGATCTGGGCTGTGAAGATCTCGCGCAACCCCTCAATCGATGAACCGGAGCCTCGCGTGCTGTATACCGCACTCCACCATGCGCGCGAGCCGCAGGGCATGATGACCCTCCTGTTGACCATGTGGTATCTGCTTGAACACTACGGTTCGGATGAAGCGGTCACGGAAATTCTTGACCACCGAGAGTTGTTTTTTGTGCCTGCCCTGAACCCCGATGGGTATCTCTACAACCAGTCAACCAATCCTGACGGCGGTGGTATGTGGCGGAAGAACCGGCGACGGAATGTCGATGGATCCTACGGGGTGGATCTCAACCGCAACTATGGTGTTCAATGGGGGCGGGACAATGTCGGTTCCAGTGTTACACCTTCATTTGATACCTACCGCGGTACCGGGCCCTTTTCCGAGCCGGAGACGGCGGCGATCAGGGAATTTTGCATGCGGAAGGGCTTTTCCGCAGCCTTAAACTACCACTCGTATGCCAATGTGCTGATCCATCCCTGGGGGTATAACAATACACACACTCCGGATTCGGCCCTGTTCCTCCAGCTTGGGGATCTTCTGACCCGGCGCAACTATTATGTGTACGGAACCGGCGCTGAAACCATCGGTTACCCGACGAACGGCGGTGCAGATGACTGGATGTACGGCGACACGGTGGTCAAGCCCGTCATCTATTCAATGACTCCGGAAGTCGGAAGCATCGGCGATGGATTCTGGCCCGCCCCGGGTCAGATCGCTCCGCTGGCAGAACAGAACCTTCAAGCCAACCTGAGTCTGGCTCGGCTTGCGGGTGAAAGTTTTTCTGTCGAGGTGGGTTCCATCACACAGAAAAGGGACAACGATACAGTATCCATCTCTCTGTCACTGAGGAGCGTAGGGGTAGCACAACCGTCGCCCGGGGTTACGGTACAATTTGAAGGTGCAGCCGGCGAACAGGTTTCCCCGAGCAGCGTTTTTGTCTCCACGGCGTCAGTCTCCCCGATTCCTGTCCTGTTCCGCCGTGATCGGACAAAACCCGACGGCTCATGGGCGACCCTCCTGCTCCGGACTTCGTCCGTGAAGGGCCGCGGGCACGACTCTGTGAGTTTCCGCCTTGGTGTTCCTTCGATCGCTTTTGAGGATAGCGTGGATACCCTTGATGGCACATGGGCTGCCGTCAGCACGCTGGCCGGAGCCGAGTGGAACATCACCGGGACACGGGCATTCTCCGGCAGCTATTCGTACACCGACAGTCCGGAGGGCGAGTACCAACCCAATCTCAGCAGTGTGCTTACACTTAAGAAACCCATCCCGCTTGCCGGTTCTGCCGCCGAACTCCGGTTTCGCAGCAGATGGGATATCGAAGCCGCGTATGATATTGTGCTCGTGGAAGGCTCTGCGGATCAGGGTCAGACGTGGAAGGCTCTGAGCGGGAAGTTTACCCGGCCCGGATCGGGAGCGGCGGGAGGCAAACAGGTGCCGGGTGTACCCGGACTGGACAGGATACAACGCGATTGGGTTGAAGAGGTGATGGATCTCCAGCATTTCCTCGGCACCGATTTTCTTCTACGGTTCCGTCTGGACACGGATAGTTTTGACCAGAGAGACGGCATTTTTGTTGACGATATCCGGATTCTGCTCTATCGTGCACTCCCGCTTGCCGTCGAGCCTGTCACAACTCCCCTGGTTACACAGCTTTTCCAGAATTATCCGAATCCGTTTAACGGAGAAACACGAATCAGATTTACGCTGGGGGAGGCGGCTGGCCATGATGGAGAGAGGACGAGAGTAACCGTGAAGGTCTTTGACATTCTCGGGCGGGAAGTAGCGACTGCTGTGGATGGCCTGCTGGTGCGAGGAGAGCACGTCGTGGTCTTTGACGCCCGGCGATTAGCGAGTGGTCTGTACTGGTACCGCCTGCAAAACGGTCTGACGAGTGCAACACGATCCATGGTGCTCGTCCGGTAGTTCCGCCCGGGCGTCCCGGGGTGGCTGTTCCGATGAGCGGTGGCCGGGGTGCTCACGGGTGTTCTGGTTGCTTTTGAGAGAGGGGTTTGTTAGTTTTCGCACGGATGCCTTCCTGCCATGCGCGAGTATTCCCTAGACGACATACGCCAGACCTTCTCTGCGTCCACTGACTTCAACGAAATCTTCGATGTCTTTCAGGCCGCGCTGCGTCAGAAGATGAAAGACGTTGAGCCGTACCGGTTGTTGTTCTGGAATCAGTCCCTTACACCCGACGAAATCAGATTGTTCGGTGAAAAGGTGGCCGTTGAATTTAATGACCTCGCCTATGACGTCTATCTGTGGCTGGCGAGCGTCTTTGAAGTCACGGCTTCATCAAACGACAACTTCGAACTGGCACTCGAGTACTATCAGAAGGCCGCGTCAGCGCGTCCTGCAGAACCCGATCCCTACCTTGATGCATGCGACTGTTATGATCCGGATTTGAATATTCCACCCCTTGGCGTGCTGGTAGACTTTTTAAAGCGGGGAGTCGAGCACGTGCCCCATCCGGCCCCGCTCTACAAGCGCCTTGCACAGCTTTATGATATTGCGGGGGATGCCGAACGGAGTGAATGGTGCCGGCAGAAGGCAGAGGGGCAGGAAGGGACCGCCACCGATGCGGATCCGCCCGCTGCATGAAAGAAGTCCGTGGTATTCTCATGATCGTCGGTGCGGCGGTGCTGTGGGGAGTCTCCGCCACAGGCGCCAAGGCCCTGCTGAACCAGAACCTCGAACCCGTTCTGGTGGTCCAATCGCGTGTAACGTTTTCGCTGGTGATTCTACTGGGATATGTATGGTGGTTCCGTCCGCAGTTCCTGCGTGTGCGGTGGCGTGATCTCTGGAAATTTGCCCTGCTCGGGGGGATCGGGGTCGCCGGCACAAACTTCACGTACTATTTTACCATCCGTGAGAGTACCGTCGCGACGGCAATTCTGATTCAGTACACCGCACCGTTGCTGGTCATGCTGTATGCGGTCTGGAGCAGGGACGAACGGTTTACACTCACAAAGGTGTTTGCCTCGCTTCTGTCGCTCACGGGGTGCTTTCTGGCGGTTGGCGCCTATGATAAGGCCGTGCTGACCATCACACAGGCAGGCATCGTGAGTGGTATCGCCTCGGTTTTCGGGTTTGCCTTTCTGACCGTTTTTACACGGTACATCCTGCGCCGTCACAATGTCTGGACGATGACCTTCTATTCTATCCTGTTTGCTTCATTGTTCTGGCTCCTTGTTAATCCGCCCTGGATCATTGCCGGGGCGGGCGTGTCGTATACCGCCTGGGGTGCGCTCTTTCTTCTGGCGGTATTCTCGTTGCTTATCCCCCACACCCTGTTTTTCGGAGCCCTTCAGTCGATCGTGCCATCCCGCGCGATCATCACCAGCACGCTGGAACCGATTGTGGCAATCGGCTCCGCCGCACTGTTTCTGGGAGAGGTCCTGGAACCTTTACAGGCTGTTGGCGCCGTCCTGGTTCTGACGGCGATTCTTCTTCTGCATTTTCATCCGGAGGAGCATCTTGCCGCTTAGCCGACGCCGGGCCGAGAAGATTACGCGCGTTCTTGAACGACGCCTGCCGGGACTCACGGTGGTGTTGGAGAATATTCACGATCCGCACAATGTCAGCGCGATTCTCCGGACCTGTGATGCTGTGGGCGTCGTGCATGTTGAGCTACTCTATACAAGCGAGCCGTTCCCCCGGATCGGGAAAAAAAGCTCTTCCAGCGCGAGTAAGTGGGTCGATCGGCGAAAACATACCTCTCTGCCGGATTGTTACGCGCTGTTACGAAAGGAAGGATACAGGATACTGGCAACACGCCTGGATCAGGACGCGCTGTCTGTCTTTGACTACGATCTGACGGGAAATGTGGCGCTGGTTCTGGGCAATGAACACCGCGGTGTGTCCGATGAGGCCGCGAATCTGGCAGATGGTCGTTTGCTTATCCCGATGCGCGGCATGATTGAGAGCCTGAATGTCTCGGTTGCTGCTGCCGTCCTCCTCTATGAGACCCTTCGCCAACGGCTTGCGCGGGGTGAGCTCCCGGTTCCTGCACTTGCTCCGGAGCACTATGAAGCGCTGCTGAAGGACTGGATGATACGTTGAACATCTTGCATCCGCCTGGGTGTTTCTCTATATTGTACGAAGAGTGTATGCCGACTTGTTGGCACCCCGGAAAGAACCTCTATGGAACCGCAAGATCAAGGGGCCGTGTCGTTCCTTGGTATGAATATCATTCTGTTGGGGATTATTGGCATCGCCATATTCGGGTATTTTCTTCTCCTGATCCGAAAACGGTGGCGTCAGAACTTTCTACATCACGGAGACCGGAAAAAAAAGGATGAAAAGCCGCTCTAGTGTGATGGGTTCCATTCTCCCGTTATTCCTCCTCACTTTCTTTGTGCTCCCCGTTGACCTGATCGCAGTTCCCGTACAGACCGGCGTCCACACGGAGATCTCCCTGGTCGCTGATGTGCAGGGGATTCGTCCAGGTGTTCCGTTCACCCTCGGATTGGTACTCCGTATGCAACCAGGGTGGCATACGTACTGGCGCAATGCGGGGGAGTCGGGATTGCCGACCGAAGTACGCTGGACTTTACCTTCCGGATTCCGTGTTGGCAGGATGTTGTGGCCGATTCCTGAAAAGAAGGTCGAAGAGGGAGACCTCCTGACATACGGCTACACGGAAGAAACCATGTTCATGTTCGAGGTGACGCCCCCCTCCACTCTTGTTCCGGGGGCCCGGAGTACACTTCGTATTGACGCAGATTGGCTTGAATGTGAACGGACGTGCGTTCCCGGAGAAGGGAGTGCAACGCTCGTATTGACCGCCGTGACCGACGACCCCGCTCCGGATCACGCACAGCTTTTTGAGCGCTACCGCAAGGCACTTCCCCGGGCCCTCTCCCCGGGAGATTCCCTGACTCTTATGCCATCTGTCGAAGAGACCGGGGTGATCGTGCGAGTGGCCTCCGGAAAGGCCCAACACGTATTTTCTGATTCCGCATCCTTCCCCGACTTTTTTCCCTACACTGCGGAGGGCTTTTCCACCGGTCGTACGTCAACAGTACTCGACCGGGGAGAAGCTGTCATCACCGTTCCCATCATACACTCTCCGGGGCATGTCACGCCCGATACTCTGCGCGGGATCGTCGTCATTCCGGATGGCCGGGGTTTACGCCGTGCCTTCGAGCTGGAGGTCCCGTTGGGTCCGGATGCTGCAGACGGTGCTATCCCGCCGGGGAGCCTGCTGGATCAGACGTTCCAGACAGGTCAGCCGGCTGCCGACCAGACATCCTTTATCCTCTATGCGCTTTTTGCGGTGCTGGGTGGCCTCCTCCTGAATATTATGCCGTGCGTGCTGCCGGTGATTGCGTTAAAGGTGTTCGGCCTTGTAAAAATGGCCGGGGACGAGCCCGCCCGTGTCCGTCGGCTTGGTCTGATGTTCTCTCTGGGTATTCTCGTATCGTTTCTTGTTCTGGCGCTTCTTGTCATTACGCTGAAGCTTGCAGGCCAGCAGGTGGGATGGGGATTCCAGTTTCAGGAGCCGATCTTTGTTGTCGTCATGATCGCGGTGGTATTCGCGTTCGGCCTGAGTCTCTTCGGTGTTTTTGAGATCCGCTTGCCCGGTGCGGCTGTTGCCGGAGTCAGTTCAGTGCTGACCCGTCAGGAAGGCCATGGGAAAGGATATCTTTCGTCCTTCTCCGAGGGAGTGTTTGCCACGATTCTGGCAACGCCATGTACAGCGCCGTTTCTCGGATCCGCGCTGGGGTTCGCTTTTTCGCAGTCAGCCGGCAGCATCCTCCTTATCTTTGCGTGTGTCGCATTGGGGATGGCACTGCCGTACCTGTTGCTCACTGCCCGTCCGGCATGGCTGAGGTATATGCCAAAGCCCGGCGAGTGGATGGTGACAGCAAAACAGTTTATGGGTTTTCTGATGATGGCCACTCTTCTCTGGCTGCTCTATGTGCTGGGCAAGCAGCTGGGGATGGAAGCCGTTATCTGGACGGGCGCGTTTCTGCTCTTCATCGGTGTGGCCGGATGGCTGGTAGGCAGATTTGCCACGCTCAGCGCGACCCGGCGGACCGTATATATTGTATGGAGTGTTGCCGCCGGGATTATCGCCTTTGGCTACTGGTTCTTCATTGAGTCCACCCTGGATATCCGGTCGGTCATAGCCGGAACACCCGATCCTACTGAGACATCAGTGTCGTCAGACGGTATTCCCTGGCAGCCCTTTTCCGTGGCGGCGCTGGAATCGCACCTGGTGGCCGATCGCACGGTCTTTCTGGACTTTACCGCAGAATGGTGTCTGACCTGCAAGGTGAATGAACGCACGGTTCTTACCGATGAACGTGTGGTGGAGAAGATCCGTTCATTAGGGGTGGTCGCAATAAAAGCGGACTGGACCAACAGAAACCCGGACATTACACGTCTGCTTGCGAAGTTCGGCCGATCCGGGGTGCCTCTGTATGTTCTCTTCCCGGCAGGCAGGCCGACACAACCGATGGTGTTGCCTGAAGTGATTACTCCGGGCATCATGCTTGAAGCCCTGGATCAAGCCGTTAAACCTGGTTCCGCGACACAGCAGTAAGAGCCTACGGAAGGTCTTCATGGTACCTCTCACCTCCTCGCCGGCCTGGAAGGCGCTTCAGGGTCATCAGGCCACAATGGAATCGGTACACATGCGGGAATTGTTCGCCCGCGATCCCGATCGTTTCTCCCGGTTCTCCCTTCGCACAGGTCCTCTGTTCATCGACTACTCCAAACATATCATCACCGACGAGACGATGAAGCTGCTCGTTGCGCTGGCACGCCAGGAAGACGTCGAGGTGTGGCGCGACCGGATGTTCCGGGGTGAGAGGATCAATTTTACAGAAGACCGGGCGGTGTTTCATGTGGCTCTCCGTGCACCCGTTGGTCGTACGATGGTGGTGGACGGCGATGACGTCCAGCCTGCCGTCCGTGCTGTGATCGATCACATGCGTGTTTTTGTGTCAGCCGTTCAGGAAGGAACCTGGAAGGGTTCGACCGGCCAGCAAGTCACCGACATCGTGAATATCGGTATCGGGGGATCCGATCTGGGACCGATGATGGTAACCGAAGCGCTCCGCCCTTACCACCATGCGCGTCTGCAGGTTCATTTTGTTTCGAATGTGGATGGAACACATATTGCGGAAGTTCTCCGGAGGGTCCGGCCGGAGTCGACCCTCTTTATTGTTGCATCGAAGACCTTCACGACGCAGGAAACCCTTGCGAATGCACACGCGGCTCGTGACTGGTTTCGGACAGCGCTCGGTGATAATGCTGACATCGCGCGGCACTTTGTGGCCCTCTCGACAAACATCGAAGCGGTCCGGGCATTTGGCATCGATCCCCGGAATATGTTTGAATTCTGGGATTGGGTGGGGGGGAGGTATTCCCTCTGGTCAGCAATTGGACTTTCCATAGCGTTGGCAATCGGGATGGACAGATTTGAGGAATTGCTGGCCGGGGCCTTCGAGATGGACGAGCATTTTCGAACGGCGCCTCTGGAACAGAACAGCCCTGTCCTCCTTGCCCTGCTCGGGATCTGGTACATTAACTTCTTTGGCGCACGAAGTCATGCCATCCTGCCCTACGATCAGTACCTCTACCGGCTCCCGGCGTATCTCCAGCAGGCGGATATGGAGAGCAACGGGAAGAGGGTGGACCGGGAGGGCAGTCCGGTTGAGTATGCCACGGGCCCGGTAATCTGGGGCGAGCCGGGAACAAACGGTCAGCACGCTTTTTTTCAGCTTCTTCATCAGGGGACACAGTTCATTCCTTCGGATTTTCTTATGCCGACAAAGACGCACAATCCTGTCGGCACACATCATCAACTCCTCATCTCAAACTTTCTCGCCCAGACGGAAGCGCTGATGAAGGGGAAGACGGCGGCTGAGGCACGGCAGGAACTCGAGCAGGGAAATCTGAGCACAGCATCTCTTGAACGTCTTCTACCACACAAGGTTTTTCCAGGCAACCGCCCGACTACAAGCATCCTGTTCCCCCAGCTCACCCCGCGCACGCTCGGGTCCCTTCTGGCACTGTATGAACAGAAGATTTTTGTCCAGGGTATCATCTGGCGCATTAACTCGTTTGACCAGTGGGGTGTGGAGCTGGGCAAACAGCTGGCAAAAACCATTCTGTCCGAGCTCACGTCCCGGGATCCGGTGACCGGGCATGACGCTTCAACCACCGGCCTCATCACCGAGATCCGTCGGCAGCTATCCGGCGGTTGATATGAGGCCCCGCCTGCAACGACTGCCGTTCGTACACGTGCGTTGAATATCTCCTTATTTTTCCTATCTTTTCTTGCATAGGCCGATCTTTTTCACCTTCTAACCCGGAGTGAATACGTGTCACAGCCTGTTTCACGCATCCCCCGCCATCCGAGCCTCAGCGAACTTGATGAGCTTTCCATCAACACGATCCGGTGTCTGTGCATCGATGCCATAGAGAAGGCCAGGTCAGGTCACCCGGGCATCACCATGGGGATGGCACCGGCCGCCTATGTGCTCTGGACACGCCATCTCCGTCACAATCCGTCCAACCCCCGCTGGGTGAACCGGGACCGGTTTGTGCTGTCTGCAGGGCACGGATGTATGTTGTTGTATTCCCTTCTCCATCTCACCGGCTACCCGATGTCGCTGGACGATATCAAACAATTTCGTCAGTGGGGGAGTCCGACTCCCGGTCATCCCGAATACGGACACACTCCCGGCGTGGAGGTCACCACCGGACCGCTCGGACAGGGGATCTCCAATGCGGTTGGAATGGCCGTCGCGGAAAAGTACCTTGAGGCGTTTTTTAACACCGATGGTTATCCGGTGATCGACTACCGTATCTATGTCATCGCCGGGGACGGATGCCTGCAGGAAGGGGTAGCGGCAGAAGCGTGTTCTCTTGCTGGCCACCTGGGGCTGAACAACCTGATAGTTCTGTATGACGACAACAGGATCTCCATTGACGGATCAACTTCGCTTTCCTTCAGCGAAGACGTGGCCGGGCGTTTTGAGGCCTATGGTTGGTTTGTGCAGACAGTGGATGGGGATGGTAATGATATGGGAACGTTTGAACGTGCGCTCGTGGCGGCGAAAGCAGAGCAACACCGTCCGTCGTTGATCAAGCTCAGAACGCATATCGGATTCGGAAGCCCGAACAAGCAGGATACCCATGAAGCACACGGTTCGCCACTGGGTCCTGAAGAAATTGTACTCACAAAACAACGGTATGGATGGGATCCCGGACTCTCCTTCCATATCCCTGACGAAGCCCTCTCGCTGTTCCGGCAACAGGTGACCAAGGGGCGCGGACTGGAGGAGCAGTGGAGGAGTCTTTTTAAGAAATACGCTGAGGTCTATCCCGAGCAGGCGCGCAGGTTCAGTGACGCGGCCGAACGGCGGATGCCCGCACAGTGGGAAGATCTCTGGCGCAGCACGGTTCCTGTTTTTGAACCGGGAAAGTTAATGGCGACGCGGGAAGCGCAGGGGAAGGTCCTGGACGCCATTTTGCCCCATCTTCCCCTGGTCATCGGCGGTTCCGCCGATCTGACGCCCTCCAACAACACACGTTTTAAGGGGGCGGTGGATTTCAGCAAGACCCAACGCAACGGACGGTATCTGCGGTTTGGCGTGCGGGAACACGCGATGGCTGCGCTCGTAAACGGTATTGCAGTCAGCGATCTGCTGGTCCCTTTTGGTGCGACCTTCTTCTGCTTTGTCGACTATATGCGCGCTGCGGTCCGTCTTGCCGCGCTTTCACAGTACCCATCAATATTTGTCTTTACGCATGATAGTATCGGGCTTGGTGAAGACGGACCAACGCACCAGGCGGTAGAGCAGTTTGCTTCGTTACGATGTATGCCCGGACTGACGGTGATCAGGCCTGCCGATGCAAACGAAACGGCCATGGCATGGAAGTTCGCCCTTGAACACCGGTCTGGTCCCGTGGTACTGGCGCTGACGCGTCAGAAGCTGCCGGTGCTGGACAGGAAGAAGTACGCACCTGCGGAGGGTCTTGTGCGCGGGGCGTACACGCTTTGTGGATCTCCTGAACCCGAGGTTCTCCTCATCGGGACAGGTTCAGAAACATCCATAGCTCTTGCGGCCTACGATACGCTCTCCTCCGCCGGAGTGGCAGCCCGTGTCGTGAGTATGCCATCCTGGGATTTGTTCGAAGCCCAAACGGAATCATATCGCCATGAAGTACTTCCACCGGCCGTCACGGCCCGTGTTGCTGTTGAAGCAGGAGTCGGGATGGGATGGGAACGTTATCTGGGTACCAGGGGCGTTTTTATCGGGATGAAAGGGTATGGTGCATCCGCTCCGTATGAGACGGTGTACAGAAATCTCGGCATTACGGCTGACGCCGTTGTTGATGCCGCAAGGAGGCTGCTCGTATGAAAATTGCCATTGCCGGTGATCATGCCGGATTTGCGCTCAAGCGGTTCCTGCTGGAACGGCTCGGACAGGAAGGTGCGACGATAACGGACCTAGGCGCGTTTGATGAAACGCCGTCCGACTATCCGGAATGGGCCCGCGCACTGGGGACAGCGCTTGTTGAAGGCCGGGCCGACCGTGGCATTCTCGTGTGTGGAAGCGGAGTCGGGGCAAGTGTGGCGGCCAACAAGATCAAGGGCATCCGCGCCGGACTCTGTCATGACACCTATTCTGCCCACCAGTGCGTTGAGCATGACGATGTCAATATTCTCTGTCTGGGATCGCGTGTTATCGGTACGGCGCTCTCTCTGGATATCGTTCATGCGTTTCTGGGTGCGACGTTTTCCTACGAAGATCGGCATGTCCGTCGTCTGAACAAGATCCTGGATATCGAAAATCTCCAACGATGAAAGCGCATGTGATGAACCCTCTTCACAAGCTGGAATCTCTGGGTCAGAGTATCTGGTACGACAACATCAGCCGGACTGTCCTCCGCAGCGGAGAATTACAACAGATGGTGGACCAGGGGCTCCTCGGGGTGACGTCAAACCCTACGATCTTTGAGAAGGCCATATCGGGGAGTGCCGACTATGATGCGCAGATCCTCTCGCTACTCCGTGCGGCTCCCGCAATGGGCACCGACCACCTGATTCGCGCACTGATGGTGGAAGACATCCAGATGGCGGCGGATGTATTGTTGCCTGTCTATCAGCGCACTTCCGGACGCGACGGCTTTGTGAGTATAGAGGTAACGCCATCCAGGGCGCGGGATACCAGCGGCACGAGTCTGGAAGTGAAAGATCTCTGGGAGCGTGTTGACCGCCCGAACACCATGATCAAGATTCCGGCCACCCGCGAGGGATTGCCGGCCATTACGCAGGCCATCAGCGACGGGATCAATATCAATGTAACCCTCATCTTTTCCGCCGCACGATATGAAGAAGTCGCGGATGCCTATCTCCGCGGATTGGAGCAACGGATACAAGCGGGTAAACCAATCGCCCGGGTGGCATCCGTTGCAAGCGTGTTTGTGAGCCGTATTGATACCATGGTTGACGAACAGATCGGCGTCAGGATCCGGGAACTTGCCGGAGTAGAGGCCGACCGGCTCAGCGCGCTTGCAGGCAAGGCTGCAGTCGCAAACACAAAGATCATCTATCAGGCCTTCAAACGAATATTCTCGTCCCCGCGATTTGATGCATTGAAGAAACAAGGCGCAACGGTTCAGCGCCCTCTATGGGGAAGCACCGGCACAAAAAACCCTGCGTACAGCGATCTGTTGTACGTCGATACGCTCATCGGACCTCACACGGTGAACACTGTCCCGCCTGCCACGTACGCTGCAATTCTTTCGCACTGCCGCCCGGCCCTTTCGGTGGAACATGATCTTGAGGGTGCGCGGAGCACTCTTGCCGCGTTGGAGAAAGCCGGGATAGAGATGGAACGCGTTCTTGAAACGCTCGAACGTGACGGTGTTGCTGCATTCGAAAAATCCTTCGACGGTCTCACCAGAAATCTGAATGTGAAACGAACCACCCTGTGAGCACTCCGCGCGCACATCTGATTCTGGGAATCGATGTCGGCGGCAGCGGAATCAAAGGTGCGATTGTCGATGTGGACAAAGGGACTCTTGTCACAGAACGATACCGCTTGAAAACACCCACTCCGGCTGATCCAAAGAGAATCGCCCGTGTGGTGGCACGTGTTGTCCGTCATTTTGAATGGCATGGGGCTGTGGGATGCGGCATGCCCGGGCCGATCAAGAACGGACGTGTACGTTCGCTTGCGAATCTCGATAGATCCTGGATTGGCGTGAACGTATCGGATGTGTACGGCAAAGCCTGTGGATGTCCGGTGACAGTGGTCAACGACGCCGACGCAGCAGGACTCGCCGAAATGCAATTCGGCGCCGGAAAGGGACGAACAGGTGTGGTGGTGGTCACGACGTTCGGGACAGGGATCGGGACGTCGGTGTTCGTGAATGGTCACCTTGTTCCGAACACCGAATTCGGGCAGATGGAAGTCCGCGGAAGCCCCGCCGAGGTGCGGGCGTCCGCACGTATCAAAAAGGTCAAAGATCTTTCCTGGAAGAACTGGGGAAAACGGGTGAATGTTTTCCTTCTCGCACTGGAGAATGTGCTGTGGCCGGACCTGATCATTGTTGGGGGCGGTGTGAGCCGCAGGGCGTCCCGCTTTCTGCCGGAAATCACCACCAAAGCGGAGGTGGTTCCGGCGCTTCTACGAAACGAGGCCGGGATCGTGGGGGCTGCGCTGGCAGCGGTCTCGAGGGAGTAAGAATGAAAAATGCCGAACGGGTTCGCTGCGGGGAGAACACGTGCTCCCGCTTCTGGGTGGGTCTATTATTCTGCGGGATGCTGCTGGGAGGATATGTCCCGGATCTTGTCGCACAGGCCCGCCTATCAGATCTGTCGCAGGAATGGCGGTGGAAATGGTTTGGCGTTGAATCAGGGATCCCTCCCGGACCGGTGTATGATATCATCGAGAGCCCCACGGGAACACTGTGGGTTCGAACGCGTTCCGCTCTTGCGTGGTACGACGGATACCGCTGGCAGACTCTTCCCCCTGACACTCTCGTTCCCCATCTTGGCAGGGCAAGCACTCTCGCTGATTCGGCCGGAATACTCCTCGTCGTTCCTCCGGCAGTTTTTCGGGTCGACTCACAGGGATACACGCCGATCCCGCTGATGCACAACGGCGCCGCAGTGCAGGTGAACAGGGCGGTTGTCTTGCCCGGTCGCGGGCTGCTTCTCCAGAGTGACAGATCTCTGTACCTGCTGCATCATGATACACTCTCACTATTTCCTTCTCCGTTCGAACATCCCCTCACAACACGCGTCCCGGAACATCCCTTCCAGATATATTCTTCGAAGGCAGGCACGGCGCTCCTTAACGCCCCGGATGGATTGTACCGCCTTGAAGGCAATCGCTGGAGGCGGCTTCAGGCCGTCAGCGGGGCTTATCTGGTATCGACCGTTGCGGGTGAAAATGAGTCGGGATACGGTGCGCTGAGCGCACATATAGGGATTCGTCTGGAATTCTGGGAATGGGAATCCGGAGGGACGGTGCGGAGGACCCAGGTGGAACCGGTCGAAACCTTCACCTCTCTCGGCATTCACCCCGATGGATCGTTCCTTGTAATACAATCGTCGGGTGATATCAGTGTCCGGGTGGGAACGACATGGCAGAAGATACCGTCTGTTCCTCCGGCCATGCTCGGTGCTATCGGGGTCTATTTTGATTCCCGGGGAGATCTCTGGATTGCCAAATCCAACGGTGTCTACGTGTGTCGGTTGTCATCTCAAATCTGGAAGTCGCTCTTTCAGTCAGACCGAACCCGGTCAAACGCCATCAACGAATTGTTGTTTTCCCGGGATGGATCATCGTGGATAGGGTCATCGGAAGGGATCCGCGTGTACCGGGATAGCACTCTCGATCGGCATCTCCGGGAGATCAATGGGGTATCCCTCGGTATTGTCACGGGGTTGGCAGAAGATGTCCGGGGCAACATATGGGTATCCAGCGGTGCCTCGTTTGGCGGCGCCTTCCGCTGGGATGGAAATTCATGGAGGCATTACGGATCGCGTGAAGGGTTTACAGACAACAGTGTCCACAGGATCACAAACGATCGGAACGGAAATCTCTGGTTTCTGACAATCAGCCGGTTGGCTCCCGGAGTTTCGCAAACCCCCGAAGATGGCCCATACGTTTATGATGGAAAGCGGTTTGTGCGTGTGGCCGAACCGGAGGGGATGTTGCGCGGGAGGGTCTATGCGCTGGCACACGATTCCTCGGGTGCATACTGGTTCGGGGGTCTCAGGGGCCTGGCACGGAAGAAGGGAAATGCGTGGACCTATTGGAACGTGGAGAACGGTCTGCGTTCGAACCGGGTGTTCACACTTGCTGTCGACAAAGACAATCGCCTCTGGTTCGGGCATCAGTCGAATGGACTGGGGTATATTGATTCTCTTGATGTTCCTGTGTACGCTACGCCCGAAGACGCTATTCCTCCCCAATCAGTGTGGGATCTGCTCGTTGATTATTCCGGCCGGCTCTGGGTGGCAACACGGGAGGGGCTGGCGGTCCATGATCACGGGGCGTGGTCTCTTTTTGGTCAAAGAGAAGGACTGCGGAATCCGAGTCTCTGGCCATTGGAGATGAAAGGGAAGAGGCTCTTCGTCGGGACCAGTTATTCCGGGGTGATGATTCTTGACGTCGGCGTGCTCGAAGGTCCGCCACCGATCGTCCGTTATCAAGAGCCGGTTCATCGGGGCGACATCGTTCATTTCGCATGGCAGACCTTTGCGTCCAGGGAATTTCTCCCGGCGGCGGAGGTAGAAACCCGTTACCGGGTGGACCGGGAGAAGTGGTCGCCCTGGGATGTTTCCGGTACCGCTGACATTGCGAACCTCTCGTCCGGCAAGCACACGTTCGAAGTCCAGGCTCGCGGAATGCTTGCACAGGTCGATAACAGCCCCCCAGTTCTGCATTTTGAGGTGCCGCCCCCGTTCTTTTTGAATCCTCAGTTTCTCGTTCCCATGGGGGTGCTCTCGATTCTGCTCATGATCCTTGCCATACGTCTCAGCCGCAAGAAACGGGAGCACCTTAACCAGTTACGCGCGCGTGATGAACGATACCGGGCTGTGGTTGACCAGCAGATTGATCTGATCGTGAGGACTCTTCCGGACGGGCGGCTTTCGTTTGTGAACGAAGCCGTGTGCACTTTGCTGGGGCGTTCCCGTGAAGAGCTTATCGGGCAAACACTCTTCTCCGTCTTCAGGACCGATCCTTCGGACAATACGCTCGCTGCCCTGTATGAAGCGCCCACAGCTTCGTTCCCCCGTGAATTGGATGTTTCATTCACGTCGAACGACGGGACAGCCCGCTGGATACGGTGGATTGCCGATGCCATCACGAACGAGCGGGAAGAGGTACAGGAACTTCAGGTGGTCGGGCGCGACATCACCGACAGAAAACAAGCCGAGCGGGATCTGGCGATGAGCGAAGAACGGTACCGGGTGCTGGCGGAACAAACCGGACAGCTGATCTATGACTACGATGTCGCTTCCGGTGATATTGCCTGGTACGGAGCGATCACGGATGTGACCGGATACACCAATCAGGAATTTCAGACCGTGACGATCAAACGCTGGGAGGAGATGATCCACCCGGATGATCGGGACGCTGCATTGGCGGCGCTGAACACCGCTATGACTTCACACAAACATTATGATATTGAATACCAGTTCCTTCATAAAGACGGCACGTATGTCGACATTTTTGACAACGGAGTCTTTCTTGATGGATCAGAAGGGGTTGTAAAGCGGATGCTCGGCACGATGACGAACATTACATCGAGAAAACGCAACGAGGCTCTGATTGCCACCTCCTTGAAGGAAAAGGAAGTCCTCCTCAAAGAGATACACCACAGGGTCAAGAACAACCTCCAGGTTATCTCCAGTCTGCTCAATCTGCAGTCCGCCGAAGTATCGGACCATCGTGCACTCGAACAGCTCCGGGAAAGCCAGCATCGAATCCGTTCGATGGCACTCATTCACGAACGCCTGTATCAATCAAAGAACCTGGCCAATATCGACTTTGAGAACTATGTCAGAAGTCTCTGCAGCTATCTGATACGCTCATACAAACCGACGGGGGTTCGACTGGTGACGCTGCTTGAACACATCAGTCTGCCCGTAACGGCCGCCATTCCGTGCGGACTGATCATCAATGAGCTTGTTTCCAACGCGCTGAAGTATGCTTTTGTCGGCGGTGTACAGGGGGAGATAAAAATCAGCATGTCGGTGTCACAAGGCAAGAACGCCGTCCTTACCGTGCATGATACCGGGGTGGGTTTTCCGGCCGAGATGGATTTTCGAAAGACCAACACGCTGGGGATGCAGCTTGTGAATACATTGACGGCACAGATCAACGGAACGATCGACCTGATCCGCGGTAGTGGAACAACTTTTTCAATAACTTTTCCGACGGAGCTCTAACGTGTCCACCCGGTCGAAGTTCGTGGGTGTCGTTACGCTTTGTTCGCTCTTCGCAACGTCCCTTCCCGCGCAAATCGATGGTCTCCATGATGTATGGCGGTGGACCACGTTTACGGTGGAGCACGGACTCCCGTCAAACAGGGTCCTTGCTCTCCTTGAAACGTCGAACAATGTACCATGGGTCTCGACTGCGCGCGGGCTTGCATGGTTCGACGGATATCTCTGGAATCCGGTTGGTCCGCGCCAGGGGCTGCCTGCCGGAAGGGGTACCTTTATGCTCGCCGACCGGGATACGAATGTGCTGGTCGTTATGGGCAGGAGTATCTATCTTGGCAATAGGGCGGGTTTCAAAGAGCTTGTCATAGACCCGGATACTTCCCGGCCCCCGTTCACTTCCGGCGCTCTTCTGCCCTCGGGTCGTTTTATGCTCCTGACCGCCGATGGAATTCCCTATCTGTTGCATGGATCTGTTCTGGAGCCTGCGCCAAGACTAGAGAGTTCTCATGAGTTTGTACTGAGTGACGTCAGGTCATGGTCTGCGGGTCGGGTCTGGGTGAACACATCGCTCGGACTGTATCTGGGTGATGGGAAGCAGTGGACAAAATTCCTGGGGTTCGGAGGGATTCCCACTGAGATTGCACGGTTTACCGAAGATGCCCACCACAATGGTGGCGCCCTGGTGGTACAGCCGGCTGACAAGGCCGGGTTTTGGACGTGGGAACGGGGCGGTCCTCCCCATCGACTAACTGAAAACGGTCTGGAGGCCATTCCGTATATTCTCATTGGAGCCCGGGGAGAGCTGACACACATTGAAGAAACGGGGCTTCTTCGTACCTACAGGAAATCCAGCCCGCCTTACGCGATGCAGTCCCCTCCCGCATTCGTCGGATCTGCGTTCGCGCAATTTCGTGTGAACGGAGATCTCTGGGTTGGCAAGTCCAATGGCCTGCACCTGTGCCGGCTCTCGGCACGGCGGTGGGTGTACTATCGCCCGCATCCACCTGTACCCGCGACAGCGGTGCTGGAGATTCTCAGGCGTCGGGATGGATCACTCTGGGTTGGCACGACGGGCGGTATCGAAATTCACGAAGGCCAGGGGGCAGGCTCGAAGATATCCTCTGTTGATGGATTGCCGATTCGTACTATTACGGGCCTCATGGAGGACCTGCAGGGGAATGTGTGGGTGACCAGCGGATCTGCATTCACCGGAGCCTTCTGTTTTGATGGGGAACGATGGACGCGGTATGGACCTGCGGAAGGTCTGGACTCCCGGTTCTACCATCGTATCATTCGTGACCGGAGCAATACCCTCTGGTTCCTGGGTCTGGAAACCGGCATGACCTCACAACAGAAGTCGTTACAACGTTCGGGGGTCTTTCGCTGGGATGGACATCGATTTGAGATGTGGGGTGAAGAACATGAACCCCTCCACACGAGCGTCTATGCCATGGACGAATCAGCAGAGGGCACGTACTGGTTTGGCACGATCAAGGGGTTGAGTCGATGGACGAAGGGCGTTTGGAAACATTGGGCGACGCGCGATGGGTTGCGGAGTGACCGTGTGTTTACCCTTTTTGCACCTCATGATGGTGAAATCTGGTTTGGCGATCAAGTTCATGGTCTGGGCTCATTCACCAATGGTCAGTTCCGGTATCTGACAACAGCTGATGGTTTAGCCAATGATGGAGTCTGGGAAGTAGCCGGGGAGAATTCAGGCAGACTCTGGATCTCGACACGGGGAGGGGCGAGCAGTCTCTACCATGGTGTATGGACGACGTTTGACGGCGGTACGGGGTTGACCCATACGGCACTCTGGCCGGTCTTGCCTGAAGACTCCCGCGTCTACCTCGGTTCGGTGGGGGGCGGAACTGCAATTCTGCACAGGCCGACGGATTCTCTGGCGCACATCCGGATTGTGTTCGCGGAACCGGTCATTGAAGAGAACCACGCGCACATCCGATGGTATGCGTATCCATGGTGGGGCGAACAGTCGACGGATGGTCTGGAAACTCGATTCCGCATCGACGATGGTCCATGGAGTGCCTGGTCGGGACACCGTGAGACAGTAGCCGAAGAACTTGAAGCCGGCGACCACACCTTCGTTGTCCAGGCGAAAGATCTTTACGGGTCATTTGATCCCTCCGGTGCCGTGCTTCGATTTGTGGTTGTGTCTCCGCTGTTTCTGCAACCCGCCTTCGCGCTCCTCCTGATTTTTCTTGCAAGTTCGACTGTTGCTCTGGGCTGGGTAGTACTCCGCCGGCGTACCCGTCAACGGACAGATACCCGCATCACGGATGAGACTTCGCGGGCGCTGTTGGACGCTTCGGCTGATCCGTCATATCTTCTCGATTCGACCGGCAAAGTGCTCGCCATAAACCAGGCTGCCCGGTCGCGACCGGGTGCCCCGCCGGCAGGATCATCCTTTTTCTCCCGTATCCCCCCGGCTCTTGTAGATTCACGCCGGATTGCCATGGAGCAGGTAATTCAGAGCGGACAAGCTCTGCGGCTGGAAGATCAGCATGATGGGAAGCACTTCGAGCACAGCCTTCACCCTGTTCCGGACCCCCGGGGGGAGGCAACACGAATCACATTTTCCACACGGGATGTGACTGAACGCAAACAGCTGGAGGCGACGCTCCGCAGCACGGTCCAATTCCTCCAGCAAATTCTCGAGAGTTCCACAACGGTAGCGATCATCAGCACGGATCGCCAGGGATTGGTTCGGTTCTGGAATGCGGGAGCCTACAATGTGCTGGGTTTCAACTCCGATGAAGCCGTGGGTCGAATCACGCTTGAGCACTTCTTACCTTCCGACGATCCTGCTCACCGTGAGGCCCTGGTAGATGTGTCGATGCGGGTTCTGGGGGGGCAGGAGACCGTCGTGCAAGTGATGCCCTTTGTTCATAAGGACGGCCGCAGTCGCACGCTGAGGGTGACATTCTCCCCCCAGAACGAAAGCACAGGCCTTGTGCAAGGAATGCTGCTGATCGGTGAAGATATCACAGAACGCGAACTTGCGCGCCGTGAAACAGAACAGGCCGAGCGCCAACTCCGGCTCCTTGCATTTACGCTCAACTGTGCAAAAGATGCATTTGTCATCACCGATCTTGACGATCTGATTCTGTATGTCAATCAGGCATTTGTCGACACCTACGGGTACACAGAGGAGGAGCTGAACGGCAAAAACGTCATGATCGTGCGGTCCCCCAAGACCCCCCCTGAATTAGCCGAGAGTATCCGTGTCGGGACCCGTGGGTCGGGGTGGAGTGGAGAAGTGATAAATCGACGGAAGAATGGTGAGGAATTCCCGGCCGAGTTGTGGACGTCCACCGTGCGGAATGACCAGGGACAGCCCGTCGCGCTTGTTGGCGTGGCCCGGGAAATCACGGAGCGGAGAGAGACGGAGAACAAGATCAAGGCTTCTCTCGAGGAAAAGGAAATTCTCCTCAAAGAAATCCACCACAGGGTCAAGAATAATCTTCAGATCATTACCAGCCTGCTGAGTCTGCAAAGCGCCAAAATCCCGAATGAGGAGATCCAGGCAATTCTGAAAGAAAGTCAGACTCGTGTCAAATCCATGGCGCTCGTCCATGAAGAGCTCTACCAATCAGAGGACCTCTCCAGGGTCGATTTTGCGGACTACATCCGGCGTCTGACGACCAATCTGTTCCATACCTACCGGACCGGTCCAGTTCCTGTTTCACTGCTGGTGGATGTGGAAGAAGTGTACCTTACGGTGGACACGGCAATTCCGTGCGGACTGATGATCAACGAGCTTGTTTCCAATGCCTTGAAGCATGCCTTCCGGGGGGGTGAGGGCAGTACTGTTACGATCCGTCTGCAACGTGACAACACCGAGTTTCTTCTTACGGTGCAGGACAACGGTGTCGGGCTTCCTCCGGAGGTGGACCCTGCCACCACAGAAACTCTTGGTCTGCAACTGGTGAGCACGCTGACCCGCCAGATAGGGGGGATTCTCACGGTGTGCCGGGATCATGGAACACGCTTTGAAGTCCGCTTTGAAGAACAACCTCCGCACCGGCGGGGCGACTAAGGAGACATTATGGCTGACAGAGTGGATGAATTTAACGAATTCCGGAGCAGGATGAACGCCCGGATCCTTTCGACGGATCATCGCGCGATCAAGCGGTTTTTCGGGGTGGATACGCTGACGTATGAACCGGGTGCGCTTGATGTGCGCACCAAAGAGCTTCTCGGCCTTGTGGCCTCCGCGGTGCTGCGGTGTGATGACTGCATTGCCTACCACGTCCAACGATGCAAGGAAGAGGGTGTGACGGATGCTGAGGTGATGGATGCGTTTAGTGTTGCGCTGGTTGTCGGGGGATCAATTGTTATTCCGCACTTGCGACGAGCGGTGGCATTCCTTGACGTATGGAATGAGAAGAATCCCCGTACAGCATAAACAGATGCCACAACACACCGGGCTTGGGGCGACAGATATTTTTTTCCCACCGCTCAACGCCCACCCATGAATACCCTATCATATCCGCCACCTGCTTCAGTGTGAGTCCGGAGGCGATACGCGCCGCGCGTAGCTGCTCACCGAAAGAACGAATATGACGGCGTTGCACGATAATCGTATCCACCACCCGCTCGATTTCTGCCGCTTTTTCCGTGGACAGGGGCGCGCGGTAATGGACTACCTGCCAGGCGTACTGGCGCGAAACGCCAAGCTGTCCGGCAAGAAACGACACGGTGATCCCCCATCGCTTCATATTTTCCCTTACCCTGGACGTCAGTTCTTCGACATCCTGCTGCCTCCGAAACGCCATATCTCACCCCGTGAGTCGTTGTCCTTTCGATATATACGGATCAACACCTAAAAAGTTGCCCCCCTTCTGTTTCCTGTGAAGGTGGAGTTCTTCAGGAAGAGTCCGTATATTTTGAGAGAAACAGGATCATTCATATGGTGCCAGGGAATTACGCGTGAAAACACTGAATGTGTTGTGTCTTATCTTCGGAATCCTCTCTCAAGCAGCCGCGCAGCGGGGCGGAATGCTTCCTGTGGATACACTTGCAACGGTGGGAACATCGGTCATCACCGCCCGGGACTTTCTGGAACGTCTCGAGTTGATGCCGTGGCCCGGAAAGGACAGTCGCCAGGATCACGATAGCGCTAAAATCCGCGCTCTGCGGTCGCTTGTTGCTGAAAAACTGCTGGCACAGGAGGCGGCGGTCCGGGGGCTCGGCCGGGATACAACAACCCGGCGACACGTTGCAGGTCTGGAACAACTCATGGTTCGTGATGAACTGTTCAAACGGGAAGTCATCGCCCGCGTTCAGATTACTGACAACGAGGTGGGTGAGGGGATGAAACGGTATCCCCGCGAGCTCCGCTTGCTGTACATGCGTTCACCATCGAAGGAAACAGCAGAAGAACTCCGGAGGACTGTCCGCAAAAGCGGTGTGGTGGATACCCTCTTGCAGCAGGTCTCCCGGCAGCTTCTGACCCGTGTTGACACGCTTACCCTTGCCTACGGCAGTGCTGACCTGACGCTTGAAGATACTGCCTATACGCTCACGCCCCGGCGCACACTTTCGGGGGTCATGCGCAGCGATCTGTATGGCTGGGGTGTCGTATCCCTGCTCACTGAGCACCCGTACGCGGAAGCGGTGAAGAAGTCCATTCCGGACCGCCTGCATGCGGTGCAGAATATTATCCGGACGCGCAAGCAGCAGATCAGGGCCCGCCAGTATTCGGGTTCGATTCTCTCGCGCCTTCGCGCGGAAGCAGACCCTGAGATGTTTGAACATTTTGCGGCCGCCCTCCACACCGTCATGACGACCGATGCCCAGTCCCGGGCATCACGCGCCGGATACCGGCTCGGGGGCCCCGAGCTTGATGCTGCGGGACAGACACTGGGCAATGATCTGAACCGCACTCTCGTTACCGCATCCGGAGGAGACCTTTCTGTTCGGGACGTCATCGATGCCATGCGGTACCATGACTTTGCTTTTCACGATCTGGAGCCGGAACCATTTCGTGATCGGTTGAACGTCATGATCAAGGATATGGTAGCCGCAGAGTTACTCGCACGAGAGGGATACCGGCAGAATCTCCACAACACATCCGCTGTCCGCCACGATGTCAGCATCTGGGAGGAATACTGGTCTTCGTCAGCGCTCATCCGGGACCTCCGGGAAGAGGTGCACGTCACCGATGAAGAGGTGATGACGTTTCTCGTGAACCATACGCAGGAATTTGGCCACGCATACGAGGTGAATATCCGGGAAGTGCTTGCCGAAAGCCTGACCATCGCGTTGGGTGCTCTGGACCGGGCCGACAGGGGTGAGTCGTTTCCGGACATTGCGCGAATTGTTTCCCGGCGGTCGGCCTGGAAATCCCGGAATGGAGAGTCGGGCTTCTTCCGGGTAGACTCGATGCCGGAGCTCGGAATTGCCGCACTGTGGACTGATTCAGGGGCGTACGGAGGACCGGTCCGGCTGCGTGAAGGATTCAGCGTCTTTCAGGTTCTGGGGAAGCGGATTGTTGTCCAGGACAGCGTCCCACCTCCTGATTCACTCAAGGCCGTTGGCCGGCGTATCGTCCGCGCGGACCGTCAACAACAGGCGCTCAATCGCGCCGTGGGTGAACTCGCACGGAAGGCAGGAGTCCGCTTTTTCGAAGATCGACTTCAGGCTCTACATGTAAACCCCTCCAATATGGTGACACGTCGCTTCGTCGGGTTCGGCGGGGTGATAACTGCAGTGCCGTCCATTTTTCCTCTCTGGCAATGGGATAGCAGCGTGCACATCGAACAGGTCCCGTGAACCCGTACACAGGAACATTATTTTGAATCCCTGTGTTCACTCTGAAGGACTAACGGGCGTTCTTTGAAGTGCGGGCACCATGAGGCAGGCGGGGATGGCAGAGTCGGCGCGGAATACCTCAAGAAGTGTGCGTAATTGCGTGAAATTGGTGCGGATGCACGGGGAATCATCCGGATGTGCGTCACAGTGTACCGTCTGTCTTGCGGCTCCTTTTTCTCTCCATGCCCGCCCCCCTCCTCTCTCTCCACAGCGTACATCTTTCATCTTTTTTGATAGTCTCAAATCACAGAATTCCTGACAAGACGTTAAGGAGCTCAGTATGAAACTCTCATCGATTCTCGTCCTTTTTTTACTTCTCTCCCTGCCCATCGCGCTGACACAGGGCGCCGACGAAAAGGGCACACAGGGGGGTGACAAACACACCCTAAAATCAGTCTCGTGTGATCCGGCATGCGGGTTCATGATCCAGAGCCACGACGAGAAAGAACTCTGCGCTATTGTGATTGAACATGCAAAAACACATCACAACAAAATGGTTACAGAGAAAGATGTCAGAGGGATGATGAAGTCTGAACACGTTATAAAAACAGGGAAATCGAAGAAGTAATCAGGCACGGCAATCGGCCGGGCCGACCGAGGAATCGGCCCGGCTTTATGTAGGACACCTCCCGGCATTGTGCAGGATTCTGTTCCCTGCCTCCCCGCATCCCCCAAAAACGGCAAAAAAGACTCTCTGCTTCCATTTGTGTGACCCCCGGTGCGCCCGAACTGCATCCTATAGACAGAACGTAACCAGCTACTTAACAACTGTGAGGAAACACATGCTGCAGACAAACCTGACACACATTTCCACAGAACAGGATTTTTACGATACCCTCAAGAACAACGAACACGTCATGGTATGCTGCGGGCGCATGGGTCCGATGTGTATCCCCGTGTACGGTATTATGGAGGAGCTCGAAGGAGAGTACAAGAATGTGACGTTCCGGGACATGGAGTTTGATGGTCCGATCGGACACCTGATTCGTAATCTGCCCGAATGCAGCACCTTCCGCGGTCTCCCCTTTACCGTGTACTTCAAGGATGGGAAAGTCGCCAGCGCGACGAGCAGCATTCAGACGCGCGACCAGGTTACGGAGATTCTTGATCAGCACTTTGCCGTAAAACAATCAGCCTAAAAAAGCAGTCAGGAACAGTGGCACACCATGGATACAAACACGTACGATGTGATTGTTATTGGAGCCGGACCGGCCGGGCTAACGGCCGGCATCTATCTGGCCCGGGCCAAAGCGCGGACACTGATTTTGAACGACGGCACGGCGGGTGGACAACTGGTACTCACGCACGAGATTGCCAATTATCCAGGCGTTGAAAGCACCTCAGGGTATCAGCTCGCCACCGTAATGCGGAATCAAGCCCAGAAGTTCGGATGTACCATCCGGACAAACGTGAAAGTGACAGACCTGGATCTCAGGGGCGAAGTGAAGAGTGTCGAAGTGAACGGAAAAGACCGTTATCTGGCGCATACGGTGATCCTTGCCCCCGGGGGGCGCTCCCGCACGCTTGGCGTTCCCGGTGAAGACCGGTTGAAGGGGAAAGGGATCTCATACTGTGCAACCTGTGACGGGGATTTTTTTCAGGACAAGGATATTATCGTTGTGGGGGGAGGCAATTCAGCGCTCGAAGAGGCTGTCGCGCTCACGAAGTATGCGCGGTCCGTCAGGATCGTGCATCAGTTTGACCACTTCCAGGCGTTCCCGCATGCCATCGAAGAGGCGCGCGCCAACCCGAAAATCCGCTTTCTGATGGAATCGCGGATTTCAGAATTCTCCGGCGGGGGAGCACTGGAACACGTTCGTATCGAACACGTGACGACGAAGGAACACATCGAAGTTCCCATTGACGGAGTGTTTGTGTTTGTAGGGTATGTCCCCAACACCGAATCGTTGCGCGACAAAGTGGCACTGAACGAAGCCGGGGAAATCATTACGGACACACTGCTGGAAACAGATGTGCCGGGCGTTTTTGCGGCAGGCGACGCACTCGTTAAACGTTACCGGCAGGTTACCACAGCCGTGGCAGACGGCACAGTCGCAGCTCTCTCGGCTCTTGAGTATCTCAGGACCCGCACGGCCCCCGGAACTCACCCCGAGCTTGTTGAGGAGCAGGAGCTTTCTTCTTAAAACAGACGGGCCCGCCCTCCGAACCTTCAGGCGAGCGTCACCTCTACAAGGTGGGGAAAGTACTCTTCGAACTCTACATAGGTGATATACAGCACCTGACCATTCTGACGACCTAACTCCGGGTGTTCCTTGCCGGCATACACGAGCGGCGGATACGGAAGAGGGCGTTCACGGACCGGTCGTACGCTCCATAGTACGGTCGGTGAGCTCCATGGTCCCCAGGGAAAGGGCGCGGTACGGGCGACAATATCACCGGTCAGCCCCAGAGAATGTACTGCGAGGTACCGGCCGAGGTGCCTGTTGAAGGATACGGACAGTTCGTTTGGCATATCCTGAAATACGGGAACGGCGGCTTGTACTGAAGGGCTCCAGGAGGGGCCGGACGATACACAGTATTCATACAATTCCGCACGATCGATGTGTTCAGGCCGGCTCCGGGCAAGGTATGCTGATTGAGTCCCTGAAGAATCCTGCCTGGATCCATACAGATAGATCCAACCATCGTTCTCTGACCGCAAGACCGCCGTGGCAAAATGTGGCTCATGCTCCCCCCAGAGTATGCACGAAGTATCCCTGTACGTTCTCCGGAATACCCACTCTGTGGAATTTCCTGTCGCCATACCTGATCCGACTATCCGGAAGTTTACTGGGAACGGCCCATCGGCGAGCATCTCCACCTTCACAAAGTAGAGCACGACTTTGGCATCAAGACAGATACCATGGAGGCACCACACGCGGTGTTTGTCCGGGTGTTCGTCTGCTTCGAGAGGGATGAGGGTGCGGAGAGCGTTGTGTGCGTCGCAGATGTAACGGAAATCCGACAGACCGTCTTGTGCGTCCTGATAGGGAAGGAGAAGGCCGGTATTGTTGAGCATCCGTTCAATGCCCCGTCTGCCGGACATGTCGTGGGGACCGACCGGATTGCCGCCGGGATACCAGAGACTTTCTCCCGGCGTGCGCTTCCCGGTGAGTGTGTCACCGAAGTACCACAATACCTGTTCTCCGCAGGGAATAGAGTAGGCGCCGTCCTGACCTATCATGCGGTGTGCATTCTGCGTGAACTGCGGTCCCAGATCCCTGGCGCCCGTCACGATCAGTGGCCTTTGCTGTTCAGGATTCACGTGTGCCCTCCCCTATGCTGTGAAATCGTTGATGGAGCGAGGAACGTGTGCGTACACGATATGGGATGGTCCGAATATAGTCATGTCCGGTCTCAGCGCTGGAAGAGAAAGTTCAAGAAGCGGTCCTCCGGGAGAGGACAAGCCAGAGCCCGATGCCCACAAAGGGAATGCTGAGTATCTGTCCCATCGTCACCGGCAGTCCGACTTCTATCGGTGTGACCGCCACTTTGAGGTACTCAAGGAAGAACCGGGAGCTAAAAAGGGACACAAAGAGCCAGCCCAGGAGGGCACCATGGGCAAGCGCGGATTTATGCCGCCACCAGATCAGAAAAAGTACCAAAGATATTGTCAGATAGGCAGCGGCCTCGTACAACTGGACCGGATGCCTGGCTATGGCAAGTGCGGTTATGGTAATGGCCGTGTTCCCGGTAGGGTCCGCGCGGGCAGTATCCGGAAATCCGATATCGAGCAAATGAATCCTGGAGGCCGGATGTGTCTGCAGCAGACTCTGAAGGGTAGTGAAGATGTGTCGGCGGTTTTGTGCCGTTGATATGGCGTCCGGAGGAAAAGAGAAGCTCATCTGAACGGGTACGATGCCCCCGGGGGGGGTGTGCGTGGGGTCCGTGTGACCGACGTTGATCGCTGTGACGGGAATCCCGCTTCCGGTGATCACCGTACGCACGGGCGACAGGAACACCACTCCCGCCGAAAGACCGGTCGGCGTGCCGATAATCTCGGAGTTGATGAAGTTGCCTATCCGGACCAGCGATCCCACAAGTGCAGCGACGATGGTAATGCGGTCAACCAGCCAGAGAAACGGCTGATCCTTTTTCCGGCGTGCAAAGATTGCACAGGCGATCAGGAGACCAGCAGCAGCGCCATGGCTGGCAAGCCCACCCTCCCAGATCTTCAGGATCGACAGGGGATTCCGGAGATAGATTTGCGGATCATAAAAGAGGCAATGCCCGAGCCGTGCCCCGACCACTGTTCCGATGATGAGGTAGATCAGAAGCGCGTCAAGATCCCTGCCGGGTTTCCCCTCCTTCCGGTACATGAAGATCACCAGCCGCTGGGCAAACAGAAAACCGAGCGCAAAGAGAATGCCGTACCAACCGATAACAAAATCCCCGAGTACAAAAGCAACGGGGTCCGGATCCCAGAGCCAGTACATGGTAGTCCGTCAGGTTGCGGGAGAATTCCATGGGAGGGTGTGCCCCACACCCCGTCGCACAAAGACTATAACAACCTTACAGGGGCGGCCTCCCCTGTTAACAAACCGGACATCTTTTGCCGCGGCAGGAATGATCATGGATTCCAGATAGGCAAGATCGTAGCTGTTGCCATTTGCTGCGATAACAGACACACGTTCGCCCTCCACAAGATTCGCGGCAAACCCGCGTCCATCCGTTGACAATGTGCACTCCTGCGTGAACTCCAGGCGGTGGATGTTATAGAAGAACTCCGGCCTGTCCATGAGCACATATTCCTTCCATCCGGATTCTTCGCGCAGCAAACGCGGTTGTGCAAGGAGATTGTTGCGTACCCACTCCGGGCGCCGTTCAAACCGTATATTGTCAAATGCCCGATCCACATTGATCGGACGGAGGTTGCCGTTCAAATCTTTTCGCCGGTAGTCATAGATTTTGAACGTAAAAACGTACGTTGTCGCACTGATTTCCAGAACCAGATTCCCGCGTCCGCTGCAATGGACCGTGCCGTTTGGGATCAAAAAGAGATCATGGGGTTTACTCGGTTCGCTGTGCACGTACCGGTCGATGTTCACGGGCATGTCGTTTTGTACTGATTCCTCCAGAACCCTCCGGAACGCCGCTGGATCGCAATTCTCCGTGACGCCGATGAATACCCTTGCATCGGGTTTTGCGTTGACGATGTAATAGGTCTCGTCCTGGGTGTACGTTTCACCAAATTCTTTTCGGATGTAGTGCGGGCGGGGATGACATTGTGTCGAAAGGTGTCCCCCATCGATGGTGTCAAGGTAGTCCAGCCGGATGGGCCATTCATAGAGAAATTGTCGTGCCGCTTCTTCGCCTAGCACCCGGCGATATTCGCTGTACATGAGGAAGTCAAACGAAAACTCCAGCCGTCTGCCATCGTGTTCGAGTGTGATGCCATTCTCCGGCACAATGAGTTCGAACGACCAGGCATAGTTTGGCTGGGATGGATCCAACCCCATGTGCCCCTTCATAAATTGTCCTCCCCACGGTCCCGGGAAGAACCAGGGGCGGACGCGGAAAGGTGACTCGCTCAGTTCATGTAACGTGGCACGAAAGTCCTCACCGTCCATTGCCGACGGAGACGCGGCGTCCTGGAAGTCAACAATCAAACCGATATCAGGCAGCAAACGCCGTTTGAGCCGGTTGAGCATAGGCCAGTCGGCGAAATAGGAGCGTTTGTAAAAATCACCAATTGGAAGGATCTCCGATTCGCCCAGGTTCCGCACCAGGCCGCTCCTGTGCCTGCTCCTGTATCACGTCTTTCGGGATGTCGAGGTACCAGAGCTCATCCCAGAGTTCAAGCAGACCAGCGCAGCATCCGCTGACGATCGTAAGCGTCCCGACCGCTTCGGCGCGGGCGAGGGAGACAATCGTGCGCAGCCGGGCGACTGCCTGAGGATCAAACAGGTGATCGGGACCGAACGGATAAAGGCGGCCGAACAAGGGATCATCCCCGCCAAGGAAGGGTGCAAGATGGTCACGGATCGTACCGGGAGCTTTCAGGCAATCATCCATGATATGCCAAGCCGGAAAGATGCCTGAGGTATTCAGTGCCGACTCCAGCCCCTTCCTGAAAAGCTCCCACTGAATGCCATTGTAACCGTCGATCGCCAAAACACGCATTCCGCGCTCCATGGCGCTCCGGATGCGGCCGGCAAGAGGTGTAAAACCTTTCTCAATCCCCGCATGTTTCGGGTGGAAAACCGGAAAGGGGTTGTAGAGTCCCCGGGGGAACTCCTTCATGTCAGCTGGCAGTGGGGCGAGAAACGGATCGGGTGATTGCATAAAGCCGGAAGAGACTCCTTTACAGGTGTTCAAGGTGGTGATGAAAAGCGATGCCGACCGCGGCGGCGGTGTCGCCCAGTGCCGCTCCGGCTATTGTTACCATCCCGCGTGGAAATGTCCATGCGCGCTGATGCACGAGTGCTGTCAGGGACGGAAGCAGGACATCAGCACTTTTTAATACTCCGCCTCCCAGAACAACTCTGTCGGGCGCGTATGCGTGAACGATATTCACAATGCCGGTGGCGAGATCATCAACAATCGAATTGTATGTTTCTGTGTATGCCTGCAGTCCTTTTCGCACACCATCGAAAAAACGTTCCAGTGTATCGGGAGATCCGCTCCCGAGTTCCGGATGTGCCCGGGCGATTCGCCGCTTCATTGCCGGTGCAGAGCAGTACAGCTCCAGGCATCCCCGGTGGCCACACGGACATAACGGTCCCTGGCGGTCGATACTCAGATGTCCGCCCAGCAGGCCTCCATACTGATTAACACCTGTGTAGGGTGACCCGTTGGAGATCACGGCACAGCCCAGCCCGGTACCGAGAGTCATACACACCATCGTCCGGGCACCCCTTCCGGCACCGAACCGCCATTCTCCCCATGCGTAGGCCCGTGCATCATTGTCCACCGCAAAGGGGATTCCGAGATGTGCGGAGAACGTTTCGCGGAGCGGAATGTGTGCGAGCAGATTTCCCGCTCCAATATCGTTATGCACCGTGCCGGTCTCACTATCCACAAGCCCCTTAATGGCAAGTCCTCCCCCAATGACCGGGTGCCCTTCGATTGTCTCTTCTGCGACCCTCAGGAGACAGGCGAGTAGTGATCCCGACGCCACACAGTCTTTCAGGGGTTTTGTGTGAAAGGCCAGGGCACGCCCGTCTTGATCAAACACACCCGCCTTCAAATTTGTCCCCCCGAAATCCATCCCGAATCGTAGTTTCATCTCTTACGCCGGCCTTTCCCGGTTAAGGAAATGGATCAAAGCTTCATGAAGATGGCCGCGCCAGTTGCCCCACGTGTGTCCTTCGGGATATTCGCGATACACGATATCGGCGCCGCGCTGACGCAACAACTCAGCCAGACGACGGTTTGCCGCAAGGAAATCTCCTTCCGCATCGGGAATAATGCCCCGGGCGACGCGCCGCTCATATGTTCCACAATCCAGGTAGAACCGGCCCCGTATCGTATCCGCGCCGGAAATCTCCTTGAGCAGGCGGTCATGTTGAAACGACATATATCCGGACTGTGAATAGATCATGCCGAACACATCCGGGGACCGGAGACCGATGGTTGCCGAAATCAGCCCCCCGTACGAATCGCCCACCACCAGACGTGCGGACGCGTCGCACACTGTGCGTACATGCGCATCGGTCCATGACCGCAATTCCTCCGTGAAAAAAGAGACATACGCGGCATTCATCCCATACTCGGTAGTCCGGTTGGGTTTCTGCGGAAGATGCAGATTCGGAGGGGTCACAAAAACCCCTATGACCGGAGGAATCAGGCGTTGTGTGATCAGGGTATGAAGTACGAGGGGAGCCATGCCATATTCAATATAGTCGCGGCCATCCTGAAAATACACGCACGGATATCGCTCTGTCTGTGCGTCATAGTCCGGCGGAAGGTAGATGTGGACGGTGTGAGGATAGGGGAGCGCGCCCGCGGGGAGCGTGTACTCCCGGAGTAACTCGTATCCTCCCTTGCGCCCATCCCTGAATTCCTCGAATACCGGCTGCCGGCGGTAGTGTGGCATGGCCAATTCGGCGTTGAGAACAAATCCGTGCACACGGTATGGATTGAGGGTATCGACACACAGTGTTTCCGATTCGGATGTCTGCAGCACGTATTCGAGGCGCGCATCGGATTCGAAACGCCCCTGCAACCAGAACAGATCCGTGTCCGGAACACGCGTGAAAGGAAGCCGATCGAGCCAGTCTGTCATGTCACCGATCAGAGAAACACCGCTTACGTCGCCGCGATACAACAAAAGAACGGTGTTATCATCCTCGAACACCGGATACGCACGGGCAGCAATATAGTCGTCTATGATCCGGCATCTGGCATCGGAAGATGGAGCTTCCGACACCGACGACAACAGTCTCTTGAATGACAGATCACCGGGCATGGGGTCTCTGTGGCTCGAGTTCGACAAGGAGCGTACGAATGGCAAACGGCACGAAGGAAACCACGATCTCCGTTTTGCTGTGCGGAGAAGCACTCTCCTTCTCCTCCGTCATCATTGCTGAATGGCAGGATCGGATGTGGTACCCGGGAAAACTTATCTGTGCAGTGCTTGCCACACCTGTTACTTCGCGCAGGCGAACAATCCATCCCTGGCCCGATTCCGCCGGCTTAAACGTCATCAGTTCCACATTTTCGGGTGTCACGGAAATATACCGATGTTCTGCTTCGTGAACCTCTGTGGATTGGTGCCCGGCCGGCGTGAAGATCAGCAAGGGTGTTGTACATTGTACAGCCTGCCGGTGTGCGTTCATGCGGAACGACGCAGCCGGATCGGCGCCGGGTTCCGTGGGAATAATGCAGATGTTGTAGCGAAACACCAAATCCCGGTCACGCGTGTACGGTGATTCATCTGCGCTCCCCCAGTCCTGCAGCGTCACCGCCCGGAAAAACAGCGCTGAGGGGTCGGCATCTGACTGCGTCTTGAATTTGTGGAGTCCCACAGAGCCAGGATCCATCAGGGGAGTGTCAAGGACCGTTACAAGAATGTTGTTACGCGGACCACGGAGCGCACACCATCGCTGGATGGCGAGAAAGTCCAGGCACGAACCTCGAAACTGGTCCGCGGGGGGCTGCAGAATTGAGCCGGTGGATTCATACTCAAACATTGCGTTGGCAAGTGCGAAGGGAAAACAGATATACAGCATTCCCCCGGGGTGGAGAAATCCCCGCAGCGTATCTCTGAGACCGGGGTTGGATACACATGTCCGGAGGAGTGTGGTGGTGATGGAAATTCCCGGTACATCCGCGCTGAGGTAATACTCCTGCGATAACCAGGGAGAGCCGTCCACGCTGTGTTCCACCCGGCAACGGACCGCTCCAGCCGGGGTCTTGTCCCACGAGACCAGTGCGCGGGAAGCCGGTGGCCACGGAAGGAAATCACCCGGGTGTGAAGTGCCGTCATACAACTCCGGTATGTACCTGCCCAGTTCAAACGGGTGGACCGGGCGCACGAGATAGACTGCCGGCGAATTGAGTGCAGCGCCCTGTGCAACATACTCTTCAGTTGTGGCACCGTCCCGGAACGACGTCCAGCGCCCGGTTATGGTATCAATCTCCATGGCACACGAGGGAGTGCTAATCCGGAGCCGGTCCTGGAGCGCTGTTACACGTACGTCGTCCCCCTCCGAGCGAAGGGGCGCAGGTGCCTCGTTGCACGGGAAGAGTTTGTACCCGTAGGGCGGGACATGACGCGCACGGATGTGAACAGGGGTTCCGGTTTCAGAAGAGACGTCAACCTCCCGCGAGACAAAAACACCGGACGGGTTGTATATCCCGACATATGGTTGGAGCCCGGGTGGGGCAGCACGGGCTGAGAGAACGTCAAGCGCTTCGCGTTGAACCGCATCAACCTCTGCAATTGCCGAATGCAGAAAGCCGAATCCTTCACGGAGAGCGCGGTCCTGATCCGCACGACTCTTGGGCTGCCAGATGACCCCGCTGCCGCTGTGCTCATCGAAAGCGAGGAGACCATCATAGGCCCGTGCGATACGTGGATCGGGGAGAGGAGCGCCGGGAGTCCGGAGTGACAGTGTTGCAGAGAGTGTCTCAACTGCCGGGGTCACGAGGTGGTACTGGCGGCAGAGCATCTCCTCAGCGGGGAATCCGGTGACAATCCCCCCCCACCAATCAGTCCAATCGCCGGAACGTCTCGGCAGCCGTGCAAAAGAATCCCGACGTATTGATCCGAGAAATTCCCGGGCTGTAGAGAGCAGAATCCTGGGATATTCCCATTGTTCTGTCCACTCCCGGACGATCTGCGCCGGGACAAACTTGATGGGAGCGTTGTCGAATGCATATTGGATCTGGAACCGGTCATACGGATACCCCTGATGCTCAAGAGAGAGCAATTTTTCCCCGAGCATTTTTTCCACTGTTTGCCTGTCCTCCAGAAAACCGTAGTGTTCCCCCTCGACGTAGGCATAAAAGGGATGGTCTGTGAACCAGCACAGGACCTCGCTCTGGTCAGCGCCGGTCCAGACAAACGGGCGGGGGAGGTCCGTGCGAGGCAGGAACGGCGCCATAAAGTTGTTGTCTGCAATGATTAATGACCTGATCCCGGACTTTGCCATAATCTGAATGAAGCCTGCGGTACACCCTGGCACATCGCAGAGCATCGCCGTATCACACGGGACCCCGTACTGGCGCCGCAGATATCCGGCATAGGCGAAACACCGTACCGCTTCTTCATGGCCGAGCATTTCTGTGAACTCGCCGCTGTACATCGCACCGATGGCCATGGTCTCATTCCGGACAAGGTCCATCAGTTGTGCCACCTGTTCCGGCCGGCGGTCCCGCAGGTAATTCTGAACCTGCCACGTTACCTCGCACGTCCACTTGAAGCGCACCCCTTCGGGTAGATGAGCCGTCTCCCGGCAAAACTCTATGGCGCGATCGGTGTTCTCACAGTGCAGGCGTGCGACATCTGACACAGGGTCGGTGAACCCCAGGTCCGTGTGGGAATGGAGTACAAGGTGGATCGTCCAGCGGCGGACGGGTTTTATCCGGACCGTTCTTGTTGTCCGTGATTCCCCACGCGCCGCGGTGAATATCGTCTCAAGAGCCGTCTCCGCTTCAGGCATGAAGATAACTGCATCTTCTACGCCGTTGATGGGAAACGACTTGTTCCATGAGCCGCGTTGAACATTCAGCACCCATGGAGAAGGTGTTGGTTGGTCCGGGTCAATACAACGCACGCGCACCGCCTGGAGCAAGGCGTTATCCAGACGGCGGAGGAAGGGCAATGGCGTAACAACAAGCTCTATGGATGGTGTATTCATCCTGCTTCCCGCACGCCGGCGCGGGATACATGATAGAGTTTTCCCTGGTACGCGAGATTACGTAGCTCTGCTTTGGGATCAAAAGAACCGAATGCGGGTACAGCCTGAAGGCGTCCCTGAAGTGGAGCTTGTACGCCAAAGAGTCCTTCGATAATCGCACTTACCCAGCTGCCTCCACTGGAAACGGTCCAGTCCGTGATATAGGGGAAATCAATGGGAGCTTTCCGGGCGCCACCGGAATCAGGAGGGACGATGGGGTCGACAAAATGTGCCTGTCCGAATGGTCCCTGATTCGCCGAGCGAGCGAGTCCTTTCATCCATTGAAATGCAAGATCAGCATGTCCGGCGCGATAGAGTGCGAGCAAGGCCTGCGGCGGCCATGCCGGGTAGGCGCCGTTCCATTGATGATCCGGACGGGTGCTGAACATCGCGTCATCGTCGTCACAGGAAAGCGCATGCATCCACGTGCTGGCCTGGAATTCCCGCTGGAAGAATGCCACCATTTCCTCACGCTGCCGTTCCGAGAGGTCGGCTCCGATCGTGTTCATGACCGTGAAGAAGTCGTAGCAGTGCCGGACGTCCACCAGGGATCCATCAGGGAATCGGGCGGACCAGGATCCTTTCCCTTCATTGTAGAGCGGGAGGATATCCCGGAGTAGCTCCTGTGCTTCAGTGCGAAGGGTGAGTGCCTGTTCGTTGTTTCCCATGATGGAATGAAAGTCGGCAGCGGTCCGCAGGTTAAACACATTTGCGGCATTCAGGCTCGCAACCTGGTGGACATAGGTGCTCACACACTCGAGCAGGTTCAACAGTCCGCCGTAGTCAGCCAGGCCGCCCGGTTGGCGGAACTGCTTCCAGTTGTGTGCGTAGTCGGTCAGATAGTCGAGGACAGGACGCCCTGCCACCTGTTCCTTGAGCCACTCCATCTTCCCGGTCCAGCGGGCGTAGTCCCGGGCCAGCCCGACCATCGCAAAGTCATTCACCGAATACCAGGGACCAACCGGCCCGCCGGTGAGATACTCAGTGCCAAAGTGTTTGTGGATATCACTCTTCATCCAGTGGTGGAGATATTTTTTCATCACGTCCGGGTCAAGGAGGGCATGGACAATCGAACTCAGACTGTAGTCCCAGAGGAACGTGACGGTTTGCCACCATTTGGGCATGAGCGTGTCATACGAGCGGCCTATTACCGAAAAGGGTGTGTCACGTTTGAAGGAAATGACGCCCAGAATACCAGCATGATATATCCGGGCGATCTCTCGGTCCACGGTTTCGAGAACGGGCAGAGAGCCGGAGTAACGGCTGTTGCCCGGAGTGAACACCGCGGCAAGTTCCTGATTCCAGTTCTCTCTTGCTGCAAGAATGATTTTATCGGGCGATGAGGCCACCCGCCGATAACACGCAAGTGCTTCGTCCGCCGTACCCCCGATCGTGTTGATGCAGGTCATAACCTGTTTCTCGCCGGGAGCGAGTGACAAGTCAATCGTCATTGATTTGGATGTCATGCCGGCGGGGGCGGGAACGATACCCTGACAGGACACCGCATGTGACGCCTGCGCAGAGAAGAGCAGGACCCCGTGATGTTTGTCAACGTGGACAGTATTGTTTTCTTCCGACGGCGGGATTGCCGTGATCCAGGGGGCATCGGACCTCGTGACACCTCCGCGGAGCCCGTATTTTAATGTTATGGTGCGGGCCGACCCCGAGCGGTTTTCTACCTCAAGTCTCACCAGTGCGGCCATTTCTCCGACTGCCAGAACCGTTACCGAATGGAACCTGATGCCGGCATGTTCCGCAGTGCGTTCGATGCGGTCCGGGTACCAGACAAATGTAATAGGCGCTGCGGTGGCCTTGAAGAATACTCCGTCAAGGTACAGACACCCCGTTGTGGTGTCTGACGTTGCAAATGGCGGAAAATTCAGACTGCGAATCCCTGTGATGTCCAGATCCACCTGTACGCAGCCCAGAAAGTTGGTCAGGCCGGGAAGATTGAACATATCCCCGAACGTGTGAATAAGAGGATCGCTTGCGCAGTCTTGAACATTCGGTATCATGGGGTTTCCCGGGGAGAGCGCAGAGTACCGGGCGAGGGTTGGTTGCGGGAACATTCCGCGGCACACAACCCCCGCCGGCATTCATACGGTGTTCTTATCGTGTGTATACCATCTTCATTGTCCTGACAAAATCACCCGTCCTCAAACGGTACAGATAGATACCGCTCGAAAGGTTCTCCGGTGAGAAGGTAATTTCGTACTCTCCTGCGTCGCGGACACCGTCGACGAGCGTCTCGATTTCCCGGCCGGTGACATCAAAGACGGACAACCGGACGGTCGAACGCTCCTTCAGCGCAAAGCGGATCGCTGTTGACGGATTAAAAGGATTCGGGAAGTTCTGGGAAAGTCCGTACGAATCGGGAATCCGTCCGAGGGAACGTTCCTCCACGGAGGTTCCACCGGTCACTGTAATCTTGAAGTTCATTGCGGTGTCAGCCCAGAAGTCCGGAGGTCCGAGGTGAGAAAGAAGATCGCCTGTGTTCTTGGTGGTAAGATAACCAATGTTGTACACACCGTTCTTCGTTCCAACCTTGAGGGTGACGGAGGCTTCAGCAAAAATGGTGTCCGAGTAGGTATATCCGGCACTGGAAAGGAGCCCGATCCACTTGTAACCGGCGGGTGGAGGGACAACCGTCGCAGCAGAGTCCGCCCAGTTCGCCGCCAGCACTATGGTGCCGTTCCCGAGCGCTGAACCATTGTCCAGTGTCGCCGAATACGTTCCGGAGACAAAACTCCAGTCCGTCGGCACCAGCACACACAAGACGCCCTTATGGGGGTTACTCTCCGGGACAATGTCATCGGTGATTGTGACGATCGTGGTTATGTTGCTGTTGGCGGTTGCCGCAGCCGGCTGCTGCACCCCGGTGATCAGACAGTGTGTAAGGAGCAGGGGCAGCACAAGAATCACCAACGTTGTAGTAAGTCGTTTCCAATTCATGGAATGACTCCTCTGTTAAGTGAATGGATGTTGGGTGAAACGCTGGAATCGTATGAATACTCACGAATACCGGAATCGTGCATAGTTTCCTTTCTCTTTTAGTACGGACTCAACTTTCTGTGTCACGGATTCTTTCGTATCAACAACGTCTTCGTTTCCGAAGGGCCCAGATCGATTGTCACCGTCGAATCTGCGATAGTGAGTGTCTTCCCGGGATGTTCGAACATGGTGGCCTGGATAATACGCCCCGGCAGGAAGACCGACGAAGCAATTGTTGCCCTGGTCGTGTTGACGGGGTCCACATTGGTCACACGCAGGACGGTCTCGCCGGGCGAGGAGCCCCGCTTCAGCCCGGAGAGCACCGCGCTGGTGCCGGTGACCGAAAGATAACTCTGTTGTGCCGGGACTCTCCGGATCAGTGTGGCACGGCTGAAAAAATCGGTCTGCACTTCCCAGCCGAGGCGTGTTGTTCTGTCCGGATTGAATGGGCCATCGTGGCTGTTCAGGGCGAAGCGGAGTCGCAGGCGCCCGGAGTTGGCTTCGTTCCGGTTCCATTCAACCGGGAAGTTGGTCACCAGATTTGCAAGGAGTGTTGACGAGCCGGAGAGCGAATCGGTTCTCCAGAATACGATACGGCTGTCCGCTGCTGCGAAAGAAACAGAGGTCCGACCGTCGCTCAACGCGACTGCCCGGCGGATGGAATACACATCCGTCAGCGCCCCGGCCAATCGGTCGGCCGGTGCATGAAGAAATCCTCCCAGGATGTCCATGTAGGGGGTGGCCGTTCCGCCAAAAGAAAGAGGAAATCCTGCCGCAAAGACTTCTACTTCCCGGGGTGGCCGCAGGGCATCAAGATGGACGGTATGGGCGATATCGACGCGGTCCACACCCGACCAGAGAATATACTCGGTCTTTTCGACAACTTCACCTGGCCGGAGGAGGGAAAGGACCAGGCGTACGGGCCGTTCGTCGGCCAGTGCCACCGTAACACCGGTGGCGCGAACCGGCTCGAATTTCTGATCCTCGAATCCCCGCTGGATAACGGGCCCGCCAAAGGGGATCCCTCCCGACCTGACAAGTTCACGCTGCTGTTGCTTATCAACGATCGATGTGATCTGGCCCGTCACACGATCAACACCGATTCGATATCTGCCATTCTCGATTGACGCCTCCGTCATGAAGAGGTCTGAGGTGCCGGAAAGGGAAACACCTTTGGATCCGGCAGCCATCTCGAATTTCTTGAAGCCCAACGGAGGCAGATCGGGTGCGACGAAGGATAAGCGGTAACCTTTTCTAAAGGACGGGACCGTTCGGCCTGTCACCAGATCCGTCAGCCGGAATTGCCGGTCTGACGAGTCTTTGAGTTCAACCTCCACCGGCACGGTGCAGTGCCAGGTGAGAGGGTTGATGAGTATCAGTCCTTCGGCTTCAAAAGCCTCTTCAGCGCGAACAATTCTGGTGATCGCTCTGGAGTATATGGTTGTGGCGGTTGTTGCGGCGTTCCGCAGGTAGTGCTCCCGGATCCCCATCGTCAGGGAGTTTTCGCCCGGTGTACCCAGGCCTGCTTCCAATCCACTCCCGTGGCCGCTGTATTCGAGCAGGGAGGCGTATGCTCGGTCTGCAGCACGTGTCGCCGGAAGGATATCCGGACGGAGTGTAGTGGTCACCGCATCCAGTGCTTCCGCTTCAATGAGTTGCTGCTGGGTTGACCGCTGGGATATCACACGCTCAGGTTCTCCCTGAAAGAGCATGTCCCATGAAGATGTCCAGTCTCCGCGCAAAACCGGCAGAGAGGTCTCATACTTCCGGAGAAATGCAGTTGCAGCGTCGGCAAGTGTAGTGATGACAAAACGGGGATATGCATACTCTGCGTTCCATTTTTTGGCTGCTTCGAACTGATGCTCCGCGGGTGGGCCGTTGTCGAACCACGCAGAATTTAACAGGACCATCGTCCGGTCCTCACCGAGAGACCGTAATCTGTGCAGCCGTTCCCACATCCGGTGAGCGATAACCGGAAGTTCCCGCTCCAGACCATAATCGGTTCCCTCGGTGTAGGTTTCCGTGCGGTACACGGGAAGCCGGGTGCCATCCGCTCCTTGCCAGAGAAAGGCCTTCGGCAGTGATTTCTGGAGAGTGTACCCGCCATATACTTCATTGAGGCCGCAGACAAGCAGTTTTACCCCGGCATCATGAAATACGCGCGGGATCATCCACGCAAGTCCGGGGACGTCATTATACATGGCACCCGGGGTCGTAATCCCCAGTTGGTTGCGGATCTCTTCACCGGGCATCATCGACCGGATCATTTCTTCTTCACTCACCCAGCCGGTGTAGGGATTTGTGGAAATCGGAGAGAGAGCGATCCGTCCCTCCCTCATGTACCGGTACAATTCCTCAAGAACGGCCGGCGCGCGTGATTGCTGGAATTGCTCAAGTTGATACACCGTCTCTATCGTCCATCGGAAATCCGGGTGTTTTCTGCACAGCGCGAGTACCTGGTCCAGAGCCGTGCAATGTAACTCCTGCACAACGGGCTGGGGGTGTGTGTATCCTATGTCGGTGTGTGTGAGGAAAATCAGGTGGAGTTCATAGTGGCGTTCAGCGTGCAGGGTATCGGCCACCGTGACGTGTTGTCCGGCAAAGTCGAGTTGGCATGTCACGGGGACGGACTCATCGGCAGCCGCGAACCAGAGTGGAATACGATTCCACCCCCACTGTATCGGGCGCACCTTCCGTTGTTCGTTCCGGCCTTTTCCCGTGACGGTGAGCGAGCCGTTCGAAGAGTCCACCGCGGTGGAAAAGATCTCCAGATCATGGCGCTGCATGAGCTGTGTGCCCTCCCTGCGGAAAAAGATCGTGGGGTGGAGCCGCATGGTTGACTGAACGGGCAGATCTTCAAACACCAGCGACAAATCACGTGCGGGTTGACCATCGGAACGTACGATTCTGAAAAAGCCACCCCACCCGAATGTGATCCCTCCAAAGAACGGTGAACGATGATTTTTGAACGAATTCCCGATCTTCAACAGCAGGTGATTCACGCCCGCAACAAGCGGCAACGTCACGGTGTCCTGGTCGGGTCTGGCATCGCGGTGCCCGGTGAACTCGTACATCTGAACGCCGTTAAGAAAGACGACAAGCTGCGAGTTTGTTCCTGCAAGCAGGCGCAGGTCCTGAGCCACAGGTGATTCCAGGGCGGCGTACGCATACCCGGCTTTTGTCCACCAAACTTTTTCCGGCGTTTGTCCCGGGATTGCCCAGCCAAGGCAGGCGTTGAGGTCGAGATAACCGTGCGCATCGATTGACTGCGGCTGCCAGGAGGTCTTTCCCCCGGCGATGAGCGGAGCCGCAAGTGACATCCCGGTGCGCGGGCGGATTGTGGCTTCGCCTATCGCATCGAGCGAACGCCATGAACCGAATCCTTCGATACCCTGTTCGTACGGGCCCGCAACAAGCCAGGCGGAGATGTTTCCGTCCGGCTGCAGGGGCGTCCGGACCATATGACGGTCTTCACGCTCCTGTGCGTGGAGAAACGATCCTGAGATCAACAGGATCAGAAGAAGAGGTTTCATCCTTTGATTCCGCTCATAGTGAATCCCTGGATAATATACTTCTGGAAGAAGAAGAAAATCACGATCATGGGGATCATCATCAGAATCGACGCAGCCATGAGGAGCGCCCATTCGCTTGTTTGTTGCCCCACGAACATCGCCAAACCGAGAGCCAGGGTACTCTTGCTCTTTTCGGACAGATAGATCAATGGTCCAAGAAAATCATTCCAGGAGAACATAAATGTCAGAATGGCGATGGTTGCCAGAGCCGGCTTCGCCAGCGGGAGCATAATGTTCCAGTAGATCCGGAATTCTGAGCATCCGTCGATGCGTGCGGCATCGACAATATCACTGGGTATCCCGAGATAGAACTGCCGCAGCAGGAATATGTTAAACGCGCCACCGCCCAGAAACGCCGGGACAATGAGCGGCTTGAACGTGTCCAGCCAGCCAAATTGTTTGAAGAGCACGAAAATGGGAATCATCGTCACCTGCATGGGTAACATCATCGTTGCCAGGAGAACCCCGAAGAGGATATTCCGGCCCGGCCAGCGGAGGATGGCAAATGCATAGGCAACCAGTGAACTTGAAGCGACGATTCCGATCATCTGGAACACCGTGATAATGACGGAGTTCTTCAGATAGAGCAGGACCGGCATCCGGCGAAACACTTCCACGTAGTTCTCCCACCGGATCCGGGTCGGAATCCACTCGGGCGGGATCGTGAAGATCTGTTCGTTTCCCTTCAGGGACGTGGAGACCACCCAGACGAACGGAATCAGGAATACCATCCCGAAGATCGTAAGCACTCCGTACAGGCCAAGCCTGTTCCAGAGGCTTCGTTGTTGTTTCATGTCCTAACCCCTCGGGTCGGCTTCATAGTACACCCATCGTTTCCCGAGCTTGAACTGAAAATACGTGACAACGACCGAAAACAATAGGAGCAGCCATGCAAGGGCGGAAGCATATCCCATATCAAAATCATCAAATGCCTTGTAGTACAGATACAAATTGTAGAAGAGGGTGGAGTTTAGCGGTCCGCCCTTGGTCATAACATAGGCCTCGGTGAACACCTGGAGAGAGAAGATAATCTCAAGGACGACCCATAAAAACAGGACGGGCGATATCATCGGGAGAGTCACATGACGGAATTTCTGCCAGCCTCCTCCGCCGTCCAGTTCCACCACCTCGTAAAGATGAGGAGGAACACTCTGGAGGGCGGCCAGGAAAACGATCATGCGGCCGCCTCCGACGGACCAGAGACTCATGAGCACCAGGGATGGTTTTGACCATTCCGGGCTCTGCAGCCAGAGAGGTCCCTCGATTCCGACAAACTGCAGGCCCGAGTTGATGAGCCCGTACTGCGGATTTAACAGCCACAGCCAGAGTACAGAGACGACGACGCCCGAGATGATGGAAGGGAGAAAGTACGCCGTCCGGTAGACCCGCGCACCCCATGTGGCTTTGTTGATCAGCACAGCAAGGAACAGGGAACCGGCAATGCAGAGAGGTGTACGCACGAATGCGTAGTAAAGGGTGTTTCCCACTGCTGTCCAGAAATACGGATCGCCCATCAGCATCGTGGTGTAGTTGTCCAATCCGATATACTGGGGCATGCGCAACACGTCATACCTGCAAAGGCTGAAATACAACGACATGACCATCGGGTACAGTCCGAATACCAGGAATCCACCGATCCACGGTGCTGCGAAGAGGAAGCCCAGCAGTGCTTCACGTCTTCTGCGTTTCGTCTTCATCCAGGGTGAATCGGAGAACTTCATCTACCGGGTTTCCGTATGCGTATAGACATAACTGTCGTAGTCCCGCGCTTCATCCAGTATGGACTGGATCTGTTTCTGCGCCTGTTCCAGGGCAAGTGCCGGTGTCTGGAGACCATGGATCACCCGCTCCTGGGCGCCGGTGATTTCACGCCAGAACACATCATGTGCGAGCGGAACAACGGAGGGTGAATGGGAGTGATCCATCATCCGAACGAATATGTTCCGTGCCGGCGTGTTCATAAATCGTGGATCTTCGGCGGCATACCGGTTGGCTGGGAACAGGCTCTCTTCGGTCTTCTCAATTTCAAGGAGCTGGGATTCTTTTGGTGACGGCATGTTTGATGAACTCCCATGCTTCGTCCGGATGCGCTGCGCCCCGCGGTATGCCCAGCCACCAGCTTCCCGAAATGGACGCAGTAGGGGATCCGGGGAACGTGGGGATCATGGCCACGCCGTAGTCCAGAGAGGGTTTGTACGCGCGGATCTGATCGGGGAAGCTGCTGTCGAGGATCATCATGGCGACTTTGCCCGCGATAAATCCATGCTGGTCAGCAAAACCCAGCCCCCCCAGAAAGGCAGCCACATCCTGCTGGGGGTATTCGGCATAAAAACGCCGGACCCAAGCAAGGGCGCTCACAACGGCGGAATCAGCCACCTGTACCCGGGCACCATCCGCACTCAGGAACTGCGCCCCCCGCTGCCATGCCATCAACATGAACACCTGAATATTCCCGTAGTTCGGGATGAAGCCCATCGTGAGGATTTGTCCGCGCGTATTCCGGCTGACGAAACGGCTGTTCAGCGCAAATACTTCCTCCCAAGTCCGCGGCGGACGATCAGGATCGAGGCCGGCCTGGCGGAACAGGGTCTTGTTGTAAAACAGCGCATATGATCCCGAATAGACCGGTACACCGTAAATCCTGCCCCGGTACCGCATCTCCTCCCACAGGGAGGGAAAGAACATCGTGCTGTCAAACTGATCCCGCCGGATGTACTCGTCGAGAGGAACCAGAGCAAGCCGCGCCGCCCACTTGGGCACCGGAGTCATCTGATTCACCACGTCGGGAGGGTTCCCGCTCACGATGGACGTGAGTATTTTCTTCTCATGCTCCTGCCACGGTATCGGCGTGGTATCAACAATAATCCGGTTCTGGACGGTTCCGAAGGACGTTGCAAAATATGGGATGATCTCCTTCATGCCGATGATCGTCCAGTAACGCAGATGGACACGCCCGTCCGACGAGGCCGCAGGGCCGCCACTATCGAGCACGAACAGAAGTCCCAGGGCCGCAACGCCGAGCACAAAGAGAAACCATATGAGAAGTCGTTTTGCCACGGCCTTATCGGATAAGTACCATTTTCCTGGTGGATGAAAATCCTCCGGTTCGGATCTGATACAGGTACACGCCGGATGAAAGTCCCGATGCATCAAACAGTACGTGATGCTGGCCGGGAGAAAACGGGGCATCGACAAGATCGGCGATCTTCCGTCCCAGAATGTCGAAAACACTCACAACGACGCGTGTTTCCGGAGTGTTACTTTTATGGATTCCGGAAGCCGGATTCCGGCCGATCGAAAAACCGATTCTTGTCTGCCCGTTGAACGGATTCGGGTAGTTTTGTTCAAGGGAGAACGCTTCCGGGACCGGCGTGAACGGTTCGACGCTCGTGATGAGATCGGCATCGATATGTAATGTTTTGATCTCGTAGGGTCCGAAAGAAATGAAAACAGTGTCCGATGAAAACGGCAGCGGTATTCCACCGTCTTCAAGGAGAGATGTTTCAAACGCCGAGCGGATCTTCCCGTAACTTCGGAGCGTGACAGAAACAGGTTGGGGAGATGGATTAAACAGCCGCACGATTATCCCATTGCCGGAGAGGGGAGTCTTTACGGTCGAAAGAAAAATTGATGCCGGCGAAATCTGCAGGAATGATGTATGTCGATTCGGCAGCGCACCTGTCTGTCCCGCAGGGAGAATGCGGAACGGGGCAGGAGCGAATGCCGAGTAGGCGTGTCTCATGGAAGAATCCACGGCAAAACCGGCAGTGGTCGTCAATGAGTAGTTCATGGAAAGCAGACCGGTTCCGGCCCTGTATGCGGACCCTGAGTTGTTAAACGAGATCATCAACCGCAGGCTCCCGTCAAACGTCCCGCCCGGGTGAGCCGTAACCGAGGCGTTTTCGAGTGCAAGGACTCCGGCGATCGTGTTGGCGCCCGAAATCACGGCGCACCATTGGCCCGCCGCGTAATGTTTCGGCCGAAATCCGCTGAGTTCGTCATCAAACAAACGGACATCGGCGAAGGGGATGTCATACCGAAGTTTCGCCGAGGAGAGAGCGAAATGATAGTCGAAATCCACAGTCTCGGTGAGTGTAGGAGCCAGTTTGTCATATCGATTCAGAAAGTCAATTCGTTTCAGTTCATGATAGAGCACTGCCGTGGTCCAGAGTACGTTTGAACCGGGCGCCGAACCCTGAAGAGTGACGCGCTGAAGCACCGGGCCGCTGTCAGTGTCTGCGACCGAAAACGCGGTGCCAGTCTGGCTGGAATTGTACCGGTACTGATTAAAGCGACCTGTTCCCGTGGCCAGGTCTGTTCCCGAGGCTTTGTCCACCACCGAAAGTGCTCCGCCGGTGGATGCGTCGAGCCGCAGCCGGTAGTGATCATTTTCGAGAGTCAGCATTCCGGGACTCATGGGAAGTGGCCATGAGCCCGGCCGGGGAAGTATCGTGTACAGTGCATACCCGACGGGCGGAACTTCAGGGGCTACAAAACAGACCGAACCGTCGTGAAGCATCTGCACGGGCCGCAGCTGGCCCGTCAGCGCATCCTGTATGTCGCAGAATCCCAGGGCCTGAACCTGTTCCGGGGGCAAAGTAACGGGAATCGAGCGTGGCCAGATGAGAGGGTTAAAGACCACGATTGTCCTGTGAGCTCCGGTTGAGATACTCCGGGCGAAGGCGTCAGTCGCCCTCGCGAGAATTGCCGTGCCGGTGTCCACGGCGGCCGTGATCCATCCTTTTTTCAGGACCCAGAAAGGCTCGTTGCCACCGGAATAGACAGCGCCAAGATTGTGATCTTCGAACGTCAGGTTGTTGATATAGGCATCACGGAAAGAACCGGGAGAGTTGATGAATCCCGGATCCAGTTGCGCGGCAAGTGTGGCAAACGTCTCGGCGGCAGGCAGGAGCCTGTGTGCTTTCCGGGATAGCGCATTCTCCCTGGTTGCGGAGGGTGCAAACAACCAGGTCCAGTAGTTGGGCGCATCACCGCTGACAACCGGAATGGTCGCCCCGTGGCGCGCTTCCATCGTGTCAAAGAATGCCGTCGCTGTGCTGATAAGAATCTTTGCATCGGGATAGATGCTGTTCCATTCGCGCGCGTTGTTGACGATGTAGAAGTTCGGGGCGCCGTTGTCTCCGGTGGCACAGTTGATCATTACCTCGTTGTACGGATATCCCGCCGCAGCCAGTCCCTGAAGAAAACTTGTAAGCCCGGTCTGCATGACCGCCGGTCCGCTGGCATAGATCCTGCACGTCACGGTGCCTTCCAGGTATGCCCACTGGGGATCGATGGATCTCCATACCAGAAGCCGTTCACCGCCCGGTGCCTGAAGCCGGAAAAGATTCGGCAGGGAGGTGGTCGTGTAAAAATCCGAGAGAAAGGAATTCATGGCGAGGGAGAGGTAGGGTATTCCCGCCCGCGGAAAGATCTGAGCCAGAGACCAGGTGAGCCCCGGCGTGTCATTGATAAAGGCCGTTCGCACCGGGACCTGGTAACTATTCCGCAGTTCCTGAGAAAACATCAGTGAGCGGACGAGTTCTTCGTTGCCGCAAAGATCGGTTTGAAGGCCAAAATACATCCCTCCGATTTCGATCTCGCCACTCCGCACGCAGGTCATAAGCTCCTCGACCTGCGCCGCACTGCGCTGGCGGATGTACGCATCCAGCACCCAGGGAATCTCAATCGTCCATCGAAACTGTTCATTGGCCGGATTGCTGCGTGTGCGGCCTACCCACGCTACGGCGGTATCGAGGTAGGCCAGGTGGTTTTGCAGCACCACATCTACCGGAGCAGTGTACCCGACGTCAGTGTGAGAAAAGGGAACCAGATAGATCCGCCAGGGTCTGTCGAACTGCGCATACGCGGGGGAAGTCCCCGCCGAAAAAAGCAGGAGGGCAAACCCCACGCTGGCCAGAACATGATGAAAAATCTTTGCTATGGTCATATCAGAATGAAACAAGTAGAGAAAATTGCTGGATTGGTTCCATGGTGGCATCAAAGTGCGTGTAGGCATAGTCGACGCTGAGGGATATGCCTGCCACGGCCGGAGGATGAACCCCCGCCCCCATGCTGAACTTTCCCCGTTCCACGTTGATTCTGTATCCTGCGCGGAGGCTGACCAGTTTTAACATATCATATTCCAGACCGAGATTCACCCACTCATTATTGTCTGTTGGATGGACCAGGTCCACTCCCGCAGTAAGGTGGTGATCTTCCGCGAGCGCGATATCTTCGCCGGCGCCGACCCTGAAAAGAAGAGGTGAGCGGAATTTCTGGTCGAGGACCTTCATGTCGGGCCCGAAATGCTGAACCGCAAAGCCCAGACGCAGATTATGAAAGCCGGTATAATAGATGGTTCCGACATCAAACAGGACATTTGACACAACGTCATGGTCCAGGGTTTCACGCACATATTTGAACTGGAGTCCGATGGTCAATTTATCCGAAAAACGGCGGCTTGCCGCGAGTCCGATGACCACATCGCCGGCGGCCACCATCCGCCCTGTTCCCATTGGCTGCCGGACGGTTGTTTCTTCGAACTCATCGACGCCAAAGCGTATGGCGCTAACGGCCAGGACGAATCCCCCCAGCGGAGCAGCAACGACCGCCGCATCCATACGGCTGCCGACGAGCCATGACACGTGGGACGCCGATGCCTGGGGGCTCTCCACAAACGCCAGTCCGGCCGGGTTCACGAAGACGGATGTGACGTCGTTGGTGAGCGCCGCCACCGCTCCACCGAGCGCGGCATCACGCGAGCCGGGAAGAATCTTGAGGGATTGTAGTCCTGCCGTGCCGGCCTTTGAGAAATCAAAGCCATAATCAAATTGTGCCATGGCAGTCAACCCGGACATGCCCAGGAGCAGCATAAGCATAAGGGATTTCATGACACTTCCTTCACTTGATGATCAGGAGAGTGCCCCGGGAGCTTCCGACGGGCGACTCCACCGTCCAGAAATAGATACCGGAGGCAACACGTTGGCGTGCATCGGACAGTTGAGTCCACACCACCTGCCCTGATGTCTGGTTCTCATGTTTAATGGTCTTCACAAGCTCCCCGCTGGAGGTAAAGATCCGGATCGTGGCCAGGCCGGGAAGGTTCGTCCATACGATGGAGCTTTCCTCACCCCTCGTGGGAAATCCGGACACCTCACGAAAGGGATTGGGAAATACGCGGACATCGGAAGCATTGGCGGCCGGCGGACTTGTGGCCGCGATGCCGCGCTCGTTCCGGTTTGTGAATCCGCTTTCATTGCCAAGACTATCGAACGACGTGACGGTGTAAAAATACGTGACGCCGAGATCGATCGTCTGATCCAGAACCCGCCACTTCCCGAGCGCTGCATCAATAAATCTTGTCCGGTCCAGGGAGTAACGCACATTGATTGTCCGGAGGAGCGTGTACGGTCCGACAAAACTCCTGCTGCTCCTGTAGATCCGGTATCCCTGGAAATTCCGCGCTCCTGTTTCCGTGTTCGTATGTACGTCTTCGATCGGGGGCCACGTTAATGCAATGGACCGGGAGCTGGGCAATGCGATATACTCTGCCTCCGGTGAGGGAGGGGGAAAAGCGGGAAGTCGGTAGTTATTTGTATGAACCTGGCCCGCCCTGCTCATTGTCGCTTTGAGCGAATCCAGGCCTGCAGGCAGGTTGGGCTGCATGGCAATTCCGAGTACGGCATCACTGAGCGGCAGACCGTTTACACCCTGGGCAAGCACCACCTTCACGGTTCCACCCGCAGGCAGCGCATAGGGTCCGCAGGACATCAGCATAAAGGGACAGAGTCTCTGTTCTGGCGTCGCCTGGAGTGAACGGTCGGCGCCGGTGAGCACATCATACATCTTCGCAGGGGTTACGCTGGTGAGCGTGAAATTCCGCTCATTCCCCAGGAGTTGCGCAAAGAGGACGTTGGCAGGTTGCACACGTCCCCCGGTTGCCGGATCAGAGAAGAGTAACGCGACTCCGGCATACCCCGTGGTGCGGAGTTCATCCGCATTCGACCAGTAATTGCCCACGTCCGAGGGGAGACTAAAATTGGGTGTGTCATCGTACGCATAGATCATCCGGAGTGTTGAGTCGTATCCGACCAGCTCGTCAGCCCGGTTCAAATCATCCCCCCATCCGTTGTGCACCACAAAATCCTGATAGCTGGGGCGCAGAAGGTACGGGAAGCCGAGAAAGACATCGGTCATCGGCGCCGGCGTCTGATTGGTGACCTGATACTCAATGAGAATAAACGTATTGTAACCCGGAGGGCTCCAGCTCCTGCTTATCCGCTTTATGCGCATCCCCTCCGTGGTCGTCCACTCGGCCGTGATCGTTTCCTCAGCCTCGGCAGGGTTAAAAGCCGGACTTCCGATGAAGTTGGTCTTTTTCTGGATGGGAGAGAACGTCCCATTGTCGACATATGAAAATGGCCCGTTCTCGGTGAAGAAGATCTGGGTTCCCGACTTCTTCCCTCCGATCCACATTCCTGCCTGGTAGCTGTAGGACCGTTGCTCATCTTTGTTGACAAGCGTGTGCGGTCCGCCGGGCCAATCCAGGCTCGGAAAATATTCAAAACGGTTGGTGGGATTCGGCGCGCCGATCAGGCCGTTGTCCTTCATGGTGTCCCATACTTCCCCGCGGTCATGGATGCGATATTCGGGTGTACGAAGCTGTGCGTGCACAGCGCTGGTGCATACCAGGACGGCCGTTATCAGCAGAAGGTTCTGTGAGAAAAGAGTCATATGCTTCTCCATTAGAGCTCGAACCGCACGCTCAGGTAGTAGCGGCGGGCTTCGTACCATGTTTGCCAGGAAATGTCGTATCCAGCACCATCAACGGTCGAGACTTCACCGGTCTCGACGTATTTCTTGATGGCGTTGGGATCAAAGAAAATATCCCCGATGGAACGGACATTTTTTGCGTTCAGAAGGTTGGTGATACGGAGCGAGAACGTGAGGGCACGTTTCCCGCCCAGATGAATCGTCTTGTCCAGCCGGAGATCCACGGTATGTGATGCCGGATATCGCTGATTGTCGTATGTATCGGGCGGATCATCCGGAGCGAGATAAGTGAACGTCTGTCCGCTCGTAAACCGGTAGAGGATACTCGCGCTGGCATCCTGGAGAATTGTGCTGAGGAACGACTCCCCCGCATCCTCGGGATACCGGAGGAGCAGATTGGTCCGGACAATGTGTGGTCTGCTAAAATGGGATTCGATGGGAATCCGTTTGTTGACATCGGTATCGTACACATACGTGGGTACGCCTGCCGAATCGTAGTTCACCCTCGCCGGGGAGGCCCGTCCCTGGAGCGAGCGCGAGAAACTGTAGTTGATGTCAAACATCAGAACCCGGCTGAAGAGGGACCGGAGTGTGATCTCGAATCCCTGCGCATCACCGTAATCCCCGGGAATCAGACTTCCATAGAACGTGTTGGCGGTCGTCATTCGGGTGAATGGATCGTACCCGTAGATACGCCGGTCAAAAATGCCTTGCCGCGGATAGGTCTGGTCCGTAACATCCTTGTAGAAACCGACCACATCCAGCACCACAAAATCCGAGAAATTATGTTTTATGCCAACCTCAAACGACACGGTCTTCATCGGATCCAACGGTTGATTCGTCAATATCACTACACGTTCCGGATCCCCGTCTGCCGAAGCGATGTGCCTTGGACTGGGTTGTGACATTTCGGTCTGGATCCCCTTGACGATATAGATCGGCCGGAAATAGTTAAATTCGTACATCCAGTCGAGGGGCGGCATCTGATAAAAATGTCCGTAATTGAACCGAAGGACGGTGTTTTCCGTTATGGGGAACGACACGCCGATGCGCGGACTAAGCAGGTGGTATGTTGGGGATTTGGTCCGCGGTTTTTTCAGCACATTCTCATATGCATACTTAACGCGGCCCAGCGAATCCACCTGGTCGCGGTCCGGATCCTTCGCCGCCGAATACTCGGGATCGATACTCAGATTGTACAGATTGTTCCCCCAGAACCAGTCGCGGTTCGGGTCAAAATAGTCGTACCGCAGGCCGAGATTCAGGATCATACTCTCGAATTCCATCTTGTCCTGCAGATAGGCGGAGAACTGGATGGGATGGAATGTCTCGTTTAATCCACGATTCAGCCAGAGGGAGGGGGCAGTGGTGAAAGAAGGCCACCGGCTGAGTTCCTTCTCGGCGAGTGTGTTGTAACGGAACTCAAATCCCGCCTTGAGCAGGTTGGACTGATCAGCCTGCCAGCTGGCACTTCCGGTCAACGAAAGATCTCCGTTCTGCAGATGGTTGCGCAGGACGTAAGAGTAGGCGTCGAAGGGTTCACTCTGGTATCCGTCGTACCGTTGATAACCGAAGAGGTCCGGATTTTTGCTTTCTCCCAGCGCCAGATATTCGCTGGGTGTTTCGTGGCTATCGAAGAAATACGCGCTGAGTTTTGCCTCATAAAACAGCGATGGGGAGAGGGTATGGGTGAATTGAGCGCTTCCGCTGGTGGTGTACGTGTCAAGCAAAGACCCCCACCCCCGGTAGTACTTCGATTGCATCGTAAAGTCACCGTTTTCCTGCAGCGTAGAATGAGCCTCATGCGCATAGAGGCCGGTGATGCGCAGTTTCATATCCGGACGGGGCTGGTATGTCACGTTTCCCATGACATTCTCATTGTTGCGGGTGTCCCGCGGGTGGGGGTACGTGTACGCCTCCTTCTTCAGGGCCCCGGAGAGGAAGAAACCTGCGCTGCTGGCTTCGCCATGATAGATCGGTCCACCAACACTGAGGTACACGGTGTGATCGGGGATTGACGTGTAGTCATAGATCTGTTTCTGGCGGTATGGCGTCCACCAGGCCGGATCGAGCGAACCATCAGCCAGTCGGTGGTCACGGAACTCTTTTTGCGTGTTCTGATCGAACAGATTGGCCCCGAAGTGGTGCTGGCCCGCGAACCCGTACACATATTCCGCCGAGGCAGTATAGCGGGATCCGCCTTCTTTGGTGACGACGTTGACGATGCCTGACTGTGCATCGCCATATTCCGCGCTGAAGCCGCCGGTGAGGACCTGGATTTCCTGCACGGCATCCAGATTGACGCCGGTATACGATCCGCCGCGATCGGCGCGTCCCTCAATGAGTGCCGTAGTACGGGCGCCATCGTAGAACCACTTGACTTCCTGTTGTGTTCCCCCGCGGACCGCATACCGTGTTTCGCCGCGACCTGATCCGCCCAGACCTCCGATGACGGGGATCGGATCAAAAAAGACGCCACTCTGTACGAGTACTGCCTCACGAGCGTCGGAAACGGGGAGTGCGGCGATGGTTGCGGCATCAACGTAGAGCGTACTGGACGTGGCGTCTTTCTGAATCACACGCCGTTCTGCGGTGATGACCACCTCCTCCCCAATATCCACGCTTTCCTCGTCAAGAGAAACATCGATACGGGTGGTTAGATCGATGCTTACCCTGACGTTGCGGATAGTGACCTCATGGAAGCCCAGGAGCGCGGCGCGCAGGGTGTACACACCCGGGGGCACGCGCAGGATAAAGTATTCGCCCGAGGCATCGGTTGCAGCGCCGAGGGTGGTTCCGAGAAGTGTGACGTTCGCGCCAACCAGAGGTTCCCGTGTTTCACGGTCCGTGAGGATGCCGCTCACCTTCCCCGACTGGCCGTACGCCGCGCCGGAGAGTGTTGCTGCGATGATGCAGCACAGTATGGTACGGTGAAAGAATGGTGTTGACATATCAGCGTCTTTCCGCCTGCTGGTCGTTGGTACTGTTCCAGTCAAGGACAACGCTTCTGTATACCATCGAGGTGCTTACGCATACGGCTGATGGCCACTGTTCTGTGATGAAGGCAAATTGCCTCCACAAGGTGCTTGTGTTCATCATAGTCGCTCCGTGGGAAACCATGGATATCCAGTAACAGGCGTTGCTCTTCCCGGAACAGATCCAGGATAACGTCAAGAATATGTCTGAGTACTGAGTTGCCGGATGCAGAGGCGATCGAGAGGTGAATCTGCATGTTGATAGGAGTAAGGGCGTCGGGATACTCCAGGTGAGAAGACGCTTCGTTCAGGAGGTCCTCAAGTTCTTCTGCCAGCTCGGGGGTAATTCTCTCGGCCGCGAGGGCGGCGGTCTCCAGTTCGATAGCCTTGCGGGCTTCGACAAGGTCGAGCAGCACCTCACGTGTCGGCCCGTTCGCCGGGTTTGAGATTCCGGTCGGCGATAAACCGCTGCAGCCGTTCCGCGAGCTGGTCTGGCAACCGTGTGCGGTGCAGGCGTGTATTCAAGGACGTGGGAGGTGATGTGATAAAGTCATTTGATGACTTTAGTCAACCATAACATACACCGCCGGTCGGATTTTGTCAAGCAAAATCCTCAGACCTCGCGGACCGCCTCAAACATCGCCACAATGTTTTCCGGAGGGACATCGGCCAGGATGTTATGAACCTGCTGAAACACAAATCCTCCGCCGGTATGCAGAGACCGGATCTGTTCCTGCACGTGATTCCTGATCTGTTCCGGTGTGCCGCGGGAGAGGATTTCCCGCGTATCACACCCGCCACCCCAGAATGTAATCTGATGTCCGAAATCACGCTTCAGGGATGAAGCTTCCATTCCCCGGCAGGTGATCTGGACCGGATTGATTGCATCCAATCCTGCATCAATAAGGTCGGGAGCAACTCCCGCACGCCGCCGCAACAATGGAGCATCACTTTTACGTCCGCGAGTTCCTTCGCCCTCTTCCACATCCGCGCGTGGCGGGGTTTAAAGAACTCCCGGTACATTGCGGGAGAGATCTGCGGACCGGTCTGCATGCCGAGGTCGTCACCGAAGACCACAACATCAACATACGGGCCGACCTTCCCGAGAAACGATTCGAGATTGCGGAGGTGATGATTCACCACATGCTCAAGAAAATCATGGGCCCGTTCGGGCTCGCCTGCCAGGAGCATAAAAAAGACGTCATTCCGGTAGAGAAATTGCCCTACCTCCAGAAGATTCCCTCCGAAGAGCGCCAGGATGGCCCGGTCCGAACGTGCCCGGAGGGCCTTTGCACCCTCGATGAATCTCCGCGTGCCTTCGGGTCCGTCTGCAATCGGACCAGGTGGCGAGGCATAGGCCGTCCACATGGATTCGGCAAAAGCTTCCGGAAGAGCGTCGAAGTTTTCAGTTCCATCCAGAAAAGGATAGTAGGTCTGTTCAAAATACAAGGCCCCGTCGGGCATCTGGGCGAGAATCCGGCCGGAGTGTGATCGCAGGACCCATCTGTTCCCTTCCCGCTCCGGACTGATCCATACAGGCACCTGACATGGCGTTCCATCCGGCAGGACCCAGTCGTGCCAGGAAGAAGCTTCCTGAGCAAACGCACGCCCGAGTTCGATCGTGTCCACGCCGAACAGTTCGAGGACATCATCATCCACTACCGCCATCTGCTGAATCACGTCATAGATACGCAGGGGGCGTTCATGCAGGTGAAGGTATTTCCGGAGCCGGGCATAGGCCAGAGCATGAATCCCGGAAGACCGATGTCCGGAAAAGTCCAGAGGCACCCGGTCCGGTGTCTGATGGTCAAGGGCGGCGAGGACGCGTTCACGCGAAGTCACAGCGGTTCTCCGTCATGTGAGCTGCCATCATCGAGTCTGTGTGCCGTTACCGTGGACTTTCCAGCACTCGTTTTTCAAACGTGGGCTTGGTTCCTGCCATTGTAAGGAAGACATCCAGAGGGACGACTTCGAACTCCGGCCCGAGTTTGTCCAGAATACCTTTGACTCTCTTCACATCGCTGTACTCGCGCACGTGAACAAGTAAAAAGTACGGACGCTTGGTGTTGAGCGTCGCCAGTTCCTCGAGGTCCGCCACAGCATCGGCTTCGGGACGGTGGGGGGAGAGATAATAGTCAAAGGAAATCATGGGACGGCCGTCGCGCACCGTAAAGGTGTACCCCGCTCCATATCCGTTTACGAACCCGATCGCCTCGGGCATACCATCGTAATACATGTCGATAACGCTCTGTGTCAGATCCGTATTCCCTTCCACCTCGGAGCCCTCGGACCAATCCATGGTTTCAAACACACGAAGATCGAGAGTCTTCATCTGATCGTTTGCCATGGTGATGAGCTGTTTCAGATACTTCGGCGGCACGGCCTTTGGATACAAGTAGCCGGGTCCCGAGAGGCAGCCGATCTGATAGTCATTGGGCGTCGCGGTTGAGTAGAAATACTCGGCCATGCCCGGAGCCATCCAGGTGTAGTTCATCAGGCATTCCCACGCATAGGGAATATCGCCACGGCCGGGTTTCTCCCACGCACCAAGCCCCATCCCGTCAGTCTGAATGCACGCGATATAGACCTTTTCTTTCGGCACTATCTTTTCGCCGGGTTTCACGTTGTGGTTGTTTTTGAAGACAAATCCCGGTGAAACGGAAATCTGCGAACTGAAACTCAGATTCGGAAGGGAGTTCAGGCCTTCCACGCGATGGCCGTACTTCGATGTCAGCGCGACATGCTCTTCTTCGAGGTCTTTCTTGTATGAATGCCAGCCCATCACCATCGACATGGGTTTCATCTCCGACAGCAAACGGTCCGCAAGGGCGAATTCCTCTTTGTCCGTCACACGCGTTGAAAGATCATTAAAGAACACTCCCTTCACAATACCCCAGTCGGCCACCGCAGGTTTCATCATAGTTCCGTGTTCACCGCCCAGCCAGATGATATATTCCCTGCTGCAGCGGGCCCAGTAGCGGTTGTAGGCCCATGTGTAGATCTGGGCATCGTTCATGCCTGCAAACTTGCCACGGAAATCCTCCACCGGTTTGAGTCCCGCCGCCTGAACGAGCGGAATTTCCGCTTCACTCACCACGACCGCCTCTTCCAGGCCGGCTACGGTGAATGCGACAATCAGCGATGTACGCACCGAGGTATCCCACACCACGTATCCTTTCGCATACCGGGCCAGGGCCTTTACGGCATCGGCAGCGGTCCGGAGTTCGGTAAATGTGTAATGCCGTTTTGATTTGTAGAAATCAAACACAGCACTCACGTACGTAAACGGCCAATCATTCGGGTAGAGCAAATACACGAGGGGCCCTTTTTTATTTGCAAGTCCCTGCAGGGAGATCATCATCGAATTTGAGGGAAGGTCGGCGGGAATGGTAAAATCTTCCTTGAGCCGGATCACGTACCCATGACGCGAACCTTTTTCCTTGAATGTGTACACCACCTCCGGTCCGGTTTTGCGCGTTGAACGGGTCATCGTGTAGGTCAGGATGCCCTTCTCATCTGTGAGTGCATACCGGTGTGTTACGCTTACCGGTTTGGATCCCTGCGAGCCGTGATGGGTTAATCTCTCCTGAACAAGAAGTGTCCTTCCGGCGTCTTCAAACCGGGCGGAGAGAAACCGTTTGCTGCCTTCGGGCCGGCGCATACCCATGTACACATTAAGCGGGTTCACCCAGTCGGTCACCGGGACCTCGATCTCCTTTGCCCCGGGCACAAGGGTGACCGAGTCTACGACTGTAAGGCGGGCACGCCAGGTCTGAATTACCGTGAGGGTTTTCCCTTCGGTTCTGATCGTGAGTGCCAGCGACCGGAAATGGTCTATGTCAGCGCTGGATTGGGGGATCAGTTCCCAGTTTCCATCGAATGCTGCCGGGGTTTGTGCAGACATAAGGACGGGAACCAGGAGAAGGAACGCGCATGCAAGAATAAGAATCAGTGATCGTTTCATGGGTGGAGCTCCGGATGGGAGATAGGATACGACAAGATGGGAAATGGAAAAACAAAATGCACCTGGTGGACTCAATTTTCCTTTTGCACGCGAGTTCTGTACATTTGTCACACCCACAACGTCCCTCAACCGGGAGTCCCATTATGAAACACACGATGCTTCTGATCATGGCTTCCGGTCTTCTGTGCACTGGGGCTGCTGAAGAAATCACCGTCTTTTCGCCCGACGGGCGTATCACCGCGACGTTGAACGTCAGCCAGACACTCTCCCTGCGCGTAAACGATGGTACAACACCATTGTTTTCTCTCTCATCAATCGGCATGTCGATGCGGGGGGAAAAACCGTTCGGGGTGGTTCCCATTGTCGAGGCTACCCACCGCCGGTCTCAGGATACCGTTGAACATCCCCTTGTCCGGGAAAAAGCCGCGCTCCTGCGCGACAGGTTCAATGAAGTGAAAGTGGTGTTCCGGGGTCGGTACAGCATTGTCCTGCGTGCGTATGATGAAGGAGTTGCGTACCGGTTTGTCACCTCCATCGGGGGTGATATTACGATTGACCGGGAATCTCTGGCGTTGACCTTTCCCGAAGGCGCAATCATAACGTATCAGGCCAACCCGGAATTCTGGTCATCCTATGAATACCCCTACCGGACGACCGCTCTTCCGGCCATGGCACAGGACAGTCTCTGCAACCTGCCGTTCCTTATCAGCCTGGGTTCCGGACGGCGCATCGTGGTGACGGAAGCCAGCGTGGAAGACTATCCGGGTCTCTGGATCAGACACGAGGGCGGAGGGGTGCTGCGCTCCACATTTCCCGGATATCCGCTGGAGCTGCTGGATGGCGCAGATCACTATACGCGGGGAAAGGTGACAAAACATGCTCCTGAGATTGCCCGGACCGGAGGAACGAGGATGTATCCCTGGCGGGTTTTTATAGCAGCAAGAAACGATGCAGACCTTCTGACCAACTCGCTTGTCTACCTGCTGGGAGAACCCTCCCGGCTTACCGGGGCGTCTTGGATACAGCCCGGTATCGTGACGTTGGACTGGTGGGCGCGGCGTAACCTCTTTGGTGTGGATTTTCCGGGTGATGTAAACACCGCAACCGCCAAATATCTGATCGATTTTGCCGCACACTACAGTCTGGAGTATGTCCTTCTGGATTGTGGCTGGACAAAGGAAGACGATCTTTTGAGCATCAACCCCGCGCTGGATATGGAAGAAGTTCTTGCGTATGCGAAGAGCAAACGAGTACAGATGCTTCTCTGGGCAGTCTGGTCGACTCTGGAACGTCAGTGGGATGCTGCATTCGAACAATTCTCACGATGGAACGTCGCCGGCATCAAGGTGGACTTCATGAACCGGGACGATCAGGAAATGGTGAAGTTCTACTACCGTCTCGCGGAAGAAACTGCAAGGCGGAAGATGCTTGTCGTGCTCCACGGGGCCTACAAACCGGACGGATTGCGGCGGACATTCCCCCATATTATTACCCGGGAAGGGCTCATTGAGTTTGAGCAGAACGCGGTGAATATGACTGATTCGCCCGAATATCATACCATCCTCCCTTTTATCCGCATGGTAGCCGGTCCGGCGGACTACCTTCCCGGGACAATGCGCAATGCCCAGCAGCATGAGTTCCGGATGATTGTAAACCGGCCCATGGGACAGGGGACCAGGGCGCATACCATGGCGCTGTGTGTGGTGCTCGAGAGCCCCATGCGCATGTTGCCGGATGCTCCTCCCGATTACTACCGGGAGGATGAATGTATGCGGTTTATGGCGGAAATTCCCACGACGTGGGATGACCTCCGTGTGGTGCATGCAAAAGTGGGAGAGTATGTGGCCGTGGCCCGTAGAAAGGGGGAGGATTGGTATGTCGGAGCTATCACGGGCTGGGATGGCCGCAGTCTGGACATCGACTGTGCATTTCTTGAGGGGGGGAAATCATACACGCTCACGGCTTTTCAGGACGGCGTGAACGCAGATCAGCGGGCGATTGATTACAAATCAGCAACCTCCACCGTTACACAGGATTCTCACTTCCGCATACGTCTTGCGAACGGTGGAGGATGGGTGGGGAGATTCAGGCCTACCGGACCATAACCATTCTTGCTGTTCCGACCTGACCCTCAGAAGCCACCCGGCAAAGATACGTGCCGCTGTTCACCTGCTGTCCGTGATCGTCATTACCATCCCAGGTCACTGCATACCGGCCTCTGTCCAGCCGGGTGTTGACCAGTGTACGGACTTTCTGCCCCAGAATCGTAAAGACTTCCACGCTCACCCAGGATGGCGAAGCAACTCCGTACTGCACTGTTGTTTCCGGGTTAAACGGATTCGGATAATTCCGCACCAGGCTCGGATCGATCGGCGTTTCGATGTCCTCGAGTGCTGTGACGATGACATTGACGGTGATAACCTCAGAGAGCCAGAACTTGCCGTTCAGATCCTCCTGCATCAAACGGTACTCATACCGTCCCGGCCGTTCAAGAGTCCGGTCCATGAAGGAATAGGAACGTGGTTCAGCGGTCGTGCCGGCGCCGGGGACAAACCCCCCGGGGAGTGCCACAAACTCTCCCATTTCCGCCACACGCCGCTGGATCGTAAAGCCGTAGTTGTTTATCTCGCTCAATGTACGCCAGGAGAGTTCCACACCCGGGCCTCCCGCAACCGGCGCGCCAACGAATGATGCCAGGGTAATCGGAAGGGGCTGGTCGTCGGGCGGAACAAAATCACCGCCTGCGGTGTACAATATTTCCAGCGGCGGTTGTGTTCCGGGTGAGTTGAGCCGGAAGACAAAGGGCTGGCTCCAGTTCAGAAGTGCCGGCAGAGACGGGTCGCGGATATAAAATCGGATAGTGCCCACATGGGTCGTCGTGGCTGACGGGACGGGTGTTCCTGTGAAGTCGACACCCCCCAGGAATCGGGTGTGGAGTTCAACGGCGGCGCCGTCGTGCAGAATAAGCGTCATGTTGGCATAATCGGCATCGGTCTGCTGATCCCAGGGCCCGTCGTCAGACGGGAGTTTAGTGGGGCATCCCAGAGCCTCGGGATTGTAGCTGAGTTTGAACCCGGCGGTCGCCAGGACAAATTCCGGACTTGCCGAACCGATCCATACGCTCACATCGTAGTAGCTTCCAGCCAGGGTCTGGGTAACGTACACCTGGTAGGTATTATCCGCAGCGTACATCGGAGAGCAGACAAGCAATCCGAGAAAAATGAGGTGGAGTTTGCGCGTGAACACGGTGTGCCCTCCTTCGAAAGTAGGATAAACAGAGAACCCCTCTCTGTTGGCAGGAGTGAACGAGGTTTCGAGAAAAAGGACAATCTCGGGTTCTTCTCTATATAAGAATATTGCACCGTTGGCTGAGAAAGTCAAGACGCAGATACCCATTGTCCGCACACGGAATTCTGATTGTCACGGTGTAGTAAGTGTAGCGGGATGATTGGTGCCGTGGGAGGTTCACAACTTCTGGATTACTACTCAGGGTTTAAGGGTGAGGTGAGGAAGCATGAAACAGGTGCTATTTCTCCTTGTTTTGGTCGTTCTGGCGGGTAAGTGTCCGGGGCAGGTCCGAATCAGCCAGATTTATGGCGGTGGGGGGAACAGCGGTTCAACGTTTACGCACGATTTTGTTGAAATTCTCAATACGGGCTCATCTCCCGTGGATCTCGCCGGCTGGAGTCTGCAATACGCCTCAGCAACAGGTGGAACCTGGCAGGGCACGCCGTTGGCAGGCATGATACACCCTTCGAGATACTTTCTGATCCAGGAGGCTCCCGGTGGCGGCGGTTCGGTCGCGCTGCCAATCCCGGACGTCACCGGATCAATTGCCATGAGTGCGACGGCCGGGAAGGTGGCACTTGTCAACTCGCCGGCGGCACTTGCCGGAGTGTGTCCTCTGGGTCCGTCGGTTGTGGACTTTGTGGGATTTGGATCGACGGCCAGCTGTTTTGAGGGCTCCGCTCCGGCTCCCGGTCCGGGCAGCACACAGTCGGTACACCGGCGGGAGGATGGAAAAAAAGACTCGGGGGATAACGGAGAAGATTTTGTGGTGGGCCTCCCCAATCCCAGGAATTCAGCATCGGCGCCGCTCTCCGTTTCCGGAAGAACGAGTGAGCTTGTTCACTCCGGATTGATCACAGTTCTCTGCAACTCTCCCAATCCGTTCAACCCATCCACGCGCATCTATTATAGTGTGTCTCAGCCGGGTCCGGTCAGACTATCCCTGTGCAACGTTCTTGGCCAGCACATCAGAACGATCGTTGAATCTCACCATGAATCCGGGTTGTACGAGTTGTACTTTGATGGGGCAGAGCTTCCTTCGGGGATGTATGCGTGCGTGATGGAAACCCGAAAGCAGGTGCGCACACACCTGATGATGCTGTTACGTTGAACGAATGCCATCCAGGACTTCTATCCTTATTGGTGTTCCTCGTGTGCCACCTGTTCCACAGCAGACCAGACTCTGAGCAGGTTCCCGCCGCACACCTTGGCGATATCCCGTTCATCATACCCCCTCCGGAGTAATGCCTCGATCAGGTTCGGATATCCGGACACGTCTTTAAGTCCTTCAGGAAGCGAATTGCCAACACCTTCGAAGTCAGACCCGAGCCCGACGAAATCAACGCCTACCAGGTGCCGGACATGGTCAATATGCGCGGCAACCTCGTCGATCGTTGCATAGGGTTGCGGATTCTTTCTGGCGTATTCCCGTTTAAACTTCCGTGCTTCCGCAGATTGTGGATTTAATCCCCTGCGCCGGATGGAATCAGCGACAGCGTTGCCGTGCCTCACATACGCGGTCCGGACTGAGTCGTCTATAAATTCCGATCCGAAGTTAATCTGGATAACGCCCCCCTTCTTTGCGAGAGCGACGATCAGTTCATCGCTCATATTCCGTTCGAAGTCCGGGGTAAAGGACCGGCATGAAGAGTGTGAGGCAATAACCGGGGCACGTGAAAGTCGGATTGCCTGGAATGCGGCGCTGTCTGTGAGGTGGGAGACATCCACCATGATGCCAAGGCGGTTCATCTCCCCGATCACCTGTTTGCCAAACGGGCTCAGGCCATTCCAGTGTCTCTCCGGATCGTAGGATGCATCACAGAGGTGATTCCATTGTGCATGGGCCAGGGTGATGTAGCGGATTCCGAGCGAATGGAAGTACGCAAGATTTGCGAGGTTTCCCTGGAGAGGCGCGCCGTTTTCCATCCCCATGGCGAGGAGAATTTTTCCTGAGTGTTTCTTCCGCTCGATCTCTACGGGCGAGTAGACGAGGTCAAACTTATCCGGCCATGTTGTGACCATCTTGCGCACTGCCGCAATCATCTGTTCTGCCCGCTCTTTTGCCTTTCCTGTTCCTTCCAGGCGTGAGGGGATGTAGATGGACATAAACGGAACAGTGAGTCCCCCCTCCTTTGCCCTGACATAGTCAAAGTTGTCACCGGGTTTTCTGACCGACACATCATGCCATTTGTCGAGCAGCAGCGAAGGCAGGTCGATGTGGGTATCCACGATGGTCAAGCGTTGGGCGAGAGTGTGGGCTCGAAGGGAGAGGGAGGAATCCGGGTTGGGCTGGCCGGCTGGTGCCTGGTGCAGGGTGGAACTTGCAAGAAGGACGAAGAGAACCGCGGATTGTCGCACAAGATTGTGCATGGTCTGCCTCAGGAATGGGGGTGGAGGTGTATCGGGTATAACGAGTTGCCGGATATGGGAGTTCCCGTGGTTTCTGTGGGGTCTATCTGGCGGCGTTCGGAGCACTGATCCCGATGTAGTTATCCAGCGACTTGTTCATCTTCTCTCCGGTCATATGCGCGTTTCCCTGGCGGAGCGATTTCACTTCCGTGCCGGTCAGGACGATTCCGGTTTCGAGAGCCTCAAGGACAGCATACTCAGGCGTGCCTTACGATTTGTTGCAACAACTTTTTCGTCCGCCTCTGCCTGGTGTGCCATGCGCCGTCTTGAAATTGCGCGTTTAGTATGGCGAAATCGCACAGGAAAAGCAATGCTCTGGCGGAGTTTGAGGAGAATCCGTATATTGCGCACGGCATCACGGAAGGCCTCATGTTCTCCTCGATTCGCGCGCACCCGATTGCCGCGCTCCTCCACGGAGGGGTGCTCCTCCTCTGCTGTGTTGGTATTCTCCGCATCGCTGCCAAGCCCGGCCTCGGGATCAGCTACTCAGAAGTTGACGAGCGCATCGTCTGCACTCACGTCGCCTCACCTCCCTCGAAGTTCCTCGCCGGAGACCGGATGGTCAGCATCGCAGGTCAGCAGGTGCGAAACGTGGAGGATATCGAGTTTCTCCTTGATCGCCACACTGTCGGAACGCTCGTTCCGTGTGTCGTCGAGAGAGACGGCACACTCCGCACCCTTACGATCTCCCTCGTACCATACTATGGATCCCTGTATCTCGTCATCGTCATTCTCGTCAGCATGTTGTTCTACGGCGTTGGAATCGTTGTGTTCCTCCGTCGACCCGGAGACCGGGCTGCGCGCGTGTTTCACCTGGGCGCCGTCGGCACCGCCGTCATGCTCTCGACAACATGGGGTCAGTACGGCACGATTCCGCTTGAGGTCGGTATCGGGCTCCGGGTCGTATTCTCAGTCATGTATGCGTTTGTCCCCGTGTGGTTTCTCCGATTCGCATCGCTGTTCCCTCGCGATCGAACACCGAAGCACGTCTGGATGTTTGCGAGCCTGTATGGGCTCGCTGCCGTTCTCTCGGTGGCGAACGGCGTGACGTTCATTCGCGCCGCCGATACTGGCCTGGTGACGGATTTCCATGTTCATCTCCAGGCATTCACGGCAACACGCTGGTTTCTTGTTGCCCTGGTGGTCGGTGGACTCCTCTCGGTGCGCCACGCATACCTGACGGCGGGCGAAGAGCCGGAACGCAGACGGCTGCGCTGGGTCGTCTGGGGACTGTTTGTCGGCTTCGTTCCGTTCGTTGTTCTCTGGGTCATCCCCTCGATCATTCTCTCGTACGGGCTGGTGCCCGAGGAGGTCATGCTGCTCTTCTCGGGGGCGATTCCGCTCTCATTCGGTATCTCCATCGTGCGATACCACATTCTTGATATCGATCTTCTGCTCAACCGGAGCGTCGTCTATGCGACGGTGACGGCGATCATTGTGGGGGTGTATCTTGCGCTCGTCCTCGGCGTGGCTGCCATGGTGACAACATTCACGTTCGAAATCTCGCTCGTGATCTCGACCGGCAGCGCTGTTCTCATTGCCCTCGTTTTCCAGCCCCTCCGGCGCACAGTGCAGCATCACGTCGATATGCGCTATTTCCGGGTACGGTACGATTATCGGAAGGCGGCAGGTGAGCTACTGGAAGAGATCCGGCGCGCGCCCTCGGAAACCCTTCTCGCGAGGAAACTCATCGATCGGCTGGCACGGCTTCTCCCGACCAGCCTGCTTGCATTTGTGGTCGACACGAAGAACGATGGTACACCGACGGTCCTGGCGTGGCATGGAAAACCGGTCGAAGCTGTTTCGGAATTGATGGCATATCTCCACGAGAAGACATTTGGCCGCCCTCTCCCGATCGCCGTTGACGCCGCCATCGAACAGGGTCTGGCCTGTGTTACGGCAGACTCCCGCCTCGCGGCAATGTGGGATCTTGTGATCGCCGTCCCGGTCCACTCGAAACAGGAACGGATCCTCGGCTACATCCTGCTCGGGCCCAAGGAATCAGGACACCGGTTCAGCAGCGAGGACATTGACCTTCTCCGTGGCGTTGCGTCACAGGCGGGTCTGGAGATAGAACGCCTCCGGTTGCAGCGACAGCTGATTGTCAAGGAAGCTGAAGCCGACAGATTGCTCACCCTCAACGCGCTGAAATCGGATTTTGTTTCCTACGTGTCACACGATCTGCGGACGCCGCTCACGTCTATCAAAATGTACACAGAGCTTCTCAAGAGGCATGTCGCCGCGAGCGACAGGAAGGGGCGTGGCTTTCTGACCGTCGTGGAGGGTGAAGCGGATCGTCTGAACCGGATGGTCTCCACGATTCTCGACTCCGCACGCATCGAAGACGGGGCTGTGCAGTACTCCTTTCGCGACATGGACCTGCTCCGGACACTCAAATCCGTCCTCCGGCTCCTGGAATACCAGCTGCGCAAAGAGGGATTTCGGGTGGAGCGCCGCTTTCCACGCAACCGTTCCCGTCTCACGATCCACGCAGACCCGGATGCCGTCGGCGAGGCCGTCATGAATCTTCTCACCAACGCAATGAAGTATGGGGGTGAGGAAAAAATGATTACGATTGTTGCCGCCAAACGGCGGGATGCCATCATCTGCAGCGTCCGCGATCGCGGGGCAGGAATCAGCCCCGAGGCCCGTCCGCATGTCTTCGAAAAATTCTACCGGGATCCCACGCTTCCCCGGCGTCTCCAGGGGGTCGGCATCGGCCTCTCGATAGTCAAGCACATCATGGATGCTCACGGCGGCCGGGTTGAGGTGGAAAGCGCCGTGGGAAAAGGAAGCGAAATCACATTGGTGTTTCCTGCTCCGGCTCCCAACACACGGAAGAGGTCCAATGAAAACCATCCTCGTTATTGAAGACGATCCCGCCATCATCCAGGGTCTGGAGGAGGTGCTCACCGCAGAACACTTTCGGGTCCTCACCGCGCCGACCGGTTCGCGGGGGTTGACGCTGGGCCGGAAGGAAAATGTGGATCTCATTCTCCTCGATCTCGGTCTTCCCGACATCAATGGCGAAGAAGTGTGCAAACAACTCCGGGAGAGCGGCGTTCAAACGCCAATCCTCATGCTGACGAGCAAGAGTCAGGAAATGGACAAAGTGCTCGGTCTGGAGATGGGCGCGGATGACTATATGACCAAGCCGTTCAGCACACGGGAACTCCTGGCACGCATTCATGCCCGGTTCCGGAGGAGCCATGAACTCCGGACGGAACTCGATGACTACGCGTTTGCCTCCGTGACCGTTGACTTTCGCAAGCAGGAGGCAGTGCGCGGCGGGGTGCCAGTGCAGCTGTCCGTGCGCGAATACAGTGTCCTCAAATTCCTTATTCTGCACGAAGGGGAAGTCGTCACGCGGGACATGCTCCTCAACGGGGTCTGGGGGTACGAGGTATTTCCGACGACAAGAACGGTCGATAACTATATTCTCTCTCTTCGCAAGAAGCTGGAAATCAACGCCGCCACACCGCAGCATATCCTCACCGTGCACACAGCAGGATACAAATTCTCCCGGGAAGGGAAGGTGTCATCCGCACGAGGCAGGAAGCGCTGACCGGAGATGCCGGGTGCGCGTTACGATGCCATCGCACCGCCGTTGATGCGGATCCGGGCGTGGTGGCGCTGGAAGACGGACAGCTTCACGTATATGAAACTCAGAACAGACAGCTTCAGAAGAAACCCGCCGAGGGATTCCTGTTTCGACTGCTTTCCCATGAATCTGATCCACCGCTTCAGGATGGTGCCCCACCGGTAAAACCCCATGGTAACGGTGCGATAGGCTTCACGGATCTGCTCCGGCGACATGTACTTGTGCCGGAACACCAGATGGTCGCCCTCGTAGTGAGAAAGGTCGGTGTCAAGCAACCGGCCTTCGGCAACTACTTTCTGGTACAGCGGCGTCCCATAGATCGGGATCGCGATCGACGGGAGTATCACCGTGGTGCCCACTTCCTCAAGGAGGCGGGGGAGTTCACGATAGTAGGCCGGGGTGTCCTCATCCAGCGCGAACATCAACCCGGTGAAGGTGAGGATCCCGTGGCGGTGGAGCTTGTCGAATGCGTCCCGGTATTCCGAGACGTTGTTCTGCTTCTTTTTCACATCTGCAAGGCTGCGTGGGTCGAGGGATTCCATACCGATGAATGCCATGCGGCATCGGGCTGCGGCAAGCACCTCCACAAAGGCGTCGTCGCGTAGCGCTTCGATGCTGAATTGTACGCCGAGGCCCCACAGCTTCAGATCAGCGATCGCCGCAAGGAGCTCCTTCGCATAGATCAGGTCGCCTCCCAGGTTGTTATCGAGCACCATGGCCATCTTGCGTTTGTGCCAGGGGAGAGCCGACGTGTTCCGCAGGTCGCGCACCACGTCTCCGACCGGTCTGGTCCTGTGCGGCGTGCGCCGGATATTCAGCTGACAGTATGTGCATGGATGCGGGCATCCGCGTGTCGCTTCCGTGACGACCGGCGTGACGTATGTGCTTTCGGCAAGGTCATACCGGGGTGAGGGCATACCCGCCAGCGACCCGTTCAGCGATGCTTCATACCGGGGCTTCAGTGCGCCGTCCACCAGGTCCCTCACCATCATGGGCCACATGTCCTGTGCCTCACCGACGAGAATACTGTCAAAATGCGGCTGGACTTCGTCGGGAAAGGTAGAGGCGAATTTTCCTCCTCCGATGACGGTTTTACCGGCTTTCCGAAAACGGGCTGCTACGTCGTATGCATGCGGAGAGAGATAGTCCATGAAACTCAGCGCAACAAACCCGGCGTCCGTTTCATAGTTGATCGGCCGCACCATTTCGTGAAGCACTTCCACATCGACAATTGGTGGCGTCAGGGCGGCCAGAAGTAACCCCGGAAGCGGGGGCGCCGGGCTCCGGGCGTAGTACGGGTTCGAATCGCCCAGGTTCTGGAACAGAACGATGATGAGTATTTTCTTCCGGTCAGGCTGCGTATGCGTGCGGTTCCGCATGGCACCCCTGCTCGCCTGATGTCCTGCACTCCGCCCACACCGTACGGACGCTGGCCACGAGCCGGTCAATGTCGTTTCCCGTGTGTGTGGCCATGATGCTGATCCGGAATCGTTGCTGGTCCACCGGGACTGCGGGGTATTCTATAGAATTCACGAAGATTCCATCCTCGTGAAACAACCGGGCCGCGCGCCGGATGTCCATTCCCGGCGGTACCAGAAGGGGAATGATGGCAGCCTCCGGCTGGACGTCGAACCCCAGACGGCGGAGTCCGGCGGCGGCGTATGCAACGTTCTGCCGGAGAGCCCACATCCTCTCCGGCTCTTCCTGGAGTACGTCAAGTCCGGCAAGTACGGTGGCGATGGAAACTGGCGAGAGGGAGGCCGAAAACATATAGGAGCGCGCGAAGAAGCGGAGATAGTCGATCACCGGTTTCGAGGCCGCGACGAATCCTCCCGTGACCGCAAAGGTCTTGCTGAACGTTCCCATCGTGATGGGGATCTGTCCTTCGACACCACAATGCTCCGCAGTTCCGCCACCGTGCGCTCCCAGGACGCCGGTTCCATGAGCATCGTCGACGATCAGTATTGCCCCGTGGGCTGTACACAGTGTGAGGAGTTCCCTCAGCGGGGCTACGTCGCCGTCCATGGAGTACACCCCTTCGACCGCCACATATGTATCGCCGGTGGTGGATCTCTTCCGCGATGCAAGCAGTCTGCGCAGATCAGCAAGGTCATTGTGCTCGAACCGATGGGCCGTCACTCCCGCAAGATGCATGCCGTCAGAGAATGATGCGTGGCTGTATGCGTCATAGAATACCATGTCATTCCGGCTCATCAAGGCCGATACCAGGCCGACATTTGCGGCATAGCCGCTGGAAAAGATCAGTGCATCGTCCGTTCCTTTCAAGGCGGCCAGCCGGTGTTCCAGTGAACGATGAAGAGCGGTGTATCCATTGAGCAGCGGAGGGCCTCCAACGCCCGCGCCATAACTCTGCAATGCTTCACAGGCGTGCGTCCTGAGAGTGGGATGGGTAGCAAGACCCAGGTAGTTGTTGGACCCGAACATCAGCATGGGACGAGTTGCCCCGGTTTCCGGATCCTGGACCATCACGGTCCGGTCGGCAGCCGATGTGATGCACCGGAGACAGAGCATTTCTTTGTGAGTCCCCAGGTCACGCATGAACTCTGCGAAGAGGGCCGTACGCTCTGCGAGTCGCATATGTCGTCCGCGCATCAGCATCTTCTTCAGATCGAAGTCCTCTCCACCACGGTACTCAACATCAGGTTTCATGATTGTTTCTCCTCCTTCGGTTTCTCTGTCTGCAATGTAGCGTCAGACGTCCCGTCGTTTGTCAGGGAGATGTCACAAAGCTGTCGAACCTTTCCGCCAGCCTCCCGATGCGTTGCAACAACTGGAGATACGCCGTCAAGCCGCCTCTTCCGAGCGGCGAAGCGTTTCTGATAGCCGCAAGCAGGGGAGGGGTAAATGTCCCGATGCCCGGAACATGAATACCGGAGCTGGCTCGTACCCGGCCGAGCTGAAGGAGCCGCCATCCGTACGACCCGAAGAGTTCCTTGCACACGGGAAGACGCTCCAGGGATATCGAGAACACCAGTTCGAATTCCCCATGGGGAGCTGCAAGAAATGCCCAGAGCGGGATATCCAGATCCGCACAGGCATCATGGGCCGCCACATCAAGACCATCTGCCCAATCGTCGTCCAGGTCGAAGCCTACGGCGTTCAAGCGCGAGAGCTGATCGAGCGTTGCGAAAAGACCGTCACTGGTGTCCATACATGCCGAGGCAAGGCTGCGAAGTGCCATGCCCTGTCGGATGCGGGCGGCAGGAGCGTAGCCCGTGGATGCTACTTCCGAGCGCGCGAACTGATTTGCGGCGAAGGCATTTCCACCCCCCAGCGGCCCCGTGGCGCACAGGACGTCGTGCTCACGACATCCGATTCGTGAGAGCGGATGGTCGCCGGAAAGCACGCCAACCCCGGTGCCCGTCAGATGAAGCGCGGGCCCTTCATTGGTGTCTCCACCGAGCACGTACGTGCCGCATGCAGAACATGCACCCCGGATTCCTTCCTGCAACCTCTCCAGCTCGGTTCCTGACAATGAAGGGGGGAGGGTCTGTGCAAGCAGAATCCCCAGCGGCTCTGCCCCCACGGCGGCAAGGTCGCTCATGTTCGCCATCACCACCATCCATCCTGCCAGAAATGGATCCCTGTACAATCCGCTGGAAAGTTCTTCACTGATCGCATCGGTCGTGATTGCGAGAAGATCGCCCGACGGGAGCCTCAGCAATTCAGCGTCACTCTCGTGCAAGCGGTTCATCTGCCGGGGTGACCTGGTGAACGTGCGTGTGAGCGATGTAATGAGTGCGAGTTCGCGTATCGCGGATGTCATGGGCATACCTGGAGTGCATGTGGAACGACTGTGAACCGGGCACTCTGCGCCAGAACGGTCTCACCGTCAAACTCGATGCCGATCGGACAGGGGGACTCCAGGGTGACGGCAGATGTCGACCAGCGGCGGACATGCTGCACCCCTGCGAGACTTCCCCTGCGCAATGCACGGAAGAGGGTGATTCGCTCAAGAGTGTTCATTCCGGTGCAGGCAACCACAACAAACTTCCCGTTTTCATAATCCCCCGCGGTATCGTAGCGAAGGTCGCCTGAGAAATGGGGGCTCTTCAGTATCCCCAGGTTCGTCAGGGGCACATCCAACAGGTGTTCCGTCCCCAGGGTGAGCCTGATATGAACGTTTCGAAATCCGAGAAGCGTGGTCAGCGCTGTAAAGAGAATGGCGCTGGGAACATGGGCGCGTTTGAGCAAACCGAGGAGTGGTCCCGGGACATTGAATCGGGCATTGCCGGCCGCAGTAATACCGGCGCTGGCGTTCAGAAAGAAGTATCGTGCGCTTGGTACCTCAGCATTGGTCCACTCCACTCTGCCGGCATCATATGCCGAAGCCCGGTCAAAATCCAGGCGTGCAGGAAAAGCTCCGATCGTTGCTTCCGCCGTGAACGGCTTGTGGAAGTCGTTGCTCGAACCGGTCCCGATTGCGCCGAGAGTACACGGGGGGCCTCCGTTGTGATCTCCGTTGAGGAGTGCGTTTACCAGGGCATTCACGGTGCCATCGCCGCCTACCGCCACTATGCGACGGCCGGGTGACTGCTGTGCGCGGCGGACTGCACGCTCAGCGGAGTCAGGGGCATCCGCCATCACAATGTGAAGATCTCTGTAGGTCCTGCTCATGCGGGATTCGATGCTGCTCCACCGGGCCATGCCCCGCCCCGCGCCAGCCCGCGGATTGACGTACGCGATCATATCTGGCTCTGCTCCGTTCTGTGCGTGAGAACGAGGAGAAAGGTACCGTAGTATGCCAGGAGCGGCACCGCCCACGCGGGATGAAAACTCACGGCTGCAGCAGACAGCATCAACACATAACTCTGCACCACGTGGCGGATCGGTCTGTGGGCATCCTGATCGTCCCGATTGTGATGAAGCAGGAATTGCCCGATGATAGCGTGCCCGAGCCCCCAGCCTGCAAAGAGGGCGGACGGGGCTACGGACCAGAATGACGAATCTGTACTCCATGTGTCTGCAAGATGAACGCTGAGAGCAACGACCGTTCCAACGGCAAAGAAATCGCTGAGACGCGAAGCGCGCCGGCGTCCGAAGACCACCGGGAACGTCCTGTAGCCGGTTCGCCTGTCTGCGTTGGTGTCTTTGAAGTAGCCGGCCAGCACGAAATTTGCATATCCGAAAAAGACCGTGACCACGAGAGGGAGCAGGGAGACCGGTACCGCAGCGGTTCCCTGGCGTTCACCCGAGAGATACCCCATCAGAAACAGGACGCACACGATCCATGCGTTGTACCAGGGTCCACCCCACCAGCGGCGTTTGAACCATGTGTATGTCGCGAGACCTCCCACTGCAACTGTCCCGAGAACGAGTGTGACGCTGTTGCTTATGGCAAACAGTGCACAGCAGGATACAAGACCCAGAATGCTGGTCACGAAGACGGTTCGCTTACTGACGATCCCCCGGACCAGCGGACGGTAGGGAGCTGACAGCGCATCGGTGTCTGTCTGAAAGCAGTCGGTCAATGCCTGCCCGAAACCGTAGGAGAGAAATGCCGCGAGGAAAACCGGGAGCACGGTGCTGGCCGGAGCGTCCTTCGCTGCCGCGATGCCTGCGAGGCCCGTGACGCCTGAGAGAAAAAGCAGATAGGGGCGCATCGTTGTAATCATAGCCCCTGTGATCGTCGATACCTGTGCGAATCGCATCGTTCCTCCCGCATGGTGCTGAAGAAATGTACGATGCGGGGAGCTCAGGGATGTCATGAAAGCGTCACGGGGTGATCACGGTTATCGCCCGGAGAATCGTTCGATCCTGCTCACGATCTCCGCGTTGCAGTGGCGGTCCGTAGATGGAGATTTCAACGAAGGAGGATTTGTTACACTCCTGTGACAGTTCTTTGACATGAGGACGCTGTGCACGAGTATCTTTGTGCTGTCCAACAACCACTATCCATCGAAGGAGGGATCTTATGGACACTGCAAAGAAGTTGTTCGTGGCTGCACTCTTGATTCTCGTGGCGGTGCAGGGTGCATTCAGCTGGGGGAATGCGACCCACGTCTACCTCGCCAGGGAACTCGGCGTGAAATTCGGACCGTTGAATAGGAACGAAATGTATGGAGCGGTCCTACCGGATGTGTTTAACACTATGTTCGATGCGAACGGACAGTTCCTGTATGACGCGACACATCACAATTTCATGCCGGTGTACCGGATGGCCTGGAGACCGAGTCTGAAGTCCGTCGGCTTGGGGTTTCTGACACACAATGATACCTGGGGCGCCGATTTCACTGCACATCATGCTTCGTTCATGTTTCCCGGCGAAGGATATGCCATCGCCAAAGGGGCGGCGCTCGTCCCCCGGCTCATGCCAGTCCTTGTGGACATTCTGCACGCTGGCGGTCTTCCCTCGCCGGACGCAGATTACGTGGCGGGTCTCCTCGCACCGGAAATGGGACACGATCTCTCAGAGACGGCAGTGGATCTGCTGGTCCGGAGGAACCTGGACCGTGGTGTTGGACTGCGCATGATGCTTGCGGCGCAGACGCGTCCGGCCGAGGTCCCGCACCTGCTGGCAGCGGCCTATGCGGAGGACCTCGCTGCGTTTGCCGGAATACCGGTCGCAGATGCGAGCGCTCTGATTGTCGGGACAGAAAAGGAATACAAGAAGCTCATCACCCAGTACGGGTTGGCTTTCTCACGGCCAGAAAACCAAACAATCGCAATTCTGGCCGCACAGACAGCACCGGTGGCGGAGATGCTTATCGAAGCGAATGTCCCGATCCCGGGCTTCGATGTGACCGTCACGGCGGATCAGGTGGCCGGTTTTCTGTCTGACGCAGTGGCCCTTGTCGAACCGGACTACGCGCAGGAGCTTGCTGCGACGATGCGATTTGTCGAGCGTGGTCTGCGCGACCATGGGATCCGTCCCGCCTGCCCGATCTTTGCGTACAACGCCGATGAGACAAGTGTACGGGAAGATGATCCAGTGACGATGCCCGCGCAGTTCTCTCTGGGACAGAACTATCCGAATCCGTTTAATCCGTCGACACGTATCTCCTTTGTGCTGCCAGCTGACGGTCAGGTGACGCTGCGGGTCTATAACACGATCGGCGAAGAGGTTGCCACCCTGGTGAACGAGGTGCTTCCCGCCGGGCAGCATCAGGTTCTCTGGAACGCCGGGGGGCTTCCCAGCGGCGTGTATTTCTACCGGATCGACCACGCCGGACTTACCGCCACCAGGCGGATGACGCTGATGAAGTAACACTATGACAATCGCTGGACACGTTCTGGATCAGAACGCGCATCTGAGAGCCCCGCTGACCCGGGGCTCTCTCCCTCATTTCAATAATAGGAACTATCTTCATGATCAAGAACCGGAAGTCCTGCCCGCTGTATCTGCTTGCATTGTCGGTGGCACTCCTCGTCAGCGCCGCCTCCACTTTTTCTCAGGAACAACCCGCCCGTTTCGGGTCAAAAGGACAGGTTGAGCTTGGGGGATCGGCTTCGTTTCAGAGCTACACGCCTGTGCACGACGGCAAAACAGGAAGCACGGCCTCCTTCATTACCATCAACCCGTTTGTCGGCGTGTTCATACTGGACAGGCTGGAGATCGGACTGAACCCACTCGGGCTGACGGTGATGACCTCCGGCGGTGGAGCGTCAACCGGCCTCCTTGCATTGGGGTCAATCGCATACCACCCGCCGTCACCAGCGTTCGTGCATCCGTTTGTTGAAGGACTGGCAGGGTACTCTCTGCAAACGAACGGCACCACGTACAGGGGCTTTACGTGGGGAGGGCGCGGCGGCGTGAAGATGTCGATCACCGGAAACGGGCTGTTGAACCTGGCGATTCAGTACCTCCAGGTGACGATGAACCGTGAAGGGGCAACAGAACGGAACGGGTCGAATCAACTGAGTATCAGTCTGGGATACACCGTATGGCTGTAGAAGCTGGGTCGGAAGCGTCCCGGAGGGATTGTGATGTGGTGGTCGTGAGTGGTGCAGGCGACGGCCTCGCCGTCGGTTTCCTTTCGAGCTACCTTCTTGACGGAGTGACTCTGGAGGAGGCGATTCTGCGGGTGTGGAATTTCATTTTCCTGACGGTATGACTCCTGCGTGAGGGCGCCGGTGCGCTGGTCAGCCGGTGTTGTTTCCGCTAGCGCGTCGTTGCCAGTTGCTTTTGCCTTCTTTTCATCGGTATCTTTGCGCAGCATCTCAGGCGCATCGCTTTTCGGGATCCGGGATGGCTGTGCGATCCCCTGGTGGGGCTCCTTCACCGCTGTGGGTGGCGGCACTCGGAGCGGGAGGGTTCTCGCGTAATTAGACACGGGCCGTCGAGCGTTGCTTTTATGAAGAGAAGGCGGTATATTTTTTGTGATGTTTCTGCGGGAGTAATTCAGTGGTAGAATGCCAGCTTCCCAAGCTGGACGTCGCGGGTTCGAGTCCCGTCTCCCGCTCAGTCGGCAACCTGTGTTACAAGTATCGACCATCTGGCTGGACCAGTGGTGACTTCTGCCTCCGGCTCCTGCGGGGGCAGAAGTGTTTTTTGCGGAAACAGAGGAACGGCTCGTTTGTTCAATGACACACGCATCCATCATAGCGCATCTGTATTCCCACTTTTCTGCGTACCTGGGACTCTGGAACGAAAAGGTGAAGGGTACGGATGAATACGGAGCATTTGTGTTCTTGCCGGAGAACGGGCTGGAGTGGGAATGGTGGAACACGCTGAAAATCCGGGAGTATATCCTCGAGGGGGGACTTGATGACGAAGATATTCTTGAAGGGATCAAGGACGTGGAGCCCTCCGCAGAGTTCCTGGTGTTAGTCATACAGCACGTCGGGGGTTCCTCGACGCAGAAGGCGCATTTCCACAGGATGTCAAAGGCGAGGATGAACTAAGTGGACGCTGTCGCATTGCTTTTCCAACCGACCGGAGGTCATCATGAAGCAGTCTGATCTCTCCCGCAGGTCATTCGTCCGCACCGTGCTGGGCACCACCGCGCTCGGTGTCGCCGGCGTTTTAAAACCGTTTGATGCTATCGCACAAACAGTTTCCGGCGCCAGCACAATGCCGGAGCGCCCCCTCGGTCGCACGGGGCACAATGTCCGGCTGTTCAGCCTGGGCGGGCAGGCCACGCTGGAACAGGACGGCAAGACAGACGAAGCTGCAGCCATCATCAACCGGGCTCTCGATCTGGGCGTGAACTACATTGATACGTCGCATCGGTACGGGAATGGCATCAGCGAAACCTACATCGGCTCGGTCATGGCCAGTCGCCGCGACGAGGTCTTTCTGGCTACAAAAACCCGTGAACGGTCCTATGACGGTTCGATGCGTGCACTGGAAGGATCGCTGAAAAGACTCCGGACCGACCACATTGATTTGTGGCAACTTCATAATGTCCGGACACAGGATGATCTGGATCAGGTGTTTGCACATGCTGGCGCAGTCAAGGCGCTGGAGAAGGCTCGTGACGAAAAGATCGTGCGGTTTCTCGGGATTACCGGCCATCGTGATCCCTTTGTGCTGCGTAAGGGGATTGAACAGTATCCGTTTGATGCCATTCTGATGGCGTTAAACGCGGCCGACAGACACAGCGCATCGTTCATTGAAAACCTGCTTCCTATCGCGGTTAAGAAAAACCTGGCGATCATCGGTATGAAAATCCCGGCCCGCGGCAGAATATTCCGGACGGGTGGAATTACGACGATGAAGGATGCCATGGGGTACGTGCTTTCACTTCCCGTCAGCACGGTGATCGTGGGGATCTCCACGATCGCGGAGCTGGAAGAAAATGTCCGGATTGCGAAGGAGTTTGTGCCACTGGACCCGGCTGGAATGAAAAGGCTGGAAGGATTAACAAAAGACTATTATACCGAAGCAAGCTTTTTCAAAACCGAATGGTGAATCAGACCGCTAACGTTGTCGTTGAGAAATCCGATGAGGCTGATTGCGGGAAATCCGAACGTGAGAAGGAGAACATCTCCCTTGTCCGGGTCTATTTCTCGTCTTTGTCGAGCTTAGAGATCTCCTCTTCTACGCGTGTTTCAAGCTGGTCCTGAAAATCGTAATCGTCGTATTCGTCGACCATGTCAAACGCATTTCGAGCATCTTCAATCCTTCCCAGGCGCGCGTATGCCTGCCCCAGCTTATGATATCCATGGGGTAACACCCAGATTTCCTGCTGCGGTTTTAACACAAATAGCTGGCGGGAGGTCTGTTCCACTTCCAGGTACAGCTTCAGCTCAAACTGGATTTGCATCATGCCCAGGAGTGCCCGGGCGCGGATTTCGACGTCATTGCCGGAGGCCGCAAGTGCCTCGGTGAAGAGCCGAAGAGCGTTGTCATACTTTTTGCTGTTCTGCTCATTACCCGCCCTGATAACGAGCTCCTCAGCCTTTGAGATAGGCTGGCGCAGACTGTACTGTGCCCGCCGGTAGTAGTACGCATCCCTCGGCCGCATTGCGTCGCCGCTTTTCTGGACTCGCCCAAACGCAGCCAGCCCGCCTTTCCGGTCTCCGCTGAGTTCATGGGCAACGCCGATGCGATACCATGTCCAGTTCCAGACCCGTTCGGGGTTACGCAGTGAATCGACGTAGAGTGCATAGTACTTCCGCGAACCGGTAAAATCGTTGCGGGAGAAGAGTATGCTTCCCAGGGTATTGTAGGCGATGTCTTCGACATAGTGAATCGGGCGGCGGGCATTATGTTCGACCGCCTTGAGTGCGTCGGTCATGGCCTCGTCCGACCGGCCGGAGCGTTGCAGCCAGCTTGCCCGGAGAATCAGAAAGAGCGTGTTCTCTGGATACTCGGAACAGAGCTCATTCAGATACCGGAATGCTTCCTCATGGCGCTGCTCGTTAAAGAGGAACTGCGAAAGATAGAGACGGGCCTCATTCCGCGTGTACACGCCCCTCTCCGCAGCAGTTTTAAGCATCCGTAGCCCCCCGTCGAGATCGGGCGCAATTCCCACCAGCTTTATCACCCAGTGAAGCGTTCGGGGGGCCTTCGCGGTAAGATAGCTGAAGAGTCCGAATCCCATGTGGGCGTCATAGAGATCGGGTTTGTCTTCCACCGCTTCTTCAAGATACTTGTATCCTTTGCGTCCCTCCGTGACAGCTTTCACCAGGGATCCTTCGGTCTGCCACATCATACCGCGATAACCGTAGGTCCCTCCAAGGTAGAATTTTGCAGAAGCATCGTGTCCGTTGTTGTCGAGCAACTGTTCGCCCACAGCAATCACATTATCCGATTCTCTCATGAACGCATCAAATTGCTTCCGATCGCGTTCCAGCGCATAGAGGGAAAAATGGACCATGCTCCTGAAGAAATATCCCCGCGGGTCGCGCGGAGCCATGCGCGCAACAGAATCAAAACTCTGCATCGCGGCATCAATCTCGAGGCGGTAGAAATGATCGATGCCGCGCTTGGTGATCTCGTGCACTTCACGCCAGTCGATAGGTTCCGGATCGGCCGGCAGTGCCCGGAGTGGCGCGGGACATATGCCGGCGATAAGCAGTACCACCAGCGCGTGATGTACGGACCATCTCTTCCTTTTGCCCATAAAACACCATTCTCCTCATCCAAAGGTGTCCATAATCTACGAGAATTCCGGCTCGGATGAAAGTGGGAGAATGGAATGGCACACGTTGTGCAGGTTACGCGGCGTGACGGCGTGGCCCGGCGGTAGGGCGGGAATATGACAAAATGGTTGCGCAGTAGCTTTCCAGAAGCTGCGAAAATACACTTCCCCATGACTGCATCCGGGCACGCGTAAGGGCGCGCTGCGCTATGGCCTGACGGAGCGAGGGCTGGCTGATCAGCCGTGATATCTGTTCTGCAAAATGACAGGCGTCCTTCGGTCGCGAGAGTAATCCGCTGTTGCCGTCCTGGATCAGATCCACAGCGCCACCGGTATTCGCGCATACCGGTGCTGTACCCGATGCCATGGCTTCGAGTATCACGTTTCCGAATGTCTCGGTGGTCGATGGAAAGGCAAAGATATCCGCAGAGGCAAATGCCGTCGCCAGCTGTTCCCCCTCCAGCTGGCCCAGGAAGATGGCTTCAGGAATCATCGAGCGTAGTTCGGCACGGACGGGGCCATCACCGGCGACCATCAGGGCTGCGTCGGGAAAATCCCGACGGAGTAACCTCCACGCTTCGATCAATGTGCGCAGGTCCTTCTCCCAGACCAGTCGGCCCACGAACAACAGCACGGTCCTGCCTTCCAGTCCATGTGCCCGGCGAAACTCGGAAGAGCGAAACCGGGGGTGGAACGTCTCTGCATCAACTCCATGCGGAAGCCATTCAAGATTGTGGATGCCCCGGTGTTCAAGTTCACTCAGGATAGGGCGTGAGGGGACAAACGTGCGCTCACAGGAATTGTATAATCCACGAAGGTAATTCCACCCGCACGATTCCAGAGCCGGCAGGCGGTAATAGCTGGCGTAGCGGGGAAAGTGAGTATGGTACGTGGCGACAACGGGAATACCGAATCGCCGGCCGTATCGCATGGCGGCGTACCCGAGGGAACAGGGACTGTTGATATGAATGACCGTCGGGGAAAACCGGCGCATCTGCCGCTCAAAAGTCTTCCATCCGGGAAGGGCTATTCTGTAATCGGGATACAGTGGAAACCGGACCGAGGGGACGAGATGCATGGGGAGAGGATGTTCCCCCATTTCGGGAATCATCGTTGAGAAACACTCACACGGCGTTCCGGCGAGCACCAGGTGATCAAGAAGCTTATACAGAACACGCGTGACGCCGTCATGACCCGGCTGAAGTGTTCCGTTAAACAGGGCAAGCCGCACAACCGGTTTGCTGCTGAATGTTTCGGGAGTGCTCCGCCGCGTAGGCATCGTCCAATTCTCCTTCTTGTTCCAGGGTGACTGTCTCTGTATACGGCCTCCGGCGAGAGGAGTTGTTGCGGGGTTGATCTGATTATGTAAATCTCTGCAATTCCATGCTGTTCTGGGCACCAGTTGCGAATGAGGGTTGGATGTCGTATTATTCTGCGGTCTTCTCTAACCCACCCATTTTCAGTCATAACGCCGAGGTTACCATGAACAAACAAGGATGGATCAGCTTTCTGGCGGTCATCATCTTTTTTGAAGCATTTAGCTACATGGTGGACGGGGTTCTGCTGACGTCTACCTACGAGTCGCTGAAAGACCTCTGGCGCCCGGACATGATGTCCTACATGTGGGTGTTCCAGGTTATCATGATCGTCGGTGCATTCCTCTTTGTCTTTATCTTTGCGCGCGGCTATGAGGGAAAGGGCATCATGGAGGGAGTCCGGTTTGGACTTTACATCGGCATCTGGATGGGTCTGGGGTTTGCGTATGGAACGTACGCCATGATCTCGATCCCGTATTCGCTGGCCATCACGTGGTTCTTCTCAACGCTGGTTCAATACATCGTTGCGGGCGTTATCACAGCAGCGATCTTCGGAAAGAAGGCCATGGTAACCCGGGTGGCCCAGGCCTAATCTCGCCTGAACATACAAGGTGTGTTCGTGCGTTATTCAAACGACCGGGGTTTATCAATCTTTGTGTCCAATCACGTGTTCCCACAATCATCACGAAAAAGAGAGACGAGGAGATACTGACCGTATGCCCTCCACACCCAACATCGCGACATGTTTGAGCTGTGGCCGTTCGGAACACGATTTTCCGGTCCTCATGCTCCGCCTGGCCGGTCGTGAAGCGAATATCTGCCCGCAATGTCTCCCTGCATTGATCCATCATCCTGATCGGCTGACTGACAAGCTCATCGCGGAAGGATGGAATGCAGCCGGACAGAAAAAGTCCGATGAACAGGCATGATGAACTTGGGTGTAGAGGGTGCGGTTTCTGATTCAGGGAAAGTGCGGATGTGTTCTGCTCTTGTCGAGGAAAGAAAGGCGCTGATGGCCGAGTGCGGGAAAAACCCGGGAAGGATTGAATAACGTGGGGAATCCCACCCCAGGGGAGCGCCTTTACCTCAGGCTCGCAACGCCCAAGATCCTGCTGGTGTCGGTTTCCTTTGGTGCTGCGGCGCTGTTCACCATTCTTGCGGGCCTGCACGTACGTATTCCCGGGACAGGAGTTATTACCGACCCCCGGGAGATATTTGTCACCATTGGTGCGGCATTTACCGGACCGGTCGGAGGAGTGATCATCGGCATTCTTGCCGGTCTCGGCGATCCCGATCCTTCGGTGCGACTCTACGTTGTTGCGATGCATGTCGTGGGTTGCCTCTGGATCGGATGGGCCTACAGGCGCCTTGCTCATGATCAGATCCGCATGCCTGCCCTGCTTCTGGGCTGGAACGGCATTCTCTTCATTTACTACTTTATCGTCGCTATTCCCGTTCTCCTTTCCGTGCGGGTGCTTTTCCCTGAGTTCTTTTTCCGCATTCTACCCCAGAATCTCCCGCTCTCCGAATCGATTTTAATCCTCCTGCAGGGCTGGGTTGTTGAATATACCCTGACGGCAGTCACAACATCGCTCTTCTTTCTGGTCCTCCCACGCAACTATCGCGCACCACTCTGGATTCTCGACCGGCAGGAAGTTGTGCAGCCGGTTCGTGTAACAGGCACCTACCGCCGGATCCTGGGACTACGTCTTACGTTCTGGTTTCTATTGCTCTCCCTGTTACCTCTGGCAATTGTAGCGGTTTTCACGCGCAACAATCTGAAAACCATGGTGCTTGAACAACGCGCCGAGGGGGAATTAGGATACATGCGTGTCCTGGCCAGAGGGCTTTCGGTGGGCGCGGAACGCGGGGGGAATAGAACGGTAGCCCGTGATGTGCTCCTCGGGGTGAACCAGTGGTTTGTTCTCGATACCCTAGACCGTTATGTGAGTCACCATGAAGGGATCCGCGCCGGACAATCGGCGGAAACGGACTTTTCGGCACAGACCCTCGTACAGATTTCCAGCGGCGTGGATGGGTACGTGCAGGATGACAATTCCGGCATGCTCCTGGTGTATGCCGGGGTTCCGGGGACGTCATGGAAGCTGGTCGTGACACGTCCTACGGATGAAGTCCTTGGTGAACTACGGTTGTTCGAGCAGACATCATTCATACGGCTTGCGGCGGCTCTGGTGATCATGTCCGCGACTGCAGGCGTGGTGATATGGTTGATTGTGGGGAGTCCCATGCGCCGCCTTACGAATGCGGTGCAGCTCTTTGGCAGGGGGGAGCGGGATGTGCGTGTGAACACGCTGACGATGGCCGATGAAATAGAGATACTCGGCCGGGCATTTAACGAAATGGCTGAGAATCTCGGAATACTGCATTCCGGACTCGAACAGGAAATCCGCGATCGCCGTCAGGCCGAAAAAGCGTTCCGGGAGAGCGAGCGCAAATTCCAGCAGATGGCAGAACTCCTCCCGCAGCCTGTTTTCGAAGCTGATGTGAATGGACGCCTGACGTTCACGAACCATGCGGCTTTTGCGACGTTCGAATATACCCCGGAAGATCTTACTACGGGGTTCTTCCTGCTCGATGTGGTGAGCGCGGCAGATCGTTCGCGCGCGGCAGAGAACATCCGCCGCGTTCTGGAGGGGCAGCGTCTCTCCGGGAATGAATATCAGATGGTACGCCGGGATGGAACGGAGTTTCCGGCACTCATCTATACGGCAACGATCAATGTGGAAAACCGTCCCGCCGGAATCCGTGGTATTGTTGTGGACATCACCGACCAGAAACGCACCGCGGAAGTACTGGAACGGGCTTTGCATGAAAAGGAGGTTCTGCTCAAGGAAGTGCATCACCGGGTGAAGAACAATCTCCAGATCATCTCAAGTCTGCTCAACCTTCAGGCCGAAACACTCAACGACCCGCGCGACCGGGCGGTGTTTATGGAAAGTGAAAGCCGCGTTCGCTCTATGGCGCTTATCCATGAACGTCTGTACAAGTCGGAAGACTTTGCCCGGGTGGAGTTCAGAGAATATATTGAATCTCTCGTGGTCTCCCTCTTTCATACGTTCGGACATGGAGGGGTGACCTATCAGGTTGATGTTGAAGAGGTCCGCCTGCCCATCGATACAGCAATCCCCTGCGGGCTGATCATCAATGAACTGATTACCAATGCCCTGAAACATGCTTTTCCGGATGGCCGGTCGGGACGGATCAGTGTTTCGCTCCGCCAGCAAACACCCGACCTTTTCGTGCTGGAGGTTCAGGATAATGGGATCGGTATCCCGGAGGATATACACCCGGCGGAGGCAAAGAGTCTGGGGCTGCATCTGGTGAGTATTCTGACACGCCAGTTGCAGGGTCATCTGGAGATACTCCGCGAAGAAGGGACCCTGTTTCGTATACGGTTCGAGGATATCGCACAGCCCTCCGTGGGTGCCTAAAAGGTGCGCATCGTGTTCGAGGAAGGAAAATTCGGCATGGCTTACTCGCTGTTGACAATCGCCATTATTCTGAATTCTGCGGCAAACGTGCTGTTCAAATATGCCTCGGGGATGCCCGTATGGACTTTCCAGAAAATCGGTTTTTTACTCCTTGCACTTGCTCTTGGGCTTGGAAATACTCTTCTGTACATCAAGTCGCTCGAAGGACTTGACCTCGGGGTTGCCTATCCGATCCTGTCCGCAGCGAGTATTCTGTTGATCACGGGGCTGTCAGTCGCTTTCTTCAAAGAGGCTCTGAGCCTGCAGAAGATGATTGCTCTGGGAACAATCTGCATCGGAATGCTCCTGCTCTGGAAGGCATAGCCCTTCAGCGCCGGGTTTCCACGGTTTTCACCCTGAAATCTTCATCCCTTTGATTCCGGTCCTTCGTTATCGTATCTTCCTGTATGGCCTACGAACTGATCGGAGAAAAGATCGCGCAGGCGACTGCCCTCCTGAAAGAATTCGACGTTGATTGCTGGATCACTTTTGTGCGTGAAACAGCGCTCCAGCGCGACCCCATTATTCCGTACCTCGTCCCTTCTGACCTCACCTGGCAGAGTGCACTGATCATCGGTGATGATGGGTCCCGGACCGCCATCGTGGGGAAGTACGATCGGCAGATGGTGGTAGACACCGGTGCCTACGACCGTGTGGTGGATTATGTTGAAGGTATCCGCGCCCCCCTGCTGGCGGAATTTTCCCGGCGCACGCCGGGCAAGATCGCGCTCAACTATTCCATGGATTCCGAGATCTGCGATGGACTTACGCATGGAATGTATTTGACCATGATGGGACTGCTGACCGAAGCGGGGCTTGCGGACCGGGTTGTGTCGGCCGAGCAGATTATCTCCGCCCTGCGTCAGCGGAAAACCCCCGGTGAGCTTGTGCTCATCAGGGAAGCTATCCGGCATACGGAAGAGATATTCGATGCGGCCGGGCTGTACATCCAGGCCGGGAAGACCGAGACGGACATCGCCGCTTTTATGCGCGCCGAAGTGGAGCGCCGGCATCTCGGTTTTGCATGGGATCCCCGGACGTGCCCCGCCGTCTTTACCGGTCCGGATACCGCCGGAGCTCACTACCATCCGACTGAACGGGTTGTCTGCCCCGGGCATGTCCTGAACATGGATTTTGGGGTTCGTGTCGAAGAATACGTTTCGGATATCCAACGCTCATTCTATGTTCTTCGTCCGGGCGAAACAAAGGCGCCGGCGGAAGTGCAACGGGGGTTTGATACGATCAGAGAAGCAATTGAAACCGCCCGTGCCGCCATAAAACCCGGCGTCCAGGGAATCAGCATTGACAACGCCGCGCGCACAACGGTCACCCGCGGGGGATACGCAGAATTCCCCCACGCTGTGGGACATCAGGTGGGGAGATTTGCGCACGACGGAACAGCATTGCTCGCTCCACGCTGGGAGAAGTATGGTAACAAACCATTCGCTCGGCTGGAAGAGGGAATGGTGTTCACGCTGGAGCCGCGACTTACTGTGGAGGGATTCGGTGTCGTAACGGTGGAGGAGATGGTCGTCGTGACCCATGATGGTGCGGAATATCTTTCCCGGCCGCAAACAACACTACGGCTTATCCCTTCCCGGCCCTGACCTGACCGTGCACGGAACGATATTCAATATTATGCGTTATGCCGTACACGACGGACCGGGTATCCGGACCACCGTCTTCCTCAAAGGATGCCCTCTGTCGTGCCCGTGGTGCCACAACCCCGAAGGCCTCCGGGGCGGGATTGAGATTGCCTATCACGTGGAGCGCTGCGTTCTCTGTGGCGAGTGTGTCAACCATTGTCCGCAACACGCCCTCACGCTGGAGGAGACGCGGGTGAGCCGTGATACCCAACGATGCGTGGTGTGCGGGTCCTGCACAGACCAGTGTGTCATGGATGCGCGGGAATCCATCGGACGGGAGATCGGCGTGGAAGACCTGATTGCGGAGGTCCTCAAGGACCGCATCTTCTACGATGAATCGGGAGGAGGGGTAACGTTTTCGGGCGGCGAGCCCCTTCACCAGTTCGATTTTCTTCTCCCGGCACTTAAGGCATGCAAAGCCAACGGACTGCACACCGCGGTGGAAACATCGGGGCTTACGACACCGGATCGGTTGGAGGAGGTGTGTGCATACACGGATTTGTTTCTGTTTGATGTGAAATTGATCGACGAAGAGCGCCATAAACAGCTCACGGGCTGGTCAAACGTTCGCATCATGGAGAATTTGCGTTATCTTGCGTCAAGGAATGCCTCCGTGGCCGTGCGTGTACCCGTCATCCCCGGGGTCAATGACGATGATGAGAATATCCGCGGACTCGCACGCCTGCTCACAGAGCTGGGCACGGTCCGGGAGGTTCACCTCCTGCCGTATCATGCCGGCGCTGCTTCGAAGTATGCAGGTCTTGGCATGCGGCACCGGATGACGGATGTTTCAGCTCTGCCGGGGCAACGACTTGAAGAGATCGCAGAGACCCTGACGGCGTGCGGCTTTACCGTGCGCAGACGAGGATAAGAGTATGACCGAACGCGTGCGGAAATTACGTGCGGTAAGTTGTGAAACACAGCCATATCTCTCGGCCGAACGGGCGCTGCTGGTGACGGAGGCGTATCGCACGATGGGTTTCCATTCTGCACCGGTCATGCGGGCCCTGGTATTCAAACACGTGATGGCCCATAAGACCATTTTCATCGATGCCGGCGAACTGATCGTCGGAGAGCGTGGGCCGGCACCGCGGGCAACCCCGACGTATCCCGAAATCTGCTGTCACACGCTTGAAGATCTGACTCTTCTGCACACGCGCCCCCACGTCGCCTATGCGGTGAGTGATGATGTGCGGAAACACTATGCAGAGACCATCATACCATTCTGGCAGGGTCGCACCATTCGCGAGAAGGTGTTCACGGAAATGACCCCCCCCTGGCACGATGCGTATCACGCGGGGATGTTCACCGAGTTTATGGAACAGCGCGCCCCGGGGCACACCGTGCTCGACGACAAGATTTATCACCGGGGCATGCTGGATGTTATCCGGGAGATTGATCTCCATCTGGACCACCTTGATTTTTACCAGGATCCCGGAGCGTACGGGAAGCAGGAAGAGTTGCGCGGCATGCGGATTACCGCCGAAACGATGATACATTTTGCAGAGCGGCATGCGCAGGCGCTTGACGAACAGGCGGCCCGGTGTACCGACCCGGTGCGGCATGCGGAACTCGCGCAGCTCGCCTCCCTCTGCCGCAGAGTACCCGCACATGCACCCCGCACTTTCCATGAAGCACTGCAGGCATACTGGTTCGTCCATCTGGGGGTCGTCACGGAACTGAACCCATGGGATTCGTTCAATCCCGGCCGCCTTGATCAGCACCTGCTTCCCTTCTATCAGACCGGGCTTGCGCAGGGATCGCTCACGACTGACCGGGCCATGGAACTGCTGGAGTGTCTCTGGATCAAATTTAACAACCAGCCTGCACCCCCCAAAGTCGGCGTCACTGCAGCGGAGAGTGCAACGTACACGGACTTTGCGAACATCAATTCGGGGGGAATGTGTGTTGATGGATCGGACGCCGTGAACGACGTGACATACCTTGTGCTGGAAGTTATTGATGATATGCGCCTGGTGCAACCCAGTTCCAATATTCAGTTGAGTCGCAAGAATCCCGACGAGTTCCTGAAACGGGCCCTCCGGATTGTCCGGAAAGGATGGGGTCAGCCATCCATCTTCAACGCCGATACAGTGGTGGAGGAGATGCTCCGGCAGGGGAAAAGTATCGAGGACGCGCGATGCGGGGGAACAAGCGGCTGCGTGGAAACCGGCGCATTCGGCAAGGAGAGCTACATTCTTACCGGATATCTCAACTTTCCGAAGATCCTCGAGGTCACGCTACATAACGGCATTGATCCCCGCACAGGGAAGACTATCGGCCTGCGCACGGGTGACCCGCGGACGTTTCACTCATTCGACGATGTCCTGCACGCGTATCGCGCGCAACTCAGGCATTTCGTGGACATCAAGATGCGCGGAAACAACGTTATCGAACGCCTGTATGCGCAGTATGCGCCAACGCCGTTTCTCTCCATTCTTATCGATGATTGTATACGGAACGGAAAGGACTATGCGGATGGTGGCGCGCGGTATAATACGAACTATATCCAGGGTGTCGGGATCGGGACTCTCGCGGACTGTTTTTCTGCTTTACAGACGCACGTCTTTGAAACACGGAACGTCAGGATGGACGAATTGCTTCAGGCGCTCGGGAGTGACTTTGAAGGAAACGAACGACTGCGTCATCTGTTGCTGAACCGGACCTCCCGGTATGGCAACGACGATGACCGGGCAGACGACTTGATGCGTGAGGGGTTCGAGATGTTCTACGAATCTGTGAATGGACGGCCCAATACGAAGGGCGGTGTGTACCGGATTCAAATGCTTCCGACCACCTGCCATGTGTACTTTGGGTCCATTACTGGAGCGACCCCCGACGGCAGAAGGGGGGGCATGCCGCTTTCCGAGGGGATTTCTCCGGTGCAGGGAGCAGATCGGGCCGGCCCTACCGCGGTGTTACGCTCGGCCGCAAAAATGGACCACGTGCGTACCGGCGGAACGCTGCTGAACCAGAAATTTACGCCGGGTCTGGTGGAGGGAGAAGAGGGCATTGAACACCTCACACGGTTGGTTCGCGCATATTTCGCCATGGGCGGCCACCATATCCAGTTTAATATTGTCGATGGCGCAACCCTGCGGGCTGCCCAACAGCACCCTGAAGAGCATCGCGACCTCATTGTGCGGGTGGCCGGATACAGCGATTACTTCTGCAATCTCGGCAAGGCTCTGCAGGACGAAATTATTGAACGTACAGAACACCAATCATGGTAAACACGCTTAGACCCGGCGCAGAAAGGGAACAGGGGAGAAGAACCGGGAGAGGGCCTTTCACATGACGAGGAGGATAGCATGAACACAAACATACGATGGTGGTTGTGCCTGCTTCTGTGCCTGTTTATGGTGAACGGCACGAGTGCGCAGGATAAATCCGAACCGGTGATCAAACAGTTCTATAATGCCGACGGTGCTCCGGTATACAAACTCTGGTTCTTTGTTAACCGCATCGGATTCCGGTATCAGGGAGATTCGGAAGTGAGCAGACGCCTCGATGAGAACCAGGAAGAACAGGTGATCCTGATGTACGACAATGGCGGTGTGCGTACACCGCTCCATTTCCTGGTGCGCATCGCACTGGAGAACGGTCCGCCCGCGTCTGCTGCCATGACGAAGGAGCATGAGATCCGGGGGCTTACCGTCTGGATGGAAATTGTTGAGGACGACGACGAGGTGGCGTCGTTCAAACGCCGCGCGGAGGATATCACGGTAATAAAGAATGCTGACGTCTCAGCAACGATGGAGCCGTTCACTTTCCGGGGTGTGACCTTCACGCCGGGCGTACGATATCATCCATTACATGATCTGGCCGGAACGGCCTACTCCGTCCGGATGGACGGGCTTTCCTTTGCACTCACCTACGAGCCATGAATGATGGGGGGGGGACTTGACCATGAGTCGCTCGTATCGTATGTTAGAGAAGAATGATTGAGTTCCCGGACACAGTGGTTTCTTGATGAGCTTCGAAATACAGGACTTTGAACGTGATGTGGTGGACCGGAGCCGGAATGTCCCGGTTCTGGTGGACTTCTGGGCTGCGTGGTGCGCACCCTGCCGGATGCTCGGGCCGGTGCTCGAACGCCTCGCCGGGCAGGCAAACGGCCGATGGGTACTGGCAAAAGTTGACACGGACCACAATCAAGAGATTGCGACGCGGTACGGGATCCGGGGAATTCCCAATGTGAAGCTCTTTGCCGACGGCAAGGTGATTGACGAATTCACGGGGGCCCTGCCGGAACCGGCTGTTGTCCAATGGCTCAACCGGGCATTGCCAAACCCCCTGAACAAAGATGTCACGCGCGCAGAGGAGTTGTTACAGCAGGGAAAATTGCTTGAAGGGCAGGCGCTGCTCGGTCAGGTGCTGCAGAAAGACACAGGAAACGAACAGGCCCGTGTTCTTCTGGCCGGGAGCTATCTTGAAGCTGCTCCCGGCAAGGCGCTTGAGCTTGTGACAGGGATCGAAGAAGATTCCCCCCATTTTGCCATGGTGGACGCGATCCGGACATTTGCCGGGCTGACCACCAGACTGGAAGACCCCGGGTCATTGCCGGATGGGAGTGTAAAGCAGATTTATCTTGAAGCCCTCCGGGCGCTGGGAAACTTCGATTACGAAAGGGCTCTCGCAAAGTTTATAGACGTGATAAGGGGGGAGCGGATGTACGACGATGACGGGGCTCGAAAAGCCTGCGTGGCCATCTTCAAAGTTCTGGGTGAGGAGCACGAGACCACCCGGAAGTTCAGGAGAGATTTTAGCAGCGCGTTGTTTACCTGACGTTGTAAGATCAGCACCCGTCGTTTGGACGCTTAGCTCAGCTGGTTCAGAGCGTCGCCCTTACAAGGCGAAGGTCGCAGGTTCGAACCCTGCAGCGTCCACAAAGCTGAAGAGATGCGAATTTTGGGGTAAATTGCCGAAGAGCCTTGAATGTGGCTCTTTTTTTTTGCTTAATTCAGATAGAACTATCCGAAATCGAAGGGCACCTTCGTGGCTGGTCCGACCGTTCAAGTGAAAATGGTGTTGATGGCACTCTCGCTCGGTGTGTTTGCGGGACTTGCCCTTTTTACCTGGGGATATGCCGAAGGGGGGTCGTACTTCAGTAACGACCCCCGGTCGTGCGCCAACTGCCATATTATGCGCGACTATCTGGACTCCTGGCAAAAAAGTGGTCATCACGCCTATGCCGCCTGCAACGATTGCCACACGCCGGTCAGTCTGTTCCCGAAGTACTTTGCCAAAGCAGAAAATGGAATCCGTCATTCCTGGAAATTCACCTTCAGGGACTACCCGGAGCGTCTCCAGATGACCACCATGAATCGCGAAAACCTGGAAGAGAATTGCGTGCGGTGCCACAATGACCTCGTCATCCATATCGCGGATCGACCCGGCAAGAGCGGCGAAGGGCGGCTGTGCGTGCATTGCCATGCCACGGTGGGGCATGGAGAGATGCGTTGATAACAGCGGTTCCGGTGCGTGTACGGTGGTGCGACAGAGAAGCAGGACAATCAAGGCGACGGCCTGATGACTGAGAAGAAAGGAAACGAACATGACAAAATCCCGCGTCGGCTTCATCATTATTCTTGCCTCGGTGGCTGCGGCAACCGCGGCGGTGATGTGGCTGTTCCTTAATATTTTTGACCGGAAGGAGGAGGCCCGGGAAGTGTCGTTCCGTCTCGCAGATCTGACCGAAGAGACGATCGATCCGGCGGAGTGGGGGAAGAACTTCCCCCGGCAGTACGATGGATACCGACGGACGGTAGACACCATACGCACGCGGTTTGGGGGGAGTGAGGCCTTTCAGAAACTCGATGAAGAACCCGCACTCAAACGAATATTTGCCGGCTACGCCTTCAGCCTGGACTACCGGGAAGAACGCGGTCATGCCTACATGTTGAGCGATCAGGACGAAACACGGAGAGTGCTGGAGCGGGAACAACCGGGAGCGTGCCTCCACTGCCATTCGTCCATCATCCCTGCCTACCGGAAGGCCGGGAACGGAGATGTCCAGAAAGGGTTCGAAGAAATATGTGCCATGCCCTACAAGGAAGCGCGCAAACTTGTTGATCACCCGATTGCCTGCATTGATTGCCATGATCCCAAGACGATGAATCTCCGTGTTACCCGTCCGGGATTTCTGAATGGCATCAAAGCTGCTATGCGCGTCAGGGGCATTATGGACTACGATCCGAATACCATGGCCACCCGCCAGGAGATGCGGAGTTATGTGTGCGGCCAGTGTCACGTTGAATACTACTTCAAAGGCGACAGGAAGACACTCACCTATCCCTGGCAACAGGGACTCAAGGTAGAACAAATCGAGGCATACTACGATTCAGTGGGGTTTTCGGACTGGACGCACAAGGAGACAGGGGCAAAAGTGTTGAAGGCCCAGCATCCGGAGTTCGAAATGTGGAATCAGGGCATACACGCCCGTTCTGGTGTCGCGTGTGCCGATTGCCACATGCCGTACATGCGGGACGGGGCCGTAAAGATCAGTGAGCACCAGCTTCGCAGTCCGCTGCTCAGTGTCGCCCGCTCCTGTCAGACATGCCATCCGCAACCGGAAGCGGAGATGGCCTCCCGCGTAGATCAGATTCAGGAACGCACCCGGAAGTTAATGGACCGGACGGAATCGGCGCTCCTCGCCATGTTTGATGAGGTTGCTGCCGCCCGGGCGCGGGGTGTACAAGATCCTGCCCTGGATCGGGCTCTGGCGCTTCAACGGAAGGCGCAATTCCGATTCGACTTTGTTGCCGCCGAAAACTCCATGGGATTCCATGCTCCCCAGGAAGCAGCCCGGATACTCGGAGAGGCCATTGACTATGCCAGACAGGGTCAGCTGGAAGCAGCCCGGTCCGGAAAACCATGAGCCGTTTCAGGGAAACCAGCCGGACTGTATGCAGGCCGCGCGCACCGGTCACGGTTCCCCCGATGTTCCTGGCTTCGGACGCGGGAAGTTTGTATATTTTTGCCCATACCAATCAGTCTAATCGGAGGGAAGCATGAAGTCTGTGTTGACACTTGTTCTGGCACTCTGCTGTTCTGCAGTATTCGCCTTTGGTGGAAGTCCGAAAAATTATGGTAAGTCCCTGACACTCAAGGGAACGACAAAAATATCCGAGATCCTGGCTCATCCCGGGAAATACGACGGCAAGAAGGTCAGGGTCGAAGGCGCAGTTGTGGATGTGTGCAAGAAACGCGGATGCTGGATCAAGCTGGCAAGCGATCGGGAATACGAATCTATCCAGTTCAAGGTTGATGATGGAGTGATTGTGTTTCCGATGGAGGCTAAAGGCAAGAATGCAATAGCCGAAGGTGTAGTGTCTGTCAGGACGTATTCCGTCGATGAGCTCATCAAACAGGGCGAACATCAGGCCGAGGAACAAGGCACCACGTTTGATCCTTCGACGGTACAAGGCCCGAAAACGGTCGTGCGTCTTATGGGCGAAGGTGCGGTGATAAAGTAGTGTCCGGGCCATCCGCAACACCCCCGCCCCGCCCGCGGAAAGTCAAGTGGAGGAAATGGAACAATATCCTCCACAGAGATATTGGATATCTTGTTGTTGCCCTTACGCTGGTGTACGGCGTCTCGGGGATTGCCGTCAATCATGCGGCCGATTGGAACCCGAACTATTCGATAGAGAAGCGGGGGCTGGAAATCGGGCCGCTGGACGGGGTCTCACGCGATGGAGTTGTGGACAGTGTGAGGGCGCGGCTTGGCCTGGCCGATGAACCACGCAACGTTTTCCGGCCCGATCCCGAAACTCTCCAGCTCTTCTACGATCGTCTCACCTATTCGGTCGACATCCCCACCGGCAAGGTCATTGCCGAAGAGGTCCGTCCCCGCAGGGTGCTTTTCGAGTTTAACCAGCTCCATCTGAATACTCCCAAAAGAGTCTGGACCTACATCGCTGATCTGTATGCGGTCAGTCTGATCCTGGTCACGATAACGGGGATGTTTGTCCTGAAAGGCAAGACCGGCATCAGCGGCCGGGGTGCCTGGCTCGTGAGTTTTGGTGTGATTATCCCGTTAGTGTATTGGCTTCTGCACCTTTACCTTCCCTGATTGTTCTCCATGTGGCGACTATTCCTCACCACCCCCCGGACAAAAACTGTATATTCCCCCCATTTCCGGCAAATTGGCTAATGGCAGCCACACACTTGAGTCCTGGTGTTGTGGCACGGCCATTGCAACGGACATCCCGTTAGCAGATCCTACGGTCCCGCCAAGCAGGAGAAGAAACCATGTCGATGTTTCGTCAATCGGGAGAGCGTTTGGCCGCATTAAACCAGGAGGCTCCCCCAACGAGTGAGGTGCAATCACTTTCTCACGAACAGCTGGGTGCGCTGTGGTATCAACGCGGTGACAAGGAAAAAGCGCATGCCCATTATCGCGAAGCGGCGCGGCAGTCCCCGCAGGATCCCGCAATTCAGAAAGCGCTGGCCGATTTCTGCTATGTTGGCCTCGGGCAGACACAAGAGGCTCTGCAAGCGTACTCTCAGGTTCTGGCGTTAAGAGCAGATGACACCGAAGTGCTCCAGATTGCGGGGAACCTCAGTGCGTCACTGAGCCGATTCGGAGACGCACGCGGATACTACACACGGCTCCTCTCGGTGCAGCCCTGGAATACGGAAGTCAGAAAATCCCTCGAAGCACTTCCCCCACCCGCCAGAGAAGAAGGAAAGGGCGATTCGTTTGCCAACATGATGCAGGATGCGCAGCGCACGTTCACAACCGGTAGCGAGACAGGAATGGACGAGGCTATTGACCGGCTCCTTCAGTACAAGAGGGCCAATGGCCCTCCGGCGCCGCAGCAGCCCCGCGTGCAGACGTTCGAGGAAATTCAGGAAATAGTTGCACAGGGAGATGATGCGAAATCCATTGTCGCACTCGAACAATTTGCTGCCGCCACACCCGATCACGCTCCTGCACAAAACGCTCTGGGAGTACTCTATTGCCGCACGGGGGCTGTTGATCGTTCACTGGAGCACTACCAGAAAGCGGTCACCCTTGATCCCGAGACTCTGTTATTCCGTAAGAACCTTGCTGACTACCTCTATGTTGTGGTGAAGGACGCCGAATCGGCTCTGGAACAGTATGTGCACATCCTGCGAATCCAGCCACGTGACGCAGAAACTCTCCTTGCTCTCGCGCAGATCTGTCATGATCTTGACAGGAAGGATGATGGCCTGATATTTCTTGATACACTTCAGAGTTTTGAACCCTGGAATCAGCAAGCGCGCGAACTCCGCGAAACAATTAGCCTGAATGAGACCTTCGTGGAATCATCACATCTGGAGGAGAGCACGTATGCCAGGGCGCGGGAGGCAATCGCTGCCGGGCGTTCCGAGGAAGCTGCGCGCCAGCTCGAGCAGTGTGTCCGGGACAACCCCGACGACGCTGCTGCACGTAATGATCTTGGTTATGTCTACTACCAGCTGGGCCTGATTTCTGATGCGGGGCCGCAGTACGAGCAGGCTGTGCAGCTTGATCCCCGGAATGCCATGTTCAGAAAAAATCTCGCCGACTATTATGTTGTGGCACAGGGTCGGACACAAGAGGCCCTGAAAATCTACGTGGAGCTTCTCAGGCAGAACCCCACCGATGTGGAAACATTGCTCGGCATCGGGCGTATCTGTGAAATCCTCGGTCGCACGGACGATGCCCGCGATTTTTACGAGAAAGCCACAACAGTAGAACCGTGGAACACAACAGCCCGGGAACAGCTCCGGCGTCTCGGCGTGTAAGACAACACACTTCACACATGATTGCCTCTTTCCGACCTGCGGTGGGATGGGCCGGGAAGAGGCTCCTGTGTTTTGAAAAACGCTCCCCTCTTCCGTCCATCTTCGGGCAGGTGGTTGTTATTCGCCACCACTCCTCCGGCCCATCTCCTGCTAATCCACAATAAGTCACAGAATTAGCAGTCCCTGACTCGTTCGCTTGGCACTCCAATTGATTGAACGTGAGATGGAACCGGATTTCCGGACCATGTTTCCCTCAGACCGGAAGGAGTGAACCACATATGACCGCGCGTCCGAATGCCGGAATGATGCAAGAATTGTACGCCCACAAAGCGACATTTCCGCTGGATGAGGACATTCTTGAGGGGATAGGTCGCTCGACCCTCTCGGTCGAAACTTTACAATTTGTCGGGATGCTGGTGCTCTGGAAACAGCCCCGGCACATTTTTGAGTTCGGGAGCGGACTCACGACACTCTTCCTCTCGCGGCTTCAGCATCGTCTCGGAACCACGACCCGGCCGGTCCTTACTTCCATCGATCATTCCCGGCGTTATATCGGCGAAACCCGCAGGACGATCGGTCCGGATCCGGACATTAGCCTGCTTCATGCGCCGCTGGCTGTGACCGAATACGCCGGCCGCGTGTTCACGACGTATCATCCTGCATACATGCGGGAGTTGGTGCCGGATACACGTTTTGATTTTGTCTTGATTGGCGGGCCTCCGGCGTTCCGGTATGGCCGTGAGGCGCCACTGTATCATCTCGAACCACGGCTGGCGCCGGGCGCCATCATTCTTCTCTGTGATGCCAATGGGAAGCCGGAACAGGATGCGTTGCGTCACTGGCAGACCGCCTGGCCCGGAAAATTTGTTGTCGAACTTTTTCCAGATTTACAGGGAGGCCTTGCAGTTCTCTCACTCAGGAATCCTGTAAGTCTTACGCCCCCGCCGGAAAAGGATATACAACGTGTGACTGAACTTGAACGCGTGACGGCATTCTTGAAGGCTGAAGGAGGCGTGATCGCCGATGGTTGCTAGCATGGGAATGCGGGTGCAGGAGCGTCCGTGCGACATCCAGATTGTTTTGCTCACCGACCCCCCTTGGGAGCTGCGCAACAATCCCAACAAGGAGGCAGCGGACACGCATCCCACGGAAGGCGCCTCCGGTGAATTACTGCTTGTGTACCGGCGCAACGGCGCCCTGCCGGAATATTGCGGGGCATTCGCCACGGAATTTGACGGGGTGGACTTTCCGGAAACACCGGGTTCAAACGGATGGGTCACAGGATGAACGAAAACACTGCTCGACGCTTGGACCGCCTGCCTATGGCAGAGTGGCTTCATGATGCCACGCGCGGCCTTCCGGCATTCCTTGCGTCCATACGGGATCCACTCTCCCCCGCACGATATCGCGCCGCGAGGGAAGGGGTTTTACCGGCCGGATCGACGGTGAGTCTGGGTTTTACGGCTCACGCGATCAAACTCTATGTCATCCTGGGGCACTGGGAAACGATGTCTGCGGAGGAGAAAAATCTCCATGTTGCGCTCATCCGTTCGTATCAACGGGAACACGCCGCGGAGGATGGCCTGTGGGAGGCCGGCGCATTTATCGATCTGCCTCTGGTAGACACATTACGGTTGAGCACATCACTCGCGCCAAGCGCGAGCGAACACGTGATGCACATCCGGTGTGTGATCCGGGATGAAAGTAAAGAGGCGATCACCGCACTTGCAGAGGTGGGAGCCTCGCCGCGTTTCCGGTATACCGATCTGCCGGTGACGCCGGATGGAATTCTGAATTTCCTTGACCGTCTTGACTGGCACCGTCCCTGGAGTGCGGGCGGTCAGGCATCAGTCCTTGTCACGTTGCTCGCGACCGGCCATGGATCGGCTGCGGTAGATGCCGAAGGACCGCTTCTGGATGCCGTACGCCAGTTCTTGCACGAGCTTCTCGATACGTCCACGGGTGCATATTTTTCCGGGCCGGTTCCCGCGTACGGCAACATGATCAATGGCGCCATGAGAGTTCTGACCGCTCTCGACTGGCTTCAGGAACCGATCCATGTACCGGAACGGTTGATTGACACCTGTCTCTCTTCGCTTCCCCGGCATGAAGGGTGTCAACTCGTTGATGCAGCGTACGTGTTGCACCGGTGTGTACAGGAGACCCGGTACCGGCGGGAGGAAATCAGCGAGTACTGCAAGGGACTTCTGGAAATGATCCGACTCCACCACAATCCGGATGGCGGTTTCTCATACTGGATCGGAAAAAGTCAGACGGTGTACCACGGCGTGCCCATTACGGTGGGCATGCCGGTGAGTGATGTTCATGGAACGATGTTACTCACATGGGCGCTGGCGATGGTGATCCGGCTCATCGGAGACACGCGTTTTCCCGTACTCTCCATCATCCGGCCATGAGGAAACGATGAACAGGGGGCACCATAGTACACAGCCTTGCGGCCGATCACATCTGGCGGGGGATAATGCCCCCGGGGTGCTGTCGGAAGAAGTGCGAACGCTGGCGGCAATCGGAACCCGGCCCGGGTGTGCCGATATGCTGACGCTTCCGCGCACGATCCCCGACGGTCCGGCCTATGCACGCCTTCTCAATCGTGCGTTGCTTCAGGCGCAGGGGAATGCCGTGTTCGCAGTACGGGAGGGGAGTCGGCTCGCCGGAGGGGGCGTGGATCACCTTCTTGTTCTGATGAACACGAAGCCGCTCACCGGCATCCTGGGACCGGTGTCCGTTGGGGATTCAGAATTCTCCGACGGGAAAACACGGGCCCGGTATATGGAGTGGACAACCGGAAGATGTTTCCCTGTGCACTCCATCCCCGGAGAGTGTTTCCTTCTTCGGAGGGAGCTTTCAGGGACTGTGGGTCTTTTTGATGAATCTCTTTCGACCGTTGATGAAGTCCTTTCTGATTATGGATACCGCCTGGCGCTGGCCGGTTATGAGATCTGTCTTTCCGGCGATACCGTGATCGCCCTGTCTCCCAAGGATCCATCGGAGCGGAGAACGCCACGCCCGTACTGGAGGCGGAGTCCCATCAATCCTTCGGATCCCGTAGAGCTGACAAAACGTGAAGTCCTTGCGGCTGTTGCCGAGGCCGCGCATCTTGAAGCAGACAGTCTCTTTGATGAAGCAGTCACACGTCTTGATACAGCGATCAACAATATCCCTGAGAGCCCGAAACTCCATTCGGCAAGGGCATGGACGCTCCTGCGTTCAGGCCGGTACAGAGCTGTCTCGGACCTGCTGCTGACCACTCCGGATGCCGTAAAACGTAATCGTGAATGGCTGGACATAACCGGGTTTGCGATGTTCGGGCTGGGTGAACTGACGCTGGCCCGGCAGTGTGTCGAGAAGGCTCTGGAGATCGATCCTCGGAACGCACGGGCAGTACGCCTGCAGGGAATGATCCACGCGGACGAAAACAGCATAGAGGAGGCGATCCACGCCTTTCGCCTTGCCATCCAATACGATCCATCTTCTGGGGAATCCTATGCTCATTTGGGCGCCCTGTTGTGGGCGAGAGGGGAAAAGGAGGAGGCATACCGCCTCATCGAACACGGATTTCTTCTGAGTCCGACCATCCCGGAAGTCCTGGGAAGTTATCGCGAGGCAGTATACGATGTACAGATGTACACTGAAGGTGCTCGCGCTGTGGCCGACGTTCGACGGTTCTACCCGGTGCACAAGCATCTGGCCTACCTGCATGCGGAATGTCTCACCTCCGCCGGCGCCGCCCGGGAAGCCCTGACGATTGCCGTCGAGTGTCTCGGTCGGTACGGACCGGAAGAACCATTACTTGAGCTGGCCCTGACATTACGCGGCCGGGTGGGACCGATTGGCCCGGCTGCCACCACCGGCATTTCGCTCTGCATGATCACAAAAAACGAAGAGTCCATGCTTGCGGCGTGTCTCGCAGGGATGGAAACGGTCGTGGATGAGATCATCGTGGTGGACACCGGCTCATCCGATCGTACGCCGATGGTGGCGGAGGCATGTGGTGCGCGGGTGTTCTCCCACTCATGGCAGAACGACTACGCCGAAGCCCGTAACGCCGCATTAGGGTGTGCGACTGGGGGCTGGGTCCTTACTCTGGATGCGGATGAACGTTTAGCACCCCGCGACCGCGCCCCTCTGGCGGAGGTGCTGAACGAGGCACGCCGGTCGCAGGCCGCAGTACTGTTCACGACCCGTAACTATGTTCATGAGGCGGGTTTGCAGGGATGGTGCCGGAATGATGGAGTTTATGAAGAAGAGGCGGGGTCGGGATGGGTGCCAAGCGACAAGGTGCGGTTCTTCCCCCGTCAGCCGGAGATACTGTATGACCAACCCGTACACGAAGTCGTGGAGCCGTCACTGCAGCGTAAAAAGATACCGATCCTTCGCACACAGATACCGATCCATCATTACGGGCGCTTGAACGAGGAAAGGACTCGTGAGAAAGCGGTGCAGTATACTGCGATCGGGCGGAAAAAGGTGGCTGCACTGGGGGCTACCGACCTCCGGGCGGTCCGGGAACTTGCCGCACAGGAGCAGGAACTCGGAAATCACAGCGAAGCGATTCCCCTCTGGGAGCATGTTCTCCGGGCTGATCCCGTTGATGCACGGGCGATGCTCGGACTGGGAGTGAGTCTCGCTGAAGTGAACCGGCGTGAGGAAGCCCTGCAAAAGTTGCAGCGGGCAATCGAACTGGATCCGGCTCTCCGTGAGGCCCCGGTGAAGTATGCGCTTGTTGCACTTGAACTCGGCAACGTCTCGGCTGCACGCACGGTGCTGGAACAAGCACGGTGCCGGGAAAGTAACTATCCCTTCAGCCTTGCCGCCTATGCCGCGGTGCTGGCATGCGCCGGAGAACAGGACGATGCGATGCGCGTCATCGATGTGTTGACCCGGCACGGGGTCCACAGCCGGGGCTTTTTCTCTCATGTGGCGCTGGATCTGGAACGGGCCGGGCAGAGCACATTCGCCCGAACTCTGAAATCGCTTCTTCATCCAACAGAACGGACACCGGTTGAACCATGAACTCTCAACAACAGAACCCCTCTTCCCGCATCCAGTCCGGTGTGAAAGTCATGCTGGCGTATGTATCGTACCCGGTTACCACTGCAGCCTATTTCGAGCGTGCGCTCCGTGAACGTCATCAGGTCGTCACGATGGGTCCGACGATGGACCAGGAATTGATCCGGACATGGCATCTTGAGAATATGCGTCTCCCCATCAAGGAGCAGAATATTCCCACGGCGGAGACGGTGGATATGGCCTCGTTGTTCCGGAAGTTGCCCGCAGCGATGATGCCTGATCTCTACCTCTGGATCGAATCCATCAGCGGACACTTTCCGCGTAATCTTGAGGCAGTCCCCGTTCCCAAGGCCTGTTATCTGATCGACAGCCATCTCAGTCTGGACTGGCATGTCCAATGGGCCAGGCAGTTTGACCACGTCTTTGTGGCACAGCGCGAATATCTTCAGGCATTCCGGGATGCCGGGAACCCCCATGTCCACTGGCTGCCCCTTGGTTGCGATCCGGAGATTCATCGCAACACTGCTCCGGGCCGGACTCATGACATCGGCTTCGTGGGATCGTTGAATACGGAGCGCCGTGTTTCGCTGATCAATCGTATCGAACAGCAGTTCCGTGTCACGTACGAACGCTGTTTCTGGACGGACATGGCCGATTTTTTCTCGCGCAGCAAGATCGTGTTCAATAACGCTGTCAAAAACGATTTGAACATGCGGGTGTTTGAAGTGATGTCGAGCGGGGCGTTTCTGCTCACCGATGAGGCCCGGAATAGCGGTCAGGACACGTTGTTCCACGCCGGCGAGGAGATCGGAGTGTATGATGATGACACTATCCTGGAGGTGGTCGGCTATTACCTGTCGCATGAAAATGAACGGGAAACAATGGCTGCGCGGGGACGACGGCTTGTCCATCGCGCTCACACCTATGCACACCGGCTGGAGGATCTTCTTCAGGTAACGCTCGGCGGGAAAACGACAACGGATTCTGCCGAAGTGCTGCGGGAGAAATCCGTTGCAGGAGAGACACCATCTGTCCGGACTTCCCGGCCCGCCGTTCTTCCGGCGACCCCGGCACAAAGAAGTTTCGTCATACCGGTTCTGGATATGTCGCCGGCGAGTCCGTACAACATTCTGACACTCCTTGATGACTTGAAGCAGATCGAAGGCGACGTTATTGTGGTCAGCAACGCACCGGAGATGACGGAGCGGCTCCGCCAGCATCCGCGGGTCGACTACCTGGCGGGCATGAGCCACAACGTGGGGGTTCCTCGTGCCTGGAACATCGGGCTCGCGATGTCACAGAGTCCGGTGACATTTATTCTGAATGCCGATCTTCACGTGGAGGCCTCAACATTTACAATCCTGGAGCAGGCACTGGCGGATCTTCCGGACGCTGCGGTTGTCGGGCCGCAGGGCGGTTTTTTCGATTTTGCCACGGCAAAGGACGTGCAGTACTTCGAAAAGGGAGCGTGCGCAACACCGGTGCGTGTCGATGCGGTGTCCGGCTTTCTGTTCGGCGTCCGTACGGAACTGTTCGGACCGGGCGGACTTCAGTTTGATGCGCGGTACACTCCGTGCTACTTCGAAGAGTGGGATCTGGGCCTTCAATGCCGGCTTGCCGGAGTGCGGTGTTACGTCGTCCCCGCAACGGGATACGAGCACGAGTGGAGCGGAACAATCCGGGCGCTCCGGTCGATCCGATACTTCCGTTCCGAAGCAACCTCGCGGGACATTCTAGACCGGAACAGGCAACTGTTTCATTCGAAGTGGAAGGACATGGCGGCACGCGCGGGATCTGCCGCGTTCCTGAGAAGCCTCCTGAGCGACTACGCCGGAGGGGCGGGTGTCGGCAGAAGTCCGATGGCAGTGCAACAGACAGTGTGAAGCGAAAGGAAGACTATGGAAACGACACAGATATTTTCCCCGTTACTGGCCCGGTATGAGGAGAAATACGCAGACAATCCGCGGATGGAATTAATGGGACTGCTGGATTTTCCCTTCCGTGATGTTCTGGAGATCGGGTGCGGAGGCGGGGCGACGGGTGCGGCGATCAAACGGGAACATCATGCCGTGAAGTACTTCGGCGTTGAACTCGACCCCGATGCGGTGACGAGTGCCCGGCGGGTTCTTGATAGGGTCGTGCGGGGTGACATCGAACGTATGTCCCTTGAGGACTATGACATCCCCAAACAGGGGTTTGATCTGATCATCATCGCCGACGTGCTCGAGCATCTGTATGATCCGTGGAAGGTTCTCCGGATGCTGCGCGAGTATCTTCGACCCGGCGGCGCGGTTGTTGCCAGCATTCCCAACACGCAGAACATACGGCTCGTGCGGAACCTGGTGCAGGGTTTCTGGACCTACAGTGAACATGGACTGCTTGATGCCACGCATATTCGTTTCTTCACGCTGACGGAAATCGGCAAGCTGTTCAACGGAAGCGGGTTTGTGATTGACCAACTCATCAGCAGCTGTGATGCGGAGATGCCTGCTGCCGGGCCGTGGCCGAGGGACCTTGAGTTTGGGAGGATGGTGCTCCGGGGACAAACACGCGACGAGGCGCAACAACTGTTCACGTTTCAATATCTCGTCCGGGCCCGCCGTTCTTCGGAGAACGGGAAAGGAAGACCATCATGATGTATGCCGTGTTACCCACGGGGAGTTATCATGGATGGGGAGTGTGTGGCAAGTACATAACGAAAGAACTCTCCAGAATGACGCCCCTCCGGCTGATCACAGAGGGATTCAGCGCTACGTCGATTCAGGATGCCTTTGATTACCGGCTGCTTGAATCGCTGCTCGTACCCGATCAGGAACAGGACAGACTCCGTGCGGGCAATCCGGTTACGGTCGACGTTCCGGTCCTGCAGAACATCCTGGACAAGTCGCTCCGGCCTTCACTGCCCTCGTTTCGCGGGTCATGGAATGCCGGGTACACTTTCTTTGAAGACAGTATTCTCGCACCGGCATTTATTGAAAACGGTCGCCGCTTTTTTGACGTAGTGGTAACCGGTTCAACCTGGTGCGAGCAGGTCCTGCGGCAGAACGGCCTGACCAATACCACGACCATCATTCAGGGAATCGATCCGACTATCTTTAACCCGACCCATGCCGAAAAGGAATACTTCCGCGACGTGTTTGTCCTCTTTTCGGGCGGGAAATTTGAATTGCGCAAGGGTCAGGATCTTGTGTTGAAAGCTTACAAGGTTCTGCAGGACCGATACAAGGACGTGATGCTGGTGAATAGCTGGTTTAATCACTGGGCCGCGAGCATGCAAACCATGACGGCTTCGCCGCATATTCGTTTTACGGCCCAATCCGGTGACTACATGACACTCATGCAGCAGACCATGCTCGACAACGGGATTGACGTGGGCCGCGTCATTACGCTCCCCCCCTATCCCAATATCATGATGACACGGATCTACAGAAATACCGATATTGGCGTGTTTCCCAACCGGTGCGAAGGCGGAACGAATCTGGTGCTCATGGAATATATGGCCTGCGGCAAGCCCGTCATCGGTTCATACAACTCGGGTCACCGCGATGTCCTCACAGACCGTAACAGTTTCCCGTTGAAGGCCATGCGGCCCATTACGGTGTCGCATGGCGGGCAGCCTGTGGCTGTGTGGGACGAGCCCCAGCTTGACGAACTGATCGCACGGCTTGATTGGGCGTATCACCACCGGGCTGATCTCAGTGTAATCGGGGCCCGGGCAGGTGCCGATCTGGCCGGGCTTACATGGGAGCGGACCGCACGGTTGTTCTTTGAAGTCATGAATACTCAATCATCCTTGAACAGCATACCAATGCATCACATGGTGTGATGCTGGTTGGAAGGCGGAAGGAAACTATGCGCGAAACCATTGTGTGTATTGCAGCCTCGGAACGTACCTGGAGCAATCTCCGGCAGTTCTGCTTCAATGCAGCGTTCCGGGCAAACCGGCACCGGTTCGATCTGGCAGTGGGGTTCAACGGTTTCGATCCGGATGCGGAACGGTACATCGACACCTTTACCCCGGAGTATGTACTTCCCAGGCCGAACACGGGGCACGACCTTGCGAATTTTGACAATATTCTCAAACGCGTCCCTGACTATCAGCGGTATATCCTGTTGCATGACGATCACTGGTTTTTTGATGAAGAGTGGCTGGACCGGCTATACATGCTTCTGGAGGATACACCGGAAGTCGGCGTCTTCGGCAATCTGGTGCCGTTTGATGTGAAGGGAACATTCAAAGAGTACTTTGATCAACTCTGCACCACCAACGGCTACGATGACGTGCCCGGGCGCATGTATCCGCACTATCTCAAGGGACTTGCCGGCATCTATCGTGGAGAAGTGATCAAAGCGATTCTGGCGGATGACGGGATTCCCCATCTCCACCGGAGTGTCCAGCCTGCGGCACAGGTCTTCGAACGTGTGTTCAGCGCCCTGTTGCTGAACAAGGGGGTGCACTTCGCCCAGATCCCTCCGGGATGTGAGTTGTACCTCGTCCAGCGCGATCATAATATCGTGTCGATCAGGCTTGAACAGGCGGCCACCTATCTTACTCTGGGGGACAGAGACAGCGCCGAAACCGTCTTTGCCAGGCTCATGGAGTTACGTCCCCAGGACGCTGATCTGGTAAAACGGATCGCAGACTTGCGGGCAGGCCGGCGGGTTCTCCCGCCCCCAATACAAGGATGATGAATACCGACGCCACACATATACTTTCGGAGTGCGCACTGGGTATCCGGCATGCGCCGGATTCGGCGGATGCCTGGTTTAATCTTGGCAAGGCCCTCAACGATCTGAAGCGGTACGCCGAAGCTGTTCATGCCTATCAACGGGCAACCGAGCTGAACCCGGGTGATCCGTTTATCTGGTATAATCTCGGTAATCTATTGAAACGGGAGGACCGCGCCGGGGAAGCGATTACCGCGTACCGGCAGGGGATCACATGCGATGATACGATCCCACAACTCCACATGAATCTCGGCCTGGCGCTTGTCTCTCTTGGCAGACACGACGAAGCAATCGTTGCATACCGGGAAGCCATACGTTTGGATACGGCCTGCGCGCAAGCGTACAACAACCTGGGCGAAGTGCTGAACCGTTGCGGACGCCCTGATGAGGCATTGGATGCATACACCCGCGCGCAGGAACTCTGTCCCGATAACGCGGATACCGCGTATAACCTGGGCACCCACCTGGCACTCCGGGATGATCCGGCCGGTGCGGAACTCTACCTGAGCCGCGCACTCCGTTTGCGGCCGGAGTTTGTTGAGGCGTGGGTGAATCTTGCAGGGGTAATGCAGGACGGAGGAAGAACCGACGAAGCGATCTCTCTCCTGCGGAACGCCATTACATGCAGGCCGGGATTCGCAGAAGCACACTACAACCTGGCTCTCGTTTTACTTCAGTCGGGCATGTATGAAGAAGGATGGCGGGAGTATGCATGGCGTCATGCAACCGGTGCCGGCCACGTCGCCCCGGTTCATGACGGCGTCAGGCCATGGGATGGATCGTTCCGGGAGGGTATGACTCTTCTGATAAAGGAAGAACAGGGATACGGGGACACAGTGCAGAGCGCGCGATTCCTGAAGCTCCTTACCGCGCGCGGAATACGAGTTATCCTCGAATGCAGAAATGAACTCCACCCATTGTTCTACGAAAGCAGGATCCCGTTAACGCTCGTATCACCCGGGGAGAAGCTGTCGGGTATTGATGCGGTGACAACGATGTTCAGTCTTCCATTGTTCTTCGGAACGACACTTGCCACGATACCCTCGCAGGTACCGTATCTTCACTCTTCCATCGCGGGCGCAGATCGCTGGCGTTCCCGGGTACGGTCCCAGCCGGCACGCATGCACATCGGCATCGTCTGGTCCGGCAATCCGGAACACAGGAATGACCGTCACCGGTCGGTGCCACCTGAAGCACTGCTTCCGCTGTTGCGGACTCCGGGGGTACTCTGGCACACGTTACAGCCCGAGTTGCGAGGGAGTGTTTCCGGACTGTTCCCATCGGATATCCCGATGCACCATCATGGAGAGGCTCTCACTGATTTTGGAGAAAGTGCAGCGCTTGTCGAACAACTGGATTTGGTGATCACCGTGGATACGGTCGCTGCGCACCTGGGGGGTGCACTGGCAAAACCCGTTTGGGTGTTGCTCCCGTTTAATCCCGACTGGCGATGGATGAAAGACCGGACTGATTCACCCTGGTATCCGACACTCAGATTGTTCCGTCAACTTCGGCCGCGGGAGTGGGCGCCCGTGGTGGAGATGGCCCGTGACGCACTCAACACCCTGATCAAGGGGAAACCCGGAATGGACGGGACGGCATGATCCTGGAGGATCACATTCAGGAGGGACTGGCATTACACCGTGCCGGCAAATACGACGAGGCCGTGCGCGTGTACGGCTCTGTGCTTGAACGTGATCCATCCAATGTGGCCGTGTTACGTCTCCTGGGGATGGTTCAGACCCGCCGGGGGGAGTTCGACCAGGCGATCATGCTTCTCCAGGCGGCGTCACGCTTTGCTCCTGAAACGCCGGAAATATACAACGATCTTGGCATCGCGCTGCGCGGGAAGGGTGCACACGAAGAATCGGTTCAGGCATTTCATGTGGCTCTCCAGCTCCACCCGCTTTTTGCCGAGGCGTATTTTAACAAGGCCGTGACCCTGGAAATGCTCGGGATACACGACCAGGCCGAGGATGCGTATTCGCTTGCCTTGCAGGCCGATCCCGCCCTTCAGGAAGCGCGGTTCAACCGCGGAGTGATCAGGTTCAGGAACCGTCGCTTTGCCGATGCTGCTGATGACCTTTCGATCGTCCGGGTTGAACGCCCGGACCTCACGGAAGCTCACATGCTGTATGGCCGGGCCTGCCAGGAATTAGGCCGGGTGGGGGAAGCAAAAGAGGTGTTCACGGCTCTTCTCTCCCGTTCACCTGATTGCGCCGAGACACACATGCGCCTGGGCACCGTGTATTTGTCCGAGATGAACTATGAAGACGCCGTGCGGGAACTTCACCGTGCACTTCGTATCGAACCGGACCGCGCTGAGGCAGTCTATCTTCTCGGCGTTGCCCATCTCAAACGGTATGAACTGATCGAGGCCCGGGCAACACTTCAGCACGCCCTGCACCTGCGCCCCGGCCGGCCGGATGTTGTGACCTCCCTCGGCATTACGGCACGGAAGCAGGGGAATCTGGAGGAGGCGCGCCACTATTTCGAACACGCAGTATCCCTGAATCCGGATCACGCCGATGCACATTGGAATCTTGCCGACCTGTTGCTCCTCCAGGGTGACTATGAACGCGGCTGGGAAGAGTTCGAATGGCGGTGGAAACATGAAGGGTTTCTGACACCCTCCCGGGACTTTGGTGAGCGCGTCTGGAACGGAGAAGACATTGACGGTCAGACGATTCTCCTTCATCCGGAACAGGGTATCGGCGACATTATTCACTTCGTCCGGTATGCACCCCTGGTGGCCGAGCGAGGTGCACGGGTGATCCTGGGGAGTCCGCCCGAACTGGCCCGCCTTCTGGAAACTGTACCCGGTATAACATGCGTTGCGACAACACGGCAAGCAGCACCACCGTTTGAGCTTCTCTGTCCGTTGCTTTCCCTCCCGCGCATTTTCGAAACACGAAAGGATACGATTCCTTCTGCGGTTCCATACCTTCGGGCTGATGCGCAGCTCGTGCACCAGTGGGCGCCACAATTTACCAATGATGGTGCATTACGCGTGGGAATCATCTGGTCGGGCAATACGCTGCAGGAAAACAACGGACACCGTGCCTGCCGTCTGGATGACCTGGGTCCCCTGACTGCTGTGCCGGGAGTGCAACTGTACAGTCTCCAGAAAGGAACCCCCCGGGCGGAGCTCGCCGCCAGCCCGTTCGGTCCGGCCATTCTCGATATTGCCGATGGACTCACCGACTTTGCGCACACTGCGGCCGCGCTACACCATCTGGATCTCCTTGTGAGCACCGATACGGGAACGGTGCACCTTGCCGGGGCACTCGGACGGGAAGTCTGGCTCCTTGTCTCCGCGATCCCTGACTGGCGCTGGTCCACAAGCGGTGACCGGAGTGCGTGGTATCCTACGCTGACCCTCTTCCGGCAGCAACAGATTGGTGACTGGAGGGTGGCGGTGGACAACGTCCGTGCGGCACTTACACTGAGAAGCGCATCACTCTGTGATCACAACCCACTTACAAGAATGAGATAATGTTATGGCGGATCGTGTGCGGACAGTACCCATGTCAACGGATGCCATCGAGCGGCTCAGGGACTTCCTGGAGCTTACCGTGACGCAAACATACCCCGAGGCGCCCTCGGAACCACATACAAGTGTCACGGCGATCATGATCGACCGGGTCCTGACCTCATGTGGTATCCCAAAACCCGGCCGCATCCTGGACGTCGGGTGCGGACAGGGCCCTGCGCTTGATCTCCTGCGGGAACGGGGATATCACGCCGTGGGCATCACGATCAATGACGAAGATCTCCGGGTCTGCCGTGAACACGGCCATGAAGTGCACAAGATGGACCAGTCGTTTCTGGAATTTTCGCCGGGCGAGTTTGATCTGGTCTGGGCCCGGCATTGCGTCGAGCACAGCGTGATGCCATTTATCACACTCCACGGCTTCCACCGCGTGTTACGTGAAGGAGGGTTCCTCTATCTCGAAGTCCCGGCCCCCGACACGACATGCCATCATGAGACAAATACCAACCACTACAGCACCCTGACAAGAAGCGCTTGGTTGTCCCTTCTCAGGCGATGCGGATTTCAGGTGATGTGGGACAATGACTTTGTGTTTGAGGTGCCGGCAGGACCCGATATGTACTACATGTTTGTCTGTCAGAAAAGCCAGCCGCCAAACGGATGACCACCGGCTCCTCCATAGAGCGCGCGCTCAGGATTCACCGCAGCGGTGATCTGGCTGAAGCAGGAGCGTTGTATGCGGAGATCCTTGACCTCGATCCCGACCACGCTGAAGCTCTCCATCTCATGGGTGTGATCGCGTTCCAGAGGCGCGATTTCACCAGGGCAGAACAGTATATCCGGAAAGCTCTGCACAACGCCCCGGAATACCCGGCAGCACTCGCAAATCTCGGACTCCTCCTGATGGAATCCCGCCGGTGGGCTGATGCGATCGAGTGCTTCCACACTTCCCTCAGAATCGAGCATGCGCAACCGGGCGTCTGGAGCAATCTCGGGATGGCCCTGGTTCAGACAGGGAAGTATCAGGAGGGGGCGCAGGCATGCCGGACTGCGTTGAACCACGACTCCGGCTCCGCTGATGCCTACTGCAATCTCGGCAACGCCCTGCGCGCTATGGGACTGCGGGAGGATGCGCTGCAGGCTCTGCGAAAGGCCATAACACTCCGACCGGCGTTCGCTGAAGCACAGAACAGCCTTGGCAATGTCCTCGCCGAAATGGATATGCTCACATCAGCGATGTTTGCGTACGAGACTGCGCGCGAGATCAAACCAGAATACGTCAGTCCGATAACCAATCTGGCAAAACTCCACCGGGAACAGGGCATGCTGGATCAGGCAGAGAAACTCTACCGGAGGGCACTCTCGATTGATCCACAATCCGCCGAAGCTCATTGGGGGCTCTCGTTCGTTCATCTTCTCCAGGGTGACTGGGTGGCGGGCTGGCGGGAATATGAGTGGCGTTCGCTTCTGGCGTCTCCTCCGGAACAAAGGGTATTTGATACACCCCTGTGGGATGGGACGCAACCAGACGGGAGGACGATACTTGTTCAATGTGAGCAGGGACTGGGTGATGCGATACAATTTATCCGGTATGTTCCTCTGCTGACAGCCCTGGGGGCAAAGGTCTATGTAGAGGCACCGCCTGTGCTGGTACGGTTATTCGAGGCGATGCCCGGAGTGAAGGGGGTGATTGCCCGCGGAGCACCATTCCCACACCATGATGTGCGGTGTGCACTGCTCAGTCTCCCCCATTTCGCCGGCACGACTCCCTGCACCGTGCCAGCCTGCGTGCCGTACCTTTCCGTCCCCGAGGCGACCACTACGTTCTGGAGAGAACGGTTGGCCGGTGATCCCGCCGGTCTCCGAATCGGATTGGCGTGGTCAGGAAGTCGAACCCACGACAATGACCGGAGGCGATCCCTCGAGTCCAGGCTGCTCGATCCGATTCTGGCGCTGGAGGGAGCGGTTTTCTATAACCTGCAGATCGACCGGAAGAGTATCGAACAGTGTGCAGAAGGCCGTCCCCGGTTCATCGACCATAGCGGGGAGTGTGGGGATGTTCTGGCGACAGCGGGCCTCATCAACCAGCTTGATCTTGTGATCACCGTTGATACCATGGTTGCTCACCTGGCAGGTGCGTTGGGCAAACCGGTGTGGGTTCTCCTCCCGTTTGCTCCCGACTGGCGATGGATGCTTGAACGTGAGGACTCGCCCTGGTACCCCGACATGCGGCTCTTCCGTCAGAGAGAGCCCGGTGATTGGAATGGTGTGGTACAAAGAGTGGAACATGTCCTTGGCGATGTCCTTCGGAGTAGAACGCCCGCATTCAGCACGGGGAATTCGGAACAGTTGATCATGGAAGCAATCAGCATCCATCGCCACGGGGATCTCCCGCGCGCATTGGAACAATACGAGCAGATCCTCCGGTACGATCCCGATAACTCCGATGCGCTCTACTTGTTGTCCGTTGTCTGCCGCCAGATGGGGTACCTGGAAAAAGGACTATCCCACGTCCGGCGGCTGCTCGAGTCCCACCCGCGACATGCGGAAGGGTGGAACAACCTTGGAAACCTTCTCCGGCAATGCCACAATACAGCCGACGCGGAACAGGCGTTTCGTGCGGCATTGAGTTGTGACCCGGAGTATGCCGATGGCCACTACAATCTGGGATCCTGCCTGTGTGACGTCTGGCGGCTCGAAGAAGCCGAAGACTATTTCCGGAAAGCTCTGGTGCTCGGGGCTTCTCCTGAGAAGACCCATAACAACATCGGACTGGTCTGCTACCGGCGGGGTCGTATTGACGGGGCCATCGTAGAGTATACGCGTGCGCTCGGGGCAAATCCGGACTGTGTTGAAGCGCACTGGAACCTTGCCCATGCTCTTCTGCATCAGGGTAATTCCTCACGCGGGTGGAGGGAATTTGAATGGAGGTGGCGGAAACCCGAATTTCAGAAACTCCTTCATCGATACAAGTCGCCCCGGTGGGACGGTGGACCCCTGCGCGGTAGGACCGTTCTTGTATGGGCGGAACAGGGATATGGGGACACGTTGTTCTTTCTCCGTTATCTTGCGCACGTTACAGGATCGGGCGGCCGGGTTATCGTAGAATGTCCAACACCCTTGCACCGGCTGGTGCGCCGCGTGCCGGGTGTTGACCACGTCATCGGAAAAGATGATCCCCTCCCCCCGCATGACGTACACATCCCCTTGTTGAGCGTCCCCCTTGTCGCCGGTGAGACTGCAGAGCTGGATCACCCGGTGCCATATCTCTCTGCAGATCACGGTGGCTGCACAAAGTGGGGGCGGCGTTTGGACGGGTATGGTACTCATTTCCGGATCGGAATCGTCTGGTCAGGCAGCCCGACAAATCCTGAAGGTCGTTATCGTTCCGTCCCTCTTGACGAACTTGTGCCGCTCACCCGCCACAGGGACGTTCTGTATGTGAGTCTGCAAAAAGGGGAGGCGGGACAGGAATTTGGAGCCTCACCATTTGCCGCAGCTGGGATGGACTGGACCTCCGAGCTGGTTGATTTTCATGAAACCGCTGCTCTCATCAACTGTCTGGACCTTGTCATCACCGTAGATACAGCGGTGGCGCACCTTGCAGGTGGGATGGGGAAGGAAGTCTGGCTTCTGTTATCGAACCCTCACGATTGGCGCTGGGGAGAACGGGAAAACTCGTCTGACCGGTACCCGGCCATGCGGCTGCTGCGTCAGCGTCAACGTGGCGTATGGAAGGATGTCGTCGAAGAGTGTACGGATATGCTTGCAAACCGTCTGTCATTTCGGGCGAAAGGGAAGTGAGGCCGAGAGATGTACTGTAGAGTCAGAGAAAGAGTTGGGGCTTATGTCCACGAGGACTGATATTGCCGATACCCGCGGAATCCGCCGGATGGCACCACGTTCGTCCAAAGCGGAAGCCCTGAATACGCTCGGCATGAATGCGGTTCAACGCGGGGAGATTCGGGAGAGTCTCGGATTGTTCGAACAGGCAGTTGCGATTGATCCTGCCTACGCCGATGCGCACTATAACCTGGGGAAAGCGCTCAAAGACCTCGGCTCCTTCAAGGCAGCGGCAGAAGTGCTCCGCCGTGTCGTGAAGCTTCTACCTTCAGACGGAGATGCGTGGTACGTTCTCGGGAATACATGTGCTGCTCTGGAAGAGCCGGACGAAGCAGAGCGCTGTTATCGAACCGCCCTTCGACTCCGGCCTGATGATACGCGTATTTACAACAACCTGACCGTTACATTGCAGGCACTCGGGCATCTGGACGAAGCACACGCGGTGGCGTCCGTCGGGCTTGCACTCAACAGCGGCTATCCGGATCTGCACTACAATCGTGGATTGGTTTCGCTTCTCAAAGGAATGCACGCGGACGGATGGAAAGAATTTGAATGGCGTTTTCACACCAGCGACAGGGCAAATCCTCTGCGCGCCGATGTTGTGCCACGCTGGGATGGGAGTACGCTCAACGGGCGACGTATACTGCTTTCGGCGGAACAGGGTCTTGGCGACACACTGCAGTTCGTCCGATTTGCCCGGCACCTGCAGGAGCGTGGTGCCCGCGTTCTTGTCGAATGTTCCGGAGAACTCTGCAGACTCATCCGGACGGTGCCCGGCGTGGCCTCGGTATTTTCGCGAGGCGAAGTTCAGCAGGCGTATGATACATGGTCTCCGCTTCTGAGTATTCCACATCTGGCGGGCATCACGGATGAACGTTCGTACGGAGCCGCCGTTCCGTATCTTTTCCCGGATCCTTCTGAAGTGGCGGAGTGGAGGGCGCGTCTCCAGGGAACTGGGGAGGGAATGCGCATCGGCGTCGTCTGGGCGGGAAATCCGCATCACAAAAACGACCATAACCGTTCATGTCCGCCGGCACTCTTCGAGCGTCTGCTGACTGTCCCGCGGACCGTGTGGTACACCCTCCAGACCGGAGGTGAGACGAGGGACGGACTACACCATGATCGGCGCCTTATTGACCTGACGGACAACCTGCCGGATTTTGCGGCCACTGCGGCATTCGTCAGCACGCTTGACCTTGTGATTACGGTGGACACGGCCGTGGCCCATCTTGCCGGTGCCCTTGGCAAACCGGTGTGGCTTCTTCTTCCTTTTGCACCGGATTGGCGGTGGATGCTCAGACGTTCCGATTCGCCCTGGTACCCCTCGATGCGTCTTTTCCGTCAGCAACAGCGCGGAGGGTGGGAAAAAGTTTTTGATCAGGTCCGGTCCGAACTCCAGGAGGCCACGGGCGGGGCTTTTCCGTCTCCGGTTCCGAGTCAGCCACTCAAACCTCTCCGTTTCTCATGGAGTTGGCCCGGCGCAGGGATCACCGGGACTGCGGCACCCCCGCAGTCGGAGGATTACGGTGCGTTGCTTGCTTATGGCGATGCATTGTGCCAGGCAGGTCTACGCTTACACGCGATTACGGTGTATCGCCGCATTCTGGATCGCCGGCCCGAACTCCCGGCGGCCTGGAATAATCTGGGAGTGTGTCTGCAACAGGAAGGCAATGTTCCCGAAGCCATCGCTGCATTTGAACGAGCTGTAGAGCTGGATCACCGATGTGCTGCGACGGCAAGCAACCTTGGGTCAGCGTTGTACGAGCACAACCTTCTTACCCGTGCCCGGGATGTCCTGCAACGTGCTCTCCAGCTTGACCCAACCCTGGCCAATGCCCACAACAATATGGGCAATGTTCTGAGGGCGCTCGGAGATTTTGCGGGTGCACGGCGTGCATTTGATTCCGCCATAAGATGGAGCCCTGACTTCCCCGAACCACACTGGAATATGGCCCAACTTCTTCTTCAGGAAGGGGATTACATCCGGGGCTGGGAGGAATATGAATGGCGATGGCGGCGGACAGACTTTACCAGTCCGGTGCGCCCATTCCGGCAACCCTGCTGGAACGGGGAGACTCTTCACGGAAAGACGATCCTGGTTCATGCCGAGCAGGGTTTTGGTGATGCGCTGCAATTTGTTCGGTACGTGCATGTGGTGCTGCAGACCGGCGCAATCGTCGTGGTGGAGTGCCAGCGCGAACTTGTCCGGCTCTTCAGGAATCTTGATGGGATCAGGAGCGTGGTCGCCTACGGGGATCCGCTGCCGCATTTTGACGTTCATGTGCCGTTGATGAGTCTTCCACGAATCTGCAAAACCACACTGCAGACTATTCCCGCAGAGATTCCGTATCTGGCGCCGGATACCGGGGATGTGATTCAATGGCGGAATCGACTGCAGAGTGAAGGACTCTCTGTAGGAGTGGTATGGTCCGGGACACAACATCTGAAGTCTCTGCGGAGTCGATCCTGTCCTCTTGTGAATCTCATGCCGTTGTTCCGGATCCCCGGCACAAGCATGTGGAGTCTCCAGATTGGTGACGCTGTGCATGATCTTGACGTCGTGCCGCCGGAGATCAGGCCGCGGGATCTCTCGCCCTATATCCACGACTTTGGTGATACTGCAGCCGCCGTTTCGGTTCTGGATCTTGTGATTACCATTGACACCGCGGTCGCACATGTCGCCGGTGCTCTGGGGACGCCGGTGTGGGTAATGCTACCGCGTGATCCCGACTGGCGGTGGATGCGCGAACGTGACGGGAGCCCCTGGTATCCCGGCATGCGGCTCTTCCGGCAGGCACGGGCGCAGGAATGGTCCGGGGTTTTGTCACAGATTGCAGAATCGCTCCGGACGTTGGCGAGCCGGAAGGGGGAGAAGCGATGAGTGCGAGCGGGAAACTTCCGTCTGGCGGTGCCGATGCGACGACTGTGCTTCTCCGGGCCCGGGAGGCGGTCCGCCGGTCACCGTCCAATCCCGACATGCTGAACAGTCTGGGGCTTGCGCTGCATGAAGCCGGTGTGTATGACGAGGCGATCCGGGTGTTTGAGGAAACTCTACGCCTTGTTCCGTCGGCAGGCGCTGTGTACTACAATCTCGGGAATGCCGTGCGGGCAGCAGGCAATCCGGCCGCATCGGTGCGCCTTTACCAGAAAGCGCTTGCGCTTGGAACGGAGTTGCCCGAAGTCCATAATAATCTCGCCCTTGCATGGGCAGAGAGCGGAGATCACGGCCGGGCGCGCGTTTCCTATCTGACTGCACTTCAGCGGGACAGACGGTATAGTCCGGCGGCGCTCAACCTTGCCTACATGCTCATCGAGCAGGCGCAACCGGAGGAGGCAACAGCTCTCCTGCGTGCCGTTGTGCATGAAGATCCGGGGTGTGTTGATGCCCACTGGCTTCTCTCGCATGCCCTGTTGATGCAGGGTAACTACGCCGACGGGTGGAAAGAATACGAATGGCGCTGGCAGAAGATGTCTGCAGCTCCCTACCGTCGCACTGACCCGTCGCGTTGCTGGGCGGGAGGGGAAATCCCGGACAACAGGCGGATTCTTCTTTACGCCGAACAGGGATTGGGAGACGCGGTACAGTTTATCCGCTATGTGCCTCTTGTTGCTGCCTGCGGGGGAAGGGTCGTTGTTGAATGTCACGAGGAACTCGCTTCTCTGTTCCGCGGCATTGACGGAGTAAGCGAAGTCTATAGCCGTGGAGAGAGTATCCCGCCTGCTGATTTTGAATCGCCGTTGCTTTCTCTCCCGGGCGTGTTTGGCACCACCCTGGAGACCGTCCCTTCCGTGATACCGTATCTTTATCCTCATCGTTCGCGGATAGATTTTTGGCGGGAGAGGTGTACGGGCGGACCGGCGGACAAACGTATCGGGCTTGTATGGGCTGGGAACCCCGGCCACAGGAATGATGCAAAGAGGTCGTTACATCCGGAGTATCTGAGTGCCCTTGCAGGGACCGAAGGGGTGAGGTTTTTCAGTTTGCAGAAGGGGGAGAAGGGAGATGCGCGGGTGGTTTTGCCTTCGGGGATCGTGGTGGAGGATCTCGGTCCCGCGTTACGTGATGTTGAAGACACCGCGGCGGTGATCGCGCACATGGATCTTGTAATTTCTGTCGACACCGTGGTGGCGCATGTTGCCGGTGCGATGGGCAGACCGGTACTGATGCTGGTGCCGTTTGCACCCGACTGGCGTTGGATGTTGGGTACCGACAGGACCCCCTGGTACCCGACGATGCAGCTTTTCCGGCAGGAACGGGCTGGAGATTGGGGTGCCGTTATTGGCAGGATCCGGCAGTGGCTCCAGGCATAACACAATCCCTCCTGAACAGGCGAATTCTGTTCTCTGAGCCCGGCAAAAATCGTGTCTTCCGCCTAAACTCCTCCTCCAATCTGCCGATAATATACACAGAAGGTGAAGATCTCCAATCGGTTACAGACCACACCTACAATGTGTTCACCATCATCATCACTAACAACCACCCAGAAAGGGGGGTAGCACTGTGGCACAAGAAATCTCACTCACTTCCGCGATGCGGGCCAATCTGCTGAGTCTGCAGAATACGGTCAGCTTGCTGAATCGTACGCAGGATCGGCTTTCGACCGGCAAAAAAGTCAACAGTGCGCTGGATAGCCCGACTAACTATTTCGCGGCACGGGGGCACATGAACCGTGCTAGCGACATTGCGGCCAGGAAAGACAGCATGGGTGAAGCGATACAGACGGTAAAAACCGCCAGCACCGGCATCGAATCGATTAATACCCTGATCGAGTCGGCCAAAGGTATTGCACAGGCAGCTCTCGCCACCAATGACGGGACTGCACGCGCACAATACGTGACGCAGTACAATGCGGTGATCAGTCAGATTAACACCATGGCCAGCGATTCCGGTTATCGTGGCACGAACCTGCTTCTGGGCAACACGCTCAGCGTGAAGTTCAACGAGGACGGTGCGAGCTCGCTGAGCATCGACGGCTTCAAAGCCACCGCAACGGGCTTGATGATCGGGATTATCGGGCAGGCCACGGGCGGCATCGCTGCGGCCTGGTCCGATGCAACCGACGGCACGGAGTCAATCAACTCGGCCATGACACAGCTCTCGTCTGCGCTTGACACACTCAGGGTGCAGTCATCCGCACTCTCGTCCAGTCTCAGCATCGTTCAGACCCGCGCAGAATGGGCGGATCAGATGATCTCGACCCTTAAAGACGGTGCGAACGCGTTAACAGAAGCGGACATGAACGAAGAAGGTGCAAATATGCTCATGCTGCAAACCCGGCAGTCTCTGGGAACCACAGCGTTGAGTCTGTCAGCCCAGAATGCCCAGTCGGTCCTGCGGCTCTTCTAACCCGAATTCATGCGGATACAGGGAGGGTCAAAAATCTTCCCTGTATCCGCAGTATCCGGACAGCACAGCGAACGTGACACAACAACACAAAGGACTATGAGCCATGCACGCAACGCAGGCAGAAGTGTACGGACGGAACCAGATGGCGGCACTCGGTGACAGGGAGGCAGAAGCGGCGGTGTTGATGAAGGCTGCATCGCTGATGAAACATGTGCAAACGCACTGGGCCGCCCCCGACCGGGACCGGAGTCTGGAGAAGGCGTTACGGTACAATCAGCGGTTGTGGACGTTCTTTCAGGTGGCGTTACTCGAGGAAAAGAATCCATTACCGCAAACGATCAAGGAAAACGTCCTCCGGCTGAGCGCGTTCATCGACCGCCGAATTTTTGACACCCTGGCGTTCCCTGCTCCGGAAAAACTTGACATACTGATCAACATCAACACAAACATTGCGGCCGGCCTGAAAGGCTCGGCACAGTAGGCGACCGTCAGTCAGGAGCGCACATCATGACCATCGAAGCCATTTTCAGAGATGCAGGTTCGGCCGAACGATCAATAAATGATCGGCCGGCGGGGGCACAGGGCGGAACGATGGAGGGTGAGAAGGGTGACGCGGATCATATACATCTGTCCCGTGAGGCACAAGCGCTCTTATCTGGGGGGAACTTCCAGAGGTTGGATGTGATCCGGGAAAGGGTTCGGCGGGGGTATTATCTGGACCCGGACATTACGGAACAGATCATCGATAGTGTTGCGCGGGAAATAGAGTCTGCCACAGGTTGGTGAACCGCTGCAAAGAAATCTTCTCTAAGACTTAACCCGTTGATTTACAATGGGTTAGTGACCAGCAAAAAAATTTTCCTTCCGGCTAAAGTTTTCTCCGATTCAACCGATAGTAGGATCAGGTAGAGCCTCAGAAGAGGCAGCCAAAAACCATAATCCTAGAAAGGGATACTCAATGGCACAAGAAATCTCGTTGACGGGCGCGATGCGGGCCAATTTGCTGAGCCTGCAGAATACTGTCAGCCTGTTGAACCGTACGCAGGATCGGCTTTCGACCGGCAAGAAGGTCAACAGTGCACTCGACAGCCCGACCAACTATTTCGCTGCACGTGGCCACCTCAATCGCTCCAATGACATTTCTGCCCGCAAGGACAGTATGAGTGAAGCGATCCAGACGGTGAAAACCGCCAGCAGTGGTATCGAATCCCTCAACACCCTGATCGAATCGGCAAAAGGTATTGCGCAGTCTGCTCTCGCCACAAGCGATGCGACGGCGCGCGCGCAGTACGTGACACAGTACAATGCCGTGATCAGCCAGATCAACACCATGGCCAGCGACTCCGGCTATCGTGGTACGAACCTGCTGGTCGGGAACACCATGACGGTGAAGTTCAACGAAAGTGGTGCGAGCTCGCTGAGCATTGAAGGATTCAGCGCGACTGCAACCGGCTTGACGATCGGTATCGTCGGCCAGGCTACAGGCGGTATCACAGACTCCTGGGACAATGCAACCAACGGCACGGCATCTGTGAACTCAGCCCTGACGCAGCTGTCCTCAGCACTCGACACACTCCGGGTGCAATCATCGTCCCTGTCGTCCAGCCTGAGCATTATCCAGACCCGCGCGGATTGGGCGGATCAGATGATTGCAACGCTCAAAGCCGGCGCCAGTTCGTTGACGGATGCCGACATGAACGAGGAAGGTGCAAATATGCTCATGCTGCAGACCCGGCAGTCTCTGGGAACAACAGCTTTGAGCCTGTCAGCCCAGAACGCGCAGTCAGTCCTGCGTCTGTTCTAGTCCGGATAACGATGATCACGCCAGTGCGGGAGGAGGAATAGTTCCTCCTCCCGGCCGCTGGTACACGAGGTGAGAAATGTCAATACTCAACATAGGATTCGATCAAGGCCCGAGGGGTCTGGGGCGGTCCCAGGAGCGGCTTGACAGACTTGCCTCCCAGACGGGATCCGGAACACATCAGGAGGTCGAAAAAAGTTCGGTTGGTCATTCAAGCATCTCACGAACAGCGCCGGAGTTTCAACGCCTTGCGGCGCTGCACGACCGTTCGAACGCCGTCGCGGCGACCATCAGGACGATGGACCAGGCCATGAAGGCCGTCGGCACGACGATCCACGCGATGAAAAAGGAGCTGGAAGTGGTGACCAAAAGTTATCCCCCCTTCCCTCCAGGCAGTGAGGAGCGCGTTCGACGTTTGCGGGGGTATGCAGCCCTTCGTGTTATGATTGACAGACTTACCGTGCCTCCCGAAGTAGAAGCAGGGACGCTCGCGGTTCGGACGAAAAAGGCGCAGCAGGGGGCAGGAGACGACTGGACCTTTACGATTGAACCGAATGGACTGACCAGGACGGTACGGAAAGAGGATGTGCAAACGGGTCCCCTGGGGCTCCGTCTGCCTGAGCTCCTGCCACCTGAAGAGGTCACCGACCAGGACATCACACAGACCATTCAACACCTGGATGATGCCGAGGTCACGTTGCAGGCGCGTCGGCAACGTCTCCGGGAACAAACCTTCGACATCCCCGGTTCTACGTACGACCGGGGTATGGATGAAGCGGGGGCGCAAGCACGAAGCGGTGAGGTCCGGCACGAGATTGCCGTGCAGTCTGTGGGCCTTGCCCATGGTGGCGCAGCACAGATGGAGCAACTCTTGGGATAGCTTTATGGCTCTGAAGTTGTCACTAAAAGTCAATGAACGGGTTATTGCCGGTGGCGCGGTACTACGAAACGCCACCGGCAAAACCATTGAATTGATGGTGGAGAATAAGGTCCCCCTCCTCCGCGAAAAAGAAATTTTGAGCGAAACGAAGGCGGATACTCCCTGCAAAAAAGTGTACTTTGTCATCCAGCTGATGTATATTGATGGCGAGAATCTTCCCAAGTATCAAAAGGATTACTGGGATCTCGCACGGGATATTATCCATGCCGCACCCAGCACGACAGAACTTTTTAAGACCATCAGCGAAGCGATCTATAACGGAAAGTTCTATCAGGCCTTGAAGGAGACCCGGAAGCTGATGCAGTATGAGGAAAAGGCCATGACACAGGCGCTGAAAGCAGGGAAACACACATAACAGAAACAACCCTGCACGTGGCCCGAAGGGTCCCGGTGCGGAAAGTTTCCAAGGACGAGGTATTTTCATGGCGATACAGGAGATTATTACTTCCTCGGGATCTGTGGATCCGATAAAGGGGAATAAACCGCAGCCCGCCCAGAAATCCATCCCCCGGGCAAAGGGCGAAAAGGATTCAGAAGAAAAATCCGATCGCGTAGAAGTATCGGATGAAGCACGGGCTCTTTACGAAGCCAATCAGTCCACCCGCTTTGGCGCCATCCGGGAGAAGATCCGGAAGGGATTCTATTTCCAGAGGGATGTCACGGAAAAAGTTGTAGACGCGATTCTGAAGGACATCAAGAAACAACCTTCTGACAAGTAACAGACTGTACGCCGTACCCCTGCCATGGTTGCCCGGTTGACACTCTTGCCCGATTCACGTACATTGGCATGCATATGTGTCTCGCCCCATGAAATCCCAACCAATCGGCGTCCTCGTTGCCGATGACCACACCATCGTGCGCCGTGGCCTTGTTTCCTTGCTCTCGCTGGCGGAAGGACTCGAGGTCATCGGGGAGGCATCGGATGGCCGTGTTGCTGTTGATCTGACCCTGAAACTTGACCCGGATGTTGTGCTTATGGACATCAGCATGCCGGGACTCAACGGCCTTGAAGCTACGCTCCGGATCAAAAAAGAGTCACCCCACGTGAAAGTCCTCGTTCTGTCCGCCCATGACAACGAAGACTATGTTCTGCAGGTGGTGCGGAGCGGAGCGAACGGTTATCTGCTGAAAAACAGCTCGGCCGAGGAACTCTACGCCGCCATCAGGGCGGTCCATGGCGGCCATGCCTTTTTCAGCCCCTCCGTATCCAGAATTCTCCTCGATTCATTTATGCAGTCCGGAGAGACTCCCGGACCTGAGTCGACTGCCCGGCAGCTTCCGGATAGCCGCCTGACCTCCCGTGAACGGGAAATCCTCCAGCTTATTGCTGAAGGAAAGACACATCAGGAGGCCGCTGATCTGCTTCATATTAGCCCCCGTACGGTTGACACCCATTGTCACAATATCATGAAAAAGCTGGATATCCACGAAAGTGCCGGATTAGTGGCGTATGCCATTAAGAACGGCATAGTAATCCTTCCCCGGTAGATCCGGCCACACGGCACCCCGCCCTGGGGATAATTGGCCATCTACGTAGAATTCTCCCCCGGAAATACGTAGATTTGCGTATTGCGACCACGTGGCCAATATTGGTACCTTGGTTACGATTCCCCCTTTGCGTACAATCACTATCCAAAGTGATGTGTCCATGATGAATCCGTCTGAGATAAGTAGTCCACAGATCGGTGACGCCCATCGACTGAGAATACTGCTGGTCGATGATGTGCAGGAGAATCTAGAGTTGCTGGAAGATGTCCTTTCAGAGAACGGTTATTCTCCTCTCATGGCGAAAAATGGCGTCGAAGCCCTAGCGCTGGCGAACCAGGAACAAGTCCACATGATTGTGGCGGACGCCATGATGCCCAAAATGGACGGATTTCAGCTCTGTAAGGAAATCCGGACGCTCTCTTCCTATGCCTCTGTTCCCTTTATCATCTACACCGGCAACTACGTCGATGCGACGGACCAGGAATTTGCCCGCAGCATCGGGGTCGACCGCTATGTCGTAAAGTACGCCGGGCTTGGCGCGCTGGTCCAAGCCATCAACGAACTGGCGCAACAGCAGTACGGCCGCAAACCTGAAGAGCCCGCCCCGGTGCTGGGGCCCATTGACGATCAGGAGTTTCTTGAAAAACACCGTGCCATTGTGATCAAGAAACTGGAAGAGAAAATGGCCGAGCTGGAGATGTATGCGGACACGCTCATCCGGAAGAACCGGGAGATCCAGGCTTCGGAAGACAGGTACCGGACGTTGTTCGACCATGCGAGTATAACAATTTTTGTGCTGGATCGCGAAACAGGGAAGGTGCTCGATGTGAATCGGGCAGGCATCGAACTCCTTGGATTTGCCCGTGAAGAATTGCTGGCGATGTCTCATCTCCCGGTAGCCGGTGGGGACTTTACGGCAACTATGCTTGACACCGCCCGGTTTGCATCGGGCGAAACCATGATTACACGCAAAGACGGGACCTCCGTCCAGGTAGACATCGGTGTCGGACCGGTGACCCGTCCGCAGGACACACGCGTGTTGTTATATGTCCGGGACATCAGCGAACAAAAGAAAATGCGGGATCAATTGCTTCAGGCGGAGAAGATGACGCTGATGGGGCGGCTGGCGGCAGGCATAGCGCACGAAATTCGAAACCCGCTTTCCGCCATAGCTCTGAACCTTCAGTACATGATCTTCAAGACGCAGCAGCAACCCGAATTGTGCGATTCGTTGCGCGACGCGCTGGAGGGTACCAAGCGCATTGAAGCGGTCATCGAGAATACGCTCAATCTCGCCCGCGTGACACCCCCCGTCTTGAAAGAACAACAGCTCAATGATCTTGTTCCGCAGGTCCTGGGATTTATCAAACTTTCCGTCCAGCAACAGGACGTGCGTTTTGTGACTTCCTACGCTGAGGTGCTTCCTTCTATCCGTATCGATGCCAAACAAATTCAGCAGGTCGTTTTGAATATTGTACAGAATGCTATTGATGCGTCTCCCGACGGAGGGACTGTGGAGCTGTCGACTGCCCTCGTGCATCCGGATCACCTGGACCAGCCATTTGTGGAGCTGGGCGTGCGGGATCACGGTCCGGGACTGTCTGCAGAGCAGCGCAAGCACCTCTTTGAACAATTTTACACGACAAAATCAGGTGGAACGGGACTCGGCCTCTCGATCTCAAAACAGATCGTGGAGAAACACAAGGGTGACATCCGTATTGACCCTGCCGAGGGAGGGGGAACCATCGTTCGACTTTTGTTACCAATTCACACCTAAGAAAAGGAATTCGCCATGGCGAAGGCACGGATACTGGTGGCTGATGATGAGCCCATCCTGGGAACCACACTCAAAAAGATCCTGGGCGAGCTCGGCTATACGGTAGCCCTTTGCAGCCGCGGGGAGGACTTCTTCCAGTTTCTGGACGACCAGAAACCGGATCTTGTCCTCCTGGATATTTACATGGGAGAAGTTAACGGGATTCAGCTTCTGAACCGCATGCGGCTTGAAGGATGGACGACGCCGGTATTGATGATGACCGCGCATTCGGACGTCTCCCTTGCCGTTCGCGCAATGAAGGAAGGTGCCGCTGATTTTGTCGTCAAGCCATTTGACCTTAATCACCTCGGCGTTCTGATCGAGAAGAATCTCAACCATGCTCGGCTGCAGACACAGGTCAAATTGCTCCAGGAAGAGCTTGAAGAAGAACGGTCACGATCAGGGATCATCGGCAGGAGTCCGGCATTACGGCGTGCGCTGGAAACAGCGGAGAAGCTGGCTCTTGGTGAGAACACGACGGTGCTGATCGAAGGGGAAAGCGGAACGGGAAAGGAACTCATGGCGCGGTTTATTCACCAGCAAAGTTCACGCCGCGATAAACCGTTTATCACCCTCAATTGCGGCGCCATCCCGAAGGAGCTTGCAGAGAGTGAATTCTTCGGATACGAGAAGGGTGCATTCACGGGCGCAACCGAAAAAATGAAACAGGGAAAATTTGAGCTGGCGGACGGTGGCACAATCCTGCTTGATGAAATCCGCGAACTCTCGCTGGACATGCAGGTCAAGCTGCTCCGTGTACTCGAAGAAAAACGTTTTTACCGCTTGGGTGGCACCAAGGAAATCAGTGTGGATGTGCGTGTTATCGCGGCATCAAACAAGGAACTGGCCCGCGAAGTCGAAGAAGGTCGCTTCCGCGAAGATCTCTTCTATCGTCTGAATGTCGCCTCGGTGCGTATCCCACCGTTGCGGAATCGCCGGGAAGACGTGAGCGAGCTCGCCAAAGCATTTCTTGCCGAATTCTGCCGCAGGTTCAACCGGCCTGTTCCTTCTATCGCTCCGGAAGCGCTGCAGTTCCTTGAACAGCTGGGCTGGAAAGGGAATGTGCGAGAGCTCAGGAACGCTCTGGAACGGGTTGTGCTGCTCAACAATGTGCCCGCACTGCAGGTTGATCACTTCAGCTTCCTGCGGAATGCCGGCACGACCAACCCTTCGATGTCAGGAAATGGCAAGTCCTTCATGCTGGAGATCCCCTCCCAGGGAATCCGGATGAGCGAGGTCATGAAGGACCTTATTCTCAAAACACTGGATATCGTGGGCGGGAATCAGGTGCAGGCGGCAAAAGTCCTGGGGCTCACCAGGTCAAAACTCCGTTATCGAATGGAACAACTCGGCATCAGGCCCGAACAGCGTACTTACCGCACGAGTGTCTGACCATGGGCGAAAGCCGGCGCAGAAAAACCGTCACGAGACAAACCGGGCAAACTCGGCAACGGGGGAAAACGCTGATGACGGGCTCCCCCCGGATTGCACTGCGTGCGCTTGCTGAAGAGGTTCCCGGCATGATCGTGATGATCGATCCCGGCGGGGGACTGACGTATGCCAATACATCCTTTGTGTCCTTCGCCGGAACCACGATCGCCTCTTTGCGCGGCGACCGATGGCACATGTTCCTGCATCCGGAGGACCGTGCACAGGCGATCGCATCGTTTTCCGCCGCGGTGCGCGCCCGACAACCATTCAGGTTTGAATGCCGGTACCGCAACCGGGAGGGAGACTACCGCTGGTTGCTGTTCACGGGGAACCCCCGGTTTAACAAGTCACGATGTGCAGGATACGTCAGTGTCATCACCGACATCACACCGCGGCATACCGCCGAGCGTGCGGCCGGTCTCGCATCGGCTCGCCTGCACACGCTGGTGGCTGCCATGGATGAAATGTGCATCGGCATCGGGCGCGAAGAGGAGATTGTCTTCTGGAACCGAGCTGCGGAATGTTGTACGGGTATACCGGCGACGGAAACGATCGGCCTCCAGCTGGAAACAGTTCTTACAACCGAAGGACTCTCGCAGGTGCGGGCGGTGATTGAATCCGTGAGATCGGCGGGGACGTCGTCAACTCTGGAATCGCTCGGTCTGCTCGCACAGCCCGACCGGCCGATCCGATGCCGCGTTGTTGCCTCCGGAGAAACGTGTATTCTCGTAGCGTTGCCCGAAGAGGTGAGCGACATGCCCGCTCCGGAAATGGCACGCGTTTCAGGGTATCCGGACGAAAGCCGTCTGCGTGCCCTGGCGGAAAATACGGATGAGCTGGTTGTCCTTCAGGATCCCGATGGCCGGTATCTCTTCACCAACGACTCCCATCGTTTGGGACCCTGTATGGCACGGGTGCACGGGATATTGGCTGGAAACCCCTCCGGGAGGAACGCCTCTGATTCAATGCTGAACCGGATCCGGAGGGTCGTCGAAACGGGTCAGGGATTTGCTGAAGAAACACGCATGGATTGGGATGGTCAGACCCACTGGTTCCTGGATCAAATCTCACCGATGAAGGATGCGGGCGGCGCCGTTGCTGCCGTCGCAACTCTGTCACGCGATATCACCGACCGCAAGAAATCTGAACAGCGCCTGCGGGAGAGCGAGGAGCGGTACCGGACGTTTGTGGAGAACAGCAACGAGGGGATCTGGCGCATTGAAACGGAAAAAGCCATTCCCTGCACGCTGCCCGTCGAGGAGCAGGTCCAGCGTATCCTGAACCATGCGTATGTTGCGGAATGTAACCCGTCCCTGGCCCGCCTGTTCGGGTTCGATCAGCCAAGCACCATCATCGGCATGCCATTCAAAACTCTGCTCCAGGCGGACACTATCGAGGAGCACAAGACCCTCACAACGTTTGTGCAATCCGGATATCGCCTGAGTAATTGGGAGGACCATCTGGTTGCTCAGGATGGTGCACACCGGCACGTTCTGCACAATCTTGCAGGGACAATTGAAAACGGCGCGTTGGTACGGGTGTGGGGGAGTCTGAGCGATATCACTGAACGTAAAGACGCCGAACGGGAACTGCGGCTCCTGGCCCATACGATCACCAGCACGCGCGATAGTGTGAGCATCACAGACCTGAACGACAGGATTCTCTTTGTCAACGATGCTTTCCTCTCGACATACGGCTACACGGAAGATGAACTTCTCGGAAGTGACATTGCCAAAATACGTCCCGAATCAACGGTGGCGCAAGAGCTGGCGCAGAGTAAGGAGCAGACGCTGACCGATGGATGGTATGGCGAGCTCATGAATCGCCGCGCCGATGGCAGTCTCTTTCCGGTGGAATTCTGGACGTCGGTGGTGCGTAACGACGAAAATGAACCCGTTGCGATGGTAGGTGTGGCACGTGATATTACAGCCCGCCGGGTCGCCGAAGAGGAACTCCGGTCATCACTCCGGGAAAAGGAAGTCCTTCTCAAAGAGATTCACCACCGCGTCAAGAACAATCTGCAGGTCATCTCGAGCTTGCTGAGCCTGCAATCGGAGTACCTGAAAGACCAGGAGATGGTGAAGTTGTTCAAGGAAAGCCAGAACCGGGTCAAATCGATGGCCTTGATTCATGAAAAGTTGTACCAATCACGGAATCTCGCAGAGATTGATTTCGGGGACTACCTGCGTGAATTGACAGCACAACTTTTCCGGTCCTACGGAATCGGTGCCCATGGCGTCCTCCTCAACGTGAATGCCAGCCGGGTGCTGTTGGCCGTTGACCGGGCGATCCCGTGCGGCATCATCGTGAACGAACTCGTGACCAATGCCCTGAAATATGCGTTTCCGGAAGGGCGGGGTGGTAGGATTGACATTGACCTGCACCCGGTCAGTGACGACCGTGTCCAGCTTGCGGTGCGCGACAACGGCATCGGGTTTCCGGTATCCATCGATTTTGAGACATCCGACAGTCTCGGTCTCACCTTGATCCGGATGCTGGCGGACCAGGTTCAGGGTGAGATGACTTTGCAGCAGAGGGGGCCCGGTGCTGAGTTTATTATGGCATTCCGAAAATGATGAGGGCGCATGCGTAAGAAAACCATTATGGTGGTCGAGGACGAACTTATCGTCGCCGAAGACCTCGCCCACTGGCTTACAACACTCGGGTATACGATCGGTGGCCGGGCCACGACGGGCCGGGATGCTGTTCAGCGGTGTGAAGCGACACGGCCGGATCTTGTTGTGATGGACATACTCCTGCCGGGAGACATGGATGGTATCCAGGCAGCGGAGCAGATCCGGGATCGGTTTGATATACCGGTGGTGTACATCACTGCCTCATCTGATGAAGCCACCCTGGCGCGGGCGAAGGTAACGGAAGCATTCGGATATATTCTGAAACCGTTTGATGAACGCGGATTATACTCAACCATTGAAATGGCGCTGTATAAACATCAATCGGAAAAACGGCTGCGCGAAAGCGAGGAACGGTTCCGTCTTCTGTTCGAGAATGCTCCGGTGCCCTTCCAGTCGATTGATGCCGATGGCCATCTACTCCGGGTGAATAAGGCCTGGCTTGAGCTGTTCGGATTCACTCCGGACGAAGTCATCGGGCGCTGGTTTGGAGAATTCCTTATCCCCTCGAGTGTTGACCGCTTCGTCGCGAACGTGACCCAATTCCGCCACTCGCCCGCTACCGATACTGTGGTCCTGGATGTGGTTCTCAAGGATGGCACAGTTCGCTCCGGTGCGTTTAAGGGGAATATCGCCGTTGATCACCGCGGCATGTACGAGATGACACAATGTATTCTTGATAGCCGGGTCCGCACGCCCGCGGTGCCATCCATTCCGGTTGAAAGCCGGTCACCGGACGCCACAGGGTCAGGAACGCCGGGTGAAGCAAGCCTCCATACGGATGCCAAAGGGACTATCGTGGGTGTTACGCCGGCGGTGGAGACACTCACAGGATGGACTGCCGGGGAGTTGTGTGGTCTTCCTCTCCGCGAATTGTTGATGTCGGCAGAAGACGAGCAGAAGATCTGCCTTCACTTTGAACATGCGGCGATTCTGGAGGCACGACCGCTCCGCCTGGGGGTACGCGGGGGGGGGCATAAGGGAGTACACGTGTCCGGTCTTGCGTACCGCGGACTTGGGAACAAACTGGAGAGCCTGTGTCTGACCCTGACACAACGTTAGGAGAACCGATCGACCGTTTGCCTGTCATTTTGTGGTTAGACCGGCATCGGCTGTTCGTCCAACTGGCGGTTGTCCTTACCTATATCGGAACCGCTACGCTCGGGCTTCGTTTTGCCCCCGTATTTCAGAACCTCACTCTCGTCTGGCTGGCCTCAGGCGTTGGCCTGGCAGCGATTGTTCTTTTTGGATTCCGTGTCTGGCCGGCGATCATTCTCGGTTCGGTCGCCGCTACGCTGGTGAATGGTGGCCCTGTTCTTCTGGCCCTGACGACTGCTGTGGCGAATCTCATCGAGGCGACACTCGGTGCGTTTTTTCTCCGGAACGCAACAAAATTCAGACATGATCTCGGGCGGGTGCGTGACGTTCTCGGGTTCCTTGTCTTTGGCGTTGCGATTGCCGCCATGGTGGGCGCGACCATCGGCACGCTGGGCCTGGGAATCAATGGGATCGTCCCGTGGATGGACGCAGGCAGGGCCTGGCGGACCTGGTGGCTTTGTGATGCAATGGGCATATTGATCTGTGGTGCGTTGCTCCTGTCGTGGTCGGTCCGGTCGGAACAACCGTGGACGCGCGTGCGGTTTGCCGAGGCAACCGTTCTTGTGCTCACGGTGCTTCCCGCGGTATTTCTGGTGTACGGCGGTGTGCTGCCCTCAGAATACAGCCAATCGCTCTCATTCCTCTCCTTCCCGTTTGTCATCTGGGCGGCATTACGATTTGGCCAACGGGGCGCCACGGCCACGATCGCACTCACAATCCTGCTGGCGATCTGGGGTGCCGTGCGGGGCGAAGGACCATTTGCCGACCAGAGTGTCAACGTGGCAATGGTATTTTTCTACGGATATGCCGCTGCGGTTGCTGTTACCGGGTTGCTCCTGGGAGCAGCAACCACCGAACGCCGTCACTCGGCAGAGGAATTACAGCGGATCGGCATTGATCTGGAAATCCGGGTGAACGACAGGACCGCCGCCCTGCAGGAAGAACTCTCGCAGCGCCGGCGTATCCAGGACGATCTTCTGAACGCCATCGCCAACGTCAAGACGCTCAGCGGACTGTTACCCATCTGTTCTTCGTGCAAGATGATCCGTGACGATCACGGATACTGGACCCAGGTGGAACGGTATCTCACAGAACATACACAAGCGGAATTCAGTCACGGTTTATGTCCGGAGTGCATGAAAAGGTTGTACCCTGAGTACGTTGAAAAAACCCCGGGGGGGGAGTGATGCATGAGCACCGTGCGAGTGATCCCATATTTTCCAATACCCGGAGCACACAGGAATGACCCCCGCGTCCATCCTTGTTGTTGAAGACGAACATATTGTTGCAAAGGACATCGCAACCCGGCTGAAGCGCCGCGGTTACACGGTGGTGGCAATTGCTGCGACCGCAAAAGAGGCCATTGAAGAAGCGGGGCGGCATCGGCCGGACCTTGTGCTTATGGACATCATGCTCAAGGGTGACGTTGACGGCATTACCGCAGCCGACAGGATACGGACCCTTTTCGACCTCCCGATCGTGTACCTCACCGCCTATGCCGACGAGAATACGCTCCAGCGGGCGAAGGTCACCGATGCATTCGGGTATATCCTGAAACCCTTTGAGGAGAGGGAGCTCTCGATCACCATCGAGATGGCGTTGTACAAACACCGGATGGAAGCCCGTTTGCGCGAGAGCGAGCGCTGGCTTGCCACCACGCTGCGCAGCATCGGGGATGCTATTATCGCGGCGGATACCCGTGGTGCAATAACGTTCATGAATCCGGTTGCAGAACAACTGACCGGCTGGACCCTCGAAGGCGCGACCGGGCGGCAGCTGGCCGATGTGTTCCAGACTGCCTTTGAGCCCGTAGATACACGGAATGGTGGGACGACCGTGCTCATCAGCAAGACGGGGAAACGGATTCCTGTTGAAGAAAGTGCCGCCCCGATCAAGGATGATCGGGGTGAGACCAACGGTATCGTTGTTGTCTTCCGGGATGTGACCGAACAGCGCCGCGCGGAAGATGCTCTCCGGTTGAGCGAAGCACGCACCGCAGGGATCATCGCATCCGCGATGGACGCCATCATTACGATCAACAGTGCGCGTCGCATTGTGGTGTTTAACACCGCTGCAGAACATATGTTCCGGTGCTCTGCCGCACATGCGGTGGGCAAAGACCTTGACGTGTTCCTGCCGGAGCGATTCCGCGAAGCCCACGCCAGGCACATCGAAATGTTTGGCAAATCGGGTGCGACCAAACGCCGGATGGGCGAATCCGATGCCGTTCTCGGGCTCCGGGCCGATGGAACAGAGTTCCACATGGAGGCGTCCATCTCGCAAATTGAAACACTCGGAGAACGACTGTACACGGTCATCATCCGGGATATCACGGACCGCCTCAAGGCGGAAAACGATCTGCGGGAGAGTGAAGAGCGGTACAGGCGGTTCTTCGAGGAAGATCTGACCGGCGATTTTATTGCCCGTATCGATGGCACTCTCCTTGACTGTAACCCCGCGTTTGCTCGAATTCTCGGATTTGCGTCGGTCGTGAGTGCAATGCAGTGTAACGTGCTCTCCCTGTTTTCGTGGCCTGAAGCGCGGGATACATTTTTTGACATCCTTCGCACACGCGGCCGCGTGGAAGAATACGAACTTGATCTTGTCCGGCCGGACGGCCAGGTGATTCATGTCGTTACAAACGCGATCGCTACGGTCTCGACGGATGACCAGCTCGCTGAATACAAGGGGTATATCTACGATATTACGGAACGGAAAAAACTCGAGGAACAAGTCCGGCAGTCCCACAAGATGGAAAGTATCGGCACGCTGGCCAGTGGTATTGCCCATGATTTCAACAATATTCTTAACAATGTCATCGGATTTGTTCTTCAGATCAAGAAGCATGCACAGGAGCCCGAGAAGGTTCTTAAGTACAGCGCCACGATCGAAAAATCAGCCACCCGGGGTGCTGAGCTTTCAGCCCAGCTGCTTTCGTTTGCCCGAAAGGCGAAGCGAGAGAGTGTTACGGTAAATGTGTCACAAATCGTGGATGAAGTGCACGGTTTATGCGTCGAAACCTTTCCCCGCAGCATTACGATCACACGGCACATCGATGACGATATCAGAGCAATCCTCGGAGATCACGGGGAGTTGTATCAGGTCTTGCTCAATCTCTGCGTGAACGCCCGCGACGCGATTATGGCGAAGGGAGGGAATGCCACGGGCACCATTTCCCTCGAGGTCTTGAACGGGCGGGTCGGCGACCGTGTCAGCTCCCTCATGCTCTCCTCAACCGCTGAACACTATGTGGAGATCCGCGTCAGTGATGACGGCATGGGGATCCCGGAAAAAATACGGGAACATATCTTCGATCCTTTTTTTACGACCAAAGAACGCGGGCGGGGAACCGGTCTTGGACTTTCGGTGGTCTATAGCATCATCCGTAATCACCGGGGTATCATTGTTGTAGACAGCGAAGAGGGACAGGGAACGACATTTCATGTGTACTTCTCGGCCGTGGATGGGGCTCCGGAACGTGCCCCGGTCCAGAAGGCGCCTCTGGTGACCTCAGACAGCACCGAAACCGTGCTCATTGTTGATGACGAAGAATCCATGCAGGAACTCGGACGTGAGCTTCTTGAAGAACAGGGGTACACGGTGCTCATCGCAAGCACCGGACAGGAGGCGGTGGAGATTTTCCGTCGGCAACCCGACGACGTCAGGCTGGTTGTGCTCGATCTTGTGATGCCCGGGATGGACGGCGGCCAGACGTACATCGAGCTCAAGAAGATCCGGCCTGACTTAAAGGCTTTCTTCTGCACGGGGTACATGCCTGACCAGGTAATTTCCGCCTTACTCGAAGAGGAACAACTGCAGGCCATTCAAAAACCATTTCATCCCGAGGCCTTTGTCCAGCTTGTACGCAATGTTCTGGATGGGGATAAATAGCCAGCCAAAAAATAAAGGTCTGTTCAGGCCTCACCGCTCTCCATAACACCTTCTTTTCCGCGGCCCTTCCGCTCAAGTGGCTGATATTCAGCACGCCCTGTTACCTTTTAACAATTGTCGAACACCAAGAACCTGCTGAAAGTGACGTGGTTCACCATTTTTCCACCCCGACCAGGGCTGGCATGCCTTTTGGAATTCGATGTTCAGAGAATACGGGAGGTATGGTGAATTTACAGGATCGGACATCTCCGGAGCGGCTGCGGACAATTCTCATTGTTGAGGACGATCAGCTTTTTCGAAAAGCCCTGATGACATATCTCTCATCGCTGGGGTTTGAGACCTGTGGTGTCGCAACAGCAGAAGACGCGCTGCGGGAAGCTACCTGGTCGAGTGTGGATGTCGTGCTCATAGACTATTACCTCCCGGGGATGAACGGAATAGAGTTGGCGCAGATGCTGCAAGCGCGTAACGTTCGCGCCCGAATGATCCTTATGTCCGGATATCTTCCCCGCTTCGTGCGGGAACAGGCACACGCAGCCTCCATCGAGGATGTCCTGTGCAAACCACACGACATGAGCTCGCTCCATCAACACCTCATGTCCCCATCAGAGCAGAGAGGGAACTATGAAGCCACGCACTGAACACCGATTTCCCGCTCTTGAAGAAATCGAACGATGTGCCGAATGCAGCCATGTATGGGACGATAACGGCCCGGCTCACTTTACTGATTGCAGGTACTTTTCCCTCGACGACGACCGTGATGAAGATCCGATCGAGAATCAGAGGACGCTGGAAATCTCACCACCCCTTGAATATGCTCCCTCGTAATCCGGACGACTTCCGAAACACATCCACCGCCCCCGGCGGGAACCCCATTCACGGAACCACCCCGGTGTTTCATCCATCTGGCTACAGCTAACCACCAACAACGTTTCACTCCTCCGATGCGCCCACTCCGGGGTTGCCTTGCCCCTCAGATCCAGTTGAATCGGCGAAAAACCAACACTCCTGACCAATTCCGGGCGACTTCCCCTTGGCATGGCATTAGAGGAGAACTCACGTGGCGGAGATCGCATCAACAGGTCCTCGATCCCGCCCTGATCCCATTACTGGTCAGAGAGCCCATGCCCAGCGTGAACATACTTATTGTCGAAGATGAACGTATTGTCGCCTGCGACATCCGGCATGGTCTGGAACGGTTCGGGTATACCGTCGTCGGCATGGCAAGTTCAGGTGAAGAAGCAATCACCGCCGCGATGGAAAAGGGACCGGACATTATTCTCATGGATGTCACCCTCGGGGATGGGATCGATGGCATCAGGGCCGCCGAAGAGATACTCAAAGTCCGGGATGTCCCGATTGTATTTGTGACTGCACACTCGGATGAGATAACCCTTCACCGGGCGAAAGTGACAGGTCCGTTCGGTTACGTCCTGAAGCCGTTTGATGAACGGGAACTCCACACGACGATCGAAATGGCACTGTACAAAAATACGACCGAACGGCTCCTCAAGCAAAACGAACATCTTATGGTCGCGACATTAGGGTCCATTACGGAAGGCGTGATCACGACGGATGTCCATGGTGTTGTCTGCCTGATCAATCCCGTCGCCGAACGAATGACCGGCTGGACACGACCCGAGGCGCTGGGACAGAACGTCAGTGAGCTCTACAACCTGGATGATGTCGCGTGCTCCGGCCAGAAGACGGTCCTTATCGGCCGGGATGGCCGCAGAACAGCAGTCGAACGAACGGTCACCCCGGTCGTGGATGCCCGCGGTGTTGCAACGGGGTCGGTACACGTCTTCAATGCCGCTCGCGAATTCTCCGGATCAACACATTCTCAGGAGGAGCTTGAGCGCCTCGCGCATGTCACAAGATGTATAGGGGAATTCGTGGTAATCACGGACACACGTGGACGTATTACATATGTCAACAGGGCGGCACTTGACCGATTCGGATACTCGTTGCAAGAGACGGTGGGAATGAACGTGGCGGAATTACTTTCGCAGAGCATCTCTCGTGACACGGTCCGAGGGATCGTGCGGGGAACTCTCCGGGGTGGATGGAGTGGTGATCTTGTCGGTCGTACCAAGACAGGAACTGAATTCTGGATGTCCCTCACATCATCCAGGCTCGTCCGGGATGGTCAGGGGCTGGGTGCAGTGATTGTCTCCCGGGACATCTCGGAGCGACAGCAGGCTGAGGAGCATATCCGGCAATCAGAGGCGCAATTTCGATCGGTGTGGGAGAATTCGCTCGAGGGGATGCGGCTGACCGACCCTGAGGGAAAAGTCTTGATGGTCAATGAGGCCTTCTGCCGCCTTGTGGGGAAACCGAGGGATCAATTGGAAGGCAGCATGATTGACTCGTTCTATTGTCAAGGGGATGAGGGTCACATCCTAGACCGGTATAAACAACGGTTCGAAACGCGGACGGTGGAGCCCTTTTTTGAATCAGAAATGACGTTCTGGGATCAACGCCGGGTCTGGTTTTCTGTCTCGAACGCTTTTGTGGAAATCGAGGGGCAGGATGCCATGCTCTTGAGCCTGTTCCGGGATATTACGGAACGAAAGACAGCGGAACAGGCTCTGGCCGTCTATGCGGCCAGACTGCTTGAAGCAAAAACGAAAGCCGAAGAGCAGGCCCGCCTGCTTGAAGTCCAGGCAGTAGAACTCCGTCAGGCAAAAGAAGAGGCAGTCCAGGCATCCCGCTTCAAATCCGAGTTTGTAGCAAACATGAGTCATGAAATCCGGACGCCGATGAACGGCGTCATTGGCATGACAGGCCTTCTGCTGGATACGACACTCACCCCGGAGCAGCGGGAGTTTACGGAGGTCATCCGGACTTCCGGAAGCGCGCTGCTGACCATCATCAATGAGATTCTCGATTTCTCGAAGATTGAAGCTGGAAAAATGGCGCTGGAATGTGTGGACTTTGAGCTGAGGACCATTGTTGAAGAGGCTGTGGGTTTGCTTGCCCCCACCGCGCACGAAAAGCACCTCGAACTTTCCTGTGCCGTGTACCAGACCGTGCCTGATACTCTCCATGGAGATCCCGGCCGGCTGCGCCAGATACTCGTAAACCTCGTCAGTAACGCGGTGAAGTTCACTGACGCAGGGGAGGTATCCGTGACCGTAACGCCGGAAGCTGAGACCGCAGAGGATGTTCACCTGCGATTCGGGGTGGCTGATACCGGCATCGGCATTACGCCGGAAGATCGCACGCGGCTGTTTCGCGCGTTTTCACAGACGGACGGGTCGACGACCCGCAAGTACGGAGGGACCGGTCTGGGTCTGATGATTTCGAAACAGCTCGCCGAATTGATGGGGGGAACGATCGGAGTGAACAGCGAGCACGGAAAGGGAAGCGAATTCTGGTTTACTGCCACGTTTCGCAAGCTGACCGGCAAAAAACCAGAGACGACGGGTGGTATGCTGTCTCTGACAAATCCCGTGAACGAGCGAGCGCTACGTGAAGGGCTTCATCCCTTGTTCCAGCAGCGGACGGAATCCGGAGACGCTCCCTCCGACCGGTACGATCTCCCGGCGGCGATATCATCGACAACCGTTCCACGTTCCCTTCGTGTTCTGGTCGCCGAGGATAATCCTGCGAACCAGCAGGTTGCAGTCGGTATGCTCACGAAGATCGGATGTCGCGCCGATGTTGTTGCAAACGGCCTTGAAGCAGTGAATGCCGTGCTGACGGTTCCGTATGATCTGGTGTTTATGGACTGCACGATGCCAGAACTGGATGGGTTTGCTGCCACATCAACAATACGGACAATGGAAGGGACTCACAAACATACGGTGATTATTGCCATGACAGCAAACGCATTAGACGGTGAAAAAGAAAAATGTCTGGCGGCGGGGATGGATGATTACATCTCGAAACCGATGGGACAAAAGGATCTGGGGAACATGATTGAACGATGGAGCGGGAAAAGAAATGACAACGATTCGTCGTTATCTGTCCCTGACGTGCACCCTCCGGCTGACCTGGCCATTGACATCGTACGCCTGGATGAGCTGGCAGATCTCGGGGATGAAGAAGATCCTCAATGGCTTGCGTTGATTCTGCAGCGATTTGTAGAGGACACTTCATCACGGATTGTCCAGCTGGTTGTAGCATCGGAAACAGGTGATCCGGTTGTGCTCGGGCAGGTGGCACATGCGCTTAAGGGAAGCTGCGGTAACATCGGTGCGCGGGGCATGGCGGCAGTTGCCCAGGACCTCCAGATGATCGGGAAAACGGGATCGGTAGAGGGAGCCGGCGATCTGATTGGAAAACTCGAACGTGAATTTGCATCCGTCACAGCCGCACTGGACACCTATCTCCTGTCACATGAGAAGGCGCAATGAAGGTCCTTATTGCAGAAGACGATCCCGTCTCCAGCTATGTGCTGGCAGTCCGCATCAGAAAAATGGGACATGAAGTCCTGACGGCGGAAAACGGCCGTGATGCATGGCAGGCGTACAAAAGGGACCATCCCCGGCTCGTCATTACAGATTGGATGATGCCGGAAGTGAACGGGATTGAATTAACCCGACGGATCCGGAAGGCGGACTCCAATCTGTACACCTACGTGATTCTGTTAACGGCGCTCAGCGGGCGGAATAATTTTCTGGAAGGGATGGAAGCCGGCGCGGATGATTTTGTGATAAAGCCGTTGGAGGCGGATGGACTCCGGATCCGCCTTCGTGTCGCTGAACGTATTCTCAGTCTCCAGCATGAACGAAACCGCCTTGAAGGCCTTTTGCCCATTTGCGCATACTGTAAACGAATACGGGATGAAGGAGATCACTGGCACTCGCTCGAAGATTTTGTCGGCGAAAAGACAGACGCGTCGTTCTCTCCTACGCTCTGCCCAAATTGTAAAACGACGTGACAGAAAAGGACAATACCCCATGGGACTAATCAGTATCAGTGATATCCGGCCGGGCATGGTGCTCGCAGGTGAAGTCAAAGACCGGAATAACCGTGTGCTTCTGGTGGCCGGGCAGGTGATTTCGGACAAGCACCTCAAAATCTTCAAGATGTGGGGTGTAACAGATGCGGACATCGAGGGAGCCGCTCAGGAAGACATGGTGGTTCAGGATATGGCGGAAGTGGATCCCGCGATGTACCAGGAGGCCGAGCGGGCCACACTCGCCCTGTTCCGGCACGCGGGAACAACGCATCCCGGCCTGAAAGAACTGGCACGGCTTGCCACGATGCGGCGCGTGCAAGAGACGAAGGGGGATCAGCATGGATAGCACGCCGCGCGACCTGTTGCGAGGGTACGTCGAAGTCTCGTCCCTCCCCATGATTCACCTGAGACTGGAAGAGGCGATCAATAACCCGAAGAAGTCCATGTCGGACATCGCCAAGATCATCCGCGAAGACCCCGGACTCACCGCACGTCTGCTCCGGATCGTGAATAGCGCCTTTTACAATTTTCCTTCGAAGGTCGAGACCATTTCACAGGCGGTGACCATCGTCGGAACTCAGCAGCTGAGCGCGCTTGCTCTCGCGACCTCGGTGATGAAAATGTTCAAGGGTCTCCCGGAAGATCTTGTGAGTATGGATTCTTTCTGGCGGCACAGCATTGCCTGTGGCCTGGCGGCACGCCTCCTGGGAACACATCGCCGGGAATCGAATGCCGAACGGTTTTTTGTGGCCGGCATGTTACACGACATCGGGCGGCTGGTGATGTACACAAAACTGACGGAGCCGTCGCGCGATATTCTGACAACGGCAAGGACCGAAAATCAGATTCTCCATGAAGTTGAACGCGAACGCCTCGGATTCACGCATGCCGTAGTCGGCGGCGTACTGCTTCAGACCTGGAAACTGCCCACCAGTCTTGAGGAGGCTGTTATGTACCACCACAGCCCCATGGCGGCGACCCGCTTCCCGGTGGAAGCCGCGATGGTGCACGTCGCAGATATCATCGTTCATTCGATGGGACTGGGGAGCAGCGGAGAGACGTTTGTGCCGCCCCTGGATCCGGAAGCGTGGAATCGGCTGAACCTGTCGCCGAGCGTGCTCTCCAGCGTCGAAGATCAAATTGACCTCCAATATCAGGATGCATTACAAACCATGCTGACGGATGCCTGACATGACAGAGCTCTCAGATATTATCGAACATCTCCGGCAGGCGGAAAGCAGAGTCCGGCACCTGGAGGATGTGAATCACCGGGTCCTTGATGCGCTCGACTTTGTTGCATCACTCGGTGATTTTCAGACCAGCCTTAACGCTGATCGTGATGCACAGGCCATCCTCACTGCTACGAGGACCAATGTGCACAGGATTCTGCCCTTTAAGACGACGGCGTTTCTCACTGACGATGCCGAAGATGGCAACCTGACGCTGACCGACTGTGACCCGCCCAACGAGCGGGATCGTATGCAGGAAGAGATCGACCAGCAAATCGAAGGGGGAACCTTTGCATGGGCAATCAACCAGAACCGGGCACTCGTCGTGCCGGCCCGGACAACCAGTACTTCGGTTGTGCTGCACGGCCTGTCAACACGGTCGCGCGTGGTCGGAATGTTCATCGGAGAGCTTCCGAACAATGACCAGCTCATTACAGACGTTCCGCTGAACCTGCTTTCTATTCTGCTTTTCACCTGCGCAAACGCGCTGGAGAATGCCTCCTTGTACCGGAAGATCCGGGACTACAATATGACGTTGGAACAGGCAATACAGGAGCGGACACGCGAATTGCAGGTGGCTCTTGAACAGGCAAACGTCGCCAATGTGGCAAAACGGCAGTTCCTGGCAAATATGAGCCACGAAATACGGACGCCGCTGAACGGTATTATCGGGCTTATCGATCTCCTGAAAAACACTTCCCTCGACACCGAACAGCGAAAATACGTCGGTATCGTTCAGGGCAGCAGCAGCGCCTTGCTGACGGTAATCAACGATATCCTGGATTTCTCCAAAATCGAAGCGGGTAAACTGACTCTCGAAAAACGTCCCTTCGATCTGCGTTCGACTGTGGAACAATCCGTACACCTGTTTTTGCAGCGGGCGGCTGAAAAACGACTCACCCTGGATGTGGCGATCGACCCCGTGCTTCCTCCCGCAGTCTCGGGGGATGCCATACGGCTGACCCAAATTCTCACAAACCTGATCGGGAATGCAGTAAAATTTACTGATGCGGGGGATGTTACCGTACGTGTTACGCAGGAGCACAGGTCCGGTGAGACCGTGACGGTTCGCTGTGCCGTGCAGGATACCGGCATAGGCATCTCAGCGGATCAGCAGCGCGCACTGTTTCAGTCTTTTTCGCAGGTCGATGGCTCCGCAACGCGCAAGTATGGCGGAACGGGGCTCGGCCTTGCAATCTCACGTCAACTCGTCGAGATGATGCGTGGAGAGATAGGCGTGGAGAGTACTGCCGGAAAAGGGAGCACATTCTGGTTCACGGTCGTCCTTGGTATCGCCGTTCCCTCTGCACTTTCGGCTACCCCGGCACAACAGCATACCGATGTGCAACCCGGCGGGCTTCAGGGCCTGCGCGTGCTCGTGGCAGAAGACAACGAGGCAAACCGCCTCGTGGCGAGTATCATGCTCGGGAAGCTCGGGTGCAAAACCGATATTGTTACGCAAGGGAATGATGTCCTCCAGGCTCTCGCCGCGCAAGAGTACGATATCATTCTGATGGACTGTCATATGCCGGTGATGGACGGATTTGAGGCTACCCGCATCATCCGGCGGACAGAGGGAAGCCAGAAACACCGGACAATAATCGCCATGACGGCCAATGTCCTGCAGGGGGAAAAGGAACGTTGCCTGGCAGCAGGCATGGATGATTTTCTTCCAAAACCTGTGATGCTTGGTGAACTGGCGGCCAAGCTGCGCAAGTGGGCCACGCTGCAGCCCGATCTCTGCGCACCACCATCGGTTGATGTGGAACAGACACGCCCCGTTCGCCTGGACCATACCCGTCTGGATCACTTACGTGACCTGGGCGTACGCCACGATCAGGGGATGTTTGAACGTATTCTCCGGTCCTTCCTGGAGGATGCACCCGAACGAATTATATCACTCTGGCACGCACTTGAAATTGGCGATACCGACAAGTTCTTCGCTTCGGCGCATTCGCTGAAGGGTATCAGCGGGAATCTCGGCGCCATGGTCATGATGTCACTCTGTCAGACCCTTCAGGTGGCGGGGCACGACAAAAAGCTCGCCGGGACAGAATCCGTGGTTCACGAGCTGGAAGAAGAATTCCAAAAGGTGAAAGAGGAATTGCACGAAATCTATTTACCCTGTGAGAATCGTACGTGAAGATCCTTGTGGTAGAAGATGACTCCGTCACCCGACAGGTTCTTGCGGCACAACTCGTCAAACTCGGACATGACGTGACAGAAGCGGAAGACGGAGATGAGGGGTATCAACGATTCCATGAACTCCATCCTCCTGTCGTTATTACGGATTGGATGATGCCGCGTATGGACGGGCCATCGTTGTGCAGGAAAATCCGTGAAGTGGGGCATCCTGACTACACCTATGTCATTATTCTCACAGCCCTGGACAGAAAAACCGGATACACGGAGGGGATGAATGCAGGGGCCGATGACTTTGTAACCAAACCAGCGGACATGATCGAGTTGAATCTGCGGTTGCGCGTGGCAGAACGCGTCGTTCACCTCCAGCGTGAAGTCCGGCAACTGGAGGGATTGCTCCCCATCTGTCCGAAGTGCAAGCAGATTCGGGCAGGAGAGAGCCGCTGGGAACCAGTGGAAAGTTACATCACGAAGCGGTCTGTTGCGCAGTTTTCCCACGGGATATGCCCGGACTGCTATGCTTCCATTGTCCAGCCACAGCTTGCCGCCCTGAAGGGGAAAGCGTATTTCCTCGGGGGAGAAATAACCAGAAGCACGCGGCGGGGCGGACTCAGGGTGGACCTCATCATGATATGGACAGATGGTAAAAAGGAGCGGTAGTTCCGATGGACAGTGCAAAGAACCAGGAAGGATTTACGGATCTCTCAGAGTACAGGAAACTGGCAATGCCCAACGTGCAACCCCAGGCCAACATTATCAAGGGGATGCACATTGTTCACCGGGGAACCGAAGAGGTTCATCGGGCCGAGCAGGACCCTGATCAGCCCGAGGTCTTCGTGCATCGGGACGGGGATAATCTGGTTTCCATTGATTTTGTGTGTAAATGTGGGCGTTCTACGAGCTTACGCTTTGAATATGACGAGGAATAGCCAACACCTGGCCATTATTGGCCACCTTCACCCGGTCTCATTTGGCGACACTGGTGGAGTTCCACCAAGCGGGGCTCTAATTGCCGGTAAAGAGGTTGGCACCGCTCTTGATATACGGGAAGAGAGCTACGCACGAAATCTAACACCAAGAGGTTTTACCATGATCACCAATCAAACCAACGGACTCAGCCTGGGTGTTGGCAGTATCGCCTTTCTTGCCGGAGTCTTTGCTACGATCGTAGCGGCCTACGCAATGGTATCTAATAAGAAGAGCCTTCCTGTACAGAAACTGCAGGATCACTACGACGGCTGGGAAGAAGGGCTTGGAGTCTGAGGCCGGTGGTTCCCCTCCAGAAGGGGTATCCCGGAGTGTGCAGGATCCACTCCCCGGGATGATCTGGCGTGATGGAGGTGCCCGAGCTGGAAGGCCGAACACGGAGGTAAGGGCCGGAACAGTGGAGCGCAGGACGCGTGTAACGACCGAAAAGCGAAATGGCGGCATACTACTCCGTGTGGGAAACTTGTGAAACTCTTTGATGCGACGAAAATTCCTGTCCTCGGCAGGGCACTTGATGCGTACACTCTCCGCCACAAAGCCATTGCCACGAACCTGGCGAATATCACGACCCCCGGGTACCAGGCAAAGGCTGTTACGTTCGAAGAACAACTTTCCGGCGCGTTGGGAAACGCAGGTCTCTCGGGATCTGTGACGAACAAGCATCACATGCCCATCGGACAAAACCCCATTGCGACAGTCCAGCCAGCAGTCCAACAGCCCGGCGCAGCCATGAACCTTCGCGGAGATCCGATGGCGAGCGGGTTGAACAATGTGGACCTGGATCAGGAAATGGCGGAACTCGCTAAAAACCAGATCCGCTTCAAGTTCTCTGCACGGCTCTTATCCGACACCTTCCGCGGCCTTCAAAAAAGTATTCGGGGTACCCAATGAAACTTGATCAGGTGTTTGGCGGCATGAACATCAGCTCCGCCGGTCTGGGCGCGCAACGACGTCGCATGAATGCCATCGCTGAGAACCTTGCGAATGCTGACACGACCAGGACCGAAAAGGGCGGGCCGTACATGCGTAAGATTGTGCAGCTCAAGGCAAAAGGAGCACAATTGTTCGCCGGCATGTTGCGCCAGTCGTCTCCTCCTCTGGCAACGACGCAGGCAGGACATCTCAGAGGCGCCGCCCCGGCATGGGGCAGTGATCCGGCGACAATGGCGGTGGTAGATGCCACGGAAACGGAAGACACCACTCCCCCGCGAATGGTGTATGATCCCGGAAACCCGGATGCAGATGCAAACGGATACGTCGCAATGCCGAACATCAACATCGTGACCGAAATGGTGAATATGATCTCGGCTTCACGGGCCTTTGAAGCCAATGTTGTTGCCGTGAATGCCGCCAAGAATATGGCGAAAGACTCACTGGAGATTTGATTATGGACGTGCGCGCAATTTATACCCCGCCCCTGACCACCGGAGCGCCTGCCCAGAACCAGCGTCGGAACGCTGGTATTCCAGAAGAACCCGCCCCGTTGCGCGAAGAAAAGTCTGTGGGTCCGCAACGGCATCCGGTTCTGAGTGTCGAGGAACAACGGTATTTCGAAAATCTGTTTCCTGATCCCCAGACTGACAGCAGGGGACGGCCGGCGTATACGGACGGGGGAGCACGTTCACAGATGCGATCGGGCACGATAGTCGATCGGAGGGTGTAGGAGATGAAAATCGGGCAAGCGCTGACCCTCATGCCAAACGTCGGTCAGGTCAACAAGAACGGCCTCATCGACAAAACGCTCAAAGAAACAAACGCATCGTTTGGCGATACACTTCAACGTGCAATCACCGATGTCAACAGTCTCCAGGCGGAAGCGGGCAAGGCGGTGGAGAGGATGGTTGTGGGTGAAGCTGTTGATCTCCATGAGGTGATGATAGCCGTCGAGAAGGCAAAAACAAGTTTTGATCTCCTCATGGAGATACGCAACAAGACCATCGAAGCTTACCGTGAAATCATGAGAATGCAGGTGTAATCCATGGCAGCGACCGGATCAACTGTTCAACAACAATTTGCGACCGTTTTCTCCAGACTCACCGGCACGCAGAAACTGTTGATAGGTGTAATAACATTTGGTGCCATTGCTGGAATTGTCGCGCTGGTTTTCGTGGTCAATGCTCCCAGTTATGCAACCCTGTTCACCAACCTCAATCCTGAGGATGCCTCCAAGATAGTGGATAAGCTCAAGGAGAAAGACACCCCGTATCTTCTTGAAAACGGGGGAAAAACGATCCTTGTGCCTAAGCAGAAGGTCTATGAGCTGCGCCTGGCACTGGCCGGTGAGGGACTCCCGCAATCGAGCGTCATTGGCTATGAAATCTTCGACCGGACCAATCTCGGGATTTCGGATTTTGTGCAGAAAGTGAACTACCGACGCGCGCTGGAAGGCGAGCTTGCCCGGACCATTCTCACGCTCGAGGAGGTCGAGGGGGCGAGAGTCCATCTCGTGGTCCCGGAGAGAGTCCTGTTTAAGGAAGATGAAAAACCGGCAACGGCCTCGGTTGTGCTGAAACTGCGATCGGGAAAGCCCCTGCGCCGGGAAACCGTTCAGGGTATCGCTCATCTGGTGTCGAGCAGTATCGAAGGGATGGAAGCTGGTAATGTGACCATCGTGGACTCCAAGGGACAACTGCTCTCCGACGCCCAGAAATCCAACTCCATCGCCGCGCTTACGTCTTCACAGCACGAGTTGCAGCAGAAAGTCGAAACGTACCTGGGTCAGAAGGCGCAGCAACTGCTGGAAAGCGTCGTCGGCGCCGGCAATGCGCTGGTGCAGGTGAACGCCAACCTGGATTTCCGGCAGGTAGAACGGACGCTGGAGCAGTATGATCCGGAGAAGACCGCAATTCGCAGCGAACAGATCAACGAGGAAAAAACTTCAACGGGCGATTCGGTTCCTCCTTCCACCCGCGCCAGCACGGTCACCAACTACGAAATCAACAAAACGGTTGAGCATATCGTGGAGGATATGGGAACGATCCGTCGCCTTACGGTAGCCGCCCTCGTGAATGGTATTCCGAAGAGCGTCACGCGCGAAGGACAACAGGTCACCGAGATCCTTCCGCGTTCCGAAGAGGAAATGCGTCAACTGACAGACCTTGTGCGTAAGGCGGTAGGGTACGATGCACTGAGGAATGACGAGGTATCAGTAACGAATCTCACCTTCGGGCAGAATGTTCCGGAGCAGGAGTTTGTGTACAAATCGTCGCCTCTCTCAGACTGGACGGATTACCTGGAAGAAATATTCCTTGTCCTGGCCATGGTCGGGGCGGTTGTGGTGTTGCGGTCGCTGCTCAATCGTCTGAGGAAGGGAATCGATATTACCACGGTGGAATCCGAGTACGGTGATCTTTCCGGCCGGTTACGGCAAAGAAGGCAGGCAATGGAATTACCGCCCGCCGAAGACGAGATGACCGACGAAGCGCTCTTGCGCGCCGAGCGGAGGAAGCGGTTGATCCAGTACGTGCACGAAAAACCCGCGGAAAGCTCACGGCTGTTAAAAGTATGGCTAGCAGAGGAGTAACAGGTATCCCATGTCACAACCGGTGAATACCCAACGTCTGACCGCGCGGCAGAAAGCCGCAATGTTGATCCTGTCGCTGGATGTCGAGACGGCCACTCAGATGATGCGTCAACTGAGCCAGGAAGAGGTCGAACTGCTGACGATTGAGATTTCCAATGTGAGGGGGATCTCCTCGACGGTTGCTGATGCTGTGACAGAAGAATTCCATCATATGATTACGGCACAGGAGTATGTGATCCAGGGGGGAATGGACTACGCGCAGAAACTCCTGGAACATTCGGTGGGCTTCTCAAAGGCGACGGACGTTCTGGAAAAAGTGCGAGCAATGACTCATGTGAAAGGCTTCGGGATCCTCAAGAAAGCGGATGCGCAGCAGCTGGCAGGCTTCCTTGGAAAGGAACATCCCCAGACTATCGCGTTGATTCTCACGAATTTGAGTCCGGACCAGACGGCCCAGGTGCTGGCGGAATTTTCTGACGAACTCCGGAACAACGTCAGCTACCGGATGGCGACGCTCGGCAAAGTCTCGCCCGCGCTCCTCTCAGAAGTGGAAGATGTTGTTGAAGATATTGCGCGAACAGAAATCAGTCAGAGTATGAGCTCCATGGGCGGCGCAAAGGCGATGGCTGCCGTGCTGAACAAGTGTAATAACATCAATGCAAAGATGATCCTGGAACATATTGAACAGACCGATAGCCAGCTGTCCGGTGAGATCAAACGGCTGATGTTCATGTTCGAAGATCTCCTGTATGTTGATGATCGTGGTATCCAGCGGATTCTGCGCGAAGTGGACAAGCGCGAGCTCGCGATAGCGCTCAAAGTTGTCGATGAGAAATTGAAGGATAAAGTGTTCCGCAATATGTCCGAGCGGGCACAGGAGCTGCTCAAGGAAGAGCTGCAGTATATGGGGCCGGTCCGACTCAAGGAAGTGGAGGGGGCCCAGACACGTATTGTGGAAATCGTGAAGCAGCTCGAAGACCAGGGCGATATTGTCGTCGCCGGTCGCGGAGGCTCGGAGGAGGTCTTTGTCTAACGTTGTGAGGTTACACAAACAACAAGGAAAGCGGCTGCGGCTGGTCCGCGTTGACGCTCCCCCTGTGATTGTGCCGAATCGGGCGGCAGACCAGGAGCCGTCAGCCAACTGCCTGTCTGACCCCATGTCAGGTGCCGGTCTCGGGCAGGGGGCAGAATTTCGCACGGGTGACGAAAGTACACTGTCAGAGCGCGTGCAGCGTGCCTATGAAAAGGGACGCGCCCAGGGGCGTGCGGAAGCTGAACAGGACATTCAACGCAGGCTAGCCCTTGCCCGGTCGGAGGCGGATGACCGTATCGGAGCGCTGATGGAAGGAATTGCGCGCCAGGTGCGCGTGTTTACAGCATCCCTGGAGCAGGATGCCTACCAGTTCTCGCTGGCGGTCGCCGGGCGGATCATCAAGCGTGAAATCGCACGTGATGATGAAGTTGTGGTCCGCCAGGTCCACGAGGCCATACGCCGCATCGTCGGGGTGGAAACCATCACACTCCGCATTCACCCCGAAGACGAAGTTCTTATCCGTTCTCACCGGGCCGCACTCCTTGCGTCGGCTGACACAGTTCGCGAAGTCGCGATCGAATCCGATGATACCATTGAGCGCGGTGGGTGTATCATCGTAAGCTCATCCGGAAATGTGGATGCCCGTATAACCACACAACTCCGTCAGATTGACAGCGCATTATTTGTGCACGACGCGGTGCCCCAGGAGCGTACGTCATGATCTCGCCCGCAATGTCCGGCGCTTCCCCTGTACCCGAAGACGGCCTGTGTGCCCCGCGGGGGGACTATCTCAACCGTCTCCGTCATCTGGACCTGTTCAAAGTGAACGGCAGCGTAAAACAGGTAATCGGTCTGGTGATTGAATCCACCGGACCAAACTGCGCGCTCGGTGATGTGTGCGTGATCAAGTCGAAGGACGGCCAGGATGTATGCCGCTCCGAGGTAGTCGGGTTCCGGGACAACCGGGTGTTGTCGATGATTCTGGGTGATGCGGCGCGCATTGGCCCCGGCAGCGAAATTGTGGCGACCGATCGGGTCCTTTCCGCGCATGTCGGCGAAGAATTGCTCGGCCGCGTCCTGGATGGTCTCGGACAACCCATTGACGGAAAAGGACCGCTTGCAACGCGGGAAGTGCGTTCCATTTACAGCGCCCCGCCCAATCCGCTTGAACGGCAGCGTATCAGCACGCCGATCGTGACCGGGATCCGGTCCATTGACACCCTCCTGACGTGTGGCGTCGGCCAACGGGTGGGCATTTTTGCCGGCAGCGGCGTCGGGAAGAGTGTGACGCTCGGTATGATCGCCCGGCATACAAGCGCAGATGTGAATGTGATCGCGCTGGTCGGGGAACGCGGACGCGAGGTGGCGGAATTTCTTGACCGCGAACTCGGCGCCGAAGGACTGCGCCGCTCGGTGGTCGTGGTTGCGACAAGCGATCAGGCGGCGCTCATCCGGCTGAAAGCTGCATTCCTGGCGACCACAATAGCCGAATACTTCCGCGACCGCGGGATGAACGTGATGCTGCTGATGGATTCAGTGACACGTCTTGCCATGGCCCAGCGGGAAATTGGTCTGGCCATCGGAGAACCGCCGACAACAAAAGGATATACGCCGTCAGTGTTCGCGATGCTTCCAAAACTGCTTGAACGGGCCGGTACGTCACGCCGCGGCAGCATTACCGGCATGTATACCGTCCTCGTGGAGGGAGACGACATGACGGATCCGGTTGCAGACGCGGTGCGTTCCATTCTTGACGGGCATATCGTGCTGTCGCGCAGACTTGCGTCAGCGGGCCACTACCCTGCCGTGGATGTGCTGGAGAGTATCAGCCGTGTTATGCCCGCAGTGACAACGGAGCAGCATCGGAAAGCGGCCCATCGTCTGATGGATATGATGGCCACCTACCGCGAGGCCGAAGATCTGATTAACATCGGGGCGTATGTCAAAGGAAGTAACCCGCGCATTGATGAAGCGTTGCGGAACTGGGAACGGATCCGCACGTTCCTCCGGCAGGCGTCGGACGAACGGGAGGAGTTCCACCCGAGTATTGAACAGCTGATCACGATGATGTCCAATTGAGGAACGTATGCGCGTGTCAGAATCAAATCTGTCAACAGTAATCCGGGTCAAAGAACACCTGGTAAAGAAGGCGCAACGCGAGCTTGCCGTGATCCGGGTCGCCCGGGAAAGGGAAGAAGGCGCGCTGACGAGTCTGGAAGGGCAGCAGAGTTCAGCAATGACGGATGCTGTGCGGAAAATGAAGACCCGGGCTGTCGATTTGCAGACAAGCCAGGCGTTCCTCCAGAGTCTTTCGCGGCAGATCGAGCGCCAGGAAGAAAAGGTGACGCAAGCGACGACACAGGAAGAGGGGAAACGAGGCGAACTCGTGGAGAAATCACAATCCAAAGAGATGATCGTAAAGATCGATCAACGCAGGAAGGACGAAGAGGCAAAAGAGCACGAACGGAAATCTCAACGGGTCATCGATGTCCTCGCCCAGCGCACAAAGTCGGAGTACTGATCACATGAAGAAGATGCTTCCGTATCTGGTTGTCTTCCTGCTCGCATCAGGAGCGGCAGCGGTGATCGTGGCTGTTTTGCTGCTGGCAAAACCCGAACTGCTTCCCGTCGCCCCGGCTCCTCCCCCTGACTCGCTCCTCACTGCATCCCGGAAGGCACCCGCGATGGGAACACCGGTATCTCGTGACTCGGTTGCCGCTCCGGCGGACACCGTGATTCAGAAGCCGCAGGGTGTCGTTCATACGGCAGAGGCGAAAACAGTGGCTCTTGTACCGGAACAAAAAAATTCCGCCCTCCCGGCGGAACCACTCCGCAATACCATGGACAGTACCCTGAAAGCAGTCGCTGCCGCGGACAGTGTTCAGGCGGAGCAACGGAAGTCCATGGCAAAGGTCCTGGAAGCGATGGATCCGACGAGCGCAGCGCGGATTCTCAACGATTTCCCGGACGGTGATGTCAAACAGATCATTCTAACAATTAAAAGAAGGCAGGCGGCGAAGATCCTCGCTGCGCTCGATCCGGATCGAGCCGCCCGCATCATGAGGTGATTGTTATGAACAGTTTCCCCGTACTTCTGCTTCCCGTGGGGGAGCAGGTGGACGTTCTGGGAGCTGGTGGCAGGCCACCCGGCACTGACGAAACGGCGGTCGGCGGTGAGGCCTTTCTGGAGCTTCTGCAACAGATGCTGCTTGGCGGCGCTGTGCAGATCCCTTCGATGGCCCATGCCCCGATTGCCGGAGGCGATTCCGACGAACCCGGTGAAGCGGTTCTTTTCGGGACACGTGTATCGATGGGAGTATCTGGAGTTCTCCCTGACATGGCTGTCTCGATGGAGCAACCCCGCAACCCGGCGTCCGGTGGAACCGCCCAGCCCGTTGTATCCGTCGGTTCCGGGGTGGAACAACCACCCGGTCTCAACCCGGCCGGCGGTCCGCCGGCGGAAAATGCCTCCCCGGCGCCAGCTCCTCTTCAGGTGCCGCCACTGGCCTCCGGGCTGGACGTTGAGGTGCCCGTCCCGGGCCACAGCCTCCCATCAGGCAGCGAAGGACGACAGGGTGTGGAACACCTCCGTGTCGGTTCTGAAAAGTCCGTGACTGCGCCAGTGTCGCTCCCGGATTCCGTAACACCTGCTGTCTTGCGGGCCGGCCTGACATCGGGGCTCGCTCAGGAGGGAGGAAATGATGGTGAGCTATCCAAGCTGACGCCAGATGGGAAAATACCCATCCCTGTGGCAGATGGAAAGACACCCATCCCTGCGCCAGATGGAAAGACCCCGGGGCGCTCCACCGTTGCAGCGGTGAATCAATCGGCCTCTCCAACCATCCCGGTCTCCCTCAAGGAGGGGGATGTGCCGCCGTCAAGAGTGCAGGAAACTGCACCGGCAGCAGTGGAGGAGGATCCGGGTGATGATCCGGTGCACCGAATGGTCCGACTTCTGCGCCACGCGACACCATACGCAGACGTACAGTCCGCTGAAGGTGGCGCAGGTGCAAAAGCCACTGCCGCCGGCAAGCCAATTCAGGTTCCGGCCGAGGTTCGGCTGGAAGAAGGGCAGCCAGCTGTTTCGAGGGAAGGCGGCGGTCAGACCATCAAACCGGTTCCCGTGGGCAACCCCTCTTCACAGGAAGGAGCTCCGGGAGATAACACGGGACACCGTAATTCTTTCCTTTCCGCACCTCCGGAAGCGTTGACCCCGAAGGGAGAGTTTTCACGCGTGGCGGAAGTCCAGGGCAGGATCCCGACAATTCATTCCCCCCTTCCACCGGATACTGCGCAGAGCGTGATGAACCAGGTGATGAAGGGGTTCTCATTGCAGGTGAACGGGCAAAGTTCCGAGTTCCGCGTCAAGCTCGAACCTGAATCTCTCGGTGAAGTCGTACTGCATGTGCGGATGGAAAACGGAAGGATGCAGGCCCAGATTGATGTGACGCAGGCGGGAGTGAAGGCTGTATTGGAGAATAACCTGCCGCAGTTGCGGTTGTCACTGAGTCAGCGCGGCATTGACGTGCAACGGCTCGACGTGTCAACCGGCGGCGAGCGGCCGGCGAACGAATCCGGCGGTAATGCCGACCGCCAGTCACGTCACGGATTCCGGCGGGACGCAGGGGCCGAGGGTATCGAACAGTACCTCACAGGACGCCTGCTGGGTTACAACACCATAGAAATGGTGATGTAGGAAAGGAGACTAACATGGGAACGACAATCAATCAAGCACTGCTGGGCACATCAACCGCTGCAACGGGGGTGACGTCGTCCAGCATTCTCGGGAAGGACGATTTCCTGAAGCTCCTGATCACGCAGTTGCGGTATCAGGACCCGATGAATCCGCTCGATGGAACAGAGTTTGCGGCACAGCTGGCCCAATTCAGCTCCGTTGAGCAGTTAGCAAACATGAATGAAACGCTTTCGGCGAGCGTCACGACGAATCAACTCATGGCACAGTCCATCGGGAATGCGCTCGCTTCAACGCTGATCGGCAAAGACGTCAAAGCGTCGGGTGATGCCGTACAATGGACCGGTGACAACGATGTGCGGTTCGGATACACGCTCGGTGCGTCCGCAGCAACGGCATCCGTAAAGATCTATGATGCGAGCGGTTCGCTTGTTCGTACGATCGCCGAGACGGGAACAGGAAAGGGCGACACCATGCTGTCGTGGGACGGGAAAGACGACCATGGCAATACGGTGGCGGCGGGTTCCTATACCATCAAGGTGGAAGCGGGGGATACATCCGGTGCGGCAGTAACGACATCCACATTCCTCTTCGGCACGGTGAACGGCGTACGTTTTACGAGCACGGGCACCGTGTTTGTAGTGGATGGAGCGGAGATTCCGCTCGGAAGGATTATCGAAATCCTCCATGGTGGCGCCAATGGCTGATACCTATGTTAATGGCGTAAGGATTCCGTTTCTGCCCGTACACGGGGTTGACGGACTCAAAGAGCGGACGCAGCCCGGAGGCGCAAAAGAGTCAGCCTTCGAAAACGTACTGCAGGAAGAGCTTCGCGGCCTGACATTTTCCCGTCACGCACGGGAACGGCTCGAAGCACGGAATATGCAGCTCAACGAGGCTGACATGACAAACCTTCAGCATGCAGTCAACCGTGCGGAAGAAAAAGGAGCAAAAGACTCACTTGTGTTGTTACGTGACATGGCGTTTATCGTAAGCGTACGTAACCGCACAGTGGTCACTGCTATGGACAGTGAACATCTAAAGGAGAACGTCTTCACCAACATCGATAGTGCCGTTATCGCGTAGTCATACCCGGATCGACTATCCGGAAACCGTTGTACCGGGGCTGGCCCTCTCCAGTGTGAGGAGGCCCCTCCGATCGGGTGGAACGACTGAAACCCGGTCTTCAATGAACATCATTCACATTCGAGATACAGGAGGGTTCGTATCATGGCATTTCTCAGATCACTCTTCGCCGGCGTGTCCGCATTGCGGAACCATCAAACCATGATGGATGTCATTGGCAATAATATTGCAAACGTCAACACCGTTGGGTTCAAATCGGGAAGGGCAACCTTCAGCGAACTGTATTCACAGACCCTGCGTGGTGCCAGCCGTCCCACAAGCATAACCGGTGGAACGAATCCGATGCAGGTCGGACTCGGCATGTCGGTAAATTCCCTGGATACGCAGTTTATGCAGGGGAATATCGAGCAGACCAACAATGAACGTGACCTGGCCATCTTCGGACAAGGATTTTTTATCGTAAACCAGGGCGGACAGACGATGTACACGAGAGCCGGCAGTTTCGGTCAGGACGCTGATGGTAGTATCGTGACGGGGACCGGGGCGAAGTTGCAGGGGAAAATGGCTGATGCCAACGGCGTTATTCCTTCGGGAACAACACTGGCTGATATCATCATCAACAGAGACATCAAATCACCGCCGCGCGCGACCACCTTTGTGGAATACACCGGCAATCTGGATTCATCGGCTGACGTTTACAACGCCGGACCGCCGGCGACCGGAGGAATCACCTCAACCTCAGCCAGTGTGTATGATTCCCTTGGCAATCGGATTGCCATGACGCTCACATTTACAAAAACCGGAGATAACACATGGGATTGGTCCGCTGCCGTGCCCGACCCTGCGCCCGCCACAACGTCGAGCGTTGTGGGGAACGGAACGCTGGTGTTTAACACGACGGACGGGTCACTCCAATCGGCGAGCGGGAGCCCGCTTACCTTTGCATCAACCAGTGGCGCCGAACCCCTTACGCTGGACCTCCGGTTTGGCACACCCGGCGTTTTCGCAGGAGTGACACAAAATTCGGGTAGCTCCTCAATCACGCCGCGGAACTATGACGGTTATACATCCGGTACGTTGATCGACGCAAAGTTCGATTCCTCGGGAAAGATCCTGGGAACATTCAGCAATGCGACGGTTCAGACACTCGCCCAGGTGATGCTGGCGGAATTTACCAACTCCAGCGGGCTGATGCGACTGGGGAACAACATGTTCACTCTTTCGGGTAATTCCGGGACGCCGTCCGTGGTAGAACCGGGTGAAACATCAGCGTTATCGCCCGGGGCGCTTGAGCAATCAAATGTTGACCTTGCCGATGAATTTACCAAGATGATCACAGCTCAGCGCGGATTCCAGGCAAGTGCCAGGGTCATCAGCACAAGCGATGAGTTTCTGCAGGAAGTTGTGAATCTGAAACGGTAACGGTGACGGGTGTATGCTCACCCGGTCCCAGACATAGACAATTCCGGGATTGAGAGGATTGTTGATCTCTCAATCCCGGGATTCATCGGAAGAACGAGGAGGAAGTCATGATTGAACTTACAAAGCTTCAGAATGCCAAGATTGTGGTGAACGCGGAGATGATCGAGTTCGTCGAGAGCACGCCCGATACGCTCATAACGACCTCCACGGGGAAGAAACTGATGGTCCAGGAGAGCGTGGAGAAAGTCGTTGAACTTGTAATCGCGTACAGAAGGAGTTGCCTGACAACTCCTCGAAAAAGGGGATAATTCTGGCACGTACGGTCTTTTTCTGCCACCATCTGGCTAATATTAGCCTCCAACTTCTCTCGATATTCCCTCCCTACTCCCCAGAATTCATTTAGTTTTGGCCTCTTGCAGGGCTGGTCCGTGGCACGTGTTTTGACCAATGCTGGTATGAGTCTCACAACTACCTTGCGATTCCATGGCTAAAACACCGGAAGCTGCGCCGCAGCCCGAAACACCGACCGAAACCGCTGAGAAAAGCGGTATGCCGATGAAGAAGCTCCTCCTCTTCGGCATTCCCGTCTTTGTTGTCCAGCTGGTTGTGGTCTATTTCCTGATCACGAAAGTCTTTGCTCCGTCATCTGTCTCGGCATCGGAACAGACGAGTGCCGGAGGGACAGTGGGACACGGTGCGGAGGTTTCGGGAGGACTCGGCAGTGGAGCCGGGGAGGCGAGCATCTATGTCGTAAAAGATGTCATCGTCAATCCTGCAGGTACCAACGGCACACGATTTCTCCTCACCACGGTGGGATTTGAAGTGTCGTCTCCGGAAGCCAAAAAAGAACTTGAATCAAAAGATATTCAGGTGCGCGATATGTTGACTACTGTTCTGACTGCAAAAGATCTTGTGTCGTTATCCATGGTCGAACAGCGTGACGAGTTACGTCTGGAAATTGCACGGAAGGCCGGCGAGTTGCTTCGCAGCGGCACCTTGACAAACGTCTATTTCAGCAAATTCATCATTCAGTAGCGAGCACCCAGTGCCGGAAATCCTTTCACAGCAGGAAATTGGCAGCTTGTTATCCGGGATATCCACCGGGCAGATTGATGCGGTTGAAACGCCGGCTGGAAACCCGGCAGCCGGGAAGGAGCCGATCACATTCGATTTCCGGTTACCGCACCGCCTTTCCAAGAACCAGCTCCGGACATTTCAGGCTGTGCACGAGAGTTTTGGTGAGACGTTCGGCACCTATCTCGCCTCCCGCCTGCAAACCAACGTGATGATCAACGTCGCCTCAGTCGATCAGCTGTTCTACTCGGAATATGTTCTCTCGATCGCCAGCCCGAATTCCCTGTATGTATTCCGCATTGTCGAATCGGACGCCCTTGCCGTGCTTGAGGTGAGCCCACAACTTCTGCTCGCGATGGTGGAACACCTGATGGGCGGAATTGCAGAAGGGGAAAAGAATACACGGTCGATCACCAAAATTGAACAAAGTATCGTGAAGGGTATTATCCAGCACGCCCTGGTGGAAATCCAGCGTGCGTGGAAGACCGTGGTCGAGCTTACGTTCAAGCTCGAACGTTACGAAATTGAGGGAGATTTTGTCCAGATTGCGCCGGCGAGTGAAATTGTGATGGTTGTTTCGTTTGAAGTGATCATCGGCACGCAGAAGTATATGATGAATCTCTGTTTTCCGACGTTTGCCCTCGAAGATGTTCTCGCAAAACTGAACGTGCAGCATTTTAGCGGCATCAACACGGTGAAGGGAAACAATGAATGGCGTGCCCCGATTCTCCGGCAGATCGGAACCACGCAGGTGGAAGCGGTGGCGGTCCTGGGTGAGACCGGACTGACATTGCGCGAGCTGCTCCATCTCGAACCGGGTGATATCCTGCGCACGAACATCCCTCTCACCGGCGAGCTGCAGCTGCAAATCGGAGGAACAACCAGGGCATTGGGCCGGCCGGGAATTTCCAAAGGCAAAATGGCTATCAAGGTTTCAAAAGTACTACGGGATCAGTCATCAGGAGCATAGACGGGTATGCAAGAGTCAATGGCAGCAGAGAGTGAAAACCCCTCCCCCGTGGCGGGAGAAGCGCTGGACACGGGAAGCGAGCCCGCCCTGGAAGTGCGGAGCGCGCAGTTTCAGTCAGTGGAAGCGACGGCAACCCAGGAAGTCGATAGGGACCGGAAACTCGACCTGTTGATGGATCTGACACTTCCTGTCGCCATTGAACTGGGTCGGACCAACATGCTGATCCGCGATATCCTCGATCTACAACGGGGGTCGGTAGTGGAATTCGAAAAACTTGCCAGCGAACCAGTTGATGTGCTTATCAACGGCAAAAAAATGGCCGAGGGTGAGGTGGTCGTGATCGAAAAGCACTTTGGCATCAGAATCACCAATCTTGTTGAAACTTCGGAGCGTGTGAAGGGGCTCGGACGGTAATCCATGGAATGGGTCTTCCTGAAAATGCTGCTTTCGCTCGGGGCTGTGCTGGCCCTCATGTTCGGGTTGGTGTACGTCCTGAAACGTTTTGTGCTTCCCGGCGGAGTCCCTGCGGGACTCTCCGTCCCCATCCATGTCCTCGGCAGAAAATCGCTCCAGCCTAAGAAGTCGGTTGTAGTGCTGAAGGTCGCGGATAAAATCCTCGTCGTGGGCATCAGCGAACAGGGGATGCAGATGCTGACGGAACTTGCAGACGAAGATCTGTCTGTGCCCGAAACGCCCTCAATGACGTCGCTTCATCAGGGGAAGATGGGTGGATTCGCAGCCCAGCTTCAGACCACGCTGAATACCATGGTCAACAGGAAGCTGGAGAAGAAGAACGTATGAAACGGTTGCTCGTGGTGATGCTGCTGCTGGTGGTCGTGGCGGGAGCCGTGGATGCCCAGGACAAAGTTATTCCCCTCCCGAAGGTATCGGTGGAACTGGGAAAGGCAACCAAGCCTGAAGATGTGTCCGTGACGCTGCAGATTCTCTTCCTGATGACCATTCTGTCCCTGGCTCCGGCGATCCTCATTCTGACAACAGCGTTTACAAGAATCGTGGTCGTTCTTCATTTTCTGCGTCAGGCAATGGGCACACAGCAGGTGCCACCTGCCCAGGTGCTAATCGGTCTGGCGATGTTTCTCACGTTCTTTGTCATGGGCCCGACCTGGTCGCGCGTGAACGAGGAAGCTCTTCAACCCTACATGAGCAGTACGATTACCTTGCAGCAGGCATATGACCGGGGCGTCGTGCCCCTGCGCGAGTTCATGCTCAAGCAGACACGTGAGGAGGACCTGGCGCTTTTTGTGAGGCTGGCCAGTGTGGACAAACCCCAGTCCCGCGACGACGTCCCCATGCATGCCCTCATACCGGCGTATGCCATCAGTGAGCTGCGTATTGGTTTCCAGATCGGGTTCCTCCTGTTTATCCCGTTTCTAGTGATCGATCTGGTGATTTCCAGCATCCTGTTGTCGATGGGAATGATGATGCTGCCACCCGTGCTCATCTCGCTGCCGTTCAAGATACTCCTGTTCATTCTGGTTGATGGATGGCATCTGGTGATCCGGTCGCTCCTTGAGAGTTTTCGATAGACGGTGAGGAAGAAAGACGACGATGACTGAACAATTGGTAGTGTATCTGTTTCGTGAAGCGTTCTACACGATGCTCCTGGTGTCATCGCCGATGCTTGTTATTTCCCTGATCGTGGGTCTGTGTATTGCCGTATTCCAGGCCGCCACTTCGATTCAGGAGATCACGCTGACATTCGTTCCCAAGATCATCGTTGTGGCGATCGTGGCTGTCCTGACGCTGCCATGGATGATGGGCATCATGATCAGCTTTACCATAAACGTGTTCAGCCAGATACCCCTGATGGGCCGATAAGTCATGGAAATCTACGCGCTCCAACTGGTGCTCTATCTGCTTCTTTTCCTCCGGTGTACGGCGGTGATCGCGCTTGCACCTGTACTCGGGCACCTGAGCGTTCCTGTCCAGGTAAAAATTGCGCTGGGTGTTTTTATGGCTATCGTGCTCTACCCGGTTCTGGCGGTCCAACCGCCGGTGATGGATCTGCACCTTGTTGCCCTTTTTGTTCTTGCGGTTCAGGAGGTGGTTACGGGGTTGGTTATCGGGTTTGCCATCGGTCTCGTGTTCGCGGGAGTGCGGGCGGCGGGCGAACTCATCGGTTTTGACCTCGGGCTTTCCATTGCCACGGCGTTTGATCCGGAGACAGGTCCGAACAATGTGATCGGTGGATTCCTGTACCTCGTCATGCTGCTCGTGTTCATGCAGATGAACGGACATCATTTTGTGCTGCAGGCCATGGTGCTGAGCTATGAAGCTGTGCCGATCAGCGGTTTTGTTATACACGGCGCGGTGGCGGAACAGCTGGTGGCACTGTCGGGTATCCTGTTTATGGTCGCGCTAAAGTGTGCAGCACCGATCATTGTGGCGTCATTTCTTATCAACGTGTCTCTGGCAATTCTCTCGCGGGTGGCTCCACAAGTGAATGTGTTCATGATGAGCTTCCCTGTCAAGATCGGCATCGGACTCGTTGTGCTGATGACCGCCGCGCCGTTTCTGGTGTATGCTTTTAAGAGCCTCCTTGCCGGGTTTGAGGAGGATGTGGTACAACTTATCCGGGTGATGTAGGATCATGGCTGAAGAGTCGTTCCAGGAAAAAACCGAACCAGCGAGTGATCGCAAACGCGAAGAGGCGAAACGCAAGGGCAAGATCGCCCGCAGCGTGGAGCTGAATTCCGCGTTCGTTCTCATGTTCGGTCTGCTCATCCTCTACTTCGCGGGGGGAGCACTGGTCAACGGCCTGGCCGAAATTGCGCGGGCGACGTTTATCCGGGCAGGGTCCTTGCCTGTTACGGTGGAGACGCTTCACCATCTCGTCGGATCCGGTGTGGTGAGCCTGGGCATGTTGTTGGCCCCGATTATTTTCGGGATTATGGTGGTCGGACTAACCGCCTCCTACCTTCAGGTTGGCTTCGTGTACTCACCGGAAGTGCTCAAACCACAATTCAGCAAACTTAACCCGCTGAACGGGATTAAGAAAATACTCATCTCTCGCCGATCCCTCATGGAACTCTCGAAGAGCCTCGTGAAGGTGTTCGTCGTGGGAACGGTGGCCTACTCTTCTCTGGAGGGGGTGATTGTGGAGACCCCGACCCTGGTGGGCAGCGATCCAACCGCCCTTCTCGGTTTTCTTGGTGAGACCGCTTTCGGACTCGGTATTAAGGCGGGACTGGCATTTCTGGTTCTGGCGATTCTTGACTTTTTCTTTCAGCGGTTTGAACACGAGCGGGATCTGCGTATGAGCAAGGAGGAAGTGAAAGAAGAGAACAAGGCGATGGAAGGTGATCCCATGGTGAAGAGCCGGGTTCGCAGTATCCAGCGCCGGATCGCGTATCGACGCATGATGCAGGATGTTCCGAAGGCGGACGTCGTCGTGACAAACCCCACACATCTTGCGGTGGCGCTCCGGTATGACGCGGAAGAAATGAACGCGCCTAGGGTTGTGGCAAAAGGAGCAGATCTTATAGCACTAAAAATCCGGGAAATCGCCAAGGCGCACCACGTTCCCATTGTGGAAGACCGCCCGCTGGCCCAGGCGTTGTACCGGTCCGTGGAAATCGGGCAGGAAGTCCCGGAAAAACTCTTCCAGGCGATCGCACAGTTGCTGGCATATATCTACAAGGTCAAACAGTCGTCGAACACGTACGCAATGAACTGACAACATGGACGCACTTGCGACAATACAGGGACGCTCGATCTGGAACACCCCGCTCAGGGTGATGGGTGCGAACAGCGATGTCTTGCTCGCTGTCAGCGTGATCTTCATCCTCGCGCTGCTGATCATCCCGATCCCCGCATTCATGCTGGATGTGCTCCTGGCTGCTAACATTACGATCGCCATCCTTGTCCTTATGGTCTCCATGTACCTGACCAACCCCCTGGAGATCTCTGTGTTCCCCGGTCTCTTGCTGATCCTGACGATTTTCCGGCTTGGCCTGAACGTCGCTTCGACCCGTCTGGTCCTGGGCGATGGATATGCCGGAGAAGTCATCATGGCATTCGGTTCGTTCGTGGTGAAGGGGAATTACGTGGTCGGGTTCATCATCTTCCTGATTCTTGTCTTGATACAGTTTATCGTCATTGTCAAGGGCGCCGGCCGGATCTCCGAGGTCGCAGCCCGCTTCACGCTGGATGGAATGCCCGGCAAGCAGATGGCTATTGATGCCGACCTGAATGCAGGGATGATTACAGAGAAGGAAGCACGCGACCGGAGACGGGAAATTTCCCGGGAGGCCGAGTTCTACGGTGCCATGGACGGCGCGAGTAAGTTTGTCAAGGGGGACGCGATCGCGGGACTCCTCATCAATATTGTCAATATCGTGGGCGGATTTGTGATAGGGGTGGCGCAACGCGGCATGCCGTTTTCCGATGCCCTGCAGAGGTACACGCTCCTCACCGTCGGAGATGGCCTCGTAACCCAGATTCCGGCTCTTATTGTCGCGGTCGCTTCGGGTATGATCGTCACACGCAGCGCTGCCGGAAACGCTTTTGACATGGAAATCCGGAGTCAGATCTTCGGCAGGCCGAAGACGATGCTCATCGCTTCCGGCGCCCTCTTTCTCTTTGCGATTGTCCCAGGAATGCCGACACTGCCTTTCCTCCTCATGGCTATGTTCACCGGCGGAATCGGCTATGTAAAAACACGGGACCGCCGAACGGCTGCTGATGCGGCAACCATCCCTGCTGCCGCCGCTGCGCCAAAGGAGGAACGGGTCGAGGATTATCTCCAGGTTGATCCGGTTGAACTGGAAATCGGATACGGCTTGATTTCACTTGTGGATGAAGCACGGGACGGCGATCTGTTCGCCCGCATCACCAACATGCGCCGGCAGCTGGCGATTGATCTTGGCATCGTGATACCACCCGTGCGGGTACGCGACAACCTGCAATTGGATCCAAACGACTATGTCGTGAAGATACGGGGGAATGTTGCCGCGACTGGGGCCCTCCTGATGGATCGATTTCTGGCGATGAATCCGGGCAGTGCGGACGGTGCACTTGATGGCCTTGAGGTCCGGGAACCGGCGTTCGGTCTGCATGCAGTATGGATTTCCGGTAGTCATCGTGAACGTGCGGAACTCTGCGGCTACACCGTGGTAGAACCGTCGGCCGTGTTGTCAACCCATCTGCAGGAAGTGCTCCGGAAGAATGCCGACCGGATCCTGGGACGGCAGGATACAAAGAAACTCATCGAGAATTTGAAGAAGGATTATCCCGCAGTTGTCGAAGAGCTTACGCCTGAACTTCTTCCCACCGGATCGGTGCAGAAGGTCCTCCAGAATCTACTTAAAGAAGGTATTCCGGTTCGCGATCTCGTCACCATCCTTGAAGCGCTTGCCGATTATGGGCGTGTGACGAAAAATGTGGATGTGCTGACCGAGTATGTGCGCCATTCATTATCAGAGACTATCGTGCGTTTGTACGGCGATCCCAAGGGGATGATTCATGCGATCGCCATGGATCCGCGGCTGGAGCAGACGATCACTTCTGCCTTACAGAATCAGCGCGAGACAAGCCCGAGTCTGGGGCTTTCGCCCCGCACGATTCAGTCCATTCATACAAGCTTAACCGAGAATATCGAACTGGCCCAGCATCACGGTTATCCCCCCGTGATCCTGTGCGCGGCCACGGTGCGGCCGTATTTTTACAGATTGATTCACATATCGTTCCCCGGTGTGGCCGTGCTTTCGTTCACGGAACTACCGCCGGACACGGAAGTAGAGTTCCTAGGAAAGCTGGAGGCTGACTATGAGGATTAAGAAATTTGTCGCCCATTCCATCAAGGAAGCGACTGACCAGATCAAGGTCGACCTCGGCCCTGAAGCGATAGTGATCAGCAGCCGGAAAATCACACGGGGCGGCCCCTTCAATTTTCTGGGTCGTGATGCGTACGAAGTGACCGGCGCTATCGATGACACACCTCCGGCCGTACAGAATACCTACCGGCGACGGTCGGGCGCAGCGGGATTCGACAAACACCTGGAGCAGTCGCGGGCAGGACTCGATGAAGAGAGCGCCCTCGCGGGACTTCGCCGCGTTGCCGAGCAGTTCAGCGAACGGCAGTCCGATGACGTACGGCCCGGATCTTCAGGCAGGCGGCGGGCGGAACCCACAGAAATCGTGGAACTGCGGAGCGACATGGAAGATGTTAAGGGAACGTTACTGGCCATCGTCGAGCATCTGAAATACTCGCGCATGCCCGCCCTTCCGGACAACCTCCAGAAAGCATACGGCCGGCTTGTGCAGCACGATGTGGATGAACATCTGGCCGCGGACATCATTCAGACGGTATATGCCCGTATGAATCAGGACCAGATCACCAACAAATCCTATCTGGAAAAACAGCTCCTGGCAGCGATCGCGGGAATCATTCCGACTGCCCAGACGGAGAAGGCGAGACGGAAAAAGACGCGGGTTATTGCGCTTGTCGGACCGACGGGAGTCGGCAAAACCACGACCATCGCAAAACTTGCGGCCATCAACAAACTGTTGAGCGGTCTGGATGTCGGCCTGATCTCCGCCGATACCTACAGAATCGGCGCCATCGAGCAGTTGCGCACGTTTGCGGGCATTGCCGACATCCCGATGGATGTGGTCTACAAACCCGTGGAAATGGCCGCGGCACTAAAAAAATTCCGGACGAAAGACGTGGTGTTTGTTGATACCGTCGGGCGCAGCCAGCGGTCGAAAAAAGAGCTGCTCGATCTCGCGAAGTTTGTGCTCGCTGCTGATCCTGACGAAACACACCTTGTGCTCAACGCATCCACCAACGTCAAGACCTGCGAAGAGATTATCGATCAGTTTAAGGTGGTAAAACCCAACCGGCTCATTTTTTCAAAGCTGGATGAAGCGGCGACCTATGGACCGCTGCTGAGTATTGTTCACCGGCACCACCTCCCCCTGTCATATGTGACGACGGGACAGGCCGTGCCCGATGATATTCGCCGGGTTGAAGCGCCCCAACTGGCTGCCATGGTGTATTCGGGAGAAATGGCTCATGCATGATCAGGCGACACGGATGCGCGGCTTTGCACGCGCCTACCAGGTAGGCACCCGGACGGCCCGGCCGTACGTGTTGACCGTTACGAGCGGCAAAGGGGGAGTCGGCAAGAGCACCGTCGCACTTAATGTCGGCCTCTCGCTCGCCATGGTGGGCAAAAAGGTGCTCCTCTTTGACGCTGATGCAAACCTGGCCGGACTTGACGTGATGGCGGGTGTTGTGCCCCGGTTCCGGTTGGGTGACGTGCTGCGGGGAGATCAGGATCTGGAAAGCGTTCTTGTGGCACTTGCGCCCGGGTTGCATCTTCTGCCCGGAAGTTCGGGGGAGCCACACTTTCCGCTGTTGGAGGGCGAACGGCAGATGGCGCTGTTGCACGATCTGCTCGACCGCGAGCAGAGGAGTGATGTGCTGATTATCGACACTGCGGCCGGACTCACCCCGGAAATCATCCGGTACGGAGAGGAAGCCGACAGCGTGCTTGTTGTGACGACCACAGAGCCGACAGCAGTGATGGATGCCTATGCCATGATCAAGGTCATGGGGATCAATGCGCCGGGGCAGGTTGTGGAACTCGTGATCAACAACGCACGGTCGATTCGGGAGGGAGAGGAAACCATGACGAAACTCCGTGCTGCAGTGCGTCATTTTCTCGGTCGCGAAGTGCATTGTGCCGCAATTGTTCCAAGCGATGATCGTGTCAGCGAAGCGATCCGCCGGCAGCACCCGCTGGTCCTTTCGTATCCGCGCTCGGCTGCGGCGCTGTCCCTGCAATCGCTGGCCCATGCAATCGTGAACGACCACGTGAAGGGTTCACTTAATCGTATGGTGGCGCTATGACGAAAGTGGTGATTCAGGTCGGTGCACTGGCATTTTTTGTCTCGGCCGTGCTGTTCGGCACACAGGGTCTCCCTCTGTTCGATATTATTGCGCGCGGGTTCATCGTCTTTATCGCCGTCGTGACAGGACAAATTGTGATTTTGATGGTGGCGACGAGCATGAGAAGAAAGCCGCACCCCATGCCGGCAGAAACACCTCCGCGCGTGGAAGGAAGTCTGGCGTCGGATCAAACGACGTCTTCATCAACCCAATTCCCGGCGACGGCAGCATGACAACCAGGGATATCTGAGCAATGCACGAATCGACACAATACCTGTGGGATGAGTTCCTTCGGATCCGCACCCCGGAACTGAAGAGGAAACTCGTCGTGCAGTATCTCGATCTGGTGCGCTATGTCGTGAGCAAGTTCGGGCTGCATCATCACGGGAGAGCGCAGGGTCTGGAATTCGACGACGTGGTGCATTTTGGCATCCTGGGACTCCTGAGTGCGGTGGACCGGTTCACGCCGGCTCAGAACGTCAAATTTGAAACGTACGCCGTGCCACGTATTCGGGGTGCGATTCTCGACGAGATGCGTAAACTCGACTGGGTCCCCCGGTCGGTGCGTGAGACATCGCGGAAGGTGGGCAAAGCCGCCCATCAGGTTATGCAGCAGAACGGGAGAGAACCTCTTGACGCAGAAATAGCCGGGAAGCTCGAAATCACCCTGGAGGAATACTATGAGCTCATCGGCACCGGGTCTGTAGCTCCTTCGCGCGAGGCCGGCGCCGGAGGCGGGAGCGACAGTGCAGAAGCGCTGGATGAGACACCATCCGACGGGCCAAGTCCATTCGACCGTCTCAGCGAGCAAGAAACCCGCGCCATCCTGCTGGAGGCCGTCGAGCGGCTGCCGGAGCGCGACCGCACCGTCATTGCGCTGTACTACTACGAAGGTCTAAAATTTACGGAGATCGCAAAGGTTCTTGATATCTCAGAAGGGCGCATATCGCAGATACATTCCGAAGTGTTGCGCCAGCTCCGGACCAGACTTGTCGCCATGGAGGCATAAGAGCATGCGGATGCCCATTGTTGATGAGTTTGAACATCGCGCCCTGGAGACGGGAGCCGCATTTCCGTTTAAGGCCAGGGTGCTCGAGTATGTGGTCGCGCTTGTCAACGATCCGCTGACACCCGTCTCGCGCCTGGCAGCGGTGATTGGATGGAATCCGATTCTTATGCGTTCGCTCTCTCTGTCGGCAAATACCGCGTTCGGCCTCCCGGGTCAGGTACGGGATGTCAACCTTGCCCTCGGCCTGCTCGGCTCGCAGTCCATCCGGGACACCGTGAAGTGGGCGGTTGCCAGCAGGGCAACGCGGCATATTGTCAACAGCTTCCACTACTGCGAAGACCTTTGGGATCATTCGCTGATGTGCGGGCTTGTTGCACGGGCTGTTGCCGCAGAGACAGGCTGCCGGGAGAGAGACCGGGCATTTGTCGCCGGGCTCGTTCATGATATCGGATTCCTGTTCCTGGGTGACGATCTGCCTTCTCCCGAAGTGGAGGGGCTTCTGGATTGGAGACCCGAATACGATCATCGCCGTCCGAATCTCCTGACCCCTGAAGGAATGCATGAAGAAGCCGGATCATGGATGCTGGATCGCTGGGAGACTCTTGATGCGGACTTACGTGATGCAGTACGTCATCACCACGGGCCGACCGGCACCGAGCAGAATCCTGTGCTTGCCGCCGTGGTCCATGTTGCCGATGTCATCTGCCATCGTCTGTTCGGAGGCCCCATGGGGCAAGAGCCGGAAATGGCCTTCTCCCGGAGCGCCTGTGACACACTCGGGTTACTGTCGGGATGCGCATCAGAATCGATGGAGCATCGGATGTGCTCGCTGGAGGAACGAGTCCTGCATCGCGCACCGGCACTACAATTAAAAGTCAGTGTGGTCAAGGAAAATCTGATCAATACATTTGAAGACCTGGAAGAGCAGGAGCGTTTTTTGTTGGCGTTGCACTACTTTGAAGGCCTTTCGCTGGCAGGCATTGCGGGCGTCCTGGGGACAACGCGGGACCATGTTGTACTTATGCATGGGCACGCACTCCAGAGGTTTACAACGATGCTCGCGGAATTCGGAGAGTGGTCATGACTCGTCAGACACGCCTGGCGGTATTAGAGCAGTCCTCGCTCACGTCTGTAGCGCCGCACCGTGATCGTTCAGCGCTGGTGACGGAACTGCTCGGGGTGATGCGGAATCCCGCATCAAGCGTGGCGCAACTTGGAGCCATCGTGTCATCCGATCGCGGACTGAGCGAACGCGTGCTGCGGATTGCCAATTCGCCCTCCCTTGGTATCCCGGCGCGTGTGGAAACAGTGCCACATGCCGTCACCATGCTGGGATTTGATGCGTTACGGGATACGGTCATGCGTATGGTGGTGACAGGAGCATTCCGTACAATCGTTGATTTGTTCACGCAGTATGGAGAGTTCTGGAACCACTCTATCGCCTGCGGCCTTGTGGCGCGAGTCCTGGCCCGGAAGTATCCGCCTGTGCATGAGAATGACGCTTTTGTGGCGGGACTCTTCCACGATATCGGCATGATCTCCCCTGCAGAACAGCGTGAAGGTCATATCCGTTGGAACCTCGCGCCGGAAGACCCGCAAACCGTGGTGGAACATCACGGAGAAATCGGCTCCTGGCTTGCGGAACAATGGGGTCTGGGAGATCGCATCGTGGAAGCGGTCCGGTATCACCATCATCCGGCCAACGCCGTGTATGATCCATACCTTGTCGCGACGGTGCACATTGCGGATATCCTCTGCCGCCGTATGGATGTCGGCAGGTATGAGGCCGACGCCGAACAGGCGTATGACCAGACTGCGTTGACGCTCCTGGGGTTAACCGAGGACGATCTGACGCCCCCCCGGCTGCAGGATGATACGATACGTATTCAGGAAGGGATGGCGGAGGCCCCGGCATTCGACCGGCTGGTCGCGGCGCTGAAACAATCGCTGGTGGAAGCAATCGGCGCGCTGCCATACAAGGAACGTCTTACACTTGCCCTTTGCTACCAGGAAGGGCTGGCCATCGGCGAAGTCGCGCACCTTATGGGGACCACGGAGGAAGACGTGTACCGGTTGCATGACGTCGCTCTGTCAACCCTGGCGGCCACTATCCATGATTGTCTGTAACGGGAGAACAATGACGACATGATGTCATCGGAAATCATCAAAGAAAGAGTGCAGAGCATTATTCAACTCCCTGCTCTGCCTACGATTGCAATGGAACTCGTCGAGCTTGTCGATAATCCCAAAACCAGTGCGTCCAGGTTGGGGAAACTCATTTCGACGGATCAGGCGTTAACGGCAAAAGTACTTAAAATTGCCAATTCGCCATTCTATGGATTTCCCAGGAAGATCTCGACGATCGACTTTGCCATTATTGTGCTTGGGTATGATGCGTTGAAGGAGATCGTGATCAGCATCTCCCTCGTGAGTTCGTTACAGAGGAAGTCGGATGCAATGTTCAACGCCAAAGGGTTCTGGGACCATGCCATCATGTGCGGTGTGCTGGCCCGGCGCCTGGCCCGCGATCTGGGATACCGGGTGTCCGGCGAAGTGTTTGTGGGAGGGCTCCTGCACGATATGGGGATCTCCGTGCTCCACCGGTACTTTAAGAATGAATACAAACGGATCACGGAAATCATTCATGAGACGGACCTGACGGCGCTGGAAGCCGAAGAGAGTGTTCTGGGAGTGACACACGCGGAAGTCGGGGGATGGCTGGCCGAGCGATGGAATCTTCCCGACCATCTGGTGGAGGCAATCAACATGCATCATACTCCCGACCGGGCCGAAAAGAACAAGGACCTGGTCGCGATCATTCACTGTGCTGATATCTTCTCCTGGCGCATGGATGTACAACCTATGGAATTTGACAAAGGCGCTGACTTTAGTCCCTGGGCGCTGGAACACCTCCAGCTCAACGATCCCAAGGTGCTTCAGGAATACGTAGAAAACTACCATGCGCTGGTCAAAACGGACCTGGCAGCGGTTACCCAGTTTGGCCAATCAGGAGGGGGGTAGTCATTACGACGACCATGGAATCTGTCCCGAAGAAAAAAAACCGGATGCAGCTCCTTGAAGAGGGTCTACCCCAATTCGAGCAGTTCATCGAGAGCCGTGAGACGTACATCAAGGCGCTCGAAAAAACAATTGATATCCTGCGGCAGGATAACGTGCAGTTTAACCAGAACAATCTGGCCATCCGTAGTTCCATCGATGAACTGGTCGCCACACAACGATTGTCAAATATCATCAGCACGGCAACCGAGCCGGAACTCATCGTCAGTGCGTTGCTCGAGCTTGCGCGACAGGTGATTCAGGTGCTTGACAGTAACATCTTCCTGTTCCAGTCAACTTCCAGACACCTGCTGCCTCTTTCGTCAAAAAGCGCACCCCGGCTTCAGGCCGAGGCGGAACACCAGCTGGAGGCAGGGATCGTGGATTGGGTGATCTCGGAAAAGAAGACGGTCATCATCCCGGACCTGGAACATATGCTGGCGAAGAGCAGCGCGCGAAATTTTGTGATCGTGCCCCTGATCCTGCGAAGCCAGGGCATCGGGGTCTTCATCATCCACACCGAAAAACCCCAGCAGGAGTTTTCGAATCAGGACATCCAGCTCCTGTCGGTGCTTGCCAACCAGGCCGCGGTGGGCGTGGAAAACTGGAGAACATATCAGCAGCTCCTGAAGGCAAACGACGAACTCAAGGCGTCGCAGGCGCAAATGGTACAGGCAGCAAAACTGGCCGCTATCGGCGAGCTGGCCGCGGGGATCGCCCATGAAATCAAAAATCCCCTGCAGGTGCTGATGCTCCATCTCGAACTTGTACAGGCCGGCCGACCCCTGCCCAATTGGATCGAGATGTTCAGCAAACAGGTAAAACGGCTTTCCGACATCACTCTCCGCCTCATGAACTTCTCCCGGAACGCATCCGAGGAGGTCGTCACGGAGCCGATTGACGTCAATAGAGCGATCGAAGACATTGTGATGATGGTGCAGCATGAATTCGAGGGAAACGGGATCACCATCGAACAAAAACTTGCACAGGATCTTCCTGCCGTCGGGGGGAATGCCAACTATCTCCAGCAGGTGTTTCTTAATTTGCTCATCAATGCGCGCGACGCGATGCCTGGAGGAGGAACGATCGGCGTGTCCTCAACACTGACGGGATTCCATGTGTGTGTCAGTTTCTCCGACACCGGACACGGCATTGCGAAAGATCTTCAGGAAAAAATATTCAAACCGTTTTTCAGCACAAAAGGGGAAAAGGGAACCGGACTGGGCCTTGCGATCTGCAGCAAAATCATCGCCCAGCATAAAGGCGAAATCCGGGTCGAAAGTGAAGAGGCGAAGGGGACAACATTCACGATATTCTTGCCGGTCTGGAGGGCACCACGATGATGCGCCTGCCAAGTGTCGTTCTGGTCGTTGCTGTTCTGGTGCTTGCGCAGGGACACCTGTGTGCGGACCAGACAACACTCCTCAAAGACGTTCGTTACACCACACACAGTGGTCGGACCAAGGTGACCTTCGCGTTTTCCGGTGACGTGCGCTTTTCAACAGAACAGGGAAAAGGAGCCGTACGGCTGATCTTCTCGCGTACACGGCCCGCAACGCCGGGAACAATCCAGCGGAGGCTCATCCCGTCAGGTCCGCTGGAGAGTATCTCCTTTGCAAGCCCGGCATCCGACAGCCTTGTGGTAAGCATGATGATCGTTGAGGGGAGTACGTACCGCTGTGTACGGCCATCCAGCGGAAACGAACTCTTTGTTGAGGTTGACGGACGTGACATCGTCCGGCGCACGCCGGAGCGCATCACGTCACCACCTCCTGCAGCTCCGACAGCGACAAAAGCCGGAACAGCCGCGCGACCCACGGCCGGCACTCAGCCTGCACGCACGTCGGCAGAGGAACCGCCCGGACAGGCATCCACGAGCCCTCTTGTCGATATCCCGGCTGTCGCCCGACGCCAGATGGAGCCTGATAGCCCGCATGAGTATTCTCCCAATGGCCCTTCGACGGCGGATACGCAGGTGTCCGGATTCTCAACAGGGTTTGTCATACTCCTGAGTGTGGGGCTAAGCTCGGTTTCAACAGGGCTCATGCTCGGCGCCTGGTATCTGGCGCGTCAGCGGAAAGCTCACCGTTCAGGGAAATCAAGGCTCCCCCGGGCCGCCACTGCCTTCGCTGAACTCCCGGCGAATCCTGAAGGGATTGCTGCCGGCGATGCGTACGAAGAAACGGGCACGACGCGAAGAAACACATTTTCCAGCGCCCTGATCGAAGATGAGTCACAAGAGCATGATAATGGCCGGGAGACTTCGCTGCAGCTTGCGCGCACGTTCAAGCGGGGGAGCGAAGAGATTACACTTGCACGGCGCTTTCACGAACAGACAGAACCAACGCTCACGTCCGGCCGGATGGAAACCGTTCTTTCCCGTGCCACGACGAAGACCCAACAACTTCATGCAGCCCGGAAACTGGGCGTGGGAAGAGGGGAATTCGATCTCGCGGTGAAATTGAAATCCATGGGACAGGTGGTGGAGAAGAAGGAGGATCACCAATGATCAAAGGCATCTACTCGTCAGAGGCGGCCATGCGGCCCAAAATGACACGCATGGAAGTGCTCGCCAACAACCTGGCCAACATCAACACCACGGGCTTCAAACGGGATCGAGTGTTTGTCCGGATGCTGGAGGAGTCTTCCAATGCCCGTCCAGACGGGCGCTCAGATCTCAGCGGCGTGGAGACCCAGCGGTATATCGACCTCTCGGCCGGGGCACTGCGTCAGACAGGGAATCCGTTTGACCTCGCGCTGGCGGGTGACGGCTTCTTCGCCGTGGAGACCCCTCGTGGCATGCGGCTGACACGGAACGGGAACTTTTCCTTGAGCACCGATGGCACGCTCGTTACCGCGGAAGGATATCCTGTGCTGGGAACAAAAGGCCGGATTCAGATGCCGCAGACGGACAAAATCAAGCAGGATACGATCGCGATTAATGTGACGGGAGAGGTCGTGCATAACAATGAGCCCCTCGGGACCCTGCGGGTCGTTGCAGCGGAAAACCCCACGGCACTCCAGAAGGATCATGAATCACTTCTGTTCCTGAACCAGGGTGAAATGCTGCGCGATGTTCCATCGGATTCTGTCTCCATACGTCAGGGATTCCTTGAAGAATCGAATGTAGAAGGAATCGAAGAAATGATAGCCATGATTGAGCTCAGCAGGGCTTTTGAAGCAGATCAAAGGATGATTCAGTCGCAGGACGCGACTCTGGACCGGACGATGGATATCGGCCGGATGTAGCAACCACAAGGAGAGAGGCACACCAGATGAACAGAGCATTGCGTACTGCGGCAACCGGAATGTTTGCCCAACAGCTCAATATCGATACGATCGCCCATAACCTGGCGAACGTAAACACGACAGGCTTCAAGAAAAGCCGGCCGGAATTCCAGGATCTGATGTACCAGACCCTCAAAAGCACGGGGACGTCGCAGAATCCGAATGTACAGCAGCCGATGGAACTGCAGGTCGGTACCGGTGCGGTTCCTGTGTCCACCATGAAAAGTTTCCTCCAGGGTGACATCCAACCCACCCAGAATCAGCTGGATGTTGCGATTGAAGGTGAAGGCTTCCTCCAGGTCCGGCGTCCCGACGGGACGCTCGCGTATACGCGTGACGGAGCTTTCAAGATCTCGGGCGAAGGGTCAATGGTGACCGCCCAGGGATACCTTGTGGAGCCCTCGATGACGTTTTCCGATGATACCATGACGATCTCGATAGGCCGTGACGGGACCATCGAGGCCACCTCCTCGGGCGGGGGAGAATCCACAAAGGTCGGACAGTTTGAATTGGCAAAGTTCATCAATCCGGCCGGTCTCAGATCAATCGGAGGGAATCTGTTTGTTGAAACGACGGCCTCGGGTGCGCCGATTGTGGGCTCCGCCGGGAGCGAAGGGTTCGGCGAACTTCTCCAGGGGATGTTGGAGTCTTCCAATGTGGACGTTGTGGAAGAAATGGTGGGAATGATCACGGCACAACGCGCCTACGAAATCAATGCCAAGACGATCAAAACCGTCGAAGACATGTTGAACATCGCAAATAACATCAAACGTGGATAAGCGTCACCACATAACGGCGACCCTCATGATCGGGTTCTTGCTGCTGTCTCTCCCGCAGGCTGTGGCGGGAGACCGGCCGGTTGTCCGTGCAGGAGAGCTGAAGGATGCTGTTCGTGCATTCATCGCGGAGAGATCAATGGAAGTGGACGGAGATACCGAACTCACCTTCCGTTCCGTTCCCGAGAGTATCCGCGTGGAAAGCTCCGACTACACACTGCACGTCGAATCAGGCCGGTCCACGCGGTTCAAAGGCGCCGTGTCGTTCGTGGTTGTGATTGAATGTGGAGCCAGATCAGCGCAGCGGTGTATGATAACGGCGGTGGTCCGCACCTACGCCGACGTTCTTGTTGCAGCCCGGATGATTCCCAGGCGGACTACGCCGTCGGCAGATCATGTAGCCGTGCTCCGGATGGAAACGACGTCCATTGATCGTCCGTTCGCTGTGGATCCGGCTTCCCTTGCGGAGAAACGGACGCGGCGGATCGTTTCTCAGGGGAGCATCCTCTATGAAGATCTGTTCGAGTCTGTCCCGATAGTACAGGCGGGCGACCGGGTGAATGTGCGCGTGCAGGCGGGGGCGGTGACCGTGACGGCCGAGGGGGTGGCACGGGAAGACGGCCATCGGGGTGATGTGATTGACGTATCAGTACGCGGACGTGGTGAACGGTTAAAGGCCCGAGTTCATAACGAACGCACCGTAGCCGTTCTGGCCGATTAGGAAGGAAAGGAATATGAAAACGCGGTTGTGTGCGGCATTACTTCTGGCGGGTGCCGTTTCTCTCACGGCACAGGATATGCGCAGCAATATCGGACGATCACTCTTTGCCGATCAGAAGGCGACGCAGAGCGGTGACGCCGTCACCGTACTCGTGGTGGAGGTCTCAAGCGCATCCAATGACGCAAGCACCTCTGCCGAACGGGCGAGCAATCTCTCGCTTTCGGCGGCGGGAAAAACAGGATCAACGGCCCTCCCCGATGTATCGCTCGGTGTCGGCTCGGGAAACTCCTTCAAGGGCGAAGGCGCAACGTCTTCCCGCGGATCGATCCGGGCCCGCATCAGTGCCCGGGTAGACTCGGTCCTGTCGAACGGCAACCTGGTCATCACCGGAAACCGTACGATCATCATCAACGGCGAAGAACAGATCATTTCGATCACGGGCATCGTACGTCCCTCCGACATTCAGGCCGACAACAGCATCTACTCCTATAACATCTCAGACGCGCGGATAGCGTTTGAAGGAGGGGGTATTGTGGCGCGGGCGCAGGGACCGGGCTGGATCACGAAGTTGTTACACTGGCTCTTTTGAGAGAGGGTGACATGAACAGGATACATGTGATTGTTATCGGTGTTGTGCTTCTCTGTGCAGAGGCGACGGGAGCGATCCGGATCAAAGATATCGCCTACGTCCACGGTGTCAGGAGCCAACAGATGATCGGGTATGGATTGGTCGTCGGGCTGAATGGGACGGGTGACACCCAACGCTCGACGTTCACCCTCCAGTCCGTTTCCAGCATGCTAAAACGGTTCGGGATCACCGTGCCGCAGAGTGATCTTCGTCTGCGGAATGTCGCGGCTGTCATGATCACGGCGACCGTGTCGGGATTCGCAAAAGAGGGAGGAACCGCGGACGTCGTCGTGTCGTCTCTGGGTGATGGGACGAGTCTGCAGGGAGGAACGTTGTTGCTGACCCCGCTGTCCGGGATCGACGGTGTTGTCTATGCCATGGCACAGGGCCCGCTCTCGGTCGGGGGCATGAGTGTCCGGGCGAACGGAAACGAAGTGCGCCGGAATCACACCGCAACAGGCAGGATTCCCGGCGGGGCAATTCTGGAGCGTGCCGTGCAGGCAACCATCACACAGGATTCAACCATTGCTGTCGTCCTGATGGAAGCGGATTTTACCACGGCAACGAGGATTGCGGGAGCCATCAACACGAAGATCGGGGAACGGATCGCCATTCCCGAAGACGCTTCACGGATCGCCATCCTCGTTCCGCAGGCGTACCGTACCGACGGGCGTCTGGTGGAGTTTATCTCCCTCGTGGAACTGCTGGAAGTGACGCCGGATGTCACCGCGAAGGTTATCATCAACGAGCGTACGGGTACGATCGTCGTCGGGGGAGCGGTGAGTATCTTGCCTGCTGCGATTTCACACGGCGGGTTGAACATTGAAATTGAATCGATGCCGGTAATCTCCCAGCCGAGTCCATTTTCGCAGGGACAAACAGTCTCGACGCAGCTCACCGCCGTGTATGCCTCGGAGGATTCCGCAACCGTGATGGCATTCGACGGTGCTGCGACGGTGCAGGATGTGGCGAAGACACTGAATGCGCTGAAGGTGACACCGCGAGACATCATCGCGATCTTTCAGGCTCTCAAACGATCGGGCGCACTTAACGCGGAGCTGGTAATAATCTAATGGCACCGGTGAGTTCCACACAACAGACGCAGGCTGCGCAGACCCAGCAACCGCTGGATGCAAAGCAGAAACTCCGCCTACAGCACGCGGTGAAGGAGTTTGAGGCCGTGCTGGTGGGCTACATGCTCAAGAGCATGCGTTCGAGCATTCCCAAAGATGAGATGTTCGGTGAGAGTTATGGCGGGGATATGCTGGAGGGAATGTTTGACGTCGAACTGGCCCGCCATGTATCCCGCGGGAGCAATCTTGGCCTGGGGGAGATGTTGTACAAGGAAATCACAGGAGAAGAAATGCCGCGCACAATGACCCCGACGTCACATCCGGTCACCCGGGCCGGGTCGGTGTCCGCGGCCGTCCCTGCTTCTGCCCGGGCTGGTGTCGCAGCAAAACCTGCTGCCCGGTCCGATGGTGCAGGAACACCCGGGTCGGCCCCGGTTCCGGCGCGGCATGAAACGCTCCCGAAGTCAGCGGTAAGTGGAATGGGTACGATAAGCACAACGTCCGCAGCGCCTCCCGATACGGTCCGCCGCCGTATGGAAGCGCTTTCCCCGATTATCCGCGATGCTGCAGAAATGCACGGCGTGGATGCCAGTTTGCTGAAAGCCGTGATTGCTACGGAGTCCGCCGGACGTACGACCGCCCAATCATCAAAGCAGGCGAAGGGATTGATGCAACTTATTGACTCCACGGCAGCCGCCATGGGTGTGCGAAACGTCTGGGATCCACAGCAGAACGTGAACGGTGGCGCCAAGTATTTGAGTCAACTACTGAATCGGTTCCGGGGAAACGTGGAACACGCGCTTGCGTCCTATAATGCGGGTCCGGGTGCCGTTGAAAAGCACAAGGGGATTCCTCCCTACAAAGAAACACAGGCATATGTCGGTAAAGTGCTCCAGTATCTGCGCCACTTTGAACAACAGGAGTCAGGCACCAATGACGAAAATTGAAGAACTCGAACGGGTCATGGAGACCGAAGTGGAGGTTGGCGAGGCGTTGCTTCTTCTGCTCAGCCGTAAACAACGGTCCATTGTAGGGCTCCAGAGTGATATCCTCTCGTCGTTGGTAGTCGAGGAGGACAAACTCCTTACACCCTTCCGGGAATTGGAAGCGGAACGCGCGCGGCTGACGGCCGAACTGGTGGGTGATACCTCATCTCTCCCCGTCGGTAAACAGCGTGATATTACTGTCGTTGAACTGCTGGACTTTCTCGCAGCGGGAGACGCCGTACGGATCTCCACAATGGCGAAACGGCTCCGGACGGTGGTCGAACGGATCCTGCACATGAACGACCAGAACCGGATGCTGCTCCAGCGGTCACTTCGATTTGTGCAAGACACGTTACGTCTCGTGACCGACGATCACACGCGACAACTTGTCGATCACCGTGTGTAACGATTAAGAGGAGAGACCCTGATGTCTGGAATATCACAAGTACTGGAAACTGCACGCCGCGCATTGCTCGCCCAGCAGTATGGCATGAGCGTGACCGGACACAACATTGCAAACGCGAGCACGCCGGGTTATTCACGCCAGCGCGCTGACTTCGTCACGACCTCTCCAACACAAACACAGTCAGGACTGCTGGGGACCGGCGTGATGGTGCAGAGTGTGTCGCGGCTGCGAAACCAGTTTGTAGACCAGCAGATACGCTCATCAAGCTCCTCGCTCAGCATGGCCGGATCGGAATATCAGATCCTGAGCCAGATCGAGGCAACATTTAACGAACCTTCAAGCTCGGGGCTGAGCGGCGTGCTGAACGGTTTTTTCCGTTCATGGCACGACCTTTCGACAAACCCCGAAGACTCTGTTTTGCGTAATGCCCTGATGGTGGAAGGCAAGAAGGTCACGGATACGTTCCGCCGTTTGAGCACCGACATGACCTCCCTTCGTAACTCGATACGCGATGAGGTCGGGTCCACGATTGACCGGATTAATACCCTGACGGACGAGATCAGCAAGCTCAACGTTCAGATCACCGCGGCAGCCGTCGGTGGGATGAATACGGGCGACATGAAAGACCTCCGCGATACAAAACTGGAAGAACTGTCGACGCTTGCCAATATCCAGGTGAATGAAGACGACCGCGGATCCGTCATGGTCGTGCTCGGTGGCAGCGTCATAGCCGACAACGGCGCTTCGTTGCGGCTGCGTGTGGTTCCGGGAACCACCACCACGGCATCCGGATCATCCTTTGAGCAACTACGGGTTGTGACCGAGCTGGGAAACGAACTCAATCTGACCGGCGGGAAATCAGGCGGACTCCTGAAATCGTACAACACGACTATTCCCAATGCTCTCGGCCGACTGGATCGCCTGGCCGAAGGGCTTATCGCCGAGGTAAACCGCCACCATGCCGCGGGCTACGGTATTCAGAACCCACCGCTCAACGGCATCAACTTCTTTATGGGCACCAGCGCTGCGACGATAGGTTTAGACCTGACGGATACCTCAGGGGGCGCAGCTGCAGGATCAGGTCCGAGCATCGCCAACATTGCAGCCTCTTCATCCACAACCGCTTCAGGCAACAATGATATTGCCCTGCTTATTGCTGAAGCATTCAATCGTAAGCCGATCACCGATTCCGGCGGGGCTACACTGTTTGATGGTCTTTCCCTTTCGCAATACTACAATCAGAGTGTGACGCAGATCGGATCGCAAGTGAACGCGGCAGACGTGTTGATCGAATCGCAGGAATTGGTCATCGGTCAGCTGGCCGGCCAGCGCGATGCGGTCTCCGGTGTGTCCCTGGATGAGGAAATGACGAACATGATCAGGTTTCAGCGTGCCTTTGATGCGGCGGCGCGATTGGTGAATACTGCAGACGAAATGTTCCAGACACTACTGAGTATGGTGTAGCCATGCGCATAGCAGATACGTCGATTATCGGGGACTTCCTGTCCAGCATCAATCGCAGCAAGGGCCGGATAAACCGCCTGAATACCCAGCTGGCAACTCAGAAACGCATCCTTCGCGTTTCCGATGACCCCGCCGCGGCGAGTACCATCCTGCGGCTCAATGCAGACCTGGACCGCCTAGGGACGTTCAAAAACAACGTTGTTCAGGGGCAGAGTCTTGTGAAGGTGACGGCAGACAGCCTCGGTCGTGTGTCAGATCTGCTGGGTGACGTAAAGTCCTTACTCAACGGTGCCGTGGGCACCGGCGATCTGGCTCTGCTGAATCAATTCGCCAATCAGGTGGACCAGTATCTCGCGATCGGGACCGAAATCGCAAACACCCAGTTTGATCAGAAGTACATTTTTGGCGGGACAAGAACCGGTTCCCCTCCGTTTGTCCGCACCGGCAGTCCGGCACAGATAACCTATCAGGGTGACGCACGGACCATACAGTATCAGGTGGGCGAAGGTGTTTCGCAGGTGGTAAACGTGAACGGCATGGCGGCATTCACATCAACCGGCGAGATTTCTCTCGGGGGCATGCTTGACCGGAATGCGCCGCTGAACGCGACCGTCACGAGCACCATGCAGATCACCGATGGGACGGGAGTGGTGCACGATATTGAGATCACCATGAAGAAGACAGCAGCCACTACGTGGGCTCTGTCGGCAGCGCTTCCTCCAGGAACCACCGGAACCACGCTGACGGGCGGATCAGCGACGGTGAGCTTTGACCCTGTGACCGGACAGGTAAACGACATCGTGCGCGGAACGCCCCTGATGTTGTCCCCGGCCGGAGCAGTGCCCGGTGGGGCGGCGCCTCCTCTGACCATGATGTTTCGTGCCGGGACGATGACCGAAGGTGACACCGGCGGCGCGCCATCAACACTGAGCGGCACCCATCAGAATATCTCCGTGTTCAACAAACTTCTGGAAATGAGAGATCATCTCAGAAGCGGACAACGTCCGACCGCCGATGACATGGCCATGCTCGACATGATGCAGAATGTGGTGATGCGCGAACAGTCGCGGGCAGCTTCGTATTCCTCGAGTCTGACGAACGCCAACGATTATCTGACCGCACAGCGTGAACACCTTCTGGATCTGCGTTCTGCGACCCAGGACATTGACCTTGCCGAGATAGGCATGAAGTTAAAGCAGGAACAGCTGATGCTGGATGCGGCGCTCAGTGCCGCGGCGGCAATAATACCCAAGTCGCTTCTCAACTTTCTGAAATAGGTAATGAGACGTTCCCTTGACATAGCAACTACCCTGGGTCTCTTTCTCGGCATGGCTGCCGTATTCGGTTCCTTCCTCTGGGAAGGCGGGAATATGGAGGGACTGTTGCTCCCCCCCGCCATGCTTATTGTTTTTGGCGGTACGTTTGCCGCCGCCCTTGTCGGCACGTCGCTCAAGACGTTTCTGCGCATGGGGAAGATGATCAAACTGGTCGTCTATCCTCCGACGTACGCAATGCAGGACGCGATTAACACGCTGGTGCGGTTTTCCACCATCGCGCGTAAGGACGGCCTTCTCGCACTGGAAAAAGAACTCGGCAAAGTGGAGAATCTGTTTATGCGCAAGATTCTTCGCTTTGCAATTGATGGCACCGAACCGGAAATCCTCCGATCGCTCGCTGAAACGGAAGTGGATTATGTGACTGAACGGCATACACAAAGCGCCTCGCTCTTCCAGAAGATGGGCGGGTACTCCCCGACAATGGGCATCATCGGAACGGTGATGGGGCTCATCGCGACACTGGCGTCTGCGGGCGAGGATCCGGATACGCTGATCCGGCACATCGCAAGTGCCTTCGTCGCGACACTCTGGGGGGTGTTTATGGCGAATATCGTCTGGCTGCCCATCGCGGACAAGCTGAAGTACATCCACAACGAAGAATACCTTTTTATGGACATGATTGTCGAGGGGATTCTGGCGATTCAGGCGGGGGAAATCCCTTCGGTCATCAAAGCCAAACTGAACAGCATGCTTCCTGCGGGTGAACAGGAGCCGGAAAAACGATGAGACGCACGCGCAGACAACAGCATCACGGCAACGAAGATCGATGGCTTCTGACCTACGCCGATCTTATCACCTTGCTGCTCGGACTGTTCGTCATCCTGTATGCAATTTCAAAAGTTGACGCAGGCAAGTATGCAGAAATAGCATCAGCACTCAACGGCGTTTTTGGTTCCCCCCGGGGGATTCTGGTGGGAAATGCCTCGATGATTGAACAGCCGGGGTCAGCGCTGAAGTCCGAGCGCCAGCAGATTGTGCAGGACGTAAGGAACGCCCTGCAGCTGGATTCACAGAACCTCCCGATCACCGTCACGGAAAATGAACGCGGCGTCACCATCCATATCCTGGAAGAACTCCTCTTTGCATCGGGGAGCGCGGAGATCAAACAGACGTCCCTGACCGCCCTCGACACTCTCGCAGGCGTGCTGCGCACACTCCCGAACGACTTGCGTGTGGAGGGACATACCGACAATGTCCCCATCAGCACCATACAATTTCCGTCGAACTGGCATCTCTCCGTTGCCCGCGCACTCAACGTGGCCTACTATCTTATACAGCGTCACGGCCTGATTCAGGAGCGAGTATCGGTGGTCGGGTATTCGGAGTTCTTTCCCATCGCTTCCAACGAGACGCCCGGGGATCGATCGAAGAACAGAAGGGTGGATATTGTTATCATCGCCACGGGCGAGGTACAACATCAACCATCCATACACACGGCGGAAGCCCTTGCGCCAGGGACTCCCCGGAGGAAACGCCTATGAAGTTTGTGAGCACACTTTTCGGCGAGATCTCCTGCTCGGAAGAGCAGATGATACGGTTTCCAGACGGACTTCTGGAGCGGAAAGATTGTACACGGCTTGTTATCGTTAATGATGAACGGACATCTCCGTTTCAGTGGCTGGTAAGTGTTGACGATCCGGATCTTGCGCTGACCGTGCTCGATCCGACCGTGGTCCTGAACGGTAACACAAGTTGCGAGAACCTGGCCGAAGGGACCACCACATTCGTGATTGTGACGACAGGAGAGGGTGACGTGGCATGGTGGCTCGATCTCCGCCATCCCATCATTATCCGTAACGGGCCCCGCACGGGCGAACAGGTAACGCTTGATGATGCGGCGTTACCGGAAAGGTTTCCGATAGAAGTACACGCCGTCATTGAAGGGACGTGAGCATGCTGGTGCTTTCACGAAAAATCTCGGAAGCAATCAAGATCGGCGATAATATCGTCGTGAAAGTGATTGCCATACGGGGTGGACAGGTAAAGCTCGGGATTGATGCACCTCCAGGCGTGCGCGTGATTCGTACAGAGCCGCACGGCGCTGCGGAAACACATGGACCCCATTCTCCGGATCGGTCGGGCAGCAGTGCCGTGGTGGCCGGAGCAAAGGACACGAAAGATTAACGCAGAAGAGACAGGACTACCATGTTTGTCATTATAGGCGCTGCAATCGTACTCATAGGAGTCCTCGGGGGCTTTGTGCTGGAAGGTGGACCACTCATGGTTCTCATCCAACCCGTCGAGTTCCTGATCATCGGCGGCGCGGCGATAGGGTCTCTGATGGTTATGACCCCGCTGGTGCAACTGAAAATGGTGCTTGCCCAGACGCTCGGAGTGTTTAAAGGCGACCCGTTCACAAAAAAGCGTTATCTCGAGCTTCTTCTGACGCTTTTTGATCTGTTTACGGTGGCCAAGCGGGATGGCTTGATCGCGCTCGAGCCGCACGTGATGGATCCTGAAAAGAGCACGGTATTCTCAAAGAATGCATTTCTTCTCCAGCATCACCATGCGCTGTTTTATCTGTGCGATACCATGAAGCTTCTTCTCGGTGGGGGTGTGCCGCCGTATGATGTGGAAGCATTGCTGGATGCGGACCTGGACAGCCACCATGCCGAGGGCGCTTCGGCACCGGCTCTGATTCAGAAAATCGGAGATGCGCTTCCGGGACTTGGAATTGTGGCTGCTGTTCTGGGTATCGTGATTACCATGCAGGCCATCAGCGGACCTCCCGAGGAGATCGGGCATAAAGTCGCAGTGGCTTTGGTGGGCACCTTCATCGGTATTCTGGCATCGTATGGTTTTGTGCAGCCCCTCGCAACACATATCGAGCTGCTCCAGGCGTCGGAAGCACGGTTCCTGGAGTGTATCAAAGCCGGCATCGTCGCCTATGCCAAGGGGAATGCCCCGATTATTGTGGTGGAATTCTCCCGACGAGTCATTTTTCATAGCGTGCGGCCATCGTTCGCAGAACTCGAAGATGCGGTCCGCAGCGCCAAAGCTCAGCAAGCATAGGCCGATTCCATGGATCCGTTTGATCAATCGCAAAACCCTCCCATACGCATCATCAAAAAGAAGGTCCGCCACGGCGGGCACCACGGGGGTGCGTGGAAGGTGGCCTATGCTGATTTTGTGACCGCCATGATGGCACTCTTCATCGTGCTCTGGATCGTCGGCCAAAGCCAGCAGGTGAAATCCTACGTCGCAGAGTACTTCAAAGACCCCGGGGCGTTTATGGAGAATACAAAGGGAGGGGGAGTCTTTGAGTCGAAACAATTGCCCCTGGGTGAACAAAAAATTATGGAGGACCGACTCAAACGCCAGCAAGATTCGCTCCATCTGCAGGCGATGGCACAACAGATTCTCCAGGAACTAAGCGGCAAACCGGGGCTCAGTAAACTCGCCGACCAGGTGAATATAGAGATTATCCGTGAAGGGTTGCGGATCGAATTGCTGGACAGGTCGGAGTCATTCTTTTTTGATGTTGGTACCGCAAGCATGAAACGGGAAGCCGTCGATCTGCTGAAGATCATCGCGGATGAAATTGCAAAGTTACCCAACCATCTTATCATCGAAGGTCATACGGACAGCCGGCCCTATTCGACCAATGATGGCTACACGAATTTCGAACTCAGTGCCGATCGCGCGAATAGCGCGCGCCGGGTGCTCGTGCGTAATGGCGTACCGATGGCGCGGTTCGACGAGGTGCGCGGCTATGCGGATAGCCGGCTCAAGAATGCCCGGGATCCCTACGACGTTACCAACCGGCGGGTCAGCATTGTGGTGAAGTTTATTGCAGGAGAGGGGTCATGAAGCTCCGTCCGGTTATACTCCTGGTCGACGATGATCCTGTTGCCCTTAAGATGGTAAAGGATCTGTTAACAGCCGAAGGGCTGTACAACGTCGCTTCCGCCCAGAATATCGCTGAAGCAAAACGACTCGCCGAATGGGACACACCCTCACTGATCGTGGTCGATCTGCTGCTCGGAGAAGAGAGCGGACTCGACTTCGTTGAATGGGTCCGCCAGAATACCCTGCTGCACGACGCGATGGTCATGATGCTCACAGGCGCGGGGGAGATGCAGACAAAACTGAAGGGGTATGAGGCCGGGGTGGACGACTACATCGTGAAGCCATTCCCGCCCGTGGAATTTTTGTCGCGCATCCGCGCGCTGCTCCGTATCAAAAAGATGCAGGATCAACTCAAGGCGGACGGAACAGAACTTAAGCGTCTGAATACAGCGCTGGGTGAGCATCTCGACGCTCTCACGGCCCTGCTTGTGAATATTGTCAGTTTGCGTGTGCCGGCGGCCGCAGGCCGCTCCCAACGCGCCGGTGCGTATGCCCGCTGGATTTGTACCCGCCTGAGTTTTCCAGAAGAGTCCCTGCACAATATCGTGCTGGCTGCCAAACTGCATGAAATCGGAAAAGTTGTTGTGGCAGACGGAGTACTGACGAAAGACCGTGCGGCATGGACGCAGGTAGACAGAGATACGATGGCGCAGTTTCCCCTCTTCGGTCACATGATCGTCGGGAATGTACCCCAGCTTCGTGAGGTGGGACATCTGCTACGGCATCAGGCGGAGAACGTGGATGGCACCGGATTGCCGGACCACCTGCTCAGAGATCAGATCCCCCTTGGTTCACGGATTCTCCGGATTATCAACGCTGTTGAGGAAGGTGAGTCGCTGGATCCCCGGGTCATCCGGCAACGCCTGACATCCGGCAGCGGTACGCTGTTCGATGCCCGCCTTGTGCAACTTACCGAGGAATACCTGATGGCTGTGGTTGATGCGGATTGGATACAGGGAAAAAGGAAGTGGCCGTCCAGGCCCTGGAGCCAGGAATGGTCCTTGCCACCGAACTGGTGACTTCGGGCGGTATCAAACTGCTGCCTGCGGATACTGTGCTCACCACCGGGATGATCGACCGGATTCTTTCGCGGCACAATGTGGATCCGATTATTACGCGGGCCTATGTGCTTCAGAACCGCTAGGCGCCGGATGTTCCTGTCAGGAATTCGTGAATAGCAGCGGATGCCTGCTTTCCATCGCGCATCGCCAGAATGACCGTCGCGCCTCCGCGCGACAGATCCCCACCCGCAAAGATCCCCCGCCTGCTGGTCTTTTGTGTCTCATCCGTCACCACGGTGCCGCGTTTGCTGGTGGTCAGCCCCGGCGTGGTGGACTGGATGATCGGGTTTGGTCTCTGTCCAATCGCTTCGACGATCGTTTGCACCGCAAGGCGGAACTCAGATCCTTGAACGGCAACAGGTTTCCTCCTGCCTGACTCGTCGGGTTCGCCGAGTTCCATCCGCTGACATTCAATTCCCGAGACCCAGTTCTGCTCGTCGCCGATGATGCGGGTGGGGTTGGTCAGAAGCAAAAGTTCGATGCCTTCCTGCTCGGCATGATGAATTTCTTCCTGCCGTGCAGGCATTTCCTGGCGCGACCGGCGGTAGATCAGATACGCCTTTTCAGCCCCAAGCCGCTTCGCGGTTCGCACGGCATCCATGGCAGTATTCCCGCCGCCGATCACCGCCACCTGTTTGCCGATACGAATGGGTGTGTCAACGTCCGGAAACTTGTAGGCGCCCATCAGGTTGACGCGTGTGAGAAATTCATTCGCGGAATACACTCCGCTCAGGTTCTCTCCCGGAATCCCCATGAAGGTTGGAGTCCCGGCGCCCGTCGCCAGAAAGATCGCGGAGAATTTCCACTCATCGAAAAATTCGTCAATGGTGGCGGTCCTTCCCACGACAAAGTTCGTATAGATTTCGACCCCAAGGGCCTTGATCCGGTCTGTTTCGATGTCCAGGATCTCTTTCGGGAGCCGGAATTCGGGGATCCCATAGCGTAACACCCCCCCGACCGCGTGAAGGGCTTCGAAGATGGTAACCTGATATCCCATTTGTGCGAGCTCGGCCGCGCAGGTCAGTCCGGCCGGACCGGATCCCACGATCGCGATTTTTTCTTCCCGGCGTTCCTTGATGACAGGCGGCTCAAACAGGTTTTCGCGCATCTCGTAATCCGCCACAAACCGTTCGAGTTTTCCGATGGCAACCGGTGTCAGTTTCTTCCCGAGAACGCAGAGCTCTTCGCACTGTGTCTCCTGAGGGCAGACGCGTCCGCAAATGGCGGGGAGATAGTTGGCCTCGCGAATCTTCCGGACCGCTCCGATATAATCTTTCTCCAGCACAAGCCCGATGAAGCTGGGGATGTCGATCCCGACGGGGCATCCGTCGATACAATACGGCGTTTTGCAGTCGAGACAGCGTTTGGCTTCGATGATCGTGCGGTCCATATCGAAGCCGAACGATACTTCAAGAAAATTGGTGCTTCGCGCGCCGGGATCCTGCTCGATGGACTCCTGACGGGGAATCTTCATCCGTTCGGATGGCTTGAGCGGGTTCGGAATTGTCATCGGATGTTCTCCTGCGTTGCGGTGGCAATTCTGCAGGCATGCCGTTCGTCCGCCGTCCGTTCGAGATCCCCGTACGTTCTATTGCGCATCATCAGTTCATCAAAATCCACCATATGACCGTCAAACTCCGGGCCGTCTACACAGGCAAATTTCATCTCGCCATTTATCGTTACGCGGCAACCGCCGCACATGCCCGTACCGTCGACCATAATGGTGTTTAGTGAAACAAGCGTGTGTACGTTGTACGGTTTGGTGAGCGCGGACACGGCCTTCATCATGGGGATGGGACCGATGGCAAAGACTGCGCCTATTCCCTTGACGGTATCCAGGAGCTCTTTGAGCTGATCGGTGACGAAGCCTTTCCGTCCGTACGAGCCGTCGTCGGTGGTGATGTAGAGATGATCGGACAGGGAGACCATTTCCTGTTCCAGAATGACGAGGTCGCGCGATCGCGCTCCCACAATCGACAGCACGGTATTGCCCGCCTCTTTGAGGGCATGGGCAATGGGATACAGCTCTGCCGTTCCCACGCCGCCGCCGACACACACGACCGTTCCGTGGTGAGCGATGGGAGTCGGGGTACCCAGCGGTCCGACGACATCAAGAATGGTGTCGCCTGCGGCCAGACCGCAGAGTTGTTTTGTGGTCTTTCCGACGGCCTGCACTATAATAGTGATAGTCCCTTTTTCGGGATCGCTGTCGGCAATGGTGAGGGGTATACGTTCGCCATTATTGTCGATGCGGATCATGACAAAATTGCCCGCCTTACGTTTCCGTGCGACAAAAGGGGCCTCGATCTCAAATCGTGTGATGGTCGGGGCAAGAACATCGGTGCGGATAATACGAAACATGGGTCTCCTGTACCGTGAAGGCGGAAATATATACGTTGAAAAGAGTTAAACCACAATGCGTGTGCCAGAACAAGATACGGAAAATCGCATCAGGAAGGGGATTTTATACCCGGCGATCGAGCAAGTGTTGCCAAATTCGACAAGCACTTATCAAAAAGAGGAAATCCCGGACAGGACCTGCCGCAGGGTGTCCACGGTCCGGTGGATCTCTTCAGGGGTCACAATGAGGGGGGGAACAAAGCGCAAGACAGTCTTATCTGTTCCGTTGATAAGAATCCCATGTCCGCGCATGGCGGTCACGACCGGTTCGGCGTCGACGGTTAGCTCCAGTCCAACCATCAGTCCGATCCCGCGGACCTCCTTGCAGAGCGCCGGATATTCGGTCACACACTCGCGCAGCCGGGAGAGCATCAGATTGCCCATTGATGTTGCGTGGGGCATGAGTGAATGGTCCTGGATTTCTTCCATGACGGCGATACCTGCTGCGCACGCGACAGGATTCCCGCCGAATGTGGTGCCATGCATGCCCGGTTGCAGGACATCGCCGACCGACTGAGTGCCGAGAATGGCTCCGAGAGGGAGTCCTCCGCCTATTGGTTTTGCAAGCGTGACAATGTCGGCGTTCAGGGAAAAATGTTCCGAGGCCAGAAATCGCCCAGTCCGTCCCACGCCGCTCTGTATCTCATCCGCGATCAGAAGGAATCCGTACTGCTTGCGGAGTTCCTGGAGGGTATCCACGAAGGACGATGTGACGGGCCTGATGCCTCCCTCGCCCTGAATACACTCGATGACAACGGCGGCTGTCTCCGGACCAACCCCGGCCCTCAGAGCATCGTTATCATTAAAGGGGAGTGATGTACAGCCGGCCAGAAACGGCCCGAACCCATCACGGTAGGAGGGGCGGTCCATAAGAGACAGCGGGCCGAACGTTCTGCCGTGGAACGCGTTACTGAATCCAACAATGTGCGTCTTGCCGCGGGTGCTTCCCCACTGTCGCACGATTTTTATTGCACCCTCCATAGCTTCCGTCCCGCTGTTTGTGAAGAACACGCGTGCCGCGCCGGTGTACTGGAGAAGGAGTTCTGCAAGGTGTATCTGAGGTTCCTGGGCGAAATAATTGGAGACATGGATGTAGCGGGCGGCCTGGTCCGTAATGGCAGCAACAATCCTCGGATGTGCATGCCCGAGCGCATTCACGGCGATGCCGGCGAACATGTCCAGATAACGGGTTCCATCCGCGGTATAGATGTACATCCCCTCCCCCCGGACAATATGGAGGGGGAGCCGCTTGTAGGTATGGAAGAGGGACGTGGTTTCGCGGACGAAGAGCGACATGGACAGCCTCCCGAAAATTGTTCTTGCATAAAGATACAACTTCTTGTATATTTATGCAATACCCATGAAGACAAAATCAATCCCCGATCCTCTCCGCGTCGGCATTGTCGGCGCGTCCGGCTACTCCGGCGGTGAGTTGCTGCGACTGCTGGCGCCGGCTCCCTCGATACAGATCGAACTCGTGACGGCGCATACGCACGCCGGCAGACTGGTGGAAGATGTCCATCCCTTTCTCTCCGGCGTTGTACCGTTGACGTTCACAGCATTCAGGCCGGAGGCGTGTGCCGGCCTGGACTGTGTGTTTCTGGCCCTCCCGTCGGGTGAGGCGATGGAAATCGTTCCGTTGTTACAGCCTCTGGGAGCCCGGATCATTGACCTCGGGGGTGATCTCCGGCTCCCCTCCGCGGAAATGTACGAACGTTACTACAAGAAGCCGCACAGCGCCCCGGCCCTGCTCGGGCAGGCAGTGTACGGCCTCCCCGAGCTGAATCGCGATCATATCCGATCAGCAAACCTTGTCGCAAACCCCGGATGTTACCCGACCGGCGCTCTACTCGCACTCCTGCCGGCGGTTGCCGCCGGTCTGATCGACACCAGGGGCATCGTGATTAACTCGCTGTCCGGCGTGTCAGGCGCCGGACGGAGCAGTGCGGTGGAGTTGAGCTTTTCCGAGGTGAATGAAAGCGTGCGGGCCTACAAGATCGGCACCCACCAGCACATCCCGGAAATCAGAACCACTCTGGAGAGAGTCTCGGACATGCCCGTGACGCTTTCCTTTGTTCCACACCTGATCCCGATTACGCGGGGCATCTACACGACCGTACACGCCGATCTTAAGCCGGATGTTTCGCCCGGGCATGTGGATGAGACGTACGCGAAGTACTACAAGGATGAACCCTTTGTGCGTTGGAGAGCCCGCATTCCTGAAATCAGGTCCGTGGTCTACACGAATTATTGTGACATCGCCGCGTTTGTGGAGCCACATACCGGAAAACTCGTCGTGACATCAGTGATTGACAACCTTGTCAAGGGCGCGGCGGGACAGGCGATTCAGAATATGAACATCATGTTCGGATATCCCGAACACCATCTGTTGCAGTAGAACCAGGAGTTGACCATGGAGGTTGTTCAGGAGGGTGTGACCGCGCCGATTGGTTTTCAGGCGGCAGGGATTCATTGTGGTGTAAAGAAGGCCCGGAAGGATCTGGCGCTGGTGTACACTGAGACACCGGCTGTTGCAGCGGGGGTATTCACGACCAATACCGTTGTGGCGGCGCCGGTGGTTGTGGATCGCGCACAGCTCGACCGGTCGTCCGTCATCCGCGCCGTGCTGATCAACAGTGGCAACGCCAACGCCTGCACGGGGGCGCGGGGACTTGACGATGCGTGGTCCATGGTCAACACGACGGCCGCCGCTCTCGGTATCAGCGACAGCGAAGTGCTCATATCGTCCACCGGTGTTATCGGCCAGTATCTTCCGATCAGCGTTATCCTCTCCGGCATTCAGGTGGCGGTGGAGCATCTGGGAGCCGACGGGACCGGCGCGGCCGAAGCGATCCGGACGACGGACACGTTTTCCAAGGAGGCTGCCGTCCGCTGTATGGTGGGCGAGAGCAGGGTCACGGTCGGCGGAATGGCCAAAGGTTCGGGCATGATTGCACCCAACATGGCCACCATGCTTGCCGTGGTGACCACCGATGCCCTGATCACCCCCGAAGTGCTGCGCACGGCGACACGTCAGGCTGTGGATCGTTCGTTTCACCGTATTTCTGTTGACGGAGATACGAGCACCAATGATATGGTTGCCGTTCTTGCCAACGGACGCGCCGGCAATCCTATCATTGACAGCGAGCAGAACCCGGGGTACACGCCCTTCTATCAGGCGCTCGAGCATGTGCTTATCGCCCTGGCGAAAATGGTCGTGATGGACGGAGAAGGAGCGACGAAGTTTGTCGAGATACGTGTTACGGAAGCGGACACCGAAGCGGAGGCCGCAAAAGCCGCACGGGCTGTGGCGAACTCCAACCTTGTCAAGACCGCACTCAACGGAGAAGATGCCAACTGGGGCCGGATCCTGGCTGCGCTCGGCAACGCAGGAATTACGTTTGACCCGGCCAGGGTGGAAATCAGCTTCGGCACCCTGCCTATCCTCCGGTCGAACTACGTGATTGATTTTTCAGAAGAAGAGGCCAAAGAAATACTCTCCCGCAAGGATATCCTGATTACGATCCGCCTCCATCGCGGCACGGCGTCAGCGTTGTTCTGGACCTGTGATCTCTCGCGGGAATACGTCACCATTAATGCGAACTACCGGACATGAGGCCGCATTGACCACGATTGCTGACAAAACCGAAATCCTGATTGAGGCCCTGCCGTACATTCAGCAGTACGAACAAAAAACGTTCGTGATCAAATATGGCGGTGCGGCCATGGTGGATGAGGATCTTACGGAGACATTCGCACAGGATGTGACCCTCCTCAAGAAAATCGGAATCCGGATAGTCATCGTGCACGGTGGAGGGAAAGACATCACCGACCTTGCCGGCAAGCTGGGTGTCCAGACGCGCTTCGTGCAGGGCCAACGGTACACCGACTCCGGCATGATGAACGTTGTGCAGATGGTGCTGGGGGGCAAAACCAACCAGGATATTGTCGCACGGATCAACCAGCACGATGGCGGGGCAGTAGGGCTGAGTGGCGTCGATAACGGACTTTTTCTCGTCCGCAAACACGCCGAGGAGGGAGCCGACCTCGGCCTTGTGGGCGATATTGTCCGTGTCAACACAACGTTTCTGGAACTCCTGTTCACGCACGACGTGATGCCGGTGATCGCTCCCATCGGTGTTGACACAGAGGGGCAGGTGTACAACATAAATGCCGACATTGCCGCGGGGTGCCTCGCCGCAGCCCTCCAGTCGGAAAAGCTTGTGTATCTCAGTGACGTGCCGGGTGTGCTGGTGGACGGCGAACTGTTGCACTCGCTGGGTCGGGTGCAGGCGGCGTCCCTTGTGGATGCAGGGACCGTCAGCAGCGGGATGGTTCCGAAAATCAGGTCGGCCTTTGGCGCGCTCGACGCGGGGGTGAACAAGGTGCATATTATCGATGGACGGGTGAAACACTCCCTGTTGTTGGAGATCTTTACGAAGGAAGGGGTCGGCACCGAAGTGGTCCACTGAGATCCTTCCGGAAGGAGACGGTATATGACAAAAACAGCGCGGCAGTACGCGGTGCGGGAGATCCTGGCGACGCGGACGGTTACGTCGCAGGAGTCTCTTCGCCGGGAACTGGCTAAACGATCATTCCGTGTTACGCAGGCCACGCTTTCCCGCGATATGAAAGAAATCGGCGTGAGCCGCATCGTGCGCGGAGGAGTCCCCCAGTATGCAATTCCCGCGCAAGACGGATCCTCCGCCCTCCGTCCGATCGTGGGCGCCGAAGTTCTGGGAATGGATGCCAACGAGCTCGTGATCGTGATCCATACACTTCCGGGCGCCGCACACACGGTCGGAGAGTATGTGGATATTCAGAACTCCCCGCACATCCTGGGCACCGTGGCGGGGGATAACACCCTGCTCGTGATCCCCGTTTCAACGACAAAAACACAACAGGTATTGAACTATCTAAAACACATATTGATTGAGGAAGCTACATGAAGAAAGAACGAGTCGTGGTTGCGTATTCCGGCGGACTGGATACATCGGTGATGGTGCGCTGGTTGATCGAGGAAAAGAATGCCGAAGTTATCACCTTCACCGGCGATCTTGGCTACAGCCGTGAACTCGAGGGGGTAAAAGAAAAGGCCATTCAGACAGGCGCCGTAAAGGCCTACGTCTGTGACATGAAAAAGGAATTTCTGGAGGAGTATGTGTTCCCGGCGCTCAAAGCGGGTGCACTGTACGAAAAGACGTATCCGATGGCCACGTCCCTGGGCCGCCCCCTTCTCGCCAAAGGTCTTGTGGAAATCGCGCGGAAAGAGGGTGCGACCATGGTCGCCCACGGATGTACGGGAAAAGGGAACGATCAGGTCCGGTTTGAGGTCTCGGTAGCGGCCCTGGCGCCCGACCTGCTGTCGGTCGCCCCGCTCCGGGAATGGGAATTCAAATCACGCGAAGAAGAGATCGCCTATGCCCAGAAGCACAACATTCCTGTCTCCGCGACGATAAAGAACCCGTATTCGATCGACGAGAACATCTGGGGAACGAGTGTGGAGTGCGGGGTGCTGGAAGATCCTATGGTCGAGCCGCCCGCCGATGCGTTTCAGCGCACCGTGGCGCCCGAACTCGCTCCGGCAAAACCCGAGTATGTTGATATCGTGTTCGAACAGGGGATACCCGTTGCGCTGAACGGAACACCGCTTGACTCCGTGACGCTTGTGCAAACCCTCAACAAGATCGGGAGTGCCCATGGTGTCGGACGCCTTGATCTCGTGGAAAACCGGCTTGTCGGGATCAAGTCACGTGAGGTCTATGAAGCGCCTGGCGCCACGATCCTGCACTTCGCTCATACCGAACTCGAGCGGCTCACCCTGGACAGGGCGGTTTTTCACATGAAGAACCAACTTTCCGCCGACTATGCAAACATGGTGTACAACGGCCTGTGGTTTTCTCCGCTCCGCGCTCCCATGGACGCCTTTGTCAATGAAACACAAAAAACCGTGAGCGGCCTTGTGCGCGTCAAGCTCTACCGCGGTAACGTCACTATCGCAGGGCGGTCCTCGGTTCATTCTCTGTACAACACCAAGCTGGCGACGTACACCGAGGAAGATACGTTTGACCACAAAGCCTCGCAGGGTTTTATTGCCATCTACGGGCTTCCTGTGAAGACGTACAACGAGGTGAACGGCAGCGGAGTGACTCTGCATACCCCGTCCAAACTGATCGCGTTGGCTGAGTCCGGCTCATGACACCACCCCGTGGCCGGTTCCGGACTCCTCTGGACGACGAGGCACAGAAATTCTCGTCGTCGCTGGCAGTTGATCAGCGTCTCTACCGCGAAGACATTGATGGCAGCATTGCCCACGTCACCATGCTTGCGAAGCAGAAGATCATACCCGCTGCGGCGGCCAGAAAAATCCGGACCGCGCTGATGGAGATCCGCAAGGAGATCGAGGCGGGACGCCTGCCCGGGCACCCCGGCGGCGGCACCCCCGCACGGCTTGCCACAGATGACATCCACATGGCGATCGAGTATCGCCTCGTTCGGAAGGTCGGCGCGATTGGAAAGATGCTGCATACCGCCCGGAGCCGGAATGATCAGGTCGCGCTTGACGAACGTCTTTATCTCCGGCGGGAAATACCCAGGGTGCAGGATCTCCTCCGCAATCTGCAGCGTGTCCTTGTGCAAAAAGCTCACGCGTACAACGATCTGATGATGCCCGGCTATACACATCTCCAGCGGGCCCAGCCGATACTTCTGGCACATCATCTGCTGGCCTACGTTGAGATGTTTGAACGTGACCGTGGCCGGTTTGGCGACGCTCTGAAGCGGGCTGCACGTTCGCCCCTCGGGGCCGCGGCGCTGGGCGGAACACCGTTTCCCATTGACCGGTCATCCACAGCACGGCGGCTGGGCCTGTCCGGCATCGTGGAAAACAGCATCGATGCCGTCAGCGATCGTGATGCGCTTCTGGAGTGTGTTTCCTGCTGCGCCCTCACCATGATGCATCTCAGCCGGTTGTCGGAAGAACTGGTGATGTGGGTCTCCCGGGAATGGCATTTTGCCGTGATCGGTGAAGCCTTCACCACCGGCAGCAGCATCATGCCCCAGAAGCAGAACCCCGATATGGCGGAACTGGTCCGGGGGAAGACCGGGCGAGTGTACGGGGACCTTGTGGCCCTGCTGACCCTTATGAAGGGGCTGCCGCTCTCGTACAACCGCGACATGCAGGAGGATAAGGAACCTCTCTTTGACGCGCTGGACACGACCACCGGTTCGCTCTCGATCATGGCGCGTATGTTTGACACCATTCGCTTTGATTCTGCACGGTTCGAAGATGAACTCCGTTCGGATTTTCTCCTTGCGACCGAACTGGCCGATTATCTTGCGCGTAAGGGTCTGCCCTTCCGCACGGCATACACCGTCGCAGGTTCCATTGTGAAGGAGTGTGCTGACAGCGGGTCTGCGCTCGGGGACCTCCCCCTGGACCGGTATCGAGCGTTCAGTGTTCTCTTTGAGGCCGACGTGTATACTGTGCTGGATCCACGAGCTTCCCTGCTCCGGAAGAAGTCTGCCGGATCCACTTCCCCTGCAGAAGTGTCTCGCGCGTTGCGTCGGTGGAAAAAGCGCCTGGATCTCTAAAACCGTGCGCCACATCGCTTTTTGACCTTTCCCCCTTTTCTTGTATCTTGTCCTACTTCACGCCCCTCTCACAACGTGTGTTGTATCATGGAGCCCCTCGTTATCGGACTGGCCGGCGGCACCGGGTCCGGCAAGACAACCGTCACCCATGCAATTCTCAAACGACTCGACACCACCAGGGTTGTCGTCATCCAGCACGACTCGTATTACCGCGACCTGAGCGTGTACGGGGGAGTCACTCCGGACCTGGTGAACTTTGATCATCCCGACTCCCTCGAAACCCCTTTGCTGATACAGCAGATCAAGGATCTTAAGGCCGGACTCCCGATCGAAGAGCCAATCTACAATTTTACCACGCACCGGCGACTCGATTCAACCCGCAGGCTGGAGCCGCGTGAGATTATTATCATTGATGGGATCCTGATTTTCGTGGACAAAGAGCTGCGCGAGTTGATGGATATCAAGATCTTCGTGGATACCGATGCCGACGAACGTCTTATCCGGCGTATTCGTCGGGACATCCTTGAGCGTGGCCGGTCCGTTGAATCTGTGATGCAGCAATACATGTCCACAGTTAAACCGATGCATCTGGAATTCGTGGAGCCGAGCAAACACTGGGCGGACGTGATCATCCCCCGCGGATCTGAGAACATCGTGGCGATCGACATGGTGGTAAGCAAAATCGTGATGATGCTGAGAAAGAATCGGGAGTCAGGGGAGCAATGAGGGGTCGGAAGACGTCCGAGTGGAATGACGCGGAACAGGAAACACACGGCACGAAGAACTGAACCGGGAGGTATCATGAAGACAGACAACTATCGGGTGCGCGGCGGAAAAAAAGTGTCGCTCAAGGAGTACGACACCCGGGACACCGGATCGTATACGGACAAGGATGATGCGGCCGAAGATCTCCGCAAGGATGTTGAACGCCTGGCGGAGCTCCAGAATGTGCTTTATGCACAGAACACCAGAGCCCTGCTCCTGATTTTTCAGGCGATGGATGCCGCGGGGAAGGACAGTGTTATCAAACACGTCATGTCCGGCGTGAACCCCCAGGGTTGTCAGGTGTTCAGCTTCAAAGCGCCGTCCACGGAAGAACTGGATCACGATTTTCTCTGGCGATGTATGAAGGCGCTCCCCGAACGCGGAAGGATCGGCATCTTCAACCGGTCACACTATGAGGAGGTGCTGGTGGTGCGTGTCCATCCGGAATACCTCCTCCGTCAACGATTACCCGAACAGACAAACCTGGAGTCACTCTGGGAGAGTCGGTATGAAGATATTAATGCTGTCGAGCGTTACCTTGACCGGCAGGGGGTGACGATTCTCAAGTTTTTTCTCCATGTCTCCAGGAAAGAACAAAAAGAGCGCTTTCTGGAACGGATTGACAGGCCGGAAAAGAACTGGAAATTCTCGATCAGCGATGTCAGCGAACGGGGATACTGGAAGCAGTATATGGAAGCCTACGAGGAGATGCTGGAACATACCAGCACCGAGTGGGCGCCCTGGTACGTGATTCCTGCGGATCGTAAATGGTTCACCCGCGCGCTCGTCGCACAGATCATCAACTCGACCCTGGAGTCGCTGGATCTGCGCTATCCCGAGCTTACGGAAGCGCAGAAGGAGGAGCTCGTCAGGGCCAAAGAGATGTTGACGGGAGAAGAATAATCCACACACCTATTATCCGGGAGTACGGCCGAATGAAACACCTGTCTATACCCATCATGGCTGCATTGCTCATGCTTGGCTGTGCAGCCACAAAACCACCGGATGTGGCGGGCGGGGCATCACCAAAACCTCCCGAGAAAAAAGATGGTCCGAAACCGTATGCCGAGGTTATTACGAAGGAGGCGAAGTCGGATTCGGGGATGTTCATTGCACACCGGATCAAGCAAAAACTCTACTATGAGATTCCCGCACGCGAATTTGGCAGAGAGTACCTGCTCGTGACATCACAGGAAAAAACCCAGCCCGGTATCGGATACGGAGGTGACAACATTAACACTCAGGTTGTCCGGTGGGACCGATCGGCTGACCGTGTTATTCTGCGCAGCGTTCTCTACGCATCTATCGCGCCGGATTCCCTGCCGGTTTCGTATGCGGTGGAGAAGGCCAACTTTGCGCCGATTCTCATGGTCTTTGATATTCAGGCCTTCAACAAGGACTCCAGCGCGGTGGTTGTTGACGCAACAGATTTGTACGTCGCGGACATGACCGAACTGGGCATGGATCGCAGGACTCGCGAGCAGTTCAAAATTCGCAGGGTTGACCCGAAACGGACCTTCATTGAAAGCGTACGGTCATTTCCGGACAATATTGAAACGCGGGTGACGGTCACCTATGATGCGGGACAGGTACCCATGGACAACGCGCTCAGCACCATCAGTCTGTTGATGCATCATTCCATGGTCCGGCTCCCCGACAAACCCATGATGCCGCGCCTGTATGATGAACGCGTCAGCTTCTTTTCACATCAAGTCTATGACTACGGGTATGACGGTCATCGCGCGGAACGGCGGCGGTATATTGCGCGGTGGCGCCTCGAACCTCAAGACACCGCGGCATTTCTGAGGGGTGATGTCGTCGACCCGGTGAAGCCCATTGTCTTCTATATTGACCGCGGTGTACCCGACAAATGGAGGCCGTACCTGAAACGAGGCGTTGAATCCTGGCAGGCCGCATTCGAAAAGGCAGGATTCAAGAACGCCATTCTCGCAAAGGACCCTCCCTCCGTAACCGAAGACCCGGATTGGAGCTCCGAAGACGCGCGGTACGCGACCATTCGGTGGCTCCCCTCGGAAATCCAGAACGCATACGGTCCGCATATCTCCGATCCCCGGTCCGGCGAGATACTTGATGCAGATATCGGATTCTTCCACAATGTCATGAGTCTCGCCCGCAACTGGTATATGGTGCAGGCGGGTGCGGTTGACCGTCGGGCGCAGAAGCTCCCATTGCCCGATGATTTGCTGGGAGAACTGCTGCTGTATATTGCCGCGCATGAGGTCGGGCATTCCCTCGGCTTTCCCCATAACATGAAGGCAACATCGATGTATCCGGTGGACAGCCTGCGAAGCCGCACCTTTACGCAACACTATGGTACGGAAGCGTCGATCATGGATTATGGCCGGTTCAACTATATCGCGCAACCGGGTGATGACGCATATCTGATTCCGAAAATTGGTCCGTATGATCTGTTCGCCGTCGAATGGGGATACAGACCCTTCCGGGGCGTCGACACTCCGGATGAGGAACGTCCACATCTTAACCGCATTGCTGCACGTCAGGAAACAGAGCCCTATTTGCGTTTCGGCGACGCAGACGGCGTTGATCCGTCCGCACAAACGGAAGACCTGGGGGCAGACGCCGTTGCGGCAACACGGTATGGTCTGAAGAATATTGCGCGTGTTGCGGACTTTCTGCTTTCTGCAACAACGGAGGAGGGAGAAGACTACAGTCTGCTGCGCGAGCTGTACCAGGAGTTGATCGGTCAACGAAACCGGGAACTCGGTCACGTGGCGAATGTTGTGGGCGGGGTGACCCGGACCCGACGGGTAGCGGGGCAGCAGGGCGCTGTGTATGACCCTGTCCCGCGCGAAAAGCAGAAGGAAGCCGTGGGTCTCCTTGTTACTGATGCGTTTCGTACCCCCCTGGAAATCCTGAAACCTGACATCCTTGCGCTCATCGAACCCAGCGGGACCGCCGAGCGTGTGTTGCAGGGCCAACGGAACGTGCTTGCCACCCTGCTGGACAACGGGCGGCTGGCCCGCATCGTGAACATACAGGCGCTTCCCGGAACATCGTACCGGCCGTACCGGTTAAGTGAGATGATGGCTGACGTGCGCACAGGGATCTGGACCGAACTGGGAGGCAGGAAGGTGTCTGCGGACCTCTATCGCCGGAATCTGCAGCGCGCTTATCTGGACCTGCTGAACACGAAGCTGAATCCGCCACCGGTCCCGTCTGCCCCGGCGGGCATGCCGGCGGCAGTGGTGATGAGCATGAGCACCCCGCTGCCAGGAGAAGCACGCGCGATCATGCGGGCTGAACTGCACGACCTGGATGCGCTCCTTGCCAGTGCGTTGCCAAACGCCGCGGACCGCGAGATGCGCGCACACATCCAGGATTGCAGGTACCGGATCACAAAGATCCTTAATCCGGAAAAGTAAACACGACAGGTAGAACGGAGCCGCGCACATCATACCACCCGCTGATAACGCTGCCGCACCTTCACAGGTAAAGGTGCTCCTGGCCTTCGTGACGGTGTACGTCATCTGGGGTTCCACGTATCTTGCGATACGGTTTGGTGTTGAGACCTTGCCCCCGTTTCTGATGGCGGGCGTCCGGTTTGTGCTCGCCGGATCTTTGTTGTTTCTCTGGGAGTTGCGCCGTGGTTCTCCGTTGCCCACGCTCCTCCAATGGCGATCAGCCGCAGTCATAGGGAGTCTTCTTCTGCTCGTGGGCAACGGCGGCGTCACATGGGCCGAACAGAGTATTCCGTCCGGCGTTACGGCCTTGCTGATCAGCACCACCCCGTTCTGGTTTGTCGTGATTGACTGGCTCTTCTTCGGCGGCGTCCGGCCCAGCCGGCACATTGTCATAGGACTGATCATCGGTTTGTGCGGAGTTGTGTTGCTCATCGGACCGGACCGCATTCTGACCGGCGGTGGATTCCCGATCAGCGGCATCCTGGTGCTGATGATTGCGACCATTTCCTGGGCGTGGGGCTCGCTCTATTCACGGCGCGCAGTGTTACCATCGTCGCCGTTTATGGCCACGGCAATCGAAATGCTGGCCGGCGGCGGCATGCTGCTGGTGTTCAGCACAATCGTGGGTGAACCATTTCGCCTCGACCCTGCAACGGTGTCAGCCAAGTCGTTGCTCGCACTGGGCTATCTTTTCCTCTTCGGCTCTCTCCTGGCATTTACTGCCTATACGTGGCTGCTCGGTGTCTCGACGCCTGCACGGGTCTCAACCTACGCCTATGTGAATCCGGTTATTGCGGTTGTGCTCGGGTGGACCCTGGGAGGCGAGGAGATGACCGGGAGAATAATCGTCTCCGCGCTTATTATCGTTGTGGGAGTGGTGCTTATTGTGATGAGGAAGTAGTCTTCTACAACTGTTCGATGGCCTTGAGGAGCCGATTGAGGTCGATGGGTTTCTGCAGAAACGCATCAATGCCGGAGGCGAGAATTTCGGCCGGAGAATAAAATTGTGAATACGCCGTGACCATAATAATGGGGAAGGCGGGGTTGGCTGCCTTGGCGCGTTTGGAGAACTCAATGCCGTTCATCCTGGGCATGTCAAGGTCCACAATAGCCATGTGGACCAGCGTCTTGCTCATCACATCAAGCGCCTGCTCCCCATTCTCCGCTTCCATAATGGAATAGCCTTTTTCCTCCAGAACCACCTTCAGAAGTTCGCGGGCTTCAGGATTGTCGTCGATGACCAGAATGCGCGCTCCAAATTTCATTGTCGCCCCCCGTGTTCCGCCTCTGACGCCTCTGTTTTTGATTCCAGGATTTTCCTCACCTCGTCGGCAGTTCGGAGCATCTCCTCCGCACTATTGTAAAAGTGGGGCGAGAACCGGAGAAGCCCTTCTCTCACGGCGATGGTAATACCCCGTGTTTTGAGCTGCCCGGCGATACGTTCCGCATGCGCACCGTCGGGTGGTTGTACGGTGACAATGCCTGCGCGGTGGACGGAATCAGGTGGTGTGATGATCCGGACGCCGGGGAGTATGGCGAGTTCGCGCATAAGGACCTCCGTCAGCCCGCAAATCTGATCGGCAATCGTGTTGATACCGAATTCCTGGAGGATTGTGATAGCCTCCCGCATCGCATACATGCCGGCGATGTTCAGCGTCCCTCCTTCGTAACGCCGGGCTGATGGGGCGAGGGGTTGTTCCAGGTGACGGAAGTTCCAGGGAGATGCAACCGAAAGCCATCCCCTGTGCTGTTGCTGGATCCGTTCCTGAAGATCTTCGGAAACATAGAGGAACCCCGTTCCCTGAGGGCCCATCTGCCATTTTTGTGCACCGGCAGCGAGGGCATCAATGCGCAGGTGCTGTACATCGACCGGCACCGCACCAACCGCCTGAATACCATCCACGACAAAAATGACTCCCCGCGAACGGCATAACTCACCTATTTCACGCATGTCTGCGCGGTACCCGGAAAGAAACTGAACGGCGCTCAGGGAGAGAAGCCGGGTTCCGGGGGTAAGTGCACGGGCAATGACATCCGCTGTGACAACTCCATCAATGGTGGGGAGCATATCCACGCGGACGCCATGGCGTCGCAAATGCAGAAACGGATAAAGATTTGCAGGGAATTCCGCATCATTGAGGAGCACATGGTCTCCGTCGCGCCAGGGGAGTCCGGCGGCCACGAGATTGAGCGCATCGGATGTATTCATCTGGAATGCGATACGTTCCGGCGCCTCCGCATTGATCAGTTCTTGCACCACCTTTCGCCACGATTGTACCATGGCAATGTCCGCCTCGTACGTGTCAAGCCCGCCAGTTACACGCTCCTGCACATGTTTTGACAGAACATCAGCAACGCGTGTTGAGAGCGGACTTGTTCCTGCATGGTTCAGGTAGATTCGGCCGCCGGCCAGGTAGGGGAAGAGGGACCGTGCGCGATCAAGAAGGGGGCGGGGAAGAAGAGTCATACGTCTCGTGTACTCATCGACCAAAATTACGAAGAAATGAAACGAATTGCAAAATACCGTTGTATTGACTTCCCCTCCTCCCTTGCCTATATTCGGAGAACCTCCCGGAGGCGTTTATGCCCAGACGATCCCGTTCCCGCCGCACACCGCGCCGCCATACGTTCGGATGGTTACCCGACCTCCCCGATCAACGGGATTTTCTGTACGGTGTCCGGCATGCGGTGCCGCCGGCTTTACCCTCCTCGGTTGATCTTCGAACACACTGCTCACCCATCGAAGATCAGGGATCACTCGGGAGTTGCACCGCGCAGGCACTCGTCGGCGCAATGGAATATCTCGAACTCAAGGATCAGGTGGTATTCAAGGACCTCAGCCGGTTGTTCGTCTATTATAATGAACGAGCCCTGATCGGAACTACGCGGTGGGACTCAGGTGCGACATTGCGGGACGGCATCAAAACGCTTGCCGCTCAGGGTGTGTGCTCCGAGAAACTGTGGCCGCATACGATCAGCCGCTTCAGGCGCAAACCCACCAAGGCATGCTACAAAGAGGGGATGGATCATCAGATCACGTTGTACGAACGTCTCCTGACACTCAACGAAATGCTCGATTGTCTTGCCGACGGTTTTCCGTTTGTCTTCGGTTTTTCCGTGTACGAGAGCTTTGAAGCAGGTGATGTTGCCACGACGGGGATCGCCGTGATGCCGGGCCCTGAGGAGCGTCTTCTGGGAGGGCACGCGGTCATGGCCGTGGGGTACGATACTTCCGCGCAGCATTTCCTTGTACGCAACTCCTGGGGTGTCCGGTGGGGGAAGAAGGGGTACTACACGATGCCGTACGCATATCTTGATGATCGAAATCTCTCCGACGACTTCTGGACCATCCGCCGCGGCGAGAATATGTGAGCCGGCCATGCCCGTGAAATACATCCGCCACGTCCTTTTGTCTGCCGGTCTGCTTCTGGCCGGCGGGCTCCTGGTGTGGTCGTGGTGGATTCTGTTTCCGCTTCCGCACCCCAAACCGTATTCCCTTCTGGTGGAAGACCGTCAGGGGCGGTTTGTCCACGCGTTTCGTGCTGCCGACGGCGTCTGGAGGCTCAAAACCTCACCGGACGAAATTCCGGAACGCCTGAAAACCATTCTGCTTGAAAAAGAGGACCGCTGGTTCTACTATCATCCAGGCGTAAATCCGTTTTCACTTTTCCGTGCTTCGGTGCAGAATCTCTATGCCGGTCGTCGCGTTTCCGGTGCATCAACAATAACCATGCAGCTCGCGCGGCTTCTTGAACCCAAAGAGCGCACGATCCCGAATAAGATTTTTGAAATGGTGCGTGCGATTCAGCTTGAGTGGATGTATTCAAAGGATCAGTTGCTCGAAATGTACCTTTCGACGGTGCCCCTCGGAGGGAACATCGAAGGGCTCATGTCTGCTTCGTTGTTGTACTATCAAACACCGCTTGAACGGTTGAACATTGCGCAATTGCTGGACCTCATACTGATCCCCAACAATCCCAATGCGTTGAGGCCGGACAGGGGGGGGGATCGTCTGCGCGAAGAGCGGTGCCGGCAATCGCTGCGGTGGATCACAAAGGGGTTCCTGACCGCGCAGGATTCACTGGTCATCTGGGCCACACCTGCTTCGGCCACCCGTATGCTTCCTCCCAGGCGTGCTCCCCATCTTGCATGGCGTGTATTCCGTTTGTCACCGTCAGCAGCCGTCGTCCGGACCACAATCGATCTGGATATGCAGGACAGGGTTGAAAAACTGCTGAGCAATCACCTGAGACCATGGAAGCAGCTGGGAGTGCGAAATGGAGCGGTGGTGGTTGTCGAAAATGCGAGCGGTGCTGTGCGGACGTATGTCGGGTCAGAAGACTTCGATGATGTCGCGGCAAGAGGGCAGGTGGATGCGGTAATGGCAGTACGGTCACCCGGGTCGACTCTAAAACCGTTGTTGTATGCGCTGCAGATCGAACGGGGTGAGCTTACGCCCCGCACCGTCGTGCTCGATACTCCCTATGATGCCGAGGGCTTCTATGCGGAAAATTATGACGGCGGGTACGACGGCGTAGTGTATGCCGATGAGGCGTTACAGCGATCGCTCAACGTCCCGATGGTGCGGATGCTGAAACAGGCCGGGTTGCCGGAATTCCAGAAATTCCTCGACCGGCACGGGTTTGTCTCTCTCCGGGGACAGCGCGATCGGGTTGGCCTGAGCATGATACTGGGCGGATGCGGCGTCCGGCTGGACGAACTCACGAACGCCTACGCAACGTTTCCCCGGGGAGGGATATGGAAACCGCTTACCTTCCTGGAGCGGGAAGCACCGGATACCCCGGCAGTGCGCAGGGTGTTCTCAAATGCAACTGCGTACATGGTTACCCACATTCTCTCGGGGTTGCAGCGGCCCGATCTTCCGAACAACTTCGAGTACGCGATGCACCTTCCGCGGGTGGCATACAAAACGGGAACAAGTTACGGAAGACGCGATGCCTGGTGCGTCGGGTACTCCGCCGGGTATACCGTGGGTGTCTGGATTGGCAACGTGACCAACGAAGGGAATCCGGAGCTTGTCGGAAGCCGGGCTGCCGCCCCGTTGCTTCTCGACATTCTTAGCTCGATCTCCACACCATCGCAGAAGCATATCCTCGCAGTTCCTCCGGAAATACTGGTACGGCGGGTCTGCGCGCTGAGCGGCCGTCCACCGGGACCGTTCTGTTCGCGGTTCATCGAGGACATGTATGCAGCACGGCAGTCCGGAACAACACCATGCGACATTTGTACGGAATTCCTTGTTTCCACGGACGGGAGCACCACGTACTGCGCAACGTGCCTCGCGGCGCACCCGTACCACGCGCGAGTACTTGCACAGTATCCTGCGGAATTGCTCCACTTCTGGCGGACACGGGGGGTGAAACAGGATGTTGCCCCGCCACACAATCCTGACTGCGCGCGCGTGTTTGCCGGTGAAGGACCCACCATTCTCAGCCCGACAGAAGGTATGACCTACTACGTGGTCTCTCGCGGCCAGCAGTTTCTCCTGCAGGCCGGCTCGAGTGTTGATGTCCGGGAACATCGCTGGTATGTTGATGACCATTATGTGGGGATCAAGCGACCGGGGGAGAAGATTTTTTTCGCTCTTGATGAAGGAACACATGCAGTATCCTGTCTGGATGATCGTGGAAGACTCTCCACGGTGAGAATCGCCGTGAAATACGCGCTCTAAATGTGTTACGTGCACTACCGAAGAGTACTCACACCTACGGTGAATCGGGAGAACCTATGAATCGTCATGTCCATATTCCGTGCGCACTGTTCCTGGCATTTCTGTTTTTTAGTTGCGGCGGACCGGATACCGCCTTGCTCCGTGTTACGACGACACTGCCGTCAGGCATTCTCGGCAGAGATGCTGTTCTCCCCGTTGCGTTTTCCCGGGGAGTGGTGCCGCCGGATTCCATGAATCAATGGACCTCAACACCGTACATCCGGTTCTCGCCGGACATTCCCGGCAAGTTTATCTGGGAGGACACGACACGCCTGGTATTCAGTCCCGACGGCCAGCTCCCCGGCGATGCACGGTTCACCGCGCGGTTAAATACCGCTCTTCTTACCCAGCTTTCCGGGGCGACCGGGTTTGACGGACCGGACGAGTTTTCTTTTGCCACCGCAGAGCTTCACGTTGAAGACCGCAGAGTTTTTTTACGACCGCATCGGCGAGCGGCGAGAGATCGGCATCCGGGCAAATCTCGAGTTCACCTATGCGGTGAATGCGCAGGATATTGTTCCGGCAATCCGCGTAACGGTTGACAATGAACAACGCGCGATCGCAGGCGTTGTGACTACCGGACAGAGCACGGTGATCGCACTGGAGATCGGCACCGTAACACAATTTGAACGGGAGCGGACCATCGCGGTAACATTTGCCGGAGACCTCACATCCCCGGAAACACAAACGCGTATACGGATGGCCGAACCATTCGTGTATCGTATGCCCCCGCTCGGAGAACTCAAGATTCTGGGTCACGATTTTGGATCCGACGGGACAAATGGCTGGATCAAGATCCGGACGTCGCAGGAAGTGGATTCTGACGTAGCCCGCGCAGCGGTGACACTCGAACCGACCCGGGAGTTCACGGTACGGAATGATGGTGACGGCTTTACTCTTCTGGGCACGTTCGAACCGGGGGCGACGTTCCGGATACGGGTCAGGAGCGGCCTGACAAGCGTTCTGGGGGGCAAAACGGACCATGAGTATGAAGCGGATCTGGTGATCGGTAATATCGCCCCGTCCTTCAGCTTTGTCTCCTCAAGCGGCATGTATATGATGCTTGGTGGAGAAAAAACGATCGAGCTCAAGACGGTGAATCTCCCCCGGCTCGCTGTACGGGTAAGTCAGATATTCCAGAACAACCTTGTCTTCTTCCTGAACGGCGGCAGGTTTTACGACTACTCGTACTACGGAGAGTACGGAGACGAAGAGGGAAGCAGCCAGTCCTGGGTCAGGAAGTATCGGTACTATGTGGGCAACTACGGCAGACAACTGTCGTACGACACACTCACCATCGCAAGTCCGCCAAACCGTGAAATGACGACATCGTTCACGTTGACCCCTTTTCTTACTACGGGATACAAGGGGTTCTATCTCGTTGAGATTGCCAATCCTGAAGAAGCGTGGCGTTCAACGGCAAAACTCATCTCCATATCCGATATCGGCCTCATCGTGAAAGTGCACCGGGATGGCGCAATGGTGTTCGCAACGCATCTGCAGACGACCATGCCCATGGCAAATGTAGCGGTATCGCTGGTGTCAGTGAACAACCAGGTGATCATTTCGGGGAAAACTGATGAAGGTGGGGTTGCGCACTTTACCGGCCTGACGGACAAGTTCAAGGAATTCCCCCTTAAGCTGGTGACTGCCGAGGCTGACAACGACTTCAACTTTCTCAATCTGGAAGACTATCGTGTTGAGACATCACGTTTTGATGTGGCCGGAAAGCGCGATGTGGGTGGACCGTTTGACGCACTGCTGTATGGCGACCGGAGCATCTACCGGCCCGGCGAACGGATGGTGGTCGCAGGGGTTGTCCGGAATATAACACAACCGGTTCCGGCGGGAATGCCGGTGCATCTGAAGCTGTTCAGCCCCCGGGGAGCCCTCCTGCAGGAGACCCAGCATATCCTGAATCAGGAAGGATCTTTTGAAACCTCCACCGGTACGTCTTCGTCATCTGCGACCGGTGATTACAGATATGAACTCTACACTGGTAGTGGAATATTTCTGACGACCTACAGGGTGAGCGTTGAGGATTTTGTGCCGGACCGGCTCCGGGTGAACCTGAATCCCTCGGTAGAAAAGGCCAAACCCGGAGAGACCGTTGAGTACACCGTCCAGGCAACCAACTTCTTCGGCCCTCCCGCCGCCGACCGTAACTGGGAATTTGAGGGTGTGTTCACGGTCGTCCCCTTTACGTCAAAACGATTTCCGGAATTCCGTTTCTGGGATGATGCGGCAAACAATACCGTAGGAGACCCGTTTGTCGTGAATGGACGTACGGACGCAGAGGGGGGAGCGGTTGTGGAGTTTCCGATTCCCCCGGGACTCACGACGACCGGTCTTCTACGGGCACGCGGGCGTGTGGGGGTATTTGATGAATCGGGGCGTCCCGTCTATCAGATCGCCCAGACACTCGTCTACCCCAAGCCCTATTTTATCGGACTCCGGAATACCGGGCCGTATTACATGGCACCGAACACGACGCAGAAGGTACAGATTGTAGCGGTTGACGCCGAAGACCGGCCACTCCGCGGATTCTCGGCGCGGGTCAACCTGGTACGCTATGAATGGCACTCGATTCTCCGCCAGCACCCGCAGACAAAGAACCTCCGGTATGTCTCCGAACGCCGCGAAATTCCGGTGAGGTCCGACCGGATTATACTCGGGGAGAACCCGGTTGACTACTCGTACAGCGTTCCGCGTTCCGGTGACTACGCACTCCGGGTAGGCAAAGATGGAGAAAGCGGGTACAACCAGATTCAGTTCTATTCCTACAGCTGGGGGACATCGGACGTGACATCGTTCGAAGTGGATCCGGAAGCCCGGGTAGATATCGTGCTTGATAAGAAGGTGTACGCTCCCGGCGACAAGGCGCGCATTCTCTTCCAGACGCCATTCAGCGGGCGTATGCTCGTCACCGTCGAACGGAACCGCGTGTTCAGCTTTCGGTATCTGGATGTTGTGAACAATGCCGCCTCCATGGAGATGGACATTGAAGATCAGCATCTCCCGACGGTCTACGTGTCTGCCGTCCTGTTCCGCAAGATTACCGATCTTTCCATCCCCCTTCTGGCGGGACACGGTTTTACGCCTCTTATGGTTGAAAAGCCGAAGAACAAACTGGACGTACAGATCAGGGCCCCCGAGAAAATCCGGCCGAAGACGACGCAGACGGTAACGGTGGCAATAGCCGGTGAGTCAGGGGTGACGTTAACGCTTGCCGCCGTGGATGAGGGAATCTGTCAGGTGAAGAACTACAAGACTCCCGATCCATACGGCTATTTTTATGCGCGCAAGGCACTCGAGACGGAAACCTATGATTTTTTCAAACACCTCTTGCCGGAACCCGGGAAGGGAAAACGCAGCAGCAGTACAGGCGGCGGTGAGGCGGAGGTCGGGAAGCGGACAAATCCCCTCGGTGTACAACGATTCAAGCCGCTGGCCCTCTGGTCAGGGATCATAAAAACAGATGGCGGTGGAGAGGCGGTGATCCCGCTGGATATCCCTGAATTCAGCGGCGAGCTTCGCCTTATGGCATTTGCCTATAAAGGAGACCGCTTTGGCTCGGCGGAGAAGGCTATGAAGGTCTCCGACCCGATCGTTATCACGCCGGCGCTTCCCCGTTTTGCCAGTCCGGGTGATGTATTCATCATGCCGCTTACTGCCTTTAATACCACAGCACGGTCCACGACCCTTCTCTTTGATGTGGGGACAACGGGGAGTCTGAGCGCTGCACAGAAGAATCCTGAACTTGAGATCGCCGCCAACCAGGAACGGTTCGTGCCGGTTCAACTGACGGCCGGCCCGGAGATCGGCAAGGCAACGGTCACAATCCGGACCAAAGTTTTCGGTGAGATCGTGGAATCCAGATCCGACATTCCCGTGCGGCCCATTGCACCGTATGCGGCGGACATAGAGGCGGGTTTTGTGGATGGAGGAACTTCCGTTGCGCACACGGTGCCCGATGTGTATCTTCCTGCAGGCCGGCAGGCGTATCTCGCTCTGAGCCCGTTTCCGGTCTCTTCCTTTGCGCGTGAATTAAAACATCTTCTCGGATACCCGCACGGGTGTCTCGAACAGACCGTCTCCAGGGCATTCCCACAAATATATCTGCGCGACATCGCGTCTGTTCTCTCTCCTGCCGCCCTGGCAGGCGGGAGCCCGACGTATTTTGTAAACGAAGCCATCACGAAAACCGCCGGGTTACAGTTGCATGACGGATCTTTTGCATACTGGCCCGGTGGAACGGAAAGTAATGACTGGACGACAGTCTATGCAACGCACTTCCTGCTCGAGGCGCGAAAGGCAGGGTATGCGGTCATGGACGGCACACTGAACGCCGCACTGGGAGCTTTGTCAAGGATTGCACGGGACAAGAAGTCGGAAGACTATACGTATGCCGACGGTAATCGCACGGTGGTACGGCGTATTGCTGCAAAGAGCTGCCTGTATGCTCTGTATGTCCTGGCCCTGGCGAAAAAACCTGAACAGTCTGTCATGAGCTTCTATCGTAACGAGCGTCATCTGCTCACCACGGATACGCGCTACCTGCTTGCGGGGGCGTACGCGTTAAGCGGAGACCGGCGGACCTATGCCGATATCCTTCCGCCTCAATTCTCTGTGGACGAACCATCGCGGAGTTCCGGCGGCAGTTTTGATTCGCCGGTTCGGTGCGCCGCGGTCATGCTCAATGTGCTTCTGGAGTCCGACCTCAACAATCCACACGTCCCGCGTCTGATGGAATATCTATCCAGAGCGTACCGGGGAGACCGGTGGTACAGTACGCAGGACAACGCGTTTACCCTCCTCGCCTTCGGCAAGGCCGCCCGGATGGCCGCGGCAACAAAAGTAACCGGCAGAATATCGATCGGTGCCCGGGAGATCGCGTACAACGGAGGAACGCAACGGATAGACCTGGAACCATGGGGCAAGACGGTCACGATTGCGCTCCAGGGCTCAGGCCGTGTTTATTATACGCTGGTGGTCGAGGGGATCCGCAGTGACGGCAGAATTGAAATGGAAGACCGGAACCTTCAGGTCCGCCGCGAAGTCCTGACACGTACCGGTGGGACTGCAAATCTGTCCGCAATCCGGCAGAACGATCTGCTTGTCATAAAGCTGACGGTGACGTCCACTGTGGATCGTCTTGATTTTGTGGCGGTGAGCGATTTGTTGCCGGCCGGGTTCGAAATAGAGAACCCGCGTCTGACCGAGGCGACTCAATACCCGTTCGTGAAAAATGCCTCCCACCCCGAGTATATGGACATCCGTGACGATCGGATCAACCTGTATACCGCGTTCCGGGGCGGCAAACGGCAGCAGGTGTTTTACTATGCGGTCCGGGCAGTCACGGCCGGAGATTTTGTCTATCCACCGGTTGTCGCGGAGGCGATGTACGATGGGCGCTATTCCTCAACGTCCGGACTGGGTAAGGTAAAGATCGTCCGGTAGAAGCAACATCTGTGCCGGCTCTACGTATACCAAACGGAGATGGTTCTATCTTTTTTACACATAGGTTCAATTGAAAGGCATGTTCATGGTATCCACCACGCCGTCAACAACCCCGCGGAAGAGGGACAGGGGGAGCGTTATCGGGGGTCTTGTGCTCATCGTGCTCGGACTTCTTTTCCTTGCGGACAATTTCTTGGACGTTCGTTTTAGTGATTTCTGGCCGTTAGTTCTTGTTGCCATAGGGGCCGGACTTCTCTGGCGTTCCCGCGAAGATGGAAAAGAGTGAGGAGGCAGACAATGAAATCCGGCCGGCTTTTCTGGGGGGTCTTTTTTGTCGCCCTCGGTCTCCTGGTGTTCGCCGAGAAGGTGGACATCCTGTCAGCGCAATGGGGTGTGGCGTTGGGGTTGTGGCCCCTGGTCCTTCTGTTCTGGGGTATTACATTGCTTGTCGGCGGAAAGGTCATCCGCTCCGTCGCCGCCGGAATTACGGGTTTTGTCCTGGCGTTTCTCTTCGTGGCATTGTTTAATCTGTCGTCATGCGGGCCTGACTGGTCCCGGGATCAGGTTCCGGAAACCCAGATTCTGACGGAATCGGCGGACAGTTCCGTGCGGCGGGCTTCGTTCATTCTGGAATCGGGAGCGGGGGCGTTTACTCTTGCCGACACTTCGCGAGATCTCCTCTCGATACAGGCGACGACGAATATCGGGAAGTATTCGCTCGACCGGTTTGAATCAGCGGATGGCCGCTCATTTACCGTATCACTTGAAGGGAAGAAAAAGGGATGGAGGCTGGGGAACTATGCCAACCGTGTGACCGCAAAGCTGCACACCGCGCCCGTCTGGGACCTGGAACTCAACATTGGCGCAGCAAAGCTGGCATGTGATCTGACGCCGTTTATTGTGGAACGGCTGGAGGTTAATGCCGGCGCATCAAGCATGAAGATCACGCTTGGCGACCGATCCCCTCAGACGACAGCGCATATTTCGGCGGGAGCATCCTCGATACGGATCCTGGTCCCCGAATCCGCTTCGTGCGAAATCCACGTGGAGACGGCGCTCTCTTCAAAACATTTTGCGGGATTTACGAAAACCGGGGACCGCACATACCGGACCGAGAATTTCGGCACCACCCGGAGCACGATCTCGCTGGATATCGAAGCCGGTGTGTCAAGTGTCACGGTGGAACGGTACTAACCGGGGCGCTCCTCGAACACCCCTGTCTTCTTGTTCTTTCTCACGTTGTCCCAGTGAAACACCCTGCCATTCATGGCGATATAGACGCCCGGCGGAAGCACCTGCACAAACGCGAGGGCGCTGCCAAGATTAAAAAGGCCATCCGAACTGCCAAACTTGTAGGGAACCATCGCCCCGGTGATGACGATGGTCTTGTCCGTGATGGTCTTTCCCAGAGTGTGCGCGGTAATGTCCATTGTGTCCGTGCCGTGCGTGATCACGATCTTGTTTTCCTTGCTTCGCCGGCATTGTTCCACGATCAGTGTGCGGTCAGCATCGGTCATCTCCAGGCTGTCGACCATCATTAATGTCCTGAGTGCGATCTCTACCCTGTTGCGCCCGAGCGTAAGCATTTCCGGAAGATGTGTGTCCTGGAAAAAGAGCTTGCCCTCAAGCTCGTTGTATTCTTTGTCGAATGTGCCGCCGGTCACAAAAATGCGTATGGCCATGGCTCTTTGATATTCGGTTGTGAAAGAAGGATGTGCGGTATCCCCGCCGGTACGATCGAACCTACCCGATTCTATCCTGAAAATCAAGTTTCTCCTTCCGGATGATCCGGCGACTGCACTCTGCAGTCCGTGTTTTTCGATGCCCTCCAGTTGCATGCCTCCGGCAATCAGTGTATCTTGATCCCCACACGTTCGCCTCTTTGTGTGCGACAGACCGAAGAATCGAACATTCACCGACATCCACAATCTCCTGACCCCATGGGCTTCACACCACTCGACTATGGTATTGTTCTCGTCTACCTTGCCGCGATCGCACTCTTCGGCGTCTGGCGGGGTGGCAAACAACGATCCGCCAATGATTATTTCCTGGGCAGGGATACCATTCCCTGGTGGGTTGTCTGCTTTTCGATTGTTGCGGCAGAGACAAGCACCCTCACCTTCATCAGCATACCCGGACTTGCCTACCTGGCGAACCTGAATTTTCTGCAGGTAACCCTGGGATATCTGCTCGGGCGGGTTGCGGTGAGTTATCTTTTTCTTCCCGCGTACGCCACGGGCGAACTCTCCACGGCGTATGCGTTTCTGGAACGACGGTTCGGATCAAAGACCCGGAGTTTTGCCTCGATTGTGTTTTTATTCACTCGGATCGCCGCTGACGGTGTGCGGCTCTTTGCCACGGCCATCCCCCTGAAATTTGCCCTCGGCATCGACTACCCCGTGGCAATTATCATCCTTGCAGTCGTGGCGCTCGGCTACACGTATATGGGCGGAGTCCGGGGTGTCATCTGGGTGGATGCCATCCAGATGTTCATCTACCTGGGGGGGGCAATTCTCTCGGCGGTTGTGCTGATTACTTCGTATGACGGTGGGTGGACGGGGATCACCCATCTGGCTCAGGAGGCCGGGAAATTCGACGTCTTCAATCTTGGATTTGGTCCGGATTTCTGGAAGACACCCTACACGCTTTTTGCCGGGATCCTTGGCGGGGGATTCCTTTCCATGGCATCACACGGAACCGACCAGCTTATTGTCCAGCGGATCCTCGCGACAAAATCTGTCCGTGCCGGACGGAAGGCACTCATCGGAAGTGGTTTGATTATCATTGTTCAGTTTGCGCTCTTCCTGGTGGTGGGAGTGTTGCTGTATGGCCACTATGGCGGGGCGGGATTGGCAGAACTGGGGCTCCGCAGAGCTGACGAGATCTTTCCACGGTACATTATCGAAGGACTTCCGCCGGGCGTGTCAGGATTTATCATTGCCGGGCTCTTTGCAGCTGCGTTATCGACGCTGGCCGGTTCCATGAGCTCGATGGCATCATCAACGGTGATGGATCTCTACAAGCCGCGTGCCGGGGCCCGATTCACGCCCGAGAAAGAACTCCGCCTCTCCCGCCTTGTGACCGCATTCTGGGCCGTGCTTCTGGTCTGCTCCGCACTCTTCTTCATGAATACAAGCCAGGCCGTGGTGGAGCTCGCCCTCAGCATCGCATCCTTCACCTATGGCGGATTGCTGGGGACATTCCTGCTCGGAGTGCTCTTCAAGCGCCCGACACAGGAAGATGCGCTCGCCGGGTTTGTCGGGGGTATCCTTGTCATGGTGACGGTCATCTCACTTAACATCGTTGCCTGGACGTGGTACACGATGATCGGGGTTCTTGCCGCAGTGACGATCGGATGGGGAATGGGTATGTTGGGAGCGGTGAAAAAAAAGTAGGGACGCCCGACCGGGCGTCCCTACCTGCAAGAGTAGAATCAGCCTGCCATTACTTCACGAGTATCATCTTCTTTAATTCGACGAACGGCACACCACCGCCCACAGGCTGCGCCTGGATCCGGTAGAAGTATATGCCGCTTGCTACCCGTGTTCCCGAACCATTCACGCCATCCCACGTCAGGGTGATGTATCCCGCCGCACGCTCTTCATTGAGCAGTGTGGCAATTTCCCGTCCGAGGGCATCGTACACCGTAAGGCGTACAGAGGCCGCCGACGGAAGCCCGAAGCGGATTGTGGTGGACGGATTGAAGGGGTTCGGATAGTTCTGATCAAGGGAGAACCGTGTCGGAATCTCATAGAGTCCGTCCACGCCCGTGATCGTTCCGCGTACCAGCGTCACAGAGAGAGTATCCCTGCTGTACACAACCGCGTTGGTCGGATCTTTTGCTGCGACAAGCCACTTGAGGACGACAGAGTCCGAGGTGGCCAGATAGGTCAGCAGCTGTTTGCCGGTCCGGACGAGGAACGTATCACGCGCTGCATTTCCCGTGGGAACTGCGGAGAAACCCATGGGGACCCACTGGTAAATCACATTGTCGCCGTTCAGATCCACCGCTGCGGCCCACCGGAATGTCACCGTCTGTGCCGTGTCGTTCAGCACGATACGGGACGTATGGGAAGGGCTCAGCAGTGCAAAGTACCGGTTCGGTGGCGAATTGACGCCGCCGGTCATATCCGTGTACATGTTCGGCGTAATCTGGTAACCGTCATTAAACACGGTGGATAACGACGTGTACTGTGTCGCGACACCCTGGACATTCATGGGATACACGGGTTCCGTGGTTCCATCAATGTCGGTGTCTTGATCAAGGCGGAGGATGAGCTCACGATATCCGTCCCAGATCATCATGTTGGCATCGGCTCCGGCTCCGGGCCAGGCCGGCGAAGCCGCGGTCTTTGCAACACCATTAAACTTGATGAACCGGCTTTCATAGGTTTCAGGATCCGTAAGGAACTGATCCATTGTAAGCACGAATGGTGTCACGGCGTTGCCTGAGTCGAGAAGCACAACGTCTGTCAGCGAGACAATGTTCATTTGTGTTGTTCCGCGGAACTGACCGATCACGCCTTTTGCAACAAGCCGGTCACCGATCTTGTAGACGGGACCACCACCTGTGACGCTGCCCTTGGTGATGTTGATGCCGGCTGTTTCATCCTGGATGAAGTAGGAGAAACGATTCGCAGAGGCAACAGGATTGACGGAGTTGACTGTGCCTATGACCGTTACGGTATCGTTTAACCGGTCCGGTTTGTAGTAATCTACCGTGCTACGCCGCGCGGCCGCGATCGTTTCGGAGATGATGACCTTCACCTTCACCTGGGCCGGCGTCATGAAGCTGTTGGGTCCGGTTGGAGGAGAGATGAGGACGGTCTCTTCGTTTGAGTTTTCAAAATAGACGATGTTGCCCACCGCATCCACGGCAATATCGGACCGGGATTGGGTCATGTTGTTGCCCCTGTCGATGTACGCCGTGTCCAGCATCGGCGTGACAGCGTTCAGGTTCTTGAGGAGGTAGATGTTCTGCCGGACGTTGACATCGGCGGATTTCCTGCGTGCGATCGTGAAGTATAGCACGTCGTCAACGTCGGTGGTGTCGCGGCCGAAATCGAGTGCCATCGTGTTGGCGCGGCCGCTGTCAAGTGTTGCGGTCCAGACCGCATCGGCGAGTTTTTTCGGGGTGGTCCCGTCCCATCCGGTGAAATCAAACTTTGCGACGCCGGGCCGGATATCGTCTTTCGCACCGTAAAACGTGGTATAAAGGACCGAATCCTGTCCAAACGCTGCATCCCAGTAGATCACTGAGGTATCACCGTCCACGGCAATGGTCTTCGGCTGGAACCAGCCAGGGTTATCGCCGACGGGCATAAAATACACTTTGCTCTGTCCGGCAACTGCTATAACGCGTCCGCTCCCGGTGCCCGCAACAGCAAGCCCTTCCAGATTGGTGGTATAACCACCGGAATCAAACAGTGCCACAAACATCGTATCGGTGTGATACCGGTAAATTTCCTTCTTATCCCGTCCGATGAGGTACACATACCCGGCCTCATCAGCTTCGGATGAATAGCGAAGGTTGGCGGGTCCAACAACGGCGCCGGTATTATCTAATTTGGCAACGCCCTTGCTGTTTCCCCACTGCCGTACATCGGCTGAATGGCGTGCGACGCCGGTGGCATAGCCGCCGTTGTCTGCGGCGTAGATAAATCCAAAATTCTTGAGATCGGTATTCCGGATCGTGGTAACCCCACGGGTGAAAATAGCCGGTTGATCGTAGAAGATTTCTGTGTAAAGAGAATAACCTTTGTCGTATGCGGTGAACTTCAGGCTATAGTCTCCGGATGGAACGGGGGTTCCGGATGTATTATTGCCATCCCATACCACCACGGTATCCCCGGAAACCAGATCGGTTGCCCGGAGGACGCGGACGGTCTCCGTCGGGGAGTTGATCATGATGACGACTGAATCCGCGCGGTCGGAAAGAACAAACCGGATTGCAGCGCCCGATCCGTCGTTAAACTTTGCGTCGAACGGTGCATCGGAATCGGGTTGCGTGATCCGGATGTTGTGTGCAAAAACGTCTGCCGACGCCTGGTTCCCCGGGGCAAGTAACAAGCCGAGTGCCAGGGTTGCCAGGCAAAGGGAATAGAGAACCCTCATGGAAGCCTCCTGTTTAGTAGGTGAAAAGGGGTGAGAGTACAACATATCCAAGTTAACATTCGAGGACAAAAAGGCAAGTGTGATCCCTGATTGGAAGTTCCATGGACGAATACTACCAACGGCAGATCACTGCGCCCCTTGACATTCCTGGCCAATATCGCTATATTTTATACGACATGTCAGCCCGCTTCCACCCGATGTAATCACCGTAATTATTCCCTTGTCGCAAGCGGTTATTGTGGCGTGGGAAATTTCGTGTGTTGTGGGCTACCCGGATCACGCAGTCTCCCAAAGCCGTGAGATCCCTTGGACACACCAGACCTGAAAATCAACCAACCCTAACTTAATTCAAGGAGTCATCGCATGAGCAGAACCATTACGATGTTGATCGTTCTTGTGCTGGCGGCCGGCACTGCGTTCGCGCAGTTAACCAGCGTCTCCACGCACAACTCCTATCAGACCAAGGCCAACTGGACCGGACCCGATAGCACCCAGCCGTACCGGAACGACCAGGGTATCCGGAGTGCGTGGGTAACGACGGACATGGACAAAGACGGCAAGCCGGAGATCGTTTCAACCGACTATGCCAACGGCGGACGCGTGCACGTGTTCGAGTTCAAAAGCCCGGACATCCTGGAGCTCGTCTGGTCATCCCCCAATATGTACCAGTCCAATCCCAATTCCACTCCCCGCTGGGTGCGAGATGGCGATCTGGATGGCGACGGAAATCGTGAAATTATTTTCCCGGTAGGCCCACGCTACACCGGCAAGGTGGTCGTTTTTGAATACAACGGCACGGACAACGGATATGGCGCCCTGCCCGGGTTTGCAGATCTTGAACTTCCTGCGACCCAGTTCACCGCCCTTCTTGGCGCAACATCCGCAATACGTATGGACCGTGAAACCGGTACGGTTGAAGACGTTGACGGTGATGGCCGGGATGAGCTGATCATGGCCAATCAGGACAACAAGGTCTATATCATCGGAGTCATAGGCGACATCGGTGGTTTCGGATCCTGGGACCTTGAAGGTGGAGATCCTTCAGTACATCCTGAGAACCGGTTTTCAGGCGGATCCTGGTGGCAGTCCATTCCTGCCGACATCGACGGCGACGGCCAGAAGGAAATCGTCAACCACTACTGGAATTATTACGGTTTCTGGTCCATTGACCCCAAGGGCCCAGATTCCTATCGTTATCCGACACCGGGTGTCGACACCCTGACCAATCCCAAGGCGAAAAACTTCTACTTTGAGTATATGAAGTCGGTTAATGAAGATGCGGTGGCGTACATGGGTGTCCAGCCGGTCGATGTGAACGGTGACGGAACCAAGGAGATTGCAGGCATCCTCTACATCGGCGCAGGCGACTACAACTATAAGGTGGTGCTCAACACTATTGCCAAGGGCGACACGGGCGTCTATGTCTGGAAAGACAGCACCCAGTTTGGCATCATCGGCGAAAACCTCTGGACCCTTGCCGGCAAAACGGCAGGATCTCACTGGGGGATCGGCGCATACGACTTCAACGGGAACGGCCGTGAAGAAATCCTGATCGGCGGATCGGCAGACTACAATGTGATCGCGCTAGAGTACAAAGGCACGGGCAGTCTGACCAGCCCCTCGAGCTACACCAGCACGATCTACTACCCGGGCGAACCGGCGTTCTTCCATGAGGTGGAGTACCGCGATTCGCTTGGCGTGAAGGATACGAGTTACGCTGAGAGCCCGTTTGTTTCGAAGATGTTCGCAGGTGCGGATGTCAACGGCAATGGCAAGGTCGAAGTGATGCTGTCCTACCAGAGTGTGGCGGATTCTGTGTCATATACCCGCCGCATCTGGGACACGACGATGACTCCTGACCAGTTCCGGACGGACAGCACATGGAAGCAGGTTAATGTGGTCGCGACGAACCTGCGGATGCTTGAGTGGACCGGAACCACGTTTGCCCCGATCGATTTGACGATCGTGACCCCGGAACAGTATGTTCTGGAACAGAATTATCCCAACCCGTTTAACCCCTCGACCTCCATCCGGTTTAGTCTGCCGGCGGACAACACCATCTCTCTGATTGTCTACGACATGGTCGGCCGTGAAGTAAAGACCCTGATCGCCAGCCAGGAGACGGCGAAGGGGGCCTACCAGGTGGAATGGGACGGCACGAACAACGCCGGGCAGGGTGTCGCCAGCGGCAGCTACGTGTACACTCTGAAGCACGGCAACTTCAGCAAGTCACAAAAAATGATGTTGGTCCGGTAATCCGTTCACCGGATTCTAGCGCAGCTGCATGACCACCGGGCCGTGAATGGAAAACCGTTCACGGCCCTTTTTTGTACTCATCCGGCATGGGGTAGACCAACGGGCGTTGCGAGCGTGACTCCAGTCAGCGGGTCGTGCGCTGTTGCACCCCCTTCCCCGGTCACCCAGACGTGTGAGCATCCACGGAGGCCTGTATGCCACGACGTATCTGTTCTGTACTTCTCTTGATTCTCCTTCTTCCCGTGTTTGTTCTCTCCGGCACGACCGGCAAAATCGCCGGGCGTATGCAGGCTACTGAGACCGGCGAACCGCTGGTGGGTGTCAGTGTCTTCATCGAGGGCACCACGATGGGTGCAAGCACGGATGTGGAAGGCGAGTACGTGATTATCAACATCCCTCCGGGCGTCTATACGGTTGTCGCATCCGGCGTGGGGTATCAGAAAAAGCGGTTTTCGAATGTGAAGGTGTCAGTCGACTTCACCACGCGGCTGGATGTCCGGCTCTCCACCGATGTGATCGCGCTCGAAACGGTGGAGATTCAGGCCGAGGCGCCGATGATTCGCCGGGACCTGACTTCCTCGCACACCAACATCGACGCCGCGTCCATCGAGGCGCTTCCCGTGGAAAGTGTTACACAGATCCTTTCGCTGCAGGCCGGGATCACGCAGGGTGCCGGCGGCGAGCTCCATATCCGTGGCGGCCGGTCCAATGAGATCTCGTACACGGTTAACGGCGTTTCGATTTCCAATCCGTTTGACAACACCAAGACCGTTCAGATCGCGACCAACGCCATCCAGGAGCTGTCCGTGGTCAGCGGAACGTTTAATGCCGAATATGGGAACGCGCTCAGCGGGGTCGTGAATACCGTCACCAAAGAGGGAGGCAACCGGTTTGGAGGGAGTCTCTCGTTCTATACCGGCGACTATGTGAGCAGCCACAAGGAGATCTTCACCAATATTGATAATATCAAGCCGTTCAGCCACTCGGTCACCGAACTCACGTTTAACGGGCCGGTTGTCTCTGACGCGCTCACCTTTTTTGTCTCCGGACGCTTTGACGACGAAAAAGGATGGCTGTACGGGATCCGCCAGCACACACCGGCGGACTATGCCAACAAGAATCCTCTGAATCCCAACGACATTACGGTGTATCAGACCGGCGACAGTGCACTTGTTCCGATGAACCCCAGCCGTGAATTCAGTGGAACGGCAAAACTGACTTTTTCACCTTTTTCGACGGCAAAAATCCGTTACGATGTGCTCTATTCAAGATCTTCCTGGAAGGGATATTCCCACAGCTACAAGTACAACCCTGATGCGAACTACAACAACAATGAATGGGGGTTGTTGAACGCCCTCGAGCTGCGACATACGCTCAACACGACGACATATTATTCGCTGCGTGGCTCCCTGAATCTGAATGACTATAAACAGTACCTGTATCCCCTGCTGGATGCCTCGGGAAGTCCGGTGGAATATTCGGCCGGGACCGGCATGGACCTTGGCGCCCTCCACGCGGATCCGCGCTACCAGCCGGACTACAAAAATGTGGCTGTGGCGCCGTATACGTTCCTCTCCGGCGGCACCAGGCCCGGACACTACTATCAGCGGTCCGCCACCTGGAGCGGCAAGTTTGATGTGACCAGCCAGCTGACGTCAAATCACGAGGTAAAACTCGGGGCCGAATACAAAGCGCATGCGCTGTACTATGACAGTTTTGTTGTTCTGCGCGATACCGTACGGTACTTCACCCCTACTATCCCCGGCACCAACACGTCCAACCATGACGCCTATACACGTAAGCCGACGGAATTTTCTGCGTACCTGCAGGACAAGATGGAGTTCGAGAGTCTGATCCTCAACGTCGGTCTCCGTTACGACTATTTCAGCGCGGACGCCAGCCATTCGACAGACATCTTTTATCCCTCGCCGAACAGTCCCACTCTTCCGTCCACGGTGGATCCCACGACTCTTCTTGCAAAGGCCAAAGGCAAGCATCAGTGGAGTCCTCGTGTCGGCGTTTCCTTTCCGATTACGGACAGGGGAATCATTCACTTTTCATACGGGCACTTTTTCCAGATGCCGCCTTTCTCCTACCTCTACGCCAACCCGGACTTCAAGTACAGTTTCTCCACCGGGACGCCGAGCTTCGGGAATGCCGACCTGAATCCGCAGAAAACCGTGACATACGAAATCGGTCTGCAACAGCAACTTCTGGACAATCTTTCGTTCACGGCGACGGGCTTCTACAAGGATGTGCGTGACCTCCTTGCCCAGCAGCAGATCCGCATCAGCGGAGATGAAACATACTATAAATATGTCAACAAGGATTACAGCAACGTCAAGGGGCTGACCTTTTCCATCACGAAACGTCGTGCGCCCGGTGACCTTGTCGGGGCTACGCTGGATTACACCTTCCAGGTTGCGGAAGGCAACGAGACGGATGTGAATGCATTCTTTGTGGACCTGTCTTCGGGCCGGCAGAGTGAGAAAGTGCCGGTCTATCTTGACTGGGATCAATCGCACACGCTGAATGCAACGGTATCGGTTGGAGAGTCGAACGACTGGAACGTGACGCTCGTTGGCCGGGTCGGTACGGGCCTGCCATATACGCCGCAGATCCTCACCCAGACGGTGTACCTGCAAACAAACAGCGCGCGCAAGCCGGCACAGGTCCGTGTTGACCTCCTGGCGGACAAGACCTTTGCCGTGTACGGACTCCGTATCACCGGTTTCCTGAAGGTCTACAATCTGTTTGACAGTCTGATTGAACGGTTTGTGTATACTGACACCGGCCGGGCGACCTACACCCTCGTGGAGAACCAGGGAACTGCCCAGCAGACGGACAAGATTGCGCGAGAGATTCCCGGCATCCATCCCGCCAGCGAGTGGTTTGCGCGGCCGGACTACTACGCCCCGCCCCGTGAAGTGAGAATAGGCATGAACGTGGAATTCTAGCAACCCGCTCATGATGGTCGAAGGCAGAGAGGATTCGAAGGATGAAGCAAGCAGGCAAAAAGGAAGAATGTGAATGAAAACTTCAGCAGGTACCCGGTTTAATTGGTTGCTGGCTGTGGCACTGGGTGTCGTAATCGGCGGCGCAAGCGCCGAGACGCCGGACGAGCAATTCTGAGCGCGCCCAGCGGGCGGTGAAGGAGTACATGAGAACGACGGCATCTTCACAGTCCACGACGCCCGTTGCCGGAGTCCCGGACACGCAGATGAAGCCCGATCAGCGACCACCGGCAAAAACCACCGCCGTAACGGCACAGAAGGACCGCAAGTCTTTTTTTATGAACGGGAACAAAATTGCGGTTGAACTCTACAATTACGGAGGCATTGCGCCCGGCTACGATGCACTCCGGTCGGTGAATAACCTCGTCTGGCGGAATCTGGACTACGCATTTCAGTTCTGTCCGATTGTGGGGGCATCCGTTCCCTCTGCCGGCGACCCTGCCCGCCGCCTCCACATCATCTCCGATGCACTCTGGGACTACCCCGCCCTGCGGGAAGTGAATCCTACCGGCGATACTCTCTGGCAGTGGCAACCATTACCGGGATACGCTGACCCGGATCAGCCGCGTATTGCCTCAAATCCGGCGGATGATGTTAATGGCGACGGCAAACCGGACAGCTGGCCGCGCAGCTGGTACAATCCGACACTCGGCAGGTACGTCTGGCCCGGCTACCTCTCTCAGGATGTGTTGAGTTCCGATCTCGAAGTGTTCTGGGCGATGGACGACCGGTTCAACACGGAATTCCCATACTTTCCGTTTCCGAGTGATTCCGCACGGAAAGGGATCGGCATCCAGATTGACGGGCGCGCGTTCCAATGGAGTAATGCTCTCGCAGAGAACACCATCTTCTTCGTCTACACAATCACCAATACGAGCGAGAAGGATCTTGACAGTCTGTTCTTCGGCATCTATGGTGATCCCGATCTGGGAGGTGGGTCGCCGGAGAACACGGACGACAACGGTTTTTTTATCCCGCCCTATGATACACTCGGCCGGGTGGACGATATCCCCGTCTACTCGAGGAGTCTTGTGTATTTCTGGGATCCGGATATGACCGGGGCGCGAGGTCTTCCCCTGGGGTACCTGGGCTGCAAGTTTCTCGAGAGTCCCGGTGATCCGGACAACGGCAGAGATGACGACGGCGACGGGCTTATCGACGAACGGCAGGATGACGGGATTGACAACGATGGGGACTGGAGTCCGATATCGGATGACGTCGGGATCGACGGTGTGCCCAACTCCCAGGATCAGGGAGAAGGCAACGGTGTTCCCGATGCAGGAAGACGCCTGCCTGACGGATCACTTGATCCCCTGTATCCGGGGGAACCCAATTTTGAACTCACCGACCTGGACGAATCAGATCAGATCGGGCTCACGAGCTTCAACAGCTGGTCATGGAATACCGACAGGATCTCCAACGACGAATCCATGTGGAACCGCTCCATCCCGCGCAACTTCGGGGCGATCCAGCAGAGCGCAGACATCGTTTTTATTTTTGGCTCGGGATATATTTCTCTTGCGCGTGCCGAAACCAAACGGATCTCCATGGCACTTCTCCTTGCCGAAAATCTTGACGGCCTCCTTACCACGGCGAAAACGGTGCAGACCATCTATAACAAGAACTACCAGTTCTTCCGGCCCCCGAACACGCCGCGCATGACCGCCGTGCCGGACGACAAAAAAGTCACACTCTACTGGGATACCATAGCCGAGGAAAGTGTTGACCCGATAACCGGAGAAGATTTTGAGGGCTATGTGGTCTACCGGAGCACGGACCCGGGCTTTAATGACATTCAGACCGTCACTGACGGAAAAGGATCCCGATTCCTCACCAGGCCCCTGACTGAACTGAGCGGCGTTGAGGCGAAGTGGGACATCGCCAGACGCCAGGAGAAGTACACGGATCTGAACAACAATGGCAGATATGATGCTGGTGAACCCTTTGTAGACATCAACAAAGACGGCAGGTGGTCCGAGGAAGTGGATGACCCCTGGAAAGGATATCACCCCGTCCCATATCAGGACCGCGGCATCCAGTACTTTCTGGGCAACAACCGTGGCCTGGTGCATTCGTTCGTGGATTCGAATAACGTCATCAACGGACAGACGTATTACTACGCCGTTGTTGCGTATGATCATGGTGATTCGGTCGGGATTCCTCCCACCGAAACCACAAAGAAGATCACCGTGGATCCCATCACATCAACACTCAAATTTGATGTGAACACCGCCCAGGTTGTGCCCGGCCCGCGCACGAGCGGTTATAAGGCCCCGGCGATCCTTTCACAAGACATCACCCATGATCGGGGGATCGGAACGGGTCCGGTGCAATTCCGGATTCTGAACGATCTCGCGATCCGGAGCGGGGGTCAGTATCAGATCAGTTTTGCAGATTCATTCCAGAATGGAAACCGCAGGGATCGTGGCAAGAACTATTCGGTGCTTGACACACGAAGCACTACTGAGACGTTTGTGCCGTTCGACACGAACTACTCGGCACTGTCGCGTCCGAACATAGCCAACGACAGTTTCTTCAGGGTGACCGGTGTAAACGGCACGACGTACACCTACGGCGTGGACTATCTTATGAATTTCCAGCGCGGGGCCATCCGCCGGACAGCCGCAAGCGCGATGCCGGCCAACGGAACATATACCGTGACATATCGGTATTACCCTGTGTTTGAGAGCCGTTCCCTTAAGGCAGAAGATTCCAATCCGGTGTTTGATGGGGTGGCATTACAAATCGAGGACCATCCGGTCCTGGCATACGACTCAGTCCGCTCGCGCTGGATTGAAGGCAAAAGCAACTATAACTTCATTGCGAAACTCACGTCCATCGGGACGCGGAAACGCCTCTGGCCGGCGGACTACGAAATCCGGTTCTCTTCCCAGAATATCGATACGGCGCTCGTGCAGAGCGGCGGACTCATTCGCGTGCCGGTGCGGTATGCCGTAGTTGATGTGACGACCGGCTCGCCCCGGCGTATTCAGACGTTTCTTGCGGAGAACTCGGCTACGCGGGATCTGCAATGGAGTACGGGGGAGGAAATAGTGCTCTTCAAGCCCGGGGCCACAGGTCTCCCCACGGATACCACAACCTGGGGTGTCGTGATCACAAAACCCGCTGACACCAGCATTACGCCACGAATTCCCGGTGATGGCGACATTCTGCTCATAGCCACCCGCCGTCCGTTTGATGCGTCGGATACCTTCACCTTGAAAACAGAAGGTGCGAGTGTGGACAATACTCTTGCCTCCTCGCGGATGGACAACATTTACGTGGTGCCTAACCCGTACGTCGGCCTGAGCGACATTGAGCCCACAAACCGACTCCCCGGCGCAACACGCGGTGAACGTCGGATATATTTCGAACATCTTCCATCACGCTGTACCATCCGGATCTTCACGATCAACGGGGATGTTGTGCAGACGATCGAGCATGAGTCGGGGATGGAGAGCGGACGCGAGTACTGGAACCTCCTGAACCGGGATGGTTTTGGCGTTGCCTACGGCGTTTATATCGCCCATATCGACGCGCCCGGAATTGGAGAGAAAATTCTTAAGTTTGCGCTGATCAAGTAATGCCACTCCGCTCCCGCTTTTCCCGTGTCGTGGCACGGGGAGAGGGGGCGGAGTTGTCACTGCATCGCACACAGAATGCACCCTGGAGATAAACATATGAAGAGCACAGGAAGCAGGGGAATGAGGGTTGTTGCCATGACCGCGTGTCTGGTGTTGGTCCTCCTGCCAGTCGCACTGACGCAGAACCTTACGAAAACGGGGACGTCTGCAGCGCCGTTCCTTAAGATCGGCGTTGGTTCACGGGCCATCGGCATGGGCGGTGCTTTTACGGCGGTCGCCGACGATATCACTGCGATGTACTGGAATCCCGGCGGGATGGCAAATCTGTACTCAAGCGAGGCGACATTTAATCATGTCCGGTGGATAGCTGACGTCAATTTTGACTATGCCGCGTTTGCCACCTATCTGCCCGATGTCGGGACACTGGGCGCATTTGTCAGTGTGTTGTCGATGGACGAGATGCTGGTACGGACCACAGCCCAACCGGAAGGGACAGGAGAGTACTTCTCCGCGGGCGCCATGGCCATCGGGATCAGCTATGCCCGTAACCTGACCGATCAGTTCTCCCTGGGGCTTAATGTGAAATACCTTCGCGAATACCTCTGGAATATGTCGGCGACGGGAGTGGCCCTGGATATCGGTACACTCTACAAAATCCCGATACTCAATGAATTCCGTCTCGCGGCGAGTATCTCGAACTTCGGCACGAAGATGAAACTCGAGGGGCGCGACAACCTGATGATAACACAGGTGGGAGGCGGGGAGGGAAACCTCATCAATACCGATGTTCAGCTCGAATCGTTTGACCTTCCGCTTATCTTCCGGGTCGGGGTCGCGGCGGATGTCGTCAAGGCGGATGAACACCGCCTGACAACGGCCATCGACGCCGTACATCCGAACGATAATACCGAGTACATCAATGCCGGTGTGGAATATGCCTGGAATGAAATCGTGTTCCTGCGCGGCGGATGGAAGTCGCTGTTCGAACGGGATACGGAACAACGGTTCACCGCAGGTATCGGGGTACACTACCGGATCGTGGGGGAATTTAAACTCAAAGTGGACTATGCCTACCAGGATTGGGGACGGCTGAAGAATGTCCACTATCTGACATTCGGGGTAAAATTCTGACCACCCGATCCTGACTCTTCCTCTCTCCCCGGAGGTGTTCCATGAAATGTTCTCTTCTCTCCGTTGTACTTTTCCTTCCCTGTCTCGTCGTTGCGCAATCATCCGACAGCGAACTTGTCAACGTCAAAGAACTTATCCCCGATATTGTGCTGGATTTGAAGTACAATACGACGGACAATTTTTTCCAGCAAAAACTCTACACGACCGATGAATGTCTGCTGGCGCACGGTACCGTCAAACGCCTGAAGATCGTTCAGGACAGTCTGCGTCTGAGAGGACTCGGGCTCAAGATTTTCGATGGGTACAGGCCGCGGGCCGTGCAATATCTTATGTTCGAGATATTCCCCAATCCCGTCTACGTGGCCGACCCGGCAAGCGGCTCAAACCACAATCGCGGCGGCGCGGTGGACGTATCACTCGTCCACCTTGCCACGGGGCAGGAACTGGTGATGCCGACAGTCTTTGACTATTTTGGCGATGCGGCACGTCACGGGTGGACGATCGGGATGTCGGCCGAGCAGGTTGCCAACCGCGAATTGCTGCTCGCCATGATGGAAAATGTAGGCGGACTCACCCGATACGCCGCGGAATGGTGGCACTACCAGTACGGCCCTTCGCTGACCAACCCCCTGTTGGATTTCCAGTTGAAATAACCCGGGCCTCTGCAGGAGGTTCGGGCCCAATCAATGAGGCCAGGATGAAAGCCCTTTGGTTCTTTCTCTTCTTTGCTGTCAGCCATCCCCTTTTTGCCCAGGGAGAGTTCATCGTGAACACCCAACGCGACTCCACACAGCGAGACCCTCAGATTGAACGGGATGGTTCCGGCAACGTCGCAATCGTGTGGAATGCGGAAAATCACGCAGGGCCCGACAGCAAAGGAGACATCGTGATGCAGAGGTATGCCCCCGGCGGAGCGGCCGTGGGCGGGGAAATCAGGGTGAACACAACAGTGCACGGAGATCAGGAAAAGCCGGCATGCAGCATGAATTCTTCCGGGGCGCTTGTGGTGGCCTGGGCATCACTGACACACCTTGATTCGGCCTATGATATCAGGGCTCGGCGGTTCACGACTTCTCTCCCCCCGGGTGAGGAGTTCCTGGTTAATACGACAGTGGCCCGGACCCAGACCGAACCGGATGTAGCGGTCAGCGAGTCCGGACGGTTTGTTGTCGTCTGGAACAGCTGGACCCCCTCTGATGACCGCGACGTGTTCATGAGGGTCTATTCGGCCGATGGTGTTCCCGCCACCGGAGAGATTCGCGTCCATACCACCACCGCCTTCAGCCAGGCCAGGCCCGCGGTGAAATTTCTGCCGGATGGCGGGATTGTCGTCGTCTGGGAGTCCTGGTCGCAGGACGAAACAGGGGGGTATGGAGTTTATACGCGGTTGTTTGACAGCACGGGGACACCGCGCACAGGAGAGATCCCGGCAAACACCTATACCGCTGACTACCAGTGGTACGCGGATGTGGAGACGCTTTCAGACAACACGTTTGTTGTGGTATGGTGCAGCTGGGAACAAGATGGAGCCGATGGCAGTATCGTTTTGCAAAGATTCGGACCTGACGGAACCAAGATCGGAAGCGAACAGATTGTGAACACCACAACCGCATACTATCAGTGGCTCCCCAGAATTCGCCGGATTGAGGATGATGGGTTTGCCGTGGTCTGGTCGAGCTGGAAACAGGATGGAAGCCGGGAAGGCGTGTATCTGCAAGTGTTCGACAGTTCAGGGGGAAGGCGCTCATTTGAAACACGCTGTAACACCACCACGGAGAGTTTTCAATGGGAACCGGACGCCGTCCAACTCAACGGAGATTTTCTTATGGCGGTATGGTCAAGTTGGGGCCAGGCAGGAAAAGATTATGAGATCGTTGCCCGGATCCTCTCACCCTCCCGCCCGCAGGGCCACCTTGATCCCAATTCACTCGCGCACCATTCCGGGCGGACGACCAGCAGCGTCATCGTCCATGTCCTTGACAGTCTTGCATTAACGGGCCAGACCTATGCCGCGATCTTCGATTCTCTCTCTCCGGCCAGCGCCGCACTTTCGGTACACAATCTCACCACGGGTGACACGCTTGTTCGCTCCTTTCTGATCGACCGGGGTGAGGGGGTGTTCTACCTGACGCCCACCTTCCAGGGTGTTGCATTGGAGGTGATTCCGGAGTTTGATCTCGCCATCGACTTTGCCCGGTCGTCCATGATCAACCGTTCAGGCACCAATCTGAACTTCATCCTGAATATCCCCTCGGCGGGCACACAACGGACAGCGCCCATCGATGTGGCACTTGTGTGGGGAAGCACCGATACACTTGCCGATGGGAGTTATTCGGCTGTACTCGACACAGCGCTCGGGACAACCGGAAAAAGGGAGGTGGTCGTTCCATTTTTTGGATGGAACATCACGGACGGCCAGCGGATGGACCTGCTGGTTGTGGAGTCAGTGGTCAACAAACGGTGGACCATAGGCGAACGGATCATTTTCCTGACACCTCCGGCCTATCGAAGTGCGACGAACAACACGCACGCCGAGGTCCGTCCGACAGCACCGGCGGGTGCCGCGGTGCTGCCCGGTCCGGGAGACACGAACGTCGTCTTGACCGTGCGGCCGATCCGGCAGGGGGAAGAGTTCCGGTTTACGGTCAGCAACGCTGCAGTGCTGGAGCTGACTTCTGCGTCGGGAGCCGAGAGAGAATTCCTCCTGGAACAGAACTACCCGAATCCGTTTAATCCATCCTCGACCATCCGGTACACGGTGGGGAAACAATCACACGTCGCCGTGCGTGTTTACAACATCGTCGGACAGCTCGTCGCGACACTTGCCGACGGGATTCATCAGCCGGGTGTCTACAGGGTTCGTTTTAGCGGGGAAGGCGTTGCGAGCGGGGCGTATTTCACCAGGATGGAATGGGAGGGGAGAACCGTGACGCAGAAGATGATGCTCGTGAAATGATATGCGGGTGAGATGAGTGCAGAGCGGCATCGGTGACGGCCGGGCCCGTCGGACTGTCATGGAGGAAGACGGCCGCAATCGCCGACGAGTGCGGAAAACCAAAGAGAGAAGAACGTGCCGGTTCTTCTCTCTTTGTTGTGTGTACCCTGATGTCCTGACTACTGCTTCGTTACAGTCGTACTCCCAGCGAAAAGTACTGCACGTTCTTCAGTCTGCCGTAATCCGCAAAACCGTAGTCCAGTTTTACTGTTGCCACGTTTGGAATGCCGTAGTGAACGCCGAGTCCCCATGTAAGCCCCTGCTCGGTGTCGCGCAGGAAGAGTGATTTGTACCCGATCCGGCCGAAAAGAATTTCCTGCCATGCAACTTCAAGGCCCGAGTTGACATATTCGACATTGTCATTCGGATGTGTTGCATCCACCGCAAATGTTGTTCTGAACTCATCAACGGGGTAGAGGTCCCAGGCAAGACCAATCCGGAAGGTGAGCGGAAGGTCATACGCTCCGGTTTCGAGTTTGGAGGGGATGTTGTTCGGCCCTGTGCCGGCATTGTCGTCCGGATCGTAGTTAAAATTGAGATCACGGCCGTCGAGCTGCATTTTTGTGCCGAAGTTCGCGATCGACGCCCCGATCGTGAGGCCGGGAATCTCCGTGATATACAGTGTGCCGACGTCGATGGCAAACCCGGATGCACTCTCGCTCCAGATACTCTCATGGATAAATTTCAAGTTGAGCCCGATGGAGAAGCGGTCCGTCAGGTTCCGCGCGTAGGTGAGTCCGAACGCGAGTGAGGAAGCGTCCCAGCGCCGGCCGTCGCCGTCGGGGTTGGCGACGGTGGTGACGATCTCTTCGGGTACGCGGAGGGAGATGACCGAGAGTCCGAACGTGCCCAGGTCGCCGATTGGCATCACGCCTGCGGCGAAGTCGTAGTTGATGTCGGCGAGCCAGTTTGCATGGTTAAAGGTCAGTTCGCTGACCACGTTCATGCGCGAGAGAGCGGCGGGGTTCCAGTAGATGGCGCTGATGTCGCCCGTGACTCCCACCTGTGCCCCGCCCATGCCCAGGGCGCGGGCGCCGACACCGATCTTCAGGAACTGGGCTGCTGTCGTGCCGACCTTCGCGGTGCTGCGGAACAGCTGGGCATCCGCAGAAGCGGTGCTCAGAACAGCGAACGCCAGCAGAAGCACCACCGCCTGTGTGCCCCGTGTGCAGTAGCTACTATTCATACAACCTCCATACGCTTTCAGTAGTGAACATCAATTCTCTGTCCTTCTCTGCGTATCCCCCCTCCCGCTCGTCAGTCCGGGGGAGGGGGCACAGCGTCTCTCACTTAATCAGCGCCAACCGGCCGATCTTCTCGCCCACACCGGGCACATCCACATGATAGATATACACGCCGTAGGCAAGCCGCTGGCCTTCGTAGGAGAGCAACTGCCAGTCAACATAACTGTTGCCATCATCCTTCACGATTGTATCGACGAGTTCACCCACAAGCGAGTAGATACGAATCGTGCACTTTGGAGGGAGATTGCGGAACTGCAGTTTGTTTTCTCCGCGGCGGATCGAGCTTGCTCCCGGCTGCTCTATGTCGCTGTAGCCGACGTAGGGATTCGGGACCACACGAATCTGATCCAGGGCATTGGTGGCCCGGGCGGCATCAAATTTGGACGACGTACTCGTGAAGGTGTATTGATCCCCGGCCGCAAACGGTTTCGAGGTCTTGACCTCGAACACGTTACCCTGTGTGGGAAGGACTAATGCCTGTCCGGGGGTTGCGGAGAACGTGACTGAGACCAGCACAGGGATGGGGGACTGGGGAGCGTATTTGGGCGGTGTGACGATGACAATCTCCCGTCCCGGTCTCCACATACTATCCGTCTGGGCCTTGTCCACGAGTACGCGGATGGTTGAGGTATCGGTGACGTTGATGATTCTGAACGGGCAGACCACCACACGGCGGCCGGAATTGTTCAGGAGCGTGTCACCCGGGAATGCCCACTTGCCGTTGGCCGTCGTGTCAGTTCTGTTCCACTGAATCTGGAAATCGAGCGGGGCCGGCCGGAACGGTGCGGTTGGCAGGGCAATGGTCTTGTGCACACGTGCGGTGAGGGATGTATTATTCTTGCTTGCCCAGCCGCTGTTGGCCGAATCAATCCCCAGCGGCACATCTTTGACATACACGCGCATACCGTCGAATACCGCGTTATCATCTTCCGCGGCAAGCCGGTTGCTTTCGAACACGGTGTAGTACTGATACGTTATGCTGAATGCCGCATTAGCCGGAAGGTTGCCGGGCGCAACACCGCGGATCCTTCCTCCCGGAACATCAATACGATAGAGCGACGGGTTAACGGTTGCACCGGCAGCATCTTTTACCGTAACGGTGGAAGTAATGAGGTTTTTCCTGCTCAGCGGAACGAACACCGTGTCGCGAGAGATGAAATTGTCGGTGTGGAAGGTGAGGGATTGAATATCATAGACCACCTTCGAGGCCGCTGTGCGGAAATCGATATTGTACTGAGCGCCATCGAGGACAGCCACATCCTCCATGACCTTCACAGTCATGGAACCGGTGGAGATCCCCTTCACGCGCCTGGGCATAAAGTCATTGTCGACTATCGCTTTTGTCTGACCCGATGGAAGCGGTCCCGGCACGGCGGAGACCGTGTTCTGGTCAAAAGACAGCACGCCGGTCACGGGGTCCTTCGTGATTGCGATCTGCGACTCTGTCGGAGGGAGTTGTACACCGAGACTGTCGAAGCCATGGTCGTAGGACGCCACGGCGTAGTAATAGGTCTTGCCGTTGGTGACGGTTGAGTCCACAAACTCGTGGACGAGGCCGGAGTTGTTGCCAAGGTTGTACTTCACGCCGCGGCCGATGTACTCCACAGGATGCAGGCCGGACCACTCGTTCACGAGATCAAACTGCGCGCGTTGCCCGGTCGCATCGATCATCGCATTCGGCAGGAATGCCGCGCCGTTCGCGTCGGTGATGGTGTAGACATCACTGAAGGTATAGTCCTCGCTCCGGTAAATCTTGTACCCTTCAAAATCTTGCGTGGCGGTAAGCGGATCCACGGCAATTTCCGGCGCAGCGTCCCAGTAGAGGGTTACCTTTCGGTCGCCGGGGATTGCACGAACGTTTGGTTTGGGCGGGGGCTGGGCAAACAGGTAGTTGGCTTCAAGCACACGCTGTGCAGTTTCTGCATTCAGGAGCAGATCGGGCAGATTCTCCCCCATCATCAGCGCGATCGAGAACCGCTGGGTCCCGCCCGGAGCCAGCGGGAATGGTCCGGAGCCGTAGAGGAAGATGTTGTCGCTCGGCGTCCGGAAGAGCACCTGGTCAATGGCAATACTGTCGGAAGACAGCAGCTGGTAGAAGAAGACGTCATTCTTCGGGACATTCGGAACGCCGTTGGTATAGCCGAGGGCATTAAAGCTGGTCAGACCGATCTGATCCGACTCGTCAACGTCACGGATGCCGAAGTGCGGTTCGGAGACCAGGATGCCGTTGGCGTCATACCCGATGTCCGGTTTCTTGTTCCCCTCGCCGAAATCCCCGGTGCCGGCGATACCATCGATGCCGACGTCGTCTTTTTCAGGATCCCAGTCGCCATCCTCGTCGCCCGCCCACCGGGCTTTGATTTTTCCGAACACTTTGATGTATTTTATCGTGTCCTCGATTCCCGTGTTCAGGGGGAACGTCACACCGTCAATATAGAATCCTGCGTCATTAAACGGACTTTCATCGTTGATCCCGTCGTCGTCATCGTCCCGCCCGTTGGCGGAGTTGGTCGGCGATTCGAGAAATTTGAACCCGAAGTAACCGCAGGTCAGACCGCCGTCCCCCGTCCCATTGTCATCCCAGGCATAGACCATGGATCGTGCGCGCTGGGGAAACGGGTCGGCGAGCACCCCCCTGGGGGGGATAAAATACGCGAGGTCATCTCCGTAATCGGCTGGACCACCGACATGCGGGTCACCGTACATGCCGAAGTAGACCTTGTTGATGGTTTTTGGACTTTTGTTCGTTACACGATAGACGAGGAAAATGATGTCTTCGGCCAGAGGGTTGTTGAACTGGAAGAAACGGCACTCCATATCCAGACCCAGGCCGCGCTTTGATGAATCATCGGGAAACGGATAGTATGGATACTTGGCATTGGTGTAATCGTCCACAACAAAATATGCCTCTTCGTCCGGGGCAGTTGCATCGTTTCCGAGGAATGCCGGCCAGACATACCGTCCGAGTGTCTGGTTGTACCATGACTCCGGCCAGCTGTGGGGCCGGCGTGTCAGGTCGCCACCCACATCGGACCGGTGACTCCATGCGGCGATATCATTCTGGCCGGAAGCTGCATAACCGGCCTTCGGGAGCCATCCCCATTTGACCGTGTTGTCGGGAGAATACCCCCCCTGATTGGCCAGCCACATGCCGTCATTAAGAATGCTGACCTGCCTGCCGCTGGTGTCGGTGACCGTTGCGCCGACCAGAGGAGTAAACTCAAACCCGTATCCCAGGCGGTTCCACACTAGGTCCGCCACGTTGCCGAGCGTATTCGGACGGGTTATACTCCCGTAATTATAGACGACGGTGGTAATCTTGTTGCCGCGGATGATCAGGCTGCGGATCTCACGCGCTTCGCCTGTTGTTTTAGCCAGGCGCCGCTCATTCTGTTCCATAAAACTCAGGACGCGCTGCCATTCATCCGGGGTCGCCCGTTTGGGATCAAACGTCTTCCAGTCAATCTCCTGTGCCGTGGCCGCGGTGCGCAGCACCACAATGGCCAGGAACGCGAGGAGCATGATCATCGTCTTCTTCATACGGAATCCCGCTGATTAAGAATGAAATTGTTAGAATAGGATCGATGCACCAACGCGGATCAACCGCGGGGTGCTGATATTTCCCGGATTAGCATAGTAGTTGTCCACGCCGCTCAACGGAATCATCCCCGGGTCGTCCCGAGTGATCCGGTTTCTGAGGTCGGAAAGGAGCTCCGGCTGCAGTGTCTGGGAGATATTGTAGAGCGCGCGGCCGGAATTCACGTAGACGTAGAGCTCATTCTGGGCGTCGAACAGATTATCCACCTGCACGAACACGGAATAGGAAAACGGACCGAAGGTGAAGAACTTCTCAACCTTCAGGTCCACATTCCACTGCATCGGCTGGCGGTCGCTGTTCTGCACGAACGAGATAGGAATCACGTTCGACGGGAACTCCGGAGTGTACGGGGTGCCGGTGCGCAGATAGCCGATCATACTCACGGACCAGTCGTTGGGTTGTGAAAGAGAGACCGTGCTGGTAATCGTGTGGCTCCGGTCGAAACTCAGCGGCACCAGATAGGTCTGACTCAGCCTCCCCTGCTGCTCATTAAAGAAAATCTCATCCGTGGGCTGTGTGCGGTTCCCCTCGGCCACCTGGAAGGTATAGTCAAGTGTGGCCGAGAGGAGGTCATCAACAGAACGCCGCTTGAGCAGCGAAATGCTGATACCGCGGGTGTTGGCATAACTCAAATTGGTGAGCAGGTTGTACTGCTTGTCGCCCCGGGCGGTGATCACGCGCTGCGAGTATATGTAGTCGCGCACGTCCTTGTAATAACCCGAGAGTTCTATTTTCAGGTCCTCAGTCAACCCCTGCTGCAGGCCGAGTTCATACTGTACGCTCTTTTGAGGACGCACGTCCGGATTGCCGAATGACGGAGTCGAGCCCTGTGGTGCGCGGAAGTTGGGATTGCTGTACAGACTGGAGAGAGAACCAATCTGGTAAAAATGTCCGTAGGAGAATCGAATGGTCCCCTGATCCGTAATGGGATACGAAACGCTGATACGGGGGCTGACCATGTGTTTGACTGACGCATCGGCGAGGTTAGCCTGAATAAACGTCGTGTTCGAATCGGTCACTTCCTGGCTCAGGTTGTTGTTGTACCTGGCTGCCGGATCGAAGTATTCGTAACGGACGCCAAGGTTGAGGATGATAGACTGGAAGAGCTCGATCTTGTCCTGCACATAGGCGGCCATTTGCAGCGGCTTCCTGTCATAGGCGGTGTAGCCCCCCTCAACGGTCGGGATATAGGGGAGGAAGACATTCCCGTTCCCGATGGCATTGGTGAAGCTGGGTTCCGCGCTCGGGTCGTTCGGATCGCGGAACTGGAGTGTGTACGACTCGACCGTCAGGTGGTGGCTCCGCACTTCTATACCGGCTTTTACTTCATGGTTGCCAAATAGCTGCGCCACGAGGTCCACCTTGCCCGCCAGAGTCTCAGTTTTCCGGCTGAAGCGATCGGGATCTGTGCCGCCGGTCAGGTATGACGTATTGGGAAAGGTGCGGGAATAAAATGACGGGACATAGCGCGGGTCGGTGGGGCTATCGTACGCCCAGCTACGTCCTTTATCCGTGATAAACGATCCCTTCACCGTGTAGAACATCGAAGGGCTCACCGTGTGTGTGAACTCCACCGCGTGCATGTACCCTTCATAACGTTCAAGAGCGATGCCGTCAGGTTTGTACCGGGCAGCGAAGGGGTTTACATCCGGTGATTCATCAAAATTTACAATAAACTCGTACTTCAACTTCATCTCAGGGAAAACGCGCCAGCTCAGGTTTCCCTGGATATTATAAGAACGGCTCCAGTTCAGGGAGACGGTACTGCCGTCACCCCCGGGCAGACCAACCGTGTCCGTCGTGTCGTGACCGACCGGGCCGAAATAGTAGGGAGAGGACGCCGTGCCGCGCCGCGGATCGTCGGAAGGGAACCCCTCCCGTGAGAGATACGAATCGGTGGGGAGATAGATCCGCTGGCCGTACAGGTGTCCGCCGCTCCAGTTGTAGACGCCTGAAGCAAAGAACATCAGGTTGTCACCCACGACGGGACCGCCGATCGTAAACTCTGTCCGGTTCACATTTGCGGGGTTGAAATTGTCAATATTAAAGAAGAGATCCTTGTGGCTGCTGACGTGGTCGCCGGTGTAATACTTCGCGCTGCCAGCCCACCTGGATCCGCCGTCCCGGGTAACATAATTTACCACTCCACTCAGGGCGCTGCCGTATTCGGCACTAAACGTGCCGCTGGAAACGGAAACCTCCCGGACGGCATTGGTGGCGACGCCGACCGAGCGGGTGTTGCCATACGGGTTATTGATGTTCATACCGTTCAGGGTGTAGGCGATCTCATTGCCCAAACCGCCGCGGATATGGATACTGCCGTCGTCATCGACGGTAATCCCCGCCTGTAGCCCGATCACCTCGCTGATATCCGTCACCGGGAGGGCTTCGATGGCCTCCGAAGAGATGGAAGCCACCGGGTTGGTGAGATCCTGGCGGATGAGCGGCGAACGCTCGGCCTGAATTACCACCGCGTCAAGTTCCACGCTCCCCTCCACCAGATCGATGTCAAGGGGAGTGGTAAAATCCACCGATACGCGCAGTTCGTTTACCTCAAATCGGCGGTAACCGATCAATGAGGCCATTACCTTGTGGCGCCCCGGCGGGACATTGAGGATCACATACCGGCCGTCGATGGAGCTTGATGCGCCGAGCGTTGTTCCCTCAACAATGAGGTTCACCCCGGGAAGTGGTTCCTTTGTCCTGGAATCCCGGACTGTGCCGGAAATCTTGCCGGAAGTCCCGGCAAACAGCGTGGGGATACAGAGGCAAAGGCCGAGCAGAACCGCCACACATCGGGTAAGGATGCTCATGGTGTACCTTCTAGTTGATGTTAATGCCATTCGTCTACTGGGAGATTGAGAAGGGAAAAAAAGGTCTCATTCCTGCAAATCTGTGGATGTGACGGAGGGGCTAGGATCACCGTTACTGTGTAAAAATATAGACAAACCCCCATCCTTAGTCAAGCCGGAATCCTTGATTTTTACATTGTTTGTGTTAACTTCATTGAAGGACTGCGCCTTTTTGCCTGTCATTCCGGCAGCCATTCACGCCATGCAACAATCAGGAGGAACGATGAAACAATTCCTACAATTCGGCTTGTTGGTTGTACTCATGCTGGTACTCGGCGCTTCCGCCGACGCCCAGTGGAACTGCCTGTACGCAACGTGGGATAACGAAGCCAACGGCACGGGGCACCAGGTCATGGGTGTGGGTGTGATCAAAGAAAACATGTTCGTTGCGCTCGTGACAACCCGGAATACCCGGAATTTTATGGTCCCCTACGTTAATGCGGATTCCGGACTCGGGCGAAAGTACTTTTACGGGTACGGGTCCGGAGTCACATCGGGCATCTATCAGGTCTGGACCGACGGCGGATTCGACCAGGTGCCGATGCTGAATGCGTATAAAATCAAAGCAACACCGGACAGTCTGATCTACGTTGCAAATAATGATCCGGACCACAATGTGCTGGTGTTCAAATACACAGCAGATACGATCACTATTGTGGACCCGTTCCCCCGCCAGCAAACCGGCACGAACAACATTTTTGGTATTGATGTTGACGCCAACGGTTACGTCTACGTGTGTAACGACTCGACAACGGGCGTCACCGCAGACCTGAAAGTGTATCGCCCCATTGCCCAGTGGACACCTGCAGGACACACCGATGCGCCGATCACGACAATCAACCTTCCCGACGGCGTCTATAAAGGGATCGCCGTGACGTCCAGTGGGAACGCAATATTCATCGCAGACTACAAAAATTTCAGGGTGATAAAGTACGTGGGGACACCCGCGACCGGTTACACTCTTGCACCGGGATTCAGCTTCAGCATGGGCCCCAAAGATACCTTGACCGGTACCTTAGCCCCATCGCGTACGGGACCGATCGGGCTGGCTCATCTCGCATCAAAAAACATCCTCGCTGTGGCATGTGATTCGATGTGGAAACCGTCCGGAGGGACCAACTACTCCTACGGAAGGATTTATCTCTTGAACGGCAACACCGGCGCGTTCATTTCTCCGGACACGAGCATGAATACGATCGATCAGGCCGCCTGGGCCTTTGCGATCACCGGAAGCTACTCATCGCGCGGTGATGGAGACATTCCGGGAAACGTTTCTGCGTACGCCTCCACCTACGACGTAAAATGGGATCAGAACGAGAACCTCTACAGCCAATCGTATTACGGGTGGACCGTTGAGAAGTGGAAATACAACGGGACACTACCCAGCTTCACGACCGGCGTAGAAGAGATAGGCGGAGAACTGCCATCGGGTTATACCCTGTCGCAAAACTACCCCAATCCGTTTAACCCGACGACGACCGTTGAATTCACCATCCCGCAGTCAGGCTTTGTGTCGTTGAAGGTGTTTGATGTCCTCGGCCAGGAAATCGCGACGCTGATAAACCAGGAAAAAGGTGCGGGAACGTATCGCGCCACGTTTGACGCAGCAAACCTGCCCAGCGGAACATATTTTTATACGCTGAAGGCAGGATCGTATTCCGCAGTAAAGAAGATGGTGATTCTGAAGTAAGGATATTCCGGGTCCGCCGGTGGTCCGATACACCGGACCCAGACCGGCGGCGGTACGTTCCGGGTTCCGCCCAACGTGAACGCCGCCCGTATATTGCCCCCCGCTTTTTTTCTGGCGGGGGGCTCTGTTTCAGCGGACCTCTTTCTTTCAGTATTACCACCCGGGAGTCAGGCGCTCCCGGTTAGGTCCTTCTGCAGCCGTTCTTCTGAAAGAAGGTCGCCGGAGTGGGGTGCTCTGTTGACATTTTCCCCGGCATTCGTCTCCTTAAAAGAAAGCACGATCCTGTCACCCATGTCACATCGCAGCGGCCGGCGCAACCTTTTTATCTTCCTGTGTCTGCTCTGGCCCACCGTATCATTCCCCGAGATTCTTCCGGCTGATTCCAGTGTGCACGGGATGTTTGCCCGCATGTACAGGGAAACGGAGAAAACCGCGTCCGTTGAAATCGCACCGGCGGGGTATACCATCCTGCCTCTTGATCTCTCCCAGAAAAACATCTCGCTTACTCGTGAAGTGTTCGGGTATTTGCCGTACTGGTTCCGGTCCAGATGGACACAGCTCAACTACCGGCTCGTGAGCACCATCGCCTACTTCAGCGGGGAGATTAATACCGATGGATCGATCGGTGACACCCACGGCTGGCCTCGATATCCGGGCGACCCCGCGGCGGTTGCTGATGTGATCAGCATGATCAACACCGCCCACACAAACGGCGTAAAGGTAGTGCTCTGCTTTACCAACTTCAGTTCCAGCGACATCGACGCGCTTGTAAACACTCCCCTCTATCGGACCACATTCATCCAGCAGGCCCTTGCCATTGTCCAGGCCGGAAACGGCGATGGGATCAACATCAATTTCGAAGGGATCAACAGCGGCAGCAGGGATGCGCTGACGGAGTTTATGCAGGTTCTGGCGGACAGTTTCCACATCCGGATGCCGGGGTCGCAGGTCTCGTGTGCGCCGACGGATTTTGATACCCGCGCCGGCGACTGGGATCTGGTGGCTCTCTACGGTTCAGTGGATCTCTTCTTCTTCCAGGGATATGGCTACGGCTGGTCGGGCACCAGCACAACCCGTCCCGTCGGGCTCCTGCCGAACAACAGTTTCTGGGGAAGTCTGAATATCACCACGTTCATCGATTTTGTGCAGGCGCGGATTCCTGCCGGCAAAATAATTCTGGGCGTTCCCCACTTCGGGTACCGATGGCCGGCCGCCTCCGGCGATCCAAAGGCGCTGACGCAGGGTTCGGGCACGGTCATATACTATCCCGATGCCCTGGGATATATTGGAACGTATGGCCGGCTCTGGGAGCAGTCAGCCCTCAACGCATGGTTCCGTTACCAGGCGGGCACGCAATGGTATCAGGGATGGTACGACGATCCCGAGAGTATGAGTCACAAGTACCAGTTTGTACTGGACCGTGACCTGGGGGGAGTCGGGATGTGGGCTCTGGGAATGGATGCGGGTAATCAGGATATCTGGAACGTCCTTGCCCAGTACATGACGGATTCCGGGTATGTGCCGCGGATTCCATCCGCGCCCGTGCTTGCGGCGGTAAAAGATAGTTCAACACCTTCCGAATCCAGAATTCTTGTTCGATGGGAATCGGCGGGAGAACAGTTTCTGGGCGGGTTCCGTTTGTTCGTGAGTCAGAACCCGGATGTCTGGCCGGCCACACCCCATCTGGATGAAAGTATTCTTACTCCCGAGCGCCGCTCGGCTGTGATCCCGAAGCTTGCAGACAAGACCACTTATTATGTCCGGATGCTGGCGGTGGATAGCTCACGCATACGGTTGAGTGATACGTCCGACACCTACGCCGTGCGGACCGGGACCGGACAACGGTATCTTGTCATTGACGGGTTCGACCGGGTGACGGGGAGCTACAGCCGGCGCCACCACAATTTTGCAGCACAGTACGTAAGAGCCCTGGGGGAGAATGGATGGCAATCGGATGCGGCGGACAATGATGCTGTGCAACGCGCCATCGTGTCACTTCCGTCGTACGCCGGGCTTCTCTGGTTCCTCGGCGACGAATCTGTTGCTGACCTTTCCCTGAATTCCGTTGAACAGACTCTTCTCCAGACATACCTTCAGAACGGAGGTCATCTGTGTATCACCGGCTCGGAGATCGGATACGATCTTGGCCGGAGTGTTTCGGCGAATTATGCCCCGGCATTCTATTCCGGCTATCTTAAGGCGACGTATGCAGGCGATAATGCGGGGACACTGACATACACCGGGGTCGCCGGGTCGGCATTTCACGGCGAGAGCGGAACCTTCGGGGAGGTGTATCCCGAAGACTATCCGGACTACATCACCCCGACAGGAGGATCCCTTGCGGCGCTGATCTATTCGGCATCACGTACCGCCGCCGTTCAGTATGCCGGACCGTTTGGATCCGGAACGGCGACGGGGAAACTGATCTACATCGGATTTGCCGTCGAGACCATCGGGTCACCGGCACGGAGGGCGAATCTGATCGGAAAGGTGCTGGGGTATTTCGAAGGGATCTCTGCCGTGGCCGGAGATCATGCCGTTCCGGGCATCTGGGAGCTGCGCCAGAACTTCCCCAATCCGTTTAATCCCCGGACCACGATCGAATACACACTCTCACAACCGGGTGTTGTGACGTTAAAGGTGTTTGATCTGCTCGGACAGGAAGTGGGTGTCCTTGTAAACGAAGAAAAACCGGCGGGGGATCACAGCGTCATGTTTGACGCGACGCACCTGCCGAGCGGCACCTATTTTGCCGTTCTGTTTATGGGCGGGAAGACGACCATGCGAAAAATGGTTGTGCTAAAATAAGATCAGCAATGACTGCGCGAAGAATCGTGCGCAGGAGAGAGCACATCGGACAGGAGCGGCTTTTGAAAAAGAGATCAGGTTGGTTCTTGATGATACTGGTGTTGTCCGGGTTCGGGATACTCCCTGCACAGACTGACACGACAACCCACGGGTGGCCCGTGCTGCAGTTTTTCTCATCACACCCGATCACCGGTACATTTTGTGAATTTCGTAATACGCTCACCAGCGACCACTTCCACAATGGCGTCGATATCCCCATGCCGGATGGCTCTCCCGTCTATTCCGTGTACAACGGGACCATCACGGCCATCGGGACGACACAAGATCAGGGGACTAATGCCTATGTGCGCGTGTGGTATTCCGTGAGCGGGCTCTCCAAGAGTGATGCATACGTGCATATCAGCCCGAATCCGGCTCTCAGGGTGGGCGATCCGGTGCTTGCCTATCAGACGGTCCTTGGGACAATTCTTCCCGGTCTGGGGCACGTACACTTCACGCACGGGCTCTCCGGCTCGGAGATAAATGCCATCCGGCCCGTCGGCGGTTTCACGCCATACATTGACAACTATCCGCCGCGGATCATGTCGATACGCTTCTTCGTGGACGAAGGGGAAACGGAATTCCTGGGCGGGCGTCTGAGCGGGGCCGTGGATATCAGGGTCCACGTCCAGGAGACAAACGCCTCACAGTCCTGGGAGCTATCCTCATCAACCACGAACAACGGCACATACATCCTCGGGTACAAAATTCTTTCGAGCGACGGGACAGCCGTTGTGTATGAACCCCCCGCAGCCGGCGTCAGGTTCAGGTTCGACCGGAAGCCGTACAATTCCGATGTCCACCGTGTGTTTGCCACCGGGTCGGACCTCTCCACCCACATCTATTCGGTGACCAACGGCAATGGCGCTGATGCCATACACGCAACGGGTTCCGTTCCCAACAACTTCTGGAACACCGAGTTACTGCCGACCGGTCCGTACCGGGTGATGATTTTTACCGCCGACACCCGTGGCTGGACGGACACAGATTACGTTGCTGTGACGGTGGAACGGGGTGACCTGATTGCGCCGGCACCACCGGTGCTCCGGTCGGTGGTGAACGACTCCATCAACCGGGTCAGTATTTCCTGGTTTCCCAACATGGAGGCAGATCTTCTCGGGTACCGGTTATACTTCTCGAACGACGGGACAACATGGTCGCAACGGGAAAACGAACAACGGTTGGGAAAAGACGTCACGCGCATCTCCTATGATAATATCCGCTCGGGCCGGATCTTCTTCCGGATGGTGGCTGTGGATTCCGCCTCTCCCACAAATGTCAGCGGGTACAGTGATGTGTACGGCTTGCGACTGAACAGTTCCCCGGACAAGACACTTATTGTGGACGGCTTTGACCGGACCGAAGCATCGGGAAGCTACCATGGACCATCCCACCCCTTTGCCATGACGCATGGGTCTTCCGTGCCCGGCGACTTCGAAACATGCGCCAATGAAGCGCTGCTCGACAGCTCTTTCTTATTACCGGGTTATGCCAGGGTGATCTGGGTGCTGGGGGATGAATCGACAAATGACGAGACATTCTCGGCACAGGAACAGGGATTAGTCCGGACCTATCTCCACCAGGGCGGGAGACTTCTGGTGAGCGGATCGGAAATCGGATACGACCTGGATCGTAGTTCCGGTCCAACTCAAGCCGACCGGGATTTTTTGCATGATTTTCTGAAGGCCGGATATCTGTCCGACGATGCAAACGAGTACACCGTAATCGGAAATGGAACCTCGGTGTTTTCCGGAATGAACTTCCGATATGGTGTGGTCGGTGAAGGATCACCCTACGAAGAAGACTGGCCGGACGTGCTGGTCACATGGGGAGGATCCCAGAGCATTCTGTTGTATAATCTCTCAGGGACGGGCGGCACAGCCGGTGTAGGGTATCAGGGGATCTTCTCTGGCGGGAGTACTCCGGGAGCCGTGGTGACTCTTGGATTCCCCATTGAGACTGTTGTGAGCGCGGCGCAGCGGGACTCGCTCATGGCCAGGATCTTCCTGTTTTTCGGGGGCGTGACGGAAGTGGCGGCAGGGGACAGTCCGGAGACTCAACCGGTGCACTTCGGACTCCAGCAGAATTATCCCAATCCCTTTAATCCCTCCACGACCATCCGGTACGCCATAGAAACGCAGGACCACGTCAGGCTTCAGGTGTACGATGTTCTGGGCAGGGTGGTTGTGACTCTTGCAAATGAGATGCATAATGCCGGTGAGCACACCAGAGAGTGGCGTGCCGAGAACGCTGCAAGTGGTATCTATTATTGCCGGCTGTCCGCCGGTTTACAGACTGCGACAATACGAATGGTGCTCGTACGATGAAACCTGTTCTGATGCTGTGTGTTGTTCTCGGCGTCTCAGCCGTACTTTCTGCTGAGGATCTGGAATCACGCCGCGGGAATTTCCGGATTAAATCGTTGGTGACGACCGAAGGGATAAAAGGAGAACCTGAAGCCAGCCGCTGGAGTGCGCGAATCCTCACCCGCTCCGGCGTTCTGCTGCATACCATAGAAAAATTAGTGCCGTATGGCTCTCCCTTTCCCGGTGTGCTGGTGAGCGACAATGCCGGTGAAGCCGTTGTTGTGGATGCGTTCGCGGGAGTCGTTGAGTTCCTTGATGCGCGGGGAAACACTGTGAACATCTGGCGCCCGTTCGGTGATGCCGCCCCGGACCATGAACGGATACTCAAGTGTTCGGTTGCCGGAGACCGGATGGTCTTTCTGGTTTCCGGACCTTCCTTCGATCGCGCACGGGTGGTGATGTACTCGGTGGCCGGGGAGGAGCTCTGGACCGGTGTGCTCGCTTTTGAGTCGGGTTCCGAAATCTATTTATCCGGTGATGGGGCCACCGTGATAGTTTCTTCCTATGCGTCGGGATCCGGGCTGCCAACCGTTGCGACGGAAATTCTTGATGTCCGGGGAGCGAGCGTCAGAGTTCTTCCGCTGCTGATGAGGAACGCCGCTGTTGACGCTCGCAGCGGGCGTTTTGTTGTGGCAGATCGAAACGAAGTGATGTTCGGACCGCTGGATCCATCCGGAGAGTGTTCTCAATGGACATCACCGCCCGGCGGGAGCGTGATCACCGGTGTGACGTGCGCAGGCACTTCGGCAGGATTTGTCATGGAACGGATTCTGGCAGGGGCAGAGGGTATTCGTTATGCAGATCCCACGCTCCATGTTGTTACGGAAGGGGGAAGAGAGATAGTGAGGGAATCATTTGCCGGGAGTAATGACACACCTGCGCACATATCGTCCCGTGATGGAACTATCCTGTTCCGGAATTCCGGCCATCAGCGCGAAATCCATGTAAGTGACTATGAATAAAGGGTTTACACGTTCGTTCTTTGAATCTTTACTCGCATCAGTTTTCTTGACAATACAAGTTGTGTTTTGTAAATTCGTTCACAAGTCATAACTGTCCATTGTCTGCTCACCGTCCTCTTACCAGCCTGCGCGCAGACAAGTCGGCACCTCGGACCATTCCTCAGCACTATATCAGGACCTACCATTTCAGGAGCATCTATGAGAGTGTGCCTTACTCTTTGCAGTGCTGCCCTGATCGTTGTCTCATCGATCAGTTTTGCCGGCACAACGGGAAAAATTGCTGGGACGGTGCGTGACGCACAGACCGGTGAGCCGTTGCCCAGCGTGAATGTTGTGATCGAAGGGACACTGCTCGGCGCAGCGACAAATCCTGACGGGTATTTCGTCATACTGAATATCCCCCCGGGACGTTACAGAATTACCGCTGCCCTGGTGGGATACAAGGCAACATCCATGACAGGCGTCCGGGTCGATATTGACCAGACAACCGACCTGAACTTGCGCCTTGGCGAAGAGGTCATAGCCGGTGAAGAAGTGACCATCGTTGCGACGCGTCCGGTCGTTCAACGGGACGTCGCGGCCAGCCGGGCGAATATCGAGATCGATGAGATTGAGAAACTCCCGGTCACCGACGTCGCCAGTGTGGTCACCCTTCAGGCGGGTATTCAGGGGGGGCTTGTGATCCGCGGCAGTGGAGCTGACCAGGCTGCGTTTGTTGTGGACGGGATGACCCTGCGCGATGAACGTACGAACCAGCCGTTCACCGGGATCAGTATCAGTTCGATACAGGACGTCCAGGTTCAGACCGGAGGGTTCAACGCAGAGTACGGCAACCTCCGTTCAGGCGTTGTGAACGTCGTGACCCGCGAAGGCAGCACCAGCAAATACAGTTTTAATTTTATCGGCCGGTACCGTCCGGCCGCCCCCAAACATTTTGGCCCATCCATTTACGATTTTAACTCGTACTGGATCCGTCCGTTTGTTGATGATGCCGTATGCTGGGATGGAACGCAGGCTTCGCTTGGTTCCGATGGACAACCCTCATGGGACAGGTGGACGCGTGATCAGTACGCGGATTTTGAAGGATGGAAGAGTATTTCAAGGAAATTGTTGAGTGACGCAGATCCCACTAATGATCTTTCCCCCTCGGCGGTCCAGAAACTGTGGCTCTGGGAGCACCGTCGTCAGCCGGAAATCAAAGATCCTGACTGGGACGTGGATATGGGTTTTGGGGGTCCGGTCCCGGCAGTATCGGAAGCAACTCGGCAACCTGCGGTTCTTTGCCTCATACCGTCAGCAGGCAACACAGTATCTTATTCCCCTCTCCCGTCCGGCATACCGTGAATACAGCGGCCAGATCAAGCTGACATCCGACGTTGGGCCGGGCATGAAGCTGATGGGCTCCTACCTGCGCGCCCAGATGCAGGGTACCAACGACAACAATCTCGGAAATCCAGGAATCTTCCAGTCGGCCTCAAGTATTGCAGAAGCGCTCACCTCTCTCAACTCTGTGTCGGGTTACGTCGATGCGAGGATTTTCGGGACGGACTACTGGGCTCCGACGACAACAGACATCGAGATGCTCGGAGCAAAATTCTCACACGCAATCGGTCCGGTAACCTTTTACGAAGCCACGTTTCAGAAGTACTCCCAGGGGACAAACACAAATCCCGGTTCGTTGCGTGACAAGGAGAAGAAGTACGAAATCGTTCCCGGATACTTCGTTGACGAAACGCCATTCGGGTACTGGCCATATAATACGGAGAGTTCCGGAATCACCGGCATGAGAACCGGTGTTGGGATGAGCAACTCCCGTGATACGAGTCTCGTGGCGACATGGAGCCTGAAATTCGATCTGACCACACAGTTCGACAAGTATAATCAGGTCAAAGCGGGCGTGGAGTTTGCCTACACGGACAACTGGGTCCGGTCACGGAATGAAGATATCGCATTGCCAAGCGGCCGCTACAACACCGCATGGCACAACTATCCAATCCGGGCCGCTCTCTATCTCCAGGACAAACTCGAATTCGAAGGGATGATTGCGAATGTCGGACTGAGACTGGAGTATTTGAATCCCAACGGGGATTGGTATGAATACGCCGATGACATGTTCAACAGCGCTTTTTCCGGCCAGAGCCTGCTCGACACCGCGCTGGTGAGAGTCTCAGCTCCGACCACGCTGACGGTGAGCCCGCGGCTTGCGATTGCGTTCCCGATCTCCGATGAGGCAAAGCTGTTCTTTAATTACGGGCACTTCCGTCAGATTCCGGATCCGCTGAACCTCTTCCTGATCCGCAGGTACACCGACACAAGACAGGTGATGAGTATCGCTGATCCGGGAGCGCCGTTCCCCAGAACCGTACAGTATGAACTGGGATACGAACACAGTCTGTTTGACGAGTATCTGCTGAGGATTGCTGCCTACTACAAAGACGTGTCAAATCAGGCGAAAACGGTAAACTACTACGGCCGTAATTCGCTTGTCAGTTATACCCAGCGGACAAGCAATCAGTATCAGGATATCCGCGGTTTCGAAATCCAGGTGAACAAGAACCGTGGTAACTGGGTGCAGGGTTTCTTTAACTATACCTACGATGTCCGCACCACGGGCTACTTCGGACTTGGCACCTACTACGAGAGTGCGGTGGAGCAGCGGAACTACGAACGGTCGAATGTGTATCAGGAGAAACCAATCCCGCGGCCTTTCGCCCGGGCGAATGTGGATTTTTTCACTCCCTCGAATCTCGGCCCGGAATTTCTCGGCCTGTCTCTGCTCGGGGAATGGCGCCTGAACCTCGTGGGCACCTGGTCTTCCGGCCGGTACGCGACATGGGCTGGCGGAGGTTCAATCCCTGGACTCGAATACAATGTGCAGTGGACGGATTACTGGAACGTGGACATGCGGCTCAGCAAGAATTTTAAAGTTGGCCCGACAAACGTGCAGTTCTTCATGGACGTATCCAACCTGCTGAATTTCCGGTATTTTCCCGGAACGTACGGGTTCTTCGGCACGTATGATTACAACAACTACATGAAGTCACTGCATCTGCCAGACTTCCCGGAACAATTCAGAACAGCCGTCGGGTATGTGAATGTCCCCGGTGATGATCGTCCCGGCGCAGTCCGCAAAGAAGGTGTTGCATTCCAGCCGATTGTAGCGGTGAGACTTCTCTCGGATCTCCAGAAAGCCGAAAACCAGCATACACGGCCGTTCTACTACGTTGCGGAGAACGGACAGTATTATCAGTTCGCAAACGGACAGATGGGACCTGCGGATCCCGGCAAGCTCGGGCAGGCGCTTGAAGACAAGGCCTACATTGACATGCCGAATCAGGAGACCTTCACGTTTCTGAACCCGCGGAACATCTTTTACGGAATCCGTTTTTCGATAGATCTCTAAGAGGCTCCCTGTGGGTGCATACGGGAGCCACATGTGTATTTTTCTTGAGGCGCGAATGAAAAACCTCGTTAGGTTTCTGGTCCCCGGGATTGTTCTTCTGGTGACTACTCCGGCATCGTGGGCGCAGAATTACGAGACCACCTGGATGTCGGTCGGCACGCTGCACAATTGGTATGCGAACATGGGGTGTGAAAAGGAGGAGGGGAGGGTGCTGAAGCAGCAGGACGGACTCCAGTGGAACGCCATCTATACAAACCAGGACATGCAGGCTGCAAAAGGGATGTGGATTGGCACCACCAACTATCAGGATGCTGACGGCACGGTCTATCCGCACAAGGTGATCAGCGTCGGCCCGCGGTACGGCGGGAGTAATACCTTTATCCCGCAGAAGTTTGAGCTGGTCTCACGATTTGAGCCGCCTGTGGTCACGGTGGACGGCGTCGTCTCCTACGGCAAGCTTGTTGACATCAAACGGATCGACCCGACCATTACCGGCGACCGGATGATTCTCAATGAGGTCAAGACCTCCATCGGTCTGGACATGACCCGGAAGATCTTTCAGTTCAGCCAGCAGTATCATGACAACTACATCATCAGCGACTACCGGTTTACAAATACATCGGGCAAGCGGCTCGACTCGGTGGTGGTATATTTTCAGTACCGTCTGGCGGTATGCGCCACGACACGTTATGTCATCGGCAATGCGACAGGCTGGGGAATCAACACGATGCTGGATGTCCGTGGTGACGGCGTAAAGAATGACCCGGACGATGCCGTGAATGTCCCGGGCGTCTACACCGCCCCGCATATGCGCGTTCAGTATGCCTGGCACGGCAAGTATCCCGGCTTCACACAATACGATAATCTTGGCGGGCCGATCTGGACGCCTGCTGCAACAAGTCTGTATGGCGATACCCGGGATACCGTCGGACGCTTGGGTGCCTCGCAGTTTGCCGGGATCGTGACGTTACATGCTGACAGGTCGGCGACCGACTCGACGGATGATCTGAGCCAGCCATCGACGACTTCGCACGAGGGCTCCGATGAGCCATTGGCGAATCCTGACGCCGACATGTTTAACGCCGCCCGCATGACGGCCAAGTGGGGGTGGATGCGGAAGGGACATGTTGTGCGCCACGCCGACAGGGTGGAGCCAACCGGCGCCTTCGCTACCCCGACAGGCGACCCCGCACTCGGCACGCCGGGCGGCTGGTCCAATGCAAATGGCTACGGACCCTACACACTTGAGCCCGGACAGGATGTCCGGATCGTGCTCGCCGAAGGCGTGTCCGGTCTCGATCGCGAAAATCAGATTGCTGTTGGCCGTGCCTACAAGGCGAACCCCACCCCGGCCCAGGCCCTCATCAAGAACACCGCGGTGCTCACAGGAAAAGACTCCCTCTTCCAGACTTTCCGGCGGGCCCTGGCAAATTTCAAATCCGGCTACACCCTCGCCGCTCCCCCCATGCCCCCGAAATCTCTGACGATTACATCCCAGGGAGACAAGATCGGGTTGGAATGGGAAGTCTACGATGCGGGCGATCCGAACATGAAGGGATTCAGAGTCTACCGCGCTCAAGGACGGTACGATGGTGACTACACCATGCTTGCCGAATTGCCATCGACGGCCCGGAGTTACAATGACATGACCGCTGCCCGGGGTCCGGCATACTACTATCACGTGCTGGTTGTGGGAGATCCCGCTCTTAACACAGGAGGCGGACTCACTCCGGCCGGCGTCGCACTCACAAGCAGCCGTCTTTATGCCCAGTCGTTTGACCCCGCCTACCTGAAGCGCCAGGCAGGGGATCAGGATACGTCGAATACCTGGACAAACGGCCGCTGGACCATGAATGATATCCGTATTGTCCCCAACCCGTTCAGTATCTCCTCAACGGCTGCCACACTCCGGTTCGACCAGGAGCCGGACAAGATTGCGTTCTTCAACATTCCCGGATACTGCAAGATCCGGATTTACACCGAACTGGGCGAATTGATCAAAGAGATTGACCACACCGACGGGAGCGGCGATGCGTACTGGAATTCCGTGACATCATCGAATCAGGTGATCGTGAGCGGAATCTACATTGTGGTGTTTGAGAACACCCGGACCGGTGAACGCGTGATCAAGAAATTGTCTGTGATACGCTAACGGAAAGCGGAGCTTCCCATGAGAACGATTGTAACAAGTCTTGTGCTGGTGATCTTCTGTGCCGGGGCCTTTCCTTCTGAGGCGGTGGCACAGAAGAAACTCGCACAAACCGGCATGAAATTTCTGAATGTTCTGCCGGATGCGCGGGCCGTTGCGCTGGGTGAAGCCTTTACGTCAGTGGAGGGCACGTCGTCTTCCCTCTTCTATAACACAGCGGGGATGTCCCGACTACAAGGGGCCTCGTCGGTGTTTCTCTCCCGGACAAACTGGATTGCGGACATCAACTATATGTACGCCTCTGCAGCATTTAATCCGTTTGAAGGCGAGTACGGGGTGCTGGGTGTTATGCTGCAGGTGGCAAACTACGGGACATTCGAGGAGACTGTCCGGTGGCCCAATGACCGGGGATATCTCGACCTCGGCACGTTCAAACCGACAAGTTACATGTTCGGCGTGGGGTATGCGCGCGCGCTAAACGATAAATTCTCCATCGGCGGCAATGTGAAGTATGTGAACCAGTCACTCGGAGATGTTGTCAATGCATTGGGCAGCGGCGGGGCATTGCTGCTGGATGAAAGCGGCAATCCGGTGCGGGCATCGAACAGCACCGGGGTGTTCGCCTTTGACTTTGGCATTCTCTACCATACCGGGTACAAGAGTCTGGCCTTCGGCATGACAGTGCGGAATTTCTCGAGAGAGGTAACCTACATCAAGGACGGGTTCCAGCTTCCGTTGACATTCAGGATCGGGATGTCGATGAACGTGCTGGATCTCACGGACCTTGATCCCGGCGAACACCAGTTTCTGCTCGCCATTGACGCAGAGCATCCGCGTGATTTTCAGGAACAGATCCGTGTCGGCGGGGAATACCTGTTTATGGACCTGGTTGCCCTGCGGGCGGGATACGTCAGCGGCGGCGATGAATACACCATGACCTACGGCGTCGGACTTCGTAAGGATCTCGGCGGCGTGGGGCTCGCCGTGGACTACTGTATCACTCCCTTCGGAATATTTAATAATGTGCACCGGTTCTCATTTCAGTTTTCGTTGTAGCGGTACTGAACGCGCGATAGAAACGAGACGATGGATAGGATCGTACGCATGAAACCTTCTATGACTCATCTGGTCCGGGTGGCCCTGGTGCTGCTCTCGACGGGATTGCTCAGCAGTTGCAAGGAAGATCCCCCGGTCAGCATCTATGATGATGCCACCTACAACTCGGCGAGCAAGCTGACCCCTGTGCTGAGCTCCCTCAGTCCTTCCGGCGGTGGTCTGGCGGGTGTTACACGGATCACGCTCACCGGGCAGAATTTTTCCGCTGTGCGCAGCGAAAACCTTGTGTTTTTCGATGCCACAATGGCAGAGGTCCTCCAGGCATCGGCAACGCAGCTGCAGGTGCTGGCCCCGAAACTGATCAAGGACTCCATCAATGTCCGGGTTTCCGTTGTCGGTGCCGATGCGATCAGTGCGCCGGCGTTTGTCTACAAGCTTGAAGAAGCGGTCGGAGTGTTCGGAAATCTCGGCAGCGGAAGCGAACCATTTGCTATCACCTGTGATGCGGCGGGGAACGTGTATGTGGCAATCGTGACAAATAATGTGGCCGGAGGGATTAAACGTATTCAATCCAACGGAACGACAGATGCCGGAACGTACGGTGCGCCTATCGCGGGTGTGCTGAAGTGGACCGGGTTGAAGTTTGGCACGGGAGGCGCGCTGTATGCCTGCGGGGTTGTCGGCCGTGACGGGGCCATCTACCAGATTCCTGCAGGCGGCGGAACCCCGGCCTCGTTTGTGGGGCTCGGGCGGATCGTGCCCTATGACTTTGATATCGACCCCGCGGGCAACATGTGGGTGGGTGGCAATATGCCAAATATTATCCGCGTAAAACCGGACAAGACTCAGAGAACATTCCCCTTTTCCGCTAATATCCGTTCTGTCCGGGTGTACAACAGCCACCTTTATGTCGGCGGGCGGATCGACACAGTGGAAGGTGTCTGGCGTTTCCCGCTTGCGGGTGACACCTTGGGTGCTGCGGAGAAGTACTACGATCTTACGGCCAACTACTACGGTGCGAGTGTAAACGGCATCACCTTCTCGCTCGATGGCGACATGTTCATCGCCACGACTTCCGGCGCATCCTCACTTCTGCTGGTGCATCCGGACAAGACCGCCGAACCGTTCTATCCTGGCCTGCTTACACTGGACAATCTCTTCCTCACGTACAGCAACGGCAAGGAACTCTATCTCTCGCGTACCGGTCCCGCAACGGATGGGTCCGGCAAGCGGGTCATCAAGAGTCAACACACAGAAACAAGGGGCTCCGTACTACGGCAGGCCCTGAGGATGGCTTGCACCATGCCATGATACGATTCATCAATCACACCACCATCTCACTACTTAAGGAGTGCATCATGAAGGCAATCGTTACTGTTACACTGCTTGCAATCGTGCTCGTATCCGGCACGGCTTCCGCGCAGTGGCAGCACATGGGAGTCTTCCCGCCGGATTCGATCCACGATTCCTACGTGCACGGCATTGCCGTGGACCCGGACGGTAAAGTGTGGATTCAGAATTATTCCACCTACACACGGGACAGCATGTATGTCGGGTCAGACCAGAACAAGGTTGTTGCCATCCGTGTTCTGTACGTTCATCTTCCGAATGGACAACAGGCTGCGTTTTCTCCGATCAGGTTTGTCACGGTCGGCGCCACGACTGACACGCTCGGAGGGTTCACCACCGCCGCTGGGGCATGGACTGCAAAAGCCGGCGCCGGACTGCGCACCGGTCCCGATGGGAACATCTACGCAACCTATCGTGACATGCTCTACAAGATCGACTACAAGACCGGAGCCGGACTGGCGAAGGTTCAGGCGGCCGCACCAACTGCTACAGGCGCGAACCTGACCGGCGTTTCGGTCGGCATCGACAGTCTGGGTTATGTCTACTGGCGTTCGGTCGGTCCGGGTACGCCACTCAAGATCTATGATAAAGACCTTGTGCTTATCGGCAACGCTCTGGACACGGCAAAGAATTTTTCCCGTGCCATTGAAGTTTCAAAGGACGGGAATGACATATTCCATGCCGGGTACGATGCGAGTTACGTGGGCAAATTCACCTACAATCCCACCTCTCTAACATATGAGCTGGCGGATACCCTGTTAAGGGGCATGGTTGTGGAGACATTCGGGTGGCAGAAGAAAACCGGACTTCTGTGGGTCAGTTCCGGTTCCTACAACGCACCGCTGCCGAACAGCTTCCCCGGCACGATCACCGGATGGGATACGGCCATGTGGTACGGGTACAACACATTCACCAATACAGTGATTGACAGTCTGAAGTGGGTGTTCAACAAACCCCGGAATGCCAACGAACGTCCACGTGGGATCGACTTCAGCGTTTCCGGCGACACAGCGTATGTGATCGTCTTTGGCGAACGGAACAACCCGGGTGTCCGGTGGTACAAGAAGATCGTGACCAGCGTCCAGCCGACGAGTGACGGTATCCCCAACGGCTTCTCGCTCTCACAGAACTACCCGAATCCGTTTAACCCCACGACGGAAATCCAGTTTGCGATCGCGAAGGCCGGTTTTACGACGCTGAAAGTGTATGACCTGCTCGGCCGTGAAGTTGCTTCGATTGTGAGCGAGAACCTGAATGCGGGCTCGTACAAGATCGGGTTTAATGCCAACAACCTGGCATCCGGCACCTATGTGTATTCGCTCGTGACGGGTGACTTCCGGATGAACAAGAAGATGATGCTCGTGAAGTAAGTTGCCTGTTGCTCACAAAGACGGAAAGACACGCATCACACGCACGACACACAGCGGTGCTTTTCGGACTTGTGGGAGGACGTAAGGAGAGGCATCCGTCGGTCATCTGACGGATGCCTCTCGTTTTAACGGAGGATTCCGTATATTACAGAAGCCTTGTTCCTGAAATCCGGTCTGTGAAATGTCCAGAAGAAGATGCCCATCATGACCCTCTCTCTGAGAATGTTGCCCGTTGTGGTACTCCTTTTTTCCCTCGTTGTGTCCCTGACCGCTCAGCCGCCTCCCAAACGAGAATTCCGGGCGGCGTGGGTTGCGACGGTCGTCAACCTGGACTGGCCGACACCTTCGCTTCCTCCCCAGGCTCAGCGGGACCAGCTCGTGGGCATTATTGAGTCGCTGAAGGGGATGGGCTTCAACGCCATCATATTTCAGATCCGCCCGGAGTGTGATGCGCTCTACAATTCGAGTCTTGAACCATGGTCCAGGTGGCTCACCGGGTCGCAGGGCGCGGCCCCCGTCCCATTCTGGGATCCGCTGGAATTTGCCGTCGAAGAGGCCCACAAGCGGGGGATGGAACTTCACGCCTGGTTTAATCCCTACCGGGCCGAACGGCTAGTTGGCAATTATACACTTGCCTCCACGCATGTGGTCAATCAGCATCCCGATTGGATTCTCACGTTTGCAGCATCGGGCAGCACGGGTCCACTCAACATCCTGAACCCCGGCATTCCGGATGTGCGGAATCACGTGGCGCGTGTGGTGGCCGATATCGTGCGGAGATACGACGTCGACGGTGTCCATGCGGACGACTACTTCTATCCGTACCCGCCCCAGGCAATCACAAACCAGGATGCGGCCACCTTCTCCACATACAACCGCGGGTTCTCTGACATCGGCGACTGGCGCCGCGACAATGTGAACCTCCTGATGAAACAGATCATGGACAGCATCAATGTCATCAAACCGTATGTACGGTTTGGTATGAGTCCGTTCGGCATCTGGAAAAACGGCGTACCGCCCGGCATCACCGGACTTGACGCCTACGGCACGATCTATGGCGACGCGATTGCATGGTTGCGGGATGGATCCGTGGACTACTTCACGCCGCAGTTGTACTGGAAAATCGGAGGCAGCCAGGACTACAGTAAGCTTATGCCGTGGTGGGCGGATTCTATTGCTGTGCACTCACGGCATTATTATCCCGGACACATCTTCGGGACCACCTACACGAACCCGGAACTCCCGAACCAGCTAAAACTTGCGCGCGCGAACGCCAAAGTGCATGGAGAGGTCTATTTCCGCGCGGCACAGCTGGTGAGCAACTCTCTCGGCTTCGCTGACAGCCTGAGAGACAGGTATTATACCTCGATCGCCCTGAGTCCCGTGATGCCCTGGAAGGGCGTCGTGGCGCCGAATCCCCCCCGCGCCATCCGGTATGCCCGGATCGGCGGGACCGGTCCGGCCGCGATACAATGGGACCTTCCTCTGGTTGCGGCCGATGGAGATAGTGCAAACCGTTATGTGGTGTATCGTTTTGACCACCCGCCTGCTGCGGCTGAGCTCGACAATCCGGCCAACATCATCTCCGTGGTGGGGGAACGCCTGTGTATCCCGCCTGCGCCTCCTCCCGGCGGTCCCTACTACTACGTCGTCACCGCGCTGGACCGTAATCATAACGAGGGTGATACAAGCAACGTGCTTCTTGTCGCGCCCCCGACGCCGCCGCTTGCCGTGTATCCCGCAAACGGCAGTACCGGTATAGCAGATGTGGCACGTTTCACCTGGTCGCCCACATCACCCTCATCCGGGTATCGGCTGCAGGTTGCCGTTGATTCGACGTTTGTGTCCGGCGTGGCGATCGATGATTCCACCGTCACGGATACATCGTACGCCATAACCGGACTGGATGGGCATACAACCTACTACTGGCGCGTGCGTGCCGCCAACGCTGCGGGCACAGGCTCGTATTCCTCCGTACATTCGTTTACGACCGGCTTCCCGGCCAGCCCGGTCCCGGTTTCACCAGCAAACCTGCTGCTGGACGTCCCGCTCGCGCTGACATTTTCCTGGAACATGTCGGCCACGGCGTCGTCATACCGGTTCCAGCTTTCGATTGTGGCCGATTTTTCTGTGCTCCTCCTGGATTCATCAAATATAGCGGACACCACACTCGACGTGACCGGATTGCAGTTGAATCGTATTTACAACTGGCGGGTCAGTGCTACGAGCGGACTCGGTACAAGTCCCTGGTCTCCTGCGTTCCGCTTCCGGACCGTACAGGTGTCGGACATCGCGGCGGAACCCGAACTCCCGTCGTCGTACGGATTGAGTCAGAACTTTCCGAATCCGTTTAATCCGACCACGCGCATCCGTTTTTCCGTCCCCAATGCCGGCCGGGTGCTGATCACGGTGTTTGATCTGCTTGGCAGAGAGGAGACGACTCTCGTGGACAGCGAAATGCCCGCCGGAACATACACGGTCGCCTGGGACGCGTCCCGTGCGGCAAGCGGGACGTACTTCTACAGAATGCAGAGTGGCGGGTTTGTGGACACAAAGCGGATGTTGTTGCTCCGATAACCCGCATATGGTCTATGGATGGTCCGGGTCGTAGTATACGATGAGTACAGTATCTGCTGAAAGGAATTGTTATGCATGCACTTCGATGTATCAGAGTGCCACTCTGTGGCCTATTTCTTGCGATCATAGTCTGGCCGACTTCAGCCTCGTCTCAGGAGCAGGGGAGCAGTATAATGGATGATGTGCTCAAGGAGGCCCGGTTGAAATTTGCACCTGATCGGCGTACCGTGGTGTTTGATGTGCGCCAGGAACATCATGGCTCAACCGTCGTCCTCAAGGGGGAAATTCACTCTTCCGAACTCAAAAAAGAACTCCTCACATACGTGCGAGACCACGCCGCAGTGACCATCGAAGACAGCATTCTTGTACTCCCGCACCCTGCACTCGGAAACAAAACAACCGGTATCGTCAGCATCAGCGTCGCCAATATTCGTACGAGGCCGGACCATGCCGCCGAGATGGGCACACAGGCACTTCTCGGGACCCCGCTCAGGATTCTTAAGAAGGAACGCGGATGGTATTACGTCCAGACCCCGGATGACTATCTTGGCTGGACCGATGACCACGTGGTGATGATGGATCCGGATCAATCCGCTGTCTGGTCCGCAAAACCGAAGCTGCTTGTCACCACCGAGATCGCGTTCACCAGACAATCCGGAGACCGTTCATCGCAGGTTGTCAGTGATGTGGTGGCCGGGAGCATCCTTGCGCTGAAGGAGCAGGCCGCCGGGTACTATACCGTGGAGTACCCCGACGGGCGTGTTGCGTTTCTTCCCCAGGAGATGGGGCAACGTTATGGCGATTGGCTGGAACAGGCCCACGAAACACCGGAAACGATTCTCGCAACGGCTAAACGTTTTATGGGGATTCCATACCTGTGGGGCGGGACATCCGCCAAGGGGATGGATTGTTCGGGGTTCACGAAAACCGTGTTTTTTCTCAATGGTATCCTCCTCCCCCGCGACGCAAGCCAGCAGGTGAACGTGGGCGAACTCGTTGACACAACCGGGGGGATCAACCTCAGTCCGGGTGACCTCCTGTACTTCGGTTTCCGGGCCACGCCCGAGCGGAAGGAACGCGTAACGCATGTCGCCATCTCGCTCGGAGGCAAACGGTTTATCCATGCGTCCTCCGATGTCCGCATCAACAGCCTGGCTTCCGCCGACACCGACTACAGCCAGTTCAGAGAACAGACATTCCTCCGGGCCAGAAGAATTATCGGACTGGGAGAGGCGGTGGGAGTGCGGCGACCTTAAAGACCTGCCATACTACGGAAATACTCATGAGTAACTCACTTCTTCAGCGTTTCCTCCCGGGCCTGAGCGGCGTATCCCCTGTCCCGGCCGGAGGCACGACCCGCCGGGACGTGCTCCGATTTCTTTCTCTTGCCGGTGTTGCCGTGACGTTCGGTTCCCGTGCCGGTTCATCTCCATTCACTCTTTCGGTTAATGACATGAAACTGGAATTTTATCCCTACACCCTCGAGCTCAAACATACCTTCACCATCGCCACCAGTTCCCGCACGACCACACCGGCGATGATGGTTCAGGTGGCAAAGGACGGGATTGTGGGGTATGGAGAGGCGTCCATGCCCCCTTATCTCGGGGAGAGCCAGGCGTCGGCACGCGCGTTCCTTGAGATGGTCGACCTGTCGGCATTTCCCGACCCCTTCCAGCTCGAAGATGTGCTGAGGTCAATCGACCTCATCCTCCCCGGAAATCCCGCGGCAAAAGCGGCCGTTGATATCGCTCTCCACGATTGGGTGGGGAAGAAGATCGGTCAGCCATGGTACCGCATCTGGGGGCTCGATCCAACAAAGACCCCGGTGACTTCGTTTACCATCGGGATTGATACCAAAGAGGTGGTGCGCCAGAAGACCGAAGAAGCGAGCATCTACAAGGTGCTCAAGGTCAAACTCGGACGCGATACGGACAAGATGATGATCGAAACCATCCGGGAAGTTACCGACACGCCGATCTCGGTGGATGTGAACCAGGGATGGAAGGACAAGACGGATGCGTTACAGATGATCGAATGGCTTGCAAAGAAAAATATTCTGTTTGTCGAGCAACCGATGCCAAAAGAACAGATCGACGACATCGTGTGGCTGCGCGAGAAGAGCCCCCTGCCGATTATCGGTGACGAAAGCGTACAACGCCTGCCGGATGTGAAGAAGGCATGGGGAGTGTATGACGGTATCAACATCAAGCTGATGAAATGCACCGGGATGCGTGAAGCGTACAAGATGATTACCCTCGCCCGCGCGCTGGACATGAAAGTGATGCTGGGGTGTATGACCGAAACGTCATGTGCCATCTCAGCCGCCGCCCAGATGTCACCCCTAGCGGAGTGGGCCGATCTGGACGGCGCCGTGCTCATCAAGAACGACATCTTTGACGGTGCGACAATTGTTGACGGGAAAGTGACACTGCCTGACCGTCCGGGCATCGGGGTGGTGCCTGTTCAGTAGGCGCCGGGCGGGTCCGGAAGACACCATACACGGATGTGAACAGCAGGAAAAGAATGGCCTCGACTCAGCAACGCCTCGTATCGCTTGATGCCTTCCGCGGTGCAACGATTGCCGGCATGATTCTCGTAAACAACCCGGGCACGTGGAGCGATATCTATCCCCAGCTCCGCCATGCGGCATGGCATGGCTGGACATTCACAGACTTTATCTTCCCGTTCTTTCTCTGGATCGTCGGGGTAGCCATGACGCTCTCGTTTGCCCGCCGTGTTCAGGAGGGAGCCAACAAGCCGCAACTCCTGCTGCATGTCTTCAGGCGGGCGGCAATCATCTTCGGACTCGGAATCTTTCTCAACGGGTTTCCGTTCGGACTCCTTCCCACGCATGAGTTCTCCTGGGCGACAATACGAATCCCGGGCGTCCTTCAGCGGATCGCCGTCTGCTACCTTATCGCCAGCACGATTTTTATGTATACGGATGTAAAGGGCCAGGTGTACTGGATCGTCGGACTTCTGGTCTCCTACTGGCTTATGATCAAGCTCATTCCCGTTCCGGGATTTGGCGCGGGGGGGCTGGAACCGACGGGAAATCTTTGCTGGTACATCGATTCACACCTGCTGGGTGGGCATACCTGGCGAGGCGCGCCGGTGCCGGGCTTTGATCCGGAAGGGATCTTCAGCACGATACCGGCCATCGGCACGACACTTTTGGGAGTCCTCACAGGTCATTGGCTTCGTTCGGACCGGTCGCGGGAAGAAAAAACGGCCTGGATGTTTGTGGCAGGGAATGTCCTGCTCCTCCTCGGCGCTGTGCTCGATATGTGGCTGCCGATAAACAAGAATCTCTGGACCAGCTCGTACGCGATTTTTATGGCAGGATGGGCAAACGTCTGTCTTGCCATGTTCTACTGGCTGATCGACGTGCAAGAAGTAAAGAAGTGGGCCACACCGTTTGTGATCTATGGAATGAATGCCATCACGGTGTTTGTGCTCTCAGGCCTGGTCGCCAAGACAATGTACCTCATCAGGTGGACCACGGGGGATGGAACGAAGATGAACGTACAAGTCTGGATCTATCAGAGTGTGTTTGTGCCTCTGGCGAGTCCGGTGAATGCCTCGTTACTCTTTGCCGTCACATTTATTACCACCATGTTTGTTGTTGTCTGGTATATGTGGAAGAAGAAGTGGTTCTTGAAGGTATAAGACATATGCGGGCAATCCGGACGGGCCGGTGGCGGCTGTAAAAAGATCTCCAACAAAAGAGTTGTTCGTTATGTCCCGGTTCCTGGTACTCCTCTTGACGATAGTCTCTATGGCCTCAATCGCCGCAGCAGGTTCGGATTCAGCATCCGTGATTGCCGAGATACAGCGCCTCGAAGGTCAGTACGGAGGCCACCTTGGCGTTATGGCGAAAAACCTCCGGACCGGTGAAACGGTCCGGTATAATGCCGAGGAACGTTTTCCCACGGCAAGTCTGATCAAATACCCTGTGATGGCGGCGTACTTCCAGGCCGTCGCTGAAGGACGCGTGAAACCCGACATGAGCATCAGACTCACGGCCGCAGACAAAAAAACCGGTTCGGGGATTCTTCAGGGGCTGGATGAGGGAGCGACTCTTTCTCTCCGGGATGTTGTGCGGCTGATGATCATCCTGAGCGACAACACGGCTACTAATCTCGTCCTTGACCGGCTGGCGGAGAGCCACAGTGAACGTCTCGCCTATGTGAATGATTTTGTGAAAACGGTTGGTCTCAAGAACACACGGTTATTAAACAGGCTCTATTCCTGGGACACCAAACAGCGGACGCCGGAAGGTATACGCTACGGGATCGGCGTAACCACGCCGGAAGATATGGTCACCCTTTCAGAGGCCCTGTACAGAAAATCGCTTGTCAGCGAACAGGCATCGGGGGAGATGCTCGGCATCCTGAAAGATCAGATGTACAATACCATGATCCCGCGCTTCCTGCCCGCACAGGAGTGCGCCGCGTTTGCGGTGGCACACAAGACCGGCGGGGTGCAGGAGACAAAGACCGACGCCGGGCTGGTGCTTTCCGACAAACTCGACATGGCTGTCGCGATTCTGGTCGACAAGCATCCGGATCACGGGGACGGGGGAAATAACGGGGCCGTTCTGCTTGCCGCGCATGTCGCCCGTGCCATCTGGAACCACTTCACCGGGATGACGGGATACACGGCCGGCACCGCACACACCGCACACGTCGACTGGAATGTCATTCCCGGCGGCAAGTGGGGAATCTGGCGTTCCCCCGCGGCGCCATTTCCGCATCCCGACCGGGCCCGGGGTATGGTCCGCAACGATAGCACGCGGTATCCGCTCTTCCCGCATTACAGCGACAGTAGTATCGTGGTTTTTGTTCCCGACGGCCTGAAGCCGGGTCCGGACGGCGTGAATCTGATCGTGCACTTCCACGGGCATTCCAATGACAATTTGGGAGTCCTTGAACGGTACGGTATGTCTCAGGCGATGGTGGATGAGAAGATCAACGCAATTCTGGTGTTGCCGCAGGGTCCTTACCGGGCGCGGGATTCCTTCGGCGGAAAAATGGAAGATGCCGGCGGCCTGAAGCGGTTTGTTGAGGATGTGGTCCGGACAATGCAAAAGGAAAATGTCATAACCGACACGCGCGTGGCGCATATGGTGCTCTCTGCTCACAGCGGCGGATACCGGCCGGTGGCCACCTGTATCGACCGTGGGATGATGAACGATGTGATCACGCATCTCTTTCTCTTTGATGCCTTCTACGCGAATTTCGACTACTACCGTACCTGGCTTGAATCGGGATCCGGGGTCATCGATGCGGCATATACCGATCACCTAAAGGAGGAGCACACATCTTTCGCCGGCGCCCTCTCCGGTGCGGTTGCCCGTCGTTTCCGGGCAGTTCCCGCAGCGGTCGGCCACGATGAAGTGGTGCCGGCTTTTCTCCGGCCGTGGCTGTCCCGGCTTCCGCTTGATTACAAACTCGGCACATCTCACTGACGTCTGGATACCTATGGCACAACGGACATATAACATCTCCTCTTCCGTAGAAACGTACGAGCTGCAGAAGAGTGGTCGTGCATTCCTCTATCCGCCGACCGAAAAGATCAGGGTTATCGAGGTGGACAACTTCCCCCTGCTGGGCAAGCTCACCGCGTTCCGGTTCATCGAGTGGGTTCTGAAGAATCCCGGCGGTGTGATCTCCCTGCCGACCGGTAAAACGCCGGAACATTTTATCAGGTGGGTGACCAGAATTCTGGAGCGCTGGGACACTCCCGAGATTCGCACACAGTGTACAGCCTATGGCATCGATTCCTCCCGGCGTCCGGACATGCAGAGTCTTTCGTTTGTTCAGATTGATGAGTTTTACCCCATGGATGCCACCCAGCAGAACAGCTTTCACTGGTACGTCAACGAGCTGTATTTGAAGGGATTCGGCCTCCGTGCGGAGAACGCGTTGTTGATTGATGCGACCAGTCTGGGCGTCCCGCCGGGTGTCACGATGCAGGAGGTCTTTTCGAACAATGTCGTGGATCTCTCCCTCCGGGTGCGTCAAACCAGAACCGATTTGGAACGGCTGCAGAAGGAAGTGATCAACCGTGTGGACGAGTTCTGCATGGAATACGAAAGCCGGATCCGCGAGATGGGCGGGATCGGATTCTTCCTCGGCGGGATCGGTCCGGACGGACACATCGCTTTTAATGTCCGGGGGTCCAGCGTCTATTCCGTCACACGCCTGACAGGGACAAATTACGAAACACAGGCCGCGGCTGCGACGGACCTCGGCGGGATCGAAGTGTCGCGCAGCCGTCTTGTGATCACCATCGGACTGGCGTCGATAACGTACAACCCGACAGCCACGGTAATCATTATCGCGGCGGGAGACGCCAAGGCGTCCATTGTGGCATCAGCCATTCAGCAGAAACGTAGTCCGCAGTATCCGGCATCGGTGTTACAGGGGCTCGAGGGGGGGAGGATGTACCTCACCAGGGGGGCGGCGAACCAGCTTGTGGAACGACGGTTCGAGCATTTTGTCAACAAATCGGCCATCACCGAACCGGATATCGACGATGTCATCATCCAGCTTTCGCTGGAAAGCGGAAAACAACTTACAACCCTGCAGCAGGAGGATGTGGCCCGGGATCGTTTTGCGATTGAACTCCTCAAGAAAACGGGCCTTCCGATCCGGGATCTGACGCAGGGGGTGGTGGAACGGCTGAACCAGAAAATTGACTGGGGTCTTGCTCCTGTCACCCGGACCGTTTTCCTCCACACCGAACCACATCATGATGATATCATGCTCGGCTATCTTGCACACATCTACCATCTTGTGCGGGATCCCAGCAACAAGCACTACTTCGCCAATCTGACGTCGGGCTTCACCGCGGTCGCAAATCCATTTTGTCTCTCCATCATCCGGAATCTCCAGACATACCTTGGAGGCAGCGCATTCCCGAAACTGCTTAAGGACGGATACTTCGATCCAAAAAACAGTGCACGCAGAATGGAAGATGTGTACCTCTACCTTGATGGCGTCGCAGGGAAGAGTGACGAGAAAAAGGAGGAGGGGGAAGCACGGCGGATGCTGCGCAACCTGATAGAAGTGTACAAAACCAGTGATCTGCGGGTGCTGCGGTTACGGGTGAGAGAACTGGAGGAGTACTTCCTGACGCAGTATCCGGGTGCGAAAGACCCACCCGATATTCAGTTGTTCAAGGGCACCATCAGGGAATGGGAAGTGGAACTGCTCTGGGCATACTTCGGGATTGACACGTCTGCCATTTCTGCCCTGCGGCTGGGGTTCTACAAAGGAGATATTTTTTCCGAGGAACCCGAAATGGACCGGGATGTTCTCCCTATTTACCAGTTGATTAAGAAAGTCAAACCAAACGTGCTCTCGGTCGCCTTTGATCCGGAAGGAAGCGGTCCGGACACGCACTACAAGGCGCTCCAGGCAGTCGCCGAGGGCCTCCGCATGTACGAGAAAGAGAGCGGCGACACATCGATGAGGGTCTGGGGATACAGGAACGTGTGGTATCGTTTCCGTCCGTCAGAAACAGATCTTATGGTTCCCGTCTCTCTGAATTCCCTCTCGCTGCTGCACACTGCCTTTATGAATTGTTTCGGTTCACAGAGCGCGGCCTCATTCCCGAGTTATGAACATGACGGCCCGTTCTCGGAGCTGGCGCAGCAGATTCAGGTGGGGCAGTATGACATGCTGAAGAGTTGTCTGGGTCACGATTTCTTCCAGAAACATTCCCATCCACGTATGCGGGCGGCACGGGGAATGATCTTCCTCAAGGAAATGGGTCTGGCTGAGTTTTATGAGAAAGTCCGCGAACTGAAAAAACTTACTGAAGCAAAGGAATGAGTATGCGTATTGTGATGATGGCGCTTGTCGCCTGCTTCTCAACAATGGCGATCGGCCAGGTGACTATTACTTCCGCCACACGGCTCCCCCTCACGTCCGACCAGCACTGGAGTGCCCCGCGATTCTCGCCCGATGGTCAGTCTCTCTTCATGACCACTGCCGGTTATCACGGTATATGGCAGTTCCATCCTGAAACCGGTGTGCTCCGGCAGATTACCGATGAGCCGGGATCCGGATACGGGTTCAGCATTTCTCCTGATGGCGCCCGGCTTGCTTTCAGGCGAACGACAACGGGTGAAAATATCTTCGACCGTACGCAGGAGATCGTGGACGTTGACCTTCGGACGCTGGATGAGGTCTCGCTGGCGCGCGGGCGCGATCTCTCCGTTCCGGTGTACCGGACCAACGGCGTTCTCTACCAGGAAATGGAGGCAAACGACCTGGCGACGGCGGCAGGGGTATCCGATCCGCGCCCGATCGTGCTGGGGATCGAAAATACAAAAATTTCTCTTCTGCTGAATGGCACAAAACGCCTCCTGGATCCGTTCGGAGATGGGAGTTACATCTGGCCGGGATTGTCGCCGGACGGCACACAGCTCGTCGTGTACGACATGGCGCGCGGCACCATCATCTGCGACCTCAATGGCACCGTTACGGCGGAGCTTGGGAGGCGTGATGCGCCGGTATGGATGCGGAGCGGAAAGTGGCTGGTCTATATGGACGACCGCGATGACGGTCACGCCATTGTCTCGTCAGATCTTTATTGTGTTTCGTCTGACGGATTGACGACGGTCCGTCTGACGGAAAGTCCGGCGATCGAACTCCTGCCGGATTGTTCTCCTACCGACAATCAGATCGTGTGCAGTACGCTCAGCGGAGAGGTCTACATGCTCCGGTACGAGGAGGTGGCACGATGAAGGACACAGTCGTGGTGAGAGACATCCGTGAAAACTCAGGCGGGTGCGACAACACTTTTGCTTTTCGGGCAGGGGTAGCGTGTTGTCGCTGGGTATCTTTTCTGCTTGTGGTGTTCGGTCTTACACTCTTCCAGCCCGCCCCGGCGATCACACAGCCGCTGGATCTTTCTGGTCTCAAGTTCTGCATTGATGCCGGCCACGGCGGGCATAACGCGGCAAATGACAGGCATGTAATTCCCGACGCCGGAACGGACTTCTGGGAATCAGAAAGCAACTTTCAGAAGGCCATGCGGCTGGATACACTGCTCCAGGCCCGCGGCGCGTGGGTCATTCTTACACGATACACGAATGACTATCCATCAGACAACGAGCCCTCCCTGACGGCCCGGTGGCAACTGGCCAATGCCAACAATGTGCACTGGTTTCATTCCATTCACAGCAACGCGACCGGCTGGGCCAGCAATACAACAGTCAACTACACATTGATGCTGGTCAAAGAAAATATCGCCACACGCCAGCCGGCCTGGCCGCAAGCCGTCACGATGTCCAACATCATCGGACCGGCCATCTATGCCAAACTCCGGAACTCTCCGCGCTCGACATGGACGTATCTTGATTACACATTCTATGGCGGAACCAACGGCGGGTTCAATCTCGGGGTGCTGAACGGTCTAACCATGCCCGGCGAACTTTCGGAAGGCTCGTTCCATGATTTTTTTCCTGAAACGCGCCGGCTGATGAACAATCTGTATCTGAAGATGGAATCGTATGCCCTGCGCAACTCTTTCATGCAGTACTTTGGTGTACCGGCCGATACGCTGGGTATCATTGCGGGCATCCAGAGTGATATTGCGACGGGCAAACTTGTTAACCTGAGCCGCGTGCGTCTGCTTCCCGATAATCGGGTCGTGCTCGGGGATGCCTACAACAACGGCTTCTTCATGTTTGACAACCTCCTTCCCGGTGCGTATACGCTCCGATTTGAAACCCCCGGCTACAGCACAGATTCCATGCAGGTAACTGTCGGAACCGGCGCAACGGTATTTGCAGACAGGGGCCTTGTCTCTTTTGCGTCCCCCAGTGTTCTTGTAACTGTCCCATCAGACAATGATACGGCGTTCTCCGCGGCCAGTTCGATCGAAGTCGCGTTTTCAAAACCCATGGATACCGCATCGGTCCGCTCCGCATTTTCCATTACGCCTCCGGTGCCGGGACGCCTCTTGTGGAACAGCAGTAATACCAGAGTGACATTCGACCCCGATCAGATCCTCGCGTTTTATGTGGACTATGTTGTGCGCATCGATACCACCGCCAGGTCGGCTTCCGGGCAATCACTTGATGCGAATGGAGACGGCGTGCCCGGGGATCCGCTGCTCCTTTCGTTCAGGACAAAATATATTGACGTTTTTCCCCCCTCGTTGAGTTATGTGATACCCGCTTCCGGGACACGCCTCACGGCTCCCAGCTCAGTCATCAATATGACCTTTGATGAACCGCTCAATCAATCTACTGTGACCGTTGCCAACATCGTGGTCGTGCAACTCGGGGGCGTGGCACAATTACGGACGCTCGAATATGCGCAGGAAAACGGACAGGGGGGAGTGACGACGTATCTCACCAACGGGGTCCTTCCGGGACATGCCTATCGTGTGGGCATCAAAGGACTTGCCGATCTGATCGGCAACGCACTTCCCACAAGCACCTTTCAACTCTGGGATTTTTCCGTGGGATCGGGGGCGTATACGGCTACCATCCTGGATTCCATCACTGCGACGTTTCCGGGCTTCGCTCTTTCCTCACTCACCGCAGACAGGACAGGTGCGGACAGTGTCTCGGTCACGGGATCGTCGGTCCGCAAGCTTGGACTTGATGCGGCTAACACCGGTTCTGCCGCGATCCGCATACAGTGGGACACCACTGCGGCGCTCTGGCTGGTCCGCGTGCCGACCGATACGAGCCGGCCCGCAAGCCGGACGCAATTCGGTAAAGAGAACACGCTTCTGCGCGCCTATGTGTATGGGGACGGAAGCCGTTCTCAGATGCGCCTGGTGGTTGCGGATAGCGCCGACGTTGTCCCCCCGGGCTTTTCCGGGCACAGGGAAGTTACCCGCTGGATTCCGGTGGATTGGGTCGGTTGGCGGGCGGTAACATGGGATCTTGCGGTTGATACGCTTGGGAGCGGCACGGGAAACGGGTTTCTCGACAGTAAACTCCGCTTCGAAGGGCTGGAGTTTTCCTATGTGCCGGGTGTCAGCCGGCCTGTCACTGCCGTTTTTGTTGATCAGCTGGAGCTCATTGACAGAACGGTGACGGCGGTGAACGATGAACTCTCCGTCGTGCCGGCGCATTTTGCGTTACACCAGAATTCGCCCAACCCGTTTAACCCTTCCACCCGGATCAGGTACGATCTCGGCTCTCCCGGCATGGTCTCGTTGATCCTGTATGACCTGCTCGGGCGGGAGGTCGTCCGGCTTGTAGAACAGCATCAGGATCCCGGCCGGCATGTGATCGAATGGAGCCCCACCCGGAACGGGCAGGCCTCAAGCGGAGTGTATATCGCACGCCTCTCGGTAACCGGGGAGAACGGGGCACGGTTATTCGGCGGATCTATCAAACTCCTACTCGTCAAATGAACATGGCGCAGGCATTATCCCGGGTTGCTCTCGCGCCGGAACCATATGGAGAAGAACGAACACGCTGACAGGGTGGTGAGGGGTTGGTGCGAGGCAGACCTGGAGACAGTGAGGCGCATTACCTGGACAACCTGGCTCGATGCGTACGGGTCGTTCATCCCCGGGCCTGATCTCAAGGCCCACTTCGATACGGCCTATACCATCCGGGAACTGGCAAAGCTCCATGCCTCCCCGCACTTCCGGGGTCTTCTGGCGGAGGTGAACGGCGAACCCGCCGGATATGCAAAGGTCCGGTACGCGCCCGGCGAAACACGATGTTACGTTTCGTCTTTGTACGTGCTCCCGGAATATCAGGGGCACGGACTTGGAAGGCTGCTTCTCAAAAAGGCCGAGGAACATGCCCTTACCTTCGGGGTGAAAGAGATCTGGCTGGGCGTGATGGTACAAAACGCCGCGGCGCTTGCCTGGTATCTCAGGAATGGTTTTGTTTTTGTTGAAGAACAGCCCTTTACGATGGGCTCCACATCGGTACCGCACCGTATCGGGTACCGCCCCATTCACGTGTAAACTGACGACCGCAAGGATTTTGTATGGCATTCGCCAAACCGACAACACGTAATCCGTGGGCGTGGGTCTCCACGTTATATCTTGCCCAGGGAATTCCTTATGTCGTGGTCATGACGGTGTCTGTGATCATGTATAAGAGGCTGGGGATATCCAACACGGACATTGCCCTCTATACAAGCTGGTTATACCTTCCGTGGGTGCTCAAGCCGCTCTGGAGTCCGCTGGTGGAAATCTTCCGGACAAAACGGTTCTGGATCGTGATCATGCAGTTTTTTATCGGTACCTCACTTGCTGCGGTCGCACTCACCATCCCGATGCCGGAGTTTTTCCAATACACGCTGGCGATTTTCTGGCTCATGGCGTTCAGTTCAGCAACCCATGATATAGCGGCTGACGGATTTTACATGCTTGGATTGAAGGAGCATGAACAGGCCGCGTTTGTCGGAGTCCGGAGCACGTTTTACCGTATCGCCATGATTACCGGACAGGGGATACTTGTTGTCGTGGCCGGACAGCTGGAAACCAATCTCCAGGGTAATATCGCCATGGCCTGGGCCATTACCTTCGGCATCCTCGCGGCGCTCTTCCTCGTGTTCTTCATCTACCACAAGTTTCTCCTTCCGTATCCGGTATCGGATACTACCATGGTGCGCGACACAACCCGCACGCCTGTAGCCGAATTCTTTAATATCTTTGTTCTGTTCTTCAAGAAGAAACATATCGGTGTAACCATTGCGTTTCTCCTCCTGTACCGGTTTGCAGAAGCTCAGCTCGTGAAACTGGTCTCACCATTTCTTCTGGATCCGCGTGCGGTGGGCGGATTGGGGCTGACCACCAGTGAGGTGGGGATTGTGTACGGCACGGTGGGGATCATCGCACTGACCCTCGGAGGTCTTCTCGGGGGATACGTCGTGTCACGGCACGGGCTGAAATTCTGGCTCTGGCTGATGGTATTCATCATCCACACGCCGGACCTGGCGTTTGTGTACCTGTCCCAGGCGATGCCTGAAAATTTTGTCGTCATCAATATTGCCGTTGCCCTCGAACAGTTCGGATACGGATTTGGATTTACGGCATACCTGATGTACATGATCCTCGTATCGGAAGGTGAACACAAGACGGCGCATTATGCAATCTGTACCGGTTTTATGGCTCTCGGGATGATGATCCCGGGCATGTTCAGCGGCGCCGTCCAGGAATGGCTCGGATACCAGGGCTTCTTCATCTGGGTTATTATCTCAACAATTCCGGGCTTTGTGGTGCCGGCATTCATAAAAATACCGGCCGGTTTCGGAAAAAAAGTCAGCACTCAATAGAATAACGTACACGGGCAGAATCCTATGAAACACATCACCGCCTACCTTCCGTATTCCGGTTCAGCGTTCACGCGCGAAACGGTCAATCAGCTTGAAACATCAGGTTTGGTCGAGCATGTTGTTCTGCTTGCGACGGACAAGGATGTTCCCCCCATTGACGGATGCAGTATCATCACCACCGGTGCACTTCTGGGAAGCGGAACGATGGCGCAGATCGGAAAACAACTCAGGACTTCCCATGCCCTTCTTCTGCTGCACGACACCCTGATCGATTTTGGTCAGTTTGGTATTGAACGTCTTCACGCGGTGACGGAACAAACCGGGGCGGGAATTGTTTTTTCGGACTACTACGACATGAAAGACGGGCACCGGACAGCCCACCCGGTGATCGAATACCAACAAGGCAGTCTCCGCGATGACTTCAATTTCGGGTCGGTGGTACTCCTTGAGGGTAAGACACTCAAACGTGCGCTTCGGGAAATTGCCGGTCAGAAGTACTCTTTTGCCGGATGGTATGCCCTGCGTCTGGCCCTCTCCCGCCTTGCGCCGGTTCTCCGTGTTGGCGAATATCTGTACAGCAAAGTAGAAAGTGACGTCCGGAGATCCGGTGAGAAACTCTTTGACTATGTTGATCCCAGGAACCGCCAGGTTCAGGTTGAAATGGAGCAGGCGGCCACATATCACCTCAAGAAAATAAAAGCGTATCTCCCTCCCAGGTTCAGAAAAGCCGGCCTGAGTTCCGGCGCGTTTCCCGTCGAAGCTTCGGTCATCATTCCGGTCCGGGACCGGATGCGCACCGTCGGGGAGGCGGTAGAATCAGTACTCAAACAGCAGACCCGGTTTGTCTTTAATGTGATTGTGGTGGACAACCATTCGACCGACGGAACAACCGAGCTGCTCCGGTCACTGGCTGCGTGCGACAACAGGATCATCCATGTGATACCCGACCGGAACGACCTTGGCATCGGGGGGTGCTGGAATCTGGGTGTTCATCATGCGCAGTGCGGACGCTTTGCGGTGCAGCTGGATAGCGACGACCTCTACAAGGATGAATCTACACTGCAGAAGGTAGTGGACGCCTTCCACGCCGAAGGCTGTGCGATGGTGATCGGAAGCTACCAGATGACAAATTTCCAGCTCGAACCGATACCCCCCGGCATTATTGACCACAAAGAATGGACTCCGGCGAACGGGCGCAACAATGCTCTCCGTATCAACGGACTCGGCGCCCCGCGTGCCTTCGTGACGTCCATTCTCCGCGACCTCAAGGTCCCTAATGTGAGCTATGGTGAAGATTATGCGCTCGGACTGGCAATTTCGCGTGACTATCAGATCGGGCGCATCTACGAACCGATCTACCTCTGCCGCCGCTGGGAGGGAAACTCCGATGCGGATCTTGACATACCAAAGTTGAACGGATTCAACTTCTACAAGGATAAGATCCGGACGATGGAAGTGATGGCGAGAATCAGGAAGAACGCGGCCTCAGGGCGGAAGCCGGCAGGGAAAGGCGTCGCTACAAAACGTACCCCGTCCCGGACAAAAAGACGTGCAGGGTCCGGAAAACTAAGAATGACCACCAGGAAAGCCGGGAAGGGAAAGACAGCGAAGCGAAGCAGGCGGGGCACATAATGGCGGTCAATGCTGCTCTGGACCGTGTAAAGATTGAGCCGGGTTCTCTTGCACAGTATGGCGGACTTCCGACATCGTGGGCGGACCGTGCACACGGGCTCTTCCTGCAGCAGAAAGAGACCTGGGAAATGCTCCGTGCCGGATATGCCAGTCTTGACTCGGTGCAGACGCGGCGATTCCAGTTTGATGGGTGTGAGGTTCTGGTCCAGTTTAATCCGGGACGGCTGACATCCTCTGCAGCCAGGGTGGATGACCAGTCCATCCGCGAACGGCGGTGTTTCCTGTGCCTCTCCAACCTGCCGGAGCATCAGAGGGGAATCCCCTACGGCGAGCGCTATATTCTCCTGTGTAATCCATTCCCGATTCTCCCGGAACATTTTACGATTCCGCGCATCGACCATGTGCCGCAGCGTCTCGGCGAAGATTTGAGCGTGATGTTGAGCCTCACACGGGACCTTGCTCCCCGCTACAGCACCTTCTATAATGGAGCACGGTGTGGAGCCTCCGCCCCGGATCATCTTCATTTCCAGGCGGGGACGCGGATGACCATGCCGATTGAATCGGAATATGGAAGAGTACGGTCGGAAAGGGGAACAGTGATGCTGGACTCTCCGGCTCTGCGTGCCATCGCCATTGAGGGGGGTGGGAGACGCTTCCTGTCATGGGAGGGAACCGATCCGGATCTCCTTCGCCATTCCCTGCAACGTTACCTTTCTTCGCTGCAGGAAATCAGAGGGGAGAAGGAGGAACCCATGGTGAACATCCTTGCCTGGTATGATGCAGCGACATGGTATGTACTCGTTTTTCCCCGCGTGCAGCACCGTCCGTCGTTCTTTTTTGCGGAGGGAGAGGAGCGCCTGCTTATCAGTCCGGCCGCGGTCGATCTCGGCGGCCTCTCAATCACACCTCTCGAATCCGACTTCCACAAGGTGAATCAGGCGCATCTTGTGAAGATGTACCAGGAAGTGCAGATTTCCCACCCGGACTTTGCAGCAAGCCTCGAACTGTTCCGGGGATCATAAGCTCCGCTGTCAGTAGAGAAGATAGTGCCGGGCCGTCTTTCTGAATCCCTCGACATCCCTCTCCAGCATCCCCTTCACATCATCAAACACCATTCGTTTACTGAACAGCAGCCGCACCTGATCGGAACCGGCAACCTTGTCAAACATGCGGATACGCCCGCCATCGGCCAGCAGAAACGGATTTTTGTCCGGATACAGCTCGTGATGGACCTGCAGAAACAGAAACTGTATGGCCATGAGGTTTGCGGGCGACGGACCGGCCAGATGAACCTGCACGCCGTTCAGTTGTTTTCCTGCATCACGGCCGTAGAACGGCTTGAATGTAATCGGACGGAAAAGTATCCCCTTGAGTTTCAGGGCGTTCATCCTGTCGGCAAGCAGGGCCGGGTCGATCCACGCCGCTGCAAGCGTTTCAAAGGGCAAAGTATACCCCACACCCTCCGAGATAACGCCGAGTTCACCCAGGACACCGGTGCTGACGTAGTGAAGCGCTGAGCCATCACGCGGTATGTGAGGAGATGCGGGGACCCAGTGGAGTCCGGTCTCCGGAAAGGTCATCGCGCGCTTCCACCCCTGCATCGGAACAACGGTGAGCGAGCAGACGGCACCGCCGGCAAGCATCCGTTCGCCATTAAGCAAACGGGCAAGTTCGCCGCACGTGAGCCCGTACACGTAGGGTATAGGGAACTGACTGACAAAAGACTCGAATGGTTTTTCAACGATATTCCCTTCGACGCGTAAACCCCCGAGTGGGTTTGGCCGGTCAAGCACCACAAACGGAATCTTCTGCGCGGCGGCGGCTTCCATTGCCAGACCCATCGTGCTGATGTAGGTGTATGAGCGGCAACCGATATCCTGGATGTCGTAGACCAGCATATCGATGCCGGCGAGCATGTCCGGCGTTGGCTTGCGGGTTTTTCCGTAGAGGGAATAGACCGGCAGTCCCGTCCGGCTGTCGGTATATGTATCGATCTTGTCGCCAGCCGCGAAGTCCCCCCGCACGCCATGTTCGGGGCCGAAGAGGGCGACGAGTTGTACTCCTTTTGCCGCATGGAGTATGTCGATAGTCGAGGCCAGGTTCGCGTCCACACCAGTCGGATTCGTGATGAGCCCGATCCGGGCCCCCCGGAGGATCTTAAAGCCACTGTCCCGAAGGGTCTCAATCCCGGTCTTGACAACCGGCTGTGCGTCGAGGGGCGAGTGGAGGAGGAGGGTTATCAGAAGTCCTTTCACGATTCGGGCATACATGGTCGGGTCCGTTGAAATGTGAGAGTGAGTATTCGTAAACTACTCAGCAGCATGGATAGATGCAACCCGATGGTTTTCTTGAATCTCGTCCGGTCATTCGGTACATTGAGCAGACCAAACGCGCCATGCATAGACTAATCAGAGAAGCGTACCATGCCTGAATCTCGACTTGTATTCGGGGCTGACGGAGGCGGAACAAAAACCCTTGGCGTCCTCGCTGATGGATCCGGTACCGAACTGGCTCGCATGCAGCTGGGGACGGGAAATCCGAATGTCGCCGGGGTTGACGTCGCAGCCAGAAATCTCCTGGAGTTGATCGCCGGTTGCTGCAGTACTGCCAGGCGTTCCCCTCTCGACATCGGGGCCGTTGTTTTCGGACTCGCCGGTGTGGGGAGTAAACCCGTCAGGGAGAAGCTTCAGGAGGCACTCCAGACTCTCTGCATCCCCCGCGGCTGGTCATCGATGCCGATGACCATCGAGACGGACGCCCGAATTGCCGTTGAAGGCGCGTTCGGTGGAGGACCGGGTGTCGTTGTCATTGCAGGAACAGGTTCCAACCTGATCGGCAAAATGCCCGACGGTACGATCGCCTCTGTCGGAGGGTGGGGCCGTGTGCTGGGAGACGAAGGCGGAGGGTACTTCCTCGGGGCCGAAGCGGCCAGGGCGGTGGTCAGGGATTTCGACGGACGAAGCGGCGCTTCCGGACTTCGCGTCTTGTTTGCCGAGCGGTTTGGATGGATATCCCGCGACCGGATTATCGCGTCGGTGTATCAGGAGAAATTCGATCTTGCCTCTCTTGCCCCCCTTGTAATGGATGCGGCGTCAGAAGGTGACCGGGTCGCCGTGACCCTTTTGCATCAATCGGCGAATCACCTCGCGGAAACGCTTGCCGCATTAGTACGCCGGATGCCCGGAGTCTCACCTGTCGGCGTCGTGTTCATCGGCGGACTTATCGATCACGAAACAATCTACGCGCACATCCTTCGCGATGCCATAGCAGAACTGGTTCCGGGTGCGGAGGTCCATCCGGCCCTCTATCCGCCGGTTCGCGGAGCCGTGATTGTGGCGCAACAACTTCTGCAAGGGAAATAAATGCAGCACGGTTCACACGTTCATACCATCGTTGCGATTGTGGTGTTTGCCCTCTCTGTAAACTCCTGCGCCCCCACATCTGTTCCGCAACGGGGGATGCCGGCAACCTCCACGAGACCTGTCATAACAACCGCTGACCGGCCCGCAAGTGTATTCGTGCGGGAGAACTGGGTTGACAGCGTAATGGCCACGATGACGCTCGAGCAGAAGGTCGGGCAGATGGTGATGGTCGGTGTGTTCGGGCAGTACTACAGCCAGCAGAGTGATGAGTTTGCCCGTCTTGTCCGGCTCGTTCAGGAGAAACATGTTGGCGGGTTCATACTCTGGCAGGGTGATGTGTACGAAGCGGCGGTGAGACTCAACACGCTTCAGGGTCTGTCGCGTCTCCCGTTACTCGTCAGTGCTGACTTTGAACGTGGTGTCGCCATGCGTATCCGCCGTGGTACGCCATTCCCGGATGCAATGGCCATCGGCGCCACACGAAACTCACGGTATGCCTATGAAATAGGCCGGGCGATAGCCCGGGAAGCGCGGGCGATCGGGGTCCATCAGAACTATGCTCCGGTTGCCGATGTGAACACAAATCCGCTCAACCCTGTCATCAACACCCGGTCGTTCGGCAGTGACCCGGCCATCGTGCACGAGATGGTTTCGGCATTTATCAGGGGAACGACGGATGGCGGAGTGCTTTCGACGGCCAAACATTTCCCCGGTCACGGGGATACGGGAACCGATTCACATCTGGAACTCCCGCGTATACCCTTTGCCCGGGACAGGCTTGACTCCATTGAACTGGCGCCATTCCGGACCGCCATACAGGCCGGTGCACAATCCGTCATGATTGCCCATCTTGCCGTACCGGCACTGGATCCGTCACGCCTGCTCCCATCATCCCTCTCGCCGGCGATTATCACCGGAGTCCTGCAACGGGAACTGGGATTTGAGGGACTGGTTGTGACCGACGCGATGGATATGCGGGGTGTGACGCGCGGGTACTCTCCCGGCAAGGCCAGCGTGATGGCGGTAAAGGCAGGCGTGGACATTGTGTTGATGCCGCCTGACGAGGAGGCCGCGTTCTCTGCGCTGATTGCTGCGGCACGGAGCGGCGAAATCACCGAAGGACGATTGGATCGTTCTGTACGCAAGATTCTTGCAGTCAAACAGAATCTGGGTCTGGATACCTTGCGGACTGTGGATATCAACGCAATTTCTACACAGGTAGGCACGCGGGCCCACTGGAGACTGGCCCGGGATGTTGCGCGCCACTCTATCACTCTCCTGAAGAACAATCGCACCCTGCTGCCCCTGCAGACTCCCATACGCAAACGGATTGTATCCGTCGTCTTGACTGATACGCCGGATGGCAGGGTGGATATCAACCGTGCTTCGAATTCTGGAACAGGGGAACTACCGGGCGCATATTTTCACCAGCTGCTCCAGCGCAAGAACGGCCAGATTGATACCTACCGGCTCTCGCCATCCAGCAATATCATCGATATTGATGCGGCACTTGCGCGCGTCAAACGTGCGGACCTCCTTCTCCTGCCCGTGCACGTCAAAGTCAGGACGTCCTCGGGAAAGATCGATTTGCCCCAGGGTTTGCAGCCGTTCCTGAAGAAGGTGAAAGAATCGGGAATACCAACGGTCGTGATGCTGTTTGGAAATCCTTACCTTGCCGGAACTCTTGGCTGGGCGGATGCCATTGTGTGTGCCTACGGAGACAACGAGCCGCTTGTGGAGGCGACCGTGGAAGCGATCTTTGCCGAAAGTGGTATCTGTGGCAAATTACCCATAGAGATCGCGGACTACTTTGCACTGGGAAGCGGAACTTCATGCCCGAAGGACCGGCTCCGCTGGGATGATCCATCGGTGGCAGGGTTTGATCCCGAGCGGCTGCTGGCCCTGGATAGTATCATCGAACATGCCATCCGGGATTCCGCATTCCCCGCAGCCCAGCTCGCCGTGGTGCGGGACGGGATTCTCGTGTATAACAAGCCCTTCGGCACGTACACGTATGATTCATCGTTACGACCCATTGACTACACGACAGTGTTTGATCTGGCCTCGGTCAGCAAGGTGATCGGAACAACATCTGCCGTGATGAAACTCTTTGACCAGGGGCGGATCGCCCTGGATGACTCTGTGGGAACGTATTTGCCCCAGTTCCGGGAAGGGCCCAAGAGCGCCATCACGATCCGGCATCTTATCAGACACCGGGCGGGGTTCCCGCCATTCCGCAGGTTCTTCCTGATGTGTTCAACGGCCGAGGAGGCCCTGGATTCCATTTATGCCACGCCCCTTGTAGCCGTGCCAGGCGACACGACTATCTATAGCGACATCGGCATGATCACGATGGGGAAGGTTGTGGAGAAGATTACGGGTATGCCGTTGTCGGAGTTTGTGCAAAATGAATTCTTTTTACCGCTTGGCATGAAGAATACCATGTACAATCCTCCCGCAGACATCCACGATCGGGTGGCGCCCACGGAGATAGACACACTGTGGCGGAAGGCGCTTGTGTGCGGACAGGTGCACGATGAGAATGCGGCGCTGCTCGGGGGTGTTGCGGGACATGCCGGTTTGTTCTCCACGGCGTCCGATCTGGCAATCTATATGCAGATGCTCCTGAACAAAGGAACGTACGGCGGGATCCGCTTCCTCAAGGAAAGCACCGTGATAGAATTTACGCGGAAATATGTTCAGGGGCAGGATCGGTACCTGGGGTGGGACATGAAATCGGTTCTCGGTTCATCGGCGGGTTCGCTTTTTTCGCCCTCCTCGTTCGGCCATACCGGCTTTACGGGTACATCCATCTGGACTGATCCCGAACGGAAGCTGAGCGTCATCCTCCTCACGAACCGGGTGCACCCGACGCGGGCAAACCTCAAGATCGCCCGAATCCGCCCCGCCGTCCATGACGCTGTGGTAAGAGCGATTGTGGAGGGGAGCCAGATTCAGAACTGATCACCGAGCATTCAGAATGTGGAATCAGGTTGGACGGCAAACGTTTCACTCTCATCGCTCTATTTGTTCTCTTCGCGGGCTTGTTGTGCTTTCCTGAATCGGCGGCAGCCCGCCCCGACAGCACTTCCCACACTGTCCGTATCATACCGGGTCCCGAGTTCGCTGCCGGTTCATTCCACAGGTTCCTCTTTGGTGAACTCTGGCGTGATGTCTGGAATACTCCCGTGGACGCGGAAGTTCTTGATTTGGACCGGTTCGCAGGCGGCCTTACGGTGATTGAGGCAGCGACCGGTGACTCGGCGGGATGTCTGGGCCTCGAGGGCGGGGATGGAAACGTCTATACATTTCGAAAACTCGGAAAGAACCCGTATGTGATTCTGCCCGGGGCGATACAGGAGATGTTTGCAGGGGATGTGCTGCGTGACCTTGTTGCGACGACAAACCCGTACGGAAGTCTTGTCGCCGCGCCGCTTCTTCAGGCTGTGGGCGTGCTGAGTGACACATCATCACTCGTTGTGTTACCCGACGATGACCGGCTCGGTTCGCACAGGGAGGTATTCGGGGGCACGGTCGGGTTTCTTGGGATTCATCGGAAGGGGAATGCGGGAGGACTCTGTTTCCCTTCGTCAGACAACATGATTGTGGGTACGGTCGGTCTCCTGCGGCTTCTGGAGCAGGACTACCGGAATCAGGTGAATCGTCCGGAGTACCTCAAGACGAGAATCATGGGTATGTACCTCGGCGATTGGGACCCCCGTGTGGATCATTGGCGGTGGCAGGTGCACCATGAGGAGGGAGTCGAGAGCTGGGCGCCCATCCCACAATGCCACTACAGTGCCTTCAGCCGGTATGATGGTTTGGCACCCTGGATAGGCTCATTCTTTATCCCTCAGCTCAGTGCATTTGGCAAAAACTACAGCGGAATACGCGATCTGGGCTGGTCCGGAAGACACCTGGACCGATGGTTCCTTTCTCCGTTGGGGCGCTCAACGTGGGATTCTGTGACGGCCGTCATATCATCCCAACTGACAGATTCACTCATTGAAAGAGCTGTTCGACGGCTGCCACCTGCCATCTTCGACCGTGAAGGCCCGGCGTTGATTGCCGTACTGAAAGAGCGGCGCCAGCGGTTACCCCGGGTCACAGATCGATACTATAGCTGGCTTGCAAACACCGTTGACATCAGACTGAGCAACAAACCAGAGTTTGTGAAGATTGTTCGCAACGATGAGAGGCGGGTCTCGGTGAGTATCTTCGCCGGGGATGAAGAAGGGGGTCCACGAGGTGGCCGGCTTCTCTACCACCGGGAGTTTTACGCTGAAGAGACCCGGGAAATCCGATTGTACATGAACGGGGGGAATGATCTGGCTGAGGTGCGTGGATCTGTGAAAGAATCAATTCCGGTTGTTGTCGTGGGTGGTGACGGGGATGACAGAGTTGTAGACTCATCGTATGTTGACGGTGTCCTGTTTGGTGTGGTTCCTTTTATCGCTGACGCGGAAACCCGGACATATGTGTACGACTCGGACGGGTGTACGGTCGTTGAAGGCGCCAGCACGGAGGTAAACCGCAGGCCGTATCCGCTGCCGGCGAACGACACGGTGCGATATGCGCCGCAGTTGGAGGATCGGGGTACAGGGTGGGGTTTGGATCTGATGTTCGACTGGAACGCTCAGCTCGGTCCGATTGCAGGTGTTGGACCCGTGTTATATCATTATGGTTTCAGAGCAGATCCCTATGTCTCCAGGATATCGTTGCTTGCCGGGTATGCTCCCTTTGCGAATGTTGGCAGAGTGGTGTTGAACGCGGACTTCAGGTCTTCACTCCCGAATACATCGATAACGTTTGAAGCACTTGCGTCGGGTTATGAGGTTCTCACCTATTTCGGTCAGGGGAACGAAACGGTGCCCGCGCGGGATCCCGGGGATGAGTATTACAGGGTTCGTCAGGTGCAGTTTAGGGTTGAGCAGGGCCTGATGTACCCTTTGAAGGGGCCGTTTGCGGTACAGATGAAAGCGGGGCTCAGGTATGTGCAAACCGACAGGACGAAGAGCAGCTCTGTCGTGACCGCGTACCCGTACGGCATTGAGAACATGGTGATTGCTTCCCTGGGTGGCTGGCTGCGCTGGAATACGAAAGATGATGAACCACATCCTTACAGCGGCCTGTTTGTTGACCTTGGTGGCACGTTTTTTCCCAAAGCATTTACTCCGGGGGAGGGGTTTGGCAAGGCAAAAGCCGACATCCGGTATTTTTACACCCCCGGCGAGGAGAATGTGGTGACGTTATCCGTGCGTCTGCTGGGAGAAAAGACCTGGGGAAAAGTTCCGTACTTTGAAGCGGCAACGATTGGCAGCAGTACCACATTGAGGGGATACCAGCAGGGTCGGTTTCTGGGTGAGGCATCTCTGGCGGCTGTGTTTGAGACGCGGATCCGGATGGGACAAGTCAATTATGTTGTTCCCACGGATGTCGGGATGTTTGGATTTATAGAAACTGGAAGGGTCTTTGTCCGCGGTGAGAATTCGAGCAAGTGGCATCCGTCGATCGGGGGTGGAATCTGGGCCGCTCCCTGGAACCGGAAGACGACGTTGACGGCGAGTCTGGGGATCTCGGATGAACATGTGATGCTGTATGCAACGATAGGTTTTGCGTTCTAATCACCAGGAGGAATGGAGGATATGAGTGCTTCTTCAGAGATCCTGAAGGGGGCGGAAGCGAGCGTAACGGCATTGTACGGGACCCGGCTTCCTTCGTGGGCGAAGTATCACACGCTGGCGCACACCCGGGAGGTCGTTGCGTTCTGTCTGGAAATCGGCGCTGGTATGAAGCTTGATGCAGCGGACATGGAAGTGGTCTTGCTGGCCGGGTGGTTCCATGATGCGGGGTACGTAGAGGGGGCGGAGGAACATGAAGAACGCAGTGCCGCGGTTGCGGAGGAATTTCTCCGTTCCCGGGCATATCCGGAGGATCGGATCCGGGATGTGGTGGGATGTATCCGGGCCACGAAGATACCGCAGCGGCCCGCGACGCTGCTTCAGAAGATCATGTGCGACAGTGATGTGGCGTACATCGGGGGTAATACATTCTGGGCACACAGTGACGCCTTGCGAATGGAATGGGAGATGCGGAGGGGGGTACGTTTTACCGAGGAGAAGTGGTTGGAGAAGAACATCGAGTTTGTGGAGCGGTGCACATTTCACACCTCGTATGCGCAGGACCGGTACGGGAGTATGCGGGAGAGTAATCTGAGGGAGTTGGTAGAGAAGCTGGCGGACGGGACTTAGGACGGTTGCGTTTTTTGCGGGGAGTTGCTATATTATCAGCTGAATCTTAGAAACACGCGGTAGTTGGACGGGTAGCTCAGTTGGTAGAGCAAAGGACTGAAAATCCTTGTGTCGGCGGTTCGATTCCGTCCCCGTCCACGAAAACGGTGTCGTCAGTGATGGTGGCACCGTTTGTTTTTCCTCGTGTTCGCATTCCATGCGCGCTGACAGCAAAACAAAGGCCCGCCGTTGGGCGGGCCTTTGTCACCAATTCATCAAACAGCTGTCACCGGACGAGCACCATCTTGCGAACCTGTGAAAACCGCTGTGACGGCGCATCGACCCCCGCAGCTTCCATCCGGTAGAAATAGATACCGGAGGGAACATTCGCAGCCCACGCAATCTGGTGGCTTCCCGCCTGCCTGATATCATTGACGAGCGTGGCTACTTTCTGTCCGAGCAGATCAAACACCTCGATCGAGACCCGGCTTTGAGTCGGGACAGAAAAGTTTATGGTCGTGGCCGGATTAAACGGGTTGGGGTAATTCTGTCCGAGTGTATATGAAGTCGGGAGCGGAGAGTCATCCTTTTTGTCGACATCGGTCACAAGGATGATTTGCCCCGTTGTGGCATTCGCGAGAAACGTCTTCCAGGCTACCCCGTAGCTACTGTCTCTTGTGACCTGGACCTGAAAGTTGTACTGGAGGCCCCAGTAGTACTGGCTTGTGTCGGAAATGATCCAGCCGAATTCCGAGTTGTGGATCGCGCCGAGGCGGGCATAGGCACTAAACGAACTGCCGCCCGGAGGGGGCTGCTGGCGAAACTCCCTTCCACCCATCCGCTCCGCTCGTGCAACAACAGAATCCAGCAGGGCTGCCGAGGCAAGCCCTGTAAATGGGCGGGAAGAATAGACCCATTCGTTTCCCGATGATGTGTCGGACTGCGCCCCGAATGACTCCACCCATATCTCCGTCACAACCGGGCTCCCGGGGACTGTATAGTGTGCCGAGAAGTCCTTTGCCGCACCGGTTGAGTCGACCTGCCACCCCTGGAATTGCCGTAGTTCGCGGTTTCCAGGAAGCATCGCTGCAGCTTTGGTGGAAATGGAATCACGCGCCGCCGCAAAACGGATTGGCTCAAACTGGAGAAATTGCAGGGCAACCCCTGTGACATTGGCCCCGCTTACCGTGACACCGGTCCCGAAAGCTATCGGGTCGCCACTGCCCGGGTCGATCTCGCCGTTGAGGTCCGCGTCCTTCGCGGCAATCGGATACCATGTTCCGTCAGGGACATAAGGGATCGTAAACTGTCCGAGAGCATTCGCTACTGCGCCGCCGATAAAATCGGGTGGACCGCCGGAAAACGGCGCTGCTCCCAGCCCCACCAGAGCATTATCAGGCGTGACCGGACTGCCACCGCTTGTGATGGTTCCACTTACACTATAAAGATTTGTGGGAAATGCCGTGCCTGTGGTCCAGTAGAAACAATACGGAATCGGAAAACCTCCCCCGGCTGCAGGCTTCACGCTGTGTACCAACACAAAGTACACCGCCGAAGGCTGGAGTCCAACCCAAAACGAAACGGTCCGGCGGTCCGCACTCCATGATTGTGCAAAGAGTGTGGTGACATTCGTGAAGAAGTTCTCGCCAGCATTAAATGGTTGTGTGGTGTCAACTGCAGCGCTGAACGTGATACTTATAGTTGTTGTCAGAGGAACGCTGGTCGTGTTGTGGGCCGGCGTGGTGCTGACGACGTTTACCTGGCCAAATGCAAGGGAAGCTGCCAGAAGGAGCAAAACGAAAGTAAAAGAACGCATAGGGGTCTCCATGTTTTAGTTCTCATCCAACGGATGACATCCGAGGAGATGCAAATCTTCTGCCAGAAGAGTCCCATCGAGATATCTGGGGTTTTCGAACCAGTCCCGCCACAGACGGACCGGGCTTGTCCAATATCCTGCATCTGTGCAGGTATGACCCGGCGTGGCCTGATATCCTGATCCAGATTCTGGAGAAGAGGTGTGACCACCTGCGATTTTTTCCCTTGACAACCTTCGCCGTAGTGCTTATATTCAGACAAACAACTCCGATATGCCCGGGATACGGGAACCCCCGCCTGGATCCGTTTGTTCTGGAGCGCAGGCCGGGGAAATTTTTGTTCTTTCTAACCACAGGAGGATGTATGAAACGAATCATTGGTCCGACTTTGTTCTTTCTGGTTCTAACATTCTTCTGGGGATCCGCAAACGCCCAGATCCCTAATCCGGGGTTCGAGAGCTGGACAGGCACGCCTCCATTCGATACTCCCACCGGCTGGGTCACGGGGAATCTCCCCGGACTAGCCCTCGGGATCACCAAGTCGACCGATGCCCGTACAGGCTCCTTTGCCGTGAGAGGAGAAGTTGTGGACGTTCTCGGAATCGGGACGTACCCGCCCTACCTCTGGGGACTGTTTCCGTACACGCAGCGTCCGGGTGCACTCACGGGGTACTACAAATTCACGTCGGCGTCAAAGGACTCGCTGGTCATGTTTGTGGAACTGTTTAAAGCATCGCTCCTCGTCCCGGTGGCATCAGGTGAATTCGGGACAGCGACGAGTGTGACGCCATACACGAAATTCAGCCTGCCGCTGGACTACTACAGTCCTCAGAGCCCCGATACGGCCTGGTTCTGGGCCATCATTGAGCCCGGTCTGAACGACACGCTGCACGTCGGGACAGCTTTTGTCATCGACGATCTCGCGTTTGAGGGGACTGCAACCGCGGTGGGTGACGGGCCGATCAGGCCGACGAGCTTCGCCCTGGAGCAGAACTACCCCAACCCGTTCAACCCGGAAACATCTATCCGGTATGACTTGCCAGAGGCTGCGTTCGTCCGGCTCTCCATCTACAACCCGCTCGGCCAGGAAGTGGCCACGCTCGTGAATGAGCAGGAACCCCCCGGATCATATCAGGTGAAATTTAATGCAACATCATTGCCGTCCGGAATGTACTTCTACCGGCTGCAAGCGGTTGCTTCATCGGTAAACCCCGCGATTGGATCGGGCTCAAGTTCAGAGTTGGGTGGCTCGGGTCAGACCTTCGTTCAGACCCGAAGACTTTTGTTGTTGAAGTAGCCTTAGAGTGAGTTCATCGTCGGGAGCGTGCCGTATTGAGGAGACCTTCAGGCACAGGAACTCACCGGTTTTGAACCGCCGGCAGACTTTTGAGGGACAAACCTGACGACTATTCAGGTTTCAGCCCGGCTGCTGGCTCAAGGCGCATGACTACCGTTCATGATTGTTCAGGGTAGGAGTGCGTACGGAGGAGAGAGCATATGACAACTGTCGAAAACATCTTGCAGGTAAAGGGGCATGCCATCTTGTCCATCGGACCCGATGCCGCTGTGTTTGATGCGCTTGCGTTGATGGCGAAATCGAACATCGGAGCGCTCGTGGTGATGGTCGGCGAAGATGTCCTCGGTATTTTTTCGGAACGTGACTATGCCCGAAAAGTGGTGCTGCACGGACAATCGTCCCGCAACACCCCTGTCGGGAAAGTTATGACATCTGAAATCGTAACGGTGAGTCCGGGCCAGTCAATAGGCGAATGTATGACCCTCATGACGGATAAGCGTGTTCGGCACCTGCCCGTGGTGGATGGAAAAAGACTTGTCGGTGTGATTTCCATAGGCGATGTGGTAAAGGCTGTGATTTCTGAACAGAAACAGTTGATAAAATACCTCGAGTCGTATATTCGAGGGTCCTCGTAAGGAGCCCCGTCAATACACAATCGAAAGGCCGTATGAGACAGGACGCCACATACGGATCTCGAATGGTTCGGCATGTATTGCCGGACCATTTTTTTTGGTGCGCCCGGCAGGGCGCACTCACTAAGGAGTGAAAGTCTCCTATGACCCCGGCAGGGGGAATCGTTAGCCGGACGGCAAGGGTGTCCATCGCGAGGTGGAATCTGAAGGAAGCCGCAGGCAAAACGCTGGCCTGACGAACAGGAAGCACATACGAGGCGACCGTAGCGGATGAGAAGGCCAATATCTTCAAAGTCCAATACCTGCACGGAAGCTACGGGCGTAGATGTGACAGGCATAAGCGTGAAAGTGGGTGCGCATTACCCGGGGAGATCTGCTGCTCTGGCCATGAGCTACCGTCGTTGCAAGGCGATGGGAGAGGAGAGCAGAAGTCAGCAGAGGGCATAGTAGGTCATGCGACCGTGGCTGAAGGCCCGAACATGAAGCAGGAGAGGCAAGATCCTTCCCTTTCGATGGCGCAGGAGACGCAGACAGATGACTGAGAAGTCCGAGGCCGACTCGCGCAGATAGCGGACGGAATCCGCGAGGTGAGCGGAGTGCTGGAGCGTCAAACGTCACGGCAAGGGAAGAGACGTCGAGCCCAGAGGAGACGGCGCTCATGGAGGCAGTGGTCGCGCGGAAGAACATGACGCGGGCGTATGCGCGCGTGGATGCAGAACAAGGGAGCGGCTGGAGCGGATGGGATGACGGTGGAGGAGCTGCAGCCGTACCTGCGAGGATCACTGGGAAGGCATCAAGAAGGAGCTGCTGGAAGGGAGCTACAGACCACAGCCGGTACGGAGGGTGGAAATCCCCAAGCCCGGAGGTGGCACAAGGATGCTTGGGCATCCCGACGGTTGTGGACCGTCTGATCCAGCAGGCACTGCATCAGGTGCTGAAGCCGATCTTTGACCCGACACTTCTCGGACTCGAGCTACGGCTTCCGCGCCGGGCAGAAGCGCGCACCAGGCGGTGCCACAGGCACGACAGCCATGTGGCAGAAGGGAAAGCGGTGGGTCGTGGACATCGATCTTGGAGAAGTTCTTCGACCGGGTCAACCACGACATGCTGATGGCCCGGGTGGCCCGCGAAGGTAAAGGACAAGCGGGTGCTGAGGCTGATCCGCCGCTACCTGCAAGCCGGGGATCATGGCCGATGGGATAGTGGCAGTGCGCACGGAGGGGACGCCGCAAGGTGGTCCGCTCTCGCCGCTGTTGTCGAACATCCTGCTGGACGATCTGGACAAGGAACTGGAGAGACGCGGTCACGCGTTCTGCCGGTATGCCGACGACTGCAACATCTACGTGCGGTCGCGGAGAGCCGGAGAGCGTGTGCATGGCATCGCTGAACGGTTCCTTGACGAAAGCATCTCCGCTTAAGGGTGAACGAAGCGAAGAGCGCGGTCGGCCGTCCTGGAAACGGAAGTTCCTGGGCTACTCCATGACCGTCCATCGGAAGCCGAGGCTGACGTGGCCGCGAGTTCACGAGAAAGGCTCAAGGAGAAGCTCCGGGAAGTCTTCCGCCGGGGGCGAGGACAGAGCGTTGGGCAGGTCATCAGAGGAACTCAAGCCGCTGCTTCGGGGCTGGGTCGCCTACTTCAAGCTGGCGGAGGCAAGGAACATGTTCGAGGAACTCGACGGATGGATACGGCGGAAGCTGCGCTGCCTGCTGTGGCGGCAGTGGAAACGGGTCTACCCACGTGTCACGACGACTGATGCAACGAGGCCTCGCTGAAACCCGAGCGTGGCGCTCTGCCACGAACGGACGAGGCCCGTGGTGGAACGCCGGGGCCTCGCACATGAACGAGGCCTTCCCTGAATCCTTCTTCGCCGGACTGGGTCTTCCGTCACTGCTTCAAGAGTGCTTGCGCCCCACGTACTCAATATGAACCGCCGTATACGGAACCGTACGTACGGTGGTGTGGGAGGACGGCGGGGGTAACCCCGCCTCCTACCCGATAACTCAACATACCTGCGGATTACCTGAGCTCAGAAGTACCGATTTCAGATTGAATTCATTATCTTGTACTCGCGAAGTGCACCACGTCTAACGATAGGATAGTAATGAAAACAGCAAAAATCGTCGTCACGGACTACATTGAGCCGGATCTGGAATGGGAACGGGAACAACTCGCGGGTTCTGCCGTCACATTCGAAGCTCTGCAACTTAAATCCGCCTCCCGCGACAATCTGCTTGCCCGGATCGGCGATGCGGATGCTCTGGTTGTCAATATGGTAAAGATAGACCGCGAAGTCATTCAGAATTTGCGCGCTTGCAAACTTATTATCCGTCACGGCGTTGGGTATGATAACATCGATGTGCCCGCGGCCACGGAACATGGCATCCAGGTCTGCTACGTTCCCGACTATTGCCGGGAAGAAGTTGCCGAGCAGGCGATGATGCTCCTCCTGGTCTGTCGCCGTAAGTTCACTCGACAGCAGGAATCCCTTGAGGTTTCGGTCAGAAAGGGACAGTGGGATTTCAGCAGCGTGGGCGCGATCCATCGGTTCTCGGGAACCAAAGCGGGCATCGTGGGGTGCGGCCGGATCGGGAGTCTCGTGGTCGGAATGCTCCGGGGTTTCGGGATCGATGTCATGGTGTACGACCCTTATCTGAGCGAACGGAGGCAGGAGGAACTCGGCATCCGGTGCAAGCCTCTCGAGGAGGTTCTCCGGGAAGCGGATATGGTGACGATCCATCCGGCTCTCAATCACGAGACAAAATATATGATCGGTGAAAAGGAGCTCCGCATGATGAAACCCACGGCGGTGCTTGTGAACACCGCACGGGGCGCCATTGTGAATGCCGAAGCTCTCGCCCGGGCATGCAAAGAAGGCTGGATCGCAGGGGCCGGGATCGACGTGTTTGAAAAGGAACCACCGGAAGATAGTTTCGTTTTGCGGGGCATTCCCAACCTCATTCTCACTCCACACCTGGGCTGGTATTCCGAAGATTCAGGCCTGAGTATCCGCGAAAAGATTCTGGAAGATATCCGGCGCTTCCTCGGGGGGCGTCCTCCCAGATTCCCGATCAACAACGTCGACTCGAAGGGGTGATGGAATGCCGCTCGACAATCAGATCCTCAACGAAACAATTGACGCACTCGCCGGCGAAACGACCGACTTTCTCTGCGACCTGATACGAATTCCTTCCATCCGCGGGAACGAAGGTCCGGTGAACAGGCTGGTCGCGGAACGAATGAAAGGACTCTGCACGAACGTTGAACTCATGCAGATACCCGAGTCGTTCAAAGACGACCCCATGTACAGTTGGCCTCTGCCGGGCCTCACGTATGAGGATACACAGAATCTGCGTCTTACACTGGCCGGGACTTCGCCGGCCAATTCCCGCAGCCTGATCCTGAATGCCCACAGCGACGTGGTCCCTCCCTCGAGGAATCAGGAAAACGCATTCCAGCCGACCGTGCGTGAAGGAGTTGTGTACGGGCGCGGGGCGTGCGACGACAAGGGGCAGATCGCCGTCATCCATCTTCTGCTCTCGGCGTTGAAGAAACTCCGCCTTCGGCCGCGGGGAACAGTGACCGCCGATATCGTGGTCGAAGAAGAAAACGGCGGAAACGGCACGCTGTTCATGGTGCGCCACCCGGTTGCTGCCGACGGAGCAATCGTCCTTGAGGCTTCGGAGAGGAAGATTTTCGCGGCTGTCCGTGGCGCGGTGTGGTTTGAAGTGATTTGCCGCGGGAAGCCCGGGCATAGCGGACGCGCATCCGATGTAGTCAGCGCCCTGAAAGAGGCGGTAAAAGCGATGAGTGTGCTTGAGGAGTATCACGACAGGCTTCTTGCCGGATCCAGAGGGTTCAACCCGCTGTTTGATGTTTACGACAATCCGATGCCGGTGACGTTCGGCATGCTGCACGCGGGCGACTGGCCCGCAACCGCGCCGGGGACTGCCTCGATAAAAGGGGTCTTTGGTTTCCTCCCGAATACCAATGTCGGAGCGGTGCAGCAGGGGATGATCGATGCTATCCGGAATTCTCCCCATCCGTACCTTCGTGAACACTTCGAGATTCAGTTTACCATGCTGAACAACGAAGGAAACGAACTTCCGCCGGACCATCACCTCGTGCAGGAATTGATGGCTGCTGCAGGCGATACAGGTGTGCCGATGGAGGTCTCGGCAATGACCGCGGCATGTGACGCGTGGCGTTATGCGCTCCTGAACATCCCCACGGTGGTCATGGGCGCCGGCAGTCTCAAATATGCCCATTCGAACGAAGAACAGATCGCGGTGGCGGAAATCAAAGAGACAGCAAAAACCTTGTTGAGATTCCTGGAACGGTGGTGCGGGTTCTCAACGACATAGCGGAGGATCAATGCGGGCGCTCGTAAAGACGAAGAAGGGGAAGGGGTTCATCGAGGTCAGGGATGTTCCGTCGCCGTCACCAGGCGAATCGGAAGTTCTGATTGATGTAAAGGCGTGTGGGATCTGTGGCACCGATCTCCACATCTACCATGACGAGTTTCCGTATTACCCGCCTGTGATACTCGGACATGAATTCAGCGGGACGATTGCCGCGGTCGGCAGCGCTGTACAGGGTTGGGCGGTGGGTGATCGAGTTGTGGGCGAGCCCCACACGATGGCCTGTGGCGTGTGTGCCCTGTGCAGGACAGGCAACAGGCAGATCTGTCCCCAGAAACGATCCCCCGGCTGGGGTATCGACGGTGCATTTGCATCGCAGATGCGATGGCCGGAACCGGGGCTTCTTCACCGCTTACCCGACGGACTTGATTTTCCGGCAGCGGCCCTGACGGAACCTCTCGCCAATGTCGTCACTGACGTTGTGCTTCCCCAGACAGTCATGGCCGGCGATGTTGTGGCTGTGGCCGGACCCGGTCCTATCGGCATCATGGCTGCGCTTGTGGCAAAACATGCGGGCGCATCCACCGTGATCATCTTCGGTGTAGATGATGATGAGGAAATACGGTTGAGCCTCTGCCGCTCCCTTTCCGCAATTGACCACGTTGTCAATGTTCAGAAGGACGACCTTGTTGCGCTCGTGCGCGACGTGACGTCCGGACGCGGAGTCGATCTGTTCATTGAGGCATCCGGCGCACCCGCCGCACTACAGACCGGTGCACAGATCATCAGGAAGCTGGGAACGGTCACCGCAATCGGACTGACGGGGAAACCGGGAGTCGAATTCCCATATGATGCATTTATGATGAAGTCCGTGCGCTATCTGTTTAATGTTTCAACACGGTATGAGTCATGGGATCGGGCGATCCGCATCCTGAACACCGGTCTGATTCCGCACGACCGACTGATCAGTCACAAAGGGTCGATTGATCAGTGGCAGGCACTCTTCGATGCGCTTCTGGCGCGGCAGGCACTCAAGGGGATGTTTCTTTTCTGATCAGCTCCATACGGTATCATCATCGACAACCGGAAACGTGACAGGTGTTTTGTGCTTTGCGGACTGGTACATTGCCAGAACAATTTCCAGAGTGTGTCTGACGGATGGCACCGGAATGACAACATCCCTGTCCGCGTGTATCGAGTCTATCATATCCTGCACCACAACCGTGTGATCTCTATGGCCGAAGTCCGCGGCCCCTCCTGCGCCTGTGGCCTGTGATACATCACCGATTCTCCGTCTCTGCCCGTCTTCGGGTTCTTCGTCCCGGAATTGCCAGGTCTGAATCTTTTCCCCGGCCATAACGGCAGTGCCATTGGTTCCGTGGAGTTCGATCCTGATATCCGTTCCCGGCCAGAGGGCTGTTGACAATTGCACAACTCCCTCTGCCCCGCACGCGTACTGGAGGTGCGCCATGACGTCGTCTTCAAGGTTGATCCCCGGATGGCCGATGTTTGTCATTCTGGCATCGACCGTCCGTGCGGGTCCCACGAGATACTGCAGCAGATCGATATAGTGAAAGCCCTGGGCGACGGTAACGCCGCTGCCGCTCTGTTTCTGGCCACGCCATCCATCGGATGTATAATACTCCTGCGGCCTGTACCACTTCATATACGCATCCGCGTGAAGGAGCTTTCCAAATCTGCCGGAATCAACAGCAGACTTCATAACCTGTATCGCTTCCCTGACTCTGCACTGGACAAAACACCCGAATTTGACATTGGCCTTCCTGCAAACATCAATCATCGTATCCGTTTCTTTCAAACTCATGGCAGGCGGTTTTTCGGTGAGCACATGTTTGCCCGCTTGTGCAGCCCGAAGAACAATATCCCCGTGAAGGTGATTCGGCGTGGCCACACAGACAACGTTCACGGCCTTTTCTTCGAGCATCTCCCGGAGTGAAGAGAACGTCTTGATGGCAAACTTCTCCGCAATCTGCGCCGCCCGTTCCCCGGAGACATCAAAAACCCCGATGGCCCTGCCGCCCCGGGCATCGTGAATGGCACGCAAGTGAAATGGAGCGATGAGCCCCGCACCAACAATCCCAAAACCTATATCTGTTCCCATACGTGTGTCCCGGTTTTTCCGTTGAGGTACATACCACTGTTGTGTGTCGCAGTGGGTGAGGAGACATCATGTGTAGAGCAGCAACTACAGACTCAGGAGTACATGTTCTAGAACAGCCAGACTCTCATCGGCCTGCTCTCTGGTGATCACCAGAGGGGGAGCGACGCGTATGACATTACCGTAGGTGCCGACCGAACCCACGAGAAGGCCGCGTTCCGCACATCTGTCAATCACGGGTCGAATAAGTTCAGGCGCGGGATCTTTTGTGCGTTTATCCTTCACGAACTCAATTCCCATAACCAGTCCGCGGCCCCGGACGTCACCGACGTATGCGCACTTACCGGCAATCTCTGTAAGGCCCTTTTTGATGTATTCACCCGTGCGCGCTGCATGTTCTACAAGATTCTCTTTTTCAAAGATTTCAAGGACCGCTATCACCGCAGCATTTGCGACCGGATTACCTCCGTAAGTACTGCTCATTTCCCCCTTCTTAAGGCACGAAAAAATGTCCGTGGTGGACGCGATCGCAGCGACAGTGACACCGCTTCCAATACCTTTACCGAGTGCGACAATATCGGGCTGGATCCGGTCATGGTCCATTGCCCACATTGTCCCCGTTCTGCCGTACGATGACTGGACTTCATCGAGGGTGAACAGCAGGCCGTTCGCTCTGGTCCATTCAAACAGCCTCTTCAACCAGCCTTCTGGCGGAAAGACAAACCCGGCAGCCCCCTGGTATGGCTCCACGATAACTCCCGCCAGAGAACCCGTCGAATTTGCAGATATCACCTGCTCGAGATAGGTAAAATATTTTTTGAATCCTGAGCGATTGTCACACAACCCGAGTTCATCCCTGTACGGATTCGGGTAGATAGCACGGATACTCCCCGGTATGGTGGGCCCGTACTGACGTTTTGGGGCTGCCATGCCGCCCACGGTGGCTGCTCCGGGTGTTCTGCCATGAAATCCCCCCTCAAAACTGAGTATTTCAAATTTTCCGGTTTTCCTCTTCATCAACCGTAACGAGCCCTCAATTGCTTCTGCGCCGGTGCTCAGGAAGAAGCACTTGTCCAGATGCCCTGGCAACGCTTTCACAAGCTTTCTGGCCGCCTCAACCCGCCAGGTGTTGGCACATTCATAGTTGTTTAACAACGCCTGTGAGGCCTTGTTCACTGCACTGACAAGATGAGGGTGGCAATGGCCGACATTGGTCACCAGTACTCCGGATGTCCAGTCAAGATAGCTGTTGCCATCGACGTCGGTAACCACACAGCCCTTTGCGGATTGCCAGACAACCTGAGCCTGATAGCCGACCACATCTGCTTCGTAGGTATGCCATTCCTTGATAAGCTCTTTGCTCTTGGGGCCCGGAATCTCTGTTTCTCTTTTTATCGCATTCATGTCCGCACCTTTACCCAACTTCTGGATTGGTCTGATTTGTAGATTGCATCAACAACGTTCAACACATCGATGGCCTGGCGTATCGTGATAAAAGGTTCCCGGTTTTCAAGAATAGCATCCACAAAACCGTCAAGATACGCTTTTCCCATATAGCCCGAATATCCGCTGACCTTATCCAGAGTAAACATGAACCTTCGCGCGGATGCGCCGGATACGTTCTCACTGTCGCTGTAGAGTTCCAGAATATCCGTCTGCCCTGTACTGCTGGATCCCTGTTCTCCTTCATACTTCGGAGAATAACTCAATACACCCTTGGTCCCCTTGATTCCCAGGTAGAGGTCCCTGCCATTGGGAAAACAATCCGGAACGATGTAGCTGGTTGACAGGACTCCGACGGCGCCCTTTCCAAACGTGAGCATTGCCACGGTGCTGTCTTCAATGTCATACAGATCGGAGGTCCTGGTATTCACCGCACAGACCTGTGTAATAGTGTCCGTGAGCACATAACAGAGTGAATCAATCCAGTGGACACCCAGGTTATAGATCGGACCACCGCCGGATTTAGCCTTTTCGAGCATCCATTGTGCATTACCCTTGATGTATCTGTCCACTTTGCCTGCGGCCAGTCGTGCTTCAACGGAGACGATGCTGCCGATAAGATCCTGATCGATGCAGTCTTTCATGGCTTTAATGACCGGATGATACCGCCAGCAATAGCCGGTCGTGATCTTTATGGCATTCTTCTTCACCGCTTCAGCGATACCCCTGACCTCGTCAGCAGTTCTTGCGATGGGTTTTTCCATGAGCAAGTGAACACCTTTGCGGGCACATGTGATGGCCGCATCGGCACAATCGCTGTGAGGCAGGAAGACGGCGGCAATATGAATCGTTTCACGTTCAAGAAGTTCACCGATGTCGGTATAACCATGAATGCCAAAATCCCTGCAAAAACCGTCGAGCAAAGCCCGATCTTTGTCAAACGCCGCGACGACCCTGGTCTTTGGACACTGTTCAAACAGTGGCATGTATCCCCTCGGATGCAGATGGCCAAGACCGAGGATGGCGACATTTAGCGTTTTTGTATCCACTTATTCATCTCCTCTGCTGCAGAAGTGGTATTCCAGCAACGATGACATCTCGTTGAAGAACCTGCCCCCGTGTGCCGGGTTCTTGCACGCCCTGTCTGGACGAAGGAACACTCTGGACAGTAATGGATCGGTCATGATACCGGAGCTTGTGAAAGACGAACAGAGAAGCAGTGTGAAAAGGAATCACCTGTCAGGGCGGTACGGGCCCGTGATGTCGGCCGGGAGAAGCGGTTTCATCATAAAAAAATACGGAATTGGACCGGGTAAGTCAATGGCAGATGTCTGTGTTCCGATCCGTGCCGGGCATCCCCCCCCGATCTGTTTCCCGGTGAGGGGGCACCGTATTCTTCCGGAATACCTCCCCTAAATGTAATCCAATTCGTATATTGGAAAATGTCACGCGGATCTTACCCCGGCCATCCCCGTGCCGGCGGACCTCATTGCGAGAGTGCCGCCGACGACAGGCACCATCACACAGACCAAGGAATTTTGTATGAGAACGCTGAAGCTGCTTCCGGGCATCCTGCTCCTGATGTTATCCTGTTCACCGGTAGTCCGGCCGGCCGATCAGGACCTTACCGGTCCCACCGTCACCCTTCAATCGGTTGTGTATCAGGTTGGAGACAAGTGGTATTGTCCGCTGTGCAGGCAGGAAGTCGAAAACAGGGATCGGTCCGGGATCGATCTTAGCCTGAACCTTTCCGAATGGCATGACGTTTTCATCGACAAGGATTATTTTCGCAATAAGATCAGGTATATTTCCGACGAGGAACTTGTTCACTCGCTCGACATCAAGGCGATCGAACCGGATCTGCTCGCAGCGCTAAAAGCTAAGGACTCTGACCGTCTCTCCGTCGTTTTGCACGAATACTTTTCGTCCCGGAACGACAACGGCCGGTTGTCGATATACGATTCACGGAACAAGAAGTATTTTACTACGACCGACGAATTTCTGCAGGAGGTCCTTGTTGATACCCTCCGGTACAATCAGATTGCCCGTTCCGCAAACACGTTTTTTACTCCGGAGAAGGGATTCACACTCCATGGCGTACACTGGGGCAAGCGGATCAATTTTGATCATCAGTATCCCACGATCTCGAAATACGGGGTACACTATCTCCACTTCATCGACGATCAGATCAACTATTATCTCCTGAAAGGGGACCCCGCCACCCCGAAGGCCTTTGAAGATGTTTTTAATCAATGGTACGATCAGCTGGACAGCGTACACAATCAGCAGGTCATCAATATGACCAGGTCGTACGACTTCGTCTGGTATGAACTGGGCCTCTCCAACAGAACCGAGAAACTTATCAATGCTCAGAGAGTCTTTGGCAGACACATTTCGCCTGAAACCAACAAGCGACTGCTGAAGATCATTTTAGGGTCGGCACGGTGGCTCGATCTGTGCCTGGAAAAGACGCCGTTTCACCCGTACAACTGGCAGACGCACACAGCGTTAACCACGTCGTATGCGGCAGTGGCTTTCCCGGAGTTTAAAGAAGCCGGCGCATGGCTGAACCGCGGCAGGACGAACATGGTCCTTCATCTGGAAAACGACATTCTGGATGACGGCGGTTATGTGGAGCGGACGAGCAACTATGCGTCATACATGTTTTCCGTGTACTACCGTTACATGTTGATGTTGCAGTATTTTAAGGACGATCCATCCCTGCGGTCACAATACCTGAGCAGGCTCGAAAAGAATGTGGAATTCTATGTGCTCACGAATACGCCGGTGGGGGTAAATCCGCCTTTTAACGATGCGCACAGAGGCAAGAGCCTTGTGCCGCTGTTCAAGGAGATGGGTGAATTCTTCAATCGGGGCGACTTCATCGGAGCAGTCAGGCACGAGTTCTCCCCGGAAGCTCTGGCATCCCACTCCGTTCAGGTGAAGGAACCCGGCATAACCTCCATCGATTTCCCCGATTCACGGTTTGCAGTCATGCGCGATTCGTGGGACCCGGGATCCTATTATATGATTCTCAATTATGGTGACTGGCAAAATCACTGTCATTTTGATCAACTGTCATTCGAGATCTATGCCAACGGCATTCCCATCGCCCTTGACGCAGGCATCGGGACTCTCGGTTATCTGGATACCATGCACGTTGTCTGGTACAAACATCCTCTGTCACACAACATGATAACCATCAACCAGGCAGTTCCGGAAAAGATGGACAAACCGGGATATGACAAATTCTGGTCGACCCTGCAGCACACCGTTTTCTTTGCTGCAACACACGATGGGTACCTCCTGTATCAGAAGGCAAAACACCGGCGGCACGTTGTCTTTGCCAAAACCAGATACTGGTTGATTATCGATGAAGTGTCTGCAGCGGATGCAGGTCGGGAGATGGACTTTCATCTGCACACTCCCAGCTCGATGAAGGAAATCGAAGACGGATATATCTCCATGCAGGAGAACGGATTTGTGATCAAGCAAGACCATCGGGATGCATCCGCCGTCAGAAGAATTCAATCCAGGGGAGGTGCTGATCTGGCCGGGCTGCCCGGTGAACCTCCCAACCGGGAGATCGATTGGTTGATCTTCCGGAAGTCGCTCGCCGGCGATCGGCGTTCCGATAGAATGGCGACACTTATCTACCCGTTCGCTTCACAAAGGGATTTGCTTCCCGCTGAGGTGCGGGTGGAAAGGCTGGACATAAAAGATACCGTCGCATTTGCCTATTCCGTAAAGACGAAGGATGGGGAAGACATCATCATCGTGTCTGACGGAACCTACCGGACATTTACAGACACGATCCGTGGCGATTTCACATACGGCTTTTTCAGCTCGACCGGCGGCAGGATCAATTACGCGGGAATCTCGAACGTAACCCAGTACACGATCGAAGGAGTGGCGAAGGACTCCTTCAACGCCAGGAGGGATGTTGAGTACAGGAAATAGGGATCATGGTGAGTTGGTGAAGAAGTCCGAAACGAAATGATGCCTCTCTGAGATCACCCTGAAAGGACGATTATGGACCTGAAGCTTCCCGGTCGTTATTATCGAATGTATCCGCCCGAGGCGTATCGCGGCCACGCTGAAGAGATGCTCACCCTGGCTCTGGACCACACCGCATTTATGCTGGTCGATGTGTACGGGTTGGGGTACAGTCCAGGAGAACCGGAGCCCGAGCGGCCGGCGCTCTTCTATCGGGGTTCCACCGACGTGGAGCGCCGGGTGATGGTGGACTGCATCAAACCGGCGCTGGAGGCCGCCCGCCGGATCAGCATGCCGATCATCTATGTGAACAACGCCAACCAGATGGTGGCGTCGCAACATTCCGAATTTGGCGCCCTTCTTGTGCGCACGCACGGCCTGACCGTGGAGGAGCGGTGGGAACAGGATCCGGTCGAGTTCCGGTTCAGCAAGGTGGTTGAACCAGCGCCGGGTGAATACGTCGTGCGCAAGCAGATGTACAGCGGCTTTTTTGAAACCTGTCTGGAAACTTTACTCAGGAATCTGCGGATAAGGAATCTGGTGGTTGTGGGATTTGCGGCCAATGCCTGCCTGCAGGGAACGCTGACCGATGCGCTGTATCGCAACTACCGTGTCGTCCTGCTGCGCGACTGCACTGCCGCGATGGAATATCACGACACGATAGAGGACCAGGCGATCACCCGGTTTGTCGTCCGTCACGTCGAGGCGTTCCTGGGGTACACTGCAACATCACCGGACTTTGTGCGCAGCTGTGCGGCGGTTCCAGAGTCACAGCCGGGGTAAGAACGTTCCGGCGCCTTGCCACAATTCCTGGCTCAGTATTTTCCATCCTGAGTTTCAAAATGGGTGGGCTTTCCGATATTTTCGCCGCCACTCTGGATCCAGTCTGCAATCCACTCGATGATCCTGCCAGCAGGCACTGAGGGATTTCCGAACAGCCCATTCGCTTTTGAAGCATTACTAAGATATGCCCTGCCATTTTCCTGGCCGGAAATCCTGACCTCTTTGCCGAAAAGCTGTCCAAATCGCCTTGCTATCCATCGTACGGATAAGAGTTCCGGTCCTGTAATATTCAGAATTGAGCTTGGACTTGTTGCGTGGTCAAAACTCCTTAAGACCTGATCACAACAATCTCCCTGCCAGATCCCATTCATAAAACCTGTCGTTACGTCAACCGGTTCATCATGATACACTTTCGTCGCGATGTCAACCAGTACTCCGTATCGTAGTTCAAGCGCATAATTCAGACGGATCTGGACAACGTGTGTGCCCTGTTCGGCCGCGTAGTAGTCAAAGACCCTTTCTCTCCCGAGGGAACTTGCCGCATACTCGCCAACCGGATCTGGTGCATCGGTTTCAACGGATCCTCCGGTGTACACATCGACCACCGGATACACACAGCCTGTGGAGAATACGGCGATCGAGGATTGTCTGCATACTTCCGCCACATTGTGGGGAACCATGACATTAATCGCCCAGGTGAGCCATTCGCTCCCGCTTGAACCGAATTTCCTGCCTGCCATATACACAACGTTTTTGACCTGAGGAAGCCGGTCCACCGCCTTCCGGTCGAGCAGATCACACTGCACGGTTTCAATGCCCTTCCCTTCAAGCACCTTCAACGGCTGGACATCCACGGCATACACTTTCTTCTGCACGCCGGCCTTGTCGGCCGCCTTTCTGGCCATGATTGCCATGGTCGGACCTATTTTACCGCCGGCGCCGATGATCATGATGTCCCCCTTCAAGCCCTTAACATATTCCACGAGTGCTGCTGAGGGGCTTGACATAAAGTCTTCAAGCTGACGCACCGATTCAAACTTCTCGGGTAGTGTCCCCATGGTTGTTCCTTCACGACGTGTTCCAGACAAAACACTTTTTATATCATAATAGTGTAGCAATGCGCACCTGCAAATGCAACTCCTTGGAAGGTGCTGAAATGGTCCTTGTGCGCTGACGACCGTATGGGCCGGCCCTCTCTCTGCGGCCGGCATCCGACCGAAGGGAACAAACTGTGCTCTGACGGGGTTAGAAATATACTACCACAGCACTTCTTCGGGGATATGGTTGAAAACGATCGTTCTCTTACTTACTCTGACTGCCACCGCAGGTTCTGCGTTCGCACAATGTTCTGATGCCGGCGTGTGTAGTTTTGGTACAGGCCAGGAAACGGTCTCTCACTGGCTCTCGGTTGATGCCGTTTCCGGAAAAAGCACGAAGGATGATGATATTTCGTTTTTTACCCTGCGGCTCAGCGGCGACATTCAGCTTCTGAAGGACTCCCGGCTCAGCATTTCAGTCCCCTTCAATCGTCAATCCGGTCCGGACGGTTCCACCAGCGGTGCCGGAGACATTCTCGTTGCCTGGAATCAACGGTTTACCGCGTCTGACGGGCCGATCATTGAAGGACAGATCGGTGCCCGCCTGCCAACAGGGAGTGTGAATAAGAACGGTCTGTCACAGCGGTATCAAAACGGGCTTGGGACGACCGATCTGCTCATTGGAGCTAATCTCACCCATGGCGCCTGGTCAGCAGGAGCCGGAATGCAAATACCGTTCGGCCGATCGGACAATCGTCTGAACCGGCTAAAACGGGGACAGGACGTCATGCTGCGCGCCGGGTACACACAGACGTTCGGCGCTTTTGTGCTGAAGACTGAAGTGATTGCCATCAAGCGGTTCGGGCTTTCCAGCGTGCGGGATACGACGGCGTTGTCTGAACGGTTTGTTGATGTGCCGGAGAGTGATCAGGGACAGATAAACGTCGTGGTGGCGCCGTCCGTACCCTTGTCCGAACACCTCCTGCTGCATGCCGCAGGCGCTTTTCCCCTTCTCAAGCGGCCGGTCAACATTGACGGCCTGACCCGCGCGTTTACTGCCACGCTCGGCCTTCGGGTTACCTTCTAGGCTGAACCCCCGTCCGACCGGATCACCAGGTCTTGTTCTTCATGTACCTGACCGATTCTTTTACCAGTTTCTTCAGGGTTGGGATGTGCACGTCCTCGAGAGACTTGATGTAGAGACACGACTTGCCTGTTTTGTGTTTCCCGAGTTTCTCCAGGAGACCGTCATACTCGGTGAATCCGGCCATAATATACACTGTCAGATTTTGTTTGCGGGGGGAAAACCCGACCAGGGGCCAGTCTGCCTCGCGTCCGGTGCTGTATTTGTAGTGATAGGAACCGAAACCGACAATGCTGCTTCCCCACATCTCCGGTTTCGATTTTGTGATCTTCTGCATGATGTCAAGAAGAGCGAACGCATCGCGGCGCTTTTCCTTGTCCGGGATGGCTCCCAGAAATGTCCGGACACTTCTTTTGTTCCGCTTGGTCTTGAGTTCGGTCATCACCCCTCCATAGTGTGTGGGCTCGATGGATTTAGAGTGTGTTGGAGTTCTCGATCTTGATAATCATTGCGGCGCTGGCGGGTAAGACGACTGACACCTGCCCGTTTTTGAAATACCCCCTGTTGGTCATGTCGTCGGGGAAGGTAAGGTTACTTACCCGCACTGAGGGAAGCTGGTTGACTGATCGCAGCGACAACCTGAGACGCAACGTCTCGTTCCTTGCGCCGAGATTTGTAAAGAGGAAATAGCTTACGTTGGGCCTCGAAGCAAGATTCCTCAGGTGCGCCACACCCACCATGGCAGGTCCGGTCGGGGTCCCTCCGCCGGTTCCGGTGATGGTGATCTTCGAGAAGTCAACCCTCTCGGTATCGCCGATTTCATTGGGTGAAAAATCCCGCACATTCACCACGTCAATGCCATTGGTCGTGCCCACGATGCTATGCCTGTCAATGCCAATGGTGGCAAGGAGATCTCCGTGTGTGAGGCCGTCGGCTTCTCCCGTCTTTCCGTGTATAAATCCCGCAAACGTTCTGAGTGCGGCGACCTTCTCCTGATTCATCTGTCTCATGTCAAACATTTTGTCGTAAAACCTGGAGGTCCTGTCCAGTACGTCACCCGGATCAGGGAACGAGTAGAGCGGCTGCTGGATCCCATCAAAGGGACCCGAGAAGTAGTAACACACGCCTTTTGCGCCTACAAGAAGGGAAACATAGGCGCTTGCCAGGACCTCATTCCGGCTGGGCGCCCTCCAGTCGCCGACGCCGGAAAACAGCTGGGGGACCGTGATGATGGTTTTTCCGGGATCGGCGGTTTGTAACCGCCTGCAGAATCTTGAAAGCACGTCGTAGTGCTTAAAAATCGCAGAACGGGAATCGGTGTTGGCTCTTGTGTACAGGTAGGCATCGGGTGCGATGTAGTGCACCCCGACCTTTGCCAGACGATCCACGCCATTGGGATTAACATGTCCGGGATCTTCACCCCGGCCATGTACAATAGAAGGTCAGTCTTGTGTCCAGATTCGAAATGTACCGGCACACAGCGTCCATCGGGGCGTAGTTGCCGGCGTGGGGTTCATCCGCGATGGCAATGATGGGGTACACCCTGAGAGTAGAAGCTGATGAGTTGATGCGTGTCGCGATTCTCCTGAAGGTGTTCACCAGCTCGTTCCGCCTGTTTGCTCTGAAAAACGATCGGTTTCCTCGACAACAACACGGCCGCTATCGTCATATGCCGTGATATCATTCAGGTGGAAGACGCTCCCGGCGGGCATGGAACAGTACACCTGGAGGCGGAGTTTGCATGTGTGCGCGGCGTGCTGATCGGCGGATCTGCGTGTGTCCAGCCGAAATGGAAGAGCCATTGTGCTGTTCCCGGCGGGGGGTGTCAGGATGGTATCGATCAGATGGTAGTTTGTATTGCCGGTGGTCCCGCCCTTGTTGTCGAGAATGACCCTGAGGCGGGGTGAAGAAGTCCCGGCCGAGAACCTGAAACGCAGCGTGAAGTGGGCAGATGCGCCCCTGGTATTCCAATCTCTCGGCCTCAGTTGTCTCGTCTCCCCGCCGAATACCGTCAAGTCCTGAATGATTCGTCCTGATGAGAGGGGCCGTGTAGCGGAGATGGTAAAGGTGGAATCACCGGTTGTTATATCGAATGTGGAGTTGTCAAAGACAATGCCGTTTCCTTGCGGGTCTCGTTGGGAAGCGGGGGAAAACTTCAGGTAGTGGCTCTCTGCGGCATGGGTGAACTGGAAACACCGATAGATGGGGATAATTTTTGATTCGGCAATAAAATTGTGTTCCTCCGAGGGATATGCCGCATATCGTTCAAAAAGCGTGTCGACGTACCTGTTGTCGCCGAAGTTCGACACATTGACGAAAAATGTATTCATGCCCAGGGAGTCGTTCCAGAAGTTCATGAGTCTCCGGCCACTCCCATCCGGCGCCGTGTGGATGTCAAACCGGCTTCCGGTCCAGTGCATCCCCTCATTTTCCCCCCGGCCGATTGCATACATGCCAAAGAGGAACGGCGATTGGGCGGTCACGACGTTCGTGCAACACAGTAACGCAAGCACGCAGGCATAGATCGGACGGATCATTGTTGTCTCCTCAGATGGGCGATCGGAAACATGGATGGTGCGGGGAGAGTTATTCCACAAAACCCAGAATCTCCTTCCCTTCCTTCGAGCGCATTCCCACCGGAAGGCATCGCAGAATTTCATCCTGCAGCGCGTTGAGAATGTGCTGTTTAACACCGTCACGATGGCTGACCAGGCTTACTTCCCGGGCGGGGATGGGGGATCGGAACCGGCGAACCATTTTTAACTGCCGAGGCGGAAGGTCTGCCAGGGCAAGTTCGGGGATAATGGTGATACCGTTTCTGCTCTCCACCATTCTCTTGAGTGTCTCAACACTCCCCGCTTCGTACTGGAAATTGGTGTTTGTTGCGGTCTTCTTTTTGAGTTCGCACAACCTCATGATTTGCGATCGCATACAATGGCCCTCTTCAAGTAGCCACAGATGCCGGGGATCGATGTCATCGGCCAGCACATACCGTTTCTTGTAGACCGGTTCGTCCGGTGAGACAAAGACGACATATGGTTCATAGAAGAGCGGTTGCTCTGTAATAAGACGTTCCTGCAGCGGGGTCACGAGCAGCCCAGCGTCAAGAAGATTGTTCTTGAGCCGTTCGATGATGACGTCGGTTGTGATTTCTGTGACGATCAGCCGGATGTCCGGATAACGGGCGAGGAAACCGCCGACGAAGAGGGGGAGGAGGTATGGCGCAAGCGTGGGGATGATGGCCAGCGTCAACTCGCCTGAGAGTGTGCCTTTTCGTTCCCGGAGGTTGTGCTGCATCCTGCTCACTTCGCGGAGGATTACTCTCGCCTGGCGAACGATTTCGACGCCTTCGTCCGTCGGATGAACGGGGACCTTGCTCCGGTCAAACAGGCGTACGCCGAATTCCTCCTCGAGCTTCCGGATCTGCATGCTGAGGGTTGGCTGCGTGACATAACATTTTTCTGCCGCAGTCCCGAAGTGCCGCCAGGTATCCAGTGCAACAATGTATTCAAGCTGGGTGATCGTCATCGACAGTCCAATATAATGGGTTTCCGACTCACACAGTCAACCGCGGAGTAATATAAGAAGTATCTATACCATCATCAACATTATCGATTTGACTTATCGGACGTGATTCCGTACATTATATGAACTTCCCTCAGTTTAGAACCATACACCTACCACGTGAGAGGCACTCTATGGACAAGAAAAAGCGTAAACTCACCACTGCTTCAGGTAAACCATACGTCGAACATGAAAATTCTCTTACCGCAGGTCCCCGGGGGCCCATTCTTCTGCAGGACTATATCCTCCATGAGAAGATGGCGCATTTTAACCGCGAGCGTATCCCCGAGCGTGTTGTGCATGCAAAAGGATCGGGCGCGTTCGGCACATTTACCGTGACCGGCGATATCACCAAATACACCCGCGCCAAGGTGTTCGACAAGATCGGAAAAAAGACCCGGGTGTTCGTCCGCTTTTCCACCGTCGGCGGAGAGAAAGGCAGTGCCGATACGGAACGTGATCCTCGGGGTTTTGCGATCAAGTTCTATACTGAAGACGGCAACTGGGACCTTGTGGGCAACAATACTCCCGTCTTCTTCATCAAGGACCCCAAGAAGTTCGATGACTTTATCCACACGCAGAAACGTGATCCCAAAACGAACTGCAAGAGCCCGACCATGATGTGGGATTACTGGTCGCTTAATCCCGAGAGTCTGCACCAGGTGTCCATCCTGATGAGCGATCGCGGGACTCCGTACAGCTACCGGCATATGAACGGTTACGGCAGCCATACGTTTTCCTTCGTCAACAAGAACAACCAGATGGTCTGGGTAAAATTTCACTTCAAAACCCAACAGGGGATCAAAAACTTTACCGATGAGGATGCAGGTGTCATGAAGGGGAAAGACCCCGACTGGGCACAGCGGGATCTGGTTGATGCGATTGAACGGAAGGAATTCCCAAAGTGGGCGTGCAAGATCCAGGTCATGACCGATGAGCAGGCGAAAAAGTTCAAGTGGAATCCGTTCGACCTGACCAAGGTCTGGCCGCACAAGGACTTCCCCCTTATTGACGTTGGTGTGATGGAGCTGAACGAGGTGCCTGAAAATTACTTTGCGGATGTGGAGCAATCGGCCTTTGCCCCTGCCCATGTGGTGGACGGCATCAGCTATTCGCCAGACAAGATGTTGCAGGGACGGCTTCTTTCCTATCCGGATGCGCATCGCTACCGCCTGGGCGCCAACTACGAGCAGATCCCGGTCAACAAATGCCCGTATGCCGTGTCAAACTACGAGCGCGACGGCGCCATGCGTGTGGACGGTAACGGAGGCAGCGACCCGAACTACCGGCCGAACAGCTTCGACGATATCGTGATTGACGAGACGGCGAAGGAAGCACCGCTTCCGCTTGATTCAGCCGTAGCGGACTGGTATGATCGGAATGCACCGGGCGAGGATGACCATTACACCCAACCGGGGCTTCTCTTCCGACAGGCAATGAACGATACCGACAGGAAGAACTTTATCAACAACATCGTCGGGGCCATGAAGGGGATCAAAGGGCCGAAGAAGGATGAGATCATCAACCGGCAGCTGTGCCATTTCTTCCGTGCCGACCCGGCGCTCGGAACGGGTGTTGCCCAGGGGCTGGGAGTCAAGATCGATCAATCGATGCTGACCCGGTAGTCTATCTCAATTCTGTGGAGTGCCAGCGGCGTGCCGGTTCCGTAGTCGGGACCGGCACGCGCGTGTAGTGAGTCTCACATTCCGTAGCTTGACGGCTTGAACCGATGCGCGTATGTCCCGGCCATCTCCGCGAGAAGTGATTCCTCTTTCTCCGGCATGTCATCCAGCGCCACGCTGATCTTGTCCAGCCACTCCTGTTCACGGCGGACCAGCGTGAGCGCTTTTTGTTTTGTCGCACGGGTAATGATGTCAACCGAGACGCGGGCTGCGGCCACCGTCTGATGATACGGATCAGGTTGGCTCACGATAGCGCGGGCGATTTCGATCGTCGATTCCGGGGAGAGAATCAGGGCCTGTGGACTTAATCCGATATCGGACTGGACCAGGAGTGAGCGGTAATCCAGCGCCTTTTTCTGCCGGGTGGCTTCATTGAAGAGACGGCAATCGTAGGCGAGTAATTCGAGAAATGCCTCGGGGGCGGAGCCCGAGAGCAGGCGCACATTCTGAACCGATTCGTTGCTCCAGAGGTCACACATGGCAGCCGCGACATTGCCGACCGGACTAAAATGGGCGCAACTCGCGGATTTGCCTTCCATCGCGATCGGCGTTCCGGTGATTGCCTTGAGCACAGGACCTTCATAGGCGCAGTCTTTGGACGGTCCGACCGCGCCACACTGATACGCAACAAGACTTCGCACCACACTCGCGGCGCGGATCACGGCCGCCAGGACCTCCGGGAGCATACCCTGACCTGCGAGCTGCATCGCCGTGTTGGCAAAGCCGCATGCGGAATCGGCACCCGGAATCACCTTATGCCGTTCCGCAACCTCCACGATCCTCTTCCAGAGCCATTCCATATCCCGCGGTGCAAGCACTCCCAGGGCGAACAGCGCGCCCCGGACATCGCCATACAGAAGCGCCTCATCGTGGACTTCCTTCCCGCCCACCGATTCGACAGAGAGGATATGAGCGCCGGCAAGTGAACACTGTTCAAAAGATTCCAGCAACACATCACAATCCTCACCTGAGCGCAGGAGGGGCGGACGCTGCCTGTCCCTTACGTCGGTCGGGGTGACGCGGAGCGCACAGGGTAGTCCGTACTTCTGGTGTGCCTGTTCCAGGGCGCCATGGAGCACGCGGGTTATTTCCGCCCCCCAGGCCGGTGTTTCTGTCATGGGCGGCAGGAGCTCGAATTCAATAACAAGCCCTGGCAGCTGAAGTCTTTTTGCGGCCTTTACGACCATGTCGCCGACTTCCTGATAATGAGCCACGACTTCCTTCCATGTGGAGGCTTCGATGGTCATGGTCGGGAGGGTGAAGTTGAGTTCCGGATACACTTCTCCCGCACCAATACGCAGGCCGAATCCGCATGAAACAGGGTGGGGGGCTGTGCCGAAGATCAGGGCGTCCGGATCGGTAATGGTAAGCGCAGTGTAGTGTGTTCGCATCGGGCGTGTCCGTCTCCTGTGAGTGATGGGGGAATAAAAAGATACCATAGGAGGGGGGCAGATGCAAGGGTGAAACACGGTTTTGTAAGTGAAACGAAGGGGCTCCGGGTGCCTGTGCAGAACGAGACCCAGCTCTTATGAAACTGATTCTGCGCCGCCGGCGTTCTTACTCTTGTCCGGGGCGGTCCAGAAGATGCGGCGTCAACGAAAGATCTTCTCATCGATAAGGCGGAGGGTGCAAATGGGTGCAGGAAAAATAGTAACTGTTATCGGCCTGGTCTTTGTTCTGGCCGGTTGCAAAGACAGTGGAACGAATACGGAGCTGGCGGCGCCGGTGGTAACCGACGCACAGCTGTTTGCCATGCAGAAACCCGCATCGGGATGGGCGTTTTTTGGTAACACAACAGACACACTCTTCAGCGGCGGAAACTCGGCTCATGAATCACGCCTGCGTGTGCGGTATAATACCCGCGCTGCCACCCAGCTTGACGCTGCCGGCCGCGTGAGGTCCGGCGCCAGCTTCCCCGACTCATCGCTGATAGTCAAGGATCTGTACACCGGCACCGTACGAACGACCGTTGCCTACATGTTCAAACTCCGTGCTGCTTCAAATGCCGCTGCCGGCGGGTGGGTGTGGTCTGAGACGGATGACGCGGGTATTCCGAAAGCCCCGGCTTCCACGAAGGGCATTGGATGTATCGGATGTCATTCTGCCGGGATTGATTTCACCCGGATGAATGATGCACACCCGTGAGGGGAAATCCGGTCCGCCTTACTCTCTCTCCGCCGGCCGGATCTCTATGGCCATCCCTCCCGAAGGCTTCAGAGCGGCCTCGATCACAGAAGCTGATGTAACCGTGAACCGTTCAATGTTCACCTGAGTGCGGGTCGGTATCTCGTTCCCGCCATCGGTATACAGTGAGGCGACATACTCCTTTCCTTCGTTGAGGAACGTCAGGGGAACAGACAGCCGCCGTGCGTCGTTGTTGGTGATGGCCCCGACAAACCACGTCTCTCCGCTCCGCCGTGCGATGGCAGCGTACTTCCCGATCTCACCGAGCACCACCTTCGTTGTGTCCCATACCGTCGGGAGATGCTCAAAGAACTCCATCTCCGGCTCACCCTGGTAATCCGATGGCTTGTCGTACCAGAATACAAACTGCAGCGGGCTGTAGAATATCACCGACAGCGCCAGCTGATGGGCTGAGGTGGTTCTGATCCCTTTGACGTTTTTTATCCCCGACTGATGATAGTAGCAGATGGTGTAATCGGCCGCCCCGGCCAGAAACCGCGTGAAGGGCAGAATAGTGTTGTGGTCGGCCTCCGGCATACATTCATTCCCATAAACGCCTTCCTGGGTGAGCAGATTCGGCCAGGTCCTGCTGACCCCGGTAGGGCGGTACTCATCATGGATGTCCACCATCAGATGGTATTTTGCCGCCTTTCGGACGGCCTCGTGGACCCAGGACGTCCACTTGTGTGAGCCCACATGGACGAAGCCAAATTTTACACCCGCAATGCCCCATTGTTGAAAGAGCGGGAAGATGTCATCCATCTGCTTCTCCAGTGCCCGGTGGTTCACATAAAGAAAAACACCCACGTTTTTGTCCCGGGCATACGAAATGATCCGCATCAGATCCAGGTCCTTCCGTGGATTCCTCCGGGGGTCAACATCTACGCGGGACGCGTCGGAGTCTTTGGAGTATTCGTAGCCATACCAGCCAGCATCAAACTCCACGTATTGAATGTTGTGCTTCGCGCAGAAGTCCACGCACGCTTCAGCGCCCGCCGTCGAGAGTGTGATCTCCCTGAGCACCTTGCCCGGCTTTATCCAGTCGGTGTTCTGAATCGCACAGGGCGGATTAAGATTCAGAAACAGATCGTTCTGCTCCAGCAACGCCCCCGGTGTTTCTGCTACCATGATCACGCGCCAGGGTGTTTTCAAGGGGGAAGATTCTGTGACCGGTCCGAACAGCCGGGCTGTGATGGTGTTCTTCTTCTCCGTAGAAAGTGTGAACTTCATACGCGCGTAGTCTACCAGGCGTGCCTCTCCGATCGCAGCATACAGACCATTCGGCAGCACCAATGTCAGCGGCCGTTCGCTCTCATACTCAGGAGTTCTGGGTGACCACCGCGGGAGGGGAAAGTCAGGACCGTAGTTCCAGTCGTGTAATGGCCTGAGATAGTACAACTCCTGGGCGAAGGGAGTGACGTATGCCATCGTTCCGTTCTCAAACGTAAATTCGGTTCTTTCGTCTTTGATATGGAGGATGGACGTAGAGAGATTCTCCGGAAAGTTGTAGCAAAACGCCGCACCTTCGTTATAGACGCGGACGACAAGCTGCAACACGTTGTTCGTGTCATTGTCCCTGATCAGATGGAGGACACATTCGTTATAGGTATCTCTTACTTTGTTTCTTTCGCCGTACACCGGTGTCCAGATCTCATCGTGGGACCGGCGCGCAAGACCGGCGAGCGAAAACCCGCTGGTCCAGGACGGAATGTCGACGGTGACCAGCCCGAGCCTTGAGGGGAGTACCACGTCCCTGTTCTTGTACGACAGGGAATAGAACAAACAATTCTGTTCAGCCGGCGTGGTATCGATCACAAATGTGAATACCAGATTTGAGTCCGGGGAAAAGACCGTTACGGGCTGGGCGTATGAAGGGAACATCGTAACGAGCCAACAACCGACGGCCAGAGGGAATTTCATATCAGCGTGTCTTCGTGTAGTGAAAGGGGAAAGGAGGTCTGTTCGGAATTCCGGCGGTGTTTTGCCGCCGGGGAACGTTCAGGCACAACCCGGCCGGAGAAGGCCCGCCGGCCGTACCCGGGTTCAGTGCTCTGCGCAGGGAAACCCGGGTCGAGCCGGGGGAGGATTATTTCAGGATCACAAAAGTTTTCGTTCGAAAATCAATGCCTGCCTGCAGGCGGTACAGATATACACCTGAGGACAACCCTGATCCATCAAAGGACACCCTGTGCAAGACTCCGCCTTCCAGCACACGGTCCAGCACCGTTGCCACTTCCCGTCCGAGCAGGTCATAGACTTTCAGCACGGTCCTCCCTGACACTGCGAGTGAAAAGGGAATTGTCGTGGAAGGGTTAAACGGATTCGGGTAGTTCTGCAGCAGACTGAATTCCGTTGGTGTCAAGGTTGCCTCGTCGACGTCCAGGACCACTTCACTGGCAGGGCGTTTCCAGACATTCTGGTACCACATCCCCGCGTAGAACGATGACCCGGATACGAGCATGGTGCCGACTGTCTGGTTCGGCAATCCGGTGCCGACGTTTGTCCAATTTGTTCCCGCATTGGTTGTTCGGAATATCCCGCCATTTGTTGTTCCCGCCAACACGTTCTCCCCCGTGGCGTAAAGCGAATAGACATAGGGGTAAGAAATTCCACGTATTTTTCTGAATCCAGGTTTTTCCGCTGTCCGTCTGACACACATACTCCTAAGCCCGAGGTTGTGCCGGCATAGAGAATGCCTTTATGCTCCAACAGTTTGTTCACTGTTCCCAGCAGGGTGTCTGCCGCAGTCCAGGAGGCTCCTGCGTCGGTAGAACGGAATACGCCTTTGCCGCTTGTTCCGGCAAACAGATCCGTTCCGAGGGTTGTCAGGGCGAACACTGTAGTATTGGTAAGTCCCGAATTCATGGCAGTCCAGTGGTCGCCGTTATCCGTCGAGCGGAATACGCCGTCCCCCTGGGTGGCGGCAAAAAGGTCCGTTCCTATCGATTCGATCGCACGCACGTGGCGATAGATTTCCGTGCCTGCTGCCGTCCACGTGAGACCTTCATCTGTGGAGCGGGCCACACCACTGCCCGTCCCCGCAAAGATTGTGGAGTTTTTCCGGTAAAGGGCCAGGATAGTCAGGTTTGAGAGGCCGGTGTGAGAGTGGACCCATGTAGCTCCCGCGTCGCTTGACAACGAAATCCCATTGCTTCCACTTCCGGCCAGGATCCCCCGTGGGCTCTCGAGAAGCGCATAAAAATAACAGGATGAGAAGCCGTTGTTGGATTCAACCCAGTTGACCCCGTCATCCGTACTTCGAAACACTCCATAACCATACGTGCCGAGAAAGACACCGTTGGAATTTGCGTGGAGTGCGTCGATTCTGGGAAGCGGAATGTTTGTTCCGCTTGCGGTCCACGAATTGCCACGGTCCGTAGATCTGAACAGGCCGTTCGACTCGGTGCCGGCATAGAATGTTGTTCCCCCTACGGCCAGCGAGTTGATCCTGTCCGCCGGTAACCCGTTCGGCAGGAAGTCCCACGTTACTCCCGCATCGGTTGATCGATATACGCCGCTGTACGTACCTGCGAAGATATCCGTGCCCTGGGCGAGGAGTTCGCGTATCTCCTGGCTCCCCGGGCCGGGGGTCACGCGTGTCCATATGGTTCCGGAATCGGTTGAAACAAAAAGCCCGTTGGACGTGCCGACAAAAAACTTGGGATCAAAGCGCGCAAAACAGTTTACAACTTTGTTGGTAAGTCCCGAGTCGGACTTCGTCCAGGAGATCCCATTGTTACTCGACCGGAATATCCCCGAGCCCATGGTGCCGTTGTAAATCATGCCGTAGGCAGACATCAGCGTGTTCGTTGGATACGAAGAGATCCCTGCGTTCGCTGCAGTCCACGATGTGCCACTGTTGGAAGTCCTGAAGACCCCGGAATTCGTGCCGGCAAACAGAAAGGAATCTGTCTGCAGAAGGGTCCATGTGCCGACAGTAGTCAGGCCGGTTATTGTCTGGGTCCAGCTTGCGCCGTTGTCCGATGATCTGAACATCCCCGTTCCGGGAGTTCCGGCGAAGAGGTACTGTGCGTTGGAGGTAAGGGCATAGACCGTGCCGCCGTATGGACCGTTTGTAGCTTGCCATTGGGCGGGAAGTGGAGCAGCCGTGAGCGAGATCAGAAAACCGATGAGCAAATGCGGGGAAAGTGACCGCATGGCATTCTCCTCTGGATAGGTGGGTGGGGAGGTGGAGTTGCCCTGAAACGTAAAGCCGTTGAAAGATAGGGACGGGCTAGAACAAAATCAACAAATATGACATGGCTGATCCTTCACGTTCGCACTCCCCCCTTCAATGATATTCCCCCGGTGGCATTTGTCCTCTTTTCCGATAATATTGCCTGTACACTGTACCAGCCTACACATTTGACCAGCGTCCATATCGCTTCGAGGAAACCATGCCCCTGACCAACGGACATGCCCATCACCATTCGTACAACGCCGCCAGGATCTTGCTCCGGGCCGTTGTTCTGCTCGCGGTTATCGCCACGACTCTGTCTGCTGACCCGGGCGCGGGCATCCTGACCGGCACACTCTCGGTCGAAAAGCTTCGCCAGATGGTCCTGCCTTTTTCGCAATGGCGCCCCCTCCCGGGAGCCGCTGAACGTGAGGCATGGACTTCTCTTCCTCCCGGTGTTCGATCGGCATACATCCATGAAGCTGAGAAGTTCCTCAACGCACAGTGGACAAACCCAAGGGCAACCGATTTCCTCGGGTTCGTCCGGACCGGCAACAGAAGCGAGTATCAGGCGCTCTCGTACGGACGGCGGGCACAACTCGCCACACTGGTGATCGCCGAATGTGTGGAGGGCAAGGGGAGGTTCCGGGATGATATTGTCAATGGTATCTGGACAATCTGCGAAGAAACCTACTGGGGAGTGCCTGCACACCTGATGATGCAGCGAAGAGGTCCGGGGCTTCCGGATGTTTCGGAACCCACGGTTGACCTTTTTGTGGCCGAAACCGGCTCATTGCTCGCCTGGACCTACTACCTGCTCAAGGACTCGCTTGATCTGGTCTCCCCACTGGTCTGCGAGAGAATCCAATACGAGGTGGACCGGCGGATCAACACGGTCAACCTTGAACGCAACGACTTCTTCTGGATGGGTCTTACCCGGAAGGTGAATAACTGGAATCCCTGGATCTGTTCGAACTGGCTTGTGACGGTGCTGGTTCTTGAGCAGGATCCGGAACGGCGTGCGCGTTCTGTGTACAAAATTCTGGAATGTCTGGATCGTTTCCTGGCAGAATACACCGATGATGGCGGGTGTGATGAGGGTCCGGGGTACTGGACACGGGCAGGCGGGTCACTGTTTGACTGCCTCGAAATCCTGCATTCGGCCACACAGGGTCGGCTTGACGGATTCACCCATCCCCGCATCAAAGAGATCGGCCGGTTTATCACGCGTGCGCACATTCAGGGGCCGTGGTTCTTGAACTTCGCAGATGCAGGCGCAAAACTCCAACCGGACGCCCCCACCATCTACCGGTACGGCAGGGCAATAGGTGACAGGCCTATGATGGAATTCGGAGCGTATCTCGCACGCGAGCAACATCTTGGCGACGGTTTGATGCGCGCGCAACATGGCGTGCTGGGACGGGCCTTGCCCGGCCTTTTTGTGCTGGAGGCGATGGCAAAAGAGAAACCGGCTGAACCCTACATCCGGGATTCCTGGTTTCCCGGAATTCAGGTGATGACTGCACGATCTGCCGCAGGGTCTCCGGCCGGACTCTACCTGGCCGCGCAGGGCGGACACAATGATGAAAGCCACAACCACAACGACGTGGGCAATTTTATCATCTATAAAGACGGCGAACCCGTTATCATCGATGTGGGGGTTGAAACATACACTGCAAAAACATTCGGTGAAGACCGTTACTCCATCTGGACGATGCAGTCCGCGTTCCACAACCTTCCAACGATCAATGGTGTGTCGCAGAAGGATGGAAGGGAGTTTGCGGCGAAGGACGTGCACTATACAGTCAATGACCGGACTGCCTCGTTATCGATGAATATCGCGCCTGCATATCCACCGGAGGCCGGCGTGGTGTCATGGCAACGGACGCTTTCACTCGATCGCGGCAAAGAGGTGATAATCCGGGATGCCTCTGAACTCAAGTCTGTCCCGAACGGGATCAGTCTGACGCTCATGACCTGCACAGAACCGCTCATCGGTACTCCCGGCCGTGTGGTGCTTGGCAGTCTCTCGGATCAGAAGACTGCGACTCCCGCTGAGATTGTGTATGATCCGGCCCTGTTCTCCGTTCAGGTGGAACCGATAGAGATCCTCGACTCGCAACTGCAGTCGTCGTGGGGCACGCTGATCTGGAGGATACTGCTGAGCATGAAGAAGCCGGCTCTAGCAAACGAGTTTACCATTCGCGTCAGGTAGCGGCCGTGGTGGTTTTGCTTCTCGCGGACCAATCTTGTTAATGCAGGACACGTATCATGAGTTCGAAGGAGTACTCCTCCGGGGTTAGCCCTCTAAGATCGGGTGGAAGCACCTCCGATATCGTAAGGGTCACGGGTTGCCCGGACAAAGGCAGGAGATTACGGGAAACGACAAACTGCAGAGAGTCATATGCTTCACCTGAGGCGTACCGTCGGACCAGTTCCTGGATTTGCAGCGGCTTGGCATCGTGCGAGGCCAGACTGACGTTGTACCGAATCCCGTCTGCAGCGTTGTGTGGAATGGCGACAGACAGCTTTACGTGTGTCTGCCCGTTCTCAAGGGTCAGTGTGGGGATTTCACGGTGGGAGGTCGACCGCACCTCCAGATGATACGTCAACGACAATGAGGCCGTCGCCGCTGGTTCTGCTGGACTCTTGGCGACAGGAATCGGGTGATGTGTCGGTGCTGAAGCTGATGGCTGTTGCTGGTTCGTGCTGTTGAAGATGATTAGTACCATGGCCACAACTACGACTAGAGCCGGAAATGCGTAGACGATTCGAATTGACTTGGCCCAGCCCGGCAAAATTCTGAATGGCGTGTACTTGACGGTTCCAAGTGTTTTGACGCTCTGAGTGACGAGGGCGAGCTCTTCTGAGCACATTGAACAGAACTGCAAATGGTTATCGATAGAAAGAAGTCGGTCGCTGGAAGCCCCCCCCATTGCACGATCAACGATATCCCGGGCGTTAAGATGCCCAGCTTTTTCAAGGTCATGCCGGGCACGTACCACGGCCTCCGCCTGACGCCAGAAACCTAGTTCCTTCCGGAGCGTCTCAGATGTGTTGAGCGCCTCTTCCACCTGCTCCCGTTCGGCGGGACTTAAGCTCCCGGCAACAAAAAACGGGAGGAGCTCCTTTAAATCTTTCGTGTCCATTGTCGGTATGCTGCTTTTTCTGACTCGTTCAGTGCGGTTCTATGGACGTCGTGTGCTCCATGGATAGTCGTAGGAACACTCCGAATGTGTCATCCTATAAGACGCATGATTTCAGTAAGTCTGGCTTTGCACCTAGCAAATCGTGTCTTTATTGCACCTTCTGTTGTACCCTCTTGTGACGCAATACCCTTGTATCGGATCTTCTCCTGAAGGACCATGCGGAACAACGCCTGGCACGTATCCGGCAGAATGGCCATGGCACGTTCGAGCAACGCCAGTTGCTCATCACTCTCCAGTTGGGAGTGGGGATTGGTGGTGTCGGCCGGAATACCTTCAGTGTCCAGAGGAGCGTACTTCTTCTGTCGACGGATCGTGTCCACAAGTGTGTAGAGCGTAATACGTTGGACATATGTCTTCAGCGAAGACTCAAGCCGGAAGGTGTTCTGGCGGAAATTCAGGAGTAGTTTCAGTCTGGTATCGGCGATGGCGTCTTCGGGTGCGACCCTGTTCACCCATATTCGCGCATGGACGACAGCGCTAATCCAACCGAGTACCTCGGCGTACTCGCGTTTGGACCCCTTCAGAAATCCCCTGATGATTTCCTGATCCGTCAAGATTCAGTAACCGTTGTGAGATCGTGCCCCAGAATCAGTGGCTGTGTGCGCAAGGCGAGCGAAATGTACATCTTGTCCACGACATTTCAAAATGAGGAAACCGTATCGCATGCGGGTCCCACATGAATCAGCGTACATCGATCGAAACCATTCGAACAACCCGGTTACTAACCTTGGTTGGTAGTGTCTGGAGTTGACACGCCATATCTATATCGCTATCTTTATTCTATTCCCATCCTCACTCGGGGGTCCTCCGATGTCGGCCAGAATTTCGGTTGTTGTCGTGCTGATCCTTCTGTTCGATTGTTTCCCACCCGCCCACGCTCAGACCTGGAAAGAACTCCTTCACCAAGCCGATTCGTTACTCGCCGTCGGCTTCGGACCTGCCATGCCTGCCGCCCTGGACCTGGCCAGACAAGCTCTTCCCAAAGCGGAAATGGAATTCGGGAGAGCGGACACGATTGTGGCAAATGTGTTGGATGTGCTAGCCGCATTACTCACGAGTGCCACCATTGTGCTTCCCCAGGAAGCGCTGGTGCATGCTAAACGGTCATGCGAGATCAAAGAGAGCGTGTACGGTCCTCATCACCCCAGAGTCGCTGACGCTTTTCTCGAGCTCTCGGAAATCTACCTCACCCTCAGGAGGGATGTCGAGGCGAAAAGAGTCCTGGAGCAGGCGCTCCAGATATATGAAAAGGCTCATGCGACCGAACAGGCCAGATACCCCTCAGCACTCCATAACCTTGCATCCTACTATCAGAGGCAGGGGGACTACACAAAGGCCGTTTACCTGTACAGGAAAGCACTCGAGGGACTCCGAAGGGTATTGCACCCCGATGACCCGAGTCTGGCATATACGCTGACGATGCTGGCTGTGACCTATTGGTCATTGGGATGGTTTGATGAGGCAGAACCTCTCCTGGAGGAAGCTCTTCAAAACTGGGAAACAAAGTACGGATCTGCTTCCGTGCGAACAGCTATCTGTTTGGGCAATCTCGCCCAGCACTATGAACTCCAAGGGAGGTTCGAGGAAGCCGAAGCTCTTGGGAACCGTACCCGCGTCTCCATCGAAGAAAAGCTCCGGCCGGATGATCCAATGCTTGGTAGGTGGTTTCTGGGAAGGGGAGCAACGCTGGTTGCGCGGGGAAGGCACGCAGACGCAGTAGGTCCGCTTTCAAAAGCGATCGAGTGCTGGCGACATCTCGCTGAACCCCAGACGCGAACTGCGATGGCGATGCGGTTGTTGGGTGAATGTTATTGGTATGGCAAAACAGTACACGCTCGCCGAGTCCCTGTTTGTGGAGGCCTTGATTCTGACGGATTCTCTCTGGGGCAGCGGGACTGCGCGGAACGTGCCAGCATGGCTCGGGCTCGCCCGCACGTACATGCACACAGGAAGATTCTGCCTCGCTGACTCTCTCCTCAGTCTGGCGCTTGCAACGCAGCACGATCGTATGACTTCCGAAAACCCGACTCTCGCAACAATTCTTGATACGTATGGTGAGTACTATAGAAGGGTCGGTGATTATCCCAAAGCCCTGGAGATGGCTGAACACGCGGTTAACGTCCGAATGAGGAATTTCCACCGGAACGTCCGTGTGTTGTCCGAGAAGAATGCCCATTCCTATTCATCTTCATTGCGTCGTTCGGTAGACGGATACATTTCAATATTTCTTGATGCTCAGCCCTCCGATCAAGCTGCCATCCAGAAGATAGCGGGGATTGTCCTCTCGACCAAAGGCCAGGCAACGGAGCAGGCCTTTCTTCGCAGACAAAGGCTCGTTCGCGAGACCGATTCCCTTACAGTCGCAGTTGGCCGATGAATATCGCTCCACACGTTTTCACCTGGCAACGCGGTATCGTCAACGGTCTTCAAGATCAAAGTGAAGCAGTGTTTAACCGGGGGATCGATTCCCTCGAACGTAGGGTGAATCAGCTGGAATCCTCGCTCGCACGGCAGAGTGCAAGTTTTCCTCAAACAGTGCGAGAACAGCGGGTGGACGTTGATGAGGTCATACGTCACATGCCCCGCGACGCCGTCGCGGTTGAGTTTGTGCTCATCAATTACGTGTTCGTGAATCCTGATACGGTGACCCCTCGATACATCGCCCTCGTAGTGGAGAAATCAGGGAGGGCCAGTCTTTTCAATTTGGGTGATGCGGCAATAATAGACCGGACCGTCGACCTTTACCGGAGGCACATGGCAGTAATTGCCGAACGGCGGAAACCGGTTGGTACAAAGGAAGGGATGGAATACCGAAAGATTGCGGCCACCTTATACGATCTTGTTTGGCGGCCATTCGAATCCGTTCTGAACGGCCGAAGGATGATCTGTGTCGCCCCGGATGGCGGATTGAATCTGGTCTCATTTGCCGCATTGATGGGTAGCGATCGAAAGTACATCATTGAAAAAAACTTATTGCATAGTCTCTCTGCTGTTCGTGATATCATTCCCAAGGAGGGTGCTGGTTCGTCCGGATCCGGACTGCTCGCGCTGGGGGATCCGGATTTTGATGCGCCGGCGTCAGAACGAATTGCCTCTCGTCCGTCTGCTGTGAGGAACTCTGGATCTGAGGATCCATATCAACTTCGCAACATGCGATCTGGTTGTGAACAGTTGAAGAGCATGACGGTTTCACGTCTATATAACACAAGGATCGAAGTCGGGGGAATTGTGGATACCTGGCGCGAGTACAATCCGTCAGAGCCTGTGGTTCATCTGGTGGGATCCATGGCGAGTGAAGAGGTGTTCAAGGCAACATCGGCCGGCAAGCGGGTGTTACACCTCGCGACGCACGGATACTTTCTGGATGCCTCGCGTCCACCTGCCGGATCAGAAGGGTCGGGCAACGGGGAAAATCCTTTGCTTCTGTCGGGATTGCTTCTTGCCGGAGCAAATTTGCACGGTCGGGGCGCCAGGGAATATGGAACTGAAGACGGCATCCTTACCGCTCTGGAGGTCTCCGCCTTACCCCTTGAGGGCGTGGAACTTGTTGTACTTTCTGCGTGTGAATCAGGACTGGGAAACGTCAAACAAGGTGAAGGCGTCTACGGTTTGCGTCGGGCTTTCCAGATAGCTGGAGCGAAATCCGTGGTGAGTACTCTCTGGCAGGTGCCTGACCTTGAAACGATGAAGTTTATGAAAGATCTCTATGCTACCATGTTGCCTTCACATAGAACCGGGGGTGAGAAGATCCCGTACCCCGCCCTGATGCAGAAAGTCGCCTTGGAGCGCATCAGAGAACAGCGGCTACGCGGCAGGCCGGACCATCCGTTTACCTGGGGGGCATATGTGGCGACGGGGGATTGGCAAGCGCGATAGCTCCGTATTGTACCAGGGCAGTCCCCCTCATGATCTCTTTGTAACCTTTCGTTCACTCACCCGACTAACCAGTAGGCACCGGCATTGTTGCTCCCGGGTTCCTGATCATTATCGCTGGCGGGACCTGTCGAAAACGCCTGTTGTCATGACATTCAATCCTGTCACACCCATGCACCCTTCCTGACGCCGCATGAGCACTGTACGTTATGACAAAGGTCTCGCATATTTTGTGAATCATTGGCAGGAGGGGCGGACCCTGAAAGATGTCGCGGCCGAATTTTGCGTTGACCCGGGAAACCTGGATCGAATCTTCCGGCAGCGCTATGGGATGACGGTCGGTGCGTATGTGAACAAACGCAGGCAGGAACATGTGGTGTCGACGTTTGAGGGATAGACGTTTGTATGGCTATCAAATCGGTTCTGAACTCGGTTTTTTGAATGACTGGTCGTTCTATCGGTGGGTAAAAAGGACATTCGGTGTCGCCTTCGCACAACTCAGGAAAGGTGTTGTCATCGCCTCTTCACATAGCGAACTGAAGAAATCACTCAGTGACCCGAAGTCTCCCCGGATTGGAACAAAGGGGACGAGCGTACCAAGATAGCCCTCCAGTGACTACAAGGAATGTCAACAAGAGATTGCATATTGTTTTTCTGGACGTTGTAGCAGGAATGCTATACACTTGAAACGAACTGATCCTTCCACCGGTTACCGGCATTTGGGTGACGGAAACATTTTTCCGCCAGCCAGCATTCCAACAACTTACCAAGGAGGATTCCATGCGGCTCCTGCGCGCTGCTATACACCGGCCTTCTGCTCACTCTTCTGGTTTTCTGGGGGTGCGAAAAACAGCCTCCGGTTGCCGATGATGCGGGGCAACAACCCTCTGTCACAGAAACTGGGGATGCCGAACCAATAGCACTTGAGGTAATCGGATTAAGTGGATGGGAGCTTGCGGGAGGAGGAGAAACGGCATCAGCCGGCTCATTGGCCAAGGTGCAGTGCGGAAGATATATCCTCGGATTCGAGCGTCAACTCATTGCAGGAGGAATTGTCCACTACAAGTTTCAGGTCCGGGTGGGACCAGGAATCCACGATAAAATTGGAATTCACCGTGTGGTAAAGGAACCAAGTTTCTGCCGTCCCGGCAAGTCAAAGGACGCCATCTTCCTTCTTCATGGTGACGCAAAAGATTTCGAGGGTATGTTTTTGCTGGGCACACGGTCAGCCAATACGCCGGATGACTTTGGTCTGGCGGTCTTCCTCGCTGAAAATAATGTCGATGTCTGGGGCATTGATCAGGGTTGGGCGATCGTACCTGCAGGAACCACGAATTTCGAGTTCATGAAAGATTGGGGCATGCAGAGGAACATTGATGATCTTTTATCCGCGATGGCGGTCGCTCGTTCGTTACGATTCCTGACTGGCAACGGGTATGACAAGATGATCTTATTGGGATATAGCAGCGGTGGAGCGACCGGCTATGCTGCCCTGAATCATGAGACGCAAGTGCCTGCTCGTTCGCGCCAAATAAAGGGCTTTGTTTGTGCTGACATGCTCCTGAAGTCAAATGATCCCGCTGTGCGCCAGTCATTCGTCAATGACTTGAGCCTTTACGAACCTCTTCGCAACAGCGGGGTATACCAGGCTGACATACCGTTTCAACTGATCGGCAATTTGGCCCGAATAAGTCCGGATGGAAATTCAGAGTTGTTTCTGGGTTTCACCAATCTTCAAGTCGCCCTTTGGTTCGGAAGCGGGCAAATCTTTGGTGACGACCTCACGACACATTACCTTGCAGGCGTCATGGACAATTCAGGCTTTCCGATCGACTTGCAGCTCATAACGATACCGCAGTGGCTAGACTTTCTCGAGGCGGGTGTTCCTTACGAAGCCAACAAATTCATCATCGACCTCGACAAGTGGGTGGGAGAGGTTGTTGACAGTCCCTTCGATGACCACATCGGAGAGATACGAGTCCCCATCTTCAATCTCGGAGCGAAGGGCGGTCTGGGGCCATATACCATGTACGGGACGACGTTGCTCGGCAGCGCGGATATCACCCATAAGCTCGTCGAATTGGGGACCGGAAACCCGTTGACTGAATTCGGTCACATCGATCTCTTTGCTGCGCCTCAGGCTCCTGCGATGGTCTGGCAACCGATCCTGAAATGGCTGAGAGCGCACCGCAATTGAGAACCATTTTTATGCGGGAGGATTGCAATGAGACAGCTATTGATAGTCTTGTTGATCATTTTCGCAGTTGGGACATCACTTTGTCAGACCGGTTGGTCAGAACAAGTTGCTGCGACCGGTCAACCTCTAGGTTTTGTGAAAGCCGTTGATATGAATGTGGGATGGACTGTCGGCAAGTACGGCGGTCCGACCATGCGCACGGTGAACGGCGGTGCCTCGTGGGAGATGGTTACGACACCAACGGTCACGGGCAACATCTGGGGTATCGAAGCGATCGATTCCAACACAGCAATGATCACATCCGCTCCCGATCTGGGAGGGAACACTGCCATTTGGCGTACAACTAATGGGGGAAAGAATTGGCAACAGGTCTATTCCCTTGTTGCCAGCGGTGCGTTCTTGAACGGCTTTAAGATGGTAAATGCAAATATTGGTTACGCACTCGGCGATCCTATCGGAGGGTCATTCCTGCTACTTAAGACGACCGATCGAGGAGCTACCTGGAATCCTATGGGCAGTGGTCCTCTTCAGGTCGAGGGCGAACTGGGGGTAGTGACTAACTTTGCAGTCTCTGGGGAGGACAAGTTCTGGTTTTGCTCAACCAGGGGGTCGTACCGCTCTACAGATGCTGGTGGTACGTGGTCCTTTCATTTCACCGGCTATGGAGGTTTTGTTTCAATATGGTTCGTGGATGCGTTGAGAGGCGTAATGACTAATGGGAATGCTGGGGTCTGGACTGAGGATGGAGGGGTCACATGGACTGGCATCGTCCTGCCTGGTCGTGATACCGGAGAGTCCGATGTGTCGGGGTTCGGTGGGGATTTCTACCTTGCGAGGGGAAAAACCATATACAGGAGCACCAACGGCGGTAAGAACTGGGTTTCTGTGTTCTCCTTCAGTTCGGAGGGCACTTTCTGGACTCTTGATTTCGCGCAGGTGGGTGGTGGCGTCCGCGGGTGGGCGGTGACGTGGGCCGGACCCATTGTTACGTACGTTGAATTCCCAAGTGCGGTGAGCGAGGATCAAGCGTCGAACTCTCCAATGCATCATTCTTTGTTTCAAAACTATCCCAATCCATTCAATCCGTCAACCACGATCAACTACGATCTCCCCGGTTCATCATACGTCACGCTTAAGGTGTACAATATGCTGGGACAGCCCATTGTTGATCTGGTGGCATGTGATCAGGATGCCGGCAATCATCAGGTACAATTTGATGCCACGAATCTGCCCAGTGGCACTTATTTCTATACACTACGGGCGGGTGGCTATCGGGAAACAAAGAAACTCCTTCTTTGCAAATAGTGCCATAGAACACTGAAGGCTATCGCTGCCGCGTACGCATCAGCTGATAGACCCGTTCAGAGAGTTCCCTCATCTCTGGCAGTGCGCTCCCTTCCCTGAGCGGCAAAAAGCACGCTACGATGTAGCGCACTTTCTCGTCGTCTACAATGCCGACGTCGTGGGTCCAGTACGAACACCAGCACGTCTTGTGATAGAACATTGCCGAGTCCGGCAGACCCGCCGCCAATTTCGACCTGTCCAGTTGCCTCCCCAGTAATACCTTCATCTGCTGGCTAACCCAGGGACTTATAAGCTGATTCGTTTGAATACGGAAGAGAAACTCGGCAGCATGAAGTGCGCATGTCTCGGTCCCCCGTATGGTTCTGTACGCCGGATCCTCGACCGCACGTTTGAGGAACTTGCGCGTGACCTCACTTCCATACCATCCGTAGCGGTGCATGAGGGCGTTGATGTTCTCGCGGCCGGCGATATCGATGAGGCAGTTGGCTGCCGTGTTGTCAGTCCGCGTAATCATCAATTCCAGCAGAAAATTTACTGGTACGGTATCACCGCTTCTCAGGAGAGGACGCGGATCATCCAGGATTTCTTTTTCGCCAGCTACGATGTTTGGAGGCCGCACAACAACCGGATCCCGCAACGTGCCTGACCCGGTCCCGATCCGGCAATGGGACCGTCTACTAGTCCGCCGTCAACCGGGTATCCTTGGAGATGGGAATACGCCGAATGGGGGTCACGCGGAGAGGTCCCGCTGCGGGGCAAGCCCACCACCATGGATGTGCCCCAGGGATTACATCCCCATAACCAGTCCCGCATTCCGGCCTCCACATCACCGCATGCGGTGTCGTTCGAGAGCTCACGATAGAGTCGGGCGTGTGTAAGGAATGAACACACGAGATTGTTCGAACATCAGATGAACGGCACCCCTATGCGGAATGGGCTCGTCCGGGTGCGCAGAGCGACACGCTCCACCCCATGCCGTAGAAACTCAACTGTCTGCCTGCGGATTGTCAGGTTGTTGCAGCGGGTGAGCCCGACATGCCCCAGATTGAGAAACGGATGCCACTGGTAATGCCCGATTCTCCCTCCGTCCATCCAGGGTACCACCTTTTCCTGTTCTGCAATTGTCAGGGCAGCAGACAGCAAATCCTCCTCACCGGTCGCAAGGGCGAGCTGCACGGCCGCCAGTTCCATGTCGTCCGTCCAATTGTCTTTTTCATAATAATACGGTGTGCGGCAGGGTGCAGTCTGGCACACACCCGGATGTTCCAGGCCGTAGGTGTATGCGGTCTGGGCTCTGTCGCCCAGCGTACCTGCAAACGATGAGTCCGTATGTTTGAAGACCATGGCTCCCAGTCCGAACGCGGAGGCAAACTTTCCCGCCGTTGATGCAATCCCCGTGGACCGGTTCGAATACCCGGCAAGCCCCTGCGGTTCACCCGTGCAACGATCTGATCGAACATCATCCCCGGCGCCGGGCTCATTTTCAGGAGCCACTCCAATCCCCAGCGCGCCTCATCTAGGACATCCGGTATACCATTTCCTCCCGGGAGGCCGTTTGCCTGACATGTGTCCCCAAAAGCCTCGGGGCTTTCTTTGTAGGCGAAGAGTAGCTGATAGGTCGCCGATGCCGATGTGGTGACGTACTGGAGGTAGTCAGCCGCGTCATGCCAGCAGCCGGTCACGTCAATGAATGTGGAGTCCACTGTGATGATATATTCCCCGGGTGCAAGAGAGAGCCGAGAAATCTAGTCGCCATGTGGATGCAAAGAGGCCGTACGCTCCGCATTCCTCCATCACCGGCAACTGGAACACACTCTCCCCCGTTCGGGCATCGCAGATCTCACATTTCTTTGCGTGGGGAACCGGACTCTTTGAAACCCACACTGCGGTTTTCGTGGAGCGTGGAAGGTATCCGAGCAGGTTTACCCGGATCCAGTTTTGTACGACCGCGGCCGATGCAAGACACACGATGCCGAACAGTGAGAGGGTCTTGCGTCTCATGGGGATCTCCAGCAGATGGAGTTTGCAGACCTTCCGGATATATACCACATTGTTTCTGGATAGTCACGGTAGAGAATTGCATGCGACTTTCCGAGGAAATTTTGATTATACTACACCAGATATATTCCGCGCCCCCGGCGCCAGGTCTTCAAACCTGCTTCAACTGCCGAACGCTTAATACAGGACCAATGAAACTCAGAACGTTGGCCTTACTGTTGTGTCTCTGCCTTTTTGTCTCCTGCGGGGTTCGCGCAAAGGAACCGGTAATCAGGGTTCAGATTATCGCCAACCTTGACCGGGTCACCCTTGTACCCGGCGGTACATGGCATGCACGGGCGCGCGGGGCGACAATACTGAAAGATGGCAGTGAGGTGCTTCTCAGTTGCCGTGACACGCTTGTACGGTTACAGTGCGGGACTGTTGTGCTGGAAGACACGCTTCTGATCCTGAGTGCAGCACGCGACACGGGAACTCTTCTCATTCGTGATGTTCCGTACGGAATCGGGTGGTGGTGGGAAGGAAAGGAAGATCGACGGTACGAGGGAGAACTCCGGGCTCGTGTTCAGTCACCCGGACGTCTCAGCCTGGTCATCTCCCTCCCGGTGGAGCGGTATCTCCGTGGCGTGGTTCCGTATGAGATCGGGACGGCTCCATTCGAGGCTTTACGCGCACAGTCCGTTGCCGCACGGTCTGAAGCGTTTGCGGCCTTGCGAAATCGGATGTATGCAAACGACGGATATGACATTTGCGGTGATGTTGACTGTCAGGTGTTTGGGGGGATAACACGGAGTACTGCGGAGATTGACCGCGCCATCCGTGCTACGCGGGGGATCATACTGCAGTCCCGTGGTGCACCCATCAACGCATTCTTTGCTTCCAACTGCGGCGGACATTCAGAAAGCGTGGAAAACGTTTGGCCGGGGCGTAGCGGTCCGCAGCCGTACTGGAGTGCGCACATTGATGCGGATACTCTGGAGGCGGACTCCCTGAATGACGAAGGGGTGTTACGCCGCTGGTTACATTCCGGCCCTGCGACATACTGCAATCCTCTGACCAATCCGGGACTTCCCGACTGGAGCCGGAAATACTGGCGGTGGGAAGTGCCTACGGCCGCAGATTCTATCAAGTTGAAGAGCACAAACGGCGGCCAGGTGGGTCGCCTTCTCCGCATAGATTCCGTCCGGCGCGGGAATTCCGGCAGGATTCTCAGCGCCGTGTTTGTTGGAGAGCAGGGAAGACTCCGGGTTTCCTCGGAACTTGAATTCCGTCAGGCCTGGAATCCGCCGCTGCGAAGCTCCTGTGTTGTCATTACTCCACAGGGGCCGCCGAAACGACCGGACAGGTTTCTCGTGAAAGGCGCAGGGTGGGGGCACGGCGTGGGTATGTGTCAGTCAGGCGCGGTCGGCATGGCTCTGGCCGGCCGGACGGCAGAGCAGATCTTACATCACTACTATCCCACTGCTGATATTGTCACTGTATACTAAGCCGGAGGGGAGTACCCTGATGCCACGACTGCGTGTAGCCGGATCGGGGAATCCTCTCTGCACACAACCGATGAGTTCCCGACATTGATGAGCAACCACAGCCTCCAGATCGTCCAGTCAAACCGACTTGAACTGCTTGCGGACCGGTTCGCGGCGGACATCAGGGCACATCCGCTTTCTGCGCCCCTGGTGCCGGAACTTGTGGTCGTGCATGACCGGACCGTGGGTGAGTGGATGGACATCCGGCTTGCCCGCACACAGGGCATATCCGCAAACATGTGTTACCGGAGTCCGGGCCAGTTTATCTGGGATCTCTACCGCATCGTCAATCCCGATCTGCCCTCCCGTTCCGTGTATGACGTGGATATCCTCCAATGGCATATTCTGGGGATCCTCGAAGACGAAAAGTTTGTGAGCCGACACCCGCCGCTTCACACCTATCTCACGAAGGGTGACAGTGCCCGACGCTTTGATCTGGCCGGCCGCCTTGCCGAACTCTTCAACCGGTATCTTGTCTACCGCATGGAATGGCTTGAAAAATGGGAGGCCGGCACCAGGCTGAACCTTGGCAACGATGAGCTCTGGCAGGCGGAACTCTGGCAACGAATAACAGCCGGGATTACACATCCTCATCGCGCCCGCCTTTTCCAATCATTCCTCCAGGCTCTGAAGAATCCGGTCAAGGGACTTCCGGAACGGGTAAGCGTATTCGGCATAAGTTCTCTTTCTCCCGCCTACGTGGATATTCTGCATGCCCTGGGAGCACAAACCACTGTGTGTGCGTATGTACTGAACCCCTGCCGCGAGAAGTGGGATGACATAGCTGATGAGCGGATGCGGGTCAGGACCGACCTCGTGTATTCCGCCGAACTGATGCACGTGGATGTGCCGCATGCCCTTCTGGGATCGTTTGGAAAACAAGGACGCGACTTCATACGGTTTGTCGTGGAAACGGAAGGCGTCGGGGCAGGCACGGTCGGACTTTTTGAAGACCCCGGCAAGAACACACTTCTGCATACGCTTCAAACCGGGATTCTCTCCCTTTCGGAAGAACCCGTTCCCGCACGAAAGGACGATGATTCGTTCCGGATCCATAGCTGTCATACACGTATGCGTGAAGTGGAAGTACTGTACGACCAATTGCTTGCCATGCTGGATCGGGATCCGGTGCTCCTGCCGTCGGACATCCTGGTACTCGCTCCCGATATCAACATGTACGCGCCCTATGTTGAGGCCGTGTTTCCCCGCGCATCACACAGCGACATCGGCGCATCCGCCACGCGCAGGATACTTCCCTACGATATCACCGACCGGGAAAGAGGACAGATCGATACCGTGGTGGATGTCTGGACGCGCCTTCTGAACCTCCCGGCGACCCGGTTTGATGCCGATCTGATTCTTGATCTTCTCCGAACCGGACCTGTCCGCGACACATTTGCCATCGCTGTGAATGAACTGGACACACTTGCCGGTTGGGTGGAGCAGTCGGGTATCAGGTGGGGAATGAGCGGTGGGCAAAAACAACAATGGGAACTCCCTGAGTCCGAGCAGTTCACCTGGTCATGGGGTCTTGAACGGATGATTCTCGGCGTAGGGTTGCCCCGTGCGCTCGCCGGAGATGCCGTCCCGATGTTCCATGGGATTCTTCCGTTTGATACCATCGAGGGACAGCAGGTCGACCTTCTGGACCGCTTTGGTACGTTTGTGCACGCGTTGCAGGATTGGGTGGGAGATCTCCGAAACCCGAGGACGATGACCGAATGGGGAGGGGTTCTCTCAGCGTGGCTGGATAGGTTCATCGGACCGACGAGGGAGTACCTTGAAAGCCGGGAGAGTATACGTGAGATCATCACAAAGGCCGTGTCTGCGAGCGAGGACGCAGGATATGTTGGCGCCGTAGAGAGTGCGGTGTTCCGCTCCTTGTTTTCCGCGGAACAGTCGGAATCCGCTCCCTGGATGCGGTTTCTTGGAGGCGGGATTACGTTTTGTTCGATGAAACCCATGCGGCCGCTTCCCTTCAAGGTGGTTGCGCTGCTGGGGATGGCCGACGGCGAGTTTCCGCGCAACGTAAAACCGCCCAGCTTTGACCTGATGCAGACGTATTACCGGCACGGGGACCGGTCAGCCCGTCTGGACGACCGGTATCTCTTCCTGGAACTTCTGCTCTCCGCTCGTGAACGGCTGCTCATGACATATATCGGGGAGGACGTGAAGACGGGCAGAGCCCGTCCGATGTCACCGGTGGTTGCCGAGCTTCTGGAGTTTGCGGCAGAAATCGGGTACGCGGGAGATCCGGACAGAAATGCGGACCCGGTGAAGGAAGCGATGGCCGCGCTGCACATCGCCCATCCGTTGCAGTCGTTTTCCTCCCGCTATTTTGACGGCCTTGATCCCCGACTCTTCAGCTATTCTTCTGAAGCCTGCCGGATCAGCAGGGGCATTGGGACCGGTTCAGAAATACATCATTCGCTGTTCGCCGACGTGCTGCCCGATGCAGGAATCGAACTCAAAAAAGTGCGACTGGATGAATTGTGCCGCTTCTATGAGCACCCCACGCGAGCGCTCTTCGAAAAACGTCTTGGCGTACGATACCGGGAAGAAGCAGATGCAGTGGAATCGCAGGAACCCCTCGCTGTGGGGAAGGTGGAGACGCGGGCGATCTACCGGGCCCTCATCCAGCTTCTTCCGAAAGGGGAGGTGGTTGACAGGGAATTACTCGCCGTCCTCCTTGCCGACGGCCGGCTGCCCGTTGGCGTGCCCGGATCATACGGATTTACTTCCGTCATGAAAGAAGCCAATGCCTTTGTGACTTCATTCAAGGCACTGACTGCAGAGCCACGACTTCCGGCTATTGCCGGCGAAATTGTTGTCGGAGACTGGGTGCTGGAAGTGTACCAGCCCGACGTCACATCCCGTGGAATGTTTCTCGTAAAACCGGGGAAAATTCACGATGCGGATGTGATTTCATTTTGGATCCGGTTTCTGAGCGTCTGCCTTCTCCATCCACACCATACCAGGGGCGGATTGTGCGGGAGCCTTCTGGGTGTAAATGGTCTGAAGGAATTCCCGCAGGTGAAGGACCCGGAGAAGCTCCTGGAGCAGCTCTTGTTCTGGTATGGCGAGGGACTCCGGCGACCCCTCCACTTTTTCCCGGGATTGGCATTGAAGTATGCGCAGGAGACTGAGGAAAAAGACCCCGGGGAAGTGCTCGCGAAGTTCAGGGAGTCCTGGGATGACCCGAACAGGTACGGTGGCTATAGTGAGAGTCTGGACGAGTACTATGCGCGGGCCTTTGGCTCAGGCGAAGAGGCCATCAACGAAGAGTTCGAGGCACTCGCCAGAATGATCGCCGTGACGGCCAGACGGGGTATGATAGAGACAGACTTCACCAAGAAGAAAAAATAGCGGACAATGGCCTTTGAACTGATCGAAGCAAGCGCGGGAACAGGGAAGACCTACTCGATTACGAGCAGGTACATCCTGCTCCTTGTCGAGCAGAAATTGCAGGTCAGTCAGATTCTGGTGGTGACATTCACCGAAGCTGCGACTGCTGAACTGCGTGACCGTATCCGCTCCCGCATCCGGGAAATCCGCGATTCGATCAGTGCCCGGTCCCTGGAGACGCTCGAGGACCATGACCTGCAGGCCCGGCTCCAACAGCTTCTTTGTTCAGAGGAAACCCTGACGCAGGCGGAAAAAGTGCTGGCAGCGGCACTCGTTGCGTTTGATGAGGCTGCCATATTCACGATTCACGGGTTCTGCCGGCGTGTTCTCCGCGAGCAGGCATTCTCCTCGGGCATGGATTTTACAGCTGAAGTCCTGACCGACGACCTGCCGATTCTGGAATCCGTTGTCGCCGACTTTGCCCGCACGCATCTCGGACATCTGTCGGTCGAGGAGTATGGCTGGTGCGTGGAACATTCGGCTTTCTTTGATGGTGCCTCCGAGTCCGACTGGCGGACCACGGGACGGCTGATGACCACGGGCCGGTTGAAGAAGCTCCGTGAAATTGCCGGTAATCCGTTCCTCGAGTTAGTACCGGCGGCGATTCAACTGGAGACGGCGCGCAGGACAAAAGACCCAACGAACGTGGCCCTCGCGGTAACACATGATCTTATCGCCTATGTACGGGAGCGTTTTGCGCGGCGCAAACGGGAGCAGGGAGTCCTTTCTTTCGGTGATATGCTGTTGCACGTGCACAACGCCCTGGTTGCACCGGGCGGCGTCCGGCTTGCTGCCGCCCTGCAAAGTACATTCCGCGCAGCACTCATCGATGAATTCCAGGACACTGATCCGCTTCAGTTTGATATTTTCCGCCGGATCTACGAAGGTGCAGACCATCCGGTTGTGTTCGTGGGTGATCCGAAACAGGCGATCTATTCGTTCCGCGGAGGAGATATTTTTGCGTACTTCGGGGCGACGGCGTCCATTCCAAAGTCACGGAAAACCACCCTGTCCGTGAATTACCGGTCTGCAAAGGACCTTGTGACGGCCGTAACGGGTATCTTCACATTCGGGGGGAAGGAATATCCGTTTTTCGATGGGGAAAAGACAGGATATCCTCCTGTGCGTGCCCAACACGATAAGGGAAAAGCTCCTGTCCGGCTGCCGGCGATCCCCCGTCGGTCCGCATTACACTGGTTTCTTCTGCCGGAGGCGCCACAACGCCAGAATAAGAAAGGCAGTCAGAAGGGGTGGAGTAAACCTGACGCACAACGTATGGCTGTACGGGCCGTGGCGGATGAGATTGGACAACTTGTTCCGAGTCAGGATCCAGCAGAGGGGGAACTTTCTCACGGTGATATCGCGGTTCTTGTCCGCACCCACGCCCAGGCGAACACGGTACAGGAAGTTCTTCGCTCGGCAGGAATTCCCTCCATCGTGAAGGCCATGGGGAACGTGTTCGGGTCCGAAGGGGCAAAGGACCTTCTTCTGCTGTTGCGCGCCATCGTATCACCCTCGCACGAGTCCTCGCTGTCCACCGCTCTCATCTCTTCCACGGTGGGGTACACGGCGGCGGGTATTGCCGCCATCAAACAAAACTCGGCTGCATACGGGGAAATCGCCGACCGCTTTGTTCGGTTACGCGGGATCTGGGAAAACGCGGAGAATGGATTCATCCGGATGTCAATGGAATTGCTCTATGGCAACGGGATTGCCGCCGGCGGGAAGTCCATCTCCGAACACCTGCTCATGTATGTGAATGCGGAACGCCGGCTTACAGATCTGCTCCACCTGATCGAATTGCTTCATCAGGAAAGCATCCTGCATCCCGGTCATGACCATGTGCTCCGATGGCTGGAGGAACAGGTGGCGGATGCAGCAGAGGAGTCGGATGAAACCAGCATCCGGCTGGAAAGTGATGCGAAGCGGGTGCAGATCGTGACCGTACACTCCAGCAAAGGTCTGGAATACCCCGTGGTTTTTTGTCCGTATGCCTGGGAAGGGAAGGAGGAGAAAAAAGCCCGATCCAATAGACCGCCGGTCTTCTACCACCAGGAAAAGAGCGTTGGAAAGAAGAAATCGCGGGAGATGCCGGTGCTCACTGCTGACATCGGTTCCCCCGAGTGGGATCTCCATTTCGAGACAATGAAACAGGAACGGCAATCAGAAAGTCTGCGGCTCCTGTACGTGGCGCTGACACGCGCCCGCCAACGGTGTTATGTTGTATGGGGGCAGGCCAATAAGATGGAACACGCGGCGCTTTCCTGGCTCTTCTTCGAGGATTGTGGCGGGAAAAGTGCGAACATGAAGAAGCTCGCCCATGCAGATGTCGTACGGCCGGTGCACGAGTTGGTCAAGGGCCTGAAGGGCGCGATGTCGTCTTCCGTCCTGGGGACGTCACACCCGGAACCCGGGACGAACACGCGCTCAGCCATAACCTCCACCGGGGATGAATTGCAGCCAAGGACCTTCAGAAGGGGATTAATATTTCCCTCCTGGAGTTATACAAGTTATACATCCCTGACCAATGACTGGATCAGATCCGGGCGGGATCTCGACGCCGGAACAAGGGAAAGCCCACTCCCTCCCGCGGAGGAATGGTCCATCTTTTCGTTCCCGGCCGGAGCGAGGACAGGGAGAATGTGGCATCAGTTGTTTGAACAGCTGGATTTCCAGAGTTCCGATGACCAGATCGAGGCACGCGTCACACGGGCATTGCAGAGAGGCGGGTACCGGCAGGAGTTCGCTCCTGCGCTCTCCCGGATGGTCGCCGCTGCACTTTCTGTTCCGCTCGGGCCCGGAGGACTTCAATTGCGGAATGTAGAGAAACGACAGTGTGTGCGGGAACTTGATTTTGTGTATCGTATGGACCGGCTCAACATCGATCATATACGAGAGATAGTACAGGATCCACGGCATGGACTCCCGGAAGTATTCTCAGCGGCCGCAGCAGAACTCAGAGAGCGCGATATGCGCGGATTTATGATCGGCACGATCGATCTGCTGGCTGAACAGAACGGGAAGTACTATCTTCTGGACTACAAATCGAATCAACTCGGGAACTCGCCCGCACAGTATGACGGGTTGATTCTCACCGAAGTCATGGCACACGAACACTACTATCTCCAGTACCTCATTTATAGTATTGCCGTACACCGGTATCTTCAGACGCGTGTACCGGGGTATTCGTATGACAACCATTTTGGGGGAGTGATCTACCTGTTCCTCAGGGGTATGCGTCAGGGAGAGCAGACCGGCGTCTACTATGATCGACCTGGACCGGAGCTCGTCCGGGCACTGGAAACGTGTCTGATGGAGACGGGGAGAACATGATGGAGTTTTTTGCGCGGTCACTGTCGGCGCTTCTCAGGAAGTCTGAACCCACGGCCGGGCCGGAGCTGGATGAAGCAGTGCTTGCGCTGGCTTCCGGTCTGGAAGAAGGGCACGTGTGTCTGGATGTTGATTCGGACCAGAAGATCAAGGCGACAGTAGCGGCCCTGAGGAAACTGCGCACGATCGTGGGGGAGCCCGGAGAGTTCAAGCCGCTGATACTGGATGGACGCCGGCTCTACCTTGCGCGGTACTGGTATTACGAACACACGGTGGAGTCGGCGCTCAGGAAATTGTCGGTCCCCGTGGAGACGATGCCGGGGGAAGAGGCGCTACGGTCCAGTCTGCGGCGGGTGTTCCCGGAAGGGTGGACAAATAACGAGCAGGTGTTTGCCGCGCTCGGGGCGGCGGTACGAAATCTGGCAATCATTTCCGGCGGTCCCGGCACCGGGAAGACAACCACTGTGTCCCGGATCCTTGCACTCAAAGTGATGCTGCGCCCTCCGGGGTCCCGATATGTTGTAAGGCTGGCTGCACCCACGGGCAAGGCGGCCGACCGGTTACGCGAAACGATCAGCCGGGCGAAAACAACAATGGACCTGCCGGAAGAAACCAGGCGGCTGATCCCGGATGAAGCCTCCACCATACACCGGCTACTGGGTATCCGCCATGAGTCCGGCCGCCCGGCGTATAATGCCTCCAATCCGGTCCATGCAGACCTTATCGTGCTGGATGAATCCTCGATGATCGATCTCTCGCTCATGACGCGCGTGGTGGAGGCGCTGCGTCCGGGAGCCGGGCTTATTCTTCTGGGCGATAAAGATCAGCTCGATGCCGTGCAGCCCGGCAGTGTGTTCGGCGAGCTGTGTGGAGAACAGGTGTACACACCCGAGTTTCTTGCGCTGGCGAGAAAGGTCCTTGGTGAAATCAGCGTGCCGCCCTCCCGCGGAGCCGGTCTGAGGGATGCTCTGTTCATCCTCACGAAGAGTTACCGGTTTGGCGAGGCCAGCGGCATCGGGCGCCTGGCGCGGGCGGTGAATGCAGGAGATGATGACGAAGCAATCCGGATTCTCAGTTCGGATGCAAGCGGTGAGCTGATCTGGCATAAGACGGTGAGCGGAGGCGGTGAAGTGTTTCCGGAGAACGCGGTCGCTCACTGGCTCCAGCCGTATTTTGACCTCGTGCACGGGAAAGCGCCAGAAGCGGAATGTTTCGAAGCCTTCGCCAGATTCAGACTCTTAACGCCGCTTCGGGATGGTCCGGGCGGTGTCGGGGCGCTCAATGAGCTGGTGCAGCAATGGCTCAAGAGGCAGGGAATCATTACGACCGGGCAGGAGTGGTACCCCGGCAAACCGGTGATCATTACAGCAAACAATTATACCCTTAACCTGTTTAATGGCGATGTGGGAATAACGCTGGCGGATGCGGACAAGAATCTCCGGGTGGTATTTCCCGGAGAAGCGGAGACATTCAGAGCGTATCCGCCCGCGCGGCTGCCCGACCATATGCCGGCGTATGCCACAACGGTGCACAAAAGCCAGGGGTCCGAGTTTGAAGACATCCTTCTCCTCATACCCGATGTCGAGAGTCCGGTGATCACGCGGAATCTTCTGTACACCGGCATCACACGGGCCAGGCGGCGGTGTGAAGTATGGGGGACGGAGGCCGTGATTCGCGCCGGGATCGGCCGGAAGCCCCAACGAATGTCGGGGCTGGGGGCAAAGCTGGCGACGAAATAGTCCCTCTCCATCTGCGCGCCACAACGCTGTTTTTGAACCAACAATAGAAAGAGATTCTGTGCGGTCTATCCGTCTACGCGTGTTCCTGGGTTGCGTCCTTTTGCCACTCGGCTGCCTGTCTGCTTTCTCCCAGGTTCCCCTCCGCGCTAAACTCGGTCAGATGGTGATGATTACGGTGACCGGAGATTCCGTAGAAAGATCTTCTCCCTCAATGGATACGCTGAAGAATGATCTTGCAGAGCATCTGGTCGGTGGTGTTGTTATGTTCACCTGGAGCGGCAATCTCAAAAGCCCCGGACAGATCGCACACTTCACATCCGAACTGCAGAAGCGTGCGCATATCCCTCTCCTCCTTGCCATCGACCAGGAAGGTGGGAGAGTGGCCCGGCTCAGCCCGTCGAATGGGTTTGCCGCATCACCATCGGCGTACGAGCTCGGCACTGTGTTGAATCAGGAAAGTAGTACGCGTGCCACGGCCTCCATGATGGCGGGCTGGTTTACACAGACCGGGCTCACCATGAACCTGGCTCCGGTGGTGGACCTGAATATAAATCCTGCAAGTCCGGCCATCGGGGCGCTGTATCGGAGCTTCTCCCCGGCCCCGGGTGTGGTCGTCCAGCATGCTTCGTGGTTTATCGATGAGTTCCGGAGGAAAGGGATCCTCACGACACTAAAACACTTTCCGGGGCACGGAAGCGCTACTGCTGATTCGCACCTCGGCCTGACAGACGTGACCACCACTTGGTCGAGTGTGGAACTTGACCCGTACGCCCGGCTGATCGCCGGCAATGCGGTGGATGCTATCATGACCGGCCACCTGTACAATGCAACCATCGATTCTCTGTACCCGGCGACGCTCTCGTTTGCGACGATTACCGGCCTGTTGCGCAGTCAGCTTGGTTATGACGGCGTCGTGGTGAGCGACGAGATGAGCATGAAAGCCATCTCCACCCACTACGGTCTTGATCAAGCGATGATTCTTGCCGTTAACGCGGGTGTTGACGTCCTGCTCTACAACAGCAACCGTGATAGTCTGGGCAACTCCCTTGCGCGGCGCGTCGTCACTGTCCTGGAGCGTGCGGTGCTGGACGGCGTGATTTCCTCAGAGCGGATCGACGATTCGTACGCAAGAATCATGAGGCTTAAGGGAATAGTTGCCTCAACCGCGCGACCGGTTTTTGCGGCGCTGCCCGAAAGACTACTCCCTCTGGAACTACCCGAATCCCTTTAATCCCGTTACGACGATTCAGTACAGCGTGCCGGAGGACGGGCGCGTTGTCGTGCAGATCCTGGATCTACTTGGACGCACTGTGGTTACGCTCACGGATGGACATCAATCCGCGGGGGTTCACACGGTACCATTCGATGGGGGGCGCTTCGCAAGCGGGGTGTATCTCTGCCGTCTGGCGTCCTCGCAGCAGAGTCTGACCAGGCGAATTGTGATGCTCCGGTAGTGACCAATGCCCCGCGCCGGGGAGGGGGAGAATTGCCAGAGGTGGGTACGGAGCAGCCGGTCGTTTACGAATTCCCTTCACCAATCAGAAGTGGGCTGATGCAGCCGACACGTCATCCCCGTCTTAAGGTGTGTTGTATCCAGAGCCGCCGGGAGGCAATGCTTGCTATCCGCGCCGGAGCGAGCGCCATCGGGCTTGTGAGCGCCATGCCCAGCGGACCCGGAGTGATTGATGAGGCGCTTATAGCGGACCTCACGCGATATGTGCCGCCGCCCGTGGCGACATTTCTGTTGACGTCCCGACAATCGGCGGCCGGTATAATAGAGCAACACCGGCGCATGTGTACGACAGCCATTCAGATTGTGGATACCCTTACGCTGGGCACCTATGTCCAGCTCCGTGAAGAACTCCCGGGCGTAAAACTCGTCCAGGTAATACACATAACCGGTCCGGAATCGGTGAATCAGGCTCTGGATGCGGCGGCACACGTTGATGCTCTTCTCCTTGATTCAGGAAATCCCCGATTGGCGGTAAAGGAGCTGGGCGGTACCGGGCGTACACACGACTGGTCGGTCAGCCGGACCATCCGCGAGGCGGTTGATGTTCCGGTGTTTCTTGCCGGTGGTCTACGCCCGGAAAACGTACGTGAAGCCATCGAGGAAGTTGGTCCATTCGGCCTGGACGTGTGCAGTGGTGTGCGAACGGATGGAGTGCTGGATGGCCATAAACTTGACGAATTTATCAGGCAGATCCGGCGCGCGTAGAATGCACGGAGGGTTCCTGCTGACCGGATGCGGTTGCGACCGGCTCCGCTGCACGCCGGGAGGCGGGATGCCGTTTTGTGCTTGGACGAAACTCCCAAAACTCGTACCATAGTATAGTCAATTGAAGGGTCAAGTTATGTCGATGGAACGCCATGTAGAGGTGGTTGAGAGTATGCAGGGCTTTGTGCGCGAACACATTGGTTCGTTGCTGAAGCCGGTGGAGGAGAGCTGGCAACCTTCAGATTTCCTTCCTGACCTGAATGCGGAGGACTGGGCACAGCGCCTGACCGAATTCCGCGAACGCGCGAAGGTTCTTCCCGAGGATATCCTTGCTGTCCTGGTGGGGGATATGGTGACGGAAGAAGCCTTGCCCACATATCAGAGCTGGCTGAACCGGCTGCGCGGGCTTGTTGACCCCACCGGGGTCAGCGACAATCCATGGGCGCAGTGGAGCCGGGGTTGGACATCTGAGGAGAACCGGCATGGGGATCTTTTGAACCGATACCTTACATTTACGGGCCGGGTTAATATGCGGGCGGTGGAGACCACGATACACCATCTACTGAACCGGGGTTTTGACCCGCAGGCCGAAAACGATCCGTACCTGGGTTTTGTGTACACGTCATTTCAGGAACGGGCAACAAAAATCTCCCACCGGAACGTCGCGACCCTGGCGAAACGTGCCGGCGAGGATACCCTTCATGCTATCTGCGGCGTCATCGCAGGCGACGAAGCCCGGCATGAAAAGGCGTACAAGCTGTTCATGAACAGGGTGTTTGAACTGGATCCCGCCGAGGCCGTCCTCGCATTTTCGACCATGATGAAACGTAAGATCACCATGCCTGCCGTACTGATGTACGATGGGGTCGATGAGCACCTTTTTGCGAAGTTCTCAAAGGTGGCCCAGCAGACTGGTGTGTACACGGCGGGAGATTACGCGGACATCGTGGATGACCTTGTCAGGACCTGGAACGTCGAACGCCTTTCGGGGCTTTCAGATCTTGCCGCAAAAGCTCAGGATTATGTTTGCGGCCTGGCGGAGCGGTACCGAAAGATGGCAGGGCGGGTGTCCCTCACGGGATCAGAAAAGTTCAGCTGGCTTCTGGTGCCGGGGGGGTAGGGTAAGTAATGCTACGGGGAGGCTGGCGGGAGCCGGGTGTGTGCGCCACGGGTGTCCGGAGCACACGTTTTAACTCCCGAACGTTTAGTCTGGTTGGTAACCCTACCGGATTCCAGTGCTTCTTACACCCGGAGTAGTCAAGCATCTGCATTGCGCGCGCGACATCATAACGTTTCAATTCCCATCTTCCTTCCCCCATCTCACTCAGCCCGCCGCGCGGCCTGATAAAAAACTCTCCTCGAACACCATAACAAGCCTCTCCTTCGTCGGGAATGTCAGCACACCGTACCCGGCCAGGACAAAAATCGACCCCAGGTTGACATAGTACAATGGTTCAACGGCAGCGACGCCGCGAAGGATGGCGATGATACAGACGGCCAACCCGAAAAACGAAGCGCCCTCAAGCAGCACGAGGCGGGCTATAATTGCACTCCGCAGGAGCCCAAGGACACGCAACGCCAGGTGTCCGGGCCCGGACTCTTCCGTGTCAACCAGCCGCGAAGGTGAAAAGAAGCGCTGAAACAGAAACGTTCCCAGATAGAGGGCAGTCAGGAGCACCAGCAGGTGAGCAAGTGTCAGAATGTTGACCAGGAAGAAGTCATCATCGCGTGGCGTCGTAAGACCGCTGCCCTGGAGCAGGATCAGCAAAGGTATAACGTACAACAGGGGCGCAGCCGCGAGGGCCATGTGGAGTATTGCCATGGTGCGAAGTGTTGCGGGGGTTAGCGCTGCTTCAAAATCAGTCCGTGTAAGCCGGTGCTGGATCGTCATTCCTGCTCCTCTGATGTCGGGTTGTTCACAGGATCAGTGTGAAAAAAAGTCAATCCGTGAAAACATGTTGCATTTATGGAAATTATACAGTTAATCTACACAATAGTCCATACCTTCCTATGAACTTCAGCTACCTTCGCGTCCCACTCTGTGCCGCGGCCGCTCTTTTTCTTGGTGCCTGCTCAGGCATCGGACTCTTTGATATGAACGAACATTTTGTCAGGGTGAATGGAACCCGGTTCACCATAGACGGATCTCCGTACTATTTTGCCGGTGCCAATATGTGGTACGGGTGTTATCTCGGCTCTCCCGGTCCGACAGGCAACCGGGATCGCCTCCTCCGTGAATTGGACCTTCTCTCGTCGCATGGAATCAACAATCTCCGGATTCTCGCTGCCAGTGAATCATCCTATGTTGCCAGGGCGACACGGCCCGCCATGCAGAGGGGCCCCGGAGAAATCGACGAAGACCTCCTCCGCGGTCTCGATTTTCTCCTCGCCGGGATGGCCGACCGTGGCATGCGTGCGGTCCTTTACCTGAACAATTTCTGGGAATGGTCGGGGGGCATGTCTGCATATGTGGCCTGGGTTGAAGGGAAGCCGGGTGTGGATCCATCCGACACATCCCGGTTCTGGGGTGATTTTGTGGAGTATGCCGCAACATTCTATACGAACCAGCAGGCAAATGTTTATTACCGGGATCATATCCGGCGTATTATCACACGCCGGAACACGGTCAACGACCGTCTCTACAGCGAAGATCCCGCGATCATGTCCTGGCAACTGGCGAATGAACCCCGGCCCGGCATGGTGGGCCCCGGAGGAGAGAAAAACCTGCCATACTTTCTCGAATGGATCGTGTCAACGGCAGGGTACATCCGCTCGCTGGACACGAATCATCTCGTATCGACCGGAAGTGAAGGAACGGTTGGATGTCTTCTTTCGGAGGATTATTACCTTCGTGCGCACCGAACACCGCATGTTGACTATCTCACGTTCCACCTCTGGCCGTACAACTGGCGGTGGTTCGACCCGTTAAAACCCACGGAGACGCTCCCGGCAGCCATGGACAGCAGCCGGCAGTATCTCCTACAGCACCTTGCTCTCGCGAAACAGCTGAACAAACCCATCGTCCTGGAAGAGTTCGGGCTCAGCAGAGACAGGGGTGACATCCAACCCGGATCGCCTACCGCTGCGCGTGACGAGTACTTTCAATTTCTTACTTCCGCGATCCATGACTCTGCGCGTTCCGGTGCGCCGATAGCGGGATCAAATTTCTGGGCCTGGGGCGGTGAAGCGCACGGCGTGCGCAACGATGGTGTGTGGAAACCGGGTGACCAGCTTCTTGGCGATCCCCCCCATGAGCCCCAGGGGTTTAATGCGGTGTATGACACCGATTCCACAACGGTGCACATCCTGAAGCGTCACGCAGAAAAGATGTTTCAATTGACACACGGTCCGCCTCCCATCGTAGCGTCGTCCCGCCGGGCGGGACAGTAGGAGATGCCTGTGTCCGGTGTTCTTATGCTCACGTGATCCACGAACCAATTCACACAGGAGGCCCTGCTTTGGAAATCCTCACCGTTGTTGACTGGCTTGTCATCGCAGCCTATTTCTGCATTGTTCTTGGCATTGCATGGTGGGTGATGCGGAAGAAACAGGAGACACCCGCTGATTATTTCCTTGCCGGCCGCCATCTCGGGTGGTTTATCGTGGGCGCTTCGATCTTTGCCTCCAACATCGGCTCGGAGCACCTTGTCGGACTTGCCGGGTCAGGGGCAACCGATGGTGTGGCCATGGCCCACTACGAACTCCATGCATGGTGTTTGCTTGTCCTCGGCTGGGTGATGGTTCCATTCTATATGCGTTCACGGGTGTTCACCATGCCGGAATTTCTGGAACGCAGGTACTCGCCGATGGCCCGAACGGTGCTCTCCGTGATATCGCTCGTGGCGTATGTTCTGACCAAGATTGCCGTCGGGATTTTTGCGGGAGGTATCGTGTTCTCCGTACTCCTTCCGGACCTGCGATTTATGGGGATGGACAGTTTCTGGCTGGGGTCGATCTTCGTGATTGTGATCACCGGGCTGTACACCACCGTCGGCGGTATGCGTGCGGTTGCCTACACGGAGGCATTGCAGACGATCATCCTCATTCTCGGTTCGGCCCTCGTCACGATCTTTGGCCTCCAGGCTCTTGGAGGATGGTCCGCACTTCGTTCACTCGTTGACCCGGAGATGTTCAACCTCTGGAAGCCCCTCGTGCCGGCCGGTCTGGAGAGCACCTGGGCTCCGGTGAAGGAGGCGGGACGGATGGCGTGGTATTTTAACGACAATTATCCGTGGCTGGGCATGCTTTTCTGTGCACCGATAATCGGACTCTGGTACTGGTGCACGGATCAGTATATCGTGCAGCGCACGCTCGGCGCCCCGAATGAATCCGAGGCCCGGCGCGGCACGATTGCCGCCTCGTTCTTCAAATTGCTCCCCGTCTTTATCTTCATCATCCCTGGAATCATTGCCATCGCGCTCGCCAAATCAGGCCTGAACCCGTCCCTCCAGGAACAGCTCGTCGGTCCGGACGGACAGGTGATCCGGGATAACGCTCAGAAAGCTTTTCCGTTGCTGGTGACACAGGTATTGCCGATAGGCGTGCGCGGGCTTGTTGTGGCGGGGTTGCTCGCCGCACTGATGAGTTCACTGGCGGGGGTCTTTAATGCCTCATCGACGCTCTTCACGATGGATTTTTATTCACGTCTCCGGCCGAATGTCAGCCAGGAAAGACTCGTCTGGGTGGGTCGGGTTGCGACAGGAGTAATGGTGCTGATCGGTCTGGCGTGGATACCCGTGATCCAGGGCGGGAAGGGTCTCTACGACTATCTCCAGGGAATCCAGGCCTATCTGGCACCGCCGATTTTTGTCGTGTTTTTCTTTGGTGTGTTCTTCAAACGCCTGAATGCAAAGGGTGCTCTTGCAGCACTCATCACCGGCTTTATTCTCGGCCTGGCACGGCTGGCCATCGACACACCGGTGAAGCTAGTCGAGGGATTTGTGTATGCGCCCGGATCATTTTTCTGGATAATGAACAATATGTTCTTCCAATACTATAGTATCGTTATCCTCATTCTGAGTGCGCTGGTGATGGTGGTTGTGAGCATGATGACGGCTCCCCCTGCGTACGAAAAGATCAGCGGGCTGACATACGGCACGCTTTCCTCTGAAGACCGTGAAACCAGCCGGGCCAGCTGGACACGAGGGGATGTTGCCGCATCAGTGATTGTGGTCCTCCTTATTCTTGCGGCGTATCTCTATTTTACTGGATAACATTCCGGATTGGACGGGCGGTACCATGTATGTTGCGGCAAGGGCGTCAGGCCCTGTACTGTTGATGCTTCTTTGTGGTGGACTGTGTTTCAGCCAGGGTCAGTCCCGGATGGGGGTGGGTCGCACTGATACACTCCGGGCCCCCATTCTCCTTGCGCCGGATTCAGGCTCTGCCGGAGTCTCCGTGAGGCCGCAGTTCCGCTGGAGCGGTGGGTACGGAACAGAGTTTGTAGTTCTTGACATCGCTGCCGATACGCTCTTTGAGGATGTGATCGAGTACAGGTTGGCCGCCGGCGATACCACGTTCCTGCCGGACAAGGTGCTTCTCAACAGCACGCACTATTTCTGGCGGGTGGGGGTGAGCAGCCGGGACAGCGTGGTCAGGTTTTCCACGAGGGGAGACTTCGTGACCGGGCCATCTCCGGTCAGCGGGTCGATCGTGATACCCGACTCGCGGAGAAACGAAACCACGGTCGCCTTTGCAGTTCTGCGTAATCGTTCAGGGTTCCCGATTATCGTCGATTCGCTCTCCCGTCATCCGCATCTCCGTTCCGGCACAATCCTGCCTGCGGTGCTCCCGGCAGGAGACAGTGTGGTGATGCACTACCGGTATCGGCCGCTGGAGTTTGGAAGTGCGATTGATACCGTTGTCCTCTATACGGACGAGGGCATGTGCACAGTGCCGCTTCTCGCACGCTGCTCCCCCCCGGTGCTGTTGTCGGCCGTGTCACAGGTAACGCTGGGTCCGGTTGCGGTGACTGATTCCGCAGCCTCTGCGCTGGTCTTTGTCAATGGCGGACCGTTGAATAAGCTGACGGTGCGAAGGGTGTGGACACGGACAGAATTTTTCAGTGCTTCATTTCTACCTGTTCGAAAACTGGAGCCGGGCGATACGTTGCGGGTTCCGGTCCGGTTTCATCTCAGGGCGTTCCGGCCCGACGCGTTCGGCAGTTACACGGATACCTGCTTTGTGGAGAGTGACGGCGGACTTGGCCGGGTGGTCCTGCGCGGTGAGTCGCCGTCTCCCAGGCTCTGGATAGAGCCGCCGGCTCTGCATTTTGGCGAGGTCGCCGCATACGATACAACGTTTGTGGTGCTTCGTGTCACGAACCGATCGGTGAATACGCTGCGCATTGATTCCGTGGGAAACAGGAACAGGACGTTCCGTTCGTTGGTCAAGAGGGTGCACGTGGGACAGGCAGATACGGTGATGCTTTCGTTCCGGTACACGCCCACGCAGTTCGGAACACACACCGACACGATGGTACTCTACAACAACTCCTGGTGGGGGCCGGTCAGGATACCGGTTCTGGGCATCACACCCCATCCTCGCCTGGTGACCGGTGTCAACCGGATCGAATTTCCTCCCGTGTCCAGGGGGGATACGGCGGGAGTAGTAGTCCGGATAACCAACGGCTCTCTCAGCAGGCTGCGGATTGAATCCATTCAGACAACAACACGGGCATTCCGGTTCACGCGTCCGGCGCTTCCGGCAACCCTGGTGCAGGGCGACACCCTCCGGCTGCCGCTGTATTTCTTCCCCGACAGCGTCCGGCACTTTCGGGACACGCTGATTGTCGTGAGCAACGCCATGGAGTCTCCGCACCAGATTCCACTCAACGGTGACGGGGTTCCACCGGGGGTATCGGGCGGGCGGAGCGAATTGCCGGGGGAATTCGAGTTGTTTCAGAATTTTCCGAATCCCTTCAACTCGACGACCACGTTTCGTTATGCACTTCCGGAGCCGTGTCACGTCCGGTTGGAGGTGTTTACAACGCTGGGCCAGCAGGTCTCCTTGCTGGTTGACGGGGAGCAGGACGGGGGTTTTCATAATGTAACCTGGGCAGCAGACGTTACGTCCGGCGTCTACTATTACCGGTTGCTTGCGACGCCCCGGAGAGATCCCGGGAAGAGATACACGGGCACGCGCAAGATGATTTTGATGCGATAGGGCATTTTTTCCTGGGTGACTTGACATTTGACTTTTCACTTTGTATGATGAGGCCAGAGTTTGCCCCCGATGCGCAGCGGGGGTTTTTGTAGGTTTCTTATGTTAGCGCTAACATCGAAGGTTGCAGAGCGAATTCGTACCGTAATGACTTCCATACAACACCCACACCGCCGACGGAACCCGCTTACAGGAGAATGGGTGCTGGTTTCCCCTCAACGAAACCGGCGACCATGGCAGGGGGAAATAGGTGCTCTCCCTCCCGTTTCCCTGCCTGCCTATGATCCGGAGTGCTACCTCTGTCCGGGGAATACGAGGGCCAACGGGGAGATCAATCCCGACTACTCCTCTACGTTTGTCTTTGACAACGACTTTCCCGCGCTCCTTCCGGGCATAACGGGGGTAATACATCCGCCGGAACCTGTCGCCCGGTCACCCCGGGCAGATCCGCTCTTCCAGCGGGAAACCGTCACCGGGACCTCCCGCGTCGTCTGCTTCTCTCCGCGGCACAACCTTACGCTGGCGGAACTTCCTCAGACGGACGTACGGAACGTTGTGGATGCCTGGGCGAGTGAAACGGCGGTGCTCGGTGAGAAGTACAGATGGGTGCAGGTGTTTGAGAACAAGGGGGGGATGATGGGATGTTCCAACCCGCATCCCCACGGACAAATCTGGGCGGGTTCGATGCTTCCGAATGAGCCCTTAAAAGAGCATGCCGCCCAGCAGAAATATCTCACCCTGCAGGGATCCATCCTGCTGGAAGATTACTGCGCACAGGAACGTGCGATCGCGGAACGTGTGGTCGCAGAAAATGAACAGTGGGTTGCCGTGGTCCCGTACTGGGCTGTCTGGCCATTCGAACTCCTGCTGATGCCGCGCGCACACGTCCTGCGACTTCCTGATCTGAACATCGTACAACGGGAGACGCTCGCACAACTCCTGCACACAGTGCTTGCCGGATACGACGCGCTGTTTTCAGTCTCATTCCCCTACACGCTGGGATGGCACGGAGCCCCATACCAACCGGAGAACGTTGACCACTGGCAGCTCCACGCACACATCTACCCTCCGCTGTTGCGCTCGGCGACAGTCCGGAAGTACATGGTGGGCTACGAAATGCTCGCCGAGCCACAACGGGATCTTACTCCCGAATCTGCCGCGGATGTTCTGAGGGGCGTCTGTGCGTCCGTGTTGACCCGCGGGAACAATTGACAAGAGAAGGACCAGGTGCATGGGCACGCAGTCTGGAATCGGTCATCCAGTAAAACAGGGAAAGACTCTCCTCGCCGGCAAAGACGCCGGTGTGATGGAGTTCCTTCAGCATCTATATGGGAATGATGCTGAACATGCGTTCACCCGGTATGCGGGGATCGGACGGCGATACACTTCACTTTTTCAGGAGGAACCCTCGCTCTTCGTCAGTACGCCCGGCCGTGTGGAGATCGGAGGGAACCATACCGACCATAACAACGGGCGTGTTATTGCCGCAAGTGTGACCCTCGATTCCGTGGCTGCGGCGCACACATCAGACGACAATACCATCACATTCTCATCGAGCGCGTATCCTTCGCCATTTGAAGTGTCGCTGGAAGATCTCCGGCCGCTCGTAAATGAACGCGGCACAACATCGGCGCTCATTCGGGGGATAACCTCCCGGTGTGCGGAAGCAGGATACAGCATTGGCGGATTTCACGCCCACGTGGAAAGCCAGATACTTGCCGGCTCGGGGCTGAGTTCCTCGGCGTCCATTGAAGTCCTTATTGCGACAATTCTTAATGCTCTTTACAACAACGGCAGGATTCCGCTGGATGAGATCGCCATGATCGGGCAGTATGCAGAGAATGTGTTTTTTGGCAAACCCTGCGGGCTGATGGACCAACTGGCATGTGCGGTAGGGGGCATTGTGGCGATTGATTTTGGGGATCCCGTACATCCCGCGGTCCATCAGATACGCCACACCCTTGGCACGTCGGGCCTGCGCCTCGTGGTCGTCCATACCGGCGCAAGTCATGCGGGGCTGACCGGCGAGTACGCGTCGGTGCCGGCGGAAATGAAGGCTGTGGCAACGGCGCTGGGTGGAAGCGTGTGTCGGGACATTGTGGATGAAGGAGAAATCATCCGGGCTCTGCCGGGACTCCGGCGAACGACAGGAGACAGGGCCATTCTCCGGGCGCTGCATTTTGTCAGGGAAGTCACACGTGTGTCCGAGCAGGTACGTTCTCTGGAAGAGGGGAGAACGGACGATTTTCTCGCGCAGGTACAGGCCTCGGGCCGGTCATCAGCGATGTGGTTGCAGAATTCTTTTCCACCCATGACGCCCGCGGAACAGGGCATTTCGCTTGCCCTGGCATTAACGGAAGGTTTTCTGGCATCGGTGGAGCGGGGCGCATGCCGTGTCCATGGAGGAGGGTTCGCAGGCACCGTGCTTACGATCCTGCCGGGGAACGAAGTGGAAAGATACCGGAGTCTGATGGAACAGGTCTTCGGTTCGGATAGTCTGTGCGTGCTTGATCTCCGCGCAACCGGAACGGCGGTATGGGGGCACTAAATATGTCACTGATCAGTTCACGTTCACAACTTCGGCGAGGTATTCCTATGAGTGTCGTTCGCACTGGTCTTGTCAGCCTGCTGGTGATATCGGCGGGATGGATGACGGGCTGTTCACGTACATCTGAGGATCCTATGAAACACCATGCTGCAGCATTTGGCAAAACACCGGATGGACGGGAGGTCTTCCTGTACACATTACAAAACGCGGCCGGTATGGAAGTCACGATCACAAATTACGGCGGGATTATCGTCACCATGCGCGTCCCGGACCGTAACGGGAAGTTTGATGATGTGGTCCTGGGGTATGACTCGCTGGCGCACTATCTCAAGTCAACTCCGTATTTTGGCGCGCTGATCGGGCGGTACGGGAACCGGATCGACAAGGGGCGGTTCACGCTCGAGGGGCGGGCCTATCAACTGACCGTGAATGACGGGGCGAACCATCTCCACGGTGGTCTGAAAGGATTTGACAAGGTTGTGTGGGATGCCGAGCAGGTGAATGCACCTGACGGCCAGTCTCTTGTGCTGAGCTACCTGAGTAAGGACGGGGAAGAGGGGTACCCGGGCAATCTCCGTGCGAAGGTGGTCTACACACTCAAGGCGGGGAACGAGCTCGTGATTGACTTCTCGGCCACCACGGACCGGCCGACTCCGATCAATCTGACAGCGCATTCCTACTTTAATCTGGCAGGGGCGACTTCGGGGAAGAGCATACTCGAACACCTGATGATGATCGATGCAGACCGGTACACGCCGGTGGACGGTGGCTTGATCCCGACGGGCGAGTTGCGGGACGTGACCGGGACCCCGATGGATTTCCGGACTCCCACAGCGATCGGGTCGAGAATCGGTGCCGGGGATCCGCAGTTACATCTGGGACCGGGAGGGTACGATCATAACTGGGTATTAAATTCGCCTCAACAATCGCTGACGGTCAATGCCCGGGTTGTGGAGGAAACTACCGGGCGGGTGCTGGAGGTATTGTCCGATCAGCCGGGGGTGCAGTTCTATTCCGGGAATTTCCTGGACGGCACGTTGGTGGGCAAAGGTGGGGTGAAATACGAATTCCGTCATGGTTTCTGCCTGGAGCCGCAGCATTTTCCGGATTCGCCCAACAAGCCGGGTTTTCCATCGGTAGTGTTGGAGCCGGGGCAGTCATATTCATCTAAAATTGTCTACCGTTTTTCGACGAAATAGTAAGAGTGCCGAAAGTTCATTTTTCTGTTGACTTTTATGGATACAATCGTTAGCATTCAGGCAATCTCCCGATTCATCCAGAATGTTGACACAGAAGACTGATCTCCGAGCGGTATGGTCAGGTGTGTTAGCGCTAACATCGAACACACGAACAATTGTCTCATGCGTGTTTTCCAATGAAGGGAGGTGATCCGACGTCCACATGATTACTGTCCTGCCGTCCTTCGGGTCGTGCGGCTCTTGCGCACACGGCAGTTAATGCTTTACGTTATGCCATCATCACAAGGAGGGTAACCAATGAAATCCCGGTTCTACTTCTTTTCCATCGTCATCCTGACGGTGGTGTTTGCGGTCGGGCTGCATGCGCAGGCTCTCGAGGCGATTGGCGGGCCCTATACCGCTGATTCCAATACTGTCCTGCTTCTCCATTTCGATGGTAACATGGCAAATGCTGCGGCTGCACTCGGCAAGACCGACACCGCCGCCGTCCGCAATACCACCAGCCCGTCAAAGATCTACTTCCTGAACAATACCGGTGTCGCCGGTATGGGTCAGTGTGTACGTCTGGACAACGGAGCAATCACGGACTCGACGTATCTTACCGTTGCCGACACGGCTGCGTTTGATATGCAGGGGTCGTGGACCATTGAGGCGTGGGCAAATATCTTTACATTCGGCGATGCCTCCAATGACTATCGCTGGGTGCCACGTGTCGTGATGAAACCCGGTGTCGATGTGTTCTGGCATCCGAACTACTGGCTGGAAATGTGGGGCGACAACCGCCTCTTCCATGCCGGCTACTATGCCGAGAACGATGCGTTTGTCAGCGTCAGCTCCGAAAACAACATGTTCGCTCCTGGGCAATGGGTCCACCTTACGTTCATCCGCGATGCCTCCCGCGGCATCATCGCACAGATGGTGCACGATGTAAACAAGAACCTTCTTTCGTTTACAGCCGCCGGCTTCAATCCGGGCGACATCCCCAAGACCAATATTAATCCGATTCACATCGGATGGGCCGGCGCGAAAGTGAATGCCTCTCCGAGTGGCGACTCCTGGCTGGATGGATTCCTGGATGAAATCCGGATCAGCAAGGTGGTCCGGAATTTTGCCGGTCCGCCCCTTATCACCAACGTGACCCGGCTCGCAAATCAACCAGCGACAGCCACGGGATACACGGTCAATGCAAAGATCCAGCCGTTTAACCTGGGTGGGACAATCACCAGTGCAAAGCTGCATTACTATACCACACAGTGGGACAGCCTGACCATGACCGGAGCAGGGGTCGACTTCTCCGGGACAATCCCCGCCCGTCCGTCCGGCTCGCAAATCAAGTATTTTGTCACCGCAATGGACAACAACGGCATGCGCTCGGTGGTCCCGTTGACTGCCGAAAAGCCATCGAATCCGCAGTACTATACATTCTATATCTTCGAGCCGAATTCCCAGACGTTGTGGCTGACATTCGAAGAAGGTACGGGAAACATGCCGATAGACCACTCACCGAACAATTCGGTGATCACGGCAAAAAGAATCCCGACGTATTCTACTATCCGCAAACAGGGAAACGCCTCGCTGTATCTGTTCTATCCGCGGCCGGATATTGATTCCGGCTGGGTGGAAGCAGCCTCGCCGTTCCTTGCAGCAGAAGAGTTCTGTCTGGATTTCTGGCTGCGTGCCGACACGACACAGCATGCATCACGGATCATCAACTACGCGCAAACCGAAGCAGACTGGAACAACAACAACTTTGAAGTCAGCTTCCGGAATAACGCGCAGGGACGGATCGCAATCACGGGAAGATATTCCCGCGCAGATAACCTCTCTATGATCGCCCTGCAGGATACCAATGCCACGCAATTTGGACAATGGTATCACGTAGTGTACGAGCGGAGCTCTGTGGCAGGAAAGGTCGCTCTCTCGGTGCGCGACTCCAATGACGTGTTGAAGTATCTCCAGGTAACGGATGCTCCGGTTCCTCCCATCATGGGCGGTTCGGTCGGTCCGGCAACGATGCGCATCGGGCGTGCCTATACGGATCCATCCAACTGGTGGTACATCCCGCCGTTCCGCGGGCACCTGGATAACGTCCAGCTCTATAACTACGCCAAGGCTGGTATTACCGACGTATCAGGCCCGATTGATCCGAACTCCCCGTGGACGTTCGAATTGAAGCAGAACTATCCGAATCCTTTCAACCCGAGCACGCAGATTTCATTCACGATCCCATCCGCCCTGCAAACCCAGCTTGTGGTCTATGACCTGCTGGGTCGTAAGGTGAAGACGCTCATGAACGAAAACCTCCATGCCGGACAGCATTTTGTCCGGTGGGAAGGAAACAGCGACACGGGCTTCGGTGTGGCCAGCGGTGTGTACTTTGCCCGTCTGACTGCCGGTCAGTATGAAAAGACCATGAAGATGATGTTGATGCGGTAATCAGTACGGCCCGCAGTGCGGGCTGGAGCAGATGTGATGTCGGGAGTAGATGGAGTGCAGGTGCTGTACGAAGTATGCAGTAGGCAGAACGTGTGTACGGAAACGGGCGCTCAGGCCCTCCGGGAGATATTCTGCCTACTGCCTACTCCCTGTACTCAGAAGGTGTTCATGAAGGAAACGAGGCGTGTATGCGGAAGAGTGTAACTCTGTTGCTTGCGGTGTGCTCTCTCCTCTGGTCTGTGCAGGGGTGCAGGACCAACGTGGAGCCATCCCCCGAACCCGGTGTCCTGCGCATAACGCTGAAGGGTGCAGACAGCGATACGACGATCATCATTCAGAGTGATACGTCGCGGTTTTCGCGATGGGACAAGTTTGACGTTATTGTGGCCCAGGGACGCGCCTATCAGGGCAGCGATGCCTCCGCATATATCTATAACAACGTCACCAGCGAACGCAAAGGGAGCGATACTGTCAATATTCTGGGACGGGAATGGCTGAACGGCATTCCGATTACGATCCAGGATACCACCGTAATCACGGCGGCAAACAGCCGGTTCCGCCAGCATGTGATCTTTGATTCATACGTCCCCCCGGGGAACTACACAAAGATATCCCTCAGCATCACCGCTTCGGAAATGGAGATTTTTGTCCCCAAACATTACCTCAATCCCGTCAGTCTCCCTCCGGGTGTCGCCCCGAATATGGAATTTCCCGCGTCGTTCACCGTGAACGAACAGGGTGTGACCGAGGTCCAGCTGGAAATTCGGCCTTACGAGTCCCTGCGACGGTACCGGGATCAGTTTTTGTTCGAACGTAAAGTGGTCGTTACACGTGTGACAACGCGCTAGCACATGGTTAGTACGAAACAGAACAGGCCGGAGTATTGAAGAGATGGTAGGTGTCCTATGAGACGATGGTCCGCGGTTTCACTTATGCTGCTTGCTGCAGCCTGTGTTCCTCTCTGGCTCTCCTGCGAGCGTCCGGTAGCTCCGGAGAATCCTGACGGTCCGCCCGATACCCGGCTCGCCAATGTGCCGAAGGAGCAAGACACCGTCTTTGCGCTGGTCAGTCTGAGTTGGACCGGTGGTGACAATGACGGATATGTGGCGGGGTACCAGTACCGGTATTTCACGTATCATCTTGCGCCCGGTTCTTCAACGTTCTGGGAGTTGTACGACTCGACGGCATGGCATGATACCACGGGGACAGGTGCGGTCATTGCCTTTAATTCGACTCAAGCGCTGAACATGCAGCGGTTTCTTGTACGGGCGATCGACAATGCAGGGAACCCGGACCCGACCCCGGCCGAGCGGATCCTGTATACATTGCGCACCAGTCCGCCGATTACGAAGATACTCTATCCCTCGAACAACGGAACCCTTCTGGTGAGTCCGCAGGTGACCGACTGGTGGCAGGGAGTCCTGCTGGTATTCAAGGGCACCGATCCCACCGGCCGTGGGAAAATTGTGGATTATGCATGGTCAGTAGATGACGGCCCCTGGACATGGCAGACAGACACGTCCATCTTCATCACGCCGGACAAGATTCCCGGTTCCCTGAACGGACGCCACAAACTGAAGGTCACCTCACGCAACAATACGAATCTTCTCGACCCTGTCGGCGATTCCGTGTCGGTCACCCTGTTGATCCCTTCCTTCAGCAAGAACGTGATCATCATCGATGAGACGGACGAGTTTAACAATCCGTTTATCACCTGGGGTATTCCCGACAGCGTGGTGGACAAGTTTTACGCAGATGTTTTCCCGGGAGCCACGGAATGGGATTTTAAAACCCGGGGAATGCCGCCGCGGGAGATCCTGGCCGAGTACAAGCTCATCGTCTGGCACGCCGACGACGTGCCGGCGAGCAGGCCGCACAAGATCTCCGACCCGGCGAACATAGAAGTATTTACGGATTACCTGAAGGTCGGCGGGAAGTTTTTGATGGGAGGCTGGCGTATCCTGAAGTCGTTTGCATACTACAACAACTTCCCGTTCTCGTTCACCCCGGGTACATTTGTGTATGATTATCTGCACATCAGGGGTGTGACAGAGACCGACATTCTCGGTGATATGACGGGAGCAAAAGGGAAGACCGGGTCGTTTTCGAGTATCCAGGTGGATTCTGCCCGCCTTGCAAATTTCCCGTACGACGGCAAACTGTCACAGGTGAATCTTATCACCACGATGGCCGGGTTTACCGACATCCTGTATTCATACGAAAACGACCTTTCCAGTCCGAATGTTACCTATCGCGGCAGGGCCGTTGCGTTACGATATTATGGAACCGTCTTTGACGCCGTGGTGCTTGGATTCCCGATGTACTTCATTAAGAAACAGGATGCTCAGGTGATGGCACAGGAAATTCTCCGGAGTTTGCATGTACAGTAAGGAGATTGCGATGATGTGGCGCCCCCTTCAATGGTTGTTCTCTGTTCACCCGGTGGCCGTCGTGCTTGCCGTCCTGCTGATAGTTCCCTCGGCATTTCCGCAAAACTTGGGGAAGATAGCAGGAACGGTGAAAGACAAAGGTACCGGCGAAGCGCTCGTCGGCGCAAATGTGGCGGTGAAGGGGACCGCACTCGGCGCATCCACCGACATCGAAGGGCACTTCTATATCCTCCGCGTACCCCCCGGTGTGCACGATCTGCAGGTTACAAGCGTGGGTTACCAGGGGATCACATTTAAGGGTGTGCGCGTCCAGGTGGATCTTACGGCCGAACTCCACGTAAAGCTGGAGCAATCCGCCATTGAAGTTGAAGGCGTGACCGTTCTGGCCGAGCAGAAAATGGTGCAGAAAGATGTCACCTCGACCCGGCGCACGGTCTCGCAGAGCACCATCCGCGAAACACCGGGCCTGGATGCGACGACCGACATTTTCAAGCTTCAGGGGGGTACGGTATTAACCGCCGCGCCTCCGACTCTCCGGCTTGCCGACGGGACACAGCTGCAGGTTCGGGATGAAAGTCTCCAAGATGTACATATCCGCGGCGGCCGGGGCGGCGAAATCCTGTATATGGTTGACGGTATGCCGGTGACACATCCGATTTACGGCGGGCGCAGTGTCATGGACCTGAATCTTGTTGATGTGGAGAGCGTGGAACTCCTCACCGGCGCATTTAACGCCGAGTACGGTCAGGCGCAATCCGGGGTTGTGAATATTATTACAAAAAGCGGTGGCGACTCATTCAAGGGAGGGATTGAATTCAAAACCGACCAGGCGGGGGTCTTTGGTGAATCCTACACCACCGACTACGGTTCGTTTTACATCGGTGGGCCGGAACCCATCACGCAGACCCTGTTGCCCGCTCTCGGCGTACACCCGTTCAAAGGTCTGACGTTTTTTCTCTCCGGCAACACCACGCTGACAAACACGCCCTACGACAACAAACGGTCACGACGTGATTTTGAGATGTTCGCGTGGAATATCCGCGAACGGCAGGACAATTCCACGAATCTGAATGCCAAACTGAACTGGGATATCAGCGGGGAACACAAACTTGCACTGAGCTATCATGGATCCAAAAAACAGTGGAGTTCGTTCTCCTATCTGTGGAAATACAATCCGGACAATACTGCAGACTATCGTCGGAACAACTACACCCTCAACGCATCGTTCAGCAATGTGCTTTCCAAGTCCACGTACTACACGTTGATGGCAGGCTATCTGGATGTGCAGTACAGAGGCTCTCTCGGCGGCCGGACTCCTCCGGAGTTCTGGCGGCAGGATACTTCCGGACGCTACATTTCGTTCTACACATCACCAATCATCAACCCGAGTACCGGTTTCTTTGACGCCCAGGGAGTGGAATCGATCTGGCGGGATGATCACACCAAGACATACACGTTCAAAGGGGACCTTACTTCCCAGGTCCATCCCGCCCACCTCATCAAGGTCGGGATCGAAGGTTCGTTCAACACCATCAGCTACATCGACATTCAGGATGGGGGCGCCAAGTTGTCGCGGTACGGACAGGGGATTGATTCCATACCGCCGCCCGGGCCCTTCCCGCTGTTTGGCCAGAACCGGTGGGTCTTTGACGTCAAACCGATCATTGCCTCGGTGTACTTTCAGGATAAGTTTGAACTGGAGTACCTCGTCATCAATGCGGGGGTCAGGGTCGATTACTTCAATCTCGGCAAGAGTGTCATGCAACAGGAGTGGATGGCAACGTGGGAACGGGCAACGGGACTCAAACCGAGCTGGAACCAGTCCATCTTCAAAATCAGTCCGCGGTTCGGTGTGTCGTTTCCCATATCCGAAAACACGGTTGTGTTCTTCTCATACGGACACTTTAACCAGTTACCCGAGCTGCAGTATTACTACCGGGATCCGTACAGCAGCGGATTTACCGGCAACCCCGGGTTGGATTACGAACAGACAATCCTGTACGAGTTCGGGTTCACACACCAGTTGACCGACTACTGGGCGATCGATATAAAAAATTACGGAAAAGATATTTCGAAGCAGATCGGGACCACGCGTGTGTACAGCACGCAGGGGACCCCGATCGATCTGTACGATAACAAGGGATACGGGCGAACAAGGGGACTGGAGTTCGAGATAGTCAAGAACCCCTCGGATTACATCGGGGGGAGGGCGACATACACCATCCAGTGGGCGAACGGTTACTCTTCGTCGGCTTTTGACGACTATGTCCGTTCCACGAACAACTTCCCCTACCCGATTCGCGAACGCGCGCTGGAGTGGGATGTCCGCCATCAGATTATCGTACAGGCGACGCTGGCAGCAGGAAAGGGACAGCACCCGAATGTCTTTGGGCTTGAGCTTTCCGATGACTGGAACCTCACGTTGCTCTACCGGTTCTCGGGCGGGACGCCGTACACACCGGGGCAGGCCTCACTGAATCCGGTGGAATCCCAGAAGCAGGAGAATACAGCCTACGGACCGTTCACGAGCAGTACTGATCTGAAATTTGAAAAGGGCTTTACGGTGGGCGGTATCCGCCTGGCAGTGACCTTTGATGTGTTTAATCTGTTCGATCAACGGAACGTACAAACCGTGCGATCGGACCTCGGTTTCAACACGTGGACCGGAGAACCGTACAAATACGGCGACATAGAGAAGCCGCAAAACAATCTGTACGACTATTATACTATGTTGAGTCTCCGGGATCCGCGTATCTTCTCCACTGGACGAACGACGAAACTGGGCCTCAGAATCGATTTTTAACTCTGATCACAGCCGTGAGAGCGATGCTATGAGTGTGTTGAGACGATCCCTTGCTGTGGCGTGCATCCTGTTGTTGGTGCCCGAAGCGCTTGTGTTTTCCCAGTTTATCGATGCGAAGCTGGACTGGAGGATGACCACGGTCGGGAATGTCCGACAGGTTATCACCAATATGGGAACCTTCTCCAAGGGCCGGACACGATACCCGGGCCTTATCAATGCAGAGTTTCCGCCCGGCAGCGATGAAGAGCACCTCTACCAGGGTGGCATCTGGATTGGCGGGATAACGCCGACCGGCGATACGCTTGTCTCACAGTCAGAGGCGCACTTCTCCCCCCACGAGTTTTATCCCACAAAGAACAACTGGGATTCCATCTGGACAGGTTCAAAGGGAGACACCCTCAACATCCCTTACTGGCCAGAGTATGAATGTGTTTCCGATCAGGACTTTGTCTCCCGGTACAGCGACTATAATGTGTTGAATATTGACAACCACACGCCGCTCCACCTGGACATCATCCAGACAACATATTCCTGGAGCTCGGGACAGCTTAACGAATTCCTGCTGCACAAATACTACATCGTGGCCAAAAAAATCCCGATCAAGGACGCTTTCATCGGCTTCTGGATGCACAGTTCTATCGGGACTATCGCCGCCGGCGACAATTACATCGACGAATACACCCGGTGGTTCCCGGACTACAAGATGGCGATGGCTGAGGATTCACCCGGTTGGACGGACGGGACGGCGATAAGCCCGATCGGGTTCAACGTGATGGCCCCCACAACATCACCCAGCTGGAGTTTCAACTACTACGAACACGAAGAGCTGCCGAGCAAAGATCCCGCCTGTTACAAAGACATGGCAAGCGGACGGATCATGCCGGACCGTATCGAACGTGCACGCGCGCACATCATCTTCGCTTTCGGCCCATTCCAGATCAATGTGGGTGACACGATTGTGGTGGAGATGGCCCAGGTGTTCGGGTATGGCGTTGCAGGAGCCCTGAGGAACGCAGAGTATCTGAAGTTCCTGAAAAGCAAAAATTTCCGTGTCCCGTCGCCGCCACCACGTCCATCCGTGAGGATAACCACGGCGAATCATGAAGTCTCCCTCGACTGGACCCCGCTTCCGGGCAGAGTGAATCCGGAACTCTACAGCGATCCGAACCGGGGGGATACGATCACACACCCCTTCGAAGGATACCGGCTGTACAAGAGCACCAAGGGCCCCGATGGGCCGTGGACCCTTCTGGCGGAATATGATCTGATCAACCAGGAGGGGCATAATACCGGCCTGCAGTACACGTACAAAGACGGCGGGCTTCTCAACAATGTGGAATACTATTATGGTTTGACGGCCTTCTCAAAGCCGGACAACGTTATCAATTTCCCGTCGCAGGAAACCAGTATTTCGGCCAACGCATTGACCGTGATCCCGGGAACCGCGCCTCCGGAAACTGTCGGGGAGGTTGCCGTGGTGCCCAACCCTTACCGCGGGGATATCGCCTACAATTCCTACAACCCCCCCTGGGAACGTCCGCAGGGAAACAGGCCCTGGTGGATGGAACAGGACCGCAGAATCCAGTTTATCAACCTGCCCGCCAACTGTCAGATTAAAGTCTATACCCTTGCGGGTGATCTGGTCACCACCATTGATCACACCGATGCAGCAAGAGGATACGAAGACTGGAATCTCACATCCTCCATCGGCCAGGCGATTGCGAGCGGGATCTACCTGTTCACCGTTGAAGATATGCACAACGCAAAAGTCCAGGTCGGCAAGTTTGTTATTATTAAATAAGAGTGCCTCCGTGCCACCGAGGGTGAAGACGATGAAACACATGTTGATCGGATTGATGGTACTACTCCCCCACCTGCTGTACGGACAGTATAACCGTCCGGGCAGTACGGATGCACAATTCCTCAAGATTGGCGTGAGCGCACGCGGAACGGGAATGAGTGATGCATACCTGGCCGCCGTGCAGGGTGCCGAGGCTACCTATTACAACCCTGCGGCATTGCCGTGGGTACCCAGCAGGGATGTGGTGTTCACGCACACATCCTGGTTTGCCGGCATCAACCACGATTTTGTCGCTGCCTCGCAGAATTTCGATGATCTCGGTGCGTTTGGCGTGTCGGTTACCGCACTCTACACGGATGAAATGAAGGTGCGCACGCCGTTGCAGCCGGAGGGAACGGGAGAGACATTCTATGCGGGGAATTACCGGTTTGGCCTATCGTATGCACGGTTTCTCACCGACCGCGTTACCTTCGGTCTCACGCTCAGCTATCTGAATCTGAAATTGTACCGGGAGTTCAGCGCCGATGCGTTTTCGCTTGACATCGCCGTGATGTATGTGTCGGATTTTCGCGGATTCAGGTTTGCCCTGGAGATTGCGGACTTCGGATCGAACATCCAGTACGTGAACGAATCCTATCCACTCCCGACAAATTTCCAATTCGGGATGGCCATGAACGCCATCGACGGCGATGATCAAAAATTCCTCGTCAGTTTTGCTGCCGTAAAGCCCAATGAAGGAGAACCCCAGGGGCAGGTGGGAGGAGAATGGAACTACCAGAATACATTCTTTCTTCGGGGCGGATATCGGCTGAACTATTCCACCGCAACATGGTCCGCGGGCGCAGGCGCCGCCTTTGACGTGCAGGGACTCGGCTTGCGGGCAGACTACTCGTACAGCAACTACACGACCCTCGGCGGAAGCCATCGTATCGGCATCGGCGTGTCGTTCTGAGTTTGCTGCTGCACTCCAGGCCCGCGGCCGTTCCTCATTCAGCTTGTGTGATTAAGCGAAGGTGACATGCACGCACGGCTATGTCGTCTCATCCCCGCGGTATGGCTCGTGGTATGGGCCGCGGCTGTTGTGCCGGCTTTTTGTCAGGACACGCCCCCCCCTGTCTCCCTCCTGCCATCAGCCTTTCCCCGCGATACATACACTCCCCATGGCTATCTGGACAATCCATACCATAGCATGGTTGCCAATCGCAGCGGCGTGGTCCGCTCTTACCCGCCCCTGGGGTTCGGATGGTGGCGTACGGATTTCCACAAGGGAGCGTACGCCTCCGGCGATAGGGATCATGTCAATTACATCGCCATCCTGCGCATGGCTGTGGCCATAGAGGGAAAGACTTTCCTGACTGAGCGGGATTTTGTTTCAGCCGCGGATACACCGTTGTCTTCCTCGTATCATACAAAATCGCTGATGAGTTACGATTGGGCCGCGGAAGGTGTCGTGGTAAGTCTCCGGTATTTTCTGCCATCCGAACATACGCTGGCGTGTGACGTGGTGGTGTTGAACACTTCGTCTGCCCCGCGTTCTGTCGTGCTGCATTCGGGACACCTCTACACTCTGGGGGAGACGAAGTGGTGGGGGAGCGACGGCCTGACGGTGCGTTACGATACGGCCGCAGGCATAAGCATCAGCAAGATCTGGGCGTACGGCGACGTCTGTGCCCTCGGTGCCTCCGGTTCTCCGGTTGCGCACTATGCGACTGCTTCGGAAGAGTCTCTCTCCTCCTGGATCCGGCAGCAAAATCCGGTTTCAGTTCCAGCAGCGTTTGTCCAGGGGCGCGGCCCATTATTTACGGCACAACGGTACGCCATGGCACTGCAGCCGGGTGAACAGAAGACGATGCTGGTGTGTCTGAGCCGCGCGACAAATGAGTCCCTTGCCCGTATTGAACTTCGCCGGGCACTCGGGTCGGCGATGGATTCCGTCAGAGCCCTTCTCGCCGACGATGCACGGTTCTGGGACGCGTGTCCTACCCTGCAAGGGGATTGGCCCGGCTACTGGAAGCGCGGATGGGTCTATGACTACGAAACTCTCCGGATGACAGTCCGCCGGCCGCTGGGCATCTTCCGTCACCCATGGGATGGCATGCAGATTCACGCTCCCCGCGTGGTGCTTGGGGAAACGGCGATTGATATGCTGGCGCTGAGCTATGCGGACCCGCACCTCGCACGGCGTGTACTCTATGGAACGTTTGCGGACGCGATTGCTCCCAATGTTCCCTGCGTCCGCGAAGACGGCAGTGTGAATATGATTTCTGCCGATGGCTCAGAATGTGGAACGGCGCCCATGTGGGGATATCCGTTCCAGGTTCTTTCTTCATTGTTTGCGATGTCCGGAGACACGGCGTGGGCCGGACAGATCTATCCGTTTCTGAAAGCGTATGCACTCTGGTGGCTGGAGAACAGAACCGATACGGACGGATGGTTACACTGTAACAACAGCTGGGAATCGGGGCAGGATGGTTCACGGCGTTTTCTCGTCGCCGAACAGAACGAAGGGGCCGTGGCGGACTTCGTTCGCACAGTGGATGTGGAGGCCAGCATGGCCCGCGCCCTGGAGATTCTGAAGCAGTTTGCCACGATCCTGGGACGGGATTCCGACGCACGTCAGTGGAACACTCTCGCGGAACGGCGCATCGCGAACACAAGGGCAATGTTCTTTGATGGACGGTATTGTGACGTGGATGGACGCACCGGCAGACCGATTCTTCACGAAGACGGGTATGATGTGATGATGCTGGCCCCGTTGACGTGTGGTGTGGCACCGCCTGCCCACGTCACTGCCATTCGACCGGCGATTCGCCAGTTTGCCGATTCACCCCCCGGGGCGCTTGAGTGGCCGCCATCATTGCTTACGTATGCCGAAGCAGCGTGGAATGCGGGAGAACGGCTGAGCGCCGCCAACGTGGTCGCAACAACAGCAGACAGGGTGTACCGGCGGACGGACGCCCTCACCGTTGTGCCGGGCCCGGATCCGTTTTCGTATCGGATCCCCGGCGTTGCAAACGAATACTGGCCGGTGCATGATGGTCCTGCCGGGGGAGAACACTATGGCTGGGGCGCCACGCTTCCGCTTTTTGTTATCCGCAACATTTTCGGATTTAGGGAGACTGAACATCCGGCGGCGTCTGCATTTCTGCTCGCACCGTGTCTGCCCACCCGGTTCCTCGCGGACGGGGGAGAATATACAATCTCAAACCTCCGATTCCGTAATCTCACCCTCACCGTAACGCTCCGGGCGACAGGATCGGGTGACGTGTTTTCGACCATGCAGTATAGCTCAGAGTCTCCGGTTGTGCTCAGGATGATTGATCAAACCACCGGGCAGCAGATTGTTGAGACACCAACCGGACGCGAAGGAGTTTTGTCGTTCTCCGGAGGAAACGGAACGGTATATCGTGTTCAGCTGGTGTACTAAGAGGTTCGTTCCGGTGATCCGTCCGGCGCGATACAGAGAAACTCACGATAAAAACACAAGGGCATCACCGTGAATATCACAAAGATCATTCTGTTGTTCTGGATAACGGCCGGAATTCTCCCCGGGGAGATCCTTTTTGCGCCAATCGTCCCGGCCCCCGGCAGTTCAGACCCGGCCAATGGAGTCCTCCGCAGCAGATCTCGGCGGGCAGCAGCCATATCTTTCCCGTCTTCAGGCCAACGCACAGAGTCCGCTTTACACAACCTATGCGGCCGCGCTGGATCGGTCGGAGTTCACGCTGGATGAGGGATACCACTTCGTATTCTACGACTCCACGCGAGGAGCAGAATTTGTCACGGACAACGCCGGCACCTGGTCGGTAGGATTCCGGAAGGGGTCACGATTCGTGTACGAGGTGGGTTCGATGAGCCAGCCCCCCGTTATCACGGCCTCCTATGCTGACATGGTGGCGTACTACTTCCTGCCGTTCCCCGATGTGCGCGTTGACGCAACATTCCTCGTCCAGAGCTCTTCCCTTGCTGTTCAGGATCTTGCCATCACCAATACCGGAGCCACCAGGCTTACGCTTGACGTTATTCCGTTCCTTCAGAACCAGACCCGTGCATTCGGGGATGTGACGCCGTTGCGGGAAACAAACGCTGTGTCGTTTCAGCATGAAGAGTTGCCTGATAGCTGGGTCCTCGGCCACGGAGTACCCTACGTTGACAAGGTCCGGGACCTCCTGGTGTTTTCAAAACCACCCGATCGGATTGCCAGTTTCAGAAGTTACAGGTGGGGGAGTGTGGCGATTCCACAGGAAGTGGATCTCAGCCGCCCGCCCGTGTTCGTTTTCTGGGGGTCCATTTCCCATCCGAATAAAGAGCGGTGTGTACACCGGGCCCGGCCTGTGAGGATGGCCGTCATGCTGAATGGGGATCCCAAACGGCTTCTCATTGAGAACGCGCCCCGTTGGGGCAGCGCAGACCCGAATATCCGTTCGTATGGATACTACTCTATCGAACTGGGAAATTTCGGGGTCGTGAGAAAGGGGGATAGTGTACGTGTCACGATTGCCTGTGAAGAAACCGGTGAAGCAGGTGTGGTTCGGGGTACTGTGGGAGATACTGCATCGTCTCACGACCGCCGGATCGATCTGCTCCTCAACACCTCCGCGCTTCCTCCACCCCCCACAGGTGTAAAACGTGACATATGGGGGAGCGGCACGGAACTACGGCTGTACTGGACCGATGGTGGCCCGGGCACGAAGTATAATGTGTACCGCAGGGACTACCGTGCAGGAGGCGTGTATGAGAACGTCGCACTCGGCACGTTGCAGACGTTTTTTACGGACAAGAATATCACCGATGACAAGATTTATGGCTATGTGGTGACCGCCGTTGATGCGCGGGGGAATATGAGTCTGCCCTCGCCCGAGGTCAATAACATTGAAGGAAGTGATTTTCTTACGGACGTGAAGTATCCCGGACAGGTGAAGGGAGATGCGCGGGATCTGGCCAGGGTGATCACTGCCTGGAAAAAGTTCACCATCGAAGCCGGCGCGACAGAACATCTACGCGTAGTCCGGGCTGTCTACCGGCCAGGACAGAACAGAGACTCGGTTCTCTCGGTGGCGACGGCCCTGATGACAGAGGGACTTGAGAAGTATCGCCGGGCGAACGAACTTTTGTACAGCCGGATTCCGGTTCCACGGTTCTCAAATCCCGACAAGGAGATGCTCTACTGGAGCGCATTCTCTCTGATGCGTCAGGTAATGTTGCCCCCGGAAGCCAGGTGCGGATACAACTATTATGTTTTCTCACGTGAACCTCAATGGGGGTGGGGGCATGGCGGACAGGTGTTCCACGAAAGTCTGACCATGCTGGCGTATGCCCTGATGGACCCGGTGAGCGCGATGAACTCACAGCGAATCTACCGCGAGCGGCAACACGACGACGGGTACATCAACTACCGGACCGGACCCTATCTTGATGAAACCATCCCTCACAAGAATCAGCTGACCACGTCGGCGCCATGGTACGCTTGGCAGAACTGGGAAGTGTATTCGATAACAAGGGACAAGGCCTTTCTTGCCGAGATGTATGAATCGAGTGCGCGGTTCTACCGGTACTATACGCAGAACAGAGATTCGGACGGTGACGGATTGTGCGAGTGGGGTGGCGAAGCAGTGCTTGAGTCAGTTCGTGATGCGCGGGTTGCCATCTGGGATGAAGTCGGCTGGCCCGCGGAATTCGAGGCGCTCGATGCAAACACCATGCTCGTCATGGAGGCAAAAGCACTCGCCCTTATGGCCCGCGAACTCGGGCGTGAAAGCGAGGCAGATGCCTGGCAACATGATGCCGACGAGCGTGCCGGGCGGATCAACGATACGTTCTGGGATGAAGATCGGGGATTCTATTTCCAGGTGGACAAAAAAGACAACGATTTTACGTTCCTTCGGCCCGACGACCTGAAGCGCGAGGAAATGATCGGATTTCTTCCCCTGTGGGCCGGGATTGCCGATTCCAGCCGGGCCGCCCGGCTGGTGCAAAAGCTGACCGACACTTCGAAATTCTGGAGGCCGTACGGGGTTCCGTCGCTGGCTGCGGACGATCCGTATTATAATCCCAAAGGATATTGGAACGGACCCGTGTGGGTGGAGTGGATGTATCTGATCGAACGCGGTTTGATCAACTACGGGTACACCGCTGAAGCCCGCGAACTGGTGGACCGGGTGGCTGCCGGGATGATCGCGCAGCTCAAGAAGGATCACAATTTCTGGGAATTCTACAGTCCGGATGAAGCCTGGGCCGGATATCACAAAACCTACATCTGGGCCGGAATCATCGCACGTATGATGCGTGATGTCGCAGAATAGAGAAAGAGCCAAATGATGAAGAGACAGCTGATTTTCCGGGTGCTGCTCGTCTGTATTATCGCAACGGCGTGCAGTGTTGCCCAGCATATCCGGAGCGTGGAGGTGAGCACGGAGAGGGGACTCATGATAACCGGATATACCGGCGCCGACGGCCGGCTGAACCGGCTGGACAGGCCGATACCAGTGTTGAGTTTCTGGGTGAACGACACCCTTGTCTCGTCTGCACATTTTACATCATGGAAAGAAGGGGACAGTGTGCGGTGGAAAGCCCCCCGCCACCTTGAAGGTGTGCTTCGGTTTTCCTCCCCTTCGACACGCGGTGTGCATGTATCCATAACATTCCGGAATGTTTCGGCAGACACGATAGAATTGTCGAATGTGGTTCCGCTGGGGGAAAGTGCTGACCGCGTGTTCATTCGCGCGCATGGACCGCAATCGTACCAATTTCGTCTGAGCCGGTCAGCCCTGTTCCGTCCGGGAATGGGACCCATCGGAGTCGTTCTCCCCGATAATGCGTGGGAGATGGGGTTCTGTGATGTTCATGCGAGTGGTGGACGGTCACTCACCGCGATTGCTCGCCGTTCGGATACCGCATCCGCCGGTCTCCGCCGGTTCCGGGCTCTGATCCCGCCCCGGGGTTGGGTCACCTACAATCTGTACATTGATGATCATAAGGGCGACTGGCGCGACGGACTCCGGATGATGTTTCAGGAACGATGGCTGTATGATCTGGAGACATTCGACACGACGTTGTTCCAGCGCGCCGATCTTTCCTGGATCCGGAAGAGTTATCTGTTGATGCTCCAATTTGCCTGGGACCAGGACTACTACGATGCGATGACCGGGGGATACCGGTTTGACACATTCCTTTCAAAATGGGAGACACTGGTTGGTGGATTTGAAGCATATATGCTCTGGCCCACCTGGCCCCGTCTTGGCGTCGATCAGCGGAACCAGTGGGACATGTACCGTGATCTTCCCGGCGGACTCGAAGAGATTCGCCGGCAGGTGCATTTTGCCCAGGCTCAGGGGACGCGCTATTTTATCGCATACAATCCGTGGGACGAAAGCACGCGCCGGGAAGACCATCTTGCCGGCATGGAGGGGATGCTTCGCACGATGCAGGCTGATGGTGTTGTGCTTGATACATGGGGTCAATCGAGCGGGGAGTTCCAGAGTGCAGCCGACCGTGTGAAGCCGGGGATCATCATGTACAGTGAAGGAATGGCCGTGCCCAGAGACATGCCGGGTATCGTTGCCGGAAGAGTCCATGACGCCATCTATATGCCGCCGCCGCTGAACCTCAACAAGCTGATCAAACCGGATTTTGCCATTTTTAGAGTGATCCAGCTTGCCGAAGGGAGAATTCACCGGGAAGTTGCCGTGGCTTTTTTTAACGGCTACGGTTCGGAACTCAACATCATGCGGCCGGGACGGCCGGATTGGATAGAAGAGGAACTCGGCTACCTGGGGCGCACGACAAAAATCCTCCGTGAAAACAGCTCCGCGTTTCTCAGTCCCTCCTGGAACCCTTTGCTTCACACCACGGCCGATAGTATCTGGGTGAACGCCTGGCCGACACCCTCAAAGACTCTCTTTACCGTCTTTAACCTGCGCCCGGAGGGATGGAGCGGTCCGTTGTTCCGCACGAAACTCAAACCCGGTGAGCACCTCGTTGATCTCTGGCATCACGAAGAACTCACCGTGGATATCACCAATGACAGCGTAGCAATTCCTGTCACGGCCGAGGGCTTCAGCCGATCGTGGCTCGGGACGCGCCGGGAAGGAAGTCTCGACTGTATTGCGGTCTTCCCGACGTTACTCTCGGTCTCACTGGATCAGGATTCGCTCATGGTGAGTGCTCCCCGCGGAACAAAAATCCTCGTGTGGGCAGGTGCTCCCTCGTACGCTGCCCGGTCCGCGGAGCTTTCGGCAGGCACCCACGCCATTTCTCTTCTCGACCGCCTTGGCAGGCACGAGGGGAAGGTTGTCGTCCAGCTCTTTGATTCCACAGACCTGATTGATGAACGTGTGCTCGAGATTCCGCTTGCAACCCCGCGGTTGATATCCCGGAAACTCCGGACAGCGCCTTCACAATCGGTGCCGCCGGGCATGGTGCGGATCTCCCCCGGATCGTTCACGTACCGGTCCACCCGGAGTTTTCTGAGTCCGAACGAAGTTATCCCATATCCCGGGTCGCTGGAGCCAAAGACATTTGAGCTCCCCGCGTTGTACATGGACACGTACCCGGTGACCAACGCTGAGTTCAAAGAATTTCTTGTCGCCACGAAGTACACGCCCTCTGATCCCGACAACTTCCTGAAACACTGGAACGGTGCAAGTCCGTCCCCGGGTATGGAAAACCATCCCGTCGTGTATGTGGATCGTGGTGACGCCGACGCGTACGCCCGCTGGGCCGGAAAACGACTCCCCACAGAAGTGGAATGGCAGTATGCTGCACAGGGCAGTGACGGCCGCAAGTATCCATGGGGCACGGAATTCGATTCGACACGGTGTAACTATGGCAACACGTCGACAACTGCGGTGGATGCATACCCGACAGGGGCAAGTCCGTTCGGAGTGATGGATCTTGTGGGAAACGTCTGGCAGCTTACCGGAGACGTGTACAACAACGGGACGTTCAATTTTGTCATGATGCGGGGGGGAAGTTACTACAGTCCGACGACGAGCTGGTGGTATGTACGGGGAGGCCCCCAGCCGGTTGACAACCCGCAAATCCTCCTGCTTGTCGCACCGGGGTTCGATCGGTGTGGGACGGTGGGTTTCCGTTGCGTGAAAGATGCCGTCCGGTAATGACATCCGGACAGAGGCGGACAGGACGATGCAGGTCAGTCCGGAAGTTCAACGACACATATCTCAACACCAAAGGGTGCACCATATGATACGGCGTTTTGTTCTGGGTCTACTTCTGTGTGCTGTTGTCTCCGGCGAATCACGTGCGCAGCACACGCTGGAGAATCTCCTCTCACCGGCACTTTTGCCGCAGCTCAAAGAAGGCCGCTTGCTGCAGCTTTCGAGCAATGATACGTCGGGTGAAAACAGCGACTTTGTGGCGATTCCGCCAGGTGAGACTGCAGTTATTGCGGATATTCGTGGCCCGGGTGTGATTGTAGGGATGTGGTTCACCATCATGTCCCCGGATAAACACTTCCTGCGTCGGTTGGTCCTGCGCGCCTACTGGGATGGTGAGCAACATCCGTCGGTCGAAGTACCGGTAGGTGATTTTTTCGGGACGGGGTTTGCCTACAAACACTATCTTACTCCGTTTCTGGGAATGTCAAGCGGCGGATACTACTGCTATTTTCCGATGCCTTTCGCCCGGAGTGCCCGGATGGAGATCGTGAACGAAACCGGCCAGGAAGTGCAGTCGTTTTATTATCATATCAACTACCGCCAGTTGCCCGCACCTCCCGCCACCTCGGCGAGGGCTGGCTCGACGAGGTCACCGGTGAACTCGTCCGTGGTGCACCCAACGACCGATGCGCCCGAACCTTCGATCACCCATCTGACCCTGCCGATGGCGGCCGCGCCGAGGCCGTCGTGGGCGATGAGCAGAGCTGGCAGATCCTCCGGCAGAGTCACATCCCCGTGGCGGTGAGGCTCTGGAGTCGGATCTCCCAGTAGCCTTGGAGGCCTTCGAGCACATGGAGGAGGACGTTCTCCTCCTTGAACTGCTTCTCCACTGCGTCGATGAGTGCTTCCAGCTTGTCATCGACGTACGAGTCGACGATGCGGCGCAGTTCGCTCGCTCCGATGGTCCGGATCAACCACTCGGAGACGGTGACGATGGAGGCTTGCATCCGGGAGTCGGATCCGAGTGTGGTGAAGCAGTCCGTCCAGGAATCACCGAGCAGGATGGCCCCGTCGTCCGCGACGAGTCGGTCATCGACGACCCGGATCACGTGACCCTCGAAGTTCCCATCGGGCTTGATGGTCAGCAGCGGCGCTGCCGGCCGGGTGCGACTGTGGTCATAGCCGTCGAGGACCTGTTCGTTCTTCGACCCGAGCAGCGAGCCGAACACCAGCGCTTGGCCGAGCATCTCCCCGATCCGCTCCGGCTCGAAGTACTCCGGGACGAGCTCTTCGAGCTCGAACTCGAACCGACGATCGATGTGCATCGGCGGCGTCCTGGCCCGCTTCCCTCGGCTGCGGTTCTCCGCCTGCTGGCGGTAGGAGGCGCGCCACGTGCATCTGGTGCAGCGTGTGGATTGGCACCGCCCACTCACAGCTGAGGGCCACGACTCGCTCGTCGTCGGCCATCTCCACCATTTTCGTCTCCGCCGCGGCAGCGCCGGTGAGCACGTCGGCCAGCGACGGCGGATGCGCTATGACCGTGGTGACCGTGGGCGTGACGTCGTCGCTCGCCAAGCCATCGCCGGGCGATGACAGCCGCAGCCGACCTTCCTCCCAGGACCAGCAGACCGAGCGTGACTCGTTGACGAGCCCGTCGATCGCAAAGCTGGAGTGTGTCGGGATCGTGGGCCGTGACGGCCTTGAGATCCCCGGGAAGGCGGGGTCGGTCATCGCTGTCAGGATCCGTCGTGTAGAGCGGGCGGTTTCCGCGCTGTCCGGTACCGGAGCGCTGCAACCAGCGAGCGTTCCGCCGTCGTCGACTCTCCCTCATTGTCCGAGCCGAGCGAGAAGAACCCTCGGTTCGAGTTCTCGCTCGACCAGCGGCCGAGGAACTCGACGAGGGGTTCGCCGGTGAGCACCTCGGCGTGTTCGTCCTTGATGTCGGTCAGCCATTGACCCGCCATCGCTAGTCCTCGACCTGCGGCTGTGCATCGGCGGGCAGGAGCGTCGTCGTGGCGAGGGGACCGGGCGTCCTTGCCAAGGAGCGTGTCCTGGCTCCAGTGGCGTCGGGCGGCCTCCGCCAACTCGTTCAGGCGCGTCTTCGGCCCGCTCGAACTCGAGGCGCATGGTCTGCACGCGACGGTTGAGCTGCTGGAACAGGTCGAGCCTGGCTTCGGCGATCTCGGCGTCGTAGATGGCCTGGACCCAGACCTGGATGGCGCGGCCGAGGCGCGGCAGCGATCTCCGCCTTGGTCTCGTCCTTGCCCACGACGGCCGCGAGTCGGGCGGCGATCCTTTCGTGGAGGTTGCGTCGACTGGCGGCGTAGAGGTCCTTCAGCAGCTTGCGAACCTGCTCCTCCGCTGTCCACGTGGTCCGGCGACCTGCTGGGTCTTGTCGCCCTCGGCGCGATCGAGGATGGAGTTGAGCTGCTTGCTCAGAACGCGGGAGGGCCTCGGGACGCGAACGCCACGCCGTAGCCCGACTGGAAGATGGTCTCCTCGATGAAGTCCTCGGTGGCGTCCAGCATCAGACGGTTGCGACCTCGGGCGGTCTCCTGCACGGAGCGGATCGCTCCTGGGGACCGGCGTTCGACCTGGCGGATGTGCTTCTCCGCCTCGGCGGCTTCCGGGATTCGCTCGAGTTCACTCGTCGCCACCTCGATGATGTCCAAGAAAGTCCTGGACGTCATCGTCGACATCGAGAGAGCCGGCTTCGCCCTCGAGCGTGTTGAAGCGGTCCTCCAACTTGGCGACCATGTCGTGGTCCCGGACCAGCGTCTTCAGTCCCTTGGGCACGGCGAGAAGAGACTCGCGGAGGAACCAATCGATGTAGCCGCTGACGAGGTGATACCGCAACGTCTCGCCGCGGGAAGACCACCCTGGCGATGCCGAGGCCGCAGTACCGGCGCGGCTTGTCGAACTCGTCGAAGTCGGCAAGTGCACGATCGGTGTTAGTGGCGTCGACGCCCACGAGTGGCATGCCGACGTCGGTGAGCGTGAAGTGGTACATCGCCTCGGCGGCGATCTCGAAGATGTCCCCGATCGACGAGATCGCCGCCTGGCCCCGAGCGTGTTGTCGATGACGTAGACCTGCTTCAGCAGGTCGCCATCGGGGATGTCGGGTCCACCGTTCTCGTAGGGCGACCGAAGTACCGTCCGAGGTGGGAGCTGAACCGACAGAAGTGATCGACCTCGTGGAAGAACGCATACGTGTTCGCCTCCTGCGCCTTGGCGGCGACGAGACCACCCGGCGCCTTGGTCACGGCGTTGCGAAACACCGACGGCAGGTAGATGAAGGCACGGATCTCGGGGTAGTAGCCGCCCGACTGCGCGGCCTGCCAGACGGCGAACACGATCTCGAGGAAGCCCGAGCTGCCGGTGCCACCAGCGGAGGAGCAGGCGATGTAGACCGGGATGGTCGGGAGACCCTTGGTCGCGCCGCCGGTGCCGAGGTGCTGGCTGATCGAGATGGCCCCGCTCATGGTGTGGCCGATCTTGGTGACCAGGTCCTGGCGTACCCGATGGAACGCCAATCGGCCGAGCATCCGCTCGCGGTCGAGACCCTCGGTGATCGGTCCCATCGGCGGTCGGAGTCGGAGTCCCACCACTGCTGGAGGTACGTGTCGGTCGGGAGCTGCCCGGCACGTAGACCGACGCCTGGAACGGGGTCCTCGGTGACGTTGAAGAACTCACCGACATCGAGCGAGACCCCATCGGGGAGCGGGGGCTGCTGCGAGGTGAGGTCGACGGCGTCGACCCCGAGGAACTTCAGCGAGTCGATCGCAGCCTGATCGGGCCGGTCAGCGGCACGGTGGAACAAGACGGGTGATGGTCTGGATGCCGCTGCCGCCGATGCCGATGACGACGGCAGCCGAGATCGGCCGAAGGGCCGCGCCATCGGCCAACCCGCGGATCGGTGCTGCACCGAACTCGACCTCATCCAGTGCTGTCCTGCGTCCGCTCAAGGTTCCCTCGCTTGGTTCTCCCGCCCCCGTAGATCAATCACGCTCGGCGCCTTCGGCCGGAACTTCATCCTGCCACCCCCGAGTCGATAACGATTGACCCGTATCTCGTGTCTCCTCGGTGATGACCTTCTCGCGACGACGGTCCTCGACCTCGAAGAAGGGAGGGGTCTCGACCCTCGCATACACCCGCTTCGGCTTGCCGCGACGGGTGAAGCACCTCGACCTTGGCCCCGCCCGGCGCCCGGGACATCCTTGGCGGTGAGTCGCTGACGCTTGCCCTTGAGGGGGATGACTGCGCGGTCGGCATCGACACCGGTCGTTGTCCACCACGAAGACCCCGACGAGTCTCGGGAGCTGGATGAAGCGGTGATAGAGCCACAGCAGGATGAATACGAGGAGCAGCAGGACGCCGGGAAGGGAGACAACTGCGCATGGCCGACCGAAGGTCCGACTGGCGTCGACGACGTGCGTGCCGCCGACGGTCCCCGTCGTCGGCGTGGTGGTGACGCGGGCGAGGAGATCCTTCGGGAGCACCTGATAGGTGGCGTCGAGGGTGACGTCGAACTGGTCCTCCTCGGTGACGGGGGGGACCTTGAACCCAGGGTCCTCGACCTGCGGCGCCATCCGAACGGTCACCGTGGTCGTGCTGTCGGGTCCGATGCGCAGCGAACGGTCCCCCACGATCTCAGCCTCGACCGGATCACCCTTGGCGTCCTCGACCTGAACCCCTGCGATCGTCACGTCGACGGGGAGCTTCTCGAGGTTCGACGTGATCTCGACCTCGACCTCGATCGGATCGGCCAATCGCGGTGAGCTGCTCGACGTCACGTCGACGCCGTTCGCCAGCTCTTCGTCCACCAGCGTCGCCAAGCGCGCGACCTGGCTGCGACGGACGGACTCTCGGAAGAAGTCGGGCAGCTGCTCCGGCGGGAGGCTGTTGATCTCTGGGTTGCCGAACACCTGGCGCAGCAGCTCGATCCCGCCAGCCCCCTGGTCGCCGAGACCGACACCGAGCACGAGGGTGTCGTGGCTCGCGTCGACCGCCTGGGCACGCGGACGGAGTGCGTCCCACTCCGGTCCGGTCGTGCCCGGGTAGGCGCTCCCGGCTGCGGGTTGGTGTTGTCCGTCGGTGAGGAAGAGCACGAGTTGGACGTCGGAAGCGTCTGCGCGCTCGAGTCGGCGGAGGGTCGCATCGATCGCCGAGCCGATGTCGGTGGCCTGCCCTCGTGCCTCGGGTGGCAACGCTGCCTTCGCCTGCTCCCGAGTCTCCGAGGAGATCTCACCCTGGAAAGCGAGATTGGGTGACGAGTCGAAGGTGAGGACCGAGAGGTTGTCACCCTCAGGGATGGAGTCGACCAAGGACTGGCAGGCGCTGAGGACCGCCGGGTAGGGCGGGTTCTCCCCCGCGACATACTTCCGGAGGTGTCCACGACGACGACGAAGTCCGCGTCGACGGCGTCGACGCCGAACAACGTGAACAACTCGTCGATCGATGAGGAAACCTCGTCGCCCTGCGCTTCGCTCTGAGCCCCAGCCGGGCCGACCGGCACCAGGGCAACGGCCGGCTGAGAGGAGCAGCACTACCGCGCGAACCGAAGAACCTCCGCACCCTCGGGAGGATCCCTGCGTCATCGGTGCTGCCGCAGGTCGCGGCCCGTCTTCCACCTGTCCACCTCGCCCACCCCTCCTCGCTCGCGCACGCCGACTGTACACGGGCAAGCCGGGAGGGTCGGGCGTAGCGAGGTCTCGAGGAGTGCGCCATCGGCGACAAGTGTACAGACGGTCGTCCAGTGGCTGGCAAGTAGGTTTGCCAGAAGGTAAGGTCGGATCAGTGGAACGGCTCACCGCTCACTACCAGCGCCAGGAAGACCTCCTATGGCGGGCTTTCGTGGAGGAGTCACCGGAGATCCACGCGGCCGGCCAAGCCTCACGGCTGTCCAGGAGCAGCTGCGGTCGGCCATCTTCCAGAAGGGTCATCGCGATTCGGAGATCATCGACCTCGTCGATGCCGGGAGTCGTCCCGCGATGCGGTCGCCGAGGCAACCCGAGCACGCAGCGACGCCGCCGAGCTCGCCCTGCTGTTCACCCAGCCACATGACCATCAGCGCGGCGCTGGTGACCGACGGGCTCAGCCTTCGCGAACATCGCCGCTGTCCTCGGGCCGTCCCACACGTGGGTTCAGCAATTGCTCCGTGACACGAGCGGTCACCCATCTCCTTGAGCGCATGACCAGCGGTCCGTGCCCCCGAACAGGTCCTCCAGCCGTCTTCATCGGGCTGGGCGGAAGCGGGATCCAGACAGTCTCCCGGCCGCGCGGACTGATGCAGGATCGGTTCGCCGAGTCGCTCGACGGTGTCGAGTTCCTCGGAATCGACGCAGTGTCGGTTGCGCTCCAGAGCCCTCCGCTGCCGGAAGGCTCACCGTCCGCGATGACCGAGTACCTGGACCTGACCGCCGACCCCTTCACCCCGTCGGCCTACCTGAGAGATCGAGTCGAGCTGGATCCGGTCCTCCGAAGCCGTGGGATCCCTCGTACACGCGGTCGGTCGACCGAGGCCCGCTCAGCCAAGGTTTGAAGGCCCAACGAATGCTCGGCCGACTCGCCGTTCACCGGAAGCGCGACCACGTCGGCGACCTCATCCGGCGCGCGATGAGTTGGGGCGTTGAACGCCGGCAACACGTATCGACTCGCCTCCGACGAACTGCCGGAGCCGACGATCGCGGTGTACATCGTGTGCTCGCCCATGGGTGGCACGGGCAGCGCCGCCTTCCTCGAAGTCGTGCTCGCGACTCTGGCAGATTGCCGCCGAACTTGGCTTCGTTCCCAAGGTTCGGCCGTTCATCTACCTTCCTTCCGTTCTTATACGCACCACCGTCCTGAGGGAGCACGGGCCGTGAGAATGTGGACCCCGTTCGCGTTGTCGGTTCAGGTCGCTTCGTTGTGTAGGTCTTGCGTGTCTCGCCAGGTCGCGGCGACCTCGGCGGGTGTCCGGTAGGCCAGCCCGGAGTGGGGCCGGTGGTGGTAGCGGTCGATGTAGTCGCTGATCTCCTTTCTGGCCTGGTCGAGGGTTTCCCACTCGGCTCTCCAGGCGCATCGCTTCTTGAACTGCCCGAACCAGGACTCGATGAACGCCTGGGACTCGGGGTCGCGGTAGCCGCCGCGCCGATGCGTGACGCCTCGCGCGGAGAGGTGGCGGCGGAAGTCCCGCGAGGTGAACTGGCTGCCGTTGTCGGTGCCGAGCGTGAGCACCCCGGCGGGGACCGCCCTGGTGGTGATCGCCTGCTCGACACAGCCGATCGCTTCGCTCGGGTCGGGTGCGCAGGTCGAGTCGCCAGCCGGTGACCTCGCGGGTGCAGCAGTCGACGATGACGTGCAGGTAGACCCAGCCGTGCTGGGCGATCCAGACCTTGGTCATGTCCATGTGCCACAGCTCGTCGGGTCGGTGCACCCGGAAGAAGCCCGGCCGGCGGCGCCGGTCGAGACCCGGACGGGTTGCAGCAGCTGGTGCTCTCGCATGACCCGCTGGGCCCGCTTGCGGTTCACCGCCTCGCCGAGCTCCCGGGACGCGATCGCGGCGACCATGCGGGTGCCGTCGGTCGGGTTCGCCCGAGCGACCTCGACGATCCCGGCGTCACCCGGGCGCATCCACGGCGGCCCGGCCTTCGCCGGGCGTTGTGTCGGGGTGCGGTAGATCGCCTGGCGGCTGATGCCGGCCACCCGGGCCACGACGGCCGGGCGGTGTCCGTGGGCGACCACGGCGCGGGCTCTGGACACACGGACCCTCACGTCCAGTCCCGCGAGAGTTCCCCCGCAACCTCCAACTCATAGGTCTTGCGGCCGAGCGCCCGCTCCAGCTGGGCGATGCGCTTCTTGCGCAGTCCTTCAGCTCGGCTGCCTCGGGCGAGCCGCCCTTGTCCCGACTCGTCGACAACGCCGCCTTGCCGCCCTCCAACAGCCGATCACGCCACTGGTAGTAGAGCGTCTCGGCGATCTCGTGCTCACGACAGACGTCGCGAACCGTCCGATCGCCGCGCAGCCCAGCCAGCACGATCTCGGCCTTCTGCTCCGGCGTGAAACTCCGGTACTTCTTCTTCTCGCTCATCCCTCTCCTCGAGGATCAGAGCGACCAGCATCCCCAAGCCCTCCAGCTCAGGCAACCGTCAACGCGAAGTCGGGGTCCGCGTCAGGCCGGCTGGTACCGCAGTCGCAGAGGTGCAGGCGGCCAACTGCTACGCCTTCTTCCGTGAGGTCGATCACTTCTGCCGTCACGGCTCCGACCTGGGCCGCTACTTCGGAACCCTTCGGGGGAACGACGGCCTCCTCATCGGGGACGACGAACTGCTGACGCAGATCTACCTCATCGAGTACTCGACGCCAACACGAGGTCGGCCCGGTGGCCGCGATCTATGCGATCTCAGCCGAAGTGGTGCGCGCCTCGGCCGCCTCCGTCCTCATTGACGATCGCCGGCTCGCGCCGCAACTGAGGGGCCATTTGTCGGATGACCGCGACGAGTACGACAAACCCAAGCTGTATCGCTGCGTCGAGATCGCCGACAGGCATCCAGACCATCCGACCTGGTACGTGAGCGATCGGTCAGTCGCTCTCCACTCCCTCGAACAAGTAGGCGTGTGGAAGATCGACTATCGGCGACGCTCGTCTCATCGTCAGCAGCACGGAGCCGGGGTGGTCCCGCCATCACACATCGACAGAACGTTCGAGGCCGAACTCAGCGACGTGATGCCGAACGTCGAGGGCCAGGGTGACTCGCCGGGCTGACGCGGATCACTTCGAGGGCGGCCAGGTCCAAGTCAGGTGGAACTGGATTCTCCGCATCAGCCGAGCAACCGGCGGAGACCCTCGGCGAAGGCGATCCAGCCGAGGGTGAAGTCCTGGTCGCCGGTCCGCCGTCGGCAGCCCGCTCGGGCAACCCGTCCACGATCCCGAGCAGGTTCGCGGCCGTCGCCAGCTCGTAGCGATCCCGCCAACGCTCGTGGTCGGGAAGGGCGTGGTCTTCGGCAGTGACGGCGACGAGATTCTGGAAGCTCGACTCGAGCTGCCTATGGGCCGTGAGTACCTCTCGGTCGTACTCGATCGAGGTCGCCGCAGCGAGTGAGACCTCTACCGGTGGATCGTCGTGCTCTACCGGGCTGGTGACACACAGGTAGTGCCCGATCTTGGCTGCATCGAAGAGGTAATCGCCGTGACCCCAGTCCTTGGGGTCGATCAGGCGCACACGGGGCTCGCCGTCGTCGGTCCGGCCCCACCGGATGTTCTCCGGGTTCGGGTCGCCGTGAACGAACGTGCTGAAGGGCGGGGCGACCTGCTCGAGTCGCACTCGGGCGTCGTCGAGTTGCGGCCCCCAGCCGGTCGGGATCTCGATCGCCACGCCACCGGAGCGGATCACGACGGGGGTGTCCGGTGCCGGGAGCAGGCCCCGCTCGACCGCCCGGCGGAGACGACTCTCGGCTCGAACGAAGTAGTCCTCGACGACGTTGGGGATCACGCGCTTCTGGCGTGTTGCCAGGTAGGCCGGAGCCAGGACATCGTTCCACGCCGCTTCAAGGACCCGCTCCCGCATCGCCGGGTCATCGTCGACCAGCAGGGATGCGAAGGTGGCGTAGTCCTCCAGGCTCTCCATCAGGTAGCCGTAGATCGGACCGACGTCATCGACGGCGAAGATCTGAGGGAACGTGTGGCGCGTCGCCTCGGGCAGCCGCGGGTCCGTGGATGCGGAGCGGAGACGGTGGGCCTCCGCCGACGAGCCATGGCGATCGGTTGACCTTCACCACGAAGGTCAGCGTGGTGTCGACGCGGTGACGAGCATCGCCGCGTCGCCGCGAAGGAATGGAGATCCGAGACGGTGATGGCACCGAACTGCCCTCCGGCGAGTGCGTCCTTGACGAGCTGGTGCGCAGTGATGCGCTGTGCCCGCTGATCCTCGGACTCGTCGCCGAGCGGCGCGCTGATTTCGAAGCTGCCGTCCGATCGCCTCGGCGACGACCGCTCTCAGTTCCTTCTCGATGCGACCCACAGCAGCGACCGTATTCGACATCGACGGACAGGTGCCGCCCGGGTCGCAGTCCTTGGATCGTGCGCTGCACCACCTCGCGTGTGCACGCGACGTGCGGGATCCTTGCGGTCAAGATGACTCACACCCAGCCTGATCCGATCCAGTTGGCAGAGACCCTGCGAGTGCTCGGGGAGCGAGCCGTGCGCGGAGCAGCAGATGTCCTACGCGACCGCTTCGGGGCCAGCGACCTCCGCATCTCCACCAAGGGCTCGCCGGCAGACGTCGTCACCGACGCAGACCTCGCCAGTGAGCGCGTTCGGTGCGCGACGGTGCCCCCGTCGAACCGGCCAGCCGACGGGATGCTGGCTGAGGAAGGAACATCGATCGAAGGAACCTCCGGGGTCTCCTGGGTGCTCGACCCGATCGACAGCACCGCCAACTTCGCCCGCGGCATCCCGATCTGGTCGATCTCACTCGCGGCGATGGACGCTCGTGGGGTTCTGGCCGGCGTCGTCGCCTTCCCGCCGGGCGGCGAGGTGATCTCAGCGACGGCGGACTCCGGGGTCTTGCTCAACGGCTCGCGGACGTCCCTCGGACCACCTCCTTCCCTGTCGGCGGCGATGGTCGCCGTCGGGTGGGGACCGCGCTCCTCCGGTCGTCGCCAGGGCCACGTTGCTGGATCACTGATCCACCGAGTCGGCAAGGTCCGCAGCCCCGGTAGCCCGGCGCTCGGCCTGGCATGGACCGCGTCTCGGACGCTTCGATGCCGCCTATTACGAGATGGACTTCAGCGCCTGGGACGTCGCGGCAGGAGCATTCCTCTGCGAGTGCGCGGGCTTGACCGTTCGACGCGAACCTGCCGACGTGGCCGACAGCTCCCATCGACTCCTGGCCGCACGCCCGGAGCGGCCGAGTCCCTCGCGGTCGTTCGTCCTCGAGTAGCCCCAACAAAGTGGCAACTCGACTGTCCACCACGTGTAGCATCCGTCGGACAGCGGGCTGGCAGGGTTGAGGGGGTGGACCCGGAACATCATGATCGACTTGGTCATGTGGGATCTCGATGAGACTATGCTCCCGACAGAGTACTTCGAGGGTGCGACACGGTACCGAACCATGCGACCTCATCTGCTCCCCGACTTCGCCGGCTCGCACTGCTACGACGGCGTCGCCGATGCCGTGCTCCAAACCCCCGACGTCCGAACTGGTGTCGTCACCAGCTCGCCACGCTGGTATGTCGAGAAGATGCTCGACGGTCCCTCCCGCATGTCGAGTTCGACGTGATGGTGACGTTACGAGGACGTGGCCAGGCATCAAGCCAGCATCCTGAGCCTCCTCGCCTGGCGATCCGAACGCTCGGGACACCTCCTGGCCAGCCGCTCTACATCGGAGACGATCTCGTCGACCACCGGGCCTGCGCATCGCGCCGAAGTCCGCTTTCTCGGCGCCGGGTGGGCCGACGCTCCCACGTACCCTCCCTCGGCCGAGATCCTCGCTCACCCATTGAATCTGATCGCCGTCCTGGGGCGACATGACGACCACCTACCGTGGATTCCACGGCACCCTCGCATCGACGCGTCGAATCCATCCGTGACATCGGGCATCTACCCGAGCGACAACCCCGACGACTGGCTGGGCGAGGGCACCTACTTCTTCATCGAAGGCCTCGACGACCCGAGGACCAGCGCAGCGCAGTGGGCCAGGTGCAAGGCCTGGGACAAGCTCGACCAGGAGTTCGACGAGTCCACGGTGGCCGTGATCGAGGCCGCCATCACGGTCGAGCCGTCGGCGATCTTCGACCTCCGGGAGCCTTCGAACGCCCAGCACTTCCACCGCGTCAGGCGCCGCTGGCTCAAGTCCCTCGTCCCTCGCCGCTCGACCCACCTTCCCCGACCGGAGAAGGACCGGTTCGACACCGACCTCCTCGACCAGTTCAAACAGGAGAACGGGATCGCGGCCCTGATCGGAGACTTCCACATCCAGTTCTCGTTGCGAGAGCGCCACTTCCGGCTCGACTCGCGAATCCCCAACGTGACCGTGCTGTGCCTCTCGAACGGCATCTCACAGCCTCGACCGAAATCGTCGATGTGACGATCGGGCCGGTCGTGTCGTTCCTGGAAGCAGAGGAGCTGTAGTCAATGATCTCACCCACGGATGTCCCCGCCGAGGTTCGCGCGCAGCAGTACTCCGCGCTGCGCGCTGTACCTGAGCCACATCGAGTTCGTCCGCCACACATCGCCCCGAGGTTCGACGAAGGGCTCAAGGCCATCGAGTTCGGCGGCAGCAACGGCTTCCTCGCCGAGTTGCTCGATGGGATCGCCTACGAGGTGGCGCCGAACGCGCCCGCCATCGACGTGCAGGACCTCTCGTCCTACCGGGCCGACGAGTTCGATCTCGTCATCCTCGATGAGATCCTGGAACACGTTGCCCGACCTTGGATCGCGGTCGAGGAGGTGCGCCGCATCCTGAAGCCGGGCGGCTGCCTCATCACGAGCTCCCCGTTCCTCATCGCCGAGCACCGCATGCCCAAGGACTACTGGCGTTTCACCAAGGACGGCTACCGGGTGCTGCTCGAGGACTACTCAGCCGTCGAGACCGGCTCCTGGGGGAACCCAGGATCGGTGACCTACCTGATGAAGGGGATGATGGTGTCGAGCCAGGACGCCATCGACGCCGGCGCCTTCGACCTGACCGACGTGGAGAAGTTCGCCATCTCCGTGTGGGCCTACGCCTGGAAGTAGCGGGCCACCCCCGGGTTCAGGGGCGGAGGGTGTCCGTGTCGAACACGAACGCGTCTCCGTTCCGCTTGAAGAACCCGACGTTCACGCACCGGGTCCCGCCACGTGTCACTTCAGCCGCACGAGGGTGGTGGACGTGGCCGAAGATCGAGAGCGCCGGGCGATGACGGTCGATCGACTCCAGGAGTCCCCGGGCCGTACATCTCCTTGCGCTGGGCGACGACGTCGTACCGCAGGTCCTCGATGTCAGGGGGCACGTGAGTGCAGAGGACGTCGACCTGACCCACGTCGGCGACGAGGGACCGGTAGGCGTCATGCGCGCGCTCGAAATAGGCCCAGGGGTCACCGGCAACGGGCTGCTTGAGCGAACCGCCGGCGACGAACCCGAATCGCAACCCGTCGAGGTCGACGACCTCGCCGTCGCGAACTCGCAGGTGGGCCGGCGCCATCGAGTCCCATACGGAGGGCGCATCGACGTTGCCGAGCGTCACCAACGTGCGCCGGGCCGAGACAGTCGATGATCTCGCCGTACTGAGATCGGACCACGGCGTCGAGGGTGGCCGCCGGATCAGGCAGCCCCCTCCACAGATCGTGCTCGAGTGCGTGCATCTCGTCGAAGCGCCCATCTCGACGCAGGGACGTCGAACTGCCGCGACCGCGTCCGCCCCGAACACCGCACCCAGGATCCCAGCCTCCGGGACGTGGTAGTCGACGTACTCGAGGAGGTCGCCGAGAACGATGAGGAACTCCGCCCGGTCAGCGACCCGGACGAGATCCTCGACGTTCCCGTGGACATCGCTCACCACGCTCACGAGCATGCGTCGACCCCGATCTCGATCTGGCGAATCGACCGGCACTTGGCGGCCATCACAGCTCGCGGATCACCCGGGCAGGAACCCCGCCGACGAGGGTTGCGGGCGGTACGTCCCCGGTCACGACCGAACCGGCAGCAACCACCGAGTCGGTGCCGATCGTGACTCCCTGCAGCACCGTCGACCCCGCGCCGATCCACACGTTGCGGCCGATGACGATGGGCGCTGCGGTGACCCGACGAATTCGCTCGAACGGCTCCAACGGGTGCCCCGAGGAGAGCAGGCTCACGTTGGGAGCGATCAGGACCTCGTCGCCGATCTCGACTCCACCGATGTCGCTCACCGTGCAGTTGTGGTTGATGAACACCTTGCGCCCGACGCGGAGGTTCACCCCATGATCGACGCGGATCGGCGGGACGAGACGGAAGCTCTCGTCGACGACCTGACCGGTGAGCTCGGACCACGCCGCTCGAATCGCGTTCGAGTCCGAGTACGGAATCCTGTTCAGACGTTCGCAGCGAGCGATCGCTGCCTCGATCCTCTCGCCCATCAACCGGGATTCCGCTGTACCGGCCAGAATCAGCACCTCAATCGCAGCCATTCGGATCTCCTCCCTGACTCTGCCTTGCCCCCATCACAGCAGCCCGATGCCAAGATCATCTGCGACTGCGTCAACGATTGCAGTGACCTCGTGCAGGAAGCTGTTCTGGTCAGGAGAGGGCGTCACGGACGGAACGGGTGCGGCACGGTCGCAGATACCTCCAAAGACGGGACTGGCTCACATGTCGGAGCTTCACTGCGAAGCCGCCGCGGCGACCAGTGCGTGGACCCGCTCGGGGACGAGCTCACCCGAGTAGCTCGCGGTCTCGACACTCGAAGCGACCAGGACATCGGTGACGAACGGTGCGTAGTCCATGAGGTTCTCCGGCGACACGCCGCTGGCCAGTGCAAGACGCCGCCCGGGGAGCACGGCGTGCATCGCTTCCACCTTCGCCGCCGACGCCGCCTGGTTCGTCCCCGCTCCCGAGGTCGTCACGACATCGACGAATGGGGCGAGCTCGGAGGCCTCGTCGGCCGCGGCGGCCGGGTCGTCCGTGTAGGTCGAGGTGTACTTGAACGCGACACCACCGAAGTAGGTCATGGGGTCCAGCGATCGCCGGGACGTCTTGATCGACGCCGCGTCACACGCTCGCTGCAGTCCCGTTGCGCTGCCACACGAATGGTCACACCACAGAGAGTCCGGCGCCCGCTCGAGCGCTCCGGCCACCACCGCTGCGTCGATGGCCTGCATCACCGCGGACGGTGTCCCGCCACCGAGGTGGTTCACCCCGACCCGTAGCCCCGGGTGAGCCGCCCGGACGGCCGACACCGCCTCCCAGAGCAGATCGACGCCGCCGCCGAAGTGGTCGATCAGGAACACCGAGCGGACACCCGCGTCGACGGCGACGCCGCACTGCTCGGACAGCGTGCTGGGCGCCCTTCATGTGGATCACCAAGTGCAGCTCAACCATGCCGGTCGCTCGACGTCAGGAAGCGTCGACCGACGCCCACCCGGACCTCGTCCTCGGCGACATCACCCATCAAGCTTCTCCCCTTCCCGCAGGGTGGCGTGAACCTACGCGGGTCTTCCGAGGCGTTCAACGGGCAGCACCGACCGGGAACATCTCGGCGTGGACCTCGACCAGCGCATCGAACGCGACCACCTGGGCCGTCGTCACCCCAGAACGACCGACGGCGAGGCAGCGCTCGGAGTCGCCGTCGTACATCCACGGCTGGACGGCGACCCACACAAGGTGCGGCTCGCCGTCGGCGTCGCGGATCCTCCGCTGCTCGAGCGGAGGGGTGAGCGCCCGGATCCGAGCGTTCAGGCGGTGAGAATCGGCCCCGGCGAGCACCTCGAGCAGCAGACGCCGGCGGCGCCGGTGCTCCGCGCGGACCGACTCGCGGCGAGCACGCTCCCCTCCTCCCACGTCGGGCGACCGGGGTAGCCCCAGTACGCCCACGGGTTCTCCTCGCCGAAGAGGTGGTCCAGGTGCTGGAGGGCGTGCCGGCCCATCACCGTGTCGCCGAGCAGTCCGGCGAAATGGTGGCGGCGCGTCCAGTAGTCGCCGTCGTGCAGGCGAGGCGTCCGCTCGATCCGGACCTCGGCCCAGCGGATGATCGGGGCGACCTTGTCCGACGTCCCGACGATCGCTGACCGTGCCGTCCCATCCGACGTCGTCGAGGTCGTAGCTGTCGAGCTGCTCCTCGAAGCCGTCCAGGTCATCGATGTGCTCCATGAGCCGCACCATGCGGGCGTGGTGGCGGGCACGGGCGCGGACGCGCCGAACCCTTCTTGCGGGCACGGGCACGGTGGCGAGCGGTCGACGGCAGGATCGACCGGGCCATGTCCCTGTTCTTCTGATCGTGATTGCGCACGACGGCGGGCCTCCTGGCGGAGGACCGACCGGGGCCACGGGGTGTGGCCTACTCGTTCTGTCGGTCCTATTGCCTTCGAGACCGCATGGCGCAACTCCTTCGATCGCTCACGGGAAGCTCCCGCAGAAGGAGACGTTAGCGAGAACCGGGAGCGCGGACCTTGCCGAATTTCGCGCTGTGGTGAGCTGTCGCAGACTCACTGCGGCAGCGGACCGGGCGCCCCCGGACTCTCGGGTCTCCCTTCCTCGAAGCTCATGACGTCGCTCCGTGCCGCTGGGCGACCTCGTCGAGGAAGGCTCGCAGCTCCGTCGGCACACGTCCGCCTTCCGATGGAGTCTGGAGTTGTGCCTCCCGCAGGCTGCGTCGGAGCACCTGGAGGAGCGCTCCTCGTCGTCGGACGCGCAGTGCGCCGAGCAATCGCCGTCCGGGAGTCGATGGACCGTCGAGAACCGCTTGGACGATGTGTTCGGCCTGCAGCCAGCCCGTCCCCGCCGCTGCGTGACGCCCACCGCGCCGGACAGCCTCGAGCAGTTCGGCGCTGGGACGAACCCCCGTGTCCGGTCCAGGCGCACGATTCGCTCGCAGGACCCTCGGCAGGTACTCGAGCATCACCGAGCGCGACAACTCGTGGAGCAGGCCCCCGCGAGGAGCTCGGTGTCGAGTTCGATGTACTCGCTGAGCAGGTGGGCGGTCGTCACGGTGCGGTCGGGACCGCCGAGCGCACTCTCTGCAGCCGCCACGAGCGCCCGAACCGCAGAGGGGTCGAGATGCGAAGCGGTTCGAGCGCCGCCACCGGGCCGGCGCCGCGGCCGGTGGAGCACACCGCATGGGCGGCCCATGACAGCGGCGAGTCCTCGAGCGGCGGCAGCGCCGAACCGTCATGGGATCGCCATCGGGCCAATCCATCGAGCTGTTCCCGACGAATCGCCTCGGCCAGATCCGCGCCGACGCGGAGCTGGTCGACCAATCGGCCCGGCCCATCCCCACTCATCACGTCGGCGAGGGGGAACTGGGTGCGTGCCGACGGTTCGTGCGCCGGCGGCCAGGAATGCCGGGGCCAACGTGAGCCACTCACCGCTCGCCGCCGACGACAGGTCGGAGGTATCGCACGCCTGGAGCGATACCTGCGCCGGGAACTGCTCCCGCGGGACCGGACTGTCGAAGAGCGCCGCTGCCGTGAGGAGCTCTGCGCTCTCCGTGGGGTCGAAGACGGCGAGAACAGCACGCTGCTGGAGGGCCGACGGTCATCACCTCGGACGGCGTGGCAGCCGAACAGGACAGTGCTGTCCGGACCGGCAGATGCCAGCGCATCGAACACAGCGGCCGGAGTCGCCGGGTCTGCCATCCAGTGGCGGCCTCCAAGTACCCGAACCCCATCGAGGTGTGCGGCGAGCGAACGAGCCGCTGGCAGTTCGGGAACATCAGCCGGATCCAGCACCGCCAACCGGAGCGGCGCACCACTCGTTGCGGCGGAGCCACGGTCCGCAGCGTGCACCAGGAGGGTCGCGGACGGAGCCAGCGCCCAGGTGGCGACCTCGACCAATCGCACTGCGCTGGCGCTGACGGGTGTCACGCCAGCGACGACGAGGAGTGCCCAGGGGACATGAGCCAGCAGCGGGTCGGGAGCCGACGCCAACCGCAGTGGTGGGCGGTCAACCGGCCGACTCGCCGTTAGCTCCCTGCGCAGACGCTCCGGGAGCAACAGATCGCCGAGCGCCGCCGAGAGACGGGCTTCGGCGTCGGGAGCACGACGATACGCAGCTCCGAAGAGTCTCAGATCGACATCGGCGTCGCTCTCACCACGAAGCGATCGGAAGGTTCTGGTCGAGCTCGGCCAACGCTTGCCTCAGCTCGACATAGCGGCTCCCTCGAACACGGCCGTGCTGGACGTCACCCGAAGGCGGAACGAGCGCCCACGTCAACGTCGAGCCGTCGTGCCAGAACGACAGCCACCATGCGCCCGGACCAACAGCCTCGGCAGCGGCCTGCTCGAGATCGACCGGCCGAACCCAGCGGCCGCTCGTCGACACGTCGCCGCGCCGCGCCACGCTCGCCCGGCCTCGCACGCGGACCGTCGGAGGGGCTTGAGCACGACCTCCTCCTGCCCCTGCCCGGTCCCGAGAAGCGGGTACGCCTGGACACGAGCGAGCTCGATCAGCTCGGCGACACGGACGTCGTCATGACTGGCCACCGCGTACTCGAGCGCCATAACCAGCGCCCGGTTGAAGGTAGCGGACCACGCTGACCGATCCGTCTGCGCACGCAATCCGTGGCGGATCCCATCGAGTTCGGCCACTGCCCCGAGCATGGCGGTCAGCGCCTCCTTCGGGCGACCGGTCGAACACGAGCACCTGGGCCGTCAACAGATCCACATCGGCGACGCTCGAGGCCTGCTCCGCCCATGTCGAGCATGACGCCGTACATCTCGAGGTCGTGGACGGCCCTCGTCGTCCCGCACCTCGTCGACCTCGCTGACCCGAATCGCGGATCGAGCCGAATCTGCAGCTCGAGGACCTGCCGGCGAGTCCACTCGACGAGGAGCACGGATTCACCGCTGAACACCAGTTCTTCGTCACCTCGTCCGATGCCGGTAATGTTGAAGTACTGGCGCAGCCAACGGACGGACATGACGATCGCGAGCGACTCGTCAATCACTTCCACAGCTCGGTCGAGCTGGTCGAGCTGCCAGAACACGATGCCAGCAGACGTGCGGACCTGAACCGTTCGACGAGGTCGCGACGGTGGTGGAACCACTCGGCAGCCAGCGCTGCCTGGTGAGCAGCCTCCTCGAAGCGTCCCACGTGGACGAGCGCCTCGGCAGCGGCAAGGGCGACCCGCGCAGCGTGGTCGGGGTCGCCCGGCAGGAGAGCCCGGGCCTCGGAGAGAAGCACGCCCAGCGCAGCATCCGGCTGGGCCGTCCGCGTCAGGACCTCCCCTTGGAGGCGCCGGACCGGCTGCCGCGGACCGGAAGGTCATCCTCGACCCACGCCGTGGCCAATGCGTCGAGCGAGCCCTGGAGATCGTTCCGTTCGAGGCACACCCGGGCGAGCCGCAGTCCGACGCTCGTGGTTCCGGGGCCGGGAGCACGAAAGGACGGCGCGCAACGCTGTTCCGCGCCCTCCCAATCACTGTGGCGCAACCTGCGATCGATACCCCGATTCGCAGTCGGAGAACCGGGTGTCGGGCGACTGCTGCACCCAGGGGCAGGCCCACCGAGCGACGAGGAGGCCGTATTCGTCGGTGGCTCAGCGCCACGACGAGGGAGATCATGCCGATCGCCCACCATCCCGAGGTGCCACCGACCAGCGGTGTCGAGACCACGTACCATCGCGACACGAGATCGATGGCCAGCGTGCCGCAGTCGCGACGGCGGCCGGTGCCAGCACCGAGAGCCGCAACGAGGTCGCCGGACTCACGCCACGTGATGAGCCACGCAAGGAGCACAGCGCTCACCCGGAGAAGGCGACGGAGCTTCGCCCAGACCACCCACCCGATGGGGCCCGGTCCGATGGCTTCTCGTCGTGGAGGAAGTCCTCCGTGATGCCCACGAGGAACGGAAGCGGAGCGAGCAACAGCACCGTGACCGCGGGAAGCCACCACGGCAGCACGCTGTTCGCGATGGTGGCGACCACAGAGCAGTGCAACGACGGCGGACATCGCTCGCTTGGCCTGGAGGTCCCACCCGCGTGGCGCTGCGAGCCTCAGAGCCGTGAGTGTGACGACCACCAGGAGCAGCAGGCAGGCCGACTGGTCAGGTTCGAGCCAGATGAGCCCGGACAGAACGAGGACTGCGGCGATCGAACCACGGACCCACCGCCTGATCCTCCGCTCCCTCGACATCGTCAGAAGTCGGCCGCTCACCGGCGCGTCAGCTCGGCGGACCGTTCGACACGTCAGCGAACGAGCGAGCCAGAGAGAGCCGACGTCGTCGATCGACAGTTCCGGCGGGACGTCGATCACCAGGTCCCGGCCGTTCGGCAGGCGAGACGACGCGAGCCGGGCCCTCGGGCTGCCGGCGTACGCGCATGAGCGCCGACACGGCGCATCACCTTCGGCAGGGCGGCGGCCATCGCGGCAACGGTGACCATGCTGCCACCGGCGTTGGAGATGTCGACGACCGCTTGGACCACATCGCTCATGCTGCGGGTCATGACCGACGGCACGACGTCTCCTCCGGAGATGAACTCCTCAGCGATATCTGACGGAAGAATTGATCCTGACTGCCCCGGACATGACCAGCAGTCTGGCACACGGCGGGGTCGGCCAGCGCTGTCATGATGCAGTCCCAGCCGTCGGCATGCACGTCACCAGTCCTCCGGCGACCCGCTCCCAGGAGACCCACGGCCCAGCCGCGTTCCAGGTCCTGTCAGTGAACGCCCGCACCGTCTTCAATGGAACGAGCGGCTCAGCAGAGGCGGCCAAGGATGCTCCGCTGGAAGCGGACGGGCAGATGCAGGAGACCCCAGTGACGGCGACATCAGTCGAGCCCGAAGGCGAGAGGGAGGCTCTGGTCGAGTGGTTCGAGTCCTCCTTCGGGGAGGCGAGCCGAACCGCACGGTTGTTGTGGAGCGCCCGCGATCAGCTCGACGGCGGTCTGACCGCCGGACAGGCCAGCGGGAACGGCGTGTTCGTCGCCTTCGCTCTCAAGCACGAGATCCGAGCCGGCCTCCTCCAGCACCTCGAGAGGTTCGTCGAAGACCACCTCACGACCGAATGGATCCAGCGGGCGCCTTCGTTGGCCCCTGTGGAGGAAGCGATCACGGCGATGGTCGAGCACCTCGACGAACATGCTGATCGGCTCGTCCGCGTGCAGTACGGGAAGCACGCACCGGTCCCCACCCACGCGATGGGCCTGGCGGGCCACGCAGCCGGAGCGCTCCAGGACGTGATCCACACCTGCGTCGCTGACCTCGTGGCAGGGCAGCGCTGAGGCCGTGGCCTGTGTCGGTCGAACCCTTCCGACCGGCCGATCTCATGCCCAGCAGGCGAACCGTCCACATCGCGCCCGGCGTTCCCACGACCAGCAAGGCGGACAATCGCCCGCAGCGATCGACCCGACCGGCGCCCCGAGGTCGACCGGTCGCGGCCTTGGCAGGAGAGCGACCTCGAGATGAAGTCCAGGCCCTGCTGAGTACCGGCGACCACCAGACCTGCCGATGGCACGAAGGTCAAGCAGTGCGCAGCGACGTCGACCCATCCGGCGGTCGGCGACGACGGTCTCGGCCGCACCCCTCTCCGAGGTGCGCTCCTGCACCAGGAACCATTCGTCGACGTCGACCATGAGCGCTGTGTTCGCCGTCGGTGTGAAGCCCTCGACCCGCTGGTGGGGCAGTCAACCATCACCCGGATCCGCCGACCGGTGGACCACGCCGATGCGATCGAGCCGTCGGCGAGCCACAGCAGCGACCACTCCGACATCCGGACACACGCCGCCACCCAGTTCGATTCCGGCACCAGGAACCCCGACCTCCGCGTGCAGGACCGTGCCCGCCCAGAAGCTCCCAGTCCGGGTCCACGTTGCGCGACGAGCAACCGTCCGTCGGTGGTCGCGTCTGCCCGCGGTCAGCGGCTCGGCGCCCGCCAGCTCCTGGACGGAGACCGCGCCGGCGTCGTCGACGGTGACGAGCCTGCGGTCCGCATGGGCCAGCACGACTCGGTCGCCGAGCCCGACCGCCGCGACCGAAGGTCGTCGAGCTCGAAGCTGGCGACCTGCTGCGGGTCGGCCGAGGCTCGTGGGTTCAGCCACCAGACCGTCCCGTCGCCCGCCGCTGCGACCACCGACTGGCCCGCCCAGCCGACGAGCGGCGCATCGTCGCCGGGGATCAGCCCACCCGGACGGTCAGTGCCAGCGGTCCGGTCGCCGGATCACCCCAACGCTCGACCAGTCCGACGTGCGCAGCACGTGCACAGCGACCCGTCGGTGACGGCAGCCCGGGTAACCGACGGGTCGTCGCGCCGAGGTCGTCGAGGAAGCGATCGTCGCCGCGAACCGACGGATCGTCACCGGTCTCGGCGTCGGCGCTCGGCTTCACCGAGTGCTCCCACGGCACCCAGGCGGGTTCGTCGGTCTCGTCGTCGTGGGGCGGCGGCAGCTCGACGACACCGAGATACTCGACCGAGCACGGACAGACCGCTAGCCGCGGCTGCATCCCGAGCGTTGAACACAGCAACCAGCTGCCGGCCATCGGGGGTGAAATGCGGCCGCACGGCGTTGGCGTGCGGCCCGTCGTGCAGCTGCTCCAGCCACAGTCGCCGCTCGCTGACGGTGTTCGTCACCTTGATGTACTGACCGTCCTCGACGTGCCAGGGGCCCTCGGTGAACTCGGCGAAGGCCGCCGCCGGCGAGCCGGACATCGGTCCACGCCAGCGGCGCCCGCTGGAGCAGGCTGCACTCCTCGGGTTCGACCACGGGGGACCCGGGCCCGACCAGGGCACCTGCCACCGGTGGTCGACCTCCTCGGACCGCGAGCGCACCTCTCCCCCGTCGCCGCACCAGAGCATCGTCACGTCGACACGGTGGCCGACGGGAAGCCGGAGCACGACGGGCGGCAGGTCGCCGCTCCGAGCCCACAGTTCGTCGCGGCCGGCGTTCACGCCGACGACGGTCCCGGCCGACGGCGAGACCACCAGGCAGGGCTCGTCCTCCGAGCCGACGAGCGTCGGCCCCGGCTCGGAGGGCGCGGGGGCCCGCGGGTCACCCGACTCCGGCGGACGGGACAGCTCCGCGAGCATCGCCGGTGCTGCGTCCGTCACTTCGGCGCACAACGGCTGGAACTCGTCACGCACCACCTCCACGTGGTCCGCGACGTGTACGTCCAGCCATCGGGACGCCTCGGCCTCACCGGCATCGATCGCCGCTTCGAACTCGGCCATCTGGGCCTCGGACAGACGGTCCACGATGCGGATGCCGACCCGGGTCTGGAGCCGCTCGTGCATCAGCGCGAGCGCCTCGGTGCCGGCGGCGGTGCTGAGTTCGCCGAGGCCGAGTCGTGCCAGCAGGTCGTGGTCGAGCGTGATGGTCATCGGTCCACCAGCCGCACCGATCAGGCGTCGTCGCCGAGCACGGCGGCACGGCGGGCGAGCCACTCGTCCAAGAACGATCCGCCCTCGGGTGGCGGGGGCACCTTCCGGGCGATCTGGGACGCGACCGAGCCCGGGACGTGCCGCCAGCGGGCGAAGAAGCGCCATGCCCACCTCGTCGACCGGGCGGGCCCAGGTGACGGACGACACGTCCGAGCGGCGGTCGCTCACGACGGGTCGTCGTCGTCGGTCGGCGGGTCGGTCCGAAGCACCATCGGGTCGAGCGGCACGCCGTCGTCGCTGAGCGACGCGATCGCGATGTAGTTCGGCAGACCGACGAGGTCGTCGGCCTGGACCTCTCGGCCGAGCCATGTGGCGAAGGGCCGGCATCCTTGGGGCCGAGCCGGAACGTGACCCGGTTGCCGACGTTGCCCATGATCGCGTCGCGCGTCCGTTCGGGAACCTGGCTGAAGAACTGGTTGGCGAGCGTCATCCCGCAGGCGGAACTTCCGTGCCTCGGAGAGCACGTCGGGCAGCGAGTCGCTCGTCATGTTCTGGAACTCGTCGACGTAGACGAAGAAGTCGGGACGCTGCCGACGTCGGGACCGACGCCCGTTCGAGTGCCGCCGACCAGAGGCGCGTGAAGACGATGTGGCCGATCAGCGAGCTGTTGTACTCACCGAGCAGTCCCTTCGAGAGGTTGACCAGGAGGATGCGGCGCTCGTTGAGGACGTCGGAGAACGAGATCGTCGACTCGGCCTGGCCGACGACGTTGCGCACGAGCTTCGACGTTCGGAAGATCTCGAACTTCGATCGGAACCACGAGACGACCTCCTGCCACTCCTGCGAGCGCGCCATCTTCATCTCACCCAGCCAGAACTCTGAGAGGATCGGGTCCTCGACGCCCTTGACCAGGTGGTCGCGAACGGCGTCGTCGATGAACAGCGTGCTGATGTCGAGCATCGACGACGGCTGCTCCGGGTGCGCCAGCAGCAGCAGGGCCGCCTGGCGGAGCATCATTACTAGAATCGG
>CAVOYH010000002.1:0-238412 GCA_963700635.1 uncultured Bacteroidota bacterium | reverse complement strand
TCACCCGGACAGGGGGAGGATGTTCTTCATCACACGGACCTGCACCGGCGACGTGTGCGTGCGGAGTAATGCCGTACGATTCAGAAAGAACGTATCCTGCATATCACGCGCAGGATGGTCCGGGGGGAAATTTAGTGCTTCAAAATTGTGATAGTCGTCTTCGATCTCCGGTCCGTCGGCGATGCCGAAGCCCATCGACACAAATACTGCCTTCATCTCGTCCAGAACCTGGGTCAGGGGGTGACGGGAACCGAGCGGAGCCCGCCTGCCCGGCAGAGTCAGGTCGATCGCGGCAGTACGGACTGTCTCCTGGCCCGCCGCTGCGAGTTTCTGATCGAACTGCTCCTGGATTGATGTCCGCAGCGCATTGAGATGTTTCCCCAGAACCGGCCGATCATCCGGCGCCGCGGTACGGAGTGCGTCAAATAGATCTGCAATTTTTCCCTTACGTGCGAGGTAGGTCACACGGAAGGCTTCCAGAGAGGCACGATCTCCGGCTGCAGTGAGGTCGGTTTCGGCCTGGACGCGCAGGGCGGCAATCTGATCAAGCATGGAAAACGTACTCCAGAAAGTGCGAATCTTCCCACACGCAGACGTATTGCGCCGTCGTATGGGAAGATTCGGGGTGAATCAGGAGAGGGCGAACTTCACCACTTCGGCGAAAGCAGCCGGCATTGTTCGCTGCAAGGTCCGCGAGGATCTTGCGATTGATGTCGATCTCTTTCTTGTTGAGTGCGGCTATCAGTCGTGAATAGGTTGTGCCATGCAATCTGGCTCCCGCATTAATACGGGTGATCCAGAGCTGGCGGAAAGTCCGTTTTTTCGTGCGCCGATCACGATAGGCATACTGCAGACCTTTGTCCACGTGATGTTTTGCAACGGTGAGGACCTTGCTTCTCGCTCCCCAGTAGCCTTTCGCTTGTTCCAGAATACGTTTGCGACGGCGATGGGAGGCAACTTTGTTCTGCGAGCGTGGCATAAGTTGCGCTTGTCCTTTGTGTGTTATGGTGAATGAATACCGCAGCCCGGTTTGACAGGCCGCGGGGATTGTCCTTTAGACGTTCAGCATTCCGCGCACCGACTTTTCATCGCTGGTTGCCACATAGTGCGTTCCGCGCAGCTTACGTTTCCTCTTGCGCGATTTTGACGTCAGGATGTGGCTGCGGTATGCAGTTGCGCGCTTTACCTTGCCGCTGGCGGTCAGGGAGAACCGCTTCTTGGCTCCGCTGCGCGTCTTCATTTTTGGCATTGTACTTCCCTTTCGACAATGGATACGTCTGTCTTCGGACAGGTGTCAGTCCGCGACGGATTTCGTTTCGACGTTTGGCTGGGTCTGTTCTTCTGCTTTTGCTTCTTTTGCTTCTTTGAGTTCCAACTTCTTTTTGCGATCAGGGACCAGGATCATGATCATGCTCCGACCCTCCATATGGGCGGGCTGATCGATTTTCGAGATGTCGCTGATGCGTTCGACAAGCCGCGCGAGCAACAATTCCCCCTTTTCCTTATACGTGATTTCTCGCCCCTTAAACACCACCGTAGCCTTCACCTTGTGACCTTCCGTCAGAAAGTTTCTGGCATGCCGTGCCTTGAACTCGAAATCATGGACATCCGTATTGGGGTGAAAGCGCAATTCTTTCAACAGGGAGACATGCTGATGCTTCTTTTGCAGCTTGTCTTTCTTGGCCAACTCGTACTTAAATTTTCCGAAGTTGATGATTTTGCACACCGGGGGCTTGGCATTGGGCACGATCTCCACAAGATCAGCTTCCCGATCCCGGGCCAGCGCAATAGCCTCCGATGGAACCATCACGCCCAGCTGGGCGCCATGTTGGTCGATGACCCGCACCTCTGGGACACGGATCTCTTCGTTGATGCGACCGCGTTTCTCCTTGCTAATGGACTGTCCTCCTACACTATGAGTGATTTTGTTTCTACTTTTTCCCGGAGTGTCCGGATAAACTCTCTTTGGGTACCGCCCCCTGATCACCTTGTTTGTGCACCCGGACTGCCACCGTGCCGTTTTGTTTTTCCTTCTCGCCGACGACCAGCATGTAGGACACTTTCTTCGTCTCCCACTCCCGGATCTTGTACCCTATTTTTTCGTTCCGTTCGTCGATCTCCGCGCGTAAACCCGCTGCCTCAAGAGCAGCATAGACTTCCCGGGCGTACTCCGCGTGAGCGTCTGTTATCGGCAACACCACCGCATGCACCGGAGCGAGCCACAAGGGGAATTCGCCGGCAAAGTGCTCGATCAAAATCCCGATAAAACGTTCCAGCGAACCGAACGGGGCCCGGTGGATGATCACGGGCCGGTGTTTCTGACCATCGCTGCCGGTGTACTCAAGATCGAATCGTTCCGGCATCACATAGTCTACCTGCACGGTTCCCAGCTGCCAGGTCCGGCCGAGCGCATCCTGCACCATGAAGTCGATCTTGGGTCCGTAAAACGCCGCTTCGCCGATGGCAACAGAATACGCCAGCTTCATCGCATCCGCTGCTTCCTTGATGTCCCGCTCAGCCTGAATCCATTGCTCATCGGCCCCGCCATACTTCGTAGTGTTCCCCGGATCTCTGAACGAGAGGCGGGTTTTGAAGTCGTCAAAACCGAGAGTACCAAACACAAGCTGGATCAGCTCAATCACTTTGCACAGTTCATCCTTCAACTGGTCCTGCCGCACATACAGGTGGGAGTCATCCTGTGTAAACGACCGCACCCGCGTGAGTCCGTTCAGTTCACCGGATTGCTCATAGCGGTAGACCGTTCCGAATTCAGCGAGCCGGATGGGCAAATCGCGGTAGCTGCGCGGTTTCGCCAGATACACCTGGTGATGATGCGGGCAGTTCATGGGCTTCAAAAGATACTGCTCATGCTCCACCTGTATCGGCGGAAACTGACTGTCTTTGTAATACGGGTAGTGCCCGCTCTGTTTGTACAGATTAAGATTTCCGATGTGCGGGGTCACGACCGGCTGATACCCGCGTTTACGCTGTTCATCCCTCAGGAATGTCTCCAGAGATTCCCGGACGACTGTGCCTTTGGGCAACCAGATGGGAAGTCCTCCGCCGACGATGGGGGTCAGGAGGAACAATTCCAGTTCTGTCCCCAACTTGCGGTGATCACGGCGTTTTGCCTCCTCAAGCCGGTGGAGGTATTGATCCAGCTCTTTCTGGTTCGGGAATGTAACCCCGTAGATGCGTTGCAGCATCTTGTTCTTTTCATTCCCGCGCCAGTAGGCGCCGGCGACATTCAGCAATCTGATCGCCTTGATCCGTCCGGCGGACGGAATATGCGGTCCGGCACAAAGATCGGTAAAGTCTCCGGAGTGGTAGAAGCTGATCTCCTGGTCTTTGAGTCCATCCAGAAGCTCCAGCTTGTATTGATCACCCTTGCCGGAGAAATAGTCTACGGCCTGGCTCCATTCTTTTTCTTCCCGCAGATAGGGAGCGTCACGCTTGGCAAGCTCCACCATCCGTCCCTCTATCCGGCCCAGGTCTTCCTGGGTAATAGAGTGTCCCCCGAGATCCAGGTCGTAGTAGAATCCAATATCGATGGGAGGTCCGATGCCGAACTTTGTACCCGGGAATAATGATTCAATAGCTTCAGCCATCAGGTGCGCGGAGCTATGCCAGTACGCTTTGCGCCCTTCTTCGTCTTTCCACGTAAGGATGCGGATAGAGGCATTCTGGCGGATAGGCCTGGCGAGATCCCATGTCACGCCATTCACCGACGCCGCAAGAGCTTCCCGCGCGAGACCTTTGCTGATACTCTCGGCAATTTGGGCTCCCGTCACACCACTGTCAAAGGACCGTGTGGAACCGTCCGGGAGAGTTATGATGATCTGTTCCATCCTTACAGGTGTATTCCGTAGAAAAAAAAAGTCCCTAACGTCGAGGACGCGCGGGACAGACGATGTGACGCGCAGTGGGCGATACAGGAGTCGAACCTGTGACCTCTACCATGTCAAGGTAGCGCTCTAACCAACTGAGCTAACCGCCCGGCATTCTCACGCAACGGCCTTATAATGGCACTCGTACCGAGGGCCGGACTTGAACCGGCACGGGCCTTGCAGCCCAAAGGATTTTAAGTCCTTTGCGTCTACCAATTCCGCCACCCCGGCCCGCAAGTTTGCCCCGGGTGTCCGCAAAATCGTGCTTTGGGAATCAAAATGTCCTCGTTCCCTCAGCGTGACCACGCCAACATGCCTGCGCATATGGCCTTGTCATATAAAGGTAAAGTATTCACCCCGAAAAAGCAAGTCAAATGCCTTCGTCAGAATGCACAACGCCCGGAGGAGTGGACCGGGCGTTCAGAATTCGGGCATTTTCTTGATAGAGGCGACGATCGGATTCGAACCGATGCATAGAGGTTTTGCAGACCTCCCCCTTAGCCACTTGGGTACGTCGCCATCACCTCTCCTGCTCAAAAACAAAACCCCGCCGCCTGGTGGGATTGGGGGCGGCGGGGCTGTCTAAAAGAGGAAGAGTACAGCGGTGGCTCGGCGCGATTGCCGAAGCCGCCTGTCCCGTTGACGCGGGACAGAGCGGGAAACGGGATTCGAACCCGCGACATCAACCTTGGCAAGGTTGCGCTCTACCAACTGAGCTATTCCCGCGACGCTACGGGCAATATACAAATTCACCGCCCTTCAAGCAAGGACTTTCTCCATGCCGCGTTGCGTCCCGGAGCACTCGTACAATATACACCCGTCCGGAAAAGAAGTCAAGCTTGCTCCGGGTTTGAAATACCCCTTTTCTCTATCAAATCTATATATGATTCACCAATTATGTCCATTTGCGCAATGGAAAAGTTGATTATTAATTTTTCCATTAATGCGGATGCCCTGTTTTCCTCGGTCTCCACGATCTCGAACTCCAGGAAGTCACCCAGCCCCTCCACACTATCCAGGTGAATGCGGGCCGTCTCATACAGGTACACGGTCCGGTTCTTCCGCACCACGCCCCGGACACCTAGGGCTCTGGAAAGCATCGCCTGAAGTATGCCCGGATCACGGACCTCATGCCGCGTATACGTGCTCCACCGCGACGTCCGGTCATCACTCCGGTCGTACTGTATCAACTCCGCTGTTTTTCCTGCCAAAAGACGGAGCTTCAACCGGCCATGGGGCACATCAAAATAGATGTCGGTCTGATTCAGGATTTCGGCCGGACGTAACCCCAGTCCGAGCGCCACAGCGTGCGCTTGTGCCAGAGAGTCAGTGCTGCTTTTGAGCTCCAGGTTGGAGGCCACGGGGATACTTCACCGGTTCACTTCGAGGATCTTGTAGCGGATGATGCCAACAGGAACCGTCACTTCAATAACGTCTCCCGGCTTCTTGCCGAGCATACCTTTCCCGATAGGCGAACTGACGGAGATCTTGTTCTGCTCGAAATTGGATTCTTCCGGTGACACCAGAAGGTACTCGCAAAGTTCACCCGTCTTCAGATCCTTCAGTTTTACCCGGCTGAGAATGTAGATCTTGTCATTGGGGAGGTCGCGCGCTTCGATGATCTTTGCCCGGGAGAGCGTCAGCTCGAGCCGGGCGATCTTTGCCTCGTGATGCTGCTGCTCTTCCTTTGCTGCATCGTATTCGGCATTCTCCGAAAGATCGCCATGACCCCGTGCCTCCGCGATCTTCGCCGCCATACTCTTCCGGCCGGATGTCTTCAGCACGCGGAGTTCCTGCTCGAGTTCAGAGAGACGTTCACGCGTCAAATAGACGCTGGTACCGATGCCGTCATCTTGCATATGCTGGCCTCAGTGATAGGTAACAAAAACAAAAAAAATTGCCATCATCCGCTGGGCGAATGGTGGCGACAAGATGTACAGCCTGTTCAGCAACTAGAGGAAAGGTACAATATCCCCTACCACAAAAGCAAGGGGAAAGTACACATCAGGACCCGGTGTCCGTTTCGGGCCTGTTCAGGAGAATGAGGTGTCCGAGTTTGTCGCGCTTTGTTTTCAGATATCTCTCGTTTGTGGCATTGGGGATAACTTCGAGCGAGACCCTTTCCACGATATCCAACCCGTATCCCTGCAGTCCGACAACCTTCTTGGGATTGTTGGTCAGCAGACGCATTTTTCCCAGACCCAGGTCCTTAAGGATCTGTGCGCCTATACCATAATCGCGGAGATCGGCACGGAAACCCAGCCGCTCGTTGGCCTCAACCGTGTCCAGCCCCTCATCCTGGAGCCGGTACGCCTGAAGCTTGTTGATCAGTCCGATCCCCCTCCCCTCCTGCCTCATGTAGAGCACTGCACCAGAGTCGGCTTTCTGGACCATGGCCAGCGCAGCGTTCAGCTGCTCGTTACAATCGCACCGCAACGAACCAAAAGCGTCCCCCGTAAGGCATTCGGAATGAACCCGGACCAGCGCGGGAACATCAGGGCGGATCGTCCCTTTTACGAGAGCGATGTGCTCCTGCTGGTCCAACGTACTCTTGAAGAGCGTGAGCTGGAATACTCCATACCGTGTCGGCAGTGTTGTGCTGACGATCCGCTCAATGAGCTTCTCGCCGCGCATCCGGTAGGCAATAAGGTCTTTGACTGTGATGATCCGCATCCCGTGCTGATCGGCGAGGAGAAAGAGGTCGGGCACGCGCGCCATGGTGCCATCGGGGTTCATAATCTCACAGAGGACCCCCACCGGCGTGAGCCCGGCGAGCCGGCAGAGATCCACGACAGCTTCCGTATGCCCTGCCCGCCTCAACACGCCGCCGTCCATCGCCCGGAGCGGAAAAATGTGGCCGGGTCGCGCCAGGTCCGAAGGCTCGGTAGAGGGATCCGCAAGTGCGTGGACGGTCGCTGACCGATCAGCGGCTGACACGCCGGTTGTTGTCCCGTGTACCACATCAACGGAAACCGTGAAGGGAGTCTCGTGAAGGGAGGTATTCACGCCCACCATCGGCATCAGACCAAGCGCTTCCGCGCGCGCGCTTTCCACCGGAGCGCAGATAATTCCCCTCCCGTTCGCCGCGAGAAAATTGATGGCGGCAGGCGTTACGAACTCAGCCGCGCAAACAAAGTCTCCTTCATTCTCGCGGTCTTCGTCGTCCACAACGATCAGCGTCTTACCACGACGGAGATCGGCCAGGGCATTTTCGATGGTGTCAAACGCGCGCATGGATTACCGGAGTGAGCAGTGGCACAATTCAGGACTTCTCAAGACTTTCACCTTCGCGAACGATCGTGGTAACGGCGGACCGGTCGAGTTTCACCTTCACATTGTCGGCAATCTGGAGTAACAGTGTCTTCTCATCAAGTCCTGCGACGGTTCCATGCATCCCACCGGCTGTTACAACCTTGTCTCCCTTTTTGACCGCATCCAGCATCTTCTGCCGTTCTTTCTGGCGTTTTTGTTGCGGCCGGAGGATCATAAAATAGAAGATACCAATGATGAGTGCGAACATGATCAGGGTGCTGATCAGACTGTCCGTAGGGTTTCCACCCTGGGGTTGTCCCATGAGAAGAAATGCAGCTTGTGTCACGTGAACCTCCGTTGAAGGATTATGTAGATGGGTTAGTCTGCACGTTCTTCCGGTGCCATCACAGCCAGCAGAGCGGATTTCCAGGAAGCAAATCGCCCCTCGACAATCGCCTCCCTCGATGCCGCTGCGAGCCACAGATAGAACGCAAGGTTATGGATCGAAGCCAGCTGCAATCCCAGGATCTCCCGGGCACGAAACAGATGCCTCAAGTACGCCCGGGAGAATGAGCTGCAGGTATAACACGAACACTCCGGGTCCACCGGACCGAAGTCCGCTGCGTGACGGGCATTCCGGAGATTCACCTTCCCCTGTCGCGTGAAAACAACAGCATTACGTCCGTTCCGCGTCGGCATGACGCAGTCGAACATATCAATGCCCCGCCCGATACACTCAAGAATATTTTCCGGGGTTCCTACGCCCATCAGATAGCGCGGCTTCTGCGCGGGGAGAATCCCGGTACACACTTCTGTCATCCCGTACAGTACGTCCGGTGGCTCGCCGACCGAAAGACCTCCGATTGCGTAACCATCAAACTCCATACCGACAAGCGTGTGAGCGGACTCCTCACGGATATCCTGGTAGACACTCCCCTGCACGATAGCAAAGAGCGTCTGCTCCACACCGTAGAGTGGTTCCGTCTCCTGAAATCGTTTCTGACAGCGCCCCGCCCATCGCAGGGTCATCTTGTTCGATTGACGGGCATACTCTTCATCACACGGATACGGAGTACATTCATCCAGCACCATCATCACGTCCGAGCCCAGGCTCCGCTGTGCATCCACCACACCTTCAGGCGAAAAATGGTGTACAGATCCGTCGAGATGCGACTTGAACGTAATGCCACTTTCGTCGATCCCCCGGAGATCGGCCAGACTGTACACCTGAAATCCTCCGCTGTCGGTGAGGATCGGACGATCCCACCCCATAAATCCGTGCAGCCCGCCTGCCGCGGTCAGAATGTCGCAGCCAGGGCGGAGGTACAGATGATATGTATTGCCGAGGATTATCTGAGCCCGGATCTCCTTCAACTCCCGGGGTTCAACGGCTTTGACGGTCCCCTGGGTTCCTACGGGCATGAATACGGGGGTAAGTACTTCCCCGTGTCCCAACTTCATTCTGCCGGCCCGTGCCTTACCATCGGTATGTTCGAGAGTGAAATCCAAGCAGGGAAAGGTACGGAATTCCGTCCGGAGAATCAACGAAGGGGCGTTTTGGACCTGTCTGGTGCTGCATCCCGTGAGCCTGCAGTGGATGAGGTGGGCGGCAGTTCAGGGATGGTGGCTTTACGACGGCGGTTCAGAATCACGACGAGCAGAATGCACACCATTGCCCCCAGAGCATCGGCTGCCCAGTCAAAAATGTCACAACTTCGTCCGGGCACTAACAGCTGGTGGAGCTCATCGGTAGCACCGTATAGTATTGTCGCGCCCGCGCTCAAGATCATAGCCCGCCTCTCTCCGGTCGGCGGAGTTCGAAGAACCAGGGCGCGGTAGAGAAGGAAGCAAAGGACTCCAAAAACGGAGGCATGAATCAGTTTGTCATATTGGAATATCGTGGATGATGGCATTTCATTGGAAGGGATCGAGGATGCGATAAAGATGAGGATAGTCCACAGAATCGCAGGTAATGTAGTCCGCACGAACGGCCATCTCTCCAGCAATGGGGTCATTCGTTTTCGACCGCCCTGATTGCTTCAGGCAAGAACTCGAGGACATCGGATGCAAGCAAAGAACGTTCACCGTATTTCTCTGCCGCCATATCTCCCGCCCGCCCATGCAGAAATACCCCGGCATAGGCACCTTCGAAGGCCGGCATTCCCTGGGCGATGAGGCCAGCGATCAAACCTCCAAGCACATCCCCCATCCCTATCGTCGCCATCCCGGGATTTCCTGTTGAGTTTACCACAAAAATTCCCTTGTCAGAGGCTGTAATTGTGGGCGCGCCCTTCAGCACGACGACGGCGCGGAATTTTCTTGCCGCTTCAGAAGCGACATCAAGCCGACGCCGGTCCACCTCCAGGGCTTCAATCCCGAGAAGGCGCGACATCTCTCCGGCATGTGGTGTCAGGACCGTCAGTCCGCCCTTCCTCTGAATCGGGCGCGTCGACAAGGCGATTGCGGTCAAACAATCCGCATCAACAACCACCGGTTTCGGACATGAACGGTAGATTTCAAGAAGCAGACTGTCGGTGTCTGCATGACGGCCCAGCCCGGGGCCGAGCAGAACCACGTCAGCCCATGCAAGACGGGATTCAATCACGTCCCGCGCCCGGGGCGAAAGCGTCCCATCATCAGTTTCTTCCAGTCCCTGGACAATCACCTCGTGAAGCTTTTTCGACAGGATGGAGTGAATCGACCCGGGAACACCGAGCACAACCGCGCCTGCGCCCGCCCGGAGTGCGGCCCGTGCTGCCAGAGCCGGTGCACCCGTGTAGGGGCGGGATCCGCCGAGCACAAACACCTTCCCAACAGAGTATTTGTGGGCATTTAACGGGCGATCAGGGAGAAGGCGTCGGATATCAGATGCCCGGACCCGATAAACAGGTTGTCCGGAGCCCTGTACGGGAGCATAGGCAATACCGATATCCACCACCTCAACGTCGCCACTCTGTTCCGGACCTTTCCCGAGATAATGGCCGATCTTGGCGGCACCCATCGTCACAGTCAGGTCGGCACGCACTGCGACACCCCGGACAGCACCCGATCCGCTTTCAACTCCCGAGGGAATGTCGACCGCCATCACAAAAGCCCGCTGCACATTGATCCAATCAATAGCACCCTTGAAGACCCCGCCTGGAGAACCGCTAAAACCTGTGCCGAAAATTGCATCAACAATGATGTCCGGTTTCAGAGAAGGTGGGACGCGGAAGGAAGTGGGTAACTCGCGGATTTTCAGCCGTTTGCTCAGCACCGCCGGCAGCGAGAGAAGGATCTTCAGATTCACCGCTGCATCATTCCGTACGGCGGTTTTACGTGCGAGAAGGAAAACACCAACAGTGGCCCCGCGGTTCAGAAGGTGGCGCGCGATAACGAAGCCGTCTCCACCGTTGTTTCCCTTTCCGCAGACCACCACAACAGACTTACCTGCTACACCGTGGAGTACATTCTCGAGCCGGTCTACACAGGCGCGTCCGGCATTCTCCATCAACACAATACCGGGAATGTGGCGCCTGGTCATGGCGTCCCGGTCAAAAGAGTGCATGTGTTCAGGCGAGGTCAGCAAGTCCATTACACCAAGACTCCCCCTTGCAGGAAGTAATACGTCTCTGGCGCGTTCAGAAGAATCGTGATGTCACTTCCACCACCGTCGAAGGCAGCAGACCCAGCCCGAGAAGCGTCAGAGCAGAAAGGGTTAGCGCAATCAGTCCCAACCGAGGACTCGGGCGTGCCGGCTCGGGCGTCCCTTCCTGAAAGTACATTACCACAACGATGCGGAGGTAATAATACGCGGACACCACACTCATCAGAACGCCGACAATCGCAAGCCAGGTATAGCCTGCTTCGATAGCACCAGCGAAGACATAGTATTTCCCGAAAAACCCGGCAAAGGGTGGAATACCTGTCAGCGAGAACATGAACACAGCCATCAAAGCAGACAGACCGGGCCGCGTCCGGGAAAGACCCGCACACCGTTCCACCGCTATGATCTCACCCGCTGAGGATTCCAGCAACGACACCACGCCAAAGGCCCCGATGTTCATAAACGTATAGGCGAGGAGGTAAAAAAGGACACCATTACTCCCTGCATCATTTGCTGCAATCACACCCGTGAGCAGATATCCGGCGTGTGCGATGCTGGAGTAGGCGAGCATGCGCTTGATACTGGATTGGGCAATTGCGACAACATTTCCAAGAATCATTGAAAGGGCGGCAAGAACCGCAAGCACCTCTCTGATACCGGGAACATTCTGCAGAACTTCAGGAGCAAAGACCAGCACGAGCCCTGCGAAGGCCGCAGCCTTCCCTCCCGTCGACATAAACCCGCTGACGGTTGTCGGCGCACCTTCATACACATCGGGGACCCACATGTGGAACGGCACAGCCGCGACTTTGAATACAAACCCTATCAGCAACAGTCCAAGCCCTATCACAAAAACAGGATCCGACGAAAGTCCGCCGAGGGAGGCGCGCAACGAAGGGATACCTGTAGAGCCGGTTGTGCCGTACACGAGCGCGATGCCATACAACAGAAAACCGGTCGCAAAGGCGCCGAGCAAAAAGTACTTCAGCGATGATTCATTGCTTGCGGACACGTTCCGGGTAAATCCCGCAAGCACATAAAAAGGGATCGACATGGTTTCCAGGCCCAGAAAGAACACGATCAGGTCATTCGAGGCAGCCATGACCATCATGCCGACTGCCGCCGCAAGCAGGAGGATGTAGTATTCACCGTGTTCGGCCTGCTCTTTCTCAAGATAGGCACGGGACAGCAGGACCACGAGCAGACCTGCAATGGAGAAGACCGCGGCAAAATATGAAGCGTATCCCCCGCTCAGGACGGTCCCGTTAAAGGCAAACCCTTGAGAGCCGATCGTCGTACACGCAACACCACCCGCAGCGGCAAAAATTGCGCCGGTGAGCCAGAAAGTCAGCCGCCGGGGAGATCGTCCGGCACTTTCAACGATAATCACCAGCAGTGTTCCGGCGAACACAACCGCGATCGGCCCGAGGGCCAGAACGTCTGTCCAAGTAATCGGCAGGCTCATAGGTTTCCTGTCTTAGGCAACGTATATCGTCTCCCTATCCAAAAAAGAAAAGAAGCCAGATTAAGGCAAAGATCGGCAGCAGTATCGGGATCGCATACCGTACAAGGTAACCGAAGAAACTGGGACTCCGGACACCAGCCTGGTCGGCGATGGATTTCACCATGAAGTTCGGACCGTTTCCGATATACGTGCAGGCACCGAAGAAGACCGCCGCGATTGAGATTGATTCGAGATGCAGCGGCTGGTTTGCAATCAGGTAGCAGATTGCGATATCGCTTGTCGGTACAGTCCCTGCCGCCACGAGATCGTAATGATATTTCAGAAGCGTCTGGTACGTGCTCAGGACGTCGGCCGGCACGTAGGCAGGAACCGAGGTCAGCACGCCGGCCTTGGCCGCGACCAGATTTTGTACGGCGTCGATAGTTTCGGGGGTGACAAACAGACCAATCTGAGCGCTCAGGAAATTCAGATATGTGGGCGCATTATCCAGAAACGCAGAAAGTACCCCGGTGCCCCAGTAGAACTGACCGGCAGTATTGATCCCCAGGATGGTTGCATTTGTTTCAAGCCAATCCAGCGCAGGGATCATGGTAGCAAAAATGCCGAGGAACAATATTGCCACTTCTTTGATCGGAAGGAAATTAAAATCGTTCTCCTGATGTATTTCCTTCTTCGTGGACACGTACGATCCGGCGGCCGCGAGAATCATCAGGACCTCGCGCACAAAAGGAGGATCGGTGATGAACACGGCAATGATGATAACGATAAGAAAAAAGATATTGTACACACCCGCGGCTGCGCCCTGTTCCTGTTGCTCATCTGCTTTGCGCTGGACCGCAGCGGGCAACTGACGGAAGGAGCGGAGGTCCACCACATAGAAGACCCCCAGGACCAGCACCATCCCGATGAGCCACGGGAGCCACAACTGCTCCAGCACCCAGAAGAACGGAACCCCTTTCAGGTAGCCGAGAAACAGCGGAGGGTCACCAATCGGTGTCAGCGCCCCACCCATGTTGCTCACGGTAAAAATAAAAAACACGACGTGGAAAGGTTTGATCCGGTATTTGTTCACCCTGATATACGGCCGTATCAGGATCATGGACGCACCGGTCGTGCCGACGATGTTCGCCAGCAGGGCCCCGATGCCGAGCAAGTACACGTTTGCCAGTGGTTCGGCTTTCCCCCGCAACCGGAGAAGGATCCCCCCGGCCACAACGAACAATGAACCAATCAGCGCGATAAAGCTGACGTATTCCACGAGGGTGTGGAGCAGACGTTGCGGCTGACCGAGAATAACAAGGTAGTACAGGACGGTAATGGAGCCGAGTGCTATCGAGACAGCCGGGTACCGATGTTCCCACCAATGCCGGTTGATAAACGGCGCAATCGCAATCGCGAGCAACAGCGTGACAAACGGGAGTATCATCCACGGCGAGACCTGCATCGGACCGGCCTCATCATTGGCCAGCGCACCGGCAGGCATGAGCACGCACAGCATGACAATCACGAGAAGGAATACGTTCCGTGCCGGACCTCTCATTGGTCCTCTCCCCCTCCTTTTTCGGCGGGAACCTCACTCACAGTCTTTACCGTGGTCCTGCGCGCATCTTCAAATCGTTGGACCACCTGGCGCGTGGCTACTGCCGACTTCTCAAGGAATGTACTCGGATACACGCCGATCCATACGATAAACACGATTACAGGCACCAGGACGAACCATTCCCGCACGGAGAGATCCAGAAGATGTTTGTTGTCCGGATTGTCGACAGGTCCGAAGAACACCCGCTGATAACTCCAGAGCAGGTAGACGGCGGCGAGGATTACCCCGGAGGTGCCGGCAATAGCATACCACGGCGACCCGAGAAAATGGGACGTGAACGACCCCAGAAGGATCAGGAACTCTCCGACGAACCCGTTGAGTCCCGGAAGCCCTACCGATGACAACATCACGATCATGAACATCGTCGCATACACCGGCATGATCCGGGCCAACCCTCCGTAGTCCCTGATCATTCGTGTGTGACGGCGGTCGTAAATCATCCCGACAAGAAGGAAGAGCGCTCCGGTGGAGAGGCCATGGTTGACCATCTGCAACACGCCACCCTGCACTCCCTCCTCGTTGAGCGCAAAAATACCGAGGACGACAAACCCGAGGTGACTGACGGAAGAATACGCTACAAGTTTCTTGAGATCGGGTTGGACCGTTGACACGAGCGCGCCGTAGATGATTCCGATCACGGCAAGAATGGCAATGTACGGCAGATAGGCAAACGTTGCTGCGGGAAAGAGCGGTATCGAAAACCGCAGAAGGCCGTATGTCCCCATCTTCAGCAGGACTCCGGCAAGGATAACGCTCCCTGCCGTGGGCGCCTGCACGTGAGCATCCGGAAGCCAGGTGTGCAGAGGAAACACGGGAATCTTGATTGCAAAGCTCAGGGTGAAGGCGAGAAACATCCAGGACTGAATTGCGAACGGCATTCCCGGCGCCATGTCATACAACGTCAGGAGGTTCGTCGTAAAATGTCCGCCCGGCAGCGTGGATGCATAGTATCCGAGCCAGATGATGGCAACAAGCATCAGAAGACTTCCTGCCATCGTAAAGAGGAAAAACTTCACCGCGGCGTACACACGATCCGTTCCACCCCATATGCCGATGATAAAATACATCGGGATGAGCATGAATTCCCAGAACACATAGAACAGGAAAAGATCGAGCGAGACAAACACGCCCAGCGTGCCGAGCTCGAGCAGGAGCATCAATGCCACGAACCCCTTGAGCCGGTCCTTGATCGAATCCCAGGACGCCAGCAACGCTATGGGTGTGAGAAATGTCGTTAACACGACAAGGAGAAGTGAGATTCCATCGATGCCGACATGGTATCCGATATCCAGTGACGGGATCCAGTCGAGGTATTCAACAAACTGCATCGCCGGCTGAATTTCGTCAAAGGCCATAAAGAGCCAGACGGACAGGATGAAGGCCGCGCCGGAGAACACGAGCCCCGTTGTTTTGATGGCGGTAGCAGCGTGTCGCGGGAATACCAAAACGGCACACGCGCCGAGCAGCGGCAACGCGAGAATGATGCTGAGAATGTGCTGTGAGATCATCGAGCGTCCGGGTGATTATTGCGCAAGAAGCCAGCCGAGAATGGCCACTACGCCAAGGAGAAAAACAACAACATATGTTTGTGCGGTGCCTGTCTGGACGACCCGAACCGTGCGAGCGAGCAGACCGATCGCGCGTGCGGTGGAGTTTACCGTCCAGTCGATAATGCCGACGTCCAACACCTTCCACAAGAGTTTTTCAGAGCCCTTGTACAGGGGTGTAACCACAATCGCGTCATACACCTCATCAATGTAATATTTGTTCCAGACAAGACGGTAGAGACGCGGGATGCGCGCGGCCAGGGAATCCGGGACCTGCGTATTCCGGAGATACCACCTCCAGGCCAGCCAGATTCCGCTCAGGGCAACCCCGACAGACACCACCATAAGGATATACTCCATGGTGTGATCCTCGTGCACGCCTGCGGCAAGCTTGTCCATCGCAGGTAAGAACACGGGCTCCAGCCAGTGTTCAAGCATATTCGTTCCGCCCAGACTGAGCGGAATACCTACAATGCCACCGCCTACGGAGAGGATCGCCAGAATGATGAGCGGAACGGTCATGGTCGCCGGCGCTTCATGCGGGTGTTTCCCCTGTGCCCACCGGCTCTCGCCTTCGAAGGTGAGAATGACCAGCCGGAACATGTAGAAAGCCGTCATAAATGCGCCGACAAGGCCGATCGCCCATAATACTCCATGCCCACCGGAAAAGGCCCGCCAGAGAATTTCATCTTTGCTGAAGAAGCCGGAAAACGGGAAGATCCCTGCGATGGCGAGCGCGGCAAGAACGAAGGTCTTGTGGGTGACGGGAAGATGTTTTTTCAGACCACCCATCCGCTGGATGTCCTGTTCATCGTGCATGGCATGGATGACGGCCCCGGCGCCAAGAAAGAGCAGGGCCTTGAAGAAGGCATGCGTCATCACGTGAAAGATACCCGCACTAAAAGCCCCGACTCCAAGGGCGAGAAACATGTATCCCAGCTGGCTGATGGTGGAATATGCGAGCACCTTTTTGATGTCATTCTGCACCAGTCCGATCGTGGCGGCGAAGAGAGCCGTGCCAGCGCCGATGACCGCCACCACCGTCAGCGAGGCAGGAGCGAGCGCGTACAGTAACGAACAGCGGGCAATCATGTACACACCGGCGGTCACCATCGTTGCGGCATGGATGAGTGCGCTGACCGGTGTCGGACCCGCCATGGCATCCGGGAGCCACACGAAGAGCGGAATCTGGGCGGATTTTCCCGTGGCCCCGACGAACAACGCAAGGGTAATTGCCAGCATCACCGGCGTACCGACGCTGAACCCTGCTGCCTGTGCGAAGACTGTCTGAAACTGCAACGAACCGAACGTTGAGAAGATGAGGAACATCCCGATAAGAAATCCGGCATCGCCGATACGGTTGACGATGAAGGCCTTTTTTGCCGCATCGCCCGTTGTCCCCTTCTCGAACTTCCGGTCGTACCAGAATCCGATAAGAAGGTACGAACAGAGACCCACGCCTTCCCACCCGAGGAACAACAGAACGAAGTTGTCCGCCAGCACCAGATTCAGCATGGCGAAGATGAACAGGTTCAGGTATGCAAAAAACCTCCAGAACCCCGGGTCGCCATGCATGTATCCGATCGCGTACACATGGATAAGGAACCCCACGCCGGTCACGATCAGGAGCATGACCACTGAAAGAGGATCCACCTGATAGGCGACGTTCACGGTAAGGTCCCCCGCCGTAATCCAGGGGAAGAGTTCAACGATCCGGGTCCGCGCGTCAGCGGGCGCATCCAGCAGCTCCAGCAATGTTGCAATGCCGATAATAAACCCGGCGCCCACCATCGTGCTGCCGATGGTGCCTATGAACGCTTCGCGTTTGATATACCTGCCGAGAAGTCCGTTAACAAGGAATCCGAAAAGCGGCAGGAACACAGCGAGAGGAACTAATTCGTAGGCCATTACCACTTCAGGATGTTGATGTCATCGATGTGCACGGTTTGTTTGTTGCGGTAGACGGCAATGACAATCGCAAGGCCAACCGCAGCTTCAGCAGCGGCCACCGCCATCACAAAAAAGACAAGAGCCTGACCGGTGATGTCACCCAGGAAAGCAGAGAAGGACACGAGCGTGAGATTGACCGAATTGAGCATAAGTTCTATCGACATAAAAACCACGATAACATTCCGGCGCGATAGCACGCCGATGGCGCCAATCGTAAAGAGAATGGCACTGAGGGCGAGGTAGTACGGGAGAGGGACGGACATGGCTCTCTTTCAGGTCAAGCGGCGTTTCGCCAGAATCACTGCCCCAACGATGGCAGCCAGCAGCAGCAACCCGATGAGTTGCAGGGGAAACAGATACTGGGAGTAGAGGGCTTGTCCCATCGACTCCGCAGTTCCAATGATGAAGGCGTCAGGATGCAATCCCTTGGGCTCAGCGGTATAATGAGTGAACACGAACAGATAAAGCAGCTCGAGCAGCATTCCGAACCCGAGTACCCCACCAATGATCGTACCAACACTCAACCGTCTCTGGGACTTCGCCTCTTCGCCGAGGTTCAACAACATGATCACAAACACCACCAACACCATGATCGCACCCGCGTACACGGCGATCTGGAGTACCGCAAGAAGCTGGGCTCTGAGCAGAAGGTACAGAGCCGCCAGAGAGAAAAAATTGGCGATAAGGCTTATGGCACTCATGACGGGATTACGCTGGATGATCATCAAGATCGCAGTCGTTATCGCGAATGCGGCAAGAAAGACAAAAAGAAGTGGTTCTGCTGTCACGTTAGCGGATGTCCGATGTACGTGGAAGCCTTCGTGGAGTCCGAAACATACGACAAAAAGCCCAGAGAAGCAAAGGGGCTCACATCAGGGATTTAAAAATAGTAATACAAGCCGAACTGGGGAAGCGGGAGGACCGTGCCGTCACTGAAGTATGTGAACAGAAGCTCAACGGCCGCATGAAATCCTCCGCCTGCGAACATTTCACCGCCGAGTCCGAGGCCAATACGGCCGGGCCCGGCCATTTCATTTCTGTCGGCACTCCCGGCATAATAGTATCCGAGCGCCCCCGCAATAAAAAACCTTGTCCCGGAGGTCCGGGAAAGATCCAGCTGCACTTCGCCACCAACAGCATACTGGAGCCGGTCGTCGATCTTTACGATCCCGCCGGTCAGCTGATAACTCACCGTGGACGGCAGGTGATGACGAAAACTGAGTCCGAGCCCGGACGAGGGACCGACGAACACACCCAGACCGAAGACATGCTGGCGAAGCCCGCCCGCGGCCTCCCGGTCGGGGAGAACAACTTGTGCGTGTGTGGACAGAGCATAGCTGACCACACACAGGAAGAGCATCAGCGATCGTGGTTTCATTGTCGTTTTATCCTGTGCGTATCCAGCGGAGGAGCTCCTTCAGATTTGGACTCTTTCCGGTGGTAAGGATGCCAATACGGAATATGCGGCCCGCGATGATCATCGCGACATAGATTGAAACAACCATAAGCAACGATGTTGAAAGGATTTCCCACCAGGCCGGCATCTGTATGGGAATCCGGAGCGCCATCATGGTCGGGGTAAGAAGCGGCACGTAGGTCAGCACCTGGATCCACGTGGCCCCCGGGTCTTTTATGGCCGGGACCGCCAGCACGATCGGCAGGATAAGGAAAATGACAAGATACGACGTAATCTGCTGCGCCTCCTGTTCAGTGTTAAAGGGAGCGCCGGCACCGATAAAGATCGCAGCGTAAAACAAATACCCAAGGATGAAGTAGAGGACCAGAAGCAGCGCCTGATCTGCGCCCACAAGCGTCATGCCGAATTGCGCCGAGAGTGCAATGCCGATGAGAGCCCAGAACGCCATCTGTGTGAGCCCCAGGGCGCTCAATCCGAGCACCTTTCCCGCCATCAGCTGCGTTGGCGAACACGACGAGACCAGCACCTCCACAATACGGTTTGACTTTTCTTCAATGACGCTTCGGACGAGCATCTGACCTGAAGTGATGATGAGCAGGAAGAGCATCATCAGAAATACATATGCCGAAATAAAGACTCGCTCGAACCCCGCTTCTTCATCCTCCCCTTCGGTGGAAAGTTTCACAATGCGCACATCCAGGCCGACATGAAGTTTTTCGAGGATCCCGGGATCCAGCCCGAGGCTCCGCACCCGCTGATGTGCAACAAGGTCCTTGAGCGTCTCTTCGATGCGCATCCCGATACGGAAATCACCTATCACCTTCGTGCGGTACTCCACGATGCTATCGGATCCGGTCAGGACAAAGAAGCCTTCAATCTCATCCCGTGACACACGGAGCGCAGCATCACGTTGCGCGGCTTCAAGATCAATGGCCGGCCCTGAAGCCAGGGGCATCACGACGTAATTGGGATTCCCGTTGTTCAGAGTGTAGCGCGACTGTAATTGTTCGGCAAATGACTCAGCAAGAGTACCTGTCGCATCGATCACCCCGATGGCCCGCGTCGTTTCGTCTTCCTGACTCGCAAAAAACCCCGGAAGGACTCCCAGTGCAATCATGATGACCGGCGTCAGAAAAAGCCCGATCAAAAAGATCTTGCTCTTTACTTTTTCGAAGTACTCCCAGCGGGCAACGGCGAGCATTTTCCTCATTGCGCCTGCCCCCCTGCTCCGTTGCCCGACCGCGGTTTTCCGACGGCCTGGAGAAAAATGGAGTGTAACGACGGTTCGAGGAGTTCAACTTTCCTGAGATCAACCCGCCCGTTGATCTGCTCGATCACCGCTCTGGGCATGGTCCCGGGGGCGAGCTCAAGCTCAGCACTCCGCTCATACAGCAGTGCCTGATGCACGCCTGTCAGATTCTGCATGAAAGCACCATCGCCGTCAAACTCGACGTGGAGGGAGTTCTTGCCGTGGCTCCGTTTTACGTCGCGCACGCTGCCGCCGAGAACCACTTTCCCCTTGTTGATCAGACACAGGGTATCGCTGAGACGTTCCGCCTGGTCCATGTGATGGGTTGACAGAACAATCGCCTTCCCCTCATGTTTCATGTTCTGAAAGATGTCCTTAAACAGAAGCTGGTTGACGGGATCCAGCCCCGAAAAGGGCTCATCCAGAATCACAAGGGCCGGATCATGGATGACAGACGCAATAAACTGTATCTTCTGCTGGTTTCCTTTCGAGAATTCTTCGATCCGACGGTTTTCCTGACCGTTGAGTTCGAGACGTTTGAGCCATCGGAGTGCGTTCTCGCGCGCCCCGGTCCGGGAAAGTCCGCGTAGTTCGCCGAAGTACAGAAGCGTGTCAATCAGCCGGCTCTTCTTGTAGAGCCCCCTCTCCTCCGGCAAATACCCGAGTGTGTTCCGCGTGACTTCGGAGAACGGGACGCCATCGTAGGTCACGGTTCCGGTATCCGGTTCCAGGATGTGCAGGACCATCCTGATCGTGGTTGTCTTGCCTGCACCGTTCGGCCCGAGCAGGCCGAAGATCTCGCCGCGGCCGATCCGGAACGAAACATCGTCAACCGCCACGGTCCCGGTAAAACGTTTTGTGAGATTCTGAACACTCAGCATGCACCCGTCCGGAGGCTCAAGGTGTTAACCGGTAGATCATACGCGGGAATGGAATGGTCTCCCGGAGATGATCCAAGCCACAAATCCAGGAAACTGTGCGCTCGATGCCCAGGCCAAACCCTGCATGCGGGACCGACCCGTAACGACGGAGATCCAGATACCAGTCGAAAGCCTCCTGCGGTAGATTGTGTTCTTTGATACGCGAGAGCAGAAGGTCAAAATCGTCCTCGCGCTGGCTGCCGCCGATGATCTCGCCGTACCCTTCCGGAGCGAGAACGTCAACCGCAAGGGCGACCTTGGGATTCGCGGGATCACGCTTCATATAGAACGCCTTCACCGCTGACGGGTAGCGGTGCACCATCACGGGACGGTCAAATTGCTGGGACACCACGGTCTCATCCGTTCCGCCGAGGTCACTTCCCCACTCGAATGCGATCCCGTTCTTATGCAGAATCGCGACGGCTTCGTCATAGGAAATCCTTGGCAACGGACGTTTTACATTTTCGAGCATGGCCGTGTTCCGGCCCAGTGTTTGAAGTTCCGGCAGCCGGTGCCGTAAGACCGATTGGACGATATGCTCGAGCATCTCCTCGGCGAGATCCATGTTGTCGTTCAGGTCGTTGAAGGCTACCTCCGGTTCCACCATCCAGAATTCGGTCAGATGCCGCCGCGTTTTGGATTTCTCCGCACGGAAGGTCGGTCCGAACACATACACCTTTCCAAGAGCCATCGCGCCGGCTTCGCCGTACAGCTGGCCCGACTGCGTGAGATAGGCGCTCCCCAGGTCAAAGTATTTTGTTTCAAAAAGTGTTGATGTCCCTTCGCATGCCGCCGGCGTAAAAATTGGAGCATCAAGCAGCACGAATCCCCGATTGTCAAAAAACTCCCGGATCGAGCGTATCACTTGATGCCGGACGCGCAAAATGGCGTGCTGCCGGCTGGACCGTAACCAGAGGTGCCGGCGGTCCATGAGATAGTCAATGCCATGCTCTTTCGGCGTAATGGGATACTCATGCGCGATGTGCAGGATCTTCAGATCGGAAACGTCCATCTCGTATCCGCCCGGCGCCCGCTTTTCCTGCCGGATGACGCCGGTCATGGTGAAGGATGATTCCTGCGTGAGCTCATCAAAATGGTTGTACGTCTGTTCCGGAGCAACGCCCTTCGCTAGGACGCCCTGCACGAGCCCTGTGCCATCACGCATCACCAGAAACCGGATTTTCCCGCTGGATCGTTTGTTGTATAACCATCCATGCAGGGTGACCGATTCCCCCACATGTGCGTGCAGATCTTCAATGTATATGCGGCTCATCGAGGTTACCTTTGAGTACGACGAACGGATAGGGATGAAAACGGGGGCAATATACTAAACAAACCAGAAAGGGTCAAACGGCGGCACGGAGCAGATCAGCCCCGGCCCTAACTTAATTCCAGCATACGCTGTATGGGTTTCAGCGCCCGCTCGCGGGTCGCCTCTTCCATCACAATCTCGGGCGTCCGGTCCTTCATACAACGGTAAAGCTTCTCCATCGTATTCAGCTTCATGTACGGACATTCGTTGCATGCACAATTTGCCTCCGGGGGTGCGGGTATGTATCGTTTCGCCGGAGCGGCTTTGTTCATCTGGTGGATAATGCCGGGTTCCGTCGCGACGATAAAACTCTCAGCCCGGGCAGACTGGACATACTTGAGGAGCGCGGAAGTTGAACCGACAAACGAGGCCCGTGCAAGGATCGGCTCTTCACACTCGGGGTGCGCGATGAGCTCGGCTTCAGGAAACTCAAGCATCAAGGCGAGAATCTTCTGCTGACTGAACGTTTCATGCACAACGCACGAGCCTTCCCAGAGCAGCATGTCTCTGCCGGTTTTTCGTATCAGGTACTGGCCCAGATTCCGGTCGGGAGCGAAAAAAATGGGTTTCCCGGATGGAATACTCCGGATGATTTTTTCTGCATTGCTCGATGTGCAAATGATGTCACTTGCGGCCTTTACGTCAGCCGAGCAATTGATATACGTGATGGAAACATGGTCCGGGTGTCGCGCCCTCATGGCTTTGAACGCCGAAGCCGGGCATCCTTCCGCCAAAGAACAGCCGGCGTCCAGGTCAGGTATTAACACTTGTTTGCCGGGATTCAGAATTTTGGCAGTTTCGGCCATAAAATGAACTCCCGCAAACACGATAACGTCTGCAGTCGTCTTGGCAGCCAATTGGGCCAGCTGTAAACTGTCCCCGATATGGTCAGCCAGATCCTGAATTTCAGATTCCTGGTAGTAGTGCGCCAGAATCACTGCGTTCATCTCCTTCTTGAGACGCAGGATTTCGCTGGCGTAGTCTATGCTCTGGCTGCGTTGAATAATCATGGTGCTCCCTCTATTTCTGCTGCTCCCGTGCTCCGCAACATCCGGCGTATTGACTCCAGAACCACCCCGGTCGGGATGTCTTCGATATCACCTGAGCTGCTATTAATATAACGATGTTTTGGTCCACAAGGTGCCCACTGATGAGGATCCGTGGGACCAAATATCGAAAGCACCGTGGTTCCCGTTGCAGCCCCCACATGCATGATGCCGGTGTCATTGGAAACCAGAAGATCCACCGCGGACAAACATGAAGCAACAGCTCTAATGCTTTGCTTTGTAATGATATAGTGCTTTACAGTTAATCTACTGACTACATCTTGAACCGGCGTTTCATCCATCGGCCCAGAAATCAGAAGACTCGGAACCCCGAGCTCATGCCCGAGGGTGTTAATAATGTGCGCAAACCTCTCAGCGGGCCACCTGTTGGCCTTTTTTCCTGCTCCCACATGGTACGCAATCGTAGGGAAAGAACCGCCAAAAACGTCACAGATTTGGGTACGTCCCCACTCTTTTTCCTTTTCTGTCAGGGTCAGGTTCAATGTAAGATCCTCACTGGTCAACCCGAGGGGCTCTGCAATATCCAGATTCCGCTCACTCTGGTGCCGCGGAATACCCTCGGGCCAGGCAAGCTGACGTTCGTGGGTGTAAAAAAACGCTGACGGGTTGGCCTTGCCGTCAATGCTCCCGGCCCCGATCCGCACCCGTGCTCCCGTGAAAAAAGCCAGCAGATCACTCGTTACAGATGTTGAGACTGTTGCTGGAACAAGGACAAGATCAAACGTAGAGGACCGCAATTGACGTACAAATCGCCAGAAGACAACCGGATGAAACCCGTGATTATCGAGGAACTTCCGCTTGTCAAAAACAATCACGTTGTCCAGGGCTGTATGGTGCAGCATAACTTCGTGGTTCACCGGGCTTGTCAGGAGTGCGATGAACGCGCCGGGAAACCTATGCCGGAGCGTTCGGAGAAGAGGAGTAACACAGAGCATATCGCCGAGCTGATTATGCTGGCGGATTACCAGGATGCGGGAGAAATCGTCCGGATTCACAGGAGGAATGTGGCGCGATCTGAAGGCCACCCGGAGGAGGAACAGGAGAACCTTTTTGAAAACCCGTTCAATACTCCGGAGGTTGGGCACCGCGGGGGTCATGTGTCGGTGTTCTTCGATCCTTGCGGCTCTTTTCGCGGGGGCGTAAGATCTTCAAAATCCGCCTCCTGAATCTCACGGTGTTGGGACTCCTTCGTCCGAACGGCCTGGTCAGCTTGTGACGAGTGGACGCGTCCGTTTCGCTCTTTATGAGCACCCTGCATCATCCTGAGGGCACCGCGAACTACTTTCCAGAGGATCACCCCCAGAATAATATAGAACACTATCACCAAAAGACGCATCATCTCCTCCGGTTACGGATTCACATGAGGATTGTAATACTCCACGGGTGCCCGGGTGGGGCGGAATATCTCCCTGACGAGTTGTTCGTAGTGATCCTTGTTCCCTACAAAATCAATCTCCGTGGCATTCACGATCAACAACGGCGTGGCTTTGTACCTGAAAAAGAAGTAGTTGTAGGCTTCATTCAGGTCCTTGATATATGCTTCGGACATATGGTGTTCGATCTCCCGCCCGCGCTGTCTGATGTTCTGCATAAGCCGGGGAACACCGGACTGCAGGTACACGACGAGATCAGGAGTTGGGATATTGTGTTCGATACTGCTGACCAGTGTCTCGTAGAGCTTCAGTTCTTCATCCTGCAGATTCAGATATGCGAAAATCTTGTCCTTCTCAAAAATGTAGTCTGTCACCAGCATCTGCTGGAAAAGATCTCCCTGAAAAAGATTCCGTTGTTGCTTGTACCGTGTAAGCAGGAAGAAAATTTGCGTTTGAAACGCGTACCGTTCCGGATCCCGATAGAAGTCCTTCAGGAACGGGTTCTCCTCGAACTGTTCGAGTACGACACGCGCCCCGAGCGTGGCTCCCAGCATCTGCGTGAGCGATGTCTTCCCGGCACCGATAACACCTTCGATTGCGATATAGCGGTGGTCGCTCCGGGCAATGATGGATTCAAGGGATTCCTGATTGGACACGCGTTACTCCTTAGCGAGATGGCAAAGCTCAGACCGGCATATGGTGGGATGTTTTCACAACCCGGCCCTGGTCAGCACATGCGGCGGCCATATCCAGTATGGTCAGTCCGTTGACCGGATGAACGAGGTCGGGCGCAATATCGCGCAGCGGAACCAGCGCAAAGCGCCGGTGTTCGAGATCACGATGCGGTACGCAGACCAGTTCGTCCTCGAAGGCCAGCCCGTCATACACCAGAATATCCAGATCAATTTCGCGGGGACCCCACCGGTCGTGACTGCTCCGTCCCAGCGTCTCCTCGATCTTCTTCAGGAAACCGAGAAGTGCGCGTGGTTCCAGGGTCGTATTAAGTTCACATGCAGTATTGAGAAAGCGCGGCTGATCTGTTTTCCCCCATGCATCAGCCTCATACACAGAAGAGAACCAGACGACGGATGTATCCGGAACGGCATGCAACGCTGCGGCCGCTTCCGTAAGATACTTGAAACGGTCACCGATATTTGATCCCAATCCGACAAAGACACGAAATGTTGTCATCGGCGCTCAGTCATTTCGACTTCAACATAATCCACGACCCCGCGTACCGGGGGATGGGGTTTTCGAATGCGCACCGTTACTTCACTGATCGCCGTGTATTCCCCCAGCAGTCCAGCGGCAATCGTATGCGCAAGCGCTTCGAGCAGGTAGTATTTCTTCTCCAGGACCGTGGCGCGGATGAAGCCGTACACCTGCTCGTAATCAACCGTCCCTTTCAGGGAGTCCGTCTTTGCCGCTGCGGAAAAATCGCCGACCATGTCCACGTCCAGCTCGAACTTCCCCCCCAGGTTCTGTTCATCCTGCATCACACCATGGTATGCATAAAACACCGCGTTCCGGATCCGGATTACATTACGCCCTGGAAGTGCCATTCTACCGCCAGTAATGTTCTAATATAGACATAGGGTTTTGCAGAATCAACCAAGAGCGTGAATGGCCTGTTCGATTCGCCGCAGACATGTGGTTTTCCCGAGCAGTTCCATCATCTCAAAGAGACCCGGCCCTTTTGATGTGCCGCTTACCGCCAGCCTCAGCGGGTGGATGATCTTTCCGGTTCCCACCCCTAACCGCTCCGCCGCGCTTCGCACCACCATTTCGATCTCCCCCGCCTGAAACTGCGAGATGTCGCCCAGTGCTGTCGCAACTTCCCGGACAGCAGAAGCGCTTCCCGGTTTCCAGCTCTTCTTTTTCGCCTCCTCATCGAAGGCAACAGGGTCGGCAAAAAGATAGGGGCACCCCGTCACGAACTCATCAACCGTGGTTGCCCTTTCCCTCATCAGCCCGATAACTCCGGAAAGATACTGTTCGTCCGGCACTGCGTATCCATGGGTTCGCACTCGAGGCCGGACTGCATCCGCCAGGTCTTCTGACGCGGTGGAACGGATATACTGTTTGTTGACGGAATTGAGCTTGTCCATATTGAAGACCGCACCGGACTTGCCAACCCGCTCAAGGCTGAATTCCTGAACCAGCTGGTCCAGCGAGAATATCTCACGATCATCTCCGGGATTCCAACCAAGGAACACAATAAAATTCAGGAGCGCCTCAGGGAGATACCCTTTTCGCATGTACTCCTCAACAGCCACATCACCCTGCCGCTTGCTCAATTTGGAGCGGTCCGGATTAAGCAGCAGAGGCAAGTGGGCAAAGAGAGGCATGTCCCACCCGAAATACTGGTACAGGATCACATGCTTGGGTGTACTGGAGAGCCACTCTTCGCCTCGAATAACGTGTGAAACGCCCATCAGGTGGTCGTCCACAACATTCGCGAGGTGGTACGTCGGGTACCCATCTGACTTCAGAAGAACCTGGTCGTCAATCATCTCGCTGGCGAACTCCACCCGGCCGCGGATGAGATCGTCCACGGCGACTGTCACATTATCCGGAATCCTGAGGCGAATCACAGAAGGAACACCCTCTGTCAGCTTCCGACTTACATCTTCCGCGGAGAGGTCAAGCGCACGGCGGTCGTACTTCGGGGTGACCCGTCGGAGCTCCTGCCCTGACTTCATGACTTCAAGTTCCTCAGGAGTGTCGAAGGCATAGTATGCCTTCCCTTCGCGGACCAGGCGTTCCGCATGATCCCGGTACACGCTGAGTCGTTCCGACTGCACATACGGCCCGCGATCCCCCCCCGCGTGTGGCCCCTCGTCAAATTCCAGCCCCACCCAATGGAGAGTGCTGATCAAGTTCTCAACGGCGCCTTCGACATAACGGGTTCGATCGGTATCTTCAATCCGGAGAATACACTTCCCCTTGTGCTTTCGCGCATAGAGGTAATTGTACAGCGCGGTTCTCAACCCGCCTACATGAAGAAACCCGGTGGGGCTTGGAGCAAATCGAACGCGAACGGTGGACAATGCGTGCCTACGATCATGAAACAACTGCGGACGCTCCCGTCACTGTACATCGCGACCGGAGGAATTGTAATGTAGGAAAATGCGGCCAGATTTGCCACAGGATGGGATCACCCGGCAATGACGGGAATGCTGGATACTGCATGCCCCGCGGCGCCCGTGTCCGCTGAAACACTACAACGTACCCCGCGCACCGCTCTGTTTTACCGGCCGGCAGTCACGAGATCGTCCACCTCGTCAAGCAGTTGCCCGCCGGCGCTGAATGCTTGAAGTTTGAGTTTCCCGGTTTCCGAGGAAAAGAGAACATAATGAGATTGCGGCGTGAAACGAAGGACTGCAGAATTCCACGGGGCATGTTGTTGTGTATAGTATGGTGCGCCCGCTCCTCCGGAGATGATGAACCACGTGGGACGCACGAAACCGGGATTCGGGGATAGCTTTCCGTCACGCAACTTGCCATCGCCGTCGATATCATCCTCACTCGGGACTCCGACGGGCGTGTTATTCGTGATAAGCATCCGTTGATAATTGTGTTCATCGGAGCCCAGGACGGCGGCGACCTTCGGGTTCCGGCAGATCATCTCCCATAACCGATTCCGAACGTCCACAATCCCCATCGGCGATGGAACCATCGCACCGTTCACATTCTGGAATGCACGCATCGTGTTATCACCGTTGTGCCACATAGCATCGCCGACGTGTCCGCCGCCCGGAAATACCGGTTCCTGGGCAAGAAGAAGGATATGCCGGACCGTCGAATCAACTTCGGCGGATTGAAGTTCATGCTCGATCCACGAGAGTTGTTCAGGCAGTATGTATCCTTCAGGCGACCCGCCGAATGACGGGATGCTGGAATGCGAAGTCCACCAGTAGTTGTTGTTAAATACGATGACCCGAACATCGCCGTACTGGAACGAAAATACAGTTTCAGCATACGGCGGCAGACCCGGCTGTGGAGTCGGTCCGTTTCGCGGGTGCACAAACTCGTCGGCAAAGACCGCCTCCGCACTCTCCGTGTCGTATGGCCACCTGTCCATTCCCAACCCGTATCGGCTCCCGTTGTCAAACACGTGCAGCAGTGTTTCGTGATTCCCCAGCGCAGAATAAAACGCCGTGCTGTGCCTGAAAGGCTCGATTGCCTGTTTGAAGGATTTGAGCTGCGTACGGAAGGCCTCCACGGAGTTTACATGCCCGCCGATCAGGTCTCCGCCAAACAGAAAAAACCGTGCTCCCTTCCTGTGTGCTTCTTCTGCTATGCGGGAGACGACTTTTCTGTTCACGCCACGAGTTCCATATTCACCCCCGCCCGAGGCAGCGCGCCCGTCCCCCGCATAGACAAACACAACTCCAGATGTGCCCTTTGCCGGCGCGCTGAGGAAGTGAATCCACGGGGTCCCGATCGTATCTCCGCTTTCCACGGCCAGCACCCGGTACCGGTATCGCGTATCAGGAAGTAGCCCGTCGACCCGGATTTCATGCCTTTTTCCAACGAGCGGAGAGGCCAACACCCGGCCGCCCTCAAGTTCCAGCCATACACGAGCGGGCCGGTCAGTCTCGCTGGAGACAACAATCCATTCCGGATGATCACTCACCACCAGGTTTACGGCAGGCCCTTCACAGATGGAAACCACAGGCCGCACACGCCCCCCCACAACGCTAAACCAGACACGCCCGTCTGCGAGTCCGTGGTGGACGGGCCGCCCGTTCTCCACACGCATCAGCTCGAGGCGATAGCCAAGCACGCCCCGGTCCACCCACTGATTTGCATTGATGGTGTTACCGGCTTCAAAATACTGGGCTACGGGAAGGAAACCTCTGCCCGCTGTGACATCCACGGTCTGCCGGAACCTCGTTTCGTGGTAGTCCGACTGCTGCTCATCAAAGAACGCAGGCCCCGCATGGAGTTGGCCGAACAGCGTACTATCGCCGAGGTCAAAAGAAAGGCCCTTTCCCGAAGTATCGGCGCGGAACAGGTGTGCAGGGAGCATCTGATTTCGGGTGACCGCGTACGGATACCGTTCAGCCCGCTTTGTGATACCGGCAGCGGCAGGATCCCGAACGGGCAGATCGGTTTGGCCGTGGAGGAAGGTGCACGTCCAGATGACACCGGTCAGCAACACACCGAGTACACGAAACCTTCTCATTTTATACGCCCTTTCTTACCGCGTGAATGCAAATACTGCAGGCCCACGCTGCACTGGCACGGTGCGTTTGTGCGCCAGCGTGGAGGTTAGTGATCGAACTTCTCCCTGGGTCGTGAAGCTTTTCGCATCGGCAAGATACATATCTCCCGAACCCCGGTCAACGCCCAGGGCATAAAATGTGCCGGGCACGACCATGGTGGTAACGACCAGAGTGTTCAAATGTATCCGATGAACCGGTCCCCCATAATAGCTTCCAGGGGAGACCCCCAGAAAATACCCCGCTCCATCAGCACCCACGCACATCGAGCCCCAGAGCGGACCTGAGAACAGAACCGAATCTTTTACCACACGGGTGATCGGGTTGATGGAATAGATGGAACCCGGGACTGCCGGCGTGCCATATGGATTGCCTGTACAGGCAACCCAGAGAGTTCCATCACCCGCTTGTGTTATCCCTGTGGGTCCTGCTCCCACGCGCACCGTCGCCCGGGTCTGCAATGGCGCAACCGCAAGCACACTCACAGTATTCTCCGATCCATACCCCGAGTTGCAGACGAACAGTTCGTCCCCCGCCAGGACCAGTTCCTGTGGATTCGCCCCGACTACAGCAGAATCAAGCACGGCCAGGGTGGTCAAATCAAGAGCCATGACCGAACTCTTGTAGAGCCGGGTAACATAGATCCTGTTCCGCAGCGAGTCAATGACCATCGCATGGGGAACCCAACCCGGAAAATACGCTGATTGTACCACACGGTGGTCGTTTCGACTGAGGACAACGATATTCTCGGATCCGCTCATGAGCACATAGATTCTATCCCGGAACAACAGCATATCATCACCGGTACTTCCCAGATGCGCCCCCTGGTTTGCTCCCTCAACAACATCGGTGAAGACGGTGTCCACGGTAAGATCGTACAGGGCGAGCCGCGCTCCCGAAGGATCACCATAGTTACCTTCATGAAGGATATACACACCTTTTGCAACCGGAGTGATTGTCTCGCTGATTTCCAGTCCGGTTGGGTTTTTGGTGCAGGATACCAGCAGTATGGACATCAGGACGTACAACACGGAACATTTCATCGAATTATCCGATACTTGTTGTTCACATTAATAAAGAATCTCACACGTTAACCGTACTGATCGGGGAGGCATGGGATATCCTGCCATCGTTTCGTAGGATGTATTGAGGAGATTTGTGATATCTCCCCGCACACGCACACGCCACCCGGCCAGGCGCAGCCGCACGCCTCCCCCCGCCTGCAGCAGATGATAACCGGGAAGAAACAGCCCGTTGTCCTCTGTGACAAACCGATGGCCCACAAAGGTATATCCGCCACCGCACTCCAGCGCATCCAGAATGCCCTCCTGAATATCCAGGTACCATGAGCTCCGAATGCCGACCATTTCCTCGGGCGAGTAGATCAACTGGACATTCCTATACGGGTCGCCAGGGTAATCCGCAGAGATTTTTTCGGATCTGCTCCGTGCATAGTGGGCGGTCAGCGTCACCCCCCCAAGCGCAAATGAGTACACAAGCTCCGCTCCCCGGGACCGGACTTCGCGGAGATTTTTCGGTGTGACGCTACCGGTTCCTGCCGGCACCCACACGATGCGGTCATCCATCATGATAACAAACAGGGTGACGTCAAGATGGTGTTCGCCGAGCGCGACAAAGGAAATGCCGCTCCCCGCTTCGAGTGATGTGGATCGTTCCGGCTTCAGGAGGGGATTCCCCACCCCACCACCGCCGGAGTAGAACAGTTCGTTGAATGTTGGTGGCCTGAAATTGCGGCTTGCACTTCCCCGAAAACGGAGGATTGTGCGCGGCAATGTCGTGACACCTCCCAAAGGGATCTGTGCATGCACTCCCACCTGGGGACTCCACGCGTCAAGATTCGGACCGGCGCGATCGTATCGTAAGGCCGGGTACAGGGAGATCAACATGCCTCCCTCTTCGCCGGCGAGGCGTTGCTCAGCGGCCAGAGCAAACCCCCACTGTGTGCGCGTGGCATCTTCCCTGTGTGCGTTACTCTGCCCCACGGCGCGGGTGACATCTCCTCCCAGGTTAAGACGCATCCCCCACGCACTCTGCATCGCAACGCGGGATTCAACGCGGACTTCGCGGGACACAGAATAGTTGTCAACCGGGGTATACCCGATAACAAGATCCGGATCGCGGTATCGTTGATAGCCATACTGTCCCTGCAGCCGGGTTTCCCATGATAACGAGTTCGAAAGAACAGCCGTGACCGATGTCTGAACGATAGCCTGCCGGTCCTGCTGCCGGGCGCGTGAAGAACTGAATGGCCCCGCGACGATACCGGGAACACCACGTTCTCCCATTTGAGCTGTTGCGTATGAATCCAGTTGCACGGCCGGAGAAAGTGACGTGCGGAATCCTGCCGACCACCGATCAACCCGCAGATCCGCATTCTTGCGGTAAAGCTCCATCACTGACGGACCATTGCGGAACTCAAAGGGATAGTTTTCCTCACTCTGTTCATGTGCGTACCGGAGTTGCCATCCTTCGGGTGCCCCGCCGTTCCCGATCGCCAGGCGGATAGAACGGTAACCGAAGGCCCCCCAGTCCATCCCGACAATCGCGTGCTCCTCGTCGGGCATCGTCCGGGTGATAACATTAACGATTCCAGCAACGGCGTGAGGGCCGTGAAGTGCGGACTGACCTCCCCGGACGATTTCAATCCTTTCAATGTCATCCGCAGAAGTCATCCCCAGATCCACGCCACCATTGTGCACACTATTTACTGGCATACCATTCAAGAGTACCAGCGTGTGTTCGGTCCCCAACCCCCTCTGCGCGAGGGTTTTGATTCCTGACGGTCCCCCGTAATCTTTGATAAACAGTCCGGTTCCGGAAGCCAGTACCGCACCGAGTGACGTCCCCCCTGCCGCTTCGATGCTCCGGCGTGAGACGACGGTGGTTGCAGAGGGGGAAAAAAGAACCGGGCGGGGAATACGTTGTGAGGTGATTATCACTTCGTCCAGTGCATACGATCGGACTGCAGGGAGGAGGGTTGAGGAGTCCTGTATCGTGGACGCGGATGGAGGCAACGTCTGCGCCGCCATCTGCTGGACTTCAGCGGGGGGGAAGCAGAGAACGAGGACAGCGGCACATCGAAACAACATCCGTTCTGTTACCAAGTGAAAAGGCCTCTCCCTTCGACTCGAAGTAAGAGGCCAGCTGCACTGGTTTCGTGGAAACCCCATGCAAGTGTCCGGTCCCTTCCCGCGAAGGTCTTGTTTGGACTTGGCGCCGGCAGGTTTCCTGGCTTGTGACTGGGGGAACCGCGGTGTCTTCCCGACCCTGGATCGGTCAGTGACACGCACGCCCATTATCACCTACAGTTGCGGGGCAGCTTCCGTTTTGACGGAATTCCCTACGCCGGCACCATTTATGCAAATGAACTTACACCAATATACCTGAGAGGTTCCTTAAAGTCAACTCCTCTCAAGAGCCAGGTGGAGAATATTGGCCCTGAATCCCCATCCCGATCGGGAAAAACGACCTGGTTGACCGGGAAAGCCAGGCCGGGTATTGGCATAGCGCATGTTCAAATATCCTCGGAAATGTATGCAATGATCAACATACGCACCCGGATTGCCACCCTCACGTTCCTGGTTGTTTTCGGGACATCAGCACTCTGGGCTATTGATCCCCCGGTTCTTGCCGCTCCGGCAACCGGAGCAACGAACCAGTCGATTCCCTTGATACTGAGTTGGATCGCTGATCCGGCAGCCACCGGGTACCGGGTCCAGTTGTCCACGTCGCTGACATTCCCCGCCAGTTCCATGTTTCTGGACACGCTTCTCGAGGCACAATCGGACGACCCGACGCTCTTTCTCCCGGTGTCGGGCTTGGCCCACAAGACGAAATACTACTGGCGCGTCCATACACGGCAGAATGCCGACTCCAGCGTGTGGTCGTCAGTGCGGAATTTTACGACAATTGTGGACACGCCCGCCGTCCCTTCCCTCGTCGCGCCGGTTGACAACGCAGGAAGCCAGTCAGTAAATCCGACAACATTTTCATGGGGTGCCGTCCCGGATGCAGCTTCCTACCGCCTGCAGATTGCGACGGATCCGGCATTCGTTTCGCTGGTGGTCAACGATTCGACGCTCACCGGCGTAAGCAAACAGATAAGCGGCCTCGCCTTTGGCGCAGAGTACTACTGGCGGCTCGGCGCAAAGAATGTAGCGGGCTCGTCAGCGTACACAGCGGCCAGGCGTTTTACAACCAGGCTCGCCCCCCCGGCTATTGTATCACCCGCGAACAACGCGACGAGTATTGCCATCACGCCGCTGTTATCCTGGTCGTCCATACCCGGGGCAGACTCATACCGGGTACAGGTATCAACTGCCACATCATTCTCCACAATGGTTCTCAACACGACATCACTGTCAGAATCGTTAAATGTCGGACCGCTCGCAAACAAAACCAAGTACTACTGGCGAGTGTCCGGGCGGAATGAACGGGGTGACACAAGTGCTTACCCCACAACCGCCTGGAATTTTACGACGATCGTCAGCGGTGCGTCTGAACCAGTACTTCTCGCGCCGGCTGACAGCGCAAAGAGTCAGCCGGTCAGCCCGACGACATTTTCGTGGATCGCGGTTCCCGATGCCGCGACATATCGTCTGCAGGTCGCTTCGGACCCGGCGTTTACCACTCTGGTGTTTGATGACTCAAGCATCACCACCACCTCGAAGCAGGTGGCGGGGTTGTTGACGGGGAGTCAGTACTTCTGGCGTGTGCGGGCAAAAAACGTCGCCGCCACTAGTCCGTTTTCTCCCGCAAGGGTCCTGACGACGCGTCTGTTGCCGCCGTCGATCGTCGCTCCGGCAACCGGAGCACTGGATCAATCTGTTACACCGGTTCTGCGCTGGAGTTCAGTGCCTACCGCCGCGACATATCGAGTCCAGGTCTCAAAGAATACCCAGTTTACAGCACTGATTGCCTCAGCGTTCGCTAATGCAGAATCCCTCGCCGTGGGGCCACTCGGAAACGATACTCTGTACTACTGGAGGGTCAGTGCCCGCAACGAGAACGGGGATTCGAGTATATTCCCGACCTCTGCCTGGACATTCCGGACGAAGATTGTCGCCCCTCTCCTGAACGCCCCCGCCTCCGGAGCAATCGGGCAACCGGTAAACCCTGTGTTGTCCTGGTTCTCTTCTCCCGGAGGAACATCGTACCGACTTCAGGTATCTGAGGATCCAACGTTTCCGAGCACCGTGGTATTTGACGATGCGGGGATAGCCACTACCTCCAGGCAGGTGGGTCCGCTCAACAGCAGCCGGACCTATTACTGGAGATTAAACGCCCGTAATTCGGCCGGGACATCCACAAGTCTCTGGTCTGAAATCCGGAGTTTCACCACTCGCATCGACACACCCGCGGCCCCGTCGCTGCTCTGGCCGCCGGAGGGAACCGTTGATCTTGGATTCACTCCCCTGCTTCAATGGAACCAGTCATCCGGCGCAGCATTCTACAAAATCCAGGTCGCTCGTGACTCGCTTTTTGCGGGAGTCGAATTTGAGAGGACACCAATCGTCGGGACCTCTTTTCAGGTCGGACCGTTGTCGGGTAATACACGCTTCTTCTGGAGGGTCCTTGCCACGAACGCCTCCAACACGGCGAGCAGCCCCTATTCCCCACCATGGTCGTTCAGGACAATGCTCCAGACGCCCCCGGTGCCCGTCTTGAAGGATCCGGCCAGCCGCAGTATGGCCCAATCCACTACTCCGACGGTGCGATGGTCTTCATCCAATGCGACGGAGTGGTACCGGGTACAGGTCTCCGCCGATTCGTACTTTCCGACCACCGTGTTGGACACCACCGGTGTTGTCGATTCGGCATTGACGCTCCGTAGGAATCTCGAGCACAACACCGCCTATTACTGGCGCGTGAAAGGGCTCAACCGACTCGACAGCAGCTCCTACACACTCCCGTTCAATTTTACCACCCGGATCGCTGACCCTGTCCTGCTGAGTCCGGCAGACGGATCAGGTGACCACCCGGCGACGAACATCAGTTTTTCATGGGCTCCGGTTAGTGGCGCCAGAACCTACCTTTTGCGTGTCGCACTCGATACGGCGTTTGCTGCAGTTGTCTATTCCGACTCGGCCCTGGTTACGAATTCAGCACGTGTGAACTCTCTCTCCGTAAGTACGCGATACTTCTGGCAGGTCTCAGCCCGGAGCGACAGCAACGGCATCACGAATTCTCCGATCAGGCAGTTCAGTACTGTGGTGACCATTCCCGCAGTGCCGCAGCTTGTCGCGCCACCGCCGGCAGCAACCGACCTGCCTCCCTCGGTTACCTTTATCTGGCAGCCCACCCTCGGTGCAAGCTCCTACAGACTCCAGGTGGCCGCAGACTCTCTCTTTGGAACCGTACTGTACGACTTCCCGACGCTCACGTCAACAAACCACGTCGTGGCCTCGCTTGCATACAGCGCCACATATTACTGGCGGGTGAGCGCCTCGAATGGCAACGGTCCGAGCGCCTACTCCGTGATCCGGCGCTTCACTGTTACGGTTCCGCCTCCGGCAGTGCCTTTGCAGATTGCTCCGGCTGACGGGCAGACCGACCTCGCTTTACCGGTGATGTTGACATGGGGGGCCACGGCCGGGGCCACGACGTACCGGGTACGGATCTCCCCGACACCGGATTTTGTTTCCGTCCTGTATGACACCGTAACAACGGAACCCCGGAAGAGTGTCGGAACCATTCCGTATGGCTCTCGATTCTACTGGCAGGTGACGGCGCTTAATGCGGGTGGTGCACAATCCTCCGCCGTGTGGAGTTTTACGACCAGGATAAGCATCCCGACGCTACCGGCACTTTCACTTCCTCACAACGGCACCGCCAATACACCGCTTGAGGTGACGCTGAGCTGGGCTGGTGCCACCGGGGCGTCAGCATACCACGTTCAGGTGTCCACAGACAGTATGTTCGCGCTCTTGATTGTCAATGATTCGACCATCATACAATCGTCGTTCCAAACAGGTCGACTGAACGGATCTACCCGGTATTTCTGGCGTGTACGAAGTGTGAACCCGAGCGGGGCGAGTACGTACACGGCGCCGTGGAGTTTTACCACAGTCATCGCAACGCCGCTGCCAATCGCGCCTGCATCGGACATGATTGATCAACCTGTAACCCTACGGTTCGTCTGGACTTCGGTTGCCAATGCGGGAACGTATCGGGTTCAGCTTTCACTCGACTCCCTCTTCACCATTCGCACATTTGACGACTCAACACTTGTTGACTCGAGTCGCACGATTTCCGGGTTGTTGCGATCCTCCACGTATTACTGGCGGGTCCGCGCGCGCGATGCCGGGGGCATCAGCACCGGATCATGGAGTACGGTGAGTCGGTTTACGACCGTGCCCGATCCTCCAGCGATGCCTGTGCTTGCCGGACCTGTATCCGGGGCGCCAAACATGCCTTTGACTCCCGTCCTGTCCTGGCAGCATGCTGCCCGTGCTGTACGCTACCGGCTGCAAATTTCAGAAGACTCCCTATTCACACTTGTGATGTTTGAAGACTCTACGCTGGTGGATACATCATACAAGGCGACTCTGCCCGACCACTTCACCCGATATCATTGGCGCGTCCAGGCCGAGAATGCCGGGGGGGGAAGTCCCTGGTCTGCAGGGAATACGTTTCTGACGGTACTGGCTACGCCGCAATGGATCAGTCCCGCTGCCAATGCGATCCTCCAACCCTTGACGCTGAGTATACGTTGGTCGGCCAGCCAGGGGGCGGAACGATACCGGCTCATCCTCTCTCCGGATTCGTTGTTGCACACGCCGGTGCTGGACGATTCCGGCATCACGACCACAAGCAGGGTTGTGTCCGGACTGGCATATCTGTCCGTTTACTACTGTCGCGTGCAGGCGAGAACTGCCGATGGAACGTCCCATAGTGCCACGTCATCCATCCTGCGTTTTACGACAGTTGTGGAACCACCTCCGGCACCGCTCCTGGTTGTTCCCGTAAACACATCGGAAGGCGAAGCCGCAGCGCGAGCACTCGCATGGTGCGCCGCTGCCCGGGCGGTTCGTTATCACATCCAGGTTTCAACAGACTCTTTGTTTACGCTGAGGCTCGTGAATGATTCCACTCTTACAGATACAACCTACAACCCCCCGGGGCTCCAGGCATACACACGTCACTGGTGGCGGGTGAGAAGCGGAAACGACGGTGGGTGGAGCGCCTATTCCCCGGCATGGAGCTATACTACGAGTCTTGCAACACCTGTTCCGGTTGCACCGCCCGATTCCGCCATCGATGTGGACGTCGCCGTGACTCTTCGTTGGACGGCATCTCCCGGCGCGACATCCTACATACTGGAGCTGGCGAAGGACCCTTTGTTTCAGGTGGCCGTGCTTCGTGACTCAACAATACCGGCAAACAGCCTGGACCTGACGGGTCTCGAGCCCTTCACAGCATACTACTGGCGTGTGAAGGCGATTGATGCTAAAGGGGCTGGCGCGTATTCAACACCCCGTCTGTTCGTGACGCGCCTCGTTCCACCTCCGGCACCAGTGCAGCAGACCCCCGGAAGTGGCCTGGCTTCCGTTCCCAACACGCAAATGTTCCGGTGGAAATCCAGCCGGTTGGCCGACGGGTATCAACTTCAGATTGCCACCGATTCCCCATTCGATTCCACGATCTATGATCAGTCGGGCATACCAGACACAGTGGTCACCGTTTCCGGACTGGAATGTGACACCCGATACTTCTGGCGTGTCCGTGCCTGGAACTCACGCGGGGCGAGCGTTTTCTCACCGGTCTGGTCTTTCACCACCGTCGCCGCACCTCCGGACATTCCGGTGCCGGTTGACCCTGTGAGCGCTTCTTCCGGACAATTACCCTATATCCGGTTCACGTGGAAAACCACGCCATACGCCCGGTCATACCATCTGCAGGTCTCGCTCGATGCCCCGTTTTCATCTACGGTCTACAACGACTCGACTCTGACAGATACCGTGCAGCGGGTAGGGCCTCTGGAGTATTCCCGCACATATTACTGGAGACTTCGGGCGAAGAACAACGACTGGACCACACAGTGGTCACCGGTATGGAGCGCCACAGTGATGTCCGCGCCGGTTTTGTACGATCTGTTCCAGAACTTCCCGAACCCGGCGAACCCCTCGACGGTCATCCGGTACGACCTGCCGGCCGAGGCAGAAGTGATCCTGACCCTTCACAATCTTCTGGGGCAGAAAGTCCGGGAACTCGTCAGCATGACACAAAAAGCCGGACGCTACGAACATACCCTTGATGGTTCTGATCTTCCCAGCGGTGTGTATTTCTACAGGATCACGGCACGGTCACTGGGCTCGGGCAGCGGCCAACCGGCACCGCCCGTTGACCCGTTTGTGTTAACTCGAAAAATGTTGATCTTAAAATAGAGGAGGCCCACATGGCAGACGATCTAACCGTTCAGACGGCCGCAACATTGGTGAATATGCAGGCAGAACGTACAAGCCAGGAGTTGGGGGTAAAGCTCATCAAGATGCGAATGCAGCAGGACCAGCAACTTGTTGCGCTGTTGATGGAGCAGGCAAAACAGATCCAGGAGGCGGGATACAACAATGCCGGTCACTCTGTGGCCCCCGTTGGCAACAAAGGAATAGATATCAAGGCCTGAGACGTTTTACCGTTCCGGCGCAAACGGAACCGGCGGGAGAAGAGGAAGTCGGAGCCAGGCCAGCCCGATATCCCGCCGCATGTGACTCGTCCCCGTACCCTCCACGCCATCATAGAATACCGCCAACCGGGAGCCAAACCGTACAACAGACGGCAGCCCGATCACTCGTTTCGACCAGGAACAATTACGCGCATCCAGCACGACCGCCTTCTGCGCCGGGTTCCATCGGGTCAGGTCGTGTGACCAGTATACCCAGATGGCATCCGTGTACTCATCGTGACCTTCCTGCCAGCCGATATGATTGGTGAAGAGAAACCAGAGTTTGTTTGATTCTTCGAAGTAAAGGGCCGAATTCTCAATCTGTTCTTCCAGCGGCAGAATCGGTTCCGGATCAATCACCCAGGCGCTGTCAAGATCTTTTGTCCTTGCTATGCCCAGCGTTCGCTTGACCGGCAGGTCGCCAATTGATGCGCTGAAGAACTGCAGATATTCATTCTTGTAGAAGATGATCTGACCCGGGCTTGCCGTGTTTGAATAATACGTATCCGGTTGAGGCCGGAACGGGATGACCGCGGGCTGCTTGAACCAGGGACCCAGCGGCGAATCTGCACGGGCTTTCATCGTAACGTAGGGGAAGTCCGGCACGAAATCCGGCGCGGGTGATGTTCTGCGGGCACCCAGGTAAAACATATGCCATGACTGTCCGTCGAACGCCGTTATCCCGTACGTAGCACTTCTTGAGTCATCTTCTCCGTCATTGCCAAATGCAAGAACTGGACCGTCCACCGTCCAGTGGAGCAGATCCTTACTTTGAGCACGAATGGCCAGCCATCCACGCGGACCGGCTCCGTCATAGTGCATAACAAATGTGTCGTCGGTATCGAACACCCAGACGTCGCGTGCACCCAGAGCATCACAGCTGTCTGGCCCAACACCGTGACGGAGGACCACGCCATGATCCACCGCGTTCATTCGGTGTAGCGGAAGCGGCCGGCCATCACGGTACGTTAGAGGCGCGGTTGCACAACCTGCGATCACAAGGGAGAGAATCAGGAAAAGAAAGTTGCTACGCGAGTTCGGTATCATGGCTGAGTCCGTCGTGTCTGAAACGGGGGAAACGATGTCTGTGTACGCATTAGTATACAGCTTAATCACCTCGACTGCAATATACTCACATTGACAACGTCCGCTCTCTTCCGTATACTTGAACTATGAAACTCTTCGATGCCATACACGGCCGGCGGAGCATACGCCGGTACGAACCCGGAGCGGTTGACGATGCCGTCGTCCGTACTCTGGTAAAAGCTGGAATGGCAGCTCCTTCCGCGGGAAACGAGCAGCCGTGGCATTTTGTGATCATACGAGAACCACGGACGCTGTCAGCCCTCAGCAAGGCACATCCGTATGCGGAGATGGTGGCGGAGGCCACTGTCGCCATTCTTGTGTGTGCCGATATCAACCTGGTCAAGCACCGTGACTACTGGCCTCAGGATTGTGCCGCAGCTGCACAGAACATGCTCCTCGCGGCACATGCTTGTGGGCTTGGCAGTGTATGGGTGGGCGTGTATCCGCGGGAATCCCGCATAGCAGATGTCCGAAACGTTATCACCCTTCCCGAACACATTCTTCCTTTCTGTATTCTCCCCATTGGAATCCCCGGGGAGACAAAAGGTCCGGAGGACCGGTACAACCCCGCCCGCCTGCATGAGGAACAATGGTAGGAAAGTCCGGCACCGTGCATGAGCGATGGATGGCATTTGCCATCCGTGAAGCCGAACAGGCCTTACGCCGGAAGGAGGTCCCTATCGGGGCGGTTATCGTGCACGAAAACCGCATTGTCGGACGCGGATACAACCAGATTGAATCGTTACAGGATCCCACAGCCCACGCGGAAATGATTGCCATTACGGCTGCTGCCACAAATCTGGGAAGCCGGCGTCTGGAAAACTGTGTCCTCTACGTCACCCTTGAACCGTGTGCGATGTGTGCCGGAGCGATTGTCCTTGCACGTGTCCCTACTCTGGTATTCGGGGCGTACGATCCGAAAGCGGGTGCATGCGGCACGCTGTATAACATCGTCCAGGATGCCCGCCTTAATCACCGTGTTGAGCTGGTGGGAGGTGTTGAGGAGAAACTGTGCGCGGAGATACTAAAGGGGTTCTTTTCGGGCGTCCGCAGGAAGACGGTGGGAAAACCCGGCAACGGCATGAACAGGAGCAGAACGGACGTGTAGTCTCAGAGCTCCGATCCTCTCAGCCGCTCCGCCCGGTCGGCCACCTGTAACTGCTCGACCAGTTCGTCCAGCCGTCCCATAATGACCTCCGAGAGGTTGTAGAGGGTTAATCCGATGCGGTGATCCGTGACCCTGTTCTGGGGGAAGTTGTATGTCCGGATCTTTTCACTTCTGTCTCCCCTCTTGACCATCAACTTTCGCTGGGCTGCAACGTCTCCCACCTGCGCCGCCAGCGCGGACTCATAGAGCTTTGCCCTGAGCATCTTCATGGCGCGTTCCCGGTTTTGAAACTGGGAGCGTTCCTGTCTGCACGCCACGATAATCCCGGACGGTTTGTGCGTGATCCGTACGGCGGTTTCGACCTTGTTCACGTTTTGTCCGCCTTTCCCGCCGGACCGGAACGTGTCCATTTCCAGATCTGCAGGATTTATGTCCACGTCAAAGGGTTCCACTTCGGGAAGGATGGCAACCGTGGCAGCCGATGTATGGACCCGCCCCTGTGCTTCCGTTGCAGGCACACGTTGCACCCTGTGCACTCCACTTTCGAACTTCATCGAGGCAAAGACATCGGTGCCGCTTAATCCGAACGAAATCTCTTTGATCCCTCCCATCCCGGTATCGCTGGCATCAAGGACTTCGAGCTTCCATCCCCTTTTCTCTGCAAACCGTGAGTACATCCGGAAAAGGTCAGACGCAAACAGGGCGGCCTCTTCACCGCCCGTACCCGCCCGTATCTCAACGATGACATTTCTGGTGTCGTCGGGATCACGGGGCACAAGCAGCAGTTTGAGTTCTTCTTCCAGGTTGGACACGCGGTCTTTGACCTCGTCGAGCTCGGCGTAGGCCAGCTGCTTCATCTCGGGATCCGACGAGGTTTCCGTGATCTCCTTGAGTCCGGCGAGATCGTTGTGAGCCTTCACATACAGGTCATAGGCTCTCATAAGAGGCGTCAGATCGCTATGCTCCTTGCTGATCTCGCGCAGGCGGCCCTGGTTCGTGACGACCTCGGGATCGCTTAACAACCGTGTCAGTTCCTCATAGCGGTTTCGCACCCGGTCAAGGCGTTCGCGCATTTTAAGCGGCCCCGGCGAGAGAGGATGTGTAGGCTGGTTGGGCAGCATGCTCCGGAGTCTCCAGCGCACTCTTCAGGGCAACAAGCGCAACCTCCAGCTGTGCCTCATCGGGTTCACGTGTCGTGATTGACTGCAGCCAGAGACCGGGTGCGATGAGCAGTGTGCCCCACCATGTACCGCTATGGCGTGAGGAGAATCGAATCAGTTCGTAGGAGAGTCCTCCGACCAGAGGGATAAGCGGCAGATGCGTGAGCAGACGCATCCCAAGTGTCAGATCTCCCAACCAGAAGATCATCAAACCATCGAGCAGGGCAAAGATGAGGACCGCCGAAACCATGACAATGAGGAGGAAACTCGTCCCACACCGGGGATGAAATCGTGTCTGCGGCAGCGCTGCGGCAACAGTCAGCTCCGCTGCGCCTTCATAGGTAAACACCGCCTTGTGCTCGGCACCATGGTAAGCAAACAAGCGTTGAACGTCAGGAATACGGGCAATGGCAAGGAGATAGAGGAGGAAGAGTGTGAGCCGTACCCCTCCGGCCAGCAGATTAAACAGGACCGGGTTCTGGTCCACATCAAAAAAGAACGAAGTCAGGACAAGCGGAGCGACGAAGAAGAGGCCAATTGCCAGTGCGAACGCGACGGCTACAGTCAGGGCGAGCGCAAGGTTTGATTGCTCGCCCCTGGTTCCCTCGAGCGCTGCCGGCTGTTCGTCTTTACGCGCATCCTCCATCGCAAGATCGGCGGAAAAATTGAGCGTCCGGATTCCGATGACCAGCATCTCCACAATCCCCGCTGCACCGCGTAGTACCGGGACTGCCAGCCATGGGAATCGTTTGATGACAGGCACAAACGGTTCTTTGCGCAGGGTAATTGACCCGTCAGCCCTGCGAACGGCGGTGGCAATCATCCCCGGCGCGCGCATCATCACTCCTTCGATCACTGCCTGCCCTCCAACCGTCATCGGGCCGAGTGGTTCACTCTTATTGTCTGCGTTTTTCATAATCGATAAAGTTACGAAAATCAGGACGGAAATCCTATGCGCTTGCCGGAAGCCGTTACCGGGAAACGCCTGCGCATATCAGCCCGAACCACGTGCGAGACGCACACGGCGGATCAGCCCTCGCGCGGCTTCCCATTCACCCGGCTCAAAAAACCGCATTGCTGCGAGCAGAGCGAAAAACAGCAGGAGCAAGGCCGCCTTTACAAGAAGGCCGACGAGGCCGCCGCCCACAAAGAAGGCAAGCACAGATACGACGGCCGCAGCGCCGGCAATTTTCGCCAGACGGCGAAGTTCATACGTGATCGGATAGATACGCTGAACGATGAAGTACATCATACCTGCCATCACCACATAACTCACCAGTGTGGCCAGCGCCGCACCCATCAGTCCGAGCGGAGGAATCAGGAGGAAGTTGGCGGCAACATGCACCGCGGCAGCGGTAAACGTAACAAGCGGGAGCTGCGACGTCCTTTTTTCGATGTAAATACCGGCTATCAGATTGTTGTAGATGCCCAGGAAGATGTACGCCAGGAGGATGACGGGGACGATCTCGAAACCCTCCCAGAACCGGGGTGCGATCAGAGAATGCCCTCCAAAAACCGGCCAGCGGATCAGATCATAAAGGAAAAGACTTAACAGGAGAAACACAGATGTTGTGATCAGGACAAAATACGTCATCACCCGTGCGTACAGCGGACGGGCGTCCGGGTCCTGGGCATGGTTCAGAAAGAACGGCCGCCATGCAAAATCGAACATCGAAACAAGTAACATCATGAAGATGCCCAGCCGGTAGTTCGCCTGAAACACACCCACAGCGGCATCACCCTGGAGGGCGGCAAGAATCGGGCGGTTGATAACCTGTAACATCATGCCCGCGATACCTGCGGGAACGGAAGGAAGTCCGAATTTCAGAAGCGCCGGGAGAATCCCGGCCGGCCATGAAATGACGAGCGTGCGTGCCAGTACGGGCACCAGCAGAATCAGCGAAACCGCCGAGGAGAGCAGGCCGCTCAGGAAAATGCCCTGCACACCCATCCCGTATCCGAAGAGGAACACAACGTTACAGACAACATTGACCGTGATACTCGTAATCTTCACTGCGGCGAACACACGCGCCTGCGAAGACATCCGGAGCGATGCGAACGGCACGATGGTCAGGGCGTCCAGAAACAGGATCCCCGCACCCATCAGGACAATACTTTCCATTTCGGGCGGGATCCCCGACAGCAGCGCAACGGGATGGCTGTAGATGGCGATAATCGCTGAAAACAGGAGTGAACTCAGTCCGATGGAAACAAAGGGAACCGTAAACACCTGCTTACGGTTCCCAAGTTCGACCGTGGAGACATACCGCATGTACGCGCCTTCCATGCCGTAACCATAGAGTACGTTCAGAAAGGCTATGTAGGCATACGCCGTTGCGACGACGCCAAGATTTTCAGCAGAGAGGATGTGGGTGTAGAGAGGCGTAAGCAGAAAGGTCAGGAAACGGCCCAGGATCGTGCTGATCCCGTAGACGGCGGTATCCGAACCAAGGCGCCTGATCTTTTCAAGCATGTGGTGTAAGTTCGAGAGAAATATCTAACGCGCGGACGGAATGGGTGAGGGCGCCGACGGAGATCAGATCGACTCCGGTTTCTGCCACAGCGCGCACCGTTTCCAGCGTGATGCCTCCGGAGGCCTCAACCTCGACCCGATGGCCGATGAGCAGAACCGCTTCACGCATGACAGGCAGCGGAAAATTGTCCAGCATGATCCTGCTGATGCCGGTGACCCCGAGCGATTCCTGAACCTGTATCAGCGAGGTGGTTTCGACCTCGATAGGCAGCTGAATCTGTTTTGCAGCGAGATATGCCCGGCACCGCGAGACGGCTTCGGTGATACTCCCGGCGGCGGCGATATGGTTGTCTTTGATCAGCACCATATCATCCAACCCGAACCGATGATTCACACCCCCCCCCGTTCGGACGGCCATCTTGTCCAGGGGCCGCAACCCGGGAACAGTCTTGCGTGTGTCGGTGATCCGGGCCCGGGTTCCGGCGACAACGTCCACATAACGCCGTGTGGCCGTCGCGATGCCACTCATCCTCTGCAGCAGGTTCAGGGCGGTTCGTTCCGCCATCAGGATTCCCCTGATGGAGCCATGCACAACGGCGAGTACATCGCCGGGCCGCACCGAAGTCCCATCTTCAATCACCTGCCCCAGAAGAGCATGCGGATCGCATACGTGCACCACCATTTCCGCAACGTCCAGACCCGCAACGACGCCGGTTCCTTTACAGGTAAACTCGGCCACCCCCTGTGCACGTTCATCGAAGATGGATTCACTTGTAATATCACCCAGCCCCACGTCTTCCCGGAGGGCATCCTCGATGATACGCCCGATGCGGTCCTGATCATACACGGTCCTTGTTGTCCTCCACAATCATGATCGGGATGTTGTTCCGCACGGGATAGAGCGTACCACAGGTTGTGCACCGCAGCGTCTGCTGATCAGGATTGTAGTCCAGGGTGGCCTTGCACTTGGGGCAACAGAGCACGTCCAGAAGTTCCTTCTTCAGCATACATCATCCTTTCGTGTTCCGCCCGGACAGCGCAGTGTCTATTGTATCAAGGAATGCGATGGGCGCCCGGGTTGGCTTGCCGGTCTGCGCATGGACAAAACTATGAATTGTGTATCCTTCCGCAATGCGCTCACTGCGGTCTTCGTTATACACTTCGTAGTCCAGCCGCACGCGTGCAATCGGTCGGTCTTTCAGCACGGTGACGATGTACAACAAATCATCGTAGTGCGCGGGGCGTTTGTATTCGGCATGCGCTTCGATGACGGGCAGGATAAACCCCATCTCTTCCAGAACGCGATACGGCATCCCGATGCTGCGGAGGAGATCGGACCGGCCCTGTTCGAAGTATGCAAAGTATACACCATAATACGCATACCGCATCTGATCCGTATCGGCATAGCGGACGCGCAGACTGGTTTCATGACGGAGCATTAGGAATCCTTTATCCGATGGTAACACCCATTTTTGAGAATTTCTCGATGCGTCGTTCCACCAGTTTATCGGGTTTCATTTTCATCAGCGGCTTGAGTTCCTGAAGCAATGTCTCTCTCAGAATCGTCGCCATCTGCTCGTGGTCACGATGGGCACCACCCAGTGGTTCGGGAACGATGACATCGACAATCCCCTGCTTCTTAAGATCCGGGGCGGTAAGCTGCAGGGCCTCTGCCGCCTGTTCCTTGTAGTTCCAACTCCGCCAGAGGATGCTGGAGCAGGATTCAGGGGAAATGACCGAGTACCATGCGTATTCCAGCATCAGGAGACGATCACCCACTCCGAGTCCGAGCGCGCCGCCCGAGGCTCCCTCGCCTATGATGGTGACGATGATCGGAACCTTCAGTCTGGCCATTTCAAAGAGATTTCGCGCGATGGCCTCGGCCTGGCCCCGCTCTTCGGCTTCAATCCCCGGGAATGCGCCCGGTGTATCCAGAAGGGTGAGCACGGGTCTCTGGAATTTCTCGGCGAGTTTCATCAAGCGCAGAGCTTTTCGGTATCCCTCCGGATTTGGCATTCCAAAATTCCGGAACAAATTACCTTTTGTATCCCGCCCCTTCTGCTGGCCGATGACCATCACGGAAATATCGCCGAGTTTCGCAAATCCACCCACGACCGCTCTGTCATCTCCGAACGCCCTGTCGCCGTGTAATTCGATAAAATCGGTCGTCATAAGATGAAGATAGTCGAGCGTATACGGACGATCGGCATGACGGGCAAGCTGTACTTTCTGCCAGCGGGTCAGACCGGCATACACACTCTGTTGTAACTGACGGACGCGTTTTTCAATCCGGCTGATCTCCAGTGCGATATCCGGGTTGTCTGCATACCGCTGCATTTCTTCAACCTTCTTTTCCAGCTCGAGAATCGGTTTCTCGAAATCCAGGACCATTTTTGCCATGAGAATTCTCCTATCGTCTGACCAATTGCATTGCCGCCTTCACAAGAATCTCGATATCCAGGAACAGCGACTGGTTTTTTGCGTAGTACAGTTCGTACCTCTCCCGCTCTTCGCGGGTAAGTCCGGTCCTTTGATTCACCTGAACCAGACCCGTCACCCCCCGGGGACCGAGATACGGGCCTTCTGCCTCCGGGTTTGCTCCATCTGTCGCGATCCCCGATTCACCCACGCGGCCATTCCGCATATCCCCTGCCTGCAGGGGAAGTCCGACGAAACTGATACGTCCCGCCAGAACGGATGGACAGTGCCGGATGAACTCCAGCCCGGGGCTTGAGCTCCCTACCAGATGGAGACCCCGCAATATTCGCACGATTGGATACAATGTCAACATGAACAGGGCAGAAAAGAGGATATCAAAAATACGTTTTGCCACGCGGTTAAACGGGCGATGGATATTGTGTTCAATGTGCACAAGAGGCAACGGATCGAGATCATCGATCTTTGTCTTTCCGATAATCGCTTCAAGACTTGTGGGAACCAGGCGGAAGTTTACGGTGCGCCGGTTACTCCTCGCGATAACGGCGAGGATGGTGGTGTATGGCAATTCGTCTGTAGAAAAAATGACATCGGTGATCCGCCGCTCCTCAATGATCTTGCCCACATTTTCGATGTTGCCTACAACTTCCACGCCTGCCACAGTCTCCCCGATGCGGACGTTGCTCGTGTCGATGAAGCCGACAATATCGTATCCCCCGTCAACACGGGCGCGAAGTTTCCGTAATACCTCTTGCCCCGGGGTGCCGGCCCCGACGATGAGCGTACGGCTCCCGAACAGGGATGTCCGGTGCAGGGATTTTCCTGCCCTGCGTCCCCAGGCCCTGACCAGCATGCGCCAGCCGGGCACGCAAATGAATGTGAGCAGTCCGGAAATCAGAACCACGGCTCTGCTGAATGCGAAGGTCTTGGCAAAAAATACAATTGCGGAAATCACAAGATAACTTATGATCACCGTCAATCCTGCCCGCGCGACCCCAAACCGATGTGTGGAGTACAACCGGGAAAACATTCCCACTGCAACAACAAGTGCACCCGGAACCGTCCACACGAACGGGTACGCATATGCCTGATACTTAAAGACCTTGCCAAAGTACAGATATTCCGCGAGGATCATGGCACCCGCGACAAGGCAGAAGTCAATAAGGACGAAAGAGAGCGGCTGTAGGCCCCGGCTCAACCAGGCCGCTGCCCCCCTGAGGAAGATCCCCAGCCGCAGGAACATGACGCCCAGCCGTGAACGGCTGAAATGTTTCTGCACGAAGAGCTCCATGGCCCGGTAAAACACCCGTACCTCGTCAATGTTGCTCCGTCGTGTGCTTTCTCCCTTAAAATGGATGATCTGGGTCGCATGAACGTAGAACACCTTAAATCCGGCCTGACGCACCCGGTAGCACCAGTCCAGATCTTCGCCATACATGAAAAAGGCTTCATCCAGCCCCCCCACCTGTGTGTACGCGGTCCGGGTCATCATCATGAATGATCCGCTGACCGCATCCACTTCGTACGATTGATCAGGGTCAAGATATGTCAGGTTGTACTTCCCGAACAGCTTGGACTTAGGAAAGAGAGTGCTCAACCCGAAGATCTTGGTGAATGCTACCCACGGGGTGGGAAAACTTCGCCTGCACGGAAGCTGAAAGGATCCGTCCGGATTTAATATCTTGCACCCCGCCAGGCCCACCGCAGGGTGATCCTGCAAAAACCGGAGCATAACCCTGAACGTATCTTCCTGGACGATCGTATCCGGGTTGATCAGCAGGAATACGCTCCCGGAGGCCTCCCGCAGGGCCATATTGTTTGCGGCTGCGAATCCCACGTTCTTTGTGTTGGCGATCAGACGCACATTCGGAAAGACGGACCGTACCATCTCCACACTGCCATCATCAGACGCATTGTCCACCACAAAGATCTCCCCCTTGATCCCCTCCATCGCCCGTTGAATCGAAGCAAGGGAATTCTCCAGGAACTGGCGGACATTATAATTGACGATGATGACAGAAAGGTCCATGGCAGTATCAGAGCCGGTTCGTCAGACTCTGGAAACGTAATTTCCACAGCATAAAAATTGCTTCATACACAATGGAGCGCGACATTTTTGATTGGCCTGAACGGCGATCATGGAATACGATCGGTATCTCACGAAGCCGGAATCCCTTCTTCCAGGCCTTGTAGCTCATTTCGATCTGAAACGCATACCCGTTTGAGTGAATACGATCAAGAGCGATGGCTTCCAGCACCTTTCTCCGGTAACATTTAAATCCGCCTGTGGCGTCATGGACCGGGAGTCCGATCATAAACCTTGTATACACATTGGCAAAGTAGCTGAGGAGTAGTCGTTTGATGGGCCAATTGAGCACCCGGACTCCATTCGTATATCTGGAGCCGATCACCAGGTCCGCCTGCTCAATCTCCTTCAGGAAGTTAGGGATTTCGGCGGGATCGTGTGAGAAATCCGCATCCATCTCAAACACAAACTGATATTTGTGGAGTATTGCAAACCGAAATCCTTCGACATATGCTGTCCCGAGTCCCATTTTGCCGCGGCGGACGATAAGATGTACACGGTCCGAACCGGTCTGGAATTGCCGGACAAGATCGGCAGTGCCATCGGGTGAGCCGTCATCCACGACGAGAATGTCGATATCCGGTTTCTGGGAAAGGACAGCCGGCAACAGGCGTGGAATGTTGTCGGCCTCGTTAAACGTGGGAATCACAACGAGCGCCCTTGAACCGCCTCCGTCAGCGTGCTGCATAAAATTCCTTGATTGTATCACACACGAAATGTTGTTGCTCCCGCGTCAATTCAGTATGCATCGGCAGTGAGAGAACATCTCCGGCTGCTTTCTCTGTTTCCGGAAAATCACCCGGGCCGTTTCCCGCCATGGCAAATGCCTGTTGCAGGTGCAGGGGGACCGGATAGTAGATCGCGTGCGGAATACCACGTTCCTTCAGACGCGCAGCCAGTTCGTCCCGCTGCGGGACGCGCAGCGTGTATTGATGGAAAATGTGCTCGCGGTCGGGGCCGACAAAGGGTGGCGTCACCGGGGTGCCTGCCAGCAACGTTGTGTAGCGCACTGCGGCGCGGCTGCGCTCCGCATTCCATGCGTCCAGATGCTGCAGCTTCACCAGCAGGATTGCGGCCTGAAGGGTGTCCAACCGGCTGTTGATACCGAGGATCTCATGATAATAACGAACTTTGGATCCATGCGCGGCCACCATCCTCATTCGTTCGGCCAGTGCGGAATCGTCCGTAACCACCATCCCTCCATCACCGAAGGCCCCGAGATTTTTACTCGGGAAGAAACTTATACAGCCGACATCGCCGATGGCACAGACTCTGGTTCCCCGGTATGATGCACCGAGTGCTTGTGCACTGTCTTCGATTACCGAAAGGCCGTGCGCCCTGGCAAGTTTTATGATCTGGTCCATTTCGGCGGGCTGGCCATACAGGTGAACAGGGATGATGGCTTTGGTCCGGGACGTGATAACCTTCTCGATGTGTGACGGATCAAGATTGAATGTGAGGGGATCGATATCGACATACACCGGCGTCGCTCCCAGGAGTCCGATGGTCTCCGCCGTTGCGACAAACGTGAAGGGCGTTGTGATGACCTCGTCTCCGGGTCCGATGTTCATTGCCATCATGGCGATCTGCAGAGCATCTGTTCCCGATGCGCACGCCACCGCGTGCTTGACGCCGAGATATGACGCAATGCGGGTCTCAAGCTCCCCGACTTCTTTCCCCATGATGAACTGTCCCGACTCCAGCACGCGGTGTATTGCGGCGTCAACCTCAGTTTTGATTTTCTGATACTGACCAATAACGTCAACCATGTGCATCTTCATGATCTGCTCCCGTGCTATGATGCGCCCGTTCGGTGTTGTGCCGTGCGCCTTTTTTAGTATTCGATTCTCACACCGATGGTCAGCCCCAGGTCTGAGGTGCTCGTCCCGGCGGCGTGGTCACGTCTGCGGACAATATCAGCAACTCCTGTGATATACATCTCCCGAAGGGGCTCGTACTCCACCCGGAGTTGCATGCGGGTGGTCGATTCCCTGTTGCCGTCAAGGAACAAAGCTTTTTCCGGGTCGACCGCGCGATGCCCCTGCACCACGGAGCCTCCCACATTTCGCACCAGAGAGTCTCCCGCCATGATGTTCCTCCCATGGCGCCTGTATGCTGCCTGAAGCCGGAACCGGAGCCATGGCGACGCGCTCCAGCGGCTTTCAACCGTCAATTCGTCCGCGTTCGGCGGAAGGCGATGGCCCAGCGATACGTTGTTGTGGCTGTAGTCATTTCCCGCGACCCGGTTGCTGTACACAAACGGTTCCAACCGGACATACTCAAGAACGGCATCAACGTCGGGGATGCCCAGGACATTGCTCACATATGCCCCGGCCTGCCAGCCGAATTCATTGCCCCACCATCCGGTGCCGATCCGTGATATCGTAATGTCATCAATAAGCCATGCGCCATAGAACTTCCAGTTGTCGCAGGGAAACACCTCGAGATCCAGCACCATCAGGGCATTGTCCCGATCCCGTAACTGATGCTCGGAGGACTTGAAAAAATTGATGGGATTAAGATAGGCATATTCCGGAGTAAGGCGTTGATAGACGACCATCTCGCTCGCGCCGATTGTTATGGCGTCAAAGAGGGAGAACTGGAACCGGTGAAGTGCGAGGTACTTTGACGAGCCAACTGCGGCCTGCTCCAGAAGTCCGGAGAAGCCCCTGTCGGCACCGAGAATGGCGCCGTGCAGGAAGAAAAACTGGAATGATCTGTACTCTGCGTTGATGCTGAAAAAATCCAGTGGAGGCCCGTTCTCCGAAAGAATCAGCCGGTCATTGTATCCCACACCCACAGATGTGTACTCTCTCCCGAACTGGAGGCCAGCCCAGTCAAACGAAAGACGGAGGTAGGCCTCGGTGAAATCGAAATTTGGACTGTCAAGGTTATTAAATTTCACATTCGCCGCCAGACGCGGATCGGTCAGGGCAAGCGCCCGGTTTCCGCGCATGACCCCGTTTGTCGCCTGGAGCATATACCCGAGTCTGCCGGCGATCGTGCCGCGAAAACGGCCACCGATGCTGAGCAGTGTCACATCAGTGTTCCCCCGCGAGTCGCCATGCTGGGAGCGATATTCCGTTGAACCCAGCAGTTCCACAATCAATGTGGTGTTGCTATCAACAACCGCATAAAGGTGCTTTTCTTTGTCGGAGACCATATCCTTGATCAGACTCCCGACCGACTCGTGTGAACCGAGCAGAATTGTTTCACGATCAGGCCGTGAGCCGAGATCACGGGAGAATTCTACTCTAAATTTGTCAAGACTTCTTCGTTCGACCCCGCTGAGGCGGTCGGCGTGCACAAGGGCAGTGTCCAGCAGGCGGAGGGCCTTGCCCCGTTCCAGGGGCCGGACGCTGCCGCTGTAGAGCGAAAGCACACCACGCACACCGAGTCGATCCAGGAAATCATGTACGGGATGTGATAGGGGTACATGATCCACCTGCTGCGCTGCGGCAGTACACACAGCGACTCCGAGAAGCAGGAGCAACCAGCGGCTCATCAATGGCCTTTCCCGAGGAGCACGTGGTACGCCGTGCTCAGGATGATCTTAAAATCCATGCGTAAGGACATATTCTCTATATAAAAGAGGTCGTACTGGACTTTCTTTCGCACGTCGTCAATAGACTCATCGTATTTATGTTTTACCTGAGCCCATCCGGTAATACCCGGCCGCACTTTCAGGCGGCGGGGGTACATCGGTATTTCCGTCGAAAGTTGTTCGACAAACATCGGTCGTTCGGGACGCGGGCCGACCAGGCTCATCTGGCCGCGCAGGACGTTCCAGAGTTGAGGGATCTCGTCCAGATGGAGTTTCCGGAGCAGATATCCCACACGCGTAATACGCGGGTCGCGTCGATGTGCCCACTGTGGCCCGGCCTTTTCTGCATCGTCACGCATGGATCGGAATTTCAGGATGTGGAAGCGCACACCGTCCTTGCCAACCCGTTCCTGCTTGTAGATAATCGGGCCATCCGACTCGACTTTGATGGCCACGCCAATGATAACCCAGAGCGGCAGACCGACGACGCACACCGCGGTTGCTGCAATCACATCCATCATCCGTTTTGCAAATTCTTCCCAGGCCGGCATAAGCTGGGGAGAGATATTGATGAGGGGAAACCCATAGATCTGATTGGTGCGGGCCTGGCCGCTGATGATATCATACAGGTCGGGAACGATTTTGAGTCCGACCGGACTGCCGTTACATTTTGAGATAATATCCAGCAAACGGTTGTGGTCTTTGGAATCGAGCGCGATGAGCACCTCCCGGATGTTCTCCCGTTTGATGATCCCCGTGAGGTCTTCGAGTCCGCCCAGAACTCTGACGCCACGATCCCATACACCGCCCTTCCGCCGTTCCGGCTTCTCGAGACGCACAAAACCCGCCACCCGGTACCCCAGCGCAGGATAGCGGGCGACCTGATCAAAAAGTTCACGTGAACGGGCGGTGCTTCCAACGATCACGGTGAGATGCGTTCCTATTCCTGCGATGAGCATACGCCGCTGCGCGCTGCGCAGGAGCAACCGGCCGCTCCCGACACAAACCAGCAGAATTCCCCAGTAGAGAAGCATGAGCACACGGGCGCTTGTGCCGACCGTTGTCCCTTCGTCATCAACAAAGATCACAAAGAAAAGGAGCAAACAACCGACCAGCGTGGTCTTGAAGATAAGCGTAAGTTCGTCAAACCGAGAGGCCGCATACCAGGGACGATACAGGCCAACGAGGAGAAACAGGAGCATCCAGAACACGCTGACGACAGCCATGGGAAGGAAGAAGTCGGGCTGGACCCCAACGAGGAGAAACCCACTCTGCACCCGGATACCATAGTACGCGAACCAGGCAAGGCAGACGGTCAGGATGTCCGTCAACAGCAGAATGGGCACTTCGTGGCGTGTGGACATTATGGGCTCGTCATCTCGAAAGAGGGGTATCGGCGCGCACATCGAGCAGCCGCCGGTAGATGTCGTATGTCCGGTCAACCATACTTTCAGTTGTGAATTCCCGCAACGCGCGTTCCTCCGCCTGCCGGCCAAAGCGGGCGCGAAGCTCGTTGTCCCGGAGCAGCTTCTCAATTGCATGCGCCAGCGCCCCCGCATCCCGGGGGGGCACGGTGAAGCCGGTCTTTCCGTTCTGATTCACGAATGTCGTCCCGGTTTGGATCTCTGTTGATACAACGGGCTTGCCGCTGGCCATTGCTTCGATCTGGACAAGGCCGTAGGCCTCACTCCGTTCGGTTGACGGGAGGACAAACACGTCACATGCTTCATAATAGGAATACAACTCTTCAGAGTCCATGTGCGGAAGTATCGTCACCCGGTCGCGCAGCTGGTGTGATTGTATCTGACGCTCCAGCGCTCCCTGCAGGGGACCCGATCCGACAATCACAAGTTTCGCCGCGGCAAGCTCCGCCATGGCGTCGATCAGGTACTGGAGACCCTTGTAGTAGACAAGACGGCCCACAAAGAGGATAAGCGGTGTGCCGCGTAACATGCGAATCTCCTCCACCCGCACACTCCGCTTCCCCCGATCCCCGGTCCACTTCAAGTCCAGACCGAGAGGGACAACTTCGCAGCGGTCTCGGTAGAGGGAAAGGATATCCGAATGCTCGACAAGGGCCGGGGAGCTCACCAGGATACGATCCGTCATCGAAAGAAAGTGGTGGATGAACGGGCGATAAAAAGCGAGAGCCCATTTCTGCCTGATAATATCTGACTGGTATGTCACCACAATGCGTTTGAAATGTCTGCGGATTCGCGGGTACACGCCGAAAGAAAGATCTACGAGCGGAAAGGGCTCGTGAACATGGAGAATGTCCCCCCTGGCGCGGGCGAGGTGCGTCAGAAAGGACGGACTGACAGGCAACGAGGTGATGGAGCCCCAACGGGGTACATACGTGACCCGCACGTCATTGATCACCCGCGTCGTACTCCTGAACGATCTGGTTGCGTTGCACACCAGCGCCTCAACTTCGGTCCCATCTTTTTTGCTTAACCCCTCCGCCAGGGCGGTGACAATTGTTTCCATCCCCCCGATCAGGGGCGCGTACGCCTTATTGGTCTGAACGATTTTCATACGGTACGGGCTCCTGAACCGGACATTGCATCGCGGTACACCTGCAACATGGCATCAGCATTATCCTTCCACCGGAACGTGCCCGCCTGGACTTTCCCCCTTTTCCTGAGGTCATCCCGAAGGGCGGCATCAGTACAGATCTTCTCCATCGCACGCGCGATGTCAGCAGGATCATTCGGGTCGATGTACAGAACGCTGTCTCCTCCAAGTTCGGGGAGTGATGCCGCGGACGAGGTGATCACCGGCGCTCCTGACGCCATCGCCTCCACCACCGGAAAACCAAACCCTTCATAGAGCGAGGGATGGACGAACGCGGTGGTCGTTGACATTAACCCGGTCACGGTTGCGTCATCCTGATAACCCAGAATGTGGATTCCTTCGGCGGCAAGCATGTCGAAATTGCCGAGATGTTTTGCCAGACTCCGGGCATCGGCGCCGACGACGGCGAGCTGCGCATCAGGGATCCGTTTGCGCATGAGCCGGAATGCATCAAGCAACATGCCGGTATTCTTGTGTGGTTTAAAATTTGTCACCGTCAGGAAGAACGGCTGCGAGAGCCCCAGGCGGGAAGGGATCTGCTGCGCGTCGGGTGGCGGTACGAATTCTTCGTGATTAATTCCCAGATACACCCGCCGCAGCCGTTCAGGTCTGGCGCCCAGATGCTGGATCATATCCCTGCGTGTGTTCTCTGACGAAACTGCAACGAGCGAGGCTCTGCGTACGCACAATCTCACCAGCCCTGTCATATACGTCGACGCCATCCAGTTTCTGAGACCGCTCCGTCCAAAACTCCACGGACTCATCACCGGAATAATGTCATGTACGGTCATCACCATCACCCCCCGGTAGGCGAGAGGGAGAGCGGAGTGAAGTGAATGAAACAGATCCAGCCGGAGCGGAGAGAGGATCCGGGGGAGGGCCATCTGTTCCTTCAGGCCAAATCGGTCAGTCCGCACCACAATCTCGTGAAATCGACTGTCAAACGCGAAAGATATCCCGGTCAGCTGGTTCTTCAAGACATAGAATTCATGCCCATCGTCCCTCCGGGCGTATTCCTTGAGGAGTTCTGTGGCATAGCGCCCGATCCCGTCGTTCGCCATCATTGTTGCGCGCGCATCAATGCCGATCCGCATTCCATCTCCGAGTGTCGGTATCCTGAACAGACAGGGTGAGTCCCCTTCCCACATGGAATCGTCCTGAAAAATAGTCCTGCACACCCAGCAACATCGCGCGTGCCAGCTGCCGGTCGGTCACACTCCACCACAATACCTTCATCGTGACCACCAGCAGAACGTACACACTTCCTGCAATCCGGCTGAACAAGCCGGGAGCGCGCTCAAGAAACAGCAGACGGTTCCTCGTTACAAAATATGTCTTTAGCGGCGTTTGTTCATCGGCAATCAGACGATGATACCATGTGGCCAGGGGAACGTACAGCAGGTCAAAACCTTCTGAGAGAAAACGCCGCGACAGGTCCACATCCTCAAGGTACATGAAATATCGTTCATCAAACAATCCCACCCGGCGGAGTGCGGAAGCGCGGAACAGGATCGCACAGCCGGTAACGAAAGAGACCTTTTGCACAGGCGACGATCCGTCCGCCGAGGAAGGGGTCAGCGCCCGTGTCGTCAATGCGTGAGCCCGCGTGTACGCCAGGGAACCTCCGGCGTACCAGACCTTTAAGGCTTCCGGATAGTAGAAGAAGGTTCCGGTCGCAGCACCCGCCGCCTGGTGGGAATCCAACGCATCGACCAGCACAGACACCGAATCTACAGCCGCGAGTGTGTCGCTGTTGAGAGCCAGGATATACTCGGCGTCCGACGCAAGTGCCTGCCGCAGACCGGTGTTCATGCCGCCTGCATACCCGAGATTTGTTTTCGTCTCCAGCACCTCAATATCAGGGCGGGCCGATCGGATAACCGCCGCGGATCCATCCCCCGAATCATTGTCCACCACAATAAGACGCAAAGGAACCTGCGTCGACGCAGAGAGAGACGAAAGACACTCCAGCGTGTGGTCTTTTCGCCGGTAATTGAGAATGACAACTGCGACCGTTCCCCTTTTCATCGCATGCTCCGGGACCGATCTAGCCAACCACGGTTCCCCTCAAGCCGACCGCCGGTCCGGTCAATCCGACCGTGGCCCCATCCATGGGAACCTGCACCTCTCAGCAGATGTACGCAGCGCGGGTCCCGGATCACGAGGCCTCGATAAGTGATGAACAATGTGTGATGATCCTGTCGAGATTCTTTTTTGCGTCGAACTCCAATCTGGCCTTCTTCATTCCCGCCGCACCAAGCTGCTGACAGAGTTCCGGGCTCTCCAGGAGACGCAGCATCGAAGAGGCAAGCCCTTCAACATAGCCTGATTCGACAAGCAGCCCGTCCGTTTCGTGGCTGACAAGCTGGTCCATATGCGGACTGCGGTACACGACCACGGGCTTTCCCATTCCCCAGGCCTCGACAACCGGCCTTGAAAAATGTGTTTCCAGGTTCGGGGCAACAAGAATGTCACACATCGCAACAAAGTCCAGGGGATTGGTGATTTCCCCCAGCAGACGGATCCCATCAAACTGCTGGAGGGATCCCACCAGTTTCATACACGAATCGTAATAGGCGCGTTTCACCGGATCCACAACCATTCTCGTTCCCCCCGCAATCGCGAATACAGCGCCAGGATACCGTGACAGAACGGTCACCGCCGCGAGCAGGAAGTCCCTGGTTCCCTTAATGCTTTGAATCCCCCCCATCATGACGACGACTTTCCGGTCTTCCGGAAGCTCAAACATTTTCCGGCCCCGGACTCCTGTACCCTGGGGCTCCCTTCCCATCGGAACGAACTCACCGACCACATGGATGCCGGGTTCTTCATGGGGGCGCGCCTGCAGCTGGTCCGCCTCCAGTCGTGTTATGGGGAACACGACATCAGAATACCGGAGGACCATCCTGGCCATAAACCGACGGCGGACCCCGAACATCCCCCCCAGCATACGGCTCCGGATGTGCATCGCCACCGGGATGCCACAGGAGCGGGCTGCAAGGGCGGCCTGCACAACAGAGTATTCATTAAGATACACAAGCGCCGGCTTGACGCGCCGGATCACCCTCCGCACAACAAAAAAACCCGCCACAAACTTAACAACGTCTTTCAGGATATTGCGCAGTCCCGCCCATGAGAGCGGCGAAGCAGTATACGTAAAATGAAAACACATTGTGAGGGATGTCACCGGACCCCACCGTCCATCAATGAGGCTTGCCGACTCCCGCAGCCGGGCCTTGGCCCACTCTTCCTGTTTCCAGGTAAGCACGACCGGATCATAACCCGATTCCTTGAAACCCTGAACCAGATACTCAAGGCTCACGGTCGCGCCGTTTCGTTCCTGATCTTCGTCGACAAAGAGAATCCGCCGGATCATGACCGGGAATTCCCCTCCCTTCCCCTGCGTAAGAACCCGTGCAGCCGCTTCACAAGTCCGAACGACAAGGCGTATTTTGCCACAAGAAATCGAACGATCCCCGGGGTGAAGCGGATGCCATGCTTGCGGTACACCCTGTAGATCTCCTTTACCTGCTGCCGTGCGAGTGACAGACTCTTGTTTTCATCATAGCAGCGATAGTAACTCATATTCCGGGGGAGATAACAAAATCGTCGCCCGCGCCCGATGCGCAGAAACAAGTCAAAATCCATAACAAGATGGAGACTCTCATCTACTCCCCCATAGTCCTGGATGAGGCTCCGCCGCCAGAAAAAACTGGGCTGCCGCATGCTATCCGGACTGGCCACGAGGTGTTCATAGCTCAAGGTCCCACCCTTGATGGCAAAGAGCGGCTTCCCTTCCCTGTCCGCAAACGTGATGTCGCCGTACAGGATCATACAATCAGGATGTTCGCTGAAATAACGCACGACATCACCGAAGACGTTGGGTTCATACCAATCATCCGAATTCAGCCAGGCAATGATGTCGCCGTCGGCCATCCGGAACCCTTTGTTGATGGCGTCACTCTGGCCCCGATCTTTTTCCGAGACCCACCGCAGGTGCGGGTACCGCCGGAGAATTTCCACGGTGCCGTCTGTGGAACCCCCATCGACGATAATGTGCTCACGATCGTGGTGATCCTGGTTTTGTACCGAACGGATGGTCTCCTCGATGAAGATTCCCTGATTATACGACGGCGTAATGATAGAGATTTTCATGAGACCGTGGTTCGCTCCGTTGCCGGCCCGGTTGGACTCCCTGCCCTGCAGAACAGCCACGCGCACACGCGCGATGCGGCTGTTCCACTTCCCAGGTAGCGCGCCACATCCTGCACATTGAGAACTCCCAGAAAACGGTACACCAGGATGGTGGCACATATGATGAGCACCGGGCCAGCGATCACGCCGTAGAGGCCTGCCTGCAGCGAAGGCACAGCGAACGCACACCCGATGCCGATGCCGATCACGACCAGGACGGCGAACAGTTGCCGCCACGTGTCGAATATCAGACTGTGCAAGAACCTCCACTGAAGAAAGAGCAACAGCACCCACGTTGACAGGGTGCTGGCCAGATTGCCCGCGAGCACTGAAGAGTATCCAAGCCAGCCAAAGGTCACAAGGATGACAACGCCGTTTGCAAAAACGTTAAGGGCTTGTGAAATCACGGTTCTGGATGCAAACCCCTTGGCCATCAGGAACGTATAGACCGGAGTAACGGTAAAACCCCACAGGAGGTACGTTGACACCATCCACGCTATGGTCAGGGCAAGCGCGTCTACATCGGTGCCGAAGAACAAGTCGACAAGTGGTCTTGTCGTAAGGAACACTATCCCCAGCACGGGTGCGACCAGCAGCATCGATTTCTGTTCCACGTCATGCACGAGAGAGCGGATCTGCTTCTGGTCGTCAAGCCGCGCAAACAGCGGATACAGCGGGTAGAGCAACTTCAACATCAAACTGTTTACGATGTTGCGAGCCCGCATGCCGATGTCGAACACGCCCACCTCGCGGACACCGAGGAAATGCGCCAGGAGGAGCTTTGTCAGCGGCTCATAAAAAAAACCGATCATTCCCGCAGAGAACAACTGCATGCCGTACGACAGTTGTTTTCGCACTCTCGTCATCCACGACATTCTTAATCCGGTTACTGACGGCACCCCCCACGTGCGGAGCATGCCCGTTCCCGCTGCCGCGAACCAGGTTGTTGTTGCGATCACGGTGGTCACCCCTATCATCTTCAGGGGGAGTCCCGCAATGAGCACACCCAGGATCAATCCCCAATAGACCACGGTGTACAGCATCTGAAAGAGGTTTGTCAGATACACTTTCGCTTGTGCATCCAGAACTGCCGTGAAGGTCCCCCCGAGAAGAACAAGGATATTGCTGATCAACATCGCGCGGTAAAGCCACACAGCGTCGTCATAAAAGTCCGGCGGAACGTTCAGGACGCCGGACAGCATGGTACGTTCGAAGAGAAAACCGCCAGCCGTCAGCGGGAGGATCACGCTCACCAGGATGACAAGGGTCACCACGATGTCGTGATCGGATTCCCTGCTTTTCCCCTGTTCTGCCACAAACCGGACAAGGGCGGAATTAAGGCCAAGATTCGCAAAGGTGTTGACGTTTCCAACAAGCGCGATAAGGGAGAAGAGGCCGAATGCCTCAGGCCCCAGATTCCGGACAAAGAGCGGCACGGCAATCAGCACCAGCGCAGTGGTCACCACGACCTGGAGCGCACCGGAGAGTGATCCCTTGGCAAGCTCGGACCTCACCCTTCAACTCCCCGTGCTGTCGTTTCGCTGTGAAGACTCTTTGCCGGACTTTGGATCCTCCGATTCGCCAGGATGAGCCCAACAATCAATCCCCACAGGACAATACCCTGTCCCCACATCCACGCATCGGTAACAAACATCGATACGGTACAATACGTCATCGCCACCAGGCCTACGAACGCATACCGTTTGCCCCGAAGCTCGAGAATATCATGCACGGCCCTGGATGCCAGCCGCAGGATAGCCCCCAGGAAGACGAAGAAGCCTGCAAGCCCGATGACGCCCGTTTCTGAGAGTACCGCCAGGAATGTCACGTGGGGTGACATGTTCCGCACATAGATGTCATAGAAGACGGCGGGAAGACGGGAATACTGTTGGGAGGCAGGCGCAAAACCATACACACCCACGCCGATCCACGGGTGGGCAACAAACGCGTTCAGCGCGGTATCCCATATCATCAGGCGTGTGATGAGAGAGTTGCGGATAATGAGTGATTCCCCCGCTTCCACTGATTCCGTGTCCATTATGTCCGAGGCACGTTGTTCAATGGCAGGATTTACCATCAACGCGCCGCCGGCGATGACGAGCAGCAGAATTCCTCCCACAAGCGCATACCGGACAAGCCGCCGCCGAGGGACACCTGCGAGGAAAGGGTAACGGATCAGATATCCCACCACAAACAAAAGGGTGACAGCAGTTGTGAGCCAGGCGTTCCGTGTCTGGGTCAACACAAGGGCGATACCAACAAGAAACGTTACACCCAGCGTTACCATCCGGCGCGCTCCGGACGTAAGCAATGTAATTGCCGCCAGAATGCTGATCCCGAGACCGGCGTAATCCACATACATGATCCCTGCAAAGCCGTACTGCCGCCGTTCGCTTGTGATCGCGATCAGGATCAGAACAATCCCATTCAGCAGCACCATCCCCAGATACACCCAGACAAGCCGCCGGATAGCAGTCATTGATCGGACAGTCAAAAAGGTGACGTACATGGCGATCAGAAAAGCACAGACATTAAACAGAAGGGCTATGGACCGCCACGGATCGACCGCGTTCACAAGTGAGGGCAACACGGCGAGACCGTACGCAAGAAGAGGGATCGTCAGCGGGCTGGAGAGTTCCTGCCACTCAAAGTCCCGGTAGTTTATCAGAAACGACAGCGCAACAAACGTCGAAAACCAGACTGCGCTGCTGTATAACGAGAGGGGAAAGATGACAAAGAGGACAACGACAAGCGCAGCGAGTGCCAGTGCAACACTACGCATGAGCGTCAGGATCAGCGCCAGCACAGGAAGGGCAAGAACGGATTCAATTCTTCCGCCGCCGAAGGTTACGAGTGCAACAAAAAGCGCTGTAAAAACGGCGCCGCTCCAAAGCATGAAACGCCATTCCTGATTGGATTCTGCGCCCGCCGTTCCCGCGACTCCATTCATGGCTTGAGTTTCCAGGAACTCCATGACCAGCTCTTGAACTCCTCGAGCAGAGTCACCACTCTCGGGTCGGCTGTGTGCAACACCGACAACCGCACACGCAGTACGATAACGACCAGAAGGGTGACCGAGAATGCCCCGACCAGCGCGAAGAGGATCCTGGGAGGATAACTCTTTTTTGCCGGAGGGATTGCATGGTCGATGATCTGCAATACCGGATAGTCCTTCTTTTCCTCAATTTTGGCCTGCTCATGGAGAGGCATGATATACTCGAGCAGCAGACTGTTGATTTCCACTTCCCGGTACCGGCGCAGGAGTTCCACCGCGGTCTTTGGAAGGGTCTGAAGCGCAAGGAGGGGACTTCCGGGATCGGTCGTGGACCGCATCGTTTTCAGCTTGTTCTCGTATGCAGAGATCTGCATTTGCGCTTCCCGGACCTGGGGCGACTCGTTGTCATACATCTGTGCCAGGATCCCCTTCTGAATCCTCCGGGCTGCCAGCTCGGACTCCAGCGTGGTGTGAGCCTCGATGATCCCCTGTATCTGCACTTTTGTGTCGAGCAATCCGGTCCGCTCCTGATACGCCCGCAGGGAATCTTCAGCAAGGCGGAGGGCCCGGCGCACTTCATCGACACGCCCACCCAGAAACTCCCGGTTCTGTTTTGAACGGCTGATATTCAGCTCGACAATTCTTTCATTCATCTTCTGAACGATGGTATTCGTCATCGCAGCAGCCCGCTCGCGTGTACCCGCCCGGACAGTGATCAGATAGGATGATTCATCCGTCTCATGGGTAGAGACGTCCTTCCGCAGCCGCTTCACCGCCTTTTCCATATGGTCAGCGCTGGTGGAATCCAGGTCGTATGCAGCGACCAGACCGAATGTCCGGATCAGGTCCTCCATCATTGTGCGACTGTAGATGATGGTCGTATACAGATCGGTCTCCGATTTGGGGGTCTTCCCGCCCAGGCCGAACGAAACCCCTTTCACGCTGCGCAGGAGATTCCCCACAGCAGAAACACCGTCTTCAGAACGGGGGATGAGAACAGCCGTGGCCTCGTATTGCTCTTCCACAAAGACAAAGACGGCAAGGAATGTACAGACGAAAGAGAGGAGGAATATACCGATGAACATCTCTTTCCGCTTGACCACAAAATTTACAGTGTCAAGAAGGTGGAATTCTTTTGGGGCGGATGCTGGCATGGTCGATTCGCTGCTGGTTCGATTCTCGGTGGACATACATTACACACGACGTTGTATTCTACCGCCGGCGATCAAGGGTTATTTGTTCAGTTGCAGCGCGAGCAGTGCGACGCTTACCGCCGCACCCAGAATTGCTGCTGATTGTGCTATGATTCCCAGAAAGTACCCGAAAGGTTTTTCCGTCACTTTGGGGACCCAGACGTAGTCACCTTCTTCAACGATCCCCTCATCGGCCGACAGCCACTGGCGGGTTTTCGCTTTGACAATTTTGATATCGGACTCCCTTGCCCGGTCCGTGAGTCCTCCGGCCATCCGGAGGTAATGCTCAACATTTTCACCGGGAGTATACTGGATGTGACCGGGGCTCACCACCTGCCCAAAAACATAGATCGTCACGCTTGTAATGGGGACCACAATGACGTCGCCGTCGCGCAGGAGAACATTCTGGGAGGAGTCTCCCCGCAGGAACAACGCCGCAAAATCACAATACACGGTTTCCTTCCGGAGACGCAGCATCGTCTCCAGATAGTAATATGAGCTATCCTCCTGAGGCACACCGCCCCGCAGGCTCTGCAGCCGTTCCGTTTCCAGCTCGCCTTCAGCTACTGAACGTCGCATAAGTTCCGCCGACGTCAGCGACGCGTCTTCGGTAAATCCGCCCGCAGCCCTGATCACGTCAATGATTCTTGTTGAGGCACGCGTGATGGGATACACACCCGGATTTTTCACCTGCCCCCGCACACTCACGGTGTAGTCGCCCCGGAGGTCAACCTGCCCCCGCACCACAAGACGGTCCCCTGCCTGCAGGGGTATGTCTTCATCAGTGCCCGAGAGTATCCCCCACCCGTTCACGAAACGACGGAATGCGGTTTCGCCGTCTTCGTTCTGCCGGATAAACTCGATACTATCCTGAATCGCCCGCGGACTAAACCCGAACACAATCTGCAGCGCCGCCCGTATTCCGTCACCCTCGACATATTCATATCGTCCGGGAGCATTCACGTTTCCGTACACTCCGAACACATCGCGCGAAAAGTCAATCCGTGGTACAACAATAATATCCCCCTCGCGGAGATAGGGATTCCACCGATCGTCCTGGGATGCGAGAAACTTCTTGAGATCAACCCGCGTCTGGGTGCCATCATTATGCCGGACCATGATCCGCCGGGTGGACATCTCGCTCTTGATCCAGCGGGCCTCATCAAATGACTGCCCTGTGAGTGTCTTGTTGGCTTCCTCGACGGCCTTGTCCACGCGGCTGTACGCCGGAAGGACATAGGATCCCGGATTGAGGACACGCCCCTGTACGGACACCACCACTGAGCGCGGTGTGACCAGCGTGACGGAGGATTCTCCAAACCGGAAGCGTTTCCTGACCTCTGTGAGAACTCTTGCGCGTGCTTCGGCAAGGGGCAACCGGGCAACGACGATCTCGCCGACACCGGGGACGATGAGCGTTCCTTCCGGCGTTACGGTCAGCCGCATCGTCACAGGAGGATCGGTCCATATGTTCACACCGAAGCCGTCGGATGGACCAACGATGTAGTTGTCCGGGTCAATGACGGACTCAAGCGCAGGTGCCGGCGCGGCTGCACCGGGTGTGAGCGCTGATCTATCCCGGACCCCGGGGAGATCCAGTGGCGATGTTGTTTGCCGCGTCTGCGCCCATGTGGGCGGCAGCAGCAGAACGAGCCCGAAGAGAACGAGCAAGGTGCCCCTCGCAATAACTCGCTTAGCGCTCATGATACATTTCCCGATAATAGTCCCGGTACGTTCCATCAATAATTTTCCGCCACCAGGCTTCGTTGGCAAGATACCAGTCAATTGTCTTCACAATCCCCTCGTCAAACGTCACGGAAGGCGACCAGCCAAGCTCATTCCGGATCTTGGAAGCATCTATCGCGTAGCGCAGGTCATGGCCAGGCCGGTCTTTGACATATCTGATAAGCGTCTCGGGCTTCCCGAGCCGATTCAGAAGCAGACGCACGATGTCGATGTTCTTCCACTCGTTCTCGCCACCGATGTTATACACCTCTCCCACCTTCCCTTTCTGCAACACGGTGTCAATCGCAGAGCAGTGGTCCCCCACATACAACCAGTCGCGCACATTCAACCCCTGGCCGTAGACCGGCAGTTCCTTATTGCTCAGGGCGTTCACGATCATAAGGGGGATCAGCTTTTCGGGGAATTGGTAGGGGCCGTAATTGTTTGAACATCTTGTCACAATCACGGGAAGCCCGAACGTGTGAACATTTGCGAGTGCCAGGAGATCGGAGGAGGCTTTTGAAGCGGCGTACGGACTGTTTGGATGCAGCGGTGTGTTTTCGGTGAACTTTCCGGTGGATCCCAGAGACCCGTATACTTCATCCGTGGAGACGTGAAGAAACCGCTCGATCTTTTTTTCGCGGGCGACGTCAAGCAACACCTGTGTCCCGACAACATTCGTGGTGACAAATATTGCCGCCCCCATAATACTGCGGTCTACGTGAGATTCAGCCGCAAAATGCACAATCGTGTCAATGGCGTGCTCCTGCACGACACGCTCGACGGCAGCCCGGTCGCAAATATCACCACGTACGAATGTATAGTGCGGGTGAGAAGCGACGGAGACAAGGTTGCCCAGATTCCCCGCGTAGGTCAGGGTATCAAAATTTACAAGATGAATGCCTTTATGGGCAGCAAGCATAAAATGGACAAAATTGCTGCCGATAAACCCCGCCCCTCCGGTGACAAGAACATTGCGCATGGGTTAATCCAGTTGAAATATGGATTGGGGATCGTGCTCGTGCCGTATTTCGTCCACCGGTTCCCCTTTTCCCTTCCCTGCGAAGAGACGATTGGGCAAGTTTACAACCATACCCTGTTTGTCTCCGACATTCCGGTATGCATGTACAACTCCAGCCGGTATGATGACTGTGCAGGGAGCATCTTCTCCGGCGAACATTATCTGTCGGGTTTTGTAGGTCGGTGAATCCTTGCGGTTATCCCAGAGATACACCTTGAAGGTCGAAGGTCCCAGGAAGGCGAAACAGTCGGCCTGTTCGACGTGCTCGTGGGGACCGCGCGCGATGTCAGGCACGGTCATGGAGATGTATCCCATCACCGGCATAAATTCCGGCGGGATCTCATCTTCCCTGAATAGTTCGACCAGCCAGCCTCTCTGATCGGCAAACTTCACCAGATCCTTGATGACGACATCGTGGATAGTGCCATTCTTGAACATAGAAATACCTTAATGGTGTTCAGATTGAATCTATTCGTAGACTACGGAGGCAGCGAAGCGCGCACAGGCGTTCCGGAACCGACACACTGGTTCTGCACTGATGGCTTCTTTGGTAGCAAGGAGGTGAGGTGGATTTCCCTTACGTATTGAATAACTTGAACTTACGAAATTCGACAGGGAAAGTCAACGTACCGCCGCCGGGGGCGGATGGTCCGGAAAACGGACTGCGAGCTCTTCATAGCAGATGCGTATGCCACATTATTCGCTCCGTGCGCGCAGATTCCTGCGAATCTCTTCGTGCTCCCGGGAGTCCGCATGGTCCGGCTCATTTGGGACATTCCCGGCTAGAGCCCGAGAAAAACCTGATGTCCTCGAACACCCACGGTATGCCACTCGGGGATATGGGCATCCTCGCGAGAGTGTCAGCGATGCTACATCTGTTCCGGCGCGGATATGCCCAGGATGGAGAATCCATTCCTGAGCACGATCTGCACGGATCGCACCAGAGCAAGCCGGGCGGCAGTCAGATCCCCGTCGGGTGTGACGACACGATGGTGGTGATAGAAGACATGAAACGTTCCAGCCAGGTCATGAAGATAATCCGCCAAACGATGAGGTTCGTCGGTCAGGGCGCACGCCTCGACGATCTCCGGAAAGAGGAGAACACGTTTGAGGAGGAGAAGTTCTTCCGGTTCGGTCAGCCGTTCGGCGTACCCGGCACCTTCTCCGACAACCTTGCCTTCCTTCTCTGCAAACCGCAGAATGCTCGAGATGCGTGCATGAGCGTATTGCACGTAAAAGACGGGATTTTCATCGGACTTCTGCCGCGCAAGTGCCAGGTCAAAATTCAGATGACTGGAGATGGTTCTCATGATGAAGAAGTAACGCACCGCATCCACGCCAACGGCCTGCGTCAGTTCATCCAGCGTAATAAAATTGGCTTTCCGCGTGGACATCTTCATCACTTCGTTGCCCTCCATGATGGTCACGAACTGGTGTATCAGCACTTTCACTTTCGCCGGATCAAATCCCATTGCGTTCAGGGCCACCAGGACATCCGGATAGGTAGCCACATGGTCGGCGCCGAAGATATCAATCATCAGATCATAACCACGCCGGAATTTTTCACAATGATAGGCAATATCGGGTAACCGGTACGTTGGTTCGCCGGAGCTCTTGATGATAACCTTGTCTTTTTCATTTCCCAGTGACGACGCTTTGAACCAGAGAGCGCCGTCCTGTTCATACGTAAGTCCGCGCTCCTTGAGCGCCGCCACAACTTCGTCAATTTTTCCGTCACTATAGAGAGTGTGCTCGTTATAATACGATGTGAAGGTGATTCCGAGCGATGCCAGCGTGGCGCGGATGTCCGCAAAAATTTCCTCCTCCGCGACGGATTTGAAGAGCCCTTCTGCAGGCTCATGGCGTTTGCTCTCGCCATGAAGTGAATGAATATGACGCGCTATGTCCGTTATATACTCACCCTGATAGTAGTCCTGCGGGAACTCCACGTGTTCACCCAGAAGCGTGAGATATCGCAGCCGCACGGAATCTCCGAGGATGCGCATTTGCCGTCCGGCATTGTTGAAGTAGTACTCACGTTCAACCTGATGGCCAGTCCATTCGAGGATTCGGGAAAGTGTGTCGCCGAACACGGCGCCGCGGCCGTGTCCGACCGTGAGGGGTCCGGTTGGATTTGCGCTCACGAATTCAACCTGGACCCGTCGCCCCTTGCCGAGGGAAGAACGCCCGAAGTCGCTGTCCGCTGAAAGGAGGTCTGGAAGTTGGCGGCGGAAAAACGTGTCCGTGAACGTCACATTGATGAAGCCCGGTCCGGCGACCTGGACGTGTGCAATCATGGCCGGATCCGGTGACAGATGCGCCACGATCTCTTCCGCCAGCACGCGTGGTTTTTTCCCGAGTGACTTTGCGAGGATCAGAGCGACGTTTGTCGTCAGATCTCCGTGTCCTTCCTGGCGCGGACGTTCGACCGTCACGTCATCGTGGACCGGGTATCCGGCGTGCTGGAGTGCTTCGGTGAGTGCCGTCCGCAGGTATGCCTTCATGTTGCTACTTTTCTCCGTGCGCCACCCTTCGTGCCCGCGGATGCGCGTCCGGCGGCCTTCCGTTTGGGCGTCGCTGTTTTCTTCGTCGTTGCCTTGCGTTTGGGTTTTGTTGCTGGCTTTGCTTTCTTCAGTACCGCCGATTTCGTCTTCGGCCTCGGTTTGGCCGCCGGCTTTTTCCCTCCGTCCTCGGCGTGTTTGATCTCTGCATCTCCCCACAGCTTTTCAAGATTGTAAAAATGGCGGGTCTGTTTGTGGAACACGTGGAGAACAACATCGACATAATCCAGGATCACCCAATTCGGACTCCCGCGTTCGATCTGCCACGGGCGCACACCCTTCAGCTTGAGACCTTCTTCTACCGCATTAGCGATTGCTCTGACCTGCACGTCGGAGTCCGCTGAGCAGACGACAAAAAAATCTGTCACGCTGCTCAACCCCCTCAGATTCATCAGCACAACATCCTGTCCTTTCTTTGTCAACACAAATTCCGCAACATGTTTCGCCAGGGTAGCAGGTTTCAAAGTGGTTCCTTTCTACTGTGAATGTTTGAGTGTTCCGTGGTCGAGGCCTATAACGACGGAAATATCAACATAATAATCGGGATTGAGTTGCTGAATACACTGCGACGGAGAAATGCCGAGCGCCAGGGCGACCTTCTCGGCGTTCTTCAGATTTCCCCCACGGTCGATCACCAACGATTCCTTGACATCAAAACGGTGATAGTTTCGTATCTCCACCACATCATATCCGCGTGAACGAAGATACGCAGTCATGCTGGCAGCTTCGCGAGCCACCCCGCATCCGTTTAGCACATCCACTTGAATCACTCTGCCACGCGGATCTCCGTCACGGGACACATCTACCGACGGTGCAAAAAACATCCGTACTACCAGGGAAAATCCCAGGTATCCTACCACCACCACCAGAACAACAATCGCGAGGTTCAGCAGAACGGCCGCGGAGGGCTTTCGAATCCACAGCGGACGTGAACGGGGGCGCCTGGGGCGTGAGCTTTTTTCCATCGGCCTTATAACAACCAATGAAAAACCGAGGACTGTCCCTTTCCGGAGAGAATGTCCTCGGCTTCTGAGGCACGCGTTCGACTGTACAGCGGACTATCCAGGTAAATCAGAATCCATCCTCCCTGTACCAGGGTGAATAGTAGGGTGAATAGTACGGCGAATACATTCCGTAGGGAACCTGCCGGAATTGAATTTGTACCGCGACATTTTCCCACGGACGGTAGTTTACCTCGGCGCGGCTGAGGTACACTGAGCTAAGCGAGTTTTTCTGACCGTTCGCAAATGAGCCCGAAGAGGAATTGAGAGGTGAATAATTCAGACTGATATCCGCCCTCGCGTTCAGATTGTCGGTAAATTGGTACATCATGCTGTTGGTGTATGTCCCGAGCGACGCAGAATGGTCCCCCATGGTGTGATAGGAGAAACTCACCGTATGACGCATGTGAAAATTCTCCGGATTAAACCAGCCAAACAGCAGCGAGGGAGACGTGCTTTGAAGGACCCCTCCTGAGATTCGAGATTCCTGTTCTACCTGGGATTTGAATTGCGCGCTGACACCGGTTGCCAGGATGCAGACCAGCGCAATGGTCATAATGACGCGAATTGATTTCATCAATCCAGCCCTTTCCCTGTGTACATCGCTACCTCTCTGATTCAATAATACGCAAAACGGGGCGATTTGTCAAATTCTGCGAGCTGCAAAAAGGATTCTGGCGTCCTCCAGCTGTTGGGCGGTATTAATGCCCTGGATCTCCACGGGGTTTTCGGCCGCAACAGCGCGGACTGTCAATTGGCTGGCCCAGAAATGCTGGAATACATCTGTGAGGTAATACTCTTTCTGCACGTTATTCGGCGTAATATGCTGCAATCCTTCGAAAAGCCGCTGCTTGTCGAACACATAAATACCGGAGTTGATTTCGCGTATCTGGCGCTGATCTTCGGTTGCGTCTTTGTGTTCGACAATTCCCGTTACACTCCCTTCCGGAGAATCGCGGAGTATGCGTCCGTAGCCAGTCGGGTCATCAAGTTTTGCCGTCAGAATTGTTGCCGCCGCAGGCGCCGAACGGTGGTAGGCCAACAAGTCGTGCACGCTACCTCTGGTGAGCAGGGGGACATCACCCGAGAGTACAAGCACATCCCCGAAAAAACCGTCAAGGGGCTGCTCTGCCTGCATGATCGCATGCCCGGTGCCCAGCTGAGGGTTTTGCTCGACACAGGTGACATTCTTCCCTCGCTGTCTCAGATGATCGATCACAGAGTCTTTCTGCCATCCGACGATAACGACAACCCTTGAAGCGTGCAGGGCAAACGCAAGATCAACAACATGTTCGACCATCGGCTTGTTCGCGATGGGATACATCACCTTGGCCATGGCCGCATTGTTCATCCGGGTGCCTTTTCCTGCCGCCATGATCACAACTGCCAGACGTGAATCCATAGTGTCCCTAAACGGTTAAGGAGATATTGTCGATCAGACGGGTGGTTCCAAGACGCACTGCAAGAGATATCATGACGGGTATCGCAGAGGGGACAATCGTGAGCTCCTCCAGCGATTCACCGTGAGCGATCGAGACATAGTCAATCTCCCCGTCCGTCTTCGCCGTGATCATGGCCCGCATCGCGTCCCGGATTGCCGCCGCATCCTGTTCACCCGCGCGCAACCGCTGTTCTGCCATACGAAGCGCCGCAGAGAGCACGGGGGCCTGCGAACGCTGGTCGGGTGTAAGGTACGCATTCCGGGAACTCATGGCCAAACCGTCGGGTTCCCGCACGGTCGGCACGACCACCAGCCGGATATCAAACTGCAGATCGCGCAGCATTCGCCGGAGCACTGCCACCTGCTGCCCATCCTTCTGGCCGAGCAACAGGATGTGAGGTTTTACAATGTTGCAGAGCGTTGCGACAACCGTTGTCACGCCGCGGAAATGGCCCGGGCGGGACTTCCCTTCCAGGACGCCGGTGGACTTTTCAACCTGGACAAACGTTGCATGGGTCTCCGGATACATCGCGGCCGTTGCCGGTGCAAAAAGAATGTCACACCCGGCTTCTGCCGCAAACGCGGCATCCCGGTCCAGATTTCTGGGGTACCGGTGAAAATCCTCCCCTTCTCCGAACTGGGTGGGATTGACGAAGATGGAGACGACGACCGTGTCGCCGTACCCGGCGGCTTCCCGTATGAGCGTCAGATGACCGGCGTGAAGCGCTCCCATGGTAGGGACAAACGAGATTTCTTTTCCGCCGGTCCGCGCTTCATCGGCGAGACGCTGCATCGCTGACGGATCGGTAACAATGATCATGTCAGGTGCTGGAGGATATCATAAATCATATCCCGCATATCGCGCCGGTGGACCACCATATCAAGGAATCCATGCTCGAGCAGGAATTCAGCTCTTTGGAATCCCGGAGGGAGATCCCGGCCGATGGTTTGTTTGATGACCCGCGGGCCGGCAAAGCCGATCAGTGCACCCGGTTCGCCGATGATCACATCGCCCAGCATTGCGAAGCTGGCCGTCACTCCGCCCGTTGTGGGATCCGTGAGGACGGATATATAAGGAGTACGATTGTCCGCGAGGCGGGTCAGTTTGGCGCTTGTTTTTGCCATTTGCACGAGAGAGAGGGCTCCCTCCATCATGCGGGCGCCGCCACTCGAGGAAACCACGATTAACGGTGTTTTGGATTTCCAGGCGCGATCAATGGCCCGGCTGATTTTCTCGCCGACCACGGATCCCATACTCCCGCCGATGAACGAGAAATCCATCACAGCCACAACGACCTTTTTTTCCTTTATCGTCCCCGTGCCCCATCGCACAGCGTCGTTTAATTTGGTCTTCTTTATCGCCTCCGCCGTCCGATCCCGGTACCGTTTCGAGTCCTTGAACTTCAGGGGGTCACCGGAGCGCATCCGCTTGTCCTGCTCAGTGAAGGATTTCGCGTCAAGCAGAATTTCAAGATACTCCGCACTGCCGATCCGGAAATGGGCGTTACATTTCAGACACGTGAAGAAGCTCTTCTGAAGCTCCTTCTTGTGAATGATCTCGCCGCAGGAATCACACTTTGTCCAGAGTCCGTCGGGAATTTCTTTCTTCTGGGTCTCCGCGGCAATATTTTCTTTGGAACGTCGGAACCAGGACATGGGGTCCGTCCTTTTGCTAATGGGATGAACGCAGGAACACTTCTTTCACATAGCGCGGTTCAAGAACGCCCGGATCGGCAAATTGGTTCAGCTGATATCGTGTTTCTCCGATCCGTGCCACTTCCGCGGCTGAACAACGGGCCAACGGTGCGTCTGTGACACGAACGGACCGATCCGACGTGAGAGAATCACTCGTCAACGCTGCAAATACTTTCTCCCGCCCGTCTCCTGTCAGGACGACTTCTCCTGAAGGCAGTTCCGCAACAACCTCCCGGACCGTCCGTGCATGCACATCTCCGGTCCGCGATATCTCCCCCGCGTGCACGGTAAAGAGCTGGCAATACACTTCATCGCGGCGCGCATCAAGTGCCGCCAGAATATGCCCCGTCCGGCTTTCGAGCAGTGGAAGCGCTCGCCGTCCCAGCGCAAGCAATGTGGGGACTTCCACCAGGGGTATGCCCAGGGCCATGTGAAATCCCTTTGCGGCGCTGAGTCCGATTCTCAATCCCGTAAACGATCCCGGGCCGATGGACACGGCCACCGCACGAAGGTCACGGGGTTCACAACCGGCTTCGTGAAGAACACCGTCCACCAGACCGAACAAACGCTCCGCGTGAATCGACCGCTCCTCCACCCACTGCTCGGCGACTATACTGCCGCCACGGGCGATTGCCACACCGCACACCATCGACGCAGTTTCAAGGGCCAGGATGCTCATCCGCGTTCACCCGGCAGAGATGTAATCGAGATCTCGCGTTCCAGTGGATCCTCGCGGTGTGACAACACTACAAGATAACGTTCCGGAGGGAGCAGGTCAAGCACCCGGTCGGCCCACTCGACCAGAGTCACGTACGGGGCCTGGAAATACTCAAGCAGCCCGATGTCGAGGGCTTCACGCACAGACGTAATCCTGTACATATCTGCATGCACCACCGTTACGTCCTGTGCGGCGTATTCATGGATAAGCGTAAACGTGGGGCTCGTCACGTGACCCCGTGTCCCGAGTGAAGCGCAAATCCCTGCGGCAAACTGTGTTTTCCCGGAACCGAGCTCTCCCACCAGCGCCACCACGTCGCCTGCGCGGAGCGTGGCACCGAACTCCCTCCCCATCTGCTCCGTCTCTTCGGGCTTCCGGGTGATCCGGCTTGTCATCCCCGCGGCTCCATTCTGATTACCGGAAGGATCATCTCCTCCATGGAAACCCCGCCATGCTGAAAACTGTCACGGTACTGGTTGAGATACTTATGGTATTCGGTCGGGTACACAAAATAGTAGTCTTCCTTGGCGATAATATAGTTTACCGCCACACCTCTTTTCGGAAGCTTGAAATCCAATGGGTTCTTTATGTAGATGGCTGCCTTTTCGTCACACTTGAGGTTCCTCCCATATTTATACCGGAGGTTGGTGGACGCTTCCCTGTCACCCAGCACCTTTGATCCCCGCAGGCTTCGGATACTTCCGTGATCGGTTGTCAGCACAACCGTCACATTCTTGTTCCGGGAAAGTGTCTTGAGCATTCCAAAGAGTGAAGAATGGAGAAACCAGGATCTGGTCAGGGAGCGGTAAGCCGATTCGTCTGGCGCGATTTCCTTCAACAGGCTCGAGTCCGACCGCCCGTGCGCCAGCATGTCCACAAAATTTACGACAATGGAGGTAAGGCGCGTTTGGGCATACGAATTGATAGTACTTTCGATACTTCTGCCGAATTCCGGGTCCAGAATCTTCACGTATTTGGGCTCCGGTTTTAGAAAGATCCGCCGGCGTTCAAGCAGCTTCTCCAGAAACTGGCGTTCATAGCGGTTCCTGCTGCTTTCGTCGTCTTCGCTCTTGTCCCAGAGATCGGGATGGCGCAGTTCGACGTCACATGGATATGAGCCGCTGAAGATTGCATTGCGGGAGTACGGCGTCGCCGTCGGGAGAATACTGAAGTAGAATTCCTTGGATATGACAAAATACTCCTGCAGGAGTTCCTCGAACATCATCCACTGGTCAAGCCGCATACAATCGATCACAAAAAACAGCACGGACCGCCCGGTTTGGAGTTCAGGGATGACGTACCGGTCCACAATCTCCAGGGAGAGTGTCGGCCTGCCACTCGATTGTTCCACCCAGTCTCTGTAGTTCCGTTCGATAAACTTGCCGAACGCCAGATTACACTCGCGGAGCTGGTCGTTGAGGGTCTGCTTCAGCCCGAGTTCAGGATGGCGGTCGAGCTCGAGTCCCCACCCGACGAGGCGCGTATAGATATCGGTCCATTGCTGGTAACCCGGCCCTTCCATCAGGGTGAGAGAAATCTCGTTGAACTCTTTGATGTAATCCTTGGAGATCGCAGCGCCCGTGATCTTCCGCCCTTCAAGGAACTTCTTGCAGATCATCAGCACCTGGCTCGGGTTCACCGGCTTCGTGAGGTAGTCGCTGATTTTGCCTCCAATGGCTTCCTCCATCAGCGACTCCGCTTCATTCTTCGTGATCATCACCACCGGAAGCATCGGCTGGAGTTCCTTGATTTCGGCAAGGGTCCGCAGTCCGCCCATGCCGGGCATCATCTCATCGAGAAAGACCAGATCGTATTCATGTTCTTTGACGAGCGCAATGGCATCTTCGCCATTGGTCACCGTTTCCACTTCGAAACCGCGCTCGTTGAGAAATCCAACGTGCGCCCGGAGGAGGTCAATTTCATCATCGACCCAGAGGATACGTCCCTTTGATTCTTCCATGGCCCTGCTCTCTCTTCCTTGTTGGCGCTGCGGCGGCTACTGGATAGAGATGTGGATGTCCAGACCCGCTTCATTCGTCGTGCTGCCCGGGATACGAGACCCTGAGTCGTCGGGTGCAATCTTTGTATAGCGGTAGTAGACGGAGGCATTTACCCGCAGGCTCAGCACATACTTGATTCGCGGCTCGATAATTGTTCGTGTGGTCCCTTCAAGAGGGGTGCCTGTCACGTTCAGGTCGAGTTTCGAAACATCATAGGTCAACCGTGAATTTTTTGTGACCGAATAGGAGAAGCTCACATCTATGTCGTTGTTGAGCGACAGTCCGAAGAAGGGTATTTCGAATCCGCGTCGCGAATAGGACGCCGTCACAGCGATCTCCTGCGACAGGGCTTCCACGATGTTGCGAGAGGAGGTTGTCAGATCGTACGACGTCGTGGTATTGTACCGCAGGTTCGCGCCGAAGGCTCCCTTCCAGAGCTCCTTGAACGTGAAATTCGCCCCGATCAACGGGGCAAATCCGTACATCACACGTTGTCCGTCGGTCCGTTCGCCGTCCCCGCCCGGACGATTCTGGTATTGCCGGGTATAGTTCGAATTGTAGGCGTGATCCACCGACAGGCGGGTCACAAACCCCGAAAAAAGAGGCAGCTTCTCGAGTCCATCCCAGCGGAAACTCCAGTTCACACGCGGGGCCATTTCGCCAAACACCTTCCGGAGGAATGGAAGCGCTTCAAAACCCTCCTCAAACGCCTGGCTCAGCTTCTCCTCGTCACTTTTTTCGTTCGTCTTGTCGCTCTTGAGCTCACCGTACCGCTTGCTTACTTCCTTGAGACTGGTTTTGAACACACCCAGAAACAGGACGTCAGGGAAGGTCAGGAACGAACGATCTATACTGCCCGAGGTTGTCGTGTTCAACACAGACGGGATCCCGTAGATCGAATCCGTCACGATGTTCTGCGAGCGGTTGTATGCCCATCCCACATTCCAGTTCAGATCGAGCCGCGCGCCTTCCCACAATCCGCGTGACGTCTTGAATGCAAGACGGTTGTTCTGGCGGAAGGTATTCACCAGCACGCCCCCCGGCGCCCTGAGACCCGGTTCAACGTCCCATCCGAAGAACGGAAACTTTGACCGGGGCCCGAAATTCGTGAGCCGTCCGCTCGGATCGCTGATCAATCCCAGCTGGTACAATCGGGAGGGCCCGTATCGTGGGACAGGATCCTGAAAGAACGGAATACGTCCCCAGAAATTCGTAAAACCGGTCCGTCCGACAACCCCGCTGTTCTGCGTATTGTTCGTCTGCGTAAACGTGACATTGATGTTGTCATAGTCCAGCAATGGGATCTTGATAAAGACCCTGGCCAGATTGCCAAGCTGGCTGAAGAGTTTGGAAAGCCCTCCCTCGCCTGCCGTGGTATCTGCAGTCTGGGTGGAATCATTTTGCGTCCCTGCGGTTTCACTACTCACCCTTCTTCCCCGTGCAGAGACCGCGCCGGGAACCACGGGGGTGGTTTCAAACAGTGGATCGAACAATTGTTTTAACCGCAGATTCATGGAGAGGTTGATGCTGGAATTCCATCCGGCGGACTTTCCGAGGTCGCCTCGGGTCAGCGTATTCTGCCAGGCATAATCAACGGAATACCCGAACGAAAGATCCAGGTATCGCTTGATGTTGAAGATATTGGGGATGTTCGGGCGCGTGTTAAACGAATTCCGCTGGGAGTACCGCGTATCCTGCCCGAAGTTGATGAACCGGTCTCCGAAGAAGATGTCTCCCAGAATTGTCGAGAACGGACGTTGTTGTTTCCGCTGATCCAGTTCAAAATCCAGGAGGCTCGACTCCACGTTCACACTGTAGTCCCCGGAGAGATTCATGAGTCCGCCTTCCGTCAGCTTCCAACCGAATCCGAACTGCCGCGATGCCGAGAAATTGCGTGAGATGATCTCCTGGGCGCCGGCTGCGCGCTGGAGCGAGTTGTCACGGGACCGGACCGCATTCACGGACCACGCCAGATTCGTCGGCGTATAGTAGATCTTCATATCTTTGTATTCATCGAGGAGCCACAATCCTTCAAACAGATCCCGGAAAGGCTGGATAAAATAATCCGTTGGAAGTGTGATTGCGTACGCAATGCGTGCATTCCAGGACCAGGAAATCCTGCTCACAACGGCCGGGCTGCGCTCGGTCGAACGCGTGTAGGAAAACCCGAAATTCAATTTGTTAAATGTGTCGCGAATATACCATGCGTCCGCCGGAATGTTGATCCGGAAGTTCGGCGCCGCATACGTGTCGGTGACACGCCGGGTCTCCGAATCAAGGATCACCCGATCTGCTTCTTTCTGCGCCTCCTCCTCGGTCCCGCCTGAACGGATAACCTTTGCTTTGATCTGCTCCGCGGCTTCGTCGACCAGCACATCGGAATTCGGCAAATACCGTGGTTTGGCCATACTTTCGGTATGCGAGTAGGATAGGGGCAGGCTCGTCCCTGCCCAGTCTTCATCCAGCAGCTTTTCCGCCTGAACGGATGCACTCAGGGCCCAATTGGTGCTCAACTGGCGGGAGCCAAACCGCTGTTCGAGGGTATGAAAGTTCGGATCCACCCGTGAGTAGTTAAACGATACCGCACCGATGTCTGCAAGTTTCAGCTGGGTGTCAAACCGGTATGCCCAGCCGGGGGTATCATCCACCGTGGTCAGCCGTAATTCGTTCACCCATATCTCTCCCGCCAGGGGCAGGCCTGATCCTTTTCCTGCTGGATTCTCTACGCCAACGGCGAGATATACAATCTGGGTGAGCGACGGGTTTCCCAGCACCCGGTACACCGACCCAGGGGGTCCATCTTTCACCGGAATGGGGGGTGATATCCGATTGGTGGAATCCCTGGCCTGTTTTACCGCTGTCAGTTCCTCGAATTGAATGAGCACTTCATTCAGCTGATCCCATCCCGGACGAATAGGAGAACGGTACTCATAGAAGTTCAGGCTGTCCAGACCGAACCGGAAGAAGAACTCGGCATCATAACGATTTTCATCAACGTATCGGAATGCAGCATCGCCGTGAACGAACATCTTCATGGTCTTGTAATTGAAGAGGTCCAGTGCGCGGTAGGTGTAAAATTTTACCGCCTGACGGTTTTCACCAACGGGAAGACTTTTGAGCACCAGCGCGAGGGATTGCTCATTTGCGTACACTTCCTCTTCGGGCCGTGTGCGGTCACGTTCCCGGATTACGCCGGGCGGACTCTGATACGTGGGATTGTCTTCGACGTTCACCACGGTCACTTCGAATGTCGTGTCGGCCAGATCGGTCTGTGCCTTTTGCCACTGATTTCCTACGAGGCTGAAGTCCGCGATACGCACCGCGATGGTGTCGGGTGCGTTGATGAACGAGACCCGGACGAACTCGATGTTTTCCTGAGACGGGGTTCCGACCTGGCGTACGAACTCACGAACGGGGATCCGGAACTGATACCACCCTTTGTTCCCGCCGCCCACGATGCGCGGATTCCGGATGCTGCTTGTGTCAAGCAGGAGCTCATACTGGAAGTACGAATTCGCCAGGTCCACAACGCCATTCGCGTTCAGGTCTTCCGTATCCGGAATTCTCCCGCTCGGGCCATCCTTGTTCCCGTCCGTTCCGTTGATGCGCGAGAAGTCTTCCGAAGCGCTGCTTACGGTGGCATTGCTGAACGCGTAATTGTCGCCACTCGGATCCGCTGCCAGTGCCGGATACTTTGCGATCAGCGCGGCGAATCGCAGACGCTCCTGATCGTCCGCGAGCATGTCAATACCGACATCCTCGCCCTCCTGCAGCACACCGTTGGGATACGAACTGAGAACGAGATCCTCTGAATTCAGCGTCCGGTTGGGGATAGCATCCTCGCTGATCGCACCCAGATCAATAACCATCGTAGCACCCATCGGAGCACGGTCCACACGCATCCAGAGTTCAATAAAATTAATGTTCTCTCTGGAGAGGTTAATGGCAGAGACCGAGAGTGGTTTCATGACACCACCCCAGTTCTTGGTTGCCGTGAGGGTATTTTCCAGATCAAGGCTGTAGTTGTATCTCGCCCGCTGCTTCGGGAAATACCGGAAATCCAGCACGGTTGCGAGGTCATTTGCCGCGTTCCCCGGAAGCTTCCGGGGGTAGATGTCCGTTAACGCAACGTCCGTGGGAAGACGGTTAAACCAGTGCATCTGCCCGCGGGAGAACATTTTTGTTGTATCCGGCACCCCCGGGAAGAAAAAGTTATCGGCCGGCGGACTGGCCAGCGTCCATGCGGCATAGGAGATGCCCACAGGGATCGAGCGGCGCGCTGCCTCAAAGTCATCGATATAGGCGATGCCCTCGGCGTTGTCACTCGGGATCGGGCTCTTTTTTGTATTGGGATCGGGAAGCATGTATGCCGCTTCCCCGGAGATCTTTAGTTGTGAAGGTTCGCGTGTCTCGAAAATCGGAAGAGCATCAAGCGCACGGGTGAGGAACGGAAGATTAAGTGTTGTCGATCCGTCCATGCCGAAGATGGTGTTGTTGTTCGGTTCTTCACCCAGGCGCACCTTGTCGCTCAGTGTCTCCTGGTTCAGATTCATGATGGTGAATCCGAAGTTCACGTTCTGGCCAAGTCGCAGGTCTCCGCGGGCTCCCAGAAGGGTTTTTGAGGCAAGCTGAAACAGGTCGTTCTGTTCGTACTTGATCTGCAGATTGGCACCCGGCACAAGTGCGCGATCGTTCTTGATCACAACCTCGCCGATGATATAGTCCACCGTATAGTCGACATTCGCAAGAAGCGTCCGCCCATCCAGCAGCACCTGCACGCTCCCCTCCACAACGTTAAAGCCCAGAGAATACCGGGACGTCGCTTCTCCGGTTGCTTTGCCACGAATGACATATCTGTTTCGAAGAGCCTGTTCGGCGAACGTGCGGGTGGTATCGTAGACTTCCTGATAGAGGAACTCCGACGTGTCCGCAAGACTCGTACCCTTGTCCAGAAAATACTGGCGCACTCCGGTATCGAACGGACGGAGAGTGGGGAAGATTATTTCCGCGCGGGCCTGATTGATGGACCGCCCCGGCCGATAGTCAAACTGCCCGTCACCGTCCGGCGCAGGTGTGTCATCACTGTTGTATTTGTCGAGACCAAAGACCCGGAGCAGGGGCTCATTGAGAACGCTGTTCTGATCTTCACCGCCGGGAACCCGACGAAAGATATCGAGGGAGAAGCCTGTCTTCTTTACGTTGCGGCCGATTCCCTGTATCGGGTAGATGTTCTTCAACAACATCTTCCAGGGAGTCGGGTAGGATGGCCCGTTGGAAAGCAGGTTTTTGGGTTTCACCATCTTCAGCACCAGGCGTTTGCTCACCGACACGCTGTCCGAGCCCACATTACGCGTCAGCTCTCCGAACTGTCTGCCATCTGCGGTGCGATAGGCGATGGCGACGATCTGCTGGTCGCCCACGCTCGCATTGAGCGACAGCACCCCAAGATAACCATCCCCGTCAAGTTCATATTGAGAGCGGTCGAGAAGGATAAAAGGCCCGGTCTCGATCTTGCCGGGGTCATCGATGGCATCCCTGAAGGACTCGCTGTAGCCGCTCGTGGGTCGCAGGGGAAGGCTGACGGAAGCAACGCCGAGCCGCTCATTAGGATCCGGGATGCCGCCCTGTCTCTGAATCCAGACTTCCTCTTCCACGATCTGCGAATTGCTGTTGACGAGGGGTGGTTCGTTCTGATAATACGGTTCGTACTCCTTGATATACGCGGTGTCGACAAAAAAGTGGTTTGTGGCGTATTCGTAGGCGCGCATCTCAAACGTCTGTTCTTTCGCGCCGCCGGAGACCGCCACTTCTTTAATCTGTCCCTTTTTCTGGGATGCAAGTGCCGTCAGAACGAGAGGCCCCATTTGAAACTGTGCCTTCACGCCGAACAGAGCCTGGCTGCTGCCGATAAATGCGGATGGAGTCTGCAGCGACACGTTACCTGCTTCGATCGAGCGGACGATTTCGTCTTCGTATCCGGTATACTTGATCTTCAGCTGGTTCTCATACTCAAACGTCCGCTGGGTATTCCAGTCGGCCTGGATCTGCAATTTGTCACCGATGGTGCCGTTGACATTCACCTGGACGTCCTGGCTGAAGTCAGGTTCGTTGCGGCTCTGGTCAAGGCGCGAAATCGTTGTCTGATCGGTCTGTGTATTCCTGAATCCCGCTTTGATATCCACCGCGCCGCTGATATTCAGCTTGATCTCGGGTTTCCCAAAAATGCTGAATATCGGGTTGGGAGGAATCGGGATATGAATCTGCGTGATCGAGCTCAGAAGCTCGCCGAGATCGTTGCGTGCGACAAGCGCCTTCGGTTTTCGGGCTTCTTCGGCCAGAATCCGGCGGAACTCCTCCTTCTGACGCGCCTCAACGTAGTCACGCAACGGCATGCTGACCGGTATTTTCACTGCCTCGCCGCCGACGGTTTCACGAAAACGGATGGTGCGCCCCGTTGAGTCGAGCGTCACCTCACGTCGATACCCCGCCACCTTCCGGGAGCCGAACAGCGGATAGTTGCGTTCGGGAAAAAATTTTGTGTACACGGGATCCGTCCGCGAAGCTCTAAACTGGCGCAGGCGCGAGGTGGAGTCCAGATAAACAACATACGTGCTGTCTTTGATGAGACGGATGCCGGTGGTATCCCTGCGGAGGCCGAGAGAATCCCGCCAGACTCCGAGGGAGTCGAGATAGTTGCCGAGGGAATCCCGCCAGACTCCGAGAGAGTCTAGGGTGAAGCCCAGAGAATCCCGGCGTGTTGTGTCGGCGAGACCGAAGCTGCCAGGCAGGCCCTGACCGGGGAATTGTCCCGGGAAGCGGGTACGGATCGTGTCCTGCGGGAGTATTTGTGCCGGGGTGCCCGGGGGAACTCCTGAACCTTCAAGAGAAAATACGCACACCAGGAGAGTGATAAGGAGACCCGCAAGGGGGAAAAGCCAACGTGTAGGAGGCACCAGATGATAAGGCGTATGATAGAGACGATTGGAGTTCAATTCGATTCTCGCACGGTGTATTCACCGAAATCCCCACGACCCCGCGCATAACTATTACCAAACAAAATCGATATTGGACTCCTCACTGTGTGCAGTGAGCTCAACATAGAGAAAACGGATGAAAATAGCAACTCCCCCACGCCCCCGAAACTTGGAAAATCAAGCCGTGAACGCTATATTATGCTCATGTTCCTGCTTCCCCGATATATCCTCCGCGCACATGCCGGTCCGTTTGTCTTCTCCCTTGTCACCCTCATGTTTGTCTTCCTCCTTCAATTCGTCATGAAGTTTATAGATCAGCTTGTGGGCAAGGGTCTGACCGCGTGGGTCATCATCGAACTTGTCGCCTTGAGCCTTTCCTGGATGCTCGTCCTCGCCGTGCCGATGTCGGTGCTCGTTGCCATCCTCATGGCATTCGGGGACCTCTCCTCGCGCAACGAAATAACCGCGATGAAGGCCGGGGGCATCAGCATCTACCGGATGATGGCTCCGGTGTTCATCGGGGGGGCCTGCGTCGCCCTGATCATGGTGTGGTTTAACAACAGCGTGCTCCCTGAGACCAATCATCGCCTGAAGGCACTCACAACGGACATCCGCCGGAAAAAACCCACCATTGCGCTCGTGAATGGTGTCTTCTCACAGGACCTGCCCGGGTACAGTATTCTGGTCCGGAAGACCGTCCCCAATTCGAACGACCTGGAAGGCGTTACGCTGTACGACTATTCAAATCCCACGAAAAATATTCTGATTACTGCGGAGCGGGGCACGATTTCGTTCTCCCCCGATTTCCGGAAGATCATCATGTTCCTCCACAAGGGGGAGATCCATGAACTGGACCTTCAGGAGATGACAACGTACCGGAAGGTACGGTTTGATCAGCACCGGATTGCCATGGATGTGGAGGGCTTCGAATTCGAACGGTCTGCCACCAGCGCCTTCACCAGGGGCGACCGGGAGCTGAGTGCGCCGGCCATGTTGCACGTCGTGGACAGTCTGACCGCACTGCGTGACCGCCAGGTGGCCGAGGTACGCATGATGATGCAGAAAGAGATGGATGGTGCCTTGCGGGGAGAGTGGACACGGACCACCTCCATGGACGGCATGAGCGTCGGACCGGAGGCCTCGTCCGCCCTGGTCAAGGCGCGGACTCTCACCATGAATCTGGCTACGGCGGGCTTTCGTATTGACGCCTTCGAAAAACAGATCAACCAGTACTGGGTGGAGATCCATAAGAAGTACGCCATCCCGGCGGCGTGTATCATCTTTGTGCTCGTCGGCGCCCCTCTCGGCATTATGGCCCGCAAAGGCGGCTTCGGCATCGCCGCCACCCTGAGTCTCGGATTCTTCGTGCTCTACTGGGCCTTTCTCATCGGGGGCGAAAAACTCGCGGATCGCTCCATCCTCCCTCCATTCTGGGGAATGTGGGGAGCGAACATTCTCATCGGTGCCATGGGGCTGTATCTGACATTCCGCGTCGGGCGTGAGACGATTCTCATTGACTGGAGTATCTTCGAACGGTTGATTCCCCGTCGCTGGCGTACTGTCCTGCCCGACGCTCCCTCCACCCCCCGGATTCCGGTATGAAGCTGATCGATCGCTACATTGTCCGGCAGTTTCTGGTCACCGCTCTCTTCTCGCTCGCCGCCGTGCTTGTCATATTCATCATCATCGATGCGATGGAGAAGATGGATGACTTCATCGACAAGCAGGCAGGGATGGAGGTTATTGCACTCTACTATGTCTACTTTGTCCCCGAGATCATCAAACTCATTATCCCCGTCGCAATGCTCCTTGCGAGTCTGTTCGTCACCGCCCGCCTCTCCACGCAGGGTGAATGGACTGCCTTCAAATCAAGCGGGATCAGCCTCTACCGGCTGCTCTTTCCTTTCCTCACCGTCGCCATCCTGGTGAGCGCGGTCTCCGTCTACTTTAACGGATGGATCGTGCCGTATGCAAACAAAAAGAAGTTTACCATTGAACGCGTCTACCTGCACAAAGACATCGTAAATGCATCCGGGGCAAACATCTATGTGCAGGATAGTCCCACACGCATTCTCTCGCTGGGATATTTCGACGATACGCGAAACATCGCTTCGCGCGTCAGCATTCAGGACTTCAGCATCGCCGACCCTACCGTGATGGTGGAACGGGTGGACGCGGTGACCATGGTGTGGGATTCCACATCCCGCCGGTGGATGTTGAACAACGGCAGCCGGCGCTGGTTTGCCAACGGGCGTGAACGGATCGATGACTTCGCCGTCCAGCCTGCAGGAACATTACACTTCAACCCGGATGATTTGCGGAAGAAACAGCAGAAGCCCGACGAAATGAGTTACTACGACATGCAGGAGTTTATTGAAAACCAGCAGAGGGCCGGACAGGATGTAGCGCGGTGGCAGGTGGATTTTTACAGCAAGGTGTCGTTTCCGTTTGCAACGGTCATCGTCGTGCTCTTCGGGGTCCCCTTCTCCTCATTCCGCCGCAGAGGAGGCGTCGGCGTGCAGCTGGGCGTCAGTCTCCTCATCTGTTTTGTCTACCTGATCTTCATGAAAGTGAGTCAGGTCTTCGGCTATAACGGCGACATCAATCCCCTTCTCACAGCCTGGTCCGCCAATATCATCTTCCTGATTGCGGCATCAGTGGTCATGTTCAGGGTGCCAAAGTAAGCGGAGCACCCATCAGAATTCAAGGTGGACCTTCAACAGCCCCGCGGTCGTATACCCCTCCTGTGTCGGCATCACCCGCATACCCACTGTAGCCTGGGCACGGTTAAACAGACTCGCAGACCAGGCCGCGTCCACTGCGCTGAGGATGTGGTTGATAATCGCAATGGTGACCCAGCGTGATGAATTTGTGTAGTAGGTGTTCGCCTTTCCCCGTTCGCCGGAGTAGTAGAGGAAGTTGGATGTCAGCGGGTCGCCATAGTTAAACGAAGCAGGCGAATCATTCCACCCCTGATTGTACTGTGGATACTTGCCGATGAGTTCGTAGTACTGCTGCTCTCCGTACCCCGGAAGCGTGTGCGAATAATACCCTGCGATATCCCGTTCCAGGCGATTGAGCTCTGCCCAGTTGACCTGCGTCCAGGGCCGGTCAAACTCACCCATCCCCTCGGTGCCCGGGATCCGCCAGTTGTATGTCTTCCCCGGCGAAAGGGTCTCGGCATATTTTGCATATCTCACGACACTCCAGTGCTGGTTCGCAAAGTCCTTGTATCTGTCGGTCTGCTGGTCTCCCCGCCGGTCATTCGAGTACGCAATACCGAGAGCCGTGAGCTCGACTGCGAAAAACAATGCCGCCTTCCAGTAGCTCTCGGCGTAAAACTCACCAGCCCCTGGAATGAGCGCCGACAGACCGGCCGCCAGCCACAGAGACCGTGTTGATGGCATCGGCTGCGGAGTAACACCTTCCTGGAGCACGGGTCCATTGTGCAGTTCCTTCATCCCGAACAGGTCCACCTGAAGGTTCCCCGTTGGCCGATCTGCACGATCACCCTCAGCCCCTGCGTAGGCAGGCATGGTCAGGAGTGTCATCACCCCCAGGAAAGCCGCGGTGAGCATGGCCAACGGAGCACTCAGCATGTGTTGAGTTGTACTCTTCATATCAGCATTCGTTTCCTTCTGCTAATCCAGGTCAAACCCGAACAGTACACCAAAGTAGATACGCCATTCTTTGCCGTACCGCACGGTCTGATCCCGGCTCCGGATGTATCGCTCAAAACTGTCAAACCCATATGCGGCATTCAGGAAAATACGCGTCGGATAGGCATAGTACGAGAAGGCCTCCAGGCGCAACTCGATCCCGATGTCTTTTTTCATGTCCTTCCACCGGGGCTTGAAGTCAGTCCAGGCGTACCCCGCGTCGGCATAGACCGAGGCATACAACTTGTCAAAGTAAAGTTGAAAAATCCGGAGATCAATATTATGGACAAGAGGAAACCGGTAGTTCACGCCGAATGCGGCCATCTCGTTTCCCCCGATGGCATAAAACGGATATCCTTTCATCCCCACGAGTCCGCCTGCATAAAAATCGAAAAATTCATCCACGGGCGGACCAAGTATAGATCCGCCACGGGCACTCAGTGAAAGCGTGTGATTCCTGAAAAAGAACGGGAGATGTTCTTTCCAGTTAAGCTCGAGACGGGTAAAATTTACATCCTTGTAGAGGGGATGAAGACCTGTAGAAGTGATCTCATATTCCCCATCACCGTTGAACTTATTCCATTCGCGCCCGATGCGCAGCTTGAGCTTCCTGCCAACGGGGTTGATCTCCTGCGTGCGGGACGGTAACACTGCGTTTACTTTGAGTGTCAGCGAAAGATCGTTTGCAATAAGATATAAATCGCTCGAGCTGCCCACCAGTGATGCCGGCGTGGTCTCGGGGTTGATGAACGATTCGATAATGGATGTGTACCGGCTGTGCATAAATCGCAGTTCCGCGTCCACAAACCGTGAAAATAGCGGCTGGGTGAGGGCAATATCAAATTCGAGCAGGTCATAGGCAACATCCACAGGGATCGTGGACGCCGGAAGACTGATGATATTGTCGGTTTTACGGGTGATGTTGTAGATCTCCAGCGACGTCACCGGCTCCAGGCCGAGTTCATAGAACAGAGGCAAACGGCCCCGGTAGGTGAACTGCAGGAAGAGGTCCCGTTCCAGTTTTGCGTTCAGCGTCGCGCCCGCAAAAAAACCTGTTCTGTCAAGCACGTCGCTGGAGAAGACGTATGCGCCCACTTTGATGACGTCGGTGCCCTTGCTCTTCGGATTATAATTGTCAAGCCGGATGACCGGCACCACGGTGAGACTTGTGAACGTGCTTTTGTACGGACGGGATGCGAGTGGGGAGAGCTGTGTGTCGTCGTATCCGCGAAGGGCGTCCCAATTGTACGTCGTAACGCCGCTCTCTGCAGATGCCAGCACAGGTGCGAATCGGGACGAATAGGGCGCTTTCCGTTCGTACTGAGGGGTCGCTTCAGCAAGCACGGTTGGCTGCCGGTAGTGATAGAGTTTATATCCGCGTGAAGTGTATGCTGCATAAAGAAGATCCCCGGCGCTGTTCACCGTGGGATAAAATGCGCCCCCGAGTACGTTGGTTATCTGTTCTGTCACTTTTCGGGCCAGATCCAGCCGGTAGATATTGAAGATCCCCGTCCTGTCAGAACTGTACCAGAGTGACTTTCCATCGGGCGAAAATTTGGCTGACCGGGCGTCATCACCTTCCGTCACGATGAACTCCAGGTCACTTCCGTCCGGCCTCACCCAGGCGATGTCTCGCCCATCTTTGACCGAGTAGTCGAAGACGATACGTGCGCCGTCGGGGCTCCATGCCGGATTGTACACCTGTTCTCCGGATGCATAGGGGGTGAGTTCCCGGTAGTTGTTGCCATCCAAGTCCATCACCGCCAGGTTCGAAGTCCCGTCGCGTGTGGTGACGCACACGATTCTGTCACCCTCCGGTGAAAGTGCCGGATTGAGTGCCCGCCGCCCTTTTGACACTCTTCGTTCCGACTCAGCGGTGAGATCATATTCATAGATATCAAACTGCAGGGACCAGTGAGGGTTGTCGCGCGTGAGCTTTCCGTAATATAACTTTGTCCCATCCGGAGACCATGCGGGGGCGCTCTTCACGCCGGGCTGTACAAGCCGCTCCCGCTCTGTCGTAAAATCGTAGATGAAGAGTGAAGAGAGCCCGAAGTAGTCGCCGTTCTTGGCACTCGTAAATGCGAGTTTTGTGCCATCCGGAGAGTAAGCGGGATACAGGTTGGCGAATCCCACCGTTGCCTGAGCGGGGGCCACGCGGAGATGCACATCGGGGTGGTGCATACTTTCGATCTTCAACAGCTCTCCCGGATCGATCACTTCATACAACGAATCTGTCACAAAGGGAGTCCCCTGGTGCAGCGCGGGGCGCATCCGAGCAACCCTCTCGGCATAATCCCGCATCAGATACGTCCGCCATTCGTCATACACCAGGCGTCCATTTTTTCCGACCGCCCGTTCAATGGCGCCGTCAATGGTGACAGCGGTCAGTCTGGAGAGTTCACGCGATATCTTCTGCACCACATCCTCACCATAACGCTCCGCCAGATACTGGACAAAGGCAAATCCTGCGTTGTACGAAGACTCGTTTCCCAGACTGGTTTTTCCGAACACGCCCATTTGTTCCCATGTCAGCATGGTGCTGTCAAGGGCATACGATCGCAGGATCATATCACGGTGGGTATCCCAGGAATCGTACTGCAATTCAGCCCGGTTATGCTGTGCGACCCCTTCCGCGAACCACGCCGGTACGACAAAGCCGGACAGCGGATATGATGCGACGATATTCGGATAACCGTAGAGGACATCCACGCGGCGTTCCGACTCATAGCCCAGCCATTGTAGATAGATCGCCGGCACTTTCCGGCCGAACTTCATTGATGTCTGTATTTGAACGATATGCGTGAACTCATGGGTGATCACGTTCCGCAGCCAGTTGTGCGTCCCGCGTAATTCAAAATCCATGCTCGAAGCGTAGATTTCGATCTTGTTATCGTAGAAATACGCCGCGCCGTTGGAAATATCGTCGTGATCTTTGACGATAAAACTAACCTTGCTGTCAGGCTCGTGCTGGTAAAACGAGGTAACCGGCCCGTAAATGTCTTCCGCGATTTTTGCGATCACCCGGGCCGTCCGTTCGGCGCCCTCGTGATAGTGCACGAAAAAATGAGGAGTATCCAGAGTATGCCAGACGAGCTCTGGATGGGGGGCATCTTCCTGGCTGAACGAACACGGGAGGAAGAACAGAATGAGTAGAATAAGGAGCGAGAAGCGTTGCTGAAAAGGCACTATGAGTTCCGGCTATTTTACGACGGCGATTTTGATGACTGTAGATCCGTTTCCTACCGCTGCAGAAGCTTCAATGTGGGCAAAATACACGCCACTCTGCACCTGCGAGAGATCCCACACAACCTCATTGTCCAGCCCGGCAATTCCCGGACCAACCAGAGACGTAACCAGATCACCGGCCATATCATAGATCTTGATCTGCACGGCGGCGGTCTCGCGTACGAAATAGCGGATCATCGTCTTCCCATCATACGCCGGGTTGGGCCAGTTGTAGGCCCTTGACGGGGGGAAAAAGTCGGTGGACGGTGACGTTCCGGTGATCCGCGTCGTATCCAGGCCCGAATGCGCCGCATCGCGCTGGAACTGCGGCCATGGATAACGGCTCGCCTGCACGGGAAGCGTAGCTCTGCCTGTCAGCCAGGCGGACACAGATCCGTCTTCACCCGACGCGGCAGCCACAATAATAGAGTCTGTCGCGGTGAAAATGGCAACCGAGTGGCGGCCCGAGCCCGCGAGCAGAGGGAAACCAGAAACCGGCTTCCCGGTCCTGTCGTAGGCAACAAGAAGTCCCCGCTCCGTTGCACCGACGATATCAGGAAGACCGTCTCCATTCACATCCCCCACAACCGGGGCCGACAAAAGAGCGTCTTCCGTTGGGAGGATCACGGGGAAATTATCTGCCAGCACTCCCGCGGCATTCCACACCAGGATACGGTTGCCGGAGAAGACCACGATATCACGTTGCCCGTCACCGTCAACATCGGCGATGGCAGGCGGATCACTGAGCCGGGTTCCGGCCTTTACCGGGAATCCCGGCACTGTCTCCAGCATGTCATTCAGGAGATAGACCCAGCCATCCGTCGTCCCAACTGCGATGCGTACAGCCGAACCAAACGTGCCGCTCGCCGCCGGACCCGCAATGGATTGCCCGAGCGTCCGCCGGGGGTCACCAGTAATAGCACCGGACGGAAACATTCTGGATCGTATCGCAACAGTACCGTCCGTTCCTGTGATGATAAATGAATGCAGGCTCGCGAACCGGCTGATGCCGGCGACGGAGGCCGTGGCATCGGCCAGAACACGTTCAGTGGCTATAAACACCCCGCCCTTTGTGACCCAACGAACGCTGCCGCTGTCACCTGCCACCGCAAGCAATGTCGGACCCGGAATGGGCGGAAATGCAGAAAGGCCTGTTTGGTGATCTGGCTCCGGGAGCGGGGGCATACCAGAAGGGGCCGTGAGCTGAAGAGAAAAGAGAGGATCAGCCAGACTGTCGCTGTTTGTATCCTGGAGCGTGTAACCCCGGGCAAACCCTCCCACTCCGGAAGCTCCAACCAGGATGTCCGCCACGCCATCGGCGTTCAGATCTGTGACTGATGTGCCGGACAGGAAACGGGCTCCGTCACCCTGCAAAAGTGTTCCATCCCCTCTCCCGGTACCAAGAACCGGCTTGCCGTCAATTCTCCAACCGAACCCGATGGCCTCGGCGGGAGCTGATGCGCTTGTAGTTCCGCGGATGGGAGGCGATGCCGTGGTTACAGTTGTCACAAAGATACCCGGACTGGATGTCGGCCCCGGAGGTGCAACCGTGAGCGCATGGGGCGGGAGTTGCCGCCGCGTTTCCTTCGGGAATCCGGCCAGAGGTTGTATCTGCTCATCCCCGACTATCACGCGAACCGACATACGGGGGCCGCGTGCGCTGAACTCCTGCATTGTCACATGAGCAAGAGCGCCGTCATTACTCAGGGTCGGGGGATATGTATTCGCACCGAACGTGTTCTTGTTCACCGGGGAGGAATTCCCCTGGTACCAGAAATCCAGCGCAGTTCCGTTTTCACTCCCGCCCCCTGCCGAAAGGAATCCATACTCCTGCCCGATATCCTGGGATCCATCAGCTTCCTCAACGTCAACGCCCCTCCGGGAGGGGTTGGCGTTGATCGTGTTTGTTGCAAGGTCCGATGCGATCACGCTTTCGTCAATGTGCCAGATCAGGATGCCGCCATCATAAAATGTTCCGGCGTTATCCACACCGCCGGGAAGGCTCCAGTCAAAATCTTCGACTGCAGTAACGGAACCCTCCAGTGCCGAGATATCAAAAGCATTAAAACCGGCCGTGTCGCGCGCAAAGGATTGTGTTTTCGTTGCACCATTGACGACCATGGTAATACGCTGACCATCCTGCCGTGGATCGCGGTTGCGGTTTTCCACGAGGTAGTATTCCCGGGCACCGATAGGCACGCGGTAGATCGAATCGGCAAGCGCAACGGCAGGAAGTGAAAGCAGTGTCGAGCCGGGTTGAACCTGAATTGGTTCAATCCAGCCGAGCCAGTATTTTTCCCAGGCCGACGGCTCCGGCGGAAAGGCGCCGCTGAAGCTGAAAATCGACTGGCCATCCATAAGTCCGAACCCACCGATGCCTGACCGTCCAGTTTTTGTGTCGAACAAATCCGGAAGACCGAGATAGTTTCCCAGGGAGGCGCAGAGGAGACCGTTGATTCCGTACTCAAGAAACACGTCTCCCGTCAGGCCGGGGACTGAACGGCTTTCCGTTTCGGGGATGATGAGCGAATTGGGCACGAGGAAAGAGCCCCCCCGCACGGGGATGCCGGGCGAACCGTGCGCTTCCTGAAAGGCACCGGCGCCGAGGTAGAGCGAAGGGATATCAAGAGGCGCCGGATCGTATCCGAGGGCGCCGACAAGGTCAATATCGCGCCCCACGCCCGCATGGAAAACGATAAAGGCTTCGAATGTCTCAATACCCGTTATCACTCCGAGCGAGTCTGCCCTCCGCCAGGTGTCGCGGGCGAGGTCGGCCACGGGAGTATTCGGCCCGTTTTTTACCGGGCTGTAGCGTGCCATCACCGAGGGCAACGTGATCACGTCCGGGATAAGCGTAGCGCGGATGATTACCTTGCCTTTTGAGACCTGCTTATAATACGACGCGAGGAAGTCAAGATGGTCATGAAAATACGCGGCGTTGCGCGGCGGGGCATCGATGGGAACGTCAGCCGTGGTGACGGTGGAGAGGTCGAACTGTCCGGTTCCTGATGATCGGGAGTCGGTATCCTGCTGGAATTGCACCATCACCGCCAGAACGTCGATCGTATCCGGTAATGCGGAAAACGACCGACGTGCGCTGGGCACGTCGGCAGGTGAACTGATAAGCGCGTGATCTAGAAACTGCCCCACCAACGTCAAGGGTATTGACAGGGCGAGAAGGACGCCACAGAGTCGGGTCATCTACATTCTTACTCCGTCCCTCCCCAGGCAATGAGGAGGGAAAATCTGATGGTGTCTGAAAGTGGATGATTATCCGACGCCGAAATATAGCTGAAGTCGAATCCGTAGATATCGTACCGGATGCCTGCTCCGAAGGTGAGGAATTTCCGGTTTCCGAAACTCGGGCTTTCGTAGAAGTATCCGATGCGGAGCGCGATGAGCCGCGGTGATCCGTACCAGTATTCCGCCCCGCCGCTTACGATGATTTTCCGGATGCCGCTCCCGTCACTCCATGCGGTGAACAGCGCCTTGTAGAACGGATCGGAGGTCTGGTCCTCGCGCCGGCGAACCAGAAGGCGGCTGAAGTCCACCGCCATCTGCAGGCTGTTGTATTCATCATCCAGAACCTTGTATCCCATCCCGACGCGCAGGTTTGTCGGCAGGGGATCCGCCTGATCCGCATCGACGTAGGTGACTTTTGGTCCGAGGTTGGAGAGGTTCACACCGAAGCTGAACCGTTTGCCAAGATCGCCGAGCAGCGGAACATTCAACGTTTGCGGCCGGTACATCATCGCAAGGTCAAAGCTCACCGTGGACGCGATTCCGTTACCCTGTTCGGATTCCGTCCCAATGGGCGAAAGTGCGCTATGGATAAACCGCACATTCATCCCCACCCCGAGATCATCCGTGGCCTTTGTGGCGTAGCCGGCCGTCACGGCATACTCGAAGGATTTAAACTTGTCGATCACGGTCGGTCCGGACGAATTCGTCACAGCAAATTCACCCAGGCTCAGATACGTAACGCTGGCGCCGATCGTGCCTCCGATTGCATCAATATCCATCCGGTAGTTCAGATGATCATAGAACAGATCCGGGAGGTTAAACTGCGGGAGCCAGTTGGCGTGCGTGATGCTGACTTCCTGCCCTTTCATAAATGCGAGGGCGGCGGGATTCCAGAATATCGCCGATGCATCGTCTACGACGCCTGTCCCTGATTCTCCCATCCCGGAAGCGCGGGAATTCGGCGCGATGAGCAGAAACGGAACGGCCGACTCCCCCTGTGCGCGCGCTTCACCGCAGACTCCGGCAACGAGGAGTATGGTCAGCAGCAACGGTACGATGGCGCTGGATACATTCTTGGTCTTCATGTGAAAAAATCCTCCTGATCAAACAATATGTTGCCTGTGAATTCGTTCTGTCTCACCGCAGGACCGTCAGCTTGCCGAGTGCTTCACTGGCGAACCTGCCGTCCGTTGTTCGTACTATGAGCTTGTACAAATATACACCATTTGCCGGCAGATCGCCATCCCTATCCCTTCCATCCCACGGAACCCGCACCATAGGCTCTCCGTTTGCGATCGTTTGAATCGACTGGATCAACCTGCCTGCAAGGGTATACACCTTTACTTCCACATCGAGCGGAGCGCTGAGATTCTGCCGGAACGTGAACAACGTTTCGCCCGAAAACGGATTGGGGTAGTTAAACACGTTGCTGACGCTCAACCGGTCCGAGGAGGCCACATCAAAATAGGTTTCCTCGACCGACGAGTTGTTATAGGAATCCCATGCTCTGACCCTGATCGTATTGCGTCCGGCGGGCAGATTCGCAAGTTGATACTGTACCGAACCCTCCCGGAAATCGTCCCGTGTACTTGTATAAAATTCGGTCAGATCTTTACTCTGAATGCTGCTGTTAATCCACGCCTCGATCCGGTGCCCGATACCCGCTGTCGATGTGTTCACACCGCTCGAGTCCTGTAGGTCTACAAGTAATGTCGGTTTTTCGGTGACGACATCACCGGGTCTGAAACCGCGGGTTCCCAGATAGATCCGCATACGCGGCCCCTCGCCGTCATTGGCAGCGGTTGAATCAGTCCCTCCGATACGAAGCAGTCCGGTAAAACCCGCGCCATCGGCGGCTCCGTTTGAAAAATATCCGACTACACGTCCGCGCCCCGTGGTATCGGCGTACGAAATGTCTTTCGGAACGACGAAGGTTGCGCGGAACTTCCCCTGCGTTATGGAGTTGTCGCCCCGGTAGATTGTCCCTCCGGTTGAAGTATACGACCAGTTGCGTCCCGGATAAAAGTTGACGATCAGCTGTTGCCGGGTGACATCGTTCACCCGCAACTGCAACACGCCGTTGAAGCCGGCGTCCGTTGTGTTGTTGGCATCCCGAACGGTACCACTCACGGTCACGCGGCTCAGCGCTTTCAGGGTAATGGGGGTTTGACGCGGAACTCCGCCGACACTGTCGACCCGTTCTCCGTTGATGCTGTCAATCACCGCGTATCCCTGCGGATAGGCCAGGCGGACTGTCGGGTCGCCCATAAAGAAAAACTTCTGATCGTTGTCGTCATTTCCACCGGTCGCTTTGTACATGAACAGCGCCGTCGCCGGTCGTTCGACCACAACACGATTGTAGGCGTCCCGCGAGAACAGACGCCGGTAGGTACCCTGATTCAGCTTTGCATTGCTGGAAGCGTACACTTTTCGGGAGGCGGAGATCACGCCCATTGCTCCGCCATCGGACTTGTTCATAAGGAGTTCAGCGCCCGTATAACTGCGCGGATCATCAAACTGGGAAAAATTACAGGTCGCCAGGATAAACAGGGCCAGTCGATTCCGATTTGTCATCGGGGGGATGGACGTCGTGACTTCGAAGATCCGTTCATGGGCCCAGACGTTCGGATTGCCGTGGCCGGAGTAGTTAAGAACCAGAATCCCCTGATTTACCAGGTCAATAATTTCCTGTGCCGCTCCCGGCTTCCGGCGTCCCTGTGCCGTGAACGCCGTCGGGTATTCCGCGATATGAATCTTGCGCTTCTCAAATTCTTCCGGCGTGAAAAACGGGAGGCTGAGCGTTTCGGCGTCATCGCTGTGCAATGTGCCATCCTGGAAGTCGCCGCCTTCGGTTGTCCAAGAATCATCCCCGATATAGAGCATGCGCATCTTCCATGCGTCATTCACACTCTCCTGCTGGTACCGGATGATCTTGTCGACAACAATGTTCGCTTCGGCGACTGTCCGCGAGGAGATCCTTCCAAGCACCAGCGACGGCGCATTTCCGAGATTAAACTTCGCAAAAAAGTCGTCCGAACAATAGCTGTTGATGTCGTGACGCGACTCCGGACTCTGCCAGGTCGGAACATAGCTTGACTTGGCGCCAAGGATCCCCTTATAGTCGAAAGAGGCGCCGCCGAACATGAGGACAAACGTCGGACGCGGGGACCACGTATCGTAAGCATATTTCAGATAGTCCCGGATCGCCGTGATGTCCGGCAAACCGCCACCAAACTCGTTGTAGATCGCGGCGACATCGACGATGAGTGTCTTGAGGCCGCCATTCTCCGGCTTTTCACGAAATGCCCCGAGGCGGTCCGCCGGCGAACGGAATTCCGAGCTCGTGAGGATGATAAAATCGGCACCGGCACTGTACCCCCGCAAATCCTGGTTGGAAATCTTCTGAGCTGCAGAGGGAGTCTTCCAGGCCCCCACAGCTGTTGCCCAGTAGTCCGATACACGTCCGGCCACCAGGGTGTCCCGGAACGCATACGAACCGGTTACGCCGGAGACCAGGCGCACGTTGGCGGGATCGGTTACCTGGAAGATCATCGGACGCGAGGTAAACTGCTGCAGGCGGTATTCCGCGATACCATCCGCGTCAGGCGTGCGGAACCGCAAACTGTTGTTCACACCCCATAACATGCGCGGATACAGGATCTCCACCCAGTCGATCCACGCCTCTGAGGCGGCACTGCCGGAGGTGTAGGCGACATGGAACTGGCTCGTATTCGCGTTCACGTTCGACGTCCCGGTGGCTTCGAAGGTCCCCGCGGTCGAATACAGATAATATGCCATGGAGGAGGATGGGAGCGTGTGGATTCCGAGTGTCGTACTGCCATCCGTCACGGTAAACCGGGGAGTTGTTTCATCGTGGGCGACGAGCGTGTACCGGTACCTGATGATATCATTCGGCACGAGACCGGGAAGGATGTTCACGTGCGTGAACGATCCACTCGGGCCGCTGATCGACTGACCGTACCAGTCTTTGCCGGAGCTCAGTTTGTTGACTTTTTCTTCTTCGACAAAGACCCCGTCGGTAAACTTCTCGACGACCAGTGAAGCCGGTGCCGTGGACGATGGTACATCAGCCATACGTTTTCCGCTCGCGCCGCCGAAGGTCAGCCAGTAGTAGTTTGTTTCCGTGTAGCGGTTAATAAAGTGCCGCCATGTCTTCGCGCTGCCATCGTACTTCCATCCGCGCGGTGACCGGCCATAAAAAAGCACGTAGTCGGAGGTTCCAAATTGACCGTCGGCCTCACCTTCAACGTAGATCGCGTTCTCCACAAGATCCACCGGTCTGGCGGCTGTGACATTTTCCGGCAGCTCCTCTCCACCATTACCATAGATGCGAATTGTGCGTGGATCAAGGCTGCTGACTGCAATACCTGCCGCAGAAAGATACGCGGCGTCAATTCTGTAGATCCCCTCCTCGGTCACCGGGATGCGGAACCAATTCCCGGAAGCAAGCACACTTGAAACCTGAGCCGATTTTGCAAACACCTGCCCGCGGCGCGGAAGGGACAAGAGTGTTTTTTCGTTTACAACGGACGGCCCCAGCAATCGAACATCCTGATCATCCACCTGCACCGCGGTACCGGGCGCAAACTCAATTTCCACCACCATCCGGGAGGAGCGACGCACGGTGCGTGAAACCGGATCGTACTGGATAGGCCAGAGCCGAACACCGCCGAGCAGGAGGCTCCGCACCAATTGCGGTGCGGTCAGGTCCGCAGGGTTGTCCGGGATTAAACCCGGGCGACCGTACAGCTGGGGGTCAGTTTCGTACCCGGCGACCTCGAACATGCCGTCGCTTACCCGCACTCTGGGAACCGGAAGCAGGTCGATGTTGCCCAGGACCTCATAATCAGAAGAGATCAGCCGCACCTGATGCACGCCGGCCGAGGGGAAGGCAAGGGGGAGAAGGCGATATCGGAGATCTGGCGCTCCCGCACGTTCGGGAGACATGGCGTCAACGGAGCCAGCAAAGGCAAAACGGACAAAGGTTTTCTGACCGGTCTGAACGGTATCCGTGTGTGTGTACAGAGGAGTGTACTCGAGGACCACAGACCGCGCGGTATATGAAAGGATGCGGGTGTCCTGTTCGCCCCGTTGTGACTGCGCAAGGTCGCCCGGTGTTTCACCGCCCGACACGGTTCCCGTGCCTGCCACCATGAAGACAACACACGCCGCCACACATACCCACCGCCAGTCCATCCAGGAAACCGTTACGCGCACGTGTTGACTGCCCTTCCTGTAAACAAAAAAAAACCGAACGTTATTTTGCTTCCATAACATTCGGCGGCGGTCTATGTTTATGGAGCCGCCAGCGTGTTATAGAATGTCTGTTAAAGGATCCCGCGTCCTGCGTACAGTTCGTACATCAACCTTTAACTAAACACCTCTATAGGCTGCGCTCCACAATGTGTAGTGTATCGTACTGCACCAATATAGCCATTGCCCACATAATTGTCAAGTTGTCATGTGCTCACGCACACATCATTTGATTCTCAGCACGGAAATGGCTACATTGCAACGCTCAAAATGAAAAATCACACTATCAGACCACTCGCTTTCGCGCGGCATGCCCCGTCCTCTTAACGTCCTATTCATCTCCAGTGAGGTGGAACCATTCGCAAAAACGGGTGGTCTGGCCGACGTCTCCAGCGCACTCCCCCAGGTTATCCGCCAGCTTGATCACGAAATCCGTGTGATGCTCCCCCGGTATGGAAGCATCAACGAACGCAAGGCACGGCTTCATGACATGATCCGGCTGAAGGATATTGAGATCCCGGTGGGAACCCGCCACTTCACCGCCAATGTCAAATCTTCATTCCTTACGAACGCTCAGATCAAGGTTCAGACCTATCTCCTTGACAACCCGACGCTTTTTGGCCGGCAGGGGCTGTATGTGCACCCCGACACAAACAAGGACTTTCCGGACAACGACGTCCGCTTCACCTTTTTCAACCGCGGGGTACTCGAGGTTCTCAAAAAGCTTGGATGGCAGCCGGACATCATTCACTGCAACGATTGGCCCACAGGGCTGGTTCCGGCCTACCTCAAGACGCTTTACAAGGACGACCCCTTCTACAAGGACACGAAAACCGTCTTCACGATTCACAACATGGCGTATCAGGGAGTCTTTCCCCGTGCCTCACTTGCACACACCCTTCTCCCCGCAGAGCAACATACAGAGCACGGGGTGATGGCTCATGGAAGTCTGAATTTCCTCAAGGCGGGTCTGATCCACGCGGACGCCCTGACGACCGTGAGCGAACGCTACGCCAAGGAAATCCGCAGTTCCGATGAGCTCGGTTGCGGGCTTCAGGGGGTCCTCGAAAAACGAAAACATGATCTCACCGGCATCCTCAACGGTGCCGACTATACCGTATGGGATCCGGCTGTGGATACGCTGATCCCTCAACGATATGATGCCCGGTCCATCGACTTGAAGGTGGAAAACAAAAAAGCCCTGCTCACAAAAGTCGGACTCCCGTTTCAGGAACGTACGCCGGTGATCGGCATCATCTCCCGACTTGCGGATCAGAAGGGGTTTGATCTTATCGGGGAGACTCTTGATGACCTGATGAAGCTGCAGGTCCAGCTGGTTGTACTGGGAACGGGGGAAAAGAAGTATCATGTGCTCTTTGAAAAGGCCGCCCGGAAATATCCTCAGCAGGTCGGCATCTCGTTGACATTCGACAACAATCTGGCCCACCTCATCGAAGCAGGAAGCGACATGTTTCTTATGCCCTCCCGTTATGAGCCGTGCGGCCTTAATCAGATCTACAGCATGCGGTACGGCACTGCACCCGTCGTGCGGGCGACAGGCGGACTTGATGATACGGTTGAGGAGTTTCACCCGGCGGCGGGTACCGGCACCGGATTCAAATTTACCGAATACGAGGGGAGCGCGCTGTTGAAGACTGTGCAGCGTGCCGTCGCACTCTACGCAGACAGCGCCGCATGGCGCAAGCTCATAAAAAACGGCATGGCCAAAGACTTCTCGTGGGAAGCATCGGCCCGCAAGTATATTCAGCTGTACAGGAGCCTCGCACGAAAGTGAGGGATGGACGTGCTGCCGTCTTCTTTGACAGAGACGGAACGTTGATCGAAGATGTGGGGTACCTGCGGAATGCCGCGGGCCTCCAGATGATCCCCGGCGCCGGAAAGGCGATCCGTGCCCTGAACGAGCGCGACTTTCTTGTTTTTGTGGTTTCGAATCAGTCCGGTGTCGCACGCGAACTCTTCAGCGAAGCGGACCTTGTTCCGATCCATCAGCGCCTGGAGACTGAGCTGGCCCGTGACCACGCCCGCCTCGACAGGATTTACTATTGCCCCCACCACCCGACCATTGGCAAATCGCCGTACACGATGAGCTGCGAATGCCGCAAACCGCAGACCGGCATGCTCCGCCGGGCGATGGAGGATTTTCCGGTGAACCCCCGCCGGGCATTTGTCGTGGGGGATAAAGTGGCGGATATGAAGGCCGGTCTCGCGGCAGGCGCACGCACTGTGCTCGTGCTCACCGGGTACGGCCCATCGGCACTCCAGGAGTGCCAATCAACCGGCCTCACGCCGGACGCCGTGAGGCCGTCCGTCGTCGAAGCTGTGGAATTCATCCTGCAACAGTCCGAAGGAGATGTCCATTATCATGCTTGACGGGAAAAAACGGTGGCTGCCCTTGATCCTTGCAGCACTCCTTGTATCGTGCAGCGAGGATCCAACAGAAGACAACGCATTGCTGGCGCCCCTCCCCTTCCTGGGTGTAGCGGTCCAGGAAACTACCATCACCGCCGTGAGCGGCACCCCCTTCAGTCAGTATTATCCGATGAACAGCAACATCAATCTTGTCGGCCGATCGGGTAACTACACCGCAATCACAGCTCTTGCGTTTTACTCCAACTACTTCCCGATCCGCGATACCGTCAATGTGATGGAAGCCCGGCTCTCTCTGCGGGCTGCTTCGTTCTTCGGTGATTCTATCGCGCCGTTCGGATTCACCGTTCACCGGATTAACCGGTCATGGACTTCCGGTGCGGCGACGTGGGACACAGTACAAACCGGCTTTTACGATCCCTCCCCCATCCGCGGGACATTCAGCGGTGCTGTTGGTGCCGATTCTATGCGCATCGTAGTCCAGCTTGACACCGCCATGGTCCGTGAATGGCTGCGCACATCCGGCACAGACAACACGGACACAAAATTCGGCATTGTCCTCGTCCCTACGGCAGGCACGAACGTTGTACGGGGTTTTTATTCATTCGAGGCAGATTCCACTAAGGACGTGCCCACTCTGGAGATCATCGCCAGTAATGCCTCAGGCACGGTCCGTGACACTTCTTCATTCGCGCTCGGGATCGACACCTTCTTCGGCAACAACGAAAGCCTTATCAGCCGGCCGGATCTCCTCTATCTTCAGGCCGGGATCGTTTACCGGAGTGCCCTGCGCTTCGATGTGAGCTTTATCCCCAAAGGGTCCGCTATCCACCTGGCTGAGTTGACGCTGCAGCGTGATCCTCTCACCAGCCGGCTAAACAGATTTTCAGGGGATGCAAGTCTGAGTGCGCATCTCTTACTCGAGGACTCGATCAAAGGATCGTTCCAATCGGGATCAACAACCGGGTCGCTCAAATCCGGTACACCCGACACCTATTCGGCCGACGTACGTAACGTTGTACAGTCATGGGTTCGCGGACCGAATTATGGCCTGCTCCTTCGTGTGGCCGGCGAGCAGGAATTCCGGAGTTTTGATCTCCTGACGTTTTACAATACCAGCGCTGCTAACGCCGCGCAGCGTCCGCGCGTCCGTATACTGTATTCCATTCCACAAAACTGACCGGTGAGGTGAGCGTGAGAAGGTTTTTTGTTATTCTGCTGATCGTTCCACTGCTCCTTCCTGCCACTTCCGTTCTCGCAGGAAGCGGAGCGTCAATCTATTCCGTGCTGGGCATCGGTGATCTTCGCCTCGCCCCGAATGTCCGCGCGGCAGGGATGGGCTATACAGGTTATGCAATCTCCGGCCCGCACTACATTAATACACTCTCTCCGGCAACCTGGTCCCGGATCGACCGCGCTCGCATCGAGGGAAGTCTGCTGTATGAAGGGCTCAATTCGAGCAATACATCCACGTCGCGGTTTCTGGCCCGGGCGGATTTTTCCGGCGCGATGCTGGCGATACCGGTCTCACCAGCCAACGGTATCGTCGTCGGTGCCGGCTTCACGCCGTACAGTAAAGTGGACTACAACACGTTCACGGCAAACACATATACTGGCCCGACGGACACGATGGCGTACAGTATCAACCATACAGGCCGCGGAGGTGTCAGCAAGGGTCTGATCGGCATTTCCTACACACCATCACGCTCTCTCGCGCTTGGTGTCGGCTTTAACTACCTCTTCGGCACGCTTGAAAAAGCAAGCGAGATCATCCCGCACGCAACGGGCTATGCAGGAGGAACGCAGAACGAAGAGACAACAATGAACGGAACTGCCTTTACGTTCAGTGCGGTGCTGGACAGCCTCGGCGGTGTGACGCCGTTCCTCGCACCCTTCTCATTCGGTATTTCCCTTACAACCCGCTCCACCCTCTCGTCCACCCACCGCTATACATACCTGTTCACGGACCTGAGGGATACGACGGACGAAACCGGGGGCACTCTGGTCTTCCCCGCGGCACTGGGATTCGGCCTCACGTACCGGCCCTCCGAACGTATTCTGATCGCCGCGGATATCACCACCCAGGCGTGGGCCTCATCGGAGTACCGGGGAAAATCCTTTGACGGCATCCGTAATTCGACCATGGTGGGTGTCGGGTTCGAGCGCGTTCCCGCCCGCGAAGCGGGGCAGCCCCTTCTTGACCGCATCGCCTACCGATTTGGTGCAATGTATCACGCGACGTACTACGCCCCCAAGGGCGAACCCGTAAACGCCTGGGCCGTGACGGCAGGACTGGGCATTCCCGTCAGTGCGGACACACGGCTGAACCTGGCTCTCGAGTATGGCAGTCGCGGAACAACCGAGAAGAATCTGATCAAAGACAACATCATCCGTTTCTCGGCATCGATCACGATCAGCGAACTCTGGTTTTCCCGATTTGAGGAGGACTGATATGAACGCCTTGCACATGCAGGATCCGGAGGTGAGCGCCGCCACACGCAACGAAATCAGCCGGCAAAATACAAAACTCGAACTGATCGCCTCGGAAAATTTTGTGAGTCTGGCCGTCCTCGAAGCCGTTGGCTCCCCGCTCACAAACAAATACGCCGAGGGGTATCCCGGAAAGCGTTACTATGGCGGGTGTGAATATGTCGACGTCGTGGAGGATCTTGCGCGTGACCGTGTCAAGGAACTTTTTGGTGCGGAGTACGCCAACGTCCAACCCCATTCGGGTTCACAGGCAAACATGGCGGTGTACTTCACCTTCGTAAAACCCGGCGACACCCTCATGGGCATGGATCTCTCGCACGGAGGACATCTCACGCACGGTTCTCCCGTTAATTTTTCAGGGCAGTTTTACCGGTTTGTTCCGTATGGTATAGATCGCGAAACAGGGCGGATAGACTTTAATGACGTTGAGCGGCTTGCAAAAAAAGAACGCCCGAAAATGATCACGGTTGGCGCAAGCGCGTACTCCCGGAATATCGACTATAAGCGGTTTCGCGAAATCGCCGACAGGGTTGGCGCGTTTCTGTTCGCAGACATAGCACACCCGGCCGGACTGATCGCCCGCCGGCTTCTCAACGACCCTCTTCCCTACTGCCATGTGGTTACTTCAACGACGCACAAGACCCTGCGGGGTCCACGTGGCGGCCTCATTCTGATGGGGAAAGATTTTGACAACCCCTTCGGCCTGGTTGCACCAAAATCGGGACGTACAAAGAGGATGTCGGAACTGTTGGATTCCATGGTCATTCCCGGCATCCAGGGTGGGCCGCTGATGCACGTGATTGCTGGAAAAGCTGTGGCGTTCCGGGAGGCCCAGCAACCAGACTTTGAAACCTATGCACGCCAGGTGATCAGCAATGCACAGACGCTTGCGGCCGGACTGCTTGCCCGCGGATACAACATCGTTTCTTCAGGCACCGACAACCACCTGATGCTTATCGATCTGCGGAACAGGGGTCTTACGGGAAAAGACGCTCAGGAGGCGCTCGACGAATCAGGCATTACCGTCAACAAAAACGCCGTCCCGTTCGATGATAAAAGTCCCCTCATTACCAGCGGTATTCGGATCGGGACGCCGGCACTGACGACACGAAAGATGCGGGAAGCTGAAATGGAGCAGGTTGCAGGCCTTATCGACCGGGTGCTCACACACATGGGCGACAAAAAGGTGTACGCAAGCGTAAGTTCTGACGTGGAGCAGCTCTGTCGGAAATTCCCCCTTTACCCCGAACTGCAGGTCTAACCGAAGCATAACGGACAATAGCCTTGGCGGAAAAACCGGACAGCGGAATGGATCAGGAGACATCACAAGAGATGTCGTTTCTCGATCACCTCGAGGAACTTCGCTGGCGCCTTATCAAAGCGATTATCGGCATCGTGCTCGGCATGATCATTTGCTGGGTGTTTATCGACTGGATCATGGATACCGTCATGCTGCGGCCGATTGTGGAGGTGAACGAAAAACTTCTTCCCGGCCAGCCGCCTATCCGCCTGCAAAATCTCAAGCCATTCGGACAGCTTTTTCTTTACATGCAGGTTGCCATCATCGGAGGGGCAATCCTCAGTCTCCCGAATATTCTGTATCAGATCTGGGCATTTATCTCACCGGGACTTCTTGCCAAAGAGCGTAATCACATCCGGGCGATCGTGGCATTTTCCTCGGTCTGTTTTCTCGGCGGCGTGGCATTTGCCTATTTTGTGATGCTGCCCGCTTCGCTCGGGTTCTTTTCGACGTTCGGCAGCAGTACGATCGAAAACAATATCGCCATAACCGAATATATGAGCTTTATTATCAGCGTGATGCTGGCCGCGGGCGTCGTCTTCGAACTCCCCATGGTATCCTGGTTTCTCTCGAAACTCGGCATTCTTACTCCCCGGTTTATGCGCAAGTACCGGCGCCACGCCATCGTGGCGATTTTTATCCTTGCCGCGTTCCTGACACCCGGAACGGATCCGGTAAGTCAGATCCTGCTGGCGGTTCCGCTTCTGGTGCTGTACGAGGTCAGTATTTTCATCTCGGCCTGGGCAACACGGAAGAGGGATGCCGAGCTGGCATCATAACGCATTGTTATCCCGAGCATAGGTACGCAGTGAACCTCCACGACATTGCTCTCCCCATTCAGCACCACGTGCCTGTGTTTGACCGCGTCTTCCGTGAAGCCCTCCGCTCCAAAGTGGGACTTCTGGAACTCATCACAAAGTACATCGTCCGACAGAAAGGAAAGAAGGTTCGTCCGATCCTTGTGCTGTTAAGCGCCGATGTGTGCGGTACCGTGAATGAAAAAAGTTACCGGGGTGCGACGCTTGTCGAGATACTCCATACGGCGACACTGGTCCACGATGATGTCGTCGACAATGCCGACACACGCCGCGGACTGGCATCGATTAATGCGGTCTGGAAGAACAAGATCGCGGTTCTTATGGGTGACTACCTCCTCTCCCGGGGTCTGCTGCTTTCGCTGGAGCACAACGACTTCGCGTTTCTGAAAATCACTTCCACGGCGGTTCGCCGAATGAGTGAAGGGGAACTTCATCAGATTCACCGGAGCAGGAAACTGGACATGGATGAACCTGCCTATCTCCGGATTATTGGCGACAAGACCGCGTCCCTGCTCTCCACATGCTGTGAGATCGGGGCGGTCAGCACTTCCGACAACCCGGACTATCACCGTCTCCTGAGGGAATACGGCGAAGATGTCGGTCTTGCTTTTCAGATCCGTGACGATATCCTGGACTATACCGGGAGGAAAAGTATCACGGGAAAACCGACCGGTCTTGACATGTCGGAGAAGAAACTTACTCTCCCTCTCGTTCACGCGCTGGCACAGGCCCCGGCGGCTGAACGTAAGGAGATTCTGGGAATGATCCGGTCGGGAGGAAAAAAAGTAAACGTACGTCAGATCGTAGCGTTTGTGGAACGGTTTGGTGGGATTACCTATGCCACGGAGCGTGCCAGGGAATTCTCGCGATCGGCACAACAGCGCCTGGCTACCTTTCCTGATTCGCCGTCACGCCGATCGCTGATCGCGTTTGCAGACTTTGTGGTGGACCGGGAAAAGTAACACCTCGCTGCTCGCTCTTTGAGTCAGTCGGCAGGGCGGATCGTCAGGACCGGGCATCGCGCATGCCGTACCAGCCGATCGGCGGTGCTCCCGAAGATCATATGTTCGACCCCCGTATGGCCGTGTGTGGCCACGATAATAAGATCGATATCCAAATCCTCGGCTTCGTTCAGGATCTCATGATGCGGATTTCCCGTCCGCACTGATGATGTGGCACGGACCCTGTTGCCTATTTCCCGTTCAATGAGCACCTGCAGTTCTTTTGCACCCTTCTGCCGCAATTCTTCTTCTACGCCGGGCAACACCACCTGCCCGAATCCAAGGTCTGCCGGATAAATCGTCGGCTCCACTACGTAAATCAGGTGGAGCGAGGCACCGAACTGTCTGGCCATCGGAACCGCATACTTGAGCGCATTTTTGGAATGGACCGAAAAATCGATTGGCACAAGGATGGAACGGATTCCCAGAGCGCTTGCAGGGGAACGAGGGACACGAGTTGGCCGACGTTGAGTGACCTTTTTCTTCGGTCGCGATACTGTGCGTCGTTTTGCTGGTTTTCGCGGTGAAGCCTTCATCGCACACCTCCCGCGTTTGTGAGGACGATCAGGTGTTGTACACGAACTTCAGCCAGTGATGAGGATCATTGGCGTTCTTTACAATATCAAAAAATGCCTTCTGTAAAGCAACGGTTTTCGGACCGGGCTTGCCGTTCCCCACGGTGGCACGGTCGACTGACCGGATCGGCGTGATTTCCGCCGCTGTTCCGGTGAAAAACATTTCATCGGCGATGTACACCAGTTCCCGGGGCACCACGCTTTCCCTCACCTCAAACCCCATCTCGCGGGCGAGCTCAATAACAGACATACGCGTGATGCCGGGGAGGAGCGAGGAAGACAGGGGCGGCGTAAACAGAACTCCATCGTACACGAGGAAGAGGTTCTCCCCGCTTCCTTCGCTGAGGTTCCCCTGGACATCCAGCGCAATCGCCTCGACAAATCCAGCCTGCACAGCTTCGAGTTTCATCATCTGCGAGAGGATATAGTTTCCACCCGCCTTTGCCATCGTCGGCAACGTATTCGGCGCCGGGCGGTTCCAGGAAGAAATACACACATCAATCCCGTTCGCAAGCGCCTCGGGACCCAGATAGGTTCCCCACTCCCAGACGCCCACCGTCAGATCAACCGGGCATCCCAGCGGATTCACCCCGACATCACCGTAGCCACGATACGCGACCGGACGGATATAACAGGCGCGCATCTTGTTTGCCCGGATGGTTTCAAGAATCGCTGTTTCGACCTGTGCCTCGTTATAGTTGAGCGGTGTGCGGTAAATCTTCAGAGAATCAAAAAGACGGCGGATGTGCTTGTCAAGCCGGAAGATCGCAGGGCCCTTCGCAGTATCATAACACCGGATTCCTTCGAACCAGCTTGTGCCGTAATGGACGACGTGGGAGAGCACGTGGATCTTCGCATCATCCCAGTTTACCAGCGTACCGTTCATCCAGATTTTTTCTACCTTCTTGACCGGCATACGGACCTCGTTCTGGGGTTGGGTTAGATCGGGAGTTGATAGAGACGGTGTTTCTTGATCAGTTCACCGTTCATAAGCTGTGCGCCCCGGTTCATCATCACGTTGTCTTCAAGTACCCAGCTTGCTTCCCCTCTGTTGATACCGGTATCGGTGACACGCTTGGCGGTTTCATAGAAAAGTATTCCGCCGATACCGGAATTCAGGTATTCGGGCAACACGCCCAGGATTATGATCCGGGAGTTATCAATCTTCTTCTTGAAAAGCAGCATTCTGATCATCGCGGGGATGAGCCATCCCCGTTTGTTCTTCTTGAGGATAATATTGTAATCGGGCAGCGTCAGCCCGAAACCCACGGCTTTGCCTTTTGATTCGGCGATAATAAGAAAGGCCGGGTTGACGATCGGTTTGAGATCCCGCGCCATACACGCGAACTCTTCATCGGTGAGCGGCACTTCACCCCAGTTCCGCGTCCAGCCTCGCGAATAGATCTCCTGTATCTTTTTGACTTCGTTGTCAAAATCCTTCATGTTGATCGTCCGGAATACGAGCCCCTGCCTCTGCTTCGCGGCTTCAGACACCCGCACCAGCTTTTCCGTAAACACCTTGTCCTTGTGCAGATGCCAGGAATACAGATCTTTGGCTTTCACAAATCCATACGCCTCAACCAGTTTCGGGTAGTAGGGCGGGTTGTACGCCATCAGGATGGTCGGAGTCCGGTCAAAACCCTCGACCAGCATACCGTACTCATCGTTCACGGAGGGACTTGCGGGTCCGCGTACAGCTGTGACGCCCCGGGCGCGCAGCCACGACTTCACGGTGTCAAAAAGTGCGTCGGCAATCGCCTGATCGTCAAAACATTCAAAAAAACCGAAGAACCCGATATTCTCATCGTGCTCCCGGTTGTGGTTATGATTGATGATGGCACCGATCCGTCCCACCACTTCACCATCCCGTTCGGCAAGAAAAAATTCCGCATCAGCATGCTTGTAGAATGGGTTCGACTCCCGATCCATCAGCTTGCGCCGATCCATTAACAAAGGCGGCACCCAGTATGGATTTCCCTCATACGGTTTCCATTGAAACTTGATGAACGTCTTCACGTCGCGTTTCGTGCGGACGACGCGGACGGTTACAGAGCTCATATGCGTAGGGCCTCTCAGGTTCGGGAACGGGAGATCACAACCGGGGACGGCGGGTTGTTTGGGTTACGTCGGATTCCGGACGGCTCTCTGCCCGGGGGTGATGCTCATCGGATGATGCCGAGTTTCTTTCCGATCACGGCAAACGTCTCCAGAATCGTGTCCAGATGATGGTCCTCGTGGGTTGCCATATAGCTTGTGCGTAACATGGCCATGCCCGGAGGAACACCCGGACTTACGAATGCATTGACGAACACGCCTGCCTCAAAAAGTTCACGCCAGAAAACGAACGTGGGCATGTCCTCACCGATGATGACCGGGACGATCGCGGTCTGCGAATCGAGAACGCGGAATCCCAGCGCCTTGAACCCTTTCCTCATCTTGTCGGCATTCCGGATCAGGCGATCCATACGTTCCGGCTCCTTTTCCATGATATCCAGCGCCGCAAGCGCAGCGGCCACTGCGGCGGGAGTCGGACTCGCCGAAAAAATCAAAGCAGGGGCATGATGCTTCAGATAGTTGATCACGACAGCATCGCCGACGACAAACCCGCCCAGAGACGAAAACGTCTTGGAGAAAGTTCCCATCGTCATATCCACTTCCTGTTCGAGGCCGAAATGGCTCGCGGTCCCGCGCCCTCCCTTGCCAATCACCCCTGTCGCATGGGCATCATCAATCAGGACACGGGCATTGTGCCTGCGCGCCGCTGCTACAAGCCGGGGCAACTCCACGATGGTGCCGGTCGTGCTAAAGACCCCATCGGAGACAACCAGCTTTCCCGCTTCTGCGGGCAGCTTGCTGATCACCCGCTCAAGATCATCCATGTCGTTATGTTTGTACCGCACAAACTCCGCGAACGCCCCCTTCGCCATGAGGTTAGCGGCCACGATGCAGGCATGGTTGTCCTTGTCGGAAACAACGTACTCTCCTTTTTGCACGAGAGTCGGAATAATACCCTGCGCGGTCTGGTAACCGGTGCTGTACAGAAGGCAGTCTTCCCGCCCGAAAAATTGTGCTATCCGCTTTTCGAGTTCAATGTGCAAATCCAGCGTCCCGGTCAGATATCGTGATCCGGAACAGCCGGAACCGTATTTTTCCACGGCCTTGATCGCGGCCTCTTTGACCCTGTGGTCTGCAGTGAGGCCGTGATAGTTGTTCGAACCGGCCATGATGACCTTGCGCCCCTCGATAGTCACTACAGGACCTTCATTTTCTTCGATGGAATGAAAATACGGATAGAATCCGGCAGCTTTAATCTCGTCGGCACGTGTAAACGCTTTGCATTTCTGAAAGAGATCAACCGGTTTTTTTGCCTCGCCGTCGGAGGGAGTAAATGTAGACGCAGCTCTGGTCTCTGGAGATGTCATCAGTGCTCTCTTGGGATGCTCACAAAAGGGGGTTTGATTAGATGAAAGTATTTTAATATACTCTACCAACCTCTGAAAGTCAATTGAGCCCCAACATGAAAAAAGCCCTCGTTACAGGCGGTAGTGGATTTATAGGCAGTCACATTGTGGAACAACTCCTCACAAAGGGGTATTCCGTGCGCTGCCTGCTCCGGAAAACAAGCAGTACGGCATGGTTAAAGGACCTGAACGTCGAATTTGTGTATGGTGATGTATCCGACGAATCGGTGCTGGCGCAGGCCGTGAGCGGGATGGATTACATCTACCATTCTGCCGGACTCACAAAGGCCAAAACCCGTGAGGAGTACTTTGCCGCAAATGCCGTGGGGACGAAAAATCTTCTCCTCGCTGCCCTCCGGTATGCGCCGAATCTCCGGCGGTTCGTGCAGGTGAGCAGCCAGACCGTCGCCGGCCCCAGCCCGAGCCCCACCCCCATCACTGAAGAGCTCTCCGGCTCCCCCATCACAACCTATGGCCGGTCCAAACTGCAAGCCGAAACCGAATGCCTTAAGGTGGCAGACAGATTGCCGGTCACCATCGTTCGCCCTCCGGCTGTGTACGGACCCCGTGACAAAGACGTCTTCGAGTTCTTCCGAACGATGCGGAACGGACTCCAACCCGTGGTCGGGTTCGGGGAAAAGTACGTGAGCCTCCTGCATGTCGGAGACGTCGTCCGCGGCACTATCCTTGCAGGCGAAAGCGCCAGGGCACAGGGCCAAACGTACTTTCTCTCAAGCAAGGAGATCTACGGCTGGAAGCAGATCGGACTTGTGACCCGGAACATCATCGGGCGAAAGGCCCTCACCATTCGTATTCCCGAGGCCGGAGTGTACGTGGTTGCGACGTTTGCTGAATTCTTCGCCCTCTTCAGCAAAAAACCCGCGTTGATCAACTACGAAAAGGCGCGGGACATGGTGCAGGACTATTGGACGTGCGACTCTTCAAAGGCCAAGCAGGAGTTCGGATTTGAGCAGGAGATTGGACTGGAAGAAGGTATCCGCGATACCATCACCTGGTGTTACAAGATGGGATGGTTAAAACCCATGCCACGAAATCGAGAAGAGAGTCAAAGATAGCACTCACGTTTCGCCTCACGGCATTAGATTTGATGGCGAGACCTGTGCCGACAGGGATACGGTACGCGGGATCCACACTGCACTTGCTGCGTTCAGAAATTCTGCCACAATCACACAAAGACTCCCGGTGTTCCGGGGGCCTTTGTGTTGTAGCATGGCAGCATATACATAGGATTGGAAGACGATCGAACTGCCCTTCGTGTTTTTTCGCGCAAATCATCAATACGGTGTAGAAGATCGCGACATCAGCTTCGTATACAGCAATCTGCCCAGAGGAACGCAGAACCATCTGAGCGCCTTCGACCGGGGCCTCGGAATCTGTTGAGTAGATGCCCTGCGCATAATGCCGTCAACAGACGGGGGCGACGGCCTTAGCGTCGCCACTGTCTGTCCAAAACTCCTTCTCTGCTATCGAACATTACACGAGAGAACCCAATCCATTGTCTATAGGAAGTCCAAGAATGGCAATGCTGTCTCGCATTTCAACATTGATCAACCAACTTCACATTGTATGGTTGGTCGCACTTGTCGCCATGCCTCTCTTCGCACAGGAAAACACAGGGACCATTTCCGGCGAAGTTCGCGATGCAATAACCAAACAGCCTCTCCCCGGCGCAAACGTGGTCGTCCTTGGTATTCAACGTGGCGCCGCTACGGACGAAAAGGGCTACTTCGTTATCAAGAACGTTCCTCTGGGAACGTACCAATTGACAATCTCATACATCGGCTACCAGCCCACGGCTCAAGAAGACATCTCTGTTATCCAGTCTCGCAACACAACGGCTCACATTGAACTCACGCCGACTCAGATTGAAATGGAAGGAGCAACTGTGACGGGTAGCTATTTTCGGAAACCGGCTGAGAGCACTGTTAGCTATCGTACCCTTTCACCTCAAGAAATTCGACGATCACCAGGCTCGGCGGAAGATATTTTTCGCGTCATGCAATCGCTGCCCGGTGTTGCAACCGCAGGCGGTAAAAGCGCGCAGTTGATCGTCCGCGGCGGAAGCCCTGATGAAAATCTTACGCTACTCGATAATATCGAGATCTACAATCCTATCCATTTTGCGCGAACGGGCGAATCGATGGGTATCATCAGCATCGTAAATCCGTCATTACTGAAAGAAGTAACATTTTTAACGGGAGGTTTCCCGGCAATGTATGGAGACAAAATGTCGTCGGTGTTCGATATGACGATGGTGGATGGAAACAAGGAAGTGCACAACATCGACATCAACGCTAACCTAGCCGGACTGGGTGCAATGGTAGATGGTCCGATATTCAACAATGGTTCAGTCGTATTTTCTGCCCGCCGAGGGTTTTTGGACTTGCTCACGTCGCTGCTCAATCGTCCCGCTGCCCCAAGCTATTATGATGCAGTTGGAAAAGTCACGTACGACATAGACGCAAAGAACCGATTAAGTATTGTCGGATTCTACTATCTTGATCAGATTGACCGTGAAGGCGCTGACAGGATGAAAAGCTCAAGCGATACCGGCAAGTATAGTTACTTGACTCGTGACGACTACGGGACAGCGTTCGGCGTGAATTGGCGCTACCTCATATCGCCCGAAGCGTACAGCTTAACTACGCTGTCGTACTCCGGTAATGGCTGGAACACACTTCGCGGGACTGAAACAGCACGAGACTTAATCGGAGAGGACATACTTGAAAAGAGCTATACATTGAAAAATGAAATCACGTATCACATCAATCCGTATGTTGACGTCAAAGCGGGCGCGCAGATTCGCTACATAGAATCGAAGCAGCTATCTTGGAAGCCCGCCGACACGACGCGTGTCGGGCAAATTATTCCGGCATCGTCCATTTCGTATCTTCCCGAAGTCAGCAACAAACCGTCAGCATTTCTGCAAAGCACATGGAAACCATGGATTCAGCTCTCCTTAACCGCCGGCGCACGTTATGACTATTTTTCATTTACAAAAGAAGCGACCCTTAGCCCGCGTTTGTCGGCGTCGTATCAATTGACAGATCAAACAGCATTCAATATAGCGTATGGACAATTTTATCAAACGCCAGCGTCGTACCACATTGCCCTCGACCCGATCAACCGACAGCTTCGCAGCAGCAGCGCGACGCATTATATCTTTGGCGTAGACCAGCTTTTACGCAATGATCTCCGCGGTACGTTCGAAGTGTACTACAAAGATTTATCGAACGTTATCGTGGGAAGCGACACAAACGATATTCTCTACAATGCCGGAACCGGTTTTGCGCGAGGTATTGAATTTTCGCTCCAGAAAAAGTTTACCGACGGATTCGTCGGAACGGCTTCGTACACATATTCCGAATCGAAGCGATGTGATGCGGACGGAAGCGCTGAATATTTTTTCGAATTCGACAGACCACACATTGTGAATTTCATTGCGGGCATGGAACTCGGTGATAATTGGCAGCTTGGAGTAAAATTTCAATACGCATCCGGCAATCCTTATACCCCGGTTGTGGGTGCGACGCAGAAGAACAACACGTACTATGTGGTTGACGATGATTACAACTCAGCACGCTTTCCCGCTTACCACAAACTTGATGTCCGACTCGACAAGAAGTTTGTGTTTGGTTCTTGGACGTTAACCGCATACCTTGATCTTTGGAACGTGTATAACCGGGAAAACGTCCTCGACTATTCTTACAAAGTAGATTCCAATGGTATTATCACGGAAACGCCGAGATACGATTTTGGAATACTGCCGATTCTCGGACTGTCTGCGCAATTTTGAGATTCGTCGGTTATCTTGGCAAATGCTGAAACTCCTTTTACGTTTCGCTGCATCTAACAGGGTGTTGACCAATCCACTGAAAACGAGGAGAGGATGAATTTAATCGAATTAGAGAACGTTTCGAAGGTGTATCAGACCGGTGAAGTTTCGGTGAAGGCGCTGGGGGGAATTTCGCTGAAGATCAACAAACAGTCTTTTGTGTCGTTCATCGGTCCTTCAGGCAGCGGTAAGTCAACGCTGCTGAACCTCATCGGAGTTCTGGACAAACCGACGGAAGGCAGGATCCTCGTCAACGGGACGGATGTGAACACGTTCGACAGAGCCGCCGCAGCAGCGTTTCGTGGAAAGACTATCGGCTTCGTGTTCCAGAATTTCAATCTCATTCCCGTCCTGACCGTGTCTGAAAACGTTGAATACCCCCTCCTTATGCTCGACCGGCTTCCCTCACAGCAACGCCGTGACCGCGTGCTACGATTGCTGGCTAAGGTCGGAATGACCGACCAAAAGGACAAATATCCGAACCAAATTTCTGGCGGACAGAAACAGCGCGTGGCTGTTGCCCGCGCCTTAGTGACGAATCCGCAGATTGTTCTTGCAGACGAGCCAACTGCCAATCTCGACCGTGCCACCGCGTTCACCGTCATCAACATTATGCACGAGATGACGAGCGAATTTGGGACAACGTTCATCTTTTCGACGCATGACCCTAAAATTGTTGGAGAGGCAGAAGTCATACATACACTGGAAGACGGCATCATCGTCAGCACGGAACACAGAAAGGCAAGATGATCAATGAGAAATCTCATCATGATTGCACTCCGCAATTTGTTTCGAAACAAACGACGGACGCTTCTTACTTCATCACTCATTGCGTTTGGCGTAATCCTCGTGGTCGTGTTTGGAGGGCTTGCCATTTCCTTTAAATCACAAATGGTGGGCGTACTAACGAACACAGCGATGGGCGATCTGCAAATCCACAAGAAGGGATATGTCGCGTCTATCGATAACTTACCACTGAACCTCACACTTTCTGGAGCGGAGCTCGAGAAGGTCGAAACGCAGCTGAAAGGCATCCCTGAAGTCGCAGCGTACAGTCCGCGGATCAAGTTTGGAGCGATGATCAGTAACTATGCGCAAACATCGAACATCCGGTTGAGCGCCGTATACCCGGAAATGGAGAATCGCACGGTGCCGGAATTTGTGAAACGGATTAAAGGGCACGTGCCCGATCCTGACACATTTCTCACGCCAGGAGAAATATTGGTTCCCGAGAACCTCATGCATGGCCTTTCGCTGAAGATAGGAGATGAGATTGTTCTGGTCGCGACGAATAAAGAAGGCTCGGTCAATGCCGTTACGGTACGCATTGCCGCGGTCACGGAGAATGTCTTCGGTCCGTCCGGCAAGGACGGCTATATCCATATCCGGGATGCACAAGAACTTTTAAGAATGGATCAGTCGGAAATAGTGGAAATCGCGATTCACTTACAACGATTCGATCAACTCAGCACGGTATTCGCACAGCTGAAGAACGCATCCACTGCGTCGCAAGTGCCATTCGAAGTACATACGTGGGAACAACTTTCACCGTTCGCGAGCATCGCACATATCGTTGACATCCTGATCTTCGTCGTCAAGTTCATCTTGATTACCATCGTACTCGTGAGTATCCTCAACATCATGACGATGTCGGTGTATGAGCGGATCAGCGAAATTGGCACTATCGCAGCAATCGGAACACCACCACGCCGGATTCTCTCCCTCTTCCTGATCGAAGGGTTTGCGATGGGATTGCTGAGCACGGTTGCAGGTATTGTCATCGGACTTGGCATCTTGTGGGTCATGAACACAACAAAGATTGAATTTACCTTCGGTCAAATGGACGTGTCGCTCTCGCCAAGCATCCCGGCGGTTGAAATCTTGTGGGTCGCACTTATCGTCATGTTCGTGTCACTCTTCGCCGGATTCCAACCAGCATATAAAGCATCAAAGATGGAACCTGTGGATGCGCTGGGACACGTGTAGACCATGTCGTCTATCAGGATGCTCATACAATCTGCTATCGCATCATTGCATGATTCCCTTTTTGAGCTGAAACAATCTCAACGGCGGGATGAGAAACGATGCAGAACTACGTAACGACTTCTGTCAACGTAGATGGAAGCGGATGCGGCGTCATCAACCTGATTGAAGGTATTGACTGCGCCAACGCAAGACTTTTCCATGTCATACTCTTCGAAGAAGATCATCATCGAAGAGAATCTAAGGGCCAAGTACCAGAATACGAGAGGTAAGAAAGATATGAAAAGTCTATCAGTATACATCCTCACGGTGTTGTTTGCTCTTACTGTCACGGCACAGGACGCCAACAAGCTCTTGAAGGAAGTTGACGACAATCTCATGCCCGAATCGTATGAGGCAAATCGCAAACTCATCAATGAAGAACCTGACGGATCGAAGAAAGAGTTCACATTCTACACCGTGAAGAAAGGGAAAGACAAGATTGCGATGTTGTATCTTTTGCCTGCAAGTGAAAAGGGCCGTTCGACGCTTCGTCTCGGCGAGAACATGTGGCTCTTCATCCCGAGCGCGAACAGGCCCATACGCATCACGAGCCTGCAGTCCGTTGTGGGGGGCGTTTTCAATAATGCGGACATTATGCAGTTAGAATATTCGACGGAGTACGACGCCACATATTCCGAGGGAACAGACAAAGAGTATCTCCTCGACTTGAAAGCGAAGAACAAAAGAGTGGCGTACGACCGCCTGAAGATGTGGATTACAAAAGATAAAAAGATACTCCGCAAGGTGGAGGCATACTCTGCAAGCGGCATGCTCATCAAGACATTGGAATTCAAAGAAGATAAGCACTTCGGGGGCGGACTGACTCGCCCTTCTGTCATTGAAACGTACAGTCCGCTGTACAAAGGCTTCAGATCGCTCATGATTTATCAGACCATTACGAAGCGGCAATTCCCCGATGAAGTGTTTACGCTTACGTACATGAAGCGACTTGGAGAATTGCGGTGACCATTTTCCTGATCGCACACACTCTGTTCCATCTGAAGTTTCTTCTTCTCGGCGGTGCAGTCCCGGCGTTTGATTCCTACAACAGTCTCGACTCCTCGGCAACGGCACCACGTGCGCCCGAAGCATCCAAAACCGTCCTTGCCTTTGTCAGCGACACACAAGATCCACTCTGGATTGAAACGATCAGGTTACAGAGCGACCGGAATGAAGAGGCCACAGCAGCGATTTTTAACGCGCTTGTCCAGGAGCGCGACGTTGCGGCCCTTTTTCATCTTGGCGATGTAACTACAATAGGATCTAGTGAAGCCGAATGGCAAAAGATGGATACCTATTGCAAAGTGTTTCTCAGTGGGCACGCTCATGCGTTCGAACATTTTCAGGGGCATGGGATAGACTTTCTGGTGATAGGAGGCGGGGGGGGGTGCTCCATCCGCTCTTGAGGGACGAGAATGTGCGTTGGAAAGATTTGTTTCTCCCTAACACGGAGGTGCGGATACTCGCAATATTATGGGAGTGGTAGATACTGATGATGACACGACACACTGTTACGAAGAAGGCGCTCATTCTATTCGTATTGATGTTGTTGACTGTCCCAACCATATCGTCTTCGCAAGATGAGGTACTGACGCCTCCTCCAGAAAAGACGATCGACTGGAGCGGCAATCTCGACGTGAAGTACACACTCTTCCACATGCGCGATAACTCTCCAGTATACATGCTGCAATTCCCTGTGGACAAACCCTCGACATCGTTGCTTGCACAATATCGTTTTGAACCATACCTGAATGCTGAATACAGGACAAGCGACCTTGGCGTTTTCCTGAGGACTCATGCAACATACTTCAGCGATGCTGACGCATCAGTGGACATGTTCGAGGCGTACGGCAATATCAATCCATCATTCAATACAACCGTGCAAGCGGGAAAACGATTGTACAATTGGGGAAAGGGATACGCGTTCAATCCCGTAGGCTACGTCAACCCATTGAAAGACCCGGAAAATCCGGAGCTTGCGCAGGCAGGTGTGCTCTCTGCAAATGTCGAATATGTGAAAAGTTTCTCTTCCGAAGCACTGCAGAACATATCATTCATCTTCGTTGTCATACCTTCATCCGGCAACACAACCTCTCGGTTTGGTGAGCTGAAACACACCGATCTTGCACTCAAAACCTCCTTCCTTCTATGGGACACCGATATTGACATGATGGGTTTCTATAGTATTCGAAACCCCAGGCGCGTGGGGATGGATATCGCTCGGAACCTTTCCGACAATCTGGAAGTGCATGGTGAGCTGAGCTACAATGTGAATGTTGAGCGGTTCACTATCAGGGACAATGCCCTCGCGTCGGGTTCCGTCAATGGCGCTTCATATCTCGCAGGCATTCGATACTTGCACGAATCAAACGCCACGCTCATTGTCGAGTACTACCACAACGACATCGGATTGAGCGCCTCCGAGTTTGACTCGTACCACAGATTTCTCACCTCGGGCACACAGGACAATGACCCGATACGACTTCAGCAAGTGGCTAAGGTGAACCAAACGTATTTTCGCGCCAGCAACTTGATGAAGGATTATTTGTATCTCAAGTTGACCAAGCCCGAGCCATTCGATCTATTGTACTTTACGCCGTCGCTGTTTACAATCTATAACCTTGCTGACCGGAGTGTCCTACTGTCTATGACCGTGAGCTACAAGCCCGTGACCAACGCTGAGTTCATCCTCTGGTCCACTCTTATAACAGGAGGTGGGAATACGGAGTATGGCAGTAAATCGTTTCAACAGAAAGTTGAAGTGTGGATGAGAGTGTTCTTTTAATTTTCAAAATGACATACCATCCTGGAGGCGAAGCCACTCAGTAGAGACATGCAGAAAACAGTACAACACGAGGAGAGGCTGCAGAGTTCATGGGGGTGTGTCGGGATGCAGTTGATGCCAACCGTCATTGATATCGAGGTTACGTTTAGCAGGTGGGTAGACCCGCTTCCACTGCCGCCATAACACACAGCGCAGCTTCCGCCGTATCCATCCATCGAGTTCCTCGAAGGTTTTCCTTGCCTCCGCAAGCTTGAAGTACGCGATCCAGCCCCGAAGAAGTGGCTGGAGTTCCTTGATGACCTGCCCAACGCTCTGTCCACGCCCCCGGCGCAAGAGTTCCCGGACCTTCTCCTTGAGCCTATCTCGTGAACTCGCGGCCACAGTCAGCCTCGGTTTCCGATGGACGGTCATGGAGTAGCCAAGGAACGTCCGTTGCCATGGACGTCCGACAGCGCTCTTCGCTTCGTTGACCCGTAATCGGAGATGCTTGTCAAGGAACTGTTTCAGCGAAGTCATGACACGCTCTCCGGCTATCCGTGACCGCACGTATACGTTGCAGTCGTCGGCATACCGGCAGAACGCGTGACCGCGTCTCTCCAGTTCCTTGTCCAGATCGTCCAGCAGAATGTTCGACAACAGCGGTGAGAGTGGACCTCCTTGCGGTGTCCCCTCCGTGCGCACTGCCACTATCCCATCGGACATCATCCCCGCTTGCAGATAGCGCCGTATCACCCTGAGCACGCGCTTGTCCTGTACCCGGCGGGCTACTCTCGACATCAACACGTCGTGGTTGACACGGTCGAAGAACTTTTCCAAGTCGATGTCTACAACCCACCGCTTCCCTTCTGCCACGTGGCGTCGCGCCTGTGTTACCGCCTGGTGCGCGCTTCTGCCCTCGCGGAAGCCATAGCTCGACGTGGAAAAGTGTCTGTCAAAGATTGCCGTCATCACCTGATGCAGCGCCTGCTGGATGAGACGGTCCACAACGGTCGGTATCCCAAGCATCCTTGTGCCGCCTCCGGGCTTGGGGATTTCCACCTTCCGTACTGCCTGTGGTCTGTAGCTCCCTTCCAGCAGTTCCTTCTTAATGCCTTCCCAGTGATCTCGCAGATACGGTTGCAGCTCCTCCACCGTCATCGCATCCGCTCCAGCCGCTCCCTTATTCTGTATCACGCGGGCATACGCCCGCGTCATGTTCTTCCGCGCGACTACTGCCTCCATGAGCGCCGTCCCCTCTGGGCTCGACGTTTCTTCCCTTGCCGTGACGTTTGACGCGCCAGCACTCCGCTCACCCCGCTTCCGGCGAGTATTGCGATAGTCGGCCTCGGACTTCTCAGTCATACTGTCTGCGTCTCCTGCGTCATCGAAAGGGAAGGATCTTGCCTTCCTCTTTATGTTCGGGCCTTCAGCCACTGGTCGCATGACCTACTATGCCCTTTGCTGACTTCTGCTCTCCTCTCCCATCGCCTTGCAACGACGGTAGCTCATGGCCAGAGAGCAGATCTCCCCGGGTAATGCGCACCCACTTTCCCGCTTATGCCTGTCACATCTACGCCCGTAGCTGCCGTGCAGGTATTGGACTTTGAAGATATTGGCCTTCTCATCCGCTACGGTCGCCTCGTATGTGCTTCCTGTTCGTCAGGCCAGCGTTTTGCCTCGCTCCTCACAACACAAAAATGATGGAGGGACTCAAGGGTCCCTCCATCATCGTCCGTCCTTCCTGGAAGCTATCCCGATGTTTTCTACTTGTTCATGAGTGAGTATGCGGGAACAATGACAACATCGATCCGCCGGTTCTTTGCCCTGCCCTCGACGGTATCGTTGCTGGCGATCGGCCGGCTTTCGCCGTAGCCAGAAGAGGAAACTACCAGGCTCGACCCCATATTCGCGCGGAGATACTCCTCCACTGCGCGTGCGCGCTCTTCTGACAGGCGCTGATTGACCGCGTCACTTCCCTGCGAATCCGTATGTCCCTCGATGACGACCTGGCATCCCGGGAAACTTTTGATCGCCTGCTGGACTTTTGTCAGGAGTGAGAAGTGCTGCGGCTCAATCTCGCTCTTGCCGACAGCAAACGAGAGTCCGTAAAGACGGGTAATAATGTTCTGGTCATCGCGCAGAACCTTTCCTTCGGCGTCGCTGAAGAGGTTGCTGACCTCCGCAATGCGCGCATCCTCCTCACGCTTCCGTGTCAGGTCTTCCTGAAGATCCTTCTCCGCCTTCGTCAGGGTCCCGAGCCGGCTTGTCATGGCTTCAACCTGCCGCTTCAGGGTGTTGTGTTGATCGGTCAGGCTCGCAATTGTTCTGGCCTGATCAGCGCTCTTATTCTCCCGCGTTTTGAGTTCCTTGATGATCCGATCGGCCTCATCGTCAAGGCCGTTATCAAATCGCGCGAGCAAGTCGAGACTTCCGGAGATTCGCTGCATGGTCTTCTCGGAAGCCAGCCGGAGATCCTCAAGGCCCTTGTCCGCCTTGTCCATTGCGGTGAAGGTCTTGTGGAGGTAGATTGCATGCGCCGCTTCATATTTTGCTTCCTGCGCCATCTGCCGGGCCTCATCCGTATCGTACCGGTTCTGTTGCAACAGAGCTTCAGCGCTCAGCGCAAGCTGTTTGGCCTTCGCAATCGTCTTTGGCGCTGTATCATCAACGCCCAGATCCTCCGCGCGCTTCAGGAGAGCGTGTGCCGGATTCAGATAGTTGCCTTTGATGGCTTCAAGTTCCGCAGCCCGATAAAGGCCCTCCGCTTCACCGGCCTCCGATTTTGCATCATTCACATCGCCGTCCTCCAGTTGCTCCGCAGCGGAGGTAAACTGTTCTTCAGCCTTTTTCCAGGTGGCGGCCGAAAACGTCCTTGCCTCCGCGCTCAGGGCATCGCTTCGCGCGGCCATGGTCGCGGAGAAGGTCACCTCGCCCATTTTGACGCCTTCCATCGCCTTGTGAAGAAACGCGCGGGTTCCCTTGAGCTTTGAACGGATATCTTCCAGGTTGCGCCCCTTCTTGTAATCCGAATCGGCATCATTGTAGTACTCCATCGCCTTTTTATATGCGCCCGGGGAGTACAGATGGGCGTTCTTTTCCTTTGCCTGCCGCACCAGATTGTCAGTCTCGTCAAACAACTCCTTTTTGACATCCTGAGCGCCGGCAGTACCGAACACCAGCAGTCCGGCTACCAACATTGTCGCCATGCGTACAAAAATTCGTGATCGTATCATAAGGTCTCCGTGTGGTTCTCTTTTCACCCAAGAAAAATACCCGATGGTGAAACAGGCCTAGAGTGCTCTGTTTGTTCCATCGGGTACTTGTATGTGTAGTAGCGGGGACAGGACTTGAACCTGCAACCTTCGGGTTATGAGCCCGACGAGCTACCAATTGCTCCACCCCGCGATCATGACAGCATTTTAATATAACATTTTACCCACCCATTGTCAAGCCAATCACCCCCCACCGCACGGTTCTCCTCTATCATAAAACGGAGCATCTCGGTTTGATTCTCTCATCAATCATGAATATGTTGTGGACGAGCCCGATCGCTCAATCCCGGTTATCACTTCCGGAAGCTCGTTCCCCTGTCATTATTCCACGGTGGACTCCATGCGGACATTGCGCTTCCTTACCGTTCTACTGCCATTCCTCTTCATTTCGATGCTCTTTGCACAAACGGACCGCCGGCGGACGATCCTCATCCGCATCGACAACGTTAAACCGGAGGTTCTTTTCAAACAGGGTATCCTGACGTTCGATGAATATGAATCCCGGAGCATCGTCTCCATGGTCCGTGATACGGCGCTCATCCTCGTTACTCCCGCAGAGTTGAATCTCCTTCGCGAGAGGGGCCTCCAATGCGAAACGGTCATGGAGGATTCCAGCGAGCTGACGCTTATCCGCCGGGCAGTGTACGGACCGACATTCAAGCTCGAGAAACCATACCATACGTACAGCGATATTCTTCGAGAGGTAGAGTCACTGCAAAAGGCCTTCCCGGACCTGGTGCATCGGTTCCAGATAGGTGCCACATCGCGGACTCAACAACCCATCTACGCGGTAAAAGTCTCCCGAAACGTCAAAAAAGACGATGACCGTCCGGCCATGCTCATCAACGGGTGCCACCATAGTAATGAAGTCCTCGGCGCAGAGATATGCATGGCCGCGCTCCATGAACTCGTGGAACAGTACGGCAAGGATCCCGATATCACCCGATGGGTGAACAACGTTCAGATCTACATCATCCCGGTGCTCAACGTTGACGGCCATGATGTGGTCACCTCCGGCCGGGATCCACGATGGCGGAAAAACACCCGCGACACAGACTCCAACGGGGTTCTGAATTATCCGGATGGAATCGACCTTAACCGGAATTACGACTTTAACTGGGCGCACGGCGGCAGCGGAGATCCGACAAGCGGCCGGTACCGCGGGGCGTTCCCGTTTTCCGAATCAGAACCCCGGGCCCTTGCCGATCTCGCCCGGTCAAAACGATTCCTTCTCTCCCTGACCTACCATAGTCAGGGTGAGGTCATCTTCTACCCCTGGAATTGGGCGGGGCGCAAAGCCCCCGATGATGTTCTCCTGACGGACATTGCACATGGACTCGCCGGCAGTATTCCGACCATGCGTGGAGATACCTCCTACAAAGCAGAATATGGAGCAGGGCTTGTCGGACAATCCTACCCCTGGCTCTACGGAACCCTCGGCACTTTCGATTTTGTGGTGGAAACGGGTAAAGGTGCCGGCATATTCCCTCCCTATGAAGTCGATGGAATCGTGCGGGCGAATCTCAAAGGTATCCGCTATATGCTCAATCGCACTGAAGGACCCGGTCTTGTCATACGCGTCGTGGATGCGAAGACAGGCTCCCCGCTCGAAGCAACTGTGTGGTTCCCTGCAATCGAAACCGAAGACATCGCCCGCCGTACAAGTCACCCGCAAACCGGTGTGCTGTACCGACTCTTGAGGCCCGGTTCACATTCCGTTATCGTATCCAGGCCGGGATACCGGACGGTGCTGTTGGACAACGTCAAGGCCGGTGACAAGGGCTGGACAAAGGTCACGGTGCGAATGGATAAGCCGGTCAACCGCTGAGGAGCCCGGTCGTAGCCACAAGCGGGTACAACGTTCACCTTTGCAGATCATTCTATGGCAAGAACCTTCGTCGTTGCACTTCTCGTTGCCGTCTCGCTTCTCTCTCCCGGGTCCTCCCGGGCACAAGGGGAGGATGTCTTTTCCTCCAGAGACCAGATCCTCGTCTGGTATTCTCCCGGCCTGAATTCACTGGGCTCCGTCCCCCTCGGAAACGGCGATATCGGTCTGAACGCCTGGGTGGAGAAAAACGGAGACTTGCTCTTCTATATTGCGAAATCGGACGCGTGGTCGGAGAACGGCCGACTTCTGAAGCTTGGCAAAGTGCGGGTGTCGCTCTCCCCCGCTCTGCTTGCAGATAGTGCTTCGTTCCGCCAGGAATTGAGTCTGCGGGACGGCTGTATCACGTTGTCCGCCGGACGGGGAGAACACAGCATGAGTGCCCGACTCTGGGTCGATGCGCTGAATCCGGCCATCATCTGCGAGATTCAAAGCCGCATCCCGGTTACGGCACGTCTCACTCTTGAACTCTGGCGGAAGGATCGCCGGCAAATGCTCCGGTCCGAAGAAATCGAATCCGCCTACGGACTTCATGGCGCCGACGGTCCCCCGGTGTTCGTAGAACCTGATCTGATCCTCCCCCACACCAACAATCGGCTTGCCTGGTTTCACCAAAACCGGAGATCGGTCTGGAAAGACAACCTTTCCCTGCAAGGACTCGCAGCAGAAACAATTTCAATATCCGATCCATTGCTCCAACGGACATTCGGCGGTATAATCGAGGGGAACGGACTTGAAGCCGTCGCGGACACCGTCCTGCAGACCACCCATCCGCAGAAAGACATACAGATCTCCATCTATCCTCACACTTCCATTCACGATACTCCAGAACAGTGGCTCGGCGGGGTGGGCGAACGAGCCCGGACGATATCTGCCATACCCCTTGAAAAAAGATTTGAAACACACCGCGCATGGTGGAACACGTTCTGGGAACGGAGCAGCATCCTTGTGTCAGCTCCAGATTCAGTCCGGGAGGCCGTGACTTCCGCGGTAACGCGCGGCTACATGCTCCAGCGGTTCGTCAATGCCTGTGGAGGGCGGGGGGCGATGCCGATCAAGTTTAACGGTTCCCTTTTCACGGTCGACACGTACGATCGGAACGCTCCTTCCAGGGGGATTGACTCTGACTACCGCCGGTGGGGTGGGCCGTACTGGTTCCAGAATACGCGCCTCCCCTACTGGTCTATGCTACAAGCCGGCGATTCCGACATGATGAAGCCGCTCTTTGACATGTACTCCAGCGTACTCCCCCTTCGTGCTCGAGCTACTCAACGGTACTACAACCACGACGGGGCTTTTTTTCCAGAGGTCATGAACTTCTGGGGTACCTACACAGACGAAAACTATGGCCGACAACGAACCGGAATGCCCGACGGGCTGACATCAAACACCTACATTCGATACTACTGGACCGCCGGTCTCGAGCTTTCTCTGATGATGCTGGATTTTTCGGAATTCCATTGGAGCGAAACATTCGTTTCTCAAACACTCGTGCCGCTTGCTTCCGCGGTGCTCACGTTTTTTGACCGGCATTGGCCTCGCGACAAAGCCGGCATCATCCGGTTTGAACCCGCACAGGCACTCGAGACGTACCATGCCGTCGTAAATCCAGCTCCGGACATTGCCGGAATCCGCGCGGTGGCAGAACGGATGTTCGCGTTACCGCACAATCTCACCGGGCCTGACCAGCGTGCTCAATGGAAGGAACTGCTCTCATCATTGCCTCCGTTGCCAACACACGTAGTGCGGGGCGACACACTCCTTGCCCCCGCAACTGAGTATGGCACATCGGCAAATATCGAGAACCCGGAGCTCTATGCCGTGTTTCCATTTCGATTGTATGGCGTGGATAAGCCGGGCCTTGACCTTGCGAGGCGCACCTACGCGCATCGGATCAACACAATGAATGGGGGTTGGGCGCAACACGCCATCCAGGCCGCGTACCTCGGACTTGCCGGAGAGTCGGCGCGCCTGGTCGCGGAGAACTTTGCAACATGGGACTCCCTCTGCCGGTTTCCGGCGTTCTGGGGTCCGAACTACGATTGGACGCCGGACCAGGATCATGGATCAGTAGCCGCGATTGCTCTGCAACGGATGCTGGTCCAGTATGAGGGAGATACGATCCTACTCCTCCCTGCCTGGCCAGGGGGATGGGATGTAGATTTCCGGCTCCATGCACCTCGGGAGACTGTCATCGAAGCCAGAGTGCGCGCCGGGAAGATTGAGCATCTGAACGTACTGCCGCACTCCCGCCTGAAGGATATACAGGTCATGGATGTGGAAACCGGCCTGATTCCCTGATGTACCAGGCATCCTCAAGGAAATTAGGCGGATCTGTGGATCGTGGCACAGGGGTACGCTTGGCCTTGCTTTTCCCTCCCATCCTGTGTACCTTTTTTCAGACTAATGAGCACTTGTCCCGGCTTCTGACTTTGCCCCCAGTTCCTCCATATAGTGGGTCCATCACGCCCTTCAAGCCCGGCAGGCCTCATGCCGCACTCCACCGCGGATTTGGGGCATCTGACATTCTCCTGTTTCCATTTCACACCGGCAAACCAGCGCCTGCGACAGAGCACGGAATTGCTCTTCGCTCCGCCGGGGCACTCCCTCATGCCAAGGAACCGTCAATCACCTGTATTCCCCCACGGCACACGACCTCAGACACGGTTGCTTGTTGACGCGCTTGAGACGACAAAAAAATAGTGAAAAGAATAAAAAGTGGGGACCGATAAGATGATCCGGCGAACCATAGCCCGTTACGTTTTGGTGGGTATGCTGTCCACCATGCTATTCGCTTCCTGCAACGTCGTGAAGGAACTCGGTCAGGCAGTCACCAACCTGTCACGTTGTTCCTTCAAGCTGGCCGGTATCAGCGATTTCCAGGTTGCAGGGATCTCCCTGTCAGGCAAAACGGCCCTTGGTCTGGGCGATGCCGCAACCGCCATCGCCGCGTTCAGCCGCGGGGAGCTCCCGGCGAGCTTCACGTTACGAGTGGCCGCTCAGAATCCCAATGACGGAACGGGGGGTACGCCGGCATCGGCCGCGACGCTTACCAGCTTCGCGTGGAATCTGCGCATTGATGACACACCCACCATCTCCGGTGATATCCCCGAACCCATCACCATTCCCGGCACGGGACAGGAAGCGGTTATCCCGCTCCGCATGAACCTTGATTTGATGAAGTTCTTCAACGACCGAGGATACGATAAAATCCTGAATCTCGCCCTTGCACTTGGTGGTGCACAGGGCTCGGCCAGCCGCGTGACGCTCCGCGCAAAACCAACCATGCGCACGGAGTACGGTCCGCTTACATATCCTGGAGAAATCGACATCATCGACACGGAATTTCGGGGAAAGTAAATGACCACGCCGCAGACCATCGCTCAGGCACGCAGCCTTCACAGCGCGCCGATCACGGACCCATCCCTTCCATACCGGAGTCTCGGTCACCTCCTGGAGGACCAGGTCGACCAGCACGAGCAGAAAGTGTTTCTCATTTATTACAGTACCGAGGGGCAACGCCGTGAAATCACCTACAGGGAATTTCTTGAAGAAGCATGCCGGACAGCGAACCATCTTCAGTCAGTGGGGATCCGGCACGGCGACCGTGTTGCAACGGTTTCGCATAATCATCCTGACGTGGTCATACAGTACTTTGCGGCATTCCTGCTGGGTGCAGCCCTTGTCCCGATAAACCCGCTTGACGACGACGGTACGATAGCATGTATCCTGAAGCACTCCAGGTCGAAAGTGGTGTACGTGCGGGACAGGTATGTGGACCGCATCCTCTCGCTCCGGGCTCAAGCCCCGGACCTCAAGATGGTGGTCCAGGTCGGACATCGTCTGAAACCCGATCTCCCTCACCTGGAGACAGACGCAGTCCGGCTGAGTACGCAATTTCGTCCGCCCGTACCGGTGAACCTGAACGATACAGCGCTTGTGATGTACTCATGCACGGTGCCGGGCAGTCCAAAGGGTGTGGTGCTCGAGCATGTGAACCTCATCGCAGAAGCACTCAGCATTGCGGAGTGGCACCGCCTGTCCGATGACCAGCGGCTTATGTGTATCCTTCCGATTCATCATGTCAAGGGGATCGTGTTGACCCTGCTCACTCCTCTTGCCGCCGGGGGTGGTGTGGTGTTGAACGAAACGTTTAACGCAGAGAAGTTTTTTGAACGTATTGCCGCGGATCGTATCACCGTGGTGAGTATCGACTCCGCGTTGCTCCAGTCATTGATTAAGGCCAAACTTTCTGTCGATATGTACAAACTCGCGCATTTCCGCCACCTCATTTGTGGCGCCGGGCCGCTCACGGTTGATCTTGCACAAAAGTTCGAGATCACATTCAAGAGACGGGTGATCCATGGGTACGGGTTGTCAGAGGCGACTGCATGCTCCTGTTTCGTACCGCTGGACCTTCCCCCCGGCGAACACAAATCCTGGCTTTCCGGTCATGAATTTCCATCCGTCGGAATGCCCATTTCGGCGAACGATATGACGATACAGGATGCGGAAGGAAACGAAATGGAAGAAGGCCAGCGTGGCGAGATCGTTCTTCGCGGTCACAACATCATGTGCGGTTATGATGCCGACCCCGCTTCCACCGAACGAGTGTTCCGCGGAGGCTGGTTACGGACTGGAGACGAAGGCTTCTTTATGTATGATGGGGAGGGAAGGAAATTCTACTTCGTGGTGGGAAAACAACAGTAGCACAACAGGCCCAGAGGTTGCCGGAGCCCCTCGAAGAGGCATAACACGCCGGCGTTGCAAACGGCCGGAATCCCGGTTGGTCTTTCCCACGCCTGTGCGAAGGGCCTTTTCTTATACCCGGCGCTAGAACGTTCCTACGAACAGCCCCGCCTGAATCATCAGACCCTTGCCCGAGATGTCGCCCGGCACACCGAGCAACTCATAGTGCCCGTCCACCTGCCATGAGGGGAATGACATTCCCACATAACTGACACCGATCCGTGCCCCGAGCCAGCTGAGGAATGCATACTCCACATTCACTGTCGGTGCCCAGAGGAAATACGAGCCTGTCAGCGTGCGTGTCATGTTGCCGGGGGAACCGGCGGTCCAGGAGGAGAACAGATTCTGCTCTCCCACCCATGTATTCGAGCCACCATTACTCTGCCGCAGCGTGAGTTCAAGTCCGCCCCACCCGAGCATCGCCCCGAATGCAATATCGAACCGTTCCACAATAGGGACCACATACTCTATCGTCACGGCGCTCAGACTCACATTCAGCCTGGTATCGCGCCGGATCGCAGCCCCATCGATGGATGTACTCTTGAGTGCACCGGACATCCAGACACCGCCAAGACGGACGTTCGGGATGAGCATGATGTACGCAGCACCGCCGCCCCCGCTCATAAAGACCCCGTCGTCTTTCAGCGCTGCACCCCTGCCGGCAGTCAGAAATGTGTTGACGGGTTTCACATCAAGGAACAACCAGCCCGGTGTATATCCAACGAACAGTCCCATCTTTACCATGCGGGAACGTCTGGGGGGAATGGGCTCCTCCTGGGCCGGCGAGAGCGAGGCCGTCAAGAGGATCAGGAAGATGATGCTGAACAGTTTCTTCATACGATTACTCCGGCTGGGTCTGAGAACAAAACACTCTAATGTACAAAACCGTCTTCTGAGATTCAAACATGGGTTTGACTGTCCGGGGTGTCTTCTCTATATTTATCAAGAACATCGTCTACACAGCCCACTGGACGGATCGTGACACCATACCGCCTGCTCCTGGCTTTCACTCTAACATGCGCCACGTTTACGGCGTTCCCTCAGGATGCTTCTACCCCGCGTTCCGCTATGATCCTCTTACCCGGCAAGGCTCTTTTTGCTCCCCTTCCGGCAAGCCCGGAAGAACCGCGCGTCGGCATACGTCGGGAGTTCGGGTCGATGCGGATGCAGCTGGATATCGGGGCGACCTATGACTTCCTCGCTTTCTACCCGTCATCGGACACCGCAGCGCGGTTCCACATGGGAGTGGCGATGTTCGTGTATGCCCTGACCAGATCGTACCAGGGCCTTCATCTCCAGGTTGATGCCGTTGACGGGTTTTTCGGGGCACATATCGTTTATCTCCACCGGCGTGCCACATCCTCCACCATGCTGCGCCTGCGGATCCTGCATCTGAGTTCACATCTTATTGACGGGCATTTCCGTCTGGAGACAAAGACCTGGATCGACGGACAATTACCCCGCCCGTACTCACGCGATCACGCAGAGGCGACCGCAGCATACAGGTGGGGTACGAAGGCATGGTCGGCAATGCTGTACGCCGGATTCAGCCAGGCCTGGTTTGCCCGCCCCGGAAACATGGTGCGGTTCAACACCTTTCAGGGGGCCGTGGCCCACACTTCAGAGTGGACGGGTCAGGTCTGGGGACAACCGGCGAACCTGTATATCGCCGACCATTTTATGTTATCCGGGGTGGAACGCCTCTCCGGAACCAACATTCTGGAAGGCGGGATCAAATTCGGGGAATGGGACGGGAGCGGGATAAGACTGTTCATTAGCTACCGCGCCGGTACGGAGATCTACCACCAGTACTACGATGTAAAACGGAATGATTGGGGAATGGGTTTTGCCGTGGACATTCGCTAATGGGCACGCCCACTGCGGATGAGTTCATTCTTTGCAAAATCCACAGGAGTCAGTTTTGGTGACCCTCCCTATACTGCCGAGGGGGGGAAGCGGATGTACAATTGGATGCGCGGCTATCTGCCCTATCCATCGACAATGCCATTGGGCACATGGGAAGACGCAAACGGAAACCCCCGATTCTTCATTCATGCGGGAGACCCTGTTACAGGGCAGGGCGATATTGATGGGCTGGGCATCGGCGACAGCGTGGAAGTGGTCTATGCAATCGTCGGTGCCGCCGGCGGTGACCGGATCCGGAATATCGATTACCTGCGCTGGCACACGCGGTATATCCGCCAGGCATATCCGGACCTTGCTTCACTCCGGCAACTGGAATCCGAGGAACCATCCCCTACCCCCACCCTGCCCGACAACGTCGCCCTCTGGACAAACTACCCGAATCCGTTTAATGCCGGAACCACCATCCGCTTTGACCTGCCTGAGGCCGTGCACGTCAGATTGGCGGTCTACGATCTGCTGGGACGGCGGATGAGCACGCTTGTTGACGCCACCGTGCAGGCAGGAACACATGCGGCAACCTGGAACGGCACAAACGGGACGGGCAACCAGGTGGCGTCAGGGATCTACTTCTACCGGCTCGAAGCAAAAGGTATGGCGGTAACAAAGCGTATGATCTTCCAGAAGTAGGCCTTTCACACGGACCTGCGGGATTCGTCTTTATCCGGAATCCCGCAGGTTCGTCCCTCCGCAATACCGGCTCATCCTCTTTCATTTCGTCTGGACGATCCCGTGCTGTATCTTGTGTTCAGTTATTCGAACACCCGTACACCACGGACACTACAATCACAACAGACACTCTGAAAGGAAAACAACAAGCCATGAACCGTCTGCTCGCTCTCACACTCGCCACGGCGATGACGTTCTCTGCACTCGCACAGGAATCCACCGGTCAGTCCGGCCCCGGGATCGGGGACAAAAACATCGGCGGCACAATAACCATAGCCGGCAAGTACACCACGCTGGACAGGCAGACCGCCGGGTTCCTGGAGGGCCGGGCGGGAATAACACTTGACGACACATGGGCATTCGGACTCGGTGGGTCCGGGCTGTACTTTGACAAGAAACTCTCCGCACTCGTCAGCGACGGAACCTACCACCTGTACGCGGCGTATGGTGGGATCTATGCGGAACGGTTCTTCTCATTCGGCACCGACTTCAAGGGGTCGGTTTCCCTTCTGATGGGACAGGGCACAATCTATTACCAATATGACAATGAGTACCGGCAGGAAAAGGTGTGGACCGAAGAAAAGATTGATGAGACCACATTTGCTGTTATCGAACCGGCCGTTTCCATCCAGTACCGTCTCGGGACGAATTTCTGGCTTGGCCTTACGGCAAGCTATAGAAGCACATCACCCATCCGGCTCATGAGCACATCAGAATCATTGTTGCGGAATGGAAATGTCGGTCTTACGGCAAGCTGGGATCTGTTCTGAGAGGAGAACGGTTTTTCAGGAATTTTTTCCCGACATTTGATGAACTATGAAACTCAATCGAAATACCATCGTCTTCATCATTGCCCTCACTGCCGTCGTAGAGACTCTTGTTATCCTCTACAACAATGCCACCGGATATGTCCCCCTTGGCGGACTTCCGGAATTTTTCACCCGCCTGATCTTTGGCACTCTTGCGGGCACACCCGTGGCGATCGCACTTTTTGCACTCGATGGAATCGCACTTCGTACGTTTGACAGGCATGTCAGATGGGAGTCATCATTTGCCTTGCGCCTCGTGCTGGAGGTCCCGGCAGCGGCGGTGATCGGAATAATCCTTGGAGCATTGCTTACGGTGGCGGTCCACTTTATCGCTCCGTTCCATGACGGTCTCGTGAAGAACGTCATCAATAATGCGCTCATCGTGGGGGTTCTGAACATCATCGTCACCGCCGGCCTGGAAGCCATGATGGCATATCGGCGCACCCAGGATGAGCGTCAGCGCGCAGAACATCTTGAGAGAGAAAACGCCGATATCCGGTTCGAGGTTCTCAAATCGCAGCTGAACCCGCATTTTCTTTTTAACAGTCTGAATGTTCTCTCTTCTCTCATCCAGAAGGATCAAGCCCGCGCCCAGCACTTTGTTGATGAATTTGCTGCAGTATACCGGTATATTCTGGATGTGATCGATTTGCCTGTTGTTGAACTGCACCGTGAACTTGATTTTGCGCGGTCGTACCTCTATCTGCAGACCATCCGGTTTGAACAGTCAATGCAGATCGAGATCGAGGTGGATACACAGTTGCTGGGCCGGCACATCCCCCCCCTTGCACTTCAGACGGTTCTGGAAAACGCTTTCAAACACAACCGGGTTTCCGTAGAGGCGCCCCTCCGGGTCCGCATCGGCTCTGATGACGGCAGGCTCGTTGTACGCAACAACCTCCAGCGAAAAGCTCATGGCGTGGAGTCACGGGGAGTCGGGTTGGAAAATCTCCGCCGGCGGTATGCACATCTGGGCGGCAGAGAACCGCGGTTCACCATGCTGAACGACGAATTTGTAGCTGAACTTCCTTTGTTAACGGTGGAATGAACATGAAGGCAGTTATTATTGAAGATGAGCCGCTGGCAGCAGAGCGGCTCGAGAGTCTCCTGAAAGACGTTGATCCGTCACTTGATGTTGTGGCCCGACTTGACTCGGTCTCCTCGGCGGTCAGCTGGCTCAGAGAGAACCGGCCCGATCTCATTTTCCTGGACATTCAGCTTTCCGACGGCCTGAGTTTCTCCATCTTCGAATCGGTCCGTGTGGAGAGTCCGATCATTTTTACCACGGCATACGACCAGTACGCCATCCGGGCGTTCAAGGTGAACAGCGTGGACTATCTCCTGAAGCCGATCCGGAAGGAAGAGTTGCGGGGAAGTCTGGAAAAACTCAAGGGACTCAGACACTCCCTCCGGCCCGATATAGACGAGCTGGTCAGCGTGATGCGCACCCGTCAGGTGGAATACAAGAAGCGGTTTCTGATCCAGTTCGGAGAACGGATCAGGAAGGTTCAGACAGAGGAGGTCGCATTCTTTTACGCTTTAGAAAAGGCGGTGTTCCTCACGACTGTGCAGAACCATACGTACCCGGTTGATTGTTCGCTGGATGCCCTGGAGTCGATGCTTGATCCGGAGAAGTTCTTTCGTATCAACAGAAAAATGCTGATAAGTTTTGATGCGATACGGACGATGATTCCGTATTCCCGTTCGCGCATCAAGATTGAACTCCATCCCGGAGAACCCAACGGGGTGGAGGCGCTTGTGAGTGTGGAGCGTGCTGCGGCGTTTAAGAAGTGGATGGACAAGTAACCCGGAAAATCCTGCCGTTTATAACCCCAGATCTCCCGCCCGGGCCTTCATGGCAGCGATAACAAACCCGATGTGTTCCTCAAGCGGGACACCAAGCTCTGCCGCACCGTTTGTGATATCCTCCCGGCTCACCGCCCGCGCGAAGGCCTTGTCTTTGAGTTTTTTCTTGACGGAGGGGACTTCGAGGTCCGCGATCTTGTTGGGCCGGATCACTGCTGCCGCCATGATAAATCCGCAGAGTTCATCGCACGCAAAGAGCACCTTCGCCATGGGTGTGTCACGCGGAATGTTCGTGTCGGGCACATGCGACATGATAACCCGCCGGGCAGCCTCGTCCAGACCCTTTTCTTTGAGGATTTCTGAGCCTTTTACAGGATGATCAGGGTATTGCGGGTACATTTCATAGTCAAAATCGTGAAGCAGTCCCACAACACTCCAGAGCTCCGGATCCTCCCCCAACTTCTGCGCGTAGGCCGCCATTGCCGCCTCAACGGCAAGCGCGTGTTTCCTCAAAGGATCGGTCTTCGTGTAGGTGCAGAGAATATCAAATGCTTCCTGCCGTGTCATGAGATCTCTCCGTTGATGGAAGTGAACGTGTGTCAAGCCGGACGATGTCGGCTTCAATGAGTCCGAGTAATCGCGGGATGCTGCGGACCACGTCGTTTGTCAGTCCGGACCCGGCATCAAACTGGCATCCTTCGATACCATACAGAAGGAGAATGGGCGGGAGCTGATGAAGCTGTCGAGCCATCTCGACCGCCTCACCCACGCCAAAACTATGGCTGGAGTGAGAGAGGAACCCGCGCTTAATATTCTTGGTCGCCAGGTCGATACGATGCACCGTCCCCTTGGTGGCGCCGGAGCAAATCGCGTCCACAATCAGCACGCGGTCGTACCCTTTCCAGGATTCCAGAAGAGCGGCCCCTTCACCGCTTGCTTCGAGCACACACACGCCGGCGTAGTTTCGCCTCCGGATCTCCCGTGCAGCCAGAATGCCAAGCCCGTCATCGGTGCGGTACTCGTTTCCCACGCCGATAAGCAGTATGGGTCCCGTTATGTCCATTCAATCCTGACGAAGTGTGTGGCGCAGGAGATGCAGGGATCATAATTGCGCACAGCCTGTTCCACCTTCCACGTGAGCTGTTCCCGATCCATGTCAATATTGGCCGTCACGAACTTCCGGAGGTCCGCTTCTATAGTGGGGAGATTCTGGGCTGTCGGGGGGACGATCTTGGCGTCGGTGATCAGCCCCTCATCATCCAGGCGGTAGCGGTGATACAGGGTTCCCCGCGGGGCCTCGCTGGCGCCGAATCCGATTCCCGGGACAGGCGACACCGGAATGGAAGGCGTGTCCGGCCGTTCATATTCGTCAATAATCTGAAGTGCGAGATCAAAGGCATAGATGGTTTCAATGCTGCGTACGATGATACTCTTGAACGGGTTGTGAACTGGCGGCAAAATGTTCACATCGCGTGCAACTTCCCGCGCAAGAGGTGTAAGCTTGTCAACATTAAGGTTGTACCGTGCCAGCGGACCGACGTGGTACGGTCCGGATCCCTTCAGGATTGAATGGAGCGCGTTGGAGTGCCCGATATGGCGTTCCTCGAAATGGAATTCGTACTCCCGCACCGCAATATCAAGACCCCGGGTCGAGACAAAGCGGTCGCCGAGCATGGGATATTCGGACGGATGGCTGAGCGAAACAAATTCGTAGTCCACTTCGAGGTCGGGAAATTCAAACGTTGACGTCAGCTTGGCGGTATCTATTGCCTTGTCCCTCCCCCATTTCAGCTCGTCCACCAGTCCCTGAAGTTCTCGTTTCTCCGGAACCCGGTAAAATCCGCCCACTTTCACATTGATAGGGTGGATTTCGCGTCCGCCGAGCACGTTCACGATGTCATTCCCGATCTTTTTCATCCGGAGGGCATCTTTTACGACTGCAGGGTTGTCTTTCGCCAGAAGCAGCGCATCTTCATACCCGAGGAAATCCGGGGCATGGAGCATGTAGATATGCAGGACATGGCTTTCGATCCATTCGCCGCAATAGAGCAGACGGCGTAATTCGCGGAGCTGGCCATCCACCGAAACCCCGAAGGCATCTTCCATGGCATGCACCGAACTCATCTGGTAGGCGACCGGACAGATGCCGCAGATACGCGCCGTGATATCAGGGGCTTCAGCATAACTGCGGCCGCGCATAAATGCCTCGAAAAACCGGGGTGGTTCATAGATGCGTACTTTTGTATCCGTAATCTTCCCGTCGGCGATCTTGATGTATATACCCCCCTCACCTTCGACCCGGGCCAGGGTGTCAACCTTGATGACTCTATTTTTCATGGACTTCACTCTCTTTCCGGAAGGCTTCCGCGTAGGCGTTAAAGCCACGGTACATCATCATGATCTCATCGCGGTCTTTCCCCAGCACATGGAGCTGTTTGCTGAGGCCCGGAGGGTTCGGATTTTCCATCGGCCCGAAACAACCATAACAACCACGATCATACGCCGGGCAAATCGCTCCGCAGCCCACCTGCGTCACCGGGCCGAGACAGGCAATCTGCTTTGCGACCATCACGCACACGGTTCCGCGCAGTTTGCACTCGATGCAAACGCTGTGTGTCGGGATGTTCGGTTTGCGGTTGTTGAGAGCTGCATTCAGCACTTCGAGCAGCTGGTATTTGTTAATGGGGCATCCCCTGAGTTCCAAATCGACATGGACGTACGACCCCACAGGCATCGACCGGTCCAGTGTGGAAATGTACTCGGGAGAGGCGTACACAAGGCGGGTGAACTCTTTTACATCCTTCCAGTTTCGTAACGCCTGAATACCACCGGCGGTTGCACAGGCGCCTATGGTGATGAGCACCTTGCAGGACTTCCTGATATCCCGGATCCGTTCCACATCATGGGGGGTAGTGATACTGCCCTCCACCAGTCCGATATCGTACGGGCCTTTTGTCACCCGGCGTGATGCTTCCGGAAAATTTGCTATATCCACCGCACCGGCCACGGCGAGCAGTTCATCTTCACAATCGAGAAGAGAAAGCTGGCATCCGTCACATGATGCGAACTTGAATACGGCGAGCTTCGGTCTTTTCGCTGGCATCTCAGAGTTCCTTCCTGTCCAGAAGATGGCGTATCCGGGGAAGCGGATACACGGCACCCTCTTTGCAGATAAACGTCGGACCGTACTGGCAATGACCGCAGAATCCGACGGCACATTTCATATTCCGCTCCATCGAAAGGTACGTCTGATCCTGCGGAACACCGCGCCGTTCCAGTTCGTCGATCGTGTATTTCATCATGATTTCCGGACCGCACAGATACGTGATCGTTTCCCGGGCATCAAGCTTAATATATTGGAAAAGCGACGTCACCACGCCGATATGCCCCTTCCAGGATGAATCACCCCGGTCGACGGTGACAAGAACTTCCACCTTGTACTCGTTGGCCCATTTTTCGAGTTCCACCCGGTAGAGGAGATCGAGTGGACTCCTGCCTCCGTAGAGGACGATGATTCGACCGTAATCTTCACGTTTTTTGATGAGGGAGTAGATCACCGGCCGGAGGGGCGCGAGTCCGATCCCTCCCGAGGTGATGCACACGTCCTTGCGGGCTGCGACATCGATGGGCCAGCTTGATCCGTATGGTCCGCGTATGCCGATGATATCGCCGCGTTTCTTCTGGGCAAGCGCCGTCGTCACGAGTCCAACACGGTGAATCGTGTGGTCAAGCGTTCCCGGACGGGCGGGGTCAGAGCTGATGGAGATCGCCGCCTCCCCGACGCCGTACACATAGACCATGTTGAACTGTCCGGGAAGAAAACGGAATCCTCCGGAAAATCCGCTCATATCCAGGGTCAAGGTGAACGTGTCGTCGTTTTCCCAGATAATCTTGCGGATCATGACGGGGTGCGTGGTCATGGGATCCATTCCATCCGCCGCGAGGGCCTGGTTCTTTCGGCTCATCGTCAGACTCCGCCCGAGGTGACGTCATACAGATCGATCAACTGAAGGCGGGTCGCGTCGAGCCGCCGTTCCATCACCTGCGAGAGGCGCTTGAGCATCTCATAACCGAAGGCGCTGTCCTTCTCACATTTGTTCCGCAAACATTCACCGTCCAGAGCGATGGCGCGGGTTTCCAGCACAACAATGCCGCTAAAATGCCACCGGAACGGATATATCAGCCAGGACCAGCCCAGAATCTCGCCGGGACCGACAGTTTGGATGCGGAGCGCCTCTTTCCCAGGAACATCCATCTGGAGCGCGATACGACCACTCCGAATGAGATAAAACTTGTTCGCGATCTGGCCCTCGTGTATGATGGTCGTGTCGTCAGCAAACCGCACGTTGGACGCACATCCTATCAGGGTCTGCATATGCTCGAACGAAAGTCCGGCCAGGAAAGGATGCTGGCGCATGATTTCAGAGAGATCTTCTTTTTCCATGCTCGATGCCTATCCGTTTGTTGTGGACATGCTGTGTTCGCAGATGGCCGTTGCCTCTGCTGTGATATCGATTCCCACTGGACACCATGTGATACACCGGCCGCACCCGACGCATCCATACGTCCCGAATTGTTCCACCCAATAAGAGAGCTTGTGCATCAACCATTGACGGTATCGCGTCCGGGTTGACATCCGGATGTTGCCTCCCGCCACCCTGGTAAAATCGGATGTGAAGCAGGAATCCCATCGCCGCCAGCGCTCCGCCCGTTCTCCTGCCAGATCAGTCACATCCTCCACCGTCGAACAGAAACAGGTCGGACACACCATGGTACAGTTCGCGCACGAGAGACACCGTTTTGCGATATCATCCCAGCGCGGATTCTCGAAGTTCTCCTGCAGCGTACGCGGGAGATCACGCGTCTCGAGGACCCGCCCCATCCGGTCTTCCGCAGACTTCCATGCCTCCTCCGCGTGCTCTTTTTCCTCCTGCGCTGCTTCACGATGGGTTACCGCGTCCAGCAATTCCTTTCCCTGAGTACTCCCGACCTGTACCAAAAAGTAGTGCCGACCGTCTCTCAGTATCTCCGTAAGGGCAAGGTCAAAACCCGTTTTTGCATGCGGACCTGTACCCATCGAGTCGCAGAAGCATGTCCCTCCCACGTGCACGCAATTAATGGCAATGATACAGACCGTGCTCCGCAGGGTTGTGTAGTGCATATCGGCATACGCGCCACTCATGAACACTTTGTCCTGGATCTGTATCGCAGCAAGTTCACAGGACCGTACGCCAAGGAACGCAAATTTTGGTGACCCCCCGGCAGGGGCAGGATCCACTTCGAATCCCTTCCCCTCTTTCCGTGCGGCAAAGAGACGGTGGCGGGCAGGAAACAGAAACTTCTTCCAGGAATGTGGACCTACGGTAAAGCTGAACAGGGCATCATCTCCGCTCTGCCGGATTCCGTATGAGCCTGCCTCCTGCACGTCCGTCCATCCACGCGGCAATTCATCAACGGAACTGAGAGTATCAAAGGTGATAGCCCCATCCCTGACCGTCGGACCGATTACGGTGAATCCGCCAGTCTGTAACGCATCGATAAGTCCCTGAAGATCGTTGAGTTCTACAATAAACATTCACGTACCTCTAACGAAAAGTAGGAGGGATATTGTGGGGATAACGTTTCTTACGCAGAAGGTGTGCCAACCCCGGTGGCCAAAACGGGCAAAAAGTTGAGGGAGTGAACCCCGATCAAACATCGTTTTTCGCAGCAATGAGAAGGAGGGAGAAACCTGTTCCTATATATGCAAAATTGGCGAGAGTGTTGAAGATTACAACACCCGAGAATCCGCTGGGAGAGTCCGACGAAATTGAAAGCGTCCATCTTACAACTTCGGACACAGCTCCTCTATCGAACAAACTTCACACCTGGGTTTCCGGGCGGGACAGGTCCGCCTGCCGTGAAAAATCAGTATTGATGAAATCTCGACCCAGGTTCGTTTCGGGAAGACTTCCATAAGATCCAGTTCAATTTTCTCAGGAGTCTTTTCGCTCGAGAATCCCATTCTTTTTGCCAGGCGCTGGACATGTGTGTCCACCACCACGCCCGACGTAATCCCGAAGGCCTGACCCAGCACGACATTGGCTGTCTTTCTTCCCACACCGGGCAATGTCACCAGAGCATCCAGGTGCGAAGGCACCTCGCCGTTAAACCGTTCCACCAGAGCAATCGAGCAGGCTATGATGTTTTTTGTCTTCATCCGAAAGAAGCCGGTAGAACGAATAATTCCTTCCAGCTCCGCCGGATCGGCTGCAGCAAAGTCAGACGGAGTCCTGTACCTGTCAAACAGAATGGGCGTTACCATATTCACCCGCTGATCGGTGCACTGGGCGGAGAGGATGGTCGCAATGAGGAGTTGGAATGGAGAATGATGCAGCAACGCAGTACGTGCTTCCGGGAATTCCTTGCGAAGCGTCTTCAGAATACGGATCGCACGTTCCTGCCTGGCTTCCTGCGATTCCCTGCCAGATTTACGGGTTGGTGTCATACGGTGTTGTCCGCGCGCGATAGTTCACAGCGAATCGAGCGGGGTAAGCTGCAGTCCGGGTGGTCTATACCGTTCATCACGGATCAGCAGGCGCTCGATCACCTCGCCATTGATGAGTGTCCGCTCTACGATCTCAGCCACATCATCCCTGGTGACGCCGCCGTACCAGATGCCCTCGGGATAGATAACCAGTGACGGACCAAACGCACAGGCATCCAGACAACCGGCGTTGTTGACGCGTACCGTCCCTGCGATTTTGCGTGTGACGAGTTCAGCCTTCAGCGCATCACGGACTCCGGCTGATTCTTTTGTCAGGCAGCACCCTTTCGGATGATCCTTCGGCCTCTCATTCAGGCACACGAAGATATGTCGTTTGTATCTACTCATGGCCCCAGTATGTTGTTGTGATGGTGATGTCGCCGTTTACTTTGGCCAGGCATGCCGCCCGTTCATTGGCCAGAAATTCCTTTTCCTCTATCAGGCGCCGCTCCAGCGCTCCCGGCGGAACCAGCTGTTCGAAACCATCCAGGATCGACACGCGGCACCAGCCGCAGGTGCCGTCGCCGCTGCACGACTGACCGATCGGCACTTCTGCCCGGTTTGCTGCGGAGAGGATACTCATGCCCCGTGAAACCTCACGCTCTTTTCCGAGCGGCACAAACCGAACAATCGGCATATTATTGTCCCGTCCCATACGTGATCACAATCTCCCCGAACACAACCGATGCATCAATGCGGATACGCCGGGATGCTTCTTTGTACCCGGGCGAAGCATAGTCCAACGCCGGAAAGAATCCGTTCCGCGTTTCCGTTACCGCCTTTACTTTTCCGAGCACGGCATCACCCGTGACAGAGAACGCCATCTCACGCGGCAGACGAACCTCGATCTCGCCCATCACCGTATCCAGTTTGAGCACCTGTTCTCCGGCGGCAAGCGCTGCCCCGGTCAGGTTGACCTCAACATCCCCGAATACGGTAGAAAGTGATCCGCCGGAGAACGACGTGGAGGTGATGCGTGTCTGTACATCTCCGAAGACATTTGACATTTTAGTCTTTTCTGCTGATGAATCTTCGATCCGCTGGCCGATGCCGACATCCGCGAGGGGTCCGCTGGCACGCATCTCCTCGTTCCCACTGCTCTTTGGTCGCAGGAGTAACCATGCGCCCCATATGACGAGGAGGACCGGCCAGAACTTGGCAAAAAATTCCCCTGCATCCAGCACCTGCAGACCGTCCAGCAAAAAGAAGACCCCGGCGGCAATAAGGATAATACCCCAGGACGCACGTCCGTTCATTCGCATAGGATCGTCACCTCCCTCTCCCGTTAAGATATTTTTTCACCTCTGCGGTTGGCCATGTGTTCACCACATCCGCCGTTGTGAGCCACCCCTTTCGTGCAATGCCGACACCGTACAGGGTATCCCGTAGTCCATCCATGTTGTGCGCGTCGGGGTTGATAAAAATCTTCACACCCTGCTCCTTTGCGAATTTACACAGACGCCAGTCAAGATCAAACCGCATGGGGTGCGCATTTATTTCGATGGCCTTGCCATAATCGGCGGCGGCCCTGATCACCTGCACCATATCGATGGGATAAGGGTCACGGGAGAGCAGCAGCCGGCCGGTCGGGTGACCCAGCATCGTAACGCGGGGATGCCGCAGGGCCGTGACAACCCGCCTGGTCATCTCCGCTTCGGTCATTCTGAACTGACTGTGTACTGATACGACGACATAGTCAAAAAGAGCGAGGATCTTTTCCGGCCAATCCAGCGATCCATCCGCAAGAATATCGCACTCCGTCCCCTTCAGTACCGTAAATCCGTCCATCTCCTCATTAAGCGTATCAATTGCGCGGATCTGCTGGCGCACGTCATCAGGAGTGAGTCCCCCCGCGTACGACGCTGCCTTACTGTGATCGGCGATCCCGAGGTACTCCCACCCGTAGGTTCTTGCAGCATCAACCATTTGCTTGAGCGTATGATCTCCATCGCTGGCGGTCGTATGGCAATGGAGGGTACCCCGGAGGTCTGATTCCTGGACGAGTTCAGGGAGGGTGTTCTTTTCCGCTGCTTCAAACTCTCCCATCTGTTCGCGCAGTTCCGGAGGCACATACGACAGTCCCAGCACCCTGTAGAGGTCTTCTTCCGAACGCACCCGCGGAATCTTTGCCGCCTTTTTCCCCTTTACGTCGAGTGGCGAAAACGTGTATTCATTCAGGCTCAATCCCAGTCGTTTTGCCCGGGTGCGCATCTCCACGTTGTGCTCTTTGCTGCCAGTGAAATAACTCAGCGCAAAGGGAAATTCATCGTCCGTCACAATCCGGAGGTCGCAGTTGATCCCCTGCCGCAGTGCAACGGTGGATTTTGTTTCTCCGTGTGCGATGACCCGTTCCACATCGGGAAACGACACAAAACGGGACATAATTTTTTTCCGGGCTGCCGCGGTGGCACTCACGAGCAGATCGATATCCCCGATGATCTCCTTCCGGCGCCGTAAGCTCCCGGCGACTGAGGAGCGGAGGATTCCACGCTCTTCCGCGAGACTCGCAAGAATCTGCTGCGCCGCCTGTTCCGCCGCGGGAAACAGGGATTTATCGCTTCGGCTCCGGACCGCTTGAATTCCCGTGAGAATGTTCTCTTCAGTTTTCTTCCCGAAACCATCCAGGTCCGCCAACCGGCCATTTCTGGCAGCCGCCTCCAGCTCGTCGATCGATGATATCTTCAGCTTTTCGTGCAGAATTCTGATCTTTTTTGGCCCGAGTCCCTGGATCCGCAACATTTCCAGAACGCCGTCGGGTATCCCTTTCCGGACTTCATCGTAGTCTTTGGAGTGTCCGGTCGAGACCAGGTCCCCGATAACCTTCGAAATCCCCTCACCAATGCCCTTCACCTTCCTGATGGTGCCGGACTCCACCGCGGCGGCAAGATCTTCGGTCATTCCCTGGAGTGTCCGTGCGGCATTATGAAATGCGCGGGACTTAAAGGGATTGGCCCCCTGCAATTCCAGCAGAGTTCCCATCTCCTCGAGAATACGTGAAACTTCCTTTCTATCCATGGTGCAGGTCCGGCACGATTGACACTCTTTTCGAATATTCTGTCACAGGTATTTCAGTTCGCGCGCGTTCTTCTCAAGCTCCTCGCGGAACTCAGGGGCCGCGATGCTGATCAATGCCCTTGCCCGGTCGCGCACCCGTTTTCCGTAGAGGTCGGCCACACCATGTTCCGTCACCACGAGGCGCACATGATTACGCGTCGTGACCACACCACCCCCGAGTTTGATTGCGGGAACAATTTTGCTGGTCGGGATCCCTTTCACTTGTGCGGTGGACGGCAGTGCGATGATCGGAATCCCGCCTTTGCTTCGCGACGCGCCGTAGATAAAATCAACCTGTCCGCCTACACCGCTGTAGAACCGCGGGCCGATGCTGTCCGAACACACCTGGCCCGTCAGATCCACTTCGATGGCGCTGTTAATCGCCACGGCCTTCGCGTTCTGGGCAATGACAAAGGGATCATTCACATATTCCGTGGGATGTAATTCCACGACCGGATTATCATGGACAAAGTCGTAGAGGCGCTTTGTCCCGAGCATAAATCCCGCAACAATTTTTCCGGGGTGGAGCGTTTTCATTTCACCGTCAATGACGCCCCTCTCGACGAGGTCGATGATACCATCGGAGAACATCTCTGTGTGCACACCCAGATGCTTGTGGTTCATCAGCTGATGGAGAACCGCATCCGGAATTCCGCCGATACCCATCTGCAGGGTGGCTCCATCGGGGATCATACCGGCGATATATTTTGCGATCCGCTCGGAAATCTCCGAGCTCCCGCCCATGGGTGTTTCGGGGAGTGCATACTCCACGGGCACGATAAAATTAATCTTCGAGACGTGGATGAATGAGTCCCCGAGTGTTCGTGGCATATTCGGATTCACTTCGGCGATCACCACCCGCGCGGATTGTGCTGCAGTCTTTGTGACGCCCACCTCGACCCCGAAAGAGCAAAAACCGTGTTCATCAGGAGGGCTGACGTGTATCATCGCCACATCCAGCGGGAGGTAGCCATTCTTGAAGAGCCCCGGGATTTCGGAAAGGAAGCAGGGGGTGAAGTCTGCTCTCCCCTCGTTGACCGCCTGCCGCACATTGTCGCTGATGAACAACGTGTTCACGCGGATGTGCCCGGCCATCTCGGGTGCAACATAGTCTGCGTTACCGATGGTGAGGACCTGGACGATTTCGACATTCTGCAGACTCTTTGCGCGGGCCACGAACGCGGCAAGGACTTTTTGCGGGACGGAGCAGTTCCCGGTAAGGAAAATGCGGAAGCCGGATTGAATGACGGCCGCGGCCTTCTCCGGAGAGACCGTACGTTCCCGGTAGATATCCATCCAGCTCATTGTGCCTTCTCCTTCCGCCCGAGGCCTGCAGCAAGGGTCTGATTCAGCACCTTGCCGCCGTGGGTAGCGACGCCGAGCGCAAGAGCGGAGGATCCAGCCAGGGCAGCGTCAAGACCACTTTTCGCAATCGTATAGATGTACGGCCACGCTGCATTGTTAAACGCGTGCGTCGCGGTCCGCGCCACCACCGACGTCATGTTCGGCACACAATAATGAATGATATTCTCCTCGACAAACACCGGATCCCGGTGGGTGGTGGGACGGCTGGTTTCAACACATCCTCCCTGGTCGATGGAGATATCCATGATCACCGAGCGAGGCCGCATGAGTTTGACGAGCTCACGAGTGATTACGATGGGAGAACGGGTTCCCGGCACGAGCACCGCCCCCACCAGCACATCTGCGAATTTCATGACCTTGCGGAGGTTAAATTCGTGTGAGACCATCGTCACAAGGCGCCCGAGACCGCCATGCGCGTCATCGATTTCCTGCAGCTTCCGGAGGTCCTTATCCAGCACGTACACGCTGGCGCCCTGACGGAGGAACGCATGGGCGGCGGCAGTTCCATAACTCCCGGCACCTATGATGGCCACTTCGGCAGGGGGGACACCCGGTACGCCGCCCAGAAGGATACCTTTGCCCCCGTGATTATTCTGCATCAGGACGGCCGCAATCTGGGGTGTCATCCTCCCTGCCGCCTGGCTCAACGGCACCTGTACGGGAAGGGTCCCGTCGGGCTCCTGGATCAGCTCATAGGAGAGGGCGGTGATATTCTTCTTGAGGAGTGCTGCAATCCGTTCCGGGCGTGCAACGGAGAGATGCAGGAATCCCATCAGGATACAGCCGTCTTGAAGCAGGTCGACCTCTCCGGCTGTCGGACGGCCGACTTTCACCACCAATGCCGCCCTGCCGTAGAGTTCCTCAGGGGAATACACAATACGCGCGCCGGCATTCTGGTAGTCCAGGTCCGAAAAACCTGCTCCCGAACCGGCATCGAGCTCAACATAACACGTGTGCCCGGCCCCGGTGAGTAATTCAACGCCGGCCGGTGTAAGGCCGACACGATATTCATCTGGCCGCTGTTCGCGGGGTACGCCGATGTCCATGGTTATCCTCCAACGATACGAAACCTGCAACTTCCCTGGCGGCAGCCCTGCTCGGGCGAACACGCCGCTTACGTATACCGGCCATACTTTTTCGCCGCCTCATAGAGCGCAACCACATTTTCGGTCGGCGAGTTGTCCTGCAGAAGATGTGTCGGTGAAAGTGCATACCCGCCCCCGGGCATCATCACCTCCAGCGTCTCCTGAACCGTGGCAACCGTGTCTTCCACCGACCCGCGTGCCACGGCACCGGCGGTGGAGATGCAGCCGTGAAACGACATCCGTTCTCCATACCGCTTCTTCAGATATCGCGGGGGCCATATCCTTCGCCTCCGGTTGCAACGTGTCCACGATGGTGATCCCGATCTCCAGAAAATCGTCGAATGCCCAGCTGCTGGAACCGCAGGAGTGCATCATGACCGGGATACCAAAATGTTTTGCGAGGTCTGCGAATTTCCGGTGCTGGGGACGGATATGCTTGCGGTATAACTCCAGACTGATCATCTGTCCCCGTTGCGTTCCGAGGTCCTCGCCCAGCCAGAGAATATCAATTGCGCCTTTTGCCGCTTCAATGGCACGCTCGAGCATCCTGAGCTGAACTTCATTCTTCCGCTCCATAAAGCGGAGGCACGCTTCATCATCTGTCATAAGACCAATCAGCACATCTTCAACCCCGCGTATCATACCCGCCGTATTGATCATGTCCGCCGCACCGGGATTTCCGATCAGCAGGCAGTAGTCTTTCATCCCCTTGCAGAGCGCGGGAACAGCGTCGTAATCGAAGTCGTCAGGCGAAGGCATCGGCCATGCTTCCACCGCCTCAAGGTCTGCACCGCGCAGGGGAAAGTCGCAATAGTCCCAGTATCCGCCGCTTTCATGCTCCACCCACCGCGTATGGATCCCCCACAGGTCAATGTGCCTCCCTTCCACATCAGGATGGAGCCCGGGTCCTGTGTACGGCGGGATAATCTCGATGAAGTCCACACCCAGTGCGCGGCGGAGTCCCTCGTCATCATCCCGCGTTAACCCAAAATGGTCCTTCAGGCGGCCATCAATCCCGGGGTTGGCAAGATAGTCGATTGGAACACGGTCCGGTATTTCGTGTGCGAAGGCACGCTTCACCCGTTCTTTGGAAGTCATGAGTTCAACAAGGGCCTGGTGAGATATGATGGGCTACTCGGTGAGGCGCAATTTACTTAAAGCCCGTTCAACAAGCAAGTTACCGGCCGGATCCCTTGCAGCTTGATTTACGTTTGAGTATCTTCTGGTGTTTCCTCCCCAGTGTTCTTATCCACCAGCAATCGGAGTACCCCCATGAAGATCCTCATAACCGACGGCATTTCTCCTGACGGAGCGAAGGTGCTCACTGACGCAGGAATGGAAGTTGACAAGGTGAAGCTCTCTCCCGAAGAACTTGTCGCCCGTATCGGGAGTTACGATGCAATCATCGTCCGCTCTGCTACAAAAGTCACCAAAGAAGTGATCGCGGCCGGCAAGAACCTCAAGGTTATTGCCCGCGGCGGTGTCGGGTTGGATAATATTGACGCCACGGCCGCTGCTGCCCGTGATATCCCTGTGTTGAATACTCCCGGTGCGTCAGCCGTATCGGTCGCCGAACTGACGCTGGCCCACATGCTCGCCGTAAGCCGCTTCCTGCATATCAGCAGCATGCAGATGCGCCAGGGCAACTGGCCGAAAAAGGAATTTGGCGCGGGGATTGAACTCTACAAAAAGACCCTCGGGATCCTCGGACTGGGAAACATCGGTAAAGAAGTTGCCCGGCGCGCCCTCGGATTCGGTATGCATGTGCTGGCATACGATCCGCCGTTCACCCCCATGGACTTCATCGTGGAGGTCACGACACTCGAGAAGCTGCTCACCCGGTCAGATTTTATTACCCTGCATCTCCCTTTTGACAAAAAGTCCGGGGCGATCATCGGCAAAAAAGAATTTGATATGATGAAAAAAGGGGTGGTGATCGTCAACTGCGCGCGCGGCGGAGTCGTGGATCAGAAAGCTCTCCTCGCAGCATTGGAGAGCGGGAAGGTGGCTGCTGCGGCACTGGATGTATTCGAACACGAACCACCCTCGGAAGACGAACGTGCACTGATCAATCACCCGCGGGTGAGCGTGTCCCCGCATATCGGCGGTTCGACCATTGAAGCACAGGAACGGGTCGGCACGGAAATCGCCCTGAAAGTTATCAAGGCCCTGGTCCCGGACCAGCTCCGCTGAGAATCATCGGTTGTCCGCGCTGCGCGGTCAGGAGCCGGCATTCTCTCAGGAATAGCCCCGACGGCAGAGTGATCTAGTGCCCCGGGACGACTGCTCTTTGCCGCAGCCAGGTGATTTTTTCGAGGGTCTGGGCTCCCTGCCCTCCTTCATGCTGGTTGTAGGGCCATACACGGATATCCTTCACCCCGGCGTAATGATTGTACGCGGCGAAGACCGTGCGGGGCGGACACACATCATCCATCAACCCGACTGAAAACAGGGCCGGGCACCCCGCCCGTGCGGCGAAGTTCACCCCGTCAAAATACGCAAGTGTCGAAAAGACCCTGTCGGTCCGGGCTCTGTGAATCTTGCAGAATCGGACGATCTCCTGGTAGGGATCCCTGTCGGTAATCTCCGTTGCGACCTTAACATGACAGAGAAACGGAACATCCGGCATCGCCCCCGCAAGATCGGGAACAAGACCCGCCACAGCCAGACTTATGCCGCCCCCCTGGCTTCCGCCGGTCACAACAATCTGTGAAGCGTCAATCTGCTCCAGGCTGCGTACCGCATCGATGGCCCGCACTGCGTCGGTGAACACGCGGCGGTAGTAATACGTGTCAGGAGAGAGAATCCCCCGGGTCATAAAACCGGGAGCCTGCGGATTTCCTACAAGGTCCTCGATGTCCGGCGTGTCGCCCGGCAGCCACAGACTCCCCTGGCCCCGTGTGTCCATGACAAAGTGCGCATACCCAAAGGCACTCCAGAGCAACCAGTCGAAAGGCAGGCCGCGTCCCCCGCCGTACCCGATATATTCAACAACACAGGGCAGCGCGCCTGTCCGTTGCCGGGGAAGTATTAACCACCCCTTGACCTCCTGCCCGCCATAGCCGGGGAAGCTGACATCAAAAACTTCAACCGTTGAAGGTTGGTGAGGATAGACAACCATCTCCACGTTCATCGGGAAAGTTCTCGCGGCAGCAAGAGTCCGGTCCCAGAAGTCTCCGAAATCAGAAGGCTCCATCCGCGGTGGCGTGTACACTCTGAGTTCTTCAAGCGGCAGGTCAAAAAGCATACATCATCAGGGGGTTGTGAGTCGTTCAATAAGTGCTTGCTGCTCCGGACAGAGCAAAATCAACTCCGAACGGGAACCCAGCGCAAAATCATCATATTCAAAACCGGGGGTCACTGTGCAACCGAGAAGCGCATAGCCCCGGTGATCGTCCACTTCCGCCCCATCCAGATTCCCCGAGGGACTAGAATCTGGAATCGTTCCCCCTCTTCATGGCGTGGACCGAGGCGGGCACTGGAATATGACCCATCGGGATGAAGGAGATGGAGAGTGAGTCCGCTCCCTTCATAGAAGTGCCACATCTCGTCGGAGAGCAGGCGATGGAAATGTGAAACATCCTGTCCATCAAGAAGGAAATAAATCGAAGTGGCATACGGCCGGCTACCGACATACCGTTCCGGGAGCGACGAAGACGGAAGAGACTCAGACGAGCGGTAGGTTTCGCGATACCACCCGCCTTCAGAATGGCGCTCCAGGCCAAGTGTCCGGATCCAGAATTGTGCGTCAGACATTCCGTAAAGATACAACAAATCTATTGCATCGGCAACGTTGGATATCTTCCTGAGAGTGTGTACATTCGGGCTATTCGAATCGCCACCACTATGGACGCACAACCGACCTGTACAGTAATCGGCGCAGGTATTGCCGGATTGCTGGCAGCCGATACATTAGCCCGCCACGGCTGCAAAGCAACGATCCTGGAAAAAGCCAGGGGCGTTGGCGGCCGTATGGCAACACGCCGCGCAGGTGAACATTCCTTCGACTTCGGAGCCCAGTTCCTGGCAGCGCGGACTCCCCACTTCCAGTCGTTGCTCACCTCGTGGCAGGCATCAGGCCTCCTCGCGGAATGGCATCCAGATGTTTCACGGATTCCCCGGGAGAAGAGACACCCCGGACCGTTCTACAGGGGCGTTCCCGCCATGACGGCCGTTCCAAAATCCCTCGCCAGCGGCCTCACCGTAGAACTGCGGAAACAGGTCACGGCTGTACGCATCTCGCAGGACGCCTGGAGCATCGAGACATCTCGCGGGGACGTCTATATGTCCCAGGCCCTTCTGATAACGTCTCCCGTCCCGCAAACTTTGGCTATGCTCGAAGCCGGAAACGTGCCGATCCCGCCGGAGATCCTGACTCAGCTGCTCTCGATCAAATACGTGCCATGTTTCGCATTGATGCTGGTTCTGGACGGACCCGCGGGACTCCCTGATCCGGGGGCGATGGCCCTGGACGGGGATCCGCTGGCCTGGATCACCGACAATCACACCAAGGGTGTTGATGCGCTTCCGGGATCCGTGACCGTGTATGCCGGCGAAGTGTTTAGCAATCGGATGTTCGACGAACCGGCTGAACACGTAACCGAAGTGTTACTCGGCGCAGTCCGGACCCTGCTGACATCCTCTGTCGTATCAACGCAGCTTCACCGATGGCGATACAGTCAGCCAATACGGACCCTCCAGGTCCCATTCCTGGCTGCGCGTGAGACTCCGCCGCTTGTTCTGGCGGGCGAAGCGTTCGGTGGAGGCGATTGTGAGAGCGCCGCCCTCTCCGGCATTGCGGCTGCGAGGTACCTCCATTCCACTTTTTGCCCAACGAGGTGACATGAAAATTTCCGTTCTCTTCCTTCTGATCTCATTAACGTGCTCTGCCTTTACCGCACCTGTCTCGCCGGGATCAACGGTGTATGTCGCGACAAACGGGAGCGACCATTGGTCCGGCCGCTTGCCCTACCCCGATCCTTCGGGAACTGACGGACCGGTAGCAACGCTCGAATTTGCTAACTCAGTTCTGCGGCGCCTGCACCAGTCGATCCTGGCTCAGGAAGACACGTTCATGGTTGTCATCCGGGGAGGCACGTACGAGTGTCCGAAGACGCTCCTGCTTGGTGCGGGTGACGGTGGCACAGCCGAGTTTCCTGTGGTCTGGACTGCTTTCCCCGGGGAGAAAGTCAGGGTGATCGGCGGCACTGCCCTTTCCCGCTTTACGGCGGTGACGGATTCTGTCGCGCTCCACCGTATCAGGCCTGAACTGGTACGGAACATCGTCCAGCTTGACCTTCGCTTAATGGGGGTCCGCGACTACGGAACAATCGCGCCGCGAGGTAACCCTGGCATGGAGTTATTTTTTCGAGGGGAGCGGATGCAGCCAGCCCGCTGGCCGAACAACGATTGGTTGTACATCACGGATGTGCCGCAACACGGCGATTCGCTGTACAACAAAGGCCTGGATCGGGAAAAACGGTTTAACAATGTTCCGGTCGGACGGCATTACGGACGCATCTCCTTTGAAGGAGATCGGCCCGCCACATGGTCGCCGGATAACGAAATCCTCCTCCACGGTTACTGGACGTGGGACTGGAGTGACTCGTTCCAGAAGGTGAAGAGTATTGATACCGCCGGGCACGAGATCACGCTCGCCGAACCCCATCACCATTACGGCTACACCAAGAACCAGCGTTATTATTTTCTGAACATCATGGAGGAGCTTGATACCCCCGGCGAGTGGTATCTGGACCGCAGGAAGGGACTGCTCCTGTTCTATCCACCTGCGCACCTTGAGGGCTCGTCCGTCGAAGTGTCACTCCTTGAAGGGCCGATTGTGCAGTGCGATTCCACCTCACACCTTATTCTGAGGGATATTTCCTTTGAGACATCCCGGGGTATTGGCGTCCGTGTCCGCGGTGGCACTTCCGTGACTCTGGACCGTTGCACCTTCCGCAACCTCGGGAGTGAAGCCGTCGTGATAGAAGGCGGCACCCGGCACGCCGTGCGCAACTCGGAAATTGATCATGTCGCACGGGGTGGTGTGCTCCTGTCCGGCGGTAACCGCCGGAGCCTTGAGCCTGCGGGACACGTGGTGTTCAACACGGCCGTCCACCACTACAGCCGGTGGTTGCGTACGGGAGGATATGCCGTCGTCCTGGATGGCGTCGGACAGCGAGTGGAACATTGCCTCATTCACGATGCCCCGTTCGAAGCGATCTATATCAAGGGTAACGATCACCTCGTGGAGTACACGGAAATTTACAATGTCATGCAGGAATCGGGAGATGCCGGTGCCATCCATACCGGCCGGAACTGGACCTGGCGCGGCAATGTCGTACGGTATAACTATTTCCACGATTTTAAGGGTCCCGGACTGCACGGTGTCATGGGAATGTACATGGATGATTGGGCCAGCGGGTTCACGGTGTTCGGGAACGTGTTCTACCGCGCCGGACGTGCGACGCTGATCGGCGGCGGCCGAGACAATGTGGTGGAGAACAACGTGTATGTCGAGTGCTCCCCCTCAATCCATCTGGATGCACGCGGACTGAGCTGGGCGGGATATTATTTCGACGGTACATACCCCGTCCTCTTTGAAGGCCTGAAGGAAATGTTTCACGACGCCCCCCCTTACAGTACACGGTACCCGGAGCTGACTTCACTGCCCGGGCCGACGGAACGGCTTCCCATGAACAACCGGATCGTTCGTAATGCATCCATGGGTGGGCGCTGGATGGATATTTACGATTACCTTGACTTCGACAGGTCAATCTGCACGATTATGGACAATGTCGTTTTCGATCCCATCGTACTACGCAGGAGGGCGGATGGACAGCAAGGATGGGACCCGTATTACCTCGATATCGATACCCGGGAGGGATACATCGCCGTGAGACGCACGGACCGGCAAGCGCAGGTTGAATTTCCAAAGGATTATTTTGTTTCGGCTCCACCCCTCATGTTCGATCCTGTAAACCGGAGGATCTCAATCCCCGAAGATTCCCCTCTGGTAAAGGTAGGCTTCAAGAGCGTACCATTCGGGGAAATGGGTCTCCTGCGACAGACAAACGAGCCGTAACCTATGTAGTCACATAGCCGTCACTCCCCCCCAGGATTTTGTAAGAGCGATAGTGTCACCCATGTCGTTTCTACAAAATGTGATATCCCGCACGTCCGCATCGGCGATGAAGGTAGTATATTGATACAGTATCGGGCACCGCGTACACCCTCGCGGGAATCAGGTCCGGTCATACTACACAACGTCATTTAGTCTCAACAGAGCCTCCTCCATGCGTCTATCAAGGACGGTGATACGCGGAATCTTTCGTATTGTAGCGGCGGCGATTCTGTGTATCCACGCACACGCAGCGTTTGCCGGCGATCAGGATGCGATGCGCTACACCGGCTCCTTGAAGGTCGACAACCACGGCCACGTCCGCGCCATGTACAATCTTTCCGTGCCCGCCGGACAGCAGTCGGTTGAAGAGGCGGCCCGCACATTCCTCGCAACACATGCTGCATCGCTCGGCATTCAAGACGCGGCCTCGTCGTTGTCGGTCGATCGTATCGATCAGGTCCCCGGCGGGGCTCACGCGCGGTTTCTCCAGATACATCGAGGAATCCCTGTCTACGGCGGACGAATCGTTGTCAGCACGAATACGGGCAACACCATTGGCATGGTTATCAACACAACGATCCCGGATATCGAAGTTGCCGTTGCACCGGTTCTTGACAGCCGGCGCGCCATTACCACTGCCCGTGAATTTCTCGGCACGGATGCCCGTTCTATCGGATCACCCGACGCCGCGCAGTTGATGGTCTTCAGGGCGGCTGATGGCGTCGACCATCTTGTCTATCGTGTGACCCTTACCCGCGAAAACCCCGCTGGCGATTGGGAACTGCTCGTGGATGCCGAATCAGGGGTGGTTCTGAAGCATGAGAATCTCTTTGTAGAGTTTCGCGAGGGCGAACGGGTGCAGGGACAGGGGCATGTGTATCGTGTTGACCCGCTGAGTGCGGCGCGGCAACAGTATGGCGCGACGGGGTTCGTCGATGACAATGACCGGGATTCTGATTCGCTCACGGCGTACCGGACACTCGTGACGCTGGATTCGATAACGTACTCCGGGGGGTTGTTCTGGCTCCAGGGACCGTATTGCACCATCGCAGATATTGAAACTCCGGTAGACACGATTCCGGCCGCAGCTACTCCCGACGGGTTTTCTTTCACACGCGGGCAGCATGGCTTCGAGGCGGTGAACGCGTATTATCACGTCAGCTCCGCATACCGTCGCCTCCTGGATCTCGGTTTTTCTTCCCCGGTGCTCAGGCAAATCCGGATTGATCCACACGGATTCCAGGGAAAAGACAACTCGCATTTTAGCCCGACCGGCAACTGGATTTCCTTCGGAACAGGCGGTGTGGATGATGCGGAAGATGCCGACGTTATCTGGCATGAATACGGTCACGCTATCCAGTACACCTTCGCGGCAGGCTGGGGCGGTGGCGAATGTGCCGCGCTGGGCGAAGGATATGCCGATTACTGGGCCGCCTCCTATTCCCGCTCCGAAGGATCATGGGTGAACGGCGACATTCCCTACAACTGGGTGTACAAGTGGGACGGACACAACGAGTTCTGGGCAGGACGCAAACTGGATGACCAGCGCACCTATCCGTTCGGATCCCTCACCGTCCACAGCGCAGGGCAGATATGGTCAGCAGCACTTATGGGCATCTGGAATGAACTGGGAAGAGACGTCACGGACATGCTTGTCATCAAAAGTCTCTTCTACCTCGGTACTGGCTCGACTGCAGCGGATGCCGCGAACGCAATGCTTCAGGCAGACCGCGACCTCTACAACGGGAGCCATCGTGCCACGCTGGTGCACTGGCTCGGCACGGTAAAACGTTTTATCGATCCATCAGCCCTGCCCAGCGTCTCAAGCGTCGTTCCCTCAACACCATCCGGCGTGCCGGCGAGTTTCTCGCTTGATCAGAACTATCCCAATCCCTTTAATCCCACGACACACATCCGGTTCACGCTCGCATCGGAATCCCGTATCGAGCTGAGGGTGTTCAACCTTGTCGGCCAGGAGATGACGGTAATTGCAGAGGGAACGTACGGGGCTGGCACTCATCAGGTTCTGTGGGATGCGTCCGGCATCACGGGGACCTCGCCGGGATCAAGCATGTACATTGCCCGCCTGACCGTCGTTCCGGCGGGCGGCGGAGATCACCTCATGTTTTCACGGAAGATGATCCTTCTGCGGTAATGCGGCTCTCAAGGGCGGACGCTACGGCGTGGTACACGTGATCCGCTTCCGGCACATCGGGCAGAGCAGCCCGGAGTTTCTCCAGATACTTCCTCCGTCTCACCGTTCGTAACGTGGGTACGAAGTTGACATCGTACACCCACCCCATCTGAAAGACTTTGAAGTCGTTGAGATTTCTCAGATGTTTGCTTTGGACGATCCGTCCGGACAGTACGGCAGCATAGACCTCCCGGGTGATCCCCGGCGTATCCGATAACCCGACAGAGATAGCGTGGTTCTTCTGACCGGGCTCCGCGTTATAATACTTGATCACCAGCCGCCAGATATCCAGTTTGTCGGCATCACGCATGAGCCGTCCAAACAGAAGTACCGTGCGGTCTTTGATGCCCGGAGGGAGTTGAGGGAGATTATGGTACGCGATCACGCGCCGTATCAGACTGCGCGTGTGCGCATCAAACCGCCCGAGCACATTCCGTGTACGCAGAATTGAGAGGGTGAGCTTTGCATGGTTTTCGGAATGCGCGTCGGAAAATGTCCGGTAACGCGCATATTGCTCGAATCGACCCACATCATGCAGGAGCACGATAACTTCAATCGTTCGCAGCTCGTCCGGCGTCAGTCCGAGCGCACCCCCGATCGCAAGAGCTTCACGGCAAACCCGGTTGGTATGCGACTGTTTGAGAAGCATGTTCCGCCGCACATCGTTGTCGCCCCGCGCATACTCCTTCACAAACGAAGAGAACCAGCTGCGTATGCTGCGTACATCATGGACAGTCACCGGGTCATTCTCCGTCTGCGAGGGTGTTGAGAAGTCGTAATGATTTTTCTTTTCGCGGACGGTCGATGGCGGTTCGGATCGGAAGCGTCACCGCACGCTCCAACGCCCGCCGGGCATCTGCAGTGCGTCCCCAATCCATATACAGAATCCCCAGCTCATAGTGGTGCCGCATGATATCCGGTGCGAGCGCGATAGCGGTAAGAAGAGACCGCTCTGCCTCGGGGAATCCACCCTCTGGAATCTCACCGAGCAAGAGAGCCGCAAGTTGACGCTTCAGCCACCCGACGTTTCCCAGCGCCCTGTAGAATGACCCCCGTATGGAATATGCCGCATCATCTGCGGGATTCAGGGTGATTGCTTTTTCCGTTTCCTCGACCAGCTCCTTCGAGAGCCGTACCTGTTCGCCCATCCCTGCATCCAGCGCGGTGTAGCCAAGAACGGCGGCAAGCCATGTGTGACCTTCCGCGCCTGATGGGTCAGCCGCGATACATCGGCGGGCAAACTCTTCGGCGTGCCCCAGCAAACGGTGCCGTGCGGACTCATCTTCTTCTGTTTCAGCCATACAGACATACACACGCGCCAGACGCCAGAGGAGTCGTGGATCGTCCGGCACCGCATGTAACGCGGCTTCGTAGGAGACGATTGCCTCCGGATAGGCAATCCGGAAGAAGGCACCGTCTCCCGAAATCATAAGGCCTTCGGGATCAGTCAGGAGCAACAGGCACATTCCTACGACAGCAGCGAACACCGTTATCCTCGATAGTGCGTGAACGGATTGGTACAAAATGTACCAGAAACAGAGTAGACATACAAGACCGGATGGTTCCTGCACCTGCCCTTTTTGCACCATTCCCCGAATAGTTGTATGTTACCGCATGTTCCAGACCGAACTTCATCGCTGGTTCCAATCCTTTGACTCCCCTCTTTTGCGTTTCGCAATGCAGGCTGTCAGCATGCTCGGCGAAGAAGAGTTCTACACGCTGTTGATCATGGTCCTGCTGTTCGGCATCGACCGGCATCGGGGATTTATCATGATGCAGATTATTCTCTGGACAGCAATCCTCACTGCCGCGCTTAAGGATACGTTTGCCCTGCCGCGCCCGGTGGATGTCGACTCACTGGTGGTTGACTATACCAATGCCGGGTCACATCCGTCTCCGTTTCTCGGGCGGGGCGCCCCGGGGTTCCTTGCTCCCCTGCCCGATGACGTTGTCGCCTATTACCGGAATGTCCCTGATCTGCTCTACGGATTCCCTTCCGGGCACTGCAGTTCCTCCATCGCAACATGGGGGTCTCTTGCCCTCCTGTTCCGCCGCTCCTGGCTTGCATGGTGTACCCTTGCCCTCGTGTTCCTGATGCCCCTCTCCCGCATCTATCTCGGCAGGCACTTTCTGGCGGATGTCCTCGGCGGCTTGTTTCTCGGAGTGCTTGTCCTCCTCTTCGTCGCTTCACTACAACGTGGCCGGGTCATCGGTCCCGGCAAACCCGAGGAGTATCGGGAGCACGCACCCTTCTTGAGCTTTGCAGAAACGGTCTATCTGTTCGTGCTCCCAATTGCAGCCATCATTTTTGTCACACCAGCACGCGAGGAGTCCGCTGTTCTGCTGGGGCTGAACACCGGGTACATACTATCCGGGCGGCTGAAAGCCCTGGATCTGCCCCGAACGGTCATAAAGCGCGTTTTAGGGGTGGTTCTGGCAACCGCCGTGTTCCTGGTGCTCCTGGAGGTCCAGAACGTCATAAACACCCTGATTCAGGACCCTCACACACTCCTTATTGTTTTGGCCGAAAGAACAGTGCTGGCGACACTGGTTGTGGTGGTAACACACTGGCTTATCAAAAAATATCCTCTATCCCATAATTCAGCAAAGACAGGCTAACTCTTTTAACCACAACAAGTTATACAAGAGGAATAAAACCTATGACTGAATATATCAAAGCCCGTCGGACGATAGTATTCTTCCTGGGGATTCTGATCGTCATGGGCACAACCCTGACCATTGCGGATGTTCTCACTCCGGAGACATTTTTGAGCCTTCGTCGCGTGTCAACAGCTGCAGTAAGCCCCGACGGAGAGTCTATCGCCTACACAGTCGAAGTGCCCCGGCTCCCGGCAGATGATCCGGGAGCATCATATAATGAACTGCATGTTTACTCCCGGCGCACGGGAAACTCAAGGTCGTTCATAGCGGGGAAAGTCCGGGTTGGAGCACCTGCCTGGAGCCCCGATGGCCTGTCCATTGCCTTCACGATGAAGCGGGGTGAGAAAGCCCAGACGCAGGTATGGATGATCAGCGCCGGGGGTGGAGAGGCCGTCCAGGTGACAAAGGCAGAGGAAGGCGTCCTTTCGTTCCGCTGGCACCCTTCCGGGACAATGCTGGGATATCTCGCTCTTGTGCCCAGGACTTCCAGGGAGAGGAAACTCGAGAGTAAAGGGTACGGATTTATTTTCTACGAGGAGAACCTTCGCCCACGTACCCTGTTTGTTGCCAGCGTGGATGGATCAGGAGAGCCCCGGCAACTCACCGCACAGGAAAACGTCTGGTCGTTCGAATTCTCGCCGGATGGTAACAGTGCTGCGGTTGCTGTTTCCCCGAAGAACAGCATCGACGAGAGTTATATGTTTCAGAAGATTTACCTTCTCTCCCTCCGGGAAAAGACAAAGACGCTCGTGTTTTCGCCCCCCGGGAAGCTGGGCGAGTACGCGTTTAGCCCTGATGGGTCATCTCTGGCCGTCGCCGCCGCAAAGCAACGATCCGACCACTCGGTAAGCCAGGCCTTTGTCGTCCACCTCAGGGGTGGCACCCACCTGAACGTAACACCCCCGAATTTCCGGGGCCATATCAACTGGGTCGAATGGAGTGACAACCGCACCCTGGTGTACCGTGCGGGTGAGGGGGTGCGGACAACACTTTCTACAGTCAAGCCAGACGGCACCGGCCGGCAGATACTCCTTTCCTCGGAGCAGTCAGGAATCGTATTCGGAAGTCCCTCGATGGTGCCCGGCCCTAACGTATGGGCGTTTGTCGGGCAGTCGCCTACCTGTCCGGGTGATCTGTTTTTCTGGACTCCCGGAAAAGATGTTCAGCGCCTTACCACCGTGTCTCCGGAACTCGGCACCATCACGCTCGGAACGCAAAGCGTCATCCGGTATAAGGCGCGGGATGGATTGGAAATTGAAGGGCTCCTTCTCTCGCCTGTTGGTTATGAAAAAGGGAAAAAGTATCCCCTGATTGTCGTGGTTCATGGCGGACCCGAAGCACACTACTCACATGGGTGGCTCAGTTCATACGGCGAACCCGGTCAGGTACTGGCTGCCAGAGGGTACGCCGTGTTCTATCCGAACTATCGTGCCAGCACGGGATACGGCCTGGAATTTGCGGCGCAGGGGTTAGGGGATCCCGCAGGGAAGGAGTTCGATGATATCGCCGACGGGATTGACTACCTTGTTTCCGAAGGGATTGCCGACCGTGAACGCGTCGGACTGGGCGGAGGATCCTACGGAGGATATGCCGCTGCATGGTTTGCGACATACTACACGCGCTACGTGCGTGCCGTACTCATGTTCGTGGGGGTAAGCGACCTCATCAGCCGGCGTGGAACTACCGATATCCCCTATGAGGAGCTGTATGTTCATTCAGGGAAGCCCCTCGAGGAGATGTGGGAGTTAAGTCTGAAAAGAAGTCCGATATACTGGGCCAAACAGAGTTCCACAGCGACACTTATATGCGGCGGCGCTGATGATACCAGGGTTCACCCATCCCAGAGCCTGGAACTCTATCGTATCATGAAGATGAACAACCACCCCGCAGTCAGGCTTGTCCAGTATCCGGGCGAGCAGCATGGGAATGCGAAACAACCGGGGCGTATCGATCTGCTGCATCGTACGTTGGACTGGTATGACTGGTATGTGCGTGATGCCAAACCCCTCCAGGGCCCAATGCCGCCCCTGGACATCTCTGAACGATATGGTATCGGTGAGTGAACCGGGTGGAAGGTGATCTGAATCGCTGACGGAAGGGGTTCAGGCGGGGAACACAACGGGATCGCCGACCCGGAGAACCTTCCCCGATTCGGACGGATCGATGCGCGTGTTGGTGACAAGCCGGTAAAAATGGTCGAAGCGGGAGCGCTCTGCCCAGGCTGGTAACGTCTCCCGCCGGCGTTCGATAAATTTCTTCATGAAGCTGCGGTTCTCTTTTCCGGTTACGGGGTTACGTGTGGGAACCGCGCATCGTGCACACGGATTCATTCCGCTCAGGGTGACGTCTCCCACCCGGAATTGCACCTCGCCTGATCGGGCGTAAAGGTGATCTTCCCAGAACGGAGGTACGCCGGCGATGACAAGGTTCGGCCTGAAGCGGCGGTGCACATCCTCCACGGTCATCCCCCGAAACCAGGAGGCAACTGTCTCGAGCGTGGCCTTGCTGACCACCGTAGGCCCGCTGGCGCGGGTGTCGTCGGGAAAACCATGTTCCTCATCGTTGACAATTTCAATTGGGATCTCGAGCTTCCGCTCCAGCCAGTCACCCAGGATATGTTGTTCCCTCTCGAGTGAGTACGTGAATTCGTCGGGTTCCCCCATACAGGCCACCGTCACATAGCCGCTCGGAAGCATATACCGTGTGCGAAGCTGGTGAATGCGCGGGAAAGTTTTTCCGTTAACGTACCGCCCGTCCCGCCCCCGTATCGCCCACACACGGTCATGTTCCAGGATGCCGCCCGATGTAATACGCACCTGATTCAGATGAACCGGATCAAGGGCTTTGATCGGATAGACGGTAATCGATACGAGGTTCATACGGAGCCCGGTGGGTACATCAGGGGCAGTGCGTCTATCACTTTGCCCCGACGGTGGTGCTGCAATGCTCCTGGAAAATCTCTTTCAGGTGATCTGCGATGGTCGCGGCGTCCCGGCTTTCGATAAGATAGCGGGGAATGAACTCCACGAGTTTCCCATCCTTCCAGAGTGCCATGGACGGGGATGAAGGCGGGATGTTCCCCATGTGTTGGCGCGCCCGCGCTGTAGATTCGATATCTCCCCCTGCAAACACCGTTGTAAGGTGATCCGGCCGGGTCGGAGAATTTTTCAGCGCGATGCCAATGGCCGGTCGGGCCTTGCCTGCGGCACATCCGCACACGGAATTGATCACCAGCAGATTTGTACCTTTTCCTGACAGCAGCGACTGATCAACGTCATCGACGGTCTGGAGTTCTTTGAATCCGAGACGGGTTAACTCATCCCGGTATGGCTGAATCATCTGCGGGTCGTAGCGCATAGCACGTTCCTGTTGTTATGAAAAGAGCCTTCTTAGACTCATAACGCACTATGCGGGCGCCAGGTTCCGCTATTTCCTCCGTGTACGGGGATTTTTTCGCCGTCGTACGGCAGGTTTTCTGGCCGTAGTTCTTCCGGATGCGCCCTTCCTGAAGGTCCCCTTCCGGGCGGTCCGCTTGCTGGCGGTACGCTTGCCCGTGCTTTTGACCGTAGAAGCCCTCCCGGCCTTCCTTTTGCCCGGGGCTTTTATCCCCTTTTTCTTCACAGGTGCCGCTTTCCTACCTGCCGATCCTACACCCTTTCTCCCGCGCTTCTTGGGCGTCAGTCTCCTGGCAGCCAGCTTCTTCGCAGCCAACTTCTTCGCAGCCAGCTTCTTTGCACCCAGCTTCTTGCCCTTCGGCTTCGGACGCTTTGGCTTCGCACTTTTTGTGCTGGCGGCACGCTTGCTCGCGTGTACCACTTGTCTGCTTGCTTGTTCCCGCCGCTATCAGATTCAGTGCACTCCCTGCCCTGAACCACTCGATCTGGTTCTTATTGAACGAATGATTCAGGAGGCATTCATCCGCCGTCCCGTCGGCGTGTTTCAGCACGAGGGTCAGCGGAGTAGCGGGTTTCAGATCGGTCAGTCCGATGATCGAAACAAGGTCATCCTCCCGCACCAGATCGTAGTCGGCAGGTCGGGCAAACGTCAACGGTAGCATCCCCTGCTTTTTCAGATTGGTCTCGTGAATCCGCGCAAAACTCTTTACGATAATCGCCCGGCCCCCGAGCCAGCGAGGCTCCATCGCGGCGTGTTCGCGGCTGGATCCCTCGCCATAGTTCTCATCCCCGAACACAACCCATCCCACCCCACGGACTTTGTACTCACGTGCAACCGCTGAGAATTCTTTCTTCTCGCCGGTCAACACATTACGCCCAAGGCCTGCCTCGCCCGTAAAAGCATTCAGGGCTCCCACGAACATGTTGTTCGAAATATTGTCAAGGTGACCCCTGTACTTAAGCCATTTTCCTGCTGGAGAGATGTGATCGGTCGTGCACTTGCCCCTGGCTTTCACCAGGACCGGAAGGTCGATGATGTCCATACCGTCCCAGGCCGGGAAGGGAAGAAGAACCTGGAGGCGATCGCTTGATCCGGATATTTCTACGCGGATTTTTGAACCGTTTTTTGCAGGGGGAACATACCCCTGAACACCCTGCGTGAACCCATTGAGCGGAAGTTCCGCCCCGCCGGGAGGAGTCAGCCGTACCGTTTCACCCTGCTGGTTCACAAGCACGTCGCTGGACGGATTAAACGTTAACCGTCCGGCTAGCGCAAACGCAGTCACAATCTCCGGACTTGCAACAAAGGCGTGTGTTTCCGGGTTGGCATCATTACGTCCGGCAAAGTTCCGGTTGAAGGAAGTAATGATGGAATTACGATCTCCCTTTTGCACATCATGCCGCTTCCATTGTCCGATACACGGCCCGCATGCATTTGCCAGCACACGTCCGCCCATATCGGTTAACACCTTCAGATGGCCATCCCGCTCGATCGTTGCACGCACCTGTTCCGACCCCGGGGTAATGGTGAACTCGGACTTTGCCTTCAATCCGTACCGGAGGGCCTGTCGTGCAATACTGGTAGCACGCTCGATATCTTCATAGCTCGAGTTCGTGCAGCTTCCGATCAGCGCCACTCTGAGTTCATCGGGATAGTTGTTGGACCGGACTGCCGCCGCAAACTCCGAAAGCTTCCAGGCGCGGTCCGGTGAGAACGGTCCGTTGATCATCGGCTCCAGTTCGGAAAGATTAATCTCGATGACCTGATCGTAAAACTTTGAAGGGGAAGCCGCTGTATCAGGATCGGCCCGGAGAAATTCCACAATACCGTTAGCAAGGTCTGCGACCTTCGCGCGACCGGTGGCCTGGAGATAGGCTGCCATACGATCATCGTAGGGGAACACGGAAGTCGTGGCGCCGATTTCCGCCCCCATGTTACAGATCGTCCCCTTCCCGGTGGCCGAAATTGAGCGTGTGCCCTCACCAAAATATTCCACAATGGCTCCGGTTCCCCCTTTGACCGTGAGGATCCCTGCCAGCTTGAGGATCACATCCTTGGCACTCGCCCAACCGTGCAGCTCGCCTGTCAGATGCACCCCGATGACTTTCGGGAACTTCAATTCCCAGGGCATTCCCGCCATGACATCCACCGCATCGGCGCCCCCGACTCCGATGGCAAGCATGCCAAGCCCGCCAGCGTTTGGCGTGTGCGAATCTGTCCCGATCATCATCCCACCGGGAAATGCGTAGTTCTCCAGGACAACCTGATGGATGATCCCCGACCCCGGTTTCCAGAACCCGATACCGTGCTTGGCGGAGACACCGCCCAGAAAATGATACACCTCCGCGTTATCGTGGTGGGCCTGCTCCAGATCTGCATCCGCCCCGACCTGTGCCTGGATCAGGTGATCACAGTGCACCGTTGAAGGGACTGCCACCGTAGGGATCCCGGCGGACATAAATTGCAGAAGGGCCATCTGCGCCGTCGCGTCCTGCATTGCCACACGATCCGGGGCAAATTCCACGTACGATACTCCCCGTTCAGCCGGACTTTTGACCGGCCGCCAGTAGTGGGCAAAGAGGATCTTTTCGGTGAGGGTCAGCGGTCGACCGATGATTTTTCTTGCAACCCGGATCCGGCCCGGCGTGCGGGCGTACACCCGCTGGATAAGATCGAGATCGTGGATCATACACGATGTCCTAGGTTTGTTGACGGGAATTCTCAGAAATACGTGGGATAATATACACAGAGCGACAACTTCACGCAAGTCACCGCATTGCAATACACCCCAATTTTTGCTATTATTTAAGGACATTTTGAGTTTTTGACCATGACCACAGATCCCCTCGAACTTGAACACGTTGAAGAAGACGTCCAGATACAGGAACCTGGAAAGGTGATCCTGTTCAACGACGAGGTCCATACGTTCGAAGAGGTCATTACGCAACTGATAAAGGCCACCCTCTGCACCAAGGACAAGGCCGAAGGCCTTGCGTGGGAAGTCCACACAAAAGGAAAAGCCATCGTGTTTTACGGTGAGATGATCAGGTGCGTGCAGGTAAGCAGTATTCTGGAAGAGATCCAATTGATGACACAGATAGAGGTGTAATGAAGGCGGACGAGGTCAGACAGAGTTTTTTTGATTTTTTTGCACGGCACAACCACCGTATTGTCCCCAGTGCTCCCGTCATACCCCATGGTGATCCCACGTTACTGTTCACCAACGCCGGAATGAACCAGTTCAAAGACGTCTTCCTCGGAACCGGTACCCGTGACTATGCGCGGGCCGCCGACACGCAAAAATGTATCCGGGTCAGCGGCAAGCACAATGACCTTGAAGAAGTCGGCCGTGACACCTATCATCACACCTTCTTTGAAATGCTGGGTAACTGGTCCTTCGGAGACTATTACAAAAAGGAAGCTATCTCCTGGGCCTGGGATTTGCTTACCGGCGTCTGGAAACTGGACAAGTCCCGTTTGTATGCGACGGTGTTCGAGACCGATGCGGAGGCGGCTTCGTTATGGAAGTCCGAAACGGACATTGACCCCTCCCACATCCTCCCCTTCGGGAAAAAGGACAACTTCTGGGAGATGGGCGATACGGGACCGTGCGGGCCCTGCTCCGAAATTCATATCGACCTGACCCCCGATCGTTCCGGAGGACACCTGGTTAATGCCGGCGACCCGCGTGTCATGGAAATATGGAATCTGGTGTTCATCCAGAACAACCGGACTCTGTCAGGCACTCTCGAGCAGCTGCCCGCGACCCACGTTGATACGGGTATGGGCTTTGAACGAATCTGCGCAGTCCTCCAGGGGAAACAGTCAAATTACGACACGGACGTCTTCACGCCAATTCTTTCAGCCATCAGTCAGGCAACGGGCCGTCCGTACGGTTCCGATGCAGAACAGGTGGCGATGCGGGTAATCGCCGACCATATCCGCATGCTCAGCTTCGCCATTGCCGACGGCGCGATCCCGGGTAATGACGGACGTGGATATGTGCTCCGCCGTATTCTTCGCCGCGCAGCACGGTTCGGACGCAATCTGGGCATGCGCGAACCCTTCATCTATTCCATCGCAGATGCCGTCGTCGATACCATGGGCCATGTGTTCCCTGAACTCCTCGACAGGCGCACACACATCAAACGTACCATCAGGTCCGAAGAGGAAAGTTTTAATGCCACCCTCGACCGGGGTATTGAGATTTTCGAATCCGTTCTGGAACGGATCGGACACTCGACGGTTTTCCCGGGTGATGATGCGTTCAAGCTGTACGACACATACGGTTTTCCGCTCGACCTGACTCAATTGATGGCCGAGGAGCGCGGCCTGAAGGTGGATACCGGTGAATTTACGCAGCGTATGGAAGAACAACGCTCCCGGGCGCGCGACGCGGGAAAGATCGATGTCATCGAGGTGGCATCAACACTGGTAAAAGAACTCAGCGACCTCCCTCCTTCGGAATTTGTCGGTTACGGGATGACCGAGACAGAAGCACATCTCGGCCGCATTGTGGAAGGCAAGTATCTCTGGCTCGACCGTACCCCGTTTTATGTGGAATCCGGCGGGCAGGTTGATGATGTCGGTATTATCGAAGGGGAACAGTTTGCTGCCGAAGTTGTGGATTCGATCCGGCTGGACAAGCGTATCGTTCACGAAGTACGATTCCTGCGTGGCTCCCCGGGGCAGGTCCGCGAGGGCACCGTGCGGGCCCGTGTTGACGCCCCGCGCCGCCGCAACATTCAGCGTAACCATTCCGCAACGCATCTTGTTCATGAAGCCCTCCGCCGCGTACTCGGCACCCATGTGCACCAGCAGGGCTCGCTTGTTGCACCCGACCGCCTGCGGTTCGATTTCCCCCATTTCGGGAAGATCACTCCGCCGGAAATCCGCGCGATCGAGGAGATGGTGAACGCCAAGATCGCAGAAGACATCACCGTACACACGGATGTGGATATCCCGGTCGAGAAAGCCCGCAAAGTACCTAACGTGAAGATGTTCTTTGGCGATAAATACGGCGACACCGTTCGCGTCGTCTTTATTGACGAAAGCTTCAGCGTCGAGTTCTGCGGCGGCACCCATGTTGCCTCGACCGGTGAGATCGGCCTGTTCAAGATTATCTCCGAGACCGGAATAGCCAGTGGCGTCCGACGCATCGAAGCGGTAACAGGTGAGGGGCTCCGACAGTACCTCGACGAGCAGGTGCGCAAGGCCACGGAACTTGATGAGCGCATCGCGCGCCTTATCGAAGAACAGTCCGAGCTTGAGCGCCAGATTCAACAACACGGAGAAACGGCTCCCCGCCTGAAGCGTCCATCTTCCGCTACTCTTACTGTACCCGCCGCGGAGTTGACACAGACGGCGATTGACGAGGTCGAATCCGGTTTGGAATCACGCCATCGTACAATTGATCAGCTGACTTCCTCAACGATGGAGCTAAAAAAGGAGGTCAGCAAGGCACATGTCGCCGATGCGGCTTCCTCGCTCGATGCCCTCGTGGCGGCAGCGCAGACCATTGAAGGGATTCGTGTGGTGACTTCCCGGATCGAAGTTCCGGATATTGACGACCTCAAGCGGATCGGGGATTCGCTCCGCACCCGCCTGGGATCCGGGGTGGGGCTGCTCGGCGCCGTGATTGACAGCAAGGCCACACTTCTCTGCGTGGTGACGGATGACCTTCTACGGTCCACATCACTGCAGGCCGGAAAGATCGTCGGTGAAGCCGCTAAGCTTGTTGGCGGAGGAGGAGGGGGCCGCCCCCATCTGGCTACCGCGGGAGGCAAAGACCCTTCTCGACTCGACGAGGCGCTCCTGGCTCTCCCCGGGATCATACAACGGCTGAAACAGTAGAGCATCAATCCAGACGACGAACCGGAAAGACAGATCATCACCATGGCCCATCTCCCCCTCACCATTCTCGCCCGCCAGGCCTTTATTCAGGATGAGCTAAAAGCCAGCGCGGAGACAAAACAGAAAATCGCCGCACAGTGTAACGATAGCATCATCAAGGCGGTGGATACGCTTATCCGCACGCTCAACCAGCAGGGGAAAATTCTGTTGTGCGGAAACGGCGGGAGTGCGGCGGATGCACAGCACCTCGCAACCGAGCTGGTCATCCGCATGAACCCCGCCATCAAACGTCCCGCAATCCCTGCAATCGCCCTGACCACGGACTCATCCATGCTGACCGCAGGGGCGAATGATATCGGATACGATAACGTCTTTGCCCGTGAGGTGGAAGCGCTCGGGCGCAAAGGTGACGTCCTCATCGCGATCAGCACCACCGGAAAGTCGGAAAGTGTTAATATGGCACTGCGCAAGGCGCGGGCGCTGGAAATGGCAACCATCGGATTGCTGGGGAAAGACGGCGGCCCGGCACGCGACCTTGTGGATGTGGCGATCGTGATCCCTTCCGACGACACACAGCGCATTCAGGAAGGCCATATCACCGTCGGTCATATCCTCTGCGCGCTTGTTGAACGTGAGATGTATGGATAGACCATGAACAGCGCCCGGCGCGCAGACTTCTGGCTCCCCCTGCTCACAGTCATCTGTGACGCGCTGGCCATTGAGTTTGCATTTATCCTCTCCTACTGGCTGCGCTTTCAGAGTTCGGTGTTCGACGCCCTCGGCTTTATCCGTGAGGACGCCCCGCCCCTTCATGGCTACCTTCTCGGATCGGCGTTCGTCATCCTTGCCTGGCTGATTCTGTTTCATTCGCGCCGAATGTACAGTTCCCGCCGAAATGTCAACCTCTCCGACGAACTTGTCAGCATCGTCAAAGTTGTCAGTCTCGGAATGCTCGTTGTCATGAGCGCTGCATTCTTTTACCGCGACTTCTCGTATTCCCGCGTTGTTTTTGGGCTTTTGTGGATATTCTCGATCATCGGGATCACGGCCGGCAGGATTCTGGTGCAGAGTATCGAACGCCGTTTGTACCGGAAAGGGTGGCACCTCCAACCGGCAATTATCATCGGGAACGGGCCGCTCGCGGAACAGGTGTATACCCGGCTCCACCTCCACGGCTCGTTCGGGTTCCGGATTGTCGGATATTTCGCCGACGCAGCCGCACCCGCGGAATCCCCCCTCACCGGAGGCTCGTACCTCGGACCCGTTGATGGTGCGCCGGCCTATATACAGGAGCACAATATAGAACTGGGCTTTATCGCTCTGACCTCCCGGGATCATCCGCAACTCTTTAATCTTGTCAGCGAGTGTGAAGGAATCAACATCGAATTTATGCTCGTCCCCGACCTCCTGGAAGTCCTGACCAGCCAGGTGCGTGTGCGTGATCTCGAAGGGATTCCCTTTCTGCGTGTGAAGACTATCCCACTCGGAACATTCGGGCGCGCGACAAAGCGGACCTTCGACGCCATTGTGGCGGGGGCGATTCTGCTCATCCTCTCGCCTCTGCTTGCAGCCGTAGCCATAGCCATCCGCATGGATTCTTCCGGACCGGTCCTGTTTCGTCAGCGGAGAGTCGGACTCGACGGAGGTGAATTCACGATGCTGAAATTCCGATCTATGGTCGAAGGCGCGGAGCAGCAGGACGGTGAAGCGGGGCTCGGTATAAAGAACGATCCCCGCCGGACCAGACTCGGGAGATTTCTCCGGCGATTCAGCCTTGATGAACTCCCCCAGTTGTGGAACGTGCTGCGGGGAGATATGAGTCTGGTGGGCCCCCGCCCTGAACGAACACATGTCGTCCGGGAATTCGGGGAGAGTATTCCGAAGTATCTTGACCGGCACCGCGTAAAAACCGGGGTTACGGGTTGGGCCCAGGTGAACGGGCTGCGCGGCGACACGTCCATCGAAGACCGCATTAAGTACGACCTCTATTACATCGAAAACTGGTCGCTGGCTTTTGACATCCGCATTCTCCTCCGGACTCTCCGTGCGGCAGTGACGTTCAAAGAGCAGGACTGATCATGATCCCACTCATTGTGTTCTATCTGCATGTTGTAGCCTTCGCCCTCGTCTTTACAAAACGGTGGCAGGAGGAAGGAGTCAGTGAAGGGGTTCTCGGCGTCGTGTTCATGGCGCTGATCTTCTTCGTGGGATGGAGCATGTCATCGTTCTTGCTGAGGCTGGTGTTACCGCCGGAAGGATTTGGTCGATGGTTTGACGCTGACGCTGCGTCACTCGCACTTCTGACCGCGGCAGAATCAGTGTTTTACTTCTTCTACTTCAGGGAGGATTCTCCGCCGAGGGGAGAGGACGACGCGGAACCTACCGCAGGGTGAAGTTGAACGTGACAATACACCGTTGATCCTTCTGGGGGAGAGTGCGCGCGAGCGGTTCGAACCGCCACTGACGGAGTTCCCGCATTGCAGCCTCTTCAAGACGCGCGTTCGCTTTCTGTGTAGGCCGCACCGACTTCACCGTACCTTTCGGGGTCACCACTGCTTCCACTCTGATCTGCGCCTGAACATTGGTTCCGGATGGATACCGCGGCAGATTACCGCTTACTTTCCGGCGCTTCCCACCCCCGATCCACTGGACTGATCCCAGGGCGGACGATCCCGCGCGACGATCAGCGATACCCGGCACATCCCGTCCCGTTGAGGTGCCTGCACCGGACTTTCCACCCGCCGGCAGTCGGCCGACTCGCGCCCCGGCTGTGCTTCCTGCTCGTTCCCCTCTCCCCTTGGAGCCTGCCGTTCCCGTGCGGCGTGATCCCCCGGAACCTTCTGCAACATCAAGTTTCTTTGCGGGAGGCACGGCAAGTACATCGTCGCGGGAAACCGAGGACCGCTCCGGCAACTTCACACGCCGCGTCCGTTCCGACGGGGGCGCTGTGCCCGTCCGGGCTTTTGCCGCCGGAGCTGGTTTTGAACGTGCGGGAGGCGTAACAACCGGTACAGGGGGTGGGGACGCAGTGACAAAATCGATTTCTACAGTATCCACTCGGACCCTTGGCGCATCGATATGCCAGAGTAAGAGAATACCGGCAGCAAACAGGTGAATCAGGATTGCGCCGGTCCAGCCGTATACCTGATCCCGTTCACGCAACGTGATCGTCACCGGGCTGTCCCTGCCGGTTCCGTGGCGATAAGAAACCGTGAAGCGCCGGCTGCTTTGGCAATATCAATCACACGGACAGTCTCCTGCAACCGCACATCCTTGTCGGCCCGGATCTGAATCGTGCGATCGGGAAATTCCCTGAACAGACTTTCCAGGCTCTTCCCGAGTTGCTCCAGCCGCACCGGGGCACCGTTCAGGTACACCGCTCCCTTATCCGTCATTGTGAGCGTTATCGTCTGTTCCGTCCTTGGGTCCGCGGACTCGGCTTTCGGGAGCTGAACGCTGATCGAGGGTTCGGCGATAAAGGATGAGGAAAGGAGGAAGAAGATCAACAATAACATCACAACGTCTGTCAGTGAGGTGTAGCTGAAGGTCGCCAGCAATTGCTGTTCCGGGTCGAGTTTCATGAACCTTTCCGGCGGAAGAACTCTTCTTCTGGCGGTGCAACAGCGCGGGTCACGACCGGCGGCATCGGGTCATCAATGGGAGCCGGGAGCGGAGTTTCCAGATCGAGCATCTCCAGAAACTCATTCGACGTGACTTCCATATCATTCACCAGGCGCCGGATCCGAGTGACAAAATAGTTGTACACAACCAGCGCAGGGATTCCCACGGTCAGGCCGAAGGCCGTCGTCAGCAATGCCTCCCAGATTCCGCCTGCAAGGGCCCCGGGGTTCACAACACCGCTCTGCTGTTCGATCACCTGGAATGCGGCGATCATCCCGGTCACTGTCCCCAGGAACCCGAGCATCGGCGCAACGCCGCCGATGCTCGCAAGAATAGGAAGCCGTCGTTCAAGGTGGAACACCTCCTCGCGGCCAGCATTTTCCACGGCCTCACGCACCTTCACCTCACCTTGCCCGTGCTTCAGCACGCCCCGTCTGACGATATTGGCTATCGGAGCGTCTTTCTGGCTGCAATAGGAGAGGACGCCTGTGGTATCGCCATGCCGGTAGATACTTTTTAGTTTTAGCATAAACTGGCCGGCATCCATCCGGGCGCGCCGGAGAACAAGCAACCGTTCAATGACAACAAATGCAGCAATCACAGAGCAGAGGAGGATGGGCCACATCAGCACGCCCCCCCTCATCAACATATCCATTAGATTCATCGATTCTCCTGAAAATTACCTCGCCCGCTGGGGAGCCAGCCAGACGTCATCTTCGGTCATGACCTGCAACCGTGCAACCACATCACGTGCCTGGCTGCGCGAATCATACCGGCCGACCCGGACGCGGTACCATGTTTCTCCGCCCGCCTTTGCTTCATCAACAAATGCATCGTATCCGCCGGCCGAGAGGCGCGTGGCCTGATCTTCCGCTTTCGCCCTGCTGAGCCATGCGGAGAACTGAATGGTGTACTTCCCGGTCCCCGTCGGCATAATGCTCAGGTCGCGCCGCGTGGTGGATCCGGACGTACTGCCCGCGCCCGGGCTTACCGTTGTAGGACTGGTTGGTGTCGCGGACGGCAACGGGAGGGTCTCTTCGCCCGGAATCGTCCCGCCAGCTTCGGCTCCACCCTCCTCAAGCGGCGGCAGATCCGGTTCAGAGAATGTCTCTGCAACAACGGGAGCCTTCTTTCCCCACAGGTTGATCACCTTGAAGTAGTTCAGGCCAAACACACCCGCTGCAAGCACGACAAGTATCAGAAGGACCAGAAAAATCGGCGAAATGCGCCCGCCGCCGCCGCCGCCAACTTCCCGAAGTGACGGTGGGGTCTGACCCTTGCCTGGTCCCGGCATTCCGGGCTCTAGATTCGTCTCGTCATCCTTAAGATTGAATCGTGGCATCGTGAATCCCTCCTTTGTGGTTCAGGTGAACGCGGTTAATTTCTACCAGGAATATGATCCAGATAATGCTGCCGTCGCCGGGACTCCGGGATAACCATCCCAGAAGGTCCGTTTGGTTCCGAACAGATTTTCAAAAGTCAGTGCAACAGTGAACGATGGCAGTACAATGTACTCTGCGCGGAACCCGATGTCAAGATACGATGTCAGAGATCGGGAGTTGGCGGGATCTACCGGTCTGCTCCCTGCAAGCCGCATGGAGGGGGCAAGAGTGAGCCCGAATGGAAACCTATGGATGCTAAATGCATCAATTTCGAGACCGGGCATGTTCGGGACCGCGTCTCCGGACAACCTCGGGTCCGCGGTGTCTATCCCGGACCAGCGGGCGTTCCTGATGGTCAACGTCGCGTGGACGATATCATCCGGCGAAAGGTCCGCGGCAATGGAACCCCTCAGGCCCGCTGACCGTACAACACCACCATAGACCGGAGTCCAGATTCCCGTGGTATCTTGATCTACAAATACCGGCACATCGTGGCCCCGGAGATAAAACAGCTCTGCAGAACACCGGATGTTGGATCCCGGTCTGAATGCCACTCCGGTAAGCAGGTTCGTGGCGTAATGCCTCGGCCGCAAGTGAGGACGCCCGGTGACATAGGGGTTCTCCGCACTCAGGGACATAAGCGATGCCTTCTCAGCATAGGGTTCAAAGCGCATATACGCTGTAATGCCCGACCACCCTCTCCAGTAGAACGCCAGGAGGGGATCCACCCATCCAACGGCCGAAACGTCTGTCCCCCGCCGCACCCCGGCCCGGATGCCTGCTTCCACATCAAACGCCGGCAGTACCGTATAACGCGCCCGCAGAGCCAGCGTGTGCAGGTGTGGATTCAGCATATCCATCCCGTTTGAATACACACTCGCCAACAATTCCGCATCCGCCATAATACGCACCGGACCCGCTGTGGTCTGGAAGTTGAGGTCGAAACCCAGCTGGTACTCGGTCGACCTGAGGGAATCTTCAAGCACCGTCGATCGGAAGTGCATCCCGGAATAGATGCCGCCATTGCCGATTCGAATCGACCCGACCTCAACGTCACCCTGAACCCCATTCACCGTGCGCCAGCGCGTCGGCCAATCGGAGCCGTACAAGCGGTAACCATCGCCGGAGAGCCCGAGAGTGGCGCGGACCCTTGTCCCGAGTACGCCAAAACCTCCTGAGATTGTGTTGGACGCTTTTTGAGACTGAGCATGTGCCACATGGCCCCTCGTGGAGCTGTAGCCCGTACTGAGGAGGAGATCTGTTTGCTGCGCCCCATAGGACAGCCAGAGGTCCAGGGCAGGGGTGTAAAACGAGCCATACCCCACACGGACGCCACCTCCATATCTGTTTCCTCCGTAGCCTCCGGCCGGCCGGCGTGCATTACCCACCGCCGCGGCTGGATCCCGCATGCCCGGACCATCTGACCGATACGCGCTCCGCGCGGAATACTCCGCCTGAAGCGGACGGGGCGTGTTACTCGGAGAACCTGTCTCCTCCCCGGTAATCGTATACTCGGGAACATCAAAAACCGGGAGCCGGCTCTTTGATCCGGGCAGACTCTCTTCAGCCGACGATGAATCCCGGGAGAGCGTTGTGTCACGCAGGATCGGCACCGGCCTGCGCGGGGGAGGTTCCGGCTTTGTCTGTCCGCTCCCCTCAGACCCGTAAGCGCAGAGCAAGACCACTGTCAGCAGTACACAACACGCCCGTTGTATCTGACCGGTCATCGTAACCCCTCAACTCTGGCTTCTGCACTGCGACCAAGCGCACTTCCCTCGTGTTCTGAAGCTACGGCGGCATAGAGCCCCCGCGCTTTTTCTGTCTGCCCCAGTAACACGTATCCGTCAGCCATCCTGATTGTTGCCTGTCCGATCCACTCCCTCGATGCGGGATAGAGATACCGTACGCGGGCGAATGCAGCGATGCCGGCCTCAACTTCATTACGTGCAAAAAGCACCTCAGCGGCGCCGCATTGTGCTTCGGCTCCAAGATCATCCGGGCGGACCTGGGCGACTGCGGCGTAGAGCGAAAAAGCCAGGTCGTACTGCTTTTTCTCCAGATGAATATCTGCAGTTTCCACGCGGGCCCTATCCGCAAGAACATCTGTGTACGTCCCGCTCTGTATGGTCTTCAACAACAACACTGCGCCTGACAGGTCACCTTCGGCGCGCAGCGTGCGCGCGCGCTCAAGGCGGGCTTCGCCGGCTTCGGGCGAACCGGCGTAATCCGCTTCCACCCGTTCAAACAACTTCATGGCATCGGCCGGACGAAGCTGTCGGACGAGCAGTCTGCCGAGTTCGAGGGATGCAATACCGGCGGCCTGCTTGCCCGGATACCGTTCCGATACTGACCGGAACAGATCTTCTGCCTCCCGCAACCGGCCGAGTGCCAGACTTGCCTTTCCGGCGCCAAGAGTTGCATCCGGTACGAGTGAACTCCGCGGATAGTCCCGGATAAAGCCGGTGTACAGATCATGTGCTGTATCGTACTCACCTGCGGTGAATCGTTCGTCGGCGTTTTGCAGTGCAAGCCGATCGGCTACCGTGGCGGCGGGGTGCCGGTTCAGAAACTCCGCAACAACCGCCTCACCCGCGGCCCCGTCATGTTGCGCCACATAGGCATCACGAATCCCTCTGGCCGCATCCAGAACCGACGAGCTCTGAGGATGTGCCGCCAGGACTTCCCTGTATGAAGCGATGGAGCCCGGATAATCCCCCGTGTTGTACAATGCATCACCGAGACTGCAGAGGACCCGGGGAACCAGGTCGCTCCGGGGGTACAGGCGAAGCGTCTCGCGGAATTCCTTTATCGCACGCGGGTAATTTTTCTTCTGGAAGTGCACCCACCCGATTGCATACCGCGCGTCGTCTGCGTATGGTGACCGGGGAGTGCGGGCAAGAAGTGTCTCATACTCCTTGAGCCCTTCCGCCGACTGGCCGTTTCTGATCAACGCGCCGCCCAGCTGATACCGCGCATACTCCGCGTTTTCAGATCCTTCGCCCGTCCGTAATACCTCCCTGTATGCCGCTGCTGCTTTTCCATACTCACGAAGCGACGTGTGGCAGTCTCCCGCACGTAACCGGGCGTCTACCGCATAGGCACTTCGCGGATATTTTGACACCAGGCGGGAGAAGAGTTCCAGGGCGCCCTTGTAGTCTTCAAGCCGGTACCTGCTCCACGCCTTGCCATAGAGGGCGTCGGGCACACGTTGGGCCGGAAGTTTCTGTACGGCAAGAGCGTATGCGCTGTCTGCCCGTTCGTATGCACCGCCGTGGAACAATGCTTCTCCAAGCCAGAACCAGGCTTCTCCGGCCTGAGGGTCGGCAGGAAATTCCGTGAGGAAGGCGTGCAGCATGGACGAAGCTTCACCGTGCTGTCCCATCCGTCCCAGAATCAGCCCCTCTTCATAAAGAAGATCAGCAAGGAGCTGAGGACTCGCGCCCGCCTGGGCACGCGCGTCGCGATACGATGCAAGTGCCGCTTCCAGCGCCCCGCGCATCCTGTGGACTTCACCCATCATGAACAACGCCTGTGGCCTGACGTCACCCGACGGAAATGTAGTGAGGACCCTGTGAAACACGGTCATGGCCGAGTCGTATGCACCCTGTTCAAAGCGAAGTACGCCGATTTCGTACAACGCATCATCCGCAAACTCGCCGCCTGAGGTCGCGGCTACTCTCCTGAATATCTTCTCGGCTTCTCCGGACTTCCCGGCGAGTTTTAGTGCAATACCGGCGCGGTACGCCGAGGCATGTGCGAGAGCATCGGAGCCCGACGCAAGATCCAGGAATGCCGCCGCCGCCTCGTCCCCTCTTTGTTCCTGTAAGAAAGTCCAGGCCCGCGCATACCGGACATCCCTTTCCAGACGATGACCGTGATGATGGACGAGAAAGGTATCGTACCAGGATCGCGCCTGCGGGAATCTGCGGCTTCGGAAATGTGACTCCCCGAGAAGGTACACTGCCTCTGCGTGATCATTACTCTCCTGGAGCCGGGGGAGCACACGCTGAAGATGTGTTATCGCTTTTTCCGTATCCCCCGATTGTGCATAGACCTCCCCCGTCCGTACGTTCGCCGCCGACCGAAGCCCACTCGCTGGAAAACGGCTTTCCACGTCAGCATATGCCTTGAGTGCTTTGCTGAATTGTCCCTGTTGCTGATACACCCACCCCACGGAATATGTCGCATAGTCCGCAAGACGGCCGGCTGGATCTTTTGTGATAGACCGGTGATAATATGCCAGGGCACTATCTTGATGACCGAGTTTGTCGAATGCCTCTCCCGTCCAGTAACACGCTTCGCTCGCTATTCCGGCGTTTGCACCGGTAACAAGAGGGGCGAGTCTTTCGATGGCCTCACGTGCGCGTCCGGCCCCCAGGGCCAGTTCCCCGGTGCGGAATCGGGCTTCATCCGTCAGCTGACTGCCGGGGTATTCCCGAAGAAATCGATCAAATCGGTCAAAGGCTTCGGCGCTCTGCCCGAGCCGGACGAGCGACTCAGCGGAAAGGAATGCCGCCTCCGCCCGCCGCGTGCTGGCAGGATGCCGGCTGATAAATCGTTGGAGTTCGTCAAAAGCGAGTTGGTACTGACTGTCGTTATACAGTCCGTATGCCACGGTGAAGTCCTGGGCTTCACGTGTTGGGGCGAGATGTTGCCCATGAACGACCGAGACAAAAAGAACAAATAGCGCCAAAATACGCAGGGTGTATCCCACCATATAAAGTGTTTTCTTAAGTCTCTGGGCTATATCCTTAATTTAAGACTTGGGAAGTGAGAAGTCAAGTGACGGGAGGGAGGTCTTCCATCACCTGAACCAGCATGGTATGAAGGAGATCGCGGTCGTCTGCGCCACTCGTTTGCCTTGAGGCAAAGGCGGTTTCGGCCATAAGTTTAAAAGCCCGTTCAATCCTTGAGGCTGGATAGAGGCGCAGGGCGGCCAAATACTCGTTTTTCTTCCAATTCCAGGCCTTTGGGAAGTCGGCCTGATCCCCGGCTTCTCGTGTCCCCCTCTGAAGCAGGTGATGAAGCCTCCAGAGGGACGAAAAGTAGCCTGTCAGCATCGCAATAAAATACGGCATTGACTGCCCGTCGTCCAGCATGTGGTCCAGAATAATGAGTGCTCCACGCGCATCCCCCCGCCCGATGGAATCCTGAAGTTGAAAAATCGTGTATTCCCTTGAAAATCCCACCACGGCTGCCACGTCATCACCTGTCACCGCTTTACGGTCTCCGACATAGGTCAGCAGTTTTTCTATTTCACTCTCAATTTCGCGAAGTGATGATCCGACATATCCGGAGAGAAGAAGGGCTGCTTCTTCATCGATGGAGGCACCTCGCAGTCTGACCCGCTCGGATATCCATGCAGGGATTTTTGCGTCATAGAGCGGGGCGCATTCAAAGGCAGCGCCGCGGGCGTTCAATGTGGAGAATGGTTTTCGCCGTAGATCCGCTTTCTTCCCGGCAAGCACAAGTGTAGTGGTTTCCGACGGGGCGTCAACGTACCTGCCCAGCAGTTCCAGATCCCGCTGGGTCATACGTTCGATGTTTCTGGCCACCACCACCCGCATGTCACCCATCATCGGCATTGACGAGGCCCGCGACGCAATTTCTCGTCCGTCCACCTCTCCGCAGCTTACAACGTCGAGATTAAGGGAACGCAGGTCAACCGGGAGTACGGCATCAAGCAACACGTTCAGAACCATATCAAGTAAAAAGTCCTCCTCCCCGTGCAGGAGGTACACAGGGAGAAAGGACTTCTTCTTGAGAGCTGCAGTCAGGTCTTTGTATGTCTGACCACCTTTTGCCATTACTTTTTGGCGGGCTCGCTCGCCGGTTCGCGTCGAATGGTCACAGTCTTCATCACCACGTCAACTTTGGGTTTGCCGTCACGCGCTCCCATCTGCGGGGTGATCTCCACGTCCCCGATCTTGTCGACCACTTCGATACCCTTCACCACCTTGCCGAAGATCGTGTAGTTTTTCGGCATACGCGGCGCGTCCTGGAGCATGATGAAAAACTGGCTGGTGTTCGTGTTCGGCCCTCTGTTTGCCATCGCCAGCACGCCCTTGCCGTAGCCGGCCTTGAATGACGGGGTATTCGGATTCAATTCATCGGCAAACTCCCCTCCATAGATACTCTTTCCGCCCGTTCCGGTTCCCGTTGGGTCTCCGCCCTGGATCACAAACCCCTTTGAGATGCGGTGAAAGATCACGCCGTCAAAATATTTCTTTTCTGCAAGTTTCACGAAGTTCTCAACAGTCTTGGGTGCATCGGCGCCATAGAGTTCCGCCTCAATCGTGCCCATGGATGTTTCGATCACCGCAAATTCTTTCTTTTTTGCCGGCGCTGATTTTTGCGCGTCGGCCTCACCAGCAATCATGGTTATCATAAGTCCCGCCAGTAGATAGATGAATGGTTGTTTCATTTGTCCTCCAGTATGATAGGTGTCGAATAGCCGTGAGGAGATGAGATCTCTCCCGTACCCTAAAAGTAGTAGCTGAGCCCCAATCTCGCCCCCACCCCAAAACTCCCCAGCGTTGCTGCATTCCCCTGTGCACCTTTGCCCGGCGATTGACCGTTCGCGTTGCGCAGTTCGCCAAGAAACTCCCAGCGGGCATTGACGCCAAGATGCACGAACAGGTCTTCGCCGAAGGCGGTGTTCCCGTGTATCACCATCACCATGCCCGGTCCAGTCGCCGTGTACGTGTCGTTGATCGTGCCGTACTTCAGATTCAGCACTCCCACGTGGTATCCAGCGCCCAGGCCCCCGCTAAGGTTGTAGAGTCCTTCCTCGACCAGAATGTATTCGACCACAAGGGTGGGCATATGCACCGTGGTGGTAAATTCTCCGGGGCCGAATGCCGCCGCAATATTGTATGTGTTCAAGAGATACGTGTACTCGGCTCTGAGCGCCCAATCCGCCGAGAGCGGAATGAAGACCGATCCGAAGAAGTCAACCGCCGAATTAAATTCCTCAACACGCCGGCCGGGGGTGAAGCCGCCATTAATCATGTCCACAAGATCACGCTGGGTAAGATAGCTCACGCCCATGCCCGCGCTGATGCCTATGCGCGATGAAGGTGTCTGACCCCCGTCGGCAGCATGCGCACCGGAGATCCCCAGGAAGACAAGCATGGACAGGCACATCCGTTTGCTCATTCTCCCCGCCCCTCGTGCGAATCCACCGCTTCCGATACCCGGATATGATCCCGGAGGAAGTAGTAGACCCCGATGATGGTAACACCCACAAATCCTACGGCATGCGTGACGGTCGCAAAGGTCAGCGCCGTCGTCGCGTCCACCGCGAAAAGCCGGCTCAAGGTCTGCGAAGCAAGGACATGGTACGTTCCGGTACCGCCGGGCGTTGGCATGGCGATGCCGATGCTGGATATCGCAAGGACTACGATGGCCGCGCGGAACCCGAGTTCCTGCAGGTCAAAGGCATAAAATGCGACGTACACCATGAGCCCGTAGAGAAACCAGATCAGTACACTCAGGACAAAGATCGGAATAAAGCGGCCGGGCCGGGTCAGGAACAGGAAACCATCCAGAAAGGAATGCACCAGACTCTCTATCCGTGTGACCAGGCGCGCAGGAAGAATTCGCGCCAGGCTTCTGAGGAGCCCGTCCGTCCAGTTCCGTCGGAGCATCAGCGCAACCAGAAGCGCGAGGAGGGCTCCGGTGACAACCGAGACGATCAGTCCGGTTTTTTCCAGCCAGGGGAACGACTCTGTCAGCGGGCCTTCATACAGAAACGGGATGGCAGCCACCAGAAAGAGGAATGAGAGGGTATCGATGATCCGCTCCACCACGATCGTCCCGAAGGCCGCACCCTTGGAGATATGTTCGAGTTTGCCGATGGTATAGGGCCGTACAATTTCACCCGCCCTGGGGAGGATGTTGTTCATCATGTACCCCACCATGACGCCGGAGAACAGATTCCGGAGGGAAATATTGGGCTTTACGGGTTCCAGCATGTAGCGCCATCGCCAGGAGCGCAGAAAGTGGCTACCCATCAGGCAGGCGAAGTTGGGGATCATCCACCAGTAGTTTGTTTCGCGGAGTGATACAAGCAGCTTTTCAAAATCCGTCCCACGAAACGCGACATACAGGAAGACCCCGGTAATGCCGATACTCATCCCGTATTGCAGGAACCTGCGAGTGCGGTTCTTTTTTGTGGGCACCGGACCGGGAGTCATCGTTTGATTACATCCTCATCGGAGGTCGATGATCTCGACGCCCGCCGGGGGCTGATAGACAAACCGTGAATCCGGAATTCCGGTGTTGGTTTTGATGGAATGCACCTGGTAGGTTGTTTGTTTCCCGTGAAGGTCCAGCAGCTCAACGCGCCGGATGAGCCACTCACCTTCCTGTACCCACACCTTCATGGATTTTACCATCCCCCCGGTCTCCGGCGGTGTGAGCTTCACGATAATCGTCTCGATCTTACCGATTTTCTCTTTTCCCACAAGCGTCGGAGTGTAGTCGTCCGGAGCATTGCCGAGAATGCGTTCCGGGGTCAGTGACCGTTCATTGATCTTAAAATGATCGACGAGGACCTGGTTCGTAGAGCGGGAGTATGACCACACCGTTTCACCATCTGTCACGATCACCTGTCCCTCGTATTCCACCCGGTACTTGTGCTCTTTCTTAAATACCAGGGTACCTGTCACCTCCTGCTCGATGCGCGCCATCGCAAAGACAACTTTTTGAGTGAACCGGACCTCACCATCCGTGATAGACTCATACCGGTCACGCACATTTTCGAGGACCTCTTTCGCCGTTTCCCCGGCCGCACTCCCCACCGTCGCGGAGAGCAGGAGTACAAAGAGCAGAACGCTCCTGATGCTTCGCTTACCCATCATGTTATCCTTGAAGAATGATATCCAGTTCGACTTCAGATTCCACCAGTACATCCCGGGCCTTGCTGCCGTCCGCCGGTCCGACGATTCCCGCCGCCTCCAATTCATCTACGAGTCGCGCGGCGCGGGAATACCCCACTTTCAAACGTCTCTGCAACAATGACACCGAGCCCTGTTGATACCGGACGATAACACGCGCAGCATCCTCAAAGAGCTCGTCGCGTGCTCCGCCGCTGCTCGCATCGGCGTTGCGTTTTTTCTCGATCACAGATGGCAGCGCGAACGGCTCCGGATATCCCTTCTGTTTTCCGATATGTTCCATCAGGGCTTCAACTTCATCGGGGGAGATATACGCATTCTGGAGCCGTATGGGCTTTGGACTGCCGCTCGCAAGGTAGAGCATGTCCCCGTTGCCCAGAAGCTGTTCCGCTCCGTTCATGTCCAGGATGGTGCGCGAATCGGTTTTTGAGGCCACCTGAAACGCTATGCGTGCGGGGAAATTCGCCTTGATAACTCCCGTGATCACGTCTACCGATGGGCGCTGGGTGGCGACAATCAGGTGGATCCCCACTGCACGTGCAAGCTGGGCCAGCCGGGCGATCGGTTCTTCCACCTCCCGCGCCGCTGTGATCATCAGGTCGGCCAGTTCATCAATCACCACCACGAGATACGGCATTTTTACGTGTGTCTGTTCGGGGGTGCTTTTGATCTTCCCGCTGGCAAGTTTCTGGTTGTAGTCCAGAATGTTACGCACACCGGCTTTGGAGAGACGGTCGTAACGACGTTCCATTTCCAGTTCAGCGCCCTTCAGGGCGAGCACGGACGTTGCGGGTGTGGTCAGGATTTCCTCCTGCACATCCGGAGACACCGCCAGGAAATGTGATTTTAATCGCCCGTATTGCGCCAGTTCGATCTTTTTCGGATCGATGATCAGCAGTTTCAAATCGGACGGATGCATCCTGTAAAGCAAGCTGGCGAGCATGGTGTTGATGCCCACACTTTTTCCAGACCCGGTGGATCCCGCAACAAGCAGGTGGGGCATTCTTGCCAGGTCGTCCGCGAACACTTCACCGGCAATAGTCTTTCCCATTGCCATGGGGAGGCTCGCTTTGGAATCGCGGAAGACGGCAGAGTTGATGACGCTCCGGATGGTAACGAGGGACCTATGCGAATTCGGAATTTCGACGCCCACCGCAGACTTTCCCGGAATAGGCGCCATGATGCGAATTCCTCTGGCCGCAAGCTTGAGTGCAATGTCATTTTCGAGACTGACGATGCTGCTGATCTTGACGCCGCTGGCCGGGACGAGTTCATAGAGCGTGACCACCGGACCCGGTGTTACACTCACACTTTCCACTTCCACATCAAACTGGAGAAGGGTCTCGCGGAGCAACTCGGCGTTTGCCTGCAGTTCGGACTCGTCCACGTCTTCTCTGCCGGGCTTGGGAGGATCCAGAAGCTCCACCGACGGAAAGACGTACTCGATGTCTTCCGTGGCCGTGGATCCCTTCGGGGAGGATGCAACACGATTCGTTACCGGGTCCACACCGTGGTCTGTTGTTTCCTCAGCGTCAACAGTACGGGGGACTGTCGGAAAGTTCATGATTCGTGTAGAGGCAGCAGAAGTGGATTCGGGGTTGTATAATCCCGGGGGGTCTTCAATGGGCCTCCGGGTAATTCTCACCGGCGCCTGATTTTTCCCATTCTCTCCCGCAATTCCGCTGTCACGTTCTGCTACTTTTTCGTTTTCTTCCGCTTCTTTCGCAGCCCTGGCTTCCCACTCCTCCCGTTTCCGCGCGTACCAATCCTGCCCCTTGACCCACCAGGAGCGCAATCGGTCAGCCAGATTGTGCAAATCCAGGTCGGCCCCGATCATTGCAGTGATAAACATACCCACGCAGATTGCCAGCGCTCCGCCGGCACGTCCGATAAGTTGTGAAAGCACGGTCGAGATAAACTCGCCGATTGCCCCGCTCCACTCCATCGTCGGACCAGTTTCGGGAAATATCCGCCGGATCATTCCGAAGGCAGCCGAGATGAGGAGGGCCCAGAGAATTGAATAGTTCGTCAGGGTAATCGTCCGCCGTGCCTCCCCCTTCCGGAGGAGTGTCCACCCCCAGAGCACCATAAGCACGGGGAGAATAAAGACGCTGAACCCGACCGTCGAGCGGATCAGGAAATCGGAAATGAGGACCCCGACCAGGCCGAGGCCGTTGTGTGTGGTATCCCAGAGTCTCTGGGCCTCCCGATCACCTGCAAGCACACCCCAGAGGTGTGAAAACCGGACGTCTGCGTTAGCCTCATCAGCGGCGTCATAGGTTGCAAGAGCGATAAAAATCAGGAGGGCACACGCGAAGAGGAGGATAGACAGCACCGCCCACTGGTGCCGGGTCCGGGCTTTTGAAGGTTCCTTGCGCGCTGGTTGAGCGGCGGGTCGTTGTCGAAATTGCTGGGGCATTCCTCTACTTCTCCAATTGCCCTGACACCTCTACGGGAGTGTCCTTTTTCTCTCCGGTGCGCGGGAGGCGCAACACAGTGCCGTCAAGCAGAGGGACTACCGGGACCGTGTCAAGTTTGGCGCAAAAACGAATATCTTCCAGAAAACCTAGTTCAATCAGACTACGGCCGTTGTCCGTCCCCTTGAGCATCCGCAGCAGATTTTTCGCATGGATTTTGTGCAGCGCGTGCACGGCACGTCCGGCATCACTCAGGTGGATGGTATTTCCTTCGGCGCCGGACAGAAGATGAACAAGCATTCCGGCGCAGACGGCATCCTCGAAAGAAAGCGCTCCGGCATTACCCGCGCACAGGACTGCCACATCGCCGTCTTTTTCACGTACAAACTCGGATACGGCGCTGATGTTCACGAAGCTGCACACGACCATCTCCCGGGCATGCCGCGCCTTCAGGAACACGGGTGTACCATTGGAAGAGACAAAGACGATCGCTTTTCCCCGGACCTTCTCCGGCGTATACTCGAGTGGCGAATTGCCCAGATGAAATCCTTCGATCATCCTGCCGTTACGTTCGCCCGCGAGCAACGTAACGCCGCCGGTGAGATTTCCCGACACCCGGGCGGCTGCCTCGACGGTCGCCGTCGGGATCACCTCGCGCGCTCCATTGCTGAGCGCCGTCGTTACCGTTGTCCCGGCACGCAGCACATCCACCACCACAACGGTCTTCTCCCGCAACGCAAGTTCATCGACCTGGTGTGGCGTGAGGTACACCGTAAGTCGGATCATGAGCTCTTCTTCACGAACGGTGGTGATACAACGGTCGCAGGAAATGCTTTGTTCCTGATCATCACTTCGATGGTCATTCCCGGCGCACCGAGAGCAGACGGGACGTACCCCATGCCGATTCCGTATTCCAGAGTGGGCGAAAAGGTCCCTGATGTTACGGTACCCACCTGGGCGCCCCCGGCATGGATCGGATACCCGTGACGGGGAAAGGCCTTGTCGTTCACCGTAAAGGCCGCCAGTTTTCGCGTCAGCCCTGCCTGCTTGACTTTCTGAATCGCCTCCTGTCCGATGAAGCTCCCCTTTTCAGTCTTGGTGATCCACCCGAGTCCGGCTTCAAGCGGATTGGTGGTGTGGTCGATATCGTTGCCGTACAGGCAGAATCCCATTTCCAGCCGCAGTGTATCACGTGCCCCGAGACCCGCGGGGGCGATTGAATACTCCTTGCCTGCCTCCAGGATCGTATCCCAGATCCGTTCGCCGGCTTCCCTGTCCGCGGGAAAATACAGTTCAAATCCAAGTTCGCCGGTGTATCCCGTCCGGGAGAGCACCATATCAACATCAGCCACGCGGGCCCGGATCCAGCTGTAATATGGCATCGCGGCCAGATCGGCGTTGGTGAGCTTCTTGAGGGTGTCCAGCGACCGTGGTCCCTGAACGGCCAGCAACGATGTGGAGTCGGTGCGATCGATGAGGGTCACATCTCCGCGAAGATGCTGTTGCATCCACGCGATGTCCTTGGCCGTATTGGCGGCGTTGATGACCAGTCCGTAATAGTCACCCATATGGTAGACCAGGAGGTCATCCACAATGCCGCCGTCGGGGTAGCACATGGCAGAATACTGCACCCGTCCGGGGGAAAGTTTGGCAGCGTTGTTGATGGTAATGGATTGAATGAACGCCAGGGCGTCGGAGCCCCGGATTTCCACTTCACCCATATGCGACACATCAAACATCCCGACGTGCTCGCGCACGCGTCTGTGCTCATCAACGATTCCAGAGTACTGCACGGGCATCTCGTACCCCGCAAACTCCACAATCTTCCCGCCGAGGTGCACGTGCCTGTCATAGAATGCAGTGCGTTTCAGCGCCATACCGGTGTTCCCCTACTTAAATTGGTCCGTCACATCTTTCCCTTGCTTGCGGGAGATCATGCGGAATTCCCCGATCGGAATGGACGGATCTTCTTCGAGCTTGATCATAACGCGGTATTTGAACATAATCCTGCGCTTGCGGCTGATCACACCTTCGCGTAAAGCGGGTGCAAGCGAAGGGTTGATGCGCAGCAGGATCCGTGTTTCATGGGTTTCCGTCTTAAACCGCCGGACCGACCGCTCGAGTTGATTCAGGGTGGTTGTCTTTGATTGAACCAGCCCGACTCCGCCGCACGTCGGACAGGGCTCGGTGAAGCTGTGCATAATATTCTGCCGGATCCGCTGCCGGGTGATCTGCACAAGTCCGAATTCGGTCATGGGCAACACCGTCACCTTGGCGCGGTCTTTCCGGAACTCTTTCTTCAGCTCCTCGTACAGCTTCTTCTTGTTCTTCTCATCGTCGAGGTCGATGAAGTCGCACACGATAATGCCGCCGAGATCACGGAGACGGAGCTGCCGGGTGATCTCCCGAGCCGCTTCCAGGTCCGTGCGCAGAGAGTTCTGTTCCTGCTCTTTTTTGGGTGCGTAGCGGCCGCTGTTCACGTCGATGACCACCATCGCTTCTGTTGGCTCGATGATGATATACCCACCGCTCTTCATCCATACTTTGCGCGAAAGTGTTGTCTCGATTTCCTTCTCCACTCCGTATGCATCGAAGATCGGAGCGCGGTCTTTGTGCCATTCGATTTTTTCAAGAAGCTGCGGCGACGTGTACTTGATATAGGCTCGAATTTCGCGGTGCAGCTTCTTTGAGTCGATCACCACGCGCGACACATCGTTCGAAAACAGGTCCCGGATAACGCTGGACGTGGTGGCAAGGTCTTTGTACAGCAGGCAGGGTGCCGTTTCGGTTTTGACCGTCTTCTCAATTTCACGCCACGTCGAAATCAGATCTTCCAGATCATTTTTGATCGAGGATTCTTCCTTACCTTCTGCGACGGTCCGGATAATCGTACCGAAACCCGGGGGAAGAATACCCTGTGCAATACGCCGCAGGCGGCGTTTTTCTTTGAAGTTGGTGATCTTCTTCGAGATCCCGACCTTGTTGTCGAACGGGAGGAGCACAAGAAAGCGGCCGGCCAGGGAAACTTCGGATGTTACCCGGACACCCTTTTTGCCGACGGGTTCCTTGATGATCTGGACAATGATCTCCTGCCCTTTTTCAAGCAGAACTTCTTTCGACGGGTGTCTGGGAGGTTCAGCGGGGGGGGGTGGTCTTCGTTGGCCGCCACGGCGGCCTTGCGAGCGTGATTCGGCAGCGACCGCTGCCTTTTCACCGTTCGAAGGATCGGACGAATTGCCTTTGGCGTCCTCGTCCTCGTCTTCATCCTCGTCTTCGATGAGCGTGTTGTACTCGTCAAACCGGCTCCCGATGTCCGAGAAATGAAGGAAACCGTCCTGACCGAGTCCTATATCGATAAATGCTGCCCTGATACCGGGCATTACCTTGGCTACTTTGCCGAGGTAGATATCTCCGACCATCTTCTCTTTGTTTGCAGTTTCAACAAAGAGCTCTGCCAGGCGACCATCCTCGGTGATGGCAATCCGAGTTTCGTTGGCCGCCGCATTGATAATTATTTCCTTCTTCATACCGTGCCGTTTGTTCCAGCCTTTCTTCCAGCGGGTTTCGCTGGAGAACACCCCAGAAACGGAACGAAGAGAGCAGGCTTCCGAGCAGGATCGGAAGACACATCGTTTGGACTATTAAGACTCGCATCGTTTACCGGTCTGTGGTGTAGAGAGTGTGTGATGGTATTGATCCCTGTTAGTACAAAAGGAGAAGCGTGGATTCGCCTCACTCAACACCTGAACTCTTCGCACGTAACCTACGAAAAACCGTTGAGGGTTGCAACAGGGAACAAACAAAAATGAGGCCAAGGACCCTGTGTCACACCTTGGGGAGCTGACCGTTGCTTCCTTCCGGACCTGGCGGGGTTGGGCACCTTGCGGTTGCACAGGACTTGACCTCAGTGGAGCTGATCGGGGTCGAACCGACGACCTCCTCGTTGCGAACGAGGCGCTCTCCCAGCTGAGCTACAGCCCCGGAAAAGCCGTAAAAAGTCAAAATTTCAGAGTGCAAAAGAGCACTTCAAGTACATACCAAGGATTGTATAAGGTAGTGAAGGAGGGGCAAAAATGCAAATGGATTTGGATGATTGCGCCAGGTCTGGTATATTGCAGCAATGGGACAAGACACTACGTTCTTCGGGCTCGTGCGTTTCAGGAGGATTCCAGTCCCTTCCCTGAAGGGGTTGATTGTTATCCTGGTCCTCTCGGTGGTAACGTGGCCATTCCTTTGCTCCGGGATCTACACCTTTTTCTCGACAACCCGGCCGCTCGGAGAGGGGATGCTTGTTGTGGAGGGGTGGGTCCCGGATTATGCCATTCAGTACGCCCTTGAGACGTACCGCCGGGGAGCCTACTCCCGGATTGTCACGACAGGGGTCCCTATCGAAGCAGGCCAATTCCTATCGGAATACGGTACTACCGCTGAAGTTGCCAGGGCAACTCTTCTGAAACTCGGGGCTCCGGCAGAGCAACTGTCTGCCGCGCCGGTACAGGGGCATATTGTGCGCGATCGAACTATGGCCTCAGCCGTGGCGCTGGACGATTGGATCAAACGCTCCGGCCCCCTTCCCCGGACTATCGACATAGTGACCGTTGGCCCTCACGCACGAAGGACGCGCATGTTATTCCAGCGGGTTCTGGGGGATTCGATTGCTGTGGGTGTGATCGCCGTCCCGGAAACTTCTTATGGGCCGGATACCTGGTGGCAGACGAGCGCGGGGGTGAAGGACGTGGTGGGAGAGGTGCTGGGGTACGTGTATGCAGCGACCGGCCTGACCTCAATATCTCGTAAAAAATGATATTGATTCTTACACAGCAGGTCGGTATATTTTAGAATATTGCTCCCGTGGTGTAATGGATAGCACGAGTGACTACGGATCACTTAGTATGGGTTCGAATCCTGTCGGGAGCACTACGTTTTACACCGCTGAGAAATTCCCTCACCCTGGGTTCGTAGGCAGGCTTCATCGCGTAATATCCCCCCATTCCCAGAAACACCAAAACAAACGCAATAGCCGCGTTTGTAGCCCGTTTGGGCCGTTCCTTTTTCACCGGGGCGCGGGCCTCATCCAGGACGTTCACAATCGTAATGTTTTTGATCTCTTCAATCTTGGCCAGCTCATATTGTTTCTTGAGCTCAACGACGATCGTCGATTTTACGATGAGCTCACGGCTGAGCCTGTCCTGGCGTAACTGTAATTCGGGCGAATCGGTCACCCTGCGGTTACGTTCACGAAACCTTTTGAGGGCATCCTCCGCATCCTGTAGTTCCTTTTCCACCTCTTCAAGCCGGGAGCTGATCCACTTTGCCTGCTCTGAAGCCGTGTTAATACGTTTTAGACGCATAAACCTGTCCAGCTCGCGCACGATGGCATTCAACACGTCTGCCGCAAGCCGGGGCTCTTCCAATTCCAGAGTCACCACAACGGTGCTCGTCTTGGTGTCGTAGGTAGTAGCCATTGCGCCGCGGAGTTCCTTGAGCGCTTCGAACATATTCTTTTCGGGGGTACTCTCTTCCAGTTCAAAGTACTGGATGAGGTTGATGGGCAGAGAGTCCCGCCGGGTCTGATACAGTTGTTCGATAACCGGGCGCAAGACGGTCTCGCTTGTGACGATAATCGGATACAGCCGGGCAACTTCAGATCCCGGAACATTTACGCCAGCGAGTTGCGCGAGACCGGAGAACTGACTCAGCATCCCCATCTTCCCCTTTTCCGTCTCGGGAAGCAGCGACGTTGATGCCTTGTACGTCAGGTTGAGTACGAAAAAATTGAAGAGCAGGGTGGTAATACCGGCAACGCATGACCAGATGAGGATACGTTTACGTTCGGCCCAGACCGGAGCCAGCAGCTCATGAAGCTTGCGCGGCTGCGGGGTTGGTGTTGGATTCTGGGAGCTGTCCACGATGAGTCGGTCCTTGCTTTACTTGGTGACCTGAACGAGGGCGACGGTGATTGCCGCCAGACTGGCAAGAATGGTCGCCAGGTCACGGAGAACTGGGAGCGTATTGTCCGGTTTGTCGAGCTCCCTTGGCACGAGGATCGTGCTTCCCGGAAGGATCTCTCCGCTATCCCATTTTTTCCCGCCGGGGAGGAACACCACGGTGTTCCCTTTCTCCGCCTCTTCCTTGTATCCGCCTGCCTGCCTTATATAGTAGCTCAGCCCGGCGCCTTCTTCATACAGCACGGGCGAAGGCACATAGACTTCCCCGCTCACATAGATCATGTCTTCGGTAAATGCCACATTGATGGAGTCACCGTCATAGACCACCACATTGTCCCGCGAATTCTCGCGCTCCATAGCTTTCCGGAAATCCAGGGGCACGAGTCCGGCGTTGTTGAACTTGCGGACCAGCCGTGATCCTTCCAGATAGGCCCCCGGACGGAGCCCTCCGGCGCGCCTGAAAATATCCGCGATACGCTCACCCTCATATTGTATTGTGTAGGTACCGGGATACATCACATAGCCGCTGACACGGATAAATTTCGGAGTCGAAAACCGCGGATCATACGGAACCGTCAGCACATCATAATCCTGGAGGTGCACACCCTTCCCCCCGTCGTGCCGCCAGTAGTCCTGATCGCCTTCCACCTTGATCATTTGCGTATACGTTTTGATGTCTGAAGTGTCCAGGCGCGATAACTCCCATCCCGTTGTGGTTGCGCCATCCACAAGCCCACCTGCCATCACGACCAGATCAGAGACGGTCATGCTATCGTGGCGCGGGTAATTCCCCGGCTTCCTCACTGCACCGAACACAGACACTTCTTCACCGGGATAGAACTGGTTGAAGGAATACACCACAACACTATCTTCATTCCGCAGCAACAGATTCTCGTGGGGGTCTCCCTGCAGAGCCATACGCGGACTAAACCCGATCACTTCCCTGCGCAGGTTTGGCAATGTGCGAAAGAGCGTTGCCCACTCGGCAAAGCTCGCGAGCCGGAGGCTATCGGCGGCCATGATAAGATCTGCCACGCGCATACCCTCACGGAATTCAAACGGACCCGGCTTGTTGACATTCCCGATGATCACGACGCGATTCTCGTGGAGGTAGAGAATTTCGTGGAACGTGACGACATCACCATCCTCTACAACGGTGGTATCTGTCAGGAGATCGCCTTCGTTCCGGAAGTGCACATCAAAATCCAAGATGTCCCGGCTATATTCTCTGCGTCGGTCAAAGGGCACGATACGTTCGATATGCACACGTTCCAGATGGGCATCAAATCGGGGCCCGCCTGCGAGGCCGATCAGTGCGCCGAGATTTTCTCCCGGCTTCACCTCGTAGATTGCCGGGCGCAGCACGGTACCGACCACGGCGGCCCGTTTCCCGGCAGGTTTTACGAGGACGATGTCTCCGTCCTGCAGGGGTTGATCGCTGGACCGGTCGCCCAGGAGGACGAAGGAATACACATCAACGTTCAGGGCGGGTTCCCCGCGTCTGAGCACCTGAACATTCCGGAGTGTCCCGTCCACGGTCGGTCCGCCGGCCAGATAGAGAGCGTGCAGGGCGGATGACATGGACGAGAGCTGGTATCCGCCTGGTTTCTGGACTTCGCCGAGGACGAACACCTGGATGGTCTTCATTTTTCCGAGGGAGACATCCAGATACGAACGGGTCCGGCCGGGTGAGCCGGCCAGACTTGAATACACGCCTGACATCCGGCGTTGGAGCCGGTCCCGGAACTTCTCTATCGTTTGTCCGATGGCTGCCACGGGTCCCACGTCGGGTATGACGATATTCCCTTCCCTGTTCACCTGGACCCGGTGTGAAAGTTGTGTTTCGCCCCACACGGAAACCACCAGTTCGTCACCGGCCCCGAGCACGTACGATGGTGGCGTTGCCACGCTCAGAGACGGGAGAAACGTAGTCGCCGGGTACTGGAACACGTCATAGCCGAAGGGTCGGATATTTTCTCCGATGCCCAGCCGTCCTTTAAAGCCGGGCACATCCACAGGCGCGGTGATGGCCGGGAGGATCTTGGCAACAAGGGCGCTGTCGAGAGTCTTCTTGGCAGTTGCCATTCCCTGCCAGTTCAGGCGGGGATCGACGAGCAGTTGTTCTGTGCGTTCCTGCGTGGTGCTGCTGGCTTTTCCGAGGTAGTCCTGGAGTGATATGCCCAGTGTTTGTGCTTTCTGGACGGCCTCATCGAGTGTCATACCGTACTGTTTGAGGGCTTGTTCGATTTCGGTGGGGGACATCTGGCGGAGGCGTGATTCCGCCTGCTGGCGGAGTTGATCCTGCGATTGCGCGTGGGCACCCAGCACGGTGAAAAGAACGAGCATGCTGAAACACAGCCAACGTCGTTTGCTCCTCACGGTGTGTACTCCCCTGTCGTCATCATAAGCCTGCTTTGCAGCCGGGTGGTTAACTATAGTATCCGGCATAATCATAAAAAAATGGTAAAAAGGAAGTGAAGAATCAAGTAGTGGTCTTGCGGGGGGGTGAATTTTTCGTTATCTTATCGGCGCGTTGTACTCAGAAGAGGGCGGATTGCTCTTCTGTATCTATTCTGCGCACTTCAGTGCCCTTTTTGATGATGGAGGGGTGGGTGAGTGGCCGAAACCAACGGTTTGCTAAACCGTCGTAGGGTTTACACTCTACCGAGAGTTCGAATCTCTCCCCCTCCGCCCTACCGAAATTGATCGGTATTAGGCAGTTTTCAAAACGTGCGTGCTCGCCACACGCACTTTTTTTATGTCCGTGCGCTTCAAGGTGACCCGCAAGAGTAACCAGTCGAGTAACCACTCCCCTGCTCACCCAATCCACAGGGTGAACCATGTTCCTGACCAAACGTGGCCGTTACTACTACCTGTACTTCCACGACGAAAGCGGTACCCGTCGAAAGGTGTCTACCCGATGCTCCCGAAGATCCGACGCACTGAAGTTCGTGACGAGCGTTTCCAGGCAGGGGCAATCAAGTCACTGCACAACCTGACGCCGGCAGATGTCTACTTCGGACGTGCTAAGGAAATCGAAACGAAGCGGGAAAAGATCAAGCGGCAGACGTTTGAACAGCGGAGAAGGCACAATCAGTTACACACGTACACACCTACCATCAACCGGGATATGCCAAAAACTGTCTCTTAACTTTGCGCCCAAAGTGTCCAAAATGGTCTGAAGACGTACATAATTTCAATCACCCGTTCAAACTTGTCAATAGCTTCCTATCCATTGGGTTGCCTAAAAGCTGGTTAGGCATCTTACTGAATGATAATCCATTCAATTAATTTCTTATTCTTTTGTTGGTTCTATCTTTCTTCCAAGGATTCTATTATTTCTTTACAGTCAATCCATCCTTTTTCTTTACCTCTAATCCATTTCTCAAACCAGTAAAATTCTGATTGCATTTTAACCATCATGTATCTCATATTACCGATTCCATATTCAACAACACCGATCATATGTCCTGTATTAGGATAAACAATAAATTCTGTAGGCACTCCTATGTTTTGTAAGCAATATATAATTCTTCACTTTGACTTATATTATTCATTGTCATTCTCACCACAGTGTATTAATGTCGGTGTCTTTGCATTATTCAAATACCTTTTTGGTACATTCGAGCTGGCACCTGTTGAAATTGCCTTGAACCGGTTGGTAGATACCAACGCCTCATTACACAAGTCGCCTCCGAAACTCCAGCCCATAATACCCATACTGTCCGGATGAACTATCTCCCTTTCAATCAGGTAATCTACGCCTGTCATAATATCATCGAATGACTGCCCAAACCAGTCTCCTTCAATCTCTTTTTTGAATTTTTCACCATATCCTGAAGAACCACGATAGTTTGGCTGAAAAACAACATAATCGTTCGCTGCGAAAATGTGAATATAAGAATTAAAATTATTGATGGATGCAGATGCGGGTCCTCCATGTATATCGACTATCAGGGGATATTTTCTATCTTCACTATAATTTACCGGTTTTATAAGAAGACCTTCAATGGTTCTACCGTCTGTGCTTTTCCACCTTATGGTTTCATATTTGCCTAGCAAGAATCCTTTTACCTGTGGATTTGCATCTGTAAGTCTTATCCATTTATCTCTGTCGTTAAAATTTATCGGGTTCGCTGTAATAATAAGTCTGCTGGATTTTCCGGATCTGAATAGGAAATAAGCATTTTTCCAGAATCTTTATCCTTTCTAAAATGAATACCACCCTCAAATTTTGCAATCAGTTTTATTTGGTCATTATCGATTGATACACTGAAATGATGATAATCCACTCCAACCTGAGAAGTGAAATAGATATACCTGCTATCGTCACCCCAAAAATAGCCTAAGTTGTCAGCGTAGTCAAAGTTACTCATCAATTTCTTAAGTTCTCCTCCTTCTGTGGGCATAATGTAGACTTTCCCCCCCGGATCACCAAATACCCCACCGCCTCCACAAATAAAAGCAAACCATTTGCTGTCTGGAGAAAAACTCAGTGACCATTCATCTACTGAATTATTTGTTAATCGTGAAATGGTATTAGTATTTAAGTCAAGAAGGTAGACTTCACTAGTTTTTGAGGAACCGATAAATGCGATGTTCGTTCCGTCGTCCGAAATTATAACATCTGAAACCGAATATTCATTTTCCCCTGTAAGACGTATTTCTTCCTTTGTCTCAATGTCAATTTCCCATAGATGAGCGGAGGCAACAAAATAGATCTTCTTACCGTTTGGATTCCACAAATATGAACTAATCGGGGATTTTATGGTTTGTTAGTTTTTCGGCTTCTCCCTCCTTCACCTGGCATAACCCAGATTTGTCTTTCTTCAGGTTTTCCACCCAGATAGGCAAGATATTTCCCGTTACTGCTCAATTCATAACTGCTTACGCCAAATTTATCATCAGTTACTTGCCATGCTTCACCTCCATCTGGTCGCATAAAATATATCTGGTTCTTATCCTCGGAACGATTTGATAAAAATGCAAAGACTGAACTATCTTTGCACCATTTGGGGAATCTTTCATTCTTATCTTTTGTGAAGGTCATCTGCTTTGTCTTACCGCCAGTTAAAGTAGTAATATAAATGTCTTCAAATCTTCTATTTGTTTCCCAATCAGGAACTCTAATTGTATAAACAAACCATTTCCCATCAGGAGAAATATCTCCATTCTGCCGCGAACCAAGGCTTCTCATCTGGATTATATCCAGAAAAGTCATTGCCCGTTTCTTCGTTTGTGCCTTGATCTGAGTGAAAGGAAAGCAAAATAATATCAGATAAAATAAATATTGTAATTTTAATGGATCTCATGACTTTATATCCTCAAATATCAAATATGTTGCCTAACGGACTGGAGCTAAGCTGCGTGCGAACGCTCCAGCGGGTTGGGATTAATTTTTTAGATACGTTAGTTCTTGTTGCATCGTAAGTTCTCAGTTGGTAACTCAACTCTCAAGACTTTGGCGCGTTTGCGGTTCGCACGTCAGCTTGAGCGACTGGATATTACCAACAAGGAACTTTCGAAAGTTGCAATTTAGAGTAACAATTCGAAAGGAGGCTTGTCGTGTTCTATTCAGGTATCGATCTGCACCGCGATAATTGTTACATCACTACTGTTGATGAAACAGGCGCAATCGTCAAACAAAGACGTGTTCCTAATTCTCTACCGCTTGTGCCGGATTATTTCACCACCCTTGACGCCGAACACCAGACTGCCGTTGAATCCACCACCGGATGGTATTGGCTCAAAGATCTACTTGAGTCCGCTCACATCCCGATGGTCCTGGCGCACGCCGACCACGAGCCCGACACGTGTCTTCGTGCTAACGTGACCAGCCCCCTTTGTCTTTACCAATGCGTGAGTTGGATTTCCGATTTCAGGAATCCGCCATCTGGAGATAGGCTTGCGGTTCCAGTGAAGATCGACAGCTTGCCTCCAAAAGACGCAGCCTCCCCATCTCTCGACGAAGAGGCCTCCGCTCTATCCCCCGCACGCCTCTCCCCGAGGACGCTATGATCGCATAGCACGGAACGGTGAGCGGATAGTCAACGAGCCCGGTGATGATGGCGGGCCCGTGATACACTATCTGACCAGGAGAAGTTTCTTGGTCTCTGTGAATGCGCCCGCCTGCATCCGATAGAAATAAACCCCGCTCGGGAGATTTCGCGCATCGAACTTGACCTCATGATACCCTGCTTCCTGTTCCCCATTCTGCAGAATGGATACCTGCTGCCCGATTGTGTTGTAGACTGACAGCTGTACAGCTGTCCTGTTGGGCAAGCCGTAGCGGATCGTCGTTGAAGGGTTAAAGGGGTTGGGGTAGTTCTGGATCAGGACAAACTCACGCGCAGCAAGAACTGGTATCACCCCGGCAGTACTTGTCGACACGATATCCGAGTAATGGACGCTCCCGTTTAGATCGATTTGGCGCAGCCTGTAGTATGATACGGGATTTTTATCTGTCCACGAGTATTCGTGCGGCTCAATCGTCGTGTTATGACCGGGAACAAAGCCATCCTCGGCATCTGCCAGATTGTCCGGCGAGTTACCACGCTCTACGCAAAACCCGTAGTTGTCAATTTCAGACGTGGTGATCCATGTCAAGCGCGCAGCACCACTGATCACCTGAACCGCGAACGACGACAACTGAACCGGCAGCGGGCTGTTGTCGCTGCCCGCCCAGAGGTTGGTCAACCAGAACCATCCGTTGGCCGTTACCCAAGAAAGACCTGAGGTCTTGGTCGTATCGATGATCTTGCATCTGAGCGTAAGAACCTTCTCGCCCCCCACGGCAGACGAGATTTCAATTCCGGGGAGACCGCTTCCACCGAACGAAAACTGAAAGCCCTGGATGCCCCCCGAGGTCCACAACCCCAGACTGCCAGGACCAAATGAACTGAACTTGCTCTCCAGCGTGACAGTCGATCCTGAAACGGTGAACGCGCCGTAGGTGATGTACACTTGAAATAATGCCTGATTTGTACCCATGCCACTCTGTGAGGCCTGACTCCATATTTCAAACGTGTATGTGTCCCCGTTCCTGGAGAAGTTCTTGAGAGTATTCGTGATGGTCTGACTCATGGCTGCTGCGCTGGCAAAAAGTACCAGACAAATGATAGCAATGTATCTCATCGGTGAGTTTTCCTTTGCGTTGTGTCGAGGCCCACTTATATTCCCCCGTATAGAGGCCTTCAGGTCAACATCATTCCCAATCCACTGTTTGACGACAACTATTCTTTGCGGTTTACGACAACTATTATTCCCGGATCCGCGAGGGAATGGGCTTCCCCGGACAATATGACACATGATACTGAAGGGAGATCGGATTGTCAACGAGCCCGGTGATGATGGCGGGATTAGAACACGAACGCCCCAGGTATCGGGGCGTTTTTTGTTTACCTCAACATTGGTACACAAACTTGGGGCAGGCCCCCGCGCGAAGTTCCCTCGGCGTTATGATAAATTGCTCCATTTCCGGGAGTCGGATCGCACCACTGGCGCATTGACCTTCGCAACCGGTGCATCCTACGACACAGTTAAAAGGGACCGAAACCACAGTCCGGACATCTTCCAACGCATATACGCCATGTTTGCAGAAATCCACACACACGCCACAATTCGTGCAAAGGTCCTGCTCTATGGTAGGATACCACGGGATCAGTTCTCGGGGGACACTCATGACTCCGTCCTTACGGATGTGGGAATAACTTGGTCGATGTAGGTGAGTGGCATCATCATCTTTCGCAAACCTGCCGATCGAATTCACAAACCATGCACCTCTCAACGCAAGCATGCATACTGAACCTCACAAAGCCGTGTAGATATAGTACACGCCTGCCAGGATGACAAGCACCCCGGCGCCACGCTTCAGATACGTTGCACCCTTCGACTGTTCCGTCCAGTTCAGATATTTCTGCACTGTTCCGGCCGCGCCTCCGGCTCCCACGATCACGGCACAGTGCCCCAACCCGAAGGCAGCAACAAGCGAAACGGCCCGGAGCACACTTGTCGAGGCCATGCTGAAAGCGACGCCGAGCACTGGCGCCATATAGGCAAACGTGCAGGGACCCAGCCCGATGCCAAAAATGAGGCCCAACAGAAGCGCCCCTTTCCACCCTCGAGCGAATGAAGTCCGGGGGATGATCCCACCCCACGAGAGGCTGATGACGTCCATGAGGTACAGGCCAACAACAAAGAACACCCCCGCGACTATAACGTTGCCCCACACGCCGACGTCGCCCATCATCCTGCCCACCGATGCGGTGGCCGCGCCGATCACACCGATCGTGATTAGAATCCCTACCGCGAACACCAGGGAAAGCAGATAGGGCCGTTTCGACCCTTCCTGCCCCTGACTGCTGATGTAGCCAATAACGAGGGGAATGCTCGAGAGATGACAGGGGCTGAGAAGAATGCTGATAACGCCCCATCCGACGGCGGCAACCAGTGCGATCCCAAATGAGTCGCCCATTCCCATAGTCAGCCACGTCAAGATCTGATCAAGCATGGACTAACCTCCGCTACGGGCGTTCAGTCCGCGCTTCTGCAGGAGTTTGTCGATCTCCGATTCAGGAAAGAACCCTTCATGTCGGAAAAACTCTTTGCCTTCCTTATCAAGGAACACCTGTGTTGGAATAACCTTGATGCCATACTTCTCAGCATACGCACGCTGATCTTCCTTCCACACGTCATAGAATACGACGTTCACCTGCTTGCCATATTTCTCCTCGATGGCTTTCATGATCGGCTGCATCTGACGACAGGGGATGCATTTCACCGAGCCGAGTTCGACAAATGTCACAAGCGGTTGTATGGCCGTCGCTTCACCTGCCGCCTGACCTTTCGCGGGCTTTGACTGGGACCATAGGGTTGAGCCAACGACCAGGAGAGTGGCCGTCATGAGAGCGATCAATCGAGTTCCATTATGATACATTGCTTGCTTCCTTCAACCATTGTATGAGTTGTGCATCTTTCGGTACGGTCCCCACGCTCTTGACAACACCGTTCACGATCAACCCGGGTGTTGCCATGATGCCGTAGGAGATGATCTCATTTATCTCTGTGACTTTGATGAGTTCGAAATCGAGACCCTGCTCTGTCTTCAGGTCAAGCAACCGCTGGTGGAGGACCTTGCATTTTGCGCATCCTGCCCCAAGAACTTTCACTGTTGTCATCACACGTCCAACTGTTGGTGTCACATAATTGCATTGAAGAGGTAACCCACGATCAGGATCCCCATGGCTACGACGCCGACAAATATGAAGATGAGCGGGAGTTTCAGAACCTTCCTGAGAATGATGGCTTCCGGAAGCGACAGTCCGATCACCGACATCATGAAGGCGAGCGTCGTGCCCAACGAAGCACCCTTTTCGAGCAGTGCGTGGACGATCGGAATAATGCCGGCAGCGTTGGAGTAGAGCGGAACACCGATCAACACCGAGACGGGGACGGCCCACCAGGCAGATTTGCCCATGAAGCTTGCCATGAAATTCTCGGGAACGTACCCATGGATGCTCGCTCCCACGGCTATGCCCAGAAGCACATACAGCCACACCTTCGACACGATCTCCCTCACCTGGGTGAAGCCATATTCCACCCGGTCGTTGAGGGTGAGTCGTTGCTCCTGCATGTCCAGGGACTGAGACCGGATGGTATAGACCCAATCTTCGACGAACCGTTCCACCTTGAGTTTGTTGATTATGTACCCGGCCAGAATGGCAATACTCAGCCCCGTGCCGACATACAGAAGCGTGACCTTCCAGCCGAACAAACCGAACAGCAGCACGATGGCGATCTCGTTGATCATCGGCGCTGCGATCAGGAACGAAAAAGTGACGCCGAGGGGGATCCCCGCCTCGACGAATCCGATGAAGAGCGGAACGGCCGAACAGGAACAAAACGGGGTTACGATCCCAAGGGTACTCGCAAGAACATTGCCCAGGAGGAGGGGTTTATTCTCAAGGATCTTGCGGGTCTTTTCAGGTGAGAAATACGAGCGCACGATTCCGACGCCGAATACAACGATCGTGAGCAGGAGCAGGACCTTGGGAGTATCGTACAGGAAGAAATGGAGTGCAGAAGTCATCCGTGAGCCGGATTCCATCTGGAGGACCCCAAACACCAGTCCGTCAACTGCCGAGGGAAGGAATATGTATGCGATCAGCCAAACAATGAGAGAAAGTATTGCTATCCAGAGGGGTGTGATCTTCACGACGTTGTCTTTGCTGAATGGGCGAGGATCATTTGTTTGATCTCCTCGACGGCGGGAACACGTCCGGATGATACAACCTTTTCATCGATCACCAATCCCGGAGTACGCAAGATGCCATAGGTTGCTATCTGCATTATGTCTCCCACCTTTTCCACTTCAGCAGGGACCCCGAGGGAGGCAACGGCCTCCTGAGTGCGTTTCTCGAGGGTTTTGCAGTTCATACAACCGGGTCCAAGAACTTTAATGAGCATAGATGTCTTCTCCAGAGTTTTATGCTTCTTCCAGCGCTGCCGCGCGTTTTTCCGTTTCTTGCCGGGCAATGCCTGTTGCGATCTCGAGGATTCTGAAGATCCTCTCGTCCGCAACTTTGAAATTCACACGCAATCCGTCTTTCCACGACACGAGAACACCGGCCTGCACCAGGATCTTTAGGTGGCGCGAGAGGTTTGACTGTTCCAGCTCCAACGCCGGAGCGAGTTCGCAGTTGCACCGGACATCGCGGCGGATATACTCCAGTATCCTGATCCGGTTCGGGTGAGCCAGCGCGGCCAAGATGCCAGCCTTGAGATCTGCAGATGTCTTCTTCATGCGTGAATATACCTCTATCGTTGTATTTACCTATATGAGTATATACTCATATAGCATGCCAGCGAAAATCCCCTCTTCTCGCACCAAATGCCGGAAGTCGCACACGGTTAGTCTTACGTATGGGAATCGGTTTCCGGCTGTTGGGAATCCAGCGATCAGCCGCAAGGCCCGGCGAGGCCCATGCTGCCTACGAGTGAGCCGTATCACCGCTCAGAAACGCTTCGATCTTCTTTTTGATCCTATCCCGGATCACTCTTGTCTGAACGAGCCGCTCCTCGAGTGTTCCGGCCAGGGCGCCGGGATCCGGGAATCCCCAATGAAGGCGCACCGCCGTTCCGGGGAATACGGGGCATCGTTCGGCCGCAGTCTCGTCACACACCGTGACAACGTATGCAAACTTCTTGCCCTGTCTCAGGAAATCAAAGACATCTTTAGTTTTGTTGCCCGAGATGTCGATCCCATCCTCTTTTAACACCTCTACCACCAGTGGATTGAGCACACCCGGCTCGATCCCGGCGCTTTCCGCCTCAAAACGATCACCGCCGAGCACACTAAGATACGCTTCGGCCATCTGGCTTCGCGCACTGTTGTGAATGCAGACAAACAGCACTTTTTCTTTGCTCATACCCCTCCCCTCGAATGATTGTGGCACTCTCGGCGACAGTGCACATGCAGCGAAAGTGCACTGTCACCGTGCCTTCTGTCTATCTATGGTGCGCCCTCACGGACGATTCGGTTGGCTGTGGCTGGCTCATCGACTAGTCGGGCATTCACCTGATCATAATTGAAGACCCAGTCATTGTCCAACGGTTCTGCTGAGTCCACCAAGATGACGGATGTGCATCCCGGACTCAGAAACCCGATCACAATTGCGAGATGACACGCGAAACGAATAGATCTTCCCCCGCTCGCGGCGTCAGGTGCAGCCGCGGGTTAGCGGGGTTCAGGCAATATCGTCAATACCTATTGCACAGCAACCGTTAAATCAGTATATTGCCCCATGATCCTTGACTTCGGTGACCAGTCCACGGAAGACATCTTCAACGGTGAGGATACGCCAGCGGCACGGCGAATCCCGATGACAATGTGGCTCGTAGCACGCCGAAAGCTTGATATGCTCAACGCAGCCCATGATCTGCGGGATCTCCGAGTCCCGCCGGGGAACCGACTCGAAAAGCTCAAGGGCAAGCTCTCGGCTTTTCACAGCATACGAGTCAATGATCAGTTTCGTCTTATCTTTCACTGGACCGAAGGCAACGCCAAAAAGGTCTGTATTCTCGACTATCATTCATAGGTGTCACATGGTTCCGAAGAAGCGCACGCCAACACACCCGGGGGAAATTCTCCGTACCGAGTTTCTCGAGCCCATGGGGATTTCACAGGTCGAACTGGCCAAGAGAATGAAGGTGCCAATCCAGCGAGTGAATACTGTTGTCAACGGCAAGCGAGATATCACTGCCGAAACCGCCATTCTCCTTGGCCGTGTGCTCCGAACCTCATCTGAGTTCTGGATGAATCTCCAAGTCACCCATGATCTCTATAAGGCCGAACGACGCCTCATTCACGCTGCCTGAATCCCCCTAACGCTCCGGTTCACGCGCCGGCGTAGCCGGTCGCGTGAAACCGGTTGTTATGCGTCCGTTGCTTGCTGTCAGCTATCTGAGCGCTCAAAGGGCTTCGAGACATGCTGATGCGCCACTTTCCAAGCACCATTTACGTTTCGGAGGCAAAACGTAGCACGGACCAAATCTTGAAATGTGTGGCCATCCGGCATGGTCCCGCCACAACGAATAAAGCAATGGGCAAATGCGACGTCGTTACCTGCCGTAACGGAGAGACCCTCAAGATTGAAAACCGCCTCGCCCTGCGTTTCTGGTTGCCAATCGTCCCAGCCACGCTGATAGGACTCGGCCCCTACATATTTCATCGGTGGCAACACATCGAAAATCACGAGATCGTCGGCATGGTTCTTCAGGATTTCATTCTTCTTGTTTTGTCGTGTCGCCGCCGCCCAGGCTTCAAGCACTGCACGAACTTCAGATACGGCGGATGAGGTTCCTTTCATGCTCTTACTCTCCATGCTGTCGGTAGTTCAGACGCATAACGGCTGCGGCTCACCTGCGCCGCGAGTCGTGCTGTTGAATTGAATGTATACCGTCTCTGGTTACCGCATCGTGACCACCACCACACCGCGGCGTCAGGTGCAGCCGTTTGTTTGACCGCCCGCTTTCAACCGCGAAGCGCCGCCTCAATTGCAGCGATGTCGATATTTCTCATCTGCATCATCGCATCGAATGCGCGCTTGGCGGCTGCAGGATCGGGGTCCGTGATTGCTTTCAACAGGGCGATCGGCGTTATCTGCCATGACACCCCCCACTTGTCTTTGCACCAGCCACACGCGCTCTCCTGACCGCTGTTGCCGACGATCGCGTTCCAATAGCGATCCGTTTCCGCTTGGTCAGTGGTCGCCACCTGAAACGAAAACGCCTCGCTGTGTGTGAATGCAGGTCCGCCATTGAGCCCGAGGCACGGGATCCCCATTACAGTGAACTCGACTGTCAATACTTCCCCTTTCTCTCCCGAGGGGAAGTCTCCCGGCGCGCGGTGGATTGCACCGACGGACGAATCTGGAAAAGTGTCGGCATAAAACCGTGCCGCTTCTTCGGCGCCGCCATCGTACCAAAGGCACACCGTGTTCTTTGCTGGCGTTGTCATGTCGCTTCTCCATTTGATCGGGTATTGCTCTCTCTGCACAGTCTAACCCTCCTTCGCATGGCGGTCTAACATATAGTAGGTTGTGAAGCAGCATCGGAGATATTGCGATTCATGAGTAATATATCTGCATTTGGGTGACCTGTGGAGAAAAAATCCCACGTAACAGCAGGAGGATGTGGCAATTAGACGGTCCAGAGAAACGCCGGCACGCTCTTGACACACCCCACCCCTTGATGCTATATTGATTTCGTCATGCCCGCGATCCTGCTCGATGTGAAGCCCTGCTCAACAATGTTGAGCAACAATTGCGGGGGCCACGATCCAAAACCACTATTTTCAGGCAGTGCGAGTGTGTGATCTAGTGTGCGGTATTTCGACAATTGACGATCCCGCGGTCGCAAAGAGTAACTCTCGCGTGCACTGCTTGTCATAAGACTTTTTGCCCGTCACGCAACACAAGACGAAGCACGACATAGCCCGCCAGCCCGGCAAGCAGCGATCCGGTGAGCACTCCGAGTCGCTCCAGTCCGAGATACGCTGCGCCGCCCTGCTCAAACGCCAGGGACGCAATAAACAGGCTCATCGTAAACCCGACGCCGCTGATCAACGACGCACCATAGATGTGTGACCAGCGCACGCCCTCGGGGATCGACGCGATCCCCGTCCGCACCGCCAGCCAGGACATTCCCATGATCCCGACCTGGTTGCCAAGCAAGAGCCCGGTCGCGATACCAAGCGGCACCGGATGAAGCAGGTCAGCGAACGAGAGCGTCAGAATTGAAACACCCGCGTTGGCAAACGCGAAGATCGGCAGGACACCATACGCCACCCACGGATGCAGCGCATGTTCGAGATGGTGCAATGGCGACCTGTCCGACGTCCAGGTAAGCGTGTTCTCCGGAACGCGCAACGGGATGAACATCGCTAACACGACTCCAGCCAGTGTAGCGTGCACGCCAGAGTTCAAGACAGCCGCCCACAACGGGACACCGAGCAGGAAGTAGGCCGCAGGTCTCGTTACTCCCGAACGGTTCAGCCAGAAGAGCCCTATCACCAGAACGACCGCAACGACAAGTGCCAGAAGCGAGATCTCGGCCGTGTAGAACAGCCCAATCATCACGATGGCCGCAATGTCGTCGAAAATGGCAAGACTCAATAAAAATGCCTTAAGCGCGGTCGGCACCCGATCGCCAAGAAGCGAGAGCACGCCCAACGCAAAGGCGATGTCGGTGGACGTAGGGATAGCCCACCCTTTCATCGCAACCGGGTCGCCCCAGTTTAGCGTAACATAGATGGCGGCAGGCACGAGCATCCCGCCCACTGCAGCGAACGCTGGCAAACTCGCCCGGCGCAGACTCGACAGGTGCCCCTCGACTACCTCGCGTTTCAGTTCCATTCCAACAAGAAAGAAGAAGACGGCCATCAGCCCGTCGTTGATCCAGAGAAGTAGAGGCTTACTCAGTCCAAATGTTCCGATCTTGATGACCAAGGGGAGATCCAGCAACCTGTCGTAGTACATGGCTAGCGGAGAGTTGGCAACCACCATCGCCGCCACCGCTGCCGCCATCAACAGAATCCCGCCTGCAGCCTCGAGACGCAAAAACTCTTTAAGTCGCTTCAGCGCATCTTCAACCAATGTGTCCGTGCTCATGGATCGTATTCTCCTTAGAATCTTGTTGACTGGCCACGTAGTGCACCGCAATCCTCACCGCAAGAGCAGAAATTGTTTGGTCTCCACGTACGATCTCGCCTGCAACCTGTACAAGTACACGCCACTCGAAAGACCTCTTCCATCAAACTCCACCTCGTGATACCCCGCATCCATCTCTCCGTTTGCCAACTTGGCCACCTCCTGCCCAAGCGCGTTGAAGACTGCGAGCGTCACGTGTGCTCCTCACAACTCCTGCTCATCTGCCTTGACCGCGTGAATAACTTCGCACGATTCGGCGCCGGCGGTGCCAGATACTCACGATTCATTCCACCCCCCTCCTGTTCGAGATACTCCCTCTGCATCTGAATATCAGCGAACAGAATGGGAACACCGTTCACAAATGGGTACCGATGTAACCTGTCCCTCGATTCCAACCGGTCACCTCGAATGACCAATGGCTGATATGTCACCGGACAGACCAATCGAGCAGATTCAATCTGCTTCACTACGCTCAACATGCAAGTCTCCTGCTATTGTGATCAACGAAGGCAGACACGAGACGCCCTGGTGCGACGCTTAGTCGGGCAACCCTACTTCCTCGGCTCAACGAACTCGCCGTAATCGTCCCTGACTGCCTCAATGGAAACACCGTGATACACGCGTGCAAGGACAGCGATGTTCCGGTCGTCACCCGTCAGATCGCTCACGGGACGTACCAATAACGGTTCAAGAGGAAATAGGGAATTCCCTCCAGGTGTGGCGAAGCCGTAAAGTCCGATGCCTGCCTGCAGGGCTGCCGGCACGACCTTGGTGGCATCCTGTTCGTTCCAGCTGGCCAGGCAGGTGATGAGCCGGGTGTCTTTGCCGACCATGGGTCTTATAGCGTTGATACGCTCCAGATCGCCGCCCTCATTCATCAGCCAATCCACTTCCTGATACATCTTCGAATTTACGACATGGGGGTGGGTCGGATTATTGCTGGTCAGCCAGATGATGACGTTCGGATTCGCATCTTTTGCCGCCTTGTGGATTGTCTCCCAGCACCGGTCGATCGCCTTACGGCTAAATCCGACTTCCTGCCCCTCGGACATTGTGTCTTCTCCCGGGAAAGACTCTCCCATGAGCTTAGCATACAATTCCTTCTCACACTCCAGCCACTTGCCCCCCGTCCAACTCCGCACCGGCTGCCAGAGCCAGTCAATCATGAACCCGTCAATACCGGTCCTCCGCACCGCGTCGCCAATGGCGGCGGCCAGGTAGGAGAGATACTCATCGGTGTATGGGATATGATAGCCGCACGGGATCCCGTAGCTCAGGTCGGGGTGTTCCTCTCCCCACCTGGTGTTGGCACCGATGCAAAAATAGCCCATTACCAGCATACCTTCCTGGTGACCGAGCTTCACGACGTCGGGCAGGAAATCGAACTTCAGCCCCGGCTGCTCTATCACGGCGCCGCACTTATACCAGGCATAACCATTGCACGAAACGCAGAAAGTCTGTATAACATTGGCACCCATGGCTTTGTACCAGGCCACATGTTTTACTGGGTCAGCATCGGCCCAGGTTCCGGGCCTGGCTAACTCTTTCGGTGTGCCTGGCTCCCAGTTGAAGTCAATACAAAAGGATTTGACGTCCATGACCATTGCGGGTGCGATAGGATGATTACTGGATGTTATAAAGACTTTGGTGGTACGTGTGACAGCGAGATCTGCGACTGCGACAGAAATCTACGATGGAGTATTCTGCCTCTTCATGCGGGACGGGTAGAACGATGGGCTCCGTAGCAGCGAAGCCAGAAGACTACACCCTGCTGAGCACGATGTGTGTTGTATTCTCTGTTGCGACATGCTCGATGCATTTGTAGCCAAGCAATGGCAGATCAATGCCGCCAAAGAGATGTTCGCCGGTGCCGAGCAATACCGGTGATATGGCGATGTGCATCTCGTCTACCAGTGCCGCACGCAGGTATTGCCTTATCGTGTCAAGACCACCTCCGAGTCGCACATCCTGGCCTTTCGCTGATTCAATTGCGCGTTGGAGTGCGATCTTGATCCCGTCTGTGACGAAGTGGAAGGTTGTCCCTCCTGCCATCGTAATCGGCTCTCGAGCATGATGGGTCAGGACGAAGACATCGGTGTGATACGGCGGATTATCTCCCCACCACCCTTTCCAATCCTCGTTTGGCCACGGACCTCGGATCGGTCCAAACATGTTCCGCCCCAAGATCCAGGCGCCTATCCCATGGAACCCACGTGTGGCAAAGTCATTGTCAATCCCCGTGGATCCACCTGCTTCGCCGAACATCTTCTTGAAAGTCTTTGTGGCTAATACCCATTTGTGCAGTCCCATTCCGCCGATACCAAGTGGATTCTCAAGACTCTGATCGGGCCCTGCACCAAAACCATCAATGGAAATAGAGAAACTCGCGACGCGCAACTTTGACATAACATTCTCCTAGGTGAACCGGGTACTCCTCACTGCCACCTGATATAGGGTGTTCTGAAGCAACATTGTACGCAGAGCGATTGTTGGATACTCTGCGTGCACATCGTGTTCCATTGCGGCGCACACACACCGGGTCCGGAGGGTAGGACAACCGATAAACGGAGGAATGATAACGAACTGTACAATCAATTTCAATTCTAACTACCGGGGCGGTGAAAATTCCCAATTCTTTCCCTTCAACTCCTCCGCGCGGACTCCCGAACCAACAACACATCTTCTTCGTCACACGTTCGCCCGCCTTGACAGTTCTCATTCTTTCGCGTAAATTTTGGGTGCTCTCACCATATCTAAAAGGCAACGGCCATGAATCCTTCATCTGAAGGGATGGAGCTGTTTGGGCCGAGGGGATTGCGCACTTCGTTCATCCTGTTTCTCTCCTTTCTTGTACCGGTTTCACCCCTCCTCGCTGACATTCAACACCAGGCCGCGTCACGTGACAGCGTGCACGCCACCACCTTATCAGCGGCCGCGGACCCCTCAAAATACCACGTTTCCTCATATTCCATAACGCTTGATCTTTTCGGTCGGGAGTATCTCGCGGATTTCCCTGCTGAGCGCTTCCTGCCGGTCGCCAGATCAGAAGCCTGCGATGACGGACGATCCGACGCCCAATGGGAAACTGACGGAACCCTATGGTTCTTCATGGGCCTGATCCTTTCCCTCTGGGGCCCTCTCCTGGCTTACCTGATCAACCCGTCTGTGCCGGAGGCGAATCTCAAAGGGAAAAACGCCGACTACGCACTATCGTACTCAAAGTGCTACCAGGAGGTCGCCAAATCTATCCATGTAAAATGGGCCTGGTACGGTCTCGGAACGCTGGCCCTTCTGGCAGGGATATCCGTTATTGTCTATCTGCTGGCATACAGAGGCGTATCACACTAGAGGTGCAAAACCTAATTGACACTGTGCAAAAAAGTTGGTAGTATTAGCCCATCTTATTGTGGCTGTTCTTTCACGTACGGGCCGACCCGAAACAACGGTCGCCAATTGTTCCACTCAACACGAGGCTCCTCATGTCCCCCACACGTCTCGGGCATCTCTCCCTGTTTCTCGGAACGGTGGCACTTTGTTTCACCGCGCTTCCGGGTTGTAAGAGCGATTCCGATTCATCCACCGGCGCCCCTACAACGATCACTGTCACAGGGAAGGTCATCACCGCAAACCAGCAACCCCTGGCAAATTCCCCCGTCGTGATCACCGGCCGGCCAGCCACTACTACGGACGCCAATGGAGCGTTCACCGTCACCGGCGTCGGGGTCCCGTACGATGTTACCGTCGCTGTGAGCGCCACAAAACTTGGCATCACCTACCGTGGCCTGAGCCGTCAGGATCCAACCCTCATCAATTTCTTGTCTTCAGCCCCATCGGTAAATTCCGCAACAGTCAGCGGAACAGTGTCCGGTGGCGCCGGATATCCCCAACCCGCTACCAGAACCAGCAGCGTTCTCGTCAATTCGACTGAGGTAAGCGCTTCCGCGACGCCGAATTCTGGCACCGGCGCCTACACGAGGATCGCTAATTGGGATGGCGCAACAACGATCACCGTTTCCCTGCATGCGCTGCAATGGGACGTGAATCCTTCCGGTATGCCGATTGCATTCAACGGCTATGGTGAAAAGGCGGGCGTATCGGTCACGGCGGGCGGGACGTTTGCCGGACAGAATATTGCGATGACCGCAGTCAGCTCGCAGACCATTTCAGGAAGCATCGTAGTACCCGCCACTCTTTCCCTCTCAGGCAAGTCCCTGTCTCTGCGATGGCCGACAAAAGGTTCGATGTTTCTCGGATCGGAGGGCGGGACCGCGACAACATTCACCTACGCGGTTCCCGTAGTTACCGGAACAACGCTCTCGGTCTCGATGTCGGCAACGGGAGGCGGAGCACTCAGCATCGTCACAAAAACCGGATTGGCTCCCGGAACGAGCGGTATCGCACTTACCATCCCCACTCCTCCCGCACTTAGCCTCCCCGTGGAGGCGGCGACGGGTGTCGGCATCACGACCCCATTTTCCTGGAGTCCGGTTGCATCGACAATATATCTGTTGCTGGTCAGCGGACCGGCCAACCAGCCGGATTATGTTGTCGTCACCGGGTCCCCAACCGCAACGATTCCGGACCTGAATACCCTGGGTTTAGGCTTACCAGCAGGCCTCGCATACACATGGACTGTCTATGCCTTCGGACCATTCGCGAACATCGATGCTGCGGCAGGCCCGACCGGTTTTATACCACAGGGAGACGCAGCGAGCGCATCCTCCTCCAGCCGTACATTTACAACTGCACCGTAAGAGGAAAAACAAACGACTCAATCAACCATAACATTCCCTCAGTCGATCCTCAAGGCTTGATGAACATGCTCAATTGTCCCGCTTCGCTGTTGAGTGGTGTGGCAACGGTTCTCCTGTTTGTGGTGGCCTTTACCGGCTGTAAGAGCGACTCCGATTCATCCACCAGCGCCCCTACAACGATCACTGTAACGGGGAAGGTCATCACCGCAAGCCAGCAACCCCTTGCAAATTCCCCCGTCGTGATCACCGGCCGGCCAACCACTACTACAGACGCCAATGGGGTGTTCACCGTCACCGGCGTCGGGGTCCCGTACGATGTCACCGTCGCTGTAAGCGCCACAAAACTTGGCATCACCTACCGGGGCCTGAGCCGTCAGGATCCAACCCTCGTCAATTTCTTGTCTTCAGCCCCATCGGCTAATTCCGCGACCATAAGCGGAACAGTGTCTGGTGGCGCCGGATATCCCCAACCTGTTCTCAGGACCAGCAGCGTTCTTATCAAATCGACTGAGGGGAGTTTTTCGCAAACGCCGAGTTCTACCACCGGTGCCTACTCGAGAATCATAAATTGGGATGGCGCGGGTACGATCACCGTCTCCCTGCATGCGATGCAATGGGACATAAATCCATCCGGTATGCCGGTTGCATTCCACGGCTATGGTGAAAAGACGGGCGTATCGGTCACAGCGGGCGGGACGTTTGCCGGACAGAACATAGCGATGACCGCAGTCAGCGCACAGACCATTTCGGGAAGCATCATAGTACCCGCCACCCTTTCTCTCTCAGGCAAGACACTTAATCTGCAATGGCCAACAATCGGGACGATGATCCTCGGAGGGGAAGGCGGAACCGCGACGACATTCACCTACGCGGTTCCTGTTGTTACCGGAACGACACTCTCGGTCATAGTGGCGGCATCTAGCGGCGGAGCAAGGGGCAACGTCATCAAAACCGGAATAGCTCCCGGAACAAGCGGTATCGCACTTACCATCCCCACGCCTCCCGCGCTTAGCCTCCCCGTGGAGGCGGCGACGGGTGTCAGCGTCACGACCCCATTCTCCTGGACACCGGTAGCATCTACGATATACCTGATGACCCTCACCGGACACGCCGACGAACCGGATTATCTTGTCGTCACCGACTCACCAACCGCAACAATTCCGGATCTGAACGCCCTGGGTTTGGGATTACCCGCAGGCGCCACCTACTCATGGAATGTTTATGCCGCCGGACCATTCGCGAATATCAATGCTGCGGCAGGCCCGAGCGGTTATTTGCAACAAGGAGACGCACTAAACGCAGTTTCCTCCAGCCGTACATTTACAACCGCACCATAGGATGAAATTCAAACGACTCAATAATTCATAACATATCCTCAAACAATCCTCAAGGTCTGATGAACATGCTCAATCGTCCTGCTTCGCTGCTTAGTAATGTGGCAGCATTTCTTCTGGTAATGGTGGCCTTTGTCGGCTGCAAGAGTGACTCCGATTCGACCTCATCCGCATCCGGAGTGATCACCGTCACCGGGAAAGTCATTGATGCTTCGAGCCAGCCCATCCCCAACACACCGGTCGTGGTCTCGGGGCGTCCGGCGACAACCACAGACGCCAATGGCAACTTTACCGTCACCGGCGTTGCAACTCCGTATGACGTGACCGCCATATTCAGCGCCACCAAGATGGCCATTACATACAAGGGAATCACCCGCACGGATCCGGTTATCTACTTCACCGGTGCTGCATTAACAACACCGAACAGCGCAACGGTCAGCGGAACGGTCTCCGGAGGCGCGGGTTACCCGCTGCCTGCAAACCATACCAGCAGGGTAATGTTCGTATCCCCGGAAGTGTTCCGATCCTCGTCCCCGAGCGGGACCACCGGAGCGTATACATTGAACCCGGCATGGATAGGTGCAGCAACCATCACAGGAACGCTTCACGCGCTCCAATGGGAAACGAACGCGTCTGGCTTGCCCCTCACCTATAAGGGATACGGAACCAAGGCAAATGTCGCACTCACCGGCGGCGGGACGTTCGGGGCACAGAACGTGACACTCGCTGCTGCGACCGGATCCACTGTGTCCGGAACGGTTACAGTGCCTGCCGGTCTGACACTCAACAGCAAAACAATCGAGCTGTCATTTAACCGGCTCGGCTCGACGTCATTGGGCAGTGACCTAACAGCTTCAACTTCGTTCAGCTTCAACGTCCCTGCTATAACGGGCGCAACGATTATCCTCTCAGGTTTCGGGTCATCAGCTTCTCTCGGTAACACATCCACCGTACTCCGCACGACCCCCGGGTTGAGCAATGTGCCGCTGGTCCTGGTGACCCCCCCCCAACCCAGCCTTCCTGTGGACGCAGCCACAGGAGTCACTACCGCTTCCCCGTTTTCCTGGACACCGGTTCCCGGCGGCGTATATGTGCTGAGTCTGAATGGTCCGGCAGGCGAGCCGGATTACTTCGTCGTAACCACGTCGCCGACCGGACAGGTACCTGACCTGTCGGCACAGGGATTGGGTCTGGGTGCAGGCAAGACCTATACCTGGTCGATACTCTCTTTCGGACCGTTAGCGGACATGAATGCGGCTACTGGGCCGGATGGTCTGGTCGGGGTGTTGACAGTGGAGGGGTGGCGTGCATTCTCAGGCAACAGAACCTTCACAACCGCGCCCTAGGCGCCAATCGCGCGGCGGATACTGAAAGCTGCATGCTCTTTGTTGATGCAACGTGTGTAAAAAGCGAGGAGATGGCCAACACACCATCTCCTCGTTGTACTATGATGGTTCTTGCCGGACATCGTGCTGCTCGATTTGTATCCGGATCGGCAGGACAACTGAGTCGTGCCGGGACCATTGACGGATCATGACGAGAGAGCCGTCTGAAATTGTCATCCCCTTGCGCAGAAGGAGTTGTCCATCATTCGTAACGATATCGTCGATCAATAGTGCCCCCACCTGCAACCCATCCAGGGTATGGAGGGTTTCCTCTGAAGATGACGGCGTCGGGGTCTTGCCCTCCAGAAGTGTTCGAATGATCGAAACGTCATATTTTTCCGGATGCAGCGCCATCTGCTCCAGCAGTGCCCTTCCCCTGGTTTGTTTCGTACTCTTCCGGTCGAGATCGATGAGGATGTGGAGGATCCGTGCCCCCAACGGAATATCCGCTCCCTGGATCCCGTCATCCGCTGGCTGCCCGGATCCGTCAAAATGTTTATATTGGAGCCGGATTATTCGGGCAACACCCTCGAATCGTGGGATGTTGTTCAGCATGTCTGCTGCCAGCAGGTTATGGGTGGTCGCATGTGGGATCCGGTCGATACTCGCCAGCCCATGCTTTGTCAGTGCTATCTGGATCCATGTGGGTAGGATTGCGAGACCAAGATTACAGAGATCAAACGCCCTCAGGGCTTCCCACCGTTCGATAACGCCAACGTTGGGGAGGAGTTCAAGAACCGTCTTTCCTGCGCGCCGAATCCGGTCCACCTGGCCGGCTGCTTCAGGATTTACATGCGCCACCAGGTCACTCAGAATGCGAGTTGTTCCGGCAAGGGTGCCCTGCAGCAATTCATTCATCGCATCATTCTTCTGCTTCAATTCTTCGAGAAGCCACACATTTTGGCGTTCCAGATTGTGAGACTGGATCCCGTCTTTCACAAGTTTGCGCAGGGCCTGATCATCCCACGGTTTGGTGATGTAGTGCCTGATTCCCCCGGCATTGATGGCACGCACGGTATCGTCATGGTCGGCATATCCGGTCACGAGCACACGCACCGTATCTGCATGAGTACGGGCGATGCATTCCAGAACAGCCACGCCATCCATGCCGGGCATACGAAGATCGGAGAGGACCATCGCAAAAGGCCCCTCACGCTGAAGCACCGACTCAATCTCCGTTGGCCTGTTCAGGGTCGTTACAACGACCGGTTCCCGTCGCAAGAGCGACGAGAATGCGGCGAGGAGATTCTCTTCGTCATCCACATAGAGGATGCGGTTATTCGGCACGAACGCATTCATGTGTGAGCCCCTGAATCGAGGGGTTCCTTGTGTAAAACTTTCTTCCAATTAGCAGCAAGGGCTTCAAGTGCCGCCGAGGGTTTTATGGCATATGCACCCCCGGCAAGGACATCCGCAAGCTGAATAATCGTAATGAGTTCACTTCCGGTGTCGGATTCATGATGCTTCGCCACCGCGTCTACAATGTGGGCCGGCAGATTCCAGTACCGGAGCAGAATGGCCCCGACTTCATCGTGAGTCATCCCGAATGTACGACCGTCCGCATCCAGCACGTCAGACTCCGGGACCTCCAGGATTTCCAGAAAACTCTTATATCGATCCGGACTCGTACAGACCCGGACGACGAGACCAATATCCTGTAGTAGAGTTGCCACATGGACCGCATGTTTCTCGTGAAAGTCCGGCCACTGTGCCGCGATCGTTTTGGCTATGGTAGCCCGTGCGATGGCTTCGCGCCAGAGCTGATCAACCTTATCTGTCGCCCAGGGATCGGAACACGCGCCCACGATTTGGAATGCCTCGATCCCCATCACCAGATTCTCAAGGTGTTCAGTTCCGATAAACTGCACTGCTTCGCGGATCGAAACGACCGGTGCCCGGGCTGAATAGTAGACTGAATTTGCCACCTGAAGTAATTTGGCAACTACGGGAGGACTTTTCGCGATCTCATCGACGATTGCCTTCACGGGGGCGTCCCGCCGTGCAAGTACCTCTGACAGATCGTTATGTAGACGGGGCGCAGACGGAAGCGTCTGCAGTCCGCCAAAAATCTCCTTCATCTGTTGGTGTCCGGCACCCAGCATCTGTTGAATCGTCTGTGCAATGAGTGCCTTGAATTCGAGGTCGTCCCAGGGCTTCATCACGTAGTGTTGCGCCAACCCCTTGGCAAGGGCATTGAGAACGACAGTTTTGTCCTCGTACCCACTCAACATAATTCGTGTTGCCCTGGGGCACAATCCACCTGCCTTGTTGAGAAATTCTATCCCGGAGAGTATCGGCATGCGCAGATCGGAGATGATAATATCCACATCTTCCTCGTGAAGAAATTCAAGCGCTCGTATGCCATTCAGGAAAACATGAAGCCTGTAGCCGTCACGACGGAACATACTTCGCAGGGCCGTAACAACACCTTCCTCGTCATCAACAATCAGTATCGAAGCAGGTTTTGCAGTTTTCTTGGGGACCTCGAGTTCCATCCCTTTGCGCATCTATGCCTCCTGCGGCGTGTCCTGTTGCTGGAGGGGCAAGCTCAAGGTGAAAACCGAACCCTTGCCAACTTCACTCCGAACCGACAAGCTCCCATTGTGTTTTCGCATGATTGTGGAAGAGATCCAGAGACCGAGACCTGTCCCCTCTCCTACCGGCTTCGTAGTAAAAAATGGGTCAAAAACATTGTTAATGATATCCTGCGGAATGCCGTGGCCGCTATCCTCCACCTCCACAATGTTGTGGTTCTCCTCGGCACGTGTACGCAACGTGATCGTACCCTTTTCACCCAGCGCATGTCCCGCGTTCACAATCAGATTCACGAGCACTTGCTTGATTTCTCCTGCATTGCACGACACCAGCGGGATAACCCCAAATTCACGTACGACGTCAGCCTTGTATTTTAATTCGTTCCACGTGAGAGTAATCGTCTCTTCCAGAGCATTATTCAGGTCAACCTCCACGACAGTTTTGCCCGCCATGTGTGTAAATCCGCGTAACTGCTGCACGATGATCTTGATCCGCTCCGCGCCATCGCGCGTGTGATCCAGCAACCGCCGGAAATCCTCCTTAATAAACCCAAGGTCAATCCTCTTTTCCTCCTCCCGAATCCGGGTCAGCATCCCGTTAACCGTCCCCCCGGGAGAGATCGAGGATCCCAGAACGTCCCAAGCGCCTAGAAGATTCTGCATGTCATCAAAATATTCTTCGAAGCGGTTCAGGTTGCTTGCGACAAAAGCAAGGGGATTGTTGATCTCATGTGCAATACCGGCCGTGAGCTGCCCGATGGATGCGAGCTTTTCCGATTGTACCAGCGAGTCTTGGGTCTGCTGCAGCAGGGCGACGGCTCTTTCCAGTTCCGTGTTCCGGTTTCGCATTTCTTCAGCCTGGAGGAGACGGTCACTAATGTCACGAAACACCCCGAGTATCAGCAACCCCTTATCGCTCACCAATTGACTCATCGAAGATTCAATTGTCCGCCATCCCCGCGTCAGGTCCCGCGCCCGGGCTTGAATGACCAGGCTTTCTTGTGTCCTGGCGGCACGCTGGAAACCTTGATCGAAGGAGCTCGCATCCTCGGGGTGGATAAAATCACCAATCGGTTGCCCCAAAATATCTGCTGGATTGTAGCCGAACTGGCGTACCGAGGGGCTGACATATACAAGATCACCCACAGGCGTACACAAGATGATCACATCGTGCACATTATCTGAGATCAAGCGGAATTTTTCTTCGCTCGCCCGCAACGCCGTCTCAGCTTGCTTCCGGCCAGTGAGGTCAACGATAACCCCAACAATGCCCTGCACACGACCATTCGTATCGCGCAATGCCGCCTTATGTATTTCAACCGGGCGCTCTACGCCTTTTCCATCGAGAGTAAGGGCCTCAAAGACCTCAGCAGTGGCGGTTTCAACGACGCGCGCATCAGATTGCTCAAAGACTCTTGCGTATTTGTCCGCCGAGACCTGAGCAATGCTTCTCCCGACGACCTCTTCCCGCGGTCGATTGAAGAATTTCTCAAAGGTGGAGTTGCATCCTGTGTACAATCCTTCGGTATCACGGGAAAATACGGCAACCGGAATGGTATCCAGGAGCTTCTGGTGAAAAAGGAGTTGGTCAGCAAGCCGCCCCTCGAGGGCTTTCCGACCCGAAATGTCGAGCGCGGTTCCCACCATCGTATCGTTCTGGCGAACGATGAGATTGAGGCTTACCCATATCGTTTCGCCATCCCGTCGTCTCAACAACACTTCTTGTTCAACAATCTTTCCGTTCGCCCGCAGTTCTCGAATAAGCGAATCCCGGTCGATTGGATTGGCATAGAACTCGCTCATCGCGTGGTTCATTACATCCTCAGTCTTTTCGAAACCCAGAATTCTCGCCATGGCGAGATTACAGTCAACCATATTACCTTTGAGCGTTGTCCGGTACACGCCAGCAATGTTACTTTCGAATAATTCCCTGTACCGGAGCTCACTCTCGCGAATCATACGGTGCATGCGGTGTCGCTGGAGAGCAAGGTATATTGCCGTCCGCATTTCTTTCTCATCATGCGGTTTGAACAAGATCGCTTCCGGATTAACGGCGTTGGCGCGATCTAGCGTTGACTGATCAGTATACGACGTTGCAAAGACCACAGGGATATCATGTTCCTTCAGAATCTGCTCCGCAGTGGCAATCCCATCCATATCGCCCTTAATTCGGATATCCATAAGAATGACGTCGGGCTTTTCGGTGGAAACGAGGTGGATTGCCTCAGCTCCCGAGGCCACGGGACCAAGGATCCTGTAGCCTTCGGATCGGAGGCGCATGCTCACATCGGCAGCGATAAGCGCCTCATCCTCCACGATGAGGACCGACACTTTGTCCTTCCGGGATACATCGTGATCAAAGGGTACCATAGTTCTGTTCTCTAAACGTAAGAATGAAGGTTGACCCGTGAGCAGGCCCCACTTACTGCGTACCCAAACCCGAGCCTTGGGCTGCCATCCTGACATCCCCCTGACTGCCGGAGAACGTCCCCATGACAAAGTGATCCCGTCATCCGGCATGGATGATCACGAACGGCAAAATGCGTCGTGCACGATGAGGACAGATGTGACCGTCGTCACGCGACTTTCACCTTTCCCACTGAGGTACTGTACCACTTTTGGGGGAAACCGAGTAGAGCAGAATACCTGCGATTTATGTACCAAAATCTACGACAGGTAGTCGAGGGGAAACTGGCCCGCGATGATCATTTGGGAGATTTTATAAGGCCGTTGCTAACCGCGTAATGCATGAGTTCCAAAGATGAAGACATGCCCATTTTGTCCATCAAACGAATTCGATAAGTATTAACAGTTGAGGGACTGATCCCCAGTGCATCGGCGATCTCAGCCCCTGTTTTTCCCCCCGCAATCATTAAAAACACCTCATATTCGCGGTCGGACAGTGATTCATGTGGCGGGTTGTCAGCGGTGAGGTCAAGGACACCAGCAAGATGCTCAGCGAGATCAGAACTGACATACCGTCCACCACTTGCGACCTTTCTGATGGCTCTGAGCAGCTCCTCCGATGCAGCCTCCTTGGTAATATATCCTGCGGCACCTGATCGAAGTGTTCGAACAGCAAGGTAGTCCACAGGGTTGATAGTGAGAATCAGGACATGCAGTTTGGGCATTGACGCTCTGACTTTCTGCAAGGTCTCGAGCCCGGGGTGCTCCGGCATGTTCAGATCCAAGACGAGAACGTCCGCCTTGGATGACGAAATCCGCTCCAGCAGCTCCACGCTGGATGCAGCCTCACCCGAAATTCTCATATCGGGCTCCCCGTTTACCAGGGTCTTCAAACCTTCGCGGATGATAGGATGATCATCGGCAATGTACACGTTAATCATATCGGCCCCCAATCATTTTTTAGTCAATACCTGTCGCGCGTGAAGAGGCATTCCTATGACTACCGTTGTTCCTTCCCCGATTTGACTTCTCACGTTCATTGTCCCACTGAGTCTCATCGCTGTTTCGCGGATCCCCCGAAGCCCAAAGGAATCAGGAGAAGATGGTCTACTCGCGTCAAATCCGCAACCGTTGTCTTTAACCTCAAATCTGATCTCTTCATCCCCGAAAAAAAGCGACGCTTCCACGGACGAAGCCTTCGCATGTTTCCTAACATTCGTAAGCAGCTCCTGAAACATATGGCGAATAACCGTCGAATGTTCAGAAGAGATTTCTTTGGGCGGCCGGATTACATCCACTCGGCAAGAAACACCGGTCTGTCTCGTAAATTCCGCTCCGCTCAACTCGAGAGATGCTTCCAGGGCGACCGTGCTGAGAATGGTCGGACGGAGATCTTTGACGATATTGCGAAGAGACTGAACGCATCCGTCAATGGTCCTGCATATCGCTACGATATTGCGCACAAAGTCGAGTCGACGGCCAGGGAGGATCGCTGGAACCGTGTTCCGCTCGAGAAGGACAATATCAAGCTTGACCCCGGCGATGAGCTGACCAAGATCATCGTGGAGTTCGCGCCCAATGGCGGCACGTTCGTCTTCCCGGGCGGTGTGGAGCGACCATTGGGCTCTTTCCAGGAGATCCCTGGAGCGTTCCAGTTCATACTGGAATTGTAGTCGTTCGGTAAGATCGCACACGATAGCGAGCCGCAACTTCTTCCCTTCGGCTTCCATGACCCGGAAGCTGGTCTCCAGATTCAGGAGCGATCCGTCCTTCCGTCGCTGGGTTATTTCAGCATCCGCGCTACCGGTCCACGTCAGTTGCTCCCCGATCCTGTCGAGAATCGGCCCTATTTCCGGTGTGCAGAGCTGAGGGAATGTCATGGTGAGTATCTCTGCCCGGGAGTAACCACTCATATCGACCGCCCTGGTGTTCAGGCCCACGACCCGCCAAGCATCGTCACAAATCACTATCGCATCAATCACACTCTCCATCAGAACCTGAAAACAGTGCGGCCCTTCATAGGGCTTCCTGTTCGTTTTCAGTTTTAGCCGCCAGCCCACCTGAGTTCGGCGCCACCGGTTGAGAATCATTCCAAGATACGGCATCAATCCCGTCAGGATCAGCACCGTTCCGGCAGCAGCTGCTTGCCGATGCAAAGGAACGAACATCCTCAGATAGTCCACCGCCGCCGCTATGAACAGGGCGCCAGCGGCACGGATCAGAACTCCAATCCCATTCACCGTGATCGTCTGAGATGGTGAGTAGTGGTCGATTGACGGATAGTGCAGTATGAGAGGAGAGACGAGATAAGCAGAAATACTTCGTGGAGATACAGCTTGCATCTCTGAGCACAATACAACAACCTCCGCGCATTTTAAGGCCATCCACCCCATGGTTACCTCGCAATCGGAGACCTTTTGCCGTGGACTCGAACTACATTAAACCTACATCATTTGCCACAGAGTGTCAACCTACTTGGGGAAAAGACAAGGAAATGCCAGGGAGTGGCGTCACGGATTCGTTGGCCGGAGATCAATTTCACTGAACATTGCGCGCCCATCCGCTGTCACAGCGAAAACCACCGCACTCGCAACATCCTCCGCCTGAGGAATGTTTGACCCCTTTTTGCCGGTCGAAGAGAATGCGGTTTCGACCGATCCCGGACAGATGGTGATCGTCCGGATATTGTGTTCCCGAACATCCAGCATCATCGAACCCGCAAAACCTCGCAGGGCCCACTTCGTCGCGCAATACCCCGATCCGTTTTTGAAGATGTTTTTGCCGGCAAGCGAGGCAATGTGCACGATATCCCCCCCTCCGGCACGCTGGAGATGCGGGATCGCGGCTTTCGTCATGAGGAAAACCCCCCGCACATTCGTACCCCACATCGTGTCAAATTCCTCAACGGACAACTCCGTCACCGGCTTAAAAAATCCCACTCCCGCATTGTTCACAAGAATATCCAGCCGGCCGTACGTCTTCACTGCACCTTCGATCAACCGTTGTACGTCTTCTTCCCGGCTCACATCGGCCTGGATACCCGTCACTTCCAGTTTGTCCCGGCGCATTTCCGCTACCGCGCGCTGGAGTTCGTCATTTCCCCGTGCCGAAAGGACCACTTTTGCACCTTCTCCGGCAAGCGCCAGCCCGATCCCCCGGCCGATCCCCTTGCTGCCACCTGTCACGATTGCGACTTTTCCGTCCAGATGTCCCATTAACTCAGGTTACTTTCGATAAGATGAAGGAATTCGCCGCGTGTTTTCACGTCTTCCCGGAAAACACCCAGCATGGCACTCGTGGTCGCAAGAGAGTTCTGCTTTTCAACCCCGCGCATCATCATGCACATGTGCCGGGCTTCCACGACCACACCCACGCCTTCCGGAGTCAGTGCCTCGAACAATGTTTCCGCAATCTGTTGCGTAAGCCTCTCCTGCACCTGCATCCGCCGGCTGAACACCTCCACGATGCGCGGGATTTTGCTGAGCCCGAGGATCTTGCCGTTCGGAATGTACGCAACATGCGCCCTCCCGTAAAACGGGAGCATATGATGCTCGCACATGCTGAAAAAATCAATGTCCTTCACTATCACCATCTCGTTGTATTTCTCGTTGAAGATGGCGCCATTCAGGACCTTCTGAATATCCTCACGATACCCCTTCATCAGAAATTCATAGGCTTTTGCCACTCTGTGCGGGGTTCTGAGAAGACCTTCGCGCTTCGTATCCTCGCCGATGTCGGTCAGAAGCTGCTCGACCAGATGTTCCATATGAGCCCGTTTTGCTGCCACTGCGTCCTTTTCCAATTACTCTCCGCGGTATTCTACAAGATTATTGTCCGATTCGTACAGTTTGATGGAGTACAACTTTCCGTTCGGAATTTTTGACTCCAGGACCTTCCAGAATGCCACCGCCATGTTTTCCGCCGTGGGTATGACGCCTTTCAGAAAGTCCACATCCAGATTCAGGTGCTTGTGGTCCACCTCCTCAATCAGCTCCCGGTCCACGATCTCGGCAAGCTTTTTCAGATCGATGACCATTCCGGTGTCTGCGGGCGGGTTTCCGGCCACAGTGACTTCGATGTTGTAGTTGTGGCCGTGACCGTTCGGGTTGTTACATTTCCCAAACACCTGTCCGTTCTTTTCATCGCTCCATGCAGGATTGTACAACCTGTGCGCGGCAGCGAAATGCGCTTTACGAGTAATATAGACCATAAGACTTACGTATCCGAAATTGGGATTTAAGAGTTGTCGAGGGCGGCAAGGACTTCATCCACGTGCCCGTCGACTTTTACTTTTGGAAAAATGTGTGTGATGACTCCGCGTTCGTCAATGATAAAGGTCGTCCGCTCAACGCCCATGTACTTGCGGCCGTACATACTTTTCTCTTTCCAGACACCGTACTTCTTGAGCATCCCCTTTGATTCATCACTCAAGAGGGGAAAGGAGAGATCGTACTTGCCGATGAACTTCGTGTGCGAGGCGATACTGTCCGGACTGACGCCCACCACTGTTGCGCCCTTTTTCTTCACCCGGGCGAGATTCTCATTAAAGGCACAGGCCTCCTTCGTGCACCCGGAAGTATTGTCCTTCGGATAGAAGTACAGGACAATCTTTCCGCCTTTTAGATCCTTGAGCGAAAGAGTCTTTCCGCTTTCCGTCGGGAGGGAAAAGTCAGGTGCAGCCGATCCAACCTTAAGTGTGGCCATGGTGATTAGAATGCCTTGAGTGCGTTCTGTATCTCTTCATAGGGTGGCTCGTTGGCCGGCGCCTCGGTGAGCCATGTGTACTTCACAACACCTTTGGCGTCAAGCACAAACACCGATCGTTTCGCGGCAAGATATCCGGGCAATCCCGCAAAGCCGTCATACTCCCCTGCGTATTTCCTGCTGACCTCATGAGTGTAGTCACTCAGCAGAGGAAATGTCAGTTTGTTGGCGTCCGCAAAGGCCTTGTTCGCAAAGGGCGAGTCCACGCTGATGCCGATCACTTTTGCATCGAGAGAGTTAAACGCCGACAGCGCATCCCGGATCGCGCACACTTCTTTTGTGCAGGCGCCTGTGAATGCGCCCGGATAAAAAAGCACGACGGTTTTTTTGCCGAGAAATTCCTTCAGCGTGCGCGGCTTGCGCTCTGTGTCATAAAGGGTGAATTCGGGTGCGGTTTGACCTACTGTCAGCGGCATGGGGTCCTCGGAGTGGTGGTGGTGTGGATAGTAATATGGTTGAACAAAAAAGTCTGAATGGGATGGAGCAACATCATCATAGTTCGAACCGGAGCCGGAAATCTACAAAACGGTCGGTACTCTTGAGTCCTGAGCCGGAAACCTCTGCTGCGTCCAACCTGTACAAACCCTCAAGCCAGCATTGATTGAAGATCTCCCAGCTCGCAGCCACTTCAATCCGGCGGGTGTTGGTGACATTTCCATCCAAAAAGAGCTTGGTTTCGCCATCTTTCCCATCGCGGTGCGGAAACAGCACGTCTCCCCCGACATTCCGCGATACGGCACCGGTAGAATCACGAACGTTGGAGCCATGCCGCACTAATAGAACACGCGCGCTGAAACTGAGGTTCCGTTCAGGGGCATAATCCAATCGTACAAACCAGGAATCGCCGTTCGGCGGAACAGCGGGTCCGAGGAGCACTCCGAGACTCGTAACACTGTTGTCCCGTGATCGCCCGTGGCTGAAGACATACGGCTCTACCCGGGTGTACTCAACGATGAGACTCGTGTTTTTGAGCGTAAACGGGTCGGCATAGTAGACGCCGGCCTGCCATGCATAGCGGTCACTCCATTTTTCTGAAAACAGGTCGGGAATGTTGATGTCATCGTACATCAAGGTCGCAGTGAACTGCAGGTCCCGGAGAAAATTGGTCTTCACATCAAACGCCCAGAAGACATTATCCCGTTCGCCGCGCGACCGCTGTACCGACTCGATAAACGATAGCGGGGAAAGGTACGCGAGATCTACCGAGCGATTGCTGTAGACAACCATTTCCTGAAGTCCGACACTCAGTACACCGGGGAATGACAACTCCAGACGATGGGCCGCGAAATATTTGTCTGCTATGACAGGTTCAGCAAACTGTGAAGTGGTGTCTGTGGGAAAGGAAAACCTGAGTACGCGCTCCGTGCCGAGCAGCCATGCGTGCAGGAATGTGTAACGGACCGCGCCGTAGGTCACGTCCGTACGGATGTGGTCGAAGACGCGCGGATTGTCGGAGAGGGTCATCTTCTCCCCGTAACCGGACCCCCAGAGCACACGTTCCCGCCCGACCTGGAGAGAGATGATACCCGCATCGTACCGGACGGACCCTTCAGCAAAATCAAAATTCTGCGCATTCGTAACACCGAGCGCATGACTCTGTCGTATGTGCCTGTCCTGCGCGAGCAAAGCCCGGCTCCCCCAGAACTGCGCATTCGTAACCTGCAGTGAAAATCCCACATGGCCGAGCAGAGTCCCCCGCGCTCTGGCACCGAACTGAAGGTATTCCGCGCGGCCGCTCCCCATCCCGTCTCCCGAGATCCTCCGGGCGTCAAGGTCAACCAGACCGTTCACGAACAGCGTCACAAGACTGTCGGCATGGAGCAGGGCGACCCTCTCGCGGCCCGCATGCATCCCGGAGCCCACGGAGTCTGTGTCTTCGCCCGAAGCACTGACAAGGGCGTCAAAATTCGACACAGAACCGGTCAACTCATATTGAAATTCCGACCGATAGTCGCTCATCCATTCCTGTTCGGCTGGCGACAGTCTTTTCTGATTTTCGAGAATGGTCCGGAGATGCCCAGCCACTTCATTGCGCGATAGCGGTAACACGGCATCGTGGTACCGCCCGATCACTCCTTTCACCTCCATCTTTTTAAGGAACGAATAGACGGGATGATAGACCGGGACCGTCTCAGCCTGAGGAAGGGCCGGAGAAGCCGTGAGGATCACCAGGAAACAGAGTGCTAGTGCGCGTCGATGTGGAGTCATAACGGGAGTCATAGACAATTCCTGATTCAAAACGGATTAGAAGTACAGTCCATACCATATCACGCCCGGTGCAATACGTACGGCGGGCATCGGAAAATGAATGAAGTTCAAGGCTTCGCCCAGCGTCCGCAAAAACCAGCTGTCGCGGGGGATGATATACCGCATATCCAGATCGGGTGCAATGTACCAGGTCAGGTAACGGTCCGGACTGATGTTGTCCCGGACCGAAACGCCGACAGCGATACCCAGAAAATCGGGCCACCATGTGGCGTTCTCGGGCAGAAGCCCCCGCGGGGTGATCGTCAGCCAGAGGGTCTGCCCTTCGTAGTCATCCAGCAAAGTTTTGGTCTGACCCGGTATTGCAGAGGGCCCGCCCATTTTCTTCGGATAATAGCTGAACCGGAACTGGAAATTCTGGAACACAGGAACATGGTGCTGGAGGACAGGGTACCATGCCCCCACGAGATTGCTGGCATAATCAACCCGGTCGAATCCCCAGTATTCTGAAAAGCCATCCTCTATTTCCACGTATGTCTGAAAGAGGGTCGAACCAATCGCTCCCCAGACGAGCGATCGGGATTCCGGCATATGCGCCCACTGGAGCGACTTGCTGAACACGAATGTAAGCAATGATGCGCCGTAGAGATGGCCGACCTTGTCAATATTGCCCGCGTACGAAAGGTCTTCCCGGACGTGAAAGCTTGTCCGATGGTCTTTCCACCATGCATTTTGTTGATAAAAGTGGATTGCGGTGACACCGGCGGCGGTCGTGGCGCCAACGATAGCCAGGCGCGTGTGGTCGAGTCCGGTCGAGTCATCCTGAGCATACGCCGGCAGTCCGGAACGTATAACAGCAACTATCGCGAGGAGAAACACTGGAAGAGAATGGCAGGACATAGCGTGTCTTTTTGAGCCCCCGTGTGCCTTAATGGTACTGGATTCGAGTTTAAAGGTCAAACGCCGGGCACCCGCGCCCTTGCACAAGTACCCGTCATTTTGCTACCTTACTGACCACTCACGAATAACCTCAAGACCATGAAACGACGATCCACACGCACATCGATCTACACCGTCTTCTTGCTCGCTCTCTTTGCCTCCGGCATCTTCCCGGCCGCGTCTATTTCCGGGCCGGACTCTTCCCGCGTCAGCTGGTTTCCGGTTAACACACTTTTTCCACCCCTTTTCGCCAATCACGAAGAGCCCCGGATAGGAATCCAGCAGGAGATCGGTACATCGCGGATGAAGGTGGCCATCGGCAACGCGCTGGATGCGCTCGAATATGTCAGGGGGACGGACACCATACGGGCGTCCATCCTGTTTTTTGCATACGCTCTCGCCAACGACCACCGGGGCTATCGTCTGAAAATCGATGCAGCTGACGGCTTTTTTGGCCTTGGTTTCAGTTATCACACCGGCTCGCCTCTGAGCTTCAGGTTCAGAATACTTCACTTGAGCGCCCATCTGGTGGATGGCCATTACAATGACGACACACAATCATGGCGTGACGGCAGAGTGCCTTTCCCTTTCTCACGCAACTACGGCGAACTCATAGGGGCATATTCATCCAACCTCAGCGCGTACCCCGTGCGCCTCTATGCCGGGCTCAGCTACTCCGCGATTGTCAAGCCGAGAGAGATCCGGAAATGGACTGCCATAGCCGGATGGGAGCTCCGCACACCGGGATCAACGCACGGGTACATCGCGTCGCACTTTTTCCTTATGGGCACTCCGACGATTATCGGAAGCAACACCATCGAAGCGGGAATCAAGTTCGGGGCATGGACCGGCCGCGGCGCGCGTCTGTTTCTTGTGTATCAGAACGGGTGGGATAATTTTGGAGAGTACTACAACGTGCGGCGGGAGGCAATATCGGCGGGATTTGCGTTCGACTTCTGGTGAGACACCCCGGCTGACCTCGTTTCGTTTGTATGTCTCCGGGGTCCTGATCCTATTTCAAATGTGCCCCGTACCACAGAGGTCCCTTCCCTGTCGTAAGCTTCAGTGTGGGTGATGGGTAGTGCACGAGGTTAAAGATCCGCTGGAGGAGAAGCACATTGTCCGTGCACGGCGAAAACGCCTCAAGATTAAAATCCAACCCGATCACGAATTCCCGGCGTGCTTCCTTCCATCCTACTCCGTACCCCACAGCCACCTGCAGGAACTCAGGCCAGTATGGGCCCATTGATTCCGGGAGCAGGTTGTGGATGTTTGCCGAAAGCCAGACTGTCATGGCATCATAATCGCTCACGAAGTTAGCCGGAGAGGTGAAGCCTGTCTTAGACCAGTAGCTGACTTTAAAATTGAAGTTATTCATGAAAGGGACCTCCGTCTGGAGGATCATATACCCGACCCCGAGGAAACCCATCAGCATGTCCTGGTAATCGAAGCCGTACGGACTGAATGCATCCCCGATTTCGATCTGGAGACTATGGAATGCGGCGATCCCGGCGGCCCACCAGAGTGCCGCTTCCGGCGAGTGGCCACCCCACAGCATGATGTTGCGGATGATCTTGGAGGTGGCGTAGGTTCCGAAGTAATGACCCACCTTGTCAATCCCCTGGTGCGGACCGTTGAACCACCCCTCGGTATAGAAGGAGAACGGCTTGTTCGCGTCCTGCCACCACGTATAGTACGAATCAATTGCGATACTCAGGCTGATGGCGCTGACGAGTCCGACGGAGAAGCCGTGGCGGAACGGTGAGATGTTCTCCCGCGTATATCCCGCGTAGGGATTGGGGGGTGAGGTTTCGCCCGGGGGTACCGCCCGGGTGGAGCTGAGTGATGTGGAATCCCGGACGGGGAGAACCGGGGAGGATTCCCGGGAGGTGAGAACTGAGGAGGTTTCCTGAGCGCAGAGTGGTACCGGCACCCGGAGCAAGAGAATAAGAAAAACAATCACGCAACACACTGAAGAACTGGGACGGAAATGCGGAATGCAGGGGTCTGGCCGATCTTTTCCGCCCGATGGACGCCGGATAGTACCTCCCTCCATGTTTGGTATCCTGGCTAGAGGCCCATCTGTGTTTTGAAATACTCGATAGTTCTCTTCAGACCTTCCTCCCGGTTCACCTGTGCTTCCCACTTCAACAGTGTCTGCGCCCGGGTGGTGTCCGGCTGGCGGACCTTCGGATCGTCAGCAGGGAGCTCCTTGTGCACGATCTTGCTCTTGCTCCCCGTCAAGCGGATCACCTCTTTCGCAAGTTCCAGCATTGTCACTTCATCCCGGTTGCCGATATTCACCGGGTCGACGACGCTGGATTGCAGGAGGCGGTAGATGCCTTCGATAAGGTCGTCCACGTAGCACACGCTGCGCGTCTGGCTTCCGTCTCCGAACACCGTTACCGGTTCACCGCGAAGTGCCTGTGAGAGAAACGCAGGAATAGCGCGGCCGTCGTGGATGCGCATACGCGGACCGAATGTATTGAAGATGCGCACGATTCGCGTTTCGACTCCGTGGTACCGGTGGTACGCCATCGTCATCGCCTCGGCGAATCGTTTTGCTTCGTCGTACACGCCGCGCAGTCCAACCGGGTTCACATTCCCCCAATAACTTTCCGGTTGCGGGTGTATCAGCGGATCGCCGTACACTTCCGACGTCGAGGCCAGAAGAAACCGTGCGTGTTTGGCTTTGGCCAGGCCGAGGGTTTTGTGTGTTCCAAGTGATCCGACCTTGAGCGTCTGGATGGGAAGTTTAAGGTAGTCGATCGGGCTGGCTGGCGAAGCGAAATGGAGAATATAGTCCACGGGACCGTCGATAACCATATACTCCGTTACATCATGTCTGATAAACCGGAAGAGGTCGTTGCCCACCAGGTGGGCGATATTCTGAACACTTCCTGTCACCAGGTTATCGATCGCAGTGACGCGGCATCCTTCTGTGAGCAGTCGCTCGCACAAATGTGAACCCAGAAAACCCGCGCCGCCCGTGACCACGGCATGGCGTGCTGTTGGTGAGCTCATGGCTGGTTCCCTCGTCCTATTCCATAGTATACAAATCCCTTTTCCTTCATCACCTTCGGGTCATAGATGTTCCGGCCATCAAACACGACTGCCTCGCGGAGGAGGGTTTTAACCCTGTCAAAATCCGGCCGGCGGAATTCATTCCATTCCGTCAGGATTACGAGGGCGTCGGCGCCTTTGACCGCATCGTAGTTACTTTCGCAATACTTTATACTTTTCCCGAGCCGGTGTTTCGCTTCTTCCATTGCCGCGGGATCAAACGCGTGTATGCTCACGCCTTCGCGAAGCAGGGCCTCGATGATGCTGAGCGCAGGAGCTTCGCGCATATCATCCGTGTTCGGTTTGAATGCCAGTCCCCACAGGGCGATGGTCTTCCCTTTCAGCTTTGCCCCGAAATGTTTCTTGATCTTGTTCACAATGACCATTTTCTGGCGGCGGTTCACCGATTCCACGGCGTCCAGGATCCGGAGTTCAGACTCAAAGGTCCTTCCCGTGTTCAGCAGCGCCGATACATCCTTCGGGAAGCATGAACCACCGTACCCGGCGCCGGCGAAGAGAAACTGCATACCGATACGGGCGTCCATACCCATCCCCTTCCGGACAAGATCCACATCCGCACCAACCCGTTCACACAGGTTTGCGATCTCATTCATGAACGACACCTTTGTTGCCAGGAATGAATTCGACGCATATTTTGTGAGTTCCGAACTGAGCATATCCATCACGACCAGCGGATTGCCGGTCCGGACGAACGGGGCGTACAGATACTGCATAATCCCGATTGCCTTGGGGCTGTCCGACCCGATCACCACGCGATCGGGCTTCATAAAGTCATTCACAGCGGCCCCTTCTTTCAAAAATTCGGGGTTTGAGACGACGTCAAACGGGTGTTTTGTTTCCCCGGCTACAATCTCCCTGACGCGCTCTCCTGTTCCGACGGGCACGGTGCTCTTGTTGACGATCACCTTGTACCCATTCATAATACTTCCCGATTTTCTCCGCCACTGCGATCACATGCTGGAGATCGGCAGAGCCGTCTTCGGCCTGGGGGGTCGGAAGCGCAAGGAAGATAACTTCCGTCTTTTTGACTGCGCTCTCCAGATCGGAGGTGAAGGTGAGCCGTTTTTCGTCAATATTCTTCTTCAGAAATTCCGTGAGACCCGGTTCATAGATCGGGCTCTGTCCCTTGCGGAGGGTCTTCAGTTTCTGTTCGTCAACATCCACGCAGATGACATCATTGCCACTTTCGGCAAAGCAGGTGCCGACCACCAGGCCGACGTAGCCGGTACCGATGACGGAGAGTCTCATGAGTTTCCCGGAGTGCTTGTGAAGGTTGATTCAATAATACACAAAATCGTGAAGAGAAACAAAAACGTGGCGGGGAGGGTCTAGTAGGCGCCTTTGCCGAAGAGAACCACCGGCACGGTTTGCGCGAGGATTTCGAAATCGTAGAGGATGGACTGATTTTCGATGTAATAGAGATCGAGCAGGACCATTTCCCTGAAGCCGATATCACTACGACCGGAGATTTGCCAGAGGCCGGTCATGCCCGGCTTGGTAGTTGCACGCTGGCGGAAATATCCGCCCAGGGAGTCTTCTTCCTTCATCCGCTTGTAGTCAAAGACGGGAAGGGGTCGGGGTGCCTACGAGACTCATGTCTCCGACAAGCACATTAAACAATTGCGGGAGTTCATCGATGCTGTAGCGGCGTATAAACCGTCCTACTTTGGTGATACGGGGATCGGCGCGCATTTTGAACAGGGCGCCGTCCGCCTCGTTGTGGTGGAAGAGTGTGTCCTTCTGTTCATCTGCACCGTGATACATGCTGCGGAACTTGATAAAATCGAACGGCTCGTCGTTGTCGGCCAGCGAGCGTCTTTGTTTGAAGAACACCGGTCCGCGGGATTCCAGCTTTGTGGCAAGGGCCACAGAAAGAAATACGGGCGCCATAATGAGGATGCACAAGAGAGAGACGACGATATCAAAAACCCGTTTGACGGTACGCTTGATGAAGTCCATTTTCCGCCTTACGGGCGTGTAGATTGAAATTCCCGCGATATCATGGAGGCCTGCTCTGGAGAAGAGAAAATCCGCTTCCGGCGAGATAACGCGCATCCCGACGCGTTCGCGTCTGCAGAGTTCTTCCAGTTCTTCATACGACCCGTTTAATTGTGACGTGGAGAACGTGATAAGTTCGATCCCCTTTTCTTGCACCACACGTTCCACGGTTGAGCGCTCCACGTGAAGGCGTCTGTCGCCGTTATCGCTGAACGGGGTGGTAATGATACTCACGACATCGTAGCCCAGATCGGGAAACCGTCCCAGCCGGTTCAGCAGGCTTTCCAGATAGGGATTTGAACCGATGGCGAGGGTGTTCCAGCTTCCATAGCCGCGTTTGCGGACGAGCCGGAGGATCAGGCGTGTAAAGAACCAGAACGTAAGGTAGAGGAACGGATAGGCGGTGAAGAATGAAACGAGCAGGACGCGCGAGATCTCGACGCCGTAGAGCAAAAAGAGCACGCTCAGGATAACGGCGACGCTGTAGACGTATCCTTTTCCTGCGAGGTAGGCCTGCCGGTAGAACGAGGATTGAGCGGTTGTCCGGTAGACTCCCAGTGTGGTGAAGAAGCCGAGGAAGGCTCCGAGCATCAGCAGGAGGATTGCGGGATGTTCGCCCGGGAGCGCCGTGAGGGGAATACCGGGGTGGTCCACCCGAACGGCGAAAAGAAACGCGATCGCAATTATGAGGGCATCAAGTCCGAGGGAGCCGGCGGCGACAAGAGTACGCCAGTTCCTTCGGAGAAACGATTTTCGTAGCGCCATAGACATTGATCAGGGCCCAGGATAACCAGGCCGAGGTCCCCTCCCCTTGGAAACCGCAGAATGTGATTAAAAGTAGAGATTGGCAGTGAGAAATGCAACCCTACTCGTCATTTCACATATGAAACCTTTCTCACGAAATGTTCCTGGCGGTTGGCTGAAACGAGGCCTTTCGTAGAAAAAAAGACAATGTATGCACCACTGGCCAAATTAGAGGGAGACCAGTGGATTTCGTGATAACCGGGCTGCATTTCAGAATTGAGAAGCTCGGCCACACGCTGACCTATCATGTTATACACTTCCACCAGGACCGTGCTCGGCTCGGGCAACCCAAAGCGAAGCGTCGTGGCGGGATTAAACGGATTCGGATAGTTCTGGAGAAGGACGTATTCGGACGGGATCTCCCGTGGTACATCGTGGATAACCATTTTGAACAAGGCGGTGCCCCCCCGCACCCCACGGGTCGCTTACGATCAGTCGGATCTCTTCAATCCCCGCACGGGATGGGACACCCGAGATCTTTCCGGTCGAATCAATACTCATCCATGTCGAACCGGATAGAGTGAACGTGATACCATCATCTCCGTCATCCACATCTTGAGCATGCACAAGACTGGCGTACGGGGTTCCCGCAAGAGCCGTCGAATCTGGAAGAGTAAGGACGCGAGGTGGGTCGTTCACAGGCAACACTGAGATGAACAAGGTATCCGAGCACGAAAGTCCGCCCTGATCGCGCACAATCACGATAATGGGGATGTTGAGACCCCAGAAGTTGTTCCGGGCCGAAATGCGGATCAATGCTGCCGTTGTGTCAAGAGTGATACCAAGATTGTCCGAATGATCGTTCGGAGGGATTTCAGCGACTCCGCCGCCGTCCGGTTCACCTGATATTGCCGCCAGTTGAGTGATAATACCCTCCGTTTCGACCTGCCAGTGCATAGTCGATTGCAGGTCATCCGGGTCGTAGACAAATGGAGAACGGGACAACACCACCGAGGAATCTTCTCGTAACTCAATCCGGGGGATTCCGGAGAAAACAGGCGGATCATTCACTGGCCGAACCGCAAGCGGGATCGTGAGTGTGTCGCAGTCAATTCCATCGGTCACCCGGATAACAAACAGCGTATCGATATCCCCTTCTCGAGGTATTCCCCGCACAGTGCCAGTTCCCGGGTCGAGAGACAGCCAGGATGGGGATACGAGGAGTGAATAGCTAAGCGAGTCGCCATGAGGATGTGTGTCAATATCAAGTGCCGGGAATTCCACCATAAACGGCTGATCCTCGACTGCATCTCCCTGCTTGCGGGAGAATTCAGCGAACTTTGGAGCATGATTCGTGTGGGCCACCGTGAGCATGAACTGTTGTGTCACTGACGCGCTACTGTCGTCGGCTACTGCCACGACCACCGAAGTCGGCCCAACATAGATCGCGCTCGGCCAACCGGAGAGCAGACCGGACTGCGAATCAAATGACAGCCATCCGGGGCTCAGCACAAGGCGGTAGTGGCGTTGGTCTCCGATCAGCGAATCGACATCAGTTGCGTGGACCTGATTCGATACAGGGATGCTTGGCCGCGTGCACGACCGGTGTCGAGCTAAAAATCGGCGGATGGTTCACGTGTAGAACGGGAATGCTGAACGTTACTATGTCTGTCGCGCCGCTGTCGTCGATCGCAATGACGGTAAAGAGTGTATCGTTGAGGTCTGCGATGCGGGGGGTGCCAGAAAGTAGGCCGGTCAGAGAATCCACTGACAGCCATGTTGCCCCGGGGATCAGCCGGTACCGGACCCGGTCGCCGAAGAGGGCGGAGTCAGGGTCGGAGGCGTAAACGGAAATTGCAAGCGATGAATCCTCGGTGGCAGTCATATTGTTGACCGCGTGGAACACTGGAGGGTGATTCCGGTGGAGCACTGTCAACGGGAATGTCCGGGAATCACTTGAGCCGGAGTCGTCGGTGACTGACGCCGTTATCGAGACTGAGCCCCCACATCCCGACTCCGGGGTGTGCCGAACAAAATCCCAGTCGTCGAGTCGATGCTTAGCCAGGACGGAGCTCCACCGAGTGAATAGTGAAGGCGTTCACCCAGAAAGGTGTCAACGTCAGAGGCGATGAGTCTTTCTTCATATCGTGAGTCTTCGATCGCAACACCCGCGACGTGTCCAGAGAATGTCGGACGGTGGTTCGCGTGCGTCACACGAAAGCGAATGGTTTGCTCGACGGTACCACCATAGAGATCATGTGCGGACAGCACTATAACAGTGTCACCGACGTGCGCAGCTCCGGGAATACCTTGGACGTTGTTGTCGTAGAGGACGAACCTGAGCCATGATGGCAAGGTTTTGCAGATTATTGATACGCAATCGCCGTACCGAACACTATCCACGTCCGACGCTGCAACTGTCGCCACATACGGAGAATCCTCGAGCGCAGAAGTATCTGGAAGTGCCGTGAACACAGGGAGATGGTTTTCAATCCCAACTCTGATTTCAATTGTGTCGACAGTCTCGCCGCCAAACATGTCCGTGCATGAAATGATCAGAACCGTATCCCCGAAACTGGAGATGGGGGGGGTGCCAGCGATACGGTTAGAGGAGCTGTCAAACGTGAGCCGATGCGGGATTCGATAGGATCTTGATGTGCGTTGTATCATCCCAATTTCGATCGTGAACAAGTATTTCACTATTGAATGGTTCAAGCACGCGAACGACTGAGTTGGAGAGCCCGACGATCTCCGGAGGTGAGTTGACCCTGAACAAGATCGAGTAGGTTTTCGTTGTTTCATCACGAGCATAGAAGTAGTGGTCCGCAAGCGGGAACTCCGGCCACAAAGGCTCCGGCGCTTTGTTCCATTTCCCCAACGATACCGTGAATGACACGACTGAATCATCAACACTCAAGACCTGGCCCGTCAATCCGTTTCCGTCACGCCGGACATTGCTCGGGGCACAAGTCAGGTCTACCCTGATCTCTTCATTTCGTTCCACTATTGGGGATTGGAAGAACTGAAGATATCGCTCACGGCGGACCATTGGCGGCAAATTGAATCGCAGAGTATCCCCCAACTGGAGGTAGGCCCGCTTCCCTCGAGTCGCGAGGTTGAATTGAAGCTGTTCTTTCCACACATCTAGCGGGCCGCTAAACCCACTTCTCGACCCCTTCGCATCAATGGCCATAACCCGATAGAAAGGATACGGCGAAGTCCCCGCGCGCGAGGAAATACAGTATTTGGGTACCGAGATGGTATCAATGTTCAGACCCTCTTCGGGGGAATATCCCGATACCGTACCTGCCGAGATTACATACCTTACAGAAGCGTCCCACTGCCGTCATTCTCCCAGACGACAAAGAGGCTGTCGGCATCCCTCATAATTTGCGGCTTTATGGGAACACTTGGAGCATTGATCGTGAAGGTCCACGGTGTGCTCCATGCACTGCAGTCTCCATCGACCGATCGGACGGCCACTCGCCAGTAATAGGGTTCTCCGGGATGCAAACACCCGGGAGTTGGGATTCTCCATCGGGCTTTCTTTGCTGAAGGTGTCGTCGAGATATGCTTGTTGAATGCAGAGCTCACGGGAAATCTGAAATCAGACCGAGTACTAACTTGGACGTGGTAGTCACCTATCCGCTCGATGTTGAATCCGGTGGGCGGCTCCCATTCAAACTCAAACTCTGAGCCTTCGACACCAGCACCGTCAGGGGGAAAGATTCGTGGATATGTTACCACTCCCGGGAAATCGTAGCCAGAGAGCGCTTTGTATTCATGGATGTATAACAATCCATCAAGAGGCCTTCCGTCCTCGCTTGCAATATGGATCGTCTTCAGTTTCCGCCCCCGAAGAGCCGGCAGGACATTCGGATTCAGTTGGAAGATTGTCCGCAGCAAAAGAGAATCAATTGTCACAGCATCAGGGGTACATCCAATCCACTCGATTTTCACGTCGTACGAATTTATGATTGGATGTCCTATGGCACCTATCGCATCTCGGAAGTCAAAGGTATCTATCCGCGCACCAAGAGTGGAGGGAGGGAGCAATCGCCAAGTTTGCAGCTCTTCGCCGTTGGGATGTATCCATGAGAGCCGGAGGGATGCTCAATCGTGCTTCCAGTTCGAAGAAAGGAAAGCAGCTCCACCGGTGATTGCATAAGGATTGGGCATTGAGATTATCACCGAACTACTCTTACTCGAATCCAATGACGAGAGCACCGAAGATTCCCCAGCAATCGCGATACGGACGTTCTCCGCAAAAGCAATGGATGTCAGCCAGTCAGCTTTAAACCTGGGTCGATACTCCTGAATGCCCAGCGAAGAAGTTGGAGGGGGAGCAGGTTCTGGTCTGAGTCCAGTCCAATATATGTGGAAGAAGTGCTGATGCTCACCTACAGGTTGAGCATAATGGAATGTGATCTTTTCATATGGTCGGATGATCAGATCCGTTTCGTCCATTTCCGGTACATCCCGGCTCTCTGACTTTGCGACATGGGGACTGTACATGTACGACAAGTCATTGAATTCAAATGTACCCTCAGCCACCGGGAACATGCCATTCTGAACTCGCCGGACAAGATCCTGATCCTCGTACAGCGCTCCTACACTCGCCAGGAGATGGGAATTGCGCTCCGTGTAGAAGGCCCCGACATCCACGTCGAGGGGAATGACCCTCCCATCTGGAGCAAGAACCATCCCAACTGAATGAATATCCGAATAGGTCATCCACTTAGTCTTGTATCCCAAAGACTGCAGTGCCGCAGCAAACAATTCATTCGCGTTTTCGCATTCTCCGGCACCGAACGCATTATACGCAAGCAAGGGCCGGATTTGCTGCTGAACGGAAGGTCCGGTGGTACTCACAAACCAGTGATAGTAGTTCTCAGCGAGAAACGAGAAGACTGTCTTTACTGTATCATCGAAGCAGTTCAGATTGCTCAAATCGACGTGATGAAGAAGGTCGTCCTTTGAATAAATGAACCGTTTGCCCTCTATCTCTACGATGGGATTCTTGATATCACCTGTCCCGATATTCTCAAGAGACAGTGAGCGATTATTTTTCGAAACCTGATCCATCTCGGAAGACACTTTCTTTGAAGAATCGACGTGTATTCCAAGAATCGACCTGTCCTGGGATTTCTTGGACAATTGACGTATCCGATCCCTGTACCGTGATCTGGATAGGTTCATTCTGCGAAGAGGCAAGCAAATACAGAGCATTGGAGAGAACCCCAGAAGCAGTCCCCTCCTCCACATACGAACTTTACAGACCCGGCACCACGCACATCTGAGTCGATCTGCCTGCGCCGCCATTTTCCGCAATCTGGACATCGGTTACATGAGGCGGCAAAAGACAGGCCAACGAGGCTACTCAATAACACCTCGACAAAGGGGCCAACTAGCGTGGAGATAAGGGACGCAGACCGAGGCGGGGGACAACAGAATGGACAATTGCAGAAATTACAAACATTCAAACCACACCTTTCATTTGGCCCTCGCTACTCCAAAAGGTTCTCTTCCGGAAGAGCGTTGAGGATATCCTTCTCTAAGTATCCGAGTCGGGAACCACATTGGGGGCACTGGGACATTCCAAAGTCAATCGGGCGACTACACTCCATGCACTGAAAGGGCCTCGCCAGAATTGCTTGATCAAATTCTGAAAAAGGCTTCCTCGCCACAAAAAACATGATATGTCCCCGCGTTGGAAGAATCCTGCGAGCCCACGCATCCATCACTCGGTTGACCGATCGAAGTAAGCACACTGGAAGTGGAACGAGCTTCGTCACGTGATGCATTCCATGCAAGAAGCCCATTGACACAGACTGCTCAATCTCCAGCCCTTCCTCACGCAGGAACTCTTGGAACTCGGAGAAGGAAAAAAAAGTGACATGCCCTTCATGTACAATCTTTCGACGGAAAAGTTTCCGCAATCGTGTAGGGAGCTTGTCTTGATTTTCCATCGACACAATAAGGATACCGCCTGGACATAGAACACGTTTGCAGTTTGTGAAAGTCCTCCGCCAATCTATACAGTGATCCAGCACGCTGTTAAGCAAAATGATAGAACGAGAAGACGTTCTCAGAAAATCAAGATTCTCTCCGATCCCTCTCACACGGTAATGCATCGGTTTTCGCGCAAAGCGGCGAAGTTCTTTAAGAGAAGGTTCAACGCCGACGTAATCGGCGAGGTCCATGTCTAGTTGGGTCGAAAAATCGCCCCAACCACAACCAACATCGAGAAATCGCACGGGCAATCTCCGTGCCTCGCATCGTACCGCCTCTCTAATCATGCGATGTTGGTTTTGAATGACTGCCTGTGTGTTTGGTGGATGTGGATCCTCTTTGTGATCGTATTCAAGTTGAGTTTGGAAATATTCGCTCAGGTGTTTCCTTGATTCGTACATCGATGTTCCTTGTAGTTATAAAAGGGGCGCCTAAATAGGTATAGGATCCAATGGAGAATTCCTGCCAGGGGCGAATCGTATGCGATGTATGCGATCCAACGGTGCTGAAATGCCCAAAGACCCGGATAATCTGTCCATTTCCTCTTCAGGTAGAAGGGCTCAGTAGGCATGAAACCGGGCAGGGGGGCATTCATGCGAACTCCATCCAAAGATTCGATTCCTTCGATCTCAAAAATCTTCTTTAGATAAGGTACCGAAAACGGGCTAATACCCATGAGCGTGCAGCAAGCAAAGTCGCTGTAGAAGATGTCATCTGCCATCATCATCCAATTGAGGTTCACAGGGTCTCCCTCCATTGGTCCGCTTCTCGACAGCCCGAATTTTCCGTCCACAACAGAAATAG
>CAVOYH010000001.1:0-524680 GCA_963700635.1 uncultured Bacteroidota bacterium | reverse complement strand
CGAATACTGCCCAGAATTCCGCCTTCGCCGACTGGCTGGCCGCCGCCGGCACTACAGCTCAAAACATACCGGCTATTTTGGACAATCCATTCCAGGCTTCCGCTCAAGGTTCCGGCGACACTCCCTACCGCAGAGCTTGCCGACGCACGTGGGCTCAGCTTTTCGACAAAGTCTATCTGGTTTCCCCATTGGTTTGTCCCGACAAACTTCGGGTTATCGTAGAGCACTTTTTCAGCGTGAACTATTTAATCAAACATTATTTATCAATGTGACATTATCAAAACCTTTCTCTCAGTAATTAACTGCAAAACATCAGTTAAACTATTACGTATTGTAATTTGTCTAAATCCTAAAGAAGAACCGACAAGTTGAGAGAACAATGAAGAACATATCGATCACACAGATCATAATTACATTGTTACTGTACTTACTGGCAAATCATTATGTCTTTTGTCAAAGTATGGCTTATCCAATTGTAGGTACAGGTCAAACCAATTCGTACAATAACTCAGGAATAATCTCTGCACCAACAGTTGGGCAACCGTTCTACGGTCAGAACACAAATCATTCCGGTAACACTCCCTCTTATACAGACAACGGCAACGGCACGATCACAGATAATGTTTCAGGTTTAATGTGGCAAAAGACATCCGATAGGACTGGTGACGGGGTTATTAATTATTACGATAAACTGACCTATGCGGGTGCTCTTGCAGCAGTATCGTCTTGTAATACCGGTGGTTATGTTGACTGGAGACTACCCACCATTAAAGAACTGTACTCATTAATAATGTACTATGGTGCTGAACCAAACCCCACCGCTACATCACAGGGTACTGCGGTACCTTATATTAATACTCATTACTTTGGTTTCGGGTATGGAGATCTTAATGCAAGTGATCATGGAGCCACTGCTAATGAACGTCTTATTGATGCTCAATATGCCACCTCTTCAATCTATGTTTCTACAACGATGAACGGACAACCAACCATGTTTGGGGTAACTTTTGCCGACGGACGCATAAAAGGATATCCCTCAGGTAACCAGAAAAAGTATTATGTGCTTTATTGTCGTAGCAATACAGCATACGGAACCAATAGTTTTGCGAATAATGGTGACGGAACAATTACCGATAACGCAACTGGTTTGATGTGGATGCAGAACGATAACGGGTCAGGCGTATTATGGGAAAATGCACTCAGTTATGCTGAGACTTTTTCATACGCAGGTTATTCAGACTGGCGTTTGCCAGATGCCAAGGAACTGCAAAGTATCATCGATTATTCTCGTTCACCTGAAACAACACATTCAGCTGCAATACATCCAATATTTAACTGTACCCAGATTACGAATGAAGCCGGTAATACAGATTATGGTTTCTATTGGAGTAACACTACTTTCTGTTCACAGACACCAACCAATGGTACTCATGCCTGCTATTTATCTTTCGGAAGAGCAATGGGTTATATGTCTATATATGGAGGTTGGATTGATGTACATGGTGCAGGGGCTCAACGAAGCGATCCTAAAACTGGTGATCCTGCAAATTATCCCTTTGGTTTTGGACCGCAGGGTGACGCTGTCCGCATATACAATTATGTACGTTTGGTGAGGGATGGGATGACAACAGATATCAAGGATGTTAAAAGCGAGCCCAATGATTTTAGATTGAACCAGAATTATCCTAATCCATTTAATCCAAGTACAATAATCAGTTTTACAATTCCAGCTGTAAAGAACACACACATTGCTGTTCCACAACAGGTAACATTAAAAGTCTATGACATACTCGGCAACGAGGTTGCAACATTGGTCAACGAACAACACTTGCCCGGTAATTCTGAAGTGTTATTCGATGCGAGTCATTTATCTAGTGGCGTGTACTTCACCACACTACACATAGACAATATGTCAAAGACAATCACAATGATGTTATTACAATAGCACTACGTAGGAAGTTCAATGACAAGGTTATCACAATTAGTTCTATTTGTTTTTATGCTCAGTGCAGAATTAGCTCAATCCCAAACCAATACGGTAGGACTAATTATGCACGATTCCACCGCTTCATTTAATGGTTATACTTTGTTCGCACCGCTTCCCTCTAAAGTCACCTATTTGATTGATAATGAAGGCTATCTTGTCCATTCATGGAACAGTTCATATGAACCAGGTCAGGCAGTGATGCTTTTAGAGGATGGTAGTTTACTGAGAACGGCTTTTGTGAAAAATACAAACCCATTTACTGCTGGTGGTGCAGGCGGAAGGGTGGAAAAGATTGATTGGGATGGCAATCTCATCTGGTCTTTCAATTGTTATTCATCAGAATATTCCTCTCATCATGATGTTGAGGTCCTTCCAAACGGGAATATACTTTTAATAGTATGGGAGAACAAAACTTACAATGAAGCCGTTGCCGCTGGAAGAAATCCTTCACATGTAGGCTCTTCCATTTGGTCCGAAAGGATAATTGAAATTAATCCGAGCGAGACAAGCGGTGCCAATATTGTATGGGAATGGCATGTATGGGATCATGTAATCCAAGATTTTGATTCATCAAAATTACTGTATGGGAATATAGCCGATCATCCGGAATTGATAAATCTTAATTTTGGGTCCATTAATCAAGATTGGCTCCACATAAATTCAGTGCGGTACAACTCCGAAAGAGACGAGATACTCTTAAGCGTTCACAACTTTAGTGAAATCTGGATACTCGATCATTCAACCACAACCTTACAGGCAGCCGGTCATACTGGAGGAAATGGAGGAAAAGGCGGCGATCTAATTTATCGTTGGGGAAATCCCCGGTCCTATAATACAGGAACCTTGTTGGATCAAAAACTTTTTGTCCAACACGATTCGCGCTGGATTGGCAGTGGGCTGCCGGGTGAAAATGATATTTTAATATTCAATAATGGTCAAGGAAGACCTGGCGGCAACTATTCAACTGTTGATGAAATAGTGCCCCCACTTGATGTGAATGGTAATTATTATAGAGAACCTTCTGGCACATTTGGACCAACTGATTTAGTTTGGAAATATACCGCACTGACGCCCACTTTATTTTTCGCACAAAACATTTCAGGTGCCGAACGACTTCACAATGGTAATACTTTGATTTGTGAGGGTCCGGCAGGTAAATTCTTTGAGGTTGATAGTTTAGGAACTCTAGTGTGGGAATACATTAATCCTGTTACACGTAACGGAATCCTTAATCAAGGACAATATCCGGAATTTAATCCTGTATTTAGAGTTTGCCGCTATTCTCCTTCCTATCCTGGTTTTGCCGGAAAAGATCTTTCCCGAAAAGGAAAAATTGAAAAGTATCCGACGAAAGTTGACAATGATAATGTGCTGCAATCAGATTTCTCTATCGCACAAAACTACCCGAACCCCTTCAATCCAACCACAGTGATCGGCTATTCCGTTCCGATAGATGGATTTGTAGGTTTGGCTGTGTATAATCTACTCGGGGAAAACATTGCTCAACTTGTACATGCAAATGTACGGGCGGGAAATTATCAGGTAAGTTTTAATGCTTCGACTTTAACAAGTGGTGTGTATTTCTATAAGTTAGAAACTGCCGATTTTACAAGCGTTAAAAAAATGATGGTATTGAAATAGTTCTGTTGGATGGCAATACGCATGATCTCGGCACCTGCAATTTCAAGTCGTTTCATGGCTCCTCTCCGTTGTTCCATACAAGATAACGGTACGGTGCAGTATCGACCCAGGTCATCCTCGGGCCACCCGTCGCTCGGTGACGACGCTCTACACCACGACCCTTTGGACGTCCTGACCGCCATTACCGACCACATCCCCAATAGAGGACAGCATCTGGTTCGCTATTTCGGGTGGTACTCCAATAAAAGCCGGGGTCTGTGAAAGAAGGCGCTCAGGGCCGCCGCCGATAGTTCGCAAGATTCTTAAGCACCTGGGAATTTGAGAATCAAATCGTGCGGCTCCCTCACCGGCCAACAGGAGACGTATGTTCGTTCACCCCCCCAATGCCTTACCACGCTACACGGACCCTACTTCGAAAAAAAATCCAATCGCCTATCCAACCCCTTGACATTAGGTTGTGGAGTTTCTATATACAGACAAAAGCATCTGAAATTGATGCAGGTTTCTTCACTTTTCGTTCGGGACGAGCCCGGGCACAACAGCGAAACAGTCAGTCCAACCATACTCGTAGGAGGTCCTGATGACGCTGCGCTCCTGTGGTTTTCTGTCGCTTCTCGCCGTCACCGTTGCCGTCCCAACACTCCTGCAGGCACAGACGTTTCAGCGGGAGTATGACTCTGTTCCGTTGTCCTTTCGCGGAGCCGTCCTCGAGTATCCCTGGATAGGCGGGCTGAATACTCTCACCGTGGCCCTGGGCGATATAGATGGGGACGGCGATCTGGACCTGCTCCTGACCGGGACCAACGACTTCCGTATCCAGCTGTACAGAAACGACGGGGGCGGTGCCTCGGGAGATTTCGTATTCGCTTCCCCGGACCTCGTCGGGACCCCTATCTACGACCGTTCCAATGTCCGCATCGCGCTCACCGACATCGACGGGGACAACGATCTCGATCTCTTTGGTGGACAGGACAACGGCCGCATACTGTTGTTCCGGAACACAGGCACTGCGTTTTCTCCCGCCTTCACGTTCGAAACGGATTTCTTCGACTCCATCGACGTAGGCTACCAGGCCGCCCCCGCCTTCGCCGACGTGAACGGGGACGGTGAGAAAGACCTGCTGGTCGGCGAATACAACTCCGGTGTCCATCTCTTTCTCCGCACACCCGTCGGTCCCCGCCAGTTTGCCGCCGCGGACACGCTCCGGAATACCACAGGAACCATTATCAAGCCTCCCGGCATATTCTTCGTGCCGGGCCCGGGAGATCTTGACGGGGACGGCGATATCGATCTCCTGCTCGGATGCAGCAACGACCTGTTCGTGCTGGTGCGGAACACCGGGACAAGCTCCGCACCACAGTTCGTGGTGGAATCAGCCAATTATCTCCCCGGTGCCGATCTCAGGTTCAGGACTCCGGTGCTCGCGGATATCGACGGCGATATGGACAGCGACCTCTTCTTCGGCAACAACGAGGGGATCCCGGCATTCTACCGCAACCTCGTTTCACCGACTCCCCCCGCGTTCGAACGGGTCCCTGACGTGCCCGTGATCGCATACCTGGACGTGGGGTTTTACTCCGCGCCCGCGCTGGCGGATCTTGACGGGGACGGCCTGCTCGATCTCACGCTCGGGACCGGGGGCGGGGACCTTCATCTGTTCAGGAACACCGGCACGGCACAGTCCCCGGCGTTCACATGGCAAACGGGAAACCTTGTCGGAAACCCCGGGATCTTTGACGCCAACCCGACGTGGGTCGACCTGAACGACGACGGCCTCCTTGATCTGGTTCTCAGCAACAGCGGCGGTCTGCTCCTGTATGGCAACAGCGGCACACCGGCCGCGCCCGTCCTCGATTCGCTCGGCCTGTTGAAAGATTCCGCCGGCGTAGCAATCGCCAGCCGAAACGCCGACCTGGTTGACATCGACGGCGACGGGGACCTGGACCTCTTCGGCATCGGGTACGATCCCGCCGGCAATACGGACGTGGTGCGGTGGTATGAAAACACGGGCAGGTCAGACAGCGCCGCTTTCAGCATCCGGTCCGACAGCCTTCGCGACGCGGGAGGAGCGGTGATCCGCAAATACGATTCGGCACTCAGGTTTGCGGACATCGACAACGACGGCGACTTCGACCTGCTGATCGGCATTTCCGACGGGTATCTGGACCTCCACCGCAACTCGGGAACCCGCTTTGCTCCCGTATTTGAACCCGTGGAGTCCTTCTTCGGAATGATCGAGACCGGCTCCAACAACAGAATCCGCTTTTCCCTGGGTGACCTGGACGGGGACTCGGACCTGGACGTAATCGCAGGACGTTTCCAGGGCGGTCTTTTCTTTTACAGAAACACGACACCGGTGCTTTCTGCAGGCAAGGAAAACACGCCGCGCCGTTTCAGGATATGGCAGAATTACCCGAATCCCTTCAACCCCGTGACGACAATCCGCTATGAACTCCCTTCACGGGGGCACGTCACACTCACCGTGTTCAACCTGCTCGGCGAGGCTGTTGTGACGCTCGTAGACAGGGTCGAGGAAGCGGGTACACGCCATCACGAATTCGACGCGCGCGCCTATGCCAGCGGAGTGTACCTGTACCGGCTGAGTCTGGAGGGAGTAACGCAGACCCGAAAGATGCTCCTGCTGCGGTGAGGGCTTGATGACAAATAATGATTTGACCATCCTCTGGAAAAGAATCGATATAATCATCGAGAGAATCTATTTGATTCTTGCCCGATTTCTTAGAAGGGATTTTTTATTCATCCCATTTTAGCATGACATTGGCAGCACTTTGATGAACTTTCTCCGATAGCAGAACGGCTAATGTCTCATCATTTAGTTTTTCTTTTTGTTGTGACAGAACATTCCACAAACGTATAAACGTTTCTTCCCCCCCTGCATCATAAATATCTTTCGCTGCCGAGTGCCAGCGGCATTGGTACCAACCATAATTCTTTGGGTGTTTTTGTCCAATCTCTTCATACCGATCCTCTATATCGTTTAGCGAGGTGAACTTATATTCTTCTTTTCCGCCAGCAATAACCATTTGAGGAAATACTGTGAGAGCAGGCAATTGTTCAGGTTCATTTTCAGCAATGTAAGTATGCAGTAACATATTGCAGAACAGTTCACCCATCCACATACGCTGAACATTTACACCGGCTTGAAAGTGATACGCATGACCTATTTCGTGAATGGCAAGCAAATCGAAAAAAGCCTGCATAGTCAAACTGCCATTCTCATCAACATAGGTTGTTGAGATTTTACCTGCCAGATCTTTCGGAAGCTGTTCGATTGGCGGGATAAAGCTATTCCAGAAACTATTATTCTCCGATGCAATAACTAATAAATCTCTCTTCTCGTCATAATGCGGCATCCCGTAAACCGGGAATGTTGTATGCTTCGGCCAATCCGTCGGATTTAATATCAGCAGCGTTACACTCGGCTCAAAAGCAATTGTCTTATTATAAAACTCAAGAACTCTGTCCATTCTTTCTGCGACTGTTTTAGCCCTGTTTTCATTTCCCGGACTGAAATACACCTTAGTTTTATAGCCATCAAGTGCATCAAGATCTGAGTAATTCTGTGCGTAACCTGTTGATGAGAAAAGAAAGCAGCATAACATTACAATCGATTTATATCGATATACAAAAGCGCGTTTGTTCATATGGATAGTCCTTTTCTATTTGTGATTGATAATGACTTCCGACAATATGATATAGTAATCAACATCTTCCTGATGTTTAGCATTAAGAACAAATGAAAATGTTTCGTGAAAATCAAAGTCGTGCTTCACTGTTGAACCGCTCATAGCACTAAACACATTGACGGCCGGCTCATGGTGGTACCCGGCGGCCTGCCGGCAGCCCGTACAACAACAAAGCCCCATCCTGCAAAGGAAGGGGCTTTGTGATCGGGTCGGGTCTTCTTATCGGACGAGAAGCATCTTCTTGACTTCCCTGTACGTACTCCCCCCACCTTCCAGCGGTTCGACCACCAATCGGCAGAGGTATGTCCCGCTTGATACCCTTCCGGTCCAGGTTGCCTGATAGTATCCCGGCTCGCGTTCACCGTTGACGATGGAGGCCACGTGCTGGCCGTACACATCAAACACATCCAGCTGGACACGACTCCGGACCGGGAGACGGTACGGGATTGTTGTCGTCGGGTTAAACGGATTGGGATAATTCTGGAGCAACTGGATGTCGCCCGGGATACCCATTACCTCATTGCGCACGTCTGTCGCGACATCAATCTCGATGATCCATAACGGGGAGTCACCCGGCCAGGCGGTAAAATCCGGTGAATAGTTGACAAAGACATATTCGTCTTTCCCGTCCTTGTCCATGTCGCCCGCCGGGGATCCGTAGAACAGGCGTGGCGAAATTGTCGGAACTCCGCTCTCCGCGAATATGTCAAACACCACCTGGTGCTGCCAGCTTGCGGAGTCCGCCGGGTCACCCGTGCCGTTGTACTCCAGCGAGAAGATCTGGCCGTTCAGCTCTCCGCCGATCATCAGGTTGGCCTTCCCGTCATGATCGGGATCGGCGATGTACATGGAACGGAATTTTCCCCCCATGTTCACCGGTATCGTGTACAATTGCTTGATGTTGGCCGCAGTCATGGCGCTGACGTCGGTCACGCCGGTGATGATAAAGATGCTGTTCTGGGGTTCTGTTGAGGCGATATACATCTCCATCATGCCATCGTTATTCACGTCCGCCACGCGCACGGCATCGAGTGCACCGTGATCGATACCCTGCGTGCTGGAGAACTGGTCGAGGGCAAAGGCTTCGGTGTACTGCCCTTCACCGGTACATTCGAAGATTCTCATCGTGAAGAAATTCCATACAAACATATAGATTTCCCGGTTCCCGTCATTGTCCAGGTCTCCGGTGGTGGTGCTATAGTTCGAACCGCCGAACGCGTTGGAATATTTCCATTCCAGGTTCCAGGTGGCAAAACCGTCAAAGTCGCCGTCGACCGAAGAAACAATCACTTCACGCATTCCGCTCCCCGCCTGCCGAAAGCCGGTGATCAGTTCATTCTTGCCGTCCTTGTCGATGTCCTCAATCGTGAGGCTGTACGGACGCAGATCGTAGTTGCTCGGGGCATCGAAATTCCAGCCGCCGGAGGGACTGTACGTACGTTTGGTGCTGTCATAGAACCCGTACGCATTCTTCCCCACCACGCCGTTCCACTCAAAGGCCCACACGCGGAGCGGATTGGGATCTGCGCCGACCACAGCGGGAAGGGTAGTCACGATCTCGACAACGCCGTTATTGTTGATATCGCCCACCGCGATCCCGGCAAAAGAGTTGGTTTCGCCCGGACCATAGGGGTACGCCCACGACCAGACCAGCGCGTAGGAGTTGTCTCCGTTGGCCTCATACATCATGATGGCATTCGTGTCCGCGTCCGTCCACGCACAGAGGATCTCTCCCCACCCATCCTTGTCTGTGTCAAACCCCGCCTTCACAATTCCCATGTCCGTGATGTCTTCGAGGGTCAGGTACGGCGGGGTGGTGAGTTTCCACACCCTGGACCACTGTTGTGAAAAGCCGGCACCGATGGCGAACACCATCAGCATAGACAGAAGTACGAGTCGCCTCATTGTTGCTCTCCTATCGTTAAGAGTGAGGGGAATCTGGTGACCTACATTTGTGTCGTGGTTTGAACAGAATAGTGCCGGATTGGCAACGGTACTAAAGTATCGGGCCTGGCAAGGACAATGTCAAGATCTATGGCCTTGCAGCCCCACAGAAGCGCGATGATATCCGGAAGCCGGGGCGATGCCGGCCCGGATACACTTCACAGGGAGGCCGGGTTTTATCTGAGGCCGGGGCGATGCCAGCTGATCCGGGAACGGTACTTCGGGAGGTCTTGTTTAGATTGATAGGAAGAGGAGGTATCTGTACCCATTGCAGAATGAGGAGGAGTGTACATGTCCATACGACCTGTCGCCAGTGTCATCCAGGCCCAGCCAACGATTGAAGGAGCGGGGGTACACCTCCGCCGCGCATTTGGGTTCGGTGCAACCAGCACATTTGATCCATTTCTGTTGTTCGACGACTTCCGGAACGATGATCCCGGCGCATATCTCGCCGGTTTTCCCTGGCATCCGCACCGCGGGATCGAAACGATCACCTATGTCCTGGCCGGCGCTGTTGTGCACGGAGATAGTCTGGGCAACCGGGGGACTCTACGGGCGGGTGACGTGCAATGGATGACGGCCGGCAGCGGCATTCTTCATCAGGAAATGCCAAACGGCGATGACAGGGGGCGCATGCACGGATTTCAGTTGTGGGCGAATCTCCCGTCCTCACTAAAAATGACGCAGCCCCGCTATCAGGATGTGCTCTCCGGCGAAATCCCGGAAATCGTTGATGACGACGGAACCCGGGTCCGCGTGATCTGCGGCGAGTTCTGGGGAAAATCCGGCCCGGTGGATGGCATTGCCGCAGACCCGAAGTATCTTGACGTGTTCGTGCCACCCGGAAGGCGCAAAACCCTGCCGGTCGAGTCTTCAAGAAACGCGTTTGCGTATGTTTTTGAAGGCGCAGGGACGTTCCGGGATGCGTCGGAACCCCGCGCGGTGCGTACGGAAACCGTGGGCTCCCCCGTCGCCGCTTTTCCCGCAGACACAGGCAACCGATCGCTGGTGTTGTTTGACAGCGGCGATGAAGTGACGGTACAGGCAGGTGAAGACGGCATCAGGTTCCTGCTTGTCTCGGGCAAGCCGCTGCAGGAACCGGTCGCGTGGCAGGGCCCCATTGTGATGAATACGCAGGAAGAACTGCGGCAGGCCTACACGGAACTCCGAAACGGGACATTTATCAAGGCTGGGTAAATCATGGGAACAATTTTAAGGTGCCCTGTGTTATAATATCAGACAAAAGACTCTGAAATACAACAGACATCCGACCAGCAATGACTGTTCACCACAATTCCAAGGAGGCAAACCCATGACACGGATCTCTATTCTCCGCATTGTTGCACTGATTATTGTAGCCGTGCTGCTGACCACCGGTGAAACCCGCGCCCACTGCGATACCATGACCGGACCGGTCGTTGAAGCGGGCAAACAGGCCCTGGAGCGCGGGGACGTCCGGTATGCCCTGGTCTGGGTCCGGCACGGTGACGAGCCGGAAATACGCTCGGCGTTTGCCAGAACCATCGCAGTGCGGGCCCGTGGTGATGAAGCCAGGGCACTCGCTGACAGGTACTTCTTCGAGACGCTCGTCCGCGTCCATCGGTCCGGTGAAGGCGCACCCTACACCGGTCTGAAGGAGGTCGATGTTCATCCCGAACCGGGAATCGTTGCAGCGGAACACGCATTGCAGGCGAACTCCCCGGCCGAACTGTCAGCGAAGCTGACCGGCGCGTTGCAGCGGCAGGTTGATGATGCCTTTCAACGCGTGCAGAAGGCAAAGGGTTTTGCAGCGACTGATGTTGAAGCTGGCCGGCGATACGTCGAGGCATATGTCCACTACATCCACTATATCGAACGGCTGCACCAGGCCATCGTACCCTCCGGATCAAGCCATACCGCTCCGGCCGGGGAGCATGAACACTGACCCTGACGAAAAGCCGCCGGAGACCCATCGTGATGATGTCACAGTCCCGGCACACAAACTCCGGGGGGAAGCCCACAAACAGAATCAGAGAAGGAATGGACAGATGGAAAGCATGATGACAAAAGCCGTAAAACAAATGGTCACTGAGGATCACCGTACCGCGGCCGTTTTTGAAAAATATGCGATCGATTTCTGTTGTAATGGGGGACAAACCCTTGGTGCGGCCTGTGCGGCCAGAGGGGTTGATCCGGCAACGGTGGTCCACGACCTCCAGCAGCTTGAGGCGATCCGCGACACGAGCGTGTTCCGCCCCGCAGAATGGGAACTCGATGCGCTGGCAGACTTCATCATCAATACCCACCACCGATATGTGCGACGGTCCCTGCCTCTGGTTCTGGCCCACATTGACAAGGTGGCCTCAGTCCACGGCAAGAACCATCCCGAACTGGCGGGCATCGCAGAACATGTTCATGCCATCGGAGACGAGCTCACCAGTCACATGCACAAGGAGGAGGCCGTGCTCTTTCCTTATATCAAAGCACTTGTCCAGACAAAAAAACAGGGCGGGGATGTCAGCACCTCACCGTTCGGGAGTATCCGGAATCCGATCATGATGATGGAGGCCGAACACCGGTCTGCCGGAGACGCGCTGTCATTCATACGCACCGCCAGCAACGGGTATACGCTGCCACCGGATGCGTGTACAACGTACACCGTGGCATACCGCGAGCTCGAAGATTTTGAACGTGATCTGCACCAGCACATTCACCTGGAAAACAACATCCTCTTCCCGAAAGCAATCGAGCTGGAAGAAACAATGCTCATCCGCGCCTGAGCATCGGCGTGCCGGGTGCGGTGTCAGAACAGTCCGCGACACGAATATCGCGCGGTATTGTGGGAAACTGGAGACGCGCTGCGGGATCGCTGTGTAGACATAGACACGCGGTCGTTCTCGCCCGCACCATGCGAGCCGCCGACGCAGAGAAGAAATCAGGAAAAAATTCGAGTCGGGGAAGACCTACTTTTTCCCGGTCTGTACAACCTTCAGCTTCTCCCCTGTTTCCCGCACAACACGTCGCTGCCACTCTTCACCGTAACCGGGCTGTTGGACTGCCGGATTCAATTTGCCCGGCACCGTTGTCTTGATGTTGCCATCCATGTATTTCACAAAGAGCATCCGGTACAACGCCTTCCACTCTTTGAACGTCGCTTGCCCGAGGGACGTGCTAAAATCCGTGAGAAATTCCACCGCAGCGTTTTTTCCGCTTTTCGTCAACTCCACGGCCGCCCTGTCAATGCCGGGGACCAGCGCAATATACTTGTGTTCCAGTTCCGCCTGTTTCGTCCGTATTTCAGGGCTGATCGCATTAAACCGGGTGTATGCGAAGTTGGAGACCTGGTTGAAAATCCAGAACGCGGCGTCGTCCGAGAACTCCATCATTGAACCGTTGCCCACTGTAACCGCGGGAGGGGTTGACGTGATACTGCAATACATCGGGGTGTAGACCGTATGGTAGGTATCATCAACACCGAACCAGAAAATTCCGCCGATATGATCAGGGAGCCAGGATCGTCCCTGCGCGAGAAAGGAAAACCCCGTCTGTTGGGTTGAGATTGCACGCTCGTTCAGATATTCCACAGAATCCACTTTCCACGTCATCGGTCTCCAGCGGTACGGACAGCCGTACGGCCCCGCCCCGACATCCTTGCTCATGTCCAGCTCAGTTCCCTGATAGTAGTCCCGCATAAGTTCCATAACGTCATGGACAGACAGCTTCGTGTCAGGTTTGATCCAGAGGGGCATCCGATGGCGGAGGTCCTGTCCTTTTGCATAATCCAGATAACGGCCCATCGTGCTGTTCACTCGATTAAACACTGACCAGACCCGTGCCTCGCAGAATCGTGCCCCTCCAAAATCCAGCGGGGCGTATGCGTCGGAGAAGCTGAACTCGGAGTCCGTACCGGAGAAATACCCTTTTGCTCTGGCTACGGAAATCACGTCCGGTGCATAGTAACAATTCACCGTATCGTTGAGCGGAAACGTCGTGATCCTCGGGTGATTGGCATGCCCCGAAATATATCCCTCCGGGATTCTCATGGCCACCCAGACGGCTCCCCTGTTGCCGGATCCCTTCCCGATCAATTCCATGATCCATACTTCGTTCGGATCGCCGATGGAGAAGGACTCCCCCGAGCTGCGGTAGCCGTACTCCGCCACCAGCGCCCCCATCGTCTTGATGGCTTCCCGCGCGTTACGCGAGCGTTGAAGCGTCAGGAACATCAGGCTGCCGTAGTCTATGATACCGGCGGTGTCCACAAGCTCCGGACGACCGCCGAAGGTGGTTTCGCCGATGGACACCTGATGTTCATTCATGAACCCGACCACGGAGAACGTGTGCGGAACCTGGTTCACTTTGCCCAGATAGGCACCGTTGCCATAGTCGCGGATATCCACCATGGTACCGGCGGGATGGTCTCCGGCAGGCAAAAAATAGAGCTGGCCATACCGGGTATGTGAGTCCGCCGCGTAGGTAATCATCGTGGACCCATCCCTGGACGCACCTCTGGTAACAAGGATATTCGTGCAGGCAAGAAGACTTGCCGGGTCAAAAGTGAAAACAACAAACAGGAGCAGCAACGTGCGGTGATATCGTCTCATAAGACCTTCCCTCGTGGTAATCAACAACAGAAGGAGCAATATACCGAGGGTCGGCCCGAAAAACAACTTCCATACCATCATTCATTTTCGTACGTTCCATTGTCATGAATGAAGGACGATGCCAATGAAAATCGTGTTCAGCAGTCTGACCATGTCCCGTTCAGCGATGATTCTCATCGCCTCCCTGCTCCTTGGCGGCTGCCTTGAAACGGAAACGACCACCGTGGTACACTCCGATGGCTCGTTAACCCGATCCGTCACCATCAAGGGTGATTCTTCAAGCCTGACCTCCGGGATCCAGATGTTCAGGATTGACAGCGCATGGACTGTCGAACACTTTCCCGTGAAACAGCGGGAGCGGACACTCGTTGCGTCGCGGACGTACAGCTCGGCGGAGGCGATGAGCGAAGCGCTTGCCGGGGCGCCCGGACGCCAAATAGACATCAAACCGCGACTCACCAGGACATTCTACTGGTTCTTCACAACATACCGGTATGAAGAAACCTGGTCAAAATTAAATCCGACCGACGTTGTGCCTGTGTCCGAATATTTGTCGAAGGCGGAGATTGACGCCTTTGCGCTGCGTATCTCGGGACCAAAGTCCGTGTTGTCCGGATCTGACAGCCTGGCGTCAGAGGAATCCAGTGAGCGGTTCAATGCCTGGAATAGCCGCAATTCCTTCGAAGAATATTTCAGACTGTTCAAACAGGGGATCCGCCTGCTCGCCGATCCGCGGCTTACGGAGGCGATGGCGGAGGGGCAGAAGGAGCGGTGTTTTACGAAGGCCAGGCGTTTCGACTGGACAAGCGGAAATCTGGAGGAACTGGAGCAGCAGTTTGCTGAAATACTGGGGACACCGCTTGTCAGGCGGGCGCTGGATGCAAACCGGAGTAACATTGAGGCGTTTCGAAGCCGGCTGGACTTCCAGCAACGTGTTTTGACCTCATCGCACAAGGTCCACGTGGTGGTCCCCGGGATCGTCACGGCCACCAACGCAGGAGACGTTGAGGGGAGCCGGGTTACATGGGAGAGCTTCATAACAATGGCCTATGTCGGTGATTACACCCTGTGGGTGGAGTCGAGGGAGGTACACGGGTGGGCAGTCGCCATTTCGGGCATAGCGGTGCTTGGCATTGTGGGAATGGGCATTTTCGCTGTTTTTCGCAGGAGACGCCAGGGTCAAAAATAGTCTTGCTTTTTGTTTTGGAGAATTGTATTATTGCCACTAGCTTTAATGTACACCGTTGTAGGGCTTTTTCGGTTCCGGGTGACCCGGGACATGGTTCGCTGGAGTTCGGAGTCCGAACCCGTTGCAGAACAGCAAAAATCGCAACCATGGTGGTCATAAGTGGTTGCGATTGTTCGTTTAAAGCACACATCGGGACGTGCATGACCGAGTCCGCCGGTTGCGGACGTTCAGCAACAGAAAGGATCTGTTCCATGGAAAAGGGGACAGTGAAATGGTTCAACGGGGCCAAGGGCTTCGGATTTATTACACGCGAAACTGGCGAAGATGTATTCGTCCACTTCCGCGAAATCGTTGGCGACGGATACAAGACGCTTAACGAGGGCGACAAGGTGAGCTTCGAAATCACCCGTGGACCGAAGGGTCTTCAGGCCACCGGCGTCACGAAGGTCTAACGCTACAACACCTTCCCTCGCTGCACAGCGAGCGGATGAACGGCCGGCCGTCAACGCTTGACGGCCGGCTTTTTTTTGAACCCGATTGAAGTTGAATATCCAAAACCTCTTCCGTACATTGTGTAGAGAAAAGCCGGTTTCGCAGAACGTTCCATTCCTTTTAGATAATAACTCTTCCCGCCTCCTGAGGTCGCTCTCCATGCATTTTCTACCACGAAAGTTATGGCTTCAGTTGATGATTCCGCTGCTCCTCCTGGTGACGCTCGTAGGGTTGGCCGCGGGATATGTGCACATGAAATCGCAGGAGTCACAACTTCTGGATACGATGATAATTGGGGCGGACCAGCTTTCCGGGAGTATTGCGAGTGCCACGTGGCATGCCATGCTGGCCGACCAGCGCGAATCGGCGTACGAAATCATGCAAACCATCGCCCTCAAACAGGGGATCAACCGGATCCGGATCTACAACAAAGAGGGCCGCGTGATGTTCTCAACCGCGTCCGGTGATTCCGGAAGTGTCGACAAGGACGCGGAGGCATGTTCCATCTGCCATGCCACGGACCGCCCGCTGGTCAAGGTTGATGTGCCGTCACGCGCCCGCGTATTCCGTGACGCGACGGGAAAACGGACCCTGGGGATCGTCACACCGGTCTATAACGAACCCGCGTGCAGCAATGCGGGCTGCCATGCGCATCCCGCATCAATGAATGTCCTCGGTGTCATCGACGTTGCACTGGATCTGTCGGCCGTTGACAAAGAGATCATCGCAATCCAGACGCGCGTCCTGCTCATCTCCTTTGCACTGTCCGTATCGCTGGTCCTGTTCATCGTGGTCTTCACCCGCCGGTATGTTGTGGCACCCATCCGTCAGTTGATTGAGGCCACGCGGGCCGTGAGCGCAATGAATCTGGACACGCAGGTGACGATCAGTTCAAGCGAAGAACTCGGGGAACTTGCCAGGTCATTCGACATCATGCGACTCCGGCTGAAGGCAGCCATTGAGCAACTCAACAGCCTGGCCCAGAACCTTGAGATCAAAGTTGAAGAGCGGACCGAGCAACTTAAGGCTGCGCACCAGAAACTGCTGCACAGCGACCGTCTGGCTTCCCTCGGCCAGCTTTCCGCCAGCGTCGCACACGAAATCAACAACCCACTCTCCGGAGTGTTGAATCTTTCCATGCTGATGCAGCGGATTGTCAAGGATGACGGCATCCCCCCACCACGGCTGGGTGAATTCCGCAAGTATCTTGCGCAGGTCGTCAGCGAGACCACACGGGTAGGCAGAATCGTGCAGGATCTCCTCTCATTCTCGCGCCGCTCCAAACCGCACCAGCGGGCGAATGTCAATTTCAACTCGGTTGTCTCGACAACGGTAACGCTGATCGGGCATAAGCTAAAACTGATGAACGTCGAGATGGACCTGCAGCTTGATGACCGGCTTCCCAACATTCATTGCGACGCGTCACAGATGCAGCAGGTGTTGATCAACCTGGTGATGAACGGCGCGGAGGCTGCCCAGGGGCACCCGGATGCACGTGTACGCATTACGACAAATCTTTCGACTTCCGGAAAATCACTCGTCCTCGAAGTGCACGATTCCGGCGACGGAATCCAGCCCGAACACATGGCAAATCTCTTTTCGCCGTTTTTCACCACAAAGGGAGAGGGAAAAGGAGTCGGGCTTGGACTGGCCGTCGTGTACGGCATTGTACGCTCGCATGGGGGGGACATCGACGTGAACACGAAGGTCGGAGAAGGCACCACATTCCGGGTAACCATGCCGATCATGGAAGAGGAAACGGCGGCTCCCGTGAGCGATACGGGATGAACGCCATCGTCCTGGCTGCGTTGGGATCCGTGGAAGATACCATTCTTGATTCCGTGACACGCGGCCTTCAACGCGCATTCCAGTTTCCTGTGCGTGTGCTTCCCGCACTCCCGGATCCTTCGTTTGCGTACGATGCACAACGGGGCCAGTACAGCTCCGTGCTGATCCTGCGCGATCTCCTGGAGCAGGTGTCCGGTTCCACCATCAGGGTACTGGGTGTCACCGAAAGGGATCTCTTTATTCCCATGCTGAGTTTTGTTCTGGGCCAGGCCCAACTCAACGGCCCGACAGCTGCGATTTCGCTGGCGCGCCTCAGGCAGGAATTCTACGGACTCCCCCCTGATGCCGGACTTCTGCAATCGCGGGCTGTCAAGGAGGCCGTCCATGAGATCGGCCATACCTTCGGGTTGATACATTGCACCGATAGCAGATGCCCCATGTCTCTTTCCAATACTGTACGGCACGTGGACGCGAAGGGGCCGGACCTCTGCGCAACCTGTGCCACGCTGTTTGAAGAACGAAAACCACATATGCGGCTGACGGACGACCGTTCGGATGCCGCACGAAAGACTCTATGACAACACACTGGCCGATTCTTGTCGTCGATGATGAAGAAGTGATGCGCGAATCCCTCGCTGCCTGGCTCCGTGAAGATGGATATACGGTGGAAACCGCAACATCAGGAGCAGAGGCCCTCCAAAAGGCACGATCCGTCGACTACGCAATCTATTTCGTGGATCTTAAGATGCCGGGTGGTATCGATGGGATTGAAACCATGATGGAAGTCCGCAAGCTCCATCCGGACGCGCCCATCATCATCGTGACGGCGTACGCGACCGTCGATACCGCAATCACCGCAATGAAGGAGGGAGCACAGGAGTATATCGTCAAACCCTGTAACCCCGAAGAAATCTCGCTGCTTGTCAGGCGCATCATCAAGGTGAAAAACCTGCAACGGGAAAATCTTATCCTGCGCAAAAAGCTCACAAAGCAGTACCAGCTGCACGATATCATCAGCAAAAGCCCGGCAATGATGAAACTCTTCGAGCTTGTGCGCGACGTGGCAAGTCTGCGCAGCACGGTACTCATACAGGGAGAAAGTGGCACCGGGAAGGAACTTGTTGCCCGCGCCATCCACTATTCCGGGGACCGCGCAAACAAGCCGTTTATAGGAGTCTCCTGTGCCGCGCTCGCAGAAACACTCCTCGAATCAGAACTCTTTGGCCACGAGAAGGGGGCGTTCACCGGAGCGGTGGCGAACCGGAAGGGAAAATTCGAGATGGCACACGGCGGGACGATCTTCCTTGATGAGATCGGGGATATCTCGCCGAAGCTGCAGATGGATCTGTTGCGTATTCTTCAGGAAAGGACATTCTACAGGGTGGGCGGGACGGAAGAACTGCACGTGGACGTCCGGGTTATTGCCGCAACCAATGTCGATCTCGAACGTTCGGTGCGGGAAGGCACATTCCGCGATGATCTGTTCTACCGGCTCAACGTCATCAGCATCAACATTCCCCCGCTCCGCGAGCGGAGGGAAGACATTCCCCTGCTTGTCGAAACATTCATCGAACGGCTTGTGCACGAACTCGGCAAAGAGGTCACCGCTATCTCAGAGGGCGCACTGCGAGTCCTGATGAACTACGACTGGCCGGGAAATGTCCGGGAACTCGAAAATGCGATCGAGCGGGCTATCGTAACAACAAGAACGAAGGTCATCACTGAGGAGGACTGCGGGTTTATCGGGTCCACGCGGGTTCAGGATGATAAGGAGTGGAGTCTCCCGGCAGACATGACACTTGAACAGGCCGAGAACCACATCATTACAGCTACGCTCAAACGTACCAGGGGGAACATTTCTGAGGCCGCGGGAATCCTCGGCATTGATCGGTCAACTCTGTATGACCGGCTTAAAAAGCACAATCTCCCGCGGCCATGATCCGGACGGTTTACGCCTGGAGGAGCATTGCGCCCCAGACGCCTTCCCAGTCGACTTCCGGCGCATGTTTCCACGCATCCGGCATGAGCTCGCCGCCATCTGCCAGACTCATGCCAATGCCGTCAGCAGGAAGGGCAAATTGAAGCCTCTCCAGTTCGCGCATCAGCCAGGGCCGGATTTCTTCTCCCCGCAGGAGATGACGGAATTGCGGTTCGGACCCTTCCGGACGAATCCGCACATACCACCCTTTTTGCGGTCCACCCTGTTCCACAACGACCCCATCAACGGCCGCCAGTACACGCAATAAAGAACCACGCTTGCGCATCTTCCAGCCGGTACCATTTGCTCTCAGTCTGGTCCCCACGTCCGGAAGATCAACAGCATCGGGAACACCGATCATCCGGGTACCAAACGCATCAAGCCCTATCGTGTACGTTCCATCTTCTTCGGGTTTCACCCAGGTATGCCCCCGGTGATAGTACCGGTCCATTGGCATAGCCAGCCCAAAAAGGTCTTCCCCGGGGACAGCAGTACATAGTGCCGGAGTATTGAGCATGAGCAGCCTGGAATGGGTCGCGCAGGTGGCACAGTCAAATTCGTGGTGGCACGTGCGCTCTTTCATTTCTCCTGTAAGCTGATGCCTGCATGCCCGGCTGGCCAGAGGCAGGTCTTCGAACTCCGTCTTCCATTGAAGCACTTCGTGACGCCCGTCCGCCATGGACTTCTGTGCTCTGCGCAGCGCGAGCACCAGGGTGGAGACCACAACACCGGCAACGGCGAAGAACACTCCCAGAAACAGAAGATGCCCGAGACTCCAGCGGAATTCATAGATCCATGGAAACACGATATACCTCCATCAATGTTGTCTGATATCTTTTTCCTGCGGGAACAATGTCAGGTACCGGTATGACAAAGAGTAGAGCAGCACCCCGTACGCGACGACCGCAAGGAAGGCGGCCACCTCCTGCCAACTCGGAGCATAACTAAGGACCGTGTCGAACGGAAGCGTGGGAAGCGCGAGCGTTTGTATCGTCAAAACAAATCTGTTCAGCATGACCCCGCAGCAGGCCAGAAATGCCGCACTGACCAGCACGGCCGGTCTGCCACGCATCTTCCTGTTCAACAACATCACTGCCGGAATGAGTCCGAGAAAGACAATCTCGAGGACAAGAATCCACGTACCGAACGAACCTTCCTGGTAGAAGGCAAATGCGGCAAAACCTGCGCTTGGTGATGTATAGTTGATCCAGACGAATGTATCGATGGCCTTCGCGAAGATGTAGACGATAAGAAGCATGCCCGACACTTTTCCCAACAACTGGAAGACCTCCGGTTTGACGAGCGTCTTCCCCGATATCCGCTGGACCAGCCAGGTAGTAATGAGCACAAAGCTTGGACCTGCGGCTGCGGCGGAAAGGACAAAAAGGTAGAACGTGGAAGGCCAGATTCCCAGGGCTTCGCGATAGGCAAACGGTCTTCCCTGCAAGACGCCATACAACCCGCCCAATGAGCCCTGATGGAAAAAGGAAAGAAACGCGCCTACGCCGGCAAGAACAGGCATAACTTTATGGAGTTGAAACTCAAAGACCAGAAAGCGGGGAATCTGCCGGAGCTTCCGGTTCTTGAGCACAACCGGAAGATACTCGATCAGAAGCACCGTGAGGTAACACGTCAGACAGAAGGTCACCTCGGTCAGCATGGAATGAGTGTTCGGGTGCCAGAACGTAAACCAGGCCCTGAGGGGCTGACCCACATCCACCATAAGAACGGCAACGGCGCCGCTGTAACAAATAAGCCCGAGCACCACCGCACTGTTAATGACAGCCCGGAGTTCCTCACGCCGCAGAATATACAGAAGAAACCCGGTGAAAAAGGCTCCTGCGCCCAGGGCGATGATCGTCAGATCAAGGTAGATCCAGAGTCCGAACGCGAAACGGTTGTCCATATTGGTGTGAAACAGCCCTTCGGCCAGACAGAGATAAATCGCATAGAGCCCGAATCCGAGGAGCAAAATCCAGGGAACAAGCCAGATCAAAAACTTTCCAAACGTGGTGCGCCGCAGACCGCGCGGTATGAACTGCTTATCCATGAGGCAACTCCTATTTGTCGTCGTCAGACCGTTTGTAACGATGCCACTTTGTCCCGCACCCACTGTTTGGAGGAGCGATAGTACACTTTCGGTTCCGTCCCGAGTTTTACGAGAAAGCGGAATACGTGGGGATGCCTGATGGCATGAGCCAATTCACCCGAGGCATCATCCAGATCTCCAAAGCTGATCGCTTTGCCCGGGCAGGCTTCTACACACGCGGGCACATAGTCTGTCGCCGCGATCTCCGCTCGCCCGTCCGCTGCAGCCTTGGCACGCGCTGCATGTAACCTGCCATGGCAGAAATTACATTTCTCCACCACACCCCGCATGCGGGGAGCCACATCGGGGTTCAGGGTTTGTTCCATCCCTTCCGGCCATCGCGGATCCCACCAGTTGAAGTACCGTGCATGATAGGGACATGCCGTCATACAATACCGGCAGCCGAGGCAACGTTGCGGCACCTGTCCGACTATCCCGGTTACCGGATCGAGGTCAACAGCATTCTGGGGGCACACTGCCACACAGGGAGTGTCCTTTTCGCATTGCTGGCAGGGCATCGGCACGTACACGGTGTCCGTCGCAGGAAATTCCGCCCCGTTGGTCATAGGGGCGACGCGCAGCCAGGTGACACCGGTGCGCGCGGTTGCTTTGTTTTCGGCAGGGGCTACATTGTTTTCCACAGCACAGGCAATCATACACGCCCCGCACCCATTACAGCGGTCAAGGTCGATAAGCATTCCGTACCGCGACTTCTTTACTGCTCCGTGTTCCATACTGTTAAGCCTTCTCAATCGTCACATCAGTGAAACGCCAGGTCCCGTCGTTCTGTACGACACAGAGCGCCAGCACACCCTCTCCAGTTAATTCGTCGGCGTCGGGGGTTCCATTCGGCAATGGACCTACTGCGGCATGGAGCATGTTTGGTCTGACGGCGGGATCCAGCAACACACGCACACGCATACTTCCGTTCCTGGTCCGGATCGCGGCACGGTCCCCGTCCAGCAACCCGAACTGTGACGCCGTCGCCGGGTTTATCAGCACAGTGCCGCCGCTATTGCGGAGATCTGATTCCTGGAAAATTTTGCTGAGAATCGGAGACACCGCGCCACTGGCAAGGGCGGCGCGCACTCCAAAGGGTGTCAACGTGATGGACCCCCCCTCCGGCTGGTGCAGATGCGCGGCGGAGGTAAGGGTGTCGTCGGTCAGAGACCCGAGAATCTTGAACTGTCCGCGTTTTGCCGGAGGAGCGGGTTCATCCACCCAGTTTCCGCCCTCTTTGAGGATTTCCCACAGTGCCTCCGCATCAGCAAATGAAGAGACGGGGGTGCCACCGGATCCGTCCGGCGGGTACGCCATACCCCGGCCAGCGGCCGTAATGGCATCTGCCTTCCGGCGGAGCAACTGCTCCAGCGAACCTGCCCCCTCTGAAACATGGCCGATTGCACTGGAAAGCAGAGAGAGAAAACTTATTGCCTCCACACTGCTCGTCCGCGGAGCCATCAGCGGCATCGAAACGCCGAAAGACGCAACCGGGGACCCCGGGGACGCTGGGGTTTCGTCCCAGGATTCAAAGGGCGCGGGTGTGGAGACCAGATAATCCGCCGATGCGGAGCGTGGTGACAGATGCGGGGAGAGAAGCACCACCGTCCCGCCATCACGCACCATCTTCCGTTTTAACAATGACGACGGGAAAGTCTGGCCGGCTTCTGCTCCGTCCATAATCAGGAGTTCGATCGAGTGGTCTGGAATCTGGTGAAGGGCGATCTCCGGCACGCCGCTGGCAGATGCGTCCGGCGTTTCACGGCGATAGACAATGCCACCTTTCCTTCCAGGATTTCCGAGAAGCAGATTCAATCCGGCTACAAGGATCTCTGTCGCTTGCGCCATGGGGCCTCCGGCAGGATCGGCCCCGGCGATCACAATCGAGGGGGAGGAAGCAATAGCCCGGGCTGTTTCGACAATCGCGCCCGGACTCACACCGGCAAGGGAAGAGACCGGATGAGGATGATATCGTAATACCAGGTCCCGGTACCTGGAGAAGTCTATTATCGTACGCTCAACCTCTTTGGGATAGAGTCCCTCTCTGACGATAACGTTGGCCAGACTCAAGACCAGTGCCGCTTCCGCTCCAGGGACGACCGGCAGCCAGATCGCCGCAGCGCGTGCGGTTCTGGACTGTGAACTTTCGACCTGAATAAGGGTTCTGCCCGAAGACGTTTGGTCCGCAAACAGCGCCTGCATCCGCTCGGGGACGCCCCATCCGTCCAGAAGTGGTGCACCGATACTGAGTATGGTACGGGAGTGCTCAAAATCAAACCCCAGGGATGCGCACGGTTCAGTGGAAAGCCCCTGCATGGTGCGGAGCATACCATCCTCACCCGAAGGCGGGACGATGTACATACTCCCGGGGAATGCGCTCAGAAACTCCTGATATCTGCGCGACATGGCCCGGCCGGGGCGTTGGTCAAGGACCGCGACGACACCGGCAGACGAGGAAGACATCGCGCGGCGGTATTTTGGAACCAGATTTGCCACGAGGGTATCTATGGTAACGGGCAGTAGAAAACTGCCGTCGGCTTTCCCCGTGAATGTATGGGGCCCGGACAACCTCAGCGGGTGGTACGCCACATGATGACCGGCAAGCCCCACGGCACACAACGTACCGTTTTTCAGAACACCGTTCGGAACACCCGCCAGACGTACTGGTATGCCGTTGACACAATGGGCCTTGAGCGAGCAGCCGGCCGGACATAGATTGCAGTGGGAATAGCGGGTGCTCATGGGGCCCCGCGGAAGAGGCGGCACCAGCGACCAGTTCTGCGTCCATATGGAGCTGTCATCCAGCAACTTCCAGGGTACAGGCGTAAACATGGCCCCGACTACCGAACCTCCGGCCAAACGTAGAACATCTCTCCGCGTGAGTTTCATTGTGTCTTTCGATTACTTGTGACAGGCAACACAACCATCCACTCTGTTACGATCGGCATGGCACCGCACGCAACGATCCATTTTCATTCCCTGCCATGGTTCTGACGGAATGCCGGAGATATTCCTCCCCCAGATATCCCTGCTGTACCCGGTGATTCGGTTACGCTGGTAGGGAGGCAATTCGGCACTGGCGCCGTGCGGGCCGTGGCATTCCTCGCACGGCACCTCTGCCCGGGTCACATGGCTTGCATGCGAAAAATGGGCATTGTCCGGCTGCCGGGAATATACTTTCCAGGGAATCTCCTTCTCCGGGGTGATAAATTCTTCGATAAGTTGCTTCTCGATCTCCGTCGTTCCGAGCGCTGTGCTGTGACACTCCGCGCATTTTGCCGTGCGGGGAATGCCCGTGAATCTACCTTCTTCGGTGAACTCATGGCACATGTCACACGTCATCCCGTTCTGTTCCCCCGTATGGACCACGTGGTTGAACCCGATAGGCTGGAGTTCGGTACGGTACAGGGCCATCGGAAAAACGAACCAGCCCAGCGCAAGCGACGCGACCACTCCTGCGAGAAATACTATAACACCTCGCTGTTTCACTACACATTCCTCCATCCCGCCAGAGGCGAGAACATATCGTTGAACAGATGCAACAGTTCGTTCCGTTTCAGGTGTTGTGCGACGCCGGGTTGCGGATTGCCACCATCAGCCATAAGAACCACGCCTGAACTGTCAGACGCATGGGACAGTTCATGAACCACTTTCGCAACGTGCCGGAGTTCATTGCGCATCCACACCGGCGCCCTGGATCCGGGAAGCAAGAGGGGGTGTCCTGGCGTCTCTTCCGAAGACGCCGGCACTTCCAGCTCGGTCCCCTCGAACAGCCAGCCATGGGTATATGGATCCGCGAACAGGTCTGAGGGATGTGCGCGCAGGGATGTGTTCACTGCAGTGATGGACATTTTGTAGGGAAACATCACCGGCAGGTCGGTTCCATTCACGCTGAACACCACGGTCGGCCGTTGTTTTCCCCGCACCGTAACAAACGTAATTTGGTCCGCGTCTCCGAGCAGTCCCGCCAGCAGCGCATCTATGCCGACATGCACCGTATTGTCCTCGCCTATATCCGCCCACATATGGTTCGGAGTGTACAGAAGATCCGTTCGCACACCAATCCCATCCACATCAACTTCCCTTCCGGGTGTGGACAATTCCGGGTGAACGGTGTCCACAGCTGAGATTTCCTTATGGCGGTCGGGTTGTGCGAATGCCAGGAAGAGATAACAGTAACGGTGGCTATCCGTACCACACTGGGACAGGATTGCTTCGCTGTACGGAATATATTTTGTCTGGGACGCCGCGCTACAATACTGCATGAGGGACTCATGAAGGTACGGACACCGGTCGAGCGTGACGTTCTTTTCGAGAAGGGGCTTCGCCTCCGGACATTCCAGATACGCCGGAGTGACACATCGTTCCATTGCAGGCTGACCCGACACCTGAGCTATCATCTTTCGGCAGCTCGAGGCGCGGCAGGATTTGACTCGTACTTCCCGCAGAAATGGACATCGCATGGTGATCGCCTCTACTGGACGCCGGTATAGGAGTTCATGATTTTTTATCGTCAAGCTTTTCACCACCATCGGCCATGGTAATGCCGAGGTCGGGGAGGATCAGCGTGTGCGTGTCATGGTCCGGATGGGCGTGAAATACCCGTCGTGACTTCGCACGGGATTGTTTGTACACACCGATGCCGATGTACGTCGCAGCCACAAGGGCGACAGTTACGAGCAGCAGGTTGGTGATGATCTGCCATGTGCGGGGATCCGACAATTCGAACATTGGAGTTCCTTTCCAGAAATGTGAAAAAGATTTCGACCCTTCCTGGCTCAACACTGCAAGCTCCGTGCCCGGACACAGGGTATATTGATAAACGTTATTCCATAACGAGTTACGGTGAATCTCATTGTGCTGACCAGTTCCCAGCACTCGAAAGGTGGGGGGAATCCCAACACCCCCTGTAGGCAAATCCCACAGAAATACGCCGCGAGAGCCTTTGATCCTCCCGGGTGGCATTTGGGGTCCTGCTTCCCTATCTTCAACATGATTTATGCTCCCCACCTGCACGCGAGGATTCCATGAAACCGGTGCTGCTCCTTGTCCCGACACTGCTCTTGATTTCACAATCACTGGCACTGTCCCCTGTCGAGAGACTGGTCCACACGCTTGATTCACTCTCCACCGTGTCCTTTGATCAATGGCGGATGAGCCCGGATCTCAAGAATGCCCGGATTGATGGTCTTGCGCCTGCGGCTTCTGATTTCAACGACGGGACATGGGAAATGCTTACACTCGGGAAATCCGTGTATCCTGACTCGTGCTGGCTTCGCAGGGAGATTATTCTTCCGGACCGGATTCTGGGTACCCCCGTGCGCGGGCCGGTGCGCCTCCTATTGACCGTGGATGACTACGGTTCCCTGTGGGTGAACGGTGAGTCCCGGGGGAAGTTCCTGTGGGACGGCGCCTTTGTGTTGACGGAAAATGCCAGACCGGGTGACCGTTTTCTTGTTGCAATCCGTGCGGTCAATACCGGAGGACCCCTCCGCCTGGTCCGGGCAGAACTGGACATGGAGTCCACCCGGGAAATACGGAAGACCATGAAAGATTTTGCCCTCAGCATTACCGTCGGACAGCGGTTGCTCAGTCTCGATACCTACCAGGAGAATGCCTACTCCGGTCAGAAGGAAGATCCTGGCATTGACAAGACGTTTGTCCCGCGTTCCGAGCGGCTGGAGTTGAATACACTCCTACAAGAGATTACCTCAGCCGTCGATTACCAGTCGGTACAACGGGGCGAGATAGAACCGCTGCTGGCGTCTCTCGAATCGATGCGTCTCCGGCTGGCACCCATTGCGGCGTTCGCCAAACGGTTCACGCTCACATTCACCTCAAACGCCCATATTGACGCGGCCTGGTTATGGCGTGAGGGGGAAACAAAACTCGTCGCCAAAAATACCTTTACGTCTGTTCTCAACATGATGGACGCGCGGCCGGATTTTACATACTCACAGAGTGCTGCCCAGTACTACGAATGGATGGAGAAGGATCACCCTGATGTGTTCAAACGTATCCGCGAGCGTGTAAAGGACAAACGGTGGGAGATCACCGGAGGGATGTGGGTCGAACCCGATTGTAACCTCCCCGCAGGGGAAGCCTGGATGCGGCATTTCCTGTATGCCCAGACGTATTTCAAAAAGACATTCGGCTTTATGCCGCGCCTTGGCTGGAATCCCGATTCATTCGGCTATACCTGGAATATGCCGCAGTTTTTTCAGCATGCCGGGATCGATGCGTTTATCACCCAAAAAATCAGCTGGAATGACACGAACGTCTTTCCGCACAGAGTGTTCTGGTGGGAAGGCCCGGACGGGTCCCGTGTGCTTGTCTATTTCCCCTTCAGCTATGTCAACGATCTTTCGGACTCGTTCCAGCTTGTTGACTGGCTTCGGCAGTTTGAGGCCAACACCGGCCTTACCCACATGATGGTCCTTTTCGGCGTCGGTGACCACGGTGGTGGACCTACGCCTGATATGCTCGCGCGCGTGGACTATCTGCAGGGTCTTGATATCTACCCGCAGGTCCGTTTTGCCACGGCGGAGTCCTATATTACGTTTCTCCGCGAGCAGAACCCCGAGCTCTTCCCCGTATGGCGCGATGAGTTGTATCTGGAGTATCACCGCGGGACATTCACGACTCAGGCAAAAACCAAAGAATCCAACCGCCGGAGCGAAATACAGCTTACCACGGCGGAGAAGTTTGCTTCGTTTGCCGCACGCTATGGCGCACCCTATCCTGACCTCCGCAAAGCCTGGGAAAATCTCCTGTTTAATCAGTTTCACGACATCCTCCCCGGTTCCAGCATCCGCGAAGTCTTTGTCGATGCAGCAGAGCGGTACGCTGAGACGGAACAGGCCAGCCGGGTCGCCCTGCACCACGCACTTTCTGCGTTGAGCAATAAAATCACAACAACAGCCATCACCCGCGGAACTCCGCTTATCGTGTATAATCCGCTTTCCTGGGAGCGGTCAGAGATCGCCGTCGTCGATCTGCCCGAAGGAGATACGCAGGAATACTCGGTCATGGATGGACCTGTGGAGGTGACCTCTCAAATTGTTACAGCCGGACCATACAACCGGAAGCTCCTCTTTGAGGCAAAACGTATACCACCCCTCGGGTACCGTACATTTACACTCAGGACGTCCCCGGGCGCATCCGTTTCCACCCGGCTGACCCAGACACCGTCAGCTCTGGAAAATGAATTTTTCAGAGTCACTCTCGATCCTGATTCCGGCTGGATTAAGAGCATCGTGGATAAGCGTCTGGGAAAAGAGGTGCTCGCCGGATACGGCAATCAGCTCCAGCTTCTGGAAGACAAACCCAAGGCGTGGGACGCATGGAATATCGGATGGACCGGAACAGTCTATCCGACCACACTACGCTCGGTGGAGATCGGCGAGCGGGGCCCTCTCCGCATTTCTCTGCGGGTCAGGCGTGATATGCTGGGGCCGTCGTTCAAACGCGACTATCCGGCTGAGGGATTTCCGAGTTCGTTTTTCACGCAGGAAGTTTTTCTGACTGCAGGAAAAGACATTGTGGAATTCCGGACGGATGTGGACTGGTGGGAGGAACGCACCATGCTCAAAGTCGCCTTCCCCGTTACAACCTCCGACACCGCGGCTACGTACGAGATCCCGTACGGCTCGATCCGGCGCTCTACGCAATCGGTGACAAGTTTTGACCGCGCCAAAAAAGAAGTCCCTGCCCTCCGGTGGGCGGATCTGTCTTCACCCGACTATGGAATCAGCCTGCTTAATACGTCCAAGTACGGATACGACATAAAAGGAAACGTTATGCGGCTTTCGCTGTTGCGATCGCCGAAATGGCCCGACCCGACGGCGGACCGGGGAAAACATGTGATCCACTACGCGCTCTACCCGCATCGTGGATCATGGCAGGATGCCAATACCGTGCAGAAGGGGTATGAGTACAACACTCCCCTGATCACCACCCTGACCTCCCGTCACACCGGCGTACTCCCGTTATCGTCATCCTTCGGGACTCTCCTGCCTTCCAATCTTATTCTCACGACCATCAAACAATCGGAGTCGGGTGGCACCTGGACGTATCAGTTGTATGAAGCCGAGGGTATTGACGCGCAGGCCGAGCTTCTGCTGCCGGCCACTCCCCGGCTTGTGCGACGCTCGAACTTTCTGGAGGAAGAGGGCGAGGCGGTCCCCTTTAAGGGAAACCGCATCATCCTCGACGTACAACGGAACAGTATTGTAACTCTTCTTATCACTTACTGACGCAGGAATCATGCTCTACGGCGCACACTGTTACCTCCTCACTCCCCGCTGGGCCGACGACCAGCTCCACCATCTTGATACGGCGCGTGCACTCGGGCTGGACATGTTTGAACTTTCCGTGGGAGACGATGTCTTCTTTGATGCCCGGGCAACCGGCCGGCATGCCCGGGAACTCGGCCTGGATCTCCTCGTGGGACCGGGAGGAGAGTGGCCCGTCCAGTGTGATCTCTCCGCTGATTCGGCAGCCGATCGCGCGCGCGGCCTGGAATGGCATAAGCGCATTGTCGACCTGACCGCCGAATTGGGAGCCGTGGCGTATGCAGGCGCGACATACGGTCATCCCGGTGTGGTCAAGCGGCGCCGGCCGCCAGCCGACGAGTACCCCCGGACTGCCGAAGGGCTGCACGCGCTCGCCGAATACGCAGCCGAGCGGAACGTGCTGCTCGCCCTCGAGCCCATGAGTCATTTCCGGTCACACATGGTGAACACTCCCGACCAGATCATGCATCTCATCCAGCTCGCCGATCACCCGGCTCTGCGTGTACTCTTTGACACATACCATCTGGTCACCGAAGTGCGCGACTACCCTGCAGCGCTCCGGCGTGTCGCACCCCGCCTTTTTGCCCTCCACGCATGCGAGAACGACAGGGGAAAACCGGGGGGTGGGCTCATCCCGTGGGAGGATATCTTTCGCACGCTCCATTCAATCGGGTTTACGGGGTATGTAGGTCTTGAAGGATACAATTCCGGCATCGGAGATTTTGCCATGGAGCGCGGGATGTTCCACAATGTGTGCCCGGACGGCCCCGCCTTCATCCGTGACGGGATCTCCTTCCTGCGCCATCTGGACGGATCCCTCTCTCAATCACACTGAAGCCCGCATCATGGCCGACCGGTTAAAAGACCAGTTTCTCACACGCGATTCCATCCTGCGATTTGCCTCGGCGATCAAGGACGTCTACCCGGCATTCGATGCGGATCGGTTCGTCGCACTCGTCTTTGATCAAACCTGGAGCGGACTTGAACTCAAAAATCGCATGCACCACATCACACGGTCGCTCGGTGCTACGTTGCCACAGCATTATGGCGACGCGCTGGAGATACTTAAGCGGTCTATCCCTTCCGTGCACGGCTTTGAGGTGATGGTCTGTCCGGACTTTGTAGAGCTTTACGGTCAGGAAGACCCGGATCGATCGCTTCCCGCGCTCGGCTATTTTACGCAATTTGGCAGTTCGGAATTTGCAATCCGCCCATTTCTGGATCGTGACCCTGAGCGGACAATTCCTTATTTGCTGCGGTGGGCTGACGACCCCGATCCCCGGGTCCGCCGTCTTGCCAGTGAAGGGAGCCGGCCCCGGTTACCATGGGCTATGGGCCTGCCGGCATTCAAAAGGGATCCGTCGCCAATTCTTCCGCTTCTGGAAAAATTAAAAAATGATGAGTCCGAAACCGTTCGCCGGAGCGTCGCAAACAATCTGAACGACATAGCAAAGGACCATCCACAGACCGTGATCGCCCTGTGCAAACGCTGGATCGGAGTCTCTCCGAACACCGACAAACTTCTCAAACATGCATGCCGCGGACTGCTCCGGTCCGGAAACAGTCAGGCCATGCGACTGTTCGGATTTTTTCCGGCGGCGAAAGCGGCAATCAAAAACCTGCGACTCTCACCTGCCAGCATACGCATCGGAGGAGCACTGGTAATGAGTTTTGTTCTGCAGATAGGAGGAAAGAGCACGCAGACAGTCCGGCTGGAATACGGCATCACGTTTGCACGACCCGGAGGGCGGGAATCCCGGAAGGTTTTTCAACTCTCTGAAAAACGTTTTACGCCCGGGTCCCATACGATCACCAAACGTCATGCGTTCGCCGACCTGTCAACCCGGAAGCACCATCCGGGCAGGCACACGGTCGAGATTATCATAAACGGCAACCGGGCCGCGCTGGCCCGGTTTGTCGTGACCGGTCCGATCACCCGGAAGTAGTGGGCCGGGATTTCTCCGGAGTTTCGCCACGCCTCCGGTCGAGCACTGCCGCGACATCCTCAAGGCCGATCCCTTCCAGTTCCATCATCACGAGCGTATGATAGAGCAGATCTGCCACCTCCCAGGTAATCTCCGCCGGAGCGTGGTTCTTTGCGGCGATAATCACCTCCCCGGCCTCCTCACCAATCTTCTTCAACACCTTGTCCAGTCCGGCCGAAAGCAACTTTGTCGTATAGGATCCCTCCGGCCGCTCGCGATTACGCGTACGGATCACCCGCGCAACAGCGCCAAGAACTTCTCCCAACGGCAGAGTGCCGGGCTGGTCCTTGTCGGTAAACACCGGCGTGTGGAAGCATGAATATTCTCCGGTATGGCACGCAACACCGGTTTGCTCCACCCTTACGAGCAGGGCGTCGGCATCACAGTCCTGACTGATGGACACCACACGCTGCGTGTTCCCCGATGTCGCACCTTTCTGCCAGAGTTCACGCCTGCTCCGGCTCCAGAACACTGTCTGGCCGGTATCCAGCGTCTGCTGCAGGCTCTCCCTGTTCATGTAGGCGACCGTCAGCACGGCGCCGCTTTGTACGTCCTGCACGACAGCCGGAATGAGTCCGGCGTCATCGAAGCGAAATCCAGCAGATTTCATCGAATGGGTACTCCCAGGCTATGCAGATATGATTTAAGATGGGGGATGGTCAGAGCGCGCGTATGGAATAACGAGGCGGCGAGTACCGCGCTGGCGCCGCCCGCCCGGAGGCCTTCGGCGAAGTGTTCGGGGGTACCCGCGCCGCCGGAGGCGATGACAGGAATGTGCACCGCCGCCGTGAGCGTGCGCAGCAGTGTGATATCATACCCGATCTGGGTCCCATCCCGGTCCATGCTGGTCAGCAGGATCTCCCCCGCTCCCCGTTCTTCTACCTCACACGCCCACTCCAGTACATCACGGCCTGTTGCTTCTTGGCCGCCGTAGATGAATACCTCCCAACCCGGCGCGTCGGGGCGCTTCCGCGCATCGATAGCCGCTACGATACACTGTGAACCAAACCGGTCCGCGGATTCCTGGATGAGTTCCGGGCGTTGCACCATGGCCGTATTAAGACTCACACGATCCGCCCCGGCATTCAGCATATCCCGCACATCATCAGCAGTCCGTATACCCCCCCCGACCGTAAGAGGTATGAACAATGTGTCTGCAACGGCTTCCACAACGTGCAGCAAACTTCCCCGTGCTTCCCGCGATGCGGTGATATCCAGTATGACCAGCTCATCTGCCCCTTCGTCGTTGTAAAAGCGGGCATGAACAGCCGGATCTCCCATTTCGCGGAGTCCGACAAAATTCACACCCTTGACGACGATGCCGTTACGAACATCGAGGCAGGGAATAATACGTTTACGGAGCATCGGATTTCTGTGACCGGTTGTGTGTGAGATTTTCCCGGATGGCCGGGTCGGACATCCGGTTCCGGAGTGGGTTCGGAGATCGGGATTGGGTGTTCATGATTCAACCGATCGGGTTACGAGGGTAACCAGCTCGGGAAGAGATACGCGGTTCTCGTAGAGTGCCTTGCCGATAATAACGCCGGAGATGTTGGGGTTGTTCAGCGTAACCAGAGACTTCACATCGTCCACTGATGACACTCCCCCCGATGCGATCACCTTCATCCCCGTTGAGGCAAGCTGAACGAGGGTTGTAACATCCGGTCCCGTCATCATTCCATCCCGCTCTACGTCGGTATACAGTACTTCGCGAATTCCGTCATCCAGCAGACGGCGGACCAGATCGACAACAGCAATGGGAGAGATGCTGGTCCAGCCCCTGGTGGCCACGTACCCCTGCACCGCATCCACGGCAATGACACACTGCGCGGGTCCGCGTACCTGCATCATTTCCTTGAGCAAGGCGGGGTTTTCCACCGCGACGGTACCCAGAACCACCTTTGCGGCGCCCGCCTGAAACGCCTCTTCGACAGAGGCGACCGAGCGTAACCCTCCCCCATACTGCACCGGTGCAGGATGCAGCGCGGTCATTGCGCGGAGGAGGTCCAGATGGCCGGAGTCGCGACCGAATGCCCCGTCAAGGTTCACGACATGCAGACGATGGGCTCCCTGCTCGAACCACTCACCCGCCACGCGGACGGGATCGGCCGAATACTGCGTTGCCGTATCGTCTTTTCCCTGGCGCAGCCGGACACATGCCCCTCCCTTGAGATCAATCGCGGGGATAATGTGCATATGATCGCGTGGTCCGTTCACGTGTAATCCGCCGAACAGAATTTTTTCAGCATCGCAAGCCCGTCATTGTGTGATTTTTCGGGATGAAACTGGACCCCCAGCACATTGTCAGATTGGACGGCCGCGGCGAATGTTTCTCCATACGTTGTTGTCGCGATTGTTGCCGCCCCCGTCTCAACATAAAAAGAATGAACGAAGTAGTAGCACCCCGCCTTCATTTCGAACAGCGGCGAAGGCCGGATGGGCGTTGCATCGTTCCATCCTATGTGCGGCACGGGCAATGTACCACGGAATTTCACCACCCGTCCGGGAAACAGACCGAGCCCCGGGACTCCGGGAGACTCTTCACTTTCCGGATACAGAAGTTGCATGCCAAGGCAGATGCCCAGGAGCGGACGCCCTGCCCCGGCATGATCAAGGATCGGGGCACGGAGACCGAGCGTATCGATATGCCGGACTGCCTCGCCAAACGCCCCTACACCCGGCAGAATGAGTGCTGAGGCCTTCCGTATCATTGCCGGATCAGACGTAATCAGCACCTCCGCCCCCAGATGCTGCAACGCCCGGCGCACGCTTCTGAGGTTCCCCATTCCATAATCCACAACGGTGATCATAGGGCACCTTTTGTGGAGGGAATATCCGCGTCCCCCGTAAGCCGGACTGCCTGCCGCACGGCTCTGCCGAAGGACTTGAATATCGCTTCCGCCTGATGATGCGCATTGTCTCCGTAGAGCAGGCCGATGTGCAGGTTCATCCGTCCCTCGCTGGCAACGGCCTGAAAGAACTCTTTGATCATCTCCAGTGCGAAGCCCTGTATCATCTCACGTGAAAATGTGGCATGGAACACCAGATAACTCCTGCCGCTCAGATCTATGACCGTGCGCGCCAGGGCCTCGTCCATCGTCACAAAACCGGCGCCGAACCTTTCGATCCCCCGCTTGTCACCCAGAGCTTCCGCGAATGCCTTCCCGAGGCAGATCCCCACATCTTCCACCAGATGGTGTTCGTCGATGTGCAGGTCGCCTTTGGCCCTGACCGAAAGGTGAATGTTACCATGCTTCGCCACGTGGGAGAGCATGTGGTCGAAGAAGCCCACCCCGGTATCAATGTGGGCGGGCTCCCGCGAGTCGAGATCGAGTCGCAGATCGATTGTGGTTTCGTTTGTTGTACGGGTAATGTGTGCGGAGCGGTTCACAAAACCTCCTGAAGGGCTGCCAGCAGCGCCGTATTCTCTTCGGGCGTGCCGATCGTGAAGCGAAGTCCCCTGCCGAGCATCGGATACGAAGACACATCGCGGATCAGAATGCCGCGTTCGGCAAGGTGGAGAAAGATTTCACGCGGAGATCGTTCTGACAATTCACAGAGAAGGAAATTTGCGCTCGAGCGATGTGCCGTAATTCCCGGCATCGCAGAAAGGGCTGCGCGAACGCGTTCGCGCTCCTTCAGGATGACGTTTATCCATTCCCGGATCAGCTCCCAGCGGCGAATCAGCACCTCTGCGCCGAGCAGGGTGAAGATATTTACACTGTACGGCAACTTGATCTTGCTCAGCTGGCGGGCGAATGCCGGTGCGGCGAGCGCATAGCCGAACCGCAACCCTGCAGCTCCCATCGCCTTTGAAAAAGTCTGCAGGATCACCAGACGATCATAACGGGAAAGGAGATGACGCAGGGATCGGGGAGCAAAATGCACGTATGCCTCGTCAAGTACAACGAGCGATGAGGTGGATTCAATCACCCGGATGACATCTGCTTCTTCCATCAGGGTTCCCGTCGGGTTGTTGGGCGAGCAGAGCACGATCATGGCAGCGTCGGATTCACGGGCAGCGGTAATGATGCCGGACACGTCAAAATGAAACTCTGCGGTCATCGGTACTTCCCGAACATCCGCACCCAGGCCGCGGGCAAGAAGTTTGTAGAGCGTGAAGGTGGGCTGGCTGATGACGAGCGATCTGCCGCGTTCCAGCACGGACATAAAAAGCAGCTGGAGAAGGTCATTCGAGCCGTTACCCAGCAATGTGCCCTCCGGTATCCAGCCTGCGTGCTGTGCTACAAGGTCTATCTGCGCCTGCGGAACAAACGCCGGATACCTCGACCAGGATACGGCAGCAAGGCGGTTCAGGATTTCATTCTTGATGTCCGGAGGCAGTTCATACGGATTTTCGTTCTGGTTGAGCTTGATCCTGTGAGGAAACTCTGCGAGATGATACTCCGCAAGGGTGAGGATTTCAGGCCGCAGAATCTGTGTCATCGGGACTTTCTCCGGATCGCCATGGAGGCAGCGTGGCCGTACAAACCTTCCGCCGTTGCCAGCGTTTCGCCGTGAGGCGCCAGCTTCAAAAATCGTTTACGGTTACATTCGATGATATTGGTGAACTTAAGGAAATCATACACACTCAGGGCAGAGCTGAACCGGGCAGTTCCCGAGGTCGGGAGCGTATGGTTGGGACCCGCGATATAGTCGCCCAGTGACTCTGTCGTCCATCTGCCCAGGAAAATCGCTCCGGCATGCCGGACCCTCCGCGCAACCCGGCGCGGATTTCTGGTCATGATTTCCAGATGCTCCGGGGCAATCGTGTTTACGATGGTAACCGCGTCGCGAAGAGTCGGGACCACAACAATATATCCATTCTGTTCAAACGCTTTGCCCGCAATTCCGCGCCGGGGATTTGATTCCAGTTGCCGTGTAATCTCCGCGACAATCTCCGGCACAAGGCGGTCGGATGTCACGATCGCAATCGGGGTGGCCTCCTCATCGTGCTCGGCCTGGGCGATAAGGTCCGCTGCGACAAAGGAAGGATCGGCAGATTCATCGGCAATGATCACGATTTCCGTAGGTCCGGCGATCATGTCGATCCCGACACGACCGTACACGAGTTGTTTGGCTGCGGCAACGTAGACGTTGCCGGGTCCGGTGATCTTATCGACCGGCCGTATGGTTGCCGTTCCGTATGCCAGGGCGGCAATGGCCTGTGCCCCGCCGATCCGGTAGAGTTCGGTCACGCCACACTCGGCCGCCGCCACAAGGACCTCGGGAGCAAGACGGCCGTCCCGCCCCGCAGGCGAGACCATCACGATTTCCCTGACCCCGGCGATTCGGGCAGGGACTGCATTCATGATTACCGTGGAAGGATACACCGCTTTTCCGCCCGGCACATAAATACCCACACGATCGAGGGGGAGAAACCGCTGCTCCAGACGCAGCCCTTTCTCATTCAGGACAAAGGAATCGGGAATCTGTTTTTTATGGAACCGCGCCACGGCACGCCGGGCGCGGCGGAGTGATCGCAGAAACCCCGGCTCCACCGAAGTATATGCCGCAGCGATCTCTTGCTCATCCACCCGTAAACCCAGCGTCCCGATTTCCGGGCAATCATACTTCCGCGTGTACCGGAGGACGGCTTCATCTCCATTCTGCTCGACATCCTGAAGGATTTCGCGCGCGCGTGCAACTGACGTTTCATCAAGAGTGTAACGTCTCCGCAGAACACGGAACAGGATGTCCTGTTCCGCCGGGTACTCAAGAGTTTGCATAGACCACCGCATCCAGGAGAGTGATAAGGGATCGGACCGCCGTATTCCGGGTTTTCATGGCGGTCCGGTTGACAATACATTTGGCGCTGACGGACGCTACATCCTCTACAACCCGGAGCCCGTTTTCGCGGAGGGTCCTGCCTGTTTCGACAAGATCCACGATCGCATCCGCCAGGCCGAGCAGCGGAGCAATCTCTACCGAACCTTCCAGCCGGACGATATGGGGATGCCGGTTACGGATGGAAAAAAAGCGTGTCGCCGTCCGCGGATACTTCGTCGCAATACGGGGATGTTGAATGCCATGCACATCCACTCCTTCCCGGGCCGCCAGAACCAGGCGGCACAACCCGATACGGAGATCAAGCGGTTCGTACACATCGTACTCCTGTTCACGGAGAATGTCACTGCCCACGATGCCGGCATCGACGGCACCGGATTCGACGTACACGGGTATGTCGGCGGGTTTGAGGGAGACGAACTCGTATCTTCCTTCGGCGTCCGAAAATGTCAGTTTGCGCGACCCCTGCCCGCCATCCGTCGTAATGCCGGCGCGGGTGATAAGCGTGATCGCAGGATCGAACAATCTCCCCTTCGGAAGGCCGATCAACAATGTATTCCTCATCGTCCCTCCAGAACACTATCCATGGACAAGGAGTACCCGACGGCGGGTCGGTCACTGCCGAAGGCCCGCAGCAGTGAATCGTACCGCCCGCCTGTACCCAGGGGGCTCCGGCGGGTGGGACTGAATAGCGTAAACATGATGCCGGTATAGTATTCCATTTCGTCAATTTCGGTCAGATCAAACGTCACGCGTTCTCGCCGCCCGCCGAGGCCCTCCGCGACCAGCTGTAGATGGGCGATGGCCGCCTGCGACTCCTCGTCCTTCAGAACCGCCGCAGCTTCATGCAGCACGTCAACACCCCCGATACACCGGGCCAGAACATGGACCTGCTCCCCGATGGAGCCCGGGACGCCAAGTTCCTCAAGATGATTCGCCAGTGCCCGCGCGTCCTTGTGATCGATCTCAGATTTGAGCCTGTCACGAGCCGACTCGGGAAGCTCCAGCGAATGAAGAATACCCCGGAATATTCCCGCATGATTCAGGTGGACTCCGGCCGTCTGCATGCCAAGTGCGGAGAGGCTCTCCAGCGCGATCGACAATATCTCACAATCATGTTCTACGGTGCTGTCCCCGACAAGTTCGGCGCCAACCTGCCAGCATTCGGCATACCCCCCGTTACGGGCTTGCACGCGCCGGAAGACGTTGCCGCTGTACCAGACGCGCAGGGTCTCCGGTCCACCCCCGAGCCGGGTGGCTACCATCCGGGCGACCGCAGGGGTAAAATCGGCGCGTAACGCGAGGAGCCGGTCTTCCCTGTCCAGAAACTTGAAAGCCCGATCCGATATAACCTGATTCCCGCGTGTGTACACATCCAGGAATTCGATGCTGGAAGGGAGCACTTCGCCGTACCCGTGTGATTCGAATAGTGCCGCCAGTTGTGCCTCCGTTTTCCGGCGGCGCGCGGCATCGTGAAACGTCAGGTCTCTGAAACCTGGCGGCAAACCTGGAGAAAGTGTGTCCATGGGCCCTCTTAATGTCGAAAGCCCCTCTTGGGGTTCCAAGAAGGGCTTCTGCGTTACAGTCTGCTCAGCATACCATTCCATCAACCACCAGGTGCCTTGGCGCGGGGGGTACAATGGTGATGATGATGAAAACGTATGGTCTTGCTCATGTTCATAATACAGGAGTATACAACTATTTTCCTGAAGAGTCAACTGCCGGCTCAGAACTCGGCACTCACCCCGATTGAAGGCAGAATCCCGATGGCGCTGTCGTTTATTTCCACACGCTGCTCCCGGGCATTCCAGCGGACACCTCCCGAGAACTTGTTGTTGTAAACGTTTTGTACATCCAGATAGATGATCAGATCCCAGTTTGAAAAATTCCACCGCCGGTCGACCCGCACATCCAGCCCGTGGCCGGCTTTTATGCGTTGAGAATTGTATTCCGCGACATTCTGGGTGCCGGTGTTCGTGAACGGGGTGTAGGGGCGTCCGGTGGCATAACGGAACCTCATGCTTGCCTCCCACCGTTCGTCAAATTGATAGCCGGCGGTGAGGTTAACAAGGTACTCCTGATCGAACGCTCCGGGCCGCTCGACACCGTCAAGCGCTGTAAATCTTGTGCGGCTCCACGTGAAGCTGGCCAGGCCATACAGGGGAATTTCCGAAAGCTTCTTCTGGAGAAGGAACTCCAGTCCGTAGGATCGTCCCGTTCCCCTGCTTACGAGACGATCAAGTCCGAACGAAGAAAAGTTGTCATCCGATCCGCCGAATCCGCCCCCTGTGTTGGCAAGGACAAGATATGTGCGGTCCAGACTGGCCGGGTAGTTGCTGTAGTCTTTTACAAAACCCTCCACCCGCACCTTGAGGTCGGGACGGAGAAGGTGCTCCACACCGAGGATGTGCTGGACCGCGCGCACTGGAACAAGATCCCTGTTCGCACGGTGAGCCACAAGCCAGATGTATGACGGGCTCTGGTGATACAACCCGACACTTGCCGTAACTGTGGTCTGCGGGCTTACCTCATAGCTGACCGAACCTCTCGGACTGAATACAAATTGAGAACTGATCAGATCAAAATATTCAAGCCTGCCGCCGGCGGTAAGAACGATGTTCCCGAACAGACGCTGGGAGAATTGTGCGTACGCAGCTGCTTTGGTCGCGGCGGTCGCGTATTCCTCGACACGGACCTGCAGAGTGTCGCCGAATGACGTTACATATCCGGGCAGGGCGAGGTTGGACCGGAACCTGACACGTTTTACGATGGAACCAAAAGACAATTCTGCGGAGCGAGAAACCTTATAGACAACGTCCGCACGAAGGCTTGTTTCACTTTCATCCGATTTGTTTACGAAAACGGGATTCAGCAGCGAATCGCGCTGGATTCCGTCGTATCGGACAAATGAACGCCCGAGCGTGAACGTTGCGAATCCGCGCGAGAAGAGGTGGCGCAGTGAGATCCCGGACGCATACTGTCGTTGCTCGGTCCCGAGAATACGCGAGTTGCTAAAACGGTCGTCGGCGTCCCGGTCAAATATGTTGATGTCATCCAGGGCACCCAGCACAAGAAACGTGAGCTCATTGTGCGAGTCGAGCCGGTAATTCACACGCCCGAGAAAGTCCCAGTATTCGGGAACAAACGAAAACCCGGCGGCCTTGAAGATAAAATCCAGGTAACTGCGCCGTGCGGACACAACAAAGGAACCATCCCCGCCCAGCGGGCCTTCCAGATTGAGTCCGAACTGGGTTGCAGCGATCGTGGCTTTCCCTCCCACACGATCCGATCGACCGTCGCGCAGATTGATATTCAGCACGGAAGAAAGACGGTCACCGTATCGGACACCAAAACCGCCGGTGGAGAATGAGGTCTCACGGACAAAATCCAGATTAATAAAACTCAGCGGTCCTCCGCCGGATCCCTGAGTGCCAAAGTGGTTAATGTTCGGGATTTCGATATTGTCAACTGTAAAGAGATTCTCTGATGGCGCCCCGCCACGCACCACCAGATCATTTCGACCGGCCTGTACCTGGGCCACGCCGGGCAGAACGGAGATAGCCCGGACAACATCCTCAAATCCACCGGGGGACCGGCGGATCTCCTCGTACGAGAGTCTCTGGACACTGACCGGCGCGTCCGGTGATTTCTGGAAATAGGAAGAGCGGACCTCGACACCCTCCAGGCCGATGTCCGATTGAACCAGTTGAAGCCGCAGTTCGGCAGGACGTCCTGTGGCGACGACAATATCGCTCAGGATCATGGGTTCATACCCGATGAGTGATGCGCGTATCTGGTAGATTCCAACGGGGATATTCGTGATGGAGAATTTCCCATCCACGCCTGCCGACGTCCCGAAGGGGCTTCCCAGAACCTGCACCACGGCAAGGGGCAGGGCCTCTTGTGTGGATTGATCGATGGCGATGCCGCTTATCGAGCCCGTCTGGGCGGATGCGGCGGAATGTATGAGAATGGCTGCAAAAACAAGAAAAAGGAGACGTTTCAATGGTTGTTCATTCCAAATTATAAGTCATTTCATCTAAATCGGCCAAAACGAACCTTGCTTAATATAACGACTTTGAACCTGAAATCGTTCCCGCAGGATGGAAACCGGGGTTTGGCTTTGCGGAGTGATGGATTATTCGAGGGACCTGCGCGCCCGTTTCTGCTCCCCCCGTTTGCGCTTCGTAGTAATTCTTCTCTCCCGGGAACCGCGGGAGGGTTTGGTGGGGACGCGTTTTTTGCGCGGAACGAGCGCCGCACGCAGGAGTTCTGCCAGCCGGACCAGCGCACTTTCCCGGTTCTGGTACTGACTCCGGGAGTCCTGAACAATGATGTGCAACACTCCCTTTGAATCCAGCCGTGAGCGTAATACAGCAAGGAGGCGGTGCCGCTGGAGGTCTGACAATGCCGCAGAGTTTTGCACGTCGAAGAGAACTTCTACCCTGCTTTCAACCTTGTTCACATTCTGGCCACCCGGACCTCCACTCCGTGCAAAACGGAAGCGGATTTCGGCTGAAGGAATGGTCAACCTTGCATTGACAAACAGATCCGGCACGCTGCTTGCTCTTCTCCAATGTTCTGAGTATACTAATGAAAGCTTTTTCCTCAGATACCGCAAGTCATGCCGTGGATACCAATACAAAGACCCCGCACGGGTATACCGTCGTCGTACAGCACCGCAAGGACATCGGTTCGCCCTGGGTAGTACGGACGTACAAAAGACGGGCTCTGTTTTTCAGACGCCTGATCAGCTCTGACTGGTTCCTGGACGGGGATCAGGCAAAGACCTTTGCCAGGCAGCTGACAGCCGACCTGACAGACGGACCCGACCTCATCAAGAATCGCAAACCCGGGTGGACGCTCCGCCGGCCCCCGCACTAATCCTTCTCTCATTTCAACTTTGAAAGTTATCCCTATGGCCACATCCCGGGGATTCGGTCTCCTGCGGAGTTATCCGCGTGTGTTCTGGACCGCCAATGTTATGGAGCTGTTTGAACGGGCCGCGTATTATGGCCTGAACTCTGTACTGGCGATCTATCTTACCGACAGCGTCGCCGAGGGCGGGCTCGGATTCACCGAACAATCGGTGGGATTTCTGCAGGGACTGATTTACGCCTGCACCTATGTCATCCCTATTCTGGGAGGCGCCCTGGCGGAGCGGTACGGATACAGGCGTATGCTCCTGATTGCCTTCTCCTTTCTGGCCGCGGGATACTTCCTCAGTGGTCACATGTCGGGATACGGAATGGTGTTTGCCGCGTTGCTGATCATGGCAACGGGATCCGGACTGTTCAAGCCGATCATTTCGGGAACCATTGCGCGCACGACAACGGAAGAAAATTCCGGATTCGGATTCGGCATTTACTACTGGATGATCAACCTCGGGGCATTTCTGGCTCCCCTTGTTGTAAGCTACCTCAAAGGTTTTTCATGGACCTGGGTGTTCACCGCATCCTCGTTGTACTGCGCGCTCATGCTTCTTCCCACGGTGTTCATATTCCGCGATCCTCCCCGGCCGAAGAATACCAAGACGGTGCGCGAGGTGCTTTCCGGTGCGGCCGAAGTGCTGGGTGATGCGCGCTTTATGCTGATGATCTTCGTGTACTCGGGATTCTGGATTCTCTATTTCCAGAACTTCGGTTCGGTACTCTGGTTCCTCCGTGATTTTGTAAACCCCGAACCGGTAAACTCCTTTTTTGCCTCCTTCGGAATACCTCTTCAATTTGATGCCGAGCATGTCACGGTGATCAACGCCGGGACGATCATTTTGCTCCAGGTGCTCGTCAGCCGTCTTGTAAAAAAAGTCCCGCCCCTGCGTGCGATGATCATAGGCATCTCGATCGGAATCCTCGGGTTTGTCTGCCTCTCGTTCGCCACGCACGCCTGGATCTTTATCCTCGGGATAGCCGTTTTCTCCATCGGGGAGATGACTGCACATCCCAAATACTACAGTTACGTGGGCCTTGTGGCACCGCAGGACAGGAAAGCGGTGTACATGGGGTATGCATTCCTCTATGGCGTAATCGGAAGCCTCGTGGGATCGACGCTGGGTGGCGTGTTGTACGAAGCCATGCTGAAACCCGTAGTCGGAACAGAGGGCGCGGCCGGACATTTTCAGGTATTCTGGCTCATTTTCGCGGGCCTCGGCGTGGTGGCGATGGCCGGGCTGATATTATACAACCGTTTTTTTGCGGTTGACACACCCGCGACACAGGCACGGGCAAAGAGCATTATGACGGGCTTGTACTCGGTTCTTGTGCTCCTTGGAGCGTGGTTTCTGTATCAGGCTCTTTTTGCCGGGCCGGAGGTTGCCTACCGTACTGCAGTCCAGGCATTTATCATGCTCTTTCTCGGAGGTGGAGGATTGTACATTTCACGCCGCCGAAATCCCTGATTGGTTGATTGCCTTTTATTGCCTGTCCGAGAACACCAAAAAACCAGCGAATCCGCACCCGGTTTCGCTGGTTTTTCACTGGCACACCAGTTGTGCTATGATAGAGCAAAACGCTTCGTCTTCAATCACAGCGAGAGCGCTCAATCATGAAATCCCTTTTCTTCATCCCGGTACTTCTTCTTGCGTTGGTGTTGATTTCTGGCTGTAATGACGGCGCGGGGACAGATCTTGATGATGCCATCACACTCAGCGCAGACGATGCCGCCGATGCTTTCGCCAGTTCCCTCGGCGGGGGGACAACCACAAGCGGATTGACCACACAACTTGAGGAATTGGCGACAGCGGCGGGAGGGGGTGGTATCGGAAAAGTTGACGCCTCATCCGGCGTCATGTTCGACACCACGATCACCCGCCAGCGGCTCGGCACCTACAGTTTCACGTACACCTTCCGGTACAGTTACGGGCTGGCCAACGCGAACCAGTTTAACTTTGCCTACTCCATGAAGGGCGTCTATGACACGCCGCGAATGTCGTCAAACGATTCGGCATGGGCAACGTTACAGGCGTCAAATCTGCTCTCAGGCCAGGCGTATTCGATTACCGGCGTCTACAATCGTTATGGTACCCAGACATCCAAGGTGCGGAATAAGGTGCATTTCAGCAGCACCATCACATTCGCGTTCTCGGCACTTCAGATTGACAAGGCAACGAAGAAGATCACCAGCGGAACTGCGACGCTTTCCATGAGCGGGCAAACCAGCACCGGAAATATTTTCGCCTATACTGCCACGATCACATTCCTCGGGAATCAGCAGGCGACACTGGTGATCGATCGCAGGACCTACACGCTTAATCTGACTCTGGGTGAGGCCACTCCGGCCTGAGGCTCACGTGGGCGGACGCTGCATTGTGTCAAGCAGCGTCCCGAGCTCAGCGGGGGAAGTAACCGGAAGCTTGCAGGTAAAATTCTCGCAGAGATATGCTGTGGGTTCCTCCGCGTGCTGTGTCAGCCGGGCTGCTGCGGGAGAGAGCGCCGCAACACGTTTCTGATCCTTACCATCTCCAGCATGCACAAGCACAGTCGCCGGGAGAAACCGGACAGCGAACTCCTTCCGGAGTGCGTGTGTGCGCGGATCGTCATTCGCTCCCACGATGACGAGCTGAGAATCCCCGGCTGCCTCGACAGCGACAACCGACACCATGTACGGCATGATCGAGGGTTGACGTTCGAGCCAGGGTGAATGTGAGGTGAATATCTTTCCTGCTTTTACCCGGTACTCAGGGTTTCCCGTAAGCGCGGCGAGTTGGATCAGGTTTTCAGCCGCCACCGCATTGCCTGATGGTTCCGCTCCGTCATACCGCTCTTTCATCCGGACGAGAACGGATTTGTCCCTGCCCGATGTATCGAAGAACCCCCCGCGTTCCTGATCCCAGAACAGGCTCACCTGTGTCGCCGTCAGATCGACGGCGCGTTCCAGCCATGTGACGTCTCCGGAAGCGCGATACAGGGCGAGGATTCCGCTGGACAAAAAGGCGTAGTCTTCCAGATGAGCTTCATGGCGCGCTTCACCATCGCGGTACCGGCGTTTCAGCACTCCGCCCCAGACATCATAGAGCGTGGAAAACACAAACTCTGCAGCCTGAACCGCCGCATGCAGATATGCCGGGATGTCCAGAACAAACGACGCCCTGGCAACAGCGCCTATCATCAGCCCATTCCAGGAGGTCAGGACCTTGTCATCACGTTGTGGTCTCGGGCGCGCAAGCCGGGCCTCAAACAACTTCCGGCGGGATGCAGCCAGTCGCACCCGGAGTTCTTCAACAGTGCATCCGGCAAACCGTGCGGTGTCATCTTCTGCATTGGCGCGGTAGAGAATGTTCCGTCCGGTGAATTCATGCTGGGGATCAACGGGAACGTTGCCGTCTTCCTCAACGCCGTAGTGATAAGAAAAGACTGATGCTTCATCATGCAGCAGGCTCTTGATTTCCTGTCCGGTCCAGATGTAGTACGCACCTTCGCCATGTTCCACCGGGTTTTCCGGGCGCGGACTGTCGGCATCCTCAGCGGAAAAAAAGGCCCCGTCTCCTCCTTTCAGGTCGCGCAGAACATACCCGAGCGTGTCGGAAACCAGGGAGGCAAAGAAGGGATCGCGGGTGATCTGGAACATATCCAGGCAGGCGTGAACAAACTGGGCCTGGTCATAGAGCATCTTCTCGAAATGAGGCACCCTCCACCCGGCGTCCACGGAGTATCTGTGTAATCCTCCCCCGACGTGATCGTAGACTCCCCCGCGTGCCATGGCGCGCAGGGAGGTATCCGTCATCCTGAGCGCTTCCCGGTTCCCTGTGTGGTAATGGTGCCGGGCCAGGAAGTGGAAGACGGAGGGCCTGGGGAATTTCGGTGCTCCCCCGAATCCACCGTGATCGCTGTCAAAAGTGCTCACAAACTCGTCAAAACACCGTGCGGCGATACCCTCAGCCGCAACCTGCGATTCACCTGTTGCACCGGCGACCTCCTCGAGGTAGGCCAGGATCTTCCCGGCTGACTCAAGCACCGTGTTCCGTTCGGTCCGCCAGACTTCATCAATCTTGCGGAGGACCTGGGGGAAACCGGCGCGTCCGTACCGGTTCTCGGGCGGATAATATGTACCGCCGTAGAACGGACGCAGGTCAGGGGTCAGAAACAGGGACATCGGCCAGCCGCCGTTATGTCCCATCGCCTGGAGCGCGGCCATATACATGCGGTCAACATCCGGACGTTCTTCCCGATCCACCTTGATCGGGATGAACAGACTATTAAGCAATCCGGCAATTGCGGGATCTTCAAAGGACTCTTTTTCCATAACATGGCACCAATGGCAGGTAGAGTACCCGATGGAAAGAAATATCGGCCTGTCCTCTGTCCGGGCACGGGTAAAGGCATCTTCTCCCCAGGGGTACCAGTCCACCGGATTGGTAGCATGCTGGAGAAGATAAGGGCTCTTTTCTGCTGCCAGCCGGTTAGTGTTTGAAGGGTGGCTCATGGTTGCTCCCACGTTGTTCGGGCCTGCCTACAAAACGCAAAAGGGACCCGACGAAGGTCCCAGGAAACCCTGAATTCTCGATGGAGAATCCAGAATTCTTAGTCTGACTTATGTGGAGCTGAGGGGGATCGAACCCCTGACCTCGTGAATGCCATTCACGCGCTCTCCCAACTGAGCTACAGCCCCGCACGAGATAATCCGAATCGGGAAACACAGCACGACCAACTGCACAGATTCCACCATAGAATACTGAAAAGGCGTGAAAAAAGCAATGGGATTCGATGAGGCGCTTGAATACAAGACCAACCTTCCGTATACTTCTTCTACAAGGGACACCTCCGAACTCTCATGAACGATATTGGAAAAGCATTCTCTTCGTTTTTCAAGGATCCGGCCTGGCCTTCAAAAACCGCCGGCGCCGCACTCTGGATGATCCTGAGTTTCTTCGGCATCGGCATCCTGGTTCTCGCCGGCTATTTCGTACAGGTCACACAGCGGGTTATCCGCCAGGAAGAGCCGGTACTTCCGCCATGGAACAATATCGGCAAGAAGATCGTGCTCGGATTCAAACTTTGCGTGTCCTTTGCGGTGTACCTGACTCCCGTCCTGGTGGTGCTGCTCGTTCCGGTAGCCGGCCTGCTGATCGCAGGCAGCGCCGGAGATGAGACCGAGGCAATCCCCATCATTTTTACAATCTACATGTTCGGTGTCACGCTGCTCCTGATCCCCTACGGACTGGTCTTAACGCTGATTTCTCCCATCATCCTTTACCGGTTTGCAGAGCGGGAACATATCAGCGACGCGATCGATGTTGTCCGCGTCGTCCGACTATTTACCGCGCACTGGCAGAACGCGCTTATTGTCGCGCTCATCGCCGTCGGGATTCAGTCCCTGGCACCAGCGGGAATTCTCCTTTTTGGCGTGGGCATGTTCTTCACGCTGTTCTACAGTTATGTCGTTTCGGCACACATGAGCGGGATATTGTATCTGGATGCGCAAAAAAACGAGGCAGAATGACGTGAGTACACGAATCGCTCTGCTGATTCTCTCCGCCTGTTTGCTGTCGGGAATTGGTTGTAAAGATGAGAACCCCGTTGACGGCGACAGCCCTTCGAATATCGTGTTTCCGGTTGCAAATGTGAGCTTCACCCAGCATGTCCAGCCGCTTTTTAATCAGACCTGTGCCCTGACGGGCTGTCACGCCGACGGGCAACAGCAGAGCGGACTCCGGCTCACGTCGTATGACAACCTGATGTTCGGCGGGCAACTTGTGATCGTCAGGGGACAGCCAGATCAGAGTACGCTTGTGATGAGGATAGAAGGAAGGGTCGGGTCCCAAATGCCGCTGAACCGCAGGGCATTAAACCAGAATCAGATCACCGGCATCCGTGCCTGGATCGGCGAAGGAGCCCTCAACAACTAAACAGACCGGGCATCGGCGCCCCAGAAGAGTTTTGCCCGCAACACATCGAAGTACGAACGGTCCACACGTTTCACCAGCCGCACCGGATACCCCGCCTTTCCGATTACCACTTCCAGAGGAGGTTTCGCCAGAGCCTCTTCCTGACCATCGGCTGATAACAGCACCTCATCACTGTCTGATTCCACCACGATCCGGATCTGGCTTGTATCGGGCACGATGATGGGTCTGCCGTTCAGCGTGTGTGGAGAGATCGGCGTGATGCCAAAAACATTACACGTCGGTATGACGATCGGTCCGAAGTTGGAGAGTGCGTACCCTGTTGATCCCGTAGGCGTTGATACAATCAACCCATCACCCCGGTAGGTCACGGCAAACGCCCCGTTGATGTGGGTATGCACGTCGATAAGCCGGGAGGACCGCGATTTGTAGACGACGATGTCATTGACTGCATAGATGGACGGTCCGGAGAGTGCGGGTGAGCTGGCCTCGAGCACGAGCCGTTCTTCCACAAGGAATCGCCCCGCCAGAAGGTCTCCGGTCACCGCCGGAAGTTCATCCGGAGAGAGCTCCGCAAGAAATCCCAGTTTCCCGAGATTCACACCGAGAATCGGGATCCCGCGGGAACCGACTGCGCTTGCAGCGGCAAGGATGGTCCCGTCTCCCCCGAACGCGACAAGCAGGTCACCCTCCTTTACACACTGGTCAAAAGAACAGAGGTGGTGGTCGGCCAGCTTGACGCCGGCTCCGCGCAGCAAGGGGCCGATCTGCTCATCAACCACAAAATCACCATTCCCTTCGCCGAGACTCCTCACCAGCTTCGCCACCGCATCCTGCAGGCCGGGCTTTTCGAGGTTTCCGATGATGGAGAGTTTCATGGCTTGTTTTCCTGCACGTATGCGAGCTTGAGCTCCTGGACCACCTGTGTGACCAGCTGCTCCTCCTCCTGCGAAAGATTTCCTTTGGTCTTTGCATGGAGCATGTCGAGAAGGTCAATCGTGCTCTGGGCGGCGGGGAGATCCTTTTCGAGTTTTTCGGTAACAGGATGTTTGACCTTCCCCAGTTGCTGCATGCAGGCGGCATGGAACATGATCACCAGCTGGGTAAAAAGAAGTTGATACTTCTGCGCTTCTTCCATTCGGAACCTCCGCGGGGTGTTGGTCAACCTTCGGATAAGGGCACACGTTCTGGTGCCGGCCGGGTGCGTTGATGGTGCAAATGTTCCCGGAGTTTTGCGTACTTCGTGAACACATATGCCGACGAGAGTATCGACAGGATAAATCCCTCCATTCCGTCCAGAAATCCCCTTCTCAGGATATACATTTTCACAAATTGAAATGCCGGGCGGAAGAGGAGATCAAAGATCGAGAACGTTCTGCCCGATGCAGCCAGATCTTCCGCCGCGAGAGAGGTATAACGGTTGAATTTCCGGAGGTAGTGCTGGAGGTCCGGATCGGTGAGGTGGATCAGATCATGCCGCGTGCGGGCCACAGGTCCATCGATGGACAATTGTTCGTGCACGCGGGTCTCGCTGAATCTCCCCTTGCCGCGGCGGAACAGTCGCGTCACCCGCCCCGGGTACCACCCGCAGTGTCGGATCCACCGGCCGAGGAAATATGCCCTGCGGGCCACGGCATACCCGTCGATTTCACCTGCATTCTCCGTGATGATGTCGCGGATCTCGGAGGCCAGTCCGGGCGTCACCCGTTCATCGGCATCCAGCCAGAGGATCCAGTCGCCCGATGCATGAGTCAGCCCCACATTACGGGCCGCTCCGTATCCCTCCCATTGTACCGTATAGATCCGGTCTGTAAAGGTGCGCGCCAGAGCCACGGTCTTATCCGTACTGCCGGAATCGATGACCAGAATCTCGTCAGCCCATCGCACGCTTTCCAGGCAGGGAACGATGTTCTGCTCTTCGTTCAGCGTCAGCGTTATAACCGTCAGTGTCGCCACGGCGCTTGGCCCTTATTCCTTGTCGTTCGTGTGCGCAGGCAAACGTCCAGCCGCGAGAGAGAGACCCACCGATATCCAGAACAGAATCACGACTTCCTGATCCCCGAAACTCCATTCGGTAAGTCCCATAACGTGAAAGCCCACAAACACGCCGAGGGCACCCAGGGCAACAGAACCCCGGAACCAGTCTTCCTTCACCTGCCGGTATGTCTTCCATTCCACCACCGCGATCCGGAAGAACAGGGCATAAAGAGCGATAAACCCGACGGCGCCGAGTGTCACGAGTATCTGCAGGGGAACGCTGTGAAGGTGTCCGTGGTGTTCAGGGTTCTCAACTTCCGTGTACGCATCGTACACTTCCCTGAGGTCGATGTCACCCACGCCGAACACCGGATAGTGCTTGAAGATCGTCCATCCCGTCTGCCAGAGTGCAATCCGGGTGGCGTTTTCCGGGTGCCCGGGATCCACGATACTCTGGAGTCGTTGTTCAACATAGGGAGGCGCAAAGAGAATCACAAGAAGGATGATACCGGCAAGAGGCAGCAGCATCTTCCTGTTCCTCACCACACTAATAAAGAGCGCTCCCGCGGCTGCGGCAAGGTATGCACCGCGCGTCACCGTTGCATAGAGTGCGACCGCCAGCGGAATAAGCGCGAGTATCCCCGCAATCCGGACCCCGCGCGGCGTCCCCGGAGTGATCACGAAGGGCAGGACAAGCAGAAGCGCAATCATCATCAATTCGGAGGTCGTCATGTAGAATTGAAAGATGCCAAGCCGTACCACGTCCGCCGGATCCGCAAGGATCAGCTTGGCGACACCGATCGTAGCCACCACCGTAGCGCTTCCGAGCAGGACGACCAGAAACCGACGGACATCCCGTTCCTCTGGCAGATGGGTGACTACGGCATAGACAACCCCGATCAGCAAAACGCGCTTCGAAAAGAGCAATGATTGTGCCTGATTGGCCGAAAAGAGCGTGGCCAGTAACTCGGCGGCGACATACGCAAGGAAGAACCAGTCGTAGGGGGTGGGAGAGACACTCCATCTCCGCCCGGCGATCATCTCGGCAGCCCAGATGAGCGCGAGGAGGCCGAGCGCCAGGGAATTCACGGCGATCGAAAAGAAACAGGACGCCGCAAAAATGAACAGCAGTCCGGTTATCAGATACCTGAAGGAGACCATGACTATACCCTGAATTGCATGTCAAACAGCTTTTTGTACAGTCCCCCCCGTTGCTTCAGGAGATCGGTATGTTTTCCGCTCTCCACGACACGCCCTCCCTCGATAACCACGATGCGGTCGGCATGCTGCACTGTTGAAAGCCGGTGCGCTATCACGATGGACGTGCGCCCGGCCATCAACCGTTCAATGGCTTCCTGGACAAGGATCTCGGATTCGGTGTCAAGGGCCGAGGTTGCTTCATCAAGGATCAGAATGGGCGGGTTCTTCAGGATTGCCCGGGCGAGCGCGAGCCGCTGCCTCTCACCGCCCGAAATCTTCACCCCGCGTTCTCCTATCCGGGATTCGTAGCCGTCGGGCATCTGTGTGATAAACCGATGGGCGTTCGCGGCTTTTGCCGCCGCCACAATACTCTCCATCGAACAGTCGTCCAGACCATACGCGATGTTGTTCCGCACGGTGTCGTTAAACAGTATGGTTTCCTGGGTGACGATGCCGATCATGTCGCGTAATGCCTTCACTTCGATATCCCGCAGATCCACACCGTCAATCGTGATACTGCCGGCTGTGGGATCGTAAAACCGGGGGACGAGGTCCACCAGCGTCGATTTCCCGGCTCCGCTGGGGCCGACGATGGCCACGACCTCCCCTTTCTGAATGGTCAGGGAGAGATCCACAAGGACCGGATCTCCCACTACATAATGGAAGGCGACCTGATGGAATTCTACCGACGAAGAGAATTCACCGATCCGGACGGGCACCGCCGGGTCTTTGATTCCGGGTTCCGTGTCCAGGATCTCAAAGACCCGTCTTCCGGCTGCAGTGGCTTCCTGAATCCGGTTGTTGACCCCGCTCAGTTCTTTGATGGGCGGCATCAACTGGAAAATCGCAAACAGGAATCCCAGGAACTCGCTCGCTTTGAGTGTGCCATGTTCCAGCACCTGCATGCCGCCGTACCAGATGATGACGGCTCCTGCGGCAGCGCTCAGAAACTCGGTGCTGGGTGACGCGAGGTTCCGGATGCGGGTGACACGAAGAATGGTGTCGAGATACCCCTGCCCTTCGCGGGCAAACTTCCGGTTCTCAAACTCTTCCATCCCGAACGCCTTCACCACCTTGACTCCCGAGATCGTCTCGTGCAGCACCGAAGTCAGATCGGCAATTCGTTCCTGCACAAACCCCGATTCGCGGTGCACACGCCTCCCGATTCCGGCAATCACCAGCAGCGCGAGAGGAAACACGACAAATGCAATCAGCGTCAGTTTCCAGCTGATGATCAGTGTGATCGTCAGGTACACAGTAATGAGCATCGGTTCGCGGATAAGTGTCTGAAACGTCGCGGATATGCCCGTATTAATGACAGGGACGTCGTTCATGATCCGCGAAATGAGATTGCCGGTGCGCTCATTGGTGAAATAGGCCAGGGGCAATGCATGGATGTGCCCGTAGAGGGAATTCCGCAGATCACGGATCAGTCCCTGTTCCACGGCCACCATCAAATTTGACTGGAGATATCCGAAAATATTCCGGAGAAAGAATGCTGCAACAACCACAATGCAGATATTAAACAGCGAATCGGCCGGGTTGTCCCGGAAGATCAGCTCCTGAAAGAGATGCGACACATCGTCTTTCAGCGTAACCATCCAGCCGGGCATTATGGACAATGCCGGTGTTGCAGCCGGCGCCACCGGAGCGTCGGTGGAGGGGGTGAAGAACAACGTTTCGAGAAGCGGGATGGTCAGATAAATGGACAGGCCGCTGGACAGTGAGAACATGACGGAGCACGCCATGGATGCCGCCAGCTTGTGCCAGTACGGCCGGAGATACCGGAGAACCCTGCGGTATATGATCATGTGCGTCTCTTCAAAACGTTCAGCTCCGCGTTCGTGATCGGTGGAAGATGCCCCTCACCTTCTTCCTGCCGCATTCTGTATTCCCAGAGTTTTGCATACATCAACATGGCATAATTCGCATCGAGCAGCGCCAGCACAAAACCGTGAAATCCATCCTTGTACCCCTTGCGTGAAAAATACATACGAAGAAAATGGGAGAGGGGGTTTAGAATCAGGTGTCGCCAGCGGACGTCTTTTACAGGTGTATCTTTCAACTTGTTCGAGACGTGGAGAGAGGTGTAATCGTTCATCTTCTCCACATAGGCGTAGATGGTCTCATAGGTATGATGGTAGAGGTAACCCTGCAGGGCTCCTTTGGATCCTCTGGTGTTAAAGCCGCCATGGATTTCCTGATGCTCCGGGTAGTACCGTTCCCGGCGAAAAAACCTGAACTGAAAATCCGGGAACCATCCTCCGTGTTCGATCCACCGTCCAAAGGCCTTCGGTTTCCGGATAAATGTAAAACCGTCCTTGTCCGATCCATCGCGCAGCACCTGCTGCACTTCTGCCTTCAATTCCGGCGATATTTCTTCGTCAGCGTCAATGACGAAAATCCAGTCTCCGGTTGCATACCCGATGCCCCGTTCGACCTGCTTGCTGGTGCCGGGATACTCGTGCTGGAACACTTTGTCGGTATAGACCCGGACACGCTCGACCGTCCGGTCAGTACTGAACGAATCCACCACGACAATCTCGTCGGCCCAGCGCATACTGCCGAGACACCGATCGATATTCTTTTCCTCGTTGTAGGTCACGAGGACAACGGAGAGTCGATCCATAGGTTACCGTACCACAATATTGACGAGTTTGTTCTTTACGACAATCGTTTTGATCACCTGTTTGCCCTGGACGTGCCGCTGTATGTTCTCGTCGGCAAGCGCATCCCGCTGGAGGTCCGCTTCCGCAGCGTCCGTCGGTGCGGTCATTTTCGAGCGGATCTTCCCGTTCACCTGGAGAACAACTTCGACGGTCTCGCTCGCAATTTTTGCCGCGTCGAATACCGGCCACGGCTCGTGCATCAGACTGTGTTCATGGCCGAGGGCGGACCAGAGCTCCTCTGCCAGGTGGGGAGCAAGGGGGGCGAGCAGGAGCACAAAAGGTTCAAGCAGAACACGCGGACGTTCGTCTGTCTTCATCACTTCATTGACGAAAATCATCAACTGGGAGATTGCGGTATTAAAGCGGAGTCCCTCGATGTCATCCCCCACCTTCTTGACCGTGACATGGTACACCCGCTCCAGATCCGCCGATGGTGGGGCGGTTGACAGGCGGGGATCAAGATTTCCGGCCTCGTCGAGATAAAGACGCCAGACGCGATTGAGGAACCTGTAGACGCCCTCCACGCCGCGCGTGCTCCACGGTTTCATTTCTTCCAGGGGACCCATGAACATTTCGAAGAGCCGCATGGCATCGGCGCCATACTGCGACACCACATCATCCGGATTCACCACGTTACCGCGGGATTTGGACATCTTGCGGCCATCTTCACCCAGGATGATCCCCTGATGCCGGAGTTTTACAAACGGTTCCTTCGTGCTGACATGTCCCAGATCATGCAGCACTTTATGCCAGAACCTGGCGTACATCAGGTGAAGCACCGCATGCTCGGATCCGCCAACGTAAAGGTCTACCGGCATCCAGTATCGTTCAAGCTCGGGATCACAGAACACCCTGTCGTTCCGGGGATCGATGAAGCGCAGATAGTACCAGCAGGATCCCGCCCACTGAGGCATGGTATTGGTCTCGCGGCGCCCGCGAAGTCCGGTTGCGGCATCGGTGACGTTCACCCATTCCGTAGCGAGCGCCAGGGGTGATTCCGTCGTGCCGCTTGGTTGAAACTTCTTCAGATCGGGCAGCAACAGGGGCAAATCGCTCTCCGGAAGGCTCTTCATGGTCCCGTCTTCGAGATGGATAATCGGGATCGGTTCCCCCCAGTAGCGCTGCCGTGAAAAGAGCCAGTCGCGCAGCTTGTACTGTACGACTCCCCTGCCGTACCCTGTTTCGACGAGCCAGGCAATAATGCGGGACTTGGCTTCGGGCGTTGGCAGGCCATTCAAGGAGACTTCCGCATTGGCCGAGTTCACCCCTGTGCCTTCGCCGGTGTACGCTTCGTGCTTGAGATCGCCACCACGGACTACTTCGACAACCGGGAGACCGTATTTTCGTGCAAATGTATAGTCTCGTTCGTCATGCCCCGGAACCGCCATGATCGCTCCGGTGCCATACCCCATAAGCACATAGTCGGCAATCCAGACAGGGACTTCCGCTCCCGTGGCGGGATTGACGACGGTGCCCCCGGTGGCCACTCCGGATTTATCCTGTTCGATGTCGCGGTCGCGCTCGCTTTTTCGCCGGGCGACCTCCCGGTATTCCCCCACGGCACTTCGTTGTGCCGGTAGTGTCAGTTGATCCACGAGCGGATGCTCGGGAGCGAGAACCATGTAGGTTGCCCCGAAGATTGTGTCGGGACGGGTGGTGAAGACGCGCAGCCGTCCGGCTCCGCGGGCCAGTGGAAAATCAATTTCCGCGCCGTCCGACCGTCCGATCCAGTTCCGTTGCTGGTCCAGTGTCGAGGACGGCCAGTCAAGTTCACCCGCATCCTCCAGCAAACGTTCGGCATAAGCCGTAATGCGCATCATCCATTGTTTCATGGGGCGCCGTTCGACGGAATACCCCTTTTCCACCCATTCGTCCACTTCCTCGTTTGCCAGTACGGTCCCCAATCCCTCACACCAGTTTACGGGGATTTCTGCGACGTAAGCGAGCCGGTAGTGTGCAAGGAGATCATGGTGTTCCTTGGACGACATCCTATTCCACTCTGCCGCCGTGAAGGGCGGTTCATCGGGCAGCACCGCGGAGCCGTGTTGAGAAAGCTCTTCTGCCAGCGTCTCGATCGGCCGCGCCTTGTTCCGCCGGGGATCATACCAGGAGTTGAAGATTTGAAGGAAGATCCACTGTGTCCACCGGTAATATCCCGGATCGGTGGTATCCACCTCGCGTTCCCAGTCATAACTCAGTCCGAGCATCTTGATCTGGCGGCGGAACGTTGCAATATTCTGCTCGGTCGTACTCTTCGGATGAATGTTCGTCTGCATTGCATACCGTTCGGCGGGAAGGCCGAAGGCATCCCATCCCATCGGATGCAGCACATGAAATCCGCGCATACGTTTGTAGCGTGCAAAGATGTCCGTTGCCGTGTATCCTTCCGGGTGTCCCACATGCAAACCTGCGCCGGATGGATACGGATACATATCCAGGATAAAGAGTTTGGGTTTCGTCGACAGCGGTTCCGTTCGAAACGTTTGGTGATGTTCCCAGTATTTCTGCCACTTTGCTTCAATCGTAGTGAACGGGTAGGGCACCGTGCTGTTCCTTTGTCGTGGTGGGGTGTTGTGTACCCTGCGAGTCTTCATACTGCAGGTACAATTCGGCTGTTCTATTACTTCCGAGCCTCATCCGCCGGCGGATTTCATCCGCCGTGGCGCCGCTGCGAGCCATCATAAGCGCAGCGGTGTGGCGCAGGGAGTACGGGGTTATCCGGCGGGTCTTCCCTTTTTTGACGCCCGCTGCCGAAAGGTTCGCGTTGATCCGATCGCGTATGCCGCGCGTCGTCATCCGTTTTCCCCGGGTGCGGTTCCCGGCACTGGCGAAAAGGGGTTCTGCCGGGCTCACGGATCCCCGGAGGGAAAGATACCGTTTGATGGCCGTCATGACCTCGGGGGATATCAACACACGTTCGTCTTTTGCCGTACGGCCCTTCCCCTGAACCATCATCCAGCATCTGTTTCCATCCACTTCAAGATCGCCAACGTCTGCCCGGATCAATTCTATCTCGGACAAAGCAGAGCGGAGCATCAGGAGGATCATGGCATGGTCCCGCGTTCCCCTCAGATCCTCCGCCGGAACGGCGGCAAGGAGTGCAGCAACATCCCCGGGCGAAAGATACTCCCGCGAATGGACAACAGGCCGGCTGTTTCCGCTGACGTACTGGCCGGGGTTTTCTTTCAGGACGCCGGAGCGTACCAGATAGTCACAGAAGCGCCGGAATGCCGTCAGATAGGTGGAAACGCTCACGGCAGCGAGGCGTTTGCGGGTTTCGAGATGCCGTTTGTATCGCCGGACGTCCGTTACCCGGAACCGGAACGTCCCGTCGCGCGGGTACCATCGGACAAACTCCCGCAGGGCACGCACATACGTCCCTTTTGTTTCGGGGGACGAACCACGCAAACTCCTCACAAAGCCCTGAAAATGCCGGGATAGCGCCCTGGAAGAGAGACGGACCTGTCGGAGTATGGGGTCGGGCATGTGAGTGATCAACCGGGGGTTTGCAATAACAGAAGCTAAGGAAAGTCGGGGCAACAATCAAGGCAACCGGAGTGCTGCACTCCGGCGCCGCAGAACGGGGTTACACCATTCGGATCACCATCATCGTGATATCATCGGACTGCGGAGCACCTTCTGCATGGGCGGTGATATCCTGATGAATGATATCGATAAGGCCTTGAGCACCCCACCCCCCCGCCTTCCGGATCACCGTCTCCAGCCGATCTTCGCCATACTCTTCGCTCCGGATATTCATTGCCTCGCTCACACCATCTGTAAAGAGCACGAGCAGATCCCCCGTGCACAAGTCCACCGATCCCTCTTCATAGGGAATGATGGTCTCCATAACACCCAGGATCATCCCCCCCTTGTCCAGGCGCTCCACCGTCCCGTCTGCCCGCATGACGAAAGGATGATTATGCCCGGCATTGACGTACGTGAAGCGGCGCGTGTGAAAATCCAGGCATCCCCAGAAAAACGTCACAAAACGGCTGTCGCCGGTATTCATGCACATCAGATCGTTCACACGGGCAGTTAATTCACCCAGAGGCAGGTTTAACGGGACAAGAGCCCGTATGGTTGCCTGAATATTGGCCATCAACAGTGAAGCCGGCGTGCCCTTTCCGGAAACGTCACCGATCGCCAGGATGAGCCGGTGGTCGTCCAGCTGTATGGCATCGTAATAATCCCCACCCACCTGCTTCGAGGAAAAATTCGCGGCTCCGATCTCCACTCCGGGGACAGCAGGAAGCACACTCGGCAGCAGACCTTTCTGGATTTCCCGGGCAATAACCAGCTCATCTTCCATTCGTTGCTTTTCGATCGCCTCCTGAAACAACCTTCCGTTTTCCAGGGCGATCATGGCCAGACTTGACAATGCAGAGAGGAATTCAAAATCCTCTTTTGCAAATGGATCACGATTCAGTTTGTCGCCGAGCAGAAGGATCCCCTTGGTTTGCCCCTGCAGTTCCATGGGGACGATAACCTTGAGATCGAGTGCGCCGAGGACGGGCCGCGGATCAGAGGCGCCTGTGACCACGATATCCTCGATCCGTATCCCCGCCTTGATTCGCGCAAGACCCGTCAGAAGTTCCGGTTGTGGCAGCGGCCCATCCAGTCGCGAAGCAGCTATCCGCATGGAACCTCCCTCCTTCACGCAAATCAAATACCGGTTTACCCCCACCTGTCCCATGAGGGAAAGCGCCAGCAGGCGCACAAGTTTATCGGGATCGAGGACCAGTCCAAATTCCTTGCCCAGCTCGAACAGTGTATTCAATTCCTGTATCTTCCGGTCGAGTTTCCGGTTGACCAACCCGAGTTCTTCGATCTTGTGGCATTTTTCGATCGCGGTGGAAGCGATACTTGCCAGAGAGAGCAGGTACGTCTCTTCCCGTTTCTTCAGCGGCTTCCGGTTAAGCCGTTTGCCGAAGACGAGCATACCGATCGCCCTCTTTGAGCTCGTAAGCGGGATCAGGACATGCAGGTCCTGTTCCCGGAGAAACTTCACCCAGGGTGCCCGTCCGGCGTGCACACGATCGGCGTATTGGATCGTGGCCGGCAGGGAAGAGATTTTCAGGGTATGTCCTTTCAGATCGGGAGACATGCCCTTGGTCATCTCGACGTGGTACTTTCCTTCAGCATCTGCGAGCAGAACCATTCCCCTTGAGGAGAGCAGTTTGCCCATGAGTGTAAGGAGGATATGGCCGAGGATAAAGCGGAGGTCCAGTGAACCGTTAATCAGTGTGCTGAATTCAAACAGGGCGGCGTGTTCGAAGTGGCTTTCGTAGGATGGCGGGGGTCGTCTCATCTCAGCGGGAGAGGTATTTGGTCAGGCGTACTTCGTTCCGTTTGCCCGGCTTAATCTCATATTCCACTTTGTCCATGAGCCGTTTCATGAGATAGACGCCCAGTCCGCCTTTTCGATAGTTCGAGAAATAGTCCTTCATATCCGGCGCTTGAAGCCGCGACGGGTCGAAGCCCGCGCCGGAATCGTGTATGGTGATCTCAAATGCCCCGTTCTTACTTTTGACCGTAACCGTAATATCCCGATTGGGATCAAAGCGGTAGGCGTGTTTGATGATATTCGTGCATGCCTCGTCCACCGCCAGCGCGATTTTGCTCACGTCCTCATCCGTGAATCCGAATTCGCGCGCCTCGTCCGAGACAAATTCCCGTACGGCGATCAGTCGTTCCGTCCGACTTTCAATATGAAGAGTACGGGGGTTCACGGCTCGAGTCGTGGTCCGGCAAACTTACTGAAGGCTTCCTGTTCATCCTTTGTGATCTCGTACAGCAGGGGGAATCCAAGGAGATCGAACACATTGTAGACCTTGGCCGACATATTGGAAAGTTTGATGTCGCCCTTGTTCTTCCGTACATCCTCGATGTACGCCATGAACACGCCCAGGCCTGCACTGCTGATATACGAGAGATCTTTGCAGTTGATGATGATATTATAGCGTTCAGATTTTAGAAGAGACTGAAACACCTCTTCGAGTTTTGGCGCGGTGTGTGCATCCAGATATCCTTTGAGCTCAAGGACCTGGATGCTCTCGCGCTCTCTCTGCGCTATCGTGAACTCACTCATACCTTCTTCCTTCCATTAACAGGCCACAATTCATTACTGTGCCGGCGAACCGAGCCACCTGACGACCACGAGTGTCATATCGTCGTGGGGCACATCGTGTTCAATGAAGGCGTCGACAGCATGAAGAATCTCTTCCTTCACACGTCCGGCCGATTTACCGTCCGCAACGCCTGATGCCGCACGCAGGCGCTCGTATCCGAACTCTTCACCGTTCCGGTGCGCCTCGGTGACCCCGTCGGTGTACAGTACACAGACGTCGCCCGGACTGAGTTCCAGCGTAAATTCTTCGATCGATTCTGCGAAGAGCTTCTGGTTGGCGAGACCGAGCCCCATCCCATCGGGCCGGAGGTACGTACTGGTCGATCCACCGACGTGCAGCAACGGGCAATGCCCCGCCCGTGCGATCGTAAATCGTCCTGTGCGTATGTCCATAATCCCATAAAGTAAGCTAACAAAGGAGTGTTTGTCAATAGATTCGGTGAGGACGGAGTTTGCGCGCACCATAAAATCCCGGGGAGAGGGATAGAGCGGGCTCAGGGACTGGAAAATTCCTTTGACTTCCGACATATAGAAGGCGGCCGGAACTCCCTTGCCCGAGACATCCCCGACGATAATTCCTATCACGTCATCGGAGAGCTGCACGAAGTCGTAATAGTCCCCTCCCACTTCAAATGCCGGTGTTGAGATTGCATCAATATCCACTCCCCGGACAACCGGCACATGCTGCGGGAGGAGTTTGCGTTGCATTTCCTGCGCGAGTGTCATCTCGCGAACGAGTCTCTCCCGTTCGATTGATTTTTTGATCAGGCGGGAGTTATCGATGGCGATGGTCGCCTGGTCGGCGAACGTGGAGATAAGTTCCACATCATCCTTCACAAAACCGTACTCCGCCGCCTTTGTCGCGTAAAGAAATCCAAAGGGCCCGGCATGTGAGGCAAGAGGCACGATCACGAGCGACCCGGGCCGGGGTGTGCCTTCGGGGCCTTCCGTGAACCGCGGGTCCTTCCCCACCGAGTCAATGACAACCGGTTTCCCTTCGCGGTACACTGTCGTACGCAGGTACTGCAGCCCCGATCCGAGGAGATCCTCGATCTCGGCTCTTGTAATGTTCTTTACTCCAACAATCTGTGTTTGCCCGGTAAGAGCACGATCCGGGTCGGTGCTCTCCCGAAGCTCCTCCTGTGACGGCAGGAGTTCCAGCCAGCAACTCTGTGCCTCCACAACCTGCAGGGTCATCGTTGTCACGGTCTCTGTAAGCTCATCAAAATCAAGAACCTGCGTCAGAAGTTTGCTGAGCGTATGGATCGACGCTACTTCTGACCGTTTCCTGTCAAATGCCTCGGCGGTCGGCAGGTAAAACAGCGTGCTCACAAATGCCATCCCGCTGAAGATGTTCCCGAACCACAACGAAAGCGAGATCAACTCCTGAACCGGACGGGAGTAGTACACCAGGGCTCGTGAGAGCAGATCATTCTGACTCAACAGAATATTGGCCGTGGTGAGGAACACAAAAAGGAAGAAGGAAAAGATCAGCGTCAGGATTTTCTCCCGCTTCGTCAGATACACGATCCACGGAAGCCGGAAGGCATTCACGATTGCCATCGTGATCGTAAGGGCGTAGAGCACCGAGGTGATAGAGCTTGACTGCAGGGGGCGGACAAACAGCGACGAGACCGCGGTGGCGAGCAACAGGACAACGAAGATTCTAAAATTCCGCAGGGTCCCTTTTTTTCGCGACACAAGGACCAGATCCCGGAGGAAATGCAGATTCAGCAGAGCAAATGTGCCTCCGACAAGGCCAAAGAGGGACGCCATGAACAGCGTTGCATAGTCCAGCGCGAACAGGCCAAAGTCCTTTGCGTCAAAACCGTTGGCCGGGAAGTAATTCAGGAGCACCGCAGAAATCAGGAAGGCGGCGACAAGAACCAGAAGAATTCCCAGGCGCCGTACGGGGTTGATACTCCGGTCCGAGAAAGACGCCTGAATGGCGAGAAAGATCAGAAGGAATGCCCCGGCTGCGCTCAGTTCACGGAGGACCATGAGGCCGCCCACCTCCAGCTCCACGTTTTTGCGGATAACATCAACCGCAAACTTTACGAGGAGCAGCAGGAATGCCCCGCCCAGAAAAATGAACCGCCGGAACTTCATCATCCTCAAACCCTAATGTGGAGCCAGGTACCCTTCCGGTACTTCATGTATATGAGGGCACTGTAGGCAATAATGTAGACGGGGAGAGCCATCCATACTCCCTGGATGCCTCCGCCATACGTGACTCCAAGCAGATAACAGACGGGAAGAAAGATGACCCAATGGGTCAGCACTTCCACCCACATGACGTAGACCGTCGCCCCGGCGGCCTGGAGGGCATGCGCCAGCACGATACCGGGCGCGTAGAACATCTGCGCTGCACCGGCAATCTGCAGGAGCGGCCGGGCAATGGCGGCAACTTCAGGGTCATTGGTAATAACACTGATAACCGCGTCCGGCAGCAGAATAAACACACAGCCAAGCACAAATGTAAAATATGTTGCGATCCGCGATGCTTCCATTCCGTATTGATGGGCAAGCTTAAACTGGGATTTCCCCATACTCTGCCCGACCAGTGTCTGAGCGCCGATGCCGAAACCGAAACAGGGGAGAAATGACATAAACAGGGCAGTGATGACCACCTGCGTCGCCGCCTGTTCGGTCGTGCCGACATACCCCGCAATGGCTGCAAAAACCAGAAATCCAAGCAGTATCAGAATATTCTGGAATGACACCGGGAGCGAGATCCGTACAATCTGGCGAAGGACTTCCATGCGGATCTGCAGCCTCGAGTAGTACTTGTAGGTTTTTCGATATCCCGGCTGAAAAGTTGCAGTAAGAAAGAACGCACATCCCAGGACATTGGAAAGAGCCACGGCCAGACCCGCACCGGTGAGTCCCATCGAGGGGATCCCGAACGCCCCGAATATGAACACATAGTTGAAAATAATGTTCGAGAGGCTGATGATGATCGCGGAATACATGAACACTTTTGTGTGACCGATGCCGTTAAAAAAACCACGATACGACACGACAAAAAGGAAGACGCCTATCCCGATAAACCGCCATTGCATATAGCCCGTCCCGGCAATCGCAACTTCAGGGTTGGCCGCAAAAAAATTGATAACATCATAGGAGAAGAGATAACCAGGTAGCGCGGTCAGGAGTCCGACAGCGAATGAGAGGAGGAGGGAGTTGTTCAGCACATTACCTGCGCCGGGGCGGTCACGCTCCCCGTAGCGGCGGGCAACAAGAACATGGGTTCCCGTTGCGAGGCTTGAGAACGCACTGGTGATCGCCCATCCGGCAAGTGAAGCCAGGGCCATTGCGGCAAGGGCGACCTTTGTGTTCTCCAGACGCCCGACCATGGCAGTTTCTGCCACCGTCACAACCATCTGTAACGAGAGCCCCGCAACTGCCGGAGTGGAGATTTTCAGAACGGAGCGGGTAAGCGCTTTTTCAGGTAGAAGTTTCATGCACTCCTGCCATGATCCCCGCTTAATGCCCGTTAACCGGGGCTATACCGAGAGCTGGGAGATGAAGCGCTCCGCTTCCCGCCCGTAGGTCGTCGTGGGATGATTCTTCTGAAGACGTCGTAAGATCTCGAGCGCACGCTCCTTCTCTCCGGCCTGAGCAAAATTGCGCGCAGCATTGTTGAGGTATTCTGCAATCGTCCCTGGAGTGGGCTCTTTTCCCGCAGCCCTCTCAAAATAGACGCCTGCATCTTTGTGATTACCCAGCGCTTCGTGACTTGCGGCAATTCCGGCGAGACGCGAGGCCTGTAACAATGCAGCCGATGGATCGCAGTCGTCAAACTCATTTAATGCGTCGGTGTACTTGCCCAGCTGAAAGTATGCATCCGCCAGGTAAAAACGAGCCATGTCCCCAGTCCGGGTGCCACCATAATTGTCCACAATAGCTTTCAGCCCGACGATATTCCGTTCCGGCACACCGTCAACTGCCTGCTGGTACTGCGCGTTGTCATAAAACGGATGGATCGCCGCCAGCTGTGTCGTCGCACGCTCGTTGTTTTCCCCCTGGTTCTTGAAGTAGATGACCAGCGCAATAATGACCGCGGCGACCACGGTGATGCCGATGCTGATCAGTTTCTTGTTTTCCTCGTAAAACGACGTGGCCTTCATGTACGAGGCATACAGCTTGTCCTGCCTGTGTTCGCGCTTGGCTATTTTTTTCTTGGGTGTGAGCATAGGGATCCGTAGAGTATGTGCTGCCTGAAGAGTGTACTTGGTGCGCCTGTCGGGAGTCGAACCCGAAACCTTTGGCTCCGGAGGCCAACACTCTATCCAATTGAGCTACAGGCGCGTCTCAGCCCCCCATCCGGATGCTGCGTGGATGGCCCCCCCACGAGACTGCCAAAAAAGATACAAAACATCCGCTCGGGAAGCAAGACCACCGGCAACCCTCGCTACATCCTGCGACAGGCCCGGTTTACACTCCCCTTCTAGCTCTTCTTCTGAGGTTGCACCACCACCAGGCGGGGGTCCACGTTGCGCAAGAGCTCCTCACCGATTGCTCCTTTTCTCAGAAGCCGCGGCGTGGGGCCGGTGACATCGAGTACGGAAGACGGCTCGGACGGTGGAAGCTGACCCCCGTCAAGAATAAGATCCACTCCCTTGGGTATTGCGCGTACAATATCCGCTACGGTGTGGAGCGGGGGCTGCCCCGAAATATTCGCACTCGAGGATGTCAGGGGACATCCGGCAAGTTCCAGCAAACGGAGGCAGACCGGACTCGAGGGAATCCTCACACCGATCGTTCCGGTGCCCCGTGAGAGGAGATCGGGAACAGACTTTGACGCCCTGAAGACCAGCGTCAGTGGTCCGGGCCAGAATGCGTCCATGAAGCGCTGCGCAAGAGGAGATATTTCGTCCGTTAACGACTGCAGCTGGTCCTGCGAACGGGCAATGACCAGAATCGGCTTCTGGTCCGTGCGGTGCTTGAGCGCCCGCACCTTGGCAATCGCAGACCCGTCCCAGGCATTTGTCCCAATACCGTATACGGTCTCCGTCGGATAAACGATCACCCCACCTGCCTGAATGACTTCAGCGGCAAGTAAGAGTGCCTTGTCTTCAGGTTGTGCGAGGGATACCTTCATGGTCAGGGCCACTTAACCCTCCCGATGGTCTTGTAAGAAATCCTGGATGGTCGCAAAGACGCTCGCTGGAGTCAGATTACGCATACACACAAAAGTCCCGATCGGACAGTGATGACCGCCGTGGATGGCACATGGCCTGCAGCTCAGGCCCTGGAGTTCGAGCACACGGTCATGGTGACCCAGCGGGCCAAACCCGAAAGCCGGAACTGTTGCGCCGAAGAGGGCAATAACGGGTGTCCCGACCGCGCCTGCCAGATGCAGGGGGGCACTGTCATTTGTGACCACAACGCGGCAGCGTCGCATAAGTTCAGCGGACTGCAACAGAGTCAGGCGGCCCGCTGCATTGAGCACGGCAGTCCCCCCGCCGGTGTTTTCGGCGATTCCGGCACAGAGATCTCTGTCATCCGCGCCGCCCACCAGAACGACACCCGCGTCCCGGGCGGCAAGCAAACGCACAACTTCCGCATAGTGTTGCTCCGGCCACCGTTTCGTGAACCACACGGATCCCGGTGCCAGGGCCACCATCAGCTCCTGAGGAAAAGCCGGCGCACGCAGCCTATGCGCGGCAATCAGGTCATCCACACTGCGCACATCGTCGGCAGCGGGAAAGAGACGCGGGCGGGCGTGTTCACGTGTGAGGATTCCCAGCGGCGAAAGGAGTGCCAGATTCCGTTCGGTTTCATGAATCCCGGATCCGTACAGCACCACATCGGTGAGCAGCAGCTTTCCTGCACTTGTGGAAAACCCGATGCGGCGGGGAATGCGCGCGCACCAGACGGCAAGGGCGCTGCGTATCGAACGGTGTGGAACCACGGCACATCCGAAGTGTAATGCAGAGAGCGTGCGCACAAGTCGCACGAATCCCTTCAACCCTCTGTCCCTGCCCTTTTTATCGTATTCAATAACCTGGTCAATCGACGGATGTCCGCGTAAAACCCGGGCAGCTTCAGGAATGGCGACAATCGTGATAGATGCTTCCGGCCAGACCGCACGGATCGTTTGTGTCACCGGCAGCGTCAGAACAAGATCTCCGACAAATGCAGTATGGAAGATCAGGAACCGATGATCGTCGCTCATACAACTCCCGCTTCCCGTGCTCCGGCGTTCTGTTCATGTTCATAACCGGGTGTATGCTTCCAGCGTTTGTGCATCCACAGCCAGTGGTCAGGCCTCATGCGGATGTACCGTTCCAGCGTTGCCATATGCCGTTTCGTGAGTTCAACTATCTGGTCCTCCCTGTCGCCGCTGAGGCCGCCAGTATTTACCCGTTCGAAGACGGCCTCATGCATCCCGTCAGCCCGCCGGAGCAAGAAGACCATGATGATAGGAGCGCCCGCGCGAAGCGCAAACGCTGCAGCGCCGCGATGCGTTGCAGAGGGTCTGCCGAAGAATGGAATAAAGACTGATTCACGCGGGCCGCTTTGATCCCCGAGGATGAGGACGATGTTTCCGTTCTGCAATCCCCGGAGAACCTCGCGGACCGACGGTCCCATCGGGACGGTGGTCACATCAAACCGCCGGCGGCGTCTGTCGATCAGGGCATCGATCCGTTCATTACGCTGGCGCTGGGCGATCGCCATGAAGGGGGTGGGGATATGAAGCTTCAGACCGTTGAGAAGGAATTCCCACGACCCGTAATGCGCGGACATGAGGACAACGCCATGGCCTTCGCGCAGCGCGTCGTCCAGGAGCTGCTGGTTACGCGGATGAATTTTTGCCCTCAGGGCGTCAGGACCCTGTCCGCCCGCCCAGAGCATTTCCAGAATCGCCCTGCCATAGTTCCGGTATGCTCCGCGTGCGATCTGACTGATCTCCGGGTCCGATTTTTCAGGGAACGCCCGTTTGAGATTGTCAAAAGTGACCGCTTTCCGGTAGCCCGTCAGGGACAGTACGGCTGTCCCGAATCCGGCACCCAGGGCTCCCGCCATCCTGTACGGGAGACGGCTTACGAGTGCAGCGAGCATCCGGAACAGAATGTATTCGAGAAAGGGGATCACTCCCTACTGCTCACCGCGTAACCCCGACGCGATCCCAATTCTCGTCGTGGAGCTCGTTACGATGCGTGGAATGGATGAGTTCATAGTCTCCCGCGGCGTTACGGAGAACAAAAACGAAGACCACACCACCCTGGATGTTGTTGTACGACCAGATTTCGTACGGACGGGTCTCCGTTTCGTTTGGATGCCGATCGATATCATCGGCGTACCCATACATGACCAGCACACGTCCCCGGTCCGTTCGGTACCCATCACGTGATAATACCCGGAAGTTTGCATTTGCGTAGGCGATCCGTGCAAGGTACTCTTCCCTGTCACCCGGGGCTCTCCGCCGCCAGAAATCCGAGAGAAATTTTCGTTTCGCATCCGCGCCCTTCAGAGCGTTGAATTGCTCCTTCTCGTCGTCGTAGCTGACATACCGGCACCATTGAAATTCACGATCGAGCTCTGCTTCATCCATTGCCATGTACTGTGCCATCGGCATGGCGGATGCCGAGGCCAGCAATGTCGAATCCACTCCCAGCGTAGGATTAAACACAAACAACTTCCTGCCTGCAGTGCTCATCACACTGGCGTCATCGCCGAGAAGCGAGACGACCAGAGAGTACGTACCCGTACGGAGGTTTTTCACGGAGAGTTGATCAATAATCACGCTGGACTCACCGACGATTTTTTTCGGGCGTTCGCGTGAAATGATCTCGTGTCCGACGGCATTATAGACGCTGGTGCGGACGACAAACCCTCCCGTATCGGGAAGGGCTAACATGTTGTATGCTTCGGCGTAGTAATAGCAGAGCTGGTCCTCGCTGAACATCCCGCCGACGTTGGGAACCACATCCAGGGTATTCTTATAGAAGATCCCCTCCTGATTTCCCTGGCGGATCACGGAGGCGAGTTCCACATCGCTGAGTGAGGGCGCCGCGGTGGAAAAGGTGCGGATCGGCAGACGCATCGTTATACTATCGCGCCGGTCAGGGTCATGACGGTCACGGGCCAGCACCCGGAGAATGTACTCGCCCGTCTGCAGCTGCCATTTGTGCACTCCCACGAGATTCATGCCCCGCGAAAAAACTGACGTGTCCGGCACCGTGTGCGGAACCAACCACCGGTCTGCCCGTACAACCGAATCGTTGAGCGTGATGCTCATGGTCACGTCCGCCGCACCGGTAAAACCGGATGCGTCCGGCTGGTAGGTCAGCGTTCGTTCGGGAAAAGCATAGGCGATCTCAATAAGCACATGATCGTCATCCCCGCCCCGGAAACGATACACATCCGCTGAGACACTAAACGGTTCAGAGGGGGAGATGGTCTGAGCCCCCGAGGGCATAACACCGGATACAAGCACAATGAAAATCACACTAATGCGGCACAGAAGTCCCATGGATGCTCCTACACATAAAGATGAAACAGCATTGACGATGTCCTCTTGCATTAAGACACCGATGGCGTGGCGAGGGGTTCGCCGGATCCGGCTATTCCCCCATAACCTTGACGATAACACGTTTGCGCCGCTTGCCGTCAAACTCGGCATAATACACTTGTTGCCAGGGGCCCAAATCCAGGGCACCTTTGGTAACCGGCAGGATCACTTCATGATGGACCAGCAGACTCTTGAGATGCGCATCACCATTGGTTTCGCCCGTCCGATGATGGCGGTAATTCTCGTTAAAGGGGGCCAGCTGTTCCAGCCACTCGTCGATATCCTGTATCAGGCCGTCTTCGGCATCATTTACATACACTCCTGCCGTGATATGCATCGCAGATACCAGCACCATCCCTTCACGGATGCCGCTTTTGTCCACAATACCCTGGACCTGAGCCGTTACGTTGATATACTCGCGTTTTGTGCGGGTGTTGAACCACAAATACTCCGTAGCGGATTTCATGGTTTTCCCATGATGGAGTTGAGCATGCGGATCGCCTCCTGTGGCTGAAACGGCTTCGGCAAAAAAACGTCTGCCCCCGCCTTCAGAACCATCTCACGGATGGCGGTTCCACCCATACCGCTGGTCCCGACAATCTTGACAGAAGGGTTGATCGTTCTGGCGTGACTGATGAGGTCTATACCCGCAAGCTGGGGAAGATTAAGGTCGGTGATAAGCAACCCGATATCCCCGGCATGAGCCCGCAGGACTTCCAGACCCTGTTTTCCGTCGTCTGCCTGGTATACCGTATATCCCTCAACCTCCAACAGCAGTGCAAAGAGACTGCGCAGTTCATGCTCGTCTTCAACAATCAGGATCCCCCCATCACGTGCCTTCGACATCATTCACTCCTGCATTTGACATTTTTGCTGTAATATACCCAGAGCCAAAATGAACTGCAACTCTCCCACTTGGATACTGTGGCGTCGTTTTGTATATTTTCTCATGGCGCGTCTTGACCTCATACTACTGCTTGCCTTCGGAACGATCAGCCTCGTCACGCTCGCCACCTCGGTATGGTGCTTCCGAAGGGCTCTGGCCGTAGCCAATCAAAAAGATGGGGATCTCCGCATGTTCTTCTGGACTGTTGGGATGTTCGTGACCCTTATCATCTCCGGTCTCAGTGCGGCGTATATCCTCCTTCCGATCCTTTTCGGGAGGTAAACCTGTATGCTCCCGACGCGTTTTTCCGCAATCGTGCTCATCTTGGGGAGTGTCGCATCCGGTCAGCCGCTTTCCACACTCGGTATAGAGGTCAGCGGGGACTCACGTCCGTTCGTCTACACAAATACCATTGATGCCTTTTACTATGGCGAAACCGGCGGACCCAATACTGCCAGCTGGCAGGGTTTTAACGTCCGTGGACAGGAATTCCTCGACGATTATCTAATGCTTGTGGAAGGAAAGGACTTCCCACGCACTTCGTCCAGCAGAACCGTCGTATTTCCGGATCACCTGGAACGGCATTATCCCGGCGGTATTCTCGAAGAGGTCTGGCCGGCCGATAGTATCGCTCTGCTGGCGATCACTCTTACCTTCCCCGCACCTGTCGATGCTGGTATTGTCCCTCTTTTTGCAGACGTGCACTCCCGTCAGGACTTTGTCATTCGGCTTTTACCCGGTGCCGCCATACTCGCCCGGACACACGATCTTCGTCGTGCCCGTGCCCCGGGCACTCCCCTCTGGATGGGAATCAGCGGGACGAACGCTCTACCGGAGACTCTTGACACCCGGGTCGGCCGCCAGTATTCTCCTGTCAGGGTGTATGCACCCAGGGCGCGGAAACACTTGTTCCTCTTTGCGGTGGGCCGCGACGAGTCGGAGGTGAGCCGCCTCCTGCAGGCCTACACACACGAAGAGATCCGGTTCCGCTCTGAACGCCGGCAGCGAATGGAATCCGAACTTTCACGCGGATATGTGAACACCGGCCACACGGAGTTTAACAAGGCATTGGCCTGGGCCAGACTTTCCCTTTCTGCGTTAATTATGAACCAGACAGGCAAGGGGATTTTTGCGGGATTACCCTGGTTCAACAACTACTGGGGGCGTGATACATTCATTGCTCTGCCGGGTGCAACGCTCGTTACCGGCGCATACGCTGAGGCAAGGGAAATTTTACGCTCCTTCAGCGCATTCCAGAAACGTGATTCCCTCTCAATGGACTACGGCCGGATTCCCAATATCGTGACCACAACGGACACCGCCTTCAACACCGCAGACGGAACACCCCGCTTTGTAAAAATGGCACGCGAGTATGTGGAGCGCTCCGGCGATGAAGCATTCCTGCTCGAACTCTATCCGGTCGTGCTCAGGGCTATCGAAGGCACACTCCGGTATCATACGGATAGTCTCGGCTTCCTTACCCACGGGGATGCAGAAACGTGGATGGATGCGGTAGGCCCTTCCGGACCGTGGAGCCCGCGGGGAAATCGCGCCAATGATATTCAGGCACTCTGGGCGCAGCAACTGGAGGCGGGGATATGGTTTGCCACGCGCCTCGGGGATGTCCAATCCGCCCGGGCCTGGCACACGGTCCTTGAGCAACTCCGGACTTCATTTGCACATTTGTTCGTCCGGCCGGATGGTATTGCAGATCATCTCCGTCCGGACGGCATACCTGACCTTCACGTCAGGCCCAACCAGGTGTTCACCGCCCCCCTGCTTGCCGAGGCGAATCGGCGGGCAATGCTGCGTACCGTGATGACACAACTCACCTATCCGTACGGTGTAGCCTCCCTCGCTCAGACGGAAAAGCAGTTCCACCCGTATCACGAATATCCACCGTACTATCCCAAGGATGCGGCGTACCACAACGGTACAGTATGGACCTGGCTGCAGGGCCCGGTGATCTCGGAGTTGTGTTCCGCCGGCAGACAGGACACGGCCTTCATTCTCACGATGAATTCCGTTCATCAAATTCTCCGCCGTGGTGCAGTGGGCACACAATCCGAACTACTGGACGCGCTCACGCGCCCCGGAGAACGGGAGCCCCGGCTTTCCGGAACGGTCTCCCAGGCATGGAATCTCGCAGAATTCGTGAGAAATGTTTTTGATGATTATGTGGGACTCACCGTGCGTGAACTTGACCGGAGCATAACCATCCGCCCGCGAATCCCGAGAGCGCTCGGAAATGTTGAAGCCCGATGCACGGTCGGGGGTAAAACAGTGGGGGTCACGGTCAATGCAACAGCACATCCTGCAAGCATCACGCTGACCGCCCCCCCGCTGAGCTCACGATACAGAGTCAACGTTGAACTCCCGACAGGGCCTTCCTCGGCCTCTTCGATATCGTTTCCGTACACGGGAGGAACAGTCGTGGTGTGGAACCGGGATGATTCCACAGCAGGTCTCGTGGTGAACGGAGAGCAGCATTTTATTGCGTCACAGAGAAGCAACAGAGGCGCTGCAGCTGACAACTCCGGTGCCCTGCACTTTGCTACCCCCTCCCTGGCGCCCGGACTACAGACGATCAGGGGTCCGGCCCATCCACTGCTTACACACGCACAGGTCACGGCGGCGGTCGGCACGACAGCACCCTTCCTGGATGTCCACGATCCGTCAGGAGATGACACCGGAACCGGCGCAGTTGCGGATCGCGGTGGACGACTGACGTATCCTGCAAACGTGAATTTCCGGCCGGGATCGTTTGATATCACCAGGTTCACCGTTGATACAAATTCCACGAATGCCTCCTTTACGATACAGTTGAAGGCGCTCTCGGATCCCGGCTGGCATCCCGAATACGGTTTCCAGCTGACCCTGGTGGCGATTGCCATAGACACAGACGGGAAAATGGGAACTGGCAGCACACACCTGCCCGCGCAGGCACACTATGCCCTGCCCGGAGGCCTGGGATATGAACGGTTGATACTCGTGGGAGGCGGGATGCGAATAGAAGATCACACCGGAAAGATCCTGGCGGAGTACGTTCCTTTACCGGAGGATGTGGCAAACCCGATAGGAAATAGTGTCGCAGGAACCATACGCTTCTCGCTCCCCCTTTCGATGCTCGGCACTCCGACGCCGCTCTGGAGATTTGTCGTTGTTACAGGAGGGCAGGATGATCACGGCGGAGCCGGTATCGGTGAATTCCGAATGGTCCATGCCGATCGGGGTGAGTGGCACGGAGGCGGGCGGATCAATCCGGCAGACTCGAATATCTACGATGAGCTCGTTGTACCATGATCCAGCCCGAACTGGTGCTTCCCATCGGGGAGTATATGATCCGGACATTTCGTCGGGAGGATATCAACAACCTGCTGCGGTATGCCAACAACAAAAACATCTGGCTGAATCTGCGCGACATTTTCCCCCACCCCTACGAAGTCCATCATGCCGAGGCCTGGTTGAAAGAAGTCCAGGCCATGAAACCCCAATCTGCATTTGCGATCGCCACCAAGGAGGAAGTTATCGGCGGAATCGGGCTCCATCCGCAGCCGGATGTATTACGCCGGAGTGCCGAGCTGGGCTACTGGCTGGCCGAACCATACTGGGGAAAAGGTATTACCACCCTTGCTGTGCGGGCAATCACGGAGTGGGGGTTCAACAACCTGGAGATCAACCGCATTTTCGCAAATACATTCGGATGGAATCCCGCATCGGCGAGAGTGCTGGAGAAGGCGGGATTTACCCTTGAGGGACGAATGCGGCAGGCCGTGTGCAAGGATGGACGGATGACGGATCTGCTGATCTATGGAAAGTTGAAAGAAGATCCGCTCTGATATGCGCAGCCCGGTCCGGATCCCGATGCCGGTCATCAGCCCCGGGGCGCAAAGTCCTCAACCTCTTTTGAAACAAAACCTACGAGTAACCCTGCAAGCACCATTGATCCACCGCCGAGGAGGATGACGTTCATCGGATTTTCACCAAGCAGCGAGTGCATCAGCAGCCCGAGTCCGGCCGAGGCAAGAATCTGCGGCAACACAATGAAGAAGTTGAACACACCCATGTAGAAGCCCATTTTTTCCGCAGGGATGGCATTGGAAAGCATGGCATACGGCATGGAGAGGATGCTCGCCCACGCAATCCCGACCAGTGTCATCGAGAAGAGCAACCCATACTGCTCCTGAAGCGCAGCCGCCAGGATCAGTCCACCACCCCCCGCAACCAATGCAAGCCGGTGAATCACCCGCGGTGAGACATGGCGCGCCAGTGCGAGGAGCACAAAGGCGAAGACAAACGCAACACCATTGTAGAGAGAAAAACAGACACCCCCCCACTCAACCCCCCGCTGGTACTCCGGCGAACCCGGTGCCCCGCCAAACACTGTCGTGGCCACAGCCGGAACAAAATAGATCCACATGCAGAAGAGAGCAAACCAGGTAAAAAACTGGACGAGTGCGAGCTGCTGCATAGCTTTCGGCATGGTTCCGATGCCGCGCATGATCTGGGTGAAGGCGTTCCCGAATCCGGCAGACTGTGCCTTTTGCCGCTCGAATTCCTCCATGTCGGTGGGGGGGTATTCCCTTGTGGTAAGAATGGTGTACAGGACGGATGCCATGAACACCGCCGAGCCCACATAGAAGGCAATCTGTACGGGCGCCGGTATCACCCCCGCGCCGGTCTGACTGGTAACCCCGAACCAGTTGGTAAGCACATAGGGCAAGGCCGAGGAGAGGACGGCACCGAGTCCGATCAGCAGACTCTGCATTGCAAACCCTGTGGTGCGTTGTTCCCGGGGCAGCAGATCGCCGACGAATGCCCGAAACGGTTCCATCGTAATATTGATGCTCGCATCAAGCACCCAGAGCAGGCCGGCAGCCATCCATACCGCAGATGAATTGGGCATGGCAATCAGAGCCAGCGTGGAGAGGACAGCCCCTACAAGAAAGAAGGGACGACGCCGGCCGAGCCGGTTCCACGTGCGGTCGCTGTAATAGCCCACGATTGGCTGGACGATGAGTCCGGTCAGCGGTGCCGCAATCCATAACCATGCAATCTCATCCTGGCGCGCCCCCAGGTATTCGTAGATGGCGCTCATGTTCGCCATCTGCAGTCCCCAGCCGAACTGAATTCCAAAAAAGCCAAAACTCATATTCCAGATCTGTACAAATGACAAACGCGGCGTGGCCATCGAAAGGCCTTTCGTTCAGATGAATCGTTGTTACCCTTTTACGCTGCCCAGCGTCAACCCCGACACCAGCCAGCGACTGAGAGAGAGGAAAAGCAGCACGACCGGGATGGTGACCATCACCGAAGCGGCGCCGTAGAGCCCCCATTCAGAACCCATATTGGACTCAAACGACTTCAGGCCGAGGGGGAGCGTCCAGAGCTCCGTGTCCTGCAGGATCTGCGCCGCCACGACATATTCTGTCCAGGCAGCCATAAACGAAAACAACGCCGTGATGACCAGGGCCGGTGCGGCCAGAGGCAGGATAATTCTGAAAAAGATCTGCATCTGCGATGCGCCATCAATCCTGCCCGCTTCTTCCAGACTGACGGGCAACGTGTCGTAATATCCTTTCATCTGCCAGATACAGAATGGCAGCGCCGTGGCGGAATACATGATCACGATGCCGAGAAAGGTGTTTATCAAATGGAGTTTTACGAGCATGATATACATCGGCAGGAGCAGCATCGTGGCAGGAAACATCTGCGTAACGAGCAGACTCAGCAACCCCGCCCTCTTCCCCACAAACGAGTAACGCGAAAATGCATATCCCGTCGTGGAAGCCAGAACCACCCCTGTGAGGGTGACAACAAGAGCGACCAACGTGCTATTGCTCAACCACACAAGAAAGGGGCGCTCCGTGAACAGCGCGACGTAGTTGTCCAGCGACGCATGTTCGGGTATCAACTCGAGCGAGGTTGAGAGAAGCCTGTCCGCCGGACGGAGTGAAATGTTGACAATCTGGAGGACGGGATACAGCGCTATGATCGCAAAGATCACAAGCACCGTATAACTGGCGATCAACCGAATCGTTGTTGCCGATTTGCTCCGCACCATAGCGACCACCTCTCAGGAATACACATTCTGTGTGACGTTTGATTTGCGCATGAAGGCGAGACTGAACGCCAGCAGGACAAAGAAGATTATCATGGACAGCGCCGCGCCGTATCCATACCGGTAGAAATTGAACGCAGCCTTGTAGACAAATGAGACGAGCAGATGGGTTTGATCCGACGGCTCGCCTGCATTACTCACCAGCCAGACGATGTTCAGGTTGTTGAATGTCCAGATCGTACCCAGGGTGATCGCCGGCACCATAACGGGTTGTATAAGCGGAATGGTGATGTGGCGGAGCTTGTGCAACCAGGAGGCGCCGTCAATATCCGCCGCCTCATACAGATCGTGCGGAATACTCTGCAGCGCCCCGAGCGCGATGACCATCATAAACGGAAAACCCAGCCAGACGTTGGTGATGATCACGGCGAGGAAGGCCTCCAGCGGCTGCCGGAGCCACTGCACCCCCTCAACCCCCAGCCACTGTGTCAGCATCAGGTTAATGGCCCCGAACTCGTAGTTGAACATGCCGCGCCAGGTGAGGGCGACGATAAGCTGGGGCACAGCCCACGGAAGCACCAGGATCGCCCGGAAAATGCCCTTCCCCCGGATTTCTTTCTGGTTCAACACCAGCGCCAGAAAAACCCCGATGACGACATGACACACAACGTTGACGACCGTCCAGATAATCGTCTTCACGAACACCATATAAAAATCCGGCTGAGACGGTTCCGTAAAGACCTTCACATACTGACCAAATCCGATGATCTCCCAATCTTTGATGTGGCGCAGGCTCATGTTCGAAAGGGAGAGAATGACGTTGTAGAAAAAGGGATACACGACAACGCCGAAGAGCACAACAAAAGCCGGCGCAACAAGGGCAAAAATGTAAAGACGGTGACGTGTGCGGGGAGAGATGGTCATCGCAAGGCCTATTCGTTCATTTCCTTTATCCGGCGAAGTGCCATGAGCTGCATGTCACGTGCCGCCTGCTCGGCGCTTTTTGTACCTGCCAGAACTGCCTGATAACTCGGGCGCATTGCATCCCAGATCGCCCTCAGTTCCGGAACAACCGGCATGGTGCGGCCATGCTCGATCTGAATCTTTGAATTACGGAGGATTTCGTTTGTCTGCACAAAGTCGCCCGATTGAACTGCCTTGTGCGTCGGCATCGTAAACAGCTCCTTTGTCGCCTCAAGTTGGTTCTCCGGCGACATCAGGTAACGGATAAGGGCAACCGACCATTTCCGTTTCTCGTCTGAAACGTTGGCGTTGATGGAAAACCCTTTGGGCGAGACCATCGGCGAACACCACAGGCCGGTGGAAGTGATCCGCGGAAGCGGCGCAACGCCTATATCCAGACCGGCATTCCTGTACCCTGCCCAGGACCAGTCGCCGTTGATGATCATCCCCGCATTCCCATCCTTGAAAAGAATATCGGCAACATTGTAGTCGGCCTCATTGGGTATCACCTTGTGCACGTCGCGCAGCTGTGTGATGAACTTCAACCCGTTCACGGTTCCCTGGTTGTCCAGCGTCGGGTTTCCGTCGGCATCCATGATCCAGCCGCCGAACCCTGTCATAAACGGAATGAAGAAAAATGGTTCGGTGTAATTCCAGGTGAGCCCGTAACGGTCCGTCTTGCCGTCGTTGTTCAGATCCACGGTGACACGTTTCGCTATCTCAATCAATTCCTCTTCCGTAGAAGGAGGAACCGGGACAAGGGCCTTGTTGTACACGAGGGTCAGGTGATTGCCCAGTTTGTCCGCCAACTGATACAGATGGCCCCGGTACCAGGTGCGGCCCCGTTCATCAAACTGGTCGAGCCACTCCTTTTCAAACACGTCTTCAAGAGGAAGAATAATACTCATGATCTCAAACGGGCCCACCTGGTCGGAAGGACCGTAGACAATCTCCGGACCCTGGCCGGCAAGAGCGGCAATAATAAAGCCGGACCTGAGTTCTTCCGTTTCCTTAAAAAGTTGTTCCACCCGGACTTCGGGATGTAATTCCATAAATCTGTCGATCTGGCGTTGCAGCATCACACGTATCTCAATCCGGTCCTGATGCCAGAGTCGGATGCGGATCCGCCCGTCATCACGGCCGGAACATCCGGGCCAGACGCCGGCGACGATCGTAAGTAGCACCACCACGGTCAGTGCCGCGGGTATTCGAAGGGAACGTTGTATACCCATTAGTGCCCTTTCTGCTCTTGTACCCTGGTTGACTGTCGTTCCCCGTCACGAACGAACGTCCAGATCAATGTTGATGCCGCCAGAGCGGTGCCACTGATGATAAAGATAATCGATTTATCCGCCGCATGCAGAATGACAGAACCCAGGACGAGACTGACAAAAAGCTGTGGCAGGACCACGGAGAGGTTGAACATCCCCATAAAAAATCCCATCCGGCCCGGTTCAACTTTCTCGGACATAATGGCAAACGGCAAGGAGACAATCGACGCCCAGCCGATCCCCACGACCGCCATGAGGGTGTATAACATCAGAGGGCTCGAACCGGCGACAACGAGCCCGAAATAGCCGGCCGACATGATGCCGACTGCGACCGTATGGACACGTACCCTCCCGAAACGTTTTGCCAGCGGTTCCAGAATCGGCGCGGGGAGAAGGAACCCGACCGTGTTCAGCACGGCAAATGCGATGGCGATGATCCGCCCGGATTCTTCGGCCGCAATCGCTGTGTCGTCGGGCAAGGATAAATGTTGTTGAATATATGCAATAATGTACACAAACATGGTCTGCACACCGATCCATGAGAACGCATGGGCTCCATAGAGGCGGAACAGCTGCCCCCATTGTGTTGCCCGCGCAGGGTCTGCGACCCCGCCTTCCGTCGTCTGCCCCCGGCCCAGGGTCCGCTGTTCCGTGATGAACAGAACCGGCACAATCGAGAACAGAAGGACAAGGACGATACCAAACGAGATGAGGACAAAATTCCCTGCGACCGCACCGATCACATATGCCAGGACGCCGAAGAATCCGGAAATCGTCTGCATCCAGGTGTACCCTTTGGTGCGGGCCACGCCTTCGGGCGTCACATCGGCAATAATCGCGCGGGTAGGATTAAAGCTGACGTTGATGGCAAGATCAAGAGTGAGGGCAACAGCAATCGCCACGATGAGAAGATTTCCCACACCCAGCGCCCCGTCGATGGCGTGTATGTTTGGCAATGCAAACAGCATGGCTGCCGCCAGTGTGCCTCCGATGACGATGAAGGGCCTCCGGCGCCCTCCCCAGAACCAGACCCGGTCGCTGATGAGTCCGATGATCACCTGACCCACGATCCCTGCGATCGGACCCGCGGCCCAGACGAGCCCCACCTCATGGATGTCCAGATTGTAACGCGTCGTGAGGAGCCAGCTCAGCGCAGAGATCTGGATTGAAAGGGCAAAGCCCATCGCGGTCGCCGGCAGACTGAGCAGTGCATAGAAACCTTTACCAAGACGTTTCTGGATTTGATACATGGTGGTGTCATTTCTCCTGATGAGCGATAACGAGACACTCACCGGGGGCGAGTTCAACGCGGACGGTCCCGTCCGTGAGCGTCACCCTTTTTCCGGTGAGCAGGTTCGTAAGGGTATGGCGATGGGTTTGCATCTTTGTCGCTGCCCATTGTGGAGCTTCACAATCCATGTTCCCGATAACGGACAAACGTGTGTGGCCGTCCTCGCTGCGCCGTTCGAAGGAGAGGATACGGAGGTTGGGCTCCTCGAGCAGTGAAAATGCACGTGGATGCGGATCGACCACGATCGTCTGATATCGTTTTCGAATGGCCAGCACCGCGGTGATCATCCCGGTGAATTCTTCGGCGCTCAGCCAGTTATAGCCATACTCACTGAACAGGGGAAGTGTTTCTGACGGAAGTTTTTTTAGCTCGTCCGCCGTGAAGTCGAGCCCCGTGTTGATCGGGAACCGTTCCGCAAGCTCAAATCCCGAGTGGATGAACGGAATCGCCGGCAGAAATGCATTAACGCAGAACGCCCACCGGGCGTAGGCCAGGCCACCCGAACGGGAAGCAGCGCGCGGAGTGTTATGGCTCTCCGGTGTTGCAAAGGACGGTATGGGGAATCCCTTCGTTGCAAGATGTTCTACAAACCGCCGCATCCGATCCGGATGATGTTGATCTACCCAGATATACCCGAAGACTGCATTGTACCCTTCCTCACAGCTCCGTTGTGTAATGGCAAAATTCTCATCCCAGAATGCGAAGTCCGGGTCTGCACTGCGGGCCTTGGCGACCATCTCCGATTTTAGATCCATCGGGAGGGCGTGACCCATATCGATCATCACCCCGTCAATGGCAAACTCACGTTGATAATAAGGGATAATCCCGACAATACGATCCCAGAGCGGCCGGTTGACATACTGGAGCTGGGCCAGGCGGGTGTCATACATCCGGATGGTATTGTATCCGATATAATTAAAATCAGGGTGTGTGTACATGCGCAGATACGTGACGTCGTTCCACGGCGGCTGGTTATCATCCGGCGGCCAATCGGCAAAGGCGCCGGGTATCCGGACGCGTGTTCCATCGGCCAGCGCGCCGATGTACCGGCCGTTCTCTTTTTTCACATTCTCTGAAAGAGGAGACTCTGTAAAGAAATCCCGATGTACCTTGTGCGGGGGGATCAATGCATCCATCCGGTTATGATCGACATCGTGATGAATGTGATCCAGCTCTTCACGCGTAAAAATCGGACTTCCGTAGGTGTTGGGGTCGGACTCGCCTGATCCGCGCGGAGCAACGGACTCCTTGATCCAGTACATCCACTCCGGGTGTTCCTTCACCCAATCGCCATCCTTGGCGGCAGTCCGGAATACAAACTCCAGCACAACCCGTAGTCCGAGCCGATGGGCTGCCTCCACAAAGGCGCGGAACTCTACCTTGACATCCAGTCCAAGAGATGGTTCACCCAGATGCTCGTCCAGCTCATACGGGTTCCGGATTGCATACGGTGACCCCAGCGTCCCCTTGTTTCCGTCATGCCCGATGGATGTGATGGGGAGAAGGTGGATGGTGTTTGCACCCAGGCGTTTGATGTACGGCAGCATGGCCATCGCTTTCAGAAACGTGCCCGTTTCGCGCAGGCCATTACCATTCACCGGGAGATCGAGCTTTCCGTTTCCGTTATGATCAAAGGCCGTGGTGGTCCGGATAAACAGATTGTAGATAACCGCCTCGCGGGTCCACGCGCCCCCTTCCGAGGGGATGATTTTTGTTGCCTTGACGCTCTTGATCTTTTTGATGACGCCGAGGAAGTACCCGTAGGGATGGACCTTTACTGTTTTCGGCTTGCCCCGTCCCGATCCCCATAACGACGGGACCGAGTATGAATATTTTCGCAGGCGTGTATCTTTGACTTTGCGCTTGAGTGCTTCCTCGACGAGATCGAGGGCTCTGGGTGGAGCATACGTTTTCATAGGCAGTTACTGTCCGAATCGGTCATGAATAATGAGTGGTTGTGGAGATTCAAGAATCGTCAGCGTACGGTTACGCCCGGGAGACTCGTCGCCGGGCATCCATTGCCCGGGAGTCCCGCTGTTCGTGTATTTGTACGATATGGTGATGCCGGCGGGCAGGACAACGCGCAGCGTCCACAGTCCGTCTCCGGCGACTGCATCACCCTCCTGTCCATCGTCCCGCATAGGAACACTGTTTGGGACCCAGGCACCGAGGAGGGTGTGATCACCGGCCACGTAGAGAGCGCGTGTCACCTTCTGGCCGGAAGCGTCGCAGACAAACACCACCGTCGCCGCGGGAGCGCTGGCCCGCGCCATCGCCCCTTTTCCCGCCGCCGCAGCATCCACGGCGGAAGTGACGTCAGATTCCTCCGCGAGAATCGACGCGAATGTCCGGTCAGGCATGGTTCCCCCTGCAAGGCGCGCGAACCGGTACACGTTCTGAAGATGCGCCCGGTAGGCCGTATCAAACGGCTTGTCCCCCGCGGGAGCCGTTTGATCGGATCCGTACCACCAGAACCAGTCCGAGCCTTCCGATGCATACATCTCTTCCCATGCCATATACGCGTGCCATTCGCGCGTTCCCGTGCGCGGTGCATCCGAACGCGGATCAGGGGAAGGGATCCCCGACCGGGCGAGATCACTCGCGTGCCTGGAGCAGGTATTCCCATGCTTGATTCTCTTCCCCTTCGCCGATCCACGTATCATAGTTGCCGTTGATCCATGAACCCGGCCAGAGCCATTCCATCTGCGGAAGGTTCCGAATCGGATGGGCCGGAATCTTGCGCTGCGGATTACCCTGCAGATACTCGCTCATCGTCACGGTGATAATCCGCTCCTGCGCGTAGAGGGCCGAGAGTTTTCGGTATAACGAGTGGAGAAATATCTTCCCGTCATTGTCTTTTTGATACCACTCCCAGGCGTTCTCGCCGTCGAGAATGACGGTGATCAGCACCTCGGGCTCAGCCTCGAGCGGGGCAAGATCCAGGATGCTCTGCACAAAATCTTCTGCGGCAGCTTCGCCGTCCATCGACTGGTACTTGAAACCGATCCGGTCCGAGAGTTCCGTGTCGCGGAACACCAGCGCCATGCCGGTCGGGACCTGCGGGAAAGCTGAAAGCAGACGTGTTGGGTTTGCCGGGCGGCCGGGACCGGACCAGAACCTTCCGATCGCTTGCCGTCCAGAGTATCCCGTTCGCGCGCAGGATTTCAAGAATCGGCTGCGCCACCGAACCCTCTCCGGGCCACATGCCGGCGGGCGGTTCTCCAAAGATCTCCCGGTACATTCGAATCGCCTTGATGACCTGTGCTTCGGCATCAGCAGGATAGGCATACCGCGCGGGCAGAGAATCCTGCGGTTGGCAGATCCGGGCCAGTTCGGAATCATAGATCAGGGGAAGGATAGGATGATAAAACGGTGTCGTGATGATGTCGATTTGTCCTGTGTGCTTGTTCGGGTTGTACCGGAGCGAACGATGCACCGGGATCACCGCGGCCATTACCTTGTACGACTCCACGACCAGCCGCCTGCAATCTTCATCGGTGACCGGACGGCGGAGATGGAACGTGCCATCCTCATGTTCGTCCACATACTCCCGCAAGTCGCAGACAGTCCCCCCCGGCAGCGGCACTGCTCCGCGCAAAAAATCGGGATCAAAATACGCAAGATAGAACCAGAACAGAATCTCACGTTCTTCTTCTGTGGTGAAAAGATTCTGACCGGGCGTTTTCACCGCCTGCAGGCGGTCACGGAGCAGTTTGTATGCGGGAAAACGTTCGATCATCACTTCGCTGATGCCGAACGCACTCCAGGCGTCTCTATAAAGATGAGCACGCTGGACCTCCGTGTAGTCTGCCGCGGGCGTCAGCGCCATGTCAATCCACGGATCGGTCTTCCCCTTCCACTGTTTCCAGAAACCCGCCACATCGATCGTCCCCGCACGCAGATCAATGTACGGCCCGAGTCGGGCAAGATAATATTCCCTGAGCTGATGAAGCAGGGATGTGGTGAGATTTACCGTACAATGGACACGGGGATATTCACGCAGCATCGAGGCCATGTCATAGTAGTCCTTCGTCGCGTGAGTGCGCACCCAGGGCGCCGCAAGCTGATCCGTCTCCGGGTTTGCGTAGAGGGGCTGGTGCTGATGCCAGATGATGTTGAGATAGACCGGCTGGCGGCCGGTTGATGCCGGATACAGGTCTTCCGGATTACGGGGAGACGCGGGAGCTTCCGCAGCCAGAAGCAAGCCGCCATTCTGCGTAATAACGAAAACGGAATTCTTCGAGGACCGGTTGAAGTTGTCAACGTGCACCGGATTCCCGGGATCGTTCTCGTAGCGGGTTCCGTCAATCAGAAACTTGTACTGATACACGCCCGGACGTAACAGACACACCGCCGACCATTCGCCGTTGCTCCTCTGCAGCGGATGCTCGTCTTTCGTCCATCCGTTAAAATCGCCCAGAACCGAGACCGAGGTTTCGCTTCCGGCCGGATAGGTAAAACGGACACCGCCGGAAACCTCCTGCGGTTGGGCCTGGACCATAGTCGCCGTGAGTGCCGCGCAGACTACGGTCAGTACACGTCTGAGAACTGTCATCTCTCTGCCTCTTCTCTCTTGTCGATACAATGGCCGCACGGACCACGACGGATCGCGCATACCGGGTCGTGCGCGGAGGATCAATATTCTCTCACTTCAACAGGAGCATGGTGTGGGTGTGCGAAAGCCTGGATGTCCCGTTCCCGGCAGTAACGCGGGCAAAATATATTCCTGATGCGGCGGATCTTCCTCCCCCGGTGCGGGCGTCCCACTCAACACGATGAAGTCCTGCTCCCCGCTCGGCATCAAGCAATCTGGCAATCTCACGTCCGAGAATGTCGTGCACGGTAACGATCACCCTGCTTTCGCCCGGCAGGTCGAAGGAAATCACCGTCAACGGATTAAAGGGATTCGGGTAGTTGGGGTACACAAAGAACCGGCCCGGTGTCTGACCGGTCTCCCGCACGCTCAGAATAGGATTGGCAATCTTCAGGGTATCAGCGGTCAGCGAAACCGTATACACCTTGCTCCCGTAGGCAGGCAACGTGACCGGAACGGCCGCAAGTGCTCCCAGCGTGGTTAACGTGGTTTCACTCCCTAAAAGATCATTAAGATAGACGGGAGATGACGGTCTGATTTCGTCCGGAAAGAGTATGCCGGAGGTTTCGCTCAGATCCAGGACGGCAACCTGTTCCACATCAGAGACATTCACAACCGTCACGCCATTCTGTCCAAGGAACGGACGGACAAAACCATAGACCAGTGCATTCCCCGTCGGACACCGGACGAAGATCGACGCATCGTTCCCATCCACGCGGCCATCAAGGTTGGTATCACGTTTGGGTTCGGTGAATGCGGGGAAGGCCCCGCGAAGCGTCGCCAGTTTCTGATAGTGTGGTGCGAGCAGGCCACGCCCCTGATAGAACCAGTTGATAATACTCCTCGCCCGCGCCTCTTTTGCACCGCTTATCCCGTATCCCCAGCCCACTTCTTGTCCGTTCCAGAGCATGGGGAAACCGGGGGCGGTAAACAACACCGTGGCCACAGGCATGGTCTTCCGGAACGTGGTCGTGGCATCAAGTTGAAACGCCCCCGAATAAAAATAGACGATCCGGTCTTCGTCCTGGGATTCCATAAACCGCATGTACAGGGCATGCTCGCCGGGGAAGAATCCGCTGTTGTCAATGTCGGCATGCAGCGCCGTAATGGCGGCCGCCGTGTTGTTGAAACCCCGGATCTGATCGAAGTACAGTTTAAAATCGTATGCCGCATCCACACCGCCGTGTACGCCCTGATAGCTGTAATCGGCATAGATCACTTCCGTCCCTGACCCCGTGCCATCATCCTCCGCCAGAAGGAGAATATCAGGCTTCGCTCTTTTCAGCGCGTCACGAACCGGTTGTCCCATGGCTATTTCGCCATATCGCCTGTGCGGACCCCAGTAGACATCAAACCGGTATCCATCCACGCCGAACTCCCGTATCCAGTATGTCAGCATCCGGATCATCTCCTGCCGCAGGTCAGGATCGGCCCAGTTGAGATTCAGAAGCTGGTCGCTGAATCCGGAATAGTAGGTGAACCCGTACTGGTCGAAAGATTGCCCGAGTCCGTTTGTATTGTGCGGAATCATCGTGTGTTCATACCAGCTCCAGTACGGCGAGTCCTCTCCGTATGCACGCGCGTCAACAGCCCAGGGGTGTGACCGGCTCGAGTGGTTGGGCGTGATATCCAGGATCACTTTCATGCCCAGCGTATGAGCCTGATCCACAAAATTTCTAAAATCCTGATTTGTTCCATATTCCGGCGCGACATTGTAAAAGTCCGTAATATTGTAGCCCGGCCCGAAACCGGTATTGATCGGAAATGCATTGCGCATCACAGGCATCAACCAGATCACGGAGAAGCCCAAATCGCGGATGTGGGTGAGGTGCTGGGCCGCACCGTTGATCGTCCCCTCCTGCGAGGCTGCCTTCGGGAAGAGGAAATACACGCGAGCCTTCCGCGCCCATTCAGGATTCATCGACACGGTGGGGTTGATGATCGTCCCCTCACCCGTCAGGATAAAGTAGGAACGAATGGTGTCGGCCAGGCCCTCCTGGTCACGCACGATAAGGCCAAAATAGTATTCTCCCGGCGTGGAAGGGAGCGGCACGACTTCTGAACTTCCGCTCTTTCCGTTCAGTCCAAGAGGAACTGCCGGATCGTCAAGCCACTGGAAGCCTGCAAGAGGCAGCCCCTGCGGATCAGTAGATCCGGTCGTGCTCAGCATCACTGAGCCGGCGAGCAGCGAAGCCGTGGCAGCTGCCCGGGGAGCGCGCGATACGGCATAGGTGATCGTGACCGGATCAGAGGCGATGCGCACCCCGGCTGAATCAGCCAGAGCACGAAACTCGTTCACCCCCGGCGTGAGGGTGTCCGTGACAGTCCAGCGTCCGCCCAGCGCCTGCACCAGGGTTGTGTCCGTTCCGTTGCGCACGATCCAGACATCGGTTGATGCGGTATCCTGTACAAGACCGCGCAGTGTGCGTACGGGGCTGATGGTCGAGAAACCACCGCGCGTCGTAATCCGCACAAAACCTGCGCTCGTGGCAAAGCGAACCGTGTCAGCGGACGTTCCGGCGTACAGGATGACCGTGTGGTCTCCGTTCGTGAGCGGCGTCGTCGGAGTGAACACAAACTGTTGCGTGGCCGGATTGTACAGACTTCCCACCCCTTCATGCAACACACCATCGATGGTGAGCCGCAGGGTTGACGTATCCACCGTACCGCCCACCCTGGGGAAAATGTAGGCCGAGATTGTAGGGGTGACAGTGGACTGAATCCCGGTCCGCTGATTCGGGACAAACTGATAGATGGTCGGATCCCGGAGATAGAGAAACGTATTGTTGTTGTCGGCTGAATTCTGATGATGATTCAACGGGTCATTCGGCCAGGGGGAAGCACCGGTGTACCAGAATTTGTATTGCCATGCCCCCGGCACACCGGCGGCCGGGGGAGAGGGATTTCCGCCGACGCGGAGGCGGACAACCCGGACCCAGACATCTCCGCCGATATTTGTCATGGGTGCAGCCGTCGTGCTCCACCCATTAAACTCGCCGGGCACGGAGACAGCGGATTTCCCGGCGACCGTATACCGGAATGTCACATCAACACTGTCCTGCGCGCCTGCTGTTCCCGACAGGAGAAGTGCTGCAACGCCGAGCACAAACACATCACGGACCGTTTTGCTTTCCACAGAGAAGCTCGTATATTTCATAACCTGTTCCCAATCTTCCTCATAGAGACCATATGACCGTTTCCCGCCGCCGCTGGTATTTCGCCTTCATGGTGTCCTTCCCTTTCCTCTTTCTGCTCGCAATGGAGGGAGGACTAAGGGCTCTTGGATTCGGACCCGATCTGAATCTTTTCACCACTGAGGTGCTCAACGGAACAGAGTATCATATCATGAATCCCGGCGTGAAACACCGGTATTTTTCGCGCGTGTCGTTCACACCTTCAACATCTCCGGATTACTTTCTGGACCCGAAGCCGGAGGGCACATACCGCATCTTCTGTCTCGGCGGGTCCACCACCGTCGGGTTCCCCTACTGGTACAATGGTGCCTTCCCTTCATTTCTGCGCGACCGGCTTGCCCGGATTTTCCCGGACCGTACGATTGAAGTTATCAATCTGGGTATGACTGCAACCAACAGCTACACCGCTCTTGACATGGCCGATGAGATCATTGGGTATCAACCCGATCTGGTAATCGTATACGACGGCCACAACGAGTTTTACGGTGCCCTCGGGGTCGCGTCTCATGAATCGCTGGGAAAATCCCGCTGGTTCTCGCAGCTTTCCCTGCGCCTTGTCCATCTCCGGCTGTATCAAGCGGCACGCGCGGCCTATGTATTGTTCACGGGCTGGTTTGGCAGCAACGCGGCCGACACGCGGAGCACGATGATGGAGAAACTCGCGCACGGACAGTACATTCCGGTCGACAGTGATCTTTACCGTGCCGGCCTGGACGTGTTTCGTGCCAATATCGGAGAGATCAGGGATATTTGCGCACGTCACGACGTCCCCGTACTGTTTGGCACTCAGGTGTCGAACCTGCGCGGTCTGGCGCCGTTCATTTCCGCCGATCCATCGACGCTCCCTCCGGAAATGCAACTCGATTTTCACAGAGCGTTTAATGCCGGCATGACGCACACCATGAATGGTTTGTTTGATTCCGCCCTCGCGGCCTATCGTGCGGCGGGACTGATCTTCCCGAACCACGCAGAAACCCATTTCCGGATTGCACAATCCCTTGATACGCTCGGGCGCACGGATGAAGCGCGGCATTCCTATGTGCGCGCCCGGGATCTTGACGAGCTTCGTTTCCGGACCAGTTCCGACTTTAACGCTGTCATTCTGGCGATGGATGATTCGGGATATGGAATGGCTGTGGACATGGAAAAGGAGTTCGCCGCCTTTTCCCGCGACAGCATTATCGGCAGCGACCTCATTCTCGAACATCTCCACCCGACCTCCTACGGACAGTTCCTCCTTGCCAGGGCATATGTCCATCAGATCCGTTCCCGCGGGTTGATGGCAACGCCCGTTGAGTGGGCGAGGCGGGACACCATTCCGGATGCGGCCTTCTGGGAAGACCGGCACCTGACCGCGCTGGACGAACGGCTCGCATCCCGCCGCACGGAAGTGCTTATCACCGCCTGGCCGTTTCAGGAAGGGGAGAGTCCGGTCAGTGCCATATCGGCGACAGACACTCTCGGCCAGATCGCTGACGAGGCAACACGCGGGCATATCCACTGGTTGCAGGCCCACGAGCGTGCCGTGACATTCTACTCGGTACAGAGGAACCTCCCTGCGCTTGAACGCGAGTACCGTACCATCATCAACCAACTTCCCCGGGTAAATGTTGAACCTTACCTTCAGCTCGCCCGATTGCTCCTCGACCAGAACCGGATTATGGAAGTCGAATCAACACTCCGGCAATCGTTGCTTGTCCGCCCAACCCTGCTCGCATACCGCGCACTGGGCGATATCGCCGCCCGCACGTCCAGACCCGCCGAGGCGGCAGAGCACTACTCAAGAATGTTTACCTATACCCTCTCCCCGCCGGAGCAGGTGGAAAACGGTTATCTGCTGGCCCTTGCCCTGTATCGGTCCGGACGGTCCGACCTGGCGCTCCAGCGTATCCAGGCGGTGCTTCGCCTGAGGCCGGATCATCTGCCATCCGTCCAGCTGATGGCTGAGATCAACCGTAAATAACATACGCAGGCAGTTTCTCATTTCGATTTTCGTATCGCTTCTTTGAGACGCAACGCGTCTGTGTATCCGGGCTGCAGGAGCAGTGCCTGATCGACTGCAGCAGCCGCACGGTCCATATCCCCCTGGTTGGCGCACGCGGCCCCGATTCCGTACAGGGCATTGGCTTTGATGCGCATCTGCTCCGGGGTCGTACCCGCCTGATCCACGACGGCCTGGAGCTGCACGAGCGCCTCGGCATACCGCCCATGGTTCACATCGAGCAAACCCAGATCCAGGCGCGGGGGGAGGTATTCAGGATTAGCGCTTATGGACTGTTTCAGGTATCCGATCGCCCGGTCCCCTTCTCCCATCGTGTTCAACAGGCTTCCCGCAAGATAGTTCGTATAGAAGCTGTACGGATACTCTTCCAGCATCGCTTCGTACGTCGTGAGAGCATCACGGAGCCTGCCCATCCTCCAGAATGTTTTCGCTGACGCGTAGCAGGCCTCGTTCCATTGTAAGACGCGCGCATACGTATCCCGTACGATACTCAACTGTTGAGGGTCCGCGTTCAGCAACACAAGAGGCGTCCTCGCGTAGCTCTCGAACGGCCACTTGCCGGTGAGGCGCTGTATCGAGAAGTCTCCGTATGCAAGATCCAGCCAGCACACACGCAGGGAATCCATGTGAAACGGAACCTGAGTGAGAACGGCGGGTGGTACCCGGACGATCCCGCTCTTCGTGATCGTCTCCAGAAACCCGCTTGCAATGATGGAGTAACCCGCGGGAGTCGGGTGCAGGTGCTCCCAGAACATTGTCTCATCCGGAATTCCATCTCCGGATCCAGCTCCAAGCAATGAGTCAGCTGCGACAAGAGGAATATGGTACGTCGTGCTCGCGGCATGGATGATGGTGTTCACCTGGCGGGGCGCCCTGAATTTCAGAAGGTCCTGGTCCCGCGCGCCCAGAAGCAACTCCCGGGCTTCCTTCGGGTGACCGGTCGCACGGAGCGCGAATCCCTTCCAGTACAGTGCAAAGGGGTGCAGTGTGTCGGGTGCTGAAAGCGTGTGGATGACATCGAGCATCTCATCGTACCGTCCTTCGCCGGACAGCTTCCTCATCTGGAGATCAAACTCTGTTGTGTTCCGGCTGCCAATCACGCTGTCCCCTGCAAACGGCGGAAACAGAAGATTGGAAGCGACATCGCTGATGACCACGGGAATTTGCGCCGCAGAAAACGTCTCAAGAATATCACTCAGATTTGCCTCAAAACGCTGAAGCACACGGGTGTTTTCCTCAGAGTCCGTCGGGACCAGACTGCCTCCCGAGACCTGGCGCATCAGATTGCCGGCTGACCCTGCATCCGGAGCTGCTCCGGCAATCCATTGCTGCACAATCTGCACAAGACGTAATTCCCGCATCCGGTACTTCAGCGGGGTAAGCGAGGGAATATACCGCTCCGGGAATGAAGCACCTATGCCGTCAGGGCCATAATATTCATTGTGGCCCATATAGATGATGACGAGGTCGGGCGTGAAGGCAAGCAGATCGTCTGCCAAATCCCTGATCACGTTGCTGTTGATCGCCGAGGCGCCCCAGTTAATCACCTCCCACTCAAGTGACGGGTACCGGTGACGAAGCTGCCGCCGGAGGATCCCCTGGATATTGGCATTCATATCATACGGGGTTCCGAACATTGTAGAACCGCCGAGACACATCACCCGGAAGGTGGTTCCGGTTTTCTCCTTGCGGAAGAGTCCGGTCTTGAACTCCGGCACCAGTGGAGTTCCGGCCGGAAAGTACTTCTTCAGGAACGACCGGTTTGTCTGATACCAGGTGATTCCGTCAAATTGCACTTCATCGACAAGTCTCTCGGGAGGAACCGGAGAGGCCCAGCGGGCGACGAATTCCGCCAGCACGAGCAGCACCAGAAAAAGTGCGGCAGGAACGATGCTGAAGAGAATCCGCTTCCAGAGTGGAAGTTTTATGGAAACAGCCTTGCTCACGGGAGGATCACCTCGACCGGTGGTTCGGTGTTGAGCCATTCGAGCTGGGGTTCTACAAAAGGCACCTCGAACATACGCCCTCCAAACCCGAGCATCCGGTAGGCGAGCATGGGGAACGGGGTCACCTTCAACATCTGAAGCCTGTCATAGTAAATTTCAAACCCCCGCTGCCGGGCGGATTGTGCAACAAAGAGTGTTACAGCCCGGCGTTCTTTCATGCGGCGTACTTCTTCCTTTGCGCGCGCAAACCGTGCGGCTGCCGCCGTGTCCTCCCATGCCGCGTTTTTCCGTGTTTCCAGAAGTTGAAAGTAGACATAACCGCTCGAATCCCGAAGAGGCCCATAAAACTCCCCCGGTTCAAGACGGGATCCGATAAGTCCGAGGGGATACCGGTCCGTGACAGGGAAGAACCCGGTATCTCCGCGCCGAGGGCGCGACAGAAGATCATCTGACATCTCTGCAATCACGCTGTCGAACGGAACCCCTTTCTCCAGGGCGCGGAAGGCTGCGTCCATCTGTTCGAAGGTACGTGTGCGCAGGAGGCGGAGACGGACTTCAGGTATCACGAGCGACGAATCAGTGCTCTGAAGGTAGGCAAAGACCTCTGCATCGGCGACATCCAGAGTTTCATGGATACGCCGTTGGACCATGCCGGCAAGAAGGTGGTCTTTCCAGGGGGCAAGGCGTTGTTGCACGGAGAGGTCCTTCTCGAGCCCGCGCGCGAGGGCCTCCTGGGCAAGGAGCTCATGGTGGGTCCACTCCCGGAAGACGGTGTACAGTCGGGCCGCTACTCCCCGCACAGAATCGCCGTGCACGCTGAACCCTCTGCGTACGAGTTTCTCAAGGGCTTCCCGCACACTCCATGCGGCCGGGCCCGCAACGATCAGTGTATCATCGGCGACAGCGTGCAGTCTCCGGAGCGTTTCGGCGCCCATTGCGGGGGAAAGCGCGGTCGCGGGTGCAGCATACGACGCATGAAACACCGATGCCAGACTGTCCGCCACACGGCGGAACAGCGCAGGCGGAGAGAAGGCGGAGTGTGCGCGGAGCAGACCGGTGATCACTTCGGCTTCCCGAACGCGCTCCTTCCGCTGTCGGATCGTGCTGATCACACGCTCACGAAGCGTAAGTGGCGGGAGAGACATCAGAACAGGATTCTGGTTCACCGCAAGCAGGCGAAGGATGTAGAACCCATCGCCTGCGGGCACTACCGGTGAGACACCCCCCTGCTGGAGTTGATAGGCGGCATCTTCGACAGACTGTTCCGCATCGCCCCAGAGTACCGTGGCGGTATCACGCACTGCCAGCATGTTCGTGTCGAGAACAAAGCGGTCAAAATCCGAACCCGATTGGATCTGTGAACGTACAAAACGCGCATCATTCTCCTCTTCGAAGAACCAGAACGCGACAAGGCGCTGGACGCGGGCGCGTGTAATCCCTTCCTTGATTTCGGAAGAGCTTACCACGACTTTCTCCCGGACTTCCTGACGGTACAACGCATCACGGGCAAGCAGTTTTACGGTTTCTGCTACGGCTCCGCGATAGAGAGCCGCTGTATCGCATCCTCGTTGTTGGGCTTCCTGGGCAAGCAGTTTCTCTGCCACCATGGAGTACAGCAGCTGGAGCTTTTCCTGTTCCAGTTGCGGTTTTCGATGGCGGTAAAGTCCCGGGGTAAGCTCAAACCGTTTCAGAAACTCCTGTTCGGAGACAAAAACGTTTCCTGCGCGCGCGATAACCGCATCGGGCGCACCTCCCGACTGTGCGAAAAGGAGACGTGCAGCGAGGAGCAGGAGGACAAGGATTCGGATCATCGTGGGTCAGAAGCGCTCAATTCGTAGACAAAAAACAAGGCGGCCCCGAGAGCCGGAACCGCCTTGCCGGGCATCAGCACGATGCCGAACCGTTTACTTCAACAGCACCATCTTCTTGACACTTGTGAATGTACCGGCAACGAGCCGGTAGAAGTAGACACCACTCGCGAGCTTCGATGCTTCGAATTTCACGTCGTGGACGCCTGGCTTCTGAATTTCGTTCACCAGTATCGCCACTTCCTGACCGACCACATTATAGATCCTCAGCTCCACCTGTGCCTGCAACGGGATGGAGTATTCGATCTTTGTTGTCGGATTGAAGGGGTTTGGATAGTTCTGCGCAAGTTCAAACACCAACGGCTTGTCCGGATCGAACACGCTGGTCGGAGTTTTGGGCCTGCGAAGATCATAATCCCATGCATCATAGAATGCCGGGTTGATGCTGCCGAACTGATTGCTGACCGTGTAGATCGTAGTCGGTATCCACAATATTCTCATTGTGGTTGTTTCCGAATCCGCCGCTACCACCTTCATTGTCGCCGCCGCGGATACCAAACTTGAAGGTCTGGCCTACGCGGTCTTTGCTTCCGATCGCGACGCTGTCGGGTGAGGCAAGAACCTGCCGCGTGAAAATGGAGTCGCCGGCAACACGGTCGCCGTTTGTGCCATTGTCAAACAGCTTCTTTGCCAGGTTGTTCGAAAGCGAAATACCCCAGTCACCACCATCGTTACTCCAGCCACCGACTGCCGGACCGTTCATCCAGACTCCCCACTTCATGATGGAGTCTTTGTCCGCCACACGGATGGTAAACGTACCCTGGATATCCGACAGCGAGTCGCCACCGAGGTGCACCTGGTAGTATGCCGGACGCAGGTCGACTTCCCACTTCACGTTGACGTTCCTGGCAAGCAGGCGGGCGTTTGAGAATACCGGCTGGCGCCGTGCCTGGGTGATGCTTGTCGCTGTGTCGCGTACGGTCATGCCGTTTGTCTTCGAGGCTAATCGAGTCGATAAGAATCTGACGCCGTTCGGCTTCTGAAGCGACCGGGCCGGTGTAGTAGAAGTTGTAGTAGTTCTCACGGACGTCCTGCCCGTTCCGCACGGTGTAGTACTGATAATCCAGCATCTTGTTCTTCGCGGTGATCACTGTGTCTACCACCTGGAAGATCGTGCCGGAGAGTCGAAGCATTTGTTTGCTCCGGCCGGATTCATTCGAAGTGCTGAAATATCCGGTACGCACATACAACGTATCGGTCGTGACGTTAAACCCGCCACTGGATGCGGCCTGGGCGAGGTTTGCAATAAACGTCATCTTTACCGTATCGGGATTCGCACGGGCCTGAGGGCGATCGTTGTTGAAATACACCCATGTCAGCGTGGTATCCTTGAATCCCATGGGGACCTTGAAGTTACGGTCGGTGGTTTCATCAGCCTTCGACCCGTTCGGACGGTTCCAATCGGAGCCAATAAGATACTTGAATCCGATGGTCGATCCCTCTGTCAGACCGGCCTTCTTAATCTTGAGACCACCCGACCAGAAAGACATTGGCTGCGCTTGTGTAGCCGTCGCCGTTGGAGGCCGGGGATTCGCGTAGCAGATACGAGGACCGTCCCCAATCAAGATCACTTCCCGCGGAGCCGCCACCGCGCACGGCCAGCGTATCCACATCACCGTTGTATCCATATGATCCGGCGGAAATGATGCCGTTCATATTCACGCGGAAGTAGACCGTAAAGAATGAATCCGCCGCGGCCGCCCATGGGCGGAAATACTGTGCCCGCGTACCGGCGCCGTTGTTCCAGAACTCGACGTTGAGCGTCGTGTCCATGTCAGGCACGATAAACGAACGATCTGCATTCGTTGCGGCAGGGAAATCTGCAGGGACAACGCCACCTTCCCAGCCTGTTCCCGAGCTGTACGCAATCACGTATTTGTAGCGCAGCGTATCGCCCGCCTGCAAATACATGGTCTTCTGCCAGTAGTCGCCACCGATTTTGGTCAAGTTATTCTGAGCATCATTGCCCCAGGTAATCGGTGAGAATCCGCCGGCATGGTTCACACCACCCCGCATCTGGACGGTCTGTCCTGTGACAGGCAACGTATCAGGCACGGTAGAGGTGTTCAGATTGAAGACCACCTTGCGGACATTCTTGCTCGTGAATTTGAGAGCATTCTGGGTACCGATTGCGAGACCTTCAGACGCACTCTTGAATGAAGAATTCCAGAGTTCGGGTCCGATTGCCGCAACGGGATCCCATGTGGAGCCGGCATCGGTGGACCACCAAACACGACCACGATTTGCCGTAGCAACCGTAAAGTCCTGTCCGGTGACGACCACGATGTTCGTGCCACGGATCGGCTTTGCGGAGCGTAATTCCTGCGTCGAATGAGACGCGGCAGGATTCACCGCAATCGAGTCACTCCAGGTAAGACCACCATCGGTCGTCTTGTGAATGTACCCGAAATTGGCGGCGGTCGCAGCACGGTCAACAATATAACCGACGGTGTCGTTCAGGAAGTTGATTGAACGGACGTAGTAGTTGTTGGCTATGCCACCTGTTAATGACACCGACGAGGAAGTCCAGGTCGCACCGGCATCCGTTGAACGTGCGATCTCGGGCAGTGTCCCGGAAGTGTAGGCAGTCAACCACACGCTGTTGCCGTATGTCTCCATTGCCTGACCGTACGTCGCAAAGGAGTACGACTTCCCACTGAATGCCACCGGCAGGCTTGCATTCCGGGTCCAGGTTGCTCCGCCGTCGGTGCTGCGGACGACGCACATACCGCTTCCGTCTGCATCACCAAATGCGACCAGAGTGTCCTTGCTGACGAACTTGACGCCATCAAAGAAACCGGCTCCGGCACCGTAGTAATAGACACTGTCCCAGGATGTTCCGCCGGTTGTTGTGCGCCAGATCTTACCGTCAAAACCCGCATACACGGCGAGTTTTGCATCCCACGCCTGGAAGATCCCACGGTCTCCTCCGGGCAGCGTGATCTTGTTCCAATCTCCGCCCCTGATAGAATAGTATGCGAGCGGAGTCCGCGGTGCGGATGTCCGGTAGCCTGCAATCCAGGCCACGGTGTCCAGGTACTGAACACTCGGGAACTGATAGGAAGCCAGGGTGACCTGCGTCAACTGCAGCCACCCGGCATCCGTCCCGAAGGTCACACCGGGATTTGCTCCGACCGGTGCTTTCCGGGTGTCCGGTTCCTCGCCGGCAAAAGCCAGGCTCGCAACCAGCAGCACAGAAAGCAACAGCGTTGTGAAGTGTTTCATAGAGTACTCCTTATGTGGATTGTGGTTAGTGAGATAAACGGAAAAGTATAACCGCCGTTGGCAGCCATATAAAATAGAGAATTGTCCTTTCCGCGTCAAGCTGAATCGACTCAGCCTCCCTCGTATCGCCCCTGCTCCAGACTGTGGTTTCCCGAATCCTCCTTTCTCTGCGGGATGGTATGATGGAAACTCCCGGCCCTCCGGTACGTAGTGTCAGAATGCGACCGAAAGGGCGATGGTGTTAATATTGCCAAAAAGTCCAAAATTCGTGTACGCATAATTCAGCTCGATGGAACCGAGCGCGTCAGCAGTATATTTTAGTCCGGCCCCCAGCGAAACTCCCTCTTCTGCATCCTTGCCAAAGAGAGACTTGTACCCTCCCCGGAGGAAGATCATGTCGTTCCAGCCAAACTCTCCCCCCACGTTGACCGATTCTTCGTTATCGTTGGGGCGTAAGGCATCGGCTGCAACGGTCAAACGGAAGGTCTCGTCTTTGTAGGCATCCATCGCAACACCGACCCTGAACAACAGCGGGATGGCCCAGGGATCGGTTTTCAAATTTCCGACGAGCGACTTGTTGGAACCGGAATTGGAGGGATCGATATCCACCCGCTGGAGCAAGTCACGTCCCGCCAGAGTCATCTCTCCGCCGAAATTCGACATTGAGACGCCGAGCCGCATGTCGTTAAAACCTGTTACAAACAACAGTCCGAGATCAAATGCGAAGGTGCTGGCGCTTTCATTCCAGATCCGCTGCTCGACATACTTGACGGTTCCTCCCATGGAAAACCGATCGGTTAATCGCCGGCAATATGAAACACCGATTGCCAGATCCTGGGCCGACCAGCGTTCCCCGGTACCGTCCGGTGAAGCCACCGTCGTGACCTCCTCTTCTCCATAATCGAGCTGTGTAAGGCTCACACCAAGCGCGTTCTCGTCCCCGAGATTCAGCATAAACCCGAACCACCGGAACTTCGTCCCGACAAGCCAATCCGTATTGGAGAACACTGCCTGCGATTTGCCGGCCTGTTGAAACGCTCCGGGGTTCCAGTACATCGAAGTGGCGTCGTCATTCGCAGCCACGTATGCGCCGCCCATCGCGATGGCACGGGGGCCGACAGAGACGCCGAGAAACTGCGCGGCCGTGGTCCCGACTTTGGTTTGTGCCTGTACCGGTTCCTGTATGCTCAGGACGACCAGCAATCCGGCGATTGCGTGTGTCACGCTCGTAAAACGGAATCTGTTCATGGTCATCCTCACTTAATGATCGCAATCTTGCCGGTTTTATTGCCCACCGATGATTCCAGGATGTAAAAATAGACGCCAAATGCGATGTCCAGGTTTTCCTTGGTCTTAAGATTCCAGGAGACCGTCCCATCATCCCGTGATCCATCATGGCGGAGGGTCACCACGTGGTCACCCCGTGAGGTGAAGATCCTGATTGTCGCCTCGGCAGGAAGATGCGTGAAATCGATCTTTCGTTCCCCGCGGCCGCTGGTGATGCCCGGATTCAGCGGGGGTTCAAAACTCGACGCCGTCACGTAGGGGTTGGGGACGACGCGGATACGGTCCAGAAGTGCGCCGGCTACCGTATTGTCAATGCGCGGGAGCTCAGTCACAAACTCAAACACATCCCCATTCCGGTATGGTTTTGTCGTCTTGAAGATCCACTTGTCGCCAGTCCCGAGAGCATAGACAGTATCGCCGGGATCTCCCACCTTGGCCAGGAAGAAAAGATCCCATGTCGGATAATATTCACCCCGGGGATTCTTTTCCATAAGAATAAGTTCATCCAGAGGGGAGAGTTTGTTGAGCCCACCCGGCGAAGGCCCCTCTGTAAAGAGGAATTTGATGTACGTACTGTCAGTCCGGTTAAGAATCCGGAAATTCACCGGAATGGAAACGTCATACGGGAACGGCCCGATCGTTGACGTGTCCACAATGGTGTTGGCAAAGACAATTTCGTAATCAGCCGGACGCCGGTAACCGAACAACGGGGGATCCAGCAATTGCAGATTTGTCGGACCGGCGTTGACGATGTACGCACTCTTCCCCACCCAGCCCGTTGATGCATCCAGAGTATCCCGGACGGTCCAGAAATTATTGAACACCAGAGTCAGACCGTCAAAAATGTCCGCCTCGGCGTTTTCCGTTTCATAGGGAGTCCCCTGCATATTGGGACTTCGATACACAGGATAGTACCTGTACGAGATCGAATACGTACCGGGCGGCAGGGTTCCCGGCGCCGCACCCCGGATACTTCCACGAGTCGTATTCAGGATGTAGTTGGCGGGATCTATCACGCTCCCCTGTTGATTCCGGACTGTGACTGTCCCCGGCATGAGATTCTTCTTGTTAAAGCTCACATTCGCAGTATCCTGACTGATAAACTGCTCCGACAACTGGGTCATATCTTCAACATTGTAGAATGTGGTAATCCGGTTCCATTCGGTGCTGTCGCTGAAATCCAGCTTTCCGTTCGCGTTGTTGTCCACACTATCCATCTGTGTATCCAGGAACGTCACGCGGTACCGGTGGCCGGTCAGTTTTCTTTCATCCACAATTGCAAATTTGACGCCGCCCGTCGCCGGTCCCGATGGGTGGAGTGCAGAGACTCCTGACGAGGGAGAAACATATCCCGCCGTCTGCGCGTTCGGCGTCACCACCGCAACATTGATATCCCTTTCCACTTCTCCGGTGGAGAGAATGCGCACCGGTTTTGTGTTTTCTCCGGGGAAGATGCCTGCGAGTTCGTCCCCGCGATCGTATGCAACAACGGCGTAAAAGTACCTCCGGCCGTTCTCGACTTCACGGTCGACATACGTGTGCTTCAGACCCGAGTCATCGCCGAGGTTAAAGGAGTACCCCGCTGCGGCCTGGAAGAGCTCACCGCTGGCCCGGAAGAATCCCCGGATACTGTTCGCAATGTCGTATTGTGCGAGGGGTTGATACCCGCGGGGCGTGCCGGTGGCGTCCGTGATGGTAAAGATGTTGCTGAAGTCCGGGTCGGTGGACTTGTAGAGTTTATACCCTTCAAAGTCCCTGGTACGGAGCACAGGATCAACGGATGCTTCGGCAACCCGATCCCAGTACAGCGTCACCTGCCGGTCACCCGGCACGGCAACCAGCGTAGGTTTGTCAGGGGGCGTGGGGAACTGGTAGTTCGCATCGTAAATCTTCTGTACCGTACGTTTGTTCTTCAGCAGGTCATCGATATCATCCTGCACACTCCCGCCCTTTCCGCCGCCGTAGACAAGGGCGAGAGAGAACCGCTCTGTTGTTCCGGCAAGCAGAGGGAAATAGCCCGAACCGTAAATAAAATCACCATCTTCACCACGCTGGGGGCGATTGTTGACGATGGATGTGGGCACATCAAAAAAGCCCGGGGCGAGATTCTTCCAGAGCTCCTCATCATCTCCCAGGCGGACCACATTGGCCGGCTCAAAATAATAGAAACTGGAAAGGCCGATTTGATCTGATTCGTCCACGTCGGTCTTGTCGATATTCGGTTCACCAGGCAGTCCTGTGTCATTTCCGGAGTTGTCGTACCCGGATGTGGGCAGACCATCTCCCTCACCAAAATCGGGACCGGGGTAGTTCACTGCCGTGCGCCCGATACCATCCCGCCCGACATCATCAAAATTGATATCCCAGTCCGCGTCATTGTCCACCCGGTCATTCCTTCGTTCATCAATCATACTCAACGGATTGGCCACGCCTCCGGTTGCAGCGCTCACGTGGCGCACCGGGCGGAGGACATTCAGCAGGACCTCAAAAGGAAAATTGCGGTTCCGCTTGAACTGCTGGTAATGCAGGAAACGATTCTCATCAATCAATCCATCAAAATCATTGTCGATCCCGTCATACGCGTTCCGATTGATGACTTCGTTCCCCTGGAAATCCCGAACCAGGTTTCCCTCCGCAAGTTTGGTTTTTCCCGGGTAGATCCATATGGAGTCGCGCATCCCGCGGGTCTTGATTTTTACGGAGTCGCGGTTGGGCACCGTGAATGTCACGCGTGAAAAGTCGTCCCGCACAAGAATAATTCTCGCGCCGGCCGCTATGACAGTCGAATCGAAACTTGTCGATTCGAACACCGGCGAAGCTTGTCCGATCGTCGTAGAGTCGGCATCACCGTCGTTGTCAATGCCGTCGAACGGGTTACCCGGACTTTCCAGGAATGCATACCCCACCATCCCGACCGGGAACCTCTGATTCCAGCGCGGATTGCGTCCCGTATTCCGGTCAAAGTCGGCCGTGTAGGTGATATTGGTGAAGACATCATAAAACGACCAATCGTCATCGTATTCCTGGGGGCTTCCATCACTCCCCGTGACGCCGATGTATGTTCCGACGAGCATGCCGAACACCACCCGGTCGTAGCTGGTGGTTCCCGTGTTGGCGATCTCATAGAGCCAGAAAATATTGTCCTGGGCGAGGAACTGCGCCCATTGCATCGCGCGGACGCGCACATCCAGAGCCAGGCCGTTTCGTGAGAGGTTCAGGGAGTCCGGTTTGAAAGCGATACCCCGCGCGTTGTTCAGAGCGAAGTTGAACCGGCGATCGACGTTGTCGTCCATCACGAAGTAGGTTTCAAGATCGGCGCTGATCCGCTTGCCGAAGTACCCGTTCCACGATCCCCTCCACCCGGGGTCGACGCCGTCGCTGAGTTTGTCCGGCCAGAATTCCGGCCAGGTTTTGTTGTCGTTGCTGACGGCAATGCTTTGATTGGGTGCGGAGGCGAAGTAGCCGCCTACCGGTTCAAAGGTCCAGTTCTCTCCCGTCGCCGGATCCAGATCGGCCAGCTGTGTCGGGCGCGCAACGGGGCTCGAGACGACGGACCGGAACGTGGTGTCCTGCCACCGGACTTCCGCTCCCACAAACGGACTCACGTCGCCCAGGTAGCCGTTGTTGTCGTTTTTCCACGCACCGCGGGGTCTGGTATCCACCGGCTGGCCGATCACACCCCAGTTGCCGAACACGGTACGCACCTGGTTGCCGTTCATAATTGCGGACCGGCGGTATTCCCGCCCGCTCTGCGCGAGCATGGAGGGAGCCAGGAGAAATGTCGTGAGGATCAAGAAAAAAACGTATCGGGTGGTTTTCATGCTAAAACTCCAGATTCATGCCAAGTTCGATGCGACGGGGTTCCGAATAGTTCTGCGGCCGCCGATACCACTCTGCCAGTGAATTGATCCGCTGCCTCGGATTTGTCAGACTGATACGGGCCTGATCAGTGGTAAACCCTGCCCGGCCTGTGTCATCGAATACGTCATTTTCGTTTCTGATGTCGAGGAGGTTGAAGACCCGCGCGAACACCACGATCGTAAACGGATCGATGGCCATTTCGTAGTACGCGCGCAGGTCTATATTAAAGAACCCCGGTTTGAGCTGACTGTTGGTGAGCAGGGTCGTGATGTCCGCGGCACGGCGGGGGGTATAGGGAGCACCACTCCCGTACTGTGCGATGGCGCTCACACCCCATAGTCTTTCCGCGTAGGAGGCTGTAACATTGACGGTATGACGCTGATCCCAGCCCAGCGGGGTCAGCTGTACTTCAGGGAGGGAGCCACCTGCCACGGCGTTCCGCGCTTCCTGAGGATCGGAAGCGCTGCCTTTTGCAACCTGATAGGTATAGTCCACGGTCGCCGAGAAACCGCTTCCGAACCGCTTGTTCATCGTCAGCACAATTCCCTTCACAAATCCAAAATCGCTGTTTACGTATTTGCTGTATTTCGCGCTGCCGCCGAACACGATAATCTCGTCGGCGCGTGTGCCGGTCAGACCACGGATGTCGCGCAGATACGCGGTCACATCAACCGAGAGATCCGCGGCCAGCTGCTGCTGCACGCCGATTTCGGCATTGATGGTCTGCTCCGGCTCAAGATCCGCATTCCCCACCACACCCTGATTACCGGTTCCGAATCCGATCTTGAAGTCTGGATTTTCGTACAATCGCTCGAACCTGGGCACCTGGAAAAAGTGACCGTAGGAAAAGTGCACGATCCCCTCGGCCGTGATCGGGAACGAACCGCCGATACGCGGACTGATCTTGTATTTTGATTTTGCCTTGCGATACCAGTAGGATCGCCGCTCTTCAAGGGTCTTCGCACGGTTTTCCGGCTTTATCGGACTGTAAATATTCGGATCATCCACCGTGTAGGTGTAGTGTAATGGATCAGCCGGGTCCGGATGTTCGTCGTTTAACACGTAACCGTCCGGTTCGAAATAATCAAACCGCACGCCGATATTCAGGATAAAGTCCTTGAACTCCAGCTTGTCCTGAATGTAGCCTGAGATCTCCTTCGGACTCCGGTTATACATGTTGTGATAGAGTGAAGAGAGCGGCAGGATGCGGGTACGGATGTAGGGGCTGGATGTGGAAAGGTTAATGTCCGATTGTTGTGCGATCGGCTGGAGTTCGATATTCTCGTAGAACACATTGTGGTGACGGTATTCTGCGCCGATCTTTACAAGGTTCGACTGGTCAAGCTGGCTGGACACGTCGAACTTCAGAAGTTTTGTGGTTGTGGACCGCCGGAACCTGTTCAGATCCGTCCCGCCCGTGAGGTAACTGTACGGATCGTCAGTCAGAAACAGGTAGGGGTGGACATAATGCGGACCCCCGGAGTTCAGGGTCTCAATCAGGTCGCCCGACCCGTCCGTGGCAGGTTCGTAGGCCAGATCGTACAGGTGGTACTTCACTCCGCGCTCGAACCAGGATGCCCCGACGGTGTAGAATGTGGATGAACTCAGGGTATGGGAAAACTGGAGAATGAACGTGTGGCTGGTGTTCAGATCTTTCCCCTTGCCATCTGGATTGTAGAAGTAGCTCCGGTCGTAGGCCTGTGCCTCGTTATAGTCGTAGATGTAGTTAGTGTTGAGTTTGATGACGGGCGTAATACGCCACGTCAGCTTACCCTGTCCGTAGTATCGCCTGCTCCAGTTCATCGGGACCACTGCACTATCGCCCCTGCCGTCTGCATCCCGGTACATGGTAAACTCGCGGGTAATATCGTCCGTGTAGGAAATGTTCCACGGGTTGTAGCGTCGGAATCCTTTACGCCACCCGTCGAAGTAGATGGCACGACCGTTCACAAAAAACGTGAGGTCTTCGCCAAGAATCGGTCCGCTCAGATTCGCTTCGATGTTCCGGATTGCGGTAGGATCAAACTTGTTGAGCCCGGGAAAAAGAGAATCCGCGTCATACGTGGTAAGGTACTGGCCTGCATACGCCCCGACGCCTCCCGAAAACCGGGATCCCCCTTCTTTGGTTGCGATATTCACGATTCCGGACATCGCCTGTCCGTACTCGGCGTTAAAGGCACCCGAGACGAGCTGGAGCTCCTGGACCAGGTTCTTATTCACTTCAACGATTTGTGTTCCGTTGAAGCCGTCCGTGACCGGCACGCCGTCAATCCAGTATGCCACCTCCCCTTTACGTCCGCCGCGCAGGCTCCCCGAGACGAAGCCGGCCTGCAGCTGCAGCACCTGATCCACTTCGGTAACCGGCAGGGCAGCAATCTGATCACCTCCCACAATTGCCGTCTTGGCCGTAAGATCTCTCTGCACAAGCGGCCGTTCGGCTGTAACCACAACTTCCTCTCCGACGGCGAGCACCTGGGACGAGAGGATAAAATCGATGGTTGTCGTCAGATCGATGGACACAGAGATGTTGGTGACGGTCTTCTTGTTGTAGCCCACGGCCGAGGCATAGAGCGCATACTTGCCGGGCGGGATATTGAGGATGACGAAGTACCCGTCGATGTTCGTTGCGGCGCCCATGGAGGTCCCCTCGATAACAACGTTCACTCCTATGAGGGCTTCACCGGTCTGTGAATCCTTGACCTGACCTGCGATCTTACCGGTGTTTCCTGCAATCGCGTACCCCGGAAGGCCGATTGTCAGAATGAGGAGAAGCATAATACGTGAGTTCATACGGAGATTACTCCTGGTCAATTACGGGGTCAGAATCGGAGAATAGTGTTGCGTTCTTTCCGTCGGTGCGACAGGCCTCGGGGTGGCGCCACACGACCTGCGGACAATAAGATCGGGGTGAAATGAAGTGAGTGTAGCAACGGCATCCGGATCTTTCATCCGCGAAAACAGCTTCTCCATCGCAAGCCGCCCCATTTCATACATCGGCTGGCGCATGGTTGTCAGTTCAGCATACTGGGCAAGCTCTATATCATCGAAGGACACAATGGCGATGTCCTCAGGAATACGAACGGACGCGGCATTTGCCGCTTCCAGTGCACCGATGGCCTGCACGTCGCTCGCAATAAACACTGCGGTGACCGGATCCGAAGTGTTGTTCATTAAAAGGAGCCGTCGCATCGATTCCCGGCCGGCTTCCCTGCTGAATCCATCGTTTTTCCCCATTGAGGAAGCAAAAACACGGTCGTTTCTGAAGGTGATCCCGTGTTCTTCCAGCGCACGGCTGTATCCGGCCATTCGATCCCGTGCGGGTTGAGTCTCCAGACTGGCATTGATCATTCCGATGGCCTTGTGCCCGAGACCGAGGAGGTGGAGTGTCGCGTCTGAGGCGCCCTCGATGTTCTTCACCCGGATGGAATCAAAGGCCGGATGATTGGCGTCCACCAGGACCAGAGGGAGGCTCATCTGGAGAAACTTGGCGGCGTACGTTTCGGGCAGCTTCATGCTGAAAAACAACACCCCGTCAACATGTCCGCGGTGGAGCGACCGGCGTAAATAGTGCTCTACCTGGGACGGGTGGTTCACTCCGTACAGGATAAGATCCATACCGATTTCGGCAGCGAGGTCCTGGACACCCTGAAGAATCTGGACGAAGAAATAGTTGGTAAATGACGGGATGATCACGGAGATGGTATTGGTGCGCCGCGAGGCGAGGCGCTGGGCCTGAGCGTGGGGCTGGTAATTCAGCCGCTTCACGACGGAGAGGACGCGGGCCCGGGTGCGGGCGGAAACGTTCGGGTGGTTGTTGAGACACCGCGATACGGTTCCTATTCCGACACCTGCTTCGCGAGCAAGATCGTAGATGGTAACACCCATCGAGGGGGACGATTCTGTGTTACATCTGTAATGGGAAAGAGGAGGAGCGCCTTTCCATTGGAAGCGCTTCCATAAAGATACTGCTTTTGGATTTACGTGTCAAGGTAAATCTTGGATACAGCGCTGGTTCATGGTACAACACACCACAGACCTCAGAAGTTCGCTCTCCTTGTGTTTGTCAGGACACCTTGATATATTCCTCCATCCCGGTTTGATTCCTCAGGATCAGCTTCCCCATCCAAAGGAACCCCCATGGCAGAAGTAAAGCTGGAACATGTGTTCAAAGTATACGACGCAAAGGTCACCGCCGTTCGTGATGTTTCAACGACAATTCACGATCAGGAATTTGTGGTGCTTGTTGGACCCTCAGGGTGCGGCAAATCCACCGTGCTCCGCATGATCGCCGGACTCGAAGAAATCACCCAGGGAACCATCAGCATCGATGGCCGCGTGGTCAACGATGTGGCACCAAAGGACCGCGACATCGCCATGGTGTTTCAGAACTACGCCCTCTACCCGCATATGTCGGTCTATGACAATCTCGCCTTCGGTCTGAAACTCCGGAAATTCAGCAAGACCGATATTGACCAGCGGGTTCGAGAGGCTGCACGGATTCTCGGCATTGACACCTACCTTGACCGGAAACCGAAGGCCCTTTCCGGCGGCCAGCGTCAGCGTGTCGCACTGGGGCGGGCCATCGTACGCCAGCCGAAGGTCTTTTTGTTCGATGAACCACTCTCCAACCTCGACGCAAACCTCCGCGTCCAGATGCGCACAGAGATCTCCCGTCTCCACCATCGTCTCCATACCACCATGATCTATGTCACCCATGACCAGATTGAAGCCATGTCCATGGGCGACCGTATTGTCGTCATGCGCGACGGCGTCGTCCAGCAGGTGGATGCGCCTCTCGCCATCTATCACAAACCCGTGAACAAGTTTGTCGCCGGCTTTATCGGAAGCCCCACCATGAATTTTCTTCATGGCGCCCTCGTCAGGAACGGGACCACAACATTTCGCCATGAAGGCACGGACCTGGCCCTGCCTATGCCGGACACGTTGATCCAGCGGCTGGGTGAGCGCGCATCGGGACCGATCACGCTGGGTATCAGGCCAGAGCATATCTACCTCCGGCCTCCCGCCGGTGTCACCACGTCGGTGCCCGTTCGTACGATGGTCGAAGTTGTGGAACCTTTCGGCAATGAGATTTTTATCTATTTCTCAACCGGCTCTACCAGTCACCATGTGGCCCGGGTTGCCACGGACCGGACTCCGGAAGTGGGGAAGCCGTGCGACCTGCTCATTGATCTCGCCAAGGTGCACCTCTTCGACGCTGCAACTGAGGTTGCGCTCTAGTCACACATGATCCCGGGAACATCTATGCGACGAGTGGGGGTGCTGTTGCTGTTCTTGCTTACCGTTTTTTTCCTCCAGAGCAGCGCACAGTGGCGGACCGTAGGAAACGTAGATTCGTATGTCGTCCGCGGGGGAAACAGCGTCATCCTTAAAGCCTCCGGTGCAACGGTCGATGTTCAAATCCTCTCGGATCACCTTGTCCGGATACGATGTATACCACCTCCCGCGTCCGGGCAACTCCCCCCGGATGTCTCCCATGCCGTGGTGAAGACCCAGTGGCCTGCAGCCAACACCGAGATCACAGACGCCTCTGATGCCCTCACGCTCACCACGCGCGCTCTCCGGGTAACCATTTCGAAACAGCCGCTGCGGATCACCGTCTACGATTCAACAGGAACACCTTTAACCCGCGACCATCCCCGGAAAGGTTTCTCCTGGATTTCGGATGCACCCTCACCCGACGGTCGTACCACCCTCTCTCATGAAGTGCGCGTGTGGCATGTATCGCCTGCAGATGCGCACTATTACGGTTTCGGGGAAAAGGCCGGCCCGCTCGAACGGCGCGGAACTTCCATGACCATGTGGAATTCCGACATCCCGGCGTATGCTGCATCAGCAGACCCGTTGTATCAGAGTATACCGTTCTTCCTCTCACTCCGGAAGGGCAAGGCGCACGGCCTGTTCTTCGACAATACCTACTGGTCGTCCTTCGATATGGGGAAAGAATCACGGGATCAATACTCATTCGGCGCTGAAGGGGGCGAAGTAAACTACTATGTCATCGCCGGCCCATCGCCGCACGATGTCGTCGGGCGATTCACCGAACTCGTCGGCCGGATGCCTTTGCCTCCGAAATGGTCCCTCGGCTACCAGCAGTGCCGCTGGAGTTATTTTCCGGAGAGCCGCGTCCGGGAGATAGCCCAAGGCTTCCGTTCACGGTCGATTCCATGCGACGTCCTTTATCTGGATATCGACTACATGGAGGGATACAGGATCTTCACCTGGAGCCAGAAGAACTTCCCCGATCCAAAACGTCTGATCAAGGAGATGGGCGCAGAAGGATTTCGGGTGGCAGTCATCCTGGACCCGGGTATTAAAGCAGATTCGTCATACCCGGCGTTCCGGACCGGTCTCGAAGGAAATCATTTCCTCCGATACCCGGATGGACGCATCTATTACGGTGATGTATGGCCCGGCCGGTGCGCGTTTCCTGACTTTACCTCCAGGGCGACCCGTAGGTGGTGGGGAGACCAGATGGAGGAACTCATCCAGACCGGCGTTCGTGGGTTCTGGAACGATATGAATGAACCGTCCGTGTTTAACGTCCCGTCAAAGACCGTGGACCTCCAGGTGCTCCACGATGATGAAGGCCTGTTCACGACACACGCGAAAAACCACAATATTTACGGGCTCGAGATGACCCGTGCCTCATATGAGGGCGCCCTCCGTTATAACCCTGCGGAGCGTCCCTTTGTGCTCACCCGCGCTTCCTATGCCGGCGGACAGCGTTACAGCGCTGCGTGGACAGGCGACAATACTGCAACATGGGAGCACCTGGCACTCGCCGTGACGATGTGCCTGAACCTCGGACTGTCGGGGCAACCGTTTGTGGGGAGCGACATCGGGGGGTTTATCGGGTATCCCTCGGGCGAGCTCTTCGCACGATGGTTGCAGCTGGGAGCGTTTACACCCCTCATGCGAGCGCATTCTGTGATCAATGAGAAGAACAAGGAACCATGGGAGTTCGGGGATGACTTCACCGCAACGAACCGCAAGACCATCAATCTCCGGTATACCATGTTGCCCTATCTGTACGCGGTGATGGCCGAGGCGAGCGCCACCGGCATACCTGCCATGCGTCCCCTGATCTTCGAGTACCCTGACGATACGCGTTTTATCAATGAATCCACCAGCTTCCTCCTGGGCCCGGATCTTCTCGTCGCTCCGGTGCTCCTGCCTGAAGCACGCACCCGCGACGTCACGTTCCCCGGGGGCACCTGGTACGACTACTGGACAGGAACGCCGTTCACTGGCAGCCGCACGCACACCGTGGCCGCCCCCCTTGACCAGATCCCCCTATTCGTCAGGGAGGGTGCCATCCTCCCCTCACAGCAGGTTGTTCAGCACACGGGCGAACAGCCCATTGATCCATTGACTCTCACCGTGTATCCTCTGGAAGCAAACGGGACAGCGGTGCGGGCCTATTACGAAGATGACGGTTTGTCTTTTGACTATCAGAAGGGTGTTGTGCTCCGGCGGACGCACGCGCAGCAACGTATCGGGTCCACCCTGCTGGTGGACGTTGGCCCCATGGAAGGATCGTACATGCCTCCTTCCCGTGCCCTTGTCGTACGATGCGTGAACGTCGCGAAGCCCCCCATCACGGTTTTCCTGAACGGTGTGAAAATCGCACAGCAGGCGTCACTTTCCGGCATAACCACATTGCCGGGCTGGATGTATATGCCCGGGGAAAGACAGGTTGTTGTTCAGTGCACCGACTCCCGAATCGCACAACGAATTGAAATCCGCCATGAATGACAACGACAAACAACGCGCGCAAGCATTGATTCACCGTCTTCTTACCGAGGCACACGAACACACAGGGAAGAGCGGTTACAAGGAAGCCCTGGTCGCGATTCGCAAAGCGCGCGCGCTCGACACCTCGAACATCTATATCCTCGCCTTCGAACGCCAAATAGAGCAGCTCGAAGAACTCACCTCTACGGGAAAGCTCACCGGAGATCAGCGTACGGACATACTGGATTCTCTTCCGGGCCTTATCGAGCAGGCGCGCGAACATCAGGCGCCGCTGACCTCCCCCGGGGCGGCGAAGGCGGAACGCCCCCCCACTCCCGAACAACAGGAACAACTCCGCGCTGCCCGACAGTGGCTAAAGAACCAGTACTTCCAGCGCGCCCACGAGCATGTCAAGAAGCATGAGTATGAGCATGCCCTCACCGAACTCCGCCGTGTTTTTGTCATTGACAATGAAGATCTTTTTGCCCGCGAGTTTGAACTCAAGATCCTGCAGATGCAGGAACTTCAACGGCGGAAACCTCTGGTTGCTTCCGAACCTCCCGTGCCGGATACCGATGTACGCTCTTCCTCCGAGGTTGAAAGTACACCATTACACGCCGATCCGGCGAAAAAGTCCAACCGGCTGCTGGCGATCGTTATGGGCATTGCCGTTGTGGTGATCGCCTTCGCGTTCTACTACTTCTGGAAACGTGAGCAGCCGGAGCAACCGGTTGCGCCGCCTGCCATCGAGGAAATTGACCAGGAAAGTGCCACTGACGAACCATTTTACCCGGTTCCCGCAGGTGTCCCGGCTGATTCGGCGAAGGCAGACACCACTCAATCGCCTTGACCCTCCGGAGGCCGTATCACGCTCCGTGACGCACGTCACGGGGCGACTGCAAAGACGTATAGCGTTATTGTAGATTCCACACACACCCCTCCTTTCAAAGAAGAAAAACCCGAAGGCTTGTTACCAGTGTCTTTACACGGATGTCATCGTGGCGACGTCAGACACGTGCAACGGGCAAAAACATCCCCTTTTGCCGGCACAAATGGCACAACGGACAGAGTATGTCATGGCATGCGCTTTGTACTTCCTGACGTTGGATAAACGCCAGAGGCTACGTGGGCATGATGACTATGACATCGTTGAAGCAGGCAGACAAGCTTGTCCGTGAGGGCAACTTTTCTGCTGCTCTGGCTCTGATAGTCAAAGCCCGCGCGGAAGATCCGGCGAACCGTTATGCCGAGGCATACGAAGAGCGTGTTCGGGCACTGATGGAATCCCGCGCCTCCGTAGTTGAGGCTCCTGCAACACCCGCGAATACCGGATCAACCTCTGGCCAGAAGCCTTCACCCGCCCCGGCTCTCGCGGAAATCGTTGGATTGTTGAGCAAAGCGTATGACTCGCTCTCGAACAACGATTTCCGCGGGGCGCTGGAGATACTCGGGCAGGCACGTCAGCTTGACCCGATGAATGCGGATATTCCCGGGCTGGAGGAGCAAATTCGTGAGGCATGCACCAGCGCCCCCCCAACGGCCTCGACGCCGGATATATACCACGCGATCGTCCGGGATACGATCCAGGCCTACATCCAGGAGGCCTGCGACCTTGCGTCACGAGGGGAGTATGACGAAGCAATGCACCTCGTGACGCGGGGCTATGTTCTTGATCCGATGGACCGGGGACTCAGGGAGTGTGAACAGCTTGTCACAAGAGCACGCATATGGGCGAACCAACAGCAGGAAGAAATAGAGGTCGCGCAGCAGCAGGGGGGAGCGGCAATAGAGCTGGAGGCGGGCGCGGAGAAAGACCCATGGCTTGCGGGAGAGACAGGGGCGGAAACAGAGGAAGAAGCAGCGACAGGGGAAGAAGCAGAGACAGAGGTAGAATCAGCGCCAGAGACAGAACAAGAGTTGGCACCAGAGACAGAGTCCGGGGTGGAGGGAAAGCCCGGGGCGGAACAGATCAGGGCGGAAGCGAACGTGGATGAGCTCGTGTTGCGGGAGCAAAAGGTGGAACAACACGCCACCCGCGCGCGGGACCTGCTTGCGGTTGCATCGTATGACGAAGCCCTTACCGAAGTCGCTCTTGGCCTTGTTGTCGATCACGAAGCCACCAGCCTTCTCGCACTCGAACAACTGATATGGCAACAGAAGAACGAACATGCTGCCGCGGACACAACCGCGCGTGGTTCGAGCGAGCACGGCAGACTCATCCGGCTCCACATTCTTGCAGCGGAAGAGTTCGCCCAACACGGAGATTTTACCCGGGCGCTGGATGGTCTTGCCAAAGCATATGTTCTGGATCCAACAAATACAGAAGTCAAACGGGCGGAAGTGAAGATCCGACAACAGGAACTCCGGCATCATCAACAGTCGGCCAACCCGCCTCTGAAACTTATCTATCACCACGATCGCGTGGCAAACGGCGAATGACACCCACTGACACAGCATCACCGCAGACACTCGCAGCCGAACAGGTCTTCGAGATTCAGACCATGGCGGAAGGCGGACAATTTGCAGACGCTCTCATACGCCTGCGAAAGATCAAGGCCTTCTACCCCCACACCACGTCCTTCGTGGCTCTTGAGAAACAGCTGGAGCGTTTGCTCGTGCTGCCGCGTGATTCGGAGACCTCAGAGGCCCAAAAGAGGGAACTTCTCGGTTCCTTGCCAGGCCTGATTCATGACGCCATGCAGGCGATGCGGTCGGGTCCTCCGACACGTCCGACACCGACACCGACACCGCCGAAGCCCACTGCGCACCGTTCAGACAGGGACGTAGCACGCGCGCAGTTGAAGGAACAATACTTCCAGCATGCAGATGAATATCTGAAAAAGGGGGCGTACGGAAGCGCACTCGTGGAAATCAGGCGGGTGAAGATCATTGCTCCCGATGATCAGGCGGCGCTCGAATATGAGAGAACCATCAGGCAGTTGGTCGAGTTGCAGCAGCGTACCGGCATCCGGCCAGAGCAACCGGCACAACCGGCACAGGAACCGACGAAGCCGCAGGTCACGGCACACCCCATTCTCACCTTTGATGATGAGCATGAGATTCCTCCCAAACAGGAAGCTGCTCCGCTGGAGACAGTTGAACCTTCAGCGGCGGCAAGCCGGCGTCGCGGTAAACGGTGGTTGTTTGGCTTGACCTTCCTCGCGCTTCTGGGAGGTGGTGCTGCAACGGCCGTGCTGCTGCCGCCTTCCGATGAAGTTCCGGAGCAACAACCGGCGAAAGTCGCGCAGCCCCGGGTGCGCCCCCGGGCCGCCGTGGTCCCGCCAGTTTCTCCCGGTCCGGCTGAACGTGATCCGGTTGTTTCGCAGGCCGAACCCGCATCCTCCGGGAAGGTTGAAGAGAAGACTCAGCAACAGCCGGATGGCGCCTCCATCGCAGGGGAGCCGAACCGCGCATTTGCTTCAGCACTGCCGAATCCGGCGGGCATGGTGAAGACAAGCAGTCCGGAGCGCGTGGCGAAGACTCCCGCTGAACCGGCCGCAATCGAGCAGACGTCGGGAGCGCGTGACCCGCACATCGTCCGTCTCGAACAACCCGTGTTTCCACCGGATGTACTTGCTCTTCCCGGGGGAGGCGATGTGGTGATCATGGTACAGATCGATGAACAGGGAAAGCCGGTCAGGACTCTCGTCGCAAAAAGCACAAACCCGGCTTTTAATCAACCAATTATCACGGCAGTGATGAACTCGACATACGAAGCCGGAAGATCTTCTTCCGGCCCCGAAACAAAATGGTTGACGATACCTTTTACGGTGAACTAGGAGCGATTACCAGCTGTATCGCACGGTGTATTTCACGACCTTCTCCTGGTCTTTTCCAAGCTTCACCGGAAACCGGAGCGTGGTTTGGTCGACTTTGTGCCACTCGTTGTTGGCATTCAGGATCTCCCACTGACTCCACCGCCAGGGATGCTCGTACACCTGTACTTCCACCCCTTCGGTCTTATGATTCCGGACCTTGATCTCGATCGTTTCTTCGACGATCCGCCCTCCTGCCAGAGATCTGAAGTCCATCTGTGCTCGCTCCCCGACAATATCAAAGGCATTTCCCAGGTAGAGCCGTACCTCCTCATCTTTCGGAGTGTGATCGATCCGGTCTTCCCCGATGAACTGCTCTTTGCCCTCCTGATCACGTTTGTACACGCGGACTTTCCCCTTGGGCAGAGGTATACCGAGTCCGCCCTTTTCTTCATTCCGAAACGTCATGTACACCCCGACCTTCGTGTTCGATTGTTGTCCGAAACTGCTCTGGGAGCGGTATGATTGATTGTTGAACCACATCCGCCACTGTCCGGCCAGACCGTCATAGATAAACATCTTCCGGGATGGGACCGATTTGCCGGAGATCAGCTCCACCTGCTTGGTTTCATTGTTCCGGACGTCCGTCCGCCGTTGCAGCGTATAGAGCTTGTACTCAAACAACTCCGTCTGTTTGAACTGTGGTTCCTCCATGGCGTCCGTCATCATCGTCTTTCCAGCACGGAGAGAGCCCGCGAATCCCTCCTCGACAACGTTTACATCCCCTGCCACAAGTTTGAGTCCGGCGTTGGAAAACGTTGTGCCGGAATTGTTGGTAAGAGTCACCCAACCCGTAAGATCCAGCTTTGCGTCTGATGCATCAAGGAGGGCTACATAATCACTGGACCAGGTCAGACCACCCGCCAGGTAGCTGATTTCCGCCTTGTGGGATCCATCCCGCAGATTCGAGACCAGCCACTCCAGCTGGGGCTTGAGGATAAGCCCTTCCGGGAGGGCGGGAAGAAGCAGTCTGCCGGAAGGATTCACCTCAATTTTTCCATTGATCTCCGCAATCATCCCCCCGTGCAGCGACTGTCCGGTGTAGCCGGAGGAAAGCAGACGGCCGGATACCGTGTACTCCTTGTCTGTCGAGGGTTCGATCCGTACAAATTCGATCTGCTTTCCCAGATAACGCTCAAGAAGCTTTGACGTGTGCACAAGATCGTACTGATAGTTTTGCTCGAGCACCCGGACAGCTCCCGGCTCGGTCAGACTGAGAAAATGGAGTGATGTGCCGTCAATGGTTGTGGGAATGTCCGGAACCAGCAGACGGCTCATCCCACGGGGAAGCGTGATACTACGTTCTTCTCTGATCAGGGAAAGGTTCCGATTATAGATGGTCAGATCCACAGAAGAGCGGTCACCTGCCGTTCCGGTTCTGAGAGGCTGGGTCTGTGCCGGAGTCGTTGCGAAAACGGCCAGCGCCGCAGCAAGGGCGATTCGTGCGGAGGAGTTCATGCGCATGCTCCTGGGTCCTTTTGTGAATGTAAACAGTGCAGTCGGTTTTCGAAGAAGTGCTTCATCTACCGGTATATACCACCTGGCGCCCGAAGGTAAATGGTTTGCACAGGGAAATCTTTCAGCGGCTTTCAGGTATTTCTCAAATTCTTGCCGACTGAATGTACGCTTCCACCCAAAGAAGTGCAATCGCTCCGGCTGTGCAGCGGGAATCCCGGCTCTTCCGCCCGGACTCACTGCTGGCCCGCAATGAAGAGAAGCCGGTCATTGACGTGAAGGGGCAGGTCGCGAAACATGGGATGGCTTCCCTGATCACCGGATATTCATTTTCCCGCGGAACGATGCCAGAGCATTGCTTTTCCTATCGAATTTCGGTATACTTATCGGGCAAAAAAATGACGGGATGATGGCACCTCAGGAGGCGGCGGACGAAAAAGTTGTCAGCACCAACCGGAAAGCGCGCCACGAATACTCGGTTCTGGAGACGTATGAAACCGGGATCGTGCTCACCGGAACGGAAGTGAAATCACTTCGCCTGGGAAACGCCAACATTGCTGAAGCGTATGCGCAGGTCAAGAACGGCGAAGTTTGGGTGCTGGGAATGCACATTAGCCCGTATCAGCAAGGAAGTTATGCGAATGTCGACCCGATCCGTAAACGCAAACTCCTTTTACATAGAAAAGAAATCCGGAAGATCATCGCGCGGACCGGAGAACCGGGGATTACGTTGATCCCTCTGCGCATTCACTTCCGCAAAAACATCGCGAAAGTCCTCCTGGGTATTTGCCGCGGCAAACGAGCCCATGATCGAAGGGACGATATCGCGCGCCGTGAGTCGGAACGTGACATTAGAAGGAATTATGCACTGTAGATGAGCGAGCAGTTCCCACCTCTCAATGAGCAGATGGATCTCATCCGGCGGGGTGCCGCTGAGATTATCCGCGAAGAAGACCTCGCCAGGAAGATTACACACTCCCTCCAGGCACGTAAGCCCCTCAGGATCAAACTCGGATGCGATCCAAGCCGTCCGGACCTCCATCTCGGACATTCCGTCGTTCTTCGCAAACTCCGCCAATTCCAGGATCTGGGACATCATGCGATCCTGATCGTGGGCGATTTCACCGGCATGATCGGCGATCCGTCGGGCCGCAGCAAGACTCGCCCCCCTTTGACCATCGAAGAGACGCGGAAAAACGGACAGTCCTACTTCGAGCAGGCCACCCGCGTCCTTTCCACAAAAAAAATCCAGATGGTGTACAATTCCGATTGGCTCGGGAAGATGTCCTTCGCCAACGTTATTGAACTCGGCGCAAAATACACTGTCGCGCGTATGCTGGAGAGGGACGATTTTGAACGCCGGTACAAAGCGGGAGAACCCATCAGCGTCCACGAGTTGCTCTATCCGCTGGCGCAAGCGATGGATTCAGTGGCCGTCGAGGCGGACGTGGAACTGGGTGGGACGGACCAGAAATTTAACCTTCTCGTCGGACGCGACATCCAGCGGGAGTACGGCATGGATCCCCAGGTAACCCTGACCATGCCCATCCTGCCCGGCACTGACGGCGTGGAGAAAATGAGCAAATCTCTCGACAATTACATCGGCATCAGCGAGGTCCCTCAGCAGATGTACGGGAAAACACTGTCCATCCCGGATACGGTTATCTATGATTACCTGGTCCTTGCGACAGGTTTGCCGGAAACCGAACTCGCCGCAATCCGGAAACAGCTTGAACAGGGGACGGCAAACCCGCGCGATCTAAAACGGCGTCTGGCACGGGAAATCGTTGCGCTCTACCATGACACCGGCGCCGCAGCGGCAGCCGAGGAAGAATTTGACAGGATCTTTGTGCGTAAGGATCTGCCGGATGAAATTCCGGAGGCAAGACTCCCCACCAACGGCCTCCCGGTGAGTATTCTCCGCCTCCTCGCGGAAACAGGGCTGGCCCCGTCCAACAGCGAAGCTCGTCGGCTTATCGAACAGGGGGGAGTTTCGATTGACGGCCAGCGTGTCACGGATCAGTCGGCACTCATCGACGTCGGCCGCGGCGTCATCATAAAAGTGGGCAAACGCAAATTTGTACGCGTTCTACCCGCATGAACAACCATATCGTGTATCTGTCCTGACGAAGAAAAGGAGAAAAGAACGTGTACGTCCCGGGAAGAATATTCTTTACCAAAGGAGTAGGCCGCCACAAGGACTACCTCCAGTCCTTTGAGCTGGCGTTGCGTGACGCCAAGATAGAAAAATGTAATCTCGTCACGGTCTCCAGTATTTTTCCGCCCGGCTGTAAGCGGACACCGACCGATGAAGGGTTGCGCGCTCTGCAGCCAGGCCAGATCACCTTCGCGGTGATGGCCCGCAATGCGACAAATGAGCCAAACCGGCTTGTCGCCGCTTCGATCGGGGTGGCAACACCCGCAGACACTTCACAATACGGCTACCTCTCAGAACATCATCCGTTCGGTGAAACGGACGAAAAAGCGGGCGAATACGCCGAAGATCTGGCGGCGACAATGCTTGCAAGCACGCTGGGGGTAGAATTTGATCCGGGGATGGCGTGGGACGAGCGGGAGAAAGTGTATAAGATGAGCGGGAAAATCGTCAAAACGTACAACGTGACCCAGTCAGCGGAAGGACACAAGGACGGGATCTGGACAACCGTGCTGGCCTGCGCCATTCTGCTGCCCTAGGAACAACACCGCGCTGACAACCTCACCCTGCTATGGCCATAAAACGGCGAAGGAAGAGAGCTGAACGTTGTTCATTCGCCTCTCTTCCTTCATCGAACCTCTCCCTCCAAAACCCTCTCCCGCCTCAGTTCAGCATAAGCTGATATTCGTCATAATGTGACATCACATTTTCCACATACTGTATGGTTTCCCCTGAGTTACCGAAAAAGCCGGTTTTCGGTCGCTCTTGATTCCATACACTTCTGTGAAGCGATTCATAACGCCGCGAGAGCAGGGGCAGCATGTCTTTGATGGCGTTCCATTCGTGTGGATTTTCGCGAAGGTACGCCGCAAGTTCCTGTGCGTCATAGATGCGGCCAATGCCCGCATTGTATGCCGCAAGCGCGAGTTTTATCCTGTCGGATTCCGGCGCCCCTTCAAACATATCGTAGAGCTGCCGGAGATAGTAGATGCCTCCCCGGATATTGTCGTGAGGGTGGCTCAAATCTTCCACGGAAAGCTCCCTCGCGATATCTTCACCGGTTCCGGGCATCAACTGCATCAGGCCATACGCACCGCGGTGGCTTTCTGCGGTCGGAGAGAACCGGGACTCCTGCTTCATTGTGGCGAGGATAAGCCGCCAGTCCAGCCCATAGAGTTCTGCGTAGTGCTTGATGGTCGGACCGTAGACACGCACGATCTTTCTGGTCTGTCCGTCCACAAGGGGCTCGGGAACCCGGCTCCGATCCATCCGGTCTACCGAAAGAGTGTTCCTTTCTTCCACCTGTTCCTGGTCCGTCTTCCGGAGAACGCCGTCGCCGAACGGTGTGCATCCGGCAACAAAGACCAGAGAACAGAGTATGATAACCAGGCTTCTCATATGCATCAGGTGTCCTTCCCTGCTGATGTGTGTCGCAGACCTTTGCCACGTACCAACCTGCTTACAACGCACACAGGAGGCAGAACCGTCCAACTCCATGCAATTGGAGAAGTTACGCAAAGAACGGTAAGACAAAGCTTGTATTAAACCACATATCTTTAAAACGCAGGAATAGGTGGCAAAGTTTCATCTGGATGACAAAACAATCCGCATGCCACCACAAAAACGGCGAAAACGGGCAGAAAATGACATTCAACGCTCATCCTGAGCAGAATATTGAGCATGTGAGCGCTCCGGAAGGGACGAAGAGACAAAAAAAAGACCGGTAGAGAACCGGTCATTTTGGACCCCGCATGTCCTACGGACGTCGGTACTTCTGATCAACGTCCATGATCTTCTTCACCCGTCCCTCGTGTCTCCCCCCCGCGAACGGTGTCCGCAGGAAGATTTCCACGATTCCCTTTGCCACTTCCAGCCCGACAACTCGACTTCCGAGGGTGAGCACATTCGCATTGTTGTGTTCACGTGCATTCCGGGCCATAAACTCATGCGTGCAGCATGCGCCCCGCAAGCCAGGTATCTTGTTCACCACCATACACGACCCTACCCCGGCGCCATCGATCATAATGCCGAGTCCCGCCCTGTTAGAGGCAACGAGTCTGCCCACCGCATACGCGAAATCGGGATAGTCGCATGGATCTGCGCTGTTCGTTCCCGCGTCGTGAACGGTAAACCCCAGCGAACGAATGTGCCCGGCCAACTGGGTTTTAAGCTCAAACCCGCCATGATCGGAACCGATCGCCACGATACCTGCAGGAACCGGCGTCTGACCGGATGCGGAAGCGTCTGCCGGAGTCTTCTCGCTTTTCCTTTCACCGGGAGCTGCGCGGACGAGCAGCAGATTTTTCTGCGAGGCAGTATCCGATGCAAGCGGTGTCAGGATGGCAGCCGGAGGAATCTCCAATCGCGTACAGCCGCGAGCAACGGCGTCGAGTATATCACGCTCTGTAACAAGCAGAGTTTTCATTGGTTGATCGGCTTTCCCGGCGCGCCAAGTTCAAGGACTTCCAGCCGCACGGGACCTGTACCTTTCGTAATCAGACCGATCTTCCGGGCGGCTTCGAGCGACAGGTCGATCACCCGGTCATCTTTGAACGGCCCCCGGTCGTTAATACGGACAATCACTGTCTCTCCGGTCTGAAGATGGGTGACTCTCACCGTGGTGTTAAACGGCAGAGTACGGTGCGCGGCAGTCAGGGAATGCATATCATACGTCTCTCCGTTCGCCGTCTGCCGCCCGTGAAATTCGTCGGCATAGTAGGACGCAATGCCTGACACCTGGTGCGTTGTCTTATCGCGCGGCGATGGCATCCCGGGATCGACCGAGGCGAACCGCGGAGCGGCGGCGCCACATCCGAGGACCCAGACTGCCGTTCCCAATGCACAACACCTTAACAGAAACGTGCGCATGGGTCAGAGGTAGTCGTTCATCTGTTTGCGCTTCAGGTAGTCCGCGATCTCTTTCACGTCCTGCGACAGTCCGCGTTTGCAGATCAGCAGGGCATCGTCGGTGTTCACGATGATCAGATCCTCGACCCCGATTGTCGCAACAATTTTATCGGGTGAGTACACATAGCAGTTCTTTGTCTCTTTCTGGATGACCGTGCCGGTGATCGTATTTCCACCCGAGTCCTTTCCAGAGATCCTGTACACTTCATCCCATGACCCGATGTCACTCCAGCCGAAGTCGCCGCGGATACAAAAGACCCTGTCGGATTTCTCCATCACACCATAATCAATCGAAATGCCCCGGATGATACCATACGCCATTTCCACTGCGGCGGCGTAGTGCTGGGTACCGATCGTCTGATCGATTTTCATCAGCTCTGCATAGAGATCAGGGAGACAGCGTTGGATCTCTTCGAGAATCGCATCCGCCCGCCAGACAAACATGCCGCTATTCCAGAGAAAGTCGCCACTCTCCAGGAACCGATGTGCCGTCTGAAGATTCGGCTTCTCCGCAAAGGTCTTCACCTTCATGACGCCGCGCGCCGCGTACGGATTATGGGAACCTTCTTCGGTGAAAATCTGGATATAGCCGTACCCGGTTTCAGGATGGCGTGGCTGGATGCCGATCGTGAGCAGGCTGCGCGATTCCGCCGCAGTTTCAACGGCGATATCCAGGATGCGCAGAAATTCATCGTCGTTCTGGATCACATGATCGGCAGGCAGGACGATCATGACAGCCGAAGGGTCAAGACGCCTGATATGTAGGGCAGCCAGCCCGATACACGGAGCGGTGTTACGTCCGACCGGTTCGTCAATGATGTTTTCCGGCGGAACATGCGGCAGCTGTTTAACGAGAAGCGTCCGCTGCATCCGGTTGGTGATAACAAAGAGATTACGGGGATCAATCTTGCGGGTAAGGCGTCCGGCAGTACTCTGGATCATTGTTTCTTTGCCAACGATCTCCAGAACCTGCTTGGGGGTTCTCTCACGGCTGCGGGGCCAGAAGCGGGTACCCACACCTCCGGCCATCATCACTCCATACACTTTTGTCATTCGGGCGCGTTCCGGTTAGATGGATGAGAATCAAAGAGCTCCGGCGATGCGCAACCGGTTCAAGGAACGATGTAAAGCCGCTTCTGCCCGCGCCACATCAATGTCGGCCTGACGTGATCGAAGCCGCTCCTGAGCACGATCGCGGGCTGCACGGGCACGGGCGACGTCTATCTCTTCGGAGAGTTCGGCACTTTCCAGCATGAGGGACGCATGATTATTGCGCACCTCCAGAAACCCTCCCCCTGTCGCGTACAGATACTCCTTCCCCTCCGCATCCTTCACCTGCACTTTTCCTGGTCCCAGAGCGGAGAGGAACGGGGCATGGTTGTAGAGGATCTGGAATCCCCCCAAAACGCCCGGCGCACTCACGCTTACCGCCTGCACAGACAACATAGTACGGTCGGGAGTAATAATCTCAACGGCAAACGGTCGATCAAACATTCGTCAGTCTCCGGCTCAGGCGTTCATGAGTTGCTTGGCCTTCTCTTCCGCTTCTTCAATCGGCCCGACCATAAGAAAGGCCTGCTCGGGGAGGTGATCGTAGTCTCCGTCACAGATTCCCTTAAACCCGCGTATCGTATCTTCCAGCTTCACATATTTGCCGGGCTGACCTGTAAACTGTTCGGCCGCGAAGAACGGTTGGGAGAGAAACCGCTGAATCTTCCGCGCCCGACCCACAGTGAGCTTGTCTTCATCCGAAAGCTCATCCATGCCAAGAATATTGATGATGTCCTGCAGATCCTTGTAGGTCTGAAGGATCTCTTTGACCCGGCGCGCGGTCGTGTAGTGCAAATCTCCCACGACCGAGGGTTCGAGGATACGTGAGGTGGAATCCAGAGGATCAACCGCGGGATAGATACCCAGCGAGGCGATCTGCCGGCTTAACACCGTCGTTGCATCAAGATGTGAGAAGGTTGTCGCCGGAGCAGGATCGGTCAGGTCATCGGCAGGAACATAGATTGCCTGCACCGAGGTGATAGACCCCTTTTTTGTTGATGTAATACGTTCCTGCAAGGCACCCATCTCGGAACCAAGAGTCGGCTGATACCCGACGGCCGACGGCATACGTCCCAGCAGGGCGGATACTTCGGACCCGGCCTGGACAAACCGAAAGATATTATCGATAAAGAGGAGGACGTCTTTGCCCTCTTCATCCCGGAAATACTCGGCCATGGTCAGAGCGGTCAGCCCGACACGCTGGCGCGCACCGGGAGGTTCGTTCATCTGCCCGAACACCAGCGCCGTCTTGTCGATAACCCCTGATTCTTTCATTTCCAGCCAGAGGTCGTTCCCTTCGCGCGTCCGCTCTCCCACCCCGCCGAACACGGATATTCCGCCGTGCTGTTTCGCAATATTATTGATAAGCTCCATGATAATGACGGTCTTCCCCACGCCGGCGCCGCCGAAGAGCCCGGTCTTTCCGCCCTTGCAGTAGGGTTCAAGGAGGTCGATCACCTTGAGGCCCGTTTCGAACATTTCCTTTTTCGTCGAGAGGTCTTCGAACGCGGGCGCGGATCTATGGATGGGATAGTGCTTGTCACTTGTGATCGGACCGAGTCCGTCAATACCCTCGCCGGTAACACTGATCAGGCGTCCCAGGGTTGCAGGGCCCACGGGAACCGTAATCGGCCCGCCGGTATCCTGACAGGTCATTCCTCGCCAGAGCCCATCCGTCGAATCCATTGCGACAGTCCGGACACGATTATCGCCAAGATGCTGTTGCACCTCCACGATTAACAGTTCATCCTGACCGTCCGATCCTTTGCGCGGGATGTTTACCGCGTTCAGAATGGATGGGAGGGCCCCGCCCGAAAAATCAATATCAACAACGGGTCCGATGACTTGAACAATCTTACCTTCGTTCATTACATAATCCTTCGTGTGTGATCCGGTGGGACGGGGGAAGCGTACGCTGATACAAAAAGTACGAAAAGGCGTCGCAAGAATCAAGAAATACGGCCATTTCTCCTGAGCAATTCGCCGACAATAACATCACCGTGGAGCCTTCCGTTTTCGACAAAAATCCGGTTGGTCTCCTTTCCGGAAACCACCGACCCGGCAACGAACAAACCGTGAACGTTCGTTTCAAACGTCAAAGCGTCGCAGACCGGAGCGAGCGTGTTGGGGTCAAGCTGTACGCCGGCTCCCCGTAACAACTCCGAATCCGGTCCAAAACCGATGAGCACGAAGACAAAATCGGCCGGGATGGTAGTGCGCCCTCCCTTCTCCACAAGGCGGACACTCCCCTCCTCAATCGCTTCGACCGTCGTTTCGAAAGCAACCTTGATCTGTTCTGCCTTGAACCGGTTCTCAATATCCGGAAGGATCCAGTACTTCACGCCGGGACTCAGCACCGGGCCACGGTGTACAAGCGTCACGCGTGCTCCGTGCCGGTAGAGATCGAGCGCAGATTCAACAGCGGAATTACGTCCGCCCACGATCACAACATCCTTCCCCGAGTAGCGGAATGGTTCGTCGTAGTAGTGGGAGACATGCGGGAGGTCTTCGCCCGGGACATCAAGACGCTGGGGATGATCAAAGTACCCCGTCGCAATCACGACAGCACGTGCGACATAGACCACGCCCTTTCGCGTCGTTACCGTGAAGTGGTTGTCAGCCTGGCGGGCGATGGAGGATACACCGTCATGACTGCGAATGTCCAGCGCTTCCGACTGAGCAACACGGCTGTAGTAGTTTAGCGTGTCGACACGCGTCGGGCGCACCGTAGGAATCACAAACGGAACATTTCCGATTTCCAGCAGCTCAGGGGTGGAAAACCAGGTCATATGCACCGGAAAACGCCGGATGGCATCGGTGACGCTTCCCTGTTCGAGGACGGCGGCAGACAGGCCGGCCTTCCCTGCCGCAATGGCGCAGGCCAGACCGGCGGGACCGGCACCGATGATAAGAACATCAAACATGGAGATTACGGGCAATATGTCTTCCTCTATTGGATGATCTTATTTGCGGGTCAACGGAGCAATCGTGCGTCCGGCTTGCGAATCCACAATGAGCTGTTCCAGCCGCCGATGCCGCGTTTCTTCCTTCCTGGCACTCATCACCCATCGACCGGCAGTTCTCCGGTACCAGGCAGGCCGCGCTTGAAAGGCCTTCCACGCCTTCGCATTCTTTCTGAATATCCGGCCGTACGCTTCTTCGAACTTTTCCTCGGTCTGCTCATCGGAGGAGACCCCGGACTTCTCGACACGCCGTACCGTGAAGGCCCTCTGTCCGGCCGGTTGCATCCGTTTTTCCCTGATGAGTGCGCGCGCGAACCTGATATTCACCGCACTCCACGAACTCCCCACCCGGCGGGGTGTGAACCGGATGGTGTACCTCCTGTCATCAACGGACTTCCGGATCCCGTCGATCCAGCCGACACACAGGGCTTCCTGTACCGACTCAGGCCAGGTGATGCTCCGTTCGCCCGAATTCTTCTTGTAATATCCAACCCACAGCTCGCCGGCTTCTGAAGCATGAGCTCGAAACCAGGCCCGTAGTGAAGCGGGGGACTTAAAATATGTTATGTGCCCGGGGGAAAGGTTCGATGTGCCCATGATGGCTGGTGTTCCTACTTCAGTCCGCGCTTTTTCTTCTCGATGAGGACCTGAGCGTCGACTGGAGTTGCACAAAGTGTACAGACATACCGTCTTGTCGTCTCGTTGTAGTCAGGTTCACGTGTCTGCCTGCAGTTCGGGCACCTGACGGAAAGTGGTTTTTCCTCTTTGGTTCTGGACATAGCCCTGCCACCCCTTCTGTTGAACGCACAATATAGGTGTAGTGCGGAAGAGTTTCAACTTTGCAGACCGGGGAACGATGTCAAAGACCGGGGTTTCTGGAGTGTCAGTGTTCCGGCACAGCAGATGTTTGCCTATTTGATGTTTTCACAGGGGATTACGTAAGGATCGCCCACCCCGTCAAATTTTGTGCGCTGGTATTTGTTGCCTGCGTAGTCCTGCTGGAACGTGACGTTCTGCCAGACCGTACATTTTCCGCTGGCATTCTTGATGGCCACCGCCGCCCGGATGTAGCGGTGGAGAATGATCCCGGTGAGTTCATGGCGTCTGACATACCAGTCGGGGTCGATAATCACGAGCTTGACAATTGTTCCCTGCATCCGGTCTTTATACGTCTGTGAGGCCTTCAGTGCCGTGACCATCTCCGCCTCCAGAGTTTTATCGTTCCTTGCTGCTTTGGGCATGGTTGCGCCGGCAGTCTGGATCCCGGATGCCGCATCGTTAAGTTCCTTGGAGCGCTGAGCATACGGTGCGAAATCACTTCCCTCAATGGTAAATTCTCCTTCAGCGACCGTTTCATAGTTGCAGTTGACCTTGACCCGGATTGTGTGCTTCCCGCCTTCCAGCTTGCTGAGCGCTTCTGCATATTTGACGGGCCCATCAAAGTATGGTCCGAATTTTTTATACGTAATGTCCGCATTCCCATACGCCGTCATCTTCCCGGGAACGGGGACGATGTCAACCATAAGGTGTTCCTGTTGCATGGCACCGCCGGACAATCCGAGGGCGCCGAATACCAGCTGTTCTTCCTGGGGCTGCTGGTAGTCATACTTCGGCTTTCTGACGGCATAGACAAACACTTCGATGTTGATTTTTTTTGCCGTCGGGGAATTCGTCAGTTTCGTAAAGTTCGAACGGACGAATGCTGCCGCATAGATCGGATCTCCCGCCTTGAATGCTTTTGTCAGATTCGCCGGCGCAGAAACATTGATCATGTTTGTTGAAAAGACAACGTCCCCTGCTTTTTGAGCCTCTCCGGCCGTCGGGAGCAGTAGTAGAAGGGTTACAAGCACCATGAGAGCATACCTGGACATCGTGCCTCCATTTAAAAAGGGTGGGATACGATGAACTGTCTTTGGACCCCTGTGGGAGGGAAACGCTTCCCATAGACAGACGAAGACCTCCCCATCCTTACGGATAAAGAGGTCTCCTGGCTCTTTCCCCCCGGCACGCCTCACACCGCGGATGGGTGGTCAGCGATCAAGATACGGGACCAGTAGTGAAGAGTCAATGTCTGGAGTGAAGAACTGGCAGAACATTGGATGAAAAACACGATACGATCATCCGGGGAATACGATTGTGAAGCGCGTTCCTGCCGCCCGGTCCAGAGAGAGTGATCCCGATATCTGTTCCGTAAGCGTGCGAATGATGCTCATACCCATCGAAGTCGCCGAACCCAGATCTTCCGCCGAGGAGAACCCCACGCCGTCATCTTCAACTTCAAGCTGCAGTCTGGCCGGATCCAGCCGCTTGAAGGACACCAGCACAGTGCCTTTGTCCCGTTTTGGGAAGGCATGTTTGAGCGCATTGGACACAAGTTCATTCGCGATCAAGCCGCACGGCACCGCCACATCGATGCCCAGCATAATACGCTCGGCCTCCACGCGAAGCGCAACACCATCTCTCCGCAGGGATCGATGGAGATCTTCCGCAACGGAATTGAGGTACTCCCGAAAGTCTATCTCTGGCACATCACGCGAGAGATAGAGTTTTTCGTGAACAAGGGCCATGGAGCGGACTCGGCGGATACTGTCTGCGTATGCTTCGCGGGCATTGAGGTCTGTGACCCGTTGTGCCTGCATGCCCAGGAGACTTGAGATTACCTGAAGGTTGTTTTTCACGCGGTGATGGATTTCTCTCAGGAGCAACTCCTTCTCTTTGAGAGATTTGCGGATTTCCTTTTCGGCGCGCTTGCGGTCCGTAATGTCGGTAATAAACGCAACGTGAGCGACTCCATCATTGAGCTCGACGGTTGCAACGGTGATTTGTGCATCCAGTGTCGCGCCATCAGTTCTTACCAGGACCAATTCCCTTTCCGGGAACCCCGATTGACCGCCGGGCTCGAAGGTTATTCCCCCGTTGCTTGTTTCGAAAGCTTCTGGAGTTACAAAATCGATAACGTCCCGCCCGACAAGGGATTCCTCCGGGCGAACCATCAACATCTGCCGTAGCCGGGGATTTGCATAGAGCACCTTGTTGTCACGCTCGATGGCGATGGCGACCGGAGATTCCTCGATCAGGGTTTCAAATCGATGTTCACTTTGCTGTATCTGGGCTGCGCGTTGTTCCACCAACCTGTTCAGCACCTGGGGTTGGCGGGCCAGAAACCACACAAAAGCCCCGCCAAGGACCGAAAAGATTGCGCTAAGCAGAAATATCGGGACCGTCTTTTCTTTTGCAGTCCACCCCTCACGCGGCGCAACTTCCAGTGTCCATGCGCCATTCGGCACCTCCAGCCGTACGGCGACCGGCTCATCCAGTACGACATCCTCGTTCTTGAAGACAGACACAGCCCCGGTCCTCGGATCAATTCGAGAAAGCCGGTACCCGAATCCATGAGCCGCCAGTTCATCAAGGTGTGCATATTTGATGAGAGTGGGGACCCTGATGATCACAATCGTGAAGCCCCAGAAGTACTCCGCGCCATTACGCTTAAGAAACACCGGTCCGCGGCCGACAACCGCAAGCCCTCCTTGAACAAGGGTCAGGGGTCCCGCGAAGACAAGAGATCTGTTCCGGATTGCGAGAAGCGCTTCGTCTTTTTGCAGCGGATCCGCCAGGATATCAAAACCGATCGCTTTTTTGTTCACTTCATACGGGTAGACATGCCGCACAACACCTCCGGGTGCCAGCTCGATGGCGTCGAGGTTGTCATAGGCCTTCGCAATCCGCGGAGCAACAGATTCAAATTCTCCCGGAAGAATATCCTGTTCTATACACAGGGCCACAGTCTGCGTGGCCGAAAGGCCGTGGATGAGGGCAATCTTGAGCTGGTCGCGTGCAGCGGTCGCGACATTTGAGGTCTCCTGCAATTCGTCCTGCATCCGGACCGTAAACACCCAGAATGAAACCAGGCCGGTGACCACCAGCAGAATGGCGGCAGCGATCGATCCGGCGACAAATGGGATCGACACGAATCTCAAGACGCGATTCAGGAACTTCCGTAGCGGACTCACAGAAAGGTGCATCAACGAAGAGCTCCTGATGGTTGGGCAATAAGGGCAGATGTTTTACAGTGAATAGGCCCGTCAAACACAGGCCCTTTACAAGGCTTTAATATAGGAGGGAATTGGGCATGAATCAATTGCACCCTGCCGATGCAAGAATCCATCGAGCCGTAAACAATTGTTGAAACTCTCACGCATACGGCGTACATTTCCGGGGAATCCACATGGCACCTTGACATCCCTCATGGACCCGATCATGGCCCCCAATAAGACCCTCTCGCGCAATCCCTTAAAGAGAATCCCCCGCTCCTTTGTGCCGTCGGGAATTCTTCGCCTGGCATCACGGGCAAGTCACCTTCACCGTGTGCTTGTGCTCTCCCTCTGGACTGTGTCCGTATGTACCAACATGCTGACGGCCGCAGGCGATGAATCCCCTTCCGTTCTGCCCCATCACGGACTGCCGGCCACCCTTGACCCCATCGATCCCATGATGCTCAACGGTCATATGGTCATGAGTACAAACCGCACCGGCGGGACATGGCCGGATCTCCCGGTAGTGCGGGATCTCTCGCAGGAAAAGATTGCATCAGAACTGGGCCGACTTTTTGCCGCAAGAGGGGTTGAAGGGACATTTCTCCTCTATGATATGCAGACAGGAGAATCCACCGGATACCGTCCGGATCGGTGGGACTCATCATACATTCCGGTATCAACATTCAAAATATTCAACGCGCTGGTCGCGCTCGAGACCGGTGTCATCGCTTCGACCGAAACGATCATCCCCTGGGACAGCGTACAACGGTCCATACCCGCATGGAACCGGGATCATACTCTGGCAACAGGATTCAGGGTGTCGGCGGTCTGGCTCTATCAGGAACTCGCGCGGCGGATAGGCACGGAGCGGATGCAGGCGTATCTCGATTCCGCAGGATATGGCAATCGCACCATGGGCGGCCCCATTGACATGTTCTGGCTTAATGGAGGAGTGCGGATAACGCCGCGGGAGCAGGTGAAGTTTCTTGTCAAGCTCTACACCAACCGTCTCCCCTTCTCGCAACGGACAATGTCCCTTGTAAGGGAGATCATGATCGCCGAACGGACCAAAGAGTACATTCTGCGGGCGAAAACGGGCCTGTCAGGCGTCGGTGCAACAGAGGTTGGCTGGTACGTCGGGTACGTGGAACGGGGCAGGGACGTTTATTTCTTTGCCACCGAGCTGGATATCCGAAAGGATGACGATGTCCGCGCACGGGTTGAGCTGAGCCGGGAGATTCTGACGTACCTTGGAGTGCTCTGACCGCTCACCCTTCCGCCTCTGACGCAGTCCGGGCCAGGGGGAGAGTATCACAGCGGAATCTTCCAGATTTGTGCATCGCCCCTCCTGGTGGCGGCGAGAGCAACACTCCGATCGTCAGGAGAGAAACAGAGATCGGAGAGGGAACTCGGCCCGGGGTATGTCGTGATGTGGCCGGGAGTTCCGTCACGGATGAGGAAGTAGTTTTGTGATGTGACGATAGGGCTCAATTCATCCGGCGCCAGAACCGCATACGTCCGCCCGTCATGTGCCAGACAGAATGTGTACCCGGCAACATTGTCCATCAGGACAGACTGCTGGCGTGTGTCCAGGTCAACGATGTAGATTGTCTGGGACGGAGTGCCCGGAACATTCTTGAGGTCGCCGGTAAGATACCCGGTCGTCGAAACGGTATCGGTACGGTTTGAGTAGAGATTGAGAGAGACAATCCTGGAGTACGCCGCCTTTGAGTGGAGAGAATACACGATCGTGGAATCTCCATCAGCACTGGTGAACCAGCCAAACCAGAGAAATCCCGGATACAGCGGCGGACCAGGCGAGACGAGAACCCGGGGCATTCCACCAGAGGCATTCACCAGACAGATCTCGCCGCGGTCCGATAGGGATCTCCTATAGAAGAGGCGTTGTCCATCGGCGGAGAACAGTGGATCTCTTGCTTCCCCTTCGGGTCCGGTAATTTGGAGACTCCCGGGTTCCGGTCGCGGCCCATCGGACCGTTGTTCCACAACTACTGCAGCACTTGTACTGAGCGATGTGGATCCACCACCGGATATGTCTGCATCAATCTGGATGTACGCAGGAACCCTCTGGCCGACAGGGAGGAGATTGCCTGACCACCGCGACCTGGTGAGGCGGGACGGAGTACAGATGTCGGTGTGTGCACCGCGGACGTTTAGTTCCCACTGGACATCACCCGCCCGGTAGATGGAGGTGATGATAGAACCCGGCCTTGTAAGCCGTGTTACGGTGGACACTTCATGATACATGCGGGGGTAGGGGAAACGTAATATCGCGTGCGCGAGGCAGATTATCAAGCAGACTACTTCTGCAAGACCATCTTCCCCGTCTGAGTCAGTCGTCCCGCCTGGAGTCTGTAAAAATAGATTCCGCTGGCGAGACCGGTACCATCAAAATGCGCCACATGGTCTCCGGTCTGGAGGGTGGCATTAATCAGGACCGCAACTTCACGCCCCTCAAGATCGAACACCCGCAAAGAAACCGGTGCAACAGTCGGCAAACTGAAAACGATTTGTGTGCCCGGGTTAAAAGGGTTGGGGTAGTTCTGTGAAAGCCTGATGTGCGCCGGAATGTCTTCCGCCACCTGGGTCGTCGTCCCTACCCGGACCATCACCGAATCCCACACACGCTGTGGTGATTTGTTGCCTGCATTCACACGGAAGAGTCCGGCCTGGGGGGCCTTCAGCGTAAACGGATTGGAGCCCGTGGAATTGTTGACAGCCACAACGGTCCCGGCGCTGTCTACAAGTTCTCCCCCCACCGATTCCGTGGTCCCCGAAACAGAAATCACAACATCAAGATTGGTAACCTGCGCTGAAACAGCGTTGGCGGAAAGAGAATGGCATCCTCCCCCGCTGCAGCCGGCCGTAGTGCCGTTAAAGGATGGTTCGGTGGATAGTTGGCTTGTCCAGAACAGGACAAACGCAGCGATTAGGACAGGTGTTACGACCCAACGTGTTTTCATCTCTCCTCCTCAGGACTGGTGGTAAGTGAGTACAGCACCATCATTCCGCGCCCGTCAGCACAGTAGCTGTGTCAACACAGGGTGAACATTTTCACGATAGCAACTTGGTACTTCAATAGCAATGAGGCTCTCGAGAAGTGATTCGTTATCGCAACAAAACGAGCTTGCGCGTCAGGACGGTGTTCCCCGCCTGGAGCCTGTAAAAATATGCGCCGCTCGAGAGGTTCGACCCTTCGAATGGTACGCTGTATGCTCCCGGCAGTTTTAGTTCGTTCACCAGGGTCACCAATTCTCTTCCGAGCAGGTCAAACACAACGAGCTTCACCCAGGTCGGACCCGGACCTGAAAAGTGATAGCCGATTCTGGTTGCCGGATTGAACGGATTGGGATAATTCTGATCCAGACCAAATGCCGCCGGTTCGGCAGACGAGATTTCAACAGAAGTGGCAGTCCCTCTCTCAATCTTGAACAGCCCGCGATCGAAGGTGGACACGTACGTGGTTGTGCCGTAGGAAGAAAGCTTCCTGATGAAGATACTATCCAACCCGGCAGCGATCCATGTCGCACCGGTATCCAGCGTGACGTATACCCCGCGGCCCACAAAGCCCGTCCCGGTGAAACCAGTGAAGGCGGCAATGATCGCCCCGCCGGAATCAACACTTGCGGTGAACACGCTTGCGTTTTCGAGCCCCGGGGGAGAAGGTATCCAGGTCCACGCCCCCGCAGCGCTCGTCTTTGCAGCGGAGGCCGACTGCACACCCTGCTTGAAAGGAAATGGCCCGTAACGCCATAGACCAGCATAATACGTCCCCGCCAGTGGGGATCCGTCGCGCATCGATGAAAATGTACTGACGTTATACCTGCCGATTCCTATCGTGTCAGTTTCCCACTGAGTCTCAGACTTTCCACGACTCCATACGGCGCCTTGATACGTTGACATGTCGTAGGCGGCAAAGTAATATCTGTTGCCAGCGCTGCCCAGCGCGAAGGGCGCGTACGTCGGGAGATTCCCGATTCCATCGTATTCCGGCACCCACGGATTTCCGCTCAACTTCGAATTCAGCAGACAGGCAAAGCCAACGCCCGCATACCACTGGGTGCCGTCGGCAGTGACACTATAGAGCTGCGAAGTGCCAGCGCCGATCGCTGACAAGCCGGCTGTGTCCGGCGTGAAGGTCACACCGGCGTCCGTACTCTTGAAATTGATCCTGAGACTCTGGCTATTGAAGGGGTCCAACCGCAGGCCAAGCGTATAGGCGTTGCCCGATTTGTCACCGAACAACGGCGGGTACGGAACATACTTCGGCGGCCACGCCTTGACGAATATGCTATCAAATTTTGAGACCCGGGCCACGAGCCCGAGATTGTTGCTGACCATCTGTTTCCCTGACGGGAACTCTATCATGCCGTTGAAGTGGCGCGACTTGATCCCATCAATAAGATCTTCCCACGTGGTATCAGGTTGGAGCCGGAATGAGCCGAACTTTGAGCCGATATACACATGGCTTTCTCCTCCGATGCTATTGATGACCGGACTCGACGGGAATGAGTCATAAAACTTGTCTGTCAGGTGGTGGTCAATTCTCACGCTGGCGCCAGTGCCGTCGGCGAACTTCCAGGCGTTGTAGCCGTCCGACGCATAGATGTTGTTCTTGTCGTCATCTCCCCAGATCGTGAGATTCGGGATAAAACCCTTGCCGCTGTCGATGGCTGTCCAGCTGAAGGTATTATTTGTGCTCGTGAGCAGCTTGTTGCCGTCAGGCACAAATATCCGGTTGAGCCTGTCAACGTACACCTGATGCATCGTTCGTGTTCCAAAATACGGAACGGGCGACCATGACGTTCCGAACATATTCCGGAGGTAGAGACCGTTGCTGTGGGCGAGAATATATGTCGACGGATAATGGTGGGAGAAATAGTTCTTTGTACCGCCCGGGAGCCCTGTGTCGTCCACGACTCCCCATTGTTGTCCGTCGTCCGTCGAACGGAACAAACGGCTTGACGTTAAGACCGAAATGACGTTTGCCGAATATCCCGGTGGAGTAACCATGGCCGCGATGTGCACCGGCGTTTCAGACGAGGCCAGCGGCAACCGTGCCAGGAAGTTGGATGTGACGGATGCGTCGCGGAGGATCTCAATCTTTTCCACCTCCCCGCTTTGCCACATCAGGTATTTTGTAGAGACGTCACCGGTTTCCCCCCGCAACGACGTGATACACGAGATCCTGTCTTCCGGGTCAGACGGGCGTTGAATTCTGCGGTACCGCCAGCTCGCCTGCGCCACGCTGTCTGGGTTCGGGAGTGTATAGAGGTCGCGATTCGTCACGCTCAGCAGCTCGAGTACGGATCGATTGTTCACGGGAAGTGATTCCACGGACTCACCGTAGACGCTCGAAATGCGGGAAGTGTTGACAACCTCAACCAGGGAAGCCGATCTCCCTCGATCGTCTGGGGGTTGAGTCTGGGGTGCTGCGGGCGCGTGCGATAGTACGGTGATGGCAATGAGGAAGGCAACATACACGGAACTGCGGATGGCTCTTTTCGCATTCATCTCATCCTCCGAAGTCTGGTTATTGCTTGGGTGAGAGTCCGACTGCCGGCAGTCACAGTCGCCGTAACCATAGCATCCTGACTCCACGGGGAGATCGGGAAAAGATGCCCGGATCATTGATGTGGGAAAGAACAAGGACGCTATTTTAGTAACGTACGGGAGAGGTGTTCTTGTTCCGAAGAATCTGGACGCCAAGTGTCAGGGAGGAGATTTCAGGGTACGCGAATGCGGAGGAGAGCATGGGGATCGTGAGACGATGCGCAAAGGAGGGTTCGAAGAGCGGGGCGAAACCTCTGAACTCAGCGTTTAACCGAAGTTCCCTCGCCGGGATGAAACAGGTTCGCTTCCAACCGCAGGATCTCGGTATTGATGAACGAGTTAGCTATGGCGGCTGCTATCTGTCTGTGACCGGACTCGTTCGGATGAGAATCGTGAGGAAAGTAATCGATCTTGGTCTCTGAGAGATCAAGATAGTGGATCTGATTTTCAACCAGAGTCTTGATAATCACCGGTGGCCAGTCTGACTTTGACAACAGGACAACAAAAAGAGGAACACTCTTTTCTGCGCACCGAGTCTGCATCCCTACGAGGAAGGCATTCGTCAGTCCAAGCTCCTTCTGTCGGAGTTCTGGACTGTCTTCCATCCCCTGCTCGATGCCGACAACGCCCTGAAATGCGAGTTTCCCATCTATAATCTCGAAATGAGGCTGCTCCCTGTCAAATCTGGAGAGCTCTCGCAACCAACTCTTGCGGATGTAGTTGCGTGATATATGATCCGGGATCATACTGTAGACAACAGCCGATGGGAGTGGTACCCCTTCAGTCTCCCGGGATACCATAAGATATGCGTGTGAAGTTCCCCATGCGAGGGTCGCCTTATTCACAATAGCCCAGTTCGGCCAGTACTTCGTCGCCCAGGATGGCAGGGAATGGCTTGTCATCATCAACGCCGTATCCAAAAGTAAATGAACAACCAACAAACAGAACGCGTCCCAAAGGTGCTGGTGGAGGAGGCACCGGTCGTTCCTTATCATGTCCTATCGTATACAATACGTCGAAGTCCAACCGTCTGTGCCGGCCTTGCGCATCCGGAGTATGTGAGAAACCAAACGTAGAATCTCGAGCGAAAATGCCGATACGGGTCGTCAGCTCAAAATAGCGAGTTACCACCCCATTGAAATAGTAATCAAGAGCCAATTGAAGGGTGGTGTTTCTTTGAACGTAGAACGCGCGAAGGAGGAGTTCAGAGGCACAAACAACAATCAGCAACAGCAGAAACGAGAAAAAGAACCTTCTTGAGGAGGACCCGTGCGCCAAAGACGCGGCCGTGAGAAAGTCTCACTTCAGGTTTGGCCTTCCGACGTTCGTTTGTAGCTTAACCCGCCCCCGAGTGGAGGCGGACTTCGCATCGTATGACTCTAGAGCGGGACGTTCTGTGGACGATACGGTCAAACGACCGTGCGGTCCAGGCTGCGTGGACGTAGGCAGGCACGCCCCCTCCGAAAGGTACATTATTGATCAATAATAACTTGGAAATACGACTATTGCAAGCTCCCTGCATTCCGTGGCCTTTTTCAATACTTCGTCCTGCATAAACATGCGATCCGGGATGGGCGCAAGTACCAGATAACATTTTTGTCTACAAAATCTTGGACCGAGTTTCGGGGGTCAGGTCAACTGATACGGGCGCTTGCCGTCGAGGTCGATAGCAACGTGTTACACGCCGTTGCCCTTTTGAGAGGGATGCCATGATGCACTCTCGTTGCGGAGAGAGTCACTCATAACAGGGAGGGAAGTGACAGCAAACTACTCACACTTCACACGGTCAGCAAGACCAAAACTGCCGATTTTGAGCTGGCGGGCGGATTTGAACCGTCGACCTGCTGATTACGAATCAGCTGCTCTACCAGCTGAGCTACGCCAGCAATGCGTAAAAAGAAATGTATGGAATTCCATCTCCAGAATCAACATTGCCCCGCCCCATGCATACGCTCACCGCCCCTTCACAGGCCTGCCCCAACCCCTCCCGCCCGCACACCACACACACCCCCCGCTTATGCCTTCGGCTTGTCCCTCAGCTCCACCGGTTCCACCTGTCCCTTCCGTATCCGGATATTCAACATCTCCACAAATACCGAAAATGCCATCGCAAAATAGATGTATCCCTTCGGAATATGCTGGTGAAATGCTTCCACGACCAGCGTCACGCCGATCAACAACAAGAAACTGAGCGCCAGCATTTTCACCGTGGGATGCCGGTGCACAAAATCTGACACCGATCCCGCCGAAACCATCATCACCCCGACCGCTATCACAATCGCGGCAATCATGACGGCCACCTGATTCGCCATCCCCACGGCTGTGATGACGGAATCCAGCGAGAACACAATATCCAGAATCATGATCTGCAGGATCACCCCCCTGAATGTCGCCACCGACCGCACCTTTCCGCCGGTCGTGGCCGGCCCCTCCAGCTTGTCATGAATCTCATGCGTACTCTTCGCGATCAAGAACAGTCCACCTGCTAAAAGAATCAGATCCCGCCCCGAGATCGCCTGCCCGAAGACTGCAAACCATGGCTCGGTGAGCCGCATGATCCAGGAAATCGACAACAGAAGGAGTATGCGCGTGATCATCGCCATGGCCAGTCCGAGCGAACGGCCCTTGCGCTGCTCGTGCTCGGGCAACTTTCCGGCAAGTATCGAGATAAAAATGATATTGTCTATCCCTAACACAATCTCCAGCGCTGTCAGGGTCAGCAACGCTATCCAGGTTTCAGGTTGTGCGAGCCAGTCCAAGGAAACTCCTCATAAAAATGAAACATCCAGAACGTTATTGGGGATTCGTGTCAAGGGTTTACGAGCGCCCGGGCTTCCCGGAGCAAGAGCGTGGCCCTCGTCCGGATACTGTCGGTGATCTTCATCTCCGAAAGCTGACGAAGGGAAACGTCCAGCCTTTTCCGCAATGCCGCCAGTTCCACTCCGGCCTGCGCCGGTTGCATCGTCATCCGGTTCCCGGTTTGTACCGCCGCCACCAGATCACCCGAGGACCATTCTTTGGGCCATTGGCTGTTCAACAGATCCATCACCTTCCGGAGTCTGCGCAATGCCCCCGGAATGCCTTCAACCATCTGCTGCTGAGCCCGCTCTGTCACCTTTGCCGGCGTCAGGACTATCTCCAGGCCATCGCCGGCCGGAATCCGCTGTGATCTCACTACCAATGTTGTGTGCTCACCGTCATACCGCCATCCCGCATTCCCGCCCCCGTCCGTCCGTTCGAGGATGCGTCCGTCCAACTCAACGGTGAAGACCGGCAGTGTATTGACGAACCGGACTTCATATGCTCTTCCCGCCAACATTCCCGGATATTTCCCCTCCCGCGGCTCGATGGTAACCCGGATCTCACCGCCGGCATCCGTCTGCATGCGTACCGGGGTCCACGCGCCTTCACCCTTCCGGTAGGCGACGGAGTTGCCCTGATCTTCATACACCCTGACCCTCCCTTCCCTGCCGGGAAAGATCTCCAGAATGAGAGGATCCACCGGCTTTTCTCCGGTGTACAACATATCCGGCTGCATGGGGATAATGGACCCCGACCTGACGAACACCGGCACTTCTTCGAGTGTGTACGAACGGCCGTACACGCGAGGGCCGGTGAGTCGTGCGCCGGTCTGCCATTCGATCCATTCTCCCGGAGGGATCCAGATCTCCTTCTTCGCCAGCTGATCGGTTTCATCAAGAGGTGTGGCTACGGGCGCCACGATCATGTTTTCCCCGAAAAAGTATTGCCCTGTGTATGTGTACGCTTCTTCTCTCTGCGGGTATTCATAGTACATCGGATGGCAGAGTGAGATTCCGGTTTCATACGTCTTCCGGGATTCGGTGTAGAGATACGGAATAAGTGCGTAACGCAGGCGGAAGGCATCGCGCATCACCGTGAAGTAGGCATCAGGATAGGCCCAGATCCGGCGTTCAGCGTCGGGGTTTTTTGTTGTATGCGTGCGCACAATCGGACTGAACACCCCGAACTGGATCCAGCGTGTATACAATTCCGGCGTCACGATTCCGGGCATATGCCCGCCGATGTCGTGGCTCCAGTAGCCGAATCCCACATTCGCGGCGGTGGCGGTAAAATACGGCTGGAAGGCAAGCGACTCCCATACCGATATCGCATCACCCGAAAACCCTATCTGGTACCGGTGATTCCCCAGTCCACCCCAACGATGGAAAAGTAACGGACGGTTCCTGCCGCGTCGTTCCATGTCCGTAAAGAACACATAGTTTAACCACCAGGTCGGCGTTACACCGGTAATCTTCGTTGTCCCCCACTGCTGCCAGTCCAGCCACCAGAAATCCACTCCCTGGTCTTCAAGCGGATGAATAACATGCTGCAGGTAATTATCCGCAAACTTCCGGTCCACGATGTCAAACGGCACGTAGGTCTGTGTCGCGGGATCTATGCCCATCGCCCTGGCCATGGCAGGGTACTGCTGTTCGTGCGGCTGAATTCCCGATGCAGGATGGAGATTCAGCGTGGTCTTGAGTCCGTGTTGCTCACACCACCGCAAGAAGCCGTCCGGATCGGGGAAGTAGTTCCGATCCCATGTATAGCCGGTCCATCCGAGCCGTTGACCCGCCTGATCCTTCACATCGTTCTCCCACCGCATGTCAAACGTCAGATGCCAGTCCATGTCCACCACCAGCACGTCCAGGGGAACGTGATGCAGGCGGAATTCCCGGACGAGTTCTTTGAGTTCGCTGTCGGTATATGACCAGTAGCGCGACCACCATGTGCCGAATGCAAACCGGGGGGGCATCGGGATACGGCCGGCAACCTTCACAAAATCTCCAAGGAGTCCTTTATAGTCGTGGCCATACCCGAAGAAGTACAGATCCTGCCGTTCACCCTGCACACGGGGCATCACCCAGGGCCACTCGCCCTTGTCAAAAAGTGGCCGCTCCGAATCATCAAGCACCGTCCAGCCCGTGCGGGAAAGCAGCCCTGGTTCCAGATCGGTGGCACCTTTGACGCCGTCAAGCGTTCTGATTGTGCCATGGAGATTTGTGCTGTCCTTCAGTCCCGGATTCCAGACCAGAGTGTTACCCTGTGTTCCGCGGCCCCCTGTTATAGCGAGGTTCTGGTCTGTGAATCTCCCCGATTTTTCCCGGTAACGCAGCGTGAGGGAGTCCGTTCGCACGATCACCCACCCCTCTCCACGCTCAACCGTAAATCGTGGAACGGGGAGCCGGCGGTTCAGGATAACGAGCGAGGCATTGTCCTCGAAGTGGCCTCCCGGAGTCCACTCAAGACGTAACAGTCTGGGTGTAAGTACCGTGATCCGCACATCCCCGCTCGTAAGCATGGCCGTGGAATCTGCGACAGGGTTGTTTTCCTGCGCGCTCCCCGGAATACGCATGATGGAGCAAAGGACGACGATTATCGTGATGGGGCCGATACTCCGGCCGAATGTTCTCTTCATCACTGCTCCTTGTGTCAGTACCGGATGTCCATTCAGTGCTTTGATAGGATTTCCTGCGTTCGCGGAGGGTCTCCCGCTCCGTTGTTACCGGGGTCGGCTCCTCCCCCCAACCGTTGTGCAGTCTTGAATGCGGCATAGGCAAAAAATGGCGCCGCGAACACGTCAATCGTATAGTGTACATGTTGCAGCAGCACCGCAGCTGCTACCAGGAGTGTGCAGCCGAGAAACAGACCTTTCCATAGTCCGCGTGGCGAAACCAGAACAAGGAGGAACAGCGTCGCCGTGTGGCCGGAGAAAAAAAGATCCCTGGTGAGGAGTTTTCCCGTTCCAAAAAATTCTACAAGGGGATCCTGCAGCGGTATCATTGCCGGCGGCGGATCAAGGGGCAGGAGTCCCATCACGATAATACGAAACACCGCCATAATGATGTACGCCTGGAATGCGAAGAGTAAACGACGCGGATGGCCGAGGAGCACCCCTACGGCGAGGAAGAGACCGGCGTAAATGAGAGCAAAGGTAAGCCAGGTAAGATCAACGGGTGTAAAAAGGCCGAGTACCGGGTCGGACAACACCACCCCCTGCCGCTCTTCTATCCCCTCCAGGAAGCGCGCCAGGATCGCCAGTGTGGCAACAAGAAGCGGGGCTGTAATCAGTGTCCGGACGCGGAACGTAGAATCACGCCACGCGTTGCGCCAGCTGGTAGTAATGGATTCGGAAGTCATATGCTTTGCGCATAGAAGCTACCAACTGGCGCCAACAAAATCAACGATGTTATGATCCGGTCGCACCGGCAGCGCGTTGTTTCCAGGGCATCCACCGTGCCCACGTGACGCGCTGGAAAAGGGCTGGAACCCGATGCCGCAGCCCATCGACATAACTATATATCACTGGAACGAGGAGCAGTGTTAACAGGGTAGAGCTCAACAATCCACTCACCACCACGATCGCCATCCCCTGTCTCATTTCCGATCCGGCGCCCAGGGCAAGAGCAAGAGGCATCATGCCGCAGATCATGGTCGCCGTTGTCATTACAATCGGGCGCAGACGGGTTTTCCCGGCCTCCAACAACGCATCGTATGTAGTCAAACCACGCTCCCGCAGCGTGTTGGTGAAATCCACCAGCAGGATGGCATTTTTTGTCACCAGCCCCATCAGCATCACAATGCCGATCATACTGAACATGTTGAGTGTGGCACCGGTGAGGGCCAGACCCGCGAACGCGCCGACCAGGGCGACCGGGAGCGAGAACATGATGGTGAAGGGGTGCACATACGACTCGAAAAGACTCACCATAATAATGTAGACAAACAGAATGGCCAGACTCAGCGCCAGGGTCATGTCGCTGAACATATCACGCATATTCTCGCTGTCCCCACCGTAGAACACCTGCACGCCGGCAGGCACACCCGAGGCGGTGATCTCTCTTTCGATGGCTTCCGTGACCTGGCCAAGCGGAACTTCGCCCGAGAGATTTGCTCCGACGGTGACCAGACGTTCACGGTCTTTCCGTTGAATTTCAGAGGGACCCTTGCCCAGGTAAATGGTGGCAATCTGGCTCAACCGAACCGGCTGGCCGTAGTGATTCACCAGGGAGATGTTCCCCACGTCCCGCGTACGGGAGCGGTCGGATCGATTGAGCACAACGCGCACATCGTATTCAGTTTCACCCTCCTGGTACTTCGTCGGGATATCCCCTTCAATGGCGGTCCGAACGGCGAGCCCGACTTCAGCAAGCGTGAGTCCCATCCGTGTACTTTTTTCCCGGTCGATTTCGATCTTGATTTCGGGCTTGCCCTCCTCCCACGACGTCGTTACATCCGCCGTGCCTTTTGTCCGCGCTATGATGTCTGCGACCGATTCCGAAAACCGGACAACCTGTTCAAGATCAGAGCCGATGACCTCGATCTGAACGGGGGACTCGTTCGCCGCACCCCACATGCTTATCGTGTTAAAACTTGTTTTCAGGCCCGGGATGCCCGCCGTCTGATTTTTGATCGCCATCATTACGGCCTGTGTTGAACGCGCCCTCTTCCGCTTGTCGATCAGTTTTACCTGGACCTGCCCGAGGTTCGATTGGTCGGCGTTTTTCCACTGGCTCTGCTGTTTGCCTGCGGTGGAGAGATACCGTTCCACTTCGGGCATGGCCGCGACGGCACGCTCGACCGCTTTTACCGTGGAGTCCGTCTTCCCGATTGTGGTGCCGAGAGGCAGATCAATGTTTACGGCAAATTCACCACGGTCGGAATCTGTCATAAACTCCGTGCCGATTAATCCGAGCGGCACGAACAGGAGACTCACCAGGAGCAGACCCCCGCTCACAGCAAGGATGGTCTTCCGGTGACCGAGCGCCCAGGCCAGAGTCTTTTTATAGCCCTCGGCGATATCGTCCTGCCAGGCCTCAAACGAGAGGATAAACCTGCCAATCCACGATTCCCGCGTATGGGTGATTAACCGCGACCATTTTGATGCGAGCATCGGCGTAAGGGTGAATGACACAAAGAGAGACAGCAGGGTCGCAACAACGATGGTGATACCGAACTCGCTGAAGATACGTCCGACCACGCCGCCAACCATTGAAATCGGCAGAAACACGACCACGTCCACCAGCGTGATGGCGATCGCCGCAAATCCGATTTCGCTCCGTCCATTCACCGCCGCCGTGACCGGATCTTCGCCCCGCTCGAGATGCCGGTGGATGTTTTCGAGGACCACGATCGAATCATCCACCAGAATACCGATCACCAGGGCGAGCGCCATTAACGACATCAGGTTCAGCGTATAATCGAACATCCACATGAAGAAGAACGTGGTGATCAGCGACGTCGGAATGGAGAGAAGCACGATCAGGGAATTCCTCGGGCTGTGGAGAAACAAAAAGAGTACGATGGTGACCATCAGAATGGCCAGCGAAAGATCCCGCTGCACCTCGGAAAGAGAGTTGCGTGTGAATTCGGTCAGATCCTGCGCCACGGTGAAACTGATCCGTCCGCCGTTCTCCTTTTCCAACTCTTTGAACGTGGCCTGGAGACGGTCGCTGGTCTTCACCGAATTGGCGTCCGACTGTTTCTGGATGGCAATGGCGATCGAGGTTTCACCGTTGAGGCGGCTCAGCGTAAACGTCTCACGCGACCCATCCACAACGTTGGCCACATCACGAAGGTACACCACTCCGGCCGGCGTTGAAGCCACGATCGTAGCGCGGATGTCGTCCAGAGACTGGAACTTCCCCGAGAGTCGCACGATGTACTGGTTCAGACGCTCATCAATCTTGCCCGTCGGGAAGTCCAGGTTCTCGCGCCCGAGGGCCTGTGACACCTGCAGGACGGAAATGCCGTATGCATTCAGTTTCTGGTTATCAAGTTCAACGCGGATTTCCCGTTCCACACCACCGGTAATGGTCACTGCCGACACCCCATCAACCTGCTCCAGACGCGGTTTCAGCCGGTCCTTGAGGAATTGATAGAGTTCCCGGGGAGGCATCTGGCCCGTCAGCGACACCCGCAGAATGGGAAACGCATTCATGTCCGCCTTGGATATCTTCGGCGCTTTTGCATCGTCGGGAAGTTTTGAACGCGCCTGCTCCACGACACGCTGGACATCGTTGGTTACAGCATCCACGTCCGCGCTAAAATTGAATTGCGCCAGAACAACGGAGACGCCTTCGTACGAATACGAGCGGACGTTGTCCAGTTTGTTCACACTGCTGACGGCCTCTTCCAGCGGCCTGGATACGAGGGACTCGACTTCTTTTGGGCCGGCACCCGGGTATATGGTGACGATCGAGACGAAGGGCCAGTCCATCTTTGGCAGCAGGTCAACCCCCATGCGGGAATACCCGAAAAGACCAAGTACGGCGAGGGCCACAAAGACCATGGTGATAAACGCCGGGCGTCGTATTGCTATTTCCGTGAGTTTCATTGTTCTCTTATCCGTTTCCGACTACTGTGCATTAAACGTGATGGTGGCACCATCTTTAAGCGTTTTATGGCCGAACGTCACAACAAGATCACCCTTCCGGATCCCATCCAGAACCTGGACGAGTGTTTCTCCCTGAAGTCCGATTTTCACCGGGCGGGAACGCGCCAGCCCGTTCTCTGCAACGAACACGGAAGTCTTTCCGTTTTCTTCCAGCAGGGCTTCCTTGGCTATGGTCACAACCCCGCTCGCCGCGCTGGCCCGGATATCAACGCGGGCGAACATCCCGACTTTCAGGGGAGATGCCTGGCGGTTCTGAATCAGTATTTCCACCGGGTATGAATGTCCGTTCGGGCTCCCGGATTTTGCGCTTATCGTATGGACTTTCCCTTCGAACTGTTCGCCGGGATAGGCATCTATCTTCACAGTGGTTTTCTGGCCCACCCGCAGTTTGACAACATCGTCCTCCGGAATGCTGAGTCCTACTTTCACCGAGGCGATGTCAACGATATTTGCCACGTCGCGGCCCGGGGTCACCATTTCGCCCGTTTCCACACGGCGGGAGGCAACCAGACCGTTGACGGGAGAGGCGATGCGGGTGTCCGCAAGCTGGCGTCCGGCATAGCGGGCACCGGCGACCGCCGACTGATACTGCGCTTCGGCGGAATGATACGCGAGCCGGTATCCTTCGCGTTCAACGTCTGCCACATCGCCCGAGGCGAACAGCGTCTCGGTTCGCTCAAAGTCCTTTTTGGCCTTTTCCATGTTTGTTTTTGCGGCAAGAAGCTGGGCGCGGGCCTGTTGCACGGCCACTTCTTTCAGTTCCGCATCCACCTGAACGAGTGTCTGGCCCTTCCGGACAAAATCGCCGACGTTCACGTTCACGGCAATCACGCGGCCTGCAGTTTCTGAACTGACCATGACATCGCGCATGGCTTCCACGGTGCCCACCGCGGAGATGGTCTCCTCGATATCGGCAATGGCAGCAGCGGCGAGTTCGACAGGGGTAGCGCTGGCCTGCGCCTTTGCAGCGTCAGCCTGGCCCGGCTGTGAGGTCATCATGAAGGCGGCAACAACAAGCACCAGGCCTATGACGACGATGATCAAAAAACGGGATCGGGGTTTCATACTTGCTCCTTAGGGTCTCTCGTTATCGGTTGTCGGATTTTTTCAGCCCGGGCGGACAGTACCCGTGGCCCGCGCCTGCTGGACACTCGCGATGTAGTAATCGTACATCGCCGTGATCGCATTTGCACGGGCGGATGTGTAGGCGGTTTGCACATCAATCACATCCACGTTTGATGCCCCGCCGGATTCATACCGCAGGGTGACGGCGTCCAGAACCTCCCGGGCTTCGCGTTCCGCCTTCCGGGTGATGTCAATACGTTTCTGGGCAGCACGAACGTTCAGTTCTGCATATGTTGCCTGCAGCACGAGTCCGCGTCGAAACACTTCCACCTGGTTCTGCGCGCTGGAGTATTCCGCATGCGCTTTTTGCAGATTCGTGTAGTCTCCGAAGCTGTTGAAGATGGGAAATCGTACCTGCAGGGCCAGCGCCCAGGGAGTGATACCGTCGAGTTTGAGCGTATTGTTTCTCTCCCATCCATACTGGAATGCGACATTGATGCGGGGTTTAAAATTCACCCAGGCCTGATCGATCCCGACGTCAGCCAGCCGGAGATTCGCCTCCATCATGCGCATCGAGGGGTGATGTGAGAGCAGTTCGGCGGCACCATTAGATTCCGGCGGCAATGTCTCCAGCGAAACAAGAAGATTATCCCCGGTTCTGGCCGCGATGAGTGAACCTCCGGAATCAGCCATTGCGGCTGACTCGAGAACGAACTCTGAACGGAGATTTACCCCCATGACTTCGTTCAGGGACAGCCGTGCGATGGCAAGCCCGTTCTCCGCCTGTATGAGCGTCCCTTCATCGGATGCAAGCTGGACTTCCCACCGCAGGATGTCGGTGCGGGTACGCATGCCAACAGCGGCCCGGCGGGAGGTGAGTTCAAGGTGGCGCCGTGTGCGCGCAACGGCATCGCGGGCGAGAGCCACCAGTTCATTGGCTTTCAAAACACCGTAGTAGGCTGTTTTTGCCCGGGCAATAACATCCTGCTCGGTGTCCTCAAGTGCGGAGACACTTTTGTCCTCGAGGGCATTCGCTGCAGAGAGTCCGACAAGCTCTGCACCACCGTTGTAGATGGGCTGGACGACAGTAATGTCGGCGGCGTACGTGTCACGGTATGCAAATGGTTTAATGTCCGAAAGTGCCTCGTTCGGGATACCAAGGGAACCCGCGGCGCCCTTGATAAAATCGATCGCGGCGTTTGCCTGGCGTTCCGACGAAGGGTCGATCCGCGTCAGACTTCCGCTGAGTTCCACCCTGGGCAGAAAATTCGTCACGGCATTCCATTTTCCCCATCGTGAAGCATCCCTGTCGTGCACCGCACCGAGCAGTGTCTGGTTTCGCTGCAAGGCGGTCTGGACGGCGGCATTAAGAGTTAATCGTTCCTGACCGGATGCGGTGACGGTGATGATGGCCAGAATCAGGCCAACCCCAACTCTTTTCATTACTCCTTCTCCTTATGTTACCTTGGGCTCAAAGTACGGGATGAGTCTCCCGTACAGTTTCTGCGCGTCCTCTGTCATCATGGCTTCCAGCAACAGTGCATTGGATTTCCACAGGGTCTTGCGCAGATCAACATTCATGACCATGTTCCAGTGTGTATCATTCCGGTCCAGCAGGCGAAGAAATCCGTTCGCGTTGGACCAGAGTATGATGCCCACCTCCAGAGGTTCCAGCCTGGCATGGAACAACCCTTCCTGAATAGCCTGTTTGAACAGGTCCGACACCAACTCCCATATCTGCTTGTCCTTTACCAGGCACTGCTCCATCATCTCACTCGAAACCATTGTGTGAAACTGAGGATTCTCGAAAAAGTAGAACATCCTGAAGTAGTCCTGATGCCGCTGGAAAAATTGGTAGTACGCTTCTTCGAGATTAATGATCCGTTTGATGGTGTGTTCATCCGTGGAAATGGCGCGCACAAACATTTCGTGCATAACCTCCAGGCCGCGGCTTGCCACGGCGAGATACAGATCTTCTTTGCTTCGGTAGTAAAGGTAGAGGGTTCCTTTGCTCAGCTCTGCTGCCTGGGCGATCTCATCCACCGTGGTCGTTGCCAGACCCTTCTCAAAGAACACCTTCTCTGCCGCAGCGAGTATCTCCTCCCGGCGGGCTTCTTTTTCTCTCTCTTTTCTCTCTTGAATTCCCATGTATTCGTCCGTTTAATTATTGACTGTTAGTCATTTTATACGGGACAATCTAAGGAAGAAAGAGACATTTGTCAATATCCTGAACAATTAATTTACATTAACCTATTAAATGACTGTTGGTCAGAATACGATAAACGGTGGGAAAAAGTTGCAGTCAGGGATGAGCAAATTTTAGGCTAGTCAAAAAGCCACTCAAGAAAGCGCCAGGGACTCTTCTTCTGCTTCTGGGCGGATCTGGACTCCCAATCCATGTATTTGTCCCTTCTAACGAGGCCGACAGGTCCTTCGTAGATACCCCCGTGCCAAAACCGATCCAGCACCCGAACCGCAAGAACATTGTCCGAGTTGGAACGTAACAACCCGGTCGGGATGGTGTATGCCCGCCACTGGCTATATGAATCATCCGGTCCCTGCGCTTCGCCGATCCCGCCAAAGTTACCGGTACGACCGATCCGCTGGCCATTCAGGTACACTTCATCAAAATCGTCAATCTTTCCCATGAAGAGAATCAGGCGCTCCCCGGCTAGTTGTCCAGGAACCCGGAAGGTATGGCGATACCAGGCGAATCCGTCATAGTTGCGATGCCCCTGGGTTTCCCAGTAAGAAGGCACTCTGACCGATTCCCATTTTCTGTCGGCCAGACCCGGCTCGATCCATGCGAGATCATCACCGGTCTTGAACTTCCAATACCCCTCCAGAGACTGGTCAGGAATCAGAGGAGCGATGTCCTCGAGAATCGATATGTTCCCGCGAATAATTCCACCCCCCATCTCGTTATCGTACACCCTTACCGCCAGGACGTTTTTCTCCCCGGGAATGAGCGTGCCGGGTACAATTGGATAAAGACGCGGATTGTTGTAGGCTGTAATATAATGAGGAGGAAACGACCCATTCCACCCGATAAAATTTCCGTTTAGAAACACTTCGTCAACGTCATCCACAAGGCCCAGATCCAGATAGAGACGCCTGGAAGACCATTCCTTCGGAGCATCAAAAGTCAGCCGGTACCATGCATACCCGTCGTATCCGGGAAATCCCTGGGTTTCCCATTGTGCCGGCACCGTAATGGATACCCAGTCTTTGTCAGAATATGAAGGCTCGGCCCAGCGCAGATTATCTCCCACTTCGAACTTCCATTGTCCGCACAGGTCGAGCACCGTTCTGAGATCCTGCCCGAATGATGCCGAAACTGACAGCATAAGAAGGAGTCCAGGCAGCACTGCCGCAAGGGTTTTGTGCCAGGGGGCTGAGGTGAGGGGAGTCATCTTACTCTGCCCGGACATATTTTCCCTCGCCTTTTCCCAGCAGCGTCACCTGCACACGCGTGGCGAGAGCCGAGAACAAGTCGTCCGGATCTTCGTACGCGGCTTTGTGTTCGACAGTGAAGAGGGCCGGATTGTCAAACACCAGACTCGATAGATATGCCCTGTACCGGATCGCAGGGAGCCCGCTTGTGGCGGCGAGAGAATTCACTTTTGCCGTGAGATCCGGGAATTCCCTCGCGGGGAAGAGCAGTTTCATATGCACGGCATGGGCCAGAGCCGACTGAACAACACCGGCATTTTCCTCCCCAAGGCACTGCACGTAGCGTTTTTCCACATCCTTCAGATTTGCCTCTTTGTGGCGCTCCGCTGTCGAGAAGTATTGATTCTGCGCCATTATGCCTGATGTTACGATCAAGCTTGCCGTCGCGACCAAGAGTAACCGTTTCATGACTAACCTCCTAACCGTATGGTGAATGTGCTCTTCGGTGATGCCTGCAGAACAGTGTACGACCATACGATTTCAAAGATGTCGCGCCGGCGTAAAGAAATGTCACAAGATGTCACAGACACCATCGCCGGTGCGGAGAACACACCGGCGTCTCTCAGGCGATAAGTTTGTACCCCGCCCCGTGGATTGTCAGGATATGTTTTGGATGCGCCGGATCGGCTTCAATCTTTTGACGCAACCGGAGGATAAAATTATCCACGGTCCGTGTGCTCAGACTCTCATCATACCCCCAGACGTGCGTCAGAAGCTGATCCCGGCTCACGGTCTGGTTACGGTGCTCCCAGAGATACTTCAGGACTTCACACTCTTTCGGGGTCATGTCAATGGATGTTTCACCCCGGCGCGCTGCATACGCGGAGAAATCCACAGAGAGTTGGCCGATGACGGCCTGAACCGACCCTGAAGCCCCGCCACTCTGTCCGCGCCGGAGTACGGCTTTAACCCTCGCAAGGAGTTCCCGGAGGCTGAATGGTTTTGTGATGTAGTCATCGGCCCCAAGTTCGAGTCCCAGAACCTTGTCAATCTCCTCACCTTTGGCAGTCAGCAAAATAACCGGCACTGTGATTCCGCGCGCCCTTGCCTGCTTCAGCACATCGAAGCCGGACATCGAAGGGAGCATAACATCCAGCACAACAAGATCCGGGGGATGCTCCAGCAATACCCGCAATCCCTCCCTGCCGTCACCTGCCACCGTCACCGCGTACCCTTCAAGTTCCAGGTTGTCACGCAGGCCGGTTTGCATCGAAGGATCGTCTTCAATGATGAGAATCTGCTCCATCACGGGTCCTTCCGTGTTGGTTCATTGTGATCCGGTTTCTCAATCGGGAAAAGGAGACGGAATGTGCTTCCCTCTCCCTCTTTGCTGATCACTTCCACCGTGCCATTGTGAGCCGTCAGAATATGGTTCACCAGCGAGAGACCTAAACCGCTCCCCTTTGTCTCGTGGACCATGCCTGCAGGCACACGATAGAACACCTCAAAAATCTTTTTCTGATGTTCCGGGGCAATCCCGATGCCGTGATCCTCGATCTCGACCACCCCCTTGCCGTCCTGCAGAAGCGTACGGGCCGCAAGATACTTTGATGATCCGGAGTACTTGATGCCGTTGTCGAGGAGATTGATGATGGCTTCGGTCACCGCATCGGCGTCAGCGGAGATTCGAACCGGCACGGCGGAAAAACCGATCACCGGCTGGATGCCGTGTTGTTCCAGATGAAGCCGGTAGGTGTCAAGGACGGACCGGAGAATTTCGTTGAGATCAATGGACCGGAATGTATACGGACGTTTTCCGGCCTCCATGCGCGAGAAGTTGAGGATGGTATTCACAAGATGACTGAGGCGGTCCGCTTCACGGACGATGGTCGCATAGTACTCCTGCTTCTTCACCTCATCCTTCAGCCTCCCCATTTCAAGCGTCTCTGCGAACATCCGGATCAGCGCGAGGGGGGTCCGGAGCTCATGGGAGACATTCGAGACAAACGCTGATTTTGCACGTGCAAGCTCCGTCTGTGTGCGCACGTTCCGGTAGATCAAGAGGGCGCCCGCGAGAAGTATGATATCAAGAACAACAATCAGGAAAAGATTTCTCTGGAATCGGGCGCGCACAACCTCATCAACAGTGGTCCCCTGGAGCCGGATGCCAATTTCGTGCCCGGGGAGAAGCCACAGGTCCCGGCGCTGAAATTCCGAGAGCTCCGGCACAGGACCTGACGCAGTCACCGGGCGGATCTCTCCCCTGCGGAAGATGCCAAGGAGGAATTCTCCGGCTGACACATCAGCCAGTTTCGGCGATATTATTCGGTCGATAAACTGCCGCTCCCGGAAGAGAAGCCCGGCGAACGCGAGCTCACCCTGCGACATCCCCCGGGAAAACACAATCAGAATCCGGCCGTCACCACCAGCGGTATCGGGAAGCACAAAGGGCTCAAGTTTTCTGTAATCGAGTCGCTGGAAGCGGAGCAGCGCATCCAACCGGGGCCGCGCCGCTGCGAGCAGTTCGTGGATTCTGCCGGGACCGGGTGTCCCCGCTGTATCTGCGCCCGGACGGAAGATCGTCAGCTGCCTGAGTGAGGAATCTGCAAGGACAACGGCTTCAAGCGCAGGCGTCCGGCCAAGGTACGCTGTCAGCACAGCACGATCCGCCTGTGCCTTATCGAGGAGTGTGACGTCGAGTTGAGTCGCCCAGTGCGAACATACATCCCATGCATGCTGGTTGAGGGAAAAAAGGATCGCGTCAAGCTGGCGCCGGTACATCTCCCGCATGAGCTCCTCCCCTTCCGAGAGAGCAGTAATCTCGTACGCACTATAGAACACAAGCGGAAGTATGACAAGAAGCACCAGGACGATGCCGAGCCTTCGCGGTGCGCTTCCTGCGCCGGAGAGAGAGGTCAAAGCGGTGATTCCGTTATTACTACTCCTGGTTTCGATCCAATCTACACCCGTTTTCAGAAAGAATCAAACAGTGTGAAGTTCGTACTATCTGCCTCCGTTGTGTAGTACTAGAAGCAGGGTGGGGAGACGCAGCCCGGTTCGACAGTTCATCTATTTTTTACTATATTTATCCTATACATCCCCACCCGAAAGACCATCATGCTTACTGACAAGTACGCCTTGTTCTACAAGTCTGTTTCGATGATCGTCCCTCCTGCACGCCTTATTCAGGATGAGTTGCGGACACTCGCCTATGGCACCGATGCCAGCTTCTACAGGCTCGTTCCCAGGCTGGTTATCAAAGTTGAGTCAGAAGAAGAAGTTGCCATAATCCTCCGTGAAGCGGAGAAGAACATGCTGCCGTTGACATTTCGCGCTGCGGGGACGAGCCTGTCCGGCCAGGCAATTTCAGACTCCCTGCTTGTTGTCCTGGGAGAGCGATGGAACCGGTGGTCGATCAACGAGGATGCCTCCAGGATCCGCCTTCAGCCGGGCATCATCGGCGCTCATGCCAATATCTATCTCGCGCCACACGGAAAAAAGATCGGTCCCGACCCTGCCTCCATCAACGCAGCCATGATCGGCGGTATTGCCGCCAACAACGCCAGCGGGATGTGCTGCGGAACCGCGCAGAACAGCTATCGTACCCTTTCGGGAATGAGAATCATTTTCGCTGACGGCTCACTTCTTGATACCACGTCCAGGGAATCCACTCAAGCGTTTCTTGTCACGCATCATCAGATGCTGGCGTCTATTGCCGGACTCGCCAGCCGGGTGAAGGCGAATCAACCCCTTGCAGACCGTATCCGCCGCAAATTTATGATGAAGAACACCACCGGATACAGTCTGAACGCCCTCGTCGACTTTGACGATCCCATCGACATCATTCAGCACTTGATGATCGGTTCCGAAGGCACACTCGGGTTCATTGCGGAGGTCGAATACCATACGGTCCCCGAGCATCCACACAAAGCAAGCGCATTGATGCTGTTTCCGGATATTCACACCGCATGTACGGCAGTGAGCGTGTTAAAGCAGGCGCCGGTGGATGCTGTGGAGTTGATGGATCGCGCTGCCCTGCGATCGGTACAATCGAAGGCAGGGATGCCTGAGTACCTCAAAGGTCTTGGCGAACAGGTTGCGGCTCTGCTGGTGGAAACCCGCGCGCCCGGAGCAGATATGCTCGCCGGCCAGATAGAACAGATCACGACTGTCCTGGATCATATCCCCAGGGTCCGTCCCCTTACATTCACGTCCGATCCGGCCGAGTTTACGGCACTCTGGAATATCCGCAAGGGGCTGTTTCCCTCGGTGGGAGCCATGCGTGAATCCGGAACCACGGTTATTATAGAAGACGTGGCCTTCCCCGTCCCCCGTCTCGCCCAGGCAACCCTCGACCTTCAGGCGCTCTTCCGCAAACACCACTATGACGAAGCGATCATCTTCGGACATGCCCTGGAAGGAAACCTCCATTTTGTCTTTACGCAGGAATTCTCCACCTCGTTAGAAGTCCAGCGATACCGGGCCTTCCTCGACGACGTCTCACACATGGTTGTTCATACGTATGATGGATCCCTGAAGGCAGAGCATGGAACGGGCCGGAACATGGCGCCATTCGTCGAACTGGAATGGGGCGCCGAGGCCTATGCGCTCATGCAGGAAATCAAGACGATCTTCGATCCCGAAGGGTTGTTGAATCCCGGCGTGATCCTGAATCCCGATCCTCAGGCACACCTCAAGAATTTCAAACCGATGCCGGTGGCGCACCCCGTCATTGACAAGTGCATCGAGTGCGGGTTCTGTGAAGTACACTGCCCTTCGCGGACGCTGACGCTCACTCCCCGGCAGCGGATCGTTGCGTATAGAGAAATCGCCCGTCTGCACGCGACCCGTGAGGACGCGGCGCGTCTGGCACGGTTTCAGGAGTCATTTGTCTATGATGGTGAACAAACCTGCGCCACGGACGGATTGTGTGCCGTAAGCTGTCCGGTGGGGATTGATACCGGAACACTGGTCAAAGATCTCCGCCTGCAGAACCACGGCCCCACGGCAAACAGTATCGCCACACTTCTGGCAGAGCGTATGGCTCTGGTCACAGGCGTCATGCGCGTGGGACTTGATCTTGTTCATTTTGTGCACCGTGTCATCGGCACGTCTATCATGACATTCTTTTCCCGGGGGTTACGCGCGCTCTCCGGCGGCGTGGTTCCGCTCTGGAATCCCGCCATGCCCCGCGGAGCGCACCGGATACGAACTCCCGGCCATGTGAAGGCCATAGACGGGCGGACCGGGACTGCTGATCGCGCCGGAGAATCCCCCTCCGTAGTATATTTCCCGAGTTGCATCAATCGTACCATGGGCCCGGCCCGCGATGATGCCGATCAGCGATCACTCCCGGCGGTCGTCGTCGAGCTCCTGCAGAGAGCCGGAATCAACGTGATCGTGCCGGATCATGTTGATGAACTCTGCTGCGGCATGGCGTTCGCCAGCAAAGGGTTCAAGCGCCAGGGTGACGCAAAAGCAAAAGAATTGGAACTGGAACTGCTCCGCGCCTCCCGGAACGGCGTACTCCCGGTTCTGGTGGATATGAGCCCCTGCCTCTACCGGATGAAGGAAACCTTCACCTCCGGCATACGCATGATGGAACCTGTTGATTTTGTACTCGAGCATGTGGTTCCGCGGCTGACGATCAGGCGGCTGCCCATCACCGTGGCGGTTCATACAACCTGCAGCGCGGAGAAAATGGGGCTGGCGTCACGTTTGCAGAAGGTTGCCGAATTGTGTGCGGAACGGGTGATCGTGCCGCAGGGCGTTGAATGCTGCGGATGGGCAGGAGACCGTGGTTTTACCGTGCCCGAACTCAACGCCGCCGCGCTCGCGCCGTTGAAGGAGAGCATCCCCGATACCTGCGAAGGCGGTTACTCCACGAGCCGCACCTGCGAGATCGGTCTGTCACTGCACAGCGGAGTGCAGTACCAATCGATCCTCTACCTGGTCGAGAGAGCAACACGGGGGTAACGACCGCGAAACGGTGTGGCATTGCCCGTTTCTGGCCATCGTACAACAGAACGAACAACAAAGCAGCGGGGGGGAGCGACTCATGCACAACAAGGTACTTCGCGGCATTATTGTGATTATTTTGACAGGGCTGGCTGTTCCGGCGCAGGCCCAGATTCTGGCAGAGAATTTTGACTACGCAGCAGGCCCACTCACGAACCTCAACGAAGGCGCGAATGTCAGTGGCGGAGCCTGGGTGACCTTCAGCGGGACAGGAAATGCGCTGATGGTCGTTGATGGCAACCTCTCTTTCGCCGGGTATCCGGGTTCCGGTCTCGGAAGAATGGTGCAAACCGTTGCCACGTCTTCTTCCGCCGAAGACGCGTACACTCCGTTCAGCCCGCTTACGACCGGGACAACAACATTCGTTTCATTTCTTTTCAATCTTGACAACACCACCGGTCTAGCGGCAGACACCAGCAAACCCGGCGACTATTTCGCCGCCCTCTTGCCCGGGAACAGCACGTCGGCCTATGTCGGACGGGTCAGTATCCGGAAGGGATCTCCTGCCACCATGTTTCAACTCGGCGTCCGGGCAACAACATCCAACCCCTCCGCGGCATGGTATGCAACAGCTCTACATCCGGGCGAGACGTACCTGGTTGTGCTGGGATACCAGATCATTTCAGGGAATACTAATGACGTCGCTTCACTCTGGGTGAATCCGGAGCCCGGCCCGATCATGCCCCCCGCGACTGTCTCACAGACCAGCACAAACTCGACAGACCCCACAGAGAACGCACGCTTCGTCATCCGGCAGGGTTCAAACACCCCATCGGCGAACATTGACGGGATCCGGATCTCGGATATCTGGTCGGAAACACTACTCCCCGTCCAGCTGGCATCCTTCTCCGCTTTGCGTGTTCAGGAAAGCGTGCAGCTGACGTGGACAACCCTCAGCGAGTTGAATAATTTCGGATTTTTTATTGAACGCCGCGGAGATGCCGGTCCCGTATTTGCAGAGGTGCCCGGCGCGTTTGTTCCCGGTCACGGCACGACCCTTGAACCCCGGGCATACAGTTTTGTTGATAACGCGGTATCTCCGGGCATCTGGTACTACCGCCTGCGCCAGGTGGATCTTGATGGCACGTCCACGTACTCGGAGGCCGTGAAGGTCTACATCGTTACATCGGTACAGACGAACACCCCTGCCGGTTTCTCGCTTGGCCAGAATTATCCCAATCCTTTTAACCCCAGCACCACGATCGATTTTATGCTTCCGGTGCCGGGGTTTGTAACGATACAGGTTTACGATCTCCTCGGACAGGAAGTCGCGTCCATTCTGCGCGGAGCGAAGCCGGCGGGGAGTCACCGCGCCACCTTCGACGCACGGAATCTTCCGGGTGGGACGTACTTCTATTCGCTTCGTGCGGCCGGCTACGCAGACCAGAAAAGAATGGTCATACTGAAGTAGTATGGAGGGCTCCGTGCCTCGCCTTTTTATTGCCATAGACACGCCCGAATCCGTTCGCCCGGACCTTTTCCGGACCCGGGACCTTCTCAAGTCCCTGGATACCGATGTAAAGTGGGAGTCAGACAATAAACTTCACTGTACGCTCAAGTTTCTGGGCGACACGGAGAGTCAGGGAATGCCGTCCATTGTGTCCATGCTGGCGGATATCGGCCGCGCCTTCGCGCCCCTGATGGTCACCTACACGGGTCTGGGGTGTTTTCCCAACCGCCTGGATCCCCGCATCATCTGGGCCGGGATCCATGACCCTGAGAACAGGCTCGCGGGACTCGCCCGCTCCATTGACAGAGCAATGTCAACATGCGGTTTTGAGCAGGAACGACGCCCGTTTTCTCCTCACGTCACGATTGGCCGTGTGAAGGGCCGCCGTGGACTGGGGGAGTTGCTTGCCACTATGGAATCCATTACCTTTGACTGCCCGCCGGTTCTGATTCAAGAGATACTGCTGGTGAGAAGTGATCTCCGACCGAGTGGATCGTTGTACTCGGTTCTGGAGAGAGTTGCCCTTCAGGGAACGCAACCATGAAGGGGCGGATGAGGGTGGTGGATAAGACTCGGTTTTCTATATCTGAAGATGAACTAACAGCACACAGCGGAGACATCCATGGCTGACGACAAAGACGCCAAAGCCCAGGCGCTAAAAATCGCACTCGATCAGATCGAGAAACAACACGGGAAAGGCTCCGTGATGAGACTCGGCGAGGGGCCCATCCAGCAGGTTGAAGTAATCTCCACCGGCGCTATCTCGCTCGATGCCGCACTCGGTATCGGCGGGATCCCGCGCGGGCGGGTCATCGAGGTATTTGGCCCGGAATCTTCGGGGAAGACGACCCTCTGCCTTCACATTATCGGCGAAGCACAGAAAACGGGAGGCACATGCGCGTTCGTTGACGCCGAGCATGCCCTCGACATGGCGTACGCAAAGAAACTGGGTGTGGATACAAACAACCTCCTTCTCTCCCAACCCGAGTTTGGTGAACAGGCCCTGGAAATCGTGGAGACACTCGTCCGCAGCGGGGCGCTTGACGTCATCGTCATCGACTCCGTCGCGGCGCTGACCCCCAGGGCGGAAATCGAGGGGGAGATGGGGGACCCCACCATGGGCGTACAGGCACGCCTCATGTCCCAGGCTCTCCGGAAGCTCGCATCTGCCATCAGCAGGTCCAAAACATCCGTGATTTTTACCAACCAGCTCCGGATGAAAATCGGAGTGATGTTTGGTAACCCGGAGACCACCACAGGTGGAAACGCTCTCAAGTTTTACGCCTCAGTCCGTCTGGACGTGCGCCGCATCGAGGCCATCAAGGACGGTACGAACATCATTGGAAACAGAACCCGCGTCAAGGTGGTCAAGAACAAGGTGGCCCCGCCGTTCCGTGAAGCACAATTTGACATCCTGTACAACGAAGGTATATCACGACTCGGCGATCTTGTGGACACCGCCGTGGACCTTAATATTATCGCCAAATCCGGTTCCTGGTTCTCGTACAAGGAGGATCGTATCGGACAGGGGCGGGATGCCGTCAAGAAATACCTGCTGGAAAACGAGAAGATCACGCTGGTCATCGAGCGTGAAGCGCGCGACAAGCTGGGACTCCCGATGCCAAACGGCAAGTCAAAACCGGGCGCCGCAGCAGATGCAAAGGCCGGAGCCAAACCCGACGGAATTCCGGAGCCCAAACAGGCCCCGAAGGCTGAACCGCCCAAAAAGAAGTGATTGCACACACCACGCCGGTGCGCATCACACGGATCGAAATCCAGAAGAAGAGACGCGATCGGGTCAACATTTATCTTGACGGCGAATTCGCGCTCGGTCTGAGCAAGGAGATTCTGCTCCGCGCCGCACTGCGCGTCGGTGATGAACTCCCCGCCGGTCAGATCGCTACACTTACCGCAGATGAGACACTCCATCAGGCGCGCACCTCGGCCCTGCGGCTGCTCGGTCGCCGCCCCCGTTCGGAGAAGGAAATCCATGACCGCCTGAGAGAGAAGGAGTTCGGCGAAGACGATATCACCCGCGTGATCGACGACTTACGAGGCAGGGGCCTGCTCAATGACCCGGAGTTTGCACGGATGTTCATCCGGAACGCACTTACCCTCCGACCGCAAGGTGAGATTCAGCTGCGCCAGAAACTCCTCCTGCTCGGTGTTGCACGGTCGGTCATCGACGACAGCCTGAAGGAGATCATGCCGGGAGTGGATGTGGAACAGATGGCCCGGACTCTTGCGCAGCGTTATCTTTCCAGGTCCGGCACCCGATCAAAACACACGGACCCGCGCAAGCGCCGACAGCTTGTGGCGGGTATGCTCGCCCGACGCGGATACGCCTGGAGCGTCATCACACAGGTCTTACAATCACTTAATCTCTCCACCGACGAGGAGTCGCATGATCTCCCGGGTCGTGTTTGATATCGAAACACTCGCCTATCCATTTGAATCCTTCGACGAAGCACAGCAACTCTATCTTACCAAAATGGCAAAGACCGACGAAGAGCGGTCTGAAGCCATCCAGAAACTGAGCCTTACTCCCCTCACGGCACAGGTTCTCGCGATCGGAATGCTTAATCCTGACACGCGCCAGGGAAAGGTGTTCTACCTTGGTGCGGACGAGAGCCAGTCCCTTGTTGACGACGGACTCGTGATGCTCATCCCGTGTACCGAAAAAGAAATTCTCGAGAACTTCTGGAAGTCCGTATCACATTACAAACAGATCATCACGTTCAACGGGCGCGGATTCGACTGTCCGTTTGTCATGCTGCGATCGGCACTGCTCGGCGTTAAACCTACGAAGAATCTGATGGGATACCGTTTCTCGGCGCAGGACCATTGCGACCTCCTCGAACAACTGTCATTCTATGGTGCAACCCGCCGGTTTAGTCTGGATTTCTACTGCAAGGCGTTCGGGATCGGGAGTCCGAAGGAGGAGGGAATTACTGGACTCGACATGGGGCGGTTGTTCGGGGAGAAGCGCTACAGGGAAATTGCGGAGTATTGTCTGCGTGACGTAAAAGCGACAGCGGAACTCTTCCAGCGCTGGACAGATCATCTCGCCTTCGAAAAATAGTTGAGCCGGGTTTATCACCCGGCTCATACTGAAGACGAAGAGATACTGTCCGCCTGTTTCGCCTTACCCCACCCGGGGCCACCTTTTGGCAATTTCGTGATAGATCATACTTGCCGCTCCGAGCTTCAGCAGATCCCACCAGCTGAACAACAGGAACCCGGAGGTCATTGCTGCAGAAAAGTCATTACTATAGAACAGGGACAGATGAACGGTCCCGAACAGGAAGATGACCAGCAGTCCGGCGGTCATGGAGAGTGCAGTCCAGAGTAATGAACGCCTCCGGTAGATGAGGTAGCCGACGAGAGCGGCTGCCACGGGAAAGGCGATAAGATAACCGCCGGTCGGACCGAGGAGTCTCACAAAGCCGATCGCCCCGCCCGCGAACACTGGAAGTCCGGCGATCCCGGCGCCAAGATACAAAAGCTGACTCAGGGCACCGTTGCGCGGCCCAAGAAATGCCCCGGCCAGGAGCACGAAGAGTGTTTGCAGAGTGAAGGGAACAGGGTAATAGGGTATTTCGACCCGCGCGCCCAGGGCCGTAATCAGCGCAAAACCGGTAATCCACAGAGCCTGGATGATCGATGATTGGTCGGAGACACTCCAGGGGCGGGGTAATGTCTTGGTGCTCGGGTTCATGTACTGCTCCGCGATAAGGTTTGAGAACGGGAAAAAGATAGCCAGAATTCTCACGAAAGTCAATTCCGCCGAAATCAAGCCAAAAACGCCTTGCATCAGAATTTCGTTTTCATTATCTTTGTAAGCTAACACAAATGTGGCCTGTCTCGTCCATGTCCAGTTTAAAGGTTTTCGGGGGGCGTTCCAACCGCCCTCTTGCGCTGAAGATCGCAGAAACCATCGGGAAACCGTTGGGTGACTGTGAAATCACGACGTTCAGCGATGGCGAGCTGTGGGTGAAGTACGGGGAGAATATTCGGGGTAGCGAGGTTTTTGTGGTTCAGTCCACAAACCCTCCGGCGGAAAACCTGATGGAGCTGCTCATCATGATTGATGCAGCCAAGCGGGCTTCCGCACGCAAGGTGACGGCGGTGATTCCCTACTTTGGTTATGCCCGACAGGACCGTAAGGATCAGCCCCGGGTTTCCATCACGGCAAAACTGGTCGCGAATCTTCTGACCACGGCCGGTGCAGACAGGGTCATCACGATGGATCTTCACGCACCCCAGGTGCAGGGCTTCTTTGATATTCCCGTGGACCATTTGTATAGCTCGGCCGTGCTGGTGAAGCACTTCAAGCGTAAAGGTATCAAGAACCTGGCTGTTGCTTCGCCTGATGTCGGGGGGATGAAAATGGCGAGGGCGTATGCGAAACGGCTGGAAGCCGATCTTGTCGTGATCGACAAACGCCGGCCCCGGCAAAACGTCGCCGAAGTAATGAACATCATCGGAGACGTGCAGGGCAAGAATATTTTGATCGTTGATGATCTGGTGGACACGGCAGGCACTCTCTGCAATGCTGTGGAGGCACTCCATCTCGCCGGAGCGGCATCGGTCTTCGCCGCATGCACCCATCCGGTACTTTCGGGACCCGCGGTTGAACGTCTGGGCGCGTCCCGCCTGGAACGTCTCGTGGTGACGGACACCCTTCCCTTGCGGGAGGGGTCCTCGAAAATCGATGTGGAGCCTGTCGCATTCATTTTTGCAGAAGCAATACGGCGCTCGTTCAACCATGAATCTATTAGTTCCCTCTTTGATGTTGACAAGAGTTAATCCAGCGTAATGATGTAACGAGGAGACGCACACAATGTCCGAAGTCGTGGTAAATGCCGAAATCCGCCAGTCCACAAAAAAGCACGCAAAACATACCCGGTGGAACGGATTGGTCCCCGGCGTGTATTACGCCCGTGGCGAAGAAAACATCAACATCCAGGTGCCAGCAGTCACGCTGCATCCGCTGGTATTCACATCGGAGACGCATGTGATCGACCTGCATCTGGCTGACGGGTCCGCCCGAAAGGCCATCCTGAAGGATGTGCAGTTTGACCCGATCACGGACCGGCCTGTCCATTTCGACCTTCAGGGGTTGAAAGAGAACGAAAAGCTGACGATCGAAATTCCTGTGGTCCTGACCGGCGGAATTCCGAAGGGTGTGCGTGAAGGCGGCATGTTACAGCACTTCATCCATAAGCTGAAAATCTCCTGCCTCCCGAAGGACATCCCTGAAAAGATCGAAGTAAATGTCGGTGAGCTTGACATCAACGATTTTGTTCATGTGAGCTCTATTGATATACCGGGCATCACCATCCTTGAGACTTCCAGCAGTGCGGTTGTCGGCGTCATGCCACCGACACTGGTCAAGGAAGAAGTTGCTCCTGTCACCGAAGAAGTTGCGGCCGCAGAGCCGGAGGTCGTCGGCAAGGGCAAGAAGACAGAAGAGGGCGAAGCAGAAGCCGCCCCGGCCAAAGGCGACGCAAAGGCCGAAAAGTAAACCCTGTCCGGAATTCAGGTGGATTGCACACTCGTGGTGGGGCTTGGAAATCCCGGAACTGCATATCGGGAAACCCGCCACAATATCGGTTTTAGCGTGCTGGACGAGCTGTGTGCGAGATGGAAATGCTCGCTGCGCGAGGCAAAAGGCGACTACTTTTACGCTGTCGTCCGTCGTACCGAACAACAGCTCATCCTCATCGCACCCGCTACCTACATGAACAACAGTGGCGTCGCGGTAAAAGATGCCCTTGACGTGTACGGTGTGGATCTTGAATCGTGCCTTGTCGTTGCTGATGATTTTTCACTGCCGCTCGGGACGCTGCGGCTGCGCAAGGGTGGAAGCGACGGCGGGCACAACGGGTTGTACTCGATAGTGTATCATCTGAACAGCGATGCCTTCCCCCGTCTCCGGTGTGGCATAGGGGTTCCGGAAATGCCCGCAGGGGAAGAGACGGCATCCTTCGTGCTCTCACCGTTCGGAGAAGGTGAACGCGAGGCAGCCGGGATGATGGTCCGACGGGCCGCAGATGCAGTAGAGTCGTTTACACAGATCGGTATCGATCGAACTATGAATTTTTATAACAAAGCGCCGTAACACACATCAGAACCCCTTTACTCTCTGTCTCGCCACCCGGTGACTGGCGGAGGGTCGGGTTTCAGTATCCGTCCACAAGGAGGTACATTCATGAACACCATCAGTCGTACGTACGAGACGACATTTATTGTCAATGCCTCTCTCGATGACGCACAGGTCGAAGCTGTCATTGTGCGTGTGCAGGAGACGATTACAAAGAACGGGGGGACCATCAATGCAGTCAACAAGTGGGGCCGCAAACGGCTGGCCTATGCGATCAACAAGCGCACCAACGGCTATTACGTGAACGTCGAGTTCGAAGCGCCGGGAACGGTGCTGGCACATCTGGAGCGCGCGTATCAGCTTGATGAAATGGTCCTGCGTAATCTGACGATCGTTCTGGACCGGAAAGCTCTCGCCGCGCGCGCGGCGGCCCTCGCAGCACTCCCGGTCGAAGAGAAACCGGCCACACCAGTGCCATCCGAGGTTGCGCCGGCTGTCGCGACACCACCGGTTGCCGACACTCCGACCGTTGCCGGCCGTGAGCCGCTTTTTACGGAAGAGCCGAAAAAAGACTGATGCATTGACGAACTTCTTAAGGAGATCCTACTGTGTTTACACCCCGTCGTCCCCGGCGTGACCGGGACAACCAGACACCGCGCAAAAAGCGCACGTGCAGATTCTGTGATGCAAAAGAAGTGTACATCGACTATAAAGATGAGAAGCGGCTTCAGCGGTTTGTTACCGAGCAGGGGAAAATTATCCCGAAACGTATCACCGGTACCTGCGCCAAGCACCAACGCCAGCTCGTCAGCGCCATCAAACGCGCGCGGCACCTGGCACTGCTTCCCTTCGTCTCTGATGCTATCCGTTGATCCCGTACTTGAATGAGGCATACCGATGAAAGTCATTTTACGTAAAGAACACGACAAACTGGGCCAGATCGGGACGGTGGCCGATGTGAAGAACGGCTACGCCCGGAATTACCTGATCCCCCGTGGCATCGCCTATCCAGCCACCGACGGAAGTATCCGGGCGCTGGAAGAGGAAAAGAAGCAGGCGGCGCGACGCTCAAACAAAGAGCTGAAAGAAACCGAGAAACTCGCCGCAAACCTTGAAAAGGTCTCCCTGACCATCAAAATGAAGGTCGGCGAAGACGAAAAGCTCTTTGGCTCCGTCACTTCCCAGATGATCTCCGATGCCCTGAAAGAACAGGGGTACACGATTGATAAGCGTATCATCGACCTGGAAGAACCCATTAAGGCCCTCGGGATTTATACTGTGAACGTAAAGCTTCACCAGAATGTTATAGGTAATGTGAAAGTCTGGGTGGTCAGCGAATAAGCTGCCGCATCAGGCTCTGCACACGAGTTCCATCCACCTGGGAAAGCTATGGCAAAACAGCTGAAGACTCTCGAAGAAGTCACTATCCGCTTCGCCGGTGATTCGGGTGACGGCATGCAAATGACCGGCACACAATTTACCAATACCGTGGCCTCGCTGGGCGCAGATTTGAGCACTCTTCCCGATTACCCGGCAGAAATACGCGCCCCGGCCGGTACAAAATATGGCGTGAGCGGATTCCAGATCAAGTTCGGGAGCACCGACATACACACCCCGGGCGACGTCTGCGATGTCCTGGTTGCAATGAATCCCGCGGCACTCGTCACGAACGTGAAACTCCTCCGGGACGGAGGCATGGTCATCGTCAATGAGGATGCGTTTACCGAAAAAAACCTGAAACTCGCCAATCTTACTACAAATCCTCTTGAAGATGGCACGCTGGCCAAATTTCAGGTTAATCGAGTGGCCATCAGCAAGCTCACCGCAAATGCGCTGGAGGACATGAATATCTCGACGCGCATGGTGGACAAGACCAGAAACTTCTTCGCCCTCGGGCTGATGTACTGGATGTACAACCGGCCGATTGACCAATCAGTCCGGTTTATCAAGGAGAAGTTCGGAACCAAAGATCCGGAGATGGCCGAGGCCAACATCCGGGTGCTGAAGACGGGGTTTAATTTTGGCGATACCACTGAAGTGTTTACCACCCGTTATGATGTCAAGCCCGCCGCCCTTGCCCCCGGCACATACCGGAACATCATGGGGAACGTTGCCAGCGCACTGGGCCTGGTGGCGGCGGCAAAAAAGGCGAACCTTCAACTGTTCCTCGGAAGCTATCCTATCACACCCGCCAGCGATATCCTGCACGAGCTGTCGCGTCACAAAGAATTCGGCGTCAAGACATTCCAGGCAGAAGATGAAATCGCTGCAATCTGTTCAGCCATCGGCGCATCGTACGCCGGCGCACTGGCAGCAACGACTACAAGCGGACCCGGTCTGGCACTAAAAACCGAAGCGATAGGGCTCGCGGTGATTCTTGAATTACCGCTCGTGATCATAAACGTTCAACGGGGCGGACCAAGTACCGGTCTCCCCACAAAGACCGAACAGGCCGACCTTCTGCAAGCGGTGGTCGGACGTAACGGCGAAGCGCCACTCTGTGTCCTGGCGGCCTCCACTCCTGTCGACTGTTTTGACACCGCATTCGAAGCTGCCCGCCTCGCCGTAAAGTTTATGACCCCGGTTATCTGCCTGACGGACGGTTATCTTGGCAACGGTGCAGAGCCGTGGAGGATCCCCCTGGTGAAAGACCTTCCCGAGATCCCGGTCACATTCGCCTCCGACCCCAAAACATTTCAGCCGTACATGCGCGACGAGAAAACCCTCGCCCGCCCGTGGGCAATCCCCGGAACACCCGGGCTCGAACACCGCATAGGCGGACTCGAAAAAGCAAACATCACCGGCAACATCTCCTACGATCCCGACAATCATAATTTGATGATCAATAAACGTGCGGAAAAAATCGAACGCATCGCGGACGACATACCCGAACAAACGATCGAGGGCGATCAAAAGGGAGATCTGCTGGTTCTTGGCTGGGGAAGTACGTACGGGGCAATCAAGAGCGCGGTGACAGAGGCCCGGGAACGTGGTCTTTCCGTTTCCCACGCCCACCTCCGCTATGTGAGCCCCTTTCCGAAAAACCTCGGGGAAATCCTCCAACGGTTCAAACAGGTGCTGATCCCCGAAATCAACAACGGCCAGCTCATCAAACTGATCCGGGCAAAGTATCTCGTTCCGGCAATCGGATTTAATGTGATCAAAGGTCTGCCTTTACTTTCAGACGAAATCGAGAACAGGATAGACGAAATCCTTGGAGGAAATAATGCCTGATACCATTGCGGCGACACCGGCAAAACTTACAGTGAAGGATTTCCAATCGGATCAGGATGTTCGCTGGTGTCCGGGTTGCGGCGACTACTCCATCCTTGCCCAGGTGCAACGGGTATTCCCGGAATTTCCGCATAAGAAAGAAAATTTCGTCGCGGTCTCCGGCATCGGATGTTCAAGCCGGTTCCCGTACTACCTGGACATTTACGGGATCCACGGTATCCACGGCCGCGCACCCGCCATCGCATCCGGCGTGAAGATGGTCAACCCGAAACTTGATGTCTGGGTGGCTACGGGCGACGGTGATGGGCTGAGCATCGGCGGGAATCACATGATCCACATGCTCCGCCGGAATATGAACATCAAGGTGCTCCTGTTCAACAATCAGATTTACGGCCTTACAAAAGGGCAATACTCTCCGACGTCCCAGATGGGGCAGGTGACCAAGTCCACTCCGATGGGAGTGATTGACCCTCCGTTTATCCCGGTGTCCCTTGCACTGGGGGCCGGGGCAACACTGGTTGCGCGCGCGATGGACCGGGATCCTAAGCATCTCCAGGAGATCGTCCGCAGGGCCGAATACCACCACGGTTCCGCATTTATCGAAATCTATCAAAACTGCAATGTCTTCAACGACGGCGCCTTCGCCCTCTACACCGAAAAAGACAGCCGCGAAGACCACGTCGTGTATCTGGAACATGATAAGCCGCTCCTGTTCGGAAAAACGAAAGAGATGGGAATCCGGTTGAACGGATTTACCCCTGAGATTGTCAACATTAGCGAGGGCAAATATTCCGTAAACGACCTGCTGGTGCACAACGAGCAGGATTCCACGCTGGCGTTTATCCTCTCAAATATGATCCATAATCCCGATCTCCCCCGGCCCATGGGCGTGTTCCTGGCACACACCCGGCCGACATACGAAGAGATGATGCAGCAACAGATCGCAAAAGCAAAGTCCAAGCGGGGGGGGGATGAGGATTTGCAGAAACTCTTGAACGGCGACGAGACCTGGGTAATTCAGTAGCCGGCATTTCACAGGTGTCCCGGGAAAGGGAGGCTCTGCCTCCCTTTTCTGTTACGGGTAAAATCCCTATATTGGCACAACCCTGACTGATGAAACCTCTTACCACTTTCTTGCTGGCCCATCAGCGCTTCGTTCTGACGACACACGTCAATCCCGACGGGGACGCGCTTGGCTCCGAGCTTGCGCTCGCCGCCTGGCTTGCGGCCCGCGGCAAAGAGGTGACGATCATCAATTGCAGTCCTACCCCGTTCGTGTTTCAGTTCCTTGATCCCGAAGCCACGATTCACGTCTTTGATGAAGGCCGTGATGCAGGCCTCATCAATAATGCCGATGTCATCGCGGTTGTGGACACCAACAGTCCGGGCCGCACCGCCTCCATGGAGCAGTTCATACGACGCAGTCCCGCACTAAAAATCTGCGTTGATCATCACCTTGAACCGGCGGACTTCGCCGAACACTACTATATCGACCCCGAAGCCACCTCAACCGGCGAAATACTGTACACGCTGCTGGATTGTGAACATGATCAGACGCTTTCTCCCCCGATGGCTCAGGCGCTCTACTGCGCAATCATGACCGATACCGGATCGTTCAGGTACCCCCGCGTGGATGCGAATGTTCACCGGATCGTTGCCAGATTGATTGAGCGCGGAGCAGATCCGGTGGAGATCTACCGCATGGTCTATGACCGCTGGTCGAACGGCCGCATGCGCCTTCTCGGAGAAACGCTGGGCAGCTTACGCCTGAACGGCGAAGGAAGGATTGCCTCCATCGCGATTACCCGGGAAATGCTGCAGCGCACGGACACAATCGAATCAGACACCGATAATTTTACCACGTATCCCATGAGCATTGACGGGGTTACCATCGGCATTCTCTTTGTCGAAATCCCCGAAGGCACAAAAATCAGCTTTCGGTCAAGGGGTGAAATACCCATCAACCTTCTTGCAAAGGAATTCGGCGGCGGCGGACATAAAAATGCCGCAGGTGCAACCATTCGCGGAAAGGCTGTCGCCACTTTGCGTGATGGCGTCCTCCAGGCAGCAGAAAAATACCTGACACCACAGGCTCAAACAGATCAATGATTACTCTGCGTGTTGCGGTCGGAAGGCCGGAAAAAATCCGTGCCGATCTCGTGGCACAGATTGTCTTCGAGAATGAACCCGGCTTCTCCCGTCAGATAGACGCGATCCACAAGGCGGTCGGGGGCGTACCTCCTCCGGTCACGGCGGGCGCGTTCAGGGGCAAAACGGGCCAGACCCTCACCGTTCCTCTTGCCGGAGCGCACGTATCACAGGTCGTGCTCATAGGCGCAGGAAGGGTCGAGAAGTTCAGCCTTGAAATCGCCCGCCGGATATCCGCCGCGGCGATGAAGACGGCAACCGCCCAGCATGCCGCCAAGGTTACGCTCCAGGTACCTGATCACACGACGCCCGCCCTTCTCCCTCTTCTGACGACGGGAGTATCGATCCGCGAACTCGCGATGGCATTTGCCGAAGGTGCTGCTCTGGCTGCGTATCGCTTCGACAAGTACCGCACGCGGGTGAAGGGAGACTTCCGCGGGGTAACCTCGTTCACTCTTCTTCTGCCGACGCGCAAGGACCATCGCCCGTATACGCTGGGTGTGGGCGACGCATCTGTTGTTTGTGACGCTACGTTGCTGGCGCGTGATCTCGCGAATGCGCCGGGCAATGAGATTTATCCCGAAACATTGGCGCAGCGGGCGCGTACAGCAGGCCGTCGCCACGGGTTCTCCGTGGTTGTGTTTGATGAGAAAAAGATCAGCCGGTTGAAAATGGGGGGACTGCTCGGAGTGGCAAAAGGCAGCCGGAACCCGCCGCGATTCATTGTCATGGAGTATACACCGCGGCCCCGCCGCAAAAACCTCCCGGTGATCGTGCTGGTCGGGAAGGGTGTTACCTTCGATTCGGGGGGAATTTCGATCAAACCCTCGGCGAATATGGCAGAGATGAAAATGGACATGTCAGGCGCAGCCGCGGTGATCGGCACCATGCAGGCCGCATCGGACATGCGTCTGCCCCTTCGCCTGGTCGGACTCGTCCCCGCTGCCGAGAACCTCCCCGGCGGGAACGCTTTAAAACCCGGCGACATCCTCAGGCACTACAACGGAAAAACTTCCGAAGTTGACAACACCGATGCCGAAGGACGCCTGATACTTGCCGACGCCCTCTCCTACGCTTCACGCTACAAGCCGGACCTGGTGGTGGACCTCGCCACCCTGACGGGGGCGGTGGTTGTGGCGCTCGGACATGTTGCCACGGGCATGCTCGGCACTTCAGACTCCGCCATGCGCCAGTTGCGTACCGCCGGCGGGCGGACGTACGAGCGGGTGTGGGAGTTGCCCATGTTCGAGGAATATGAAAAGCTCATCAAGAGCGAAATCGCCGACGTCAAGAATGTGGGTGGGCGATGGGCCGGAACGATTACGGCCGCGCTCTTCCTCAAACACTTTATCGGTCCGTATCCCTGGGTCCACCTTGATATCGCCGGTACCGCAATCCTGGAGGAAGCCGGAGACTACACCCCTCGCGGCGCTTCCGGCGTCGGGGTACGTCTCCTGATCGATTTTCTTCGTCATTACAAACAGTAGGGCCGGCCTATGCGCACTCACAACGTTCGATTCATACTCTCTCTGCTGATGGTGTTGTCTGGAATGACATCGGCCCAACCCCAGGGGCCCCCCCGTTCGACGGTGCCGTTGCAGTTCGCCTTCCTTTCAGCCAGGAGCCTCCCCGGAACGGACTCACTGACTTCCCGGGTGGATGTTCTGTACACCATCGAACGCGACTTCTTTGTCCCGCTGCGCACATCCGACAACGCGGCGACCAGTCCGTTTGTGCGTAACGGCGAAATGCTCATCGAACTGTTCGATTCCGCAGGGGTGTCCGTCACCCGGGAATTCACAAAGGTGAGTATTCCCGACTTCCGCTCAGAACCTGTTCCGGGTGAACGATTCTGGTATGAAGGGATTACCACCTTCACTGTTCCCGCCGGAAAGTATAAAGTCTTTTTCGAGGCAACGGACCGTCAATCCCAGAGGCGTTATGTCCACCCACCGCTTTCCGTCCAGGCCGTCAGCGGGGGTGGCCATCCGTTCACACCCTACGGATTGTCGTTTGTATCTCGGCGCGCGGACGATCGGATCGTACTTGATACATTCGGGAACGATATGCTCTTCAGTGCCCAGCGCGACTTGCTCGTTGCATGTGTTCTGCCTCACGATACCACTACCGGCGTCGTTGTAAAGTACTGGATTACGCTGGAGGAGAAAGAGGGGCAGACGGGACCGATTGTCGTGGCCGATACCGTTGGCTTCGTGCCGCTCCTCAAAGGAAAGAATCTCGTCCCTGAAAAAACCGGCGGACCGCCTGCGTACCTGGTCGCGGATAGCCCGGGTAATCGTGTAGCGTATCTTACGGTCCCGCTCCGCACAGAAACTCTTCCCCTTCGTTCCTATCTCCTCACCGTGCATTTCCAGGCGGGAGCCGATACGGCGTCGCTGACCCGTTCGTTCAGGAATATCTGGCCGACAATGCCTCTCTCTTTGAAGGACCTGGACAGGGCGTTTGAGTCGTTGCGGTTTGTCACGACTGAAAACCAGCTTGACTCATTGAAGAGGGGGAGTTTTGAAAAACGCCGGGAAAATCTGGAACGGTTCTGGTCGACCAGGGATGCGACGCCCGGGACGGCGATGAACGAGGTAATGGCCGAGTATTATCGTCGTGTTGATCATGCGCAGCGGGAGTTTGTGACGCTTCGGGAACAGGATGGAACAAAGACTGATCGTGGCCGTATCTTCATCCTGTATGGTCCGCCGACACTGACAGAACGGAGCCTGCAGCCGAGTGGAGGCCACACGGAAACATGGATCTATGAACGGTCACGATTACGATTCACCTTCGTTGATGAAAAGAGAAACGGGACGTATTCACTTCTTCCTTCTGCGCCATGAACAAACCACTTATTGCCATTACGGTCGGGGATTTTAACGGGATTGGACCCGAAGTGGTATTAAAGAGTGTCACGAAGCGGTCAATTCGCGCGCTGTGCACTCCCGTCCTGGTTGGTCCACGAACCGTGTTCGAACACTATGCCCGATTGTTGAACATCGGGCTCCACCTTCATGAGTGGAGCGGCCGGACTGCGCATCAGGAGCGGGGGTTCTGGATTCTGGAATCCTCAACGGTGAATGTCGATGCCATCAAGCCCGGACAACTCTCTCATGCGGCCGGGCATGCTGCCGCCACGGCAATCTCATCCGCTGCCCAGCTTGCTCTGTCCGGACTCGTGGAAGCGATGGTCACCGCCCCTGTCTCGAAGCAGGCTCTCCACCTGGCCGGCATCAAGGCCCCGGGGCAGACAGAGATGCTGAAGAGGCTTTCGAATTCCCATGAAGTGGCAATGATGCTGGTGGCTCCGCAGATGCGCGTCGGGCTGATAACCATTCACGAACCGCTCGCCCGTGTCTCCGCCGTGTTGTCCACGGAACTGATAGTCCGAAGGACGCGGATTATTCACGATGCATTAATCCGTGACTGGGGCATCACAAAACCGCATATCGCTCTTCTGGCCTTGAATCCCCATGCTGGCGAAGGCGGGTACATCGGGACGGAAGAACAGCGGAGGATTCTGCCCGCAATCGAGCGCCTTCGGCTCAAGCGCATCAGGGTGGACGGACCGTTCCCGGCTGATGGGTTCTTTGCCCGCTACCAGCCAGGCGTCTACGATGCCGTGGTGGCGATGTATCATGATCAGGGTCTCATTCCCCTCAAGATGTCTTCCGGCAATCGCGCCGTGAACGTGAGCGTGGGATTACGCATTGTACGAACCTCTCCGGACCACGGAACCGCCTTCGCTGTGGCGGGCAGCGGTGTCGCCGACCCCACCAGCATGCAGGAGGCAATCCGCCTGGCCGTCACCGTGGCAGCCAATCGCCGTCGCCTGATGCGAAGGAGGTCGACCCGATGATCCGCTTCTCCGATGTCAGTTTTATGTATGACAACCATCCCGTGCTGGACAATATTTCTTTCGAAGTCAAGCCGGGTGAATTTGTCTTCCTCGTCGGCCAGACCGGGTCCGGCAAGAGCACGGTGTTGAAGTTGATGTACATGGATTTGAGACCAACGCGCGGAACAGTTGTCGTGGGAAAATACATATCCTCCACCATCCACCGTCGGGCCACACCCTATCTCCGGCGGACCCTGGGGATAATCTTTCAGGATTACCGGCTGTTTGATGATCGAACAGTGTATGACAATGTCGCGTTTGCCCTGCACGTCACCGGAGTGAAGGGGAAAGAAATAAAAAAGCGTGTGCTACATGCTCTCGCCGATGTGGGTTTGAGCCATCAGCGCAACAAACTTCCCGCCGAGATATCAGGCGGGGAACAACAGCGGGTCGTCATCGCGAGAGCACTGGTCAACAACCCTCATTTTCTTCTCGCAGACGAACCAACGGGCAATCTTGACCCCACAACGTCGAGGGAGATCCTGGAACTTCTGATGAACATCAACACGAGGGGAACCGCCGTCATCATGGCAACGCATAATTATGAGTTGGTGCGGCGATTGAACGAGAGGATATTGCAGGTAAGGGATGGGAAAATCTACGAGGTGGAACTGCGCAGGAGATAGGTGCCCCCCGGGGATGGTGGTCCACCATACCCATCCGCCCTCTTAGACGGTTTCGACTCTCTTTACCTCCGGTACTTCCTTCATAATGGTCCGTTCCACCCCTGCTCTGAGCGTCATGACGCTCATGGGGCAGGTCTTGCACGTTCCGGTCCACGATAGTTCCAATATGCCGTCATCACGCATACGTTTAAAATCCACATCTCCTCCATCGGCCTGGAGATAGGGACGCACCTGGGCCAGGGCATACTGAATTCGTTCCTCAATTTCTGATGCCATATGAGCGTTCTCTTTCAGGACAGCTGGATATCGACCGCGGCATCACCGGATGTGAGGGCATTACGAATGCTCACCTGGGCTGCCATGTTGCGGGCGATACGCATGATGTTTTCTGCCGGTCCGCCGGGAGTTTCATCCAGCACGATAGGCTTCCCGCTGTCCCCGCTGACCCGGATACTGGTGAAGATGGGGATGTCCCCGAGAAAAGGAACACCAAGTTCTTCTGCCGCCCGCCGCCCCCCACCGTTGTCAAAGATTTCCTCCCGCGTGCCGCAGTGCCGGCAGACGAAATAGCTCATGTTTTCGATCAGTCCGAGGACTGGCACCTGGACCTTTTCGAACATCACATACCCTTTGCGTGCATCGGCCAGGGAGATATCCTGGGGCGTCGTCACGATCACTGCTCCCGTTAACGGCAGGGTTTGCACCAGTGTCAGCTGGATATCACCCGTGCCCGGAGGGAGGTCAAAAACAAGATAGTCGAGTTCTCCCCAGTCGACATCAGTCATAAACTGCTTCACCGCGCCACTGGCCATCGGTCCACGCCAGATCACCGCCTGCATGGGATCCACGAGAAACCCGATCGACATCACTTTTACTCCCCAGTTTTCCATCGGTTGGAGGCGCTGGTTGTGCAACGTCGGCCGGCCGGTAATGCCCATCATCAGGGGGATACTCGGGCCGTAGATATCAGCATCCACAAAGTCCGACCCGCGCCCCTTCCTTTGCAAGGGCGACGGCGAGATTTACGGAGACCGTTGACTTCCCGACACCTCCTTTGCCGGAGGCCACTGCGATGGTGTTTTTTACGCCCGGCAGGACCGCAGTTTTCTGCCGCTGTTCATTCTGGGTAACCCGGGAGGTCATCTCAACGGCCACATTCCCCACGCCGGGAACGCTGGCGCGGATCGCGGTCACCGCGGCGTCCTTCAGCTCATCACGCACAGGGCAGGCCGGTGTGGTGAGTTCGATCGTCACCAGAACGGCATTCCCATCAATCTTGACCGTCTTGACGAACCCCAGTGAGACGATATCCTTGTGGAGGTCCGGATCCCGGACGACCTTCAGTGCTTCCCGTACACGATCTTCTGTAATCCCACTCATCAGCGGCTGGCTTCCTTCTTCATGTCTGGTTTCTGTTGAATCTACAACACACGATCACCTCAGAACGTTCAACTGCCGTCCGACTTTCGCGAACGCCTTCAGCGCGCGGTCGATGTCCTTTTTGCTCAGTGCGGCAGACACCTGCGCTCGCAAACGGGCTTCACCCTTCGGAACCACCGGAAACCAGAGTCCTTTGATATACACCCCTTCTTTCAGCAATTCCACGCTCATCTGTTGGGCAAGCGCAGCTTCACCGAGCATAATGGGGACTATCGGGTGATCCCCCTCCAGGATGGTAAATCCCAGTTTGGCAATTTTTTTCCGGAAGTATTTGGTGTTCGATCGTAACCGCCTTATGATGGAGCGGTTTTTCATGAGAAGATCAAACGCCGTGTAGGCACCGTACACGATGGGCGGGGGCAACGAGTTTGAGAAGATATACGTGCGCGCCTTCTGCCGCATAAAGGAGATAAGTTCCTTCTTCCCGCTGATGTATCCTCCCGCTGCCCCGCCGATGGCCTTACCCAGGGTTCCGGTAAGCACATCAATCTTGCCATGAACGCCCTTTGCTTCCGCCGTTCCCCTTCCCGTTTTCCCGCACACACCCACGGCATGGGAATCGTCAACAAAGAGCAGCGCCTCGTACCTGCCGGCAATGTCCACAAGCCGGTCGAGTGGCGCGAGATCCCCTTCCATGCTGAACACCCCATCCGTGGCAATGATCCGGAACCGATACGGCGTGTGTTTGTCTTCTTCGAGCTGGCGGATGAGGTCATCCATATCCACGTGTTTGTAGATCTTCCGGTCCGTTGTCTCCGGCTTGCATAACCGCTGGCCGTCTATGATACTCGCATGGTTCAGCCTGTCGGAGTAGATCACATCCTTGTACGAATCCATGCCGAGCTTTTCGTTGGTCAGCGACGCAAAAAATGCTTCGTTGGCGGCCCAGCAGGAGGAGAACAGGATGGTATCTTCAGTTCCCAGAAATTGCGAAATTTTCTTTTCCAGTTTCAGGTGGATATCCTGGGTGCCGCACAGAAATCGCACCGAGGCGACGCCATAGCCGTACTCCTTGATACCCCGAATGGCCGCCTTGCGCACGGCGGGATGGTTGGAAAGTCCGACGTAGTTGTTGGATGCCAGCATGACCGTTTTCTTGCCATTGACACGCACCACGCCGTCCTGCGCGCTCTCGAGCGGGACTTCGTATTTAAAGGTGTGGGTCTGTTCGAGGCGCTGGAGTTCGGCAGAGAGCAGATCGAGAAGAGTGGACATGGGGTTCTCCGTGTTAACGATATTCAGATGGTCAACGATCTCCCTCAGGGGAGGCCTGGGCAGATTTTACAAGCCGGGCAGCAAACGAGCCGTCTATAAAATGTACATGTGGATAGGTCACGACAAATCCCTCCGCGGAGACAACCTCTGCGGGCAGGTACCGATCGGCGTGGTCAATCGAGAATTCAGGATGCCGGGCGAGGAAGTTCGTGATGACATCCGCATTTTCTTCCGGTTCCATCGTGCAGGTGCTGTAGACGAGGGCACCCCCGGGTTTGAGCAGGCGTGCGGCGTTTTCCAGCAGAGTCTCCTGCAGCGCCGAGAGCTTTCGGATATCACTCAGATCCCGCTTCCACTTCATGTCGGGCTTTTTCGAGAGAGTCCCCAGGCCCGAGCAGGGGGCATCAAGAAGAACACGATCCGCCTGCACCCCTTCATACACCGACGCATCGGCTGCGTGAAGATCCACGATGCGGACACCCAGGCGTTCGCAGGAAGCACGGATGAGATGGAGTTTCGCCTCGTACTTGTCGAGGGCAACGATCTCCCCCTCGTTGTTCATCATCTCCGCCATGTTCGTTGTTTTACCGCCCGGGGCAGCACACAGGTCGATGACCCGGTCTCCGGGATGCGGATCGAGAAGCTGGCAGGGTAATGCGCCGCTGACATCCTGAATGGTGAACATGCCGTTGCGGAAAAGATCCATCTGGGCAATGCCGGAGAGTGTCTTGACTCGCACAAAATGAGGGAGCAGGGACGACTTCGTATAGGGAATCTGTTGCGCATCGAGGCGTGCGTGAAAATCCTCAACAGAGATCTTGAGCCTGTTGATGCGGAGGAACATCCCTGGCCGCTCATTGTTGGCTACCAACAGGCGTTCGGTAAGCTCATGCCCGAACCGTTCCAACCATCGTTTTACCATCCAGTGAGGATGGGAGTAAAAGACTGCCATGTGCTGCACCCGGTCTTCAGCCGGGTCGGGATACCGGATCCCATCGATATTGCGGATGATGTTCCGGAGAACAGCATTGACCAGACCAGCCGGCTTGTCCCCGCGGATACGCTTGATAAAGTCCACCCCCTCGTTGACTGCTGCGGCATGGGGGATACGGTCAAGAAAGAGAATCTGGTAGAGGGAAACGCGAAGGGTGTTCTTTACGTTGATTTCAGATTTTGCGAAGTTGCCGTGCGAGAAACCGTTCAGAACCCAGTCCAGACGGTTTTGCCAGCGTAGCACGCCATTGACCAGTTCGGTCAGCAGCCCTTTGTCAAGGTCATTCAATTCGCCTGAACGTAGTTCCGCGTCGAGGACCTTATCAAGGTATGAGTCGGTCCGCTCGACGCGGTTAAGGACTTTGACAGCTATACCCCGCGGACCGCTGTACAGGGATTTCCATTCAGCCGCCGGGGAGACGTCGCTCATTCAGACGGCTCAGACTTTTTCCGGCTCAGGCGTCTTCTTTCCATACTTCTTCATATACCGTTCAACACGTCCGGCCGAGTCCACGAGTTTCTGGCGGCCGGTGAAGAAGGGATGGCAGGCTGAGCAGATTTCGAGCTTCAGGTCACCCGCTGTGGAGCGGGTCTCAAACGTGTTACCACAGACACACGTGACCATTGCTTTCTTGTAATCAGGATGAATGCCGTCTTTCATTGCTTGCTATGCCTCTGTCTCTATCGATGATGGAATGGAAGTGCTTCAAGGTACGGTTTTCTTCTGCAAGAAGCAACGACGGGGCAGAAGTGGGCAGATCTTGCAGTTCGCGGACGGATTCTCTACATTACGGTTAATTCTTTACGGAATCGGACTCTTTGGGCGGCGGAATATGATGAACAGCATGAATGTGCGTGGTCTGGCAGCAGCACTGCTGATGTTGGTGCCAGGGACCACGCTGTGGGGTGGCGCGAATACCGTCTACGATTTTTTGCGGAATGACGTCGGCGCACGTGCCGCAGCGCTTGCGGGCAGCTTTTCCGCCGTTCAGGGTGACCCGGAGGTCCTCTTCTACAACCCTGCTGGTCTTGCCACCATACAATCTTCCCGCGGTTCTGCGGGCTTTTTTAAGCATCTTCTCGACATCAACGCCGGACACCTGAGTTACAGTACCGAACTGGAGGGGATCGGCCGTTTTGGAGTGGGAGTTGTGTTCACTAACTACGGGACCTTTGACGGAACTGACCTCCTGGGCAACCCCACCGGTACGTTCGGCGCCAACGACATCGCCCTGACCATCGGGTACGCGTTTTCGCTTGAAGAGAACCTCTTTCTGGGGGGCGCCGCAAAATTTATTTATTCGGGCATCGGGGAGTATTCATCCACCGGTGTCGCCGCCGATCTGGGCGTGCTGTATACGATCCCTGAAAGCAGATTTGCCATCGGGGCAAGCATCAGAAACCTTGGGACTCAGCTGTCAGCGTACGGCACGACACGCGAGAATCTCCCTCTCGACGCAGGGATCGGTCTTTCTGTTGTTCCCAAAGGGCTTCCCCTCCTGCTGAACCTGGGTGTGCACCGGCTGACTGATGATGCAGATGATCTCCTCGCCCGATTCCGGGCATTCACGGTGGGCGGCGAGTTTACACTCAGCAAAGTCGTGCAGCTACGTTTTGGATACGACAACGCGCGAAGAAAAGACTACAAGATCGGGTCATCCGCTGAACTGGCGGGATTCTCGGCTGGACTTGGAATTCTCGTCGGAGAGTATCACGTGGACTATGCTCTGTCATCCCTCGGCAAAGCGGGACTTCTTCACCGGGTATCAGTCAGCGCCAGCCTGTAAGACGCGCACAGTTGATTGAGGACACGGCAACCCTCTGCACCATGTCAGTGATGGATACCTGCAAAGACTCCCAGCGCTTCATTCCCCAGATAGAACAACAACATTCCGACGAACACGAGAATTGGAATGATGCGGTTCTTTGAGTGATTAATTTCCGGGATAAGGTCACTTGCGCCCACATACGTCGCGATTCCGGCAGAAAATGCGAATGCCATCCCGACAAGCTGTTCGTTGATACCACCGAGGAGTAATCCCCCGGCGGCTCCGGCAAAGGTCGCCACACCCACGACGATGGATGCGACAAACGCCGCGGACCGGTTGTGTCGGGCCGCGATCATCACCGATGCAATGGTCAAGCCTTCCGGAATCTTGTGCAGAATCACCGCGATGAAGATCAACAGACCCAGCACAAAATTGAACTGCATGCCCACGGCGATAGCAAATCCGTCAAAAAACGCATGGATACACAGACCGGCGAACGTGGAATAGCTTGCCACGCGGGAAAGCATAACATCGGAGTGTGTTTCTTCACCGAAATGGAAATGTCCGACGATGGTGTGCTCGAAGAAATGAATGATGGCATATCCGGCCAGCATATACAGCGGAGCATCCGAGCCGACGGCATGCAGCGCTTCCGGAACAAGTTCCACAAAGACGAGCGAGAGAAGGAAACCCGCACTCAGGGCAAGAAGGTACTCCTGTATGCGTGCGGGCCACTCTTTACGCAGCACAACGAGCGTGCCGCCGAGCACGACCGCACCGCCGGCGAGAAACCCATAGAACAGAATCGTCATAGTCATGAGGGGGCCGGTTATTGTGCGTACGGTTTTTTCAGATACCGCTCTGCCTGAACATGGGTGTCTTTATATGATGGCAGTGAGAGCACCTTCGTATACTGCTGCTTTGCCAGATCATGGCGCCCCTGCAGATCATACACCATCCCGATTTTCAGATTTGCCATTGTCATAAAACCTGACGGTTCGCGAGCATCCAGGGTGCGACTCAGTTCGTCGCATCGGTACAGATGACCCAGCGCGTCATCCAGCCGCCGCATTTCCAGAGCACAGGTACCCAGGTAATACATGGACTCGCGTTCGACACCCTTCGAGTACCCGCGCGCCCCCTGCCGCACCTTGGTAAGGACGGCCTGGAAGGTCTCCTCGGCGCGCTGATAGTTTCCCATCACGACAAGACACCGCCCGAGATATTTGTGAAATACCATGTTTCCCGGAAACCGCGTATGGAGCGTATCCGCGAGCGCGAGTGCCTTGGCATAATCGCGTTCGTACATATAGTAGATCTGCATCAGGAAATACATGGACTCGACCGCAGCGTAGCGCGCCCTCTCACCGGCAGTGGTCAGATCACGCAGCCCCTTCTTCTTGTCGCCCGCCGGGATGAAGAGCAGCAGCGGTTTGACTACCGGGTATTCCTCGGGGATCACACTCGCATAATAATTATAGATACCCGTCCCCAGATAGATATCGTAGTTCGTCGGATCCAGGTCGTTTGCACGCCGGACAAGTGGTAGCGCTTTCCGTCCCGCATTCGCCGCCGCAAGCCAATCATCACGATGGAACCGTAAACGCCCCTCAAAACCGATCGCGCCGCCTTTGAAAAAAATTGCCTCGATGTCATTCTCATCCTGCCCGAGCATCGAATCGCACATCGCCACCACCGACTCAAGAGTTTCGTAGAACCCCTCGTCATACTGACGGTTCTCCATATCCACCATGATTCTCCACCAGGTCACCATCGCATGGAAGAAAGGACCGGCTGGATGACCTGGTCGGAGTGCCACCAACGTGGAGAATTCCGCCTCGGCTTTTTCAAATTCCAGGTTGTACACATTCTCGATTCCCCTCCGGGTCGCGGCTTCGAAAAGCGAATCTCCGGAAATCTGAGTGTGTGCAGACGGACCCACGCACACGGCAACCGACAGGAACAACCACCGCATCATGGGCGGGTCTCCGGGTCGGGCCTGGGAACGGGAGGCAGAATATCTTCTACGGAATCCAGCGTGATGATCCCTTCGGGCGCAACAAGGTATTGTGATTTCACTATGTACCAGGTGCCCACAAGAATCGCGACCGTCGCAAGTACGCCGCCTTCGGGACCAAATGCACCGCCGGTGACCCAATCCGGACCGTCGGGTACCGTGGACCAGAGCCGGCGGTCTGCGAACGCGATTCCGCTTGTAGGAAAACCATAGACTGTCGTCTGCGTGAAATTCCACGAAAGATGAAGGCCAAACGGGAGCCAGAGCCCCCGTGTTTTCAAGTATGCCAGAGAAAGCCAGATGCCGGCAAGCGCCACGTTAGCGCTGCTGAGAATCGTAGCGTTCGGGTTCTGGGTGTGCACAAGAGCAAACAGCCCGGACATCACGAGTACTGCAGGAAGCATGGTGATACCCTGTGCCAGCGTTTGAAACGGATAGCCGCGGAACAGAAGCTCTTCGGTCGCAGCCGCCGGCGCAAAGAACGCCATGGAGAAGAGCACGGTGATCCCCACTTCATTCCAGGCAAGCGCCCGCCATGTCACGGTCAGATACCCGGCCGCAAACTGGATAACAAAAATGCCGGACATCATCAGGAAGCCAATCAGCATGCCGATTCCGAGTTCTCTCGCTGCCCGCGGGTGAACCCAGAGCCCGATTGCGGAGAAAGGTTTTTTGTTGATTAACCGGATGAGTATCCAGGAAGCAGCAAGGGCAGTGAAAAGCCCGAGGAACACATCAACCACGGAGATCCCGCCGATGAACCGTCCGACGCCAGCAACCAGAACAAATCCAATGGCTGCGAGGCAGACCAGAAACAGAAGGATTCTCCAGCCTGCCCGGATGTCTCCGTGACGGGACAGAAAAATAAAGCGGACCGTTTCACGCATAAAGCACCCGTCAGAGCCTTTCACGCAAATATGGAAGCAGTGCGGGTATCGCCAGACGTTCCTGGCGCATGGAGTCGCGCTCCCGGACTGTGACCGTCTGATCCGTGAGTGTTTGCGAATCGACAGTGAAGCAGAATGGTGTTCCGACCTCATCCTGGCGTCTGTAACGCCGGCCAACCGCTCCGCTGTCATCATAGAATACCCGGAAATGCGGACGCAGATCCATTTCGATCTTCTTTGCAATCTCGGGCATCCCGTCGCGATTGACAAGAGGAAAGATGGCTGCCTTGAGCGGGGCGAGCTTGGGATGGAACTTCATGACCACGCGCGTCTCCGTCTTGCCGTCAGCTGTCGGTGCTTCCTCTTCACGGTACGCATCCACCAGAAAAGCCATGAAGGAACGGCTTGCTCCTGCAGATGTCTCGATGATAAACGGAGTAAATTTCTCTTTCCCCTGCTCTTCAAAATACTTCATGGCCTTCCCCGAGAACTGCTCATGCCGTGAAAGGTCGTAGTCCGTACGGTTATGAATTCCCTCTATCTCCCCCCAACCGAATGGGAACTTGTACTCGATGTCGTATGCATCTTTTGCATAGTGCGCGAGTTTGTCCGGCTCGTGCTGGTGGAACCGGAGGAGATCCTCACGCATGCCCAGCCCCCGGAACCACGCGATCCGCTCCTCCTTCCAGTAATTGAACCATTCGACGTCGGCACCCGGCTTGACGAAGAACTGCATCTCCATCTGCTCAAATTCACGCGTCCGGAAGAGAAAGTTCTTTGTGTTAATCTCGTTTCGAAAAGCTTTGCCGACCTGGGCGATTCCAAAAGGTACTTTCTGGCGTGACGCGGTCTGGACGTTCAAGAAATTCACAAAGATCCCCTGCGCGGTTTCAGGCCTCAGATACACCACCGCACCGGCATCTTCGACCGGTCCGACAAAGGTCTTGAACATCAGATTAAACTGCCGTGCCTCGGTAAATTTTCCCTCCGCCTGGCATTTGGAAGCCTTCCGACCTTTGTATGCGGGGCTTCCGCACATGGCGTCTTCAATCTGGTCGGCCCGAAAACGGGCCTTACATTCGCGGCAGTCCACCATGGGGTCGGTAAAGTTCTCAACATGCCCGGAAGCCTCCCACACCTTCGGGTGCATCAGAATGGATGCATCCAGCCCCTCGACATCCTCCCGGTAGGTCATGGACTGCCACCATTGCTCCTTGATGTTGCGAAGGAGTTCAACGCCGAGAGGACCATAGTCCCAGCACCCGTTTAATCCGCCGTAGATCTCGCTTGATTGAAATACAAACCCTCGTCGCTTTGAAAGCGAGACAAGTTTTTCCATAAGGTCCGTGCTAATGGTAGTACTCCTTCCGTGCTGTCTATTGTTGTCGTATTTCCAAGATTACCGTTTCAAGCGTGCTGTCGCCCTGGATCACCTGCAACGTTACAGTGTGATTGCGGGAATGTTCGGTGCCCATCACACGAGCACCCAGGAGGTCAACCCGGCGGTTCAGGGCGCTGTTAAATTCGTATGACGAGAAATCACGGGGAACCGTAATGCGGCGTTCCATCCGGAGGACGCGTCCGGCCTGGTTCCTGACTTTGCGGGACCGGATGAACTTCTGTGAGATGCCAAACTCTGCACACACAGCGTAGATGTGTTGCTCGATTGAGCCTGTAGCCGCCACCCGCTTCTCCTCTTTCGGACCGGAACCCGGATCCGGAACGGCTGGCGTCTTTTCAACCAGAGAAGCCAACCCGACAAGGAGGAGAACCGTCAGGCCCAGAGCAGCTAGAAAGTAGAGACGTCTTCGCAGCGAGTGTGACGATCGTATCCTGTTCATAACGAGCGGAATGCCGGAGGCCGCTTCTCAAGAAACGCTCTGGTTCCTTCGCGGAAGTCTTCCGTCCCACACGCTTCGCCGAAAAGCGCGGCCTCTTTCGCCTGTCCGTCACGGAGTGAATGTTCCGCGGAATTCTGGACCGCGTCCAGGGCCAACCTGACAGCCGGACGGCTTTTTGCCGCAATCGTGCGTGCAAGGGTATCCGCGGCATGAAGTAGTTCCCCGGCGGGAACTACACTGTTGACAAGACCGAGACGCAACGCTTCATCCGCCCCGATGGGAGCGCCCGTAAGAATCATCTCAAGAGCTTTCCCCTTCCCGATAAGCCGGGGAAGCCTCTGTGTACCTCCATATCCCGGGATAACGCCAAGGTTGACCTCGGGCTGTCCGAATTTGGCGCGTTCGGAAGCAATACGGAGCGTACAGGCCATGGCCAGTTCACATCCCCCCCCGAGGGCGTATCCGTTCACCGCGGCAATGACGGGTTTCCCCAGTGATTCAATGAGATCAAAAACTTTCTGTCCCTCGCGCGAGAATTCTTCGCCCGTAGCTGTCCCGAGCGAGGTGAGTTCTTCGATGTCCGTGCCCGCCACAAAGGCCTTTTCGCCTGCCCCGGTGAGCACCACGACGGCCACCGCAGGATCATCACGCAGAGTGCGCATCACGTCCTGCAGTTCCCGCTTTGCGGCGGCATTCAGGGCATTCAGCTTGTCCGGCCGGTTGATGGTCACAAAGGCCACTCCCTCCTTGATCTCCACGAGTAATGTCTGCAGTTTCATAGTTTCCACCCTCCCCTTTTTCTCGGTTCAATTGGTATCATGTTCGGGAGTATTCGGTCACACAACTTCCACCCGGCTCTGATCGCCGATCATAAATCGGTGCACAAGTGGTTTTCCGCTCGCTTCAACAATTTCCACGTCGTTTCCGAGAATACTACCTTCCAGCCGGATTCCGACATTCAGGATCCTGCACTCCCGGAGAATGATGCTGTATTCTATCTCGCTCTTCCGCACGATGGTATGGCTTCCGATGGACGAGAAGGGGCCGACATACGAATCCTCTATGACACACTCTTCGCCGATGATCGCCGGGCCACGCACCACGCTGTTGATGATGCGTGCACCTTTTTGAATGATTACTTTGCCCGAAATCGTGGAGCGGTCGTCAACCGTACCCTCGTTCGCCGGGCTGATATTGTCCAGCACAAGCCGGTTGGCCTCCAGAAGATCCGTTGGTTTCCCCGTATCTTTCCACCATCCGGTGATCTCCGTATACCCGACACGGAAACCGTTGTCGATGAGATACTGATGCGCATCGGAGATCTCGAGTTCACCCCGATCGCTCGGTTTGATGGCCTTGACGGCCTCAAAGATATGCCGGTCGTACAGGTAGATCCCTGCCACCGCATACGAGCTTTTCGGATGTTTTGGTTTCTCCTGGACCCCCACGATCCGGCCGTCACGGATCTCTGGTACGCCAAATCGTTCTGGATCCTTCACCTTTGCGAGCGTCAGGAAGCAATTGCTGTCGCTCTTTTCGAAGTCATCGATAAACTTCCTGACGCCGCCGACCACCATATTGTCGCCAAGATAAAAGATGAACTTGTCCTTTCCCACAAAGTCCTCCGCAAGCGCAACCACCTGTGCCAGCCCCCCCGGCGTCAGCTGCGGGATATACACAATGTGGATTCCCCATCGTGATCCGTCGCCTATCGCACGGGGGACTTCATCACTGTCGGCATTGATCACCACGCCCACTTCCGTGATGCCCGCCTGCACGGCGGCTTCGATCGCATAGTGCAGGATGGGTTTGTTGGCTATCGGGATAAGATGCTTATTTTGGGTATGCGTAATCGGGCGCAGTCGTGTTCCCCTGCCCCCGCTCGCGATAAGTGCTTTCATGATGGTCCCTGCGGTTGCCCTTCGGTGGTTGTGTGGCTTTTCAGTAGCTGATGCAGATCGTTCTGCTGTGTTTCGGAAAGGATTCCCTGTGCGGCCGCCCATCGGACGGTCTCCGCGGACATGGTAACGTATAACGGCAAAGCTTCTGGGGCAAACCGGACGAGTGCGTCCATGTGGCGTGCAACGGTTTCCACTCCACCCCGCGCAATTGGTCCGGTGAGTGCTTCCTCCGCTGAGCTGGCGCGGATGTTGGATATCGTCGCCATGATGATGGGATAAAAGATACGAAGCGCATCGTTCCCGTGAGGATCGAGCCGCCGGTACATGGCTTCCAGAACCCCCAGGAGCGTTGTGAGATGATTTGAAGCCATCACACACGCCGCGTGGTACAACTCGCGCATTTCGGGCGGAACAAGAAACACATGTCCCCGGAGGGCGCGGGCCAGGGATCGTGCCGCTTTCAGGCCTGCGACCGGACCGTCAACGCCATAATAGATGTTGCGTACATTCGGCAGAACGGCTTTCGGGGAAAACGTCCGCGGGAATGTCTGCAGGGGATGAAACGAGAACACCGTGGCACCCCTGCTCTTTAATGGGTCAAGCGCCGCGGCGGTCAGCATTCCGCTGGCATGACAGACCGCCACACCCCGGAACGACCGGTCCAGCCGGGACAGACTCCTGGCAACATCCAGAACGGCGCTGTGCGGAGTGGCAATGATGATCAAATTCACGCGAGGGGGGAGTGTGGTGAGGTCGGTGGAGACCGTCCGGCATCCTATGAATTTTCCTGCTGCCCGTGCCGACGTGAGCGTGCGTGAGAGTACGCACTCGACGTGGTGACCTTCCTCCACCAGGATTCTTCCTAACGTCGTGCCTACGTTTCCCGCCCCTATCACCGCGGCACGCCAGATGGTTTTTTTCATTGGGCATCAGCCACAGGAAGTTGAATAACAGCGGTCAGATACCCGACGACACTTTCGTTATCGCCCGTAATCTCACCTGAATGTGCACGGTGTAACACGCGAATTGTCCGGGCGCCCAGCAGACGGCATGCAACCATTACTGCAACCGCGGGTCCGCCACCGCATGCCTCGGCCCGACCGGCTTCCAGGTCACTCATCAGCATCTCGGCATCAAACATCTCCAGATCCCGGACAACGACTGCATCCAGGCGTGTTCCGGCACTGGCCGGATGGAAATGTGAGAGATCCGTGCTCGCAACGAGCAGCACACTTTTCCCTTCCACCAGACGCGCGAGGATCTCTCCAAGGGCAAAACACTGTTCCCGCGATTGATTTCCGATAACCAGCGGGAGTAACGTGAAAGACCCGAGAACGTATTGAAGAAACGGAAGCTGGACCTCCAGCGCGTGCTCCTCGCCATGACCTGCAGTGGACATGATCACAGACGACTCCTTCACGAGCCGGCTCCTCAATTCCACATCGACCGGAACCTCGCCGAGCGGGGTGGCATAGGCATCACCGGGATACACGCTGATGCCATCAAAATAGTCTCGGTGGCTCGGAGAGACGACCACAACAACATTACGCCGGTTCCCGGCAAGCTGGGCGTATGCCCGTGCTGCAGTTTTCCCTGAATAGAGGTATCCCGCATGCGGCGCAATGATGCCCACAATGGAGTCCGCCTCTACGAGTCTTGGTGAGGCGGAAATCATATCCCGCACGTCGCGTTCAAGTATTGAGGGGGAAGCTGGATAAAACATCCCCGCCACCGTTGGCCTTCGTATGGTGCTGGTCTTACCGGTCACACCTGTTCTGACTCCTCTGAAAAGACCTCGGCGGAGAACGCATAGATTTCTGCTTTCGCATCCCGCCACGCATCGGGGGGAAGGCCGGCTTTTCGTGCGGTGTTCTCCAGAAACTCCTCCGCTGACCAGCAATATTGTGTTGCCACCTGCGGAAGCAGCAACCCACGGCGCCTCCCCAGCTCCACCACAAGGCCATCGATTCCGATCTGAATCTCTTCGGATCCCTGAATTCGCCTGAGCGGAGAAAGGACGGAGATCTGGATCTCCACCAGCCCGATTTCATCCGGCGTCAGAGGGGGGAACCGCGGATCTTCAAACGCCGCCTTTCGTGCAACTTCATCGACCGCACTTCGAAGCAGGCCCGGATATTCAATATAGCCAATACACCCCCTGAGTTCCCCGCCCAGATGCAGCGTTACGAAGGCCGCGCCGGGACCATTCAGGCGATCTCCGGTGGCACCGGCGTCTCCCTCGCCCGTTCCCGGGGAGTGCACAAACGCCGGATGGCGGCTGTGCATCTCGTCGCAGATGGCGCGCCGGGCCAGGGTCGTCAACGCCCGTCGTTCGGCCGGCGTAAACATACTCCAGACTCTCCTCGAATGTCGTGTAAACGTAATCAAATCGGCAGAGAGTTTCAAGGTAACCTTGCTTCTCAAAAGGTGCTTAACTACATTCTTCAGCGGAAAAACAGCCACGGAAGACGGAAAAGTATGGCTTTGATGGTAAGTATATCAGGGATCAGGGGGATAGTCGGAGAAAGTTTGACCCCCGAGGTCATCATGCGCTACGTCGCGGCATTCGGTGCCTATTGCCGGAAGGATCAGCCCGGAGTACCCAGAGTCGTGGTGGGTCGGGACGGACGCATCACAGGGGGGCAATTGCCGACCTGATCATCTCGACTCTCTCCATGAGCGGGGTTCACGTGCAGGACATCGGCATTTGTCCAACACCCACCGTGCAGCTCGCGGTCGAACATGAACACGCTGCCGGGGGGATCAGTGTCACGGCAAGCCATAATCCCATACAATGGAATGGGATGAAGTTTATGGCCTCCACCGGACTCTTCCTCGATCCAGAAGAAAATGCGGCGTTCTGGGCTCTTGCCGAAAGACCCCACCCCTTTGTCAGTTGGGACCTCATCGGGAAGGTCGTACATGACACGACATGGATTCAGAAACACATGACGATGGTTTTGAATCTCCCACTTGTACGGCGGGATGTAATCCGGAAACGGCGTTTTCGGGTGGTTGTTGACTGTGTTGACGCCGCCGGGGGAGCTATCGTTCCCCTGCTCCTGCGAGAACTTGGCTGTGAGGTCGTTGAAATGGCTTGTGATGTTGGAGGGATCTTCAGCCACACCCCCGAACCGATACCCGAGAATCTCACCGGCCTGGCCACCCGGGTTCGTTCGGAACGCGCCGACCTCGGGATTGCCGTTGATCCCGATGTCGACCGGCTCGTGCTGATCAACGAAAAGGGTGAACCCTACGGGGAAGAGTACACGATTGCGACGGTTGTTGATTTTGTGCTCCGCAGCGTGAAAAAGAAGGACGCAACGGTGGTCGTCAATCTCTCTACAACACGCGCGATTGATGATATTGCCCGACGCTCGGGCGCGCAGTCAGTGCGCACGCCGGTCGGCGAAATTAATGTGGCCAAAGCCATGAAGACGCTGGGGGCCGTCGTGGGAGGCGAAGGAAGCGGGGGTGTGATCTTCCCCGGGTTGCATTATGGCCGGGACGCGATTGTGGGCATAGCGCTTATCCTCCAGGCGCTCGCCGAGGATGGTGGAACGTTGAGTCAGCTGAAGGCCGGCTTGCCCCAGTATGCGATTGCCAAGGGAAAAATTGAGCTAAAAGGTGTTCCACCCGATGAAGTGCTGGAGATCATAAAAACCCGCCACGCCCGGAGCGGACGAGTCAATACCGATGACGGGATCAAAATCGACTTTCCCGATTCGTGGGTGCATTTACGGAAATCCAACACCGAACCGATCGTCCGAATCATCGGCGAAGCGGGCACGGCTGAAGCCGCCCGTGATCTTGTATCACGTTTTGAGGGCGAAATCCGGGGGCTCTCCGCCCCGTAAACGGGTCTTGCGAGAGGAATTTCACCATGACCATCGTCGTCACTGGTGCGGCCGGATTTATCGGGTCTCACCTGTGTGAGCGCCTCGCCGTGCTGGGACACTCGGTCACGGGGATTGATTGTTTTTCGCCGTATTACGATCTCCGGCTAAAGAATGACAACGCCACAGCCTTAACCTCCCGTGGAATCACGATTCACCGGCTGGACCTTGTGGAGGGAGCTCTTGATGAAGTCCTCGCGCACGCCGGTGTAATCTATCATTGCGCCGCCCAGCCGGGGCTCTCAGCTTCTTCCACATTTGAATCGTACGTCCGGAACAATCTCACGGGAACATTCCGGCTCCTCGAAAGCATCGCGCGCTTGGCGCGTGCCCCGGCTGGTGAATATCGCCACCTCCTCCGTGTACGGTTCCACCGCCACGGGGCCTGAATCATCTGAACCCCGCCCACGTCATATTACGGCGTCACAAAGCTTGCTGCAGAACAGCTGGTGCTCTCCTACGGCCGCGATCGCGGGCTCCCGGTTTGTTCACTCAGACTATTTTCTGTGTATGGCCCCCGGGAGAGGCCGGACAAACTCTATCCGCGTTTGATCCGTTCGCTTCTGTCGGGAACCCCCCTGCCACTCTTCGAGGGAAGCGAACAGCACAGGAGAAGCTACACCTACATTGACGACATCGTCGACGGACTCGTTTCAGTTCTAGAGCACTGGGATGCGTGTCAGGGAGAAATATTCAACATCGGCAGTGAACAGTCGATCACGACGGGCGAGGGAATCGGGATTGTGGAATCGATCATCGGCCGTCCGGTCATCGCTGAGAGGTTTCCCCGCCGTCCTGGAGATCAGATCGCAACAAAGGCCGACATCACCAAGGCCCGACGCATACTCTCCTACAATCCAGCCACCACGCCGGCTGATGGCCTCCGGAAGACCGTCGCCTGGTACCGCGAATACCTGCGTCGCATCGGAGACGTGTGAAGCCGTATGGCTGAAGACCATGCGCCGGCGCGGGACCTCCTCCTCCTCACGCGTATTCCCGGCGTCGGTCCGGCGCGCCTCCGGGCGCTCATCGATTTTTTTGGGAACACAAACGCCATCACACATGCTTCCCCCCGCGATCTCATCAGGGTCCAGGGCATCGAGCAGAAAACCGCGCTGGCGATTACCGGATTCTTTCGCAGCGGGGTCCCTGCTGATGCACTGAAGTTCGTGGATGATCAGTTGGTGAGAATGGAAAAGGCTGACGTCAGGTTTACGAGCCTCTGGAAAGCGGACTACCCCCCCCACCTGCGGAAGATCTATGATCCGCCTCCATTCCTGTTTTTCCGGGGTTCACTTACCGCACCGGACGCCGCCGCAGTTGCTGTCGTCGGGACGCGTACGCCCTCCGCATATGGTGTTCGAACTGCAGAGCGGTTCGCGGCGGCAATGGCAGGCCGTGGTATCACGGTCGTGAGCGGGTTGGCCCGGGGTATAGACACCGTTGCACATAAAGCGGCACTCCATGCCGGAGGTCGTACGATTGCCGTTATCGGATCGGGACTCGATGTGCTTTATCCGCCCGAGAATCGATCCCTTGCCGCACGCATCGTCCTGCACGGGGCACTTCTCTCGGAATTTCCCATGGGCACAAAACCTGACGCAATGAACTTCCCGCAGCGAAATCGTGTCGTCAGCGGGATGTCTCTTGGCACTTTGGTAATCGAAACGGGCACTGAAGGTGGTGCGATGATTACCGCCCGCAACGCCCTCGATCAGAACCGGGAGGTTTTTGCCATACCGACGCCGGTCGATGCAACCACGCGGAGCGGCACAAACCGGTTGTTACGCGACGGCCATGCACTCCTCACCGAGACCGTTGACGACATCCTCGGCGAACTCCACCCCCAACTGCGTGGTGTTATCGGGGACCTGCCTTCCCCACCTCCGCCGGAGACTCCGCCGTTGTCGCTTTTTGAACAGCGGGTCGCGGATGTGCTCACCGATGAACCGGTGCATATCGATGCAATCACCGGACTATCGTCCCTTTCTGCCTCGGAAACTCTGGTGCACCTCCTCGCACTCGAGTGCAAAGGTCTTGTCCGTCAACTCCCCGGCAAGCATTTTGTCCGCATCTGATAGAATCTTTCCTTTCTCCTAAAAAAGTGGTATACTTTTATGGTATGATTCTTGTGGACTCGGTATTTGTCGATCCAGCCGTCGTCACCGCACAGTTCTGTTGTGATTTGAAGGCCTGTGCAGGAGCGTGTTGCTGCCTGGAGGGCGGACGCGGCGCCCCGTTAGAAGACGCCGAGGTCCCGTTCCTCAGGGAATCGTATGCTGCCGTGAAAGATTATCTGCCGGCACGGAACAGAGAGGTACTTGAACAGATCGGACCCGTTGAGGGTGAGTCGGGCAACTACGCGACGGTCTGTGTTGACCACAAGGAATGTGTGTTCGTGTACTTCGATCAGGGGATCGCGAAGTGCAGCGTTGAGCGGGCGTTCGAGGAAGGCAGGATTACCTGGCGCAAGCCGATATCCTGTCACCTGTTCCCCGTCAGGGTCAGACACTCTGGCCAGCAAGTCATCCGGTATGAACAGATTTCTGAGTGCCGGTCGGGCCGCACCAATGGCGCCAACCGGGGTGTACACCTCCTGGATTTCCTCAAGGAAGCCCTCATCCGGAGGTTTGGAGAACGGTGGTACACAGAATTGAAACGACAAGGAGACAGAACGACGGGACCTTTGTGACATCATGCTGAACATCTCCCTGCAACATAGAATGATGATGAAGCTGTCGCCTCAACAGGTTCAATACCTGAAGATGCTGCAGCTCCCCACGCTCGCCCTGGAACAGAAGATCAAGGCCGAACTCGAAATGAACCCTCTCCTGGAGGAGGGGTACGAAGAAGAACTTGAAGCCGCAACGGAACAGGAAGACGCCGTCAAGGAGGATCCGCCCGAAGACGCTGCCGCGGAAAAGGAAGCCGAGAAACTCGCCGAGGAGGACGAGAAGTACTCCATCGAAGATTACATGAATGACGATCTTCACGGGTACAAGGCACGGGAGCCTTTTGACAGCGAAGAAAAAGACGAACTGCCGATCGCCGACAGTGTTTCTCTTTCTCACCGACTTCTCGAACAATTCAGCCTGCTGGATCTGGACGATGAGGAATTCCTTATCGGACAGGAGATCATCGGGAATATCGATGAAGACGGGTATCTCCGCCGCGAACTGCCGGTGATCGTCCAGGATCTTAATCTGACCCACGGCACCGCCATCACCGTGGAAAAAGCTGAACTGGTCCTTTCAAAGATCCAGCACATGGATCCCGTCGGTATTGGCGCCCGTTCGCTCCAGGAGTGCCTGCTCGTCCAGCTTGGCGTTGCCCGCCTCGACCCCGCGGTGAAGCGGATCGCCACGCAATTGCTGAGCGATTTTTATGACGATTTCACGATGCGGCATTTTGAAGAACTCTCCAAGAAGCTCGGCATCACGCTCGAGGATCTGAAGGGCGTCATTGAGATAATCCAACACCTCAATCCGAAACCCGGCGAGGGGGAGTTTACCGCCCATGAGAACTACGTGGTCCCGGACTTTATTATCACCAAAACCGAAACCGACTTTCTGATTTCACTCAACGACCGTAACATTCCTCCGCTCCGCATCAACAAGGCGTACAAAGATCTGATGTCCAAGCGGAAGAAGAACGGTGTTTCGACGGAGGCAAAAGACTTCATCCGCCAGCGTTTTGAGGCGGCAAAGTGGTTTATCAGCTCCATCCACCAGCGCCGCGAAACGATGCTCAAGGTGATGCGGACCATCCTGGAGAAGCAACGGGACTTTTTTGACACCGGTGAGGGCCTCCGCCCGATGATTTACAAGGATATTGCTGAAGTGATCAACATGGACATATCCACGATCAGCCGTGTCGTTAACAGCAAATACGTTCAGACCGACTACGGCGTGTTCTCCCTCCGCCATTTTTTCAGCGATTCCATCAGCACGACCGACGGCGACGAGGTGTCCAACAAAGAGGTAAAAAAGAAGCTCAGGACCCTCATTGATGCAGAAGACGCCCTGCATCCGCTGAGTGATCATAAACTCGCAGAATTGCTCAATGCACAGGGACTGAACATTGCCCGCCGCACAGTGGCAAAATACCGCGAGGCAATGCTTATTCCCGTAGCCCGGCTGCGGCGTAAACTCATCTGACCCGGAACGGACACCTATCGTGAAGCACACCATCCATGGAACTACGGTCCTCGGTTTGACGCACCGGGGGGCAACGGTTATCGGCGCCGACGGACAGGTCACGGTCGGCCAGACCGTCATGAAACACAAGGCCCGCAAGGTCCGGCGGCTCGCCAATGGAAAGATTATCGGAGGGTTTGCGGGATCTGTCGCAGATGCCTTCACCCTCTTCACCAAATTCGAAGACCATCTCGAAAAACACCGCGGCAACATGGAGCGGGCGGCGGTCGAACTCGCACGGGAATGGCGAACCGACAAATACCTCCGGCATCTTGAAGCGTTGCTGGCTGTTCTGGACGGCAAGACATCGCTGATGATATCCGGATCGGGGGAAATTATTGAACCGGACGATGGCATCATCGCCATCGGCTCCGGAGGCAGTTTTGCCCTCGGTGCCGCGCGGATGCTCGTGAAACATTCCTCCCTGTCGGCCCGGGAAATAGTGGAAGAGTCACTTCTTACGGCCGCAGGCATATGTATTTATACCAACTCCAATATCGTCATAGAAGAACTGTAACGTTTCTGAAAGCCCTCTGCCCTCCATGACACTATCCGCTACAGATGTACGTCTTCAAGAACTCACTCCGCGGGAAATTGTCCGGGAGTTGGATAAGTATATCATCGGACAGGATGCGGCAAAACGCTCTGTGGCTATAGCCCTGCGCAACCGCTGGCGACGCCTTCAGGTCGCCTCCGGTCTGCAGGAAGAGATCATGCCCAACAATATCATTCTCATCGGGCCAACCGGCGTGGGAAAGACGGAAATTGCCCGGAGGCTTGCCCGGCTTGCCAACGCGCCGTTTATCAAGGTCGAGGCTTCCAAGTTCACGGAAGTCGGCTATGTTGGACGCGACGTGGAGTCTATTGTCCGCGATCTGACGGAATATGCGGTTACGATGGTGAAAGCCGAGCGCCGCACGGAAGTTGAAGACAAGGCGCGAGCGATGAGTGAGGAGCGGCTGCTGGATCTTCTGCTACCGGCGGTAAAAAAACGCCCCGTGCCTGCCCCGGACGCCGAACCTGTGGCAGAAGATGATCCGGATGCGACACGCGAAAAATTCCGGAAACGTCTCCGGGCCGGGGAACTGGACAAGCGGATGCTCGAAATCGACCTGCCGGCAAACGGCGGACCCCTCATGCAGGTGATCGGTCCGATGAACATGGAGGATATGGGTCTCAATATTCAGGACCTTTTCGGAAACCTTCTTCCCAAAAAGATGAAACGGCGGAAAGTGTCCGTCGCCGAAGCACGCACCATCCTGACAAACGAAGAAGCAGGCAAACTGATCGACCAGGACGCCGCCATTCGTGACGCCCTGCACCGGGTCGAGAACTCCGGCATCGTGTTCCTCGATGAGATCGATAAGATCACGGGCACCAAAACACATTCTGGCGGCCCCGACGTATCACGTGAGGGTGTGCAGCGTGACCTGCTCCCCATCGTCGAAGGCTCTAACGTCATGACCAAGTACGGCATGGTCAAGACCGATCATATTCTCTTCATTGCCTCCGGCGCATTTCACGTGGCAAAACCGTCGGATTTGATACCCGAACTCCAGGGACGTTTCCCGATACGCGTCGAGCTGAACAGTCTCACCGAAGAGGATTTTGTCAAGATCCTGACTATACCGCAGAATGCCCTGATCAAGCAGTACGCGGCACTTCTGGCGACCGAGGGTATCACGCTGGACTTTCAGGAAGACGGCATCCGCGAAATCGCGCGAATCGCCAGCGAAGTGAATGAGCAGGTGGAGAACATCGGCGCCCGCCGTCTCCACACAGTCCTCACAACGCTCCTGGAAGATGCGCTCTACCTTGCACCTGACGAAATCGCGGAAAAGACCATCATCGTTGATCGCGAACGGGTTCAGGTGCGTCTCGCCTCGATCGTCCGCGATCGGGATCTCTCGAAGTTTATTCTGTAAAACAGACAGAACGAACGGAATCACCGCACACACGCCCCACCCGCATCCTCCCCCGAGCTAAATCCTGATCCGCATCCCGACAGCCACGGATCCGTGCGAGAGTGATTCTTCGCTGAACAGAAAATTCAAATGCTCGGAGGCAAGATCCAGATCAAATGGCCCGGCATGGAACCCGAAACCCAGCGCAAAGTTAAAGTGGTCGGCCCCACCAAATGAAACACCCGTCCGCAAGGGAAGGAAACTCCACGGACGGAACTCAAGACCCATGGAGAGCCGCCCTGTGGTCAGAGCCCCCGCCCCATCGACGAGCCCGTGATTGTAGTCGCACGCGAAGGTCCACTCGCCCCACAGGAGCTTTTTGAGCGCGGGGACTTTGTGGAGCTCAACAGATGCTCCCAGTCGTAACGTTGTAGGCAGATGGGAGGTGAATGGCCTGCCCGGACGGGTCTCCCCCATCACAGCGTGTTCAATCGAATCACGTTGCGCTTCGTTCAACGGATCATCCATCGTGAGATCCCCGACGGAGACGATCTCATCCACGTTTCCGGTCCAGTCCACCGAGCCAATATCCGTGACGCTTATCCCGACCCGCACGTAGTCGTTCACGTCCGACGCAATGCCAAGGTCAAATCCCAGACCTCTTCCTGCCGGAGCGGGGAATGGCTGGAATGAAGTCTCGCCCGAACCTCTCAGGAACTCGCTGCCGGACACACGTCCGTGTACGTCAATTGACCCCTGGAGTATACCATCCGTGCCCGTCACCAGGCGGGTATTGAACCGGTCGATCTCAAAATGCCCGAAACCATGGATAAGTTTGATCGAAACACCTGCGGACAATGATTGTACAAACGAGGGTGCAGGAAGGGTCATGCCGTACGACAGAGCGTACTCACGGAGCCATGTGGCATATGCCGAGGTCTCTCCAAAGTCGTACACGGATCCGGGGGTATTCCCGTACAGCATGAACTCCGCATAGTCGCGCGGGATCATGGCATTCACCGTAACATAATCGGTGAGCGTCAGGGCAACACGCCCGTATTTCCCCAGGAACACGGACAGGCCGACGGGACGCACTTCGAGCTGAGCAGACGCCCTCCCCGTCTCCTCCGGGAAGGATCCGAGGATCACCTGTTTGTCAGGGTCCGTCAGATACCTCGGTTCCCGGCCACTTCCGGACTCAACACCGGTGAAGTATTCGTTGTAGAGGCCGTAGTTGAGAAAGTCCGTACCGAGGTGGATTCCAAAGGGCATGAGGCCAATCGTGACCGTTCCCTCGTCGGCGGCGGCCAGGTTGGCAGGATTAATCCCGACAGCATCCAGCCCCCGTGATACCGCGACAAAAGTCCTGGCCATCCCGACGCCCTGGATATTCGTCCGCTCCCCGCCGGCAAACGCAATCAGCGTTGAGCCCACAGTCAGTAGAAGGATTCCTGCCCTGCGTACTTGCCCCGGTGCGCTCATGGTTTTACCCTGTAGGAGAATTGAGTCCACATTCTCACTTTCACGTGATCGGTGGTTCTGAGATTTACCGGCACATCACCTCCGGTGCTCAATGCCATGTCAATTTTCACAAGATCCGCGAGATTAAACTGCCGGATCTCCGTGCCAAGGAGTTCGATTGTCCGGGTTGACCTGGATGAAGCCTGCACATCGCCATTCATCAGCGCGCCTGACACGATGGCAATCGAGTCCCCTTCGGTTTGAGGAACGGCAAGCACCATTGAGCAGAACCGGTCCAGCAAACCGATTTTGACTTTCACATCAAGCGGAAGCGCGTTGTCGATCACCACATGCAACTGTCCGTAGTTCACATCGTTGAGGGTTTTGTCATCGATACGTTTGTCGGAAGACCCGTCACCCGTTGTATCCCCCATCACCAGCGTGTCTGCGAACTGTCCGTTCACCATGCGCAAACTCATGGGGATGGAGAGATCCAGATCGCCGGCGAACGAGCAGTTGCGTCCGACACATGCCGGAGCGGTAGTATCATAATCAGGATTCAGAACAATCGTGCCGACCACACGCAGGGAGTCGGGTAATGCGCCGGACACGCTGGTCAGGAATCTTCCCACATCACCTGAAACGAAGGATATGGCATCGAGCCCCTGCGTCCCTTTGGTCACCGGTACATCGAGGGTAACGGTGCTTCCCTGAGTTGTTTTCGCTTCGAATCGAAGATTCAGCTCCATCGGCATCCGGAGATTCGTTCGGGGTGTGAACATCATGTCGGCCGCAGGAATGTTCAGATTCCCGCGAAATTTCCGGCTGAGAACCCCGAGATTCAACCCGATATGTTCGTCGATAGCAATGACCGTGGGTTGCAACGCCGCCACGGCACTGTCGGCGACTATCGTGGAGGTGCTCACGTTCACGGAGACATAATCGGTGGCGTTGACAGACACCGGCTGCCCATTACTTCCCGGCATATCCGCTTCGCATTCAGCTCGGAGTGACCGGAGATAGGATCCATTCTGGGAATGAAGCTGGAACCGCGCAAGATCGATCGCGAGATTGATCGAATCCTGGGGGGCGAGAGCGATCACCTGGTCAAACGCCTGTCCTGACGGGCGAAGAAGTTCCGGCAGACGGAGACGCAGGGAAGTGTGTAGATTTACTTTGTTCACCAACCGGAGGCGAAGAACGCCGCTGTTCAGCCACACATCGCGCATAAGCGTCGCTGCCGTCATCGGCAGCTCGCGGGATTCCACAATATGCTGGGCGGCAATATTGCTTAAGGTGGCGGCAGTCGCGACCAGATCCGACGTGGTTATCTCCGCAAACAACATGGTGTCGGGAATCGTCACCATGGACGTCCCGCTGCCCGGACTCGAAATACGAATGTTGTCGAGCCGGACACGATCGTGAACGGTTTTCCCGGCCAGAGAGACCGTCGCCGTCCGGCTCTGCCCGGGATCGATCATGGTACTCCCAAAATCAAACGACCCGATGGCACTTCCGGATTCGTTCGCAAGCATGATCGGAGCTTCGATCCGGAGTCCGACCTGCATCCTGTTCTGAAGGCGAAGTTCCACGATACCGCTTTCGAGCGCCAGGTACTCAATAAAGGGAAGGTCTCCGCCCACCGCCGGGACATCCCGGGGGGGCATCGGCGGGACAATCATGGTCGCTCCGGGCGGAAAACCGGGGATCTGTATGTTGAGACGCACGGTCTCCGATGTCACCGAAAAGGGTCCGAGTTGGGAATAAAAAGAGGTCTGAATCGGGTCCAGAGAAATTCTGTCTCCTACGTATGTCGGATCGGCCGTCACCGAAGTTTTGAGATACAACTGGGTGCTGCCGGGGTTAGCCTGGAGGAGAGACGAATCTTTTGCCAGGATATCGCCCAGAGAGTATGTTCTGTTTGCGATGGGCACGGCGAGATTGACATCCCATGTGGGCATCACCGGTTCCATGGGCTTGTTGACACAATGAAATGCCCCAAATGCCAACCCCATGGCAGTAAGACGTACCAGGTGTGCGTACAACGATGATCTCTTCATATGTGCCCCGTGTGTTCGAACGGTTCCCTTGACAGTACACTGCGCCCTTGAGACGCAAAGGCGGTGCCACGGGACTCAGAGGTGTGGCCATCATCACACCATGCCGCAACACGTTGTCAGGAAATGAGTTAGGGGGAAGCCAGAAAGGGCACCTCGGGGGGGGTAGGAATGCAGGGAGTCTTTTGCGGTGGAGATTCTACAAAACACTGCGGGGCCCGATCCTCGGACCGGGCCCCGCCTTGGGGTTGCTAGTGAACTTTCTCGTCAGGCATGACAGGCTGGAAGCTGAGGCCCGCTCCTCCCTCACCATGAATCTTGATCTCACCGAATTTCATCTCATACTTGGTGAGATTATCCTCCAGGGCGCGGAGAAGGAGTTTGGCGTGTTGTGCCGTCATAATCACGCGTGCATGGACCTTCGCCTTTGGCACACCCGGGAGCACACGGGTGAAGTCAATCACGAATTCGGCCGGCGAATGCGTAATGATGGCGAGGTTGGAATACACGCCTTCGGCTTCTTTCTCACCGAGCTCGATATTAATTTGCTGGCCGGACTGAACGGGATCGTTCATGGGATTTTTCTTACTTTCCTTTGCTGAGTTTGTCAAATTTCTCGAACGCAGCTTTGGACTTTTCGACTTTGTTCAGATTTGCGTAGAGCTTGCCGAGCTGCTGCCAGAGCGCGATGTCATCCTGCCGTGTTTCTGCAGCCTTTTCGAGGAATGGCAGGGCTTCCTCGAACTTCATCTTGTACGCAATGTCCTCTTTGACGTCTTTACCCTTGTTCTTCTGGCGCTCGGCTTCGGCCTTCTTATCGGCTTCCGCCTTCATGTTCACGCCCCAGTTCAAATGTGCCACGCCCAGATTATAGACTGCGTCGATATAATTCGGATCGATTTCGACGGCCTTGTTAAATTGTTCTATACTCTCAGGATAACTTTCCTGCTTCAACAGGAATACCCCGTAGGCATACCGGAACACTTTGTTCTTCGGGTCCTTTTCGACAGCGTTCTTGGTCAGCGCCATCGCTTTTTCGGAGTTCTTGGTGCGCTCGTACACATCAATGAGGTTTGTGATGTTGTCCGCGTTGGACGGATTGGCCTGATATGCCTTTTCGAAGGATGAGGTGGCCTTCCCAAACATGGCGTTGCTGGCGGCTTCGTCTTTTGCCTGAAGCAGTTCCATCGCCTGGTTGTACTGAATCTGACCCAGCAAGCGGGCAGCATCTTCAAAGCCCGGGTTTTTGGCCAGGGCAACTTCAAGATCCGCAATCGCCGGCGGCATTGATTGTTTAGCGTAGTATGTCAGAGCACGCACGTAGTAGGTGCTCGAGCTATCGGGTTCGAGGTTGATTGCCGTTGAGAAGCGATCAAGGGCCTTCTCATAAAAGACCGCGCTATCGCGGCCCTGGTTGTAGAGCCCGACACCATCATTGTACATCATCGCCCACACGGCAAGGCGGTTCCGGCTGATTTCGGCCTTGTGTGCATCACCGAGTTCAAGAGCCTTCGTGTACGCCTCGTTCATTTCATTGTATTTTTTTATTTCCAGACGCACCTGACCAAGCAGGAACCAGGCCTCTTCGTTTTGTGCGTTCTTTGCAACTTCCTTGAGAAGGCTCTGCTCCGCCTTTTCCCATTGTTTTTGCTGCATGTAGAGCCTGGCGCTTGTCGTTTCCGCTGATCCGCATTGGAAACCGGTTGTGGCAAAGTACGTGACAGCCAGAATGACCAGACTGAAGGTAAAATAACGTTTCATGATAGCTCCTGCTTGAAGATGTGGGATCGATTGTATCGGCAAAATATACGCAAAGGACTATGGAAAAGCAACGATTCCCTCAGAAGTTGATCCGGGCGGTCCATCCAGGCACAATCCCCACGTTCTCCTTACGGCATGACGTCAAGCCGGCCTGCCGTTCCGGGTCACATTGACTCTTCCAGCTAATTTGAGTATTTTAGGGGGTTACCATGCCCCTATTTCCTGTCAGGAGAACCCATTCGATGCCCACCTACGTCAAGCTCACCCCACCCACACGTGGCGAAAAGATAACAATGACCAACGGGAAGCTACATGTTCCTGATCACCCGGTCATACCATTTATTGAAGGAGACGGCACCGGACCGGACATCTGGAAAGCTTCACAGACCGTGCTCGACGCGGCGGTGCAAAAAGCGTACGGTGGAAAACGGGGGATCGTTTGGTTTGAAGTTTTCGCGGGAGAAAAAGCCAACACCGTGTACGGCGACAATACCTGGCTGCATGATGATACGCTCGTGGCAATCAGGGAATACCTCGTGGGAATAAAAGGCCCCCTGACCACGCCCGTCGGTGGTGGAATTCGTTCGATCAATGTTGCCCTGCGCCAGTTACTCGACCTGTACGTCTGCCTCAGGCCGGTAAAGTACTTCTCAGGTGTTCCTTCGCCGGTGAAACATCCGGAGCTTATTGACATGGTGATCTTCCGTGAAAACACGGAGGACATTTATGCGGGAATTGAATGGAAGGCGGGCACCCCGGATGCGGTGAAAGTGGTAAAATGGCTTCAGGAAGAAATGGGAGTCAAGAAAATCCGCTTCCCGCAGACCGCAAGCATCGGCATCAAGCCCGTGTCAACCGAGGGGACTGAACGCCTCGTCCGCGCCGCCATCCGGTATGCGCTTGCGCATAAGAGAAAATCGCTGACATTTGTTCACAAAGGCAACATCATGAAATTCACCGAGGGAGCATTCCGCGACTGGGGATACGCACTCGCCAAACGTGAGTTCGCCGACACTACGGTGTCGTGGGACGATTGTGGCGGAAAGCCGCCGGCGGGAAAACTCCTTATCAAGGATGCGATCGCCGATGCGTTCCTTCAGCAGATTCTGACCCGCCCGGCCGAGTATGACGTGATTGCAACACTGAACCTTAACGGTGACTATATCTCCGACGCCCTCGCGGCACAGGTCGGCGGTATCGGCATCGCACCCGGCGGCAACATCAATTACGAATCGGGACATGCTATCTTCGAAGCAACGCACGGGACCGCGCCAAAGTATGCCGGACTGGACAAGGTCAATCCGGGATCCGTCATTCTGAGCGGCGAACTGATGCTCCGATATATGGGATGGAACGAAGCGGCAGACCGTATCACCCGCGCCCTCGAGAAGACGATCAGTTCGAAGGTTGTCACGTATGACTTCGCCCGTCTGATGGAAGGAGCGACCGAGGTGAAATGCTCCGAATTTGGTAATGCAGTGGTGAAGAACATGTAAGGGGCTATTCCCCTGTGTACTTTTCCCCCTCGGGGTGACCGAGACGCCTGAACTTGGTCACCCCTTTTGTTTGTTATATAGAATGAGGGCATTTAGCAGCCAGCCCGACGGATGGCTAGAAACTTGACATCCGTCCAAATGTTGACAAAAATAGCCGGAATTTGTATACTTTTGTGTGTATTCAATTAAGGAGCCAGTTTCTGGCCTGCCAATGACCGAAGGGCTGAACGAAAGAGAGCGCACCGTTCTGCATTACGTCGTCCACGACTTTGTCGAGACGGCTACACCGATCGGATCGCGCTATATTTCAAAGCGGCACGAGAGCGTTCTGGGCCTGAGCTCCGCGACCATCCGGAATATCATGTCCGATCTGGAAGCGCTGGGGTACATCGACCATCCCCACACTTCAGCCGGAAGGGTGCCGACAGATAAGGGGTATCGTTTCTATCTCGACAGTCTGATGAAGCCGGAAGCACTCTCCTCCGAGGATCAACGCACGATCAAAGAGAATCTGGATGATGCCTCTGATATGGAAGGGCTCCTGCGGGAGACGTCCCGGCTGCTGGGAAGAATCTCCCGCCAGTTGTGTATCGTTACCTCTCCCGAACTGAGCAGCGGCACGTTCGAGCGGCTCGAACTCCTCCCCATCACCTCCAGCCGTATCCTGGTCGTCATCTCGATCAAGTCCGGGCTTATCAGGACAATCATGATGGAAGTCGCGTCCGGCATTCCCCGCGAAAAACTTGAAGAACTGGGTCGGTTTCTTAACGAACGTCTTGCGGGCCTCACTCTTCAGCACATCCGAGAATCGTTTGTGGAGCGTATGAAAGACGTTGCGGATGAGCAGACGGGACTAATCCGACTTTTCATCGATTCGGTGGATAAGCTGTTTCTTCCGCACCGTCCGGAAAAACTCCATATCGGAGGGGCGGAGAAGATCATCGAACAGCCGGAGTTCATGAACCCCCGGGATTTCCGCAGCATCATCGAATTGATCAACAACGAAGAATATATTATCCACGTCCTGCAGAAGCGCGAGGACCCCCTTGCCGGAACATACGTGACCGTGGGGAGCGAAAATGAAGATGAAAAACTGCGGCCCTACAGCGTCATCAAAACCAACTATTCAATCGGTGACGTCACCGGCTCTGTGGGCGTCATCGGCCCCACGCGAATGCAATACAACAAGATGATACCGCTCGTGGACTACGTTGCCCGGACCATTACCGCGATGTTATCAACACGAAAGAAATCTGATGGCTGAACAGGAAAAACCGGAACAGACTCCTCAGGAATCCATACCGGAATCCACCCCTTTACCAGAAACCAATGAGAAACGTCCCGATGACGTTACCCCAGGCCAGCTGGAAGAGGCGCAGAAGCTCGCAGAGACCCTGCGGGAACAGTTGCTCCGCAAGGCGGCTGAATTTGAGAACTACAAGCGCCGGTCAGAATCGGATTTTGCTTCGCTGATCAAGAACGCCAATGAGAATTTGATTCTGTTTCTGCTTCCTGTGCTGGACGACTTCGGACGTTCCCTCCAGTCAGGCAAAGACAGCCAGAATCACGAATCATTCTACTCCGGTGTGGAGTTGATCTACACAAAGTTCTTGAAGATTCTTGAAAAGCACGGAGCCGTACCATTTCTCTCGGTGGGCAAGCCATTTGATGTGGACTTTCATGACGCGCTGTTGCAGGTTCCACGGGCTGACATGCCGCCACACACCGTCGTCCAGGAAATTGAACCGGGGTTTATGCTCTATGACAAAGTCCTCCGCCACGCGAAGGTGATCGTCTCCTCCGCCGCCACGGATCCGGAGGTGGCCAATGGCAAAGCGTGATTTTTACCAGATTTTAGGGGTGGAGCGATCGGCCTCCAAAGAGGAGATCAAGAAGGCCTATCGTAAGATGGCGCTCCAGTTTCATCCGGACAGGAACCCCGGAAACAAAGAGGCCGAAGACAAGTTCAAAGAGGCCGCGGAGGCGTATGAGGTCCTCAGCGATCCGAACAAACGGCAGCGGTATGACAAATATGGCCACGATGGGATGAAAGGGACCGACTTCCATCCCTTCACCGACGTCAACGACATTTTTAGCACTTTCGGCGACATTTTTGGAGGCGGATTCGGCGGTGGCATTTTTGACGAAATGTTCGGAGGTCAAACCCGGCAACGGCGCAAATCCAGCACAACACCCGGCTCCGATCTGAAGATCCGACTCCGGCTGACGCTTGAGGAGATGGCAACGGGCGTTGAGAAAAAGCTCAAGGTAAAAAAGTGGAAGGCGTGTGAGACGTGCCGGGGCTCCGGAGCACGCGGTGGAAACTCCACAGTCACCTGTCCCGCCTGCAACGGCGCCGGGGAGATCCGGCAGGTCTCGCGTTCCGTTTTCGGGCAGTTTGTCAATATCGCCACGTGTCAGAATTGCGAGGGCGAAGGAAAAGTCGTCAAAGAACCCTGTACCACGTGCAAAGGTGATGGCCGGGTCCAGGGAGACACAACGATTAAAGTGAACATCCCTGCCGGGGTTTCAGAAGGCAACTACATACCGTTGCGCGGTGAGGGAAATCTCGGCCGCCGGGGCGGGCCGGCCGGCGACCTGATTGTGGTCATTGAGGAAGAACCTCATCCACTCTTCACCCGTGAAGGCAACAATGTCATCCTCGATCTCCTTCTGAGTTTTCCGGAGGCAGCGCTGGGTACCGACATTGAAGTCCCCACTCTCACAGGACGTGCCAGGCTCAAGGTCGAACCGGGCACGCAGTCCGGAACAATCCTTCGCATGCGGGAAAAGGGTCTCCCTCATCTGAATAGTTTCGGTAAAGGCGACCAATTTGTCCGTGTAAATGTCTGGGTCCCGAAATCCCTCACGTCGCAGGAACGGCAGTTGATCAAACAGCTGGCCAATTCGGAGAACATTAGTCCGGCTGACGGTGATACATCGGCAAATTCCGACAAAAGTTATTTCGCCCGCGTTCGTAAGACATCTTCTTGAGGAGGAGATGCGGCTCCTGCTTTTTTTCCAGGAGAGATTCGGTTTCACCCGCACTGAACTCACTGTAGTCATGCTGCTGACGATCAGCCTGCTGATCGGAACGGCCATCCGGCATTTCCGGGACACTCCCTCCGCGGCCACACTGCCATCATATGCGGAAACTGACAGCCAATTTGTCCGGGGTGCCCGCGTCTTCCATGACGCCGTCCGTCAGCGCCCGCCCCTCGATTCCGAAGCCACGCCTCACTCCCCTGGTCAGCCACTCGATATCAATCAGGCGACAGAGGCTGAATTCGTCCGCTTGCCGGGTATCGGTCCGGCCATCGCCCGACGTATTATCGCGTACCGGGAAGTGCATGGCAGGTTTGTCTCGGTGACAGATCTTCGCCGCGTGAGGGGAATCGGCCCCCGGACACTGGATCGGATTCGCCTTCACGTGCGGGTTGCGCCCCGGAGTCGATAGCTGTCCGGGAGGCCGTCTCTTGCATCCACCGGAGGTTTTTCAGATATTGATTTTTCATGTTGTCTTACGGGGGGTACCATGGACTCACTGTTCGGATTGAGCATCACTGCTGAATCGGTCGAGGCGGTGGAACTTGTGCGGAGGGGGTCCGCTCTCGAGCTGACAGCAATCGGCGAATGGAAGCGCCCCCCTGCAACCGATCTCGCGCAGGTTGGAGACCGCCTTGCATCGTTCGTCAAGGCAAACGCGATTGGTGCCAGGCAGGTCTCGGTTGGTCTTGATACGTCGCTTTTTATCATCCATACGTTTCCAGTCGATGCAGGCCTGACGCAGCCTGACTGGCAGCGGCACGCCCGGTGGGAGCTTTCCCAGCTTATCCCCTCGCTCCCGGAGGATGAACACATCACCGACGTGTTCGGCCTGGCCCCGCACACAATGTCATCCACACAGAATATTTTGAGCATTTCAATTCGCCGGAACGATGTACGCTCACTCCGGGACGGCATCAGGGCGGCGGGATTAGAGCTGCACGGGGTGGACGGCGCACACTTCTGCGCGGAGACGATGTTCGTGGAGCGCTCGCTGCCCCCCCCCGACGGCCGGGTGTTGTTTGTGGGCGTGAAGAAACAGCGGATCGAGTGGAGTCTCCTGGACCATGCGAAACTCCTGCAATACGGCTCACGCTGGGCGGAGGGTCCGGAGGCAATCGAAGCGGAACTCCGCTCACCGTTAAATTCTCAACACCAGATTACCCGTATCGTCCTGCATGGTCCGCTCGTAACGCAGCATATCCAGGAACATCTTCAAAAGGCAACAGCGCTTCCCGTGCAGATTCTGGATCCTTTTGAGACGCTCCTGGTTCCCCAGGAGCTCCCGCTGGCCCAACATTTTGGTGCGACGTCATTTCGGTTTGCAGCCGCTGTCGGGGCTGCCCTTCGTAACGCGGGAGAGCCCTGATGCGGATCACGACGGGACGGTACAAAGGCCGCACGGTTCGGACCGTGCGCGATCTGTCAGTTCGCCCTGCAACGGACCGTGTACGGCAAACGGTATTCAACATCCTCACACACCGGATGGATCTGCAGGGATGCACGGTGCTGGACCTGTTTGCCGGCAGTGGGAGTCTCGGGATCGAGGCGCTCAGCCGCGGGGCAGCACATGCAACGTTTGTCGAGAGTAATCCCGATGCCATCGGGTACCTCGAAAGTAACCTTGAGACCCTTGGTTGCGAAGCTGATACGACGGTGATCCAGATGGATTCGCTGCATTATCTGAAACAGATCACCGGACCGTTTGATCTGATCTTTGCCGATCCGCCGTATGAATACGAAACAACCGGCGACGTTGCGCAGATCATCTTCTCCCGTTCCCTGCTCCATGTTGACGGGTATCTCGTCATTGAGCATGCCAGGCCGCACCACTTTACCCCGTCTCCCGACTACATGATCGGTCCGGTAAAGCAGTTTGGCCGCACCGTCGTCACATTTTTTAGAAGGAATACACTCCATGAAACCGATCCTCGCAGTCTATCCGGGGACATTTGACCCGATTACGTATGGCCACATTGATGTGGTCGAGCGCGCAGCGCAGCTCTTTTCCAAGGTGGTAATTCTCGTCGCGCGAAACACGTCAAAAGCCCCGCTCTTTACGGATGACGAACGTATCGCGATGATCAAGGAACTCTTCGTGGACCGTCCCTCGGTGGAAGTTGACACCTTCGATGGACTACTGGTCGACTATGCGCGCCACCGGAAGGCATCCGTGATTGTCCGGGGGCTCCGGGCGGTGTCGGATTTTGAGATTGAGTTTCAGATGGCGCTCACCAACCGCAAAATGTCGCCGGAGCTTGAGACGATATTCCTGGTCCCCAGGGAACAATACAGCTATCTGAATTCGACGATCGTCCGTGAAATTGCGAGGCTCGGCGGAAACGTTTCAGATTTTGTACCACCGGTCGTCCGGCGCCGGCTGAAAGCAAAATTCCGGACACGCAAATAACGGTTTTTGAAACGAGGAGGGTGCATGCCCACGTACCAATATCAGTGCAAGCAATGTGGACACAAACTTGAGGAGTTGCAGTCATTTGTTGAGGATCCGCTGACCCTGTGCCCTGCGTGTAAGACGGAGAATCTTATCCGGGTGATGGGCGGGGGGGCCGGATTAATTTTTAAGGGGTCAGGGTTCTATCTTACGGACTATCGGAAGGAAGAAAAGAAACCGCAGGTCAAGCAGGAGGAAACCAAGAAGTCGGAGACACCGGCAGCACCGGCCACGCCCACCCCGCCGTCAACTCCCGCATCCGGCGCCAAGGACAAACAATAAGCCGCAGTCAGTCGTACCGGTCCAGCTTGAATTTCTCACCGAGGTAAAGCTTGCGTGCCTCCGGATCACTCGCAAGCATCTCCGAAGTCCCGGCCTTCAGGATCTGCCCTTCAAACAGAAGATAGGCCCGGTCGGTTATGGAGAGAGTCTCATGCACGTTGTGATCCGTTACCAGCACACCAATGTTGCGGGTTTTTAGCGTCCTCACGATCCGCATAATTTCTTCCACTGCGATCGGATCAATACCCGCAAACGGTTCATCCAGAAGGATAAAGCCGGGATCCCCGGCGAGTGCGCGGGCTATCTCCGTGCGCCGGCGTTCCCCGCCCGAGAGCATATACCCCTTACTCCGGGCCAGATGGGTGATGTTGAAATCCGACATCAGTTGGTCACAGCGCTGCCGCCGTTCTGATAGTGACATAGTCATCAACTGCAGCACCGACATCAGATTTTCTTCGACGGTCATTTTCCGAAAGATGGAAGCCTCCTGGGAGAGATACCCAATGCCCATACGCGCGCGCTTATACATCGCCATCGTTGTGATCTCGTTTTTGTCGAGAAACACTTTTCCCTCGTTCGGACGGATCATGCCGACAATCATATAGAATGTTGTAGTCTTCCCCGCACCATTCGGTCCGAGGAGCCCGACGATCTCTCCCTGCCGCACTTCGATGGTGACCTGACGCACGACTGTACGTTTTTTGTAACGCTTCACCAGATTGTCCGCACGCAACACGCGGGGCTCAGCAGGCACGGGATGACCTTTCCATAGTACTTTCTCGCAAACAGATGTCAGTGAGGGAATATCCGCAGCCGACGTTCCGGCACACTATCGGAAGCACGAATCAACGGCCGATTCTCGCGCCACAGAAAACCGGGGAGACGGTATTCAGCTTCACGCCGTGCGACCATCGGCTCCGGGAAATACTGACCCTCAACCCCTCCATAGACGTGGATCGAGTTGGCCTGCCCCCCTGCAAAACGCATCAGGATACGATCGCCGCTGGTCTTGTTGAGGCCGTTCGCAGCAGAATCTTCATACAAAAAATACACACTCGTGGCTCTCGTCTCCACATCGATACGGTCAAGTTTCTTTTCAGCGAATGTCATGGTGAGCCAGTCCCCGGTGAGCTGATCATACCGCCCTGAAAACACAGAGTCGCTCCGGGAGACCGCAAACGCATTACCCATCACGGTGATCCGGTCGAGCGCCCGGCGCCGGAGGTACAGGTTGATCGAGTCGCCGGTCACCTGGGTTGTACCGTACCAGAGAACCGGAGAGGAACGCAACAGCATGCTGTCGGCTGCGGTAAAAAAGACGACCGATCCGGCAATCCCTGCAAGGTCACTTCGGATGATCTGGACACTGTCCGATGCCAGGAGCCGGCGGGTGGAATCGCGGAAGGACTCCATAATCCTGCTGCGCACGATAAGAGTGTCCGTACCACCTGCGGTTGAATCGTGCTGCACGAGAACCGGCGATTCCGTCATCCGGCTGTACGAAAGCGCCCCGTTGTGTTCAAAACGGCCGCCGCTGACGGTAACACGGTCCGGAGTGTTGTAGAGCACAACACGGCCCCGGGCATCCATAAGACGGTGCGTACGGTGGTAGTAAACCGTGTCCGCATTGAGAATGGACAGTGAATCTGTCGCCACAACCTTTGAACGGAAGAACGCCGTTCTGGCTTCAACGGAGTATTCTCCGTAGTCCGCCTCCAGACGTGAAACTCCATCGTCGAGGGTAACCCGCCCAAATGCCTCAGCCCGCCGTGGATCCCGGTGGTAGAAGCCACGGGGGGCTTTGATGATGAGACTGTCATCTTCGACGACTACGTTGCCCATCAATTCCACGGTGCCACGTGTGATAAACTGGAGGGCGCGGTCACAGCGGATGCGAACGTTTCCCTGTGTAATAAACACATTACCGACCAATTCCCGGGCGTCCTCTCCGTTGATAACGCGCCCGATCAGACTGTCGGCATGCTGAAGCACAATAACGTTTGAGGGCTGAGCGAACACGAACGGTTCCGGGCCAAGGATGAAGAGCACAGCCACAGTTGATCCGATCCACCAGACCTTATTCATCGGTCAACGCCTGTCCCGTCACCTGGAAAATCTTATAGTGCTTCAACCCCTGATCACTTTCCATACCATGGCCCTTGATGTGTTCGTGGGGAGAGCGGATATCCACAAATGCGTCGGTATGGATCTTCCGGGTGGCGTTGTTCCAGAAGAGTCGTTCCGTCTTGAGGATTGTCCCGCTGTCTGACACCACCACGACGTTTTCATAGGCCTCGAGGTCACGTGTTGCATCATGAACAACCCCGCGCCGGGCCGTGAGTAATGATGTGTGCTGTTCAAAAGCATCGTAGAAGTCAATCCGGATGCTGTCACGCATCTCCGTAATCTGTCTTCCGGAAAATACCGCGATGTGGCCGGCCCAGAGGACGGCCTTGAGACGGGCCGAATCCGAGAACACCACCGTGCTGTTCCAGCTTTCCTGCGATGGGATTTCGGTGGTGGACAGGGGTACAACCCTTGGCTTCACCTTCTCTTCACATCCTGCGAGCAGCATGCCGCATATCAACAGCGCAACGAGACGTTTCACAATCCTTCTTCCCCCCCCAGTCCGGCGTTCACAAGATCGTGAAGGTGCACCACCCCGACCGGCCGATGTGCGTCATTCACCACGATAATCTGGGTGATCTTGTAGGTCTCCATCTCCTGCAGCACGACCGCCGCCAGAGAACCCTGCCGGACGGTCTTGGGGCTGCGCGTCATTGCCATCCCCCCCGTCATGTGCGAGATGTCCGTGGTCGTCTGAAGAAGCCGCCGCAAATCCCCATCGGTAATAATCCCTTCGAGTGTCCCATCCTCCCGGACAACACAGGTACACCCGAGCCGTTTGCTGGTCATCTCCATGATGGCGTCCCGGAGAGGAACGTCGCTGCGCACCTGAGGAACGTCCGTACCGCTAACCATGAGTTCATCCACCTTCAGCAGAAGCCGTTTACCCAGCGTCCCGCCCGGATGGTACAGTGCAAAATCTTCCTTCTGGAAATGCCGCCGGTCCAGGAGGGCTATCGCAAGAGCATCGCCGAGCACCAGGGCGACAGTGGTTGACGATGTGGGCGCGAGGTCCAGCGGACACGCTTCTTCTTCCACCGACGCATCCAGGGCCACCGTCGACTCATGTGCCAGCATGGAATTCATGCGCCCGACAAGGGAGATAATCGGGACACCGATCCGCTTGAACATGGGTATGAGCGTGTTGAGTTCATCGGTGTTTCCGCTTTTCGAAAGACATATCACCACATCGTCTTTCCGAACCATCCCGAGATCACCATGTACCGCATCGGTGGGATGAAGGAACACTGCGGAAGTGGCCGTGGAGTTCATCGTGGCAACTATTTTTCGGGCGATGATGCCTGATTTTCCCACGCCTGTCACAATGACCCTTCCCTTGCACGCAGCGAGAAGATCCACAGCCCGGGCAAAATCAAGGCTGATACGCTGTTCAAGCGCTGCTACGGCGTCCTTTTCAATACGGACGACTTCCCTCCCTTTGTCGATCGCTGTCTGGTCGTCGCTCATACAATCCTGTCCGGGGTTATTGGTGCCGTCTTTTCTTCCCCTGTGGGGAGTGCGATTGATGTGCAATGATGAGCTCTATCACTTCCCTCACCGCACCGTCGCCGCCCCGTGATTTTGTCACGTAGTCCACCACACGTTTGACCTCTGGCCGGGCGTTCCGGGGTCCTGCAGAAAATCCCACGAGGCTCAGCAAGGGAATGTCAAACAGCTCATCTCCGATAAACGCAAATTCATGTTCCTGGAGTCCATACTTCCGCTGGAGATCCCGCATGGGCGTGACCTTGTCCATCGAACCCTGAAATACATCCTCAATGTGGAGCACCCGTGCACGGGCTTCCACGATGGGCGTCGATCTGCCGCTGATGATCCCGATGCGGAGACCATGCTCGGATGCCCTCACCACGCCATATCCGTCGTGTGCGTCAAATCGTTTGAGCTCGACACCATCGGCTCCATAATACAATCCGCCATCGGTCATCACTCCATCAACATCCAGGAGCAACATCTTGACGGGAAGGACCCTGGATCGTATTGACCGGCGTGCAGGCATCTACCACTCCTTTGAAAGATGGTGAATCGGAAGGACCTGGCTCAAGAGCCGGTCGAGCAGATCCAGGCGTAACTGGCTCGCGGCGTCGCTGAGGGCTGACAGGGGATCGGGATGCACCTCCACAAAGAGGGCATCACACCCGGCCGCTACACCGGCCCGGGCGATGGGAAAGATGAATTCGGGTTGTCCTCCGGACCGGCTCCCTGCCGCCTCCCCCCCGGGCAATTGCACCGAGTGCGTCGCATCCAGGATGACGGGGCATCCTGTCGAACGCATGATGGGTAACGCACGCATATCCACCACGAGATTGTGATATCCGAACATCGATCCCCGCTCGGTCAGGAGAATCCGCTGGTTGCCGGTCTCACGCACTTTCTCCGCAGCATGGCGCATATCCCCGGGGGCAAGATACTGTCCCTTTTTGATATTAACGGCCTTTCCCGTGTTTCCCGCAGCACGGAGCAACTCCGTCTGGCGGCACAGGAATGCAGGGATCTGCAGGATGTCTGCGACCTGCGCTGCGGCAGATGCTTCGGCTTCCGTGTGGATATCCGTGAGAATGGGCAGGCCGAACTCTGTGCTGACTTCCTCGAGAATACGGAGACCCTCGTCCATCCCCGGCCCGGAGAAGCCGGTTCCGCTGGTCCGGTTTGCCTTACGATAGGATGATTTGAAAATGACGGGTGTGTTGTGTGCCGCGGCTATGGCACGCACGCTTTCAGCCGTTCGCAACGTCATATCGCGGCTCTCAATCACACACGGTCCGGCAATAAGCGCCAGAGGGTGTCCGCTGCCGATGGTGATCGTCCCGATAATGACACTCATGCTGCAATTCCTTCAGGATTCTCCAGAACACCTTCCTGTTTTGCCATGATGACCGCGACAACCGCATCACCGCTTACGTTCAAAACCGTCCGGCACATGTCCAGGATGCGGTCCACGCCGAGAATAAGGGCAATCCCTTCTTCCGGAACGTTTACGGACCGCAGCACGATGATGAGGATGACGATTCCGACTCCGGGAACGGGCGCGGTACCGATGGAGGCCAGCACGGCGGTGAACAGTACGGTTAATTGCGCTGACAGATTCAGGTCGAGCCCGTACACCTGAGCGATGAATACGGTGGCAACGGCCTGGTACATGGACGTTCCGTCCATATTGATGGTGGCCCCGAGGGGGAGGACAAAACTGGTGATCTGCTTCGGAACGCCAAGACGAAGTTCACACGTTTCCATGTTTACGGGAAGCGTCGCGGCGCTGGAACTGGAGCTGAAAGCAATCAGCATCACCTCCTTCATGGCCCGGAAAAACCGAATTGGATTGAGCCCTCCAAACGTGCGGACGAGAATACCGAGTGTGATGAACTGGTGCAGAAAAAATCCCAGCAGCAACGTTCCGGCATACCACGCAAGAGTTTGAAGAATCCCGAAGCCGAATTCACCCACCGTTGCCGCGATAAGAGCAAACACCCCGTACGGCGCCACCTTCATGATTATATCCACCATCTTGATCATCAGGTCGCTAAAACCGTCGAAGAATCCTATCACAGGCATAGCTTTGTGCGGTGCAATGGCTGTGAGACTTACACCGATCATCAGGGCGAAAAAGACGATCTGCAGCATGTCGCCCCGGGCCATGGAGTCGATGGGGTTCGTGGAAACGATTCGGATGAGCATCTCCTGAATGTCCAGAGAAGCTTCCTGTTCAATTTTCTCCTGAATATTCGGCTGGAATTCAGACATCAGCCGTTCGCGTGATTCAAGCCCGAGCCGGGTGCCCGGTTGGATGTAATTCACCAGAATCAGGCCAATCGAAATCGCCGAGACGATCGTCACGGCGTAAAAGAACACGGTCTTTGCGCCTATCCGACCGACCTTTCGCAGGTCGCCCAGGCTTGACGCCCCCACAATCAACGAAGAAAGTACAAGGGGAATTGCCACGAACATCAGCAGCCGGATAAAGACTGTTCCGACCGGCTTGATCGCAACAGCAATCGTTTGAACTTTTTCGATGCCGGTCACATGTTCAAATTTCCGGTCTGCCTTCACAACGCTGCCACCGGCATCTGTCGACTCCCGGCGTATCCAGACCACAATTCCCTTCTTCTGGTCCTTCGTCAGACTCTTGAACGTAGAAAGGACCCTGAGTTGATCCTCAGGGCCCAAACGGGCGATCACCGCACCCTGCGGATCAACAAACTCAACGGCCGTCCAGTGCTCCACAACATCAACCGAGCTTTCGTTTCGCCCATCCGTTGACTTGATCGCGAGCTCATACTTGCTCACATTAAAGAGCGCACCAAAAATGACGCCCAGAATCAGCGCGAGGAGGATCTTGCTGTGCAGTTGCAGCCTGGGAAGGCGTATCGCCATGACGGGGTTTCGCAAGTGACTGAGTTGTTCATTGTACAAAAAAACGAATTGACAATCAAAGAGGTGTTTTTGTCTCATTTTTTCGTTATTCTCAACAGAATCCCCTATGTTCCGTGCCTACGCAAAGATTAATATCGGTCTCTACGTCGTGGATCGACGGCCGGACGGTTTTCACAATATCGAAACCGTGTTCCACCGGATCGACATCGCCGATACAATCCATCTGACTGCGGCCCCGGACCTCGTCGTCACATCCTCGTCTCCCGATGCGCCGAGCGACCCATCGAATATCTGTTACAAGGCAGCCGTCCTTCTCCGGGAATACCTGGGAGTTACACAGGGTGCACATATTCACATCGAGAAACGTATACCCGTCGGGGCGGGTCTCGGCGGAGGCAGTTCCGATGCTGCCACGGTCCTGCGAGAACTCCCTTCATTCTGGGGGACGACTGTTCCGGAACAGGCTCTTCGGACACTCGCCCTCCGGCTCGGGTCCGATGTCCCCTATTTCCTCTCTTCGGGTTCGGCAGTCGCGAAGGGACGGGGTGAGATTCTAGAGTATTTTCAACTCGACGTTCCATACGCTATCCTGCTCTGCAGCCCTAATGTCCATGTGGCAACGCGCTGGGCCTATGGACAGATCCGGCCCGGGACAGCGGGGAAGGCGGAGGACCTCAGATTCGTGGTACGATCAGGGATGCAGAAACCATCGATCCTCGGGACATCACTCCGTAATGACTTTGAGCCCATTGTGTTTGCAGCGTATCCTGTGGTCCGTGATCTGAAACAACGTCTGCTTGATGCGGGAGCTGCTTTTGCACTTATGTCGGGCAGCGGCTCCACAGTATACGGCCTCTTTGCCGACTCCGTTTCTGCCTCGGCCTGCGCGGCACCATTCCGGACACTGGGTTACCGTACATTTGTTACGGACCCTCATTTTCAGGTGTAAGGACTCATGATGGAACAAGGGCGACGTAAGCGGGAAATTCCAGTCTGGACTAACGCGGTGCTCTGTCTGCTCCTGACCATCCTGCTTGTCCACCCCGGACCAGCTCAGGAACGCCGGGGACATCCAGACTCAACCGTCGCGCCACTCAACACCAACATCCCTCCCGACTCCACCCTGGCGCACCGTCCCGATTCGCTTGTGCGGTGGGATCTGCACACCTGGGCGGGATCGCTGGCGCTGATCACCGATACCACTCAGTCCCTTACCGCGGGTCAACTCGAATGGCTCGCCCCCGTGAGCCTCGGACATGCCATACAGAGATTTCCCGGTGTTTATCTCTTCGACCCATCCAGTATCGGGCAATACCAGCACCTGACCATACGGGGTGTGGATTGGCGTGGTATCAGTTTCACGATCGATGGGATCCCGGCGGCAGATCCATCCACGGGAATGCTGAACCTCTCTGTGATTCCGGTGAGTATCGCCGACCGTGTTGAGGTCATCACCGGCCCCCGTGCATTTCTGTACAACATCGGCGCAGTGGGCGGTGCCGTGAATATCGTGACCCGGCGGGCATCACATACCATTCCATCCACAACGATCCGCTATGCGGAGTCAGGATATGAGTATGCCTGTAGCGATGGATCTGCCAATCAGGATATCAGCCGGCGGGTGAATGTCGCGCTCGGATATCAGTATCAGGGCACGGAAGGACGCTTTGACAATAGCGGACATGAACAGTGGAGTTTCCGCAGCAGCGTGCGGTATCATGCAGGACAGCAGTGGGACGTCACCCTGAGCCATCTTTACACCCAGACGCAAACCGGCCTGAACGGCGGAATAAACCTCGATCTGACGGGGGTCGCGCTCGCATTCCTCCCCCAACAGGCAATCGTTCAGAACACCGATGCCTACGAAAAACTCACCCGCCACGATCTCGCCCTGAAGATTGCGGGATCCTTCTTCGGCGACAGCACAAATCTGACCTCCATATCATTATATTCTTCTCACATGTTGCGCGAATACCGGGACGAGGAGAATCGTCTGGAGCCAAACGGAATATTTCTGCAGCACAACCACAGGGTCACGTGGTCCGGTCTCCAGATGCGGCAACGATTTCATGCCGGGGCCCAAAATTTTACAGGTGGATTTCATGTGGAAGAGCGGAGAATACAAGAAAGCCCTACGATGGGCAGCCGGCGGAATCCAATGGTATCGGGATGGCTGCTGGACGAAATTGCCGTCACTTCCGGAATCGTATGGTCCGTTTTTGGCCGCCTGGATCACTTTCGCGGGACCACGCACAGCGGTTTCGGCACGGACCTCACAATCCGGTTGAATGATGTGGTGTCTGTCATGGGCGGATTCTCCCACAGCACCCGTCCGGTCACATACGCAGAGGCGTTCTGGAGTGATACGACTGTGTTTCGCAGTCAGCCGCTTGAAGAAGAACGCCATACACAGGGGGAAATTGGCACCCGGTTGGCTTTTGGGAAGGATGGAAGCGCACGTGCGACCTATGTGTTTCGCCGGATCAAAAATCCCGTACTATTTTCGGCGCTTTTTTTTGCGACTACCGGGTTGCGCCCGGCCGTCCTGCTCTCTCAGGGGGATCAGCATCAGACGCACAGTGTAGAGTTGTCGCTGAACCTTCACATCGGATTCGTTCTGATCGAAGGCACCGCTGCGTACATTCTCCAGACTGACGGCTCCGGGACTGAGGTCAATGAGCTTCCCCGCACCCGGGTCCGCGGAGGCATCTATTTTCGGGACCGGCTTCTGGACGGCGCGCTGGAACTTCAGGCGGGCGTACGGGGAGACATGCGGAGTTCGTTCCGTGGTTCGACGTTGTCCGGCGAATCACTCTTCCCCCTGCCCAACACGCGCGTCACCGTAGGCATGGCTTCCACACTGGACCTGGTTCTCATTGCGCGGATCGGCGATGCGTACATTCATTTTCTCTGGGAGAACCTGGCAAATACATCGTATTTTTCCACGCCCTTCACCCCTGCTCTCGATCGTTCTATACGGTTTGGCGTATCCTGGGAATTCAAAAACTAACTCCGTCTCTTCTCGCCCCGGAGGCTTTATGGAACCACAGATCGCTCTTCTCCTGAGAATTTTTGACCAGGCTTACGATCGCAGGGCATGGCACGGGCCAAACCTCCGTGGCTCCCTGCGCGGCCTGAAGAGCGGCGAAGCTGCGTGGCGACCGGATCCTGGACGGCATTCAATCTGGGAGATCACCGTGCATGCGGCATACTGGAAATATGCCGTACAGCGCCGGCTGACCGGCGCCAAACGCGGGTCGTTCACACTGACGGGAAGCAACTGGTTTCCCCGCGAGTCCAACCTCACCGAAAAACTCTGGCGCCAGGATCTCAGGCTGCTGGAAGAGTCTCACGGGGCCCTGCGGAGTGCGGTCGCACAACTGTCTACGAAGGACCTTTCGCGGAAGACTCCGGGGGGTACCGTAAAAATCGAGGCCCTCGTTTACGGTATTGCGTGTCATGATGTGTACCACGCGGGACAGATCCAGCTTCTGAAGAGATTACAGAGAAGGCGATAAGCAGTGTGTCAGGGAGTTGGCACGCTGGGGGATGAACGTGAACGGACGTACGATTGAAGGATATCAAGGGTTTGCTCCGCTGCATGGTCCCAGTTGAACTCACTCGCCCAGGCGACCGCACCTTCTGACAGGCGCGCGCGGCGGTTCGTATCCTGCAACAGGGCAATCATCTTTTCACCCAGCGCCGCACTGTCGCCCGATGGCGTGAGCACGCCGGTTATTCCGTCTTTTATGGCATCCCGCAAACCCGGCACATCGGCTGCAATCATCGGTGTTCCGCAGGCATTCGCTTCGAGCACCGTCAGACCCCACCCCTCCTTCGAGGACATCGTGACACCAAACCACATCTGCTGGAGCAGATCCACCTTCACGTCGTCTGAAACATGCCCGGTATATCTCACCGCGTGCTGAACACCCAATTCACGCGTGATCCGCTCAAGACGAGGACGATCGTCACCATCCCCGATTATCAGCACTTTTGTTTCTGGAATCTGCTGCACCACGGCGGGAATCGCCCGGAGGATATGGTCAACGCACTTGTATCTTTTCAGCCGTCCGAATACGCCGATCATGGGGGTGGATGCACGGCGGTGTTCAGCCGGGCGGTGCACGACGTGATCAACACAGTTGTGTACAAGATGCAGTCTGGAGGACGGGAATCCCTTTTCCTGCATTTCTTTCCCGGTGCTGGGAGAAACCACAAAAAACGGCATGGAGCTTCTCTGATACATGCGCAGTCCGAGATGCTCCATGCCCAGAACATACGACGCTACAAGTGCATTCGTTTCAAGGAAAATGCTGCGACCGAAGAGATGGTGGACAATACCGAAAAGCGGGCGACGCACATAGAGGGGCGTCAGGAACGGGATCTTGTTTACGTCGTCGATAACGACATCAAACTGTTCAGCACGGAATCGCCGGAGATAAGCAAGGGGGACGTGAAAATTGAACAGTGAGCGTCCCCCCTGACGGATAATATGTATGCCGTCGCGCAGTTCCTCGCGTGGTGCGCCCGGGTACGAAGAACAGAACAGTGTTACCTCGTGACCGAACCGGGCTATACGCGAAAAAATGTTATGCAGGTGGACTTCCGCCCCTCCTGCGAGCGGGTTGGTGATATCCTGCCAGTTTAAGACAAGGATGCGCATCAACCACACCGATACACAGCGTCGGGAGCGCAGTTCTTGATCACCGTGTTGTGTCCTTCCCTGACGGTCCCTCAAGCGCAATCTGTGTCTTGAGAAACTCGATCCGCTGGGTCAGATTGGGGTCATTCGGGAACTGTGACTGCAGACTCTGCAGCAGTTCAAGCGCACTCCTATGATCATTGCGCGTCTCATAGATATCCAGCAAAACCCTGTACGGATTGTAGTAGCTGTTGAGGTTTGTCTGGCCGGATGCGATCAGCGATTTTGCGACGCGTTCAAGCTCTACGGAAAGTTCGTTAAAGCGGTCTTCCCGTCCGAACCTGTGGTAGATGTTTGCAAGATCCGACATCAGTTCCCAACCCATCGGGATTTTTGACTGGGGAATGAGTCGTTCCATTTGATCAAGCGCCGCGACGCCCTTTTTGGCGTCGGGCTCGACATTCATATAATACATCGCCAGCCGGATGAACGCCGAACGGTAATTCAGCATAAGGCGTGTGGCGTTTTCGTCATAATGCACAGCCGGGTCCGCAATGCCCCGGAATTTGTACCCGTACTGCGGGGTGGTGGAGAACCCTTCGGGTTGACGGAAGAGATTCTCTTCGAGGACTTCCTTGTTGAGACCCAGATCTTCACGATTAACCTTGCGGGGCTCGAATCGCCACGCAAGACCATGGAACCACAGGTACTCATCAAGACCGATCTTGCTGTCGGGCGCGCATGTCACGGCGAAATAGATCGGCCGTTTCCACTGATTTGTATAGATGATATCACGGACAAGGAGATCCTGTATCCGGATTGCGCGGGTTCCGCCCACCTCCAGCGTATTTCGCATCAGGAAGCTGATTTTTCCGGATGTGATTGTTGCGCTGTCCGTCACCTGGTAGCGGCTGATAGCCTCCGGCGTCACGGGAATATCCAGCTGCCGCGGTTCCCAGACTACCGGTTGAATTTTCTCAATCTGTTTGTCCGACAAACTTATCGGGACGGGTTTCGCCTCCGTATAGTATGCCGGGCCCTTCATCTGCCGTATGTACCAGGGTGTATTTACGAGACTCAGGTTTACGATGCGCACGTCGCGCCGCACTCCTTCGACATCCTGCAGATACCAGAGGGGAAATGTGTCGTTGTCTCCATTTGTAAAGAGAATAGCATCCTGTTCACAGGACTGGAGCATGTTGTAGGAATAGTCCCAGGCCACATAGTTGCCCGACCGGTCGAGATCGGTCCAGTTGGCGTGCAGAAGGCGGCCGGGAACGGCAAGTGCTGAGACCCCGATAATGCCGTAGGTGAAGGCTGACCGGATGGTTTCTTTTGGTGTTAACGTGCGCATCCAGTCGATAACCGCAACGATTCCGATGGAGATCCAGAGGGCAAACACAAAGAACGCTCCGACATAGAAATAGTCACGTTCCCTTGGTTGCGGCTCCTGCTGGTTCTGGTAGAGAGCCAGCACCGGACCCAGGATAATAAATGCCACAAGGAAAACCAGAGCCATCTTCCAGTCACGCTTAAAATGCGCGTAGAGTCCGATGATGCCGAGGAAGAAGGGAATGCCATACGTCACATTCCAGTTCACTCCGGAATCCTGTGCGTCTCCTGCCGCGCCTATAAAATTCCAGGAAAGATACCGCACGAACATGTGATTAAGCTGATACCGGAAGAGAAAATCCCATTCGCCCGAGTAGTTCGTGTAGATCCCCTGCTGATGGGGTTCCTGACTGTACCGGCGGGGCATAAAGAGCGGAGCATCACCATACTGTTCGCGGCCGAGGTAGGCGGTGAGCCGGGCAAGAGTACTCGGATCGTTCTCGTTCATCGGAGGATTCGCATTGGACCGGATCACCACCTGGACATAGGTGGTATAGCCGATGAAAATCAAGAGCATTGCCAGGAGCCCGACATGCAGCAGCTTTTGTTTTTTCTTGTAGGAGGCGTACACTCCATAACACACGGCCGCAATGATAAGCCACGGAACGTAGGCGATCAGATTGCTCTTCCGGCCCATAAAATCGCCATCCATCATCCCGGGGAGGTACTTGACAATCAGGGGATAGACGATGACGAAGGTCATCACCGCAACAATCCAGAATTTCATGAAGCTGGTAATGGTGTATTCGTATTTCTTGAAATACACAATCATGAGGACCGGGAAGATCGCCAGGAGGGCAAGGAGATGGACGCCGAGGGAAAGACCAATGAGATAGGCGATCAGAAGCAGATACTTTTCATTCCCGGCGGTCTCTGACCGGTCCAGCCAGCGCATTGCCAGCCAGAGAATGGCGCTGAGAAAGAACATGCTCGCGCCGTACACTTCTGCCTCGATGGAGTTTGCCCAGTAGGAAGTACTGAATGCCAGGGCAAAAGCTCCGATGGCGGCGCCGCCGAAGACGGTAACCTGGTCCAGTATCCCTGCCGGATAACCCCGGAAACTCACGACCACACGGACCGCAACCAGATACAGAAACATGATGCCGAGGCCGCTGAAAAGCGCCGAGAGCATGTGCGCGCGGACCGCCATGTCGTCGGCGACCGGGAGCATCATTGCTACACGGGTCACGAGCAGAAAGAGGGGAGATCCCGGCGGATGGGGAACCTGCATCATCTTCGCCGCGGCAATAAACTCTCCTACATCCCAGAACACAACGGTCGGAGCCAGTGTCATGAGGTAGACACCGAACGTGAGTACAAACACGACGGCTGCGATGATACGGTTTACGGTGGAAGTGGTCATGATTTCCTCGGACATCCCTGTAATAGTCTTGCGGAGAGTTGCTCCGGCCTGCTAAATACTTAATATACCCCAAACTTCGTTCATGTTCAAGGATTCATAACCCGGGCACAGATCTCGTCGCACAGAACAAACCCTCGTGCCGTCAGCCGCACCCGGTCACCCTGACGGATGGCCAGACCTTCTTCACAGAGACTCCTGATCGTAGCATCCTGCCGCTCGGTCAGGGCCACTCCTACCGAACGAGTTAACATTTCCAGATCGAGGCCATCACTGCGTAACCCGAGAAAGACCGCCTCATCAAAGAGTTGCCGGGCGTTGAGCGTTTCTTCCTGGTCGACCGGGCCGTTCGGGGAGCGCAGACGGTCGCAATACTCACCGATGCTCCTCACATTCGCCCATCGCCGGGCAGGCGCCGTGTGATCCTTCCAGAGGAACGAATGGGCAGACGGGCCAAAGCCAAAGTACGATGTGTGATTCCAGTAGGAACTATTGTGCCTGCTGCGGTAGCCGGGCCGTGCATAATTCGAGACTTCGTAGTGCTCGTACCCCGCCCGGTCCAGAATGTCCATCGTCTTCTCGTATAACATTGCTTCGCGATTCTCGTCATTGGGCCTGACCCGCCCTTCCGTCACCCATTGCGCGAGGGGGGTCTGATCCTCTACGATCAGGGTATAGACTGACAGGTGCTCCGGCTCAAAACGTACGGCTTCCTGCAGGGATGCCTCACACCGTTCGTCGCTCTGCCCCGGGAGCGAAACAATAAGATCAATACTGATGTTGTCAAATCCTGCCTCGCGGGCATCCATGATACACCGCCGTGCCTGCCCGGCATCATGAATACGTCCCAGGAATGTAAGCTCTGCATCGTCAAAAGACTGGACGCCAATGCTCAGCCGGTTGCACCCGAGCGTGCGAATTTCTTCAAGAGACTGACGTGTCACGGTTCCGGGGTTTACTTCAATGGTGATCTCAGCTTCCGGGCTGATCGAACAACACCGTTCCAGGGATGCAAAAACACGGTGTAACTCAGGAAGGCTTAGAACTGACGGTGTGCCCCCGCCGAGGTACACAGTGTCAGCCACCATGCCACGTGCTGCGTCAGCCGACAGCAGGATCTCTTCCTCAAGGGCAGCCAGGTATTCCCCGACACGATCGCGGGATTCCACTGAAAAGAAATCGCAGTACGGACATTTCCGCTCGCAGAACGGGATGTGGACATACACTCCACCCCGCCAGGGCTTCCCGCCCGTTGTCAGCGAGTCCATCATCGAATCATCACCCCGATTCGATCCCATCGGACTGAGCGCGAGCCGGTTTCCTCCGGTCCACCATCTCCCACTGCGAGGACCGACCAGTAGATCATCACAGCCGATCCCACGATGGATGTATAGGGCACCGGTCCCCAGACTCTGCTGTCCGCGCTGTCTTCCGGGTTGTCCCCCAGCATGTAGTATGTGTCCGGCGGAACAATCACCGTAACGGGAACGTCTGATTCCACGAGTAGCCCTGGACGCTGTCGTTGTACCGCGGTTGCCGGGAAGATCACTCTCTGGCCGTTTACGGAGAGGGCGGTCCGGTGGAAGGTAAGGGTGTCACCGGGCGTCCCGACACACCGCTTGAGAAAAAATACATCCCGGCCGAGCCTCTGTTGTGCCCCTGCGCCGGGAGGGCGTATTACCAGCACATCTCCAACACGCAGAGGGCGTACCCCGGGAACAGTGACAAGGAGAGGGTGAGGTGGCGCAAACGGAAACTGAAGCAGCAGGGGGCGCGAGGCCACGAGTTTGTTCACGAGCACGTGATCACCCGGCAGGATCGTCGCTTCCATGGAACGGGAGGGAACCCGGACAGCCCCGACAACAAACGTCCGGAGCAGGAGTCCGGTGAGAACGGCGAGACCAATACCAAGAAGTGCCGCGGAACACCAGGACCGGCAATGCCCGCGCCGTTCATCGACAGCCGGAGCGTGGCTTTCACCGACGGGACTCATACCGTACGATCGCCTATTTTATCAGTGTTCCAATCCGGCCGAACCGTATTGAAGCCAGTTTCGAAGGAAGTGAAGAAAGATCAAGCAGGGCAAGATCGGGGGACCAGGACCAGTAGACGATCATCGGGGTCCCGACAATATTTTCTTCCGGAATAAAACCCCAGAACCGGCTGTCAAGACTGTTATCCCGGTTGTCCCCCATTCCGAAGAGGTAGTTACGTTCGACCTTGTATGATGTTGCCGGTGCACCGTCGATCAGCACCCGACCATGTGTATCCAGGAGTGCAGTATGTCCTTCGCGTCCGATAAAGACGCGCCACTTCTCAAAATTATCAGCCGAGAGTGCGATGAGGTCATCTTTTTTCGGCACCACCACGGGACCCCAGTTGTCCTCGTTATAGGGGGCACCGGGAGGAAAAATGTTGTACTCTGCAAGTCCCCGGGGCTTTATCGAATAGTCGTTGAACTTCATATGCCGGGGTATCGGAGCGGGCCTGCCGTTGACGTATAATGCTCGGTCCACGATCTCAATGGTATCACCCGAGAGTGCCACTGCCCGCTTCAAATAGAACATAAACTCGGGCGAGGCCACCTCCTCCCGCTGGCCGGGGAACTCAAAGACGATTACATCACCGCGTTCAACATCCTGGAACGCCGGCAGCCGGAACCAGGGAAGGCGGGCGTTCGTAAACGGAATATTCCGGGGTGTGGTACCACCGTAGATAAACTTGTTGACAAACAGAAAGTCACCGGCCATGATCTCGTTTTCCATGGATCCGGTCGGCACTTCAAACGAAGCCAGGACAAAGCTGTTCAGAAAAAAGAATGCCACCAGCACAAACACAACGTCTTTGAAAAAGTCCTTGACCGGTTCCTTCTTCGTCGGGGGGAGTACTTTTGCCATACGCTCTCCTATTGGTCTTCCATTGACAGAACCGCCAGGAAAGCTTCCTGGGGTATCTCCACACGGCCTACCTGTTTCATACGTTTCTTCCCCTCTTTCTGTTTCTCCAGAAGCTTACGTTTTCTGGAAATATCACCGCCATAGCATTTGGCGATGACGTTTTTCCGCATGGCTGAAATCGTCTCCCTTGCCACCACTTTTGACCCGATGGCGGCCTGAATTGCCACTTCGAACATCTGGCGGGGTATAAGCTTCCGAAGCTTCACACAGAGCTTTTTCCCCCATTCATGCGCTTTGTCGCGGTGCACGATGGTGGAAAATGCGTCCACAGCTTCGCCGTTCAGCAGTATTTCGAGCTTTACCAGTTCCGACTCGCGGAACTCCAGGTATTCATAGTCGAATGATGCATAGCCCCTTGAGGTAGACTTGAGCTTGTCATAAAAATCAAAGATGATCTCGGAGAGGGGCATTTCATAATGAAGATCCACGCGCGTCGGGTCCAGATAGGTCGTGTTCTTGTACACCCCGCGCCGGTCCATACACAATTTCATGATATTGCCCACGTACTCGGTCGGCAGAATAATCTGCGCACGGACGAACGGTTCCTCCACTTTGTCAATCTGACCGAGCGGGGGCATAAACGACGGGTTATCAACCAGAACAACCTCGCCGTCAGTCCGCGTGACCCGGTACTCGACGTTCGGAACAGTATTGATGATGTTCTGGTCGTACTCGCGCTCCAGACGTTCCTGGACAATCTCCATGTGGAGCAGGCCCAGGAAACCACACCGGAATCCGAAACCAAGAGCAGTGGAAGTCTCAGGTTCGTACACGAGAGAAGAGTCATTTAATTGAAGTTTTTCGATGGATGCCCGGAGGTCTTCAAATTCTTCTGCATTGGTCGGATAGACGCCGCTGAAGACCATGGGCTTGACCTCTTTGTAGCCCGGAAGGGGTGATGCAGCGGGAAAAGTGGCCGAGGTGACTGTATCACCGACTTTGGTATCATGCACATCCTTGACCCCGGCGATCAGGTATCCAACACTCCCGGCACTCACCAGGCCTGTGCGTGTGCGTTTTAATTCGAGGGCACCGACCTCTTCCGCCTCATATGTCCTTCCGTTATGGAAAAACATAATCTTCTCCCCCTCATGCAGAGTGCCGTCAAATACCCGGAGGTAGACGATGGAGCCCCGATAGGTGTCAAATACCGAGTCAAAAATGAGCGCCCGGAGCGGCGCATCGGGATCTCCCTGGGGAGGGGGAACATCCCGTACCACTCGTTCCATGATTTCGGACATGCCCAGGTCTGCTTTGGCGCTTGCCATGATGATGTCTTCGTCCTTGCAGCCGATGAGGTCTTTGATCTGATGCTTCACCACATCGACCATCGCGCCGGGCAGATCAATCTTGTTGATGACGGGAATAATCTCGAGTCCCGCATCGATGGCAAGGTACAGGTTGCTGATCGTCTGGGCCTCGACACCCTGGGATGCGTCAACGACAAGAACGGCGCCTTCACAGGCCGCAAGTGAGCGGGAGACCTCGTACGAAAAATCCACATGGCCGGGCGTGTCAATCAGATTCAGCGTGTAAGTCTGATCGTCCAGGGCACGGTAGTGCATCTGGACGGCATGGAGCTTGATCGTGATGCCGCGTTCCTGTTCCAGCTCCATGTTATCCAGCACCTGGTTGAACTTCATTTCGCGTGCCGTGATCGTACCGGTGCGCTCCAGGAGCCGGTCCGCTATGGTCGACTTGCCATGATCGATATGTGCTATGATGCAGAAATTTCGAATGTTTTGCATATCCCGCTCTATATAATAGAAAATCCGTCCCGTGCCACGGGACGGACTTGCCGGGGAACAAGTCGACAACATTCAAAATATACCAATTTGGCGAAGAACTTGCAATGTCTTGCTCTTCCGGCAACGTGTTTGTATCTTAGACGCCATGGACTCCGCCAACGACGCGCACCACACGAAGCTTGAGAATCACCCCTCCGTCCGGGAACTCCTGGAAGAGACAGCCCGCAACCCGGGACCCATGCCACCGCTTGCCGTCTTCGACTGTGACGGAACAGTGATCCGGGGAGATATCGGAGAGGCGGTCTTTTTTCGGCAGATTGAGGCGTTCAAGTTCCGGATTTCGCCCGCAGAGCTCTGGCTGGATCATCCTCACCGGCAGAAACTTGATAAGAGCTTCAGGGATCTGGCTGCCGCCACTCCCGCACAACGACCGACGCACCCTGCCTTTGAAGAATTTGCGGGATACCTTTTGTCCTGGTACTATGATCAGATCTCCGACGGACGCGTCGCAAAGGCGTGTGCGGATATTGTCCGGCTGTTTGCCGGTTTCCCCGCCGCGGAGGTGCGCGCGTTCGCAGCCGAAGCGTTAGAGCATGAATTGAAGTCTCCTCTCGGCGAGAGACAGCTCGGCGGCCGAAGGGTCCATACCGGTGTGCGGTTTTTGCAGGAGTCCCTCGAACTCGTACGTCTCTTACAGGATCACCACTTTGATATCTGGGCGGTATCCGGAAGCAGCACGTGGAGCGTAGAGGCGGTGTTCCAGCGGCTTGGAGTACCTGCCGATCAGGTCATCGGGATCTCTCTTGAATCCGCCAACGGGACACTTTCCAGCATCCCCGTAGAACCGATCCCGATCCGGAGTGAGAAGATTCAGGCCCTCCAGGCCAGGGAATCACGTGTCCCGCACCTGGTGGCGAGCGACTCGCGGAATGATATCCCCCTTCTACTGTATTCGGCAGGCGTCAAGGTATGGATCAATTCGCGGCGCCGGAGCAAAGCCGAATTTTTTACCGCTGTCGGCCGTGAGCCGGACGCGCAGTGGCTCCTCATCGAAGAACCCACCAACATCCACCACAAGTAGACGGTATCACGAATGCCGGATGTGGCAATAACGATAGTGGGCGGCGGCGTGGTCGGACTGGCTATAGCCGCAGAACTTGCCCCGCGCCACTCATCCATCTTCGTTCTGGAGCGTAATCCCCGGTATGGTCAGGAGACATCGGCACGCAACAGCGAGGTTATCCACGCGGGGATCTATTATCCGCCCAACTCGCTCAAGGCAAGCCTGTGCGTCGAGGGACGCGGGTTGTTGTATGCCTTGTGCGAACGTCACGGCATCCCGCATCAGCGTATCACCAAAATCATCACGGCCACCAGCGAAGAGGAAACGGCCGAACTCGACCGCCTGTATTCAGTCGGCACCACCAATGGTGCCCCGCTTGAACGACTGACCGCCGCAGCCGTGAGCGCGCTCGAACCAAACATCACCACGGTAGGAGGGCTTCTCTCACCTTCTACGGGGATTATCAGCGCTCATGGTCTTATGGATTTCTTCTATCATGAGGTTCGCAAACACGGCGGCGAAGTGCAGACGCACTGCACGGTGATCGGCCTGGAGAAACTCTCCGAGGGGTTTCGTGTAACGATCCGCGAAGGCGAACAGACATCCACCTTCACCACCGAATGGCTGGTCAACTCCGCAGGCCTGGAAGCCGATACGATCGCAGGGCTGACGGGAATAGACGTTGCGGGCGCGGGGTACCGGATCCATTACTGCAAGGGATCCTATTTCGCGCTACCCGGATCGATGAGTTCCCTTGTTCGCCGGCTTGTGTATCCCGTCCCGACCAAACATTCCCTCGGCGTCCATGCAGTTGTTGACCTGGGCGGAAGGTTAAAATTCGGACCGGATGTGGAATACCTCCCCGATCGCTCGCTCCCGTACACTGTTGATCCGGCAAAGCGGGACGCCTTCGCACAATCGGTGAGGCGTATTCTGCCGATGGTCCGCGACGAGGACCTTTCGCCGGACATGAGCGGCATCCGCCCGAAGATCCAGGCCAAGGGGGATCCGGTGCGCGATTTTGTCATTGTCCATGAAACGGAGCGCGGGCTGCCTGGCCTCATCAACCTCATCGGAATTGAATCGCCAGGTCTCACCGCATCACCCGCAATTGCGCGGTATGTTGCCGGCATGATCACGTCCTGAGTCCCGGGACCGCGCCTCAATGTAATACGTTTTTCTCATCTGGAGGAAGTGCCCATGGTGCGCCTTGCCGCTATTCTGTGCCTGTGTTTCGGAGGCATCGTGCCTCTTTCAGCCAATCTCCCCGCACAAGTGCCACAGGCCGCGGAAGGATCGCCCCTGCACATCGTCCCACAACCCCTGTCGGTGGTGCGAAGCGCCGGGTTTTTTACCGTCGGACCAGGTACGGTGCTTGTCTATCATACCGGTAATCCTGAAACTCAAAAGAGCGTTCTGTATCTGGCCGACATCCTCCGCCGGAGCACGGGGTTTCCGTTGAAGGTTGTTGATGCCGCGGCGACGCCCAGGAAAGACTATATCTCGTTTCGCCCCATACGTGACGAATCCCTTCATCGTGAGGGTTATCGGCTGGAGGTGCGGGATGACGCGGTGGTCCTTGAAGCGAACAACGATCCGGGTTTCTTTTATGCCGCGCAGACGGTGTTGCAGCTTCTCCCCCCCGAGGTCTATGCTGTCCGCCGCCCGAAGCTGCATGCCTGGAAACTCCCCTGTGTCACCATCATAGACACGCCGCGGTACACGTGGCGGGGCTTTATGCTCGATGTCTCGCGCCATTTTCTGCCAAAACAGTTTGTGAAGAAGGTGATCGACTATCTCGCCATGCACAAGATGAACACATTCCACTGGCATTTGAATGACGATCAGGGATGGCGCATTGAAATCAAGAAGTACCCCCGGCTCACGCAGACATCGGCCTGGAGAGCGGACAAGGAGGACGTCCACTGGAATATCCGCCCTGCGCAGACTGCCGGTGAACCCGCCCTGTATGGAGGGTTTTATACTCAGGACGAGATACGCGAGATCGTACGCTATGCAGCCGATCGTTACATTACCATCGTTCCGGAAATCGAAATGCCCTCCCACGCAACAGCGGTGCTGACCGCATTTCCCGAACTGTCCTGCACCGGCGGACCATTTACCGTCCCCCCGGGCAGCGTCTGGCCGATCAAAGACATCTACTGTGGCGGCAACGACAGCGTGTTTGTGTTCCTGGAGAACGTCCTTGCAGAAGTCGTGGATCTCTTTCCCGGTACGTTTCTTCACATCGGTGGCGATGAGGCCGACAAGACCGAGTGGAGACGATGTCCAAAATGTCAGGCCCGTATACGCGCCGAGGGACTCGCCGATGAAATGGAACTCCAGAGCTACTTCACACGGCGCATCGAAACGACACTCACCCGTCTGGGCAAACGGCTGATCGGATGGGACGAAATCATCGAAGGGGGATTACCCCCCCGGACCGCTGTGATGTCGTGGCGGGGGACGCAGGGCGGGATCGAAGCCGCTCGGAGCGGACACGACGTGGTGATGACTCCCACGTCACACTGCTATTTGGACTATTACCAGGGAGCCCCGGTGCTGGAGCCACTCGCCATCGGCGGCTACCTTCCCCTGGAAACCGTCTATTCCTTTGAGCCCACCCCGGACAGCCTGACTCCCGCCGAGGCCCGGCATATCCTTGGCGTGCAGGCAAACCTCTGGGCGGAATATGTGCCCGATTCCACCACAGCAGAGTACATGATCTTCCCGCGCATCGCAGCCACGGCGGAACTGGGGTGGACGGCACGCTCCCTGCGTTCATGGCCGTCGTTCCTGGACCGGCTCGAAACCCAGTTCAAGAGGTACGATGCGCGTGGTATCAACGCCGCGCGAAGTATTATGGCCGTATCGGTGACCGACTCCTTTGACACGGCCGCCTGGAAACGTATAGTTGCTCTCTCCTCCCAAAGCGGCAGGGGTGAGATCCGGTACACACTCGATGGATCCACACCGACATCATTATCTGCACTGTACAGGGAACCGTTTGACGTCAGCACCTCGTGCACGCTCACGACGGCCACCTTCAAAGAGGGCAGGATGATCGGCCCGACAACAGTGCGACGCCTCTCGGTGACCCCGTTCCGCGCAGTATCGGTCCTCCTTTCATCCCCCCCCGAAAACGCGGCCGCTGACGCAGGAGGTGGCAGGTTGATAGACCATCGGCGTGCCTCCCCTTCCGCCTCCGACATTCAATGGACTGGCTGGAAAGGCAGGGATATTACCATCATACTGGATCTGGGCAGCGTTGTTCCCGTGCATCGTCTTACCGCAGGCTTCTTCCACGAGACCGTGCGTTTAGCCTTCCCTCCGCCTGCAGTGGCAGTAAGCATCTCAGAGGACGGTGTTGCGTATACACACGCCGGATACATACAACATCCATCTCCGGTAAAAGACCCGCGGCCCGTTGTACGGGACTATACTCTCGGGCTCCAGGGGATGTCTGCACGGTTTGTAAAGCTCGTCGCCACCTCGCCCGGGCCGGCCCCCGACTGGCACAAGTTTGCACTCCAACCAACCTGGATCTATGCAGATGAAATTACCGTGGAATAAACCTGGAGATGAGGCCTATTATGTCTGATACAGCACTCGATCGTTTTGTCCGCTACGCCAAAATCGACACCCAGTCAAAAGAGGACTCCGAAACCTATCCCAGCACGGCCAAACAATTTGACCTTCTGAATCTCCTTGTACAAGAACTCCGGAGTCTCGGACTCGCCGACGTTGACATTGACGGGCACGGATATGTCATGGCAACGGTGCCATCCACTCTTCCGAAGACCCATCGTGCGCATGGAAAAGTCCCTGTCATCGGATTTGTTGCCCACGTCGATACATCACCCTCGGCAAGCGGGGAAAACGTTCGGCCCCAGATTATTCGCGCTTATCCCGGAGGGGACATTGTGCTCCCGGCAAATCCGGCAGTGGTAATCCGCGCCGAGGAAAATCCCGAATTGGCAAGGAACATCGGGAAGACCATCGTCACCTCTGACGGGACAACCCTGCTTGGCGCAGATGACAAGGCTGGCATCGCAATTATCATGACGGCCGTGCAGACCCTTCTGGGAAACCCCGCACTGTTACATGGAGACATTCGCATAGGATTCACGCCGGACGAGGAAGTCGGAAATGGAACAAAGTTTTTTGATCTCCAGAAGTTTGGCGCGGTCGCTGCCTATACGGTGGATGGTGATACCCCCGGCGAGCTGAACAAAGAGACGTTCAGCGCCAATTCAGCGACCATCACGGTACACGGACGGAATATTCATCCGGGAACCGCAAAGGGTATCATGGTGAACTCCCTGCGTGCCCTCGCAGACATCATCGTCCGCCTCCCGAACGATATGGCACCTGAAACTACCGAAGGGTACGAGCCCTACATTCACCCGCACCGGTGTGAAGGCGAAGAAGCCATGTCCACCCTGAAGTTGTTGCTCCGCGATTTTGAGACATCCGGACTCAAGGTGCAGGAGGAAATCCTGCGACGCATTATCGCCGACGTACAACCTCTACATCCAAAGGCGCGCATCGAACTGGAGATCCGCGAGTCCTACCGCAACATGCGTGATGGGCTTGAGAAGGATCCGCGGGTCACAGACTGCCTGTGGGAAGCCACACGCCGTGCCGGGCTTACACCACGGTGGGTCCCGATCCGGGGAGGCACTGATGGATCACGCCTCACAGAAAAGGGACTGCCAACGCCGAACATATTCACCGGGGGACAGAATTATCATGGGCTGACGGAATGGTTGTCTGTCGAAGCAATGGAAAACGCCGTCAGCACAGTAGTCAACCTCGCCCAGATCTGGGTTGAACACTCTCACGCCTGACCAAAGGAGAAGCAGTATGGAACACCAGGCAGCAGCCGGCCATGGGTTGCCGGACAATGCGTACAAAGAGCTCAAGCCGGGAGAAGAATACCGGCCGATCATGCCCGCCACTTCCACTCCCCGGGAAGTCACCCCGTATTCGGTGATCATGGGCTTGCTGATGGCCGTCCTTTTTTCGGCTGCGGCGGCGTACTCAGGACTGAAGATCGGGCAGGTGTTCGAGGCCGCCATACCGATCGCCATCCTTGCTGTCGGGATGTCCACACTTCTTGGCAAATCCAATGCGCTCGGCCAGAATGTGATCATTCAGTCCATTGGCGCATCATCCGGCGTTATCGTAGCCGGAGCGATCTTTACCATCCCTGCACTGTACATCCTTGATCTGCCCGCCGATTTCTTCCAGGTGTTCTTTGCCTCCGCGCTCGGCGGGTTTCTCGGCATCCTTTTTCTTATCCCCTTTCGCAAGTACTTTGTAAAAGACATGCACGGCAAGTTTCCGTTCCCTGAGGCTACCGCGACAACGGAAATCCTTGTCGCCGGTGAAAAAGGCGGTTCACAGGCCGTGGTCCTTGTCGTGAGCGGGCTCATCGGGGGAATTTTTGACTTCCTCTTCAGCGCGTTCGGTCTCTGGGCCGAAGTTATCACATCACGGATGCTCTCCGTGGGGGAAGTCCTGGCCGACAAACTGAAACTGGTGGCCCGGTTTAATGTTTCCGCAATGATCTTCGGGCTCGGGTACATCGTCGGACTGAAGTATTCTGCCATCATTGCCGCCGGATCGTTCCTCTCCTGGTTTGTTCTTGTGCCGATATTCGCCGAGCTCGGTCAATCGCTGACATCCCCCTTTGGGGCCACAGCCACAAAACTGATCGCGGAGATGTCTGCAGAAGAAATCTTCAGGACCTACGTGCGCCAAATCGGTATCGGCGGAATTGCCATGGCAGGTATTGTCGGCATCATCCGGTCATCCCGGATCATTGGCGGCGCATTCACGCTGGCGTTCAGGGAGATCTTTCACCGGGGAGAAGCTGAAAACACGAAAACGTCCAGAACCCAGACTGATCTGCGCATACTGTTCAACATTCAACTTATACTCCTGACGGCAATCCTGCTGTTCATATTCTTCTACACCGGCGTGGTCTTTGACATTACGCACGCGCTGGTTGGTATCGGCATTGTGCTGGCCATCGCCTTCCTCTTTACGACGGTCTCCGCCAATGCCATCGCGATCGTCGGCACAAACCCGGTTTCGGGCATGACACTCATGACGCTTATCCTTTCGTCGTTCGTGCTCGTGCAGGTGGGTCTTTCGGGAACAGCCGGCATGGTGAGTGCTCTGATTATCGGCGGAGTGGTGTGCACTGCCCTCTCCGTGGCCGGGGGATTTATAACAGATCTCAAAGTCGGGTACTGGCTGGGCTCCACCCCGAAGAAACAGGAGAGTTGGAAGTTCGCAGGAGTGCTCCTCTCTGCCGCCACTGTGGGCGGGGTCATCCTTGTGCTGAACCAGACGTTCGGATTCACCGGAGAAGGTGCACTCGCTGCGCCCCAGGCCAATGCCATGGCCGCGGTGATCCAGCCGCTCATGTCCGACTCCCCGGCGCCGTGGTCACTCTATCTGTTCGGAGCAATCATCGCGCTGCTCCTTGTGATGGTGAAGATCCCACCCCTCGCCTTTGCCTTGGGCATGTATATCCCGCAGGAACTCAATACGCCGCTCCTCGTCGGCGGTCTCCTCGCCTGGTGGGTGACCTCGAGGTCAAAAAACGAAAAACTCAACAACGCCCGCTTCTCACGGGGAACACTTATTGCCTCCGGTTTTATCGCCGGGGGGTCACTCTTCGGCGTGCTGAGTGCGTTCCTGCGGTTCGGCGGTCTCGATTTAGAAATCCACGGCTGGGCGCAAACACGCCTCGCCGAACTCGTCGGACTCATAGCATTTCTCCTGCTCTTCGCCTATGCGCTGATGGACTCCATGCGGGCAAAAGTCGAGGATTAGCAGGCGCCTTGAAGATGTTCGTAACCGATCAGGGAGCATACCCATGAAATGGCTCAAACGATTTCTAGTCCTTGTAATTCTCGCCGCGCTTGCCGGTGTGTTCTGGATGGCATTTGCCGTGTGGACGGGAATCTACTCTGTGTATTCCTATCCGCCGTCCAAAACACGCCCTGAGGGGGCCACCCTCATCGTGGAGCGTGAACCCGGGGAGCCTATGTACAACTCCCCGGATGTGAAGATTCCACCCCCGCCACCGAAAGAGAAAACATCCGGCATAGGCTTCACGACGGCAACAAAGAAGCCGCTGGCTCTGGAGAAACGCACAGTACTGGATCTTCCGTACATGGAATGGGCGTACAAGAAGTCTCTCGAACCATGAAACTTTTCTCCCAACGGGCACGTTACAGCATTGAATGCTTATGAGCACCTCTACTGAACAGGCAGATCTGTCCGCATTGCGCATAAACCGAAACCCGAAGGAGTCGCCCCAGGGACCGACCGTTCCCTGGAAGATCATCATTCCTGCGGCTATCGTTCTTCTGGCAGTGCTCGGATATTTTCTCCTGAAAGGCGTTTTCACCGGGACGCCGGAAGTGGATCTCGCAACGGCAACGCTCACGTCACCCTCACAGGCGAATGCCGTGCTCACCGCAAACGGTTACGTTGTGGCCCAGGTGAAAGCAGCGGTTGCGTCAAAAGGCACGGGCCGCCTGGAATTCCTCGGGTTTGAGGAGGGGGATCGTGTGAAGAAAGGCGAGATTATCGCACGCCTTGAAGATCAGGATGTCCTGGCGGCGCTCCGACAGGCCGAAGCAAATCTGGGCGTGGCACGAGCCGATCACCAGGACGCGAGACTTACGCTTGAACGGCAGCAACAACTCCATGCATCCAGCCTGTCGGCCCAGGCAGATCTGGATGCAGCGCAGGCCCGATTTGCGCGGGTGGAGGCGACCATACGTTACGCCGAGGCGGTCGTCAGCGCAGCGGAGGTATCCGTGGAAAACACCCGCATCAGGGCACCGTTCGACGGCACCGTGCTCACCAAACACGCGGATGTCGGCGAGGTGGTGGCGCCGTTTGCGTCATCGGTGAACTCCCGGGGTGCTGTCGTTACCATGGCCGATATGAGCTCCCTGCAGGTGGAGGCGGACGTCTCCGAATCCAATATTATCCGTGTTCATCCCGGACAACCGTGTGAAATCATCCTGGATGCCTACCCTGACAAACGGTACGGGGGTGTTGTTCACAAAATCGTGCCGACCGCGGATCGCGCCAAGGCCACAGTCCTTACTAAAGTTGCATTCCGTGCAAAGGATGAGCGTGTGCTCCCCGAGATGAGCGCAAAAGTGATGTTCCTGTCGGAAGAGCCGGACCAGACCCCGGGTGCAGATCTCCCGGTGCTCACCATCCCTCTTTCCGCGGTCACACAGCGCGACAACCAGGATATGGTGCTCAGTGTGAGTGAAGAGAACATCGTGGAATCACCCGTGTCTCTCGGCGAGACTCTCGGAGACCGTATCGTCATCCGCGGAGGGCTGGCGGCCGGCGACCACGTTGTCCTGCGGCCTCATCCGGATCTTACACCGGGCACAAGGGTGAAAGTCCGAACTCGATAATCCCGTAGCGTATCTTGTGGAGCCATCATGATCGAAGTCCGAAACGTATCCAAATCATACCATCGTGATTCCATCCTTATCCCGGTGCTGAATGACCTCAGCATCTCGGTGCCCGACGGAGAGTTCCTGGCATTGATGGGACCTTCCGGATCAGGGAAAACAACCCTGCTGAATCTTATCGCAGGGATTGACAAACCCGATGAAGGTTCCATCAGCGTCAATGGGACCGAGATTGCAGCCCTCAGCGAATCGGCTCTGGCCCGCTGGCGTGCAAACAATGTCGGGTTTATCTTTCAGTTCTATAATTTGCTGCCTGTCCTGACAGCCTACGAAAATGTGGAGCTACCCCTTCTGCTTACCCACCTTTCCAGACGGGAACGGAGGGAGCATGTGGAAGCGTCGCTTGCTCTGGTGGGGCTTTCGGACCGGATGAAACACTACCCGAAGCAGCTTTCTGGCGGACAGGAGCAGCGGGTGGCGATTGCACGGGCTCTTGTGACCGACCCGACGGTTCTTGTAGCCGATGAACCAACCGGAGATCTGGACCGCGTCTCGGCGGCTGAAGTGTTAACGTTGCTGGATCGCCTGAACAAAGAATTCAAAAAGACCATCGTGATGGTCACCCACGATCCACGTGCTGCCGAAAAGGCAAACAATGTCATGCAACTTGACAAAGGCGAGTTGAACTGAGGAGCCTACCATGTTCGTTGTGAAACTCGTCCTGAAGAATGCCCTGCGCCATAAACTACGCACCATTCTGACCATCATGGGAATCGCCATTGCAGTGATGTCGTTCGGGTTCCTCCGCACCGTGGTCACAGCGTGGTCCTACGGTGTGGAAGCCTCTGCAGCAAATCGTATGATCACGCGCTCCTCTGTCTCTTTTATTTTCCCCCTGCCCTACTCCTATCGTGATCAGATCGCCCGCGTTCCGGGTGTTTCCACTGTATCCTTTGCAAACTGGTTCCAGGGCACATTTAAGGACCCGGCTGATTTCAAGAACTTCTTTCCCCGGATGGCAATCGATCCCGACACCTATTTTAAGGTGTATCCGGAGTACCTTGTTTCTGAGAAGGAACTCAAGGATTTTCAGGCGAATCGTAATGCATGCATCGTCGGACAAAAAATCGCCAGAGAGCACGGTTTTAAGATCGGAGATATTATTACGGTGGAGGGCGATATCTACCCCGGCCGGTGGGATTTTGTTGTCCGCGGACTCTATACAGGAAGAGACGCAACCACCGATGAGACGCAGATGTTGTTCCACTGGAACTACCTGAATGAGCGTATCAAGGAGATCCAGCCAAGCAGTCAGGGGAACATCGGGTGGTTTGTCCTCACCGTGGATAACCCCGCCGACATGCCCACGGTGGCGCAAACCATTGACGCCCTGTACCTGAATTCCCGCGCAGGAACAAAGACCGAAACGGAACGGGAATTCCAGCAGGGTTTTGTTTCCATGTCCAGTGCAATTATCCGCTCGCTCGAGATCGTTTCATTTATCATCATCGGGATCATCCTACTTGTCCTTGCAAACACCATCGTGATGGCCGCCCGCGAACGCACCACCGAGTATGCGGTGTTGAAAACGATCGGCTTTTCCCCGCGTCACATCATCGGTCTTATAGCCGGCGAATCGCTGCTGATCGCGGGTATCGGTGGAGCACTCGGCCTGGCGCTCACGTTCCCGCTTGCGGGAGGATTTGCTTCCATGTTTCCGACCTTTTTCCCCGTGTTTAATGTTGAGACGATTACGATCGTTCTTGCAGCGATAGTGGCGGCTCTGGCCGGCGTTGTCGCCGCGTTATTTCCGACGATTCGCGCCCTCCGGACCAGCATCGCCGAAGGTCTTCGAGCGATAGGATGAGCATATGAAAATTCCCTTTGTGTACACCTGGCGGAGTCTCTGGGCCCGCCGTCTGACAACAGCCCTCACACTGACCGGCATCGCTCTGGTGGCGTTTGTTTTTGCATCGGTCCTGATGCTTTCCCGCGGCGTGGAAAACACCCTGATCGAAACCGGATCGCCGGACAATGTCATCGTGCTCAGGAAGTCCGCTGCGTCCGAACTGGTCAGCCAGATTGAACGTGACCACGCCAATCTTATAAAGACGTTTCCGGAAGTGGCGCTGCTTCCGGACGGCAAACCCTTCGTTTCCACCGAGACCTTTATCATCATCAATCTCCTGAAGCGCGGCTCAAATGATATGGGGAATATTTCCGTGCGGGGTATTTCCCCCGAAGCCCGCCAGCTCCGCCCCCAGGTGAACCTCGAAGCGGGCCGCTGGTTCACCTTCGGTTCCCAGGAGATCGTGGTCGGCAAAAACATCGCCTCACAGTTCCAGAACTGCGCCCTCGGCGATCAACTCCGGTTCGGCGACGCTCAATGGACTATCGTCGGGCATATCAACGGCCAGGGAACGGCATTCGACTCGGAAATATGGGGAGACGTGGAACAAACCATGCCTGCGTTCGGCAGGCCTGTGTTTTCATCGATGACGTTCCGGCTACGCTCGCGGGAGATGTTCGAAACAGCCAAAGTGCGAATCGAGCAGGATCCGCGTACTTCGTATCTGGAAGTAAAGGGTGAACAGGCGTTCTACCGCGAACAGTCGCAGATGATGTCGGATTTTATTCGTTACCTGGGGCTGATCGTAACGATCATTTTCAGCGTCGGCGCGATGATCGGGGCCATGATCACCATGTACGCGGCGGTGGCAAACCGCACCCGGGAAATCGGAACCATGCGCGCCCTTGGTTTCCGCCGGCGGAGCATCCTGGGAGCGTTTCTTGTGGAAGCAATCATCCTCTCGCTACTCGGCGGTGCGGTCGGACTCAGTCTTGCCTCCTTTATGTCATTTGTACGGATCTCCACAACCAATTTTGGGAGTTTTTCCGAATTGGCGTTTGGCTTTTTACTCACTCCCGAAATCATAGGCTGGACCCTCTTCTTCTCCGTCATCATGGGCATTGCGGGGGGCTTTCTGCCAGCAGTCCGTGCTTCGCGCCTGAACATTCTCACGGCATTACGCTCGGCGTAATCTCCAACAGTTTACGCGGGTCGTGGGTATTGAGGTATTCGTCTGCGTGCCCGGGGAATACAGCGGCGCCCGGAGCCCTACAACGCGCGCTGCAGCCAGCGTATAAACGGCATCGTTTCAGTCAGGATCCGCGCAACCGTGTCTGCGAATCTGGGTGACAAACTGGACTCATCGCCGAGAACTTTTCCGACAAAAAACTGCTTCATCCGCAGGTGGGCGATCATCTCGTGGTCCTTCGGATATCCCAGCGGCGCTCGCTGCAGCTTCTCACCCATCACCTCTCCGAACATGCGCCGGAAATGCGGATGTTCAATGACGGCAAGATACTCAAGCGGCTCTTGAGCGATTTGCCCCCGTATGCTCTTGAGTTGTTCCCCTGAAGGCATATACAATCCACCGCCGACAAAAATCTCTCCCGGCTCAATCCCGACATACAGTCCGGGTTGCTCCGTGGGTTTTCTTTTCCCCCGCGGTTCGAATGTCGCCGCAATGTTGGTCTTGTACGGAGCTTTGTTCTTGCTGAAGCGGACGTCCCTGTAGATCCGGAAGATGGATTTCCGGGGATGGAAGTCAAAATCCGGAGCGGCATCGGCGAGACGGGGTCCCAGAGCGGCGATCAGACATTGCATCGGAAACCGGACCAGTTCCTCATATTCCTGCTTGTGCTTCAGGAACCACGGACGGTTATTGTTGCGTTTGAGTCTCCGGAGAAAACGGAATGTCTCCCTGGAAAATCCCGCGAAGGGGGGGTACTGCATTTCTTCGATCGGATGCCGCGCCATACCACCTCCATGATGATTCCTGTTGACCGGAACATCACAATTTCCCCGCTTTTATTCAAGTTTTTTCTGGAATCGCCATACGCTCAGCGCAAAGATCATCACCCCCAGCCCGAGCAGGGTCACCCCCTGCCACCAGAGTTCACCGATGCCGGCGCCCTTGAGGAAAATCCCCCGCACAATTTCCAGAAAGTACCTGAGCGGTATCGCATACGTAATAAGCTGGATACTCTCCGGCATGTTCGCAATGGGAAAGGTGAACCCGGAAAGGAACAAAAACGGCATGAAGAAGAAGAACTGGGCGATAAGCATGGCCTGCTGTTGTGTCCGGGCAACGGTGGAAATAAACAGCCCCAGCCCCAGCGTGGTGAGAATAAAGAGTCCGCTCAGTCCGAACAAAAGCGGAAGACTTCCGAGCATCGGAACGGCGAACCAGTAGTGCGCAAGGCCGAGCACGATCAGGACATCGATGAAGCCAATGACTGTAAACGGAATGAGCTTCCCCAGAATCAGTTCATGCGGCTTGATGGGTGTGACCATCAGCTGTTCCAGCGTGCCGATCTCCTTTTCCCGGACTATGCCCAGCGACGTTAGCATCATGGTGATGATCATGAGCACCAGCGCCACAACTCCCGGCACCATATAGTTGGAACTCTTGAGATCCGGGTTAAACCATACGCGCGGTTCCGGCAGCACCCGTGCGGACGTCATGGAGCGCATTACCGTGGATTGTTCAAGCAGGATCTTCTGCGAATAGGTAGACACAATTTGTGTCGCATAATTAAGGAGAATACTCGCGGTGTTCGCATCGGTTCCGTCAAGCACCACCTGCACTGCGGTCGTTTTTCTCGCGAGTAGTGCAGCAGCGAACCCGCGCGGTATCACAAGGGCAATGGTTGCCCGACCGTCCGCCACCAGCTCATCGACCTCACCGGGCGTTTCGACGCTGTACCCGTGGATAAAGTACCCCGAGGAAGTATAACTCTGCACAAACGCCCTGCTCTCGGCGGTTCGATCCTGGTCACATACCACCATCGTGGTGTTGATGATGTCGGTGGTGGCAGCATAGCCAAGAAGAATCACCTGGAGAATCGGGGCGACAATGGAAATGCCCAGCATCCGTTTGTCCTGCCGGATCTGGTAGAATTCTTTCCTGATAATCTCACCGATCACTGACAGACTGCGCTGTACGGCCATAAACTTCTTCCTCTGCTTGAATCGGATCACAGTGTGCGCTTCTGAAGCCGCTTCACGCTGATCCCGATTGTGATCAGCGCAAATAGCCCCATAAACAAGAACTGTTCCCACACGGCTTCTATGCCGACGCCCTTGAGCATCACGCCGCGCACGACAACGAGGAAATACTTTGCCACGGCAAGATTCGAGAGCACCTGCAGGACGACAGGCATGCTGGCAACCGGAAAAACAAAGCCTGACAGCAGAAACGAGGGCAGCAGTGACGAGAACACGGAGATCATGAAGGCCACCTGCTGCGAGTCGGTCATCGATGAAATCAACAATCCCTGTCCGAGGGATCCGAGGACAATCATAAAAATGCCGGCATACAGCAGGATCATACTCCCGGTAATCCGGATGTCGAAGAGTATGTATCCAAACAGCAGGATAATCGTGGCAGATGCCAGCGCGATGGCCATGTACGGAAGCGTCTTGCCAAGGATCACGTCGATGGGCCGGAGGGGTGACACCATGATTTGTTCCATCGTTCCCCGCTCTTTTTCCCGGACAACCGTCAATGAAATGGAAATCACGGCGGTGAGCATGATGATAAATCCGATCAGGCCGGGCACCAGAAATTTCGAGGTCACCATGTCCGGGTTGTACCAGATGCGGGACTGAAGCTCAAGTGGAACATACGCATTCCGTCCGGTTCTGCGGAGCTTTTCCAGGAGGATCCGGTTGGAATAGTCCATGGTCATCCGCACCGCGTTCCCCATGGCCTGTCCCGAGGTGTTGGCATCGGACCCGTCAACCAGTATCTGAATCCGGGTTCCCCGGCCGGCCATAACGTGGCGGCCGAATTCCGGCGGGACTACGAGGGCGATCTTCGCACGGCCGTGCATAAACGACTCCTCGATGTCCTCATAACGATCCACTGTTGCAATCTGCGTAAAATATTCGGAGTGCTGGAACATGGCGAGATACTCACGGCTTTCCGGAGTCCGGCTTTGATCCATCACCAGCATCGGCACATGTTTTACATCAAAATTCAGGGCGTACCCGACCAGGACGATAAGCGCCGCGGGAAGAACGAGAAGCATGCCGAGTGATGTCGGGTCACGGCGGATCTGCCGGAACTCCTTGATAACTATCGGTTTGAGGATTCGGAGCAACGCCATACGTTATCCTTGCCGTGTGGGATCTTCGGTGCGCCGTCCACCGTGTTCGAGCAGATAGAGAAAGACGTCCTCCAGCGAGGGGATAATCCGGTCGATTGTCTTGGGCCGGCTCCCCCGGGAAGTGAGCAGAGCCCGGAGCTGCGCCCGTCCGGTGGCCTCATCTTCCACCATCACATGCAAACGGGTTCCAAACACCGACGTCTCGATTGCCCAGGGCTCGGCCCGGACTGCCTCCAGGGCCTCCACGATTTCTCCCTCGGCCAGCGTAACTTCGAGAAGCGGGGTCGTGATGTGTCTGGTTTTGAGTTCCATCGGACTCCCGGACGCGATCAGGGAGCCCGCGTTGATCAAGATAATGTCATTACAATACTCAGCCTCGTCCAGGAAGTGTGTCGTCACCAGGACCGTGACGCCATCGTCAGACAGCCGGTTGATGAGTTCCCAGAAATTCCGTCGCGAGATCGGGTCAACTCCCCCGGTGGGTTCGTCCAGAAAGACAATGGGCGGTTCGTGGAGGATCGCGCACCCGAGCGCAAGTCTCTGTTTCCATCCTCCAGAGAGTGTACGGGTGAGCGCGGTTTCCCGGCCCCGCAGGTCCGCCATGTCCACGACCCATGCCATCCGGTCGCGCAGGCGGCCCGCATCAAGGCCATAGACGCCGCCGAAGAACCTGATGTTCTGTTCGACTGTGAGGTCATCATACAGCGAAAAGCGTTGCGACATGTAGCCGATGTTCTGTTTGACGAGTTCGGTCTGTGTGTTGATATCGTATCCACCGACAAGAGCCGTGCCGGATGTGGGCTGGAGGATGCCGCAGAGCATACGGATGGTCGTGGATTTGCCTGCGCCATTCGCGCCGAGAAAGCCGAAAATCTCCCCCCGCCGCGCGGTAAACGAGACATGGTCAACCGCCGTAAACGAACCGAAACGTTTGGTAAGATCGCGCACATCTATTGTCACGTCCGTCATGGGGCGAGACCCCCGACGGTTCGGGTGAGGCGCGCCCGGGCGATTTCCTGTTCCACGCGGGCGCCGCTGACGGTCGTCTTTGCCTGATGCAGGGCGACCTCGGCATCCAGAAGATCGGCTGTCGTCGCGAGCCCGTTCCGGTATTTGTCCTGTGTCATCCGGGCCTGTTCTTCCGCCTGACGGAGTGCCAATGTTGCCACCTCGGTGCGCTCAACCGCGCGGGAGACCAGCAGTGAGGCCCGGTGAACTTCAAGCGAAACCAGCTCTTCCATCTGTGAGGCCAGGAATTCGTTTTGCCTGAGCGTTGCTTCGGCCTGCGCCGTCTGGTATGAGGTCTGACCCCAATTCCAGATATCCATCGAGAGGGCCACCCCGACCTCCCACGTACCCTTAAATTCGTCGCGGGTGGGCAGGTACCGGCTGTTCGGCCGCGCGTACAGGAAACTTCCGCTGAGCGCGAGTTGCGGCCACCATCCGGCCTGCGCAACACCCACGCCGGCTCTCGATGCTTCAACACGCGTGCGCAGGGACTTCAGATCAGCCCGGTTGTCGCGTGCATCCGTGATCATGGAGTGGACGGCGCCCGGAATCGGAGGCGAAGAACGTGCGGGGGCTGACAGCAGCAGGAGAGGCATATCCACGGGACGGCCGAGCAGCATGTTCAGATTCATGGCGGCAAGCCGGGCATCGTTCTGGGCGTCAATCCTGCCAAGCCGCGCAGTGGAGAGCTGGACCTGGATGCGCAGGACATCATTACGTGTGGCAGCACCGGCGCCCAGGAGCAGGTCGGCATCACGAGCATATTGTTCAAGACGGGTGACGTTTTCCGCCGCAAACCTCTCTGCTTCCCGCGCCTGATAGAGCGTCCAGTATGCTGCGATGATGTTCAGGACCAGATCCGACCGGTCGCTGGCGTACTCCAGCGTCGCCGCCTGAGAGCCCAATTCCGCCACACGGATCGTGCTGGCAATCCGGAACCCTGTAAACAGCGGCTGCTGGAGACTCACGCGCAACGCTGTGTTATCCAGAACGGTCGGCGAAATCTCTACCGGTTGCGGCGAAATAGGGAGTTGCACTCTGAACGGGTCGACTTCGCTAAGCCGTCGGTAACTTGCCTCACCCTTCAGAAGGGGCAGGCGTGAGGTCTGCGCTTCAGCAGCGCGAGCCTCGGCTGCTTCCACACGCGCGGCAGACGCCCGAAGAGTGCGGCTCTGTGCCAGTCCGATCGTGATGGCGTTCTCCACGGTGAGTCCCTCTTCCTGGCCGGCAAAGACCATACAAGGAAGCATCAGGCACACAACAAGACAACGTTTCATGCAACACCTTCGGTCTGTGTCAACAGTGAGATAAATACGTTTTCCAGCGAGGGAGGAACAACCCGGGTCGTCGCGATGTGAACGCCGGCCGCGGTGAGGATACGTGTGACGTCCGCAATGTCGTGCGAAGCATCCTGAACCACGACGTTCAGGCGGTCTCCAAAAGCCTGCACCTCGACATCCGGACGGTTTTGCTTCAGGATCCGGAATCCCTCACGGACACGATCGCATAAGATCTCCACAACCGTCCCGTTCATAGACTCCTTGAGATCCATCGGAGGTGCCACGCGCATAATAGAGCCCCGGTTCATAAGTGCAACACGCGTACATCGCTCCGCTTCGTCGAGATACGGGGTGGTCATCACGATGGTAATCCCTTCGCGAATGAGACTCTGGAGAATTTTCCAGAAGTCGCGGCGTGACACGGGATCCACGCCGGTCGTTGGTTCATCCAGGAAGATGATCCTGGGGGTATGCACCAGGGTGCAGGCAAGGGCCAGCTTCTGTTTCATGCCGCCGGAGAGCCGTTCTGCCAGACGGTTCCGGAATGGCGTCAGGCGGGTGAATTCAAGAAGTTGTTCCCGCCGGGCTTTGTAATCATAGACATTGTTTATTTCGGCGAAGAATTCGATGTTCTCGTCGATCGTCAGGTCACCGTAAAGGGTAAACCGTTGCGAAAGATAACCGATCTCCCGTTTCACCGCGTCAGGCTCCTTCAGGAGGTCCTTTCCAAGAACGTGCGCGGTCCCGGATGAAGACAGGAGGATTCCACAGAGCAAACGGATAAGTGTTGTCTTGCCTGCTCCGTCCGGACCGACAATGCCGAACATCTCTCCCTCGTTGACAGTAAGGTCCACGCTGTCGACAGCAGTGACTGCGCCGAAGGATCGGGAGAGGGCAACAGTGCGAATGATGGGTTGCATTATTGTGCTTTCACAGGAACGCGCAGCACCGCATCGGCGGGCAGCCCCGGTTTCAAGGCGCCATCAGGGTTGTGGACTTCGATCTTCACGGCAAAAACCAGCTTGGTGCGTTCTTCCTTGGTTTGGACGTTTTTTGGCGTAAACTCGGCGCTTGGGGATACGTAAACGACGGTTCCCCCGAATGAACGATCCTTGCCAAAGGTATCGATGAAGACTTCGGCTGATTGCCCGAGGGTCACGAGGCCAAGCTCCCCTTCGCTGACATAGATCGTCAGCTTCACCCTGTCAAGGAACGTAAGCCGGATCACATTACTCCCCATCCCGACAAATTCTCCCGGCTCAACTGCGCGAAGGGTCACTGTCCCCTGCGCTGGGGCGAGAACGGTGCAGTCCCGTATACGTTTATGCAGCAGTTCCACCTGTGCCAACGCTCCTTCCCGGCGTGCGCGGGCACCCGAAATCTCTGCCGGGCGGAGGCCTGTTTTCATTTTGGCATAGGTTTGCTCCGCAGCCACGAAGCGCGTGTAGGCATCGTCATACTGTTTCTGTGTAATGGTCGCCGTTGCGAGCAGCTCTTTCATACGCTGCTGATCGGCCTTCGCGGAGGCATACGCTGCCTCGGCCTGAAGCAGGTCTTCCTTGCGGGAACCTTCAAGAGCAAGCCGGTAGGCGGCGTCGAGGGAAGCGAGGTTTGCCTCGGCCTGTTTGAGCTGGAGCCGGTATTCCTCGTCGTTGATCAGAACAAGTGTATCGCCGACGGTGACGCGTACCCCTTCGGTGACAGGGACGTGCAGCACCCGTCCCCCCGCCTCGGCGGCCACATTTATCTCTGTTCCTTCGATGGTCCCGGATGCTTCGATAGTTCCGTCTCCGTTTCCTCCGCACCCCGCCGCGGCGGCACCGAGTGCCGCAAGTACAAGTAATGACAGAAGATCGCGCATACTGCTTCCTATGGTTGTTGTGTCAGATGGAGTGAATCAAGCCGGTAGACCGCCTCATCGGTGAGGACACCCCGGAAGAGCATCTGCATGATCCCTTCCAGCGCCTCATCAATGGAGAACGATTCATTGGCGAGTGTCGACGGATTGACGACTGATTCGATAACACCGAGCAGGGAGAGGAGAAGAAGCCGGGAGTTTGTCTCCGGTCGAATCTGCCCTTCACGTTTTCCCTGTTCGATAAGTCCTGCCCACACGGTCAGGATTTTTTTACGACGGAACTCCTGGATGTACTGCCAGGTATCCGGAGAGTGAATCTGGAGGTCACGAAGAAATGGTGAGCTTATCTTCCGAAACTGGTGGCTCAAAAAGGTTGTGAGCTTCTCCAGTTTGGCAACGAATGGTTGGTCTGTCTCGACGATTGTCTGGATGCGGAGGGAGCTTTCGCCAACAAGACGTTCGACGATCTGCCGGACGAGGTCTTCCTTCCCTTCAAAATACCTGTAGAAGGTTTTCTTGCTCATGCCCAGTCCCGAAGTGATTTCTTCCACAGGGACTCGCGAGAAGCCCGAAGTTACAAAGAGAGAATGGGCATAGTCGAGGATCCGTTTCTTCATATCTGAGGATTGATCCTGTTTCGACAACATGGAAACTCCCTTGGTTTCTTTGGTTTCCGAAAGTTCCAAAAAAAAGGACCCCACAAGCACAGGAAACCCATTTCGTTTTCTTGGTTTCCAATCTACGAAATCCTGTGGGATTTGTCAAGAAATAAAAACCCCTCCGCCGGCATAAGGGCCGGGGAGGGGGGATTGGACACGGAGCCGCAGAGAAGATTGCGGTTTAGTACATGTCGCCCATACCACCGCCGCCAGGGGGCATCATCGGCGGGGCTTTTTCTTCTTTGGGCTTCTCGACGATTGTCGCTTCCGTCATCAGAAGTAACGCTGCCACGGATGCGGCATTTTCAAGCGCCGTACGGGCAACCTTGGTCGGATCGATCACACCGGACTTCACCAGGTTTTCGTACTGGTCGTTGAAGGCATTAAAGCCATAATCGTCTTTGCCTTCTTTTACTTTGTTCACCACGACGGAACCTTCGTGGCCGGCGTTTTCGACGATGAGCCGGATGGGCTCTTCGACGGAGCGTCGGATGATCTCGATGCCGGTTGCCTGGTCATCGTTTGCCGGTTTCAGGGTATCAAGTTTTGCTGCAGCGCGCAGGTATGCAACTCCGCCGCCGGGCACGATCCCTTCTTCGACAGCCGCGCGGGTGGCATGGAGTGCATCTTCCACGCGCGCCTTCTTTTCCTTCATCTCCACTTCCGTGGCCGCACCGATCTTGAGCACCGCGACGCCGCCGGAGAGTTTTGCAAGGCGTTCCTGCAGTTTCTCGCGGTCGTAGTCGGATGTTGTCTTTTCGATCTGTGCGTGGATCTCGTTGATGCGTTTCTTGATGTCTTCCTTCTTGCCCGCGCCCTCAACGATTGTGGTGTTGTCTTTGTCCACCACAACTTTTTTCGCCTTGCCGAGATAACTCAGCGTGGCGTTCTCCAGCTTGTAGCCCTGCTCTTCGGAGATGACCGTGCCGCCGGTGAGGATGGCGATATCCTCGAGCATTGCCTTGCGGCGGTCGCCGAAGCCCGGTGCCTTCACCGCTGTCACGCGGAGCGTGCCGCGCAGCTTGTTGACCACGAGTGTCGCAAGCGCTTCGCCTTCCAGATCTTCGGCGATGACGAGCAGCGGCGAGCCTGTTTGTGCAACTTTTTCCAGGATCGGGAGCAGGTCCTTCATTGCGGAGATCTTCTTGTCGTGGATCAGCAGGATCTGCGTTTTCCAGCACCGCTTCCATGGTCTCTGCATCCGTCACGAAGTACGGAGACATATATCCGCGGTCGAACTGCATACCTTCGACCACTTCGATGTTCGTATCTGTTCCTTTGGCTTCTTCCACGGTGATAACGCCATCGGTTCCGACCTTCATCATCGCATCGGCAATAAGGTCGCCGATGACGACATCGTTATTGGCGGAGATGGAGCCGACCTGCGCAATTTCCTTCTTGCTGGTCTTGTCGACCGGCTTGCTGAGTTCCTTCGAGTCCTTCCACGACCTTCGTCACGGCCATATCGATGCCGCGCTTCAGGTCCATCGGGTTGGCACCGGCCGCCACGTTCTTCAAGTCCTTCACGCACAATCGCCTGGGCAAGCACGGTGGCCGTGGTGGTGCCGTCACCTGCAACATCGGAGGTTTTTGAAGCAACCTCACGCACCATCTGGGCGCCCATGTTCTCAAGCGGATTTTCGAGCTCAATTTCCTTTGCGACCGTAACACCGTCTTTGGTGACGGTCGGCGCACCGAATTTTTTGTCGATGACGACGTTGCGACCCTTCGGGCCGAGAGTAACCTTCACCGCGTTCGCGAGCTGATCCACACCCCGTCTTCAGGGCGGACCGCGCCTCGACGTCGAAGTTAATTAGTTTTGCAGCCATTGTACTTCTCCTGTGTTATGTAATCAGATTCTCGTGTCCGCTACTTCAGACGATTGCGAAGATATCCGCTTCACGCATGATAAGATATTCATCACCTTCGACGGTCACCTCTGTGCCCGAGTATTTTCCGTAGAGCACTTTGTCGCCGACTTTCACTTCCGGCGCAACCTTCTTGCCGTCATCAGTCACTTTACCCGGTCCGACAGCCACAACTTCACCCACCACAGGCTTCTCCTTTGCGGTGTCAGGCAGGATGATCCCTCCCTTGGTCTTTTCTTCCGCGGGGGAAGGCTTGATAACGACACGATCGGCCAACGGCTTTATCTTCATACTACCTCCTGTTTTGTAAGATATTGATAATAAACGAGTTACAACGATCAAATTCTGGCATTAGCACTCATCGATGGCGAGTGCTAACAATATACAAAAAAAAGGGCTAATGTCAAGGCCCTTTTGAGCTTCCTGACTCTTACTGCTTGTGCGCTTCTGTTACCTCGAAGATGTGAAACCCGTAACCGGAAAGATCAAAGTACATCCCTTTGGTCTGTATCGCGGACCGTTCGCGTACATACGTGGAACTGCCCAGGAGATCCCGGAACTCGAGCAGATTCCCTTCAAGAAGCTCAAAGGGGAGATCAACATAACATTGACCACCGTGAGGAGCATAGTTGATGACGACAAATCGGTGCCCGTGGAGAGGTTCATGCCACCAGTAACTCAAAAAATTCTGACACGTATAATTGTCGTGCCACGCCGGCCGTATCGTAAGCAAACGCCATTCTCCCCTTCTGAACACCGGATGGTCTATTGTCCCCAACAACTCCCGGTAAAACGCATGCGTGCGGGCATTGGGCGCCTCTTCCACCCGTCTGCGCAACTGCACCGGCACTGCTGATGGCTCTCCCTTCCATCTGGCCGTCATGAACCAGAAACATCCCTGGCACAGTGGCAACGACCGCAGCAGCAGCAAAATGCCACGGCTCCGATGGAATTAGCCTGGCCACCCGTTCCTCGTCGTGATTCTCCAGAAAACGCAGACTGTGCTGCTGATATGACAGATCTGCCTTCAAATGATCACCCACTGCCGCCGCGCCTTCCCTGAGAAGCCGGTCGTAGAGCGTCTTGTCATAGGTGAAGTGAAAACCAAGCTGCTGCAAGTCCCACTGACGATCCCAGTAGGCTTCTGCAATGAACAGGAATTCAGGCTTCCCCTTCAGGACCGCCTCGATCGCTTCCTTCCAGAATTCACCTTCCGCCACGTCCCCGGAATCCGGTATTCCCTGTTCCCCCCAGGTCCGTGTGAAGACATCAGAAAGCAGGAGCATCGCCATGTCGCAGCGTACGCCGTCGCACATGCCTGCAATTTTCTTCATCTGAGCGACCATCGCGGCGCGTGCCGGGGCCGACCTGGGATTTAATTGCGCGGTGTCCTCCCACTCGGGAAACAACGGATCACGTCCGTGTGCGATCCAGCGTTCACCTCTGGTAGTTTGCGCGGAGAATGCACCCTGCAACGGCGCGGGGTTCACGGAAGGATCACGATGGATATAATAGTCCGGGTGCTGCTTCACCCACTTGTGATCACGCGCCGTGTGGTTGCACACATAGTCGAGGAAGATCCCGATTCCCCTCCGTGCCAGACGCCGTCGTAATGCTCGTAATGCCAGACCGCCTCCGAACGCCGGCGCAACCCGATACTCCTGCACCGCATAGGGTGATCCGAGAATGTCATCCGGACCAACATCAGGCAGCGCCCCGCGGTACACATCCATCATCCCGGGATATTCACGTGCAAGCTGCCGCCCCACGTCACCCGTTGCCCACACGCCCATAAGCCAGACTGCATCCAGACCCAGAGCAGACCATTCGTCCAGCACTTCTTCGGGAATCTCCGCGAGCGTCACCGGGGTGCCCGCCGCTGCAGAAAGTTCATGCAAAAAAACCCGAACAGGTATTTCCAATACCACCGGGTGGCGTGTGTTGTGCAGGCGCAATGGCGTTGTCTTCTTAGCCATGGTACACATCCTTTTTTTCGATACTCTTGTTCCCGGTCGGCGTGGCGCGATCTTCACAGCCATCAAGGACCAGGACAATCTCGCCTTTCGGCGGCTTTTCCCGCACCCCGTTGAGAAGATCGACCAGACTCCCCCGACGCACCTCTTCAAACTTCTTCGTGAGCTCACGCACAAGCGCAGCTCTGCGTCCTCCCCATTGTTCCGCCAACTCGGCAAGCGTGCGCTCGATCCGGTGGGGCGATTCGTACAGCACAATGGTGCGGGTCTCGAGCATCAGCTGCGCGATGCGTGTTTTCCTCCCCTTTTTATGCGGCAGGAATCCCTCAAACACAAACCGATCCGTGGGCAACCCGCTCGCGACCAGCGCTGCAAGGACTGCACTGGCACCCGGCACGGGGACCACCCTTATATTCTCCAGGTGCACAGCGCGTATCAGGGCAAACGCAGGATCAGAAATACCCGGGGTGCCGGCGTCAGTGACGACCGCCACGGCGCTCCCCTCCTGAAGGCGGCGCACCAACTCCGGAATTCGCCGTAACTCATTGTGGATATAATAGCTGACCAGCGGTTTGTCGATGCCAAGATGGTTCAGCAGGATCCGGGTCGTCCGGGTGTCCTCCGCCGCTATCAGATCCACACCACCGAGGATCTTCACCGCCCGGAACGTGATATCCTCAAGATTGCCAATGGGGGTGGAGACGACATACAGCACGCCGGGCTGGATCGTCTCGCTCATAGACCCCAGTCCCTCGCATAGCGAAAATCCACATTCACGGTGCGGTGAGAGATTTTTGCGATCAATGGCATACGGCGCTTAAACTGGCTGCTGCTCACCATGCTCCGAACTTGCTGTATGAACGGCCCGGCGAATCCAGCCCCGAGTAATTCGGCATCTGTCCTGCGGTCATCGACCATAAGATAGAGCAAGCGATCAACTTCAGCGTACGTAAATCCCAGTTCTCCCTCGTCTGTTTGGCCCGCCCAGAGGTCGGCCGAAGGGGTCTTCAATCGCACACGCTCCGGCAGACCGAGGTGCAGCGCAAGTTGCCAGATCTGCGTCTTGTACAGATCACCCAGGGGGTTGAGCGCGGATGCCATGTCGCCAAACTGGGTACCGTAGCCAAGGAGCAATTCAGTCTTGTTCGATGTCCCGTACACCAGAGCTTGCTCGCGTCGGGAGATATCATACAGGACGATCATCCGGGCACGGGCCATCACATTGCCTGCCCGGATATGGTCGGTCACGGAAGCGCCCGAAAGATACGGATCGACCATCGGGGAGATATCCAGCACGTCGGTTTTTATGCGAAGGTCCGCCGCCACAAGTTCTGCATCGGTCCGGCTTTCCGGTGAGCTTGTATGATGTGGCAGGATCACGCCGAGCACATGATCGGCGCCCAGCGCCCGGACGGCAAGTGCCGCACAGACTGCTGAATCCACTCCGCCGGACAGCCCGATCACACCCCGCCGGAATCCCGCGTTGTGTGTTTCATCGCGAAGGAAATCCACGAGAATCCGTTCCACCGTGTGCGGATTGAGCAGCCCGCCCAGTTCAACTTTTGAGACTGTTTCCATGGCGCTAAGGTACAAAAGGGAGAAATGGGATTCAAGGAGATCAACCCCGCGGCCGTTCGCGGCGGCTCATCCCTTGCAAATTCCATGCTGAATTGTTATCCTCTGGTAGCAATCACCGTGACACGAGTACCTGAGAGAAGATTCGTATGAGGTTCTTGTTTAAAAATATGCTTATTGTGGCCCTTTTTTCCCTTCTTGCCGTTCCATCCATCGCCGCAAAGGGAATAATCGGACCACAACTCTCCGGCGTGCTTAACAGTTCAGACAAGACTTCCAATCAGCTGGTGTGGGTATACCTCGCTGACAAAGGAGGAGGGGAGTTGTTGAAATCCTCCGTCCCGTATTCCGTCGTCACTGAACACTCCCTCCGCCGGCGTGCGAATGTGCTGCCTCCCGATGCCCTTGTCGAATACTCGGATCTCCCCGTTGATGAATCATATGTTGCCCGGCTCAGCGCCACCGGTGCTGTCCTGCGGCATAGCTCGAAATGGTTCAACGCGGTAAGTATCCAGGCAACCGCCGGGCAGATTGTTGCCATTGCAGCCTTGCCGTTTGTACGCGAGATCGAACTCGTCGGCCGGTCCAGGCGGTCTCATCCTCCTCCTCCCGTGTCGGAAACTCCAGCCGCTCCGTCGTCCATGCCCAAAACGACGAGTGCTCATGCACTGGACTACGGTCCGTCGGTGAATCAGGTCACGCAGATTAATGTGCCGGCGCTCCATGATCTCGGTAATAGTGCCCAGGGTGTGATCGTGGGCGTTTTCGACAACGGATTCCGTCTCCTCAACCACGAGGCGTTTGCCTCGATGAATATCATCGCCACATACGATTTTGTCGACTACAAGGTGAGCGTTGTACCGAACAATCCCAACACCTCCTTCGGCGACCATGGGGTCAATACCCTCTCCACCATCGGCGGATTCAAACCCGGTCAGCTGATCGGTCCGGCCTACGGCGCGAGTTACATTCTGGCCCGGACCGAAAACGACAGCAGTGAAACACCTCTCGAAGAGGATAAATGGGTGCGGGCCATTGAATGGGCCGACAGTCTCGGCGTGCAGGTTACCAGCACCTCTCTGGGATACGATGTGTACGATCCGGGATATACCAGCTGGACATGGGAAGACATGGACGGCAGGACGACCGTCATCAGCCGTGCAGCAGCCATGGCGGTCCGCAAGGGGATTCTCGTGGTGAACTCGGCAGGGAACGAAGGTTTTAGTCCAACGCACAATACGCTTGTCGCACCGGCTGATGCGGACAGTGTGCTTGCTGTTGGAGCTGTCGATCTGAGCGGGAAGCGGACTTCCTTCAGCTCTGTCGGTCCGACCACAGCAGCTCCTCCGCGGTTCAAGCCGGACGTGATGGCTCTCGGATCAAGCGTGACAGTAGCAAGCGAAACACAAGTCACGGGCTATCGATTTAATGCCCAGGGAACGTCCTTCTCCTGCCCGCTTGCAGCCGGTGTTGCTGCACTTCTGGTGAAGGCGCATCCCAACCTTCCTCCAATGGTGATCGTTGACGCCATGCGACAAACGGCAAGCAGGGCATCCACCCCCGACAATCTGATGGGTTGGGGGATCCTCAACGCCCTCGCTGCGCATAACAGGTTAAGCGGCACGGACACCAATACATCACCAGTACCTCCGGAAACGTATCTCCTGCGGCAAAACTATCCAAACCCCTTTAACGCCGGAACGGTCATCGTGTACGGCGTCCCGGTTCCATCCGGGGTCTCCATTGCCGTGTACGATATCCTGGGCCGTGAGGTCCTGACGCTGGTACGCGGACAGAAGGTCGGCGGAACGTACACCGTACGTTGGGACGGGACTGACGCGGGTGGTGTACACGTAGCGGCGGGAACATACATCTGCCGATTCACCGCCGTGGGGGCGGACGGAAGCCGGTCGGTGGTGAGCAACAAAATGATCCTGCTCCGCTGAGGCAGGGCAGCGGTCGGAGCTCGAAAAAAAGGGCCAGAAGCTACCGGTGTAGTTACTGGCCCTGCTGGAACGTGGCACTGTGTTACAGGACTACTGCTGCATCACCTTCCGGATAATTTCTATTCCGAGCTCAATCTCCTCCTCGGTGACCGTCAACGGCGGGCGGAACCTGATCGCCCGTTCGCCGCTGGGCAGCAGGATGAGTCCCAGGTTATAACACCCGTTGCGAATTTCCGTGCGTTTTTCCGGTGTGGCCACGTCCACGGCCGCAAAGAGGCCGAGCCCTCGCGGATTTGAGATTACCTCGGGGAACTCCTCCGCCAGTCCCTGGAGCCGTTTCAGAAGAAACTTTCCCACAACCGCGGCATTCCTGACGAGATCCTCTTCTTCGATAATTTCCAGGTACCGTTGGGCACGGACCATGTCAACCAGATTACCGCCCCAGGTTGAATTAATGCGGCCTGGAACCGTGAAGACATTTTCCTTCACCTCGTCGATCCGGCGACCGCAGAGGAAACCGCACACCTGCATTTTTTTGCCGAATGCGATCATGTCGGGCTCCCCCCAGTGCTGATGGGCCCACATCTTCCCCGTCATGCCGATGCCGGTTTGGACTTCATCAATGATCAGCATGGCTTCATTTTCATCTGCCAGTTGTCGGAGCGCCCGGAAGAACTCGGGGCGGAAGTGATTGTCTCCCCCTTCACCCTGGATTGCTTCGATGATAATTGCGGCAACATCGTCTTTGTTTTGCCGGAATGCGTCCTTGATCTGGTTCAGACTCTTCTGCTCTTCCTGCTGCACCTGCGCGAGGTTTTCCGGGGTGAGGGGAAAACGGAGAATCGGGCTGTCCACACGGGGCCAACCGAACTTGGGGAAATAATCGGTCTTCACGGGATCCGTGTTGGTCATCGATAATGTGTATCCCGTCCGACCGTGAAAAGCATGCCGGAAATGAATCACCTGTTTCCCGCGTTCTTCCCGGTATCCTTTTGCGAAGTTCTTTCTGATCTTCCAATCGAACGACGCTTTGAGGGCGTTTTCCACCCCCAGCGCGCCGCCTTCGACAAAAAACGCGTGCGGGAGGTATGATGGAATGCCGACCCGGGAGAAGGTCTCCAGGAATTCGGCCTGTTCGGCAGTGTAAATGTCTGAATTTGAAGGTTTGTTCACTGCCACGTATGCCAGGTGCTCAAGAAAATCCGGCGACGTCATCTTGGGATGATTTAATCCGACCGGCGACGACGCGACAAACGTGAAGAAGTCCAGATAGAGTTTTCCGTCCTGCGCGTCAACAATAAACGAACCTTTGCTGCGCTGCAGATCAATCACGATCTCGAATCCGTCAATGAGCATGTGTTTCCGTAAAGCGGGGAACACCAGCGCGGGGTTGAGGCGGGAATGAACGACCGTACGCCGTGAGCCGGCGCGGCGGGTGGTTTTTGTCTTCTTTCGGGCGACTGCCGGTTTGCGCGGCGCCCGTGTGGTCCTGCTCTTACGCTTCTTCATACTGTATCACTCCTCCAAAAAGTATAATAGTCTGTGGACACCACGACGGCGGAGGAGTGAACTTCAGAAGAATTCGTTATGCTCGAACAGCGAAACATTATAGAGCGGCTGGCGCGTCATGGTGTCAGCTCTGATAGTTGTCGATCTGGGCGCGTTGGAGACCGCCGCTATAATCCACGTAGACCGTTTTCCAATCCGAGAAGAAATCGTAGACCGTCCATCCGCCTTCGCGGTGGCCGTTGCCCGTCTGTTTGACACCGCCGAACGGCATGTGTGCTTCAGCCCCGATCGTCGGCGCATTGATATAGGTGATCCCGGCTTTAATATCACGTATCGCCGTATAGGCATCGTTGACGTTCGTCGTGTAGACTGACGAAGAGAGGCCGTAGATGGTATCGTTCATGATGCGGATACCCTCTTCCAGCGTGCGGAATTTGATCACGGACAGTACCGGACCGAAGATCTCTTCCTGCGCGATCCGGTGATGCGGCTGGACGCCCGTAAACACCGTAGGTTTGTAGAACCAGCCTTTTGCCAGCTCACTATCTCCGGGCACTGACCCTCCGGCGGCAAGGGTCGCGCCATCCTTGAGGCCGATCTCGACATAACTCTGCACCGTCTTCTGCTGACCCTCGTTTACGCACGGGCCGACATCTACCCCGGGTTTCAGGCCGTCGCCCAATTTTAGACTGTTCACACGCCGGATGAGGGTTTCCATAAATGCGTCATGAATGTTCTCATGCAAAAGCAGTCTGCTGGTGGCAGTGCACCGCTGGCCGGTGGTTCCAAATGCCCCCCACAATACACCTTCCAGCGCAAGTTCCATGGTCGCGTCAGGCATGACGAGTTGTGCATTCTTACCGCCAAGTTCGAGGGACACCCGCTTGAGCGTGGCGGACGCCACTTCGGATATCTTCTTCCCCACCAAAGTCGAGCCCGTAAAACTTACAAGATCAACCTCCGTGTGGTTGACGATCGCATTGCCGACCTCTCCCCCTCCACCGTGCACGATGTTCACCACACCGTCCGGGACTCCCGCTTCGGCGAGGATCTCGACGAGCGCTGTCGCCGTGGCCGGAGTATCCGATGCAGGTTTGAACACGACCGTATTACCGCAGAGCAGTGCCGGGAAGATTTTCCATGTTGGGATTGCCATGGGAAAATTCCAGGGTGTAATAATACCGGCGACACCCACCGGCACGCGCATCGCCATATTAAATTTATTGGGCAGTTCCGACGGGACCGTATGACCGAACAGCCTGCGTCCTTCGCTCGCCGCATAGTAGGCAGTATCGATTCCCTCCTGCACATCACCTCGTGTCTCGGCGAGGACCTTCCCCATTTCGCGGGTCATCATCCGGGAAAGATCTTCCTTCCGTGCAACCATCAGATCACCCACCGCCTTCAGAATATCGCCCCGCTTGGGGGCCGGCATGAGCCGCCACGAATCAAAGGCTTTGCGCGCAGCCTGTACAGCTTCTTCGACGTCTTCTTTGCCGGATTTGGGGAATGTCCCGATGACCTCGTCCCAGTTTGCGGGATTACGGTTTTCAAAGGTCTTGCCTGACTTTGCGTCAGCCCACCTGCCGTTGACAAAGTTCTGAAATTTTTTGGCCATACCAAGAGTCCTCATTATGTCAGTCATGCACAGTTGTCTTTACGAAAGCCCAGCACGGGCAAACAGCACGTTGATATATTTGATGCTCTTCTGCAAGTCAAACATCCCTTCTACAGTCTCGGCACCCAGAATTTCGCCGACTGCGGGTTCGGCGAGGAGCCGTTCCTTGAACTCCGCCCCGCTCTCCCACACCTCCATCGCCGCAAGCTGAACGATACGATAGGCATCTTCCCTCTTCATTCCCTTTCTGGTGAGGGCCAGGAGCACAGATTGGGAGAAAATCAGTCCGCGTGTCCGTTCCAGGTTTTTGAGCATATTCGCGGGATAAACCACAAGCTTGTCCAGCACGTCCGTCATGAGCGCCAGCATGTAGTCCAGCAGGATACAGCTGTCAGGGATCACAACCCGTTCCACCGAGGAATGGGTGATATCACGTTCATGCCAGAGGGCGACGTTCTCCATTGCCGCCTGGGCGTTCCCGCGCAGAACGCGGGAGAGGCCTGCGACACGTTCGCAGGTGATGGGATTTCGTTTGTGGGGCATCGCGGAAGAACCCTTCTGTCCCTTGGAAAAGAACTCCTCCGCTTCCAGAACTTCCGTCTTCTGCAGATGCCGGATTTCCGTCGCGAATTTTTCCAGGGAGCATCCCACAAGGGCCAGCGCGTTCATAAATTCTGCATGGCGGTCGCGCTGGAGCACCTGCGTCGAAACAGGCGCCGGGATGAGGCCGAGCTTTGCACACACATACTCCTCCACGTCCGGACTCAGGTGCTCGAAGGTCCCCACCGCTCCCGATATCTGTCCGACGGCAATACGTTCAAGGGCCGATTGCAGGCGGCTGATATGTCGCTGGGTTTCCGCGTACCAGAGAGCCAGTTTCAAGCCAAAGGTAATCGGTTCTGCGTGAATACCGTGCGTACGTCCGACCATCACCGTAGTCTTGAACTCCCTGGCCCTGCGCGCAAGGACCGTCGCAAGCTCCTGGAGCCCCTGGAGCAACAGCTCCCCCGCCTGCTTCATCTGCACAGCAAGCGCAGTATCCAGGACGTCTGATGAGGTCATGCCGAGATGGATGTACCGGGAGTCCGGACCAACATGTTCCCCGACATTGGTCAAAAACGCGATAACGTCGTGTTTGACTTCCTGTTCGAGTGTTTCGATCCGCGTGACTTCGAAGGCGGCTCTGGCACGGATATTTGACACGGCTTCCGCCGGGATAACACCCAGTTTCGCCTGCGCTTCGCAGGCAAGTATTTCAATTTCGAGCCAGATCCGGAATTTGTTCTCATCTTCCCAGATGGCGCCCATAGCGGGTCGCGTGTAGCGTGTGATCATAAAGAGCTTTTCTCCAGCCGAAGTGAGAGTTGTACTTCGCGCCGATCCCGGATTACTTTCATCTTGAGCGTGTCTCCGGTACGGGCTTCATCTGCGATGGCAATGAGCGAAGCCTCGTCATTGATCTTCTCACCATTCACTTCAATTATGATGTCGCCGACCCGGAAACCTGCGCGTTCGGCGGGACTGGATCGTTTTATTTCGCTTACGATCACACCCTGAACCTTTTCAAGACCGAAATAGCGGGCTATCCGACGGTCGACCGCCTGAATTTCCAGTCCGGTCCAGAACGCACGCTCGATTTTTCCGCTGCGCCGGAGTTCGGCGACGATCGTCTTCACACGGTTGATGGGGATCGCGAATCCGAGTCCGATGTTGCCCTGATTGGTGGAATAGATCACGGAATTTACGCCGATCACTTCGCCCAGGGCATTCAACAGGGGGCCACCGCTGTTGCCCGAGTTGATTGCCGCATCCGTCTGGATCATGTCCCGGTACACCCGGCCATCCTGCGCTTCGAGTTTCATGCCCGTATTGCTTATGACACCGACCGTGACGGTGGGTTTGTCGTTGATATCAAACAACCCGAAAGGATTTCCGAGGGCGATTACCCATTCGCCCACCAGCACATCCTCGGAATTACCAAGTGCGACGTGTGGAAGATCCGTCCCGTCAATTTTTAAAAGCGCGATGTCGGTAATCAGATCCGTCCCCACCAGCGAGGCCTTGTACTGCCTGCCGCTGGTCAGGGTCACGGTGATCTCCTTTGCGTTGCCGGCCACGTGGTCGTTGGTAAGGATATATCCATCCGGCGAAATGAGAAAGCCCGATCCCAGACCCTGGACCTGTTGTGTGTACGTGCGGTTTGGAATAAACTGCCGCCAGAACGGATCGTCTCCCCACGGAGATAATTGCCGGTACTGGCGGAGCTCGATCACGTTGATGCCGACCACGGCGGGGCTGGCGGAGGCGACCGCCCTGGTAATGGCATTATGGCGCCCTGTGGTCACCGCCGCCGCGACAGAATCCGGTCGGGCGGATGCGGTGTGCAGTGCAAATGTCTGTTCAAACGTCGGCGGATTATTGTCCGTGAGTTCTGTGCTTTCACCGGGGATATGCCCAAGACTGTACCCGATGATCCCGCCTCCAAGAACGGCCGCGAGGATAAGGAAAACGACACTGACAACGCGTAAAGTCATGATGAACTCCTTACTCCCTTTAGCTCCAACAGATAGGACCGGACCGGCTCGATAAGTCGCATCAGGATGAGCGCCATGAGTGATCCGGTAAACCAGGCGGGCGTCAGATCTCCAACCCGGTCAGCTCCCGGAAGTAGCATCGGGCTCAGAAAGACCGTTGCGGTGGTGAGCACGCACGCTACCGCGCTGGCCGGGTTTACCCGTCGAAGAACTGAAAAAGACACAGCCCAGAATGTTATCCAGGCCGGAATCAGACCCCAGAACGTGAGGCACGCCCCACCTGCCGCTGTGGCCAAACCCCGTCCCCCTCTCCACCGGAGCCATACCGGGTAATTGTGTCCGAGCACCGCTCCCAGGAGACCCCATTCGACGGCATAAGGGCCTTCAGGATAGAAGGCGCGGACCGCCAGAACGGCAAGAGCCCCTTTGGCGAAGTCGGCCAGAAGGACCACAACGGCAACCCACGGCGACTTCGTGACCTCAAAACTGTTCACTGTCCCCACGTTGCCGCTGCCAGCAATGCGAATATCAAGCTGAGATTTCCAGCGAACAACAAGGTAGGCGGTCGGGATGGAGCCGAGGAAATAACCAAAGAGTGCAGCGAGTGCAAGCCGTTCCACGATATCCCGCTGACGGTGGGGGCACAGTTATGCAAAAAGGTACGAAAAACGGGCTGGAGAGTCAACCAGCGGGAATCCTTGATATTCCTCACGGAATCGAGTATATTGACCGTCAATGGCCGACCGGAAGGTACAACAACTCCTCTCCCGCTATAAAAAGGGATCTCTCTCCGAAGAACAACTCCTTCAGAGTCTTTCTGAGCAGATGTACGAATCTCTTGGTTTTGCCACCGTGGATCATCACCGCCAGGTGCGACACGGATTTCCCGAGGTGATATTCAGTGAGGGAAAGACACCCGGTCAGGTGGCAGGCATAGCCAGGGCAATTGTCCGCCGCGGAAGTGTCTTGCTGGCGACCAGAGCATCGCGCAAGCATTTTACGGCGGTGCGAAAACTTGTTCGGAATGCGCGATACAATCCCGTTGCGCGGACGATCGTGGGGAACGTATCAGGGGTTAAGCCGGCCGGCGCGGGAAAAATTCTTGTGGTAACGGCGGGGACGTCAGATATCCCGGTTGCTGCGGAGGCTGTGGAGACAGCCACCGTCATGGGGAACTCCGTCGACACACTTTTTGACGTCGGCGTTGCGGGCATTCATCGTATCCTGATGCAGAGCCAGAAGCTCCGCGAGGCATCGGTCATCATCGTTGTCGCGGGTATGGAAGGAGCGCTCGCCAGCGTGGTAGGGGGGATGGTACAGGTTCCCGTTATCGCCGTCCCGACCTCGGTTGGATACGGGGCGAGTTTCCGGGGTGTCTCCGCGCTTCTTGGCATGCTGAATTCCTGCGCAGCGGGGGTAACGGTGGTCAACATCGACAATGGGTTCGGCGCCGGATATGCCGCGTCGATCATCAACCGGCGCCCCGGACAGGAAAATAGCCGCTGACCCCTGCATTCTATTGTATCCCAGACGGTCGTTTTCTATATTGAGTGGTTACGGTATGATAACCTTCCAATCCGATATCAGCGTCTGAACAACCTATGAAAGCTATCATCATGGCCGGTGGGTTCGGGACGCGGTTGCGTCCGCTCACCTGTAATACACCGAAGCCCATGGTGCCGCTCATGAATAAACCCATGATGCACCATATCGTTGCATTGCTGAAGCAGCACGGGCTGACAGACATTATCGCTACGTTGTATTATAGCCCGGAAGCGATTACCAGCTATTTTGGTGATGGTTCCGCCTTCGGGGTCTCCATGCAATACGTTCGGGCTGAAGCCGATTATGGGACTGCGGGAAGCGTTCGTAATGCCACAAAAGGCACCAATGAGCGTATTCTGATAATCAGCGGCGACGTGTTGACCGATTTTGACCTTACGGGCGCGCTGAAGTTTCACGAAGAGAAAAAATCCAAAGCCACCATCGTGCTCACCCACGTAAAAAATCCACTTCAGTTCGGTGTGGTGATCACGGGCGGGGATGGCAAGATTACCCGGTTTCTTGAGAAGCCTTCGTGGGGAGAGGTATTCAGCGATACCATCAACACGGGTATCTATATTCTCGAGCCGGACGTGCTCGAGATGATTCCCTACCGGCAGGATTACGATTTCGGAAAGGATCTTTTCCCTCTTCTTCTGCGGCGGGATCTGGGGTTGTACGGTTGTACAACGGACGGATACTGGCGCGATATCGGCAACCTGAACGAATATCAGGATGCCCATATGGATGTCCTGCACGACGCGGTCAACCTGCAAATTCAGTACACGCACAACGGGACTGCGGCCATCGGGGAAGGCACGCGGTTTGATCCGGCCAAGGTGCAGTTCACGGGAAGGGTCCTGATCGGCCGCAACTGTACCATTGGCGAGGACGTGAAGCTGTCCAATACCGTCATCGGCGACAACAGCGTGATCGGTCCGGGCGCCATCATCACCAACTCTGTCATCTGGAGTGACGTCGTCATCGGACACAACACCGAGATTTCCTCGGACGTTGTCGGATCCAAATGCTCCATAGGGGAGAAGTCCGTCATCTCGGAGAATGTCTTTATCGGCGACGGATGCTGGATTGGCAGAAGTGCGCGGCTGAGTGCGAACATCAAACTCTGGCCGGAAAAAGTGGTGGAAGAGGGAGCGATTCTTACCAGGAGTCTTGTGTGGGAGGACAAATGGCTGCGGGAGCTGTTTACTGACTCCCGGGTGACCGGGCTCTCCAACATCGAAATGAACCCGGAATTTGGCGCAAAACTCGGCGCAGCGTACGGGGCATTTATCGGTGCAGGAAAGACCGTCGTCACGTGCCGTGATTCCGACAATGTATCCCGCATGATGAACCGTGCCATCTTATGCGGCCTGGTATCGGCCGGCGTCAATACTTTCGATCTGCGCGCCATCTCGATCCCCCTGCTCCGGCATGAACTGAGCAGCGGGAAGGAGGCAGGAGGGATTCACGTCCGCCGTAACCCCACCGACAAGAATCTGACCGATATTATCTTCTTCGACGCCACCGGGAAGGATTTACCATCCTCCAAAACGAAGAGTGTGGACCGTCTCTTTTTTGGGGAGGATTTTGCCCGTGCCCCACGGGAGAAGGTCGGCTCGATCTCCTTCCCGGAACGCACCACGGAGGCATACAAGGAGAAATTCCTCTCCTCGCTTGACATCGACGCCATTAACAAGAAGAAATTCAAGCTGGTGATCGATTATTCCAACGGCGTCGCATCGACGATATTTCCGCTCATCCTCGGGTCGTTTGACTGCCAGGTGGTTGCCCTTAACGCACATCTCGACCCGCGCAAACTGACACGCGACAAGTACGAGTTCGACTATTCGATAAAGCAGCTCTCGCACATCGTCACCTCGCTCAAATATGACATGGGGTGCCTCATTGATGGCGGCGGTGAACGTCTGTTTCTCGTAAACGAGAACGGGGATGCGTTTGACAGCGACCGGTTGCTGACGGTGGTGGCGGATATGTTCCTGCAGACACACAACGATGTGGAAGCTATTGCGGTACCGATTACGTCAAGCGGGGAGATTGATTTGCTGGCTGCACAGCACAACGTCAAGGTTATCAAAACCCGCAACAGTCACCTGGCGATGATGGAGGCTGCTGCCAATAAGAACGTACGATTTATCGGAGGAACAAAGGGGGGGTTCATCTTCACCGACTTCTTCTTCGCCACCGATGCGATGTATTCACTTGCCAAGTTCCTCGAGATGATGGCGCACGCAGACAAGCGGCTGGGCGGATTTGACGAGGACATTCCGCGGTTGTATGCCGCCCGGCGCGCCGTAAACTGCTCCTGGGAACACAAGGGAAAGGTCATGCGGTACATCATGGCCAACACGGAAGGGTCCCGTCGCGATCTTGTGGATGGAGTAAAGATGTACTTCGATGACCGGCTGCGCGGCGTGTCCATCCTGCTCATCCCCGACAAGGAACGACCGCTGTTCCATGTCTGCGCTGAAGCACAGGATCAACAGACGGCCGACCGCCTTGCACTCGATTATGAGAAGAAGGTCATATCCTGGCGCGATGAACCATAGGAGAATCTCCACGCGATGAAAATCAGCGACATCCTTACCGAAGACCTTGTCGTCGCTGGACTCAAAGGCACGTCCAAAGATGACATTATTGATGCCATGGTGGATCTCGTGGCGAGTTCACCGAAAGTGCTGGACAAGGAAAAGGTCCGCGTTGCGATCCTTGAACGCGAGAGCATCATGTCAACCGGGGTCGGTAATGGGTTTGCTATTCCCCACGGGAAGACCGATGCCGTGGCCGATATTGTCGCAGCATTTGCCGTCACCGATGAAGAGATTGACTACGACTCTCTGGACGAAAAGCCGGTGCGTCTCGTGTTTCTCCTTGTGGGCAAAGACAATCTGGTTGGCCCGCACATAAAATTGCTGAGCCGCATCTCACGCCTCATGAATAAAGAAGAATTCCGAAGGCGTCTTCTGAACGTGACATCGCCGAAAGACATCCTCGAGATGTTTCGCCAGGAGGAAGCATCGTACTTCGAGCTGTAGGGGAACTCATGCCTCGTCAACAATCCACCCGCACACGCGGGGAGACGGAATACCGCATCCTGATCGCACCGCACGTCGCTGAACGTACACAGCGACCGACGACCCTTGTCGTGCTTGAAACGATGAAGACCTTTGCCACATTCCGGTACGAATTGTCCGTGAAAACGGAAGTCACCCCGTCAACACTCCATTTTGCCATTCTCGGTTTTCGTACCCCACAACTCAGTTTGCCGTCATCAGGATCCGCGCGTTTCGAACAGGAGTTCGAAGGCCTCCACGGGACGTACGAAGTCACCCTGCAGGGGATCGACGGTCGCGCCACAACATTTTCCGTCGGGATCACTCCCGGACAGGTGAAGTTGTTGAAAACGCCAAAGAAGACTTTTGTCCAGATCACCACAACTCTCTCTCAATGGAACAGCCAGAGTACCTGATCTATGATTCCTGTTCTCTTCGAACTCGGCCCCTTCAAGATCTATAGTTATGGTCTGATGCTCGGGATTGCCTTTCTCCTCGGCAGCGCAGTGCTCGGCCGCGAACTCAAGCGCCGCGGACTTGACAAGGCGATGGCCAACACCATCACCGTGTTCGCTGTCGTGTTTGGCATCGCCGGCGCAAAGATACTCTATCTCATTGAGGAGTGGGAGGCCTTTCTGATGAATCCGGCAGGGATGGCGTTCTCAGCGGGCGGACTCACCTGGTACGGGGGTTTCCTGCTGGCACTCCTCGCCGTTTCGCTGTACATCAGGAAGAAAAAGGTCCCCTTTCTGAAAGTGTGGGACTGCCTGGGGATTGCCCTCATTCTCGCGTACGGAGTCGGCCGCATCGGGTGCCATCTTTCAGGCGACGGAGACTACGGTACCCCGACAACCCTCGCATGGGGAACAATCTATTCCCACGGAACGGCCAAACCATCGATTATGCTCGAAGATTATTTCCACCGAGAACCCGTAGAGCGGCAGGATTGGCACTACGATTCCCTGCGCGCGCAAATCGCGGGAAGAGACAGACTCGGTCACCTCTACACCCGCTTCGACGAAGTCACGCCCCTTCACCCCACTCCGATCTATGAATTCCTGCTCGGCATACTCGGGTATTTTCTCCTGCTCGGGATCCAGAGGAGACAGCTCCCCGACGGTTCACTGTTCATGATGTACCTGATGCTTGCAAGTACATTCCGGTTCACCATAGAATTTCTCAGGTTAAATCCCCGGTTTGCCGCCGGGCTTTCCGAGGCCCAACTCTTCAGCATCGTGCTGTTCATGTTGGGCTTCGCAGGCTTCATCTACCTCAGCAAACAGTCCACTGCACGCACAACAGGAGTGGGATGATTCCACCGCCGGGGCCATGACAAGTGTCCTCACAGGCCGCAAACCCATCCTTGAAGCGCTCAAAGCAGGCCGTCCCCTGGAACGGATTCTCCTGCTGCGCGGAACCCACGGCAGCACCATTGATGAGATCCGCCGGCGTGCCGAGCAACGCGGGGTTCCCGTCGTGGATTCCGAGAAAAAGCACTTCCTGGAGTTCACCCCTGAGGCAATGACACAGGGGGTCGTCGCGTTCGCGCCTGAACGGAATCTGGTTGACCTTGATCAGATTCTGGCACGTGTGAGGGAGAGTGGCGCCACCGGATTCCTCCTCATTCTGGACCAGATCGAAGACCCCCAGAATCTTGGAGCCCTGATCAGGACCGCCGAATGCGCCGGCACTCACGGCGTACTGCTTCCGCGCCACCACACCGCACCCGTAAGCTCCGCAGCCGTCAAAGCGTCAGCGGGCGCCACCGAGCATATCCCGATAGCCGAGGTAACCAACATTGTTGCCGCAATGGAACAATTGAAGAACGAAGGATTCTGGATAGTGGGATTGGCATCCGACGGGGAGAAACTCTATACCGAGCCGGACTATCGTGTGCCGATAGCGATCGTGGTCGGCAATGAGGGGCGTGGTCTCCGCCGACTTGTGAAGGAACATTGTGATCACCTCGTCCGGATACCACTCTTCGGCAAGGTACAGTCTCTTAATGCTTCGGTGGCGGCAGCACTGGGCATGTTTGAAGTTGTGCGCCAGCGGGAAAAGTTCTGAACTCAGGTCCTCTCAAGGCCGTATTTTCGCATCTTGTTGTACAAATGACTGCGCTGGATCTCCAGTGCCTCCGCTGTTTTGCTGACATTCCAATCGTGCGCTTCAAGTTGAGCTCGAATGAATGCCGCTTCCGAACGGTCTTTGAACTCCTGAAACGTTGATGCCTGCAGAGGCAATTCTCCCCCTTCACCCGTATGGCGCACGTCATGGGGAAAGACCTCCACGCGGGTAATGGTGGCTTCGGGAGTCATGATGACGAGCCGTTCAACGGTGTTTCGGAGCTCCCGCACGTTGCCCCTCCAGTCCATCCCCTGCAGTAATGACAGGGCCTCATCAGAAAACTGTTTGCGAGCCATGCCGTTCTGCGCGCACACATCCTCGGCAAACGCGGCTGCCAGCAAGGGAATATCCTCCCGGCGCTCGCGCAACGACGGAACCCTGATGGGAATCACATTGAGGCGGTGATACAGATCTTCACGGAACAGTCCTGCCCGGAACGCATCCGGAAGGTTCTTGTTGGTTGCGGCAATAACCCGTACATCAACCACAACCTGCTTTGATCCCCCCACCCGCTCGACCTTGCCCTCCTCAAGCGCGCGGAGCACCTTTGCCTGGGCGGTCAGACTCATGTCACCGATCTCGTCGAGAAAAATCGTTCCCCCGTCGGCCAGCTCGAACTTTCCGATCCGCTGGTTCGTCGCGCCCGTAAAGGAACCTCGTTCGTGACCAAACAACTCCGACTCGATAAGTTCGTTGGGGATGGCAGCGCAATTCACTTCGATGAGGGGGTGGGCCGCACGTCTGCTGAGACGATGGAGAGCTTTCGCCACGAGTTCTTTTCCGGAACCATTTTCCCCCGTAATCAGAACACGCGCCTCTGTTGGCGCGACCCGTTCAATGAGGGCAAGCAGGTCCTTCACAATCTGTGTGCCGCCCAGGATCCGGCTCCTGCCTTCAACCTGTTCGCGGAGGCGTTTGACTTCCGTGGCGTTCCGGACGACAATCATCAACCGTTCCCGGTCGATCGGCTTCTGCAGAAAGTCATACGCGCCGAGCCGTGTGGCCTCAACGGCTGTGTCGATTGTCGCATGGCCGGATATCATCACGACCGGCAATTCCGGATGCTGCTCCCGCAGGGTCTCGAGCACACGCATCCCATCGATAACCGGCATCTTGATATCAAGAAGCACAAGGTCCACGCCTCCCGCAGCCACCCGCGCCATGGCACCCGGTCCGTCTTCGGCCTGGACGACGGTGAATTTCTCGTATTCAAGAATCATTCGAACAGTTTCACGGATGGCTTGTTCATCATCAGCAATCAGCACGGTTTTCATGGTTGTATCTCCTGGTGCAACGTGACGCTATCCTGAGGCGTGATCTCCAGGGGGGTCTGCATGTACATTGAGGGCAGCACAGTACGATCCCGGAAGAATGCGAATCCAAACAGCACGCCGCGCCGGTTGGCCTCCGTGTCCCGGGATTCGAAGGTTCCTTCCACGACGAATGATTCCTCTCCCCACTCGACAAAGTCACCAACACGCTCTGCGGCATCCGCTGATTCCGTGAGCATTGCCAGCAATGCCGAGCCAAAAAAATGTTGCAGCTTGTCCCGATCACCCCAGGCCGGGGAATCGGGGAATACGTTTTTGGGCAGCGCATCACGTCGGGCAGAAAACTCCTCGGGGAATTCAGACGTCAGCGGGACCCAGAGGAGCGGCCCGAGCAGGGGAAGCCGCACTCCGACCCGGTGGTGATCAAGTACCGCCGTCACCACAATCAGGAGCGTGACATACGGATTGTTCCAGCACATCCGCAGGGCACGCCGGAACAGCATATCCACGGCGAAGACGTCGCCGTGCGAAACACGTGCGTACCGGAACTCCTCACCTCGCACAAAATCCTTCAGAAGTACCCCGTCCTGAAGAATCTTCGGGATCGCGAACATTGCCAGGGCCTCCAGAAGGGGATGGAAGGTCTCGACCGAGTCAACGGGAGGGTCACGCCGATGTTCCATCTCCCGGTTGCCCGGAAGCCACACGGGATGTTCCTGTGCCCTGATGGGGGTTGAAGAAGCACAGAGAATCAGGAGCCAGACGGCAATGCGCATCACGGGGTGCTCAGGTCTGAATCACCCCGGGGTTGAAGGGTGGAGGCGGAGGGCCGGCCGCCGCCGCCGCAATACCCCGGGAGAGCACCGAACGTGTTTCGACCGGATCGATAATCGCATCCACCCAGAGGCGCGCGGCGGCATAATACGGATCAGTCTCCTCCTCATATTTCGCCGCAATCTCGGCGAGTAATGCCTGCTGTTCCTCCTCGCCGATCACCCGCCCGCCTTTGTCCATCTGCTGGACGCGGATTGCGAGCAGTGTTTCACTTGCCTGCCGGCCGCCCATGACGGCAATGGTCGCGGTCGGCCAGGCGACCATAAGCCGGGGATCATACGCCCTCCCGCACATCGCATAGTTTCCTGCGCCGTAGCTGTTGCCCACCACGATGGTGAACTTGGGGACAACGCTGTTTGCAACAGCGCTCACCATTTTTGCGCCATCTTTGATGATCCCCCCGTGTTCCGCCCGGCTTCCCACCATAAATCCGGTGACATCCTGAAAGAACACGAGCGGTATCCTTTTCTGGTTGCAGTTCATGATAAACCGGGCACCCTTGTCAGCACTGTCACTGTAGATCACCCCGCCCACCTGCATTTCTCCACGCTGGGTCTTGACGACGCTCCGCTGGTTGGCCACTATTCCGACCGCCCACCCATCGATGCGGGCATACGCTGTAATAAGTGTTTTCCCGTATCCCGCCTTGTATTCATCCCACTCGCTGTTATCAACGATGCGTGCCAGCACTTCCGCCATGTCGTATGGCCGGGTCCTGTCTGCCGGGACAAGGCTGTAAATTTCGGATGAGGAGAAACGGGGCAGACGGGCATTGGTCCGGTTATACGCACGCTGCTTTTCCCCGCCCAGCTTTCCGAGAATTGCCCGGACACGCTCGAGACATGCCGTATCGTCCGGCATGCGGTGATCGGTAACCCCGCTGACTTCCGAATGTACTTTTGCGCCGCCGAGTTCTTCGTTCCCTATCTCTTCACCGATAGCGGCTTTTACGAGATGGGATCCTGCCAGAAAAACGCTGCCGGTGTTCTCCACGATCAATGCTTCGTCACTCATGATCGGGAGATACGCACCGCCGGCGACGCAGGGGCCCATGATTGCGGCAATCTGAGGGATCCCCATGGCCGACATAACGGCATTGTTCCTGAATATGCGGCCGAAATGCTCCTTGTCAGGAAAAATCTCGCTCTGGAGGGGGAGAAAGACACCCCCTGAATCAACGAGATACACGATCGGCATGTGATTTTCCATGGCAAGCTCCTGCGCGCGGAGGTTCTTCTTGCAGGTCATGGGAAACCATGCGCCGGCCTTTACAGTTGCATCGTTTGCCACAATCACCACGTGGCGGCCATGAACGGTCCCAATAACGACCACCGTGCCTGACGAAGGTGCGCCGCCATACTCATCATACATGCCGTATGCGGCGAACAAGCCGACTTCCATGGGTATTGTTCCGGGATCGATCAGCAGATCAATCCGTTCGCGCGCCGGGAGTTTTCCCTTCGCCTTATGGCGATTCATGGCGGATGCCTTGCCGCCGGCACGCACGTCCGCCCCACGCGTCTCCATCATATCGAGCAGGGCATGCATCTGCTCGGCATAGCGCACGGTCTGATCGTTTTCTGAAAGAGGTGTTCCAAAAAGGGCCATAGTGTCAGTCACCCTGCCCGAGAAAGTGCCGGGCAATTACCATTTTCTGGACTTCTGATGTTCCCTCCCCGATGGTCATCAACTTTACATCCCGATAGAACTTCTCCACCGGAAAATCTTTGATAAAACCGTACCCGCCGTGGATTTGAACAGCCTCATTCGCCGCCCTCACGGCAACTTCACTCGCAAAGTACTTCGCCTGCGAGGCAGCAAGCGTAAGGGGCAGTCCGTGGGTGTGTTTCCATGCCGCCTGATGTGTCAGAAGTCGGGCCGCTTCGATCTCGGTCGCCATATCAGCGAGCTTCCACTGTATCCCCTGGAACTCTCCGACCGGCTTGCCAAATTGTGAGCGTTCGCGGGCATATTTCACGCTTGCTTCAAACGCCCCCTGTGCGATCCCGACTGAGAGTGCGGCGATACCGACCCGTCCCCCGTCCAGAACCCGGAGCGCCTGCTTAAATCCTTCGCCCTGCAAACCGATGAGGTTCTTTCCGGGTACCCGGACATTGTCGAAAATAAGCGTCGCGGTGTCGCTACAGCGCATCCCGAGCTTATTCTCCTTCTTTCCGATCACGAATCCCGGCATGTCCCTTTCGAGAATAAACGCGGATATTACTTTTCGGGAGGATGCCTCACCCGTGACAGCCAGTATAACGTACACAGCACCCACGGATCCCTGCGTTATAAAAGTTTTGCTCCCGTTGAGTATCCAGTCGGACCCATCCCGAACCGCGGTGGTCTTCATGCCTCCCGCGTCACTTCCCGAATCAGGCTCGGTAAGACCCCATGCGCCCAGCGATTTGCCGCTGGCCAGAGACGGAACATACGCACGCTGTTGGTCCTTATTCCCGAACATCATAATGTGACCGGTACACAAGCTGTTGTGTGAAGCGACAGTCAACGCGATGGATGGATCAACCCGGGCAAGCTCTTCAATGATGATGACGGATTCCAGGGGCGACAACCCTGCCCCGCCAAGATCCGGCGGACAGGTGATTCCCATAAACCCGAGTTGCCCCAGCCGGGAGACCATCGCAAAGGGAAATTCCTGGGTCTCGTCGAACTGCGACACAACGGGACGCAGCTCCTTTTCGGCGAAGGAGCGAGCCAGTTCCAGAACAGACTGTTGCTGCTCCGTAAGGTCAAAAGTTAATCCATGAGATTCCATACATACCTCGTCACGGGTGGTCGGTTCATAGATTCTCAACAAGCTCTCTGGCTACGTCATACGGTGTACGTTTTCCCCGGACAACATCATCGACGCCCTGTGACAACAGAGTCCGGCGCACGGGAGTCCATAGTTGCTTGCGTACGCGGTCTACAACGAGCTCTGTGATACGATTCTGGAGCCGTTCCTTTCGTTTTGCAGAGAGCCCCTCATGCTTCTGAAGCGCCTCCCGGTGCAATCGTATCGCTCCGACGACATCTTCGACACCTTTCCCCTCGGAGGCCACGGTTGCGATGACCGGTGGCAGGGCCGCCGGGCTTTGACGGAGTCCGAGAATCGTGGTCATTGCCTGTATGGCCTGTTCCGCTCCTGCCCGGTCCGCTTTGTTCATGACAAAGATGTCCGCAATCTCCATCAGACCAGCTTTCATGGCCTGTACTGCATCGCCTGATTCGGGGACGAGCACGACTATCGTTGTGTCCGCCGCACCGGCGATATCAAGCTCGGACTGCCCGACACCCACCGTCTCCAGGAGGATGATCTCCATCCCCGCAGCATCCAGCACATCGGCCGCTTCCGCGGCAGTCTTGCTCAATCCACCCAGACTACCCCTCGACGCCATACTCCGGATGAACACGCCAGCATCCAGCTCTACGTCATTCATCCGTACCCGGTCGCCGAGCACCGCCCCGCCGGTAAAGGGGCTGGTCGGGTCAACCGCAATAATGCCAACGGTCCGGCCTTCCCGCCTGTAGTGGATCGCGAGTTTGTTGGTCAGGGTGCTCTTCCCGGCCCCCGGTGGGCCGGTGACGCCTATGCGGTAGGCCCGGCCGGTATGGGGGAAAAGTGTATGAAGCAGTGCTTCCCCCGCAGGGAGCTCATTCTCCACGAGGGTAATGGCGCGCGCAATGGCCACCCTATTCCCCCCGAGCACATCAGCTGTGTTTACCGGTTGAGCCACGTGCCTACTTGTTCTGACGAAAGTAATCGACGGTGCTGCGCAAGCCGTCTTCCAACGTCACCTCCGGTTTCCATCCGAGTCTCTTGCAGATACGGTCGTGGGAAAGCACACTCCGGCGCTGTTCGCCCTTTTTCGCTTCGCCATAACGCTCCGGACAGGCACTCCCGGCGGCCTCACGGACCCCGTGAAAGATCTGCGTCACATCCGTTTCGCGGCCGGTCCCGATATTAAATATCTGAAATCCCGTCACTCCGGAAACCAGCATATTCGCGTGCACAACATCGCTAACGAAGACATAATCCCGTGTTTGCCGGCCGTCGCCGTTTATGGTGGGTTCCTGACCGGCGAGCATTTTTTTTGAGAAGATGGCAACGACACCGGCTTCGCCTTCAGGATTCTGCCGGGGTCCGAACACATTGGCATAACGCAGACACACGATATCGGTACCGAAGACCGTGTGATAGTAGAAGAGGTAATGCTCGGTCGTCAATTTGGCAACACCATACGGCGAGATAGGGTGTGTTGCGTGTGACTCATCTGCGGGGTACGTTTCCTGTTCGCCGTACACCGCACCACCACTCGAGGCGAACACCACACGCTGTACACCCGTCCGGACACATTCCTGCAGAAGCGTCAGCACGCCGAGAATATTCACGGACGCATCGTACACGGGATCTGCAACGGATCGGCGGATGTCCATCTGCGCGGCATGGTGGTTTAAGAGGTCAAAATGGGACGACGCGAACACACGCCCCACAGCGTCCGGATCACGGATATCCGCTTCCACAAATGTCGCTCCAGCCGGGACATTCTGCCGCCGTCCCGTGGAGAGATTATCGATGATGGTTACACGATGCCCGCCGGCAAGATACGCGTCGGCGATATGGGAACCGATAAACCCGGCCCCTCCGGTAAGAAGAATATTCATATTTTTCTATGTGTTGATGTAGATGTGAACCCTCGTGCGCGATGCCCGATGTCCGTCCGGTAGTGCATGTTGTCAAAGTTGATCTTCGCTATGGCAGTATAACATCGTCCCAGTGTAGAAGCGAGGCCACCCGATTCTGACATGGCAGAGACACCCAGCACCCTGCCGCCCGCCGTTACGACAGCCTGTTTCTCCAGTCGTGTTCCAGCGTGAAACGCGACGACTCCCTCCATGCCGTGTAACGAATCCAGACCGCGTATGGGGTCTCCTGTTCGGTACCCGTCAGGATATCCCCCCGCGGCAAGTACCACACAGGCTGCAGTGGCAGAATCGGTTACGCTCCATGGGATGAGCGGCACCGTTCCGAGTGTGCCGGTGGCCGCAGCGAACAGGGTGCGGGCCAGATCACCCTTGAAGAGTGGCAATACCACCTGGGTTTCCGGGTCACCAAACCGGCAGTTGTATTCTACAACACGCGGGCCCTTGTCGGTGAACATCAAACCGATATATAAACAGCCCGAATACGGACTTCCCTCCGATGCCATACCTGAGAGTGTCGGGCGTAAGATCTCCGCTTCCACGCGCCGCATGATCTCAGACGTAACCACCGGAGCCGGCGCATAGGCTCCCATACCCCCGGTGTTTTTTCCCCGGTCACCGTCCAGAGCGCGCTTGTGATCCTGGGCAGGCGCCAGCAGAACATACTCTCTTCCATCGGTAATGGCGAAGACCGAGGCCTCTTCTCCGTTCATATGCTCCTCAATCACAACACGGCTTCCTGCCTCCCCAAAACTTTCCCCGCTCAGCATGGTCTCAAGAACTCCATGTGCCTCTGGAGCATCGCTGCAAATAACAACTCCCTTTCCTGCTGCCAGTCCGTCCGCCTTCAGCACAACAGGCATATCAAATGTGTCCAGCCGAGCGTGTGCATGACCCGGATTTTCCTTGCCGACAATCGTATATCGGGCTGTCGGGATGTTATGCCGCGCCATAAACTCCTTGGCAAACGCCTTACTCCACTCCAGAGCCGCAGCCCGTTGTGTGGGACCGAAGATAGTAAGGCCGTTCCGGAGAAACTCATCCACGATGCCCTTTGCGAGCGGCTGTTCAGGACCCACAACCGTGAGATCGACCAGTTCCCGCCGTGCAATATTCATCAACGCAGGAATGTCGTCGGCGTTTACGGGGAAAACGTTCGCAAGCCCGGCAATACCGGGATTCCCGGGTGCGCTGATCACACGTCGGACTCCGGGGCTTCTTTGCAGGGCCCAAACGAGCGCATGTTCACGACCACCCGATCCTATGACAAGAATGTTCATATCAGGAGTCCAGCAGAGCCTCGAATACCTTTACCAGGCTATTCGTAAGGGCTACGCGGCTGTATTTCTGCACAACATCCTCAGCGGGACCTTTGAGCTCATGGCGTTCCCATTGTGCGTAATACTGTTCAATGGCATTGCGGATGCCGGGGATGTCGTCCGGAAGGACAACCATGCCGCCGGCTTCAAGAACTGTTGACTTGATGAATCCCTCCGGGGCGCACGCGAGAATGGGTTTACGGGCACCGATATACTCGTATGTCTTGCCGGGTGATCCCAGATCGTCGCCGACGGTCATCCACAACACATCCGACGCAACCAGTTCGCTGATACACTCGTTGTGCGGAAGATATCCCAGGAGGCTCACCGAATCCTGCAGTCCCAGACGTCCCACCAGCTTCTTGTTCTCTTCCCGGAAGTGCCCCACGAATACTGCCTGGATTCGTCCGCGGAGTTTCGGCCTGTCTTTCAAAAGGTCGTGCAGAGCTTGGAGAAAATAGTCCGGTTTTCGGTCTTCCCAGAATACGCCGGCGTAGGTAATGCGCATCGCGCGGTTCCGGCGCGGCGGTGTTTGCTCCGCGGGCGTCGCCGCACGGGCAAAATCATCAGGATCGAATCCCTGAGACAGGATTTCGATGTCGTGATACGTCAGAAACCTGTGGCGGCGGAGCAGCAGTTCCTTGACTCGCCGGTTGGTTGTTGTGACATGGCTGCTTGCGCGCAGTGCCGCCCGCTCGGCCCTGATGTTGAGCCATTTGTGCACCGGGGTGGGATAAAACTTGAAGGGATATTCCACCCATGGATCACGGTAGTCCAGGACGAGAGGGATATTTAATGCACGCTTCAGCTCGCGCCCGATGAGAAAATCAGTGAAGGGAGGCCCAGTGGAAAAGATCAGGTCGAAAGGGCGGGTTTGAGCAAGACGAAGTCCGTGTGCGACAGCCTTCCGCTTCCAGCCGATCTTGTTGTCCGGCACAAACACTGTGTCACTGATCCTGCTGAGCAGTTTCCGGGACCACTCTGCCGGAAATTCTACCACGGCATTCCGGGAGAGAAATCTACCCGGGCCGGCGGCTCCGGTACGCTCAATCAGTATATCCCTTCCCGCTATATCGTCCAATAAAGAGGTGTCGGTGGCCAGGTAGCCCTGAGGCTGAACGGTCAAGACGGTAGGTTGCCATCCAAACTGCGGAAGATACTTGACGAACTTGAGTGTCCGCTGCACTCCACTGAGACCCATCGGCGGGAAGTAGTAGGCAACCACGAGAACACGACGTCGGGGAGCGGTCTGGGCCATGTCAGAGAACCATCAGGTCTTTAGGAGCAGTCGTCAGCACGGTGTTTCCTCTTTGCATCAAGAGAACATCATCTTCAATACGGACACCACCCCAACCGGGGATATAGATACCGGGCTCGACAGTGATGACGCTGCCGGCAACCAGGATCTCGTTGCTCAAAGGTGACACTCTGGGGCGTTCGTGGATATGTAGGCCGAGTCCGTGTCCGAGCGAGTGTGAGAACGCATCGCCATATCCGGCACCGGTGATAACATCCCGGGCCACGGCATCCAATGCGCGGGCGCGTATTCCACCGCGGGCTGCTGCCAGTGCGGCCTGCTGGGCACGCCGTACGACATCATAGACCTTGCGTGCACGCTGGCTTACGCGGCCGAGAGCCACCGTCCGGGTGAGATCAGAGTGATATCCGTCGACCGTGCACCCGAAGTCGAGCGTTACCATTTCCCCATGCCGAAGGATCTTATCGGATGCCCTTGCATGCGGCAGAGCGCCACGGACTCCACTCGCTACAATGGGGATAAAAGCGTCTCCGTCTGCCCCGAGGCGCCGGTGCCGGTACGAGATCTCTGCCGCCACCTCGTTCTCGCGCATCCCCGGCCGGAGGAGAGGGAGTACCTCCGCGAAGACTAAATCGGTGATGCGCATTGCACTGCGCATGGACGCCAGCTCTGAGGATTCCTTCACGAGCAGCAGGTTTTCAACAATGCCTGATGTCGGGACAAACACCTTTCCCGGAAACGTCTTCCTGAGGGTCCGGTACTGCTGATAGGTCATGTCATGGGACTCAAATCCGGTTCGTTTGCACCGTGAAAGGCAGTGATGGTCTGCCATCGCCACGAGAAGCGGGTGCTGTGTCAGCAGGCGTTGAGCAGCTCGAACCTGGCGCGCAGCTTGTGCACGATACCGTGAGTCGGTTATAAAATACACCTCGCGTCGGGTAACCACGGCGAGGCCGTGTGTTCCGGTAAAGCCTGTGAGATATTGCAGGTGGATAAGGGATGTAACGATAAGCGCGTCGAGCCGCTGTTCCTCCAGGAGTGTGCGCAGCCGAGTGACTCTTTTCGCGTATTTGTTCATGCGGCCCGGCTCAGCGGAGATGGTAATTCGGTGCCTCTTTCGTGATGGTGATGTCGTGCGGATGGCTTTCGCGAAGACCGGCCTCACTCATCCGTATAAACCGCCCTTTCACCTGGAGTTCACGCACGGTGCGGGAGCCGCAATACCCCATGGCCGCTCGTAGTCCTCCGATCATTTGATACACGGTATCACCGAGGGGGCCCTTGTACGGTACACGTCCCTCGATACCCTCGGGAACCAGTTTCTGGATATCATCCTCCGCATCCTGAAAATACCGATCCCTGCTTCCAACCCGCATAGCCTCGATGGAGCCCATCCCTCTGTAGATTTTATAACTCCGTCCTTCATAAAGGACTTTCTCGCCGGGGCTTTCATCCACGCCGGCAAAAAGCCCACCGATCATCACGGCATCGGCGCCGGCGGCCAGAGCCTTGGGAATGTCGCCGGTCTGCTTAATGCCGCCATCCGCAATAATGGGAATGCGGGAACGGCTTGCCACACGTGCGCAGTGCATGATTGCAGTTATCTGCGGCACTCCGATGCCCGCCACGACCCGCGTGGTGCAGATGGATCCGGGTCCAATACCGACTTTGATGCCGTCAGCCCCAGCGCGGATCAGATCCCGCGTCGCTTCTCCGGTTCCCACATTGCCTGCGATCAGATTGAGATCAGGAAAACGTTTGCGGACCATACGAAGAGTCTCCATCACACCGCGGGAATGCCCGTGCGCGGTATCGATCACGACAACATCCACATCGGCTTTCACCAGCGCCGCAACACGTTCCACGGTGTCGGCTGTGATCCCCACGGCGGCGCCCGCACGAAGGCGTCCATGCTCATCCTTGCAGGAGTGAGGGTGCCTGATTCGCTTTTGAATGTCCTTGAATGTGATCAGCCCTTTCAGAACGCCATGTTTGTCCACTACCGGGAGCTTCTCGATCTTGTGCTTTAGCAGGATGTGTTTCGCCTGCTCCAGCTTGGTCCCCACAGGCGCTGTGACAAGATTTTCCTGGGTCATGATGGCGGAGACCCGCTGGTCCTCGTCCGGTTCAAATCGCAGGTCGCGGTTTGTGATAATCCCGATCAACCGGAAGGAATCATCCACCACCGGGATACCTGATATCTTGTACTTGTTCATCAGGACGAGCACGTCACGCACCTGCTGGTCTGCACGGACCGTGACAGGGTTGAGGATCACCCCGCTTTCAGAGCGTTTAACGCGGTCGACCTCTTCGGCCTGACGGTGGATGGTCATATTTTTGTGCAGGATCCCGATACCCCCTTCACGGGCTATGGCGATGGCCATTTCCGATTCGGTCACGGTATCCATCGCAGCGCTTAACAGCGGAATGTTCAGTGTGATGTGGCGTGTCAGACGTGTGCGCACATCCACATCCCGCGGGAGCACGCTTGATTTTTGCGGGACAAGGAGGACATCATCGTAGGTGAGTGCTTCTCCAACGATCTTCGTAGTGCGCACGGACTTTCCCTTCGTTGAGCTCTGGTGGTACGATTGGATTACGTATATGCCGGGAATCCCGTTATATCCTCACCCACGATAAGGGTGTGCATTTCATGTGTCCCCTCATACGTGATCACCGATTCCAGGTTTGCGGAGTGGCGCATAACCGGATATTCATCCAGAATCCCATTCGCCCCGAGGATGGACCGGGCTTCGCGCGCGATCGCCAGCGCATGATGTACGTTATTCCGTTTGGCGAACGAAATCTGCTGAAAACGAACCGTCCCCTGGTCTTTGAGCCGGCCGAGTTGTACACAAAGGAGCTGGGCCTTGGTGATCTCCGTGAGCATCTCCACCAGCTTTGCCTGTGTGAGCTGATACCCCGCGATAGGTTTTGAGAATTGGATCCGGGTCTGGGCATATTGCAGCGCCGCATCATAACAGGCCATGGCCGCACCGATGGCTCCCCAGGCAATACCATACCGTGCCTGGGAGAGACACGAGAGGGGAAGCTTCAGCCCGCTCCCCTTCGGCAGAATGTTTTCTGCGGGAATGTGTACGTCCTCGAAGACCAGTTCGGATGTCACCGAGGCGCGCAACGAATGTTTTCCCTTCATTTCGGGAGCAGAAAAACCTTTTGTTCCCTTCTCCACCAGAAACCCATGGACGACACCATCGAGTTTTGCCCACACCACCGCCACATCCGCGACCGTTCCGTTGGTGATCCACATCTTGGCGCCGTTCAGCAGAAATCCATCGTGCGTGCGTTCGGCCCGTGTGATCATTCCTCCGGGGTTTGATCCATAATCCGGTTCTGTCAGACCGAAACAACCGATTTTTTCGCCGCGCCCGAGTCGTGCTAACCAGAAGTCCTTCTGGGCCTCAGATCCGTACTCAAAAATAGGATACATTACCAGGGCGCTCTGGACGGACGCAAAGCTGCGGACGGCGCTATCCCCTCGCTCCAATTCCTGCATCGCCAGACCGTATGACACATTATTCATTTCGGCGCATCCGTAGCGGGCGGGAAGAGTCGCCCCGAACAGACCGAGCTCAGCCATCTTGGGGATGAGGTCTGCCGGAAAGGTGCCGGCGCGATAATGTTCTTCGATTACCGGCAGGACGTGCTCGTCCACAAATTGTCGAACGGTGTTCCTGACGAGGATATCTTCTTCGTTCAGCAACAGATCTGCGTTATAGTAATCTGCACCCTGGAATTTCTGCATATGTATGTCTGTTTTGCGGTTAGAGTGACAAGTAGAGAAAAAGAACGAAAATCAGTGTCGAAAATCAAGGCGACCACATCACTCGTCGATCCTCAGCCCGTACCGCTTGATCTTCAAGTAAAGTGTCTTTTTGCTGATCCCGAGCACCTGGGCTGTGCGTGCGCGGTTAAACTGCTGCTCGCGGAGCGTCCGTTCGATATGCTGACGTTCCAGTTCATCAAGGGTAATGGAACCCGCCGTCTTCTGCGGTGCGGGAGTGACAAGATTCGGCTCTGTACGCTGGAAGTACATCAGGAGATCATGTTCCTCGATGATCTCTCCCGAGGAGAGGAGGATTGCCCCTTCGATCACATGTTCCAGTTCACGCACGTTACCGGGCCAGGTGTGAGTCAGGAGCAACGCCAGCGCGCCGTCCGAGAGACGTTTGATATTTTTCGATTTGGCTTTCCGCTCAAGAAAATATTCGGCAAGAATAGGGATATCGTCGGCCCGTTCCCGGAGGGATGGCATACGCACCGACACCACATTCAGCCGGTAGAGAAGATCCTCCCGAAATTTGCCGGCAGCCACTTCTTCGCGAAGATCCTTGTTTGAGGCACTCACCACGCGTACATCGACGGTGAGGAGATTCGTTCCTCCAACGCGGCGGAATTCCCCTGTCTCCAGAAACCGCAGGAGTTTCGGCTGGATAGCCGGACTGATGTCACCGACTTCATCCAGAAAGAGGGTTCCGCCGTTTGCCACTTCCACGAGTCCCTGTTTCGTGGAAAAAGCATTGGTGAATGCGCCTTTTTCGTGACCGAACAGCTCACTTTCCAGCAGGGCATCGGGAATCGATGCGCAGTTGACCGCAACGAAGGGCCGGTTGTTTCGTGTGCTGCGCCGGTGGATCAGGTTGGCGATAAGTTCTTTGCCGGTTCCACTTGCTCCCTGGATGAGCACAAACGATTCACTTTCAGCAAACCGTGTTGCGCTCTCGATCATCTGCAGGAACACAGGGCTCTGGCCGATCAGTTCATGTGCGCCCGTTTTGCGGGAGAGTTCGCTCTTCATCAGCTTGTTGTCAATAAACAGGGCGCGCCGTTCAAGAGCGCGATGGATCGTATTAAAAATCTCTTCTATGTCATACGGTTTTGCAAGAAAATCATACGCCCCGAGTTTGATCGTCTCGATGGCGGTTTTGATGTCTGCGTAGTTGGTGAGGATAATGACCTGGGTCGTCGGAGAGTATTCCTGTACGAACTTCAGCACTTCTATTCCGCTGACGCGGGGCATGCGGACATCGAGCAGGATTACATCGTACACATTTCCCTGGATCAGGTTGATCGCCTCTCCGCCATCTGCGGCAACATCCACCGCAAATTCATCAGCTTCGGAGAGTTCACTTTCCAGGAGAAGCCGGAGGGGGGCTTCGTCGTCTACAACGAGGAGGTTGTATTTTTTTGCCATACTCCCGCCGCGCTTAGAGTGTGCACCGTGGGAGGCAATGGCGGCTATTCATTCAGAACACGTTCGATGGTCGTCAGCAGATCCACAAGATCATACGGTTTGCTGACAAAGTCGTCGGCCCCCAGTTTTTTGGACTCAATCGCGTTCTTCAGATCCGCGAAACCTGTCAGCATCACCACTTTGGTCCGGGTCGGGCGTTCCTTGATGTGCTTTAGGACTTCAAATCCGTTCACGCGCGGCATTTTGATGTCCAGCAGCACAAGGTCAAACGGCGTCTTGTCCACCTCTGTGATGGCCTCATCGCCATCCGATGCGGTAAGAACCTCGTATCCTTCGTTTATCAACTCGCTGCTGAGAACGCTACGAAGTGCTTCCTCGTCGTCAACCACAAGAATCTTGCTCTTTTTGGCCATCTATAGGTTCTCCCGCGAATTGTGAGTGAAGTGCAGTCCCCGCTGTTCTCACCACTTTTGCGGTCACAATGACCGTACTCTTGGGGAGTATAGTCAATGATCAGCACAAAATCAACCGGAAAAGGGACATTGCATCTCTCGGGCACATATGTTATACTTGAGCACGATTATGGACCCTCAGATGGAATCTTCACCCCCTATCCGCCTGCTCTTCATTGACGACGATGCCAGTTACATGGCGGTGGCCCGGCACCTTCTCTCGAAGTACCAGGGGCGCAGGTTTCTGACCGTCTGGAAACAGGATCCCCACTCCGGGCTGGAGTTCCTCGACACCCGTCCTCCTCTGGACATGCTGGTTGTAGACTACTATCTCCCCGAGATGAACGGCCTGGAACTCACCCGCGAGATCCGGGCCCGAAACATCGACATCCCGATCATTTTTCTGACCTCAAACCGGGACTTCCGGCTGGCCATTGAAGTCATGAAATACGGAGTGGAAGACTACCTCATCAAGGATGAAGCTGTTGATTCTGTGCTTCCACGCACAATCATCAATATCCTGGAACGAGTCCACTTAAAGCAGCGAATTGCCACACAGGCCAAAACCGACTTGATCGCAAGAAAACGGACGGACGCCATTCACGAGCTCGTTGTCACGGTTTGCCATGAGTTTAACAACCCGCTGGCAGCCATCAAGATCAGCACAGATATCCTCCTCCGGCAGAATCTGAGCGACGGAGACAAAAAGCTTGTACAGGCGATTGACGCACAGATCGGGCTGGTAGAACGGGAAGATATCCCGGCTTCGTGACTTAAATTTCGAGAAAATCGATTTTGCGAGACTCTGACCGGGATCTTGCTTCTCTCCCCTCCTCTTGGTATATTAGTAGTCCCGATGCGATGTCATCGGACCCAAATTAAAACCTTAGAGTTGTCCGCCGCTCACACGTGAAACTAAAACCGCATACTGTTAAAGAACTTCGACGAACGGAAGCACACACGGACAACGCGTTACGATCCCGCCCAGAGGCGGGATTCTTTTTTTTCTACCTGGATCACACATGCTGCGGGTAAGCGACGTCGCTACTCTCATGGAACGCTGGGCCCCACGGGACCTCGCCTGGGAGAAAGACAATGTTGGACTTCAGGTGGGCAACCCTGAGGCGCCGGTCCGACGAATCCTGGTAGCACTTGAGGCCACATCAGATCTGGTCCGCGAGGCGACACGGCGGAACGCTGATCTGATTATCACGCACCATCCTCTCATATTTAAACCCCTGCGCACGCTGGACAGCTCCACGGGTCAAGGCCGGATTCTTGAGGCCCTGATCAAAAACGGAAAAGCCCTCTACGCGTCGCACACAAATCTCGATTTTGCACCCGGTGGAACAAGTTTTGCCCTCGCCGACAAGCTCGGCCTTCAGCAGGTCCGCTTTCTCTCCCGGCACGCCCGAACCTATCGCAAAGTTGTTTCGTTCGTTCCCGAAACGGCGGTGGACCGCGTAGCGGAGGCGATGACGGCGGCGGGTGGAGGAATCATCGGCAATTATGAAGCATGTTCGTTCCGCGTCCGGGGCAACGGCACCTTTCGTGGTAATGACCGCTCCTCACCACGGGCAGGAAAGCGCGGGAGGCTTGAACAGGTTGAAGAAGTCCGCCTGGAGATGTTGGTAGATCAGCGGGTCCTCCCGGCCGTCATTGAAGCGATGCAAAAAGCCCATCCGTATGAAGAAGTCGCCTATGATGTCTATCCACTTGAAAACCTGCATCCCGGCACCGGCATGGGAGCCATCGGGCTGCTTCGCGCCCCGCTTCCGCTTGTCGCATTTCTCCGCCTCGTACGGACAAAACTCAAAACAGGGCCGATGCGGCACACACGCGCGCGCACATCCCGTATCCGGACTGTTGCCGTCTGTGGCGGCGCGGGCGCTGACCTGCTCCATGATGCAATCGCTGCCGGCGCAGATGCCTTTGTAACCGCTGATGTCCGGTACCACACGTTCCATGACGCTGCCGGATCGATAGCCCTGATTGACGCAGGCCATTATGAGACAGAACTTCCCGTGGTGCAGGCCGTCACACGGTACCTGCGGGACGCGCTTCATGAGTCATCTCCCGGCGTCGTGGTCACTGCGGCCACCACAAACACATCGCCCATTATGATCGTGTGACACTTTCTTAGAAGAGGAGTACGAAGTGAAAAGCAAGCTACAATATCTTTACACCCTTCAGGTCATAGACTTGAATCTCGATGAACTCCTTAAGCAGAAGGGCGATCTGCCGTCCGCGGTTCAGAAGCTTGAAGCCGAGCTTGCCGCTCAACAGGAACGCCATGCGGCTATCGAACAAACGATGCGGCAGGCATTCGCTATGCGCGACAATGCTGACAATGAAATCATCTCCCTGAATCAGAAACTGGAGAGGTACAAAAGCCAGCAGTTCGCAGTCCGTACCAATCGGGAATACGACGCGCTCACGCGGGAGATGGACAGTGCGGGTGAAGCCATCGTGCGATTGGGAAAAGAAATGGAACAACTCGAGATTCAGGCGACCACAGCGCGCACCGAGATGGCTGAACTCCAGAAGAACATCGATGAATCGATACACCTTCTGGAGGAGAAGCGTGTTGCACTTGCAGAAGTTTCTAAACTGACGGAAGACGAAGAGCTCCATTTCCAGCATGAACGGCAAAAAGCGGTGGTGCGAATCAGCAAGTCGGAGCTGATCGTATACGAGCGAATCCGGAAGGCAAAAAAGGGAATGGCCGTTGTACCGATCAAGAAGGGCGCATGTGGAGGCTGCTTTAACCGCGTTCCTCCCCAGAAGCTGCTCGAGCTCAGGCAGAGCGAACGGATGTACACGTGTGAACGATGCGGGCGCATTCTGGTTTCCGATGAAATAGTCGAACTTGCCGCAAACCCGAAATGACGCTGTTCGCGGCGACCGATGGGGCGTCACGGGGAAATCCGGGCGACAGTGGTATCGGCGTTATCGTCCGGAAAGCCGATGGCGGAGAATTCCTGACCATCTCGGGATACATCGGGAAGGCCACAAACAACATCGCTGAGTATACCGCGCTCGTCACCCTGCTTAAACGCCTGGCAACGGTGCCATGCACGCGGCTCGAAGTCCAGGCGGACAGCGAACTCATGGTCAGGCAGGTGAACGGCACCTACCGGGTCAAAGATCCAAAACTCAAGCTGCTCTATTCGGAAGTGCAGCGGCTTCGTGCAGAAGCTCCCTATGAATTTGTACTCCGGTACGTCCCGCGTGAGCAGAACAGAGATGCTGATGCCCTGGCAAACCGGGGGATTGAAACGAGAGAGCCGGTGGAGACGTAAATTCGCCGTTTTTTGCTTCTCTCGATTAGATTGTGTTAATTTAAATCATACAACAACTCACATGCAGGTCGGGCAGCTGCGTTCCGCATTCCGCGGGATGAGGAAAGTCCGAACTCCACAGAGCAGGGTGCCCCGTGAACAGCGGGGGGCCTGACCGCGTAAGCGGTCGGGAACGGACAGTGTCACAGAAAACATACCGCCCTGCACGCACATTGCACTCGTTGCGGCGTGCTTGCAGGGTAAGGGTGAAAAGGCGAGGTAAGAGCTCACCGCCCCGGGAGTAATCCCGGGGGCACGATAAACCCCCCCGGAGCAAGGCCAAATATGAGAGGAGAGGCTGCTCGCCTCGTCCCCCGCCCCACGGCGGGGGGTTACTCTCGGGTAGGCCGCTTGAGCCAAGGAGCAATCCGCGGCCCAGAGAAATGGCTGCCTCCTTCTGCTTGCAAGAGCGAAGAAGACAGAATTCGGCTTACAGACCTGCACCACGTGTGGGGGCATTCCAATTCACCGCCATGCCCCCACACCTGGACTATCGATCTGGAGTTCCTTGTGCGGACTACCGTAAGGGATCACCGGTGGATTCATGCCAATCCCCCGGATGAAGGGCTTGTCGCTTCACTGGCAAAAGATATCAATGTCCCCGAGAGTATCGCAAAGATCCTCGTCTTCAGGGGCATTTCAGACTATGATGCGGCCAAGGATTATTTCCGGCCTACCATGGACCTCCTGCATGACCCGTACCTTCTTGACGGCATGGAGAAGGCTGTGGATCGTGTCCTCAGCGGCATAGCCGCAGGTGATTCGATCATCGTCTTTGGCGACTACGACGTTGATGGCACCAACGGGGCTGCCATGCTCTACCTCTTTCTCAAGGATCTGGGAGCCAAGGTACAATACTATATCCCGGACCGCATGAAGGAAGGGTACGGGGTTTCCCGGATGGGCATCGACCATGCCGTCGAGCTGGGGGCAAACCTGTTCATTGCAGTCGACTGTGGTATAACCGCCGTTGAGCAGATTGACCACGCTAACGAATGCGGCCTGGATGTTATTATCTGCGACCATCACGAAGCCGGCCCCGTACTTCCCCGCGCACACGCGGTACTCGATCCGATCAAACCCGGGGACACCTATCCCTTTAAGCCCCTCAGCGGGTGCGGGGTTGGGCTCAAGCTCGTTCAGGGCGTAGCCCGCAAGCTCGGAAGAGAAGAATCGATCAGGTCGTATTTTGACTTTGTCGCACTCGCCAGCACTGCGGACATTGTTCCGCTTGTCGGTGAAAACCGTATCCTTGTCAAGATCGGACTGGAGTCCATCAACGCTTCGCCGCGGCCCGGCATTCGGGCACTCATAGAGAGTGCCGGCTTGAAGCCGGGGCGTATTACAACGGGCCACATCGTTTTTGCACTCGCACCCAGAATCAATGCGGCAGGCCGGCTCGGCGACGCCACACGGGCCGTTCGCCTGCTCACTTCAACCGACCCCGAGGAAGCACGCGCGCTTGCCCAGGAGCTCGAGGAAGAAAACAAGAACCGGAGAAAGATCGACGAAGAGACCTTTGCCAATGCACAGCAACTCTTCGAAGAATGTTTTAATGTTGAATCCGACCCCGCCATTGTGCTGCATCAGGAACACTGGCACCCCGGCGTCGTCGGAATCGTGGCGTCACGGATGGTCGAACGGTACTATAAACCTTCCATCATGATGGCCACCGTTGACGGCGTCGCAAAGGGCTCGGCCCGCAGTGTATCGGGGTTTGATGTTTATGAAGCGCTCAAACGCTGTGAGGACAAGGTCCTGCAGTTTGGCGGGCACAAGTATGCCGCAGGATTGACGGTTGAGATTGAACGGCTCGATGAATTCCGCGAGGCCTTTAATACCGCCGTGAAGGAACTTATGGCGGAGGAACTCAAAACACCTGAGATCCGGATCGATATGGAACTCTCCCTCGAGGAGATCACACCGAGATTTATCAAAATTCTCCGGGAGTTTGCTCCCTTCGGTCCCCACAATGCACGGCCGACATTCTTTACACGAAATCTGGAAGTGGCAGGAACACCACGTATTGTCGGACGGAACCATCTCCGGTTCCGGGTGCGACAGAACGGTACAAGCTTCGACGCCATCGGCTTCGGCCTCGGCGAGCTCCTCCCGAGAGCGTATTCCGGACGCCTGAACCTCGAATGCGTCTATACCGTGGAAGAGAACGAATGGACTTCCCCGGGCGCGTCCAGACCAGCCGATCCGGTTCCTCAGCTGAAAATCAAGGACTTACGATAGGAGATTCACACCATGTCAGGCCATTCGAAGTGGGCAACGATCAAACGAAAAAAAGCCGCGACGGATTCAGCCCGTGGCCGGCTGTTTACACGCCTGATCAAGGAGATCACTATCGCAGCCCGGAACGGAGGGGGAAATCCTGAGGGTAATCCCCGCCTCAGGCTCGCCATCCAAACAGCAAAAACCAATAATATGCCCGCCGATAACATCAAACGGGCGATTCAGAAGGGAACCGGCGAACTCCCGGGCGTCGCGTACGAAGAAATCACCTACGAGGGGTACGGGCCAAGCGGCGTTGCGATCCTCATTGATGTTGTAACCGATAACGCAAACCGCACCGTCTCGGAAGTCCGCCACATCCTCTCCCGCAACAACGGCAATCTTGGCCAATCCGGGAGCGTCGGATGGATGTTTAATAAACTGGGGAACATCGTCATCCCGTCCGCGGGCCAGGAGCGCCCGGTATCGGAAGATGACCTCCTCGCAATCATTCTTGAAGCCGGTGCGGATGACATGCTGACTGACGGGGAGACATTTACGGTCACCACGACCCCACAGGCATTTGAGCCTGTCAAGAAAGCGATTGAAGACAAGGGCATCGTCCTTGAATCCGCCTCCCTCCAGATGATCCCCCAGAACACCGTCAAAGTTACGGGCAAAGACGTTGAGAGCCTGATGAAGCTCATGGATGCCCTCGAAGAACACGACGACGTCCAGAATGTTTCCTCAAACTTCGACATCGACGATACGGAACTTGCCTCCCTCAGCAGTTAAGAAAAAAACGGACGGCCCCCCTTCGTTTGTCGTCCTGGGAATTGATCCGGGCACGCTGATGACCGGTTACGGCATCGTCGCTCGGACTGGACCCGGCCTCCGGCACATTGCGTCCGGCGTAATCCCCAACCGCGCGGGAACCCCGATTGCACAACGCCTGGTGACAATCTATTCCGGACTTGTCAACCTTATCGGTACATTCCACCCGGACGAAGTTGCCATTGAGACGGCATTCTACGGCAAGAACGCTCAATCCGCGCTCAAGCTGGGGCATGCCAGGGGGGTCAGCATCCTGGCCGCCGTGCAACATCAGATTCCGCTCTCCGAATATGCCCCCCGGGAAGTCAAGAAGGCCGTCGTTGGCAACGGAAATGCGTCCAAACAACAGGTGGCGTTTATGGTGAGGACCCTTCTTCAGCTGAACAGCGTACGTCTGACACACGACACCGCCGATGCGCTGGCCGTGGCGATTTGCCACCTTGAGCGGAGCCGTCCAACATCCGGGCGCCATCAAAGCTGGAAGTCGTATGTCGAAGCCCATCCGGAGCGCGTCAGAAAATGATCTCCTCTCTCCGCGGCACACTCATCACAAAAGGTCCGACCGACATCGTGCTCGATGTGGGAGGGGTCGGGTACGGACTGAGCATCCCGCTCTCCACCTTTGAGAAAATCGGCGATCCGGGAACACAGGTTTTCCTTTTTACCTATCTCCATGTGCGTGAAGATGCAATGCTTCTGTACGGGTTTTTCACCGAAGAGGAACGTTCGATATTCAAGCTGCTCCTGACGGTGACCGGGATCGGGCCGAGGATGGCGCAGAGTATTCTCTCCGGGATCCCCGCCGCCGATCTGCGGAATTACGTCATTGCCGGCAATACTGCCGCACTTACCGCCATTCCCGGAATTGGGCGGAAAATAGCAGAGCGCCTCGTTGTTGAACTTCGTGAAAAAATCGCCCGGTTGGACGGACTCTCTGCCGGTTCTTCCCTCACATCCGATCCGCAAGAGAGTAATCGGAACCAGGCCCTGCTGGCGCTCACCTCTCTCGGATACAACCGCACGACGGCGGAACGGGCGGTGAGGCTGGCTGTCCAGGAGCTCGGCCAGGAAGCCGGAACCCTGGAACTTCTTGTTAAAGCCGCCCTTCGCAACGCCGGAGCGTAAGCCTGCCGGCCACTACATTGATATTCTCGCTCTGTTACACTACCTTTCAGGTAATTTCCTCGGCATCCATACTCTTCACATCAGGACTTCGTGAACCGAAAATCAGACACTACCAATCCTGAACGCGTGGACACCGACCGCGAGCTCGACCAGGCACTCCGCCCGATGAGTTTCCGCGATTTTCATGGTCAGAAGAAGATTATTGATAATCTGCGTGTGTTCATTGCCGCGGCACGGCAACGGAAAGAACCCCTCGACCACGTCTTGCTTACCGGTCCGCCGGGATTGGGCAAAACTACGCTCGCCCACATCATCGCGAACGAGATGGGCACCGGCTTGAAGAGCACTTCCGGGCCAGTCCTGGATAAACCGGGTGACCTGGCGGGACTGCTGACGAACCTGGCGGAGAGTGAAGTCCTCTTCATAGACGAAATCCATCGACTCAATCCCGTGGTGGAAGAATACCTTTATTCGGCGATGGAAGACTACCGGCTTGACATCATGATTGATGCCGGCCCCAACGCACGGAGCGTTCAACTCACGCTTCCGCGGTTCACGCTGATCGGAGCAACGACCCGGGCAGGGTTGCTGACGGCACCGTTGCGTGCGCGGTTCGGCGTCAGCAACCGGCTGGACTACTACACCAGCGAAACGTTGTTCACAATCATTCAGCGTTCGGCCCGGCTCTTGAACGTTACGATCGAGCGAGACGGTGGTGAAGAAATTGCGCGCCGGTCGCGCGGGACTCCCCGCATCGCCAACCGCCTGCTGCGGCGTTGTCGCGATTTCGCACAGGCTGATCCAGCGCTGGCGTCACACCGCGGCGTCATATCGCGGGAAGTCGCCGACTATGCGCTCCAGGCCCTCGAGGTTGATAAGTGCGGATTGGACGAGATGGACAAGCGGATCCTCCTCTGTATTCTGGAGAAGTATGACGGCGGGCCCGTCGGTATTAATACACTCGCAGTGGCCGTGGGCGAAGAACCGGGTACGATAGAAGAAGTCTATGAACCCTATCTTATCCAGGAAGGGTTTGTAAAACGAACTCCGCGCGGCCGGGAAATCACAGGAATCACCTACAGACACTTCGGCGTGACCCCGCGGGGCACCACACAATCATCATTGTTCTCCTGATGGATGGCCATGGATAACGATCTCACCTCAGTCCAGGAAGTACGGGACTTGTTGCAGGCGGCAGCAGGGGCACAATTGGAATTCCGATCCTTCTCCCAGGATCAGGTTGACCGTGTCTGCGAGGCCATGGCCGAGGCAGGGGCATCCCAGGCAGCGAGGCTCGGACGGATGGCATGCGAGGAGACGGGATTTGGCAAGCCGGAAGACAAGGAACAGAAGAACCTCTTTGCGACAAGACGGGTCTGGGAATCCATCGCCCGGCTCAAGACTGTGGGGGTCATCCACGAAGACCGGGAACGTCAGGTCCTGAGCATCGGGGAGCCCATGGGCATCGTGGCAGCACTGATCCCGTCAACAAATCCAACATCGACGGTGATGTTCAAAGCGCTCATTTCCGTAAAAGCCCGGAATGGCATCGTGGCGAGTCCGCACCCGAAAGCGACGCGGTGTACGGTCGAAGCCATGAATGTGGTCCGGGATGCCGCTGAACGGGCGGGTGCACCCCGCTCCCTGATGTCGTGCCTCACACTTTCCACGGCCGAAGGGACCCAGGAGCTGATGCGGCACAAGCTGACATCGGTGATCCTTGCCACGGGGAGCCACGCCATGGTGCGCGCGGCGTACAGCTCCGGAAAACCGGCGTACGGCGTCGGATCCGGAAACGTCCCCTCGTTCATCGAACGGACGGCCGACATTCAGAAAGCGGTTGCGGACATCATTTCAGGGAAGCAGTTTGATTATGGAACTCTCTGTTCTACGGAGTCAGCCCTGGTCTGCGATGCACCCGTTAAGCAGCGAGTGGTGCAGGCGTGCCTCGAACGCGGAGCATATTTTGTGGCTGGAGAAGAACAGATACGGCTCGCCCGCCTGCTTTTTGACGAACGCGGGGTCATCAACCCGTCCATGGTGGGAAAATCCCCACTCCATATTGCACGATCCGCCGGCATCGAGGCGCCTGACCACGTGACTGTTCTGATCGCAGAGCTGAGCGGCGTGGGGAAAGCGTATCCTCTCTCACGGGAAAAACTCTCACCCGTGCTCTCATTCTACACTGCGGATGGATGGCGCGATGCCTGCCACCGCTGTCTTGAACTTCTGCAATTTGGGGGGATCGGACACACACTGGTGATACACTCAACCGACCGTGACATTATCATGAAGTTCGCGATGGAGAAACCTGCATTCAGGATACTCGTGAACACGCAATCAGCCCTGGGTGCCGTGGGATTCACCAATGGCCTCGATCCCTCTCTCACACTCGGGTCCGGCACTTGGGGGGGGTCAATCGTGTCAGACAATGTGACCGCACGCCACCTCATGAATATTAAACGCCTCGCATTTGAAACACGACCGCTTCACTCCGCGGAAGTTCACCCCGCTCCCGGCGACAACTGGATTGACAGGATCGATCAGCAATTCACTCCCAAAGACCCTCACCCGCTGCCGACCGGCGCACGGTTTGGCAATACGCTTTCCGCCGGCGAAGTCGACGAGATTACCCACAAATTCCTGCGTGACCTCTCGTAACGCGTTTTTTGTGAACTATTTCCCCGCCACTTTTGTTTATACTGTGCTACGGACGAAACGTCTTTTCATGGCGAACCTGCCAGAATTGTGCGTGTGGTGAGTATTCGACCGGGCATCCTTTCTGAACAGTTATTCACAACGACAGGAGTCAATCTCATGCGAATTCGTACTACGTTGAGCATGTTGGTTGTGCTGGGGATTGTGTTGCCGCTTACCGCTGCGGGGCAACTTCGTGATCAGGGAATGAGTATGGGCATTGGTGCGGGTGCCGCCCTCGGCATCACTGATGTCACCGATAATGACGCCCAGTTTTTCACACGCGCTTTCCTGCGCTACCCTATCACGAAGGCGTTACAGGGTGAACTCGGATTCGGGGTCGGCCATCTGGGCGGGTCCGACTACAAGACCCAGATTATCCCGATTGATTACCGCTTTCTGTTTAGCCCGTTAAAGCTGGAGAAGGTCAATCCGTACCTGTACGTCGGAGGCGGAGCACTGCATTATTCCGTCAAAGACAAACCGGCAAACCCAACTGCAACCGAGTTTTCCGGATGGGCAGCGATCGTGCCTGCGGGCATCGGCGTTCAGGCCATGATTTCGGACGGCATCCTCTTCGAGGCCAGCGCCGGGTATACGTACGCCTTCCACCAGAGCATCAACGGCGTCATTGAATCGAAAAAAGACGCCTATGCGACAGCGGTGGCCGGCCTGACGATCGTCACCGAGAGCCCCAACGCAGATCCTGACGGCGACGGGCTGACCAATGCCGAAGAAAAACAACTCGGCACCAACAAGAAACTCGCTGACACGGATGGCGACGGCCTGAAGGACGGCGAAGAAATGAATACGTTCAAGACCGATCCCCTGAAAGCCGATACGGACGGTGACGGGCTCAGCGATGGTGACGAAGCGCGGCTCGAGAAAACAGATCCAACAAAAGCGGACACCGACGGGGACGGCTTGAGTGATGGCGACGAGATCCGGCAATTCAAGACCGATCCTCTCAAGGCGGATACAGACAATGACGGGTTGAAGGATGGTGAGGAAGTCAACACGCTCAAGACTGACCCATTAAATCCTGACACCGACGGTGACGGCCTCAAAGACGGGGACGAAGTGAACCGGTACAAAACCAATCCCCTCAAAGCCGATACGGACGGAGGAACTGTCGCCGACGGCATAGAGGTGACGCGCGGCTCCAATCCTCTGGATGCAAAAGACGACCTTCCGAAAAAGGCGGAACTCAAAGCCGAAGTCGGCAAGGCGATTGTCCTGGAGGGGATCGTATTTGAAACCGGCAAGGCCGGCATTACCCCGGAAGCCGAGCTGTTGATCGAAACAGCCTACAATACCCTCGAGCAAAACCCTGAGATAGCGGTTGAGATCCGCGGCTATACCGACGATACCGGCAGTAAGGACGCAAACATACGGCTCTCGCAGTCCCGCGCCGATGCCGTCCGGAATCATCTTATCGCCAAAGGTATCACCCCGGAACGGATCACTGCCAGAGGGTTCGGGCCGGACAATCCCGTTGCCTCCAACGCCACACCAGAAGGACGCCAGCAAAACAGACGGATCGAGTTTGTCCGCACAAAATAGGCACCTGCGGGCTGTTGAAGGTGTTGTGATGACACGGCACATGTTCATATGAACCGCCGAGGCGCAGTGGAGATGAAGAAATGTCCTGTTCCGTCCACTGCGCCTCAGCATGTATCCAGCTAGATCCGTCGTCTTTTGAAGCGTTCCATAATCTTTTTTATTCATTACGGAGAATAATCCATGTCCATGATGCAAGAATTCAAATCCTTTGCCATGCGTGGCAATGTAGTCGATATGGCCGTCGGTATCATCATCGGCGGCGCCTTCGGGAAAATCATATCATCCCTGGTCAATGATGTGCTCATGCCGCCGATCGGCATACTCCTTGGCGGCGTTGATTTTAGCACCCTGGGCTTTACACTTCGTGAGGCCACAGAAACAGCCCCGGCGGTTATGATAAAATACGGCCTCTTCATCAATGTCACGATTGATTTTATCATTGTGGCTTTTGTCATCTTCATGCTCATCCGCGGAATGAATTCTCTCCGCAAGAAGCAGGAAGAAGCTCCGGCGGCACCGGCCGCACCTCCGAAACAGGAAGTGTTGCTTTCGGAGATCCGGGACCTGCTCAAGACGGGAAAACGATGATCGGGTGTACCCCGTCTGGTAGCTTCTACCATTACCCATGAACATATTTCTGAAGGATATCTTCTCATGATTCACCGACTCTCACAGTGTGTTCTTGTTTTGCTGCTCTCCGGCTTCGCTGTAACCGGGGTATGGGCGCAACAGGACACTTCCGCAGCCCCTCAGTACGGCTGGATCCATTCACTTGTCGGAGGCCTCACCTTTACCCAGGTGGCATTTTCTGACTGGACGCAGGGTGGCGAGAATGCTCTCGCGTGGGCTCTCGGCGTGGACGGAAAATCCACGAACGAACAGGAGCGGACCAGCTGGTCCAACACCTACAAATTCGGTTTCGGCCAGACCCGCCTGGGTGATCAGGGCATCCGTAAGACGGACGATCGGATCGACCTTGAGACCATGCTCACGTACAAGGTCTCCGAACAGCTTAATCCGTACGGTGCGGCGACGCTGAAAACACAGTTCGCCAAAGGCTACAGGTACGATGCCTCGGGAGCGTCTGTTCCGGTCTCCCAGTTTTTTGACCCGGCGTACCTTACCCAGAGCGTGGGTATCGTGTATCAGCCGGCACCGGAACTGAAGACCCGGTTCGGTGTCGGACTGAGGGAAATTCTCACGTCTAATTTCCCCGGCTATGCTGACGATCCTGAGACTCTCGAAATTGAGAAGACAAGCGTTCAGGGCGGGCTTGAATCGGTGACGGAGTTTGTCTGGAAACTCGACGAAAACGTAGGATTCTCGTCCAAACTTGAGCTCTTCAGCACGTTCAAAAACATTGACGAAGTGATTGTGCGGAGCGACAATGTCCTCGCTGCAAAAGTGAGCAAGTACATTACGGTGCTCCTCAATGTGCAACTCCTGAACGAAAAAAGGATCAGCCCGAAGACCCAGGTGAAAGAGACCCTGGCAATTGGAGTAAGTTACTCGTTCCTTTAGGCTCTCAACCAGCACCGGAAAAACAGGGTGCCGTGATGGCACCCTTTTTTTTGACCGGACTTCCACATCCATGCACACAACCCGACCCAGGACCCTGGTGACACGTCACCAACAACTTCCGCGCACCTTTTACTGCAGGCCCACCGTCACGGTTGCCCGGCAACTGCTGGGGAACGTCCTGGTCCGCAGATCCGGGCGGCAACTTCTCGGAGGAAGGATCATAGAGGTTGAGGCATACCTTGGCCACGAGGATCCCGCCAGCCATGCATTCCGGGGTCGCACGGCACGAAATGACGTGATGTTCTGGGAGGGGGGGCATCTGTACGTGTATTTTACATACGGCAAACATTTTTGTGCCAATGTTGTCACGGGCAGAGAAGGAACAGGCAGCGCTGTTCTTATCCGTGCTCTGGAACCGCTTCAGGGAATTCACAGCATGGCGTCCAATCGCCAGCGCCCCGTGTCGGACCTGGGTGCGCTGTGCAGTGGACCTGCAAAGCTCTGTCAGGCACTTGGCATCACCAGAAACGAGAATGGCACAGACCTCTGCGGGAGCACAGTCTGGATAGAAAAGGGGGAGGACCTGCCGCGCACCACGGATATCGAGACAACGACGCGCATCGGCATCTCGAAGGGAAAAGAAGCGAAGCTGAGGTTTTTCATCCGGAAACGCGCTTCTTTATCAGGTCCCGGGATACGCCATAACAGGGAATAACAGCAATGCAGGGCACGGCGCATCGTCCGCACGTGCCCTGCATCGTTGAGAAACCATACCTCCGGATTACCTCAGATACACGACCTTCTTGCTTTCGCGGAATGTGCCAGCCTCAAGCCGGTAAAAATACGTTCCACTCGCGAGGCGTTCCGGCTGCCATTGTACGATGTGCCTCCCTGCCACGAGGTTGTCGTCCACGAGCGTGGCAATTTCCTGACCCAGCAGGTTATAGACCTTCAGGATAACCCGTTGCGCCGCCGGGATATTAAACCGGATGGTAGTGCTCGGGTTAAACGGATTCGGATAGTTCTGTTCCAGCGCATACGTCTCCGGAACAGTATTCGTGCCCGCCACATCGGTGACCCCGGAGCCGCTCGAGACGATCGCACGAATCCGCAGGTTCGTACTCGCCGCCGCCCATCCACTTCCGGAATTGATAAGTGATCGTGTCCCCGTTGTCTCCGTATCCCCCCGGACAATCAATGTGTCGTTAGCATTGGTCTGCGATAACACCAGAAAATAATCGGTCCCGCTGGTCACCATCACCCCCGCATCAATCATCTGTACATAATTGAGCGTCCCTTCGCTCATAAGCTGAAGCGGATGGAGTGCCGTATTCCCCAGTTTTGTTCCGGGAACTCCGCCATTGTTTGAGTACACTTCACAGCGTAGCGGGCCTGGACCGATAATCGGACGGTTGTTGATCGTTGTCGCGTTCACCTGAAGTCCGGTTAGTCGTCCGTTCACGTCCGGGGAAAAACGAAGGGCAAACTGTGTTGTGCCGGTGAGGCGTGCCGTTACGTTACTCGTCGGAAGGTCATAGGAAAAGATCTTCCGTACAATGGTCGCACCCGGCGAAAAATGCCGTGCCATTGCTTCAACAAGATCCAGTTTTCCCGCCCCCCATGTGGCGTTCCACGTCGAACCGGTAAACGCATCCGTGTTGGCCGTCGAGGTCATGAGGGAAGTGATCTGTCCAACGGTGAGTGACGGGGAAGCTCCCAGTAAAACTGCGGCAGCTCCGGCCACATGTGGTGCTGCCATGCTCGTCCCCTGCATCAACCGGTGTTTCTGGCCGGGATGTATCCACGCGGATGCACCCACGGTATCAGAAGACGTTGACAGTGCAGACGAAATCCCCTGCCCCGGGGCTGCAATTTCAGGTTTTGTCCGGCCGTCACGCGTCGGGCCGATGCTGCTGAATGTGGAAATGTCCTCCGTCCGGTCAGTGCCCGAATACACGCGGTTGGAACCGGTATACGACGGCCATCCCCACTTGGTCACATACGACGCAACGGTGATGGCACCATTCGCTGTGCCGGGCATGCCCACCGATTTGTCATTGTTCCCGCCCGCCAACGTCACCGTTGCCGCCCCCACTGTCCGGTCCGCCAACCAGGCGTCAAAAGGCACAGCGCTTGCGGTGTTATTGGTTACCAGCAGCGTCCAGGTTCCCGACGCCGGTGTGCTTGTTGACTTGTCATGAACCCAGAATTGAATGTTGCGTTGAAAATTGAGCGAACTGATATAATTCCACAATGTGATCGTGCCGTCGGACGTGTTGGGTCCATCGCCGGTTTCTCCCGCGTTCCGTGTAAAGACGACGCCGTTGGGGGACGTAGCCGTGGCTGACAGACTATGGTTCCCGTCGATCCAGAAATCCAGAAGGAACTCGTCATTTTCTGTCCCGCTGGTGGGAGTGTAACTCGGCACAGTAAAGGTGAACAGCTGGCTTCCGCTTGCCGGCACCGTCCCACCCAGATGCATGTTCAAACTGCCATCGTTCCCCGCTGACACAACAACCACTCTTCCGGCTGTTGCGGTAAACGCCGCCATCGCGATTTCATACGCTCGTGTACCATCATGAGGGCCAATTTGGCCTCCCAGACTGAAGTTTACCGAGACCGGTTTACCGAGGGCTGTCGCTTTTGCCTGGGCATAACTCACACCGTCAATGATCCGGCTTTCAGAAAAAGAGTAGTCTCCCCCTCTCACGACGATGATATCTGCCAGCGGTGCGACCCCTGTGTATTTCCCACCGAAGGTCCCGCCGTTCCCTGCTGCCGTTCCGGCCACATGGGTACCATGCCCGTTGATGTCCTGCGTGCGCACAAACCCTGCAGGCGAGCCGTCAATCTCATTGTTGATATGTGCCTGGGTGTACTCTACGCCATAACCGAATCCGGATGGCGGCATTTCCGCTCCCGTCGCGACAAGGGTCTGGTCCCATATTGCAAGAATCCTGGATTTGGTTGGATCCGCCGGATTCCGGAAATCCAGATGGGACCAGTCGATGCCGGAATCAAAAATAACGACAATTGCGCCCTGTCCCTTGTAGGGTGTGCCGTTGATGAACCCACCGTGGAGGAGCGATGCGCCAATATCCGCGACGCTGAGGTCATTGGTGAGCGTGTTTGTGTTCCCGGGGTCAATGTATGATACTTCTCCGATACGGGCAAGACGTTCAATACCCTCTGCGGTCGATTGCACGGTCACGAAGTTCTTGAAGGCCGAATTGACAAAAAATCCGGCTGCACGAACGGCATCGGGAGATGACGTGTACACGATTACGTCATACACCACCGGTGCGGCTTTTTCCAACCGTACATCTCCGCGCACGGCCTGTTCGGTAAGCACCTGCTTAAAAAACGGATGGAGTTTTCCTGTTTCCACATCGGTCAATGTCCCGGCCGATGCCGAGAACATGCCGGAAAAACCGACCAGAACAGCCAGAAGCGTTCGGAGATGGCTCTTCATACGATGGACCTTTCGGTTGGTGCGTGATAGAGTTACTTATGAAGTGTGTCCAGTGCGCTGCTCTGAATACTTCTCACGGACGGGAGAGCAGCCAGACGTCTGAGTTCTTCAGCGTTTACGCGAACGGTGACGATCTCACCCACAACGCTTCCGATTGTTATGCCTAATGACCGTACATCTTCAGGACTCCCGGTCCGGACGATAACGCCGTATTCTTTGCTGCCATCGGGTCGGAGTCCAACATCGTACCGGTGCTCCGCGACAACCCGCCCGAGCACCAGCTCCTGGAGCATGGGATCCAGTTTGGCTTTTTCCTCAACGTTCAATGCGGGCCCTGTACTACACGATACCAGGGCGGCGACCATGAGGATAACACAGATTCTTTGCATAATGTCTTTCCCGGTCTGTCCATACAATACAGAGTAACATTTCTTCAGGAAACCCACAAGGCACTTTTGTATTGTGAAAGGGGGGCGGATATGCAGGACAAAAGGGGGCTGGCACAGGGGTGCCCCCGCACAAAACACCCTGATATCAGCCTGATACCTCGTGCCGGAGGTATTCGCCGGTCACCGAGGCCGCCATCCGTGCAACATCTTCGGGAGTCCCTTCCGCGATGATCCTCCCGCCATCCTTTCCCCCTCCGGGTCCAAGATCAATCACCCAATCCACCGCTTTGACAACGTCCAGGTTATGTTCAATCACCACGACGGTGTTCCCTTTGTCCACCAACCTGTTAAGGACACCCAGCAGCATCCGGACATCCTCGAAGTGCAATCCGGTGGTCGGCTCGTCCAGGATATAGAGGGTATTTCCTGTGCCGACTTTCGAGAGTTCCGTGGAGAGCTTGATACGTTGTGCTTCGCCCCCGCTGAGAGTCGTCGCCTGCTGGCCGATGCGGATATACCCCAGTCCGACATCATGCAGGGTTCTGAGTTTGCGTTGGAGTTTTGGTATTTCACTGAAAAAGTCCACGGCTTCGCCGACAGTCATGTCCAGGACGTCGGCGATCGATTTGCCTTTGTACACCACCTGCAGCGTTTCCCTGTTGTACCGACGGCCTTTGCAGACATCACATTGCACGTACACATCAGGGAGAAAATTCATTTCGATCTTGCGGACACCGTCACCCTCGCAGTTGTCACACCGGCCGCCCGCGACATTAAAGCTGAAGCGGCCGGGTTTGTACCCGCGGATCTGCGCCTCGGGAAGCCGCGTAAACAGATCGCGTACCAGGCCGAACAACCCCGTATATGTGGCGGGATTGGAGCGTGGCGTGCGCCCGATTGGTGTCTGATCGATGTCAATAACCTTGTCGATATGCTCGAGCCCGCGAATAGCCTTAAAGGGCAATGGAACCGCCTTCGCCCTGTAGAATTTTCTGGCAAGGATCCGGTAGAGGGTCTCCGCAATCAGTGTGGATTTACCCGATCCGCTCACGCCCGTAACGGCAATCAGCTTGCCGAGAGGAAGTCTGAGTGTCACCCCTGCCAGGTTATTTCCACTGGCCTTTTCGAGCACAACCATCTTTCCGTTCCCCGCGCGGCGTGTTGCGGGGATAGGAATGGTCTTGTGTCCCTGCAGATAGTGCGCCGTGTACGAGATCGGGGGGAACCCGTTCTCCGACATGGAGAGATTGTCATTACGAAGTTGGAGAGAACCGGGCGGGCCCGAGGTCACCAGTGCCCCGCCGTGCTCCCCCGCTCCCGGGCCGAGGTCGATCACAAAGTCCGCACTTTCGATCATATCACGATCATGTTCCACAACGATCAGGGTGTTTCCGATGTCGCGGAGTTTCTTGAGTGACGAGATCAATCTTCGATTGTCCCGCTGGTGCAGTCCGATGCTGGGCTCATCAAGTATGTAGAGCACCCCGACGAGCTGGGAGCCGATTTGCGTCGCGAGACGGATACGCTGGCCCTCCCCCCCGGAAAGGGATCGTGCAGGGCGATCGAGTGTTAGGTACTCGAGTCCGACATCCACAAGGAACTCAAGCCGTTGTTTGATCTCTTTGACAATCGGAGCTGCGATCACCGCCTGCCTGGGGCCGGGCTTCAGACCCCGGAAAAATTCCAGAGCTTCTCCGATCGAGAGGCCTACAACGTGCTGGATTGATGTATTCTCCCCGGAGAGAGCATCTTCAATCCGGACGGAAAGATTCTCCTTTTTGAGGCGTCCGCCCTTACACTCCGGACAGGCCTGTGCGTTCATATACGCCTCCACCCACTCGCGGACCGAATTGGAGGTGGTATCGGCATAGTACCGCTTCATCGTGTCCAGAAGACCCCCGAAGCGGTGCTTGTAGGTGACGGTCCGCCCGCTGCTGTAGGAGTATTCCACGGCGAAACGTTCGTCTCCTCCTCCATGGAGGAGAACATCTCTGGCTCTTGTGCTTATTTTCCGGAGCGGCGTATCAAAATCAAATCCATAGGTTTTCCCGACCGCGCGGACTTGGTTAAAGACCCACGTCGCACGTGGTTTCCCCAGGGAAGCGATACCTTCCTGATTTATTGACAGGGAATCGTCAGGAATCATGAGATCGATGTCCAGCTCTTTCACTTCTCCAAGCCCGTTACAGGTTGGACATGCCCCGTAAGGAGAATTGAACGAGAATGTATTGGGAGCCGGTTCTTCGTAGCTGATGTCACATACCGGACAGGCCAGATGGCGGCTGTACATCACCTCGCGTAATGATGTCTGGGGAATGCGCTCTCGTTTTGCCGCCTTTTTGGCCGGGCGCCGGCCGTCACCACCGTCATCCGCGGGTTCAGGACTTACAATGAGAATACCGTTCCCAAACTTGAGAGCGACATCGACGGAATCTGCCACGCGGGGCCGGGAGTCCTTCCGTATAACCAGGCGGTCAACGAGGATTTCGATATTGTGGACCTTGTACCGATCCGCCTGCAGTCCTTTCTCCAGCTCCCTCACCACCCCGTCAATGCGAACCCGGATAAACCCATCCCTGGTGATTTCCTCAAAGAGCTCCCTGTAATGCCCCTTGCGCCCGCGTACGACCGGCGCCAGGATGTGCACATGCGTCCCCTCGGGAAGACGGAGAATCGTTTCGATAATCTGATCGGTACTCTGTTTTTGCACGGGCCCCCCGCATTTCCAGCAGAACTGGGTTCCCGCACGCGCAAATAAGAGCCGGAGATAGTCGTAGATTTCCGTGACCGTACCAACGGTGGAGCGGGGATTATGCCCGACGGTTTTTTGCTCGATGGAAATGGCGGGGCTTAGTCCCTCAATGTAGTCAACGTCCGGACGTTCCATCACGTCCAGAAACTGGCGCGCGTATGCCGAGAGACTCTCCACAAAGCGCCGCTGACCTTCGGCATAGATGGTGTCAAATGCAAGGCTGGATTTCCCAGAACCGGACAGGCCGGTGATGACGACAAGCCGGTCCCGCGGGATGTCAACATCAACACCCTTCAGATTGTGTTCGCGGGCGCCACGAATGACAATCGACTGCAGCCCTGTACCGTTCTGGTTGTCAGACATTCGTATGCGTACGGGACAGTGTTGTGCCGGGAGGTATCATCATAATCAAGTAATTTACCACTATCCGGATGGAAATCAAACAGAAGGTCAGTGCAGGTGGCGCCGTTTGCTCAAATACTCCATGAGGGCAACATCAAAAGGGGTGCGGGTGTCAAGCAGGACGTAGTCAATCTGGTGCTCACGACATTCGCGTTTATACCGTCCGACAAACGACTGCAGGGCTTCCGCATACGCGCGCCGTACGTGCCAAGGCTGGGTGACCATTCTTTCTTCGGTTTCAAGATCCTCAAATGCGGCGTCCTCGCCAAAGGCAAACGACCGCTCCAGGGGATCCAGCACGTGCATGACGATAACTTCGTTTTTCTTGTGGCGGAAGTGTTTGAATGCGGCAAGAACCTGGTCCGGATCATCAAAAAGATCGCTCAGGATTATCACCAGACCACGCCGGCGGATTCGTTCGGCGACCAGGTGCAACGATCGCCCTGCCGCCGTACCGCCCCCTCCGCGCAGTGTCTGTAACGCTACAAGAATCTGCTGCAGATACGCCCGGGTGGCGTGCGGGGGCATGAACGCGGAAATGCTTTCATCAAACAGCGTCAGTCCGACAGCGTCTTGTTGTTGAATCATCAGATATGCAAGTGAAGCGGCCAGAGAGGCGGCGTATTCGAGTTTTGTAACTTCCCCCGGTGATGCATAGGTCATCGACCGGCTGGTGTCCAGAACCAGATAGGCCTTGAGATTCGTCTCTTCTTCATACTGCTTGATGTAAAATCTGTCCGTCCGCCCATAGATCTTCCAGTCCACGTGCCGGATCTCATCTCCCGGCATGTACGGCCGGTGTTCGGCAAATTCGACGCTAAAACCGTGATAAGGACTACGATGGAGGCCGGCAATAAATCCCTCCACCACGAGCCGGGCACGCAACTCCATGTTGGCGAGTTTGGCGACAACGTGCGGAAGCAGGTGTGTTGGAGGACCGTTGGACATGAACCGGGTTACCGGGATGACGGGTTTCTTGGCGCCACCGTCACGGTATGAGTGCCTGCCGGAGGAGGAAGCAGATCCTCGGGATTTTTTCCCAGCGTCTGAAGCTCAAATTGCGCCGATGTTGCCAGTTCATTCTGGGGATAGAGGCTCAGAAACTTCGTGTATGCTGCAGCGGCACTGTCGGTAATTCCCAGGTGGTTGTTGTACAGGTACCCGACCATAAAGAGCGCCGTCGGGGCCTTCGCACTTGCGGGAAATCCGTCCACGAACCGTTTGTACATATCGATCGCCCGGGGAACATCCTGCAAATAGCCGGCATACAACTCTGCGGCCTTGAACAACGCATGCTCGGCCTGCATACTCGACGGATGATCCGCCGCAACTTGCTCATAGGCGGCGGCAACAGGGGTAAACAGTGCTTGAGTATCCGCTTTCCGGCCCAAACTGTCCACGGTCCGCTGAGCTCTGTCGTGTGCTGCCTGCGCCTGCGCGAACATCTCATCTGGCGCCGGCGAACCACAGCCACCGGCCACAACGGCCATTATGATCACTAAAACGGGAAGAAAAACGGTGCGAAACGACATACGAACCTCCTGTGTGAGACGTGCTGTTCTGTAACGTACGGAATGCGAGAGTGAAGTTCAATGTTTCATTGGCGGATGAGAACTGCGGCAAAGAAACCATCGGTCCCTGCATGATGGGGCCACAACGTGAGCATTGGCGCCCGTTCCCGTATTTCGACCCCCCAGGCGTGAAGGATTTCTGCTGCGGAAGCGAGGGTGAAATCAGGATGGCCTTCAAGAAACCGCTGGATAACATCTTCGTTCTCGGCCTTCACCAGCGTGCAGGTGCTGTAGACAAGCCGTCCACCAGTCTTCACCATGGATGCGGCGGCCGCAAGGATGGAATACTGAACGGCGGCAAGCTGCCTGCTTCGTTCTTTTACCTCCTGGAGCTTCAACCATGGATTTCGGCGCACCGTCCCCAGTCCTGAACAGGGGGCATCAACCAGCACCGCATCGGCCACACCGTGTAACCGCCTGGGTGCGGGGTCGTCATGGCGGGCTTCGATGATCTGTCCTATCGTTGCCCCGGCCCTCAGGGCCCGTTCGCGGAGATTGTGAAGTCTCCGCCGGTCCGGATCCAGGGCCACGAGTGTCCCCCGGTTCTCAAGAAGGGCGGCAAGGTGCAATGTCTTCCCCCCGCCTCCCGCACAGGCATCCACCACTGTCATCCCGGGTTCTGGTTGCAGGAGGAGGGCGAGGAGCTGACTGCCTTCATCTTGCATCTCGAACCATCCCTCACGAAATGCGGGAATCGTATCAAGCACCACGCGGCGGGGCAACGTAAGCGAAAACGGCGAGATAGTGCCGGGCTGAACGTCCAGACCATGCTCCCTCAATCTGGACGCACATTCGTGAACCGTACATTGAAGTGTGTTTACCCGGACGCTGAGCGGGGCTTCTTCGTTTAACGAACCCAGGAGTTGTTCCGTTTCGTGCAATCCCAGGCGCCCGATCCACTCGTCAACGACGTCGTCGGCAAATGAATACTTCAACCCCAGAGTGCTTGCGGTGGCTGGAAGCCCGAGAATGGCCGCCCCGCGCTCGGCCAGAGCGCCCAGGATCAGCTCAGGAGCGGCATCCGGAATATCTCCATTCCAGCGATCCCGTACCGCGTCGCAAACCCCGGCCACATCTTCTCCCGCTTTGATGATACCGTACGCCGCAACAACGGCGATGGCAGGAGTGTGGTCCTTAAACGCCGGATGCAGGCAGCACTCTTCACGCACAAGGTGTTCAATCAGACGCAGATGCCGCAGGACGCCGTACAGGTGCGAGGAAAGCCACCGACGTTCTCGGCCGCCAAGATAGTGGCGCTCTCTAAAGAAACGCCGGACTATGGCATCAGCCGGGGCTTTGGATCCCCTGATGGCGCACAGGAGCTCGGCGAAATGCCCGTACAGGGAGGAGGATTTCATCTCTAATGTTCGACATCGGCCTGTACACGCCTGGCCATCGTCAGGAGGCCGCGGTTGTCAAGCCGGACATCTATAGTATCGCCGGGGGAAAACTCTCCCCCCAGCAGCCGCTCGGACAACGGGTTGACAAGGTACCGCTGGATAACCCTTTTGAGCGGGCGCGCGCCGAACATCGGGTCAAATCCCAGCTGTGCAAGCCATCCCCTGGCTTCCTCGGTCACCGCGAGATGGAACCCCTGTTTTTCGATGAGTGCTGAAACCCGGGCAAGCTGCAGGGAGACGATTTGACTGATATCATCCCGGGTGAGCGGCTTGAAGACGATAATCTCGTCGACCCGATTGAGAAATTCCGGTCGGATGGATTGCCTCAGGAGTGCCAGCAGTTCATTCTTCATGTCCGCAAATGACTGTTCCCACTCGCCGTTTCCTCCAAAATCGCGGGCGATCCGTTCACTGATCAGGTGTGATCCCAGATTGGAGGTCATGATGATGATAGTATTCTTAAAATCCACGGTGTGGGCCTTGCTGTCGGTCAACCGCCCCTCGTCCAGAAGCTGCAAGAGTATGTTGAACACTTCCGGATGTGCCTTTTCGATTTCGTCCAGCAGCACCACCGCGTAAGGCTTGCGACGCACAGCCTCGGTAAGCTGTCCACCCTCATCATAGCCGACATATCCCGGCGGTGCGCCAATAAGTCGGGACACGGAGAACTTCTCCATGTATTCACTCATGTCGATCCGGACGACGGCATTCTCATCGTTGAACAGGAACTCTGCAAGAGCGCGGGCCAGCTCGGTTTTCCCCACGCCGGTACTCCCCAGGAAGATGAACGATCCGATTGGCCGTTTCTCGTCCTGCAGCCCTGCGCGCGATCGGCGGATGGCGTTGGCCACGGCTGTTACGGCTTCCTGCTGTGCGATCACACGCTCATGGAGATGGTCTTCCAGACGCAACAGTTTCATGCGCTCACTTTCCAGCATACGCGACACCGGTATCCCGGTCCAACGGGCGACGATCTCCGCTATATCTTCGGCATCAACCTCCTCCTTGAGCATTTTGGTGTCCTTCTGGACCTCCCGCAACTGTGCCGACGCTTCGGCGACCTTGCCTTCAAGTTGCGTGATCACGCCGTAGCGTAACTCTGCAACCCTTCCCAGATCCCCCTCGCGTTCCTTACGCTCTGCTTCCGCCTTGCTGGCATCGATCTGTTCTTTCAGGGACCGAATAGACTGTATAAGGTCCTTCTCCACCTGCCAGTGCGCCCGGAGCGACGAACGTGATTGCTGCTGCTCTGCAAGTTCCATCTCTATAGCAGCGAGGCGGCTCTGGGAAGCGTCGTCATTTTCTCTTCGGACTGCTTCCCGTTCGATCTCAAGCTGTTTGATGCGGCGTTCCACGATGTCCAGTTCTTCCGGAAGCGAATCAATTTCGATACGGAGTTTTGAGGCCGCCTCGTCCATAAGGTCGATGGCCTTGTCAGGGAGAAAACGGTCAGCGATATATCGGTCGCTGAGCTGGGCGGCAGCGACGAGCGCTCCGTCTGTTATCCGGACTCCATGATGGACTTCATACCGCTCCTGAACGCCGCGCAGGATGGAGATCGTATCTTCGACGCTCGGTTCGCCGACCAGCACCGGTTGGAATCGCCGTTCGAGCGCAGGATCCTTTTCAATGTATTTTCTATACTCATCAATGGTTGTTGCCCCGATTGCCCGGAGCTCACCTTTTGCAAGGGCAGGCTTCAGCATGTTCGCCGCGTCAACCGAACCCTGTGCTGCGCCGGCACCGACCAGCGTATGGAGTTCATCGATAAACAGGATGATCTCTCCGTCGGACTCGTAGACCTCTTTCAGAAGGGCCTTGAGGCGTTCCTCGAACTGTCCCCTGAAGCTTGTACCGGCCACAAGGGAGCCCATGTCCAATGCGACAATCCGCTTGGTCTTCAGCGACTCTGGAATGTCTCCTTTGACGATCCGGTCGGCGATGCCTTCGGCAATAGCCGTTTTGCCGACGCCCGGTTCACCAATGAGCACCGGGTTGTTTTTCGTGCGCCGGGAGAGGACCTGCAACACCCTGCGGATTTCCTCATCGCGCCCGATCACCGGATCCATCTTGCCCTTGCGGGCGAGTTCATTCAGGTCACGTCCGTAACGCTGGAGGGCCTGATATTTGTCCTCCGGATTCTGATCGGTGACGCGCTGGGTACCCCGGATGTCCTTGAGCACCCGGAGCACGTTATCCTGAGTGATGCCGTTTCCCTTGAGCAGTTGCGAGGCCTGTGTATCACCGCCTTCGGCGAGAGCCAGGACGAGATGTTCCGTGCTTACGTATTCGTCTTTGAGTTCCTGCGATTTTTTCACCGCAAGTTCCAGAACCCGTCCGAGGGCCGGGGAAAGACCCTGACTTACAAACGAAGTGCCGCTGACTTTGGGAAGTCGTTCAATAAGTTCATGGACCTTGAGCTTTACGGCGTTAACATTTGCCCCGGCTTTCTGGAGTATCGGCACGACGGTGCCGGCCGGATCCTGCACCAGGGCGGCAAGCAGATGCTCCGGCTCGATCGTCGGATTGCCGTAGTTCGCCGCTATTTCCTGTGCATGTTGCAGCGCTTCCTGAGATTTTAGTGTAAACTTGTTAAGGTTCATTGTTGTGCTCGCTTTCGTTCTTCCCTTCTCCGGTGTTCTGCTGCTCCCATCGTTTCCCCGCCCTCTGATCGATGATAACTTCCACGGCTTCCTGTTTGTCGCGTGGTTGAAAATCATGGAATGCCGTCAGCGGGGCGCTACCGGAGCCGCCTCCGGAAAACATCTTCCCGGATGCAGCAGCCCAGATGACCCAGCCGACCACGCCAACGCCGAAAAGAATGATGAAGATTTCCATGGGATATAAAAGGCGAGGGGTCGCCTCGCCTTCCATTGTCTCCTCTATCCTGTTTCTCTTTTGCCGCTCCGGACTTACTTCTTGTCGTCCATCACCTCGTAGTCGGCGTCTTCAACCTTCTTTTCGTCCGTCTTTTTCTCGCCGCCGGGAGCCGGGCCGGCTTCCGGACCACCTCCGGATTTTTGCGCTTCTGCGGTTGACTGCTGGTACATCTGTGTGGATGCTTCATTCCACGCACTGTTAAGGGTTTCCATGCCCGCTTTGATCGCGGCCGCATCGCCGTTTTTGACTGCGTCTTTGAGCTGCGTATTGGCATTCTCGACCTTGGCCCGCAGATCCGCGCTGATCTTTTCGCCGAAATCCTTCAGTTGTTTTTCGGTCTGGAACGTCAGATTGTCGGCCTGATTTTTTGTGTCTATTTCTTCGCGCCGTTTCTTGTCGTCGGACGCATGAGCTTGCGCTTCACGCTTCATCTTCTCCACCTCTTCCTTGCTCAGACCGCTGGAAGAGGTAATCCGGATCGACTGTTCCTTGTTGCTTGCTTTATCCTTGGCCGACACGTGGAGCATTCCATTGGCGTCGATATCAAATGTTACTTCGATTTGTGGAATACCTCTCGGCGCGGGTGGAATACCGTCCAGGTGAAACTTACCGAGCGTCCGGTTGTCAATCGCCATCGGCCGTTCGCCCTGGAGAACATGTATCTCAACCGATGTCTGGCTGTCTGAGGCCGTCGAGAACACTTCGCCCTTCCGAGTCGGAATGGTGGTATTCGAGTCGATCAGCTTGGTCATCACATTGCCGAGGGTCTCGATGCCGAGCGAGAGCGGTGTCACGTCGAGCAGCAGCACATCCGTCACATCACCGGTGAGCACCCCTCCCTGGATGGCCGCACCCACTGCAACCACTTCGTCGGGATTCACCCCGCGGTGGGGTTCGCGCCCGAAAATTTGCCGGACGAGTTCCTGAACCTTGGGAATGCGGGTCATACCGCCGACCAGAATCACTTCATCGATCTGGGTGGGGTTTAAGCCGGCCTCCTTGAGCGCCTGCTCCGTCGGTCCGAGCGTGCGCTGGATCAGATCATCCACAAGCTGTTCAAACTTGGCCCGCGTGAGGGTGATGTTAAGATGTTTCGGGCCATCCGCTGTGGCCGTGATAAACGGCAGGTTAATCTCGGTCTGCACGAGTTGTGATAATTCCATCTTCGCTTTTTCCGCGGCTTCGCGCAGACGCTGCAACGCCATCGGGTCTTTGCGGAGATCGATCCCTTCCTGGCGCTTGAACTCATCGGCGACGAAGTCCACAATCCGGTGATCAAAATTGTCGCCGCCAAGGTGTGTGTCGCCACTGGTGGACTTTACTTCAAAAACGCCGTCGCCCAGTTCGAGGATAGAGATGTCGAATGTTCCACCGCCGAGGTCATAGATGGCAACTTTGAGGTCCTTGTTTTTCTTGTCAAGGCCATACGCCAGCGCGGCAGCGGTCGGTTCGTTGATAATCCGTCGAACGGTCAGGCCTGCAATTTCGCCGGCTTCTTTGGTGGCCTGACGCTGGGCATCATTAAAGTACGCTGGTACGGTGATCACGGCTTCCGTGACTTTCTGGCCCAGATAGTCTTCAGCAGTTTGCTTCATTTTCTGGAGCACCATTGCGCTGATTTCGGGGGGTGAGTAGACCCGCCCACCCGCTTCAACACGCGCGGTATTGTTGTCTCCATGAACCACTTTGTAGGGCACGATTTTCATTTCTTCGTTTACTTCGTCGTGAAAGCGGCCCATAAACCGTTTGATTGAGAAAACGGTATTTTCCGAATTTGTTACGGCCTGACGTTTTGCCGCCTGTCCGACGAGACGTTCTCCGTTCTTTGCGAACGCAACAACGGACGGAGTCGTCCGCCCACCCTCTGCGTTTGCAATAACAACCGGGTCATTCCCCTCCATCACGGCCACTACAGAATTTGTCGTTCCAAGGTCAATTCCAATGATCTTGCTCATTACAGATCTTCTCCTTATTCAAATGTCATTTTGCTATGTACCTCTGTTGTTGCAATAGCTATGCCAGCAAGTGCCAACTACATAATATGGATAACTCTATATAAATAGGGCATTTAGACGACAACCGATTCTTGATTCAGAAGTTTGACGTGCTGACAACATGTCAGATAACGTGTAACTGCTGCCATATTGGCCGTTATACTGTCGTATTGACTGTTTATGGAGAATTTGATTTCCTTGATTCTGAGAGGCCTGTTTCGTATATAGTGTCCGTACAAATACGGCGATTATGCTCTCCCCCGAAATTCTTGGCAACGGACTCCAGACAAAGACCTTTGGCAAGAAAGTATACTCTTTCGAAACCATCGACTCAACAAACTCCTGCGCGCGCGCGCTTGCCGCCTGCTGGGCTGAGGAGGGTACTGTTGTTTTTGCGGAGTCACAGACCGCCGGCCGGGGGCGTCTCGGGCGGTCGTGGAGTGCGCTGCCCGGGGAGAATCTTACATTTTCCATCATCCTCCGGCCACAGATTCCGGCGGACGCAATGAACCTTCTGTCGCTCCTTGTGGCGGTCGGGATAGCCCGGGGCATAGAACAACACACAGGCATCCGGGTCTTCTGCAAATGGCCGAATGACATTCTGCACAGCGGGCGAAAGCTTGCCGGTATCTTGCTTGAAGGATCCCTGGCCGGCGACCGGGTTGAATCGGTTATTGCCGGAATCGGCCTGAACGTCAACCAGGAACAATTCTCCGACGTATTAAAGTCCCGGGCCACGTCGCTGTCCCTCGTCACCGGCGTCCGCCACGACCGATCGGATCTTTTTAGGGCATTGCTCAAAAGTCTGGAAGAAGAATATGCCACTCAGGCCGCGCTGGGGTTTCGGAGCGTAACTACCCGCTGGCTGGAATATGCACCCCTTATTGGAAAGAGAATTTCCCTGGCAAATAATGGCACGGTGGTCAATGGCACAGTACAGGGAATCAGTGCAGGGGGCGGCTTGATCGTCGATACCGGAAAAGGCGAGTTCACATTTCTCGCCGGAGACGTCACTATCTTGGACATGGAATCATATGCTGCTGACAGTTGATATCGGCAACACGCACACGGTGATTGGTGTGTTTGAAGGGGACCAACTGGTCGCCGATTGGCGCGTAGCCAGCGTCACCCACCGGACCGCCGATGAAAACTGGCTCACGATCAGGAGCTTTTTCGCCGATGCAGGCGTTGACCGGCAGAATATTACCAGCGTCGGCATCTCATCGGTTGTCCCCGACCTCACGTTTATCTACGAGCACCTCGCCCGCAAGCACTTCCACGTCGAACCGATAACGGTCACAGGCGCTTTGGATCTGGGTATGCGTATCCTCTACAACGACCCTTCTGCCGTGGGGGCGGACAGAATCTGTAATGCGGTGGCAGGCTTTGCGAAGTACGGCGGGCCGTTGATCATCATCGATTTCGGGACTGCAACGACCTACGATGTTCTGTCAGCCGAGGGCGACTATATCGGCGGGGTGATCGCCCCCGGGCTCGAAACCATGGCCGCAGAATTGCACCGGAGAGCAGCAAAACTCCCCCGTGTGGAGCTGCGCTTCCCTTCACAGGCCATCGGCAAAGACACCGTCAGCAGCATGCAGGCGGGGATCATGCTGGGCACCCTCGATGCAGTGGAAGGGATCGTCGGGAGAATCCGGGCAGAACTGGGTGCGCAGGCTCGTGTGATCGCAACGGGCGGGTTGTCACGCTCCATCGCCCAGCATACGAAAGTCATCGAACAGTGTGAGCCTTCCCTGGTCCTCGAAGGAATCAGGATGATCTGTGAGCGCGTTGCAAAACGGTAATCACCGCATCGGCCAGCAGGGCGGAATACCGGATACCGCAGAGCACGCGGAGACGTAAAGCCGCCGGGGGGGGGGAAAGTGCGCGTCTACCGTCAACGGACGGGAACGGCTCAGGGTGTGCCGAAGATCTTTACCGAGGCCTGAGCAAGCTCGACAAGCGGTGTGAAGTAGAGGCCCAGGAGGAGTGTCGGAACCAGCAACACCAGGACCACAATATTTTCCAGCCGCCCAAACACAAACGCCGGAGCCGGCTGTTCGCTTCCCCGCAGAAACACATTCCGCAGCACGCGAACGTAATAATACAGCGCGACAACACTGTTGAGAGCCCCAACGATTGCAAGCCAGATCCAGCCGCTGTCAATGAGTGCCGCAAACAGGTACAGCTTCCCGATAAAGCCCGCCGTCGGAGGGAGACCGGTCAGCGAGACCAGGAAGATACCAAGGGCCACCATCATAAATGGCGCCCTGGATCCAAGCCCCCGGTACTCTTCAATATCCTCACTTCCCGTCCTGTTCGCAATCAGCATAACGATGTAGAAGGCCCCGAGATTCATAAAGAGATAGATCACAAAGTACAGCATAATCGCACTCAGGCCCTCGTTGCTGAGCAGCACGACACCCATCAGCATATATCCGGCATGGGCGATGCTGGAGTACGCCAGAAGCCGTTTGAGGTTATTCTGCCAGATGGCGACCAGATTCCCGACGGTCATGGTGAGAACAGACAGCACCGCGACAACTTCCCGCCAGTCAAAACCGGGAAGGATTGCCCACACTCCGGGGATGGAACTAAGCACGCTGCTATCGATGAACGCCACTTTGAAGAAGCGGATCATCAGGGCAAAGCCTGCTGCTTTTGAGGCCACCGACAGGAAAGCCGTGATGGTAATGGGCGCGCCCTCGTACACATCGGGCGCCCAGAAATGGAACGGTACGGCAGAAATCTTGTATCCCAGTCCCGCCACAATCAGCATTCCCGAAAACACCAGGGCCAGGGTCGACGTTGTTCCATTTTCAAGCACTCCCGGCAAGGCTGCATTAATCTCTGCAAAACCGAGAGTGTTTGTCAGACCGTACAACATCGAGATGCCGTACAGCATAAGGCCCGAGGAAAGTGCCCCGTAGATGACATATTTGAGTGATGCCTCGCTAGAATCGGGCGCCTCGCGCGTGTACCCGGACAGAATATACGAGCTCAGGGAGGATAGTTCGATGGCCAGGTACATCATCAGCAGATTGTTCGCCCCCGCCATAAGCATCAACCCGAGTGTCAGAGCCACCAGAAGCGCATAGTACTCGCCCACTTTGCGCCCACCCGTATTCAGCTCCGTAAAGCCGAGAGAGAACACCACGATCAGCATCGCGGACAGCAGGATTACCAGTTTAAAGAACCAGGCGAAGGGGTCCACAGCGAGCATTCCGGTGAAAATGCTTGTGCTCACATGCACCTGTCCCAGAACAAGCACCCCTGCCACGGCGAGCCCGATGAGCACCAGGCCGGACACGATGACAGTACTGCGGCGAAAGATCAGGTCAGCGATCAACGCGACAAGCACCGTGACGGTCAGAACCGTCTCCGGCATCATCAGCGCGAGGTCGTGAAGTAAACGGTCAGTCATGACTCAGACTCAGTTGTTCGGATAGAAACAGTGATACCATGGTGCCTATTGTATACCCATAACCCCGACAGCACCTGCCTGATCGAGAAGTCCGGCAAGCGAGCTCAATGAGACGTTCATCAGATCGAGTACGGGAGCCGGATAGATCCCCAGGAAGATCACGATGACGGCCAGCGTCGTCAGCATGAATGTCTCCCGGCCGTTCATGTCCGTCAGTCCCTGCCACTTTTCGGGCAGCGTCCCCAGGAACACACGCTGGAGCACCCACAACATATAGCCTGCGGTAAGCACGATCGTGACGGCACCGATGATGGTAAGCGTCTGGAAGGTCTGGAAGGCGCCGAGCAGGGCGAAGGCTTCACTGATAAAGCCGCTCAGACCGGGCAGGCCCAGGGCGGCGAAGAATGCGACGGTCATCACGGCGGCATATCGGGGCATCTTGTTCATCAACCCGCCGAACTCGTCAATGCCGCGGGTATGCGTACGGTCATAGATCACGCCCACGATAAGGAAGAGCATCGCGGTGATCGTGCCATGGTTAAACATCTGAAAGACGCCACCCATCATGCCCTGGGTGTTCATCGAGGCCATCCCCAGGATCACGATCCCCATATGGCTCACGCTCGAATAGGCGATGAGCTTCTTAAAATCTGTCTGCGCCATTGCCACCAGGGCGCCGTAGACCATACTGATAACACCCAGCAGTGCAAGTTCCCAGGCAAAATGGCGCATCGCATCGGGGAACACCGGGAAGCTGATACGCAGCATGCCGTAGGCGCCCATCTTCAGGAGCACGCCTGCAAGGATGACGCTGATTGGCGTTGGTGCCTCCACATGGGCATCGGGCAGCCAGGTGTGGAAGGGGAAGAGCGGGACTTTGATCGCAAATCCTACGAACAGCGCCCCGTAGGCAATATAACGCCATGACGTTTCCCATCCCGCAAGCAGTGATCCCGGGACCATGTTTCCCGGATCCATCATCGCGATGAGATTAAATGTGTGGATCTTCTCAAGTCCCTGCATACCGGTCTTTGCCGCTTCCGCCACGGAATAGAGGGCGCCGGCTGGATCAATGTAGACATTCGTGCTGAAGTACAGGGCGATCATGGCGAGCAGCATCAGGACGCTGCCAAGAAGCGTGTACAGGAAGAACTTGATCGCCGCGTATTCCCGCCGTGGGCCGCCCCATACACCAATCAGGAAATACATCGGGAGCAGCATGACTTCCCAGAACACATAGAACAGGAAGAAATCCATGGCCACAAAGACACCCATCATCCCCGTATCCAGAAGGAGAAAGAGGGCAAAATACCCTTTGAGTGACTTCGTGATCGTCCATGAGGAGATGGTGGCGATAAAACAGATGAGGGCTGTGAGCAGGACCATCACAACACTCAGCCCGTCAATGCCCAGGAAATACTCTATATGAACGCGGCCAAACCAGGCAACGCTCTGGATGTCAATCCACGTCGCTTTTTCGACGAACTGCATTCCTGCTTCCGTGTTTATCCCTGCCAGCGTCCTGTCGAACCGGGCAAAGATGACAACGGCAAGAACCACCTGCAACGTGGTGAACGCCAGAGCCGTCCAGCGTATCGCGTCTCTGCTCTCCTTCGGCAGAAGCAACACGATTACCATGCCGACGACAGGCAGAAACGTGATCCAGGTCAGGATTCCGATGCCTAACAATGTGAATTCCATGTACGATCCATCCTCCAGGAGTTACGCTTTACTGCATGGTCATACCATGCGGAATACGAAGTACAGCACAAGCATACTGCCTACCGCAAACATGATATAGGATTGTACCTTCCCGGTTTGAAATTTGCGGAGAACCAGACCGGCGAATCCCGAAAGGTAGGCAGTGAGGTTTACCAATCCATCCACCACAATCGTGTCAAACTTGCCACTTACAAACGAAGCCCCGCGTGTGAGCCAGCCTGTACCATTGACTGCTCCGTCAATCACCATGGTGTCGAACCAGCGCAGGAGTCGTGTACAGGCCAACGTGCCGCCCACAACGACCGTATCATACAGATCGTCAAACGCCCACTTGTTCATGAAAAACCGATGGACCGGTGCGAACCGCGCGGCGATGGCGTCTGCGCTGATTCGTTTCCAGAAATACATACCAAAGGCAAGCAGGATGCCAGAGCCGGCCACAGCCAGCGAGAGAACCATGGCCGTGCCGTGCGCATGATGCAGCGCCTCGCCGAAGACCTCCCTGTCCGGGGCGGCGACGGAGGCAGGCACAACGGACACAGGCCGCTCCACTGCTGATGCGATCCAACTTGAGGATGCATTCAGCGGGTTCAGGCTGAAGAAAGCGAAGACCGACAGTGCCGCAAGAATCATCAGGGGCACGGTCATAACCCACGGGGATTCATGCACGTGGGCATATCTGCCCGCATCCTTGTGGTCCCCCAGGAACGTCAGGATGACGATGCGGAACATATAAAATGCGGTGAGACCTGCCACAAAGAACCCGACAAGTGGAACCACCACATGTCCGGTCATGCCTCCGAAGGCCAGCGTGCCGGCCAGAATCTCGTCCTTGCTCAGAAATCCCGACGTCAGCGGGACTCCGGATATTGCCAGCGTGTAGATCAGAAATGTCCAGAACGTGATCGGCATCCGGCCCCGCAACCCGCCCATGTTCCTGATGTCCTGCGGATCGGTGTGGTGATCCTGCTGGTGATGCAGGGCATGGTGCATGGCATGAATCACGGACCCGGAACCAAGAAAGAGTCCGGCCTTGAACATGGCATGTGTCACGAGGTGGAAAAATCCGGCCGTGTATGCACCGACACCGAGGGCCATCACCATATAGCCGAGCTGGCTGATCGTGGAATATGCGAGCACCTTCTTAATATCGTTTTGCACGATCGCGATGGTAGCGGAAATGAAGGCCGTCGTCACGCCGATGTACGCAATGACCATCAGCGCATCGGCTGTCATGAGGGGAAACGTGCGCGCCACCAGATACACGCCCGCCGCGACCATGGTAGCTGCGTGGATCAGGGCGCTGACGGGTGTCGGGCCTTCCATGGCGTCGGGAAGCCAGACATGGAGGGGGAACTGGGCGGATTTTCCGATGGCACCGCAGAAGATAAGCACGCCCGCCGCCGTCAGCCATCCTTCACTCCCGTACGGCAGCTGCCCGGAGCCGATTCCATCAAAAATCTCCTGCAGACCGAATGTGTGGAATGTCGTAAAGAGGATGGCCATGCCGATAAAAAATCCCACATCGCCGATACGATTTGTAATAAAGGCCTTCATGGCGGCATCACTGGCACTTTTCTTTTCATACCAGTGGCCGATCAGCAAATACGAGCTCAAGCCGACCAGTTCCCAACCGACATACAGCAGCAGGAGATTGTTTGCCAGCACGATCATCAACATCGAGAACGTGAACAGCCCGAGATACCCGAAGTAACGCGAATACCGGACATCACCCTTCATGTACCCGATGGAAAAATAGTGCACCAGTGTACTGACCACCATCACGACAACCATCGTAATTGCGGCAAGATTATCGACGCTGAACCCGAGGACGATCGTGAGCGGGCCGATGCCGGAGATGTTGTGGAAGTTCACCCACGGGAAGTTCAGAGAAGCGACCTCCCCGGGCATTGTGGTAAGCTTCTGATAGAGGACAACCAGGGCGAGTCCGAGCGCGATCGTGCTGAGGCCGGTCTCCAGCCAATCACCCTGGCGCGGCAGTTTCTTGCCGAAAAACATCATCAGCACGAACCCCGCGAGGGGAAGCAGGAGTACGGCGAGGGAAAGGAGTATCAACGTCTCAGAAGACATCAGAATTTTTCCTTCTTCCTTCTTCTTGTATCATTCTTTCAGGGAACTTACTTCGTCCACGTTCACCGTTTGGAACCGGCTGTAAATGTTCAGAACGATGGCAAGGGCGACTGCGGCTTCGGCCGCAGCCAGGATGATGACAAACACAGCCGCGACCTGGCCGTCAAGGTTCAGGCCGCCATACCGAGAAAACGCAATCAAATTCAGGTTTGCGGCATTAAGCACAAGTTCGACCCCCATGAGCACAAGGATAGCGTTACGCCGCGTGACGATACCGTAGAGGCCGAGGGCGAACAGAATCGCGCTGACAATAAGAAAGTGTGCGAGTTGCACGTTTGGCAGCCACGCAAACACTTCGGATAAAGAAGGTGCATCCATAAGAGTCCGTCCAGATTACTGTTTTCGGGTCCGTCGTGCCAGGAATGCAGCGCCGACCAGAGCCGCCAGCAGTACCACCGAAGCCACTTCAAACGGCAGCACATAACTGGTTAAAAGGAGTTCGCCGATGGCCCTGGTCGTCGTGGTCGCCGTTGCGGGCGGCTCAGCGACATGACTCCACGTGGCATAGAACACGGCAGCCAGAGACCCAAACACGATGGCTGCCAGGATCATTGCGGGAATTGTATGAATACTCCCCGTCTTGATGTCAACGCTTACGACATTATTGGTCAACATCACCCCGAACATCAGAAGCACGAGGATGCCGCCAACATAGATGAGCACCTGTGTGACCGCCAGGAAGTCCGCCTGCAGCAGGATATACAGTCCTGCCACTCCGAAGAATGTGAACAGGAGTGCGAACGCCGCGTACATGATGTTGCGGGAAAACACCACGACGAACGCAGAGACGACGGTGATGGCAGCGAATGCGTAAAAGACTATGTCGAACGTGTCCATAGGAATCAGGATTCACTCTCTTTGTGTGGTGGGGCTGGAGGCGGCACAGCCGGTGCTGCGGGGTTGTGTGCAGGTCCCGGGGGTGTTCCCGGACCGGCCACCGGCCCCGATGGTGTCTGCGGCTTCGGCTCTGAAGCCGGCGTTGCCCCGGGGGCTCCGCCGGGCGCTTGAGCTGACGCCGGAGCGGCCGCAGGTTTTGTCGCTGTCGCAGGAGCGGTGGCAGGGGCCGGTGCAGCAGCTTTAGCAGCCGCTGCAGCCGCTTTTTTGGCTGCCTGTTCCTTGTCGTACACCGCAAGACGCGATTTTGCTCCGTCAATTTCCGAGGGGGACATCACCGCAAAATTATAGATCAGACTCCGACGGTCAAACTCGGAAAACTCGTACACATCCGTCATGTAGATACATTCGGTCGGGCAGGGATACACGCATAAACCGCAGTAACAGCACTTGGCAATATCAATGTCAAACTGCGGCACATACAAACGTTTCTTCGTCCCCACCGATGTTAACCCGAGGTCCACATCCGGCGTCGACTTTATCGTCTCGATCGTGATGCAGTTGACGGGACACGCCATGGCACACTGATCGCACCCGATACAATCATCCATGTTCACGTACAACCGGTTACGCGCGCGATCCGGGAGTTTTACTTTGACGGTCGGGTATTGTATGGTGACGGAACGCGTAAAAAGATGCGCCCAGGTGATCTTCATACCGATAAGGACAGTGAAAAAGCCGTCCCAGATATTGCGGAAATACCTGCTCATTACTTCAGGTCCGTTCGTTGCACATGGTAGGCGGGCATACACCGAGAACCCGCCGCTCGTCAGCTATTGTCCGGCAGCCAGCACCCAGGCACCAATACCCAGGATGAGGACAAAGGAGAAGGGTATCAACACCTTCCATCCGACGTACATCAGTTGGTCAACACGAAGCCGCGGCAGGGTCCACCGCAGCCACATCTGCACAAAAATAACCACCATCCCTTTACTTAAAAACCAGAACACTCCCCACCACGCTCCGGAGAGGAAGTCGCCAAACGGGCTGTTCCAACCGCCGAAAAAGAGCGTCACTGCAATGGCGCTGACAGCGAACATGTTTGCATATTCAGAAAGGAAGAGCAATGCAAAACGCATTCCACCGTATTCTGTATGGTAACCACCGACGAGTTCCGATTCCGCCTCGGGAAGATCAAAGGGTGTACGGTTCACTTCGGCAAGGGAGGCTATAAAATAGATCAGCGAGGCGAACAGCAGCAACGGGAACTTCTGAAATACCAGCCAGTGCCAGATAGGGCCGGTCTGCAGGCGGTTGATTTCCTGAAGGTCAAACGTCCCGACCACCATAACCACGGCAAGGATGGAGAGCGCGACAGGGATTTCATAGCTGATAATCTGGGCCGCAGACCGTAGTGCCCCGTACAGGGACCATTTGTTGTTCGATGCCCATCCTGCCATCAGGAGGCCGACCACCACCAGGGAAGAGATCGAGATGACATAGAACAATCCGATATTGATCTCCGCTCCGATATATGCCGCACTGAACGGTATTGCTGCATACGCGGCATATGACCCGGCAAAGACCACATACGGGGCCAGCTTAAACAGCTTTTTGTCCGCCGCGGCCGGGATGATATCCTCTTTCTGGATGAGCTTGAGAATGTCAGCAATCGTCTGTGCCCAACCATGCCAGCCACCGGTGAACATCGGGCCAAGGCGATCCTGCATGTGCGCGGAAATCTTGCGCTCCCACCAGACGGCAAACAGGGCGAATGGAATCACCCAGACGAGCGGCACGAAGGCCATCAGGGTATACACGAGCACCTCGTTGCTCAGGAGATCAAGAAGGACGTTTTTCATAATCGTTTCGGGTTATCGGTCCACTTCACCAAGAACAATATCGATACTGCCGAGGATCGCCACCACATCGGAGATCATCGCACCGCGGCACATTGCCGGCAATGCAGACAGGTTGACAAAACACGGCGGCCGCACCTTGATGCGCGATGGACTCGCGGTGCCATCGGAAATAATGTAATAGCCAAGCTCTCCCTTCGGCGTTTCGGTGCGCACATACACTTCCCCCGGGTCGGGCCTTATACGTTTTGGAATCGCCGATTGTACATCCCCTTCGGGCAGCTGTTCCACGGCCTGTTCGATGATATTGACGCTTTGCTCCATCTCATAGACCCGGACCATATACCGATCCCAGCAGTCCCCCACTTCCCCCTTCTCACCCTTCCCCACGGGGATTTCGAACGTGAACCGGTCATAGATGGAATACGGGTCATCCTTGCGCAGATCCCACTTCACTCCGGAGCCCCGCAGAACCGGTCCACTTGCACCATAATTCACCGCGACATCACCTGGCAGGACGCCCACGTTGGCGGTCCGCTCGATAAAAATCTTGTTGAACGAGAGCAGGTTATTCAGCTCAACGATTTTGGGTTTGAAGTACGTGCAGAACTCGCGCACCTTTTTCTGGAATGAAGGCTGTACGTCGTGCGAAAGGCCGCCGACCCACATATAATTATAGAGGAGCCGCGCCCCGCAGGTTTCTTCGATGATATCCAGCACGTGTTCCCGGTCGCGCATACAGAAAAGAAACGGCGTAAAAGCTCCGATATCCAGCCCGTAGGTGCCGATCGCAATCAGGTGACTGATGATCCGGGAAAATTCCGCCATGATCACGCGGATGTATTCCACACGGTCCGGCACCTGGATCTTCAGCAGCTTTTCCATGGCGACCACATAACCGAACTCAGCGTTCATCGCCGCAACATAATCTATCCGGTCAACGTACGGTATGACCTGCTGATAGTTTGCCATGTGCTCGCAGTGCTTTTCAAAGCACCGGTGGAGGTAACCGATGTGCGGGATGACGTCAACCACAACTTCACCATCAACCACAAGTTCCAGACGAAGCACGCCGTGGGTTGATGGATGTTGCGGCCCCATGCTGATGACCATTTCTTCCGCCCGGAGGGGGCGTCCCAGTCCGGGAATGGTCGGGGGACGACGTCCCTTTTCGACTTCAGTCAGGCTGACTTGCATCAGTACGGTACTTTCATGCCATTATAGAACTCGGGAACCTGATAATCCTTCCGCAGCGGGAAACCCTCCCAGTCATCCGGCATCAGGATGCGGCGCAGGTCCGGATGTCCATCGAACACAATGCCGTACATATCATACGCCTCGCGCTCATGCCAGTCCGCTGTCCTCCATATGGAAGCCACCGATTGTACATGCGGATGTGTCACCGAAACGAGCGCTTTGAGGACGAGTTTGTGGCCCCTCTTCATCGAGTGGAGATGGTACACCACGGCCAGCATTTCTTTCGTCATATCCACGCCGCTCAGACACATCAGGCAGTCGAAGTGCGTCCGGTCATCGTCGCGGAGGAAACGAGCGACCTCGTGCATGCGATCAGGGGCGATCGTCACCCAAGGATCGAATACACCCTCGAGTTTCGCCTCGAGAATTGCCTCGCCAAACGTGGTCTTCAGGAGGTCGTACAGTTCTTGTGCTATCATGATCTCTGGGTCTTACGTGTTCTGGGCTGTATGGTATGCGGCTGGTTTCATGATGAGGCGTTCCTCACGGATCTTCTCTTTCAGCTTCAGGAGACCTTCCAGCAGGGCTTCCGGTCTGGGAGGACATCCGGGTATGTACACATCCACGGGAATAATCCGATCCACACCTTTCAAAACATGATACCCGTGTTCCCAGTACGGTCCGCCGCAGTTTGAGCAACTCCCCATGGAGATCACGTACCGGGGTTCAGCCATTTGGTCATAGAGGGTCTTGATCCGCGTGGCCATCTTCAGGGTCACCGTTCCAGCCACAATCATGGCATCCGACTGCCGGGGTGATCCGCGGAAGAACGTGCCGAACCGGTCGAGATCATAGTGGGATGCGCCGGTCGCCATCATCTCGATCGCGCAGCAGGCAAGTCCGAATTGCATAGGCCAGATTGAAGAGAGACGGGCCCAGGCCAGCAGACCGTCAACGGATGTGAGAAGTATGTTTCCGTTTTCGAAGCGTTGATCCAGCAGTCCCATCGTATTCCTGTTATACAGCGAGTTCTTCTTCAGTGAGGGGCGTTTCGCGGACGCCGTAGCCGCGTTCATACCGGGGAACATTCGGTGCGGGTCGATCCCAGTCGAGGTCTCCCTTCCTCCACACGTAGGCATACCCTACAAGGAGAATCGCCAGGAACACAAGCATTTCAATAAAGGCAAACCACCCGAGGTTACCATAGACGAGCGCCCATGGAAAAAGAAAGACCACCTCCACGTCAAAAATAAGGAAGATCAGCGCGATGACGTAGAAGCGGACATTAATGCGGATGCGGGTGTCGCCGAGCGGGCTTTCACCACACTCGTACGTCGTGTGCTTGCTGGGATAAGGCCGGTGCGGCCGCAGGAGCCAGGCCACCACCAGACCGATCGCCACAAACACTACTCCTACAAGGATAAAGAGCAGGACGCGACCAAACTCGGTGAGCATGAATCGGGATCTCCGGAAACCACCAGGTGAGAAGGTTTTGTGAGATGTACGACGTGTGTCAAGAAACGTAGCACAATATAATGAGAATGCAAAGAAATGTCAACTCAACCTGAGGAGCGGGCTGTGCAGGCAGGCGTGCCAAATAGTCGCGGCGGCCATCCAGGGCCGCCGCGTTGCTCGTATACCGCCGGTCAGGCGGTAAAGTCCGTTTCCGGACTGCTCGGACTGGGGATCACCTCGCCGTGACTGTTGTAGACCTGCACGGGTATGTGGGGCGCGGGTTCATGCAGACGTGCATCTTCCGGCTTTCGTTCCGGCAACTGCGCCTTCACGGTCCTCACCGTGGTGTGTTCCGACACACGCTCAGGCGGCACTCCGGCGAGCACCTGGACTGCACCACTCGCCACACTGTTACTTGTCATGGCTTCTGTCCCCGGCTATTGTTGTGCACCACCCGATGGGGTGATGACTCCCGCTTACTTATGCAAAAATCACGCCATGAGGGAGCGCGGGAAAAAGCTCAGAAATCATGTCCCGATACGGGTGAGGGTGTCGCCGATGTATGGAAATCGGTACATTTTCGGACATATGTCCAAAGCCCTACATCACCGCTTCTTCACCAGATACCGTTTCACTTTCTGGGTGGTTGTCTTTTCAAATTCGTGATCCCGGAGATAGAATTTCCGGATCTGCTTGAATGGCGTCACTTCGTTGTTCACCTTCGCAACTTCGTCGCCGATGATCTTTTTCATGAGTGCCTCCGTGATCTCGACACCCTGCGTTTCCGAGAGCTCGATAAACGCCTCCGCGTCGGGAACGACAAGCGCTGCGATAATCTCATCCTGCTTTGCGTCCGGCTCTCCGTACACCATCGACTCCAGCACGAAGCTGCTCCGTTTCAGACGATCTTCAAGTTCTTCCGGATAGACATTTTCGCCACTGCGTGAGATGATCACGTTCTTTTGTCTGCCGCTGATATGGAGAAAATCATCCTCATCCCGGTACCCGAGATCTCCGGTCTTGAACCACTCACCCTCGAACGCCTCACGTGTGAGCTGTTCATTCTTGTAGTAGCCAAGCATTACGTTCGCCCCTTTGGCCCACACTTCCCCGACGCCGTCCGCATTGGGATTGTTGATCCGCAATGTGACACCGGGCAGCGGGAGTCCTGCCGCATCGTCTTTGAATGCATCGGGCCTGTTCAGCGCCAGGATTGGTGATGTTTCTGTCAGCCCGTATCCTTGCAGATACGTAAATCCGAATTCGCGCAACCCCTTTGCCACGAGGGGATCGGTCGCCGCCCCTCCGGCAATAAAAATGCGTATGGAGCCTCCAAATTTTTCGTGGATCTCCCGGAACACCGCACGCTTGCAGTTCTTCCAGCCAATCCGTTCCAGGAAACTGCTGGCCTTGACCATGGGACCGATGAGCATCGACGCCACTTTACGTTCCTGAATAGACTTGTGGATACGCTTGAACATCTTGTCATAGAGCAAGGGCACACCCAGCAACATGGTGGCATGCGACGCCTGCAGATCGTCCACAACGGTCTTCAGTGACCGCGCATAGTGCACCGATGCGCCTGAATAAAGGGGACAGAGCAACCCGCACGTACATTCATAGGTGTGGTGCATTGGCAATACCGACAGGAAACGGTCATCAGGCAGCACAAGAAGCATCCGCACCATACTCACAAGATTCGCTGCGAGATTTCCCTGGCTGAGCATGACCCCTTTCGCCCGGCCGAGAGAACCGGACGTGAAAATAATTTCCGCCCTCTGATCAGGATCAATCTCCGGCAACTCACTCACCGAGCAGCCGTTGCTCGATTCGATAAGTTCCAGCATGGACAGAGAGCCGTCATGTTCGGCAGGCAGATCCATGTTGATGTACGTCTTCAACTTTCGCATCGACATCCTGCGTTCCGTGAGAATCGGTTCAAACGTATCCGAGTACACCACCGCCACAGCGTCGGATTCATGCAGAATGTTCAGGATTTCATTGATGGTCAGGTTCCGGTCTATGGGAACGACCACGTAGTCAAAACACATGCACGTCAGATATGTCAGCCCCCATTGAACACGGTTCTCCGAAATAATGGCAACGTGGCTGCGTTCGGGAAGCCCGAGGTTCCGCAACGCCGTGCCGAATTTTAGAACGTGACTGAGCAGTGAGGCGTACGTCAGACGGGGTATCGGTGTGTCTTTGAGGTCTTCGATGGCGAGTTTCCGACCATGGACCCGTGCGGAATGCAGTACCATCTCCTGAATGGAGTTGATGGTCGGGACGGTGTTGAGCGTAATGTCTGGTTTCATTTTCGTGGTCTGTCCGATCGGAGGATATATTGTCCTATACTGTCAGAGCGTCTCGGGAGGGGCATAGGCAGCCAGCACCGTGGCCGATGCCTTTTCGACCTCGGCATGGAGACTGTTGCCATGGGAGTCCATGGTAACAATGGCCGGAAAATCCTTCACGGTGATGTGCCACATGGCCTCCGGTATTCCGAACTCAAGAAAATCAACGCCGCTCACATCTGTGATACACTTGGTGTAGTATTGGGCCGCGCCTCCGATTGCATTCAGATAGACCGCTCCGACCTCCTTCAATGCTGCAAGTGTTTTGGCGCCCATGCCACCCTTCCCGATGACCGCACGAATGCGGAACTTGCGCAGGATGTCGCCCTGATATGGTTCTTCACGGCTGCTGGTCGTCGGACCTGCTGCGTTCATAACCCATCGGTCGCCCTTTTTCAGCGCGACGGGTCCGCAATGGTAGATGACGGAGCCATCGAGTGCGACCGGCGAATCATGCGTTAACAGATGGTGATGCAGCGAATCTCGCCCGGTGTGCATTGGACCATTCAATAGTACTACATCCCCCACCTTTAACGCACGGACCTGCGCCTCGTCGAGAGGGAGCGCCAACCGTATCTCCCTGCCCGTAAGCGGCAACCCTTCACTCCGCGCCATCTTGACGGAAGGAGTGTCCTCTTTGTACAGCCAGCGAAGGATGGCACCGGTGCGGGGATCAAGTACCACCCCCAGCCGGCGGAACGCCCAGCAATCGTATGCAACCGATACGAAAAAACTTGCAGGGAGGCGGTGGAAGGACCCGATCTTACATCCTATAAGTGTTTCGTTCCCGCCGAATCCCATCGTTCCGATACCGAGAGTGTTCGCCTTCTCCAGAATGTACTGCTCCAGCTTGGCCAATTCCGGATTCGGATTGATGTCGTCAAGGGTCCGGAAGAGCTGCTGCTTTGCATAGTGATACCCCGACGCCCTGTCTCCGCCAATCGCCACGCCGATTGCACCGATGCTGCATCCATGTCCCTGTGCCTGCCACACGGCATGCAACAGACACTTGCGGACGCCGTCGAGCGTCCGATCTGCTCTGCCCAGATGCGGCAGTTCCGCGGGGAGAGAGTACTGGATGTTCTTGTTTTCGCAGCCGCCACCCTTGAGGATCAGGCGGACTTCCACCTCGTCTTTTTCCCATTGTTCGAAGTGGATAACCGGGGCGCCCTCACCGAGGTTGTTGCCACTGTTTTTTCCGGTCAGCGAGTCCACGGCATTCGGCCGGAGTTTTCCCTCTTTTGTCGCATCAACAATCGCATCCCGGATCGCAGCCTGCATGAGCATCTGGTTTGCGCCGAGAGGGGTCTTGATCTCGAACGTGGGCATACCGGTATCCTGGCAGATTGGTGCGGGCGCATCACAGGCCATATCCACGTTCAGGGCGATCGTCTCGAGTGCGAGCATTGCCTGTGTCCCGGGTTTTTCCCGCTGACGTGCCGACTCGATGGCGCGACGCACATCGGGGGGGAGATTCGATGAGGTTTCTACGATCAACGCGAACATACTCTTCTTGAAATGTTCCATGGGCATCTCCTTTAATAACGATAGTCGGGTCGAACAACATAGGGAATTGGATCCGGCACTCCGGCCGCCTGGAATCCCCGCAAGCGGAGCGCGCAGCTGTCACACACACCGCAGGCGACATTGTCATGTTGATAACATGACCACGTATGTTCCAGCGGCGCCTGCAGAGATATTCCCTTTTTGACGATTTCGGCTTTTGTCAACCGAATCAGCGGTGTGTGGATTTCTATGGATGTTCCCGGCCTGGTACCATGACGGATGACGTCGGTGAAGGCGTCAAAAAAGATCCGGCGGCAATCCGGATAGCCGGAAGAATCCTCTTCCACCGCACCGATGTACAGTGACCGGGCTCCAAGAACTTCAGCCCAGCTCGCCGCAACGGCCAGCAAATTCCCATTGCGGAACGGCACATACGATGTGGGGACACCCTGCGCGTGGAGATCAGCAGGCGAAACCGGAATCTCCGAATCGGTGAGCGATGATCCGCCGATGGCAGCAAGGTGCGCAAGTGAAACGACGAGCGTGTGGCGAACGTCATAGTGGAGTGCGATGGCCTTAAACGCGAGTAGCTCCCGCTGTTCCGTCCGCTGGCCGTAATTGGCATGGAGAAACGCCAGTTCAGAGTGTTCGCGCGCAGCAATTGCAGCCGTGACACAACTGTCCATCCCCCCGCTTACCAGAACAATGGCCGGTTGAGGGTTCATCAGACGCCCCGTCGTTGCGGGTCCCAAAGATGTTTGTGCAATTGCAGCTGGAGCCGAACCTGCAGGCCGCTGTCGAGCACCCATTGGGCCAGTTTGGTCGGATCAAGCACGCCGAACACGGGCGAGAAAAGAACATGACAACGTTCGATCAGGGCGTGATCCGCTATGGCAGCGCATGCCCAGTCAAAATCCGCCCTGTCCGTCAGCACAAATTTCACTTCATCCGCCCGCCGGAGATGCTGTAGATTGGAGAGAAGATTTCTGGCCTCCATGCCACTTCCCGGGCACTTGATATCCATAATGCGGTGCACCCGCTGATCAACCATGGTGATATCCAGACTTCCCCCGGTCTCCAGGAGCGTTTCATAACCCTCATCGCACAGAGCGCCGAGAAGCTGGTGTACGTCTGGCTGGAGCAGAGGTTCACCCCCGGTCACCTCAACAAGACCACACTCAAACCGCGCAACCTCCTCGAGAATTGCCGCCACGGACATCGTCCGTCCTTCGGAAAAAGCATATGCCGTATCACACCATGTGCATCGGAGATTGCAGTAGGTGAGACGAACAAAGACACAGGGACGTCCCACGTGGCTGGATTCGCCCTGGATACTATGGAAAATTTCGTTGACGACGAGTTCAGTCATACCCGGGGGGAAATTGGCGGCCCGGGTATAGTAGGGAGTTTCAACAGGAAAAGCAAGAACATCAGGAAGGGACCGGCAATGATCTCCGCCTGTTCATCGCGTGCGCAGCGGCTGCTGCAAGTATTGCCCCGTCAACGGGTTTCAGGAGAAAATCGTCAACGCCAAGCCGCTTGCCGGCAAGCAGGACATCAGGATCGATGCGTGTAGCGTGAAACATGAACGGGGTGCGTGCCAGAGTGGTATGCGTTCGCAGCCAGAGAAAGAGATCAAATCCCCTCGCGCCAGCGTCAAAATTGACCTCGGAAATGACCACGTCAGGGGTCACAAGAGAAAAAAGCTCAAGAGCTTCATCGTAACTTGCTGCGCCTGCAAAGCGGTACCCATGGCGAGGGAGCACACCGGCCAATTGGGACAGGAGTCGTTCGTCCTGATCGATCATGACAACAAGTCCGCGCTGGTGGCCCGTTTGTCCGGAAGAGTCGTCGCCAGAACCGTTTCCGCCTCTTCCTGTGTGATGGTGTTTGCCATTACTCTGACGGGAGAGTGCGGTTGCCTGCTCCTGGATCCGATGACGTAAACCCATGCAGGCCTGGTTGTCGGGATCAAGGGCCAGAACGTGATGCAGGGCACGACTGGCTGCGGGGTACCGGGCCATAGCAAAATACGCTTCAGCTTTTTCTACATAATGTTCGATTTTCGCCTGGACATACGTTTCGCGGGGCGTCATGGGGGAAGCGTCCTTCTGGTCGTAAGAAAGTGGAATGGATGGCAAACCACGGTAGGACAATGTACGCAGATGGGTCTGGCGAGACTGTGCCCCAAGTCACTATGGGAAGGACAGAGTGAGGTGTGTCACCCATCTCTTGTCCTCTTCAGAAACATCAGGAATCTAGGCTGAAGCCTACGGCCTATGTGCAGGGAGAATCAGGAGACCAGCCTCAACCGGAGCCGTCCGGGTGCGTGGATCTGTCCCATGGATGCCTACGGCTGGATCAGTTCCGCCATCAGGAGGAGCGTCAGGACTGCACCAAGGACAAACCGGTACCAAACAAAAATCATGGTCGTATGTTTTATGAGGTATTTGAGCAGCCAGGCAATTGCTGCGTACCCCGAAACACCGGAGACAATGGTCGCAACCGCAAGGTTCGTTATCCCGAGATGAAATATGTCAGTGCCAGCCTGGTGCATGCTGCCAATCTTGTAGAGTTCATAGATCCCGCTCGCAAGGACGGCAGGGACACTGAGCAGAAACGAGAAACGGGCGGCAGCTTCACGCGTGAATCCCAGGAAGAGGGCTGCGGTAATCGTCGTTCCGGAGCGGGAGGAGCCCGGAATCAATGCCAGTGCCTGTGCACATCCGACAAGCAATGCATCCCACAACCCCACATGCTCGATGGTGCGTTGGTGGCGTGCAACCTTTTCCGCAAGCCAGAGAAGCGCGGCAAGTCCCACCAGACTCCCCGTGATGACGAGTATGCTCTTGGTGAAGACCCCTTCGATCTGGTGGCGAAGAAAAAACCCGACAAGTCCCACGGGAATGGTACCAAGGACTATTGCGAGTGCAAGGCGACTTTGCTGCGACCAGCCGCGTTCACGGCGCATATCTGGTCTTCGTTACGAGATCGCCGAACAGACCGATGACGATGTCCAGAAGGTCCTTCCAGAAGTACGCCAGCACAGCTACCATGGTGCCCAGCTGCATCACAGCGATAAAGGCCGTCCATGCCTCGGGGTGTTCAAGATCGACGAGTCCCAGCAGTTTCCCGGCGATCGTCAAATGCGCGGTGCTGCTGATTGGGAGAAATTCTGTCAGCCCCTGAATGATTCCGAGTACAACAGCCCAGAGGAGATTCACGTGTATTCCTTCATGATAAGAATGATGTTATCCAAGGATGGCAATCAGAACCCCGGCGGCAATCGCCGTCCCGAGGACGCCGGCGACGTTTGGTCCCATGGCATGCATGAGCAGGTAATTCTGCGGATTGTATTCCTGCCCGACATTATGCGACACACGGGCTGCCATGGGCACCGCGGAGACCCCGGCCGATCCGATCAGAGGGTTAATCTTACCCCCGCTAAAGCGGTACATGAGTTTGCCGATGAGCAGTCCGCCAACCGTCGAAAATCCGAAGGCAACGACGCCAAGACTGATGATCTTGAGCGTTTCCCACCGGAGGAACACGTCTGCGGCCATGGTCATCCCTACACAGGTGCCGAGGAAAAACGTCACGATGTTGATAAGTTCGTTCTGGGCCATATTTGACAGCCGTTCCACCACTTTGCTTTCGCGGAGAAGATTGCCCCCCATCAGCATGGCCAGCAACGGGGCCGCCGGGGGAACGATAAACACGCCCACAATGGTTACGGCCAGAGGGAAGATGAGCTTGATCTTGCGGGAGACGGGTTTGAGGGTCTCCATGACCACCATACGTTCTTTGTCTGTTGTCAGCGCCCGCATGATCGGCGGCTGGATAAGAGGGACCAGGGCCATATACGAGTATGCGGCAACGGCGATAGGACCAAGAAGGTGGGGCGCGAGTTTGAGGGCGAGGTATATCGCAGTCGGGCCATCGGCGCCCCCGATGATACCGATCGCCGCCGCCTCCTTGAGGTCAAAACCCAACAACACTGCAGAAAAGAGCGCTATAAACACTCCCAGCTGTGCAGCGGCTCCCAGGAGAAAGGTCTTGGGGTTGGCCAGAAGCGGTCCGAAGTCCGTCATCGCTCCGATGCCAAGGAAAATCAGAGGTGGAAAAATTTCGAGTTCGATCCCCTTCGACAGATAGTAATACAGTCCGCCGATCTCATTCCCGTGCGGGGCAGCGAGCAATCCGTTCCCCGGCAGATTCGCCAGGAACGCTCCCAGCCCGATCGGCAGAAGAAGCAGTGGTTCAAACCCCCGCTTGATGGCGAGATAGATCAACAATGAAGCAATGGCAAGCATGGCCACCTGACCCAAGGTAAGGTGCCAGAATCCCATTCCCAGGACGAATTTCTCGAGGTTCTCTAGCATGTTCGGTGCTTCCGTTATTCGAACGTGAGAAGCGCCTGGCCTGCTTCGATCTTGTCTGACACCTTCACCTTGATGCTCTTGATCTTGCCGGTTTGCGGCGACGAAATATTCGTCTTCATTTTCATCGCCTCAAGCACGAACAGGATGTCGTTCTGTTTGACGGCGTCTCCTTCCTTCACAGGGATCTGGAGAATCAGTCCATTGATCGGGGATGTCAGGATTTTCTTGTCCCCCGAACCGGATTTACCCTTGCCCGTCGCCGGCAACGGGAGCGGTGCGTGCACCGGCGTTACATAACTGTCCACGGTACGGACCGGTGGACGGAATGCGGGCTGGCTTTCAATGAGTTCGTCGTCGTGCACGACTTCAACATCAACTTCGTACCGTTTTCCGTTTACGGTGATCAGCAGTTTCTTCATGGTCAGGATTTCCTCTTGGAAATAGCATGCGAAGCCATTATGTTCACTCGTCCCGTTACCGCCCATGCCGGCGCGGGTCCACCGCTGAGAAACCGGATTTTTCGGATCCTCACCTGCTGGTTCAGAACTGTCGTCACGGCTGCCGAGAGAACTGCAACGATTTCGTCGTTCACATCGTCATCAATCTGAAGGGTTTCGACCTTCGCAGAATACTTCCGGATTCGGAGAGCGTTGATGGAACGGTCGATCCAATCCAGCATTCGTATCATGCCGGCCAGAATCAGGAGCGCCGTGAAGACCACGGAGATCCCGACGACAAGCAGAAGGAGACTTTCAATAATATTCTGTTGCATTGTTTTTTCCGGTGTCAGAGTGGAATGAGGCCGTGTTTTTTCTGAGGCCGCAGGTCGCGCTTGTTCCGCAGGGATTCCAGCGCCACGGAAAGGTAGGCCCGGGTCTTTTTCGGTTCAATCACGGCATCCACCATGCCCGCGTGCGCAGCCTGATACGGATTGGAAAACTGAATCTTGTACTCCTCGATAAGTTCCTGCCGCCTCGCCCGCGGGTCCGCGTCGCGTTTGATTTCACTGCGGAACAGCACACTCACCGCGCCCTCGGCGCCCATCACGGCGATTTCCGCCGTCGGCCAGGCTGCGACCCGGTCCGCTTCAAGCGCTTTCGCACACATGGCAAGATATGCTCCCCCGTATGCTTTCCGGACGACCACGGAGATCTTCGGAACGGTCGCCGCAGAAAACGAGAACAACATCTTTGCGCCATGACGGATGATCCCGCCGAACTCCTGTTCCACGCCGGGGAGAAAGCCCGGAACATCCACAAACGTAATCAGGGGGATGTTAAATGCGTTGCAGAATCTGATAAACCGTGAGGCTTTGTCCGAAGCGTCGATATCAATCGCGCCGAATTTTTCGGCGGGCTGGTTTGCCACAACACCAACAACCCTGCCATTGAGGCGGGCAAAACAGACAATAATGTTTTTTGCGTAGTGGCTGTGCACTTCAAAAATGGTCCCGGGATCGAATATCATATTCAGGATATCAAACATGTTATACGGGTCACGGGGATCATCGGGCACCACCCTATTCAGTCCTTCATCCTCGATAAGTGTCAGATCGCCGGTACCCTGGAACGGTGGATCTTCCGTGTTGTTGCTGGGGAGGTAGCTCAACAGATTTTGAACAATCTCGATGGCATCAGCATCGTCACGGGCGATGAAGTGTACATTTCCACTTTGCGCGGCCTGTGCAAACGCACCTCCGAGCTCTTCGGCCGTGATCGTTTCACCGGTTGCTTCTTTGATGACTTCCGGGCCTGCTATAAACATCTGCCCGGTCCCCTTGACCATGACGATAAAATCCATCAATGCAGGAGAATACGCAGCGCCCCCGGCGCAGGGGCCGGCGATAATGGAAATCTGGGGCACAACGCCAGAGAGCAGGGTGTTGAAGTAGAAGATTCGTCCGTATCCCTGCAGGGAGTCGACCCCCTCCTGAATTCTCGCTCCGCCGCTGTCATTCACGGCCACAAATGGCGCCCCCGCCTTCAACGCCATATCCATGATCTCACAGATTTTCCAGGCATGCATATACCCGACACTGCCGCCCATGACGGTGAAATCCTGCGACGAGGCATACACAAGCCTTCCCCGGATAGCCCCCAGCCCCGTTACGACCCCGTCTGCGGGCAAATCCCGGTCGGCCATTCCGAAGGATACGGCATGGTGCCGGACAAACCGGAACAGTTCGTCGTAAAACCCTTCGTCATACAACAGATGGAGGCGTTCGTGCGCTGTCATCTTCCCCGCCTTATGCTGGGCCTCGAGACGCTCTTTCCCCCCTCCGAGATTGACGTGAGCGTTGTTTTCTTTCAGTATCCGTAACTTCTCATTTACCGTTTCCATACCTTTTTCCCTTTTCTGAGCGCTTGATCGCCTATCCCTGCGAGCAGAGTTCTGTTAACACACCCATGGTTGATCTGGGGTGCAAAAACGCAATCGACAATCCCTCGGCTCCTTTTTTCGGCTGAGTGTCGACAAGCTGGAGCCCTGCCAATTGAATACTCTCGAGGGTGCCGGGAAGATCATCCACGGCATAGGCAATATGATGTATGCCTTCGCCTCTTTTTTCTATGAACTTGCCGATCGGGCCGTCCGGTGATGTGGATTCCAGCAATTCGATCTTGGTCTGTCCCACCTGAAAGAATGCCGTGCGAACCTTTTGCCCTGCCACTTCTTCCACTGCATAACAGGGGGTGCCAAGCAAGCGTTCATACAACTCGATTGCCTGCTGAAGATTCTTCACTGCGATGCCGATGTGTTCGATGTGTGTAGGTTTCATGTCTGTTTCCGTCGCTGACGTTGTTCGAAGGTACTGATCAATGTCCGGGCAGCGGTTGCTGCCGTCAGGTTGCCCGCCGCCAGTTCCTGTTCGAGCCGGGGAAGCAGGTCCACAATCGCCGGATCCGCGTAGAACGATGATTGCAGGTGTTCATCAACGATGCTGTGCACCCACTCAAGCAACTGAGTCTGACGGCGTTGTGCGAACGCTCCGCTTTTCCGGGTCTCCTGGCAAAACACATCAACAGTTTCCCATATCCGTGTGATCCCCTCCCCTGTCAATGCCGAGCACGTCAGCGCCGGCGCAGTCCATCCCTGTGTCGCCGGTGTAAAGTAGTGCAGGGCACGGGCACATTCACTCCGTGTGGTTTCTGCCAGGATTTTGTTCTCGCCGTCCGCCTTGTTGATAACGACCAGGTCGGCGAGTTCTGTCACGCCCTTCTTGATTCCCTGCAGTTCATCGCCCGCCCCCGTAAGAAGCAGCAGAAGGAAAAAATCCACCATCGAGCGGACTGTAATTTCACTCTGTCCCACGCCGACGGTTTCGACAAGGATGACGTCATATCCGGCCGCTTCACAGAGCAGCATCGTTTCACGGGTCTTTCGCGCAACACCGCCGAGCGTGCCTCCGGAGGGGGAGGGACGGACAAAACAGCGTGGATCGCGGGAGAGGCGTTCCATCCGCGTCTTATCACCCAGCACGCTACCCCGCGTCAGGCTGCTGCTCGGATCGATCGCCAGCACCGCCACCTGGTGCGCATTGTTCGTGAGATGGAGTCCGAGGGCTTCAATCAACGTGCTCTTGCCTGCCCCGGGTACTCCGGTGACGCCGATCCGGACTGAATTCCCCGTAAACGGGAGGAGGGCAGCAAGGACTTCCTGGGCCAGAGATGCATGCAGGGGGGCATTACTCTCAATGAGTGTGATGGCGCGTGCCAGAATCACCCGGTCCCCTTCCCGGACCCCCTTCACGTATTGTTCCGGCGTAAGGGTGCGCCATGGTCCAGCGGCCGTACCGGGTTGGATCCGCCCGGACGGGGATTTTTTTTGCTGATCCATTTACCCTAACCTGTGCTGCAGTTCTTCCAGAATCTTCCGGGCTGCGGTGGGAATCACCGTGCCGGGACCAAAGATCGCACTTGCCCCGTGTTCACGAAGGTACTCGTAGTCCTGTGCAGGAATAACACCGCCAATAACGACGAGCACATCTTCCCGCCCGAGGGAGCGGAGAGTATCCATGAGCTGCGGCAGAAGAGTCTTGTGTCCGCCCGCAAGCGAACTCATCCCGATGACATGCACATCATTTTCCACCGCCTGCCGGGCTGTCTCCTCCGGGGTCTGGAAAAGTGGACCAACGTCAACGTCGAATCCGAGATCTGCAAACGCGGTGGCGATGACTTTCGCCCCGCGATCGTGACCGTCCTGGCCCATCTTGGCCACAAGGATTCTTGGCCGGCGGCCTTCCTTTTTTGCAAAGGCATCCGTCAGCGCACGCACTTCAAGCACTTCATTATTCACGGCAAACTCTCTGCTGTAGACGCCTGAGATCGTTTTTATGACCGCCGTATGCCGCCCCCATACCTGTTCCAGCGCAGAAGATATTTCTCCGAGCGTAGCCCGTGCACGCGCCGCGCTGACGGCGAGCTCCAGGAGATTCCCCTTGCCGGTGCTGGCCGATAATGCCAGCCCGTCCAGCGAGGCCTTTACCTTCGCCTCGTCCCGTGTTCCCCTGAGCGATGCAAGTCTGCGGACCTGTGCTTCCCGGACCGCGGCGTTGTCGACTTCGAGGATTTGGATCGGATCCTCTGCGGGCAGGCGGTATGTGTTCACTCCCACGATGAAGTCACTCCCTGAATCAATGCGGGCCTGTCGTCGTGCCGCAGCCTCTTCAATACGCATCTTGGGCAACCCTGTTTCGATGGCCTTCGCCATTCCACCGAGCGATTCGATTTCCTGGATATGCTCCCAGGCACGGCGCATCAGCGCGTCGGTCAAGGCCTCCACATAGTACGAACCACCCCACGGATCAATCACCCGGCAAATGCCGGTTTCTTCCCGGAGATACAGCTGTGTATTCCTCGCGATACGGGCGGAAAAATCAGTGGGCAGCGCGATGGCTTCGTCAAGGGAATTCGTATGCAGGGATTGTGTGTGTCCGAGAACGGCAGCCATAGCTTCAACGCACGTGCGGGCGACGTTATTATAAGGATCCTGCTCGGTGAGACTCCATCCCGACGTCTGCGAGTGTGCCCGCAGCGCCATGGACCTCGGGTCACGCGGATGAAACTGTTGTATCAGCTTTGCCCAGAGCATACGCGCAGCGCGGAGTTTGGCGATTTCCATGAAGTAATTCATCCCGATCGCCCAGAAGAATGAAACTCGCGGGGCGAAGGCATCTATATCGATCCCGGCTTTCAGGCCGGTGCGCACATATTCGAGACCATCGGCGAGCGTATATGCCATCTCGAGATCTGCAGTGGCTCCCGCCTCGTGCATATGGTATCCGGAGATGCTGATACAATTAAACTTCGGCATCTTCTCCGTTGTGAATGCAAAGATGTCTGCAATGATACGCATGGACGCTGCGGGCGGATAGATGTACGTGTTCCGCACCATGTATTCCTTCAGAATATCATTCTGGATCGTCCCTGAGAGCTGTTTCAGGGCCACACCCTGCTCTTCTGCGGCGACAATATAGAAGGCCATAATCGGCAGAACTGCCCCGTTCATGGTCATCGAGACCGACATCCGATCCAGCGGGATGCCGTCAAACAGAATGTTCATATCGAGAATGGAATCCACTGCCACTCCCGCCTTGCCAACATCTCCAACCACGCGGGGGTGGTCTGAATCATACCCCCGGTGTGTAGCAAGATCAAACGCTATGGAGAGCCCCTTCTGACCGGCAGCAAGATTCCGGCGATAAAACGCGTTACTTTCTTCCGCAGTGGAGAACCCGGCATATTGCCTGACCGTCCACGGTCGGACAACGTACATCGTGGCGTATGGACCTCTCAGGAATGGTGGAATTCCGGCGGAGAAACCAAGATGTTCCAGCGGTTCCAGATCTCCGGCCGTGTAGAGCGGCTTCACGGGGATCTGTTCAATCGTCTGCCATGACGATTCGCCGGTTGTCGGGTTGGAGGCGGGGTCAGAAGTCCCGGTGCCGGCAGAAGGGTCCTTCTTCCGTGGGGAAAATGACAGGGGGATCTTCGAAAAATCAGGCTGCGTACTCATCCCGTCACCCCCATTCGCGTGAGCATCTGCCGGAGCACTTCAAGAACATTTGCCCGGATATGGATAAAAACTTCCACACCTGCACCCCGGAATGACTCGACGTGATCTGCGGGATATCCCGCGAGCATGATCATCATTGAAGGCGCACGCTTTTTGATCGCGGCACACATCGCAGGCACCAGCGCGGGATAGGTCTCATCGGTTGAACATATCACGAGTCCGGGCGCCCCCGAATTTATCGCTGCGTCAACAGCTTCCTCCGCCGACGCATAACCGGTTCCCATCACGGTCGTCAATCCTCCGGCGGCCAGAAAGTCGGCAACAAAATCCGCCCTCGCCTTGTGCTGACTCTGTGGGCCCATGGTTGCGAGAAAAACCGAAGGGCGGTTTCCTTTCAGTGCGGCAGAGGCATTGGATGCGGCCCGAATTTCTTCAAAAGGTTTTGCACAACGATATGGAGAGACTGGCTCACATCGTATTTCGGCGGTTTCCCGTCGCGCGCGCCAAGCCCGTCGTAATTCGCCCAGGGTTGCTCCCTTCCCTGCCGCTTCGATCAGCGCGTTCATGATGGAATCCCGCCCTGTTTCGAGAATGCGTGAGAGCCTGTCCAGTACTTCGTTTTCCGCCGCGCGGTCTGGCTTGGTTCTGAGATTCTTCAGGGTTTCTGCACGTCGACTGCGCACGCTGTCAAGGTCGTCCGGGCCCTCTTCAAGGGATGCCTCCAGGGGGTTTGCGTACGCGTTAACACCCACCATGACGGATCTACGCAGAGCAAGAGCCTCCGCACGGCGGCGGGCACTCTCTGCAATAAGGTTCCGGACAAACCCATTCTGCAGAGCAGCAGCCATTCCCCCCTGTTCTTCAATTTTCTGGAAGAGTTTCCAGGCCCGTTCTGCAATACTCTCGGTGAGCGCCTCCACGTACCATGATCCCCCTGCGGGATCCACGACACGGTGGATGTGGGATTCTGCCTGAAGCAGTACCTGTACATTCCGTGCGATGCGGCGCGAGAATTCATCCGGTCGTCTGATGGCCTCATCGAAGAAGCCGACGTGCATGCTGCTGCATCCGCCGATGGCGCCTGCAAGAGCTTCGGTCGTCACGCGCAGCATGTTCACGTAAGGATCTATGCGGGTCATGGCGGTGGCCGAGGTCCGTACATGCATCGCCATCGCTCCACCCTTTCCATGAACGCCGAAGGCCGATGCCACATTCGCCCAGAGCACCCGGGCGGCACGGAGTTTTGCAATCTCCATAAAGAACTGGGATCCGACACTGAACGAGAACCAGATCTGGTGCACGGCAATGTCGGGTGATACACCGCGCAGCACAAGTTCCCGGACATACGCTGCGGCTGTGCCGACAGCACATGCCAATTCCTCGACCGCTGAGGCGCCCCCGTCATGGTAGGCGCTTGTTGAGACCACGATGGTGCGGAGTTCCGGACTGTACTTATCAGCCCACTCCGCCGCCACGGCCATTTCATCATACAGCACCTCAAGTGACGACAGGAGTCTTCCTTCACTCGCGAGCACGCCAAGGGGGTCGCTGCCAATACAACCACGGAGTGCAGGACGATCCGGATGCTTCTTTCTGGCATCCGCCGCCGCCAGTGCAAGGAAGAGCGGACCTGCAGAACCCGCCTCAATGAAGAGCGGGTAGGACGAGAGGTCGATCCCCGTCAATGCCTTTCCATAACCGGCAACGGACGCGATGGAAACTCCCCGGCTGCCGATCGTCGAAGCATCAGCCTGGTCGGGGTCAACTCCCAGCCGCGAAGCCAGATCCAGCGGGAGGAAGATGGCAGTCTGTCCGCGCTCCAGATCATCACGGAGCGCTTTGTTAAACTCTTCATAGGTTGGATACGGAAGTTCCTGCGCGATGAGCCATGGAGGAGGGTTCGGGGCTGGTGCCGCTGACCCCCTGCGGAAGGGATAACTGCCCGGTTCTTCCGGTCGGGCCACCGGTCCTCCCGATTGGTCCGCCGGAGGCGCATAGATCGGAAGCAGGTCAATTCCTTCAGGCGTCGGCGTAATCATTCTTTTTTCGAATGGGGCACCCTTGAGCAGCTTTTCCGCTGCATCGCGCCACTCCCCGGGAGTGGCAGGGGGAAATTCGCTTAAAAGTCTCTCGTGGGGTTTTGTATCAGCATTCATCTCGGAGTCTCTGGAGACAATAGAGCCATTTCGTGCGAGTGGCGAAGGAAACCGGGGGTCTCTGGGGCGTCCGGTTGGACATTGGACATGACAAATGTCAGACGCGGCTGTTCATAGATACAGAGAATATAGAAAAAAAACAGGAAAGAATGAAGAGGCCCGGCCGGTGCCGCCCTCACGGGAGCAACGATTGTAGTGCCTTTGAGAGTCGGGGATAGACAAAGGAATATTCAAGTTTTTGAAGCGCCGCCGGCACAATCTGTCTGCCTTCGAGGACAAGCCCGGCCATTTCACCAAGAATGATGCGCAACACAGCTTCCGGCACGGGGAGCCAGGACGGGCGCCGCAAGACCGATCCCAGAGCGCGGCTGAATTCGCCCATGGTAACAGCTTCGGGCGCGACGACATTTACCGGTCCGGACAGCCCGGGCGTATCCAGCGCAAAGAGTACAACACCGGTAACATCATCAAGATGAACCCACGGGAACCACTGCCTTCCCGATCCCAGAGGCCCGCCGATGAAAAGTCGAAACGGCAAAAGCATCTTTGGCAGCGCTCCCCCACCCCGGCCCAGCAGAATACCTATCCGTGGAAGCACCACGCGGACGCCGAATTGTCCGGCAGCAAGGGCTTCTGATTCCCACCGGGAACACGTCTCGGCGAGAAAGCCGGTTCCTGCATTTGCCTCTTCTGAGACGGGCCCTTCCCCGACTCCCCCGTAATAGCCGATTGCTGAGGCATTGAGGAGTACTTTGGGAGGGGCGGACATCCTCCGGAGTGCCTCGACGAGGGTTCTGGTCGGACCGATCCGGCTGTCCACTATCCTTTTTTTCCTCTCTGCAGTCCACCGGCGACCGGCGATCGACTCGCCGGATAAATTGATCACTGCGTCGGAACCTGTCAACGCCGCGCACCATTCCCCCTGATGCTCCCCATCCCACTGCACCATGCGGACTCCGGAAAATACCGCCGGCAACTCGGCTTCGGGCCTTCTCGTCAGAACGGTGACCGCATCTCCCCGCTCGCGAAGCCGGCGCACGAGCGCTGTTCCGATGAATCCGGTTGCACCAGCGAGAGTGATGTTCATCCGGCAGCCCGTTCTGTCCCGTTCTCAAAAAACCGGGTGATGGCCTTCGCCCGGTAGTCAAAAATCTTTCCGATTTGCCGTCGAACAAACACCGTATGAGCTACCGGAGCAAGCACTCCGCCGGGGAGGGCGTAGTGCACTTCGTCAATGATCTCCGTCCCCCCATCAACGGCAAAAAACGTGTGACGATGAAACCAGAACGCATAGGGACCCCGCACCTGTTCGTCCACAAATCCGCGGGGTGGATCATACGAAGTAATTAATGTCTTCCATCGTACAGGAATGCCAAGGACACGGATTGTGTAGTCAATCATGGTTCCCGGTTTCATGACAATGGGGGAAGGCGTCAGGGTCCGGAACCGGAGAGCGTCCGGAGTCAGGCGGGCAAGATTTTCAGGGCGGGAGAAAAACTGAAAGACCCTCTCGAGAGGCTGGGCGACCACCTGCTGTCTGCGGAGAACGTGCACCTTCATGCGACCTCCGGTGTCCGGGGATACTGTATCCATTCCACCGCGTTGCCGTCCGGATCCACGATGTAGTACGACACACTTCCATCCCGATGCGGACGCGCTTTTTTGAGGAATTCGTCCGAGGGGGCTGTGCCGACATCGAAGGCGATGTGGCGGGGATGCTGACTCGGAAGCGTCAGGGCAATCTTCACTCCCCCCGCTTCAAGAAATGCCCAGGTGTCGTCTTCGTACAGTACCGAGGCACCAACGGTCTCCCTGTACCACGCGACAGACCGGGCAATGTCCTTGACATGAACGGCAACATGATCAAACTTCATGCTTGTGTTCCTTTCGCACAAAATACTCCCAGAGAACGAGGGTTATCGTGATCAAACCGAATCCGTACAGGAAGTCCTCAACCGGAATTGAACCCAGGCGGATGCCGAGAAAGAAGTCCGGGTTGTACAACACGATGGGTCTGCCCGTAAGATACCCGTTTGATGGAATTTTGAAGGCCATCATGACCGTCATCGTTATCCAGAATTCCTTTCCCCCGGCAATCCGGGTCCTGAGAAGTCGATCCAGGATCAATCCGAACGCGGCGGAAAGGAATGCAAAGAGTGTATATTCTTTCATTGTTTTGTAAGAACCTTCCGCACGGCTTCATACGTGAAGATCGATACGAATACAAGCACAACAAAGAACAGCCATTCCTCGGCCGGCATACCCAGAAGAGTCCATCCCATCACATAGTCTGGATTAAATGACCAGTGTCCACGCGCAGTCACAACAACATCCCATGTCCAATATGCCGCGCAGACAATTCCCATAACTTTGAGCAACGCAGGGCCGTGCGTGTAGATCCTGAGGCGCATAACGATGCTCAGCCCCAGCGGAAACAGAAGAATTGCCCCAAGAACGATAAAATACTCGGCATGCATGGCTTAGTACCGGACAGTTTGAAAGGACGGTTCGCGCCGCGAAAGACGTTCCCCGAAGAGGTGGAGCATGGCTGTCAGATCCTGTTCCATTCGTTCACTGAGGAATCTCTCACCCAGAAGCGGAGCCAGAACATGAATTTCCGTTCCCTGCTCCCGCACAAGCCGCACCCGAAGACGGAGGGAGAGCAGAGTTGTTGACGTGCCAACCGGAACGGTGACAAAACGGAAGGACATCCAGTTATGATCATCCGTGCCGGGCGTCCGCCATGTCACACTGCCATCCGGTTCGAACACCCCCACGATGCGGAAATCTATTTGCATAGGCGCTGAAAACGGTATCTCTCTCTTCGTGCGATAGAGAAACCGCCCCTCTCCTTCCGGCCTGATCTCTATGACGCCCGGCATCGATTCTTCCAGCGTTTTTAGATTGTGCACCAGAGCACGCACAGAATCTATCGGGTGGCGGAGCTCCACGCTATGATGGGCTGTTGCATCGAGCGTGAAACCGGATGTCAGGGGAAAGAGCGCCAGGAGTACGACGTGCAGGATCATGCAGGGCTCAGGTTTTTGTACTTTCGGGTGACGCATCCTGTGGTTCATCGGGGGCCGCATCCCTGATGTGACGCGGAACCCAGAAGAGCAGAAGTCCATATGGTTCGCCTCCGGTCAGGTGATGGACCATATGCGCTTTCTTGACCTGTTGCAGATAGTGGATGCGGAATGTGAGTGATTTCATGCGCCGGTGGACATAGAGATCGTGGATCACCAGGTAGATCATCCCGTACATCGTCACACCAAGAATGAGCGCCAACAGGTCTCCCCGAGTGGAATCCCCTACGGCATACCACATGACATAGATGCTTATCGATGCGAATACCATCGGGAAAACATCATTCCATTCAAAGACTCCCTTACGGGGCGTGTGATGGCTTTTGTGCAATACCCAGAGTAGCGTGTGGTAGACAAAACGATGGACCAGATACGAAAAAAACTCCATAGCCACAAATGCGGCGAGCATGATGAACACAAAGCGTATCATAACATTCCCTTTTGTTTGCTCTTGTACAGATTCAGCGTTTTCGCGCGTGCCTGACCATGTTCTACGAGCGGAACAGGATAGGACCGGCCTATGATGCACCCTGCCGCTTCCTGTTCCTGCCTGTTCATTTTCCATGGCTGATGAATCGAGGGAACCGGGACTGCACGGAGTTCCGGCACATACCGGCGGACATAGACTCCGTCCGGATCGAACTTTTTTGCCTGGAGAACAGGATTAAAAATCCGGAACCAGGGAGAGGCATCGGTCCCCGTACCGGCTGTCCACTGCCACCCGCCGTTGTTGGATGCGAGGTCGGCATCCGTCAGGAGTTTCAGAAAGTGCCGCTCGCCCCACTGCCACGAGAGATGCAGGTCTTTCGTAAGAAACGATGCCACAATCATACGGGCACGGTTATGCATCCATCCCTCGGTCGAAAGCTGCCGCATGGCCGCATCAACAATCGGATAGCCGGTATTCCCTTCCTTCCACCGGTCAAAATACCGCATGTTCTCGCTCCACCGGAGCGACCGAAAATCTTCACGGAACGCCGTTTGCAGCACATAGGGAAAATGAACGAGTATCTGGTAGTAAAACTCGCGCCAGATCAGTTCGTTTACAAAGGTCGTAATCCCACGTCTGGCATCCGGTGACGCGTGTTCGGCCGCGGCGCGCGATTCCCAGTAAACCCGCCGGATTGAAATACTCCCTATCGAGAGATGGGGAGAGAGTCTTGAAGTCCCTTCCACGCCGGGAAGATCACGCTGCTTGTGGTACCGACCGACGTTGTGTTTGAGAAAACTCCTCAACTGTTTCAACACATCAAACTCCCGGACCCCATCAACCCATCCGAGCGAGTGGACTGTGCGTGTCCCTTCTGCGGAGGGCACAGGCGTAATCGATCGGGACAATCCCACCGGCCGCGGTTTATCGTCGGCACTGGCGAGCCATGCCCGCCTGAAAGGGGTGTACACTTTGTACGGCGTGTCTGTCTTTGTCAGGATTTGATTTGCCTCAGAGAGTACACGGTCCGGCCAGAGAACAAAGGCCACACCCATCGCTCCAAGCGCCCGTTTGATCCCGGCATCCCGTTCGAGACCCGGGGTGTCGTGGAGGGCAACTGCGTAGACTGCGTCTGCACGATAGACCGCCGCCGCAGTGAGAAGAGCCCGTTCAGGGGAACCCAGCCGCACGTGGAGGGAAGTCCCTCGTTTCCTCAGCCCGGCATCCAGATTCCAGATTTGAGTTCTGAGGAGCTTGCGCCGTTCAGTTAAGTCCTGGTAAGCAGGATGTTCTGACAGACAGAGTACGGGCACAATCTCCTCTCCATCGTGGAGGGCATGCCAGAGCGCCATATTGTCATCCACCCGCAAAGCACGTCGAAACCAGACCAGAATGCGGCGATATGGATGCGTCGCTGCCATCGTTAGTGGCGCCGATCCAGAAGACTCATTGCCAGACCCACGAGCCGGTCACGCGAGGATGAGGGCGGGAGCGACTCCAATGCCCTGCACCCTGCGGCCGTATGGTTACGGATAAGCCGGCGAATCTCCTCAGCCGAATTACGTTCCGGGTAGGCCAGAGTGAGGTATGTCTGTCGGCCGTTGCGGTGGTCCAGCCCGCCTGTTTTGCCCGTCTCCATTTCGTTACCGTTCGCATCAAGCAGATCGTCGGTCGCCTGATAGGCCAGACCCAGTGCGAGACCGAAGGCGCTCAGGGCCCGTACATGATTCGGGTTATATGGAGCCAGCAGTCCGCCGATGGTGGTACACGCTTCGATAAGGCGCGCAGTCTTACGCTCAACCATCCAGGAATGGCCGGGTGTTTCGTCCAGGGACGATTCAGTCACCCGGATATCGGCACACTGACCTTCGCAGAGATTGAGAAACGTCGTTGTGAACACCCTCTGAATCTCGTCTTTGCGGGGCGATGTGATGCTGTGGATAAGCCGGAACGAGAGGGCAAGTAGTGCGTCCCCGGCAAGGACGGCCATGGAAGTACCGTTTTGTTTGACAATGGTTGGAGCGCCCCGACGCAGATCAGCCTCATCCATAATGTCATCGTGCACAAGGGAAGACGTGTGGAGTAGCTCAATCGCTGCACCCGCCTCCAGGGTATCCTGCTCGTCTCCTCCGGCCGCCGCACATGCCAGAGCGGTGAGGATGGGGCGGATACGCTTCCCCCCGGTCACAGCGTTACCCAGCACGTGCCGCAATCCCGGAGGTTCAACTCCGGCGATGGAATGGTGGAGCAGGTCGTCAATTTTCGGAGGGAACAAGGCTTCCCACTCAAGACTCCGGGCGGTCACATTCATAAGGTTCTCATAAAACGATTATCAGTCAGTTAGGGGATTCAGCGCTCTTCATCAGCCATCATGTTTTCGTGAACCATCTTCGCTTTATGGTCTTTTGTACTGGAGGAGACTGAAGGACGGTCTGATGGACGGGTCACAACGGACAAGGCAATTCGGCACTTGGTACGGAATGGTACATGTGCCCTGAGGGAAAAAACATCATAGTCATTCCGTTCAATGGCGTCGAGGATCTTCGAGTAGAGAGTGCTCATCAGGCGAACCGTAATACGTGAACCATCGTCAGGCACGAGAGCAATGCCCGGTTCGGCTCTATGATAATACTCGCGCGCGCGTGTGATCTGGAATTGCAGCAACCGCCGGATAGATTCCGTCACAGAACCGGCCGCAATGGTCTCTTCGGAGACCCCGAACCGGGCCATTTCGTCACGGGGTAGATAGATACGACCCATGCCAAAATCCTCCCCCACATCCCGCAGGATATTCGTCAGTTGCATCGCCGTCCCGAGTTCCGCTGCATGACGGAGGGCTTTGTCCGATGTGGCTCCGAAAACATGTGTCATCACCAACCCGACCACGGAGGCAACCCGGTAACAATACTGGTCAAGATCTTCAAAATTCCGGTACACTCTGGGCGTGAGATCCATCTCAACACCATCCAGCAATGCGTCCAGATACTCCTGTGGTATGCCGTAGCGTCGAACGATTTCGCCAAGCGCGGGCCACCGGGCCGCACCCGCCCCGCCCCGGTAGATGTCCGCCAGCTCCTGACGAAGTTCCGCAATCCGTGCAGCGGCACCGGGCATCCGCCCGGCATCTCCCTGATGAGCATCGGTCAGGTTGTCTGCATAACGACAGAATCCATACACCGCGTAGGCAGCTGCACATTTGTCGCGCGGGAGAACATGCGATGCAAAATAGAAGGTCCGGGCGTACCGTTTGGTTACCCGCCGTGCGTATTCATGTGTGTGGATTGTCGGACCGGTCATAACACCCTCCGTCCGCGAGAGCCTTGAGCACGGAGTCCGTTGCCTCGTTCTTCGATGAACGTAAGGAGTTCGCGCCCGGAATGTATTACACCATCATGCCATGCAGCCCCGTGGAGATCGGCCGGGACGCCCATTCCCCCGATGATCATCTTGCCGCCATAGGCCCTGGCACTCTCGGCAATCGTGTGCAGCTGGTGTGCCAGCTCTTCCTTCTCGTGCACCCTGGTGACGGAAATGCCGATGACCAACGGATGGAAATCTCTGACAGCACTGAGGATGGCGTCCGCCGGCGTCCGGGCGCCGAGATACTGTGTCCGCCATCCTTCTGCCTCAAAGAGGGAGGCAGTGCATCGTAAACCGATTTCATGGAGCTCTTCGCCCAGGCATGCAAGAATTGCCGAATCACCGGTGGGTGCCTTGATAAGGATTTCATTCTGGAGTTTCGCGAGAGCATCAAGCGTTTCGTAGGATGCCATGTGTTCCTGGCCGATGCCAATTAAGCCAGCGCTCCATCGGTCACCGATCACCTCCATACCGGGCTTCAGGACAAGATCGTAGATTTCCCACAGCGCGATGCGGTGTCCATACAGATATGAGAGGAAGCGGTAAAGATCCGTGCGGTCAGGCGAGAGTGCTTTGTCAACGAACGTCCGGACAAGGACGGTGAAGTCACGTTTGAGAATCGCGACCTGCAAGGCCTCCCCGGTCTCCGGCTGACCGGGCAGGGAGAGCGCCCCGATCGGCTCGAAGTTGTTTTCTTCAGCAAACGCAACCACGTTGCGAATCTGGAATTTGCGGTGACCTCCCGGAGTTTTCTGGCACCTCAGCGTTCCCTCATCAGCCCATCTCTTCACGGTCGTCTCCGTAACGCAGAATAGCCGGGCCACGTCGGCTGTGGACAGTATGGGCTTATGCATAGGTCTTGATGACATGTGATTCATTTGGTATTTGCGAATTATCCGATTTCAAGAAAAGCTCAAAAAAAATCACGCCGGGACGTCTTCCATAATACACTGTTCGGTTGCTTCGGCACCAAGAAGAACACCTGGGACTCCCCCTCCGGGATGGGTTCCGGCCCCGACAAAATACAGGCCGCGTATCTCCTCGCTTCTATTGTGTGGACGGAAGAGTGCACTCTGTGTTAAACGCGGTTCGATGCTGAAAGCGTTCCCGTAAAGCGCATTAAGTTCACGCTCAAAGTCCAGGGGGGTGAACATCTCAAGAACCTCAATACTGGCACGGAAATCTTCCAGGCCAAACTCTTCCTCCAGAAATGCCAGAATCCGGTCTTTAAATGGAATCGATGAAGCGCTCCAGTCGGTTTTTCCACCGAGATGAGGCACCGGAATCAACACATACATACTCTCTGCTCCGGGCGGTGCCATCGCGGGATCGGTCCGGCTCGGAACGTGCAAATACATCGAGAAGTCGTCCGGAAGCACTTTTTTATCGAAAATATCCCTGATGAGCTCTCTGTACCGCGCGCTCAGAATGAGCGTGTGATGTTTCAGCTGTGGGTACTGCTTGCGGACTCCGATATACAGAAGGAAGCAGCTCATGGACATATGAAGCCGACCAAGAGCACGGTCCGACCAGCGACGTGTGCGGAATTCAGGCTTGATGAGGTGTTTGTAGACCCACGGGACGTCTCCATTAGACACCACGATGTCCGCTGGATGGAGGGTTCCGGCGACGCGGACCCCCGTTGCGCGACCATCACGCACCACAATTTCATCAACCTCGGCACCGGTGTGAATGATTCCTCCGAGTTCGCGGAAGACCGTTTCAAAGGCACGGACAAGGCTGTACATTCCGCCCCGGGCAAACCAGACGCCTGCTTCACGCTCCAGGTACGGTATCATGATATATATGCTCGGCGCGCGAAACGGGGAGCCACCGATGAAGAGCGGATGGAACGAAAAGGCAAACCGGTTTCGTTCGTCCTTGAAATACCGACTCGCAAAGTTGTACACCGGGCGGAGCCCGCCCAGACGGATGGCGCGGGGCGCAAACGAGAGAAACGACTTCCACGTTTCAAACGGTCTCGCACCGAGGCCCTCGGTGATGACCGCATCATAGATCTTTTTCACATCTTCAAAAAACCGGTCATAGTGCAGCGCGTCAGCCGGTAGGAATTTTGCGATTTCCTCCTTCATGCGGCGCGGATCACCGGAATAGTCCATGAACGATCCGTCATGGAAATACAATCGATAGAAAGGATCGAGGGGGATCAGATCGAGGTAGTCCCGCATGTTCCTTCCCGCAGCTTGGAACACACGGTCAATAATAAAGGGAGCGGTAATAAGGGAAGGACCCATGTCAAAGGTGTAGCCGTCTTTGACGAACTGATATGCCCTTCCTCCGATTTTATCCCGCTTTTCGAAGATTGTGACGGAGAAGCCCCTAGCCTGCAGGCGAATGGCTTCGGCAAGTCCACCGAACCCCGACCCTATTAAAGCGACCTGCTTCACAGAACTCCCGTCGTCGTTCACATTTGTTCAACACTATTATAACAATGCGCGTACAGGGTTCAGTTCCGTGGAATCACCATTCTCGATGCAGCGAAACTACGCTACCCGGCTCAGAAAAAGAACGGCCAGCGGAGGAATGGTCAGAGCAACGGAATACGGTCGATCGTGGAATGGCACCGGGTCAGCATTTACACCCCCCCCATTACCCACATTTCCGCCACCATACAATTCTGCGTCACTGTTCAGCAGCTCTTTGTACCACCCCGCTTCACGCACGCCAACGCGGTAATCGTATCGGGGCACAGGCGTGAAGTTGCAGACAACTGAAATAACATCTTCGGGTTCGTGGGCGGAGCGTTCGAAGGAAATTATACTTCCCGTGCTATCATGAAAATCCACCCAGGAAAACCCGCTATAGTGGAAATCATCGGCATGAAGGGCACGACGCGAAGCGTACAGCTGGAGCACATCCTGCACCCACCGGTGCACTCCCCGGTGCGTGTCGAAATCGAGAAGGTGCCAGTCCAGACTCCGGTCATGGTTCCATTCGTCCCATTGCCCGAATTCCGCCCCCATAAAGAGAAGTTTTTTTCCGGGAAATCCGGTCATAAAGCCCAGCAGGAGCCTGAGATTTGCCAGTTTCTGCCAGAGATCTCCCGTCATCTTGCTCAGCAGGGCGTTCTTCCCATGGACAACTTCATCGTGCGAGAGCGGAAGAATAAAACGTTCCGTAAACGCATAGAGCAGGGCAAAGGTAAGATTGTTGTGATGGTAGGAGCGGTGCACCGGATCATGCGAGAAGTACTCCAGGACATCGTGCATCCATCCCATATTCCATTTCAGATCAAAACCGAGGCCGCCATGCTCGATGGGTGCTGTGACCCCCGGCCAGGCCGTTGATTCTTCTGCAATGGTAAGGGCGCCCGGATAATACTCGTGGACGACGCGGTTCAGCTCCCGCAGAAAATGGATCGCTTCGAGATTCTCGCGGCCTCCATACTGATTGGGAATCCACTCCCCGGCGTTGCGCGAATAGTCGAGATAGAGCATCGAAGCCACCGCATCGATACGGAAACCATCAACATGATACCGATCGATCCAGAACAGGGCATTGCCGATGAGGAAGTTCTGCACTTCCAGCCGCCCGAAGTTGAAGATGAAGGTGCCCCAATCCTGATGTAGCCCTTTCCGGGGATCTGCATGCTCATACAGGTGCGTGCCGTCGAAGAGCGCCAGCGCATGAATGTCCTGTGGAAAATGCGCCGGCACCCAATCCAGAATGACCCCGATCCCCTCCTGGTGGCACCGGTCAACAAACCACATAAAATCCTGCGGAGAACCAAACCGACTCGTCGGTGCAAAGTACCCGGTCACCTGATACCCCCAGGAAGCGTCGAGGGGATGCTCCATGACCGGAAGAAGTTCGATATGCGTGAATCCTGTGGAGCGCACATAGGGAATAAGACGGTCGGCCAGATCTCGATAGGTCAGCCATTGACCGTGCTCCTTGCGTTGCCAGGACCCGGGATGAACTTCATAGACAGCGAACGGCTGATCCAGCTGTCCCCCCCGCGCACGCCGCTCAAGCCACCCGGCGTCGTTCCAGGTATAGTTGTCGAGAAAATTCACACGTGAAGCGGTGCTGGGTCGCACCTCCATTTCGAACCCGTAGGGGTCCGTTTTGTCCATCACGTATCCTGTCTGCGTTTTGACCTGGAACTTATACAGAACCCCCTCCGGCAAACCCGGAACAAAAATCTCCCAGATGCCGGACGATCCCAGGACGCGCATCGCGTGGCAACGCCTGTCCCATCCGTTAAACTCCCCGATCACGCTCACGGCTCGGGCTCCCGGCGCCCAGACAGCAAACTGCACACCCCCAACCCCATCCACAACCGCGTAGTGCGCGCCGAGCTTTTCATAGACCCGGTGATGGCTTCCGGCATTAAAAAGATAGACGTCAACATCGCTCAGCGTCGGCAAATACGAGTACGAATCGCGAAAGATTTCTATAGCACCGTTCCGTGTGATTTTTTTGAGCTGGTAGGGAAAGGCCTCCGTGCTCTCCGGAATAACGGCTTCAAAGAAGCCATGTTCGTGTACACGGGAAAGTTCGATTTCTGCGGCAAGCCCTGCCCCCCGGGCGGGAACGAGGAAGACCCTGTTGCTGTCAGGAAGAAAGGCACGAATCACCAGCGCAGGCTTTCCGCCGACTACGATGGAGTGCATGCCCAGGATCTGGAATGGATCGTGGTGGTCAGTGTGAATAATTCGATAGACTTCGTCAATCTGGGCTGTTGTGTTCATCGCTCACCGGATATCATCGACAAGTAGAAATGAGGTTTTGCCCGGCCGGATCGTCACTGGCTCCGCAGGAAGGAGATATCCTCCATCACTCGAAGCCACGCGTACCGTGTACGCTCCCGGCTGGAGCATCAACCGTGACATCTGAAACTGAGCAGGAAGCGTACGCCACGTCCGGACGTCCGCCTGTTCCGTAGCACCAACGGCCAGGTCAATCGCGATGCTACCCAGGATATTCACAATGGTATTGCCACTCCGTCCCCGGCTCTCGTTCTCTCCGCCATCTTTCTTCTTGATGGCCGATTTTGCTTTTTCAGCGGCCAGAAACTTCAGGAGGGCGCGTCCGCCGCTCTTCAGATAGATCAAACCCAGCCGGTCGTCCAGCACCCGGGAAGCAATAGCCGTGACATCCTCCGCAAGTTCTGTGCGGGTTGACCCGGCGATCTCCTGAGTGTCACCCAGACGTGCTTCCACGGTATAGGAGCGTGCCCCTCTGAATCGGGGAGCAAATTTCGGCAGGGCAATCTGAAAGGTGTGAATGATACCGTCGTTGTCAGGGATGGAAACGGACGGGCGGATTTCCGTTTTGATCGGGCATAATCCCGCATAGGCGATGACGACAAGACTACCCCGTGGAGAACCGGAACGGTCGAACGTCTTCCCCCCTTGAGTCCGATAACGATCTGCATCCTCCCCGAACCCGAGCAGATCGGCTGTCCGGACTAGATCATCGAGAAGGAAGCTCGGGGCCGGTGTACCAAACTCGGTGGCATACCTCGTGTACGCCTCGTGCGCTTTGCGGTAGGAGATAAACGCGTCGTTTATCTCGCCATTTGACTCGTACAGTACGCCGGCGAGGTATCGTGCGAACGCATCTTCCTGATAGGCATTTTTTCCTTCGTATTGCCGTGCATAGTCGCGAAGTTTGAGGTCAACTTTTCGCGCCTCAACGACGGCCTCATCACCCTGACCTTTTTCCGCGAAATTCAGGGCAAGGAAGATATTCACAAGAACTTTTTCAAAGTCTTCCCCTTCATACGGCAGCACGTTGTCGTTCAACAGGAAGGACATCGCCCCCAGGGAAACGCTCTTGGTGTAGAGGTCTTCGATTTCTTTCTCCGCCCGGAGCAGGTACAGAGTCGAAGAATCCGGTTGATCGGCGTAATGGAACAGCAGTCCCATCTCCAGGTTGTACAACACCGAACTCTTGTCCCCGTAGGTTCGCTGGTGTTTGCGGACAACATCCACTGCGTCGGAGTAGTTGCCCCGGGCCATCTCGGCATCGACCGAACGGTAGAACTCCGTCGAGACCCCGCATGAGGTCAGCAACAGGGAAAGCGCCGGGGCACAGATCCACAGCGCTTTCCGAATGTATGCGACGGGCCGCATGGAGGGATTAGAACTTGGTTCCATCCTGTGTCACAATCTTCTTGATCTTCTTCTCACCCAGCCAGACTTTCTTGTTGGTTTCGATATTTACAAGTTCAAGATTAACCTGATAGAATTTTGCCCGTGTCCCGGAGGCCTGATCAATAATAGACGTAATATCCCCGCGGAGCATGTAATCAGCACCGGTTTCCTTCTGGAATTTTTTCAGAGATTCAGCCGAAGAGAATTCCTGCTGGTCTGCCCGTTCATCCCTGACTTCGGCGCGTTCTTCCTTGTTGGCAACAAACTCGACGCGGGAAGAATTAATGAGTTCGCGTTCCAGATTCTTGATGAAGGCAGTTGTGGCAATGTGTTCGGCAGTCCTATTGCGCACCGTGCCTACGATAACAACCGGCGAGCGTTTTGTTTCTCCTTTGAACTCTCCGAGCCAGGGTCTGTTCAGGACATCTTTGATCATCTCCTCGGCCACAAGACGCGAATCGGTGTCATTCCAGTCCCCGCTCAGATCGGTTACTTCGTCCGGTTCTACACGCGTGACGGTTTTGGATTGGCCGCATCCGGCCAGGAGCATCACCGCGACCATTGACAGGGCGGTGGATACGAGACGTAGGGTTCCCAAGGTGTTCCTCCTTGAACTGTTCATTAAAAATCGTCTGCTGCACTGTGGGTAGATAGAGTAAAAGATAACAAAATCTGCAGGAATCCTCAACGGATAAGGTTCATTTCGCTGCCCGGAACTGTGAGATACCCTGGTGCGGCGGCGCTGTTCGAACGGGATGGTGCAGAGAAAGCGAAAACGGCGGGAGAGCAGAAGACTCTGCTTTCACGCCGTTTCTGTGGGTGCCGGTGACGCCTGCGGGGTCGGGAAGAAACCCGAGGTTTGAGAGATGTCAGTTCACACCGAGAACGGTCTTAATCGCATCCTTGAAGGCCTCCTTTGGCAGGGCACCCATAGCCATCTGCGGTTGGCCCTCTTTGGGAACGAAGAGCAGCGAGGGAATACTCCGAATGCCGAACATGGCGGCAAGTTCCTGTTCCTTTTCCGTGTCAATCTTGTAGACCTGGATCTTGCCGTCATATTCACGGGCCAGATCTTCAAGTATCGGAGCCACCATTTTGCATGGAGCACACCAATCGGCGTAGAAATCGATAATACAGGGAATCGTCCCCTCGTACTTCCATTCCTGATTACTTTCAAAATTGTAGATTTTTTCCATGAAGGTCTGCTTCGTCAGGTGTTCCATGGTGTCCTTTCCTTAATGACACGCGAAAAATGGCCCGTTTTTCGGGGTTGTCTACACCATCTGATGCAGCCAGGATAGTAAAAGGGTCAGAATCTCCGTGGCATCATGTGGAAACGGCCCTGCTCGCCTCCTCTACTGCCTGCCGGAACTGATCGACGCTCTCCTGGAAAACCCGGACGGTGATGCGTTGTTTTTTGTCCTCTTCATCAAGACGGTTTTCCGAGATTGCCAGGAACCGCTTCCCATTTTTCGCTTCCTTCACATCCACAAAATACGTCGTCCGGCCTGCCCGGACCATGGTGGAATACAATGCACTGGGTGTTGCCATACCATCCTCCCTGAAGACGATGAGCGGAATGCGCGGGTTCTCTTTCTATTATCAGGGAGGAGGGAATTTTCCGAACGATAATTTCATTCGATCCCGCGACGCGTTAATGTGCCGCGCCGGGTCTTGTGAGGGAGCGCCCGTGTTCGTCTGAGAGACTCCGTCTGCACTCTGCCGCCCGCATCCGGGCCCCTGCATGTGACGAATCCATCCGGAGAACACGCGTGTACCAGTGGAGCGCGGCAAGTGTATCCCTCACTCCATCCTGATACATACGCCCAAGCGTGTAGAGACTCAGCGTTTGTGTTGTGTCCAGGGCGATCGCATCCCGGACAAGCCGGATGCCCTGATCCATATCGCCAGCGTGATACCTCAGGACTCCAAGATTCAGATACGCCTCGGGATCAGCGGTGCCGAGATGGATAGCCCGCTCAAAAGCGGCCCGCGCAGTACTCGTGTCTCCCGCTGCCGCTCCGGCATTCGCCAGTAATACCCACCGACGGGCATTTGTAGAATCCAGTACAACACACTGCGCGTATGCACTTCCCGCGCCTGCATAGTCACCGTTGGTGCGCCTGTACCAGCCCATCTCCTCAAGCGCTATTGCGGCCGCACGTGGCGATTGAAACCGGAAGTCCAGAAGACTCTCAAATCTCCGGACCGACCGGTCCACCGAGGCGTTCACGGCAACCCACCCAACGGTCTGTATTGCCGTCAGGACTACCATGACGACAAGCCCTCTCCGTCTGGCCTCAGAAGGCCCCGTCAATGCACTCCAGCTCGCAACGCCCGCCAGCGAAGTCATAAAGACAGCCGGGGAAGCTAGATCCCAGTCACGACTCAGTCCGAGCTCGAAGTTGTTGAGAAAGAGCCAGAACAGCGCGGGACCCGCAAGGACCATCCAGAATGTCGCGTCCGCATGACGGAACCGTGCCGGGAGAAATGCCCCCGCAAGAAACCCTCCGATCAGGACAAGTGAAAACGGAGATACCAGAAGAAAGGCATTGGCCAGATCAACAACATGCCATGGCGCAAACAGGGAGAACGCATCTCCCCACGGATCCGCCGAGTGCACGGAAAGATATGAAAGGCCGTCGCGGGAAAACGTCGCAACGAGCCGCAGGGGTGAATACCCAAGCACGACAAGACCCGCTATCAGCACAACGATACAGGAGAGAAGCGGCACCCTGAATGTCCGCCATCCGTGGGCACGACCATACCTGACATAGAGGAACAACAACGATGGAGCAAACACGATCATTCCGACATGGAGCAGAACCAGAACAGCAAAGACGATCGAGGCAAGTACAAGGCGCGGTGCGCCGCGCTGTACGCTCAGGGCCACACCCGCATACGCCAGAGAACATGTAAAGGCAAGCGGATACGTTTCCACATATCCGAAAAAGAGCATTGCGGAACCACCGCACAGCAGGAACAGAGTCCCCAGAGTACGTTCCCTGGCATCAGTCCAGATCTGGCCTGCCAGATACCAGAGAAGCGGGATTGCAAGGATCCCGCTTCCGATGGAAAGACTCTGCCAGGAAAGAAGCGCCGCATCGGCCAACCCGATATACACAAACACCCGATACACGCACACGGCAAGATACCCGGTCAGCGGGGCGGTGGGGAACGATGCGGCGATCTCGCCGGACTGCGCCGCGAGAGGGAGCGTGCGAAGGAGAAGATACCCATCGCCCAGGAAGTGCGTGGCTTGACGGGAAGACCAGAACACCGCAATCATGAGAAAACCGGCAGCGATCCAGACCAGACGCCGCGTGAAAGAAGGATACCCGCGCAACCGGCTATTGCTCACCTCAATGAACCGGAGAACACCGGTCTGTGAGGAAGGAAAAAGTGAAAGGAGGAAGAGCGTGAGCGGGACCAGGACGCTCGGCGCGGGGAGAAAGCCCCAGAAATGTACGCCCCAGTTCACAGCCGACGGGAAAATTCCAGAGAAGCCGATGAGGAGGGAGAGAGCGATCACCGACCAGCCAATCACCGCGTGGGGAGACTGTTCGTCCGTTCTGTCCATGGCGCCCCCGTGTTCTGATTGGTCAGCGGTACCGTTGACGGATCGTCGGGATCAGGTACTCCTCGAATGCCCGTCTCTGATCGTACTCCGGTATAAAATCCCAATCACGCCGGGCACTGCTGTCGTCCACATCTTCCGGCCAGGAATCGACGATAGCCTGACGCTTGTCGTCCGGCAGGAACGTGATCTCGGAATCGGGGAATGCCTTCTTTACAATACTCCTGATCTCATCTGCCGATGGACTGAAGCTCGTGATGTTATAGACGGTCTGTGAGAGACGATGTAATGGAGCAGCCTGGAGGGCGAGCAGGGCGGTGATTGCGTCAGGCATTGCCATAAAAGGGATCCGGACATCCTCGCGCACAAAACAGGAATACGGTTTTCCCTGCGCAGCGGCATGCAGCATCTCGGGTGCGTAATCGCTCGTGCCACCACTCGGAAGGGTCATCGCGCTAATCAGCCCGGGGAACCGAATCGCCCGAAAATCCACGGCTGCTTTTTCTGCATCCGCCGCAAGCTGCCGGTAGTGATGTGTATAGTATCGACCGAGGTGCTCACAATACAGTTTGTTGCATCCGTACATCGTAATGGGCTGCGTCCAGCTGTCCTCACGTACTTTGCCCGCACTTCGTTTTATGTCGATCGAGGGGAGTCCGTACACAGCAATGGAACTTGGAAAGAGGAACTGAACCGGCGCACCCTGCCAGCGCGACTGTTCGATGGCAAGCCGGAGAAGCGACATCGTGCCTTCCACGTTGACGCGGTGTGCCGCCTCGGGCGTAAATTCTGCACGGGTGGAGAGCAGCGCGGCAAGATGGTAAATCGCCCGGATCTGATACTCGCTCGCCAATCGCTCAAGCAGGCGGGAGTCCAGGATGTCACCAATGAGGGTGGTCCCGCAAAGGGCGCTCAATGAATCGTCAATCGGACGCACATCCATGGCAATAATATGGTGCCCGCCGGATTCGGCCAACCGTTCGATCAGCCCATGTCCCATTTCGCCATTCGCTCCGGTAACAAGCGTCGCGGGCGTACGTATGGTATCAGGCATATCGTGTCAGGTTTGTGATTGTGTGTGGCGAGAACGTCAATACACGGCTCAGCGATTTCTACCGCGCAGCTGTTGATTGAGGCGGGAGCGCGCCCCCCCAGGAGGCAGCTTGGGACGCTTGTCTTCCGGTGTCATCAAGTAATGAATCCACTCTTTCATCTCGGATACGGGACGTGCTTTGCGAAGGAACCCCTCGAATCGTGGATCCTTTACCGCATCGAGTGTGTGCTGGTCATCAAAGGCAGACACGAACAGAAATGGGAGTTCTTTATATTGTGAATTGTCGCGTACCATCCGATGAAAGCGGATGCCGTCCATCACCGGCATATAAATGTCGGATATGACCAGGTCCACGGTGTTCTGGGTCAGTTTCTGGTATGCATCCTCGCCGTTTTCTGCAAGGACGACCTGGAAACCTTCCGTCAGCAGTACATTCTTTAAAACGAGTCTGTATTCCGGCTCGTCATCAACGACGAGTATTGTCATGGGGGTAACCCTTCATGGTATAAGGGAGATTACTGGTCTCCGCATGGCTCTGCACATCCCCCACATTTTTCTTTGCCCTCGTTCTTCATATCCTTGTGCGGTTTTGGTTTACTCTTGACCTCCTTTGAGGTCTTTGTAACTTTCTTCTCCAGAGCCATATCGCACTTGGAGCATTTGCCGGCCTTTGCGGCAGTGACCTCTGGATGCATCGGACAGGCGAACACGTCAACAGCTGGCTGCGTGACAGCCGGCTTCTCCGCCTTCGAAGTCTGTTGTTCCTGAGCCATAACCGGTGATTGCGCACATGCTGCCAGTCCTAAGACCACCACACCTATCCACAGATTTCGCATTGCACATATTCCCTTTAATGATATCACATGGGTAACAGAACACAATGGCCAACATTGCATAAGGTACAACTTGATTGTCTTATGTGCAACCCTCATAGGTGCGAGGTACGCGCGGAGTGAGAGCGCAGGTTGTTTCATAGGGTATGGACCCGATCCGTTCGGCCAGATCCCATGCAGTTATTGTCTCATTTCCGCCCCGCCCGATGAGGGTCACCTCATCTCCGACCTCCACAAGGTCATCCGGAGTCACCGCAACCATGAGTTGATCCATGCAGATCGTGCCCACGATGGGATATCGCCGCCCCCGGATAAGTGCTTCAGACTTCCCTGTAAGCAGCCTTGAGTACCCGTCGCCGTAGCCCAGAGGCACCGTGACGATGGTGGTACGGCGATCCGCAAAGTACTTCCTGCCGTACGAAATGGAGGTTCCTGCATCGACAGTCTTCACAAATGCGACGCGGGACACGAGCGAGAGAACGGGCTGGACCGGGTGGAGTTCCAGCATGTCCCTGCGCGGGGGGTAGCCGTAGAGCATGATGCCTGGCCGCACCATGTCCAGGTGAGCATCAGGCATGGCAATGATGGCACCACTGTTGGCCATATGTCGTAGCGGGACATCCACGCCGGCCTTGCGTACTGCCTCCACGACTTCCAGAAACCGCTGCAACTGTCCCTCGGCAAACGCCCTGTCCGGCAATTCGCTTGTCGCGAAGTGACTGTAAACACCTTCCAGAGAAGTCCATCGGGAACGGGCGATTCTCTTCATAAGGGCAATCGCCTGATCGGGCGGGAGCCCCAGACGCCCCATACCGGTATCACATTTGACGTGGACAGCCGCTTTTTTTCCACACGCCTGCGCCGCAGATTCAATTTCCTCAAACAACTGAGGAGTCATGGCGGTCAATGTGAGTTCCGCTTCAACTGCCCGACGCACATCGGCAGCCTGTGCCGCTTCGAAAACGAGAATGCGCTGATGGAACCCCGCGTCACGGAGTTCAATCCCCTCGTGCACACGCGCAATCCCAAAATCACCAATGCCGGAGGCCGCGGCCTCCCGAGCGAGGGGGATCATACCATGTCCGTACCCGTTCGCCTTGATAACCGCCATAATACGAACGTTTGGTCCAACGTATGCCCGTACTGCCTTGAGGTTGCCGCGGAAGGCGGCACAGTCGACAATGGCACGGGGGAACGGAATAGATGCCGGCATGGAGTTCATGTATGGTGAATATCGGCAGGAAATCAATCATATTCAAGGAATTGCTATTGTTCACCCTCTTACGTAAGTTCAGCACGAGGTGATTCCTCCTCTATCCCCGCCCGGAAACGATTATGAACTCCGTGAAGGAGCGTATCATGCACCGTCTGATCATTCTGGCGATACTTTGTGGTACGGGTTTCCTTCCCGCTGAATCACAGAAGAAGCCCTTCACTATTGCCGACCTCTATCGCCTGCGCGCGGTGGAGGATCCGAATTTTTCACCCGACGGCAAACAGATAGCCTTTGTTGTCCGAGAAAGCAACCTTGAGAAAGGCACCACAAACAGCGAGATCTATCTGATAAATGTTGATGGTTCGGATCTCCGGCGGATGACCAACAACGAATCCTCAGACACGCACCCCCGCTGGTCGCCTGACGGATCGGAGATTCTCTTTCTCTCCACAAGAACACAGGACTCTCAGGTGTGGCTTTTGCCCGCACGGGGAGGTGAGCCCCGGCAGCTCACCAATTTTTCCAGCGGAGCCGGAAGTCCGATCTGGGCCCCCGACGGAAAACATGTTACTTTCTCCAGTGACGTATATCCGGATTGCGGAGTCGATGATAGCTGCAATAAGGCCGTTGCTGCTTCTGTCCAGCAGGGACCCCTCCATGCATACATGACGGACCGTCTCCTCTATCGTCACTGGACCTCCTGGAAGGGGGGGAAGCGTACACATACCCTGACCTACAATCTGGAATCCAAACAGTATCTCGACAATACGCCGGGCGAGTATGATGCACCGGCCTTTTCGCTGGGCGGAACAGGGTTCGCCTATTCGCCTGATGGTCGTGAGCTCTGCTACGTTTCAAATCACGATCAACATGAAGCGGAGACGACTAACAAGGATCTCTGGATCGTTCCCGCCGGAGGTGGCGTGGCACAAAATATTACGGTTGGCAATGCAGCGTACGATGGCGACCCTGCGTATTCCCCGGACGGGAAGTACATTGCCTTCCGGACGCAGGCCATCCCCGGGTATGAAGCGGACTGTTTCCGGTTGTCATTGTTCGATCGAAAAACGGGACTGACAAGAATTGTCACGGAGGGGTTTGATTACTGGGTGAATGACGTACAGTGGAGTCCTGACAGCAAACACCTTCTTTTCACCGCCGATGTGCAGGGACATGTGCCTCTTTACCGGCTTGACCTCCGCACAGGGGTCATCGTGAGGGTGCTCGATCTTCAGACCATTGATGGCTTCTCTGTCTCACCCGATGGATCAGGAATAGCCCTGGTCCGGCGGTCCGTCGGTGAACCCCAGGAACTCTGGTACAGCGATGCGGCCGGGAAGAAACCACGCCGGCTTACAACCTTCAACCTGACGGTTGAACAGGAGGTGGACATCCGACCCGTTGAGGAACTCTGGATTCCTTCGCCCACAGGGAAAACAATCCACACGTTCCTTGTCAAACCCCACAACTTTTCACCCGGGAAGAAGTATCCTCTCATCCTGAATGTTCACGGTGGACCACAATCACAGTGGGCAGACGCGTTCCGGGGGGACTGGCAGGTCTATCCTGGTTCAGGATATATCGTGGCCTTCCCGAATCCGCACGGGTCAACGGGCTACGGACAGGAATTTACGGCAGCGATATCCGGAGACTGGGCGGGAAAAGTGTATCTGGACATCATGGCAGTAACAGATTCCCTTGCCCGCCTCTCGTTTGTAGACCCGGACCGCATGGGTGCCATGGGGTGGTCGTACGGTGGATATATGATGATGTGGATGGAAGGACATACCGATCGATTTAAGGCTCTTTCTGCAATGATGGGGGTGTACAATCTGAAAGCAATGCACGGAAGCACCGAAGAGCTGTGGTTTCCCGAATACGATCTCGGTGGAACACCCTGGGAATCGGACCTCTACACGGCATGGTCGCCGAACCGATTTGTAAAAGAATTTAAGACTCCCTGCCTGGTGATTACCGGCGAACGGGACTATCGGGTGCCATACACCCAGAGTCTGGAATTTTTCACCGATCTGCAGAGGCGCAGAATTCCCTCCCGCCTTATCGTGTTCAAGAATGACGGCCACTGGCCGGGCGGAGTAACATCAATGCCGTTCTATTACAATGCCCATCTTGACTGGTTCCACCGGTTTCTCGGCGGAGATCCAGCGCCATACCAGATGACGACTCTTTTGCGTAATCAGGCATTTGATGGGAAGCCATGATTGACGGTCATGGCCCGTGAACTGACTCCGCCGTCACAGCTCTGGGTGGTGGCCGCCGACATGGGGTACGGCCATCAGCGGGCCGTGTATCCATTTCGTACCCTGGCCGAAGGAGGCATCATTACGGTCGGCCGTGATACCGCCGCCACGACGGCCGAACGCCGGCTCTGGTTGCGCATGCTCACGGCCTACGAGGGTATCTCCCGGGCGCGCAGTATCCCCTTCATAGGGAAACTCCTTTTTAGCATTCTGGACAGCCTTCTCCATATTCCATCCTTCTATCCGATCCGCAATCTCTCCCGAACGACACTTCAAGTGGAGTTGCTTGATTCGCTGGTCCGAAAAGGGCTCTGCAGGGGGATGCTGGACACGATTGTTTCCAAGCACCTCCCGGTCGTGACGTCTTTCTTTGCGCCCGCTATCGCCGCCGATCGCCGATCGACGCACAGGGTGTACTGTATCGTCTGTGATGCTGATCTGAACCGCATCTGGGTTGCGCGGGAACCGTGGGAGAGCCGCATTGTGTACTTTGCCCCGTGCGGCAAAGCCGCACAACGATTAAAGGCGTACGGCGTCCCGGAAGAGCGGATATTCCTGACAGGATTTCCCTTGCCGGAAGAGTTGCTCGGGGGGCCTGAGCTGACAACGCTCAAAGGGGATCTCGCGCGACGGTTGAAGACTCTCGACCCGCATAATCGTTTCTGGCCTCTCCACGACAGAAATGTGGAGTTCTTCCTCGGAGCGGACAACTGTCGGGCCCTGCCGCACCAAAGACTCACCATCACGTTCACCGTGGGCGGGGCCGGAGCCCAGAAGGAAATCGGAGGGCACATCGCAAAAAGCCTCCAGCATCGTATCCGGGCGGGCGAAATCCGCTTGATGCTCGTAGCCGGTACAAGAACATCTGTCCGCGACTACTTTGAGGCTGTACGGACCGAGATAGATCCCGGCTCCTCCAATATCCAGGTACTCTATGCGCAAACGCTTCACGAATATTTTGCCCGTTTTTCCGCGGTGCTCCGCGAAACAGATATTCTCTGGACCAAGCCGAGCGAACTTTCCTTTTATGCGGGTCTCGGCCTCCCCATTATCATGACACCGGCGATTGGCTCTCAGGAAAAATTCAACCGGAAGTGGCTCCTGGAGATTCAGGCAGGCATGAAGCAGGAAAAGCCCGAGTACACGGAGCAGTGGTTATTCGACAAACTCGCCGATGGCGTGTTCGCGGGTCTGGCCTGGTCGGGGTTCCTCCGTGCGCGCAAACTGGGGTTCTTTAAGATTCAGCAGGTTCTGCGCGAGGGTAAAATGACGGTTGAAACATCACCGGTGATGCGCTAGGAAGGACAAACCGGGGATTCGGGACCGGGGGAAGACGTCCGAATAGAGTTTCTTTACGCCGGTCGGTTCACCGCCGTGCGCGCGGTCACACCGGGAGGTGTGACTGATGTCCCGGCCGGCGGATGTGCGCGGGCGCACAGAGAGGCTTCTTCGGAAGAGAACAGCTTGTATTTCGGGGACCGGAGTCGTATCTTTTTGTCAGACTCCAACGAACCTTCCAGGGCAGACTGCTGTTAAAGGAACATCACTCATGCGCCAGATTTCCGCGCCGGGAAACAGTTGGCACCAGAACGCTTCCCTTGCCCCAACCAGGGTGATGAAGGTGTTCACGGTTACCATCGTTGACGAAGTGCACAGGGGCGACCATCACCTGCTCAGCACTGCGCAACACCGGACGACGGCAACATACAATCGTTTCGCTCACACGGTGGCAAGCTTTCCTCCACCGGTCATTGATATTCGGCTCTGACAATCAGCGGACACCGTTATGGAACCCCTGTTTTCCATGCAACCATTCGAATCCACCACCGAGAACATCACGATTACCGTCCGTCCGATCTATCTGGACGGACAGTCGGAAGTGATCGGCAAGAAATTTGTGTTCGCATACTTCATCCGCATTGAAAACAACGGAGTCCTTCCGGTGCAGCTCCTCCGGAGGCACTGGTTTATCCGGAACGCTTTCGAGACCCTTCGTGAAGTAGAGGGGGAAGGTGTGGTAGGCCAACAACCGATCATCCTCCCGGGGAGTGCGCACGAATACAACAGTTATTGCGTGCTCGATACATTTGACGGGACGATGGAAGGAACGTACCTGATGCGACGCCCGAGCGGCGAATTATTCTACGCGGTCGTACCCCGGTTCGTCCTCCGCGCCATGGCAAACTAAGCACATTTCCCACACTGTCCACTTTTTTTAGGCCGCAGAAGACGTGAGAACACAACATGAAATGACCCGGCGTATGTTACGCGCCAAAATCCACCGCGCCACGGTCACAGAAGCAAATCTGCATTACGAGGGCAGCCTCACCATACCGGAGGACCTCCTTCTCCATTCAGGTATCGCTGAGTATGAGGCCGTGCATATCTGGAATGTCACCCGCGGAACACGCTTCGAAACCTATGCCATACTGGGGGAAACTGAGTCCGGAGAGGTGTGCGTGAATGGAGCGGCTGCCCATCTTGCGGGACCCGGCGATATTATCATCGTCGCCGCCTTTGCCAATGTACCCGAGTCCCAGGTGCCGGATTTCCGTCCCACGGTGGTCTTCGTGGATAGCAAGAACCGTGTCGTTGAGATCGGCTCTGAAGTGCCGGGTTCAACCACCCACGTCCGCGGTTGCTGAACCGGATCCTTCTCCCACCGTCTTAGTGATCCGTGAAGGTCAGCGTGAGCACGACGATCTCCGGTCTGTTCCCAAGCCGCACCGGCGGTCCCCACGTCCCGACCCCGCTTGAAACGTACACGTGGGTGTTCCCTTTCCGCAGATATCCCCAACTCTTCTCGTACACGAGCCGCGTGATGTAATTCAGGGGCCAGAGCTGGCCATCATGCGTGTGCCCTGAAATCTGCAGGTCTACCCCCGCGCGGGCTACCGAATCAAGATCAAACGGCTGATGATCCATCACGATGACAGGACGTGCAGGGTCTACATGACGCAACAGTTGCTCGAGTGATGTTCTCCGTTTTCCGGAAAACTGTATCCGGCTCCGATCTTCACGCCCGATGAGCGTGATGCCGCCGGCGAGAACGACGCTGGTGTCCCGGAGCATTTGTACTCCGTGTTCCTCCAGGTAGGCCACTGCTTCTTCCGCACCCCCGATATACTCATGGTTCCCGGTGATGCCAAACACCCCGAACCGGGCCGTCATCCCGCGCAACGTTTCCCCGATATTCTCCTTGATGACGGGACCGAGATCCTCATCGACCAGGTCGCCCGGAAAAAGGAGAAGATCCGGCTGTAGACTTTTGATGGTCCCCGCTATTGATTCGAGCCGCTTTCTGCCCACGATCGTGCCGAGATGAATATCGGATGCCATCACAATCCGGAGAGATTGTATTCCTGAAACGGGTTTATTAACCGGGAGCGTGAGGTGAAGCACTTGTGGAATGCGCGCATTCACATGCCCGACAAGAATGACCACGGCAACGAGTCCGGTGACCCCCCAAAAAAGTGTACGCGCAGTTCTGTCGGGACGAGCCGTAAGCATATCCGGTAGAAATGGGACCACAGCGTGGACCAGTCTCACCAGATCGATGAGCAGCACCGTAAGGAAAAGGTAGAGGAGTGCCCCGAACCAGAACGCCCCAAACCATACAAGGACGTCACTGACGTGCGAAAGCCAGACACGTTCAAGAAACCTGCCGGCAATAAACGCCAGAGAAAAGAATACACCGGTCCAGATGATCATGCTCCGTGCGGTCGAACCTGCTGGGAAGCAGTGGGCTCCCCGGTATACCACATAGGCGTTGACCGCAAAGTAGATGGCAAAAACGATACCAAAGAAGAGAATCACGCGGTTGACTTTCATAAGGGACCGGATGCCCGGTCTGCAGAAGTATACACAGTTGATACAAGAGAAGACATCAGAGGGCTTTCACCACCACGACCGTCTGGTCATCATGCTGGTCCATCCCCTTGCCGAAGCTCTGGATCTCCCTGACGACGGTATCCCGGATCCCGACCGCATCAAGTCCGGCGGCCTCACACAGAAGAGCCTCGACACGTTCTTCGCCGAATTCCTCTCCGGCGGCGTTTCTGGCTTCAAGCACGCCGTCCGTGATAAACACCATCACATCACCATTCGCAAAGCCCACCACCCGCTCTTCGATCTCCCGGGCGAACACACCGACATTGTCAAGCCCCAGGCCGAGTCCCCGCGGGAGAACACGCTCAACGATTGCGGACTGTGCATGATAATGAAAGAGCGGAACATGGCCGGCACGAACGAGCGTAAGTTCGTGGGTGCCCGGAACATAATGGCCCCCGAGAGCGGTCACAAACGAACTTCTTTCCAGATCCTGGCACAGCAGCCTGTTAGCGCGGATAAACAGCTCGCGCGGCGGAAGTCCGAACCCGTGCAGCGAGCGGAGAATACCCTGGACTTTGGACATATACAGCGCGGCGGAGGTCCCCTTCCCGCTCACGTCCCCCACGATGACCATCAGACCTTTGGCGTCCCCGTTGAGGTAATCAAAAAAATCTCCACCCACTTCGAGCGCCGGCGAAGACATACCGGAGATATCAAGGCCCGGAATCCGGGGTGTGACTGAGGGCAATGAGCTCAATTGGATTCGACGCGCGATATTCAGTTCATGCCGCATGCGTTCTTTCCCTGCAAGCTCTTCGTAGAGGAATGCATTTTCGATCGACACGGACAGCTGTTTGGCCACGCCGGCGAGAAACGAGAGATCTTCGGCCCCGAGGGGTGTTTCGGACAGTTTCTCTCCCACCAGCAGCGCCCCCCGTAATTGTTCTTTGGATCGTATGGGGACAACACATTGGAACTGGTGCGCGGAAAGGAGCGTGCGGATGTCCGCTGACAGGAGCTCCACCCGCACCGGATCGCTATGAGAGATCATTTCAGAAGCGAACATCCGGTCAGCAACGCATACGATATCCTTCCACTGTTCCCCGGTCAGTCCGGCAGCGGCTTCACAACAACATTCTTCACCATTACGGAAAACCAGCAATCCGGCGCTCTTCAGACTCAGGACATCGACGAGCGTATCCACGATCCCCCGCGCCGTTTCGTCCATCGACAGACGTGTCGAAAGCATTGCAGAAAGAGACGATGCTGCACGGCGATAATCAAATTGTGTCCGGTAGTACTTACGATCAATAAATTGTTGACCCGCTTTGCGCACCCGCCAGAGGAGGTACCAGGTCCCTGCAGCGAGGAAAATAACCACAAGTCGTTCCATGAAAACCTGCTGCTCGGGTGACGTCGGCAACGGATCGATCTCGACTGAAAGTCCGGACAGGGTGATCCCGGGAACCTGCACCGGCAACCCGGGAATCCATAAGAGCAGGCGGATAAAAAGCACTGCCATAAGGATCCCCCATCCCCAGCTCAGGAGTGTGTACTGCACGTTTCGCCGCACCCGGAAATCCAATCCCAACAGTCGATAACGTCCGAGGATATACACATAACTCAGCGGGATAAAAAGGAGCAACATTCCTACAAAGCCAAACGCATTACCTCCACCCATCACCGCAAGCCCGACTATCATAATGACTGCAAGGACCATGACGAGCACAGTGACAAGTCGGATCGGTCGGACAATTTTCTTGAATTGCGGAGGAAGTTTTGTTAACCCGAGTATATTCGCGATAAACCCCGCAATAACAAATCCCATCAGCGCCACCCACCTGATACCTACTGCATCGGAAAGCAGAAGCAGTGGGGAGAGGACACTGGCCGCGTACATCAGTGGGAGTCCCCAGCGGCGATAGACGGACCTTCTCCGTTCCACGGGAAAGATTCCCTGGGCATGAAAACCGAATCCGGTCCCGAGGAATGCCGCAAGGGTGATAAGCACGTCACGGGTACGGGTGAACCATGTCGGATCCGGTTCCCGGGTGATCGCCACGACAGCTATCACAAACCCCATGAGCAGGAACGAAAGCCCGAGTGAGCGCGCCTGGGCAAGTCCCGGCCGCTGGTACAGCAAAAAAGATCCGAAGGCCAGATAACACAGCCCGGTCAACCAGAACACGAGAAGTGCAAGCGGGAATCCGAACCGTGCAAGTGTGACCGAAAGTGAGAGGGGTTTACCATCTCGCACAATATCGTAGACTGTCGCGACACCGCTCTCTCCCCTGCGCAATATTGCGTCGGCTTCCTGTGCGTTGCCAAAACTCTTGCCGTTGATCCGGACGATAAAGTCACCAACTCTCATACCGGCCCGATCAGAGGCACCACCGGCACTCACATCTACGACGACCACTGCGGATGCCATTTCCCGGTAAAGGGTAGGGTCCAGAATGTCCCGGCCCACCGAATACGTGTAAAACGCGTCACGGTCCGGACGGTATATTCTCACTTGAAGAGTATCAGTGGTGAAGCCGGAGAAGAGCATCGGGAGGTTTTTGAATGACCTGACCGGATCATCTCCAAGGGCAACGAGCAAATCCCCCCTGAGAAGGGAGTCGGTCACGACCATCAGGGTGGGGTCTTTGCGCAGCCCGGCGCGAGAGCGTCCGGGTCCTTCCTGATGGGCCGGAATGGTCCGTGTGATGAGGGCCGGAGATGGTGCCCCGGTAAAGAGGTTCTCGTCCGTCGGAATGCTGGCCATCGTATAGAATGTCAGGCCAGCTATGACGAAGAGAGTCGCGGCCAGGATGGCCACTCCAATCCGCTGAAATGTCAAATTTTGACCCTGATTTTGCATAGTTATGTCGCTTTCGTCTTCTAATAGTATACGAAAGATAGCCAGAAGTGTTCGAAAATCCTACCATAAATAGGTGTTGAAAAATTCAACAGTGAGAATAAAATATTTTTGACTTACGGAACTTTTTTGGTGCTTCTCAAAAGCACTTTGTGTAGGTTTGCTCGATTACCCTTCGACAGACCATCACAGGAACCAGCTCCCGCTCCGGGTAACAGGCCAAAGTCATCTCACGCGGTACATTCTCTCACACACAGAAGGAACACCAATGTCCATTGCTCGAATTTTCGGTCTGTTCGCACTGCTCGCAGTGCTGACATTTGACCTGGCTTTTGCGAGCGGGTTTCAACTCAACGAACAGGGTGCCCGTGCAATGGCTCAGGGGGGGGCCTTTGCGGCGCGTGCCAGCGACCTTTCCGCGATGTATTTTAACCCCGCGGGACTAACCTATCAGAAGGGATTCGGCGCATACGTCGGAGGGACGATGATCCTGCCGAAAACGACCTTCACCAGCCCGGCCGGCAAGGCCACGGACATGGTGAGCCAGACCTTTGTGATCCCGAGCGTCTATCTCGCGTATGGAATGGAGAACGGATTATCGTTCGGGGTGGGACTTTTTGCACCATTCGGGCTCGGTACCGAATGGCCGGAAGGGTGGGATGGTCGATTCGCCGCCGTCAAGACAGACCTTCAGAATGTGTCCGTCAACCCGACGATCGCCTATCAGGTGAGCGATTGTTTTATGGTCGGAGCAGGAATGAGCTATACGTTTTCAAAGGTGGAACTTTCCTACAAGATCCCTACCTATTCAAGTCTCGCACCGCCGACACCCTCAGCCACGAATGGAAACGTCGCCCTTGACGCATCAGGAAACGGCGTGAGTTTCAATTTCGGCGCCATTTACAAGCCCGTACCGGCAATGTCGATCGGCGCTTCGTACCGCCATTCTACCAAAATCGACTATGAAGGAACAGCGGCGTTCACCAATACACAGGCACTCGCGACGTTTTTCCCCGGAGGTACCGGAAAAACAACCATCAAAACCCCGAATCAGTTTTTTGTGGGGATCTCCTACGATCTGTCGAACGACCTGACCATCGAGGCCGACTACCAGTGGATCGGCTGGTCCTCCTACGATTCCCTGGGCGTCGACTTGCCCAATGGTCCAACTTTCCCGTTGACGGGTAAGCCGCTTCAGGCTTCATCAAAAACCGGCAAAAACTGGAAAGACACGTACATGCTCCGCCTTGGCGGGGAATACCGGCATAATGACCTTTCCTTCCGCCTCGGATTCATTTACGACGCCACCGGGCAACCGGCTAAGACCGTTGAACCTTTGCTGCCGGATGCAAGCAGACTGGAAGGTACAATCGGTCTCGGATACAAGTTCGCGGGATCCTGGTCGGTGGACGTTGCTTACCAGTTGATTATCTTCAATGACCGTACCGTCAGCGCGGCTGACCAGAACACATTCCCCGGTACGTACAAAAGCAGCGCAAACTTGTTCGGGTTGAACATCGGATACGGCATCTGATCGGACCTGCGATTCTGTCCACAGATGTAGTCTAAGAACGAAGGCACGGAGTTTTTTGAGCTCCGTGCCTTTTGTATTCTACGGGATTCGGTGACAGCCGGGCAGACAACACATTATTTGATGAAGAGCAGCTTACGGGTCTGGCGGAAATCTCCGGCACGGAAGGTATAGACGTACATCCCGCTGGCATATCCTGTCATGTCCAGTCCTGCTTCATACACACCGATCTTCTTGAACTCATCCACGAGTGTGGCGATTTCCTGGCCTAACAGATTATACACCTTCAGCAGCACGCGCGTGTCAACCGGAATGGAGTACCTGATAGTTGTGGAGGGATTAAATGGATTCGGGTAGTTTTCCTCCAGGTAAAAATCCACCGGCAAAAATTCCGGGGGAAGAGGCGTCCCGGCATTCACGGCAACGAGTCGGACGTTGTCCAGAGAGAACACATCACCGGCAACCCCATATTTTCCAAACGAAAACCGGAGCTGGACATCGTTCACCGGAGTGAAAAAATTATGGGGTTCAATGTTCAGGAGGAATACATTCCATCCCGTCGTCAGATTCACGCGTTCGGCATCGAGCCCGTACGAAGTGAATGGTGACTCGGACTTCAGGAGTGACACTTCCATGTCATGTCCCGTAGTCGAAAACGCCGCAAAGCTCAGACGGTACATGGAATCCGGGCTCAGGACAAGGTTGTTCTGGTACAATAGGATCGTGGGACCAGATTGTGTGAGGTACACTTTGGCCGATGTGGCCTTGCGGTATCCCGGCGCATTGACGGTAAACCCACCTGCCCCATTTGAGACAAATGACCAATCCGACGTGCCGTTTTCAAAGTTGGGGTTTGCCACGAGGTTTGCGCTCAAAGTCGGCGGCAGGGCAAAGGTCGTGAACCGGTAGACCGCCGAAAACTGACTTGTCCCGATGGCGGAGGTGGCGTTCACCCTCCAGTAGTATGTCGCGTCGCCGGTCAAGCCGTCAATGATGACCGACGGCCCGGTGATACCTGATCGGTCGACTGAGAGTGAAGTAAAATTCCCGGTGCGGTCCATTTGCACGCGATACGACACGGCTCCCGGTACTGCTGTCCATGACAGCAAGGGATTGGTGCTGATCCCTGTCGATCCATTGAGTGGCGCACTGAGCGCGGGTGGAGCGGGAGTGGAATCCAGGCGGACTGTCGTGAATGATCGTGCCTGCGTCCACGCACTCGTCCCACCGCCGTTGGCCGAGCGGACGCGCCAAAAATATGTCGTATTCGCTGCGAGTCCCCCCACGGTGTAGGTGGGAGCCGAAATTCCACTGCGGGCAACGAAGAGAGGAGTGAAGGTTCCCGAAGTAGAGACATGCAGTTCGTACGAGGCCGCATTGTTCGCGCTGGTCCATGAGAGCACCGGGTTGAGCGAGACATCCTGGGCCGCGTCTGCCGGCCCAGTGAGCGTGGGCGCTTCCGGGGGCTGGATCGAACCGGAATTGTACTCAACAGCGCCGATGTCGGGCATGGCGCCGTCAAAAGCCAGGTGGACGCCTTCACCCGTGTTCCACGATCGTGGGGCTGCGAGCGTGAGGGTGTTTGTCGAGTAATTAATCCCGGTAATCCGCACCGGTGCCGTGGGGCCGATCTTTATTAGATCTCCATCAGTGATTCCGAATCCGTCGCAGAAAAAATAAGCGTCGTCCACAACCATCGACGTGCTGTTGGCCCCGCCCGAAGCGGCCACGGTTGCGTATCGTCCGGCATCAATTGCGGGAGATGTTGCACGCACGCCAAAATTCCAGGCGGGATCATACCCGAACGGATACTGCGGGACATTCACGAACTGCGGATCCGCTTCGAGACTGTTCTGATCTTTTCCCGCAAGATACCCATAGCCGCCGTACGAGGTCAGTGCCGAACGCCATGCCTGAAGCCCCCGCACACTGACGATGCTTCCGTTTACGCGGTGTTGAAATTGTACCAGACCCGTGCTTTCGAAATACAGATTGTTGTCCAGAAGAAACTTATCTCCCCAATCCATCAGCCAGTCCAGAACGCTGCCAGTCGGCATCGCACCCACAATATTATTCACAAATGCCCTCTTCACCCCTGGGTAATTCCACGCCCTGAAACCTGTGTGGTTTTGATCCGTCTGATTTGGACCCTGCCAGGTTCTCCGGTTATTCAGGATCGTGTTGTTTGTATAGTGATCTCCCTCTGCCATCGTAAAGCCGCTGGAGTGATCCCAGATGACATTACCGCGTACGATGGTAAACCGCGTGGGCACGACAGGGCTGGTCTCGATTCCGGCTCCACTGCCCACATCGTGTCCCCCGAGTGGCCCGTCGTCATCACCACTGGAACCGTAGATAAAACTGTTTTCGATGATCGTATGTCCCGCCCCCTTGAGATCAATCGCATTTTCTGCTGCGTTGCCCATCACACAATTGCGGATGATCGTTCCCCGGTTGTACGATGTGCTTTTCTGATCCCCGTAGTCCGGCTCGAACTGAATATTGTCTTCGACAAACGAGGTGTCAAGAATGCAGGATTCAATCAGTGTGCCGTGGTACGCGGTTGTTCCGTCGTCGGAGGCGCCAACGTCGATATTGTTCTGTCCGTTGGCATGTACGGTATCGTTGCGAATGATAGCATACCGCGGAGATGACCCGGCGATCACAATCCCGAAAACCTGGCCACGCACGTAACATTGTTCAACGATGATGTTTCGCCCGGCCACCACAATCCCGCGGGACGCCGCATCAAGCGTATAAATATTAAAAAAAGGGTCGCCCTCTATGAAGACCCGGTTCTTCCGAAAGATGATTCCGTTCCCTTCCAGGGCAACCCAATACGTAGTTTTTCCCGGCGCGCGGAAGTAGTTTTGATTCTTGATCGTGAATCCTTCGATGACGACATAACTCGGATAGATCGCCATCACGGTCAGATCGTTATCGGGTGGACCGTTGATGACCACAAGTTCATTCGGGTAGGATCGGTAGACGATCGGGTTCCCGGGCGATCCGCTGTTGGAGGGGACAAACCGTTCGGAATACGTGCCACCACGCACATACACAGTGTCGCCGGGCTGCATCCCCGAACCTGCCCGGGAGAGCGTCCTCCAGGGGCTGGTCAGAGTCCCCGGAGCGGAGTCATTTCCGTTTGTCGCGACAAAAACAGCGCGACTGAGGAGAGTGCCGGCAGGAAAGACCACCAGAACGAACATCAACAAAAGAGGAGAGACTAATCGCATACGACACCTTCCCATTATCAATGCGCCTTCACACGTGTCGGATTCCGCTTGGGATTCTGCCCCCGTGATGCAGCCTTTTCCAGGAGGTCTGCCAGCGTGCGCCGGGCATCCTCGTACAGATACCCTTTATCAGCCCAGAGAGGTTGATCACTCTGATTGGTAAACGATGAACCGTTGTAATCATTAAATGCCGCGGGCACCACGGCATCGACGATTGCCCGTGTATCCTCACCCGCATGGCGTGCGAGCCAGAGGTACTCGAAGTCCTGAAAACCGCGCCGGAGGTTCTTCATACGAATCGAGGTCACGGGACCACGAAGTCCACGATTCTCCCGCGGGAACTTCCGGTCTTCACCTGTATACACAAGAGATCCCGAAACGCCGGCATTCCAGGCGTTGAGCGATGTTCCTGCATAGTATGCAGTTTCCCAGAGAAAGTACTGGTCGGCACCGTACTTCCACGCAATCCACGGATTAACCCGCGCATCCGTGGCAAAATTATCGAGGGGTACCGGATCGCCATACGACGGTCGTTGCCCGTTGTAGAACCCTACATACTCACCAGCGGCCTTGCGGTCACGCACAACGTGCACATCGAACCCCGTCGTTCCACCACTGTCGCGCCATCCGGCATGACCACCGGTCATCCAGAATGATATTGCTCCAAACAACTCCGGACCTATTCTGGTTGTCACGAGGGTTCCCAGGAACCTTCCCACACCTCTTCCGCTTCGTATCCATGTCGCTCGTTGTTTTACATCTCCCCAGTGCGCATAGGGTGGTTCATCTTCAAGGTACTTGTAACGCACCACTGATGGAGCATGATCGCGAAACCATTGCTCCCACGCATCCGCAGCCTGTCCCCAGGCCTCCGGAGTATCAGGCCAGAAGCCCGAACGCCATCCGTCGGATGGCTGGTCATAGGTTCCGATACTGTAGGTCTGATTCCCCACACCGACACCGGGGCCCGCGTACCCGGAACGGGCCGTAAACTGAGTGCCGGTATAGTACCCTGCCAGGTGCTGGGAGAACTCTTTCAGCGTCCGCCCACCGTCAATAAGGTCGAGCCGGTGACGGTGAAACACCTTCGCGTAGGCGTGAAAAACCTCCCAGTATTCGGGCGTATTGTTTGCAATTCCGTGACGCGATGATATGGTCGGGTACCCCCAGAAAAAATGATTTTTGAGATGCGTCGTGTCAGGGATCAAAAAACCATACACACGCAGTTCCACCGGGATGGTATAGGTTACCCGGGACTCTTCCACCACCTTTACGAACCCGCGATACAACCCCTTCGGCGCTTCACGTGGGATTGTGATGTCGATCCACACCCCCTGGTTTCTTGAGGCTCCAATGGAAAAAGGGGCTCCCCCGCTGCCATTGGCGAAGGTCCCCTGCACCTCAATTGGAACCAGCGCATCGGGTATCCAACCGGTGTGAACATCATCAGGTAGCGGGCGGGCCCCAGCAATCCACCAATCGCTCCGCTCCCCAACATGAACATAACTCTGGGTGAACCGTTCTATTCGTTTCCCCCGAAAATCAAAAGGATCGCCGGTTGCCGGTTCGTTTGTAATAACAAATCCGTCGCCGGCAAGGCTATCCAATTTCACATCCACGGCGGAGGCCCCAGCACCCCCGGCTTCGAGGATGATCTGGAATCCCACAATTTCATTTCGGGCTCCGAAAATCCGGATAGTGGTCCCATCCCACACCCGGTTCCGCGGATTGTTTTTTGCCCGGTGATTCAGGTCTTCCTGTTTCACTTTCTCGCTCTCATCCACCGCCCATACCGATGCCACCCCTTCTTGCAGTGGGATCTCTTTGCAGGAGAACCCAAGCAGGATGGACGTTATGATGGAGAAAAGGGGCAAAAGGCTATAGAAACGCGTATTGAAAGCCGCGTGCAGACGTAGTTTCCCTCAACAAAACCGGATCAATTTTGTATAATATACCTGCAGGGGCAGTCAAATGCAACCGCCCCTCGGGCGTGATGGCCGCGTCCCCTACCTCTGGGGAGGTAGAAAGACGCGCGCCTGACCCGCATCTGGAGCTTCGACTGTATGAAGCAGCGTTCCCCCGGGCACATCCTCCCCTCCAAATCCCACAAGCACGATTTTTCCCGGGAGAGCCTCACCATGCCGTCGGCTGCGCGCGTATTTGGACAGGTACTCCTGGCTGGTGGGAGGCCGGTTTGTCCGATCGACCGCATCGGATGCTTCACGCGGATTGCTTGATACCCGGACGAGAACAGGTTCATACCGGGCATACTCAGAGTGGACGAGCCACCGGACGATTTCTTCGAGTTGGACCGTCTTTTCCCGTTCTGCAACGATCGGATGGGCCACACGAGACAGAACCGGCACCTGGACCCCGCTACGAAGGAGGATGAGAAGGAGGAGAGCAACGACGATCGTCAAGGCGGCAAGACGATCCCCCCACACCAGAATACGTTCTTCTGCTTCCTGCCATGCCAGAGCCAGACCTCCGGTGCATGCCATGATCACAAATATCGCATATGTTGGAGACCCGGTCGCCGCGGGTGCCGGCAACATTGCCGTACCAGCGATGACGAAACACAGCCACCATTTCCTATTCAGGACGGTCTTTACTATCGAAACTCCAATCCATATAAAGAGGATGGGCAGTCCCCACATACTTGCGGCAATGACGCCCGCAAGGGCAACACCCAGTGCGATCCAGCGCACCCCCGGTCCAACGGGGTAGCTCAACGCGGTGAGCATTACAAGCAGGGCCACCACGGCCGACACGGCGCTGTTGACTTCCACCATCTGATACGACGTCACAAGGCCGGCAAGCATCTCTCGTGTGGTCATGACACTTTCATGGCGCGGGATGATCACAAGGACAACAATGAGCACGAGCGCGCCGGCAATCGATCCAACGAGGACCCGGCCGAAGGGCCGGAACTCCGAGGGCCGCTCGATGTAGAATCCGGCGAGTGCTGCAAGAAAGACAGGCAGAGCATACGGGTGAAACAGCGCTGCCACAAGCGCGGCCAGGACAACCGTCCATAACCGCCCGGCCGTGATCGTCCGCGTTTCGAGAAAAAACAAGAGAGCAACCAGAAGAAGGAGCGGGCTATAGAAAACGCCATGAAGATGGAACAGATAGATGTATCCGGAAAAGAGGACGCCCCCGACAATGAGCGCCACATAGCCCATGACCCTCCGCTCACGCAAAGCGAAGAACATCACAAGCCAGGCGGCCACAGCGACAACGTAGTTGAAGATCTGCACACTGAAAACGGTTCTTCCCCCCAGGTGGTATCCGGCCCACATAATGGCCTGACCCAGGGGGCGATAGTTTGCGACAGGGTAGACGCGTTCTGTCAGGACCCCACCGAGATCCATCTCCTCAAGCTGCGGCACCATGACGAACGATTCATTATGGTTCGCGAACGGATATCCGACGAAAAACCAGAATGAAAAACCAAGGAGAACCAGGGTCCCGTAAAGAACCTTTTGAACCAGCGATAGATCAGCCATTCTGACTCCGGCTACATCGACAGGCGACAATTGTCATAATGTAGCCGGAGGGCAGCTCGTATGCAAGTGCGCGCACGTTATCGCAACAACAACATTTTCCTGGTTTCCACCGCGCCATCCACAGCAAGCGTATAGAAGTATGCCCCGCTCGCCAGACCCCTTGCTTCGAAGGGCACTACGTGCTCCCCGGATGAACGTTCTCCCTGCTCCAGTACCGCAACTTCCACCCCAAGCGCGTTGTACACGGTGAGCGTCACATATGTTTGCCGGGGCAGAGAATACCGCACCACGGTCGACGGATTGAACGGATTCGGAAAATTCTGTTCCAGATTGACCTGGTTGGGCTTATTTCTGGTAAGGTCAATGCTGGTCTTCGCCACAATCGTCGAAAAGGAACAATATGGACTAAGAGGTCCGGACCCTCCCACATTCAATGCACGGATGCGCCTGTAGTAGCAGGTCGATGATTCAAGCGGTCCCACGGTCAACAACGTATCGTTAATCACTGAATCGCATACCATCTGAACGAACAGGGGGTCCGTTGCGAGTTGCACCAGATACCCGTCTGCGCCATCAACTGCTGCCCAGTGAAGGGTGAGGATGTTTGGTTGTTCAATGGCTCCGGGAGCGGGAATCAGGAATTGAGAACTTCCCGGAAGCGGTGGCACATCAATCTGCTGAAAGGTGATGTCGTCGAGCCAGTACTCGTCCCCGGCTTCAGCAAACTCCGGGAACCAGAATTGCAGCCGGCCGTCATCCACGGTTCCAGCAAAATTGGAGGTCCGCAGGTACACATTGTATGTTCGCCAGTTTGTTTCCAGACTGACCCGGCGTGTCCATAATCCATAATCCGAGTACGGTGGCCCGTGTTGCATTAGCCCGACCGCGAGGTCATGACCTGTTGAAGAATATGCAGTGAAGGTCAAACGATAGTATGAATCCGCGGAGAGGGTGATTCCCGCCTGGTAGAGCTGAATATTGTTGCCTGCAGATGTTATCGTGATACGTCCGGCGGACGACCCCTTAAAGGCCGGTCCCCTCGTAGAAAACCCACCGGTTCCGCTGGTAAAGAAAGTCCATCCCTGTGACCCGTTCTCGAAATCGCCGTTCTGCAGGAGTTCAGGTCCATCTTTCCCGCTACTGCCAGAGGTCACAACTGTCGTAAACGATCGTGCTGCCGACCATGCTCCAAATCCACCCCGATTGGCTCCACGCACCCTCCAGTAATACGTCGTGCTGCCGGCAAGAGAGGTGATCGGAAGAGAGGTACCCGTCACCCCGTACACATCGAGCGCCTTGCTGCCGAAGGAGGTTGTGAGGGAAACCTCCACATGATAGGAAAGGACACCGGCTACCGGGATCCAGCTCAAGAATGACTGGAGTGGTAGATCGCGGATCCCGTCAACCGGAGCGTACAGGTTGATGATCCCCGGCGGGGACGGGAGCGGACCTGATGTACCGGACTCCAGAGCACCGATATCAGGGGCGTTGCCGTTGTACGAGAGATGCACCCCGGCACCGGCGGACCAGCTCCGGGGTTCGCCGAGAGTGAGAATGTTACGGCCGTAGTCGATCACAAGGATGCGCACGGGAACATCACCACCGATCCTTATCTCATCACCATCGGTAATGCCGAAGCCATCGCAGAAGAAATAGGCGTCATCCACGGCGAGACTCGTGCTTGCTGTTCCTGCGCCGGTGGCAAACGTCAGTGCGCGACCGGCATCAATGGCTGGAGAGGAGCTTTTGAGACCAAAATTCCATGACGGATCATACCCGACCGCTTGAATGGGCGCATTGAGAAAGCCGGGGTCCGCCTCAAGGGCAGAAACATCCTTCCCCTGCATGTACCCGTAACCCGCATATGTTGAAAGTTCACTCTTCCAGCTATTCAGGCCTACCGTGGTGATCAATGAACCATTTTTCCGGTGTATAAATCGCGCCGGTGCGCCGGTGTCATAGTAGAGATTGTTGTCAAGATGGAATTTGCCTCCCCAATCCATCAGCCATTCGAAGACACCACCGTTTTGTTGACCGGCAACGATGTTGTTCAGGAATGCCCTCTTAGTGTTCGGGTAGCTAAACGCACGCAATGCGACATGCGACGTACCTGACTGGTTCGGGCCCTGCCATGTCCGCCGGTTATTGAGGATGGTGTTGTTGAAGTAGTGATCCCCTTCCGCCATATCCAACCCTGTGGAATGATCCCAGATCACATTCCTCCGGACAATGGTATTCCGGGTCGGCGTATTCGCGTTTGCGGTCACACCTCCGCCGCTTCCGACATCGTGTCCGCCGAGAGGGCCATCATCATCACCACTGGAACTGTAGATCAGATTGTTTTCGATGATCGTATGTCCGGCGCCTTTGAGGTCGATTGCGTTTTCGGCTGCATTGCCCATGATCGTGTGGCGGATAATGGTCCCTCGATTGTGCAACGTCGAGGTGGGGTCTCCATAGTCCGGTTCGAATTGAATATTGTCTTCAATAATCGACGTATCCAGCACACAATATTCGATCAAGGTACCATGATAGGCAGTTGTGCCGTCTCCGGTCGCACCCACATCGATGTTATTCTGGCCGCTGGCGTAAACGGTGTCGTAGCGCAGCAGGGTGAATCGAGGAGACGAACCTGCGATAACGATGCCGAAGGATAAACCACGCACAAAACAATGCTCGATCGTGTTGTATTGTCCGGTCTCGGCGATCCCCCGCGACGCGGCATTACGCACATATATATTTGAAAAGACGTCGCCGTCAGCGATGAGCCGGTTATAACGGAACACGATGTGTGTTCCGTCAAGAACCACCCAGTAATCTGAATTCATCGGCAGATCAAAATAGTCCTGATTACGGAATGTGAATCCTTCGATAACGATCCAACTTTTGCTCACCGTGACAAGGTTTATGTCTGTGTCATCGGGACCGTCCACGACGACCAGCTCGCCCGGGAAGGATCGGTAAACAATGGGTGAGCCGTTTGAACCGGATCGGGCCGGTACGATCCGTTCATGGTACGTGCCACCCCGCACGAGAACCGTGTCACCGGAAGCCAGGGAGGAATTCGCCTTGGCTAGCGTACGCCAGGGGGCCGTAAGGCTTCCGACCTGACTGTCATTTCCCCCCGGGGCCACGACAAATGTCCGTCCCAATAAGGAACAATTCCACACGATACAGAGCCCACAGACCAGCGCAGCATTGCCAGAACGCATACATATCCTCCATAGAGAGTCAACTTCGTGTGTATCGTAGGTCACACGAGGTGCCAATATGCAGGGGGCTTCCACCGATGACGGAATTGTCGAATGCGCACCGTATTCGCATGTACAATGTGTCTTCTTAACAGTTTCACGGAGTGCGCGGTGACAAAAGGTGAAACGAATTCTACAAATCAATGTCCGGCGCAGTGATGGGTGACAGTTGGACTCCCCAAAGCATTCTCGTCTCTCCCCGCGCCGCTGCATCCCCGCGGCGTTTGTCTGACCGCCTCTCGTGCCGTGGGCCGCCACTCCCTTTCAAGCGAGACGTTTGGGTTTGCCATGGCGCATTGCTTTTTACCCATCACAGGTGTATATTTTTTTGAACCTAAAGTTCTCTCGCAACAACCGACACGGAGCATTCCTCTTTCTTCCATGCACTTAACCGTAGGGATTCAAGGACTCGGCTATGTAGAACAGCGCATCATCGGAAATATTGCACTGGATGACGTGACGTTTGTGCGTACGTACGATCTGTGTAACGTGGCGAATTTCCTGCTCCGCAGACTCCTTCACGCCTCCTCTGCGACATCTTTTTTCAATTGTATACATTGTGATCTCGGGGCGAATCGGGTTGATCTTCTGCATATTGTCAACACCTTGAGTTGCTCGCAGACTCCCTGGGTGGTTTCGTTCGAACATTATCTGCCACGATGGAATCCGCGCTCGGCGTTCGGTATGAAGCTTCTGGCAAACCCGAGCTGCAAAAAGATCATTGCCATGAGTCGTTTCGCGCAAGACGCACAGCGTAGCTTGCTCGAATCCGAATCCACGCTGAGCGACGAGATTATGCGGCGCCTCTGTGTCATCCACCCTCCCCAGGCTCCACTCATCGATACCTATGAACAAAAGATGTTGCATGACGACCTCGTTACCTGTACCTTCGTCGGACGAGACTTTTTTCGAAAAGGAGGAAAGGAGATTCTGGCGGCCTTTGCTCAGCTACTGTCTGAAGGCGCGCCGGTCAGACTCCATATTGTCTCGAATCTGGGGTGGGGTGACTATGCATCGCACTCGACAAAAGAAGAAGCCGACGCAGCGCTACAAACAATCCGCTCTCTCGCACCGCATGTGCAGCTTCACCAGAATCTGCCAAATGCTACAGTCCTGGATCTGTTCAGACGATCACATATCGCTCTTCTTCCGACCTATGACGACACCTACGGATTTACCGTGCTTGAAGCGCAGGCTGCAGGAGCACCGGTAATTTCAACCAATGTGTGTACTCTCCCCGAAATCAACAGCGACGCCGCCGGCTGGATGATTTCCCTCCCGACAGATCAGGGCGGACAGGCTCTCCGGGCCACCGTCGGGGAGCGCCGCCTGGCATCCGAGAAGATTCAGGAAGGAGTGTATGGAATTCTGAAAGAGTGTATAAGAGACCGGTCACGCATCCGGGCAAAGGGAATCCTTGCGCTGCAGCGGATACTGGAAGAGCATTCACCTGTTCTGTACGCACAGAAACTGCAACTGATCTACAAAGAAGCACTCGCTACTCCCTAGAATGGAACCATCCCGTGCGGATGGTCCGCGTGGCAACTCTCATCGTCATGCGGAGAGTAGCAGGGGGCGCATTAGCTCGGCGCGACTCTTCACGAAAGTCGCATTGTATTCTTTCACGCGATCGGCATAATCATGCGTATCCTCGCGCTGTACCCTGCATTTGATGTGCGCATCAACGAGATGGCAATGCTCTGGGAGCACCTGTGCGCGACCCACGACGTCGAGTGTGCTGTTCTTGCCGGAAGTCACGATGTCCTCAAGGCCCACGAATCCGGTGAGACCACCGAATCCCGGGGACGGTTGAGCATCTATCGATTCCCCCGCTTCAGCGCCGACCGGGAGGTGCTCGAACGTGGGAGTGCATTCAGACCGGACATCATCTACTGTGCGGTCACAGAGAACATGCCGATCGCAAGGGCCTTGCGCAGGAGAACTGGTGCTCCGGTGATCCTCCACAATGAGTATTTCCTTGACGATCTGGTGTTTCTGCGGAGGCGGTATCACGGGGGTATACCGTTGCTGAGGTCGGTGACAGGATGGGCGGGAAGGACGTACCTTCATGCCTCGTGTTCGGCAATCCTTGTTTCAAATCCCGTGGAGCAGAGGCTCCCTTCCTGGCGCGCGTATCCGGGATTGCGGTATTTGCCGTGGCCCCATCCCGACCCGGGTCCGGCAGCTTCCTTCAACGACCGGAACTTGAGTTTTTCGGCATATATCGGTTCGCTGAGTAAGGGAAAAGGCGCAGGTCAGTTACTCACGGTCTATTCCGCGCTCCTTCATGCACATCCGGATTTCAGAATCCAGCTTGTCGGACCGGCTGTGGATGAAGAGGGTGAACGCACGATAAAGACTCTGCAGGAACACTTTGGGAACCGGGTGACGGTGCTTCCGCGATGTTCCCGTCAGGAAGCAATGGCGCTGCTCCGGCGGTCACTGTTCGTATTCTCTCCGGCCCGACGATATGGGTGGGGACTGATCGGCGATGCCTGGGGAACAGGTACACCCGTTCTGTCGATCGTCGAACATTACGATCTGTCGGATGGACACAATTGCCTCGTGACGCCCGATTCGGACTCATTCGTGAGGAATGTAGCGGCTCTCCGGAACAACAGATCGCTCTTTGAGAGGATCACTGCAGGCGGGCAGAAAACAGCAGGCGGGCACTCGTTAGAGGTAGTCGCCAGAGTCCTCTGGGAACATCTTCAGCAGATAACAAACATCTAACACAATCCGGGTCGCTCATTGCTTCAGGCAACGTTCACGCCAGCTCAAGCGCCGGGGCTAAGCCCATATTTGAAAGCAGGCCGTTGATTTCCTCGCGATAGACCGGATTCATGATGACCACAACGTCCGGCTTGTAGGATTGGAGATATTCGGGAGGTACGATCTGCTGGCCGGTTCCGGCAACGAACATCCCCTGTTTGCGGGGATTGATGTCAACCATACACCCGACTGTCGGTCCCGGGCGAAGCACATTGAGGAACGTCACCCCTTTCGACCCACCACCCCACACCGCCACCTTCGCATTCTTCTCTTTCCACTGTGCGAGTCGCTTTCCCCATACACCGACCTTTCCCGCATACTCCGCCGCAAATCTCTGAACAAATGTTCCCATCAAGCGCACATCATCAGGCGTGGCGTCGTCAAGACCTTGCTGGGATACAGGAGAGGCAAAAGAGTCAATCCCAAGAAATTGTCCTTCGTATAATTCGTGAAGTTCCTTGACGGCAAAACCGCTGGCCCGGAAAACTTCCCGAAGGGAGGGAACTGAAAAATACGAACAGTGTTCATAGATAAGGTCCCATATGCCAAGGTCCTTCAGCGTATAGAGCACATTGGGGACCTCGAAGAACACCACGGTGGAGTGCCTGTCACCCACCGCTGCCCGTACATTATCGACGAATTGACGGGGATACTGGATGTGCTCCAGCACGTGCCGGCAACTGATAAGATCCGCTTTTGTGCTGGCGTACTCCGGCGAATAGAAATCCTGTATGATCGTCATTCTGGCCGCCTTGTCCGGAGCCATGTGTTCGGGCACATAACTCGGATCAAACCCGAATCCGCGGTTGTTTCCGTGCTCACAGACCATCGCAAGGAAATCCCCTTTGCCGCAACCCACATCAATCACATCTTTTCCCCGGATGCCATACCGATCAATAAGCCGGCGGGCAAGAGCGTCCGCGTATTGCTGAAAGCGCGGAGAGAAATGTAAAGAGTTCTCATAGGCCTGAGTGTACTCCATCAAAACCGGATCAAAGGCCGTATTGAAGACGTGGCCGCACGTTGTGCAGAATCCAAGGGTGATATCACCCCGGGGAGCAGTCAATGCAGATTCATGAGTCGGCCAGAGCAGATTACAGTGAACCGGTACATCCCGGATCTCAACGAAAGATTTGACTGTCGCGGTACCACAGGCAGTACACGGCATCGGGCGGTCGGAAGGAAGTTGGGTCATGGAATGCTCACGCCGTAATGGGCAGGATTTCGGCGCTCACTCCCAATCGGGTCAGTTCGGCCGTGATTTCGGGAATATAAATCGGATTCATGACGATGATAAGATCGGGGCGATACGTCCGAAGAAAGTCCGGACTGACAATCTCCTGTCCGGTGCCGGCCATAAAAGTCCCGGATTTATGGGGGTTGATGTCGACGGCGTACTGGATTTCGTTCATAATATCCAGCCGGGTCAGGAACGCGACCCCTTTTGAGCCGCCTCCCCAGATCACCGCACGGCGACCGCCGGCCTTGATGTCTCTCAGCCGGCGTTGCCATCGCTCCAGCGTTGTTTCCAGGGTGCTGGTAAAGAAGGAGACATCCTGCCTGAGAGCATCCAGATCATCCTCCTCCTGCAGGGGAGCCAGTCCGCTACCGGTGCCCGGGCGGGCCTCGATCATCAGATACTGATCGTCGTACTCGATCCCCAGACCCATGACGTCAAATCCTGTCTTGCGGAAAAGACGTGCAAGAGAACCCATGCTGAAATACGAACAATGTTCGTAATAGATGTCCCAGAATGCAACTTCACGGAGAATCCGGCGGACTTCGGGAATCTGGAAGAAGACAATGGTGTCCGAGCGATTGCCGATGGACCGCCGAACAGTCTTCATAAAATCCGAGACGGTGGGGATATGTTCAAGTGTCATTTTGCAGCAGACAAAATCCGCAACATACTGCGCGTACTGTTCCCCGTAGAAGTCGGCGATAAATGTCATCCGGTCCCTCGCCGGACTTGGGATACGATCGGGGACATAAGCGGGGTCAAATCCAATGCCGGTATTGTTCCCGAGTTCGCACAACATAGTCAGGAAGTCACCCTTGTCACACCCGATCTCGATGAGCGTCTTGTTTCGCAGATCAAACTGATCAATCAGACGTTGCGCCAGTCCCTTATGAAAAGACGTGAACGTAGAGGAATATCCCTGGGTCGCTTCATAGCGGGCGGAATATTCCTGCTCTGTCGGGTCAAAAGCAAGATTCGAGATAAAACCGCACTCCCCGCAGAACCCGAGCACAATGTCCCCTTTGGGAAATCCCATTGCTTCTTCACGTGTTGGAAGAAGGAGGACGCTGTTTACCGGCACCCCCCGCATTTCATAAAAAGCGGACATCGCGTCTTTGCCGCAACCCGGGCAGTTCTTCCTTAATGTCTGATTCATGCGAACATTCCTCTTCCTCACTTGATAGTTTTGGAATCCCTGGACCGGAACCGTTTGAATGCAAGATCAACAACCTCCAGCACAAAGGATCGTTGCAAAAGGGTAAGCGTGACGAGGTACATGACCGTCCCCAAGAGAACGAGGCTGCCAAGGGACCATGGTGTATGTGCGCCACCGGCGAGCGATTGCAGGGGTGCTTTTAGCAGGACCACAACCAGCATCATCAAACCGGAGGCGAGGAGTGACGGCGCGATCGCGGCCGGCATGCGGGACGCCGTGTGGTCCAAAAGTTTTGTCACCTGGAACATATTAAAGCCGAATCCAACCACCTGGGCCACAAGAACGGCCAACGCAACGCCCACGATGCCGTATGGAAGCAGCAGCACAATCATGGGCACAAGCGCCATGATCACCACCAGACCGGCGCGGAAGTTGTAGCCAGGATGTCCGGTTGAGGTGAAAAGCACCGAAGTGGTGGCCGAGAGAGGTTTTACCAGCCCTACCACACAGAGGACCTGAAACGGCGCAACCATGGGAGTCCATTGATCCGTCAGAAAGGTGTCCACCATCTCCGACGCCACGATGAGCATGCCCATCGTGACCGGGACGATAATGAACGAGATCAGACGCAGGCTCTTCAAGTAGGCACGGGAGAGCCGTTCTGGCTCCGACTGAATCTGAGCATACGAAGGCAGTAACACCGCGCTGATGACGTTGTTGAGTCCGTCTACAGTACGACTGGTGAAGTCGAACGATTTCTGATAGTAGCCGAGCTGCACCGTGCCCAGCCATCGGGTGATCGTGAAGATGTCAATAAACGAATACACATACGTCGTCACACCGCCACCGGTGGATTGCAGACCGAAAGAGAGAAGCCTCTTCATCAGCTTCCGGTCCCAGGGGCCCGGCGTGATCCACTCCCACCCGGGGGTGAGTATCCAGTCGAGGATGAGCGTGAGAATGGACTTGGTGAGCGCAGCGTACACGAGGCTCCAGAGCCCGAATCCGGTATACGCCAGGCCAAGGGCGAGCCCCACATACACCAGCTCGGTGATGATGACAATCAGGCTGATCCTGGAGAAGAGCATCTGTTTCTGCAGAAGAGCTTCCGGAACCATCGCCAATCCGCCGATAAACACCAGGGGAGCCAGCCAGGCGAGGATCGGCGCAATTGCGCCTTTGCCGAGGAGCAGCGCGAGGGGGTGAACATTGAGGAGGATAAGCAGACACAGCACGGTGCCCGCGATCGCGGTCACCACAAACGACTGGTAGGCCACCTGTCCGCGGGGAGCCTGACTCTGGATCAGCGCGAAACTCAGCCCCAGACCCGCAAACAGGTTCGTGGTATAGAGCACGATCATTGCCGCGCCCACGATGCCAAAATCATCGACATCGAGGACGTTCATGAGCAATACGCTGGAAACCATCGTGATGAGGCGGAGTGTAATATTCACCCCGCCCATCAGCATGGTCCCGTGAAACGTTTTCTCCTTCAGATCTCCGATTGCGTCACCCGGGTACTATTTCACCAACAGCATTTTCTTCAGGAAGGAAACCTCCCCGGTGCTGAGGCGGTAGAAATACAGTCCGGTTCCAAGCGCGCTCGCATCGAACCGTTGTGCATAGTAACCGGCGGGCCGGACGTCATCCACAAGAATGGCAATCCGTTGTCCGAGCAGATTATAGACCTCAAGCGTAACATGTGTTTCTTTCGGAACGGCAAACTCTATTGTGGTTGCCGGGTTAAACGGATTCGGGTAGTTCTGGTCGAGCGCAAAACTTGTCGGGAGCGGACGGCCATCCACGCCGGTGACGCCTCCGGGACGGATACTTTCGCTGTAGTGGATAGTCCCGTCCCGGTCGATCTGTTTCAACCGGTAGTACCAGACGCCGGGGGTGGCGGTGGCATCGGTGAAGCTGTACGATTGCGGCTCAATGGTTGTTCCGTTGCCCGGCACAAAACTGTTTTCGATCGTCTGCCAGTTTTCCGTGTTGTCCTGCGACTTCTGAACCTCAAAACCGAAGTTATCGATCTCCGAGACCGTCGACCACATCAGCAGAACGGCACCGGATTGCTGCGGGAGCGATGCAGTGAAAGACGCAAGCTGGATCGGGAGGGGCGAAGTATCCAGGTTGTTTAATGTTCCAGCCGGTACGATTGTATTCTCATCATCCATGAATATCACGGATGCTCCACGATTCCACACGAGATCAGAGTTCCCTCCGGGGTCCACAGTCGTGAACCGGATCGTGGCCACATCCATGTAGCCCGTCGAGACCGTCGTGCCAGTACCAGCGCTGTTCAATTCGATATTCACGGATCGAGCATTACCCGTCCCGTTGATGTTAAGAGATTGATACGCTCCCCCGCTGAAATTGTGTGCTGTCAGCACCGACGGAGAGCTGAGGGCGGCATCATTAAATTCAAATATCATGTTGCTCGTACCCATGGCAAACGTGGAACCGTTTGCTTTGATCTGGATTTTGACGTCGTAATTCGTCCCGTCGTTCTCCATCACGACAAACTGCAGGTCGAAGGTCTGGGCAAATCCGGCGTGCACCATGAGCCCAAGCACGCCCAGAAGGAGTAGACATTTCGAGAACCGCGACATTGTGTACCTCATGTGGTTTAGTGGGTTATGAATTATTTTTCTGCTCGTTCTGTCTCGCCAGGTTTACGGAACCTGTGACAGCGTGCCATTATTGATTCGCCAGAACAAATTTCTATCTGTGGCATTCACCACAGCGTCCAGGTTAAAATCGCCGGCATAGTATCCGTTGAGGAGGCCGTTCTGGATCCGCCAGACAGTGTTGCGGTCGGTGGCATTCACCACACCATCGCCGTTGCCATTGCCGGCAAAAAGTGTGTATCTGGATCCCACCAGTTTCATTCCGTCACTCCCTCCCGAAAATGCTTTTGATTGAGCCATCGTGAAATCGTAAAGCACAGACGACCCGTTGAGGGGGAGTGAGTTGGCCGACATGATGGCGAGGTGGTTCCTGTGGCGCAACACGACGTAGTAGCTGCCGAACTTCACACCCGGGAATCGAACAAGACTGTTCCCGTCGAGACCCACAACCGAACCATCCTTCTTCAGAAACGCCGCAATCGTATCCACGCCGGTGGTCGCGTCCTGTCCGGTCCTGAGACTTACCAGGACCCAGTCAACGACCCCTGACGGTATAGTCTGAACGCTGTCTCCCCCCGTATAATTCCAGGGGGCTACGCCATACGGGTTTTTCTTCGGCAGGAACGCGGTCAGATTTGTTCGCATGGTATCCCCGGTTGTCATATACGGCCCCTGCAAGAGGGCGCGAATGTTGACCGTCGCACCGTCTGTCCGGAAATAGTCGACAATGCCGGTGTGCTGCGGTGGGCTCCCCCCTGCATTCCCCGCGAACACTCCGACCTTCGAGACGGTCAGCGCGTGATGGAACACGCCGGCCACAACCCAGTCTGTTCCGTCATACGAATACGACTGCGTCCAGATATTTCCCTCTCTTTTCACCCTCAGCCATATCGGCGCGGAGCCCGCACCCGCTATGGCTGAATCAATTTTCGCCTTGATGGAATCCAGGACAAACCCGTTATTGAACGCCGCTGCATAAATTCGCATGGCGGTCGGGCTTGAAGTGAAATCAAACCGGATCAGATCGTTGGGATCCTGTTCCACAACGATCCCCTGCAGCCGGTATGCTGACGAGGTGCCGTAAATCCCGGAATTCCATTTTACTTCGACTTCAAAGTCCGTATTGTTTGTGTTCTGCATGATCCTCGGCACTCTGTACCCCGATGTCCAGAGGTCATGCTCCACGCCGGACGGAACGATCAACTGCACGACGGTGTCCGGAGTGGAGTAACTTTCATCTCCGACTCCGGCAGTGAAGGTCCACATGCTATTGAGCGAGGTCGTGTTCAGTTCGTCAGTAAGCAGCGTCGTGGCCACAGCGGGAGACCCGGTCATAAACGTCGCATCGCTGGATGTTCCCAGATTCCCGGTCGCGTCTGCAGAGAGAACCTTGTAATGATATGTCGTATTCGGATTCAGGCCGGTAATCGGAACACCATGAGTCAGCCGGAGCGCCGTGCCCACCATTGCGGTGTCCCCGTACGCACTGGTAAGGCCGTAGGCAACCCGGGCATTCGCAGGTTCGTCGGTTCTCCAGGTAATGTACGCAGATGTTGCGGCGGTCTCACTTGCGATCAGACTGATAACCGGCGGATTGACATCGGTCGGAATTGCCGTGACACGGACTTCATCAATGTCCACCGTGACATGGTGCGCGACGATCAACACCGACCCGAACTGCGGATCGGTGAGCCCTTCCTGTGCATTCAGCAACCATTCGGCCGGTTCTGGATCAATAGCCTTCCAGACTTTGAAGCGATAGTACCCACCCTGACCGGTAATCGTCTGCACCTGGAATTTGAAATAATACGAGGTCCCAAACTGTAAGATCGGATTTGAAACGATGGCTTCCTCGGTCAGGTTGTTTCCGAGGATTTCCCATCTGCTCGAGGATGGACTTGTCCAGTGAATCCAGCCCAGCGCACCAAGAGGAAGGTATCCCGCCAGAGGCTGTCCACCAATCGGCATTGTGGTGTGGCCTGTCCACCGCATGAGGATCCCCACAGCGGGGCCCGAACTCGGAGGATCAAAGCCTGTCGAGCTGGAATCAAGCCCGTAAACGGTGAGCTTGGTGGTCACGACGTAGTCCTGCCACGTTGTGTCACCGATGGCGAAACACCGGTCGTACCCCCGTTCGGTTGCCCGCGCCTTTCCTCCAATAATCTCCCATTTTCCATCAACAACCTGAACAGAATCTTTCAGGCTCGTCGGAGATCCCCATCCTGCACGATATGGCAGGGCCCAAACGGTACCGCTGCTATCAAACACGGTAATGGTTGTATCCTTGACGTCTCCGAACAGGTTCCTGGCGCGCACGGAGACCGTGTTCGGCCCTGCATTCAGGGCCGCATATCCCAGATCGATGTTGAAGTCACCGGCGTTCTGCAAACGACGCAGATCCGGCCCGCGTGACAGAAGCACCGGCGCCCCGCCGTTCAACCGGTAGTAGAGGGAGTCAATGCCGATTGGATCCGTGACGTTTCCGAGAATATTTACCCACCGCTGTGGTGTCCCGATTTTGCCGAATACCTGATTTAATCCGTGCCAGATGGTCATGTTCGGCACTGATGGCACACCCGTGGCCTTTTCATAGTCGCCGGTGGTCGTTGTCTGGTTGAGACTGTCTGCGGCGAGGATACGGAAGTGATAGTTCGTCGAGCTGGCGAGTCCGTTGATCTGGAGAGTATGGGATGTGCGCAGTGTATCGTCGATGACCACACCGCCATATGAGGTGGTCGTACCGTATTCCAGCTGACTCTTGGAACGCTCGTCGGTCTTCCATGTCACCCGGATCGCCGTCCCGCCGGCGAGTGAAGAAACGTTGTACACCAGCGGCGAAAGGTTGTCTATCACGGCGCCGCCATCTTCAGGGGACACCGGAAGGGCGTTATCAAAGAAATAGTCGGCCAGCATGGTGAAGCCGGGAATAGCGCTGATCCCTTCCCGCGCGTTGCCTGCAAACAGACCGACTTTGGTCACCGTCATCGCAAGAGAAAACGAGCTGTGCGTGGTAAAGGTCACCCCGTTGAGGGATGTGGCAACCGCCCAATCATTCGCTGTCCTCGTGACCCGCAGCCAGAGTGGTGCGGTTCCGTTTGTCGCAACAAGCACAGGGGATAGCTGTGTCGTCGGCTGCGTGACAAACCCGTCCGCCGTACTGGCCGCGTACACGTATATGTATGTCCCTCCGCTGCTCAAATCAATGCGCATCAGGTTGTTGAGATCCTGCTGGACTATGATCCCTTGAATCTGATATGCGGAAAGAAGACCTGAATCAAACTTTGTCTGAATAACAAAGTCGCTGTTCTCCGTATCCTGAAGGACCCTGGGCGCGGTGTTTTTCCCGGTCCAGAGATCGTGCTCGACTCCAGCCGGGACCGTAAGTGCCAGACGCGCATTGGAGGTGCCCGTCCCCGTTAACCCCAGTGTTACATCGCCCAGAGGATCGGTGAACGTCCATATGCCTGTCTTAAGATTAAAATGGTTAAAATCATCCGACGTAAATGCGACAACCGGAAAGGAAACACTTGTCCCGGTGGCAGCATCCCTTGTCGCAGTCAGTGTGAATGTTCCGGTATTGCCCACCGTGACAGCATGGGAAGTGAGCACGCCCGCGACGAACGCCGCGGTGGAATCACCTCCTGCCGTAAGAATTCCGGTTGAGGTCATTAGTACTTTTCCCGTAAAAGCCGTGTCCGTCGAGTTGTCGGAACGCTGTGCCGTTATCTTCACGGAGAACGACTCGGTGGCACGCTGGGTGCCAATGGATCCACCACCCGCAGCCTCGACGAGAAAATGATCGAGTTGAGCTTGAGCCGGGGCAACAAAAAGCAGGATCACGCTCACGATTGATACCGCACGAGACAAGTAGCGGATTCGCATGGAATCCTCCGTTGTTGGAAATACTGTGGGCAGATGAACCTCGGTTCATCTAACATAGCTGCTTTGGCTATCTTCCGGTGTGCCGGGGATCACACATCCGGTACAGGATCAAGTGACAATATACACATTTTGGGAGAAAAGTGAAAAATGATCAGGGTCGGTTTCGTTGCGTTTCTTGACCGGATTGGCTATCTTTGTCCGGTTCGTTGCTCAAACCACCCCTTCTGATACCGGGATTCGATGGAAATCAGCATTGTAATAATTGCACGGAACGAAGAGTCCACTATCGCCCGGAATCTGGCGGTTCTGGTGGAAGAACTGGAGAATCTGGACGCGGAAATTCTCCTCGTTAATTCTGCTTCCACGGACCGGACGGTTGCCCTTGCCAGCTCCTTCCCTGTTCGTATCATTCACCTCGAACCAAGCCCGCTTCTCTCGCCTGCAGCCGGAAGATACATCGGCACGCTTCTCAGCAAGGGGGAGTTTTTGTTCTTCCTCGACGGCGACATGATCCTCATGAGGGGCTGGCTGAAAAAGAGCCTTGAAGAAATGCGTGACAGTTCGCTCGCCGGCGTGGCGGGCCGGATCTTTTTCGTGTACCCGGGCGAAGAGCCTTCACAGCGTCATCCCGATGACTTCCCGCTCGGTGAGATCAAGGGGATCAATATTTCCGCCCTGTACCGCAGGGCAGCCCTCGAGCAATGTGGCACCTTCAATCCGTATATCAAGGGGGAGGAAGAAATTGAACTCGGGTACCGGCTTCTTACGGGGGGGTATACGCTGAAACGTATAGCGACACCCATGGCGTACCATGTTGACAAACCTAAAGACTCGCGGCAAGTAGACCAAAAGGCCAGGTACTTTGCCGGCACGGGTCAGATTCTGAGACGCTACCCCGGAAGCGACCTTGCACGCCGTCTCATTCGCGCAACGGCGCCGGTATTTGCCCAGCAAGGTGTGGTAGTAGGAACGCCTGCTGCAATTCTTGTAGGCCTTTTCCTGGGATGGCACACCGTCGCAGCGATTGTCGCTGCCCTCTACACTCTGACCCTGGTGGGACTGGCTGCGTGGAAAGGACCGAAAAAAATACTTCTCTACATCCGGTCAATCGCCCTGGTCACCTACCACATGACAAAGGGATTGATTGGAAATCTGCCAGAGGGAAAAGGATTCGAAAAGCGGATTCGATACACCATTACCGGGAGTGATTTGATTTCTAGTTCTTCAGGCCCGCGGGACGCATGATCGTCCTGCGGAATGCTCCGGGAATAACACGGGGGTCGATGCGGAGAGAAGCGACAAACCCATCGAGTGCGTCAATGTATTTTCCCTCCAGCCAAGAAAGGCGTGAGATGCGCCAGTAGCTGTGGGCGAGGCGATTGCGAAGTTCTGCTCGCTGTGGGATGGAGAGCGTCGGGGTGCGCTCAAGAAGATCCCTGTACATTTTCACCATCCCTCGCCATCGTTTGATCGTCCCCGTATCGAAGGCCACTGTAAGCCTGTTTTCCGGATCCCGTTCGTCCGCAGTCACCACCCCTCCCGACCCGGCCACGGCACAGAACGACTCCCGCAGCCCCATCTTGATGAACAGGTGTGTGTCTTCGGCCGACCAGAGCTCCTCCCAGAGTCCTCCGTGGCGGAGATATGCTTCTTTCCGGAAGATGCTGAACGGAATCACCATAGGGTGCGTGCCCATCATCGCAAGAGAGGACGCATCACGATAAAGTTTCACCGGGCGTCCGGAGGAAAACTTGCAGTCTGACCAGTACATCACCCGTGAACTCCCCTGCTCATATTCAACATCTGAAAAATAGACGGCGGCTTCCCCCCGGGTTTCACGGATCGCACGGGCCATACGCTCAAGGTAGTCAGGGTGCCAGAGGTCATCCGAATCAAGAAAGGCGATCCAATCGCCTGAAGCGAGCGCCACCCCACGGTTACGGGCGCGCGAAGGCCCTCCGTGGTCAAGGGGAATCACCTTTACGCGTAGATCAGTATTGCGGACAACTTCCAGTGTGTTGTCGGTGGAGCCATCGTCCACGACAAAGACCTCATGGCAGGGTATCGTCTGCTGAAGAGCGCAGGCCACCGCTCTGCCTATGAGCTGCGCCCTGTTGTAGGTGGGGATGACGATGCTGAAACGTATTGACTCTGCCTCCATACGCTAAACCATTCCTCGCCCGTGTATGTCAGGCATCCCGGTCTCCAGCGCTGTCCGTTGGCGCACCCGCTAAAGCTGCATGTGGCGGGGCGGGTGGAAACAGGATAAGCTTAACGCCGACGACAATTTCCCTCACGAGGGGAACGATGCGGCCGCGCTGGTATACGATCAGCCAGAAAAGACAGGCGGCTTTTTCCGTATAACTGATCGGCGAACGGGCAATGGCCACCAGGTGTTCGCGGATCTGCCTCCAGCGGGAAAAAAGAGCCTTTCCGGAAAGACGGGGATCAAACCAGCTGACCCGTTCATGCCAACCGGAGGTAATCGGGTTTGCTTTACAGGATGAACCGGGATGCTGGCGGTGAAGGAAAAGTGGCTCCGGGATTTCGAATAGTCGACCATACAGCCCTGTTTCCGCCAGAAGCGTCCGGTCGGAGTCGGTATAACTGAGGATCAACTTCGTTTTCCTCAATACCGCCAGCCGGAAGAGCCCGAACACCTGTTCGCAATCATAATCGTCCCGGATCAATCGCCGGAACCGGAGCGAGGCACGGGGAGCACTTCCCCGTGCGCTGCCCGGAATGTGGCTGTGTCGCCGTGCATCGACCGGGCGACCCTCCTCGTTGATATCCTGATCGTCGGTACAGCATAGCACAACCTCGGGGTCCGAGTCAAGCACAGCGACGCATCTTTCGAGGTAGTCGGGGGTGATCAGGTCGTCATGCGCCGCCCATTTGAAATACTCTCCCGTTGCCAGGTGTACAACGCGGTTATAATTCCAGGACGCCCCCTGATTCTCCGTCTCACGGTAGTACCGGATCCGGTTGTCCTGCCCGGCATAACGCCGGCAGATATCCTGCGTGTCATCGGTTGATCCGTTGTCCGAAATGATAATCTCAAAATCCCGATACGATTGCGCGAGCAGCGAGCGTAATGTCTCGTCGAGATATTGTTCACCATTATAGACGGGAAGTCCGATACTGACACGTGGCATACGTGAAATCCTTTTTCTTCTGTTACCGGAGGAGTATCATGGGTCTTGTAAAGACCAAACCGTTCACGCTCAACCGGTAGAAGTACGTCCCGCTGGCCAGGCCTCCGGTTGTAAACCGGGCTTCATGATGGCCCGCTGCGTACTGCTCGTTTACAAGCAAGGCAACGCTCTCACCCAGGGTCGTGAAGACTTCGAGGCGCACAAAACCGGCCGAAGGGAGCGCGAACGGGATAATTGTCGATGGATTAAACGGATTCGGAAAATTCTGATCCAGCGCATACGATCCGGGTGCGGGCGATTCATCACGCACCACCCCTGTCACCGTCAGTGTAAATCTCCGGGTGCTGCTGAGTGGCCCCCATCCTTCAGCAGTACCACCACGCACTTTCCACCAGTATGTCCTTCCCGCAAGGAGCGAGCGAACCACCTTCGTGGTATCCGTTAACGTTGAATCAACGATACGCAAGGCGAACAGAGAGTCCATGCCCAGCTCTAACCAGTAGCGGGTTGACGGTTGTACACTCGCCCATCTGCAACGGACACTGTCCGGAGGGAAACTGGAATCTTCCACAGGGTCAAGGAGTGTCACTGCCGGGGGCAGCACACCTATGGTCCGGAAGCTCCGCCGTAATGAGAACGGACCGGATGTGGTGGCACTGCTTGCTTTTACCCGCCAGTAGTACCAGGTGGTATTTGTCAGCCCGTTCACCAGCCGAACACTGTCCGTGATGGTTGTGTCGTTCTTTATAAGAACGGTAAACAGTGTGTCTGTCGCAAGCTGGAAATGATACCGTACTGCGCCGGGTACGCGGTTCCAGCGGAATGTCAGATTAACCGGTTGCGCCGTTGCGCCCGCATTGGGAGTCAGGAGCACAGGCGCGGGGAATACAGTCGAGAATGTTCGCGCGATGGAGAACGGACCTTCCCCTCCCGACTCACCCGCGCTCACCCGCCAGTAGTAGCGGGTGCTCTGCGATAGTCCCATCACCAGACGGCTCGTGTCTGTCACAGATGCGTCATCCAGCGCAATGCCACCGGCGAAATCGGGATCAGTGGACACCTGGACATGATAGAAGGTGGCGGCAGGCATGGAGGACCACACGAGCACCAACGCGAGTGGCACATCGGACGCATTGTCGGCAGGACTGATCAGTCCGGGCGAAGGCACAGCTGTCGTAAATGTTCTCGCCGGCGCGTAGGGGCCGTCTCCCCCTGCATCACGTGCCGCTGCGCGCCAGTAGTATAGTGTCGAGCCGGCCAATCCCGAAATGGTACGCTGTGTATCAACGACGGCTGCATCGTCAAGGATCAGCCCCGAGGTGAATCCTGGTTCAGTGCTCACCTGGACATGATAGGCCAGGGCCCCACTCACTGACGACCAGATGAGTTGAAGGGGTTGTTGCCGGCCTGTTGCACCATGTGCGGGCGTGAGCAGAACCGGGACATTCAGACCGGTCTGAAACGACCACGGTGATGAGTATGCACTGCTGCCGGATGAATTCCTTGCGCTGACTCTCCAGTAGTACAGCGTTTTCCCGGATAGTGTGCTGATATTCGCTGTCGTATCCGTCAACGTAGAATCATCAAAAACCATCCCCCCGGCAAAGCCGCTTGACGTTGATACCTGAAGGCGGTAAGACGTTGCGCGTTCCGCAGCGCGCCAGCGGAACTGAACCGGTATTGCGGCACCGCTTCCGCCGTCATTCGGCAGAAGAAGAACCGGTACGGCGGGACCGGGCTCTTCCGGACTTCCAAGGGTCACCGAGAGAAGCTTATACGCAGATGTGATGGAATCCCTGCAGCGGACAAAAGACGTATCATTGATAAACCCGAAGGTAAACTGATTCGGAACGGTTGACATCATAGCTTCGAGGGGATCATTACTACGCCCGAATCCGAATACGGTCATGCTGTCGTTGTAGTTATAATACGATTCGAGGAGCGCATCGTCATCATGATGTGCAAAGAATAACGAACGCCGAGTTCCCGGATCGCTGAAGTACACCCACTCATCGCCGGAGAGATCCGAACTCCAGGGTTCGTACAGCTGGGTCTTTGTTCCGTTTGCACGAAGCATAAAATCGTCGCTCCCGTCGAGAGTGCCGCCGGGCACCCCCTCGTAGAGAAACCAGAACGGATGGTCCTTTTTCACCATCGTCATGGTCGCATAGCGGGAATAGAACTCCCACCGTGCTTCCCACTTTCCATCAGAAGTGCTGGTCCTGACCGTGACCTTCAGCGGTCCTTTGGACGTTACGGTACTCAGCGCATTAAGCGCGCCGGGATGAAAAAAAGACTCCGGCACGACCGCGTTGGGTATCCCGCGATAGGTTCCACCCGGTCCGTCGGTAAAGTTCCAGTCTACCCAGTCATTATAGTCCGCATCTACCACGCTGGAGAACGCCCCGGCCTGAGTTTGATAGTAGAGGGAAACGCCGGGGCCGTCGATCCGGTAGGCTGCCTGCCCCATGTCCCAGGCATTCTCCTCGATCCCGACGATTTGATCAAAGACGGGAGGAGTAAACGCCCCCCCTGTGACTGTGAAGTACACATCAAAGTATCGTTCAGAAGAGGAGGTGGTTGTGCCGCTCAGAAGGACAACCATGGTTCCCGACGCCCTGGTAGCGGCATCAAAATCTGCATCCCTGTCAAACTGGAATGGGACCGAGGTAAAGAGAATTGTTCCGGCAGCATTCGTCTCGATAACACGGAGGGAGTTTAGGTCAAGCGAACCGGATTTGCCCAGCGCCGTCAGCAATTGGGTGAAGTTCACCGGCGCCTCCGCGACCTTGTCGAACCTGGCATATCCCGCGGCGCCCACCGTCAGTCGCACACGGTATTTCCAGGTATCGTTCCACCAGGGTCCGCCGGCATCCGCCCGGGGGACCAATACCGTGACCATAAAAATTGTCGCCATCAGTATCCCCAGGGACGCGGGGATTGACGTGCGGACTACCCAGTTGCTGGGACGCATACAAAACGGTCCTTTCAGGTGTGATAGGTGATCTACCGGAGTAAAATACCCATTTTAGCATCAATAAACTTGCCACTTCTGATTCTGTAATAGTACGTTCCGCCGGTCACTCGTTCTGTGCCCGGCGTCACGTTCACTGCCCGGGAAGCTTCATCACGTTGACCAGATTCCGGATAATCTGACCGGGGTTTCCCCCTCCGCCTCCAACTGGTACGGGACATTCTCCTTCATGTCGGAAGCAATGGGCACCCGTAAACATGCCTGCAGCTCACAGTGTGGAATACAGTATCCAGAGGCTCATACTGGAACGATGTTCCCCACATTGCAAGCTGCAGTATTCACTTCACCGCATATGATTCACAACAACCATGCCTCACCGGATTGCACATCCCGCCGGGCCGGGGGTTCCACCCACCGTTATTTCACAAACATCATCTTACGGAACAACGATGTCTCCCCGGAGGTCAACCGGTACATATACATTCCGCTCGTGAGCGCACCGGCATCAAATCTGACAGTATGGTACCCTGCTGACCGGATGCCGTCCAGGACGGTCGCAACCTGCTGTCCGAGCAGATTGTACACTTCGATGCGCACACGGCTTTCCTTTGGAATGCCGAAGCTGATCTCCGTAGACGGATTAAACGGATTCGGATAGTTCTGCTGCAACACAAATTCCTCGGGTACACTCCGGGGATTCGCCACGGAGGTCACCAGAACGGAGAACCGGCGACTGGAGGAGAATGCACCCCATGACGTGGCGGTTCCGCCACGGACCCGCCAGTAGTAGATGGTGTTATTGATCAGGGGCTTCACCACCTTGGATGTATCGGTAAGGGTTGAGTCAGTCAGGGTAAATCCTCCAAACGTGGAATCGACCGAGACCTCAAACCAGTACCGCGTCGCCTGGGGTGTGGGGGGATTCCAGAGGCAACGCACACTGTCCGTTCCTATGACCGCTAGATGGGCCGGACTCACCAGCGTTACGGCACCGGGGACTGGCATGTACGTAGTAAAATTCCACGTGGAGGAGAACGGCCCCGGCCCGCCCGCATTACGCCCCGCAACACGCCAGAAGTGCCTCGTGTTCTGCGCAAGGCCTGTGATAGAGCGTGTCGTATCGGTAATGGTGGTATCGTTCTTTACAATTCCCGACGTAAATGTCGAGTCAGTTGCAAGTTGTAGTGTGTAGATTGTTGCTCCCGGAATCGGCAGCCACGAAAAGATGAGCCCAGCAGTCGGCTGCTCAATTGCACCGAAAGGCGGAGTCAGAAGAACCGGACCCGTTGGGACGCTCATCACTGTCCGGAAATGCCACACCGGCGAGAATGCACTGGATCCACCGGCGTTTTTCGCCCGTACCCGCCAGTGATAACGCTGGTTGAAGGCGAGACTACTCACCGTTCGTGCCGTGTCGGTGAGCGTAGAATCATTAACAATCATGCCCGATCCAAACGTGGAATCCGTTCCCATCTGGAGGTGGTACTGGGCAGCGCCACTCGCAGTTCGCCATCGGATTGTGAGAGCCACGGGCAGGTCAATGGCATTGTTGGCCGGCAGGAGCTGCGTCGGAATACCCGCAGGTGCAAGCGCTGTTGTGAATGTCCACGCCGGGGAGTAATCCCCCCAGACAGTGGCGGTCTGCGCTGCAACCCGCCAGAAGTACGGAGTGCTATACTGCAATCCGCTTAGTGTGAGCGTTGTATCCGAAAGCGTGGTATCTTTTACGACGTTCCCCACCGTAAAGCCGGCATTCAGCGCCACTTGAAGTCTGTAGGACGTCGCACCTGACAACATCCTCCACACGAAGGGAACTGTCGGAGCCTGATTCGTAGTGTTGTTCGCCGGCGATGCAAGTGTAGGAGGGGCAACAAATGTATTAAATGCCCAGTAGCCGGAATACGCTCCTGTTCCTGCGGCATTTCTCCCACGAACACGCCAGAAATATCGGGTCAGATTTGACAATGGACCAACCGCCGAACTCGTATCCGCCACACCGCTAAGGTTAACCACCGTCGTCCCGAATGTGGAATCCGCGGAAACCTGCAGATCATACGATGTCGCGGCCGGCGCAGGACGCCAGCGGAGCGTCAGCGTCACCGCCTGACCGGTAGCATTGTTGGCAGGCGAAGCGAGCGTTGCCCCGCCCGGCACGGGTGAGGCATAACTTCCGGAGTATGCCACTGACAGTGCAGGCCCGGGCCACAGAATTTCCATACCATGATGGGCAACGGTTTGGGAGTAGAATGAAAACTCGTTGTTCCCTGTACGAAGTTGTCCCGTTGGAACCGATCTGATATCAAACGAATAATAGTGATTACCACCGTACTCCGACGGATCATCCCATGAGTTCAGACGGCGGTAGTGTGTTTCACCCGGCTCACGCACGTTATCCAGCCCGTTCCAGGTACGATTAAAGTACACTGCTTCTGTGGCATCGGAGAGGTTGGTTCCGCCCGGAACATTTACGTTGATGCGCACCGGATCAAGGTCTCCCCGGCCCCAGGCGCGCTCAGGAGTGTCAAACGGTTTGTATAATCTCACCGATTTCCCGGTCCGCCCGAGACTCAAGCCGGTGACTTCGGGCGTGACATACCAGACGCCGTTCGGATTGCGGATGCGTGCTAGAAGTTTGATACTTCCCGCAGCCTGATCCGGCACCCACTTCGTATCCCAGGGAACCGAAAAGGGGGCGCCGGTGGCAGTCCCCACATGGTTGCGCATCTCCATCTGCGTATCGGTGAGCTGGATATGATAGTCGCTGTGGTATTCCTGGTAGATCCCGTCGCCATCCGTGTCATACCCATCATAATAGGCAAGGACGTCCACTCTGTCTGCCGAACCGTTGACGGTGACCGAAACGGTTGGATTGTCTGTAAACGTAGCGCCGGCTGCGGGTGAAGCGATGTTTCCCGTTGTGTAGGTCTTCCCCGCGGCGTAGTACACGCGGACAAGCATGGCGTACCATCCATGCTGCCCCCAGTCAAACCCATAACCATCCGGCCCTCCCAGTTGACCGGTATTCGTCCCCTCGAAGGTGTTGGTGCCCTCACCGAGATGCGCCAGCGGAATCGGAACGGTGACCATGACCTGGTGAATGTAGTTGATCCCCAGATGGCCTGCTGGAATGCCGTTTGAGACATCAATATCAGGAATAGTGATCCAGGAGTTTCCGTTAAATCGGACTTTCCTTCCGTATGTGGAGATATGCCCCCCCCACATTGTGATCACTGCTTCAGCCCGGGTTGCGCCCTGAAGATCGCTCACCGGAATGGTGATCGTCGGGTTGGGCAGGAATCCCGCCGCTTGAGGGTAGACGGACAGATTGATGTTGGGATCGGTCACCCTCCATGCTTCACCGTCCGTAGGTTTCATGATTCGGGAGTACTCACGGTACACATCTCCCGGTCCGGGACCCTTAAATTGTGATTGCCCCAATACCGACATTGTGGTCAATGTGGTCAGCGCGATGACAATGACCATGCGCCAGTTGCCGGATAACATGGCAGATTTCATACCGTTTCGGGCTCCATAATGTGTGTGCAGAGTTCCATAAACCCAGATGCGACGAAGGCGCAGATCCCTCCCCCTCATCGGGGGGGTGTCTACGCCGTCATCTGCGCATTATCCGGCGCGGGGGGATACGGTGTATCCCCCACGGTCGGCGGAGACTATTTCACCAACATCATCTTCCGGATGAAGCTGGTTTGGCCGGCGGCCATACGATAGAGGTAGAGCCCGCTCGGCAGAGCTGACGCCTCGAATTTCACCGCGTGATATCCCGCGCCCATTACCTCATCAACGAGCGTGACGACCCGCTGACCGAGCAGGTTATACACTTCAAGTGTGACGCGTGATTCTTTTGGCACAGCAAATTCTATCTGCGTTGCCGGATTGAATGGGTTGGGATAGTTCTGAGAAAGCTGGTATTCTGTCGGTGTTTCGGGCCTTGTGACAACGTCCGTGATATCACGCGTGAACTTGCGCACCACGCTATACGGCCCCCACCCGCCCGGATTATGTGCCCGCACCCGCCAGAAGTATCCCTGGTTCGGGAGCAGATTCTTGAATACCTTGGTTGTGTCAGTGACATTTTGATCGTTCACAACGAACGTGAAGAGCGAATCTACCGCCAGATCAATCCAGTACTTGTCAACAAGTGGCTGACTCTTCCGCCAGATGAAGATCATGCTATCCGTAGATTGACGTGCCATGTCAGAGGGATAAATCAGTACGGGCGCGGAGGCTGCCGGAATACCTGTTGTGAAGCGCCTGGTCGGCGAGTACGGCGATGTTCCGCTCACCGCGTCTGCATTCACGCGCCAGAAATACGTGGTAAGGTAGTTCAGGCCTGATACGATCTTCATGGTGTCAGCCACGGCGGCGTCATTCACCACAAATCCGCCCGCAAATGTGGAGTCGGTGGCCACCTGGAGCTGAAATGACGTTGCGCCCGCCGGCCGTGTCCATACGATCGATACCGGAATGGTCAGATCCGTTGCCGCCTGTGCCGGAGCAATCTGTCTGGGGATGGCAGGATCGGCATCAAAGGTCCGGAAGTTCCATACCGAAGAATAGGGACTTGTGCCTCCGATATTTTTGGAATTCACACGCCAGAAATATTTCATGTTGAACGCAAGCCCGCCCACGGTCCGTGTGGAATCCGTGATCGTTGAGTCGTTCACCACGATCCCCGTTGCAAATGTGGAATCCGACGCAACCTGCAAGCGATACGTCGTCGCGCCCGAAACCTTCCGCCATAGATACTTAAGGCTGAGATCCTGATTCGTCGCCCCGTCAGCAGGGGAGAGCAGCACAGGGATACCCGGATTGGCGACGATTGTTGTGAACGCCCACACCGTGGAGTACGAACTTGTACCCGCGGCATTTTTTGCATTCACGCGCCAGAAATACCGGGTGCTGTTGGTAAGAGCTGACATTGCACGTGCGGTATCGGCAAGCGTGGAATCGTTAAAGACCACTCCCGAGCCAAAGGTGGAATCGGTCGCCACCTGCAGCCGATATGTGAGCGCGCCATTGGAGCGGTTCCAGCGCAGCAGAACGTTGGCCTGCTGATTGACCGCGTTGTTCGGCGGGGTCAGAAGTACAGGAGCAGCTGGAATCGCAGAAATAGTCGTAAAAGCACGTTTTGCAGTGTATGCGCTGGTTCCCCCCGCATTCTTTGCATTAACGCGCCAGTAATATTTTGTCAGATTTGTAAGGCCGGCGACAACGCGTGCCGTATCGGTCAGAGTCGAATCATTAAGAACAATCCCCGTGACAAAAAGCGAGTCCGTGGCCACTTGAAGCCGATAACTCGTGGCACCCGCAGGTTTTGTCCAGCGGATTGTCGGAGCGACATCCACGTCCGTTGCATTGTCAGCCGGCGCCAGCGCCAACGGGACCGCAGGCGCAGGGATGGCCGTAACAAAGGTAAACGCAGCGGACACAGGCCCGACACCCACCGCGTTCTTCCCCTGCACGCGCCAGTAGTACCGGGTCGTGTTCAGGAGCCCCGCAACCTGTTTGGAGGTGGTGGCAATCGTGGAATCGTTGTAGGCAAGAGTCCCGAATCCGGCATCAGTGGAAAGCTGAAGACGATACAGAGATGCGGATGCCGTGGTGTCCCATACCATTGTTGGCGGTGTAGGGATATCCACCGCATTGTTCAGCGGGAGTGCGAGGTAGGGTCTCGCCGGCAACGTGGTAGCCACGTACTCTACAGAACAGGTGAATGCCTGCGGACTCGAACCACCGTTCCCGGCAAACACACCGATCTTTTTCGTATTCAAGGGGCGCGGAAAACTCGGGATGAACGACCAGACGGTGCCGTTCAGCGAATAGTAAACCCTGAACGTTCCACCTCCCTGGGTCATGCGCAGCCAGAGGTTTGACGTGGCACCGGTGAGGACGTCATTGGCGAGCACATCCGGCGAGGCAAGCCCATCGTAGAACCCGGCGACGAAAATCCGTACGTTGCTGCCGTCATAACTGAAGTTCGCCCGCAGGAGATTGTTCGTGTCCTGCTCCACAACAATTCCCTGGATCATCACATTCGTGGCGGAACCCACGAGCGGCGTGGTGAACTTCGCCGTAAACTCATAGACATCCGCGTTATTCTTCACCTGCTGCATCAGCCGCGGCGCATAATATCCGTCCGTCCACACGTCATGGGAAATCCCTCCGGCGACTCCAATTGAGAGTTTCTTGCCCGCCACGGTAAACGATGCGTCCCCGCGCGGGTTTACCGCAGTCCACAGCCCGGCATCGACGGTCGTTCCTCCAAAATCATCCGAGACCATCAGTACGTCATCGACGTAATTTCCAGAATTGACCACATAATCCCCGGATGCATTGGTGCGGAGACTGTCATCGGTTCCTTTAACACGGAAGTGATACTCACTCATGCTGTTCAGACCCGCCACAATCAGACGGTGATCGAAATAGGTGCCACCATGAGAGACAGGGACATTTCCGTAGGATGCAGTCGATCCCCATTCGATAACGCCGTCCGTGGGTTCGTCGGTCTTCCACCGGATCACCATGGCATTCGGTTTGACCACCGCGTTGACATTGTAGATCATTGGTCCGAGGTTGTCGGCGACCGGGGTACCGTCCTCAGGAAGAATGGGCGAGTCATTGTTGAAGAAATAGTCGATATCCGCTGTAAACGGGAGAGGGTTTGGACCGGCATTACCGGCAAACGCCCCGATCTTCGTAACCGTGAGGGCCTGTGCAAAACTATCGGCCAGCGTGAACGTCGTACCGTTTAACGAATAGTACATCTTCCACATGTTGCCCGTACGTGTCACCCTCAACCATAACGGCGCAACACCATATCCCGTGAAGTGCTTGTTGTTGATTTTGACTGACGGTGAGCTGAACCCGTTAAGAAAGACAGCGGAGAAAGCTTTCACGCTGTCCACGTCGTGACCTGTTGTAAAGTCAAAACGAATCAAATTTAGTGAATCCTGTTCGACGACAATTCCCTGTGCCTGATATGATTGGAAGGAAATGCCCTGCAGGCCGGAGAAGAACTTCGCCTCGACCGTAAAATCGGTGTTCGTACATGCCTGCGTGATTCTGGGGACATTGTACGCCGGGGTCCAGAGGTCATGTTCTGAACCACCCGGGACCGAAATCTGCACCCGTGCGCTCTCGGTCTTGTATCCCAGCATACGGAGCGAACCATCACCGATGGGATCCGTGAATGACCAGAGTGGCCGGAGCAAATTACGGGAGTTGAATGCGTCAGAGGTGAACGTGGTTGGACCAGAAAAGGCCGTGCTTGTGAGTGCCATTGCATATACCAGCACCAGGACCAGGGGTACGTGAAACCGCTGGAACAGTCTTTCCATGACTTATGCCTTTCTCTTGAGAAAAAATGTTATTTCCGGCGTGTTTTCGTTAATAAAGATAAGATACCACACGCCGAATGTCAAACACGTGACGGCTGTCACACAGCCCGGGAGATACCCTTAACCAAAAAGCATAAGCAATTGTCGTACCCATGGCAAAGAACAGAACATGCTCCAGATGGCGCGAAATCAACCCCCGGAATTTATCTCATACCAGCCGGATGGCTATATTTCGCCAAACGTGGAATATTAGACTATCTTCGGTTTGGGGATCGGAACAATAAACCTTCCCCCCTTGCTACGATATACATCCTGCTGGCGCATAATCTCTTCCGAAAAATTCCACGCCAGGATGAGCACATAGTCAGGCATATCCTCTGCCAGTTTTGACGGGGGGTAGATGGGGAGATGATTCACCCCCATGTATTTTCCATGCTTGAAAGGATTCAGGTCCACAACGTAATCCACGAGTCGCTTGTCCAGTCCCACGTAGGCCAGCATTGTTGTTGCCTTTGCCGCCGCGCCGTAGGAGGCAACTGTTTTGCCCTTACGTTTCAGCCCTTCAAGAATGTCCAGAACCGACGTCTTGATAGCTTCAACGCGGGCAGCAAAGTCGCGGTAATAACTCATCCTGTCAACTTTCCGCTTCTTCTCCATCGCCAGAAGAGACTGGACGCTCCTGCCGACTCTCTCAACGGGTTCCACGAACAGCCTGATCGTCCCGCCATGAACCGGGACTCGCTTGATCTCATTGAGAAACAACCCATGCCGGCGGAAAAGTTTGTTCAGTGCGGTGACCGAAAAATAGCAAAGATGTTGATGATAGATGGTGTCGAATTCGCAATGATCAACAAGGTCCACCAGGTAAGGGCATTCGATGACGGCCACACCATCGTCTTTGAGAATGATCTTTATCCCCTCAACGAAGCCGTTTAAATCCGGAACGTGCGCAAGCACGTTATTGGCAAGGAACACATCCGCCGCTTTTCCTTCCTCCCTGCGCAATCGCATCGCCAGCTCTTTTCCAAAGAAGGTGATGAGCGTGGGGACTCCATCTTCCTGAGCTTTGCGGGCAGGGGCCTGGGCCGGGTCGATTCCCTGCACCTGAATGCCCTTTTCCTGGAAAATTTTCAGCATGTAGCCGTCATTGCTGGCGGCTTCAACGACAAGGTGCGTGCTGTTGAGTCCCCTTTTTCGATAATGTGCTCCGCGCTCTGGCGGAAGTGCTGTAGCAGCGAAGGCGATACGGACGAAAAGTACGGGTATTCCGGTCCGAAGAGGATCTCCGGCGAGACGGATTCGGTGATTTGCACGAGCGAACATGCAGGACAGAACACCAGATCCAGCGGAGCGGTGATTTCCGGAAGCCCTAATTGGGCATGGGTTACCAGGCGATCTGCGAGGGCTGTACGGCCAAACGAGATGATGAGCTGCAGATCTTTCTTGCCACAGGAACGGCAGGGTGGATACTTCGTCTTCATGATGGGAGAGTCCTGTTCAGGATGACGTCGTCCAGCGTAGATCCGGACCGAGGCGGCCGGAGTTGATAAGCATTTTGATATGGTCGATCCGTTTGTACTTGGGCCCTTCAAAATCATCCAGCTTGAGCCCGACTTTTTTGTACGCCCCAAGCAGTTCCCGGGCACCCTTGCGGGCATCCCAGACAGGCTTAAAGGAGGACAGCGTGTTCATAATCTTGGAACTGTCCACCCGGTAGCAACGTTTATCCGGTCCGGCGTCTTTAGCGTATTCGATAACCGTGTTGGGAACCGTCTCCTTCACGATGTCGGCCAGTTCGTGGATGCGGTAGTTGTCTTCATTCCGCGCGACGTTGAACGCCTGGTTATGGACAAGATCGATGGGAGATTTCAGGACGGCTATAAAGGCGCGGGAAATGTCTGCAATATGGACGATGGGCCGCCAGGGTGTACCATCGCTCTTGATAAACACTTTGCCTGTTGTGAACGCCCACGCAGCAAGGTTATTCAACACCAGGTCAAACCGCAACCGCGGGGACACGCCAAAGGCGGTTGCATTACGAAGAAATGTCGGACTGAAGGAGTTGTCTGCCATCTTGGAGACATCCTGTTCCACCCGGACTTTGGAGATGCCGTAGGGTGTAACGGGGTTAAACGCGGAGTGCTCATTGAGGAGCGCTTCCCCTCCGGCGCCATAGTTGCTGCACGACGAAGAGAACACGAAGCGGCGGATCCCGGCCTGTTTTGAAAGTTCCGCCAGGCGGACAGAGGCCAGATGGTTGATGTCGAATGTCAGGTCCGGATTGAGATCGCCCAGAGGATCGTTGGAGAGACCGGCAAGGTGGATGACCGCGTCAAAATCCCGGAGGTCTGACGTCTCCACATCACGCACGTCTTTTTTGATATGCGGGACGGGAACAATTCCTTCCCCGAAGGTCGATCGTTCAAAGAGATCGCTGTCGAGTCCGACAACCTCAAATCCCTCGTCAAGAAGCATGGGAACCATAACGGTTCCGATGTAGCCAAGGTGACCGGTAACGAGTACGCGCATATCAATCCTTCCAGGCTTTCCAGGGTGCGCCGCCGTGCTGCCAGAGGTCTTCGAGCAGTTTCTTGTCGCGTAACGTATCCATACACTGCCAGAACGACGAATGGCGGTACGCCATCAACTGGCCGTCGGCCGCGAGGCGTTCAAGCGGGTCATGTTCCCATTGTGTTTCATCGCCGTGGATGTACTTAAAAATACCCGGTTCAAGGACAAAAAACGCCCCGTTAATCCACCCTTCACCGGTCTGAGGCTTCTCCAGGAACTCCACGATCTTGTCCCCATCAAACACCATATGGCCGAACCGGGCCGGCGGGCGCACGGCGGTAAGCGTGGCAAGTTTCCCGTGTGCCTTATGGAACTTCAACAATTCATGGAGGTTGATATCCGAAACGCCGTCTCCCCAGGTGAGCATAAATGTCTCGTTGCCGAGATACGGTTGAAGCCTCTTAATCCGGCCGCCGGTCAGCGTGGAAATCCCGGTGTCCACCAATTGTACCGTCCAGTCAGGCCGCGAGCTCCCGTCGATTTCAACAGTCCCGGACTTCATCTGTACCGTCAACGCGCTGCTATTCAAGTTCGCGTAGTCCACCATATATTTTTTGATATATTCGCCCTTATAGCCAAGGGCGATTACAAACTCCTTAAAATCATGGTGTGCATAATGTTTCATGATATGCCAGAGGATCGGACGCCCCCCGATTTCCACCATGGGTTTTGGTTTTACTTCGGTCTCTTCGACCAAACGCGTCCCCACGCCGCCGGCAAGGATTGCTACCTTCATGCGGTGATTCCCCGGATGAGTGTGAGAATGGATTATACTTTTCTGATAACACGGGCCGGCACACCCGCAACAACCGAGTTGGGCGGGACATCCTTGGTGATGACGCTGCCGGCACCAACGATGGCGTTTTCCCCGATAGTCACTCCACACAGTACCGTCGTGCTCGTTCCAATCGACGCACCTTTTTTTACGAGCGTCTTCACGACGGCCCAATCCGCTTCTGTCTGCATGGCGCCATCAGGATTTGTAGAGCGCGGGTATTTGTCGTTAATGAAGGAAACATTGTGGCCGACAAACACTCCATCCTCGACGGTGACACCTTCACAGATAAACGTATGTGAAGAAACCTTGCAGTCCGCACCGATCTTCACACCCTTCTGAATCTCCACAAAGGTTCCGATTTTGGTCCGGTCGCCGATTTCGCATCCATACATGTTGACGAAGTCATACACCTTCACATCTTTTCCAAGCTTTACGTCGGGCGCTATCTTCTGAAAGGACATCTGTTTCTTCTCCATCGGTAGTGGGGACAGGGCATCACGGGATTCAGGACGACAGGGAGATCATCGCACCATGGGCCGCCAACGAAGCCTGCGCTGCCTCCAGGATCTTGACCACCTTCATGCCGGACCGCCCATCGGTGGTGGGGCGATTACCCGATGTGATGGCATCCAAAAAATCTCCCACCATCAGGCTCAACGCCTCATTCGTGTCGATCTTTGGAGCCCACATGTCGCCGGTCCGGTACTGCACAAGCACTTTATAGATTGACTCACGTTCTTTGATGTCCACTCCTTTATCATAGACACGGATTTTTTCGCTCGGCTCCATGTCGTCATAGACCACCATCAGCTTGCTCCCGCCGATCAAGATCTTCCGGACTTTAACGGGGGACATCCAGTTGACGTGGAAATGCGCAAGCAGCTGGTTTCCATACAGCACGCTGATATACGCAATATCCTCTTTGTCGCTGAAATGTTTAGCCCCGATGGCCGAGACACCGGTCGGTTCAAGCCCGATGATGTAGTCCATGATGGACAGATCGTGTGGCGCCAGATCCCAGAGAACATTTGTGTCATGCTGGAAGAGCCCCAGATTCACACGCACAGAATCGAAGTACATGATCTCGCCGAGACGCCCGTTCTCCACAAGTTCCTTGATTTTCCGGACGGCGCCCGTATAGACGAAGGTGTGGTCTACCATGAGCACCAGCTTCTTTTTTTCCGCAAGATCAACCAACTGTTTACACTGCTCAACGCTCTCCGCCATCGGCTTTTCCAGGAGGAGGTGCTTTCCCGCGTTGAGAGCTTTCATGCCGAGCGCATGATGCGTGGAGACCGGTGTTGCAATCGCAATTGCGGTAACATCCTTGCGCGCAAGGAGGTCATCGTATGTTTTCGCCACTTCCAGAGAAGGGAATTTCTGTTTGGCAATGGCGAGCCGCTTTTCAGAAGCATCATAGCAGACCAGTCCCTCTACTGAGGGGGTTGCCTGGAAATTACGGACCAGATTCGGTCCCCAGTATCCAAAACCTACGACACCGATTTTCATCAGGAAAGTTTCCTTATTTGGCCCCGGAGCCGAAGAGCATCACGGGTAGTGTTTTGAGCAGGAGACCAAAATCGAGCAGCACGGACGCATTCTGGATGTAGTACAGATCCAGAACCACCATGTCTTCAAATCCCACCACGCTCCGTCCGGCGACCTGCCACATGCCCGTACAACCGGGCATCACGCTCAGGCGGCGCTTGTGCCACTCTTCATAGTGATCCCATTCGAACGGGAGGCAGGGTCGCGGCCCGACGAGACTCATGTCGCCCTTTAGCACATTAAACAACTGGGGCAACTCGTCAAGACTCGTCTTGCGGAGAAAACGGCCGATCGGTGTCACACGCGATTCGTTGACGATCTTCGTTGAGGTCTTTGCCGCCGGTTTGACCTTCGTTTTGGTCTGCATGAATTCAACAACAATCTTTTCGCGGTCCCTGTCCTTATCACTCCCCACGGTCATGGACCGGAATTTGTAGAACTTGAACGGTTTCCCGTTCTTCCCGATACGGGTCTGTGCGAAAAAGATCGGTCCGCGGGAATTCAGTCTGATCAGCAGAGCGATGGTTCCAAACATGGGCAGGAGCAGCAGGAGACCCAACGCAGCGAGCATGGAGTCAAACACCCGCTTGTATCCTTCCAGGAACGGACTCGGGTTAAACTGGGAGATCCCCACAACCGGAAGATTGCCATACTTCTCGATGAAGAGGCGTGCCGGGACAACATCATACAGCGGCGAAGAAATCTTCACCACCGCATCCGTCATCGTTGCAATTTCCAGCACATTGATGAGCCTGCCGTGGTCAACGTTTTCAAGGCTCACGATCACTTCCTGGACTTCGAAGACCTTGACGATATCTTTCAGTTCCGAAACCCGGCCGACCACTTTGGCCCGGTTGAAGACCACTTTCCCCAGCGGGAGATCGTCATCCAGAAACCCGACGAGGTTCAAACCAAGGTGATCATTCAAGAAAAGATTGATGGCCAGATTCTTGCCATTCTCTCCTGAACCGACAATCAGCGCGTTACGATGGAACACTTTCCGTCGTGAGAGCCAGAGATAGATATTCCGGAAGACAATAACGCGACCCATGGTCAACATGAGCGCAGAGATGACCGTAAAATAGATCATCGCCAGACGGCTGTCCAGGATCCACGAAGCCCGGATAAAGAACGCCAGCAGCGCGAGACCGACAATGGTGTAGATCAACGATTTGATTATGCGCACCGTCTGGTCGGAGACGCTGATAAAAACGTTGACCTTGTAGAGGCTCTGGTAGCGGAACACAAGGGTTGCCGCCGCACTGAACACGACGAGGAAAATGATCTCGCCCTCCAGCGGCGCGCCGATGAAGGTAAATTCGCCGGCGAACCCGCGACCGCGCAGGACAATGGCCAGAAAAAGAGCAGCGACGATCGTCAACCAGTCAAGGACGGGAAGTATGTATGCGTATGCTGCACGCTTTCGAAACGATACCATAGTCTCGTACCCTTAGAGAGGAGAATCCGGCCTTTTGCGACCAGATAAAGGTTAAAAAAAAGAGTGTCCAAATGCAACTGGGACGGTGTAGCGTGTACTGTTCAACGTGTGTGCATAATGTAGAAAACTCCAGAGCCTACCGCCGTGTCCTGCATCACGAAGGCTCATGTGCACCCCAAAACCCAGCCTGGCACAAAACGGCGTAGATTCTGACCGCACATCATCCCCTCCGGAGAGAACCGGCTGGACAAACTCTTGTCCATCAAGGATTTAACAAAACCGCCTCCGTCAGAAACCCGGAGGCGGTGGTCAGAACCTTTATCTTCCAACGGAAGCAGGATCAGGAATAAAACTCCCGAACTGCACCGGCCACATACCGTATCTGTTCTTCCGTCAGCTCCGGATACATCGGGAGAGAAAGAATTTCTCCGGCCGCCTGTTCGGTGACCGGAAAATCTCCTTCTTTGTAGCCCAGATGTTTGAAGGCGTTTTGTACGTGCAACGGCACGGGATAGTGCAAACCGGTGGCGACGCCTTTCGCCTCGAGATGCTTCTGCAGGTCGTCGCGACGCGGCGCGCGTATGACATACAGATGATACACATGTTTTGCATACGGCATTTCCTTTGGCGTAACAACTCCGGGGATGCCCTTCAGCGCGGTGTTGTACAGAGCCGCGTTTTTTCTCCGCGCTTCTGTCCATGAGCCCAGATGACGCAGCTTGACACCCAGCACAGCCCCCTGAATCCCCTCCATCCGGTAGTTGTGACCGTGCATTTCGTGATAGTACTTCTTTTCTGCACCATGGTCACGGATCATCTTGAAAATCCTGGCAAGCGCGGGATCGTTGGTCGCAACGGCGCCACCCTCTCCGTACGCACCAAGGTTCTTGCCGGGGTAGAAGCTATAGGAGGATGCGACGGAAAGCCCCCCCGTACGTTTGCCCTTATACTCTGCAAAATGTGATTGCGCACAATCTTCCACCAGTGCGATCTTGTGCTTCCTGGCGATCTCATTCAGCGAATCCATGTCCGCCGGCTGACCATACAGGTGGACAGCAACGATGGCCTTTGTCCGGGCCGTTATCCTGGCCTCGACTTTTGCAGGATCGATGTTGTAACTTTCCGCCTCACAATCCACAAAGACCGGCGTAGCACCGCACAACGTCGCGCCCCAGGCAGTGGCAATGAACGTGTTGGCGGGGACTATAACCTCGTCGCCGGGTTTGACGCCAAGAGCCCAGAGGACCATATGGTTCCCGGCTGTTCCGGTGCTCACCCCGTAACAAAACTGCACTCCGTGTTCCCGTCCGAATGCAGCTTCAAACTCCGTAACCGGCTTTCCCAGGACGTATGCAGTATTGTCGAGGACATTGTGGATCGCGGGAAGAACTTCTTCCTTGATTGTGGCATATTGTGCTTTCAGGTCAAGAAACGGTATGCGCATCATAGGTCATCCTACTTGTTCGTGAGTACAGGTGTTGAGTATCGAAGTACATATATCATTTCAGTCCATATCCGGTAGGCAGGCGCACCATCACCCTGCACGTTCCGGTTGGGTGACAAGAGATCCATCGTTCAGAAAACTGCGCACCATCACCGCCCGATCTGCAGCAGGTCCTTCCACGCGAGTACTTACCCCCGTCCGCACGAAGAGTTGATGCATGCCGATCGCGCCACCAGCGGGCGGCTTCACGCGGCTGTACATGCCACATGCGGGTCTGTGCCTTCATGTATTGGAGGAAGTCCCTGTACAGCGAGAGACGCTCATCGGTCATCATGTAGTCCGGGTGCACATTCAGCATGGCTATGCCGCCGTGAACACCAATCCACTCCGCCTTCCTCTGCCATGCCGCGATGTCACCGTGCTTGAGAATCTCAAACAGCGTGTGATCCTGGGGGAGACTCAGCGGCAGCTCCACCATGGAACCCAGGAAATACGGCCAGATCGAGCAGCACCCACCGGGTTGCGGTTCGTATGGATCAGTATCGGGAAAGGAACTGTCGTACGCGATCTGCATCTCTGTCATCCACTCTGCATTGCGCAGGGTTGACGGTGACCGGAATCCCTCGACGCCCCATTCCCGTGCGTACGCATGTATTGAGTGTACGCGCTCGGCAAAGACCTTGTGTGACTGGAACAAACGCCCGTCGTGTTTGAGTCCGTGCAGACCGATCTCAAATCCCTCCTGTCTGAGCTCATCCACAATACTCCAGTCGATGGGATATCGCTCAGGAACAAGATTCCAGCATGAGGTGAATCCCAGCTCCCGTTCCAACGCAGCAATCGCGGGAGCCCGGCGTAATCCTGCATCCCACTCAACATCGTGTGTGATCACAAACGCAGCAACGCAACGCGTCAGGCCAGAACGCGATGTGCCGCACTTCATCCATGGTTCGAGAGGATTGCCCGGAGATACTCTTCCACTTTTACGGTCAGCAGCGGTTCGATAGGCCAGGCAGGAAATGTGGCGGACGCCTGCACGGCGACATACCGTTGGCGCAGAGCGATCTGGATGGGCCGTGGAATAACAGGCTTCAGCGCATAGTACAAACGGCGCTTCCAGCTCTGATCATCCCGGACGTATCGTTCATAGACCCATTCTCCGAGATCCGTCGTGACACCATCAGGTTCGCGCACACCCTCAGCGATCTTGAGGAGATCCCGAAGAGGAGATCGTCCGGTTGCTGATGGTCGTGATTTATCCGACATGTTCATACATGACGTTTCCGATCATTTTCAGAAGCGGAATGGGCATATGCTGGAGCAGTGGTTTAGTCCGTTCCAGAAGGCCCCCGCCAGCTCTGTCGCCCTTGTTTCCCTGGCCCCCGAGGCGGGAATAGGTCAGGTCTGTTTCGACCGTTCCCCAACCCCTTTTAAACTTGATCAACCCCTCTCCATCGAGATCGGACCGGCCGAAATCCAGTGTGGCATACCCTTCCGCAGCCGCCCACTGAATGACATCCCACATAATGCCGTGGTTTGGGCGGTGTGAAAGGTGCGCTTCGTCAGAAGCCCCGAACTTGTAGTACACGGTATTCTTTGACACGAGGAAGACGCACCCCGCAAGCACCGTTCCCTCGCGGCGCGCGAGGCTCACAAATCCCATCTTCGGATCGAGAAGATTCTTCTGAACCTGTTCAAAAAACCGGTCAGGCTGGGGAGGCAATCCGTGCTTCCTGCGGGTCTGGTAGTTCAGCCGCATAAACGCCCGGAGCGCATCACGATCGGTCCTGCGCTCCACGATTGCCCCACTCTTCAGAAATTTTGTCACAGAGCGTTGCGTTTGACTCTTATCGAAGGAGCGGTACATCCGATCCGGGTCAGCATCCAGGCGCAGGGCGTGGCGCTTGTACGCGGCGCTGATATCTGCGAGGGGGTGAACGAGTGGTTTTCGAAGTTCCACAAAGTTCCAGCCGCGCTCCCGCTGCAGGACGAGGGCGGCGTCGAGGAGTTTGTCATGCACGGCCTCTGATTGAGCAAGCGCGCCCCCATAATCGGAAAATGGCAACGCAACGGCCCGTTTTCCCGTAAGCCGGCTTCGAATTTCAAGCAGGGGCAGCACGCCGAGGATCTGCTCATCTCCGACGCATGCGAGCGAGGCGGAGCCATACCCGTACGAATGCATGAGCGTCTTAATCCACGCCGGATGGTGAAACACCGTCGCCTCATCGTTTGATGCCAGGAACGAAGACCATCGTTGATCGGCAACAGGGTCTATGGGAATGGTATGCATCAGCGCGATAGCACGAATGTGTACGCCGCGCGCAGGCGTTGTGCCTGCTTTTGCCATGACAATTCTTCTGTCACACGCCGGACACCCGCTTCGCCCATTCGCTGCGACCGTTCGGGATCATGGAGCAGGGTCAGAATCCCTTCGGCAAAAGCCTCGTGATTGTTGTTGTCCACATACAACGCCGATGGCCCCGCAGAATATTTGTTCTCCTTCAGATGAAACGACACAATCGGTTTTCCGAGCGACATGTATTCCATAATCTTGGTCATCGTTGACAGTTCATTCAGGGGACTATACGGATCGGGCGAGAGACAGACGTCCGCCGTGGAGAGGATCTCCAGCGCTTCGGCATCCGGAATTCTCCCGGTGAATACGATATCCTTTCCAACTCCGCGCTCCTCTGCTATCTCCTTCAACCGCGGCCAGTCATCACCTTTGCCGATGAGATAGAACATGATATCCCTGACGTTGCGCTTGTTCACCAGCTCGTCCACCGCACGGATGACGTATTCCACTCCATCCTGGATAGCCATGACGCCGATATACGCAGCAAGGAAGGCCCGTCCTTTTTTTAGTTCTGCATTGGGAGGGCAGCGACGAAACGTTCTGGTATCGGGGCCATTCCGTACGACAAATGTCTTCGCGGCATTGCGCGGATTGGTCTGAATTGCCCGCTCACGATACGTCTCGTTGGTTGAAATGATACCATCGGCAAATCGGTACGACAGACGCTGAAACCAGCGCTGCAGCGTGTACAGTATTCCCGCAGAGCTCTCGTCCTTGTCAAACCGGCTCAGGTACGCTTCGGGAGAAAGATCGTGCTCGTCAAAAATGAACCGGATACCGAACAGCTTGAGATAGATCGCAAGCGGCCAGAAGATGTCCGGCGGATTGGCCACATGGACCACATGAATGCGGCCCCGGAGCATCAGTGTGTGCAGCAGGAATACCGTCTTTACAAATGCGACTCCATATTCGCGGAAATATCCCACGACCGACCCGTCGGCGAAGGTGTTCGTGTACCTATGGATGCGAATGCCATCAAGCACCGTGAAGCGTTCATTGTCCTTCCCAAAAATCGGACAGATAACGCTTACGACGGCACCTGATTCCTTCAGGGCATGGGCGATGTTCCACATACGCCGGTCGAACGGAACGGCTTCGTTTTCGATTACCAGCACACAGTGCTTACCAGCAAATTCCTTCGTAATGTCCATGCATCGTCTTTCCGTCATCAGTGATACGGACCAGATCATAGATCATCTGTCCGGGTTTTGCCATGCGTACGACATCTTTGAACTCCGCGCCTTTATTTGCCACGAGGATGACTTCGGCATGGTCCAGCACTTCCTGCATGCTCTGCTTCATGAGCGAGGAAACGTGCGGAATTTCCTGTTCAATATAGCTCTTGTTGGCTCCTATCAGCCGGGCAAGATTGACATTCGCGTCAAAAATCGAAAGGTCAAAGCCTTTGCCGATCAGGGCCTCCACAACGTCCACGATGGGGCTTTCCCGCAAATCGTCCGTATCCTGCTTGAAGCTCAGCCCAAGGACGCCTATACGTTTCCGTTTTGTCGCCACGACCCAATCAATAACGCGTTGCACCTGCGCCTGATTGCTCGGCATCAGAGAGTTCAACAGTGGGGTGGCGATGTCCAGCCGGCGCGATTCATAGGTGATCGCACGAACATCCTTCGGCAGACACGATCCTCCAAACGCAAAGCCCGGCTTGAGGTAATAGGGGGAGATATTCAGTTTTGTGTCCTGCACAAACATGTCCATGACAACATGGCTGTCGATACCCAGCTTCTTGCTGATGGTCCCGATTTCATTGGCAAACGTGACCTTGACCGCATGAAAGGCATTGCAGGCATACTTGAGGATTTCCGCTTCCCGGATCCGGACAGAGTGGAACGGCGCCTTGACACCTGCATACATCTCCCGGAGCATGCCGACGATTGTGTCATCCGATCCACCGACCACCGTGTACGGCGGATTTTCAAAATCAAAGACAGAGGTTCCTTCGCGAAGAAACTCGGGATTATCCGCCACTCCGAAGTCTTTCCCCATTTGTTTGCCTGATTCGCGGGCAACGAGTGCTGCAACTTTGTCCACAGTGCCAGGCAAGTACCGTACTCCGGATGACGATTCCATGATAGGATGATTTCAGGCGAATGGCCTGTCCCGTCTGCTCGGCGACACGCATGACCTGGTCGAGGCTCAGGCTGCCGTTCGCGCTGCTCGGTGTGCCGACACAAATTAAGCTGATATCCGTCTGCTGGACGGCTTCGGTGAGGTTGGTTGTCGCGGAGAGGCGCCGCTCGTGTAACGCCTGCTGCAGGAGACTATCAACGCCGGGTTCTACAATGGGCGTTGTTCCCTGGTTGATCAGTTCGACTTTGACCGGATTTGCGTCAACACCGATCACTTTGTGTCCCTGTTTTGCGAGGCAGACAGCGGACACCGTCCCGACATAACCCAGACCAAAAATGCTAATGTTCACGGGATGTCCTCTCTCGTAGTAGGTGTGCAAGTGCGTGGAACATGGTTGCTGCTCCCCAGTGGAATGTCGGCGTGGTATTGGTGATCCAGCGATTTTTCCACAGGTAGAAATATCCCTCCGGGTCCTGCATGTTCTGAATCGTCCATGTGGCCACCCGTTCGGCGAGGGCTAGCAAGTCGGGCCTCCCCCATTCCCGGCTGAACAGCGTCAGCGTATCAATACTCTGTGATGCGCTCTGGATATCATATTTGTACACACGGTTCCAGTAGTATTTCGGTCCTCCCTCATCGGTGAAGAAGTGCGTCACATAGAACTGGAGTCCTTTGTCAAGCACCGGTTGGAATTCTGTGTTTCCCGTGTTAAGCTGGTAGCCGAGAATCGCATCAAGATTGTAGGCCGTGTGCCAGTTGTCAATCCAGTGATACATCGGATCTTCGCCATAATACCAGGCCCCGTTCTCGAGCTGGGCACGGGCGCTGTAGCGCACAGCCTCCGTAGCGACATCGCGCAGCGCGGAATCCCCGGTCTCCTTAAAAAGTTCTGCAAGCATACGAGCGCCGATCAGGTTGGCATTGTGGACGGCCAGTTTGTCATCCGTGACATAACTGATACATGTCCCGTTCGGGACGGCGAACCGGGGAAGATCTTTCAGAATGTGTTCGCCGATGCTTCGCGCGACGTCAAGATAACGCTCGTCCTTAAGGGCCCGATAGGCCTCGATAAACTCATGCCCGATCAGTCCGCTCCACACGACGGTCGGGGCGAATTTCGGGATATTGGAGCCACGCGAGATATAGTCAAACGCGTTTCCCCAGCAGTACCCTGAATACCCCCTGGAATTGTTCTTCATCAACCAGTCCAGCGCCCATCTGGTCCTTTCAAGAAACCGTTCTTCGCGGGTAAGGAGATACAACTGCAGGTACCCTCCCACGAGGAAGCCCATCCCCTTCGTGCTGACGTGGGGTTTGATGCCCAGCAAAGGGCGAAGATTCCAGGGATTCCTGCGGACGGCTTGTTGAAGAACCTGCTGGGGAAATTTTTTGTAGAGTGTTAACGGCCGCAGGTATGATGATAGCCCGTCAAAAGGGTCGTACCCCTTGTAGTCATTTCGCACAAGCCATGCATCCAGGCGTTGAAGGGAACTCCAGTACGGTGTCTGCACATACGTCACGAGGGTTGCCTCGTCTGGCTGCTGAGAGTTGAATAGATTGTTTCGATATCGCGAAAATTCCCCGCCCAATCTCCCCGTTCACGCACGATGGCCAGGTTACGCCTGCCGTAGGCGGTGTTCTTCTCCGGCGAAGAGGCCAGCGTGAGAATGGCCCGCGCCAGGGCATCATGATCACCGCGTGGAACGATCTCTCCGTTCTCGCCACTCGTGATCCACTCGAGGTTTGACGGGACATCGGTCAGGACTGTCGAGAGTCCGCTTGCCATGGCCTCCAGAAGTGATACAGAGGTGCCATCACTTAGTGAGGTGGAAACATAGAGGTCCGCAGCGTGGAGATACTCGAGAAGTTTCTCCCGCTGGATTTTTCCGGTCCACCGGAACGCTCCGGAAATGCCGGCGGCCCGCGCCTGCGCCTGAAGTGATTCCGTCAGCGACCCGCCGCCGATCATCATCACCCGTACTCCCGGATGCTGAGAAACGACCTGCGCCATCGCCCGGATGAACATATCAATCCCGTACACCGGTTCGTGGTTGCGGGTCATAATCACGACGAACTCTTTCTGCCACCCGAGTCCTGCGCGTACCCCATCACGGGTGCCGCCTTTCCGGAGTGCGATCGCATCGACATCGATACCCCAGGGTATAACCGTAATCCGATCGGCGGGATAGGCGAAGTCGTGTATCAATTTTCTTTTCACGTGTTCGGCGTCGCAGGTGACCCAATCTGCCGACCGGAACACTTTCCGGTTCGCGAAGGCAAACCAGGGATGCCGCTGCGTATCCAGAAGAACGTCGGAACCATACGGCATCACAAGAAGCGGATGAAATCCCGAGAGCGCGCCCAGGAAAGATTCATTCCATGTATTGCCCGCATGGATCACATCGGGGCGAAATTCTCTGATGCACGACCGTAACCGTGGAAGCAGGTGAAGCGGAAGTAAGCGCTGCAACCGCGGCACCACGCGCAGGGGCACGGCCTCCACGGAAATATGGGGCAGAGATGCCAGATGGTCAGCCACGCGACGGGCATGAAACGAAAAAATGCGGGTCTCATGCCCGCCAGCCGAAAGGCTGCGCACAAATTTCTCATCATGATCGGTAACGCACGATACCAGGAACAGTATTCGCATGCCTTACTCTGGAGTGTTCCTGACATCGTCAGGCAACGGTGACCTCGGAATACCCATCATCGGCGCCCCCGCTGAACATACAACACGAGATAGGTGATAATTGGATTTCGTTTCTGGAGAAAATACCAGGTGACGTCATATCCCTGGCGCCTGGCACATGCTTCATAGGGGGCAACGAGTGCCGCCTCCGGGATCGTGTATGGGTCAGTCACGCCATAGAATTCTGCACGGGTACGCAGGACACTCTCAGAGAAGAATTCCGGGTATCTCCGGCGCACGCCGGCGTGAAGGTTCGGCATAACGTCCAGCACCACAACACACGAATCCTGCATCAGACGGAACATAGCCGGAAACAAATCAAAATGTTCGACGTGTGATCCATGTACCGGCGAATTGTCAATCACAATCATATCAAACCGGCGATCACGGCGCGCCACCTCTTCATACGTGTCCACAATCCGGACCTCTGCGCCCGGGAAACGTTTCCGGAGGATTGGTTCATGCACCGGGTTGATTTCCCAGAGCTCAAGGCCCCGCACGCTGCGCGCATAGTCAAGGGTGTGCATCCCGCCCGTGAAGGCAAAACATTCCAGCACATCACAGCTGTCAATCATCACCCCGCGGCGGCGCATTTCCCTGAGAACCGCATACATCGGACTCAGCCGGAGCACGCGCCGGACGTCACGAGCGGTATTACGCACGCCTGCGGGAATCAGGGGAGCCATGGTGTATTCCGTTGTCGTGGATGGTGGCCCAGCTAATCCTCCGTCGCGTCAAAATAGTGGTTGTAGTAGATTCGCTGGGCGGGATTCCGGATCGTCCCGTCCTTAAGGCTGCCGAAAATGGTCTGCGCGGCCTCTTCCACAGTCGCCTGCGGAGAAAACCCCAGCGTGTCACGGACCTTCGCGAAAGAGACGCGGTAATCCCGGGCGTCGAGGCTGGTATTATCCCGCTGGATCGGTATCCCCCCCAGCGTCCCCGAGATCCGTTCTGCAATTTCGTCGATCTGGTAGTTTTGTTCGTTCGATCCGACGTTGAAGATCTGATTTCCGACGTTCTTGAGATCAGTTTCAACGCATCGCACGTACACATCGGCGGCATCTTTGACATGCAATAATGGCCGAAACTGTTTTCCGCCGTAGACCAGGATTTTCCCGTCCGTAAAAGACTTCATGGACATCGTATTCACGACCAGGTCAAACCGCATCCGGGGTGAATACCCGTACAGCGTACCCATCCGGAGAATGGTGGGCGCAAAATACGTATCCCCCATCTTCAGGATGATCTCCTCCGAGGCAATCTTCGTCCGTGCATAAAGTGAAACCGGATTGAGGGATGCCTGCTCATCGAGCAGATCGGTGCCGACGCCGTACACGCTGCAGGTGGACGCATACACGAAGCGGCTGATATGCTGGAGCTTCGCCGCGGATGCAAGGGCCTGTGCGGCGAGCACATTCGTTTCAATTGTTTCCGTCGGCCTTACTTTGGAGGCAGGGTCGCCGACGATTGCCGCCAGCAGGATCACGGCGTTGACGCCTTCCAGCGCACTTACACACGTGTGAATGTTGCGGAGATCACCTTCCACAATATCACACCGGTCGTTTCCGATCAGCTCTTCTACCGATTTCCGGCCATAGATAAAACTATCCAGCACGCGAACGCGGTAGCCACGTGCCAGGAGTTTTCTGCTCAGGATGCTCCCCAGGTATCCGGCGCCCCCAACGACCAGAACACGCTTATCGCTGTCACCCTGTGACTTCGGTGGAGCCGACGGCCGGGCGGACGTCAGATCCTCCGCGGAAAGGATCTCCTGAATTTCTCCGATAGATGACACGACGGGGACATACGTTACCCCATGCAGACGGAGGTCCGCAAGCAAGGCATCGATCCGCGTGCGGTCGTTCTTCGCAGACTCTTCCAGCCGGTACGTGTACTTTACCGGATATGCTCCCACCTCTGCTTCTGCGTTTACACCGCTTATGAGCAGCCGGCGTAAATCACTCAGGAATATACCGCCCAGATAGACGTCCTGTTCATTAATGAGGAATCCGACCGTAAATGGAGTGTGTTCGATCTTCTGAATAGCCTCCCTGATCGACATGTGGCGTTCAACAAGCGGCAATGCGTGCGTCATACTTTATCCCTTTACCATATTCTTCAGGTACCACTCGACATAGTGTTCCATTGCTTCCCGATACCCGAGCCGGGTTTCCCAGCCGAGCAGGCGTTTTGCTTTTTCCGATGAGATAAACCGGCCCTTAAAATTCCCCATCCGGTCGTCCACAAACGTAATCTGTCCTTTTTTGCCGAGAATACTTTCCAGCGTCCGGACAATTTGCACTACGCTGATCTGTTCCCGCCCGTTGATGTTGAAAATCTCGTTGGTCGCCGCCGGTTGAATGCAGGCTGCGTTTCCGCGGGCAAGATCCCGGACATAGATAAATTGCCGCGTCTGACTCCCATCACCATGAATCGTGATCGTTTCGTTCTGTAACAGTTTCCGTATGAAGATCGGCGTCACCGTTTCAGGGCGCGCACGCTCCCCGAACGGAATGCCGAAACGCATGATCGTGTACGGCACCGCGTACAGGCGATGGTAGTTCTTGCAGAAGAGCTCGGCCGCTATCTTGGAGGAGGTGTAGAGATGATCCGGATTCTGTGCGTAGGGAGTATCTTCCGTGATCTGTTCATCCCCTGCAGCTGCCAGCGATCCGTAGATCCACTCGGTGGAGGCCAGGATCACGCGCGCGTTCCCCGCACGCCGGGCCGCCTCGAGGACGCACAACGTTGCCTGAGCCGTAATATCATTCGAATATAGAGGGCTTTCGAAGAATCTGTTGACGTTTGCCTCGGCGGCAATATTGTAGATAATCTCTGCCCCGCGCGCGGTCGCGGCCAGCCGGTCAATATCCCGTGTATCACCCCTGACATAGGAGCATGGCTGACCGTAATGGGGCGCTTCAAGATCATAAATGGTGACGTCGTGCCCGAGAGCGAGCACTTCATCAACAACATGCGACCCTATAAAGCCCGACCCACCCGTGATGATGACCTTCATAGTATTCCTATCCTCAATTTCGACGTCAGACTAAAGCAACAGCATCGCGCAGACTTGCGACGACATACTCCGCATCGGCATCCGTCATCGTCGCGTACAGCGGCAGACAGATATGGTGTGCACAGAGGTATTCCGACTTCGGGAGATCCCCCCGTTTGTATTTTCCTTCAAAGTATGGCTGAAGGTGCACCGGAAGTTCATACACCTCCCCGCTGAGACCCACATCAAATTTTTCGCGAAGGACTTTCTTGAGTTTTGCCCGGTCGATGTGCTCATCCAGCATGGCGATGTATTTATAGTAGTTCGACACGCTGCCCTTGGCGAGCCGGAGTGCCTGCACACCCTGAACCCCATGAAGCGCGCGGTCATAAACTCTGGCCAGACGGTTACGTTCCGCAATAAACTCCGGAAGATGCCGGAAATGCTGAAGTCCGATGATGGCGTGAGGCTCACTCATGCGCCAGTTGTACCCCAGCTTGTTGTGAATATTCGCAGTAAACGTTGCCTTTCCCTGGTCGCGGTAAAGCCTCGATTCCTCATCCATCCTGTCAGAGTCTGTGACGATGATCCCCCCTTCACCGCTGGTAATGATTTTGGTCGGATAGAAGGAAAATGACGCGGAGTCACCGAACGTTCCGGCATTGCGGCCCCCATAGGAGCTCCCGTGGGCATGTGCTGCATCCTCAAAGAGGAAAAGGTTGTGTTTCGTGCATAATTCCTGAATTTCGGCCATGTGGGGTGTGACAATGCCGCCGATATGCACTACCACCACACCAGCCGTTCGTTCTGTGATCTGAGACCGCAGGCTGTCCATATCCACCGAAAACGTCTCTGGATCACAATCTACAAATCTCACAATGCCCCCGGCATGCAAAACACCGAGTGCTGTGGCAAAAAACGTGTTGGTCGGAATCAGGACCTCTTTGTCCCGAATGTCATAGACGTGCATGGGAATCTGAATCGAACTTGTTCCGCTGTTGACCACAACAGCGTGTTTTGTTCCGATAAAACGGGCAAATTCTTCTTCAAGCTGTTTGCCGTATTTCCCGAGGGTCAACTGACCTGTCGACAGGACTTCATCAATTGCCTTGGTGATGGTTGCACGATCTGTCTCGGAAAAGTGGATACGAGCAGGGGGGATTCTCATTCCGGTTCCTTCATGGTTGTCGTAGTAATACGGTCAAAAAAGGCAGCAAGTTCTCTGCCACAATCCGATGCCAGGCATATCCGCCGATGTCGGAACGGATGCGGGAGCTATCGTATGTCCGGAGGCGTTCAAGTAACTTCTCAAGCCCCTGACAGAATCCTTCGGCCGAGTCGTCGCTCAACACTCCGTTTTTGGCAGTGATGACCCGTGCATTTTCATACGTGTGCGTAGCTATAACCACCATTCCTGCGAGGAGATACTCGAAAACCTTCGTTGCAGGCTGACATTGATAATGCGCTTTCGCTGGAATAAATGCAACTCCGACATTACACCGTTCCAGAAAGGGCGTCAAATCCCTGTTCGGTATACGCCCGTGAAAAACGATCCGTGGTGACAATGATGCTCCCCGGATTGCCTCCTTCAACCTCTTTTCTTCCTGCTGCGAGCCAAATCCTACAATATCATAGGATTCGATGGGGGCGTCCGGATGACGGCGGAGAAACATGTCCAGGCCCTTCACCGTCTCATCGATGTGGCGATAATCCAGCGATCCCACATAAAAAAGCCGGAGGGAGTCGAATTCCTTGACTGGAAATTCACATTCGTCGGCGCCCAGCGGCACAATGCGGGCTTTTTTTTTGCTGATCCAGAGAAAACGGCGCAGACTGTCGGAAATCACCGTCACGTGCTTGAAGAAGAGGCTCTCGAACGTCATCAGCGCATTTGCCAACACGCGTATCGTATTACTGTTTCGGACATAGCCCGTTCTGATGTCCAGGACCATATGTGCACGTTTTCCGCCGAAGAGCGGCAGCAATGCACAAAGCGGGAAATATTCCACCATGAGGACGTCCATTGGCCGCTCGCGCACGATGCGCATCGCGCGGATGAGAAAAACAAGATATCTCCGAATTTTTCCACCTTCGCGGGAGATGTGGATACACTCAACGCGGTCAAGCGTGATCTCTGGAAGGTCGTACTGCCAGCCCACATAGGTGACCTGGAAGTGCTCCCGGAGATGCTTGCTGTATTGGAAGGTGTCCGTGAGGTAGCCGAATTGGTCCTGGCTGACAATCAGAAGGTGTGCGTGGTCCGTCTCACGCATGGGCATCGTCTTCCTCAAGGGGGAGCAGGGTCGGATCAACTTCGGTCATCTGACCTCCCGCACGGATCCACATCATAAAAAACGCCGTGATTGGAGCGAAGACGCGATCGAACACCGCCTCGTCATATACCCAAACCACGATCAGACTGAAGAGGAGGAACCAGGAGAACTGCCGCAGGGTGAAGTATTTCTCTACCCGGGAACGCAGATAGGCAAACATTACCCCCGCAACAAGAAGCGTAGCGAGCAGCCCCCCCTGGATCCAGGTCCGGAAGAAAAGAATACGCGAACCGGTCACAAGATAGTAGAGGGAACGTCCGAGGCGGGAGACGCTCATGATGTTCCCACCCCCGAGCACGCCGTATCCCATTCCCAGGAGGAATGATCCGACGTCATCCCTCATGATGTGGAACATGATTTCGACCCGCTGTAATCGGGGCAGATCGCCCCCGGTTCCGGTGGGATTCGTAAGAAGATATTTTTCTATATAATCCTTATCGAATACTGTTGTCGTGGTATCGGTGACCGTTTCCGTATAGAAATAGTTGAGCGTGTACATCAATCCAATCCCGAGCAGGATCAGGGGGATGGCGCGATACACCCTCCTGGGTGAAGTGACCAGGAGGACGAGAAAACCGGCCAGAAGCACGAAGGAGATCTTCGTTTCATTCAGTGCGCAGGGGATAAGAATGGGGAGCACGAGCATGGTACGCATGATGCGGAAGTTCGAGCCGTCGGACAGGGAAGCGTACCGGACCACCAGATAGAAGCAAATCAGAAACAACAACTGGGACAGATAGCCGCTCCCGCCCGCAGTACCGTATGTCCCCCCCACCGGGTCGCCGGCTCCGAATTTCAGAAACTGCACGATTGCTACGGGAGTCTGGAGAATCGCGAAGAGAATAAGATAAATCGTAAACCCTTTCACAAAGAGCGGACGCAAGTATGATTCATACAGATCATGCGCGACGACGATCGAGGAGAAGAAAAAAAGCGTTTCCCGAAGGCCGTTCAGGTGTTCGGGAAATCCAAAGCGATCAGCGGTATAAATAAACGTCAGCGTGGAGACGAGCATGAACAGCGCCATATAGCGCACGCCGTAAAAATCCTTTCTGGTCCAGAACGCGGACAAGGCAAGGAGCACCATAAGCATGTCGCCGCCGAAAACGCCCAACCGGATCAGGCGCTCGGCGCTCGGTATCACCATCGTCGCGAGCGCTCCAGCAACCGAGTTAAAGATCTGGATCATCATGAACAGTGAGAGTTTTGTCTTCATGGTACACTGACTCTCAGTTGTGCGAAGGGTACCGGAACACCATGCGTGTCTCCCCGGGGCATATCAGAACAATCTGGATGAGCCTGCGCGTACACGAGACGCATGGAAGGATCCAGCGTTATGGGGCACGGAGAGCTGCAATGAGGCGAGCCGCAGAGCAGAGGCAGTGCGCGTGGCCTCCGGGCTGACCTGGTGTAGAGCGACCGTGGCGTTGGGTGAGAGAGTGGGAGCGGGGTCGTGGCATGGGGCCGGTATGTCACCGAATCCGACCCCTCAGTGCCCCGAAAAAGAAAGGTAATGCACACCACATGCTATAACCCCCGGGCAGCGATGACTGCGTTTGCCAGCGCAGCCGTAATGATTGCCGCCGTGGTCAACACAGTGAACAGGTCGCGCATGGTGAACGACGGAGCTTCTATAAAAATCGTATCACCCGGTTCAATGTCGCGTGCCTTCTCATCCAGTTTGTCAAGGTGCCGTAGATTTACGGTGTATTCCACCGTTCGAATGGCATCATCCCTCCTGACGGCACGCGCGATTTTGACGGACCCAAGGTCTGCGTCAGCCAACGGCCCGCCCGCGTACGAAAGGAGCTGGATCAAATCCGTAGAAATCGGGACTTCATAACGGCCCGGATTCCGGACATATCCCCAGAGATTGATCGACATGGTGATCTCTCCGGGCTTCGAAATATAATAGTATGCGGCCGACGAAGCGCCCGAGTGTGACGCACCCAAATTGGTCTCCATCTGCGCCACAGCGACGCCGCTCATAACGCATGTGAAGACACCAAGGGTGAGAAGAACCTTTTGCAACGACATGAGAATGTTCCTTTGTAGGTTCCGAATATGCATCACCCCGCCGCCGACTCGTGTGGTTTCGCCTCAGGGGCCTGTTCGCCGTTCTGATCTTTGTTCTCGTATGTTTGCCCGTACGAATACCGGTACCGCCCGCCCTGACGGTAGACGCCGTATGCGTGGTGGGGATCGAAGTTGTTCAAGACAACTCCTGTCACTTTCCCGCCGACACCTTCCAACAGTTCGGTCGCCTGGTCAAGATCCTGAAGGCGTGTCTTGCCGGCAGAAACAACCACAAGCGTCCCGTCGACCATGGTCGACACAACCGCGGCATCCGTCACCGCCAGTATCGGGGATGAGTCAAAGACCACGATATCATACTGCCGGGAAATCTTCTCTATGATATCACGCATCGCCTCTGATCCCAGGAGTTCCGCGGGATTCGGAGGGATTTCACCGCTGCACATCGCATGGAGATTCTCGACCTTCGTATGCTGGATGACGGCAGTCAACGGCTGTTTGCCCGTCACAAACTCCGTCAGTCCCGGTTCCTTCTTGAGCATGAACTTCGCATCCAGCGTCGGACGGCGCAGATCGGCATCCACAAGCAGGACTCTCTTCCCTGTTTGTGCAAACGCGATGGCCAGATTACATGCCGTGGTCGATTTTCCCTCTCCGGGCGCAGGACTTGTCACCAGTAACGTGCGCAGGGGTTCTCCCACTCTCGCAAATTGCAGATTCGTCCGCATTTGCCGGTAGGATTCCGCGATCGAAGAGAAAGGAAATGACAGTGTGATCAGATGCGGGTCGACAGCTTTGTCTTTTGCCGTAAGCTTGTCCCCCCTGCCCAGGCGTTCAATTTCCGGGTCCATGTTCATGATTGGGGCAAAAGGAACAAACCCGCGCCGTTTTAGTTCTTCCGGCGTCTGTACCCGCACATCCAGGTATTCCTTGACAAACGCCAGAAGCACGCCGAGGAACAGTCCAATCACAGAGCCAAGCATCAGGTTTACCAGCGTCTTCGGACTCGAAGGAGAGAACGGGACTGCCGCCCGCTCGATGATTTCAATATATCCGGTATTTGACTGCTCGGTGATATTGGCTTCATTAAACTTTTCCTCAACCATCAGGTAGAGCTTTTCATTACTCAGCCGGGACCGCTGCAATCGCGCCAGTTGCACACTTTTGGCGGGGATACGGTCGAACTTTCTCTCGTACTCGGCGATTGCCTCATTGAGGGCGTTCTTTTTTGCCTGCAGCGACTGAACGGTGATCTCTGCTTCAACTATTTTCTGCTTGACATTCTTCAGGTAGCCGGCGGCATCCCCCTGTGCGGGCGTCAGGGTGCGAAGATAGTCATCTGTTCTCCGCTGAAGCTTGAGACGCAACGCCGCTATTTGCTGGTCAATTTCTTTTACCCGCTCGTTGAGCATTTCGCGTCCGGTGGCGGAAGGATTCTGGACAACGGTCATGTCCCGATTCACTTCCAGCTTGGCCAATTGGTCCTGCATCTGCTTGATGTAGGTGTCACTGGCTTCACCCACGACACGGGCCACGTTCGTCTCCTGCTGCGGCAACTGCTGTAAATAGGAAGCCAGAATGTTCTGCAATTCCTTCAGGTTGATGTCCGTCGCGTCCCGTTGAGCTTCCAGTTGAGCCAGTTGATCGATCATCCGTTTGGACTCATCATCCAGAGAGACAATCCCCTGGTTCTCCATGTATCCCTGCAGGGAATTCTCCACTTCCTCCAGAGATTTGCGTTTTTCCCTGGCCTGGGCCTCGAGAAACTCACGGAATGACCGAGTTTTCGCCCTGCTCATGTAAATGTTCCGGTCCCGGTAGCCCTCTGCAAAAATATTTGCGAGGATCTGCGCTTCCCGGGCGTTCTTGCTCCGGGCCGTTATGGTAATAATATCCGAATCCCGGACTGGATCAAACTCGATGGCCCCGATCACCCGCCCCGCCACCAATTCGCGGGGGGCAAGACTATCGGGTGTGGACATGTTGCCTGGGGGTATTACGGATGGAATCATCTCCGGGCTGCCCTCGGCAAGATACCGTTTGCGGCGGAGCCGTTCAGCAACAGAATCCGCCAACGCCCGCGAGCCCAGGATCGCCAGTTCATTCTGGACGATGTTCTTGACCCCGTCAGCACGTCCGGCATCCAGAAACAACGAGCCCCTGAGCTCGGTAGGATTCAGGAGGACCTTTGCCGTCGCCTGGTACACCGGGTCCATAAGTTTTGTGAACAAGAGTGTGGCCAGGAGCACCACGAAAAACGTAATGACGATGATCCACTTTCCTCGAAGCATGACGGCGAGGTACTCCTGAAACGTCCGTTCCTGCGTCACCCCCCCTGAGCTCCGGCGTGATTCATGTGTCTTCATCGTTCACCTCATCCCTGATCCAATGTCAAAAATGTGCATATTTCAAATCATATTGCAAAGAAATTGAATGAATGTCAAATTTGTAGAAACGTACTGCCCACTCTATCCACTGAGAGACCGTCGCCCGGTTGCCAACACTGAAGACGAGTCGGAATCCTCACTTTTCTCTCAGGCAACCCACCGGCACACTTGTTGTAACACATGGTCATGACAACATGGAACGACCCGGAGGACGGGCACAAGAGGCAGAGATTTTTTTCGTTCCATCTGAATCAGGATATGTGTACATTGTGTTTACGTAGGCCAAGCAGGAGGTATCGTGGAAATCGCTCTGGTGGTAGTTGGTTACGTTTCGATGTGCGGACTTGTGGTCTTATTCCTTCGTTTCGCAAACGAACGTGATGTGACTATGCGATCTGCTACGGCCAAATGGATCGAAGAAACCACCCACGCATAACCCCATCCCGCTGGCGACCGCACCCTCCCCCCCTCAGCATAAGCACTTCTGCTTCAGCATCTCAAGCCCACAACCCTTTATCGTGTTCGTGTGAGGAAAGTAAAGAGCCGCGAATCTGCTATACTCCCCTGGGGATCGCGTACGTCAATCTGAAACGTCAGAATCTGTGAACTTACGTTTTCGGCTGCGGTAAAATGGAATATTGCATACCGCGTTGCATTCACAGGGATTTCTCCGACATCGATGGAATCGTTAAAGCTGATATCCGTCGGTGGTGCAAGGGGGATAATACGTGCGACGATATTGCGAAGCACGACCTTTCCCGTGTTCGTGATCACGACACGCAGCCGTCCTGTCTCCCGTGGTTCGAGAAAATTATCACCTGATGGCTCCGTGAATTCATAATCATACGTTGCCATCCGTACCTTGAGCACGGACTGAAGGTCTGCGCTATCCAGCGCCGTAACGGACAATTTTCCCGCTTCACTGCGGCCGGTGACTACCTGTCCGAGTCCGAGATCCAGACCCGCCAGGAGCAAACATCCCACCAGACATACTTTCTTCATACAGACGCTCGTCATTCGTACGATGATCATTATGCTCCCTACGGTCTGCCCGGGGGATCCGGGAAGCCGGACGTTCCCGGCGGAGGGGGAGTATCTTTGGATCCGCCGCTGATCAGGAGCAAGCCCACAACTCCGCCGACCAGGGCCGCGCCTCCGCCGATCCAGAGCCATTGGTTCGTCCCCTCGACTTCGGCAACCTCTGCCTCCAGAACAAAATAGTAATCGTCACCGACCGGACCTGCCGGGAACTCCTTCGTAATATCCCACACAATCCGCCGACCTATACCGGGGATGACGATGGTTCCCACATCGCCCGTCGTGTTCATCGGACGATAGAGAAATGACATATCACTTTCTCTCCTGAGATACAATCGTACCTCATGGACCTTGTCAATGGGGGCGTTAAGATCATAAAACACATTAACGAGTTCGCCCCGTATCTCAAACCGGACATTCTCAATCGTTGTATCGTCGGCCTGGAGGGAGATCGGAAAACCCTGCACGAGCAGCAACACGGCAAGGAAACAACTCAGGAATCTTCTTCGACAATTCACCACACCCATAAAACCTCCGAACCTTATTTCATCAGAAGCATTTTGATGATAAAGCTTCCGCCGACAGGCGTGGTCAGGCGGGTCAGATACATACCCGTTGCCACCATGCGGCCGGCATCATTCCGCCCGTCCCACGTTAACCAGTGACGTCCTCTCTCCAACACCCCGCTGTGGAGGGTCCGAACTTCTTCACCCAGGATGCTGTACACTTTCACAGTCACATCTCCCATCACCGGAACTGACAGAGGAATTGTGGTGGTGGGATTGAACGGATTGGGGAAATTTTGTTCAAGAGCGAACGTGTGCGGGATGACGGCATCAAGTTCTGCCGTCACCGCCTCATGCCCGCCGATCAGGACGGTAAACATCGAGCGATCGGTGATCGGGATGACACCATACGTCTGCTCTTCTCTCAAATTGACATACCGCGCACGGGCTCCATCAACAAGATAGATTTCCAGTTCCGTCGGCACTGAGCCGACACCGGCAAACTCCAACCGTACCTCTTTTCCCCTGGAGGCCTGGAGCTCAAACGGCCACCGTGCGATTTTCCCCACCTGCCTGCGTATGTCTGTAACAAAGGCTGGTGTGGCGGGGTCCAGATCGGGGCGATTAAATACCACCCCCGGAAGGGCGCCCATCGTCCGCGGCTTGTGGTAGTCGAACCGGTCCAATCCATCCTCAGCCTCGGACATGATCCCCAGCCGGGCGGAAGATTCTGTGTAGGCATCCGTCGAGACCCTGATCCCCACTGCCCACGAGCCGGAGGAGGCGGTGTCCACCTGTTTCAGGACTCCTGACGTGCCGGCGTAAGGAATTAACAGAGTGGCAACACTGTCCACATTATAGAAATAGTAGCCGGCATACGTCTTCAGAATGGTTGATATCTGGAATCCCTGCGTCCCCAGGAAGTTCCAGAGCGGTTCGCGCGCAGCCTGTCCGTTCACCGACTGCACTGCCGTCCAGGGTACATCAAGCGCGAACGGATTGGTGATAAGATTCCAACCACGATGCAACGGAACCACGGCATTGCCGCCGGTGTCAAGCACCGCAGCATCGACTGACGCGTTGATTGTCCAGGTGTTCTTTCTGATCAACCAGTATGCCCTGCCGGTTGAAAAGGTAAACCCCTGACCGCCGTCGAATTTGACAGCGTAGTTTGAAGGGTTGCCGTTGTCCCAATACACCTGCCAATCGGTTCCCTGCACGCCGCTCAGGAAATTGCTGACCAGCGATGAACCGGTTCCGGGCAGCCCGATCAACCGGTAATCTGCAGGGAGGTAGTCGGACGCAGCATTCAGGTTCGGGAAGGGCACCGAGGAGCTCAGGATCAGCACGGCAGGATATGACGGTGTAAAACTCCACGTTGAAGAAAAGGCGCTTGTGCCGCCGCTGTTTCTTGCCCGGACACGCCAGTAGTACGTTGTATTGTTCAACAGCGGGCCGATTTTGTGCGATGTTGTTGTAATTGTAGAATCATCAACGGCCGTGCTGAGAAACAGCGAACTCACAGACACCTGTAGATGATAGTTCGTCGCCCCCGCAGAAGAATCCCACCGGACAGTAAACGTGGTCGGAAGATTCGGCTGGGTGTTTCCCGGATGCCGCAGGGTTGGTGTGGGCGGCGGTGCAAGGCTAACAGTGAACGCGATCGGGGTTGAATTGCCTCCTCCCGGAAGTGGATTAAAGAGGACGAGATTTCGGGCCCCGAGAGTCGCAGCGGCATCAACGGAAATATTGGCCGTGATCCGCGTCGCGCTGTCAACGGTAACGGAGTTCACGGCGATGCCTGCCCCAAAATTGGCAGATGTTGCCTGACCGATAAAGTTTGTTCCCCGGAGAACCACATTTAACGTCTGTGACCGTGTCGCTCCCGATGGTGTCGCCGAGGTCAGGGTCGGAAGAGGATTGGTCACGGTGAACCCTGAGAGAATACTGTCCCTGCCTCCGCCGGGAGGCGCGTTCGTCACGTAGACGGTGCGTGCACCGGTGGAAGCTGCGGCCCTGACGGTGATGTTTGCCGTTAGACGCGTCGAGCTGTCCACCGTGACGGAGTTGACCATCACCTCCGTGCCAAGATCAACGGATGTTACTCCGCTGACATAGTTCTCCCCCCGGATCACCAGATCAATTGTCTCCAGACGCTTCCCGGTTGCGGGCGTCACGCTTAGAATCCGCGGTCCGGGGTTGTTCCCCACAACGAACCCGTTGGTCAGGACAGCTGAGCCTCCCCCCGGTGACAGGTTTATCACCCAGACGTCACGGGGACCCGTAGCGGCATTTTCTGTTACCGTGATGTCTGCCGTAATCTGCGTATCGCTGACAACCGTCTGCGCGTTGATGGTGATCCCTGTTCCCATATTCACCGTGCTCACGCCGTCGATGAAGCCGGTTCCATCAAACACGATGTTCAACCGCTGGAGTTGTTGCGCATTGGTGGGGAGAAGGAACGAGAGTGTGGGCCCGGGATTCAACACGGCAAACCCGCTCGGTTTTGTCGCGCTCCCGCCACCCGGTGCCGCATTAATAACCGTGACAGACCGTGGACCGGTGGCCGCAGCGATACCGATCGTGATGGTGGCGGTCAGTTGGACCGCGCTATTGATGGTGGTCTGGTTGACGATGATACCCGGGCCAAAATCCACCGACGTAACGCCGTTAATAAAGTTTGAGCCTGACACGATGACATCAACACGCCCAAGCCGGGGCCCACTCGCGGGATTTACCGTCGTCAGCGTTGGCACCGGATTGTCGGCTACCGTGAATGTACGTTTGGCTGAGATTCCTCCACCGGGAGATGGATTGATGACCGAGACATCACGCGGTCCGATAACAGCTGTCGAAAGAATGCTAATGTTGGCGGTCAAACGTTCGGCCGTAGTCACGGTGATGCTGTTGACCTGGATGTCCTCCCCACCAAAGCTGACGGTGGATACTCCGGGGACAAAGTTTGTACCGTCGAACACCACATTCAGCGTCTGCAAACGACTTCCGGTGGAGGGTGTAATGCTGACAAGGGACGGCGCGGGATTACGGACAGTAAACGTCCGCGTATTGGAAACTCCTCCTCCCGGCGTCGAGTTGAACACGGACACGGACAAGGACCGTGCGGTGTCGATTTCGCTTGCGGGAATCGTTGCCGTCAGCTGTGTCCGATTTACCAGAGCGGTTGACAGGGACAACGCGCCCAGCCGGACCACCGATCCGGGTACAAAATTTGTTCCATTCACCTGCAGTGACGTACCTGCGCCGCCGACAAGGGTGCTCTCGGGAGCCAGGGTTGTAATGGTTGGAAGCGGATTGTTTACGGTAAACGCATCCAGCAGCTGAGCAGATCCTCCACCCGGAGCCGGGTTGGACACCGTAACGGAGCGCGGGCCGAGCACGGCACTCGAATCGATCACAAAACCGATAAGCACTTCTGTCTGGCTCTGTACAAGAGTTGAATTCACGGCAATGCCCGTTCCGAGCGATACCGTCGTCACCCCGTTTATGAACCGGGTTCCCGTCAGGGTCATGGCAAGCGTCTGCAATCGTGAACCGTTTTGTACCGAAATCCCCGAAAGCGTTGGGACAGGGTTGGTCACGTTGAACCCGTTCGTCAGAGTCGCAGTCCCGCCTCCCGGTCCGGCGTTAATCACGCTGACCGCACTCGGCCCGGTCGCTGCAGTGTCAGTCACTGTCACATTCAGACGGATCTGCTTGGCACTGTCAATGACGGTATTGAGGACGGTGATGCCGCTGCCCAGACTAACCGATGAGATCCCCTGGTAAAAATTGGTGCCCTTGATCGTTAACTCGAGCGATTGGAGGCGCGTTGCCGTGTCAGGGGTTATGCTTGTGAGTGTAGGGACAGGATTGTTACCGACCGTGAACCCCACGCCGTTCGAGGTCCCCCCCTCCGGCCCACCGTTTGTCACGGTGAACTGGCGGACCCCGTCCACCGCCGTACCGCCGATGGTGATGTTCGCCAGAATGGTGGACGGATTGAGCACCGTATCGGAGTTGAGCGTGATATTTGATCCAAGTATGCCGACCGAACTTACCCCTTCAGCAAAATTTGTCCCGGTGATCAACACCCCGTACGTCTGGCCTCGGATGCCGATTGAGGGAGACAGACTGATGAGTGTGGGAATATTTTTCACCCGGAATGCGAGTGGAAGTGTTGCTGTTCCTCCACCGGGGGTGGGATTGGTGACACTCACACTCCGCTGGCCCAGTGCGGCAGCAGCCCCTATCGAGACAGTGACGGACATCTGCGTCGGGGACAACACAACAATTGTATCGATCGTCACATTTGATCCGAAGCTTACGGTGGTTACTCCGGATCTGAAATTTGTGCCGGTGATCGCCACCATGATAGTCTGCGAGCGATTTGCCTCGCCCGGCGTGACTGTGGCAATTGTTGGAGCGGGGTTGTCGATCGTGATGGCTGGAGAAACGCCTGTCTTCGAGCCAGTCGCAGACGTTGCGGTAAAGGTTCCTGTTCCCGCCGATCCGGTGTAGCGTAATCCCAGCGCTGTAAGGTTTGCCAGACCGGACACAAAGTCGGTTGCCCTGTTCAGGACATTATTGCCGAGGGTTCCCAGGCCGGTAATCGCACCCGGTGAACCGGGAAGGACAGTCGTGATGGAAACGTTGTTCGTTGACGCATCGAACGTCGGAACGGCGTTCCCCCAGTTGTCCTGCGCAACAAGAGTATTCGTCCCGGTGAAGTTCACGCCATTCACCTGAGGAGAGGTTAATGTCCAGGCAAACTGCCCGAGTAGTCCCGGAGACACGGTGACGCTTAACCGGTCAGTCCCCGTGGAACTGATCGTTCCATCGGTCACGCTGATGAGTGCACTCTCCACCTTGTACAGCCGCATCTGCCCATTTTGCCCTGCGCTTACAGTGGCAACACCATTGGTGAATGTTATCATGGTTGAGGCACCGAAAGAAACGGCGACCCCCGAGGAATTCGTCACGGAGGGTTGTGTAAGCGGATTCGTGGAGGGATTTGCTCCGGAAAAAGTCAGGGTCTTCGTGCCTGTGTATGTTGCCACCGGGTTGTCCGATGTATCCCGGGCCGTAATGGTCAGATTCTGTCCCGCCCCCGCGGTCTGGGTTGCAGAGCCGGTAATCACAAGACGTGACGCCGTCCCGGCAACAATTGCCACAGTTGATGATGTGCCTGCCTTCCCGGACGCTGTGGCGGTGAACGTTCCATTGCCAAACGGACCTGTGTACTTCATTCCGAGCGCGGTCAGGTTCGCGATACCGCCCGCAAAGTCGGTGGCCCGATTCATCACTGCACTATTTCCCGTGCCAAGTCCGGTGATCGTGCCGCCAAGTGACGAACTCAGAGTCACATTACTCACAGAGGCGTCAAATGACGATACCGCGTTCCCCCACGCATCCTGTGCGGTTAATGTGTTGATTCCGGTGAACGCTACACCGTTCACCTGGGGCGTCGAGAGCACCCAGCTAAACTTGGCAAGTGGGCCCGGGGAAACAGTCGCGGTAAGCCGGTCCGTACCGGATGAGCTGATTGCCCCGTCGGTCACGGCTATGGTTGCCGTCTGTGCGCGGTACAGACTCAGGACTCCGTTGCTGTTCCCGCTCACCTGGGCAACCCCGTTTGTAAACGTCAGAGACGTGAGTGTGCCAAATCCGATGGCCGTGCCGCTGCTGTTGGTGACGGTGGGGGCAGTTGCGGGGTTCGATGAGGAATCCGCTCCAGAAAACGTCAACTGCTTCATCCCGGAGTACGAAACCACAATGTTTCCTGAACCGTCCCTGGCTGTAATCGACAGATTCCGTATTTCCCCGGCAAGGAGAGTCGTCATGGAGTCATTGGATACCGTTCGCACGACGAGTCGCGTCGCCCCACCCGCAACGATCTGCAGTGTGCCGGAGATTCCGCTTTTTCCTCCCCCGTTGGCGGTGAGGGTGCCGCTTCCGATGGCGCCGGTGTATTTTATGCCGAGGGATGTAAGGTTTGCGACCCCCGCAACAAAGTCATTGCTCCGGTTGAGTACGTTGATTCCACCGCTACCAAGACCGCTGATCGTGCCCGACAGGGTGGTCGTGATGGTCACGTTCGTGGTGGAGGCATCAAATGTCGTTCGCGTGTTGCCCCAATCGTCCTGTGCAGTAAGCGTGTTTGTTCCTGTAAACGCCACGCCGTTGGTCTGCGGAGAAGTGATGGTCCAGGCAAACATGCCGAGAGCGGCCGGTGAAACGGCCACGGTGAGCCTGTCACTTCCGCTGGAACTGATGGTACCGTCCGAAACGGAGATGATGGCAGTTTGCGCGCGCAACAGCCGCATCACCCCGTTAGTGCTGCCTGATACCGTGGCGATTCCAGCGGTAAAGGTGATCGCCGTCGCGGCGCCGAAGGCAGTTGCCGCGCCGGAGCTATTGGTAACAGTGGGCGGGAGAGCCGGCGTGATGGATGAGTCCGCACCCGAAAAAATGAGAGATTTGTTCCCGGCATACGAGGTCACGGTGTTTCCTGAACCGTCGCGTGCCGTAATCGTAAGACTCTGCACCCCGCCTGCGGTCATGGTCGGCGTGCCGGCGATAACAAGACGGGTCGCACCCCCCGCCACAATCTGGACGTTACCCGAGGTTCCGGCTTTGCTTGTGGAATTAACGGCTGTGAACGTCGTCGTCCCCACCTGACTCGTGTACTTCAGCTTGCCCGTCAGATTTGCCGTCCCTGCTACAAAATCAGAGAACTGATTCAGCACATTGTTCGCTGCGGAACCCAGGCCACTGACGACACCGCCGAGCGCGTTGGCACTGACGGTGACGTTGTCTGATGACGCGTCAAAGTCTGTCTTGGTGTTGCCAAAACTGTCCTGCGCAACAATCGTATTGTCCCCCGTGAATGCAATCCCGCTTTGTTGAGGGGAGGTGAAGCTGACTACAAATTTTGCGAGTGCATCGGCAGAAACGGTCACGATGAGACGGTCTCCCGCACCGGAGCCGATAAGACCGTCCGACACCGCGATGGTGTCAGTTCCCGACCGATACAGGCGCATCAGACCGTTGGCGCTCCCGCTGACCTGCGCTATACCCGCGGAAAATGTGATGGTCGTTGACAATCCGAAAGGCACCTGGGCGCCGGCCGCGTTCGTCACGGTCGGGCTTGTGGGGGGATTTGCTGAAGGCCCTGATCCACTGAAGACCAGAGACTTATCTCCGGCGTAGGTGGTGATAGTGTTTCCGGAGCTGTCCTTTGCCGTGATGGTGAGGTTCCGGCCGGAACCTGCGGGCTGCGTCGCACTTCCGGTAACAACAAGACGCTTGGCCTCACCAACATTGATAACGATGCTGCCGGCTGTTGATCCGGTTCTGCCCGACTGAGATGTGGCCGTGAACACGCTGCTGCCGGTGATCCCGGTGTACTTAAGTTTTCCACTTACGCTCGCGATACCGCTGACAAAATCTGAAGCCTGGTTCAGCACATTGGTGCCGCCGGAGCCAAGCCCCGAAAGTGTGCCTCCCAATCCGGGGGCCGTCATGGTGACATTGTTCGAGATGGGATTAAAACCGGTCGCAATATTACCAAAGCTGTCGATGGCTGTGACAGTGTTCACACCGGTGAACGTAACGCCGTTTGTCTGCGGGGAAGTCAGGATGACCGAGAATCGCCTGAGTCCGGCCGGCGACACGGAAACGCTGAGCTCGCTGCCAGGCAGCGTACCAATACTACCATCACTCACGGCAATTGATGCGACTTCCACTTTGCGCAGACGCATCACTCCATTCTTGCCGCCTGTGATAACCGTGGCGACACCGCTTGAGAATGTAATGTCTGTGTTCCTCGGTGTCCAGGAAAAAACTTTCTCGGTTCCCTGATAATCAGTCACCGACGGGGCATCACCGTCCGGCGAGAGGTTTGCCCCGCTAAAACCGAGTGTTTTTGTGCCCGTGTAGCCTGTCGCGACGTTGCCTGAAGTATCCCTTGCGGTGATCGTGAGAGCATTCGCCACGCCGGCTCCCACGGAACCGGTTCCGCCGAGCACCAGCCGCCTGGCTTCTCCTGCCACGATAGTGACAGTGCCAGAAGTTCCCGCTTGCCCCGATGGCTGAGAGGTTGCCTTAAACTGACCCGTCCCGATGAGCCCGGTGTACTTCAATTTGCCGGAAAGGATGGCTTTACCCGAAGAAAAGTCCCCTACCTGGTTGAGTATACTATCTCTGCCGACGCCCACCGATATCCGGCCGATAAGACCGATGGGGCTGATGATCACGGGATTCTGCGACGCATCAAAACTCGGAACGATGTTCCCCCACTCATCCTGTGCGATAAGTGTGTCGGCCCCGACAAAGGGAACATTATTAGTCTGGGATGGAGAAACAATGAACACAAATTTTCCCAGCGAGTCCGGAGAAACGGCAACAGTCAGCCGGTCCGCCCCCGATGAAGAGATCGTGCCATCCGTTGCCGCAATGGTGGCGGTCTCGGCTGTGTAGAGTCTCATCGCCCCGTTGTTGCTGCCGGAGACCTGTGCAATACCAGCAACAAACGAAATATTTGTAGCTGTTCCGAAGTTAACCGGTGTACCGGTGTTGCTAGTGACCGAAGGCTGATCCCCGTCCGGGGAAGCCTGCGCTCCGGAAAATGTGATAGACTTAACGCCCGCATATGATGACGCAACATTGTTACTGCCGTCCCTCGCAGTAATCGTGAGATTCTGTGCTTTCCCGGCGACCTGCGTCCCCTGCCCGGTGATAACAAGTTTTTGGGGAGTTCCGGAAGAGATGGTCACCGGAGAGGAGATCCCGGTGGCAACCGGTCCTGCAGATGTCGCCGTGAACGTAACAGATCCGGGGGAACCTGAATAGATCATCCCGAGACTTGTGAGGTTGGCAACACCACTTGAAAAATCCGGGGTCTTGTTCAGGACATTGTTGTTGCCGGTACCGAGTCCGGTAACCGTGCCCCCGAGAGAATTTGTGATGGTGACGTTATTGGCATTCGCGCTGAAGTCCGTTACGGTATTCCCCCAACTGTCCTGGGCAGTGAGCGTATTGATGCCTGTAAACGCAGCGCCGCTGAGTTGTGGCGAAGTCAGGGACCAGACAAATTTCCCGACCCCTGCCGCCGAAACCACGACGGTCAGCCGGTCGGGTACGGGGGAAGAGATCGTTCCGTCTGTGACCGAGACTGTCGCCGTCTCAGCCTTATAGAGCCTCAACACGCCGTTCTTTGAGGCGGAGACTGTGGCGAGGCCGTTTGTGAACCTGATGACGGTTGTATCGCCGAAATTCCTTGTAGTCCCCCCCGAATCGTTGACAGTTGGCTGCGTAACGGGATTCTGAGAGGCCGTGGCTCCGCTGAAAATCAGCTTCCTGGCACCTGTATATGATGTGGCGGGTTGTCCTGAACTATCTGCCCTGATGGTAAGGTTCTGGGGCACTCCGGCAATCTGCGTCCCGGAACCTGTTATCACGAATTTGGTCGCCTGCGCGTACGCGTCCGTAGCGCCAAAGATGAACATGATGGCGAGCGTTGCAGCGGCATGTAGTTGCATTCTCATATCAGACTCTCTGATGAAACAAAACCCCGCAGTTCAGTGCGCCAACCAAAACTCTGTTGTTTCATGCCTCCGCTGTAACGAGGAAAGGCAGGGGGACCAGAGGTCGGGATGATGCCCGAGCAGCGGCTTTGCATCGAAGAAACAGATGCCCCCGGTCCCATGGCGAATCGCGCCAATAGAAAAATCGAGGAAAATCGAGGAAATTTCAAGTCAAGATACAAAGATTACCCCTGCGTGTCAAGAACGTGATAATTACGCAAAAACGAGGGTAGGATGCAAAATTTGATACCAATCAGTAATATACATCCCCTGGCTGAAGAGTCTGTGTCCTGGGACACAAACCCCTGATTGGAATGTGGAGCGGAAGTGTTCTCTAGCCCCCGGGGTGGAGAATCATGTCCATTGCGTGGCTTGCCTTAAGACCGCTACCGGAAAAAACGCTGACCACCGTCTCCTCTGCACCCGCCCTCCCGACATACTGTGACACACCGGCAATAGCCGCGGCTGCAGTGGGCTCTATATAGAAACCCTTCCTCCCCATGTCAAGAAGCGCAGACCGGATTGACTCATCCGACACACTGAAAATCTCCCCCTGTGTGTCGCGCACCGCCGCGAGGATTTCCTCCCACCGGACAGGATTGGCAATTGCGATCCCCTCGGCTATTGTCTGACCAACCCGCACCGGTACAAATTCCTGGCTACCACCACGAAACATGCCGGCCAGCGGAGAACATGCTGCGGCTTGCACACCAACGATCCGTGGCATGCTCGCGATAGCACCACCCTGGAGTAGTTCGTTGAACCCCAGGAACGCCCCGAGTAACAGGGTGCCGTTGCCGACCGGAAGGATTACAACGTCGGGGGCGTGCCAGCCAAGCTGCTCTGCAACTTCATAGGCAAAAAGTTTTGTCCCGTGAAAGAAAAACGGGTTCCAGACATGACTCGCATAGTAGGACGACTCTGCGGCCGACCGGGCGGCGCGGGCAGTGTCTTCCCGTGTCCCTGATATCCGGTGAACGTGTGCTCCAAAATACTCCAGCTGCAGAAGTTTTGACGTGGAGGTGGTCTCGGGCACGAAAATGTCACATTGAATACCTGACCGCGCACAGTAGGCAGCAACCGAACATCCCGCATTGCCTGATGAGTCTTCCACAACATGCCGGATGCCCAGCTGGTGGATCTTGCTAACCATCACTGCAGCGCCGCGGTCTTTATAGGATCCCGTCGGATTGATGTGGTCCTGTTTGATCAATATCGACCTTCCACCAACATCAACACGCACGAGCGGTGAGACGCTTTCTCCGAGACTCACCGGGGCTGCGGACGCCGGAAGCGGGATGGCCTCACGATAGCGCCAGGGAGTGAATGGACGCCCGGCAAATAATCCGGTGTCGATGACCGGCGAGAAATCAAGCGAAAGCACTCCGCCAGAGTCAGAGCGCCACCGTGGGTCATCAGTATCGTATGATTCACCCGTTGCCCTGCAAATAAGTTTCGCTCCGCTCAGCATACAATACTCCGGTTTCTCTCTTAGTGAAGAAACAGGATAGCTACCCCGGCAACGGCGATTCCTGCCCCGGCCATTGCTCTCCACGAGAGATGTTCCTTGTAGAGGAAATAAACGAGCGGGAGCATGATAATCGGAACGGTTGCCATCAAGGTGGCGGCGATGCCCACCTTGGTATGCGCCACGGCGAGAAGACTCAGCGATATCCCCAGAAATGGTCCGAGCACAGACCCCACCGCGGTGAACCAGAATGCACGGCGGTCCCTGAGGAACGTCCGGACAGGATGAGCAAACCGGCCGAGAGCAAGCATCAGCGGGAGCAGCACAACCAGGGAAAGTCCAATCCGCACCGTTGCCGCAACAAATCCGTGTATTGGCCCCTCGTTGAAGGCAAGTTTGGCGAAGATAAGTCCGACCCCCTGCCCTACCGCAGCCACCCCGGCAAACAGGAGGCCGGTCAGAAGTTCTTTTCCGTGTGCAACACCGCCCGGAGTCCGTTCATACGCAACAAGCAGAACACCGAGAACTGTGATGCTGATCCCGCTCACACCGAGCACCGAGAGCCGTTCATCCAGAAAGACATAGGCGAAAACGGCTGCGATCGCGGGGGCGATAGACATCACCAGCATGCTGACGCGGGCACCGATATGAATATAGGCACGGAACAGGAAGGAATCACCGATTGCGAGACCCACGATCCCGCTTATGCCCAGATTAAGGCACTGGGAGGTGGAGAGGTCAACCGGGATGCCAAACACAATGAGGATAATAACAAGGTAGGCCAGAGCCAGAATCAGGCGGGAGATGTTGACGAGCACAGACCCGACACGCGCCGTCGCGGACGAAAAAACAAGCGCACTTCCGGACCAGCACACTGCGGTCAGCAGCGCCGCAACTTCCCCGAACAACGGAAACTCGTTCACAAACACATCCTGAAGGAATCTCGCCGGAGAAACAGCACATCAGAGACTAACCGGTTTTCCATCCTAGCTTTTCCAGATAAACGAATACACGCTCCTTGAACAACGCTTCAAAGTCGGGATCCTGCCGGTCATGGTGCTCGGGAAGATAGAGACAGATCACGCGTTTCGAAATCCCGAGAGCTTTGAGCCTTTTATGAATAATCTGGCGCATACGCTTTTCCATCACCAGCACAAGATCGGCCTCATGAAACACCTCAGGCTGAACCTCGTTGAGGGTGAGTTCCTCAAGCCACACTGTACGGATACTCAGTCGGGGTTCAGATGCCAGCAGGTCTTCCGGGGCCGGTGTTGATGGGCCTGCCTTGTGATGGACAAAGAGAAGACGGATCATCTCTGTTCGCCGGGCGCGTTGCTCAGTTTCGTTGATGACGGATGGGCAGCGGGATACTTCATCACCGGCGGCCTCGACGAGAAGCGGTTGCTGGTCTCCGAACCGCACGCCAATGAATACCTTCGTCCACTCGAGCAGCTCTTCCCTGCTAAAATCATCTTTCCGGACCAGCATGTCCAGCGTATCGGAGATAACATACTCATGGTCGCCCAGACGCATCAGCTTTTCCTCCCGCGTGCCACCCGTGAAGGAATTCAGACCTTCCAGCGTTATCCAGTAGGATTGGCCGCCGCTGCTCCCATCCTCGGGTATCAGGTAGAGGTCTTCGAGGGCAGTACGTTCTTCAGAATCTGCTGCGGTCGCAGGAATACAGTATTTCCATCGCATGGCGTACCTGAAGTCCATGAGTCCCGGCTGATTTGAGCTCGCCCGGAGCGCAAGAATATACGTGCGCACGTCACGAAAAGCAAGGATCGGATTCGGTTAGCGGGGGGAAGACGGGCGGGACACAACAAGCAGCACAATAAACGTGATGATCAAGAGCATTACCGGAACACGGCGAACCGTCGAACGCACAGACATATCATCGTTTTCAGACCCGGGTACATGCGCTCCCGGCAACAAGGGCAGACCATACCGGGATGCGATGTTCCTGATATGGAGAAGATGAATAAACGGAACACCACGTCCTGAAAACCGTTCGATCAACCCCCGACCGGGATCCGTGCAGTGCAAGCGACGCAGGCAGAGGCCTGTGGGCAGCGTGGGTGCATGCTGGCATGTTCCGAGACTTGTCTGGTTTCCACCGACGTTTACCAGTGCGTGAATGCGGGCGGAGAGGAGCATCTCCTCCTTCTTCTGCAAGGCTTCTTCGAATGACGAAAAACCGCTCAGGGGTACACCGTTCCGGACGGCGGCTGCGTGAAACATGCGGATTCCCTCTTCGGACAAACCGCCGCCGCTGTCGCCCTCGGCACCCATCGTCAGAAGCGCGGAACTGCGTCGGAGTCCGCCTTCCTCCACAAGCCATTTCTCCATATCCAGCCACGTCGCGCCGGGCTGATTCGCTCCGTAAGACGAGGCCCCCAGAGAACTCAAAACCAGAGCCCGGGCTCCGATGGTCTGCACGGCGGCAAGGGAAACTATCGCCAGAGTGGGAAACGATCCAGAAAGAAGAACACCCACCGTGGAGGATGAATCCACTCCGGCATCATGCAGGAGCCGAACCATCAATGCCGCAAAGCGCGGGTTGGCAGCAGTGCGTTTGGCTTCAAGCGAGCCAAGTGTCGTCGTGCCTTCAGACCACTCCGCACCCAGCATGCCTGCATGAGGAATTGATGATCCTGCGTCTCCGACAATTCCCGCCTTTTCTTTCCGTGCCTCAATGATCTCGAACCACCGGCCCGCAAGGATCTCCGCCTGACGCATCTCCATCCTGTCAGGACGTTCAACGCGGTGCACGAGCATGTTTCGCGCGAACAACAGGAAAAGGACGGCGATGCCCAGCAGAACAAGCAGGCGGACGTTCAACCGCGCAGTGGTCACCCCGGCCCTCACCATAACATCAGAATCAATGCAACAACCACGGTGACAATCCCGAGACTGGCGAGAGTGGGGACCACCTTCTGCCTCACCATTTCATGGGCGACAAGGCCGGGGATGATATAACCGATGGACTGCACATCGATGGCAATGCCGCCGACGGGTTGTACCCACAGCTCAACGGCCAGGGTCGCCCCAAATCCCAGGAGCAGCGCGAGGAGTAACCGGCGTCTGCCATACAGAATCAGGGATCCGGACAGAATCTGCAGTATGCCCCAGACAATACATGCAAGCAGAACGGTCACAAGTATACGCTGGGGTTCTGTGACGAACAGCGCAAGGTACCCCGGCGCCACCACCCCGCCAGGGGAGTAGCCGATCCATTCATAGAAAAGGAAACCCACCACCAGTCCGATAAAGAGCGCCTCTATGATCATCGTTGGATTCCTTTGAGAATGCTGAATCCGTCGCCGGCGATATTCCCGAGACCTACCACCAGACAACCCTCCGGTAACTGCAGACGGCCCAGGGCGTTCAGGGGATCATGCACATCACGCCGTGACCATGCCGTGATGCGGTGGTTTTGTATCCCGCTCGCCCGTAACGCTCTCCGGGTTCTGGCACGGTGGGTTCCCGTTACCACCACGTGATCAAGATCCGTCAGTGTGCCGCACCACCTGGCAAATTGAAGCGAGCGGAGTGGCCGATCTGCCCGGGTATTCAGGATGAAAACCATGGACCGGGAGTTCTTGGCATGAACCCTCCACTCTGCAAGAAATTTCCGGGCAGACGGGACATCATTCACGGCAAAACCATTCAGGAAGGATATGCTGGCGGCCGATGGGGTAAGGGTGGAAAGTGGTCCGATTGTAGTCCGGATCTCTTCGAGAATCGCCGTCATCGCTCCGGCGCGGTCGAGCCCCAGCTCATCACACACGTTCAGTGCCAGCGCTATGTTTCCGCGAAATACCCCGGGAGGAAGGACAGCCGGAAGGTCCATCGTAGCACCTTCGGCGCGAACCACCCGGGTACGTTTCCGCGCGGCATGTGATGCCACAAGGTCTGCATAGAGGAGTTCGTTGGAGACGAGTACGGAACGGGAAGGGAAGAATGAACACAGCGCCTCTGCCTGCGTATCCGGTGTAGATCCGAATTCTTCCCGGTGGTCGTCCAGAATGTTGGTCAAAACAGAGAGAGTCGGTCGCAGGATACGTGATTCGAGAGACTGCAGGAGGGGGTTCAGGGACATACATTCCAGGACCAGTGCGTCGCAGGAGTGTTTCTTCGTCAGGCGCAGCATGCGCACCTGCTCCTGAACACGTGCGGGGCCGCGCCTGCGAAGGAGTTCTCTTCGCCCATCAGGCAGGAGAACCATCGGCGTCTCGCCTGTCACTTTGCCGAGAACCCGGTAACCCTGATCTCGTAATGCCGCGGTAATATACCTGACGACGCTGGATTTCCCCCGCGTTCCGCCCACATGGATGCGTACACGGAGCGCAGAGACACGTTTGTGCACCACGTATCTCTCGACACCAAGTGCCGCACAAACCAGACCCAGAAGAACGGCAACGGTGACCATAAAAAAATCTCAGTATCCTAAAGCGACTCCACCCCGCCGGGGATCAGCAGAACCCGAGAGCAGTCCGGTTGAGGGATCGCGGAGAATAATCTGGGCTCCGCCAAAAAAAAGATCATAATCGCCGTACACACGGAGCGCGTGCCCTCTTTTCTTGAGGTCTTCCTGTACCTGCTCGCTAATCCGTCCCTCACAATGCAGGTAATCATCCGCTTTCTGGCAGAAGAATCTGGGGGCGGCATTTGCATCCTCTGCCGTCATCCCGTAGTCCACAATGTTCACGATAAGCTGAACAACCGTTGCAATGATGCGGGTTGCGCCGGGTGAACCAACAGACATGAAGGGTTCACCATTTTTTAGAAGAATGGTTGGCGCTATGGAGCTTCGTGGTTGTTTGCCTGGCTCCATCGCATTGCGCGACACGGTGGTGGCAAAATTGGACATAGCATTGTTCATGAGCACGCCGGCTGTCGTCACCCCCGATCCGAAAAACGTTCCCAGTGTCTGGGTAAGCGAAACAACATTCCCCTCTCTGTCCATAACGCCCAGATGTGTCGTATGTCCATCCCTTTCTGTTCCGGCGTCGATACCATGCTTCATCCCGGAGGATGATCCGTTATCGTCGTCCCTGCTCTCCTGACTTTTCCCGACTCCGGCGGGCCTGGACACTCGAGACGTGTCCCGGTTCGGCTCTCCGGTCTGATACGCAGCCGGATTCCCTGAACGTGTCTTTCTGTACTCCGGGGGATCTGCCTTGAACCGGTTGATATCATCCATACGGCTGCGCGCATACGCTTTGTCGATCAGACCACGGACCGGCACGTGCTCAAAACGTGGATCGGCAAGAAATGACGTACGATCGGCATACACGCGCCGGAAGGTTTCAGCAATAAGGTGCATTGCTTGACCGGAGGAGTCGAAGCGCCCGAGCGCAGCAAGCTGCTCGTTCTCCAGAATGTTTAACGCTTCCAGCACAAGCGGACCGGACTGCGGAGGCGGGGTGGTGAGGACACTGTAGCCGCGGTAGGTGCCATGCAGGGGCTCCAGCACCTGTGCTGTTGTACGACGGAGATCCTCCAGGGTCATCGCTCCTCCCGCACGGCGTACATCATTCACGATCGTCCGTGCAATGGGACCCTCATAGAAGCCTGCACGCCCTTCTATGGCGATGGCGGTGAGGGTTTTCGCGAGCTCGGGCTGGCGGAGCGTATCACCTTCCATCAACGGAAACCCATCGCGCAGGTAGATCGCTGCGGTGGCGGAATCCCGTTGCACCAGCGGGACGTTGTCCAGGATAATCCTCCCCAGCGTCTCGTCAATCGGAAAGCCGTCCCGTGCAAGCCGGATAGCCGGCCCGAGAACCGTTGCGAGCGGCAGGGTCCCGTATCGTTCGAGTGCGAGCGTAAGCCCTGCAACAGTCCCTGGAACAAGGATGGCCTTTCCGGTCTGAGCATCACTGCGGGAATACGGCGACAGACTGGTCACGTCCGATGAGGCACACGGGTAGAAGTTTATATAGACGGCCTTCTTTTCCTTTGCGAGGTAGATCAGCGCTCCTCCCCCTCCACCGAGTCCAGAACCATCCGGCTCGACAACACCGATTGCAAAAGTCGCCGCAACCGCAGCATCAACCGCATTTCCTCCGCGCTGCAGCATGATGATTGCAGCTTCAGAAGCCAGGGGGTGGGCCGTGGCGGCCATCCCTTTTGTTCCGGTTGCGACAACGGTATGTGCGCCGCCGGGTACAGTCTGCGACGACACGGTCAGCGACAGACAGAGAAATGTCAATAGGCACCAAAAGATCGGTCTCCCGTTCATCATACGCTCTCTCCGCATACGTCTTTCTCCGTTAAAAAAACCACTCCTGCCTGACTCTATTTGAATGCCGCAGAAAGGGGAGCCACTACTCCGACAATCTTATCGACCAATTCCAGCTTCACTTTACGCTCTCGTGCTATCTTTGTAAAGAAGCCATCTTCGTCACCCTGGGTGACCACGATGAGATGCAGGGCGGCATCTGCCGCGAGCTTGTTAAAGTCGTCCGACTGGCTCCCCCGTCGCGCTTTGCCGCCGATATGCAGCGTCAAGATCGGCAGCCCGGCTTTTTGTGCTGCGATGACCAGGTTCTTCACCCGGTCCAGCTCCTGCTCGCGGCTTGTGCCGGCTGCCCCGAGTCCCTTGGAACTGAATCCGGCAACAATCATAACTGTCTTGAACCCTTTTAGGTCCGCTGCGGAGGCCGTTGGCACCACCCTGGCTTCCAGTCCCGCTCTCTTACAGAGATTGCCGGCAAGACTTACATCGGCGCTCTGGCCGGCGGAAGTAATGAGGATGGGTGCCTTGAAGGCCGGTTTGTCCTGTGAGACACCCTGTACTGTTGCAGCCACCACCAGGAAAAGAACAAGCCGGAAAAAGGTCAGTCGGTTCATCATGATCTCCATATACTGTATCGTGTGTGCGTGATTGGTCAATAGTGTCATTACCGGAGGTACCGTTCCACTCCGTGTTCCATGAGTTGTGTGTAACCGGGTAATTCTCCGAGCAGAAGCGGTGTCTCGGGATGTTCGGTATTGTACGCGTCGATCAGCGCGCGGAGTCCCTGCAGATGGCGTCCGACCCTCCGCGCCAGCGGTTCGCCTGCCGGATCGTAGGTGATCCGCATGGTTCCCAATTGTTCGGCGATCTTGTACCACGGGTCAACCCCGTTCACAATGAGCTGCTCCGAGGTGCGGCCGCGCAGTCGTCCCTGAATCGGATTGCTCGTCTCCATAAGAAATGGAATGACCGGGGTCCCGTCTCCCCATTCGCGATGACTCAAGCCCCGAAAATTTTCCGGAGAGAGCTCAAGCGCATACTGAAGGTCTTCGAACTCCAGATTCAGCACCGCGCTGGCCGCCAGATCCCGTCCCTTTTCGTGCGTAATGATCGCGTTGATGATCGGGATCTCCGGTGCGGCCTCATGGAGGTCCACGGCAAAATCCACATGCTCCCGCTCGATCAGGGTTACAATCGCATACGCCGTCCGCTCGGTGAGCGAGCCGTCCGGCCGGCCGGGATACGCCCGGTTCAGATTTCTGGTTTCATTGCCGGAGAGTTGCTGTCCTGACGGATAATGAAGGTAGACAAGGGGATCCGGCCATTGATCCACTACATTTGCGGCCCTTCCCCCGAACCTGAACGTGCGCCTGCCGCTTGCCGTGACCAGGGAAAACGTCTGGGGCGAGCCTTCCAGCGGATCCGTGCATGTGAATCCGCTTTCACATGCCTGTGGAATGATGATACATCGTCCGGCTTGAAGCACGAGGTTCTCCAGCAGTACTGTGGCCGCAATAAATCCGGCAGGTTCATTGGGATGCGTGCCGCCAAGCACCAGGAACGTCGGCCCGGGGAGATCACTCTCGAACACATACACACGCGTTTCTGCCCGCGTGCCCCGTAGGGACGGACAGTATGTGCTCAGTGAGTCCACTCTGCTGAGTGCGCGTGAAGGATACAGCGTGTCGGGGGACCACATGGCCATAAATTCCGAACCCGCCACGACGCAGACCACTCCGGCCAGGATCAGCAGGGCCAGAGCCCTCACGTGGTGAAACGATGTAATGGGCCGCGTCACTTGATATGCAGGATTCGTAGGACAAACGGAATAAGAATAAGCGCTAACGCAAGTTGTTCCCGCCAGCGTTTCTCGCTGAACAACTCGACAACCAGCACACCCGCGCAATAAAGAGCCAGACCGATGTAGACCCAGTGCAGCACACACACTCCTGTTCTTAGTAGCGGAAAAGTGACCCGAGCTGGGCCGCATAGATGATCATTGTTATCCCCACGACAAGCGAGAGCACGATAAGGGGGAGGCTTTCCTTGAGAATACGGAAGTGATTCTTCTCCCCGACTAATTGTGCGGCAAAGACGCACAGCAACGAGGGGGGCGGCATCAGGTCCCCCAATCCCGCGATAAGGGAAAGTGCTGACGATACCATGATCTCGTTCCGTCCGAGGAAAACGTACACCAGGGGCACGCCGAGCACCGAAGATGCCGCGTAGGCGGAGCCAAAAGCCGGCATAATCGCTGCAATCCCGAGATACAGGAGAGCGGCAGGCAATTGCAGCGCACTGACAGCAATAAAGCCCCGTACGCCGGTCAGGGTCATTATCTGGACAAACATCCCCACGCCGACGAGGATGGTCATAATGGGGAGTGCTTCCCGGAAAGCGATCCGGGAAACCTTGAGAAGGTTGATCTTCTCCCCCGTCCCCCACGCCGCCAGCGCGCCGAGGAGAAAGATCAGCGGCACCCCTATATCCGGCATCCAGGCCGGCACCACCCGCACGGCGATCATCAGTCCCACCACCACAACCAGCGGGAGAAACAGCTTCATCCCATGACGCCCGTACACCGACGCCGGGAGTTTTGCCAGAACCGCAACGGGGTCAATGGTGCGAACGTACCGAACCCGAAAATACACAGCAGTTACCAGGGCAAGGGGCATGGTCGCGAGAAGAAGCGGAATCTCAAAACCGATATACGGCATATCCACCCCTCCCCCGATGATCATGACGGGAATGTTTATCGGGGGCGCTGTCATGCCGTACACGGCGGCCATTGCCACGAGGGAACCAACCGCAACCGGGGGCATCCCCATGGCCAACAGTGCGGGTGTCACCAGAGCGCCTGTTGTCAGTATGCATGCAGAGGAGAGACCCGTAAGCATGCCCGGAAACATAATAAAGAGCACCACAAGGATCATCAGCAGCGTGGGCCAGCGGTAGAGCGATCGGATCATGGCATAGCTGATGGTTCCGAGCGCCCCGCTGGCTTCGATCGCCTTCATAAAAATCATCGCGGTGGCGATGATCAGCACGGCGTCAAGATAGCCAAACGTGCCTTCCACAAGATGGCGCACCGGTACACCGTATCCTCCCACCAGCGCACCTGCGATGGAAGAAAGGGCGAGCGAAAGCCCCGCAGGGATTTTCCACCAGAACACACCGGCGGCAAACACCGCGAGCATGGTCAGAAGTATGATGAGTTCCGACGGCACTACACCATCCGCAGATGTTTCATGAGTATGCCTTCACGCTGTTCTCCACAGAACTGCTCTGTATCATCGGCGCCGGGACGGTGGGAACTACTTACGCTCAAATCCCCAGCCCATTTCAAACGCCTTCAGGTTCAATTCGCCGGTGCCTTTGGGCACAGAGACTTCGACCGCTTTGCAAAGCGCTTCTTTGCTTGTCACACCCGAAACCGCTCCGAAAAATCCCATCATCACAATATTCAGCACCATTTTCTTCCCCAGCTCTTCCGCTATTCTTGTTGCAGGGATGGACAGGTGCCGGATGTCGGATCGGAGATTGCGGACGCTGACGAGTTCTTCCTCGGTAATCAGCAGCCCCCCGGGCGCAAGTTCCGGACAGAATCGTGTGTAGGCCTCCTGCGACATCAGGACCATGAGGCCCGGACTCGTGATATACGGATACGCGATAGGCTCCTCCGCCACGATCACCTGCGCGCTGCAGGCGCTTCCACGGGCTTCAGGGCCGAACGCCTGGATCATGGTCGCGTATTTATTGTCGTATATGGAGGCTGCACGCCCGAGGATATATCCACTGAGAATCACTCCCTGACCGCCGAACCCCCCGATTTTGATTTCCGTGCGAGCCACGGTTACACTCCTCCCGCTGTCGCGGGGACGTATTGGGATCCAAGATGTTGGCGGTAGTATTCCGTCATCGCCTCATCAAAGGTCGGCCTCACCCTGTCAACAAATTTTCCCACGATGATCTTCCCCTGGAAGTCCAGAGCAACGTCTTTGGTATCGGCCGAATGACGGATTTCGCTCTTCTCCTGGTAGTAGAGCATCTGGGCAAGTCCATCCCCCAGCTTGTTCCTTCTACTATACAGAGTCGGGCAGGGGGCAAGGATCTCGACAAACGAAAACCCCTTCTTCAGAAGCGCTTCCCTGATCGCCTTGATGGTGTGACGCACATGGAACGCCGTCCAGCGCGCGACATACACTGCGCCGCAGGACTCTGCAAGCGCCGGGAGGTTAAAAGCCGATTCAAAGTTCCCGTATGGTGTCGTGGACGCGATGGCACTCATCGGGGTTGTGGGCGCCACCTGTCCGCCGGTCATCCCGTAGGTTGAGTTGTTGATGAGGATCACCGTCAGATCTACATTACGCCGTGCCGCGTGGATAAAATGGTTGCCGCCGATCGCACTGAGATCTCCGTCACCGCTGTACACCACCACTTTGAGTTCCGGATTGGCAAGTTTGAGACCGGTCGCAAAGGGAATGGCCCGACCGTGCGTGGTATGAAACGAGTCAAGATTCAGATATCCTGCAACACGGCCGGTGCATCCGATGCCGGACACGATCGCTGTCTTACGCAGGTCAAGCCCGCTTGATTCCACCGCCTGAGCGAAACAATTTACTGTCGTTCCGATCCCACAGCCGGGGCACCAGATATGCGGCATCCGGTCCATACGCAGGATCGACTCGACCGGATTGACGGGCACACTCGTGTGGAGGTCATACAGCTCTTCAGCCATGGGTCAACGTCCTTTTTTGCTCTTCAGAATTGCATGATATATCTCATCGGGTTGATGTACCGTGCCACCGGTATGCCCTACCAGGGTCACGGGGACCTTGCCCGCCGCACACCGCTCGACTTCCAGAACCATCTGGCCCAGATTGAGCTCCGGCACAACAAATGCCCCTACGTGCGATGCGAGTTCACGTATACGGTGTTCGGGAAAGGGCCAGACCACAATAAGGCGGAGATGACCAACGTTGAGTCCGTCCCGTCGCGCCCTCTCAATGGCGGGCAGGGCTGTGCGTGAAGTGATTCCGTAGGTGACCACAACGATATCCGCTCCATCCACCTGATCCTCGACATAGTCGGCAATCGTTTCGCTTTGATTGACGATCTTATCATGCAACCGGTTGAGAAGTTTTTCGTGAGTCAGCACCGACATGTTGGGATATCCCCGTTCGTCATGGGTCAGCCCCGTGACATGAATATTGTACCCATCGCCGGCTTTCACCATCGCGGGCACCAGATCCTCCCCCGCGCGAAACGGTTCATAGGATTCCGTACTCCCGGTGAACCACCGGCGCGGGACCAGATCGATCTGGTCGGCCGGAGGGATTACGACCCGTTCCGTCATGTGCCCGACACATTCATCCATCATAAAGAAGACCGGTACGCGGTACTGCTCGGCGAGGTTAAAGGCTTTGATGGTGAGGTCAAAACACTCCTGCGGCGAATTCGGGCAGAGTGCAATCCCCCGATAGTCTCCATGTGATCCCCAGCGCGCCTGCATCATGTCGCCCTGCGCCGGCTGGGTGGGCAGTCCGGTTGAAGGACCGGCCCGTTGAACGTCGACAAACACGCAGGGCGTCTCGGTCATGGCAGCAAAGCCGATATGCTCCATCATGAGAGAAAAACCGGGTCCGGATGAAACCGTCATCGCTTTCTTTCCGGCCCATACCGCGCCCTGGATGGCGATCGAGGAAGCGATTTCGTCTTCCATCTGAATAAAGACGCCCCCCACGAGCGGGAATCGTTCGGCGATACGTTCCACAACTTCGGTAGAGGGTGTGATGGGATAACCTGCGACGAACCGGCAACCCGCAGCAATGGCCCCCTCACAACACGCATGATCGCCATCAATAAAATGCGCACCGGTCAGGACACCGATCGGGTCAGCCTTCACGGTGTCCTCCCTTTCCGACCTTCTTGTTCAGAAGGAACCCGTAGATGGCAAAATCCGGGCAGAGTAAACCGCACATGTTACATCCGTTGCACATCTCCTTCGAGATCAGGGCCGGTGGATGATAGCCTTTGACGTTGTATTGTTCGGAGAGTTTGAGTGCGCGCGGTGGGCAGAATTCCACGCAAAACCCGCATCCCTTGCACCGTTCGACGGAGATCACCACCGAGCCTGCGATCTTTTTCTTTTTTTCTTCAGCCATATTGTCCCCTGTTGTTCCGGGCACGTTCCCGGTTTGACCCACCCGATGTGATCTCTGCTACTCCGGCCTGCCGGTCGTGCCGTACATAAACAGATCCCGTTGTACTGTATATGTTCGTAATGCCGCAGCGGTCGCGGGCGACAACGATTCGACCAGCGTGCTGATCGATGAAATCTCTGCGGGCACGATAATCGCACGGGATACAACCGCGACATGAATGTCCGGTTTTTCGCTGCGCCGGAGCTTTCCTGGCGGAAAGAGAATATCCCCCATGCGGGAATTCGGGTCCACAATTTCGACGCCCTCGATTCCACACTCCCGCAGCGCCCCTTCAAATGTTTTTGCCACATAGCCATAATGTGTGCAGCAAAGTCCTGCCAGCACGTTGGCTGTTCCGGTGCGTAGACGCAAAGTAGCATCCCCGACAAACGCGCCGATGGAGGAGGACACCAGATCGCTCCCCGCGTCCATCTCAATTTCACCGGCAAGATCCGGGCATGCCTGAGGGACCAGCCGCATGGAGTCAATGCCTTTTTCAATAAGGAGCTTCCTATGCGTGCCGGCGCCGATCGTCGTTTCCGTGGCAAAAATGACAGCTGATGAGTTGGGGTCAGCGGATAACCGCTCGAACAACATCTCCACCCCCGTTTCCACAATGCCGAGCACCGGAACCGATGTGGTATCGACAAACGTCGTCTGTGGTATCAGCACGGAGAGTGTGTTACATGCCACGAGAATCACATCGGGCTTGTACCAGCGTGCCATCCCGTGCAGGGCAGCGTCAAAAACCCGGACCTTTTCGGCAGTACTCTTCATCTTATTGTAGCCCTGACTTGATTCCGGCAGGGCGTTTGCGAAGATAATCCGTAATTGACTGTACATCCCCGTCTGTCGCGCGCGGGATTCTATATCAGCGCACACCGAAATGCCGCCCAGACCGGAATCGGTCACCAGTACGGTGAGGGTGTCTTTCTCAGCGAGACGGGCGATGCGGACCCGGACGGAGTCACGGGCCGGGGATTCGGGAGGGGAGACGAGCGCCATAACGCCGGCCAGGAAAGTTATCAGAGAGATGGATTTCATAATGCACAGAGTATTGGAGGCACTCTATTCGCCATACGATCCAAAATGTATGTCCAGAAATCGGACCAGGGCGATGGATGCTGCGTCCGCGAACTTCTGCCGGTGGATCTCTGTATCACGCACGGTGCGCCAGGGTGTTTCGACCTGAATGGCTACAATTGGTCCTGCATCATGGGACCCGTGTTGTTCAGTATTGTATCCACCCGCAAAATAGTGATCTTGGCGGGGAAAAGGATTACGGGGAGATGGTACAGCTTCATATCCCTCTTCTTCGAGTAACGCGCCAAGACTCATCGGGCCGCGGAGCAGTCCGGCCATGGAGTTACCCGGCATCCGGGCGAGTGAGGCGATACTCGATGCCGCAACCACATCCGGTGTGTTGAGCGAATCATCAGGGAGTGACGCCTGTGCGGCCGAGAGCACATATCCCAATTCCACCCACGGCCGCGTGTGACGGTGTCCGTGCAGATCCGCGAGGAGACCGGATCCGAAGTGACGGACCACTTCGGCTTTTGCTTCCCGGATGAACGCGTGAAATTCCTCCCACGCAAGGCTCGCCAGAGAATCACCCTGCGCCGCTTCAAAGACCTCGCGATTCGTGTCGAGCTTCTTTCTGTGGACATGGGTGATGACAAGATACGGAGAACGTCCCGTCTGTCTGAAAAGAGCTGCGGCAATTGCGCGCCCAAGTTCCAGCGTGTTGGTATCGTACCTGCTGAGTGTCCCCGAAATACGATCCGGCAGTTCGCCGGGTTCCAGGGTACCGCCATGTGGAATGGTGATGATGAGGGGCATGGATCCCGGAACATACTCGACGTATCCGTTCGTGCCGAACCGGGAGGTTCGCTGCCCGGGTTCGGAGGATATTCCGGATCCGGTTGCCGAAAGCGTAAGGAGGATTCCCAACACGAACAGTGTCGCCCCGCCTGGCACGTTCCCCCTCATACTCAGAATCCCATCGTCAGGGTAAACACATGCACAGGTCCGAGCGGGTCCAGACTTGCGTACGCATAGTCCACGCCGACAGCGAACGTACTCGCGGATTGCCAGCGGACGCCTGCTCCGGCACTCCACGTGCGCACATCATCATTAAAGTAGTATCCGCCGCGCAGAGCGACGAGGCGCTCCCAGACATACTCCAGGCCCACACTGGCATTTTCCGGCGCGTCGTTGGAATGTCGCGCATCGACACCGAGCCGCAGAGCATGCATGTCATCCTGCATCAGTGCTTCTCCCGGACCAACAAGCTCCCACCCGATACCCACGCGGAACATGACAGGCAGATCCCAGGATTCGGTCCCGAGATAGCTCGATACGCCGGTGTTGGCGGAATTGTTCGGGTGAGGATCATAGGTCCTGTGCAAATCCCTGCCATCCAGCTTCATGCCTGTCCCGAAGTTGGAAAAGGCCATGCCGATTGTGATGCCCTTGTATCCGGTGCGGAGAGTGGTTCCCAGATCTGCTCCGATTGCTGATCCGGATTCGTTCGCAATACTCTGGGAGACAAACTTGACGGTGGCTCCGAAGGAAAAGAAGTCCACCAGTCTCACCGCATAGGAGACCCCGATAGCCACGTCAGTGGCCTTAAAAAAAGTGCCTGTTCCCCGGGGTTGTTGTTCCGTGGTGGTCTCAATTTCCCCCAGGTTCAGAACCGTGGCATTTAAACCGAATCGGTGATCGTCTCCCACCGGCAACACGATCCCGAAATACTGATGGGTGAGGTCGGCAAACCAGTTCGTGTGGGTTGCGGTCACCGCCACCGAGTTGACTCCGGTCAACCCCGACACGTTCCAGTACATAGCGCTGGGGTCTTCCACAAGTCCGACCGCAGCTTCCGCCATGCCAATGGAACGGGCGCCGACGCCAATCTTGAGAAATTGTGCCGCTGTGGTGCCGGCTTTGTTATCCTGTTGCCCGAAGGCACTGCCCGCCGAACAGACGACGGACACGAGTATGCAGAGGAGTGTTTTCATAGTTCACTTGATCAACGCAAATTTTCCGATATGGCGGTTGCCCCTGGGATCTTCTACGACATACACATACACGCCAAACGCCAGCGCCTGTCCCCAATCCGTCACCAGGTTCCAACTCAGGGATCCGGTGGTGCTGCTCTGAGTGAGTGTCTTCACCCGCGTTCCGGCCACCGTGTACACGGTAATCGTGCATTCCGGCGGAAGATACATAAAACGGATCTGCCGGACGTTCTGTTCGGATTCATACTTCGATGTGACGATATACGGATTCGGGACAACCCTGATCTCGCTCAGGTCAACGCCGCCGGCATCGAATGATGCGGGGCTGAAACTAAATTCATACCGGTCGTTGTCCGTCAGTGCATTGTAGCTGGTGACCCGGATCACGGTGCCGGCGACCGGCAACCGGCGGGCGGTATCGGCCGGAGCGTTGGTGATCAGTATCTGATAGGCGAATTCCTTGATGTTGGTGGCCGGGTTTGCCGCACCCATCGCCGGCGCGGGAGACGGATACGGCACACGGGTGATGTACACCGCTTCCCCTTCCTCCCACTGATTGTTGTTGTTCAGATCTCTGATCTCAAATGCCACGGGAGTGTTCGTTGTCGTGTTCCAGACAGAAAAGGGGACGTTGTATTTCGCGACAGACCCCGCAACACCCCAGCTGTAGGCAATGGAAGTTGTGGTGGCGAACCGGATTTCGTAATCGAAGCTGCGCGCCAGCGTGTCGGCCTGTGCGTTTTCTGCATACGTTACATACCAGGAGCTATCCCGGCTCAGATTGGATGATCCGACAACAATATTTCCGTCCTGGTCAGTGATGCCCGTGATTCCGCCGATCCGGTCCTGCGTGTTCACGCTGACGCGAAATCCGTCAGCCACCGCCAGGTCCGAGGAATTCACCGGTTTGCTGGTATAGATTCTGGTGTTATTCCCATCGCGGCGGATAACCGAGAAGGAGCGGGCCGGCGTCCCTTCCATGACGATCGTGTAGGGATCCGTCTTCAGCGCCCGATCATCCAACACTTCCACGGTCACTGTTCCCTTGCCCGTTCCCTGCGTCTTCGTCATGGTTTTTAATCGCGCCGGGATCTTGCCGCTGGCCGGAGGGAGAGGAGTGGCCGAGACAAAATTTTTGACCTGCGGCCCGTCACCCCGCGTCGTCTCCAGCGAATACAATGTTGGCGTGCCGCGGTCGTATGAGACAATGGTATAGGAGTACGTGATGCCTGTGACGACCGCACTATCGACCCAGCTATGTCTGAGACCACTGTCAGTTCCCAGCCAGGCAAGCGAGTTCTTGGGATCGGCACCCTTGATGTTGTTCTTGAGATCAAATTGAGCAACTGGGACGTACCCGTACGTACGACCCAGCGCGTCGGTGATCTTGGTGCCCCACGTTATGCCGCCGTCTTCGCTCCGGTATATCTTGTACCCCTCAAAATCCATCTCTCCGGTCGAAGGGTCGATCGCCGACTCGGGTGTATCGTCCCAGTACAATGTCACCCGGCCGTCGCCGGGAATGGCCGTAAGCCGGGGAGCCGGTGGAGCAGTCGGACCGTTGTACAACGCATCGTAGAGTTTCTTGGCCTCCCATACGTTGGCGTAATAGTCCGCGTCATCATCACCAACGATGACCGCGAACGAATACTTTACCGTGTCACCGGGGGCCATCGAGAACGGCCCGGTTGACATCATCCAGGCCAGATCCTGCTTGGTTGTGATGAGTGAAACATCATCGATGCGCCGGTTGGAACCGTGGAAATAGTTGCCGGCGGTCCCGGCGATAAGCGGATTTGTGGGGTCACTGGAGATAATCGGCCAGAGATAGGCATCATCGGCCGGCCCGGGATCTACAAAGTAGTGAAAATCTGTGACGCCCAGAGCACGCGGAGTTTCAAATACGATGGTCCCGAAGGTATAGTCTTCCGTGATGCCGCGCGCGTTGGGTCGTGTCGCCCCGCCGATGTCCCCGTCAAAATCACGCTGCGCAACCGATGTGACGCGGGTTCCGTCTGCAAACAGGGAATCTTTCCAGAGGAGTGCCTCTTCGGTGTGGTCACTACAATCGGGATCCTGATACGATCCGAAGTAACAGCCGTTAAGAGTTTTGCCGCTTTTGTTAATAACCCAGAATTCATAAAAGAGCATCTTCTCGGCATACACACGTCCGTAACTGTATGCCATGCCATGCACTTCGATACCGACCACGTCGCCCAGCTGGTTATGTTTGTCATCAAACTCCATATAGATGTCGCGGTCGGAAACAAACTCGCCGGGCACTTCCATCCCGGTGATCGGATCCCGGCGAAAGATTCCGGGCCAGAAGGCCACTCCGGTGTTATCCACCGGCCAGGTTTCCGGGAGGTCGCTATGCGCAAGGTATGGGGTCTGGCCGTTGTATTTCAACTCGGCATGCGGGTTGGGGTCAAGCGCCGCATTGTAGTGTGTCTTGCCATAGGCACCATCCTTTGCGACCCAATCCTCGTTTTTTTCGTCCGTCCATCCGTCAATGACATTCCCCTTGTCACCATTTTTGCTGTTCTCCTTTATTGCAAAGAAGAGCGCAAAATCATCCACCAGCCCCGTGAAATTTTCACGGGGGTAACGGATATTGAAGAACACGTCCGTTGGGGCATTGCCGACGTCCGCAAATCGTGTATCGGTAATCTGACCATAGTTCATAATCAGATTCTGCAACTGTCCTTTTGTCTGTACCCCGATCGCTTCGTCGGCGAAACTTGCACGCTTCGGCAGAACAACAGTGGGTGAACGGGGCGGATCATCATCTTGAGCCCGGAGCTGACCGGCGAGCACACACACCGCACAGCAACCCAGCAGAATGGAACGGAACATCAAAGGAGGTGTCTTCATACGTATCCTGTGGCGAATCAAAATTCAAGAATGGCGCCGACCCGGACGATACGCCGCGTTCCGACGTTTTCGGGATTGGCCTGACGATCTTTGGAGCGCACCGATGTTGACCCTTCGTCCCACGGCTCGCCGGTCCGGCTCCAGATAAAGACCGTATTCACCTGGTCAAAAAGATTGCTCACATCACAATAGGCCGTAAGACGGAGTCCGGAGAAACGAATCTCGCGCGAAAGTTTTACATCAAGATTGTACGTCCAGGGGCGGCGGGCACTATTGGGTTCCGGGACAATTCCCGTTTCCTCCGACGCACGCGAAGTGGGCGTGTATGGCAAACCACTTCCCACCGTGAACACGGAAGCCACCGCGAGGTGTTCAAGCGGATACACACCCAGGAGCTCCGGCCCAAAGTGTTCGGGCAGGCGGACACTGACCGTACCCGTAATTTTGTGCCTCTGGTCAAAATCCAGCGGGTAGTTGCGGTTTGGACGGAGGTGCGCCTCCTCTTCGCGATACGTGTACCCGCCGGCCGGATCGGAATGGTTTCCGATCGCATTCATCAGCGAATAGACCAATCGTCCGGAGAAAAAGTTCGTGAAACGTTTATCAAGCGTAATATCGATCCCCTGCACCCTCGCAAAATCGGAATTGATAAAGATCGAGTAATCCCGTCCTACAAAATAGTAGTAACTGGATGTCAGGTTTGTAATGTCCTTGGAGTACGCAGTGACGTTTAATCCCCACTCCGGCGAGAGCTCCTGCTGAAGTCCGACCTCGAATGAAACGGTCCGCTCGGGTTTTAACCCCGGATTTCCGATAAGCGCATCACTCACGAGGACATCCTGCAGCCCGTCGTTCCGGTACAAATCGTAGAAACGGGGAATCTGGAAGAAATGTCCGTACGCAAAATGAATGGATGTCTTATCTGAGATGGGGTGGGCAATTCCGATACGCGGGCTGATCTGGAAATGTTGTTTTACCGGCACTTTGGGGATAGACGTATACTGGGCCGATCCCCCGGGTGCGGTGATCACTTCGATAATTTTTGCCGGATCCGGATATTCCGTTGCGCGGGGGTCAAAATAATCCAACCGCACGCCTGCCTTCAAGATCATAAAACTGTACTCGACCTTGTCCTGAAAATACGCAGCAGCTTCCAGCGGACGGTAGGTGAAGAATTCCAGCGTGGGCAACGTGGGCATGCCGATCCGGTGACGGCTGATCTCGTGGACCTTTGCCTCAAATCCTGTCCGCAGTTGATGGCTTGGATGAATCTGACTTTCCAGATTTCCTTTGAACAGAAACTGCGTCGACTTTGAGTTTGTCCAGTACCGGACGTCCCCGTACCGGAATCCCGAGTCGTTCCCGCCCACCCATTGTCTCCGTACATAATCGCTGGTGAGAAGATTGCCCGTTGCCGGATCATACGTCACGGTGCGATCCGGGACAACCAGCTCGGTGTAGTCGTAAATACGCGCAAGGGAAAGATCATAAAACGTGCTTGAGGAGAGGACGTGCCGCATGGACAACATCTCCCTGTTGCTCTGATCCGTGTTGATCGGATATCCTCCGGTTCTCCCCAGCGGGTCAATTCCGGCATCCCACCAGCGCCAGTATTTATACGCGTGGTCGTACGTCTGACGGTATGCTTTGGAGAGGTCCACTGACCCACGCAACAAGAGCTCGGTGGTGATGGGATAGGTCAGCTTCAGAGTCGCAGAACGAAGCAGTGTATACCCGTAGGGGAGGCTGTTGTTTTCCTGACGGAGACGTCCGGTGGCATAAAATTTTATATCCGAAAGACCCGGGACAGGACCCGAGAGATTGGCCGACCATGTGCCCAGGGCCTTGATCAGGAGCAGATCTTCCGCATGCTTATCATCCAGCACGCCCACATACTCGTAGGCCGATGTGCCGTCGGGTTTTCGCACCTCGTCCTTGTACTGTGCCTGCTGGTCCGCGGGCAATGCCTGAACCTCCGGCCTGTCCAGATTCCAGTCAGATTTTTGATAGGGTGAGGCGTTCAGGCGGGGGGACTCATAACCGATCCGGCCGGTGATACGATCACCTCCGTCCTTTGTATAGACCGTGATCACGCCATCGGCGGCGTTGCCGTATTCAGCGTCAAAGGTACCCAGATGAGCCTGCAACTCCTGGACATTCTCAACCTCAATCTCGCCGGCGGTTGAGCGGAAGAGCGGGTTCTGGACTGGAATACCGTCGATCTGGTATACCATGCCCCCGGTTCGGCCACCCCTTACGTGCAGGTTTCCATCGTTTCCAAGCGTGACACCCGCCTGCAGGCGGAGGATCTCACCGACATCCTGGAAGCGCAGATCTTTGACGATGGTTGCTCCGTCAATGATTGTCCGTGTGGCCGTTTGATCTTTCTGCACCACCGGGCGGTGAGCGGTGATTTCCACCGTCCCCAGTTCCACGGCCGTTCCGCTGAGTGTAGCACTCAGCTCGGTGGTGACATCAGCCATCACGTGAACCTCCGTGAACACCTTCGTCTGGTAGCCGATGAGGCTTACCTGAACCCGATAGGTGCCGGGTGGGACGCGGTTGATGAAATAGAAGCCGTTAACGTCCCCGGTCGCACCAAGAGGCGTCCCGATCAGGACAACATTCGCTCCGGGCAGAGGTTCATTGGATTCCCTGTCACGGATGGTACCGGAGATTTTACCCGTATCGCCGGCGGTCAATGTGCCGGACGCCAGCAGACACAGGAGCAGGATGAACGAAAGAATGGTTTTCACAATCGTGTGGCCCTTGCGTGAACAGAACTGCCCGGCGGGACCGCAGTCCCGCCGGGGAGGAGGGTTACTTCAGGAGCAACATGGTCAAGGTGCGTGATCCGGTGTCGGTACTCAGCCGGGCGATATACATTCCACTTGTTGCGGGTTGGAGAAGATCGGTGCGGCCATCCCACCGGACATCATACCGGCCGCCATCCTGCACGTCATTCACCAGCATCCGCACTTCACGGCCCAGCACATCATAAATCGCCAGCCTCACCTGCCCTCTCGCGGCCACATCATAGGTGATCGTGGTAGCAGGGTTGAAGGGGTTCGGATAGTTCGCCAGAATCTCAAATCCGACCGGCAGATTCTGGTCGCTCACTGACGTGACAAAGTTGTACGGGACATTGGCATAGATGATTGCCGTGGTGCTCTGGTCCCCGACACCTTCATCCTGTGATTCCCGGAGGAGGATATCGATTCCCGTTGCTTTCCGGACACGATTTGCGATGGTTGCATAACCGGCGTCGTGGAGCGGGCGGCTTACCACGAGGCGGGGTGACCATGTCGTTCCGCCGTCTTTTGAAAACGTGTAGACAATCTCATCCAGACCCAGCGTATCAGCCTGGATATCTCTCCGGTACGTCAGATGAAGCACGTCGTCGCTGTCAGCCACCGCACTCATGTCCAGGAAGCTGATCGTATCCGAGGCCAGGACAGCCGTTTCCGGCAGGGTCCATGGGGCCGCCCATGCTTTTTTGTGCATAAACAGTTTCCGAGGGCGCGGATCGGCTCCCGCGATCACACCGAGCGTGTAAAACGCATAAATGTTGCTCTGAGCGTCAACTGCTACCGTATTGTAACGGTTGTGATCGCGGTCCACCGTGGTCGTGTCCGAAATCCGTACTTCACCCATCCATGCTGATCCATCATACTGATTGACGAATACTTCCCGGCGGGATGCTGTACCGGTGAGGCTGTTGTCCCAGATTGCTACCATCCGGCCGCTGGGCCCGGCAGCAAGGGATGTGCGTCCGACTTCGATGGATGTTCCAAGAGTTCCCTGTTTGTAGAGGGTATCCGCAACGGTTGACCACGTCGAGCCGCCATTCGTGCTTTTGATGGCAAAGACGAACTCGCTGCCTGCGCCGGCACCATCATTATTATAGACGACCCAGAGATAACCGCGGGAGTCGATCTCGATGGCTGCTTCCTCTGCGGGCTGGGCATCGTTTATCGAAATCTTGACCGGTGTGGTCCAGGTGGTTCCGTTAAATTTCGCATAAAATGTCTGGTAACGCGCCGTCGTACTTGCACGCTCCTGCCAGACCGCATGGACATTTCCCAGTTCATCGGAGGCAAGCGCGGGTTGGATTGCCCGCTCGGCTGCGTTGGAAACAGCGGCGGCCGGCGACCATGTCCCGAATGCATCATCAAACATTGAGTACACCACTTGACCTCCAAGCGCCGCCTTGTCATTCCAGGCAGCGATCAAGACGCCATTACTCGTGCGTGCGACCTTACGCTGGTGCGAGTAGTACGTCGGACCACTGTTCGCGACATTCTCTACAATGACCGACAAATTTTGCGCGGCGAGCGGCATTGCCAGCGCGGCAACCAGAAAAGTGATCACAAGAGACCTCATGGTAGCACCCTCTCTATATGGTGATGGAATGGACGTGCACTCATCGTCGTCTGTGGATTCGTAATGAAAGAGGTACGGAAGTACGTGAGGCTTCAGAAAGAGGCCAGAACGCCGTTCCGGTATATGCAAGTTTCGTACCATGCAAAACAGGCACATTGCTGGGCATTTTCGCGGGCAAGATCCGATGAACGGGCAGATCATGCCCGATTCCTCGGGCTCATTCAGCACAATAAAGCACGTGGAAATCTCAGATGCAAACGGAGGGGCCCGCATTACGGCGAAATTACCGGCGTGCAGCTCCCGCCGCCGGTTGGTGTGATTCGTGCATCCTCTGTTTGCGTCTCATAACCAATGCAGGTATCTTGTCAGGTCGTTCTCCAAACACATGAGCCCCCGAATGAAAAAAGGCTGTCAATTCCTCCCGTCACTTCTTGCCCTTCTCTTCTGTATTGCCAGCGGTCAGGCCCAGATTGTACGCTCGGGCAATCTCACGGCACACATCGATAGCCTGATTCTTGCCATGCCTACCAGCTCGGGAGCCGGTCACTATCAGGCCCCATCTGCTGTCCAGCAATCGACATGGAAGACCATGGTGGAAGCAATCATCGCCGGCGATCCCGGTACAGCGGTTCCGCTGGCCGACGGACTGGGTTATCAGATTCTTGATTATACGGACACTACAGATGTGCCATTCCGTGCCCATCTGGTCCTCGAAAAACAAGGTACGTCGGCCAATCACTGGGGCACCTATCTTTTCTCCCGACTACCCCGCCGACCCAGACTGATTATCCAATCGCCACATCCGCGTTATGACAGTAACACAGGAGCTCAGGGGTTTTTTGTCTACCGGTCCGCCGGAGCCCGCGCCTTTTTTATGAGCGGAACCCACCGCTGCAACAGTGCCGTGTTCTCCACCTGCAGCGGCACCACGAGCGCCTGCAGTTCGGGTGACGAACCGTACAGGATATCCGACCAGGCGCACGTAGTGGATGGTATGTTTCAGGTTTCCACCTCCGCATTCCTGGGAACCGTTGACAGCTGTGTGTTCATTCAGCCGCATGGGTTCTCCAAACTCTCCACCGACCCAGACATAATCATGAGCAACGGAACACAGAAGTCACCACCTGCCGGCCGTGACTACCTCAGCACGTTACGCGACAACCTGTTGAGTGTCGATCCCACACTCACGTTCAAGATCGCACACCTTGACATTACGTGGACGCGACTTATCGCGACCACAAACACTCAGGGGCGGCTTATCAACGGGAGCAGTCAGCCGTGTACAACACCTGCCTCTGCCGCGAGCGGGCATTTTCTTCACCTCGAGCAGAAACTTTCAGGACTTCGTGACACAAAAGTAAATTGGAACAAACTCGCGCAAGCTGTCATCCTTACATTTCCCGAGGCCCCGACCGCAGTCAGACAGGGCACTCCGGCAGAGTTTGCACTCCTCCACAACTTTCCAAACCCCTTTAACGGAACAACAACCATCGTGTACACGCTTCCCGGACAGGGTCCGGGAAGCGGGGAGACACTCCCCCCGGAGGTGACGCTTACCGTGTATGACGTGCTCGGGAGAATAATCACCACATTTTCGAATATTCCCGGTTCGCCGGGCACACACACCGTAACCTTTGACGCTGCTCACCTCTCAAGCGGCGTCTATTATGCTGTCCTCCGGACCGCGCTTTTCGCGAAAGCCACTTCCTTGCTGCTTCAGCGGTAAGGAAGTGTACGTTGTGACATGTTGACACTTTTTCTCATGATACGGATTCTTGCATGCGGACACTGAGTGTACTTTCCACCCTCGCGGTCTTTATTCTGAGCGCCTCTCCATCAGGCCGGGCCGGGGATCTCGACTATTTCCTCCCTGCCGGGGCCACGTATGATCCAACAATTCCGACTCCCCAGTCATACTTTGGATTTGCCGTTGGAGACTGGCACGTCCGGCACGACCAGCTTCTTGCCTATCTGCGCGCGCTCGATGCCGCATCCGACCGGGTCCACCTGGAAGAATACGGGGTTACCTACGAACAACGCACCCTTGTCCTGCTGACCATCACGCATCCCTCACATCACGCACGTCTCGAGGATATCCGCCGCGAACACAGAGCGCAGACGGAAACCTCCGTGCCCGCTTTTCCGCCGCCGGCCGCACCACCGGTCGTACTATGGTTGGGATACACCATCCACGGCAACGAAGCGAGCGGATCAAACGCTGCGTCTCTCGTTGCCTACCACCTTGCAGCGGCACAGGGCCAGGATGTCGAGCGCCTGCTTTCCTCCACCGTCATTATCCTGGATCCGTGTTTGAATCCGGATGGATATGACAGGTTTGCGGCATGGGTTAACGGCAACCGCGGCCGCCAACCGGTCGCAGATCCCGCAACACGCGAGCACACGGAGCCATGGCCGTCAGGGCGGGGGAACCATTACTGGTTTGACTTGAACCGCGATTATGTGCCGCTGGTACATCCGGAGTCCCGGGCACGGATGACACAATACCACCGCTGGATGCCGCATGTCCTCCTGGATTTTCACGAGATGGGTAGTTCTTCCACGTATTTCTTCCAGCCCGGAAAGGCATCCGCGGTGCATCCGTTGATCCCGACAGAAAATCAACGCCTGACGCAGAAGATTGCACGGCGGTTTGCGGAGACCCTGGATAGCCTCGGGTCGCTCTACTATACGGAAGAAGTGTTTGACGATTTTTTTGCAGGCAAAGCCTCAACATACGCCGACCTTTCCGGCTCTGTGGGGATACTCTTTGAGCAGGCCAGCGTCCGCGGGCACAGCCAGGAACATCCAAACGGCATCATGACGTTCCGGTTTGCCATCCGGAATCATGTTGCCTCGTCCCTTACTGCTCTGGCCGCCCAGGCCGATATGCGTCATGAGTTTCTTGCGTACCAGCGCGACTTCTTTTCGCAGGCCCGGGAAGAAGCCCGACGGTCAACCGTGCGCGCCTACCTGTTTGGATCCCGGACCGATCCCGTCCGGGCACGCCAGCTGGCGGAGCTCCTTTCGCGCCACACCATCCGTGTCCACGAGATTCAACGGCGGCATACGGCGGGCGAAACCGTGTACGAACCCGGCTCAGCATTTCTCGTCGATGTGCGTCAGCCGCATTACCGCCTCCTTACGACGTTGCTCGAGAAGAGAAAAGAATTTCGCGACAGCATCTTCTATGACATTTCTGCCTGGACACTTCCATCTGCGTACGGTCTCTCTCACTCGCTTCTCACTTCCCTTCCGGAAAATCTGATGGGGGAACTTGTGGGGACAACGTCCGATCGGAGGGGCAACTATGTCGGCCCGCCGGAGCCCGTGGCGTATATCATCCCGTGGAGCCAGCTCAATGCGCCCGGTGTCGTTTCCCGCCTTCTCCGGTCAGGCGTGCTCATGCGCACGGCCACGGTACCATTCGCGGCAGACGTGGACCCGGCGCGGCTACCGCACCAATTCGACTATGGTACAATCATTGTGCCGGTCGGCGTACAGAGAGAAAAACGGGACACCATCGCTGCGATCATCAATGACGTTTTGCACGAGAACGACATTGTAATCTACGGGGTGAACTCGGGGTTGACTGCCGAAGGTATTGACCTCGGGAGCGATCGGATCCGGCCGCTGGCGCTGCCGCGCGTTTTGCTCGCCGCGGGATCCGGGGTTTCGGCGGGTGACGCTGGGGAAATGTGGCACTTGCTGGATAACAAGCTCGGTCTGGATGTCACGATTGCCGAACCAGCTCAGTTCAGCCGCATGAACCTTTCACGCTATTCGGTACTTCTCCTTCCCGGCGGAAGTTATGCGCAGGTGGACAGTACATCAGTCTCCGCAATCAGGAACTGGACAGAAAACGGCGGAACAGTCGTGGCACAGGAGAGCGCTGTGGAATGGCTCGCAAGAAAAAAAATCTCCCCGGTTGTCGTCCGGACCCCCCGTGAACTTCAGCAGGACACCACGCTGATACGCCGTCCGTTTGGAGAGATGGGAAAGTCGGAGGGGGCCCAGATGGTCAACGGGGTGATCGTCGAAGCAACGGTGGATCGATCACATCCGCTTGGCTACGGAATTGATGCCGATCGGCTGGCTTTGTGCCACGGAACATCACTCGTGATGAGTGCGGCCCGCGACCCGTACGGCACGCCGCTGAGTTATACCAGCGACCCTGTGCTCAGCGGTTATCTCTCTTCAGAAAACACCCGGAATCTTGCCGGCAGCGCAGCCGTCGTCGTGGCGGGCGTCGGCAAGGGCAGGATCGTGCACCTGGCCGACAATGTAACGTTCCGCGGCTTCTGGCTGGGCTCGGAAAAAATCCTTGTCAACGCGGTGTTTTTTGGTTCTCTCCTCCGGTCTCAGCCAGCCAGAGGTGATAGGTAGCGTAATATTCTCGAACAGCCACCTGGATCAGCCGGTAGAGGGCCGTTGCGTCCCTGGATTGGATTCCCCCCTCGTTGTTCCGCATGTGTACCCGCGTTACATCGATGATCTTCCGGTGCACTGCACTCAGGCGCTGGATTGTGCCGGTTCCCTGCTGATTCATCACCTTCGACAGATCCATGTAGTTCCTCCCCTCGGGTGTTTTTAGCGGGAAACACCTGCCTTTCAGTTCCAGCGAATATGAGTTCAGGGAAGCCGGAGTCGTGCCGGAAGCAAGCAACATCGCGGGAATCAATCCGGCATGTTTCACCCATACGGGAATAACAGGCGTTGTCAGGGGTGATCCGAGGAGCACCCAGACCGTGGTCGCAGCAGGGTCTTCTCCTTTCCGGACGCCCTGAATGATCATCGATGCCGCGGTGGAGTAACGGGGCACAAAATCCATGAAGTTGACCATCGTCCGGGATTCATCGTTAAAGGGAAGTGGTCCGCGGGACAGATTGGTGCCCACGAGGGCATGATTAAGATTTGTGGTTGCTTCCAGAAGGATAAAATCCAGCGAGATTCCATCCCCGAGAGAAGCCCATTGAAAGAGATTCGCCGTTGTCTGATACCGTATGTACCCCTGCCCCGCGTCCGGTGTACCCGACATCGAAAAGTTGGTACGAAGAATGTACCCCGCCGGCGTAGCGGCCGGATCATTGGCGTCGTACTTTACGTATGTGTAGGGGTCTGTCTCGTAGTAGGCAGCGCCGCCGGCAGCATCAATGACGCCGAAGTTTGCCTCAACACCCCTCTTCCCCTTTGTCTCGAGGAGTAATCGTTCAAAATCCTGGAGTGTGCGACATGAGGCGAGCGCCTGCCGCATCAGAATCCCCTCTTCGTCCATCTTCGCCCTGTACTTCTCATACTGCAGATTGTACGAGGCGGTGTTGATAATGCTGAACCCCGCTTCGTTGCTCCCCATAAAACACTCCGCGTTCGCAGTATCGGCAAGATCATGAACCCCGACGAAAGCGAAATCTCCCCCGGTGGAGTACACAAGCTTGTTCTGGAGATTGCCGGTGTCCCGTTGCTTCCAGAGTAATGGGCGGCCGTCTTTCGTGGCACGTCCGGATACGACGGCAGACGTGCATGCGGACGCAAGGTGTGCCATGCAGAGGGTTGCGACAAGAAGAATCGTTTTCCGTCTCATCGGATATCCTGAACAAGTGATCGTTTTTGTTCGGTCAGCGTTTTATCACACGTTTCGGCGCAAGCATGGTTGCGGGATCAAGGAGGCGCTCCAGTTCTTCTTTTGACAGGAGTCCTCGCTCAAGGACGAGGTCATAGACACTCCGGTCCTGTTCGAGCGCATCTTTGGCCAGCTCCGTGCATACGTCATAACCCAGCACCGGGCTTAACGCCGTCACCAGTCCGATGCTCCGCTCCACCATCATCCGGCAATGTGCGACGTTTGCGGTTATGCCGTCCACACACCGGTAGGTGAGTGTCGCCATGCCATTCTTGAGCATCTCGATCGATTCGAAAATACATTCGGCGATAACGGGTTCCATGACGTTTAGTTCCAGTTGTCCGGCTTCTGCCGCCAGGGTAACAGTCAGATCATTGCCGATGACTTTGAAGGCAATCTGGTTGACCACCTCCGGAATAACCGGATTTACCTTCCCCGGCATGATGGATGAGCCGGGCTGCATCTTCGGGAGATTTATTTCGTTGATCCCCGCGCGAGGCCCGGAGGAAAGGAGGCGGAGGTCATTGCATATTTTTGAGAGTTTAACGGCGAGGCGCTTGACCGCGGAGGAGTACATCACAAACGCACCGGTATCCTGGGTCGCCTCAACAAGATTGGGAGCAAGCACCATGGGCAGACCGGAGATGTCGCAAAGGTACTGTACCGCCTTTTCCGCATATCCCGGTTCGGCGTTGATGCCGGTCCCGATCGCCGTGCCGCCGAGATTCACTTCGAGAAACAACCGTGCGTTCTGTTCGAGCCGTTCCACTTCTTCAGCAAGCGTCGCCGCATACGCCTCAAATCCCTGTCCCAGCGTCATGGGCACCGCGTCCTGCAATTGGGTGCGGCCCATTTTGATCACTGTTTCAAACTCGCGGGCCTTTTTGCGGAACGACAGGATCAGTTGCTGCAGCACCGCGACCAGTTTGGCGTTACTCCGGATGATTGCCAGCTTGAGTGCGGTGGGATAGGCATCGTTTGTCGATTGTGAACAGTTGACATGGTTATTCGGGTGGCAATACTGGTATTCACCTTTTTCGTAGCCAAGCAGTTCAAGCGCCCGGTTGGCGATCACTTCATTCGCATTCATGTTCGTGGATGTCCCCGCCCCGCCCTGAATCATATCCACAACAAACTGATTGTGGAGCTTGCCGGCGGCGATCTCTTCGCACGCCAGGACAATCGCACCGGCTTCGGCATGGGAGATAAGTCCAAGTTCCTCATTTGCTTTCGCCGCCGCCATCTTTACCATCGCGAGCGCTTCGATGAGTGCGGGATAAAGATCCATCGTGATGCCGCTGATAGGAAAATTCTCCAGGGCGCGGAGGGTCTGGATACCATAATAATACTCATGAGGCACATCACGTTCTCCCAGAAGGTCGTGCTCCCGCCGTGAACGTCCTGAGATAAACTGTGCGTTCTCGTCAATCACCCGGACCGTGGTCGAACGCATGCGGCGCACAATGACCCTCGCGGTGCGGGACAACACTTTTACTCCGATGCTCGGGCGGGAGTGGAGCAATGCGGTCAGCCGTCCCCCCTCCAGCACCAGCACCTGCGCCGCCGTCAGTGCGCGCGCCGAGGTCGAGTGGGGATCCTCGTTCATCAGAACACCCTCTCCCAGAAAATCGCCGGGGCGGAAATGTGCAAGACGCTTTTCATCTCCGAAGGGGGTTCGCTTACAGAGTTCCACTTCTCCTTCCTGCAGAAGATACAACCCTGCGCGTGGTGTGTTTTCTTCAAACAACAACTCACCTTCCCTGAAATTCACCGGTGTGGATGTGGCGGCGACAAGCCGGCGCTCTTCATCGTCCAGATCGCGGAAAAGTTCGATTGTGGAAAGAAACTGGGTCATGGGCATCTATCAGATGTTCGCGTGTACGGAGGTATTGTAAAATATACCGTTGCCGGACCGGACAAGCAACGCCCCTTGCACTATTATGTAGACATCCCGTATCTTACTGTATGACCGAGTCCAGCCTTCGTGTAAAAGCCCTCTTTCTTGCCGCAGGATTCGTCGTGCTTGTTGTCGGGGGAGCGGTGTACCTGTATCTTATGCTTCAGGAATCCACGGACGAGGTCATCACCACAAACAGGATCATGACAGAAGCTGCCGTCCAGGAACTCAACATGGCCGGCGCCTCGGTTGTCGACAGTCTGTGGTTTCGCTCCTTCCTGAAGGACGCGTCATGGACGAAGGCGGAGGAGAAACATGCAGACGAGGTGCTTGCCGCCGTAACCGCGCACGAACTTTCGCTGTTTCAGGGTACCGAGGGAGGCTTCTACTTCTATGCCGCGGATCAGTTTCTGGGGTACGCCTTCCCGAGTTCTCCTCCGCCGAAACCGGCATTCGGGCCACCGCCCCGTTCCTATCATATTATCCGGGAACAGGCACGGCTGACGGTAGCGCAACACCAGCGCATCGTTCAGCTTCATCAGTTTGATCCCGCTACCTTCCCCCTTGTCACGGAGCCCATCGTGGTGCACGGCCGTCCCATCGGAGCAGTGTGGGCCCGGGTGCACATCGAGCGCCTCCTTCCCACGGTCCGCCTTACGAGTGTCCTCGTCGTGGCTGCCATGGTATCCGCACTCGGGTTCGTGATTGTGATTGTGATCGCGTTGACCCTCCGGAAACGGACCGAAGAGATCCGCGTCGGACTGGACACTCTCACGCGGGACACGAACTTCCGATTCCCCGTGCGCCGCGGAGTCTTCGGTGTGATTATGCAATCCATCAATACCATGGTTTCGGCGCGTTCACACGATCAACATCTCCGGGCCCGCCTGGAGCAGGAGCTCCACCAGCAGGACAAGATGGCGACGCTGGGCAAACTTATCGCCAGAGTTGCCCATGAAGTAAAAACTCCCCTGGCGGTGATCAAGACACGCATTCAGATGTGGCAACGGAAGCTGCGCCGGCGGGGAATTGGGGACCATGAGTCGGGCGTGATCTCCGATGAGGCGATGGCGCTGGTCGTCCGCGAAATTGACCGGCTCTCCGACCTCGTCCGGCGTCTCCTGGTGTTCTCCAAACCGGTGTCCGGCACACCCACCAAGACCGATTTGCGCCGTGTCCTTGAACAAAGCGTCGCAATGATCCTCCCTGCCGCCCGCGCACAACGGGTGCGCATTCATACCACATACTCCACGACCCTTCCCCCCGTCCGGATAGATCCACAGGGAATGGAACAGGTGTTTCTCAATATCTGTACAAACGCCATCGACGCCATGCACGGAGGCGGACAACTGGATATTGCCACTACCAGCAACGCAGACAGGACTCAGATTCTCATCACCTTCGCTGACAACGGCGAGGGAATCTCATCCACGGTTCTCCCCCGCATCTTCGATCCGTTTTTTACCACCAAGGAACATGGCGTCGGTCTCGGTCTGTCCATCGCATACGAAATTATTCGCACCCACGGAGGGCACATCAACTTTTTCCCGCGTGAGGAAAAAGGAACAATCTGCACGGTGGCGCTCCCCGGCATCAAGGATCACACGGCGGTGACGGTATGAACACACACAGAACTATCCTCGTGGCGGATGATGAGGTTGCCATGCGTCAGAATCTCGTCGAACTTCTCGAAGAAGAGGGTTTTATCCTTCTCGAGGCCGGCGATGGCGTGACGGCAGTGACACTGACCGCATCACGCCGCCCTGATCTTGTGCTGCTCGACATCAACCTACCCGAGATGGACGGCCTCTCAGCACTGCAGGAGATCAAGAAGCAGAATCCGGATACCGTGGTGATTGTGTTCACCGCCTATGGTACGAGCGAACGCGCGATCGAGGCAATGAAAGCGGGGGCATATGACTATCTTGAAAAACCGTTTGACCTTGATGAATTCCTTCTCATCGTCCGCCGCTCGCTTCACTACCGGGAATTGCTCGGCGAAGTTCAACATCTGCGCTCACAGGTCTCCCGGCAGGATCAGACGGCCGTGCATACATCGATTGTGGGAACCAGCAGCAAGATGCAGGAGATCTTCAAACAGATAGGCAGAATTGCTCCTGCCGACACGACTGTTCTTGTCCAGGGGGAAAGCGGGACGGGAAAAGAGCTGATTGCCGACGCTCTGCAACGCCACTCTCCCCGGAAAGCGGGACCCTTTATCAAGGTGAACTGCGGTGCGCTGCCCGAAACGCTTCTCGAAAGCGAAATGTTCGGCCATGAGCGGGGAGCGTTTACGGGTGCGGTCGCCCTCCGTCCCGGACGCTTTGAGCTCGCACACGGCGGCACCCTGTTCCTCGACGAAGTGAACACGATGACCCCCGCCCTTCAGATAAAACTTCTGCGCGCCCTGCAGAATAAGCAATTTGAACGTGTCGGAGGGAAACAGACCCTGACGGTTGATGTGCGCGTGATCGCTGCCACCAACAAGGATCTGGAAAGTGAAGTCAAAGAAGGGCGTTTCCGCGAGGATCTCTATTACCGGCTGAACATTCTGCATATCACCATCCCGCCCCTGCGCGAACACCCTGAGGACATCCCGGTGCTGGTGGACCACTTTCTCAACAAGTATGCCCAGGGGCGTATGGTTCTTGTCTCTCCGGACGTGCTTCAAAGACTCCAGGCATACAGCTGGCCTGGAAACGTCAGGGAACTGGAGAATGTGATCCAGAGGGCGATCGTCATGACGCAGGGGGAGATCATCACCCTTGATACCCTGCCGCTGCCGTTCAAGACTGAACACGATGCCCTTCCCGTCGCTGTAATCGATGAGAAGGAACTCCATCTGAAAAAAGTCGTTGCCGGAGTGGAAAAAGATCTGATCATGCGGGCTCTGGAACAGACAGGCGGGAACAAGACGCGTGCGGCGGCGTTACTCCATATCCATCGGAGACAGCTGTTCGCCAAGCTTAAACAACTAAAAATCAGTATTCCGCCGAAGAGAGGGCCTGGAGCAAAGGATCAATAACGGGTGAACGTGCCGTTGTTTCGAGTATCCTCACCCGGAGGGGCGATGCCCACAGTACAAACCGTTTACGTGTGCCCGGCGTTTCCTGCATTGACCCCACCGCAATCCCCACGCCAAGGCGCTCTGCAACCAGCACCGCCTCCTGTTCACCGGAAAGCTGCAGTTCTGCAAGTACTCCCCCCTCGTCTTTGAGGCGCACGGCACGGAGCGTGAACTCCGAAATGCCGTCGAGAAGATCTTCCCAATCAGGCATGCCGTTCTGGATGCCGAGGGGTCCCGTGATCAGCAGAATTCCGTCCTGCACGTCCGCTGTTGCCGGCGTTGCGAAGAGCGGGGGCACGGGCAATCGTACCTGACCCGTGCGTGCCACGAGGGCACGGAGCAACGTTGTGCTGTGCTCCCGGGCGGCCGCTGACCCGCTCCCATTCATGATACGCAAATACCACTCGCCCGCCGCACATTGAATCTGGTATGGACCGGCACAGGAATACATGAATGTTGTATCCCCCTCCCCGCACGCATGCCGGGAAATGGAGAACATTCCGTATGCCGCATCCGGCGATCTCATCCGGTATGATTCCACAATAAGGTCTTCCCCCGAGGAAAGCCGGACCTCCTGGGCCGTCAGCGATACAAATCCGTATTCTTTGTACAGTTCGGCCCCACCGTTGATGTGCCCCGCCAGAGCGGCCCCCTCAAACTGTTCGGTCCGGGTGATGACGCACCCTGAACAATCTCCGTCTACCAGTCCGGAGGCGGCAGGCTCCTGTCCGGGAGCAGTCAGGAGGATATACGCAGCGAGTAGTATCATAAGAGCTGGGCGTGATCCACCGTAATGGCGTTCAGGTCCGCTGTGCCAAGACCCATTTGCTCGGCCAGGGTGAGAAAAGCCCGTCCCCGGGGTGACTCTTCTTTTTGAATCTTTTCCTCAAGACGTTTCTTGAGCACGATTTCATATCCCACCCGGTCCACGGCAACCGGATCGGTTCCGGCAAGGATCGTATTGTAGTTGGTAAAAAATTCCGGATTCGCACCCGGGCCGCCGTTGTAACATCCCCGGATCCCGTCAACGATGTTTAGCACAACTTTGTCGCGGAGAGGTGGAAACGCCGGCACTTCTGCGCACGTTTCTGCCCAGAGTTGTTTGTGGAGGCGGCCCGTATTGGTAATTGCGCCATAGGCGAGGTTCTTCAAGCAGAGGGTCACCGAGGCACCCGCGTTCTTCAGGATTGGGATATTGATGATTTTTGTGACGTCCTGTGTGACAATACGGGTAAAATAGGAATGTTTCCCTTCGTTTACCATGTACGGCAGAGTTTCCGCATCGTAATGCTCCTCGACATCGGCCCAGTAGAACCACCGGCGGTCGATCATGAACTCGCTGTACAACGTTCCTTCCGCATCGGTAAATGAGCCTGCCGCATCTTTCCGTTCAGTTCCCACGATCCGGATTCCGGGGAACCGCTCCTGTGTGAAGCCCGCCTCGCCAAGTTCAAACTCGCGTCGATCCCAGATCAGGATGTGGTCACGCGGTATTCCGGAATGTTGAAGCTGCTGGATGATCACATTGACGATTTCCGGACTTGTGGAGAGCAATTTCCCCGCGACCGGATTCACCTTGAGTCCGATAATATCTTCGGGAGTGACGAACTCCCGCCATGCGGAATCGATGCTGGATGCGCCGGTGAGTCCGAGCAGTGCCCGGGCCACCATCGTATCGACCACCGCGGGATCGGGTGCATTGTTGGCGACGGCGTGGTCATGAACCACCCGCGCCACCCGGGAGGGATATCTGCCGGGCAGCGACGCACCAGTCCGTGGATAGGCAAGGGCATCCGCGCCGTTGGTCGATGGTTTATTCTGGACCTGCGGTATCTGTTGGGCCCGGCCGGACTCTGCGAGACCAAAGACGGACAACGCCACACCGGCGACAGCGGTGCGACAGAATTCACGCCGGTTGACGTATTCTCCTATGAACGATGCTTTCATAAACGCTCCTCCAATCCCGTTCAGGTGAACCACAGACGCAATGGTTTATTTTAAGGAATAAAATCCCTATACTCAATGAGTGGTGGTGCATATGTTGATCGACCGGGAGGAGAGTGAATATGGACCGAAGGGATTTTTTACGCACAGCAGGTACGGGGGTGCTTGGGACCGCGGTCTTTTCGACATCTCTGGATTCACTGTTTGCAGGTCCCGCACATCCACACGTGGTCTGGGTGGAGAATGGAGAACCCGACCAGCTTCTGGCGGCCGCCCTGAAAGAGTTCGGCGGGCTCCAACAGTTTATCTCCCGGGGCGATGTGGTGGTGGTGAAACCCAACATGGGATGGGACCGCGCCCCGCAATACGCGGCGAATACCAATCCCGATCTGGTCGCCGCCATTACGAGGGAGTGTTTTAAGGCCGGTGCGAAAGCAGTAAAGGTGTTTGACCGCACCTGCAACAATCCGCTGCGGTGTTACACCAATTCCCAGATCGAAGCCCGCGCCCGCGAGGCAGGTGCGGATGTCTCCCACATCCGCGAGACAAGGTTCATTACCAGAAGCGTGAACGGCGAGATCATCAAGGAATGGCCTCTGTACAGAGACTACCTTGAGGCGGACAAGACCATCAATGTGCCCATCGCAAAGCACCACAGTCTCGGCCGTGTGACGCTCGGACTCAAGAACCTTATGGGTGTGATGGGCGGAAACCGGGGAGACCTCCACAGTTCTTTCGCACAGAAGATTGTGGATATCGACCGGACGATCCTGCCCACGCTCACCATTATCGACGCCTACCGTATCCTGACCGCCAACGGCCCCGTGGGCGGTAACCTCGCACACGTCAAAACACCCCGGTCGTTGATCATGAGTCCATGTGTGGTAAGCGCGGACCACACCGCACTCCGTCTCTTTGATCTCAAGCCCGAGGATGTTGATCTTGTGCAGGAAGCCGTAAAGCGTGGACTTCCGAAATATGACATCCGTTCCCTGAATGTGAAAAAGGTGCGGTTGGCATGATCGCGAAGATTCGCAGGGTCGTTCAGATTCTCTTCCTCCTGTTTTTCCTGTACCTCTTTCTGATTGCCCGCTATCCGTATACCGGTCAGATTGAGGCGGACATCTTCCTCCGGTTCAGCCCGCTTCTACCACTGTTTGATTTTATCCAGCACCTTCACTTCTCCTGGATATTCTGGCCTGCGCTGATCATTCTTGTCCTGACGCCTTTCCTGGGACGGTTCTTCTGCGGATGGATATGCCCGCTGGGAACGACGATCGACGCGGCTAGCACGATGATGGGTTCCCCATCCAACCGCACATCAGAACGATGGGAGAAGTTGCGGTACCTGAAGTTCGCCATCCTCACCGGAACTGTCATCCTGGCCTTTTTTTCAGTTCATGTCTGGGGATACCTTGATCCGCTGTCAATTTTCAACCGGGCTCTGACAGTCGTCCTGTACCCTTTCGCCACTCTTGTTGCCGACTCCACTCTCCTTGCGGCGGCACGTGTCCCTTTCCTGGAAGATGCGGCGTATTTTCTGCACGACCCCTTCAAAGCCTATATCATGCCGGAAACGCAGGCCTACCATCAGGAACTCTTCTGGATTACCCTGTTGCTCGGCGTCATTCTGGGTCTTGAAAAAGTGTCACGCCGGTTCTGGTGCCGGAATATCTGTCCCGCCGGAGCCTGGCTTGGGTTTCTTTCGCAGTTCCGCCTGTTTGAACGGCTTGTGGGTGAAGCCTGTCCGGTGTGCAACAAATGTCAGACCGAATGCAAAATGAACGCCATCCCGGGTGGCGACGTGCACCACACGAGTAAAGTCGAGTGTATCGATTGTTTTAATTGCGGGTCGGTGTGTCCGCCAAAAATAAAAGCCATCACATATCGCTGGCGGTGGAAACCGTATCACACCCCTGTGGACTATTCGCGGCGACAGCTGATGCAGACGTCGGTCGCAAGTGTGGCGGCACTTGGCCTGCTGAATCTCGGATTGACCAGCAGGGATGCCAGGAACTACCAGGTGCGCCCCCCCGGCGCATTGCCCGAGGATGAATTTGCCGATAAATGTATCCGGTGCCTGGAGTGTGTGCGCATCTGCAAATCCAACGGGGGATGTCTGCAACCCGATCATATCCATACACATTTCGAAGAACTCTGGCTGCCTGTGGCGGTGATGCGGGAGGGGTACTGCGAGTACAACTGCAATCTGTGCGGGGAAGTATGCCCGACTGATGCCATCCTGCCATTGACGCTGGCACAGAAGCAACAGACACCCATCGGGCTGGCGTACTTCGAAAAAAATATCTGTATCCCGTTTGCCCAGAATACCGATTGTATCGTGTGTGAAGAGCATTGTCCCACGCCGGACAAGGCCATCAAGTTTGAGGTCCGGGATGTCGTTCTGCGCGATGGCTCGAAAAAGCGGGTGAAGTACCCGTACGTGATTAAAGAGCTGTGCATCGGCTGTGGCATATGCGAAACAAAATGCCCGCTTCCGGGCAAAGCGGGCATCTACGTCACACCGGCGAATCAGAAGAGGGGCGGCACGGTGACGGTCACTGAACCGGCGGGTCCGTACGGTTAACGTTCCTCACTCCCCCACGACGCTCCACTCCAGGTCCCAGTCCCATTTGTCAAAATAAAGGTTTCCTCCGCGCCATTCCACTTCCCCGCGTTGAGAATCCACGGTCTCCGACCGGGGGAAAATTTTTGCGGGATAGAACTGCGTTCCTGCCGCATCATTAAAAATTAAGCGGTAACTGTCCATGCCATTAACATAGAAAAACTTCATCGCATCATCCTCCGCACTCCGGACACCATAGGTCACATCCATCGGCACCCACCCATACGGTTCGAAGTAGATCATCCCCCAATCGTGCATGCTGTCGCCCGGGGGGCGGAACTCCCATCCCGACTGCCACCGCGCGGGGATCCCATTCATTCGCAGGAGCGTGATATACAACATTGTCTGCATGCCGCAATCGCCATGGCGGCTGGTGAACGCGTATTCGCTGAGTGATGGAACAGTTGAATATTCCCGGGCCGAGGCCCAGGGCACATGTGTGTCCACCCAGGCATACAACAGGCGCGCAATCTTCAGGGGGTTTTGTTCCTGTCCCAAGACCTGCGCTGAAAGCGCCCGCAACGCAGGGGTAAATCTGATATGGGGCGGCTCTTCCCGGAGAAACGGCTCGAGTTCGGGGCTGGCTATGGAGGGTTTTACCCGTGAGGTATCCACGGCTGTGTACGCGCCATATGAAGTGTACTCATACTGTATGAGGAACTCTGTCTTCTGTGCGGTCACCGCCTCCCGTTCACAATACACGGTCCGTTGCAGGTATCGTTCATTGTCGGCGATCAGATAATCGCGTGGCTCACTGGAAAGAACGCGGATGGCTTCCTGGCGCGCGTTGATCTCGCGCGGGAACGGTAACCAGCAGCGGACAATTTCACCGGCAGGCACTGCGTCGGCATCAACGGAAATCCGGTGGGTGATGCGCAGGCGAACGGGTCTTACAAACGGGGTTCCTGATTTCACTGCGTCCGCCATCACATCGATAATGTGGCGGTTCAGGCCGTCTTCGGACGCCAGACCTGTTGCGGGCGGCGCATCACGGTGTCCGGCCTGCCAGATTTGTCGTGCGGCGGAGTCGATCCGGAAAAGATTCCGCGCGGCAGAATTGAAATACCGGTTTTCTCCGTCAATCACCATCATCTCGAGTGCGCCACTTTTTTCCCACTGCCGGTAATCCGCGTCCCCCGCATCCGGAATCCACTTCCCCACTTCTGCGCGGACGTCAGCTTCCGTCTTCGTAAAATCCAACCGGATGCGGGTCATCCGTTCCCGTTCGAATTCAAGGCGGAGGCGATCCGTGGCGGACAGCGTCGAATCAATCATAAGCTTCTCCAGAATGGCGCGATCAGCCTTCCGGAATTCACCTGTCTGGATCAACGCCTGGATATCCCCGCCTTCAGGCGGCTCTGTGGTTTCCGCGGAAACAGGAATCAGAAGGAGGAACAAGACGACAGCGAAGCACGCACCGGGGAGAAAACGTCGGGATGACATGAGAGGATCCTCTGTTATTGGGCATAAAAATATACGGGTCTACGTGGGGAGGTGCAAGTGGCCGGACATCCGTCCGGGGAAGCGGCGCAGGAGAAACGAAGGAAAAGTATTACTTGACAAACTCTCCAACCTTTGCTATCATAATGTATTCCTATGTCACACATAGCTCTAAATAATACAAAAGGTATGTCCTGGTGGTGGCGCCGCGTTTCGGTGTTCCCACTGGCTTGAGTTATCACATATAGTGGCTCAAAAGTGGGAACACCCTGTGTGGAGTGTTCCCACTTTTTTTTGTCTTGAACCGTGGGCACATCTCCCCGCGGTTTCGCATTCTATGGGCCCATCCCTTCCACCATTCACCGGAGAACGTGTCATGACACCGCGCCAAATCTTTCTCGATGAACATGAAATGCCGACAGCGTACTATAATATCCTGCCGGATCTTCCCACCCCTCTGGCACCGCCTCTCCATCCGGGAACACAGAAGCCCGTTACACCGCAGGATCTGGCCGCAATCTTTCCGATGGAGCTGATCAAGCAGGAGATGAGCGGTGATCGCTACATCGATATTCCGGAAGAGGTTCAGGAAATCTACCGGACGTTCCGGCCCACTCCGCTTGTCCGCGCCAAGAACCTGGAGCGACACCTGGATACGCCGGCCGAGATATACTTCAAGTATGAAGGTGTTAGTCCGGCCGGAAGCCACAAACCGAACACCGCAATTCCACAGGCCTACTATAATAAGAAGGCGGGGATCAAACGACTGGCAACAGAGACAGGAGCGGGACAATGGGGAAGCTCGCTGAGTCTGGCCTGCCAGATGTTCGGACTGGAATGTAAGGTCTATATGGTGCGTGTGAGCTACGAACAGAAACCGTACCGCCGGTCGATGATCCATACGTGGGGAGGGGAAGTGGTGCCGAGTCCGAGTCCCGATACACAGGCCGGACGTGCAGCACTCGCAGCAAACCCGGACTCTCCCGGGAGTCTCGGTCTGGCAATCAGCGAGGCAGTGGAAGATGCCGCGGGACGGGACGACACCAACTATTCCCTGGGCAGCGTGCTCAACCATGTTCTCCTCCATCAGACCATCATCGGCACCGAGGCGATGAAGCAGATGGAGAAGATCGATCGTTTTCCCGATATGGTGATCGGATGTGTGGGGGGCGGGTCAAACTTCGGCGGTATCGCAATTCCGTTTATCCGGGAGCGCCTCAAGGGCAAGAAGGTGCGGGCTATTGCAGTCGAGCCGGCATCGTGTCCGACCCTTACCAAAGGGGAATTCCGGTATGACTTCGGGGATACAGCCATGATGACCCCCCTGCTGCCCATGCACACGCTGGGACATACGTTTGTTCCGCCGTCTATTCACGCGGGCGGATTACGTTATCATGGTGTCTCCCCTATTCTCAGCAGGTTACTGCTCAGCGATCTGATCGAGGCGCGCGCCTATATGCAAAACGAGGTGTTTGAGGCGGCCGTTCTGTTCTCACGCACCGAAGGAATCATCCCCGCGCCTGAGTCATCTCATGCTATCAAGGCAGCAATCGACGAAGCACTCCGCGCAAAAGAGGAAGGACAACGGCGCGTGATTCTGTTTAATCTGAGCGGACACGGACATTTCGACATGTCGGCGTATGACGCCTACTTCGCCGGAAAACTGGAGAATCACAAACTGCACCTCAATGAGGTGAAGGCAGCCCTGTCCCAGATTGCCCAATTCCCGGTTCCGCCAGTCTGAGGAAACCGGAGACCAGATTTTACTACACACCCGGGAGGGAGTAGAGTCCGGACGGACCCGTCCGTTGCCGGACTCCTGCTCCCTCAGGCCCAAGCAAAGGCCAGCGCGCAAGGCATCTATCCCGCAACCTCTCGCCTGCAATCCCGTACAGGGAGAGAGGTTGTCCCGGGGAATACACCGCATACCACGCTGAGGACTTGATGCCCACTCCTGCCACGCTTCGCAGAACCCTGACCAGTGACACTGCTCTGATTCTTTATGTCGCTCTGGGCACCCTTGCCCTGCACCTCTGGACGAATGCTTTCGCCGGATACGGATACTTCCGCGATGAGCTGTACTACCTGGCCTGTGCCGACCATCCTGACGCCGGTTACGTCGATCATCCGCCGTTTTCAATCCTGGCGCTGGCCATAATCCGATTCGTCATCGGGGATTCACTCTTTGCGTTGCGGCTGGTTCCCGGACTTCTGTTTGCTGTTGTCGTGTTTCTGGCCGGACATATCGCCCGTCTGCTTGACGGCGGACGGACCGCACAGATGCTTGCGGCCATCGGTACGGCGATTTCTCCGATTTTTCTCGCCTTCGGTACCATCTACTCGATGAACGCCTACGACGTTCTCTTCTGGACGCTGGCCGCATACACGAGCATCCTCCTCGTGCGTACGCAGAATCCGCGGTACTGGCTCCTTCTGGGGCTGGTGATCGGGGTAGGGGCGCTCAACAAGATTGGCATTCTCTGGTTCGCCACCGGACTTGGCGTGGGGATTCTGTTCTCGACGCACCGCCATTGGCTCCGTACGCGTTGGCCGTACCTCGCGGCCGGCCTGGCAATGCTCTGCTTCCTCCCGTACGTGGTGTGGAATATCGTCCATGACCTTCCCCACCTCGAATTCATCAGAAACGCGGTGAGCGGGAAGTATGCAGGGCTCTCTCCCCTCTCATTTCTGAGTGATCAACTCACCCTTCACAATCCGGTGGCGGTCCCTCTCTGGGGGTCCGGACTGATCTTTTTGCTCTTCACGCGGACCACTCCCTCGTACAGATTTCTGGGCGTGGCGATTCTTGTCGTCGCGGGTGTTCTTGTTCTGAACGGACACAGTAAAGGAGAGTATCTTGCTGCGGCATTCCCTCCGCTTTCCGCCGCAGGTGGGGTGATGATCGAGAGGTTGACCGCTGTGAGGTTTGCCCGGTGGCTCCGCCCCTTGTACGGGATGGTGTTAGTGGTCGCCGGCCTGGCCCTCGCCCCTCTTGTTCTCCCGATTCTCCCGGTGGAGCAGTATGTACGCTTTGCTGAGACTCTCGGCATCAAACCACATACTGCAGAAAACCACCGTCTGGCAAAACTCCCGCAGTTTTACGCCGACATGTTTGGCTGGCCGGAAAAGGCAGCTGCTGTGGCCGAGGTGTATCACCGGTTGAACCCCGACGAACGGGCGCACTGTGCGGTTTTTGCGGATAACTACGGCCGCTGCGGAGCCATCGATTTCTTCGGAAAGCACTACGGCCTCCCGAAATCCATCGGGCGTCACAACAATTACTGGCTCTGGGGACCGGGTGACTATACGGGAGAAATCGTCATCATCCTTGGGGGTGCGTTGCGGGACAACCAGGAAGTTTTTGATACCGTGGAGGTGGCCGGGATGGTCTCCAGCTCTTACTGCATGCCGTATGAGGACAGTCTGTCCATCTATGTCTGCCGCGGCATGCGGCAGTCCGTTGGTGAAGTCTGGCCGACTCTGAAGGTGTACCAGTAGACACCGTCGCGCTCATCAATACCCCGACTCGCCCGGGATTCCGTCCATATCTTCCACCCCCCGGAATCCCTCCATGCCCGCGCGACGGATCCCCTAGTTGTTTTTAGCTCCCTGAGCGATCCACTCCTTCAACACGCGTAGTTCTTCCGGCTTCAGCTCTTTGGGCGCACCCGCATTTTTGCGGCGGCGCGAGAGTAATGGCATGCGGTCTCCAAACGGCGGCTCCTCCTCAAGCTTCTTAAGAAGCACACTCTCCTGCGGCTTCCCCGGAACAACCGCACGCCCATGTTCGCCCCCCTTCATCAGAAGCGCGTACGTGTCCAGCGAGAGCTCACTCGAATTGGAACTTTCTTCTGCATGACAGGGCAGGCAATACTTCTTTATGATCGGTGCGACGTGGCTCGTGTAGGACACCGCACTTGTATCGTCCTGTTTCCCGGAGAACCTTCCCCGACGGCAATGCCCAGAAGCACCGGAGAGACGAATACCGCCAGCACAGACACCACGTGCACTCTCATACAGTCTCCTTACAGATAGATGTGGAAAAGGATGTGTACCTCATTGTTCTTGACGTTTACCGGCTCCTCGACAAGAATACGGTACATCGGCCGCACTTCGACTCCGCTTATTGGAAAGAACTCAAATCCAAAACTGTATCGCGTTAGTGCTCCCGATTTCAAGTCCTTGTCCGGATCATAAAAATCATAGGCAAATTTCAGATCCACGCCCGGCGTCACAACGTAGTTCGCTTCACCATAGGCGACAATGCCCGATGTGGTTCCGCCCGGCCCTTTTGTCCGGATCAGATCCACTTCACCGAGGAGTGTAAGATCCCCGGCACTCAAAGAGCCAAATCCGCCGTACAGGGTGGACGCGCCATCCTGCTGAAGTTCTTTGTGGAAAACGTTGCCGCCGAATCCGGCATAGACATGCTCACTGATTTTGAACATGCCTTCGGCCCTACCCAGAAACGCTTTTCTGCTCTCCGCCCCCCCGAATGCGTCCGAAGCATTAAAGAACCCGACGGTCAGATGCGTTGAACCTGGCGAGAGCGCGCCTTCCAGACCGGTCAGTTCAGGCCGTCCCGTCGCGGGGCTGAACCCCGTATGCGTGCGCACAAATGCCGTGTGGTCGTCCGTTTTCATTCCATAGTTTGGAATAAACTTGCCGACCTTCACATGGCCGTTTTGAGGAAGAACGTTCAGCAGGCCAAACACTTCAAACCCGCTGTACAGTCCCTTCTTCAGATACAAATTCACTTTGCGCGTAATCCGGAAGTTCAGGTAGAGATCACCCTGCATCTGCCAGAAGGCATTTTCAGATCTTGCAGTTGTGCCGGTTGAGTCGGGAATATCCCGCACGTAGAACAACGTCCGAAAGTCCGCGCCAACGCCAAGCACATTCGTAAGCAGCGTTGTCACGTCTTCAAGTTCAAATTCCTGTGACCAGCCGGGAACCGGAAGTTCCTCCCGGCCATACTGTGCACCGAAGGTCTGACGCATGCCACCACCCGAAGGATTCACGTGGCACGATTGGCATTTGGATCCGGTCCGGGCGGCAAACCGTGGCAGACCGTGTAGATCTGCCATGGCGAACACGATAACTGCCAGGAGGATGAGGATACCGCGGTAGGTGCGCACAGTGGTGGCCTTTTCGAAACTGTTATTTTTCACGTAACATCAGACTGTCACTTTGCTCCTCCGCCCAGACACACAGCAAGTCCTTTTCCACTTCAGTCAACTCCGCATCCGGATGGAACAGCAGGTACGACTTGAGCGGCATCTCACCCTTGTCGATAACGGTAGAGATCATTTCCAGGCGTGACGCCTGCCTCTTCTGTGAATACGTCCCCCACGCCGAAAAGTTCAGATGCTCCCTTCCCTCTTCCACATCATGGGCCACGGCCCATGAGATCGGCGCGACGGCACTATACCATGGCCAGCGGGTCCGGTTCGAGTGGCAATCCATGCATGCCCGGTCGAGCAGGGCGCGGACAGTGTCCGGCACCGTGAGCCGGTTGACGAGGGTCATCGAGACATCTTCCGGTGGATTTGTGCGTTCCGGCTTCCCTATGAACTGCACAGCCACTACCGCAACAACAAGAATAAGTGCGATCTTGAAGAATGTTTTCATAATCCTCTCGTGAGAGTTACCCGATGATACGGAATACGGGAGGGAAGGTCAACTTATTCCGGTCGCTCCGGCGCGGGTTCGGCATGGACGGTGACTTTCCGGATGTCCGAAAACCGGTCGTAGAGCCGGATTTCAAGCTGTGACACCTGCCGGTGCACTTCTGCGAGGGTTAACGACCGGTCAAAGACGCAGGTCAGCGTCAAGGTGCAAAGATCTTCGCCACAGAGGACCTGCACATCACTGTATGCGCGGACGTCCTCCTGCGATCCGAGAAAGTTGAGGATCTCCCGGTGTAATGTGTCATCTTCAGCACGCGGAACGACCTCATTCTGACCCGGAAGATATTCTTCCAGATGCACCGTTACATGCTTTACAGACGGAAGTTCCCGGCGAATGTCTGCCTCAACCTCATCAGCCATCTTGTGCGCTTCGACGAATGGCAGTCCGGCGGCGTACTCAACGTCGAACTCCACATGAAGGCGTCCATCCCTGTCATGAACCTCCAGATTGTGCGGCGGCCGGATTCCCTTCCTCACAACAATCATGCGTATCTTGTCTGCGATCGTTTCGTCACTACTCTCAAACGGTTCGGCGTGGACGATAACATCCACATTCGTGTGCCGATCATGAATGGCTTTCTCAACCTTATCCATAATACCATGCGCAAGCTGGAATGGGGTCGTCCGCCGGATGGCGACGGTCGTGTCCACGAACACCTTTGGCCCCGAAGGCCGCATACGTATACTGCGGACATCCTCCACACCTTCCACATCGCGCACGGTTCTCAACACCTCCTCGTACATTCCTTCCGGCACCCGATCCATAAGCGCGTCGATCGTCCGCCTCCCCAGACGGTAGCTGACAAAGAGGACGAGTATGGCAACAACAATGGCCGCCACGGAGTCCACCCACATGTATCCGAAATGGACAAACACCAAGGCCGAACAGGACAACAAGGGAACTCCAGACATCACTCGAAAAATGCAGGGCGTCCGCTTCCAGGGCCTGACTCCGGTACTTTATTGCAACGCGCTTGAGCGCCCGTGACCGGCTGATATCCACGACAATCGCGATGCCAATGACGATAAAACTCCACATCGACGATTCCACGTGTGTCTCTCCGCTGATCAGGCGGTCAATCGCCTCCCAGATGATCCACGAGCATGTGAGGACAAGAAGAAGGGTCTCGACAAACGCAGAGAGGTTTTCAATCTTTCCATGACCGTATTGATGCTCTTTGTCGGGCGGACGGCCGGACACGCGCACGGCAAATAACGTTAACAATGCGGCCAGAAAGTCCAGCCCGGAATGCGCCGCCTCCGACAGAAGACCGAGACTGTTCGTCTCGAATCCGACCACAAGCTTCAGCACGGTTATGAAGATTGCGGCCAGGACCGAAGTCAGGGCAACCCGGTGTTTTTCTCCGGACGGATCACCAACGGCGTTGATATCAAGATGGGGAGGCATGTCGTTTTGCTATTGTGGCGGTCGCCAACTTTTTTTGTTCCAGCGTACCAGCTCCATGGTAACGGATCCGAGAAGGACCTTCAACTTCCCCCGGAGCGGGACCGCACTGGCATCATCACTGAACCATCCTGTAAAATCTCCGGACATCCCGAACACACCGACGACCGTCGTGTTCCCTTCCACTTTGATTGCCCTTACCGGAAAATCTACAGCGTCCAGGTCACCTCGTACACCAGAGCTTCTTCTTCGGTCAGAATTGCCACATTCCGGACGGGATCCGGCCCCGCGTCCGTACCGGGGTCTGCTCCCGTCCCCATGACGATAAGTAACATCCCGGCAACGATCATGGCGGCAGAGCGTGTCATGGTCGCTCCAACCTGAAACGTACGCGTAATGCACCCTCCTCGTAGGACCATGAAATCAATCGGATTTTGCCGCACTCCCCCGTGGAACGTACATGGGGGCCGCTGCACGGACAGGTATCAGCATCCCCGCACCGGATAACCCGGACACGATCGCCCGAAGCGTCAGGAAGGCGGGAAAGATCAAAGGTCAGCTCCGCTTCCTCCCTGGAGAGAAATTCTTCGGTAACGGGAAGGTCGGCGGCAATAAGCGCGTTTACCTGTTCCTCGACGGCGCGGGCTTCGTCATCCGTCAAGGTGCGGTCGAAGCGGTAATCCGCCTTGGATTTTTTCTTTTCAATATGTGTGGTAAACGGACGCTCCATGCCGAACATCGAGACGAGTGTGCCGCTGAGCAGGTGTTCGGCCGTATGCATCCGCGGGTCAATCTCTTTCATCATCATCCTTTCATGACTGCAAGGGGTATGAGCCGGGCGACCTTGCGGGCGAGTCCGGCTCCGTTAACCACGTCAACCACGCGGTCGACGTCTTTGTAGGCCTCGGCGCTTCTCTCGGTGAGACCGGTTACTCCGCCCAAGCACCTGAATACCGAGCTGGTCGCATCTGCCTCAACGCGTCCGGCGAGGTTTCCTTCCTGGCTCGTGTACGACTCATTGCACGGCCGGCACCATGGCATGAGGAGCCGAAGGTCTCCTGCATTGCCCGGTCCGTCCCCACCAGCACATACGACGAAGTTCCCATGCTGCCGGGAACCAGCACGGGTTGCCCCACCGGTCGAAGATCGTCCGGGAGAGCGGGGTGAAAAGCGGGGAAAGCGCGTGTTGCACCTTTGCGGTGGACGAGGACCGTCGCGCTTCCCGTCCACCGATGTGTGGCTTCCGCTTGGCGATATTGTGGCACACGTCATACACGACCCGGATCTCCGACGTGCCGAGCACTCGCCTACATGATTCCCGAACGCGGTGGGTCATCATCTGCCGGTTTGCAAACGCAAAATTCGCGGCGGCTGCCATGGCCTGCAGGTACGCACGCCCTTCTTCGGAGTGGATCGGAACACAGGCAAGCTGGCGATCCACAACGCTGATGCCGTACTTCTTCATCCCCCGCTGCATATAATCGAGAGCGTCAGTACACACCTGGTGTCCCAGCCCCCGTGAGCCGCTGTGGATGAGTACCACGATCTGGTCTTTGCTGAGCCCGAATGCACGTGCGACCGGTTCATCAAAAATTTCCTCGACGGCCTGGATCTCCAGAAAGTGATTTCCGGATCCCAGCGTGCCGATCTGTTCATGACCTCGGTCCCTTGCCCTGCTGCTCACCGAATCCGGATTTGCCCGGGGAAGCACGCCGTGGTCTTCGATGCGCGTGAGGTCGGCTTCCTCTCCGTATCCCCTTTCGATCGTCCAGCGAGCCCCCTTTCGCAGCACATTTTCCAGTTCTTCTCTGCCAGATGGCAACCGGACTTTTCGTCCGGCCCGCGGGAATGTCCCGGAACAATGTAGCAAGAAGGGGCTCAAGATGCGCACGCAGATGCCCGGGATCCATTTCGCAGGCCAGGAGACGGACGCCGCAGTTGATATCAAAACCCACTCCGCCGGCCGACACCACCCCCTCTTTCAGGTCCGATGCGGCGACACCACCGATACAGAACCCGTACCCCTGATGGGCATCCGGCATGGCCAGAGACTGGCCCACAAGTCCCGGAAGCATTGCAACATTGGCCACCTGTTCGAGGGTCTGATCTGCTTCAATCGCCTTGAGCAACACACGATCTGCGTAAATCAGCCCGTCGATCCGCATCCCTTTCTTGAGGGCCGTGGGAATGCGGTGGCGGTATGTATCGATTGACTGTATCATCAGACATCCACAAAGACCCGGAGCGTCCACTCTGTGCCGCTGCGGCGGACCGCAAGTTGATGATACGTGATCCCCTTCACATCAGTCCGGAGGATGTGCCGTGCCGGGTCGAGCGGTTCGCCAACGATGATCGCACGAAGGTGCGTGGGCGTTATGGCCGTCACTGTGGCGCGATGTGCCATGAATCGTTCACCATCATAAAGATAGAGTATTTCCGAAAGCCAGAGGTGCAGAAGATGTTCATAGTCGGACCCTTCCAGCATGATCTCCCTGGAAAAGCTCCCCCGGACGGTTGATGGGTCGGCGATCAGGGACATCAGTCCATCGGCGACATGCGTGAAGGCTTCCGCCACTGTGGTCCCGCACGCCTCGATGCCGACGTCTGCGGGGTGGGCAAGAAGTGTAAAGGGGGATCCCATGGATGGAGGTTACGAAGAGCCGGATGGCTTCTTGTCGGGTTCACGGGTTCCCTGCGTCCCGCCCCCTTTACCAGCCGCATCCACCGACGTTAACACCCTTCGTATGATGATAACATCCAGCACTGCCCCGATAAAGGCCAGCGCCACGCCCACACTGGTAGAGGAGAATTCGTTGCCGAAGAGTGTGAAGACACTTTCAGCCGTTGAGCCGAGAATTGCGAGGATGATACCACCGAGAAAGAGGATTCCGCCGAGGATCGTAGCTGCTATGATCGAGGCTTTCCAGACAGGAGTAGCCGCTTGGATGTGTTGTGCCATCACAGCGCCTTTCGGGGAGTGCCGGAACACGATTGAACAGATAAATCGAATATACGCCCCCCGGGGCGGAGTGTCAAGGGTGCAGCGCGAGGACTACACAGTCTTTCGAATTCAGCGCGTCAAACGGCTCCATGGTGATTCCCCCATGGATCCGGATCTCACCGAAGCCTGCTTCCGACAACGACTGACGGAGTTCATCGTCCAGAACCGGACGCAGCTCAACGGATTTTTCCTCCAGCATCTTTCCCGTGCTGAGCTCTTCCTGTGTAATGTGGAAGCGAATACGGTCCCCCGAATATTCGTACCATCGAACAAATTTTGTCGGGCCTGCTTCACGGACGATCTGCATACGCTCGCGTGTTGAGAGAATCTTGCGGTAATTGAGGACCTGCGCAAACAGGACTCCACCCGGGCGCAGAAGGCGCCGGAATGCCGTGAGTGTGGACAGGAGATCCTTCCGGGACTCACTGTGGGCGAGCGTGTTTCCCATTGAGAACACCGCATCCTGGGGGTTCGTGACGAGAGCAGGGAGATCCTGAAACGGGGCGACGAGCGGCGTGACCACGAGGTCCATGCTCAACGCTCGGCGCATCAGCGCTTCAACCATGGCCGGCGAAATATCGACGGCAGTGACCTCTACACCAAGCTGCGCCAGAAGTAATGCGTGAAAACCGGTCCCCGTGCCGGCGTCCAGCGCCTTGGTGATATGGTAGTTGTCAACGAGGAGCTTGATAAACGGCCGTTCCCGCACAAACCGCTGATCAAACGCGGTCATCCGGTCGTAGTCGCGGGACAACCAATCGTAGAACGAAGGAATATCGAGGTCTTCAGTCGTTGGGGCCATAGGCCGGAACCTCTCCGCGAAAGTGTTGATAGACCGGAGCATCAAGGTTTTGGAACCGCCGCTGATATTCCTCCGGCGAGATGCCATTCTGCCAGAACCCGGTGAGCATCGCCAGACCCACAATCGCGACGAACGTGCCCGCCACAAGAACACCATACACCCGCGTGGGGATGGGTTTGCTTTTTCCGGTCAACCGAAGGTCCAGCGTGTTTTTCACCGGACACACCGCCACGCATGCCATACAACTCATACATTCGTCGCTCCACACACGTCCGGCTTTGTGCACGTTGATACGCGACGGACACGCCTTCGTGCACAACTCACAATCCACACAGGTGTCTTTGTTGCGGGTGATCTTCAGCGGACTGAGCCAGCCGGTGATGCCGAGCAGGGCACCGTACGGACAGAGGTATCTGCACCAGAAGTTCTTGATCACCACCGAGAGGAGGACCAGGATGAGTATTGTCCAGAGTACCGTTGACGTGATGTCAGCGAAGAAGAGGTACATCTTCACGTCAGCCATCTTATTGTACGGACTGTAGATAAACGACCGCAGAGCGTCAACGTCCATCCCGGCAATCGAGAGAGCGAAGAACGCCAGGAGGAGATATTTAAGCGACCGGAGCGGGTAGTCCAGCCACCGCGGCATATCCCAGGTGCGTTTGAACAACTTCTGGCCCACCATCCAGAGCGATTCGCTCAGTGTTCCCACCGGACAGAGCCAGCTGCAAAAGGCTTTCTTAAGAAAGATGCCGGCGGCGATGATCCCCAGAAGAATAATCATTCCGGAGGGGTGCACATTATTGACAATACCGGTATGCCACCAGTACTTCAGACTGATCAGGGCGCTGATCGGAAGGAACCCCTCGACGCCGGGAGGGCGCGGGACGAACGTCTCCGTGCCGCCTGCCATACCCCATTGCATAAAATAGTAGAACTCCACGCCAATCCAGAGGCAGAGCAACGCGAAAGCCAACTGGACGGCTGATCGCTGGTATTGTGAATCGCGGGCAAGACGTTTGAGCACACGCCGGTACCAGAGAGTCTCGTTTCTATAGTCTGGTTTTCCGCGCCGGAGGTGAGGGGGGATTTTCTTTATGTTCGTCGCGCGTTTCTTGACCTGAGGGATTGTCAGGATGTGTTGCTGAGCTATCGGTGTGGTGGTGCGGCGGGTATCCGGCATCTCCTGTAGAGGTTCTTCATGAAAGCGCATGGTCCCTTCTCTCTCTCCCCTTCTCCTCATTGTAATTCAGACAATAGCGTCTGATTTATAAACAGACAAAAACTGCTTACCGTTTTGACTGGTACTCTGGCCTTTGCATCTCCCGGGCCAGTTGTGTAATGTTCTTTTTCACAAGCATGGTATAGATAGATTCGCGCAGACCGCCCCATGTATGATGGACGGAGCATGGTCTTTCATCCGAGCACTCGGGAAACCCCAGCACACAGGTCCGCGTGAAATCCGCTCCGTCAATGGCGTCCACGATATGAAAGAGTGTTATGTCTTCAGCCGGCATTCCCAGCGAGAACCCCCCGCGGGGTCCCTTTTCCGAACGAAGCAACCCTTTTTTCGTCAGGTTCTGAAGGATTTTGCCGAGGAAATGATAGGGGATCTTCAGTTTTTTTGTAAACTCGCCCGTCGTCACCCGCTCGCCATCTTTCTTGAGGGCAAGATAGAGAACGGCCTGGAGGGCATATTCACATTGTCGGGAAAAGAGGACGCTCATAGGTGAATTCGGATTCTTTTGTCTGAATATACGCACTACTGCGAAGTATGTCAAGGGAAAAAATCGCAGTGTCAACAGCAGAATTGTTTTTCGGCGGTGGCAGGATTCGTTTGCGGAATATCAGTAAGCGATGACTGACTTTGTTGCAGATAGAATTGAAAATACTTCAAGAGCGATTCCGCGACGGTTTGAAGGGCAAAAGGGGGTAGGTATGGACCGTGCATGGCACCAAGTTTCAAACGAGGCCAGCGCCGCAATATTACCCCCGGGGATATCCGAAGATAAAGATGCTGGAGAAACCGATACTGGGGGCGTGTTCTCCGGCAATTCACTTTGTCAGATTTTTATGGGGTTACGTTAGCCGCTCTCTCTCCAAGGATCTTATGAATGAAGGTCTGGATAGCGATTCACCTTGACTTTCCCAAGTCGCAGGGCTATCTTGATTACAAAGAAATGCGTCATCCGGGGGGGGGAGGCGTGACGGGGAATTGTGAAGAGAAACCTCTCTGGTCCAGAAGGATGGGGAGAGGTTTTTCCGTCGTGACCTATCGATCCTCTATTGAACAGCGCGTGAGATTGGCACTAGTCCGACCGTTTGATTGAACACAGACAATTCTGAGTACTAACCTATCTGAGGCAGCCATGAAAGCCATCTTTCTTGCGCTTATCCTAGTATTCAATGTTGCACTTTTCGCCCAAGTTCCAACTAGTGGGCTCGTGGCTTACTATCCTTTTGATGGGAATGCAAATGACGAGGGTGGGTTGTATGGTAACAATGGTACAGTAGTAGAGCAACCCTATCGGGAGATAGATACTGAAGTACCAACAGCGCTTACAGCTTCAATGGAACCAGCAGCTATATCAGTTGTTCTCAAGTGCCCAACATAACCATGGACAGATTCACCATTGCCGCATGGATTAATCCGTATCTCTTGCCGGTTAGTAACACGTATGCTTCGGCTATGTCGATCGGTTACGATGATGGGTATACTGGGAATGGCATTTCGTTTGGCATAGAGTGGACCCACCGGTAGGGAATTGACTATATATGCTGGAGGACTGTACATATATCATCTGAACTATTCGTTCCCCGAACAAATAGATGGTATTTTCTACTGTAACCAGACAATCTGGAACGATCTCAGCATTTGTGGATGGGCAGCAGGTCGTATCCCCGATTTCAACGACGATAAAGACACCCACCGCGTTCAGAATCGGCTCTCAGTGGGGGATCAGACACTTCAATGGTAAGATCGACGACATTCGAATATACAACCGCGCGTTGACCTCATCAGAAATTAGTGCTTTGTACAATGAGGGCTTGGTAGGAACGCTTGCGATTACGCTCTTTGACGCTGAAAACTGGGGACAGCCAGGTGAACGTTCGCGTGGTGCTCTACAACAACAGCGGTGCCCAGGTGGCGAAGGTTTGACGATATTCGAGTTCGCAGGTGACCTTTGTGAATGTCCCCGCAGGTTCAGGATATTACTACAGAGTATATGTCAATCGCATCTCACCGTGGGGAGAACAATTCTGGGGAGAGAAGACCGGAATTACGATTTACGCTAATCAGACTACGTCTGACTCCCATACGCATAACACGCCGTACATGCCTAACGTTGGCGTCTACCTCGACAGTACCAATGAACTACTTCCCGACAACGCCAGGAGGCCGATCCAACCTGGCACTCGCCTACGTATTGAGATCCAACTCAAAAATCCTGCTACGGCGGAGCACAAGCCGTTTTAGCTTATGGGGGTGTGTATTTGGATCGGGACAAGACGGCTCCATATGATGTCAGCTTGTTTACATCTGCACAAACCTATATACTCGGCACTACGAAAACTGTGGTTTGCTACTGCGACGCGCCTGCAATAGAGGGGAGTTATTACTTGTCGAGTAGGGGCCTTCGCGTCTTCAGATCGGTACGGCACAGCTCTGACGGACGCAAGCAATTGGCACGATCCGGCGTTCAGCGTTGGACCCGGGCTTATTGCCTACTATCCTTTTAATGGCAATGCATCAGATGCTTCTGGAAATCAGCATCATGGCCTCGTGTACGGGGCCACATCGACGACGGATCGATTTGGAAATCCCAACTCGGCTTACTTGTTCAACGGGGTGGACAACTACATTGAGATAGCCCACGATGCAGCCCTTAATCCCGCGTCAACAATTACATACACCGGTTGGTTTCAGGCAAACTCCCTAACTCAAGTTGGCAACATATTGTCAAAGGGGGACGGATATACTGCAGGATATTATGTTGCTCGTCTCCATCCAGCCCCCATCAATGCGGGTTTTGCAGTAATGTTCACGGAAGATCAATCGACGTCTATAGTAACTAGCATCAATGCGTCTAATGTCTCGCTCTCCGTCGGTCAGTGGTATTTCTTTTCGGTCACCTATGATGGGCAGACGCTGCGAAGTTACATTGATGGCGTCCTGAAAAAACAGTCTGTCGGTTTCAAAGACGCTGGGATCCAATCAAGGCCCACTCTCGATCGGCAGACATCCGCTTGCAGGGTATCGATATTGGTTCAACGGGAAGATTGATGATGTCCGTCTCTATAGCCGTGCCTTGGGAGAGAGCGAGATCAGTGAACTTTTCCACGAGGGAGGGTATCCGATTGTGACTTTCCCCGGTTGGCAGTTCATCAACACGGGCATCAGTCACACTATCATCATACCCACTGGAGCAAATCCGAACATCAACGGCACTGCGTTAATTGCAGGGGACTATGTGGGTGTGTTCTACGATTCACTTGGGGCGCTCGCCTGTGCTGGATATGAGAGGTGGACGGGCAGTGGCAGCATTGCCATTTCTGCATTTGGTGACGATCCGACATCAGGCTCAAAAGACGGATTCTCGTCGGGCGAAGTATTCCGTTGGAAAATCTTCCGGGCAAATGGAGGGATAATATATGATGCCGAGGCGACGTACAGTCCTACTGGTGGGGTGGTCACACACACCAATACTTATGCCTCAAACGGGATCAGCCAGCTTATGTCACTCGCCGGAGGTCTCTCGACGCACAATGTGACGTTGCGCAGCGGCTGGGGGTTGATCTCAAGCTATGTTATTCCGCAGTCGACGACTCTGGACAACATCTTTGCCGGTGTGTCTGCCGACCTGATTATCATGAAGAACGGAGCCCAGAAAAACTACATTCCGTCTGTGCCAGTGAATACGATTGGCCCTTGGGTGAATACGGAGGGATATCAGGTCAAGATGGCGAATGCTAGGGCCGTGGGATTCATGGGTCAAAAAATAGTACCTTGGGCGCTGACCATCGGATTGCCCCTTGGATGGAGCATTATGCCGTATGTTCGTGATGCTGATATGCTGATCACTTCCGCACTAAGTGGTGTTGTGAGTGACGTTGTTATCGTCAAAGACCAGGACGGCAAGACGTATATACCATCGGTAGGAGTAAACGGGATAGGGGCGCTTAAGGTAGGTCAGGGTTATCAAGTGAAGATGGCCACAGCACGAACGATAGAGTATCCGGCAAACACTCTCTCCGAGCCGCTCGTTTCGTATGAGGAGGCCTCGACTTCCGCGAAGCAGTCCAATGCAGGTCCCCCTTGGTTTTACACTAACACTGGAACAAGTCACACCTGCATAGTGCAACTCTCAGTCAATCCAGCAATAGATGGTATGCCAATAACTGTTGGGGACTATATTGGCGTATTTTATGATTCGAGTGGAGTAATGGCGTGTGCAGGCTATGAGCGATGGACAGACAGCAGCAATGTAGCAATTGCAGCGTTTGGCAACGATGCGACGACCAGTGTCCAAGAGGGTCTTGCCAGCGGAGAAGTACTGAAGTGGAAAATCTGGCGGGGAAGTGACAATCGTACATTCACAGGAAGGGCATTGTATGTACCCCCAGGGGGATTAGGTGGGATCGTGACTGATACAAGCAAATTTAGTCCCAATGGGATCAGCGCAATCGCCACACTCACCGCCAGCGTATCGAGCGTGACGAGCCAGGAGTTCCCAACACAGAATACGTTGATGCAAAATTATCCTAATCCGTTCAATCCGAGTACAACCATAGCGTTCGGACTTCCAGAAAGATCGTTTGTACGCCTAACAGTATACAACACATTGGGTGAACAAGTGGCAGAGCTGGTCGGGGGGCATTTAGATGCGGGGTATCACGATGTGGTTTTTGACTGCATGAACCTCTCAAGCGGCGTCTACTTCTATCGGCTGCAAGTGAGGGATTTCGTACAGACAAAACGAATGCTTCTCCTCCAATAAATATCGAACCGACCGATGAGGATTTGGGCCCGATGTGCGAACGTCGGGCTCTTCTATCTCGTATTGGTTTCCTCGAATGACATAACGAACCTCAAATCGCTCCTTACCATCGTTTGTGTGACGTTGACAATCTGCGACGAGTTCGATATCTTAGTCAGAAGTGAAAACCCAATCCCGCACCAATGCTCGTTCTTAATGGACCCCATTGACGCCTTGAAATGATGGTGTCGTTGCGATTCCCCAAGTTCTAAGCAACATATGACCGTGCTCGTTATTGAAGCGCATGATTCCCCAGTTAAATCATACAACAAAGGAGTAGCATGTTCCAGTTCATTCTAGACAGTGCGCTTGCAGAGGGTCGGAGGGGGCGGATTTTCCGGAAGCTGCGCTTCTGGATACTTCAGTTCTGCGATCCTATCGTCCAGTACACCTTTAATGGGAAGCGCATTGCTCTCAACCTCTCCCACGACCTGCCCTTTACAAGGAGAGAATATCCTACATATTCTGCTAACCTGTCCAGATTGGCGTCATTCATTCGCAAGCGTTATGGAAGCTTGCAGATGGTTGATATTGGGGCAAATATCGGAGACTCCCATGCCCTCGCCGGTAGTGTCCCAAGTGATCACTTCCTTCTAATAGAGGGGAATGAAGCATACATGAAGCTACTCAAGCGGAATACAGAAGACGATTCAGGGGTTACGCGTGTGCAGACGCTGCTCACGGATCGGAGTTACGTTGGAAAGGGACAGCTCATTTCGGGGGGTGGCACGGCGCGAGTCGAGAACGAAGATACCTCGGAGAGAAACTTCAAGTACCAGACACTTGATGAAGTCATCGAAGAGCACCATGACTTCAAATCTGCAAACCTCCTCAAGTCCGATGTGGACGGATACGACTCAAAAGTCATCGTCGGGCGGGAAGCAACTCATCGCTTCTGGTGCACCCGTCATTTTCTTTGAACACCATCCGCACTTACTTGCTCTTGCGGGAGATGATGACAAGTACATATTCCCTCTTCTCAAGGAATGGGGTTACTCCAAACTGATCTTCTACGACATAAAAGGCTTCCTCTTCGGCATGGTGGACGCTGATGATGCTAAGCTCCTCGATGATCTGGTCTTCTATGCCAAGAGCAAAGCCGTCCTCTGCTATGATGTATGTTGTTTTCACGACCGACATGCGGACGCGAGGGAACAATTTCTGATCTCAGAAAAGGCATTCTACTCCGACTTGATTTCCAAGAGACTTCAGAGTGCAAACTCGTAGATCCGTCGCGAATTGAATATATGACTCAACTCCCACCCCCCTCGGAAAGACGAGAGTGACTGCATAACAAAGACCACGCATTCAGAGCGCGGTCTTTGTTGTCTTTCGAAGACAGCCCGAAAAACAAGAGGGATGGGATTCGGCTAACGACTTCATCTTACATTTCATGCTTGACGATTTGGATGTTCTGGTCATCATTCCCGCCGATTTCAATCCACTCTACACGTCTCTTACATCCCCCCACACCGGCAGCCATGGGCCTGATTGAACATGATATGTATTCGATGTACATTAGTATTTTCCACAGCATCCTCCAGGAAATCCGCCCATGAACCGTCGGCCATTTTTTGACCACGTTTACCTTTTTTCATTGCTTTGTGTTCTTTTTGCGTTGCCTTCTCAGGCACCAGCACAGCCGGGTCTCGTCGCATCGCACCCCGTTGCACCCGGCGTCGTGCACTCAGAGTACATCCTTCCGGGTCCGAATACACTTGATGTCCTCGCAGTCTCCCTCAACAACCCATTTATCACTCTTGAATCCTACAAACCAGACGGCCTGACCAAAACAACCATCCAGGCTGCCGACAACGATCGGGAGGGGCACCGCGTTATCGGTGCGATTAATGCAGACTTCTTTTCTTTTGAAACCGGTTGGCCTGTGGGAAACCAGGTGGTGAACGGTAGCTGGGCGCTGGGTGTTTCCTCCCAACGATCCCATCTTGCGCTTGATACCGCCGGCAGAGCCTTCATCGAGCGTCTGGCTTTTTCCGGACGGATGTGGGCGAAAGATGGGACACCTTTCACCATCTCTTCTGTGAATACCGGCCGCTCCTCAAGCGCGCTCGTCGTGTACACCAGCTTTCGCGGGCCCACTACCGGGACCGACGGCACCGGTACAGAGTGCGCTCTGACATTCCTGGATCCTTCCGTACCGGCAGGAGACACAGTACTGGCCCTGATCACCACGAAGGTGGCCGGCGGCAACAACCCGATACCTGCCTCCGGTTGTGTTCTCTCTGCCGGATCTGGTGCCCCGTCAGCTTTTGTCTCAACCTCTGTTCAGATAGGCGACACGGTGCGTCTGCTGCTTGGTTTCTCTCCGCCGCTGCGTAGTATCACACAGGTGCTCGGAGGTGCCGGCCGGATGCTCCTCGGCGGACGGAACGTGACCGATAGTATGTCGGCATATGAAGGAATCAGCGCATCATTCACCGACGTACGTCACCCGCGGACTTTTGTGGGATTCAACAAGGATACAACCACTCTCTATCTTTGTACCGTCGACGGCCGGCAGGCAAGCAGCATAGGGATGACGTTCGGCGAAATGGCGAATTTCCTCCTCTCCATCGGCGCGTGGGATGCGTTTAACTTTGATGGCGGCGGCTCTACAACAATGGTCGTGCGCGGCGCAATCGTAAACTCTCCGTCGGATCCCGCAGGAGAACGGAGTGTCGCCAATACCCTCCACGTAATCAGCACCGCACCGATCGGGTCTTTGCACCGGCTTGATATACAGCCCAAACGGGTGGAGTTGTTTCAGGGTGGATCCCAACAATTCAGCGCGTCCGGTTTTGATGAGTACCATAACCCTATCCCACTCCCTGCCGGGATCATCTGGGAAGTGAACCCTCTTCTTGGAACCGTTTCTTCGTCGGGGCATTTTACGTCGTCATTAACGAATGACAGCGGGTGGGTTCGCGTGCGGTGGAGTACAATCGTGGACTCCGCGTTCGTCGTGGTGCAACTTCTCAAAACACTCCACATGGCCCCCTCGTGCCTGGTCATGGTCCCCGGAGAACGGGTCTCGCTCCTCGCACGCGCGGAGGATCAAGACGGCAGGACTGTCACACTGAACAACCAGCATCTCATGTTCTCCGCGTCAGGTCCGGAAATAAACGTGGACGCAGCCGGATTGGCCACCGCGAAGGACTTCGGGACGGGTCTGCTTTCCGTGCAGCTTGATACGCTCCACGCCGCCATTCCGTACAATTTTCGGGGGACGGATACAAGCATTGTCATCGACCGAATGTTCTCACTCTCCGGCTGGGATACTTCGCTGGTAAATATTCCGCAGAGTGCGGTACAATTCTCTCTTTCCGGCGAAGCCGGTATTCCGGACACACCAGCGGTGAAAATCCAGTACACCTTTCCCGAATCCAGAGCATCCCTCCTGCTCAACACCGTCATTCCGCTTTCAGGCCGCATCGACAGTCTGATGTTGCGTGTGTTTGGGTCCGGGAACGCAGACACACTCCGGTTTCTGGTGAGGGACAAGGACAACGATTTGTTCCAGGTGACGCCCACATCCGCAATCTCATGGAACGGCGAGTGGCGCACCTTCGGCGTTACCATGTCACGCGCAATCCCTCTGGCTGGCGGCGTACTCGACTATCCTGTCACGGTGGTGGGAATCCGTATTGATTTCGGGAGGGCGAACCTGAGTGGCGGCACGATTTCAGGCACACTGCTCCTCGATGATCTGGGCGCCCACTACCCCGTCCGCACCGTTGCCCCGCAGGTGCTCTTCGATTTTGAAAGTGGCGTTTCCGGTTGGCTCACACCTTCACAGTCCAACGCTGCCCAGCTCAAAGGGATCAATATCGCAGCGTCTTCCCTCGTACAATCCCCGGAGCGTGCCTATCAGGGGTCGTTTTCCGGCAAGTGGATATTTGTGGATGACGCCGCCAGTACCACCGATTGGGATGTCCGGATGACGCGGGGTGCAAATTCGGACCTGGGCTCCATGCTGCGCGGGAGTTACGTGGGGGCATGGGTGTACGCCGAGGGGGAAACATCCACGCAGCTCCAAATTGCAATCCGCGACGGCAATGGACTGATCTGTGCCGGTCCGCTCTTCCCCGTCCACCATCACGGCTGGAAACTTATCGGCACGCGACTTGACGAAACCCTCTTCGCGCCGTATCTCACCGCGGGACAGATAACCGACGCGGGGAATAAGTTCAACGGCTTCCGCCTGCGGGGCAGTAATGCCGTACTGGCCGGGCTTTCAAGAACCCTGTACATCGACAAGCTGGTCACCAGCGCACTTACCGTACCCACCGGCTTCGTCGCCTTTACCGCGGAGTGGAACTCTCCCCTCGTACGGCTCCACTGGACGGTGAATTCAGAGATCAGCATCAACCGGTACGCTGTCGAACGGGGATCAGGGGGTATCTTCGAAGAACTTATGTCGCAGGCAGGCCGGGGGAACAGCGACACCACAGTACACTATGAAGTTGTGGATACTCCCCCTCCGGGTTCCGTGGTACACTATCGTATCCGTCAGATCACCAATGACGGCGGACAGGAACTTTCCCAGACTATTGCGGTGAATACTTCCGCCAATAGCGTGGGTCCGGAGGGAGTGCTCCCGGATCGTTATCAACTCCTCCAGAACTACCCGAATCCATTCAACCCTTCTACAACATTCGTGTATGCACTCCCCGTGGAAAGCCATGTCCGGCTCACGGTCTATAATCCACTGGGGCAGGCTGTCGCCGAAGTGGTAGACGCATTCCAGCGTGCCGGTTACCACCAGCAGACGTGGAGTCCGGCACTTGCGTCGGGAGTCTATTTCTATCGTATTGAGGCCTCCGGGAACATGCCCTACCGGGTCCGGTTCAGCGACACCAAAGCGTTGGTATACGTGAAGTAGGAGTCGTTGTCTTAGGTGCGGGGACTGATCGAAGGCACAGAAGGGATCTCCAGACCGTTCCGGACCGCGATCATCTGTGCAACGATGCTCACGGCGATCTCCTCGGGGGTGTGTGATCCGATTGTCAATCCCACCGGTGCAACCACACGCGCCAGCCGCCCCTCGTCCACTCCTTCACCCCGGAGCGCCTCGAGCACGGAGCGCACTTTTTTCCCGCTGCCGATCATCCCCAGATACCGCCATGAAGTTCCGATTACCTGGCGCAACACCTCGGTGTCGTGTTGATGGCCGTGGGTCATGATCACGCCGAAGGTGTCCGGCGTCACCGGGAGATGATCCATCATGTTGGTATAGGGGGCACAGATGAGCCGGATGGCCGATGGATGTTTTTCTTTTGAGGCCCATTCTTCCCGGTTGTCATAGACCGTCACCGCGAACCCGGTCCACCCGGCCAGTCGTGACAATGCAACTCCGCAATGCCCGCCGCCGAATATTACCAGAGGTGTGCCCGCAGCCAATGCCTCCACGAGAATCTCTTCGACGCCACCGCATATCATTGGGGTCCCGAACTCTGCGCCTTCTCTGGAATCCAGGTCAAACGCCCATTTTACGGCCATCGTGGGATGTTCAAGACGGATCTTCTCAAGAACTAGTTTCTCGAGCGCGCCGCCTCCGATTGTTCCTGCCACGAGCCCTTCCGCCCCCACGATCATCTTCATTCCAACACGAGCCGGAGTTGATCCGGTTGTTGTGACAACTGTCGCGAGCCAGGATGGCGCTCCCGCGCCCGCAACATCCGTCAGGGTACGATAAAAATCACTGGTCATGAAGATCTTCCGGACTGTTGATATTGCGAACAACCCCTTCGTCGTTGACTTCCAGGGGATCAATGGGAATACCACTCTTCGCCATCACCGTACGCAATGATGACGTGGGGTTCGCCCCGAGCACGGCAGGAAACGCCATTGAAGGAACCAACACGGGATGTCCGCCCCCGCGCTTGAATATCGGTTTGATAAAATGACCGGGCATTTCAGCACTCCGGCTGATCAGACTGCCAAGAGTCGAATCCTGTACGTACGGATGATCAACCGGGAAGATCAGCACTCCGCGGCAATCGCCGGCACACCGGAGTCCTTCTATAACAGAGGAGAACATCCCCCGGCCGGGGTCGCTGTTCACGACAATGTGCGCGCTTTTGCCGGTATCAGTGACCACCCGGGTGTATTCTTCAGGTCCGACGACACAGACGATGGGAGAGAGGCCAACACGCACGGTCTGGGTGACAATAGTCTGCAAAAAGGTTGATGCGCCAAGCTGCAGACGGTGTTTGGGGATGCCGATGCGGCTGCCGCTCCCTGCGGCCAGAATGATCGCCCCGACCCGGTGACTCACGACAGACCAATTTCCCGGTTGAATGCGTCAATGAGACGATCAATATGGGCGGGTTCCTCCCGGAAAAGTCCGGTCCAGTATTCCGGTTCCCACTGGGCGGTAAGTTCTTCAGACGTTTTTCCCTGTTGTTCAACCCATGTGTAATACTTCAGGTTGTGGATGGCCTTCCGATCGTAGTAGCCAAGCTCCTTGAAAAAATCCGTACGTTGATGCCGGAGCGGTCCCTCCAGGTCCCTGATTGCCTGCTGGGTTGTATAGGGACCCCGTCCACCGGTCAACTCCTCCACGCGGGATTGATACAAGTCCGCCGAATCGGTAAACACCGTAACAATCACATCGTCTTCTGAACACTCAAAGTACCGGGCCGTTTTGATGGCGGCAAGCAGATTGCAGATCGACGAGATGCCGAGCAGCGGAAGTTGCTTGATTGTGGAGTCCGGGACTCCCGACTCCAGCAGATGCCTCTTCCCTTCTCCTTCATTGAGCAGGCGGAGTAGCCGCATACAATCCTCGTCATCAATCGCTGCTATGGCGTCGGTATTCCGCACGTTGTGAACCCAGGGGACATGTTTGTCCCCGATACCTTCAATCCTGTGTCCGCCAAATCCGTTCATGAACAGTGTCGGACATTGCAGGGCTTCCGTGGCAACAATACGCATATCCGGATGCAGGGACTTCAGATAATCTCCTGCCGCGATGGTCCCGGCGGACCCGGTGGCGGAAATGTAGGCAGCCATACGCCCTCCTGCACAGGACTTCTCAAACACCTCCTGCAGTGCCGGTCCCGTAACGGCGTAGTGGAAGAGCGGATTCCCGAATTCATCAAACTGATTGAAGATGATGTTCGCAGGATCCTCGCGTAATTCCCAGCATTTGTCGTAGATCTCTTTCACGTTGGATTCGCACCCGGGAGTCGGGATAACCTCGGCGCCAATTTCACGAAGCCAGTCAAAACGCTCCCGGGACATTTCTTCGGGAAGAATCGCAACGGCGGTACATCCCAGGAGGGCACAATCGAACGCACCGCCGCGGCAGTAATTCCCGGTCGAAGGCCAGACAGCCTTATGCCGCTCCGGGTCGAACTCTCCGCTGACCAGTCGCGGCACGAGACATCCGAACGCCGCACCGACCTTGTGTGCCCCTGTCGGGAAATACTTCCCCGTCAGGCCGATGATCCGGGCCCGGACTCCGGAGAGAGCGGATGGTATTTCCAGATAGTTCACACTCCCGAACAGCCCGGTGGCAACGTCGTTCTTCCATGTTATGCGGAAGAGATTCACCGGATTGACATCCCAGAGCCCTACCCCTGCGAGCTTTCCGCGAATGGATTCCGGAATCTCCTCGGGATGTGCCATCTGGCGTAGTGTTGGGATCGTGATCCCCCGTTCCCGGCAGCGCATCGCGGTACGTTTTCGCACTTCAGGGTTGATGGTCTTGACAATTCGCGACGTGGAGGCGTTTTTCATATGGTCCTCGGCGTGGCACGGGTGATCAGGCGGGAAAGTGTCTCCACAGGATTCTGAGCCCGTGTCAGAAGTATCAGCGCGGAAATGACAAAGGGTTTGAAACCGGCCTGTCTGTATGTGGGTACACGGTACCGGTCAAACACCTCCGCCGACACTTCACCCTCCTCACAACTCACGCCCGAGATGTCGGCTGGAAGGCAGTGCATGTACAACGCTTTCCCGCCCCCGGTCGTCTTCATCTTCTTCTCGTCACAAATCCACTTCTTGTGTTTTTTGTTTTCCGTGAGACACTGCTGTTCGAGTGCCGTGAGTCCCTTCTGGTCCCCCTTCTTCAACAGCACGGTCCGGTTTTCCATAACGTGGAACGGGGCCCAGGATTTGGGGTACACGATATCCGCGCCCGCAAAGGCTTCGTCCATCGAATGTGTGACCACAAATGACCCACCGCTCTGACCGGCCTGGGTCCGTGCCCGATCAACAACGTCGGGAAGGAGATCATAACCCTCGGGATAGGCCAGAGACACATCCATGCCGAAACGTGTCAGGAGACCGATGATACCCTGAGGAACCGACAGTGGTTTTCCATAACTCGGTGAATACGCCCACGTCATGGCAATCTTTTTTCCGCGCAGATTTTCCAGCGATCCAAAATGTGTCTGCAGGTGCAGCATGTCTGCAAGTGTCTGCGTGGGATGATCAATGTCACACTGCAGATTGATGACCGCGGGACGGCGGTGCAACACGCCCTGTTCAAAACCATCCTGGACGGCCGAGGACACTTCGCGCATGTACCGGTTTCCCTCGCCAATGTACATATCATCCCGGATCCCGATCACCTCTGCCAGAAAGGAGATCATATTGGCGGTCTCACGGACCGTTTCTCCGTGCGCAACCTGCGATTTTTCTTCATCAAGGTCCGCCAGACCGAGGCCCAGAGCATTCGCCGCCGAAGCAAAGCTGAACCGGGTGCGTGTGGAATTGTCCCGGAATATCGAAAGCGCCAGTCCGGTATCGAACATCCGGCAGGAGATCCCCGTCCGGTGCATTTCTTTAAAACACTCCGCAACGAGCGACACCGCGCGGATTTCATCGTCGGGGTGCTCCCAGGTAAGAAGAAAGTCTTTGTTGTAGAGATCCGTTGTAAGGCGTTTAAGCTGGTCGAGGTAGTGGGTCATGGGTCTGAGTCAGTGGTGAGATTGAGGTTGAGATTCTGATTGAGCAGCAGAGTAAGAAGGGGCCGCGGCAGCTATCGCGTCCACGATCTGCTGATACCCGGTACAACGGCAGAGATTCCCGTAGATGGCGCGGCGGATTTCCGCACGGGTCGGAGTGGGATGCTTCAGCAAAAAGGCATGCGCGGTGAGCACCATCCCGGGGATGCAGAAGCCGCACTGGATCGCACCGTGATCCACAAACGCCTGCTGGAGCGGATGTAAGGTCCCGTCCTTGCCGGCCAATCCTTCGATGGTCAAAATCCGCTTCCCGGCAACATCACGCACACGTTTTGTGCAGATTTTCAGAGGCGCATCATCCACAAGAATCGTACACGCTCCGCACGCGCCGATGTCGCAGGCATTCTTCGTCCCGGTGAGATCCAGGTCTTCCCGCAGAAACTCGACAAGCCGCTTGTCCTGCTGCTGCGGCGTCACGGGGACAGTCTTGTCATTTACAGTTATGGTCAAAGCCTCTTCTCCTCTACTCTTCCCCGATACAGCGGATGGGCAGCCGGAAATGCCGTTTTCCGGTGGCATGGAAGATGGCGTTGGCGATCGCCGGTGCCATCAATTCGTTTGTGGGTTCCCCGATACTCTTCGCTCCGGTCGGCGACTGCGGGTCTGGATTTTCGATGACGATGGCCTTCATTTCGGGCATATCCATCGCCCGGGGGATCCGGTAAGCATTCAGATTCATATTGAGAATCCTGCCGTCTGCCACTTCGAGATCTTCATGCAGCGCATAGCCGATCCCCATTGCCATTCCGCCATAGAACTGTCCTTCCAGCATGGCCATGTTGATCGCCTTCCCGATGTCATGCGCGGCGACTGCATTCAGGAGTTTGACCTTGCCCGTGCGGCGATGGACCGTGAGCTCCACGGCCTGGCATCCATAGACCCATGTAAAATACGCCTTCCCCTGCCCGTGTTCCTCGTCCCAGGTCGTTGTAGGGGCCCGGAATACACCGAAGCTGTGTGGAAAACGTTTCTGGCTGAACATCTCCTTCACGACCGCATCAAAGGGCACCGATCCGCCGCCCTGCCGTCGGACTATCTGTTCATCCCGGAAATCCAGCTCACCGGGTTCACAGTGCAGCATGGGCGCAGCAGTTTCAACCATCTTCTCTTTTAATTCGCGCGCGGCGAGGGTGATGGCGCCGCCGCCCATGATGGTCCCGCGTGATGCCACGGTTGTTCCGCTGTCCGGTATGACGGATGTGGATGATCTCCTGTAGCGGATACGGTCGGCGGGAACACCCAGCTCGCGGGCTGCGATGAGTATCATGGCACTTTCTGCACCCTGGCCGTTTTCGTGAATTCCCGTTTCAATAAGGATGGAGCCGTCGGCCTGGACATTGATCATCGCGGCGCAGAAATCCACTCCTTCGGCACCCAGACTCACTCCCCGGTAACTCATCGCCAGTCCGATGCCGTACTGTTCATCTGCATCACCCTTCCCCCGGGCAGATGCCGGCAGCTTCTTTTCGTAGTCCGATTCCCTCAACACGGCATCCAGCACCTGCTCCATCGCGACCGTGTGGTCATCCAGCTTCTGCCCGGTGATCGTCACGCTCCCCTGTTTCACCATATTGATGCGCCGCAGCTCCACGGCCGACATTCCCAACCGGCCGGCGGCAATCTCTATCATGGATTCCACCACATAGTTCATTTGCGGCGAACCAAACCCGCGCATGGCTCCCGTGACAGGGTTATTGGTGTAGACGCCGAACGTGTCACAATGCACATTCGTGACTTCATAGGGCCCGCAGCACTGCACTGTCGAGCGCCACGTCACCCAGGGCGTGACGGAACAATACGCGCCGCCATCGGCGATAATGGTGCACCGGACCGCATTGATCACTCCCTCGCGTGTCAGCCCCATCATGTATTTCACACGGTACGGGTGGCGTTTGTAACTTTCCCTTATGGACCAGTCCCGCCGGTACATCAGCTTCACGGGCCGTCCCGTCAGGCGGGCAGCGAGCGCTGCACGCGCACATACTATCGCGGCGGTATCGTCCTTCCCCCCGAACCCGCCCCCCATGGGTGTGCCGATCACTTCCACCCCGGAGAGCGGAACACCGAGCACTCCGGCCACAAACCTGCGGGTGCTGAAGGGATGCTGCATGCTGCCATAGACCTCCATCACACCATCGGGCCGTACCTGGCAAACCGCCACCTCCGGTTCCATGTAGGCGTGCTCAATCCATTGCGTAGCGAATTGATGTTCCAGAACGAGGGCAGAAGCCCGGATTCCTTCATCCGCATTACCACGCCGGACACGGTGTGTGTTGATGATGTTTGTCCCGAATTCTTCATGGACGAGAAGCGACCCGTCTTTCATCGCCTCTTCGGGATCAAGAATCGGGGGGAGCGGCACAGCCTGCACACGCACCAGCTCCGCTGCGTGAAGCGCCTGCCCCCGCGTTTCTGCCACGACCATCGCCACAACATCACCGTGGAAGCGGATTTTGTCGTCTGCAAATACACGGAAATCCTGAACGATCTGGCCGTGGCGGTTTGTCCCCGGCACGTCGCGTGCGGTAATCACCTTCACGACCCCTGCGGACTGTTCTGCAGCATGCGTGTCAATCGAGCGGATCGAAGCATGAACATGATCACTGTACACCGGAACCGAATGGAGAAGATTCACAAACTTCAGATCATCGGCATACTTCGTCCGTCCGGTCACCTTCGCATACGCATCGTTACGCCAGGCCGGTCTGTTCAGTTCTCCCATAAGCATCTCCCTCGCGGGCGCCCGGTCTCAAGCAAACGTCCATCCTCTACCACCGGCACCCCCTGCAAAAGCACCTGATGAATTAACAGTGATGATTCAAACCCCTCGTACGGTTCATACGTCCCGGCCAACGACGAACGGATCGGACGCAGCGGGCCGTCGGATGAGAGGAAGACCAGGTCGGCATCAGCGCCGACGGTTATGGATCCTTTTTGAGGATAGAGTCCAAGCACCCGGGCCGGATTCTCTGAAAGGTGCGTCGCAAGCGCAGCAAATCCATCTCTCCCCTTTTTCACAAACAGCCCGTGAATAAGATGCGGAAGCGCGCCGATACCCGCAAGCCCGTTGGGAACCTGACGGCAATCCCCGCGCCCCGAATCCTTGTCCGTCTTTGCGAACGCACAATGATCGGTTGCAAAGATGTCGAACACTCCCTCGAGTGCCCGTTGAACCAGCTCCGTCCGGACTGCGGCAGACCTGAGGGGAGGCGAACATATCCAGCGATGGCCGTTTTCACGCTCCAGCCATCCCGTGTCCAGGGTCAGATACTGCGGCGCGGTTTCACACGTCACGTCCAGTTCATCCCGCGACCCCGCGATACGATCGGCTCCTTCGGGACTCGAGACATGCACAATGTGCACACCGGGCGTTCTGCAGGATGGCACGTTCAAGGACAGCCCGGATTGCAGCCACTTCCGCGGCCACCGGACGGGCATGGGCATGCGCTATGGGTTCATCCCACCGGGAGATTCCGGCGGCTGCGCCTGTCAGCAATACGTCATCTTCACAATGAACAAAGAACCGCACCGGGCGTGAACCGATCGTTGCGAACACACGCTCTATCTGATCATAACTCGAATAGATGCCCGCGTGACGGTATGTTGTGTAGAGTTTTACCGTGCGGACCCCGCGGGCAAGGATTTCATCGATCGCGCGCCATCCGTCATGATCGAACCGGGTCGGGGTTATGTGGCATACCAGATCACAATACACTCTTCCCCGCGCGCGGGCGGTCGTGGCGACAAAAGCCTCGCGAAGCGGCATGGCTCCGGATTCTGTCACAAATGTTCCCAGCGTGGTGATTCCGTTCTCAACGGCACACCGGGTGCCGCTTGAGAAATCGTCCGCCAGGGCGAATGCGCCGATACGATCATCAATGTGCGTGTGCACATCAATAAAACCCGGCAGCACGGCGCGTCCTTTCGCGTCGTGGACCGGCACACCCTGTCCCATATCGTCAATTTGTCCCACGGCCGCAATACGCCCTTCCTCCACGAGGATATCTGCATCTTCGAGGCGTCCATCCTGCCAGACATGGCCATTGCGGATAAGAAGTTTCATACTTCTCGGTGCACCGGGAGAAATGTCACATTTGTTGTGATGGATCGTTATGTCGTTGTTACGCCAGGAATGCCCGCACCGCGTTCAGATCCGGCGGCACGGGCGGTGGAAGAACCACTCCCTCAAGCGCTGTGTCAATGTCTTTTAGTCCATGCCCGGTAATGAGCGCAACCACAACCTCGCCGGGGTCAATGAAGCCGGCTTTTCGCGCACGGGCCAGGCCGGCTATCGTAGCGGCCGCAGCGGGTTCAGCGAATACGCCGGTTGTGCGCGCCAGCTGCCGTTGGGCGCTCCTGATTTCTTCGTCAGATACCGTTACCGACGTCCCGTTCGACTCGCGCAGTATGCGCTGCGCCATCAACGCATTGCTGGGTACCCGCACCGCGATGGAGTCCGCGCATGTGTCAGGCGCAGGGGCATCCGCATATGTACCCGTCCGGAACAACCTGTGGATTGCATCGGAGTGCTCGGCCTGTACACATAGAAGCCGTGGCAGTGTTGCGGTGAGCCGGGCTGCCCGCAAATCGGCAAATGCCTTGTAGATCCCATGGAGAATAACACCATCGCCCGTCGGGACCACGATGACGTCCGGTACGACCATTCTCATCTGCGCAAAAATCTCAAGTCCTGCGCTTTTTTTTCCCTCTATGGTCAGCGGATGGTACCCGGTATTCCGGTTGAGCCCGCCTTCCTCCGCCGTAAACTCCAGCGAAAGCCGGAACGCTTCGTCATACGAGCCCCCGACCGGAATCAGCGTTGCGCCGTACAACACGATCTGCGCCAGTTTTGCGCGAGGCGCTGTGGACGGAACAAAAATGATGGCATGTTTGCCGGCGGCGGCACACACAGCCGCCAGTGCGCTTGCGGCATTGCCGGTTGAGGCGGCAACAATCCGATCCTCTCCCAGTCGTGTCGCCTCGGCAACAATCAGAAATGATGCACGGTCTTTTAGTGATCCGCTCGGATTCAGACCGTCATTCTTGAGGAAGAGCGTACGGAGATCCAGCTCCTGCGCCAATCTGGGGGCAGGCACGCAGGGAGTGTTTCCGACAGCGAAATCCGGACAATACTCCTTTTCCACCGGCAAAAAGAGATCCCAATCCGGGCCTTTTGCATCCCACCGGGAACGCAACTCGTCCCAGTCAAAATCGACCTCAAGCACTCCCTGGAGTGGAATTCCGGGCCGGTACGAAGTTCCGCATACCGGACAGAGATACCGCACGTCCCTACGGTCGAACGTCTGTTCACAGAGTGTGCAGCGATAACAAAAAGGGATCATCGTCATGGGCTACAAGCGTATTATGGGCGCTGAAAGAAGCGTATCCATGTTGATTCATACGTGCGTATCATGGGCGCCTGTGATCTACGCCTCCGGGCGGTCGAGTTCCGGCGCATCCAGGCCGTCTGTGATGAATCTATCCAGGCAGTTGAGTCCGGGCGTATCGTGGTCTGCTGTAATGATTGCTCCCTGATCATCAGGCCCGGACGAGGGTCTCGACGAAGGCTGCATAGAAGGCAGCCGCGCCCGTCAGATGTTCAACGGGCGTCGCTTCGTTGGGCGCATGGGCATACACTTCATTCCCCGGGCCAAGGCCGAGACAGGGTATTCCGTGGATTCCCGCCACTGCAATGCCGTTCGTACTGAAAGTCCATTTGTCCACGTGCGGCTTCTTTCCGAACACCGTGTTGTATGTTGAGATCGCCTGAAGGAGATGGGGAGAATCTTCGGCCAGGGTCCATGTCGGATAGTATTTCTCCATGGGATAAACCTTTCCCGTATAGGCCGTTTCGCGGTAGGTCAACGGAGTAACTTCCGCGTCAGGCACGCCTGCACGTGCGGCGGCCTCCTGCACCTCGGCGATGGCGCTTTCCCGCGTCTCTCCGGCAGTCAATCTCCTGTCAAGATGCAACCGTGCCCCATCAGCCACGGCGCAGAGTGACGGCGACGACGACACGACCTCGGTCACCGTTACGGTACCCTTCCCGAGAAAAGGATCACTGCGCAGCTGCCCGTTAAGTTTTTCGATCTCCAGAGCGATGCGCGAGGCCTTGTAGATGGCATTAACACCCCGCTCCGGAGCCGATCCGTGGCAGCTCAGACCTTTTACCGCGACGTGGATCTCCATCCTGCCGCGATGGCCGCGGTAGATGTTCATGTTTGTCGGTTCGGTGATAACCACAAGCTCGGGCCGCACGCCATCCTCCTGTATCAGATGCAGCCAGCAGAGCCCGTCGCAGTCCTCCTCCATCACCGTCCCGGTGAAAAGCACCGAAATCTCATTTTCCAGATGCAGCTCCTTGATCAGACGCGCCGCCGTCAGCATACTCGCCATGCCCCCCTTCTGGTCCACGCTGCCGCGTCCCCAGACCATTCCCTGTTCGACCTTTGGCGAAAACGGATCAAACGACCACTGTGCCAGGTCGCCCGCGTAGACGGTGTCAATGTGCGCGTCAAAAGCAATGACCCGCGGGCCGGTGCCGACGCGACCGATGATGCTGCCGAGACCATCGATCCGGATTTCGTCAAAGCCGATGGTTGACATTTCTTTGTGGATGACCCCGATGACGTCCTTTTCCTTGGACGAGAATGAGGGAGTACGGATGAGGTCACAGAGGATACGAACGGTATCCTGTTCAAACTCACGGGCACGGGAGAGAAGAGACATAAGCGTTCAGAGTCCTGACAGTAAAGTTGTGAGACAGTTCTGTTTCTACGGCATGGAGGAGAATTGTTTCCAGACCGCGGAGGCGATGTCGCGCGCCTTTACGGCAATCTCCTCTTCATCCAGATCCAGCAGGAGGCGCCCCCCGTGCATCAGCACCCGGCCCCCTACAATGGTGGTATCCACCCGCGCCGAACCGATGCCGAACACCAGATGTCCGGATAACGAGGCATCGCTCAACGGGGTGGCGGGCAGGTAGTCCAGGGCGATAAGATCTGCTGCAGAACCCTCGCTGAGTTCCCCGACCGGGAATCCCCAGAGGCGGCTCGCGGCCTGCGGATTGCCGCTCCACAGCGCACGGGTGAGCTCCGCAAAACCGGCGGAGGGAGCCTGCTGCGCGAGACGTTGTGCCCAGATTCCTGCCCTCAGCTCCTGGCGCATATCGTTCGTCATGGCGTCGGTGCCCAGCCCCACCTGCACGTTGTGTTTCTGTAACCGCTGAAGATCCGCAATCCCCACGGCATTATTCATGTTGGATTGGGGGTTGTGTGCCACGACCGTCCCGGTGGAGGCAAGGCTGTCCATTTCGGCATCATCGAGGTGAACCCCGTGCGCGGCAATTGTTCGTTCTCCCAGCACTCCAAAACGGTACAGGCGTTCCACGACGGACATGCCGTGCCGTTCGCGTGTTTGCTCCTGGTCGATTGCCGATTCGGCAACATGGATATGGAATCCCGCGTTTGCCCCACGTCCTGCTTCCACCGCATCCCGGAGAGTACGATCCGAAAGGGTGAACGACGCATGAAGTCCGAACATCCCCCGCAACAGCGAATCGGGCTCGCCGGCACACGTCGAAAGGAAGGAGACATTCTCGGCTATTCCGTTCCGGGCCGCCTCCGGGCCGTCCCGGTCAGAAACCTCATAACACAAACAGGCCCGCAGACCTGTTTCCGTAACCGCTCTGGCGATCGTGGGCAGGGATGTATGGATCGCGCGCGGACTTGCGTGGTGATCCACAATCGTCGTGGTACCGGAGCGGATGGCTTCCAGGAGCACGGGCAGGGCGCTGTAATAACACGCCTCGACCGTCAGCGAGCGGTCCAGACGCCACCACAGCTGTTCCAGCACCTGCAAAAATGTTTTCGGGGGAGCGGCCATTGACAGCCCGCGTGCAAATGTGCTGTACAGGTGCGTGTGCAGATTGATAAAGCCCGGAAGAATTATCCGTGAGGAAAGGTCTATCCGTTCGGCGGCAACCGTGTCCAATTCGTGCCTGGGCGCGATACGCGTAATGATGCCGCGCTCACAGAGAATTGAATGGTCGTACAACACACGCGGTGCCAGAGGCGAAGGGATGACGATGATGCCGTTTATGAGCAGGAGCGGGGAAGCCATGATCAATGCTCCAGCATGATCTTTACTTCCGCCGGAGTGCGGTCACGCATCACCAATGCACCTGCGAAACATTTCTGGGCGCAGAGAGAACACCCGATACAGCGCGCCGGGTCAATGACAGGAAGGCCGCGTGTACTCATGGAAATTGCCAGATACGGGCACCGTGCGCAGTTGCCACACTGCTCACACAACCCGGTGAGAAGTTCCGGAACCTGTTTTGTGGCCGGGAGATCCTCGAATGGCGTAATCGGCATCGGCAGAGAAGACCCGATCAGGTGGGAGACCGAAGTCAAACCCCGTTCCGCAAGAAGATAACTCAAACCCGAGTGAAGTTCGTCCACGATCCCGAGTCCGTACTTCATCACCACGGTACAGAACTGCACCGTGGATGCGCCGAGAGCAAGAAAGGTGGCTGCCGCCCGGTAGTCCATCGCCCCGCCATTTCCCGAGACAACAAGGCCCAGATCTGACACCCGTGCAAGTGTCAGGGCGCTTATCGGGAAGATGCCCTCGCCTGACATGCCCACAACTATTCCCTTCTCCGTTCGGCCTGACACGGACGGGCGGAGTGCAAGTGTCGGAAAGCTGTTGGCAAGAGTGATCCCGGCGCATTTCTCCGGATATTTATTGAACACTTCACGAATCCGCAGCGCAACCGCACGGATTGATGTTACCGCGCCTGTGAGTTTGAAGAGCTTGGGGACACGCGGATCGCTGATTTCCATCACCCACTCTATGATCCGGGCGGAGAGTTCGGCGTTCTGCGATACCACATCACCGGAAGTTCCGTCGCCTCCCTGCGGACAGGAAAGGCTGTACTCCACCCCCATCGCCCCGGCGTCTTCAAGCCGTCTGGTGTTTGCCTGCCAGATTTTTCTGTCGGCCGTATCGTCTCCGGTGACGGGTCCCCCGGTGGAGGCCATGGTAAGACGATCGGGATATTCCCGGACAAGACGGCTGATTTCATCTGCGACCCTGCGAAGAGGATGGCCGGAGACATTGTCAAAGTTGCCGTACGTGGATTCCCCGAACACCACCATGTATCCACCGGGAATATGCACGGGCACATCATCAAAGGCGGTCTTCATGACGCCTCCCGCCCACCCGGCATCATAGGCCTTTTTCATCTGCTCGTAGCCATCAGTATGGGGCGCCGCGGAGAGCAGGAAGGGGGAGAGGATAGGCCTGTCAAAGAACTGTGCGGTGACGGGAACCGGCATCATGGTCCGCCCCGCAAGAATCTGCCGGCTCTTGATGCCTTTCTCGCGCCTGGGTTTCGGGGCCCCGGTCAGCGCCGCATCAATGTTTGCCGCCGCATTCTTTCCGGACGCCACCGCTTCAACAACGGTCGCCGCACCGTGCACCATGTCCCCTGCCAGAAAAAGGCGGCGGGATTTTCCACCGGTGAACCGGGGCTTGCTCCCGATCGCCACAACGACCATGTCACATGTGCGGTAAACCGGTTTCTCCTTCCGGTCGGGAGTGAAGTTTTTGGGAGATGGTTTTTTTCCGCCACGAACGTACTGTCTGACGGTGTACACGCCCGTAACCGTCTTTCCCTTCCGCACGATACGTGTTACCCGGGTACCGGAGGAAATCTCGATGCCGTGAGAAAGAAGAAGGTGCCGCTCATAGTCTGTCAGCGGCATATGCTCCATCTTCCGGCGATACACCAATTCAACATACTGCGCCCCGTCCTGCGCCGCGGTCACGGCGCAATCCACCGCGATCGCACCACCGCCGATCACAAGAACTCTCTTCCCGCGTACCTGAAGGTGAGCGTGATTCTGGAGAAAACTTTCCCAGGGAATGGCAGATGCCTCGCCGGGAATACCGGCAGCTATCGGCAGATCCAATCCGGTCGTCAGGAGAACGGCGTTGTACTCTTTTGAATCGAGAAGGCGGGAAGGGGAAAGGATGGAGGTTTCAGTAAAAAGCCGGATATCACCCAGTCCGAGCACAAAATCTATATCCCTCTGGAGCGCCTCTTTGTCGAGACGGGATGAGGGGATGACATTGCACATCCCTCCTGCTCGTTCGGATTTTTCAAAAATATGCACTTCGTATCCGAGCTGCCCCAGCACCGCGGCGCCGGCAAGTCCGGCCGGGCCCGCGCCGACAACGGCAACCCGGAGCCCGTTGGGGGATTTTGCCTCGAAACGAGGCATTCCCGCCTCATACGCTTTACGGATCAGTGTGGATTGCACGGGGGGGATATTCACAGGCCGGTCAAAAAGGCGGTGTACGCACGCCTTCATGCACAGGTAATCGGGGCAGATCGCACCACAGATCCCCCCGAGAGGATTACTCCCCATAATAAGCGCAGCGGCACGCCGGTAGTCCGGGGCTCCCCCGGAGCGGCCTGCCTGGATAAAATCAGCAGGGGAACAGTCAGCCGGGCAAGCCTCTTTGCACGGCTTCTCTTCGCACGATTCACACCGGGACAACTCTTCCCGCAATTGTGCGTCCGTCAGCTCCGCCTTGTTCCAGTGCTCCACGTATCATAACCCCGAAGTGTACTGGCAAGGTAGCACTAAACAACGGCAGAATCAATGGATTCGGCGCGCGACATGACGTGAACGGACCAATCAGGCGAAATATCGGCATCCGGGTGAAGTGCGCCGGCCACCTCCCATGAGCTTCACTTCGAACGGTGCGTTGATTCTCAGAGACAGTGGTGGTAGATTAGACGGAGTCATTATGGCGCCCCTGAACCTCAACTTCCCCATCGACACGATACTCCCGGAACTCCATTCTGCTCTCCGGAAATCACCTTCGGCAATCGTCATTGCGCCCCCCGGCGCAGGAAAGACCACGCGAGTACCTCTTGCCCTCCTGGAGGCCGGGCTTCCGGGCGACGGACGCCTTATGATGCTTGAGCCCCGCAGGCTTGCAGCCCGGCGCTCGGCAGCATTTATGGCCTCACTCCTGGGAGAACAGGTTGGACAGACCGTCGGATACCGGATCCGCGGAGAATCACGCGTCAGTTCCTCAACTCGCATTGAAGTTGTGACAGAGGGTATTCTGACAAGAATGCTGCAGGATGACCCCGATCTTCCCGGCATTACGGTACTGATTTTTGATGAATTTCATGAGCGGAGTATCCATGCTGACCTCGGGCTCGCCCTTGCACTCGATGCGCGGGACCACCTGAGACCAGACCTGCGCATCCTGGTCATGTCAGCCACACTGGACGGGCTTGCACTCAGCCGGATTCTGGGAGATGTTCCGGTTATCCGCAGCGAAGGTCGCGCTTATCCTGTCGAGACCGTGTACCGGACTTCCCCCGTCGAGGGCCAGCTGGAGTCCGCAGTGGCAGCAACAACTTTTCGGGCTCTGTCAGAGACCGAAGGGGATCTTCTCGTGTTTCTTCCCGGCCGCCGCGAATTGCAACGTACCCGCGATCGGCTGCTGGATTCCACTCTGCCGGACAATGTCCACGTTTTTCTTCTTCATGGTGAAATGGCGTGGGCCGATCAGCTTAACGTTCTCGCACCGCCACAACCGGACCGCCGGAAGGTGATTCTTGCAACCAGCATAGCCGAAACGAGTCTGACCATTGACGGCGTGCGGGTGGTCATCGACAGCGGATTTGCGCGGATTCCCAGGTTCGATCCGAGGAGGGGGATGTCAGGGCTCACAACGGTGCCGGTATCACTGGCTACGGCCGAGCAACGCCGGGGGAGAGCCGGGAGGCAGGCGGCAGGCGTTTGCTACCGGCTCTGGACTGCGGAACAGCACGCAACGCTGGAGCAATTCCCCACCCCGGAAATCCTTGTGGCAGATCTCGCTTCTTTTGCAATCGACCTTGCGCGCTGGGGATCACCGGAAGGGTCCGGTCTGCGCTTTCTGGATGCTCCGCCCATCCCTCACCTGTCACAGGCCCGCCTGTTGCTTCAGCAACTGGGTGCGCTGGATGGGTCGTACAAACTCACCCCACACGGCCTGGCAATGAGCCGGCTTCCTGTTCATCCGCGGCTGGCCCACATGATCGTGCAGGCGCAGTCGATTTCCAGAACAGAAGATGCGTGTGACATTGCGGCGCTCCTTGAAGGACCCCCGCTGGGGCGTGCAGGCAGGCAGGGTGATCTCGACCTTGCAGGATTACTCCATGCCCTGCATGGCGGAGGTGAGACGGATCGTGTTTCCCGGTCACTTATACAGGCGGAATCCCGGCGGCTCCGCCGGCTGGTAGAAGCCCCTCCCTCTCGTCCGACTGATGGCGCTTCCCCGGCATCTGGCAACACATCTTTTTCATCCCGCTCAATTTCCGCGACAACTCCTGACGATCCCGGCCTCCTCCTCGCATTCGCCTATCCTGATCGTATTGCACAACGGCGCGGCGATACCGGACGGCGGTACGTGCTCGCCAACGGCACGGGCGCACAGCTTCCGGAATGGAGTCAGCTTGCGCGGCATGCCTATCTCGCCGTGGGTGATGTGGATGGTGTCGGGGTGGAGGCACGGATCTTTCTCGCATCCCCTCTCGACCGGAGCACGATCCAGGATCACTTTGCCGGACTGATTGTGGAAGAGGAAGAACTCTTCTGGGATGAGGGCTCGGGATCGGTACGCAATCGAAAGATCACCCGTATCGGTGCGGTGAAGCTCACCGAACAATCCATGGAGCCGTCCGGCGTGAAAGTGACGCCCCTGTTGCTTGACGGGATTACGCGCCGGGGGCTGGCGTGTTTACCCTGGACACCAAAAACAGAAAGTCTGCGCGACCGCAGCGAATGGCTCCGGCAAAATGGCCTGGTCGGAAGCAACTGGCCGGACCTGAGCGGTGAGCACCTGCTTGCGGCATTGCCGGAGTGGCTGGGGGCGCACGTCAGGGGTCTGGTTCGACTGGACGAGCTGAGCAGCATTGACCTCAACGATGCGCTACGATTCTTCCTGGATGCCCGTCGGCGCACACTGTTAGAGCAGCTTGCTCCCACTCATCTGCGCTCGCCTGCCGGGTCACAGATTACGCTCCGCTACGGAGAAGGCCCTCAGCCGGTCATGGCGGTTCGCCTTCAGGAGATGTTCGGGCAGAGGGAAAGCCCGAGTGTAGCCGGAGGTAAAGTCCGCGTGTTGCTTCACTTGATGTCTCCGGCGGGAAGACCGCTGGCGGTTACGTCGGATCTATCCAGTTTCTGGGCCAACGTATATCCGGATGTACGGAAGCAGATGCGTGGCCGGTACCCCAAGCATCCATGGCCTGAGGATCCGCTGAAAGCACCGCCTCATACATTCCGAAGGTCGCGCCGTTAAAGATGGGGAGGGGTACGCACACAATTGAAGTTCCCTGTGCAATCGTTTGCTTGCATATATCTGCAGATTCCTCTATTATGATCCACATCCTCTTCTTTATCGCGTCTCGCCGGTATTCTGGATTACGCCAATACCTCGACGTTTCAACCAGACGTGCCGGGAGCAGCGTTTATCCAATTCCTCCAAAGGAACAGTATGGCACTCCACCCGGTTGATCTTGCCATTATCATTCTCTACCTCATTCTGAATGCATTTGTCGGGTTCTATATCCAGAAGAAGGCCACAGCGGACGTGGGCGCATATTTCCTTGCCGACAGGAATGTGCCGTGGTGGATGCTCGGACTGGCCGGCTGTTCAAGTTATATCGATATCGGCGGGACGATGGCGCTCGTCGGCGCAATGTACTACCTCGGCCTCAAGAGTATCTGGATGACGCACATCTTCTGGGGATGGCTTATCATCTGTTTCTTCATGGCCTTCCAGGCCAAATACATCCGGAGGTCAGGGGTTATGACCTTCGCCGAATGGAATGTCACGCGTTTCGGAAATACCCGTGACACCGAGCACGCCCGTCTCGCGGCCGCGACGTTTCTTCTGGTCCTCATGGTGTTTAATCTTATGTTCATGGCGGTCGGCACAGGCAAGTTTGCCGAGGAATTCCTCCCCTTCACCCGCTGGCAATCGGCGCTGATCGTCTTCGGGGTGGTGGGGATCTATGTTACGCTCGGAGGTTTTAAAGGTGTGATCGTCACCGATGTGTTCCAGACCATGCTCATCGCGGTCGGCGCCATTGTACTCGGGGCGATGGCCATGCAGACAGACGTAGGTTCATCCGTCCTCGCCACAAAAGATCCCGCCTGGAGTTCGCTCACGCCCACCTGGACATTGTGGCCTTCCTACATCACCGACACACCGGGCGCGTATGCTCACTACAATGCATTCGGCACAATGATTCTGGCCGGATTCAGCTGGCTCATCTTCAGGGTGCTTGCCGGACCGAACGTCTGGGATTTTCAGTTCTTCCTCACAACAAAAACCCCCCGCGACGCTTCACTCGCCGCCGGAACCTGGACCGTCGGGTACACGCTCCGCTGGATCATCGCCTGTTCCTTCCTTATCCTCGGTATGTCCACCCTCGGTCCCGGGGCGGGTTTTGACGCCGAGAAAATGATGCCACTCGTCCTCAAACAGCTTCCCATCGGCATGCAGGGAATTTTTATGGCCATCCTCCTTGCGGCCCTGATGTCAACGCTGAGCGCCATGATCAATGTCACCAGCTCCGTGGTCACCAACGACTTTCTCGCACGATACGTTGCGAAGGACCTGAAGCCCAAACAACTCGTCCGCGCCGGTCAACTTGCATCCGTCGGCGCAATTACACTGGGCTTCGTATTCAGTCTGTCCTTCACCGACATTGTTTCCGCTTGGGAGACGATGATCTTTATTGTTGTGACAATGATTCTCGTTCCCTCCACCTGCCGCTGGCACTGGTGGCGGTTCAGTGCAAAAGCGTTTGTCTGGAGTATGGTCGCCACGGCGATCTTTATCGTCTCGCAAAAAATATTCTTTCCGGAATGGGGCATCGTCCTGACACTCGCCGTGGATACTCTGGTCTCACTGGTGATCACCCTGGTCATTGGAGCCTACACCGCACCCGCACCGATGGATACGCTCGTGGCCTTCTATTCGCGGATCCGCCCCTTTGGCTTCTGGGGCCCCGTCCGCCGGGAAGCCCAACGAAGGGGCCTTGTCCCTGTCCACGATCGTATGCCGATGATCGATGTTCTGAACGGCGGGGTTACCACCGTGTTCCAGATCTGTCTTGCCCTCGTTCCCTTCTATCTCTTCCTGCGGGAATGGGAACGTATGGGATTGTGGCTTGCCTTGACTCTTGCGCTTGGTGTGGTGCTGTATTTTACCTGGTACAAAAACCTTCCCTCACCGGATGAGGTGTAACACTCATGGCGAAGCCCACCGTTCATCTGATCTGTAATGCTCACCTTGACCCGGTCTGGCAGTGGCGCTGGGAAGAAGGATGCAGTGAAACACTGTCGACGTTCGGAAATGCCGTTCGGATACTGGGCGATTTTCCTTCGCTGATCTTCAACCACAACGAAGCCATCCTCTACAAGTGGGTCCAGCAATACGATCCGGCTCTGTTCCGCAGTATTCAGCGTCTGGTCCGCGCCGGGCGGTGGTGCATCAGCGGAGGCTGGTTTCTTCAGCCCGATGTCAATCTCCCTTCGATCGAGTCGATATTCCGGCACATTCTGGAGGGCCGCCGGTTTTTCGCGGAACATTTTCACGCCAGACCACACGTGGCATACAACTTCGATTCATTCGGCCATGGCGCGGGCCTGCCGCAGGTGCTCGTCCAGACCGGATACAGGATGTACATTCATCTGCGGCCACAGGAGTCCGAACTGCACCTTCCATCAGACCTCTACCGCTGGCAGGGTGCAGACGGTTCTGAGATCCTCACCTACCGGATTGCCGTCGGGTTGTACCATACCGAACGGGATAACATCGAGCAGCGCCTGAATGAGGGGACGGAACTCGCCCTCCGTCTGAACCGGGATGTTCCGGTGTTCTGGGGAATCGGCAATCATGGCGGCGGCGCGACACGGGAGGATCTTGAGACTATTGGCGCGTTTCAGCGAAAAGAACAGCGCGTGCACATCCGGCACAGCACGCCGGAACGGCTCTACCGGGCTCTGCGTTCGCACGCCCGGAATGCCCCCCTGGTGCACGGTGATATCCAGCGGGTTTTCACCGGCTGTTATACATCCCTTTCACGTCTCAAGCGTCGCGCCTTTTCCACAACGGCCGGACTCGTTCAGGCCGAAGCCCTTAGCGCCGCGGCGTGGTGGTTCCAGCATGCGGCCTACCCGGACGCTGAACTACGGCAGGCATGGGAACATGTGCTGTTTAATGATTTCCACGACATTCTCCCCGGCACCTGCACGGAACCGGCCGAACAGGACGCACTCGATCTTTACGGTTCTGCGGGCTCATTGACCCAGAAGATCCGGATGGGTGCGGTGACGGCTCTGAACCGGGGGAGATATATTCCCCTGTATGTTCCGGTCACAGTCCTGAATACAAACCCATCGCTCCCGCGCGTCCCCGTTGAAGTGGAGTGTATGCTGGATCTCCGGCCGAAATGGACGGGAACGTGGCACCTTCGCCTCACCACGCTGGAGGGAGAGGAAATCCCTCATCAGGAGGAACAACCGGAATCCCTGCTCCCCTTTAATGGATGGAGACGGAAGATCAGCTTTATGGCCGACCTTCCGCACACCGGCAGTGCCCGGTTTGCCCTTCAGATTCATGAAGGCAAACGGGATACGCGACCCATCATTCCTCTTCTTCGTCATTCAACTGATCCCGCGACGGGTCTGATCCGGTCACTGCACGCCGGCAACGATAGGGAGTGCCTGACAGGTCCCATGATGGCACCGCTGGTGATGGAAGACGAGGGTGATGCATGGGGAGCCGACTGCTGGCAATACCGGAAGGTCGTGGGTTCGTTCGCTCCGCAAGGCCAACCCGGCCGTGTTTTGTACGACGGCCCCATACGTCGTATCACCGAATCGGAGTTCTCGTTCCAGTCCAGTACGATTGTCCTCCGGACCATCGTCTATCCCGACTGGCCGGTCGTGGAGTTCCACTGGCGCATCCACTGGCAGGAAAAGCGAAAACGTCTCAAACTCTCGATTCCCACCACACTGGCATCTCCGACACTGCTCTGCGAGGTCCCCGGCGGAATTATGGAACGTCCCGCCGATGGTGAGGAACACGTGCATGGCGGGTGGTGTATGGCAAACGGCCTTGTCGATGGCAAAGAGACCGCTCTGGGTATTGTGAACAGCGGGCAACACGGCCTTGACGTTCGTGATGGGGAAATCCGTCTCTCGGTTCTCCGCAGCGCTGCGTACTGCCACGAAAAGGGTTTCCCTCTGAGTGATCCTCCGACAAGGAAGTACATGGATCAGGGTATCCATGAATTCCGTGTGCTCGTGACGGTGGGCGACCCGGACACAGTGCGCTCCATGCTGCCCCGGGTTGTCTGATTGGCTCGCCGCCCCGCCACCGACATTCGCGCATCTTCCCATCGGCACACCGGCGGAAAAAAAGCCATCGTCTCAGGTTCTGCCATCATCTGCGGAATGGCTTTCCGTAAGCCCTTCAACAATCCGCTTACTCGCCCTCAAACGGAGCGAGGATGGGAAGGCGTTGATTGTCCGGCTCCAGGAAACAACGGGCAAGAGTGTTTCAGCCACACTTTCGCTTCAAGATACGACGCGCGCGAAATCACTCCGCTTCCGCCCCCTGGAGATTAAATCTCTCCGTATCGTAAGGCGGGGGCGATGGCATGAAACAGATCCGCTGGAGGGGGTATAACATGACAACGGTCCATTGGTTCTCACGTTTACTGCACTCCCGAACCGGTTCCCGGACACTCCTTGCCGCCGGATCTGCCTGCACGGTGCTGGTGATGAGCAGCGCGTTTGCACAAAGTCCTGCTGCCACCGGCGCCGTGTATCTGAATCCTTCGGCTCCGGTTGAGGAACGAATCACCGATCTTATTTCCCGCATGACGCTGGAAGAAAAAGTAGCGCAACTGCGTTGCACCATGAGAAAGGTTGAGTGGGGACAGAATCTGACGGTTGACGGTCTCGGCGGTGTGGGACCGATTGTGCGGTCGTTCACGGCAGGCGCTGCCGCACAGAGAATCAATGCTATCCAGAAGCTGGCTGTCGAGCAAAGCCGTCTCCACATCCCCCTTCTCTTCCATGATGAGGCCCTGCACGGACTCATCGGCAACAAGGCAACAAGTTTCCCCCAGGCAATAGGGCTTGCAGCCACGTGGGACCCGGGCATCATGAACCGGGTCGGAACAGCAATCGGGAGGGAAGCACGGTCCCGTGGTATCCGCCAGGTGCTCTCACCGGTCGTGAATATCGCGCGCGATGTCCGCTGGGGCCGTGTGGGGGAAACGTATGGCGAGGATCCCCTTCTACAATCACGGATGGGCGTGGCTTTCTGCTCCGGTGTTGAACAGGAAGGAGTCCTGACCACCCCGAAACACTTCATTGCCAACTACGGAGACGGAGGACGAGATAGTTATCCCGTTTTTCTTTCAGAGCGGGAATTGCGGGAGGTGTACCTCGTCCCATTCAAGGCCTGCATTCAGGAAGCCGGAGCATGGTCCGTCATGGCTTCCTACAATGCGCTGAACGATGTACCCTGTTCTGCTAACGAGTGGCTGCTGACCGACGTCCTGCGTAAAGAGTGGGGATTCAGGGGGTTTGTCGTTTCCGATTATGGTTCCGTCGCCGGCATCCGGGAGAAGCACGGAGTAACGGCGACCATGAAAGAGACAGCGGCAAAGGCACTGACTGCCGGACTCGACATGGAGCTTCCGGATATCCACTATTACGGCGCGCCCCTCGTGGAGGCAGTGAACGAAAAACTGGTGACAACAGAAACTCTTGATAACGCTTTGAGAAATGTCCTGCGGGCGAAATTCAAACTCGGGCTCTTCGAGCAGCCGTATGCCGATTCTGCTCTGGCTGACAGAGTGAATGACAGCAAAGCCCATCGCGCGTTGGCCCGGGAGGCCGCAAGGAAGGCTATTGTGCTCCTGAAGAACGATCCTGCCGTGCTGCCGCTGAAAAAGAATCTGTCGTCCATCGCTGTAATCGGACCGTGTGCCGATTCCGTCCTCCTTGGCGATTACAGTGGATTCGGCATGGAAGTCGTTACGTTGCGCGAGGGTATTACCAGAGCGCTCCCCAAAAGCGTGTCTGTACTCTATGAAAAGGGATGTGACGTGGGATATACCGCACTTCCGCCCATACCGGCAGAGAATCTTATTCCGGCCGGAGGAGCGCCGGGTGAGAAGGGTCTGCGTGGAGAGTACTACGACAATATGACATTTTCAGGAGCGCCCCGGCTCGTCCGGACCGATCCGGGCATTCTCTTTACGTGGGCCATGGGATCGCCTGACTCTGTTATCCCGAAGGAACAGTTCTCCGTCCGCTGGACCGGCACGCTTATTCCTTCGATCTCGGGCCTGTACCGGCTTGGCGCCAGCACGGATGATGGTGTACGATTATGGCTCGATGGCAAACTTCTTATCGAGCGCTGGTTTGACCGCGGCGCAACACTCGACGCCATCGATATCCGACTTGAATCCGGACGACATTACGATCTCCGTATCGACTACTATGAAAATTCGGGATGGAGTTATGCCGGACTTGTCTGGCGTCTGCTTGCCGGCCAGGATCCGCGTCAGGCGGCGGCCGTAAAAGCCGCAACGAGGGCTGACGTGGCAATTGTTGCGGTGGGTATCATTGAAGGTGAAGGGTACGACCGTACACAACTGGAACTCCCGGGTGCACAGGAAGATCTGATCCGCGCCGTGGCCCGGACGGGAACACCCACCGTGGTAGTGCTCTATAATGGGAATGCCGTCACGATGGCGGGCTGGATCGATAGTGTGGCGGCGATCGTGGAAGCATGGTACCCCGGGGAAGAAGGGGGAAACGCACTCGCAGACGTACTGTTCGGAAGTGAATCACCCGGCGGGAAACTGCCCCTGACATTCCCCCAGCATGTCGGGCAGGTCCCCCTCTACTACAATCACAAACCCACCGGCCGCGGGGATGACTATACCGATCTGAGCGGCAAACCCCTCTTCCCTTTCGGCCACGGCCTGAGTTACACTACGTTCACATACCGCAATCTGAGAATCATGCCGCGCCTGGTAGGTCCGGAGGGCGCCGTGGAGATACGTTTTGACATTCAGAACACAGGAAACCGTCATGGTGACGAGGTGGTCCAGATCTACACTCGAGACCCAGTCGCGACATTTACCCGTCCGGTGAAAGAGCTAAAAAGTTTCAAACGCGTTTCGCTTGCTCCCGGCGCCGTGACAACCCTGACGTTTATCCTTCAGGCCCGGGACATGGCATATCCCGGTGCAAATATGGAATTGTTCCTCGAATCCGGCACTATTACTGTCATGGTAGGAAGCTCTTCGGAGGACATCCGTCTGACCGGTTCGTTCGACATCCTCGCCGGACCGCAATGAACTCGCGAGAACGTATACAGCGGATCATATCCCGCCGGCCGGTTGACCGGTGTGGATTCTGGCTGGGGAACCCTCATCCCGATACTCTCCCGATCTACTTCGCATATTTTGGAGTGTCTTCGCTGGAGGAACTCCACCGGGCACTGGGAAGTGATTTCCGCTGGATCACCCCGCAGTACATCGATTCCACATACCAACACCCCGATGGGTCTGGAATCTTTGATGTCTGGAAGACCAAAACCTCTCTCGGTGAATCCGGGCCTCTCGCCGGGTGTGAGACGGTCAACGATAT